>JASMHC010000001.1 GCA_030750975.1 Paracoccaceae bacterium
GCCCCCGCCCCCCCCCCCCCCCCCCCCCCCCCCCCCCCCCCCCCCCCCCCCCCCCCCCCCCCCCCCCCCCCCCCCCCCCCCCCCCCCCCCGGTCGGATTGCGTGCAACGCAATCCGATTTCTGATCACAGCGCCCGCCAGCCGATATCACGGCGGCAGAAGCCTTCGGGCCAGTCGATCCCGTCAACCATCGCATAGGCGCGATCCCGCGCCTGCTGCAAAGACGCGCCCCGCGCGGTGACATTCAGCACCCGCCCGCCCGCGGCGACAATCTTGCCATCCGCTTGGGATGTGCCCGCGTGAAAGACCATATTAATGCTGTCCTCAGGCAGATCGTCCAACCCGCCAATGATCGAACCTTTCTCATAGCTGCCCGGATAGCCATTTGCCGCCATCACGACGGTCATCGCATGGTCATCTGCCCAGTTCGCTTGTGCCTCGGCCAATCGGCCTTCGGCCGCTGCGTGAAGCAGGTCAAAGGCCTGCGCCCCAAGTCGCATCATAAGCACCTGACATTCCGGATCGCCAAAGCGCACATTATATTCAACCAGCCGCGCCTGGCCGTCCTTGATCATCAGACCGGCATAAAGCACCCCCTGATAGGGCATCCCACGCCGTGCCATCTCGGCCACGGTCGGGCGGATGATATCGTCAAGCACGGCGCTTTGAATCTCCGCCGTCAGCACCGGAGCAGGCGAATAGGCGCCCATGCCACCGGTATTCAAACCGGTGTCGCCTTCGCCAACCCGCTTATGATCCTGTGCCGTGCCGATGGGCAAAATATCTTCCCCATCCACCAATATGAAAAACGATGCCTCTTCGCCGTCCATGAATTCTTCGATCACCACTTCAGCACCTGCACCGCCGAAGGCACCACCGAACATGTCGTCGATTGCGTCAAGGGCGGTTTTTTCGTCCATGGCAACGATCACGCCCTTACCGGCGGCAAGCCCGTCGGCTTTGACAACAATCGGCGCTCCCTGTTCGCGAATATAAGCCCGGGCCGCGTCGGCTTGGGTGAAATGCGCATAGCCCGCCGTGGGGGCGCCCGCCGCGTCACAGATCTCTTTGGTGAACCGCTTTGACGCCTCAAGCTGCGCCGCGGCCTGTGACGGGCCAAACACCAGAATATTCGCGGCCCGCAAAACATCGGCGACCCCCGCTGCCAAAGGCGCTTCGGGACCGATAATGACGAAATCAATCGCGTTTTCCTGAACGAAATCCAGTACCGCGCTGCCATCTTCGGTGTTCAGACTGGCGCAATCGGCAATTGCCGCGATCCCCGCATTTCCCGGCGCGACAATCAGCTTGTCACATTTCGGATTTTGCATCACGGCCCAGGCAAGTGCATGTTCGCGGCCGCCACCGCCGAGGATCAGGATATTCATTCTGCTTCTCCGTCTTGGAAGTCGTTGCTGCGCGTTCTAAGGTGGCGCAAGGCAAGACACAAGGCAGGCAAAATGTCCGACCTGATCGACGAACCAATCCAGGGCGAAAACGCCCCCGAATTCAGCGTCTCCGAGCTGTCCGGTGCGATCAAGCGCATGATCGAGGGCGAATTTGCCCATGTCCGCATCAAGGGCGAGGTCGGCCGTGTTTCGCGCCCTCGGTCCGGGCACATCTACCTAGATCTCAAGGATGACCGCGCCGTTATCGCCGGTGTCATCTGGAAAGGCGTTGCGGCGCGCCTGGCCTCTCAACCCGAAGAAGGGCTTGAGGTTGTGGCAACAGGCCGCCTGACCACCTTTCCCGGGCAATCGAAATACCAGATCGTCATCGAGGATATTAAACCGGCAGGCGTAGGTGCGCTTATGGCGCTGCTGGAAAAACGCAAAGCCCAGCTTCAGGCCGAGGGCCTGTTCGACGCTTCGCGCAAAAAGAAAATCCCCTATCTGCCCGAGATTATCGGTGTTGTCACGTCACCCAGCGGGGCGGTGATCCGCGATATCCTGCATCGATTGCGCGACCGTTTCCCACGAAAGGTGCTGGTCTGGCCGGTGGCGGTTCAGGGCGAGAAATGCGCATCGGAAGTGGCCAATGCAATCCGGGGTTTCAACGCGATGACGCCGGGCGGGGCGCTGCCCCGACCCGACTTGCTGATCGTTGCACGCGGTGGCGGATCGCTTGAAGACCTATGGGGGTTCAACGAAGAAATCGTTGCACGCGCCGCTGCGGAAAGTGCCATTCCGCTGATTTCCGCCGTCGGGCATGAGACCGACACGACCTTGATCGACTATGTGTCTGATCAGAGGGCACCAACGCCGACCGCCGCAGCAGAAGTGGCGGTGCCGGTGCGCATGGAATTGCTTGCATGGATCGATCAGCAGGACGCGCGTTTGACCCATGCCCTGACCAGCGGCGTCACCCGAAGACGAGACCGGCTTCGCGACCTGTCCCGCGCCCTGCCGCGCCCCGATTCCCTGACCGAGGCGTCGCGCCAGAAGCTTGACCATTTGGACGAGCGCCTGCCCAAGGCTTTGACGGCAGGTGTACGGGAACGCGAGGTGGCTTTGGGAAAAACCGCCGGTCGGCTGCAACTGGCCACGGTTCAACAACGTATTCGATCCGAGCACAAAACACTCGTCTCGTTCACCGGGCGTTTGCGGCTGTCCTATGAACGCAAGCTGTCGCAGCTTTCCGACCGGCTTGCCGCATTGGACCGGCAGCGGCTGGCCATGGGCTATGAGGCCACCTTGAAGCGGGGGTATGCGGTTGTTCATTCTGATCAGGGGGTCGTGACGAACAAAGCTTATGCCGAAACCGCCCGAGGTCTGGAAATTGAATTTCAGGATGGACGCCTGAAGCTGGGCAATGGATCTCAGAAGAAATCGGCCTCCAAATCCGGTACACCTGATCAGGGAAGCCTGTTCTAGGCCCTTCCATATCCCCCCGATCCACATTACTTGGGTTGAAACCACCGGAGGCATCATGGCGTTTTTTTCCAAGCTCAAGGACCGTTTGTTCAAGTCTTCGTCAAGACTGGATGAAGGGCTGGACGCTATTGTCGAAGATGGCGGGGAAATCATTGAAACCTTGGACGAGGACAAGGTGATTGACACACCGTCGGTGATCGATCCCCTTCCTGAGCCTGAGCCTGAGCCTGAGCCTGAGCCTGAGCCTGAGCCTGAGCCTGAGCCTGAGCCTGAGCCTGAGCCTGAGCCTGAGCCTGAGCCTGAGCCTGAGCCGCAAAGGTCGGGCGGGTTGCTTGGCCGCCTGATCGGGCGTTCCGCACCGGGCCAGGAAATGCGCCGTCTTGTTGATGACGACATGCTCGAGCAGTTGGAAGAGCTTCTGATCGCTTCGGATATGGGGGTAGAAACCGCGCTGCGTGTGACCGCCAATATTGCCGAAACCCATATGGGGCGTCGTCTGTCTTCGCGCCAGATCAAAGAGCTTTTGGCCAGGGAAATCGCGCGCATCATGGAAAACGTGGCGAAACCGATGCCACTTTATCCGAAAAAGCCTCAGGTCGTGCTTGTCGTCGGTGTGAATGGTTCGGGCAAAACCACGACAATTGGCAAACTGGCCAGCCAGTTCAAAGCCGCAGGCAAACAGGTGGTTATTGCAGCGGGTGATACGTTCCGGGCCGCAGCTGTCGAGCAGCTTCAGGTTTGGGGGGACAGGGCAGGGGTTCCGGTCCTGACCGCGGCGCAAGGCTCGGATCCGGCAAGTCTGGCGTTCGACGCGATGACACGGGCCGAGGCTGACGGGGCCGATCTTTTGATGATCGACACGGCGGGCCGTTTGCAAAACCGTCAGGACTTGATGGAGGAGTTGGCCAAAATCGTCCGCGTGATCCGCAAGAAGGATGAAACCGCGCCGCATAATACGCTTTTGGTTTTGGATGCCACAACCGGACAGAATGCGCTTAGTCAGGTCGATACATTCCGCAAACTGGCGGATGTGTCGGGGCTTGTGATGACCAAGCTGGACGGTACCGCCAAGGGCGGCGTGCTTGTGGCGCTGGCCGATAAATTCGGCCTGCCGATCCATGCCATCGGAGTGGGCGAACAGATCGACGATCTGGCCCCTTTCGACCCCGAGGAATTTGCCGCCGCGCTGACCGGATTGCAGAAGTGACCTTGCTGTGATGGGCGAATGGCTTGTCTCGCTTGAGGGTACGGAAGCCGGAGGGCAGCTTGCCCTGGCACTGGCCCTGATTGCCGCCTTTTTGCACGCTGTCTTCGGGGCGCTGCAAAAAGGACGACACGATCCATGGCTGACCCGCGGGGCGGTTGACTTTGCCTATGCGTCCATGGCCGCACCCTTCGCGTTTTTTGTTGTGCCTTGGCCCGAACCCCATATGTGGCCGATTTTCGCCACGGCCTTTGTCATTCACGTGGGCTATAAGCTGTTGCAGGCAATGGCCTATTCGAAAGGCTCATACACGGTTGTTTATCCGGTGGTCCGTGGCATGGGACCGCTATTCACGGTTTTCGGGGCCTACCTGATCTTTGGCGAGACATTTAACTCCGTCCAGTGGCTGGGTGTATTTCTGCTTTTGTGCGGGATATTCGGGCTGGCGTTCTATAACTACCTGTTTTTGGAAACGAACCGCGATACTTTGGGGATCGCGCTGTTTCTGGCATTCTCAACCGGGTTATTCGTGGCGGCCTACACCACCTATGACGCTTATGGCATACGCGCCACCGCCAATCCGTTCACTTTTCTGGCGTGGTTCTTTTTTCTTGACGGTTTGTCCTTTCCGCCAATTGCCTTTGCGCGTTGGCGACGGATGAAAAACCGGCCAGCGGTTGGTCCTTTGATGCTGCGCGGCTATATCGGTGGTGTCGTCGCATTGGCAAGCTTTGGTTCGGTGATGATGGCAACACGTCTCGACAAGGTCGGTGAGGCGGCCGTGCTGCGCGAAACATCAACCGTATTTGCAGCGCTGATCGGCTGGCTGGTGCTGAAAGAAACCGTTGGACCACGGCGGATTGCATTGATGGCATTGATTGCTGCCGGTGCTGTGGTAGTGGAAATGGGTGGATAACAGGGTGAAGCAGAATGGCTGAGCAGAAGAAAATCAACACATGGCTGAAAATGGGCCTGGAACTTGGGCCGGTGGTTCTGTTCTTTATCGCCTATAGCCGATTGAAAGATCAGACATTCATGATTGGCGGGACCGAATATGGCGGTTTCATCATCGTCACCGCGTTTTTCATTCCGCTTTTGCTGATCTGCACGGGCATTCTGTGGAAATTGACCGGCCATCTGTCGCGAATGCAGGTTGTAACGGCTGTGCTGGTGATTGTCTTTGGCGGCCTGTCGGTTTGGTTCAATGATGAACGCTTCTTCAAAATGAAACCGACCATAATCTATCTGTTTTTCGGTGGCGCCCTTGCCGTGGGCTTGCTGCAAGGCAAAAGCTATATGCAATATGTCATGGAAGAAGCCCTGCCGCTTAAGCAGGAAGGATGGATGATCTTGACCCGCCGGTTGACCGTTTTCTTTTTCTCGCTGGCGATCCTGAACGAAGTTATCTGGCGCTTTTTCAGCACCGACACCTGGGTCACGTTCAAAACTTTCGGGCTGACCGCAGCGATTTTCCTATTCTTCATGACCCAGGGCAGCCTGTTCACCAAATACGCGATTGCCGATAAGGACACGGCGGAAAGCTGATCCTGTCATTGGCACGAAACTGCATGGTGAAACTCGCAGCGAAATGCGCCGGATTGGGGACAGGTTGGTGTTGACCCAGTGACCGGTTCCGCCTATATCGCGGGCATCGTGGCGATTTGTACACCGGATTGCGGGCCACGTTAAACATGCCGCTAAAGAGGTCAGACGAAGGATCCCCTTTCGCTTGACCGCGACTGGGGTTTTTTTGTTGGCTCGAGGGCCGGAGGACGACATGAGTAATAACTGGAAAAAGCGAACCAACCTTGTTCACGGCGGCAGCCGCCGCAGTCAGTATAACGAGGTGTCCGAAGCGATCTTTCTGACGCAAGGCTTCGTTTATGACAGCGCCGAACAGGCCGAGGCCCGGTTCCTGGAAAGCGGACCGGACGAGTTTATCTATGCCCGCTACGGCAACCCGACCGTTGCCATGTTCGAAGAGCGTATGGCGCTTCTGGAAGGGGCAGAGGATGCTTTTGCGACCGCGTCCGGCATGGCCGCCGTTAACGGTGCTTTGGTCTCGATGCTGAAAGCGGGCGATCACGTCGTGTCGGCGCGGGCGCTGTTCGGTTCGTGCCTTTACATCCTGGAAGACATTCTGGTGCGCTACGGCGTCGAAGTCACTCTGGTCGACGGGACCGATCTTGCGCAATGGAAAGCGGCTGTCCGGCCGGATACTAAGGCCGTCTTTTTCGAATCCGTTTCCAACCCGACGCTTGAAGTGATCGATATTGCCGCCGTTTCGGACATCGCGCATCAGGTGGGGGCCACGGTGGTCGTGGATAACGTGTTCTCGACGCCGGTATTTTCACGCGCAATCAAGCTTGGCGCCGACGTCGTCGTTTATTCGGCAACGAAACATATCGACGGACAGGGGCGTACTTTGGGCGGCGTGATCCTCGGCACGAAAGAGTTCATTCGAAAAACGGTTGAACCCTATATGAAACACACAGGCGGCTCTATGAGCCCGTTTACCGCATGGGTCATGCTGAAAGGTCTGGAAACCATCGATCTGCGGGTGCGGGCGCAGGCGGCGTCGGCGCTGGCCTTGGCCGAGGCTTTGCAGGGGCATCCGGCATTGGAGCGCGTGATTTATCCGGGTCATCCCGAACATGCGCAGTATCGGTTGGTGCAGTCGCAAACCGGCAGCGGCGGGACTGTGATTTCTCTGGATATCAAAGGCGGGCAGGACGCGGCGTTTCGCGTGCTGAACGCATTGGAGATTGCGGTGATCTCAAACAATCTTGGCGACGCGAAATCGATTGCCACCCATCCGGCCACCACAACCCATCAGCGATTAAGCGATGAACAGCGGGATGCGCTTGGGATCACCCCCGGATTGATCCGTTTCAGTGTTGGTATTGAAGATACCGAGGATCTGATTTCGGATATCCTTCAGGCTTTGAAATCAGCGTAATAGAGCGCCCTATCAGTGGGTTACGCGGGGTTTTTCAGGTTGATTGACCAATAGTGTCGCGGATGAAATGCAGAACTTCGCATAGGAGTTTGGCATTTCACCCGCTAATCACCTACATTAAGGGCCTAAAGGGACAGCCACAGGAATTGCCCAGCGATGAATATGCATCCGCGTGATACCGAAGATGACAGCCAAAAAGCGCTCAGGCTTTTGGCGGATTGGGCCGTGTCTGCTGATCCGGCTGCAAAGGCGGATTTGGCGGCCAAGCTGGCCGAGCTTTTGCCGGGGGCTGACTATCCGGCCCTGTCGCGCGACTATCCCGAAGATTTCCGCGCCGGTCCGAATTATCGTGCATCGCTTCCCGATTTGCAGAACGGTCCTGCCTCATTGATCAAGGGATCAAAGCAACAAATCCAGCATGTCGGCATCTCGAATTTCCGTCTTCCGATCCGCTTTCATACACGGGATGCCGGTGATCTGACGCTGGAAACATCCGTGACAGGAACTGTCAGCCTTGAGGCCGAGAAAAAGGGTATCAACATGTCCCGCATCATGCGCAGCTTTTATGCGCATGCCGAAAAAACCTTTAGCTTTGATGTCGTATCATCCGCTTTGGATTCCTACAAGGATGATCTGGAAAGCTTTGATGCCCGAATTCAAATGCGGTTCTCATATCCGGGGCGTGTCGAATCCCTGCGCTCGGGCCTGAAGGGATTTCAGTATTACGACATTGCGCTTGAGCTGATCGAACACAAGGGTGTGCGCAAGCGGATCATGCATCTGGATTATGTCTATTCGTCCACTTGCCCCTGTTCACTTGAGCTAAGCGAACATGCGCGCCAATACCGCAACCAGCTTGCGACACCCCATTCACAGCGCTCTGTTGCGCGGATATCGGTCGAATTGATCGGACCCGAGCGCTTGTGGTTCGAAGACTTGATCGACATGTGCCGCAAGGCGGTCCCGACGGAAACCCAAGTCATGGTCAAGCGCGAGGATGAACAGGCCTTTGCGGAACTGAACGCTGCAAATCCCATATTCGTCGAAGATGCCGCCCGCCTGTTTTTCGAACAATTGAACGCCGATCCCCGCATCGGTGATTTCCGCATTGTCGCCAGCCATCAGGAAAGCCTGCACAGCCACGATGCTGTCAGCATCCTGACAGAAGGCCCGACATTTGCGACCGACAGCCTTGACCCGAAACTGTTCACCACGCTTTTCCACGTCGGCTAACGCTTGACACTGGTCAGGGCAGGGGCCAACCCTGCGCCAATCATGGAACTCAGACCCGTCGGATATGTCATTGGTTTATTGGTTGCCGCTTTGGGCGGCACCATGGCCGTTCCCTTTGCTGTGGATCTGATTGACGGCCAAGGCCACTGGCCGGTGTTTCTTGAGGCCGGTGTCATCACCATTCTGATTGGCGGCCTGATTGCTCTGGCCTGTTCCAACGGGGTGAAATCGGGCCTGACCATTCAGCAGACCTTTCTTTTGACAACGGGCGTCTGGCTGGCACTGCCGTTGTTCGGGGCCTTGCCATTTGTATTGGGGGCCACGGATAGCAGCCTGACCGATGCGTTTTTCGAGGCCATGTCGGGCCTGACCACAACCGGATCCACCGTTCTGTCCGGCTTAGAGGAGCTGCCCCGCGGTCTTTTGATTTGGCGTGCCTTGCTGCAATGGCTGGGCGGGATCGGTATCATTGTTGTCGCCATGGTGTTCCTGCCCGAGCTGCGCGTCGGCGGGATGCAGATTTTCCGGTCGGAAGGGTTTGACACGATGGGCAAGATTTTGCCCCGCGCCACCGAAATCTCAAGCCGTATCTCGGTTATCTATATCGCGCTTACCGTGGCCTGTGCCTTGGCCTATGGCATCGCGGGCATGGCCCCTTTTGACGCGATCGCCCATGCGATGACGACGATTGCCACGGGGGGGTTTGCCAATTACGACAGCTCGATGGGCAACTTCGGACCAGGGGTCGAATATGTTGCCTCGGTCTTCATGATCCTCGCGGCCCTGCCATTTGTCCGCTATGTGCAGTTGCTTGCAGGCACCGCCAAACCTTTGCTGGTGGACAGCCAGATACGTGCCTTTCTGCTGGCGGCAACCACCATCGTTCTGGTGCTGGCCGTATGGCGCTGGGCGCAGGTTGACGCGATCGAGGAACCCTTTCGCAAGGTTCTCTTCAACGTGATTTCAATCCTGACGGGCACCGGCTATGCCAGTACGGATTACATGGCCTGGGGCACCTTTCCGATAACGCTGTTTTTCTTCATCGGTCTGATCGGAGGTTGCGCGGGGTCAACCGCCTGTTCGATCAAGATATTCCGCTATCAGCTGCTTTTGGCATCGGTGCGGGCGCAGATAAAGCGCATTCACTCGCCCCACGGCGTGTTCACGACCCGCTATGACGGGCGTCGCGTGGGGGATGATGTGTTAGGCTCGGTCATGTCCTTTTTTGCCTATTTCATCGTCACTTTAGGTCTGATTTCGGTTGCGCTAAGCCTGACGGGGTTGGATTTTATCACCTCGGTTTCCGGGGCGTCCGCCGCATTGGCCAATATCGGCCCCGGATTGGGACCAGAGATCGGACCATCGGGTAATTTTGCCGGTCTTAACCCGACGGCAAAATGGATTTTGATCGCAGCTATGCTGATCGGCCGGTTAGAGCTGATGGCCGTATATGTTCTGTTTACCGTGAAATTCTGGCGCTCGTGATCCGGGGTATCGGTTTATTATTCCCAGCAGCTTATTGATACGGCAATGTCGCGGGCATGACGCTCGGTATCCACGGCGTCATTGCCGGTTTTAGTCAGGCTAATGGAATGCCCGATCAAGGCGTCCTGAAGATAGGGCTGGATCGCGTTTACGCGCGTCATAAAGCTGACATCGGCCGGCAATTGCCGGCTTGCGCCGTCATCGCGGCTGTTCAAAAGGCCGATCATCTCGCCCGAGCCAATCAGGACAGCGCCGCCCGCATCCGGATCGAAATGCTCAAGCGAAAGGCGCGACAGATAGGGTTCTCCGTTCAGTCCCGTTGTGGCCGATACGGTCCCCCGGGTCAGGCTGGGTGCGTTCAACACGCCTCCGAAAGAATAGCCAGCCACCAGAACAGGGGTTCCAACCTCGGGTTCGGCAAGGCGCATTTGTGCATAGCCGCGCGGTGCGACAGGAGTGGTCGGGGACAATACGGATATGCCGATCTCGGGCGCGGATACCGCAAGCTCATAGGCCAGCTCGCCCTGAACCTCGATCTGGGCGCAGGCAGCGTCAATCGCGGAGGAAGTCAGGATCGTTCCAGCCGAGTTGATGAAGACACCACTAAGGGATTTGCTTGGCGCACGAGGTGTCAAAACGGCCGATCCGTTCTGATCGGGTTGGATTTCGGTGCCTTCACTAACTGCCAAAACCGCATTGGTGGTGCGAAAACTTGTCGCCATCCGCCTTATCAACCGGTCTGCCTGTTTTTCCTTTTCTTTGGGCCAAAACAGGATGAAGCCCTTGATCTGACCGCCTTCAAGATAGGCTTCGATATGCGCAACAACCTTATCATCGCGGCCTGTAATGATGATGTTGTTTCTGTTCTTCTTCCGACGCCCCTCTGATGGGACGCTTTCGAGCGCCACCAGAACATCATACAGCGCATAAAGCGCATTGCGATCACCAGTTCGGCTGATCAGATGGATTTCTGCATTGCTGCCTTCAATGCCGGGGTAGTTGGCAAAAGGCGCTGTATAACTGTCAAATGCAACAACAGCGCGGGGCATTTCGACCGAAATGCCCGCCTTGGCGTCCGTCACCAGCCCCATATCAAGTCCATCGAGAATGGCGTAGTATCCGGCCAGCAGAACCGCCCGCTGCGCTGTTGTCAGAACGCCGGTTTCCTCAAATCCCTGTTCGGCTTGCCAGCGGCGCATTGATCCACGGGTGCCGCGCCCGAATATTCCGTCAATTGCGCTGGTGTAGAAACCCGCCCATTGCAGGGCGACCTGAAGCTCTTTCTTTTCGTCAAGGCTTAGCAGGGCTTCACCGGCCCGCGCTTCGGTCACAGTTTCGTCGGGAAGAACGCGAGACTGGTCCGGCTCGGGTGCTGTTGTCTGAGACCCTTCGGCTGGCGGGCTTTCGCTGCTGCCAGCATTCGCAACGGCATTCACTAGGGGGAAAAACTGCCGCACGAAGTCGTCCGATGTCGAAACAAAGCTGTCTGCCGGAATGATCCCGGTTCTGCGAAACTGGCCCAGCAGATATTCGCTTTCCAACTGGCTGAACGGTCCGACGGTGACGGCAAACCTGCCATCCTTCAACTCATAACCGCCGACAAGCGGAAAAATCGCCTGATAAACCTCGATCCGCTCCAGCGCCTCGGATTCCGACTGTTTCGATTCCACCTGCAACCACGTGCCGCTTTGCTGAGCGCTTATTGGCGCAGCGCTGATCATCACCACGATGAAAGTGGACAGAATTTTTCGAAACATACCAGACCAACCCAAACCCGTTCGCATTGCGGCACTATGAAAACAGCTTGGCCAGAAGGTCAAGTTTCCGTGCGCATGCAATTGACCCTTTGTGCGGGCTTGCATAGGAAGGCGGCGAAGCAAACCACAGGGCAGGCACTATGGCCGAAGAAAGCTCAAAACCACGCAGTTTCCAGGAAATCATCCTTCGGCTCCAGACCTATTGGGCCGAAAAGGGCTGTGCCGTGTTGCAGCCATACGACATGGAAGTCGGCGCAGGTACATTCCACCCCGCCACTACGCTTAGGTCTTTGGGATCGAAACCCTGGGCCGCTGCCTATGTTCAGCCGTCCCGGCGCCCGACAGACGGGCGATACGGCGAAAACCCGAACCGGCTGCAACATTATTATCAGTATCAGGTCCTGATCAAACCCAGCCCGCCGGATCTGCAAGAGCTGTATCTCGGTTCGTTGGCGGCCATCGGCATCGACATGGATCTTCATGACATCCGATTTGTCGAGGATGACTGGGAAAGCCCGACCCTGGGCGCCTGGGGTCTGGGATGGGAGGTATGGTGCGACGGGATGGAAGTCAGCCAGTTCACCTATTTCCAACAGGTGGGCGGGCATGATTGCCACCCGGTCTCGGGCGAGCTGACCTATGGGCTGGAACGTCTGGCGATGTACGTGCTTGGCATCGATCACGTGATGGACATGCCGTATAACGACCCCCAAACCCCGATTGCGCTTAGCTATGGCGATGTATTCCGCCAGACCGAACAGGAATATTCACGCTGGAATTTCGACGTGGCCAATACGGGCGTGTTGCTGAAACAATTCGAAGAAGCCGAGGCGGAATGCGAAAAAATCCTGTCCGAAGATCATATTGATCCGAAAACCGGCAAGCACATCATCATGGCCCATCCGGCCTATGACCAGTGCATCAAGGCCAGCCATTTGTTCAATCTGCTTGATGCGCGCGGCGTGATCTCGGTCACTGAGCGTCAGGCCTATATTGGGCGGGTTCGGGCGCTGGCCAAGCAATGTGCCGACGCTTTTGTACAAACCGAGGCAGGCGGGGCGACAATCGCACGCGCAGGCGAGGGTTGAACCCTGTCGATTGGACAAACCCATTTGATTGCCGAAACCCAAGCGCGTCCCTAAGTAATCAAGGTCCCGCCGAATGTGGAAAAACCGAATTGCCCGGCGGGACTGACACGAAACAAGAAAACCTGAATTGGCGGTAAAATGTCTGGAAAAATCCTTGTAGGAATAATCGTCGCGGTATCTGTGATCGTTGGGGCGGCCATGTATTATGTGCAGGTTTATGCCTATTACGAACGTGTCGGTGCACCGGCGAACGGTGTGGAATTGACCACTCTGGACGGTGCGCTGGAACCGATCACCATATCAGATTACCAAGGTATTGATGCAGACAGCTCGCCCATCCGGTTCCGGGCTTGTTTCAACACACCTCAATCGCCCGCAACGCTTGGCGAAACCTATCAGGTCTACGAAGGGGCCGAACCTTTGATTGCGCCAGGCTGGTTTGATTGTTTCGATGCTCAGGCAATTGAAAACGACCTTTCGGCAGGCGAGGCAATAGCGTTTCTCGGGCAAAAGAACTTTGCTTACGGCGTGGATCGGGTGGTTGTCGTAAACAACGAAGGCCGGGGTTTCATTTGGCACCAACTGAATGATTGCGGCGAAACCGATTACACCGGAACACCGGTCGGCGAGGCCTGCCCGGACCTCGAGCAGGAGGGCAATTGATGCCTGATCTTCTTATCGAACTTTTCTCGGAAGAAATTCCGGCGCGTATGCAGGCCAAGGCGGCCGCGGATCTCAGGAAACTCGTCACTGACGGCATGGTAGATGCCGGCTTGACCTATGCAGGGGCGCGCGCCTTTTCGACGCCACGCCGATTGGCTTTGGTGGTCGAGGGGCTGGCCGCCAGCTCTCCGACGGTTCGTGAGGAACGCAAAGGTCCGCGCACGGATGCGCCCGAAAAAGCGATTGAGGGTTTTTTGCGCGGGGCCGGTGTGTCACGCGACGAATTGGACGTGCGCGACGATAAAAAAGGTCAGGTTTATTTCGCCACAATCGTTAGGCCGGGTCGGCCAGCAGCAGAAATTGTCGCGGAAACGCTGGAAAAAACAATCCGCAACTTCCCATGGCCGAAATCCATGCGTTGGGGCGCGGGAAGCCTGCGCTGGGTGCGCCCTTTGCATTCGATCATCTGCCTGCTGAGCGACGAAAGCGGCGCAAATGTCGTTGAACTGGATATCGACGGGATCAAATCGGGCGATGTGACCAAGGGGCACCGCTTCATGGGGCCGGAAGCGTTCCGCGTTTCCGGGTTCGAAGATTACGAGACCAAGCTGAAACGCTCAAAGGTCATTCTTGGCGCGGATGAGCGGGCCGAGATGATCTGGCACGATGCCACCAACATGGCCTTTGCCGCTGGCCTAGAGGTGGTCGAGGATCGCGGCCTTCTGCAAGAGGTGGCCGGTCTGGTCGAATGGCCGGTCGTTCTGATGGGGCAAATCGACGAGGAATTCCTCGAATTGCCGCCCGAGGTGTTGCAAACCTCGATGAAGGAACATCAAAAGTTCTTCTCGGTGCGCAACCCGTCAACCGGCCGGATCGAGCGGTTTATCACCGTCGCCAACCGTGAAACCAAAGACCATGGCGCGACCATTCTGGCGGGAAATCAAAAGGTGCTGTCGGCCCGTCTGGCGGATGCGAAATTCTTTTGGGAAAACGATCTGCGCATCGCTAAAGACCAGAAAATGCAGCCATGGCTGGACAGCCTGTCCAATGTGACCTTCCACAACAAGCTGGGCAGTCAACGCGACCGGATTGACCGGATCGCCGCCTTGGCTGGGGCTTTGGCCCGCAAAACCGGTGCCGACACGGCCAGCGCGGTTAAAGCTGCACAGATCGCCAAGGCTGATCTCAGCTCGGAAATGGTGTATGAATTCCCGGAATTGCAGGGGCTAATGGGGCGCTACTATGCCTCGGCCGCAGGGTTTGCGGAAGACGTGGCAAATGCGTGCGAAAGCCATTACCAGCCGCTGGGTCCGTCGGATGATGTTCCGACCCAGGCCGTGTCGGCAACCGTCGCCCTGGCCGACAAGCTTGATACCCTGACCGGCTTCTGGATCATCGACGAAAAGCCGACCGGCTCAAAAGACCCGTTCGCGCTGCGCCGCGCTGCGTTGGGTGTGATCCGCATCATCCTGTCGAACAATATTCGTATGAATCTGGATCAGTTCATCGACAGCCAGTTGCTGAAACACGAAATCCAGTCCAATAGGCACGGCGCGACCGAACAGGAATTGTCTGCGCTGAATGACACGCTGGAGGAAATTGCCGACCATGGCGTGTTCGGGGCGGCGTTCCGTTTGGTTCTGGACAAGCTGGAAGGCAAGGACGATGCGCCGGATACCGGCGAAGGATCGGTTCTGCGCACGGTGGCGGATCAGGTGCCGGATGTGTCGACCGATCTAATGGCCTTTTTTCACGACCGCCTGAAGGTCTATCTGCGCGATCAGGGGCTGCGCCATGACGTGATTGACGCCTGTCTGGCGATGCCGGGCTATGATGATCTGGCCTTGCTGGTGCGGCGGGCCAAAGCCCTTTCCGAAACGCTGAAAACCGACGACGGGGAAAATCTGATACAAGCCTTCAAACGCGCCAACAATATTCTGACCCAAGCCGAAGAAAAGGACGGGGTGGAGTATTCCTTTGGGGCGGACGTGAAATTCGCTGAAACAGATGCGGAACGCGCCTTGTTTGCCGCATTGGACAACGCCGACACCGCTATCGCCCCTGCGATGGAGGCCGAGGATTTCGTATCCGCCATGTCGGCCATGGCCGATTTGCGCGGTCCGGTGGATGCGTTTTTTGAAGCGGTCCAGATCAATTCCGATAACCAGATGGTGCGGCGAAACCGCCTTAACTTGCTGACCCGTATCCGTCAGACTTGCCTTTCGGTCGCGGACTTGTCGAAAATCGAAGGCTAAACGGCGGAAAACCATCCTTGTCATAAAGACAAAGAGGCTTATGCTGCAGGCATGACAGAAAATGCCGCAATGCAGAATTTGGATCAGGGCATCGCCCTTGTCACGCCGGACGCCTCAATCGCCACCGCCACCCATGGCGGGCGGGCGAAATGCTTGCAGCGTCTGGTGCGTCTGGATTTACCGGTCCCGACGACTGTCGCGTTATCCTTTGACGCGGTCGCCCGCATAGCCGCCGGTGAAATGCCGGATGTGCAGGCTTTGCTGGAACCGTTTGGACGTGACCCGCTGCTTTGTGTCCGGCCAAGTTCGGAAAGTCCCGATTGGGGCGGCCCGAGTGCCATCCTGAATATCGGCATGAACGACGCAGTCTATGTCGAGCTTTGCGACCGCATCGGTAAAGAGGCGGCCACACGGCTTTATGTGCGTTTTGTCCAGGCCTATTCGATACATGTCGCCCGGCTGGATCCTGACATGTTCGACGAGATTGCCCCGGACGAAGGGGCACAATCGCTGACAGATGCGTTGCGGGCATATGAGGATGAAACCGACGAGGCTTTCCCTCAGGACCCCGTGCAGCAACTGTCCGAGGTGCTGCGATCCATGGCGCGGGCCTGGAACGGGACGACTGCCCGCTTGCTGCGCATGGCGAAAGGGGCGCCTGCGGATGCGGGGCTGGGGCTGGTCGTTCAGCATTTGGCGCTTGGTGTGGGGCATGGCGAAAGCGGTGCCGGTGTGATCCAGCTGGTCGATGAAAAAACCGGCCAGCAGATGATCCGTGGCCGCTATCAGCGTCAAAGTCAGGGGCGCGAGGCCCTGACCGCCGGGGCCAGTGCGCTTTACCTTGAAAAAGATGATCGTGGCCCGTCCCTTGAAGACGTGGCGCCCGAAGCTTTCGAATTGCTAAAAACCTATGCGCGCCTTATGCGCACCCGCCTGCGCGAGGAAATGCAGGTCGAGTTCACCATCGAGAATGGCAAGGTCCATTTGCTGGACGGGGTTCGCCTTGGCCGGACCGCGCGGGCAGCGGTGCGGATTGTTGTTTCGCTGGTCCATGACGGAATTATCCCGAAAGAAGAGGCCCTGATGCGGATCGAACCGCGGGCCTTGAATGAAATGCTGCACCGTCAGGTCGATCCGGACGCCGAACGTGATGTGATCGGCAACGGGATCGCCGCAAGCCCGGGCGCTGCAACCGGCCGTATCGTGTTTTCCGCAGCCGAGGCCCAGGCCTCGACCGCGCGCAACGAAGATTGTGTGCTGGTCCGTCGCGAAACCAGCCCCGAGGATATTCGCGGCATGCATGCGGCAATCGCTGTGTTGACCGAACGTGGCGGCATGACCAGCCATGCAGCGGTGATCGGACGGGGGTTGGGGCTGCCATGTGTCGTTGGCGCATCGGACATGCAGTTTCAGATACGCAAGAAACGGCTTACCACTGCGGATGGCCGGATATTCGAAGAAGGTGACGTGATCACCATTGACGGAACCAACGGCCAAATTCTGGCCGGAAAGCCCGCGATGCTCGAAGCCGCGCAGGACGATTCGTTCCTTGATCTGATGGCTTGGGCGGACGATTTGCGTGATATCGGCGTGCGGGCCAATGCCGACACACCCGCCGATGCCCAGACGGCGCGGAACTTTGCGGCGCAAGGTATCGGTTTGTGCCGGACAGAGCATATGTTTTTCGAAGCTGACCGCCTGACGGTCATGCGCGAGATGATTTTCGCGGACACGTCCGAGGATCGGGCGGATGCGCTGGAACAGCTATTGCCAATGCAACGCGCTGATTTCACCGAGCTTTTCAAGATCATGCAGGGCCAGCCGGTTTGCATACGCCTGTTCGACCCGCCGCTTCACGAATTCCTTCCCACGGATCGCTCAAGCCTTCATCTTCTGGCCGAGGCGCTTGACAAACCCCTGTCCGAGGTTACGCGACGGGTGGAAACTTTGGAAGAATATAACCCGATGCTTGGCCTGCGCGGGGTGCGTTTGGGCATCACAGTGCCCGAGATTTATGAAATGCAGGCCCGTGCGATTTTTGAAGCGACCATTGAGGCCAGCGAAAAGGGTGCGCCGGTCGTGCCTGAAATCATGATCCCGCTGGTCAGCGCCAAGCGCGAGGTCGAACTGGTCAAAACCAGCATTGACGCCGTCGCGGCGGCGGTGCGCACCGAGCGCGGAACTGATTTCAACTTCCGGTTTGGCGTGATGGTGGAAACACCTCGGGCCGCCTTGCGGGCGGACGAGATTGCCCAGCACAGCCATTTTCTTAGCTTCGGAACAAATGACCTGACGCAGATGACCTATGGGTTATCGCGTGATGATGCGGGGCGTTTCATGTCTAGCTATGTCAGTCAGGAAGTGTTCGCCGAAGATCCGTTCCACACGCTTGATGTGGAAGGTGTCGGAGAGCTTTTGGAAATCGGCGCCAAACGCGGGCGCGAAACGCAGCCGGATGTTGTGTTGTCGATTTGCGGGGAACATGGCGGAAACCCGGAATCCATCGCTTTCTGTCGCAACGCAGGTTTTGACTATGTCAGTTGCTCGCCCTTCCGGGTTCCGGTGGCGCGTTTGGCGGCAGCCCAGCTTGCCGTGCGTGACAAGGCCGGTGATCCGCGCTGAGGTATACGCGCAACGCATTGCCGACATGCGCCCGGCGGGCTGGACGGAACGAAGATTCACCTCTAAAAGCACCGATTATTTGCGGGCATGGTCTTCGCAAGGGCTGAAATACGTCGATACAATGCTGAAACTGTTTTTCCGTCTGGCCCTTCTGCCGGTCCTTTTTGCGGCGAATACCGCCGGTGCGTCCACTTTGGAAGAACGTCTGCGCGACCTTTTTACGACCCATAAGGAAGCGATCGTCGATGCGTCCGACTTTGGCATGAACCGTCTGTCACGGGGGTTGCAGCCCAGCGAGGAAGACGGGTTTTATACCAAGGAATACCTGAAGGAAATTCCGGTGGTCGACGGCGGCAAGGAATGGCGCTGCCTGTCCGAAGCCCTGTATTTCGAAGCCAGAGGTGAAACCGTCAAAGGACAATTCGCCGTTGCCGAGGTCATCCTGAACCGTGTCGACAGCGCAAGATTCCCCGACACCATCTGTGGTGTTATCAATCAGGGCAGCGGCCGGGGCAAGTTCAACTGCCAGTTCACCTATACTTGCGACGGCAAGCTGGAAGTGATTACCGAAGAGCGGGCCTGGGAAACCGTCGGCAAGGTTGCCCGGCTCTCGATGCAATTAGAAGAACGTCCGCTGACATTCGGGGCGACCTATTATCACACCAATTACGTCAACCCGTCCTGGGCCTCGAAATTTCCGCGCACCGCGACCATTGGCGTGCATTATTTCTATAAGCAACCCGATCAGGTCTCGACCCGCTAGGTCAAAATCTCTGGCGGGGCAGGGTCTTCGGGTGTATTGGCGGTCTGAACGCAATACCGTCAGATCGGAGAGTGCCAATGGGTGACGACGCCCGGCTTGCCTTTGAACACCCCGAAGAACGCGCCAAGGCAACAACCGACACTCTGGTGGATCGGATCAGCCTGCGTGATCATATCGTCGAAGCGGAAATCGGTGCGTTTCAGGTCGAACGCGGCGTGCAACAACGGATGAGCTTTAATATCGTGGTTGAGGTCCCCCGGTCCTTTGGTGCGGAAACCGACGACGTCGACGATATTCTGTCCTATGACAAAGTGACCGAAGCGATTTCAGCCGAGTTGGATGTTGAGCGTCTGGCGCTATTGGAAACGCTGGCCGAACGAATCGCGGCGCGGATATTGCGCGAACCTCAGGCTTTGCGCGTTTTTCTGCGTATCGAAAAACTGGATCGTGGTAATGGAAAGCTCGGGGTTGAAATCGTTCGCGAGCGCGAGGAATTCAACAAGGCCAATGATGGCGAAGAAGCGGTATCACCTGTCATTGTTCATCTGACAGAGGCTGCTCTCAGGTCGCAAAACCTTACCGGCTGGATATCCCAGATACAGGCAAACGAAGCGCCGTTTGTGATTTCCGTGGATATGCTCAGGGCATCCCATGGGGCAGATGAAATCACCAACCGGCAGATTCAGCTTCTTGCGATTGAACAATCCGCTTGGCGGCTGTCCGAACTTGATCCGCGCTGCACTGTCGTGGCCACCAGAACCGAGCTGGACTGGGGTATGAAAAACAACCAGATATCAGTTTGGGCACCGTTCAAAATGGTGCTCGACAGCACCGATGGTCCAATTGGTGATCTGGACAGGCCCGCAGCCCTTGCTGGATGGCTTGCCAATCAGTTGAATGCTTCCAAAATCGTCACTGTCGGGCATGCTGATCCCGACAGCGATCTTGCCGTGATACGCTGCCCCGCCGACGTCAAAGAGCTGCCTTTGTGACCATGACGCAATATTTCCGCCCCATAGTCTCGACCGATACGCATCGACCGAAAGATGCACAAGCGCTTGCCGGTGGCTGGGCGTGGTTCACGCATGTCGAGGTCATGTCGCGCGACGGTGCGGGTGAATTGTTGCCCGCGACAGACATTCCCCCTGCGGTTTTGACGCGATTGACCGCAAAGCGCCCGCCGATTGCCAAACTGGCCTTCGATAGCCCGTCGATCATGGGCATATTGAACGTGACACCGGACAGCTTTTCTGACGGTGGTCGATTCAACGATACCGATATCGGGGAACGCCATGCACAAGCGATGATTCAGGCCGGTGCCGACATAATCGATATTGGCGGCGAATCCACCCGACCCGGAGCCGCTGAAGTTCCCGCCGCAGACGAGGCCGCCCGAACCGTACCGGTGATTGAAGCAATCCGCGCCTCGTCAGACATTCCGATTTCCATCGACACGCGCAAGGCTTCTGTTGCTCGCAAGGCCATCGCCGCGGGGGCAAATCTGATCAATGACGTGTCAGCGTTCAGCTTTGATCCGAGCCTGACAAGCGTCGCAAATCAGACAGATACGCCTGTTTGTCTGATGCATGCGCAGGGCGATCCCGAGACCATGCAAAACGATCCCTACTATGCGAACGTCTTGCTGGACGTTTACGACTATCTGCAAAGCCGCGTGGAACATGCCGTTGCCCACGGGATCGCGCGTGACCGGATTATCGTTGATCCGGGCATCGGTTTCGGCAAGACGCTGGATCACAATTTACGATTGCTCAAAGGTCTCAGCCTGTTTCACGGACTGGGCTGTCCGATCCTGCTTGGCGTGTCCCGAAAACGCTTTATCGGGACAATCGGCGATGCGCCCAAGGCCGATATGCGGGCGCCGGGATCGATTGCCGTTGCATTGGCGGGCGTGTCGCAGGGCGTGCAGATCATCAGGGTTCACGATGTGGCCGAAACCTCTCAGGCGTTGAAGCTTCACATGGCGCTTACTGGTTGAAAAACAGCCGTTGCAGCGCTCCGAATTGGCTGATGAACAATCCCGCCAATACCAAGGGCAGCGCAAACAGCATGCTGTAGGGCAGGGATTCGCCCAAAAATACCGATCCGAAGACAAGCGCCCACACAGGCACCTGATAATTCACCAAGGTCATGAAAACCGATCCGGCCGAGCGGATGATCAGCACCCGCAAAGCTGTGGCAAACGCCGTTGGAAACAGACCGAGCGCGATTATCGCGATGCTGGGGCGTACCCCTTGCCAGCTTGGCACCCCTTCAAGGATTAACATGGCCGGCACAAGCGCAACCGAGCCGACGACCAGAACGAAGGCGGACATCGTGATCGGGTCAATCGGCGGGCAGTTTCGGGTCTGGACCGAAGACACCGCATAACACAAAGCCGCACCCAGACTTGCGATTTGCCCGAGTGTCGTAAGCCAGTCCCCAACCCCAAGCGCACCGGGGCCAACCAGAATGAAGGCCCCCAAAAACCCGACGGCAACACCGATTGTCCGGCGTTTGGTCAGGGCCTCGTCGGAAAAGAAATGGGCAATTGGCAGCACGAATAGCGGCACAAAAGCCATCGCGACGCCAGCGAACGAAGATGGCACATACTGCAACCCCCAGCTTAACAGGATAAAAGGCACCGCGGTTGAGAACACGCCGCTTCCCAGAATGAAGGGCAATGCCTCGCGACGTGGAAGGGGGGCTTTTCGCAGTTTCATCCAGATCAACAGCGACACCGCCCCCAGTGTCGTTCTGGCACAGGCCACCGTGACCGGGCCATAGCCTTCAAGTGCGATTGAGATCACCATGAAAGTGCCACCCCAGACAATGCCGAGAATGATCAGATGAAACCAGTTTGTCAGTGTCGGTGATTGAACCATCCCAGCGTTTGATCACGGCGGGATACATCTGTCCATAGAGCGGGACGGTTTTACATTGCCCCTGACGACCGTTAGCATTTGATGGGCAAATGACGAAAGACACAAGATGACCGAAACCTGTTTGCAGATCACAATGCCCACGCCCCAGATGGTCATTGGCACCATCGCGGGTGAAAGGAGACGTATTTGGGATCACCGCGCCGGGGCAATTCTGACACCCACGATCTTTTGCGCCCATCAGGTGCAGCGGTGAAGCAGGAATTCAGCAAAAACGGATTTGCGGTTTACGATGCCGATCCGCAAATCGCCGCATGGGCCAAAGCCGCAATGCCGCTGGCTCAGGCTGCGCTGCAAGACGCGAAGCTGCGCGATGACTGGCTGCGCTGCGAAGGCACGTGGTTTGTCGGGGTGGATGCGCTGGCGACCGGTCCGGAAGGGCAGGCGGGTTCCACCCCTCTGGCCGGAGACATTGTGGATGATCTGCATGCCTATACGCGCTTTGCCCGACCGCTTCACAAGGCGCAGCTTTCCGCTGTCTTTCCGGGATACCCCAAACCGCGCGAGGGTGAAACCGAAAGCGCGTTCGCCTATCGCTTGCGGCGCGACGCGGCCCATGTGGACGGGCTGCACGCGATCGGGCAAGGGCGGCGGCGGCACCTGATTGAATGCCACGCTTTCCTGCTTGGAATTTGCCTGACGGATTGTTCAGACAATGCCAGCCCCTTGGTCGTTTGGCGGGGAAGCCACCACGTGATCCGATCCGCTTTGTCCGAAGCCTTGGGAACCACCGACGCTTCCGATTGGCACAAGGTCGATCTGACCGATGCCTATCACGCTGCCCGCCGCCGCTGCTTTGCCGAATGTGAAAGGGTGGAATTGCCCATAAAACCCGGACAGGCGCTGGTGATGCATCGCCACGCGCTGCATGGCATCGCCCCGTGGGGCAAAGGGGCCAAAGCCCCGGAACAAGGACGGATGATCGCCTATTTCCGGCCAGAGATTGAAGGCGCACCCGAAAAATGGCTAAGGTCGCTGTGAAAGAATTTCGCGACAAACCACGATTTCAGATGTGATTGTTTCGAATTTTTACACAATCTTGCTGGCCCGGCCCGATTTGCTGTTGGCAAATCCAAAGCTTTGCTAAGCATAAAAGCTGGTATCGGTGGTTGTGTATGTGGGGGTACCATGGTCGGATTGGCTGTTATTGCCGGCTTGCTTGTCATTGGATTGATTTATGACGTGTTCTCGTTTGACGGGGCGCTTGATGGCGTGTTGGCGGATGTCGCGAATGCCCGGTTGAACGATGACGATGATCCCGATCCGGTGACGGTTGAGGGCAGCAATGCGCAAGATCAGATTGACGGATCGGAAGACGAAGACGTGATCATCGCCGGCAACGGGGCTGACACTGTTTCAGCCGGGTCCGGGGACGACATGATCGAAGGCGGCTCGGGGGCCGACAGGTTGTTTGGCGACAATGGCGCCGACACGATCCTTGGCGGGGATGGCGACGATTTCATGAACGGCCGTTCCGGCGATGATGTCCTTTATGGTGGCGAAGGCCAAGACACCATGCGCGGCGGGATCGGCAACGACATTCTGTTCGGCTATCAGGATACCGAGGCGAATCTGGTGTTCGAATATCAGGATCAACTGGATCCAGACCGCATATACGGAATTGAAGGCGACGACACGATTGTTGCCGGTTCAGGCGATACCGTTACCGGCGGCGACGGAAATGACAGCATCACCCTTGGCAGTTGGATCGATCCGAATAATCCGGTTTACATCGAAGATTACCAGGCAGGGGAAGACAGCCTCTATCTGATCATCCCCGAAGATTATTCGGGGGCCGCTCGGGTAACGGTCGAGCCGTCCGCTGACGGCAATCACTCCGGCACGATCTTTCTGGACGGTGTGCGCGTTGCCGAAATCACCGGCGCGAATACCCAGCAAACCTTGCGTGCTTCGCAAGTTGAAATTCTGCGCAATACTTTTGAGGGCACCAATAATCCGAACCCGCCGGATGATCCCGCGGATAACGCGCCGGAAGACACCGGCGACAGTGGTTCGGCGGCCACGATTGAAGGCGGCGGCGGCAATGACAGTATCGACGGGACGGACCTTGAGGATGTGATCGACGCAAGGGGTGGCGACGATTCGGTTCGGGCCGGTGCCGGAGACGATCTGGTTCTGGGCGGCGGCGGTTCGGATTTTCTGTTCGGCGACAACGGCGCCGACACGCTTGCGGGGGGCGATGGCGACGACTTCATGAATGGTCGCTCCGGGGATGACCAACTGCTTGGCGGCACCGGTGAGGACACGCTGCGCGGCGGCATCGGGAACGATTTCCTTTTCGGTTATCAGGACGACATCGATGATCAACAATTCGCGGATCGTGACATGGCCGATCCAGACCGGATTTATGGCAATCAAGGGGACGATATCATCGTCGCCGGGTCGGGCGACACAGTCACCGGAGGCACAGGCAACGATTGGTTCACTCTGGGCAGCTGGGTTGATCCGGCCAATCCGGTTCATATCGAGGATTACGAAGCGGGTCAGGACGCGATCTATATCTTTGTTCCGGATGATTATTCCGGTGCCGCCCGTGTAACCGTCCAGACTGATCCGGAAGGCAATCAATCGGGCAGCGTTTTCCTTGACGGCATGCGCGTGGCCGAGGTGACAGGCACAAACGAGCTTCGGGCGCTCAGCGCGTCACAAATCCTCGTGGTGCGCAGCGAGATGTTCAGTTAGCGCGCTTGATCCGCCCCCGACGCCCGCCCGCACGTTTGCTTAACATTGTGCTGCGGCCCGGCAGGTCCTTTTTCAACGCCAGACGCTCGTCATCGGTCATCCGCCCCCAAGCGGCAATTTCCTGCGTGGTGCGATAACAGCCAATGCAGATCCGGGCCTCGGGGTGAACCACACAGACCTTCACACAAGGGCTTGCAACCTCATCGCGTTTCCAGATGTCATCACTCATGTCTGTCGTCTCAGATGGCCAAGCCGGTCCAATGCTCCTTGAAGGATATAGGACGCGGCAACGTGGTCGATAACCTCAGAGCGACGTTTTCGCGACGTATCGGCCTCAAGCAAGGCCCGTTCAGCCGCAACGGTGGACAATCGCTCATCCCAGAACCCGATGGGCAATTCGGTCAGGCGCGACAGATTGCGGGCAAAGGCGCGGGTTGCCTGACAGCGCGGGCCTTCTGTGCCGTCCATGTTGCGCGGCAGGCCCAGAACAATCGCCCCGATATTGCGGCGGGTCAAAATGGCCAGCAGCTTTTCGGCATCCAAGGTGAATTTCTTGCGCTTGATAGTCTCAAGCGGCGTGGCCACGGATTGAAACGTGTCCGAAACCGCCACTCCGATTGTCACAGTACCCAGATCAAGCCCGGCCAGCGCCTGCATTTGCGGCAAATTCTTCGCGAAGTCTTCGAACCCATCATAGATCATTCGGCCACGCCCGCCCGCTGTGCTGCTGTGCGGATCTCGGCAAGACCGTCAGGATCACCGGCAAAACTGGCCCGGGCTTCGCCCCATCGTGCTTCCGCTTGTTCAACATCCCCAAGAATGCCAAGCGAGGCGATCAGACGCGCCCATTCCTGCGCCGATCCGCCTTCGCTGGACAATCGATCCGACAGGTTTTGAACCAGTTCCCTAACCATTTCGGTTTGCTGGTTGGTGCTTGGTGCCACGGCGACAGGCGGTGCCGCTGTTCGCGCCATCTGAAAGGAAACCCAAAACCCGCCCGCCAGCAACACGGCACCGGTCACGGCAGTCACGGCGATCTTGTTTTTGGACAGGAAAGTATCGTCCGGCGCCGTATTGGCAGCCCGTGTCACGATCAACAAAACGCTGCCAACCAAAGCGATGGTGAGTATCCAGAATAACATCGCACCTCCCGTATTTCCCTGTTCTGATGTAGCCCTCTGGGCCGCAGGAAAAAAGGCCAAATTCCCGTTACCGCCCCCCATGTCGCAACTGCGATCTATTGTGACGTTTGGAGCAGCGGTTAAAATGTGCCAAAGGTCCAATAAAATTTCAGACCGCAACCTCGGGAATCGAACGCCGATGAAACGCTATTCAGTCTTTGCCGTAGCCCGCGAGGCCGCCCGCTATCACACCGGATGGGAGCGCGCCTGGCGCAGCCCCGAGCCGAAGAAGAAATACGATGTGGTGATCATCGGGGCAGGGGGGCACGGTTTGGCAACCGCGTTTTATCTGGGCAAGAACTACGGCATCACCAATGTCGCGATCATCGAAAAGGGCTGGCTTGGCGGCGGCAACACCGGCCGCAACACCACCATCATCCGATCGAACTATCTGCAAGACCCCTCGGCGGCGATCTATGAAAAGGCCCGTGGTCTATATGAAACCATGAGCCAAGACCTGAACTACAACGTCATGTTCAGCCCGCGCGGTGTGATGATGCTGGCCCAAACCCAGCACGAGGTGCGCGGGTATGAGCGGACCGCCCACGCCAACGCCCTGCAAGGGGTCGCGACCGAGTTCATCTCGCCCCGCCGCGTCAAGGAAATCGTCCCCATCATCAACCTGCACGGGCCGCACTATCCGGTTCTCGGCGCGCTTTGGCAGCCACGCGGCGGCACGGCGCGTCACGACGCGGTGGCCTGGGGCTATGCGCGGGCGTGCTCGGACATGGGCATGGACATCATCCAGAAATGCGAAGTCACGGGCATCCGCACCGAAGACGGCAAGGTCGTCGGCGTCGACACCACCAAAGGCGCGATTGACTGCGATAAAATCGGCGGCGTGGTCGCGGGCCACTCGGCGGACCTGGCCAAAATGGCCGGTTTTCGCCTGCCAATGGAATCCGTCGCCCTGCAAGCGCTGGTCTCCGAGCCGATCAAGCCCTGCATGGATTGCGTCGTCATGGCCAACACCGTGCATGGCTATATGAGCCAATCCGACAAAGGCGAAATGGTCATCGGCGGCGGCACCGACGGGTTCAACAACTACACCCAACGCGGATCGTTCCACCATATTGAGGAAACCGTCCGCGCCCTCGTGGAAACCTTCCCGATGGTCTCGCGCCTGAAAATGCTCCGCCAATGGGGCGGGATCGTCGATGTGACCGGCGACCGCTCGCCTATCCTGTCAACCACGCCGGTCGAGGGCATGTTCCTCAATTGCGGCTGGGGCACAGGCGGGTTCAAGGCGATCCCAGGGTCCGGCTGGGCTATGGCCGAGCTGATGGCCAAAGGCCGCTCAGCACTGGCCGATGAGTTCAGCATGTGGCGGTTCAAGGAAGGCAAGTTCATTGATGAGAGTGTGGCTGCGGGAGTGGCTCACTGATGCTTGGTCGCCCAGTTTTCCATATCCTCAAAAGTTGGGAACAATTCTTCTTGCAGTTCTCCAATTTCTTGCAGGAAGTTTGTTCTCAAAATCGAAACCTCTCGCAGGTCCTCGTTCTTGATGGCCAATATTTCCGCGGCTTCATTTCGCGCTCGAAGGCTCGCGATGAAGAGTTCTTCAATTTTTTCTTTGGCGATAAGGGCTCGATTAAGATCCCATTCGATACTGGTCAGATAGTTGCTCGATCTCATTTCGCTTCACCCTTTTCCACGTGTTCACGGCAGTTTTCGAATCAACTATCCCTGATAACTGTGGTTGAGTGCAAATTGTATGTTTCTGTGCATAGCCTGTATATGTCCAAGATTTTGGCATATATTGTGTATTACTGTAAAGTAGCATCTATATATTGCGCCATCTTATGGCTGGGTGTGGTTGTTAAACTCCACTGTTTAGTGGCCACATTTCTCTCTGGTTTCGCGAATTCACAGCATTCTAACTGTGATAAAGTGGGAGGAGTTGCGTAATGGCCTATTCCGAAACCATAGCCGACACCATGCGCACCGACATCGGCTTTGAGCCGGGCCTCACCGAAAAAAAGATGTTCGGCGGGCTGGCGTTTATGCTCCACGGCAACATGGTCTGCGGCGTCACCAAAGACGGCGGCATGTACCGTGTCGGCAAAGCCAACGAACAGGCGGCCCTCGATCTCGGCGCCCAGCCCCTCAGCTTCACGGGCCGCAAAATGGGCGGCATGGTTGAACTCGACGCAGGCAGCTTCGAAGACGATGGCTTACGCCAAAAACTCACCGAACTCTCGCTGGCCAATGCCGCCAGCCTTCCTGCGAAAGGATAAAGCGATGCTGATCCTCGAATGCCCCTATTGTGGCGTCAAAGGCGAAGAAACCGAATTTCACGGCGGCGGCGAAGCGCATCTGAAGCGCTTCGGTCCCGGCTCGGATGATGACCAGTTTCACGACTACCTGTTTTCCCGCGTGAACCCCAAAGGCGTCCATCTGGAACGCTGGCGCCACGTGAACGGCTGCGGCAAGTGGTTCCACGCCGCCCGCGATACCATGACCCTCGAAGTCTTCGGCACCTATTCGGCCCAGGTCTTCGAACCACCACAAGACATCAAAGACAAGATCAGCGCCAAACGCCCCGGCTGGCAATGGCGTGAATTCTCATAATTTCTTTTGTCACGAAATATCCTCGGGGGTCCGGGGGCAGACAGCCCCCGGCGCTCTCCGCCCGAAACAAAGGGTTAAAACCATGAGCACACGTCTCGCCACAGGCGGCCGCCTGCTAGATAAAACGAAAGCGGTTGAATTCCAGTTCAACGGCAAGCGCCTTAAGGGTTACGCGGGCGACACGCTCGCATCCGCGCTTCTGGCCAATGACCAGATGATGGTCGGACGCTCGTTCAAATACCACCGACCGCGCGGGGTGGTGGCAAGCGGCGCGGAAGAACCCAATGCGCTTTTCAACATGGGTCAGGGTGCCAAATTCGAACCCAACCAACGGGCCACCACGACCGAGCTGTTCAGTGGCCTCTACGCCACAAGCCAAAACCACTGGCCGACGCTGGAATTTGACATCGGCGCAATCAACACGCTGCTCGCCCGCTTCCTGCCCGCTGGCTTTTACTACAAAATGTTCATGTACCCGCGCACCTTCTGGAAACACGTCTACGAACCTTTCGTGCGCCAATCCGCCGGTCTCGGCAAAGCCCCGGACGCGGAAACCAAAGACGCCGATACCTATGAGCATTTCTATTTCTTCGCGGACGTTACCGTAATCGGCGGCGGAGTTGCCGGTCTGCAAGCGGCCAAGGTCGCCGCCAAGTCCGGCCAAAAGGTTCTGCTGATCGAACAAACCTCTGCCTGGGGTGGCCGCGCTGCCGTGGACGGCGGCGAAGTTGACGGCCAGCCCGTCGCCGATTGGATCGACGCCACCATCGCAGAACTCGACGCGATGGAGAACGTCACCCTGCGCCTGCGCACTATGGCCTCGGGCGTTTATGACCACGGCTATGTGCTGGGATATGAGCGTGTGACCGACCACCAGCCCGACGTTACAGGCCCCCGCCACCGCCTCTGGCGGATCCGGGCCGGGCACATCGTCACCGCAACCGGTGCCATCGAACGCCCGCTCAGCTTTGCAGGAAACGACGTGCCGGGTGTCCTCTTGGCCGCCGCAGTCCGCGATTATGCGGTGAATTGGGGTGTCAGCATTGGCGACCGTACCGTGGTTGTCACCAACAATGACAATGCCTACCGTACCGCGATCACCCTGAAAGAACTGGGCCTCGAAGTCCCCGCGATCATCGACGCCCGCGCCGAAGGTGGCGGCGCCTTGGCCGACAAAGCCCGCGACATGGGCATCCGTGTCGAAAACGGCAAAGCCGTGGTCAAAGTCAAAGGCACCAAGCGCGTCGAAGGCGTCGCCATCGGGTTGCAAGCGGGTGAAGGCGCCGTGCTGGAAACCATCAAATGCGAAGCCGTGGCGATGTCGGGCGGCTGGTCCCCTGTCGTTCACCTCTGGTCGCATTGCGGCGGCAAGCTGATCTGGGACGAGGCCGAGGCCCATTTCCGCCCCGATCCCGACCGCGCCCCGAAAGGTGACGCAGGTCAGGCTTTCGTGACATGTGCAGGCTCCGCGTCCGGCGCGATGGGCTTGGGCGATGTGCTGGCCGATGCCACCAGCGCAGGGGCCAAAGCCACCGGCAAGCGCAAACCAAAAGCCCCGGCAGGCGACGCCCGGGACGAGGCCCCCATGGCCCCCGTCTGGATGATGCCGCAGGGGGCTGGCGCGAAGCTGAAAATGAAAATGTGGCTTGATCCGCAAAACGATGTGAAAGTCTCTGACGTGCAGCTTGCCGCCCGCGAAGGCTATGAAAGCGTTGAGCACACCAAGCGCTACACCACGCTGGGCATGGCGACCGATCAGGGCAAACTCAGCAACATCAACGGCCTTGCCATCCTGTCGGACGCGCTGAACCAGCCGATCCCGCAGACCGGCACCACAACCTTCCGTCCGCCCTATACGCCGATCAGCATGGGCGCGATCGCGGGCGAGGCTCGGGTCGCCACCTTCCAACCGATCCGACGCACCCCGATGCAGGACTGGCACGAAGGGCAAAACCCGTTCTTCGAACCCGTCGGCCATTGGCGCCGCGCCTATTGCTACAACCGTCCGGGCGAAACCCACGGTCAGGCGGTGGAGCGTGAGATCAACCAGACCCGCAATTCGCTGGGGCTGCTGGATGCCTCGACCCTCGGCAAACTGATCGTCAAAGGGCCGGACGCGGGCAAGTTCCTCGATATGCTCTACACCAACATGATGAGCACCCTGATACCGGGCAAATGCCGCTATGGTCTGATGTGTACGGAAAACGGATTCCTGTCGGATGACGGCGTTGTGGCGCGGATTGATGAGGACACCTTCCTCTGCCACACCACCACCGGCGGGGCCGAGCGTATTCACGCCCATATGGAGGAATGGCTGCAAACCGAATGGTGGGACTGGAAAGTCTATGTGGCCAACGTGACTGAGCAATTCGCCCAAGTCGCCGTCGTTGGCCCCAATGCCCGCAAGCTGCTTGAGAAACTCGGCGGCATGGATGTGTCAAAAGAGGCGCTTGGCTTTATGGAATGGGCCGACGGTCAGATCGGAGGGTTTGATGCCCGCGTCTATCGCATCTCGTTCTCGGGCGAGCTTTCCTACGAAATCGCGGTGCCTGCCAGCCAAGGCGCGGCCTTCTGGAATGCGCTGATGGAAGCCGGGGAAGAGTTCGGCGTCATGCCTTACGGCACCGAGGCACTGCACGTCATGCGGGCTGAGAAGGGCTTTATCATGATCGGGGACGAAACCGACGGCACGGTGATCCCGCAGGATCTGGGGCTGAACTGGGCGATCTCGAAGAAGAAAGAGGATTACTTGGGCAAACGCGCACAAGAGCGCAGCCACATGGCCGATCCGAACCGCTGGAAGCTGGTCGGGCTTGAAACGGTTGATGGCTCGGTTCTGCCGGACGGTGCCTATGCGGTGGCAGACGGTAAGAATGAGAACGGCCAGAGAAATGTTCAGGGGCGTGTCACCTCGACCTATTATTCGCCAACCCTGAAAAAAGGCATCGCCATGGGGCTGGTGCATCGCGGACCAGACCGGATGGGCGAGGTGATCGAGTTCCCGACCATTGGTGGCGCGAACGTCAAAGCCAGAATCGTTGACCCTGTCTTTTATGACAAGGAAGGGGAGAAGCAGAATGTCTAACGCCGTCAGCGCCCTGTCAGGGGCAGAGTTTCAGGGCATTGCACATGTCAAAGAGCAAGGGTTGATTGGTATGATCACCCTGCGGGGGGATTTTGCCTCAGACGCCTTCAAAGCAGCGGCGGAGGCTGTTTCGGGCTGTGCCCTGCCAGAGGTCCGCAAGATCACCGTGGCCGACAATGGCAACCGTTTGGCGTGGATGTCGCCGGATGAGATGTTGTTGGTCTGTGATCATGGCGCGGCGCCCCAAGCTGTGGCGGACTTGACCGAGAGGTTGGGTGGTGAACATTCGATGGTGGTCAATGTCTCGGACGCCCGCGCCGTGTTTCGCATCGAAGGTGAAAAATGCCGTGAAGTCGTGGCCAAAGTGGCCCCCGTGGACATGGCCGATTTCGGTGTGGATGACTTCCGCCGCACCCGTTTCGCGCAAGTGCCGGCGGCGTTCTGGATGTCTGGCGCCGAGAGTGTGGATGTGGTCTGCTTCCGCTCGGTCGCGCAGTATATGTTCGATTTGCTGAGTGTCGCGGCACAAGAAGGTAGCGAAGTGGGTGTTTATTGATTGCGCTTTTCGCTGTGCGAAAATCGCGAGGCTAGGGGGCATTCTGCCCCCTCACCAGCCACAAGTTGTGGCTGGTTTCACCCCCTGAGGATATTTTCCGACAAAAGAAATAAGGATTTCGCTCTTGACCTTTGGGGGGTGAGACCGCCATTTAGGTGGCAGGAATAGATACAATCCAAAATGAGGTTTCCCTATGGCTTTTGAACTTCCCGATCTTCCTTACGCCCACGACGCGCTTGCCGATCTTGGCATGTCGGCCGAGACGCTGGAATATCACCACGACCTGCACCACAAGGCCTATGTCGATAACGGTAATAAACTGATCGCCGGCACCGAATGGGACGGCAAATCGATGGAAGAGATCATCACCGGCACCTATGACGCATCGGCGGTGGCGCAGAACGGTATTTTCAACAATATCAGCCAGTTGTGGAACCATAACCAGTTCTGGGAAATGATGGGTCCGGGTAAATCGGCGATGCCGTCCGAGCTGGAAGCGGCGCTTGTGGACAGCTTTGGCTCGGTCGATGAATTCAAATCGCAGTTCAGTGCCGCGGGCGCGGGTCAGTTCGGCTCGGGTTGGTGCTGGCTGGTGAAGGACGCCGACGGCGGTCTGAAAGTGACCAAGACCGAGAACGGCGTGAACCCGCTTTGCTTTGGCCAGACCGCGCTTTTGGGCTGTGACGTTTGGGAGCACAGCTATTACATTGATTTCCGCAACAAGCGTCCGGTGTATCTGTCGAACTTCCTCGACAATCTGGTGAATTGGGAAAATGTTGCGTCGCGGATGTAAGCTTTAAGATTAACCGCTAACGAATTGAAAAGGCCCGCCAAATTGGCGGGCCTTGTTCGTTTGACCAGGGGTGTTTCGGATCAGTGCAGCAAGCGGCCCATCGCGGCGGCGACGTCTGCCATGCGGGCAGAAAAACCCCATTCATTGTCGTACCACGCCAAAACGCGAACGGTGCGGCCGCCGACGACTTTGGTTTGATCGGGTGCGAAGATCGAGCTTTGGACCGTGTGGTTGAAGTCGATCGACACTTTGGGTTCCTCGTCATAGGCCATGACAGCCCCCATATGGCCGGCGACCGCTTCGCGCACAACCTCGTTAACATCCTGAACAGAAACGTCTTTTGAGGCTTCAAACGTCAGGTCCACGGCCGAGACATTCGGGGTGGGAACGCGCATGGCTGTGCCGTCCATCTTGCCGGCCAGTTCCGGCAGGACTTCGCCAAGGGCTTTGGCGGCGCCGGTTGAGGTTGGGATCAACGCCATTGCTGCCGCGCGGGCGCGGTAGAGATCGTTGTGGCGGCGGTCGAGTGTGGGTTGATCGCCGGTATAGCTATGGATTGTCGTCATGATTCCGCGTTCGATCCCGATGGCATCGTTCAGCGTTTTTGCCAATGGTGCCAGACAGTTAGTGGTGCAGGACCCGTTTGAAATCATGGTGTCGCCGACCTCGAGATCGCGGTGGTTGACGCCGTAGACAATGGTTTTCTGGACGTTTTTTGCAGGTGCCGAAATCAGGACCGACTTGGCCCCCTGATCGATATGAACATTTGCTTTATGGCCGTCGTTGAACTTGCCGGTACATTCTAAAACGACGTCGCAACCGCTCCAGTCCAGCTCGGTCGGGTCATAAGTCGAGAACATTTCCATCGGGCCGCGGCCCAGATCCATTGTGTTGCCTTCTACTTTAATGTCGCCCGGGAAGCGACCGTGAACACTGTCATATTTCAGCAGGTGGGCATTTGTTTCAATCGGGCCGGTCGCATTGATTTTTACTACTTGCACGTCATTGCGGGCAGCCTCGGCGATATGGGCGAGGGTGCAGCGGCCGATGCGGCCAAAGCCGTTGATACCGAGGGTCACGGTCATATTGGGGTCTCCTGCGCGGTCTGTCATTGCCGCCGATATACGCGGGTTGCCGCGCTGCGGAAAGGAAAAACCGTTAATTTGCAGAGTGTTAGCGATAACGAATGGGCTGTTGTGACTTGGTGGCGCTAACGTCGGGCGCAAACATTCAAGCAGGCGCCGTGCCAGCCCGGGTTTGCGCAGAGAATCAGCGGCAGTTTGTCAGCATTTGTAGCTTTTGTACGCCAAAACACTACAAATGCCCTTGTGCCGCTGCCGGGACCGCATAATTTGCCGGCAACCAATTGTTAAGGATCTGAGAGATGAGCGGATTGATTGCCCTTCTGGACGACGTGGCCGGAATTGCCAAGGTTGCGGCGTCGTCGATTGACGATGTTGCCGGACAGGCGGCAAAAGCCGGGGCCAAGGCGGCGGGTGCGGTGATTGATGATGCCGCGGTGACGCCGAAATATGTTCAGGGGTTCGATGCCAAACGCGAGCTGCCGATTGTCGGGCGGATTGCCCTGGGTTCGATAAGGAACAAGCTGCTGATCCTTCTGCCCATCGGTTTGCTGCTATCCGCCTTCGCGCCGTGGATGATTCCGCCCCTGCTGATGCTGGGCGGGGCGTATCTGTGTTTCGAAGGGGCCGAGAAAATCTGGCATGTCTTGTTTCCGCATGAGCATACCTGGGACCATGCCAAACACGAGGCGGGCGACCCTGCGCATCTGGAAGAGAAAAAAATTTCCGGGGCCATTAAGACAGATTTCATACTTTCCGCCGAGATTATGACCATCGCATTGGCAGCGATTCCAGAAAGCAACATCTGGATGGAAGCCGCGACCCTGGCGGTGGTCGCGGTTGGCATCACGGTCGCGGTTTATGGATCGGTGGCGCTGATCGTCAAGGCGGATGATGTGGGTCTGTTCATGGCGCGTGACGGCGGGGTCGGTTTTGTGCGTTCGCTGGGGCGCGGGATTGTGAAGGTGATGCCGGGCTTCATGAAGCTGCTGACCGTGGTTGGCACGGCGGCGATGCTGTGGGTCGGTGGATCGATCATCGTCCATGGGCTGAAGGAGGTAGGTTATGGCTGGCCGGGTCAGCAAATCTATGACTGGGCAAATGCGGTGGCCTATTTGGTCCCTGCTGCCTGGGAAGGCTTTGCCAAGTGGCTGGCAACGGCAGCGATGGATGGGGTGCTCGGGCTGGTGATTGGCGTGCTGATTATTCCGCTGGCAACCTGGGTGATCGGACCGGTTTGGGACGCCGTGTTTAAGGGGCGGGCTTAAGGATTATCGGCAGGGCCTAAGGATCATTGGCGAATGCCGACAATGTAAAAGTTCTGAGCGAAGTTTTTTGTGGTAAAGTATTTGCAGCTGGGTATCGGAGGCGTGAATGGAATACCGCAAACTATATGCAACTGCCGATGGTGAAAGCCATTGGCAAGACGTCGAGGTGGCATTGTCAGAAAAAAGCTTTGCGCCGCCGGCCAAGGCAATCGAGATTTCCGAACCCGTTGCAGCCGCGCAGGTGTTGTTTCTGCGTTTGGCTGCGGGATGGGATGAACCGGCGCATCCAACGCCGGTGGCGCAGCGCCTGATCTGTTTGCGCGGTCAGATAAGGGTGACGGCAAGCGACGGCGATTATCGCGATATCGGTGTTGGCGACGTTTGGGATATGGAAGACACGCACGGAAAAGGGCATCACACTGTGGTCACAAGCGAGGAAGATTTCGAATGTGTGATTGTTCAATATCCCTAAAGCGTTTCGAGATAAACTTGAGACGCGAAGTTGATTTCGAAACGCCCCCAAGGCCTTTAAGTATCGCGCGTTTCGACACATTGTTGTGTCTCAACAATATGTCGAAACGCTTTAAGCCGGTATGAATTTGGCGAACTGGCTTTTTCGAAACGCTAAAAAAGGGGGCAGGTGACGGCGGTATGCCGGTTAGGGCGGCGTGAACCCCGCCAGATCCCGCGAAAAAACCGCCACGCATTTCTACGCGGCGGTTTCAAAAACAAAGACGGGGGGATTACCCCGTTACACAAGCGCTTTGACTTTCTCGGCCACGTTTTGGGCGGTAATGCCGAACTTTTCGTAAAGCGTACCCGCCGGTGCTGAGGCCCCGAAACCGGTCATGCCGACAAAGTCCGCTTTCTGCGCTTTGCCGCGTTCGCCCAGCAGCCATTGATCCCAGCCGCCATCGCGAACCGCCGCTTCGACACCGACGCGGGCAGGGCCTGCGGGCAGAACCTTGCGGCGGTAGCTTTCATCCTGTTCGGCGAACAGCTCAAAACACGGCATTGAGACGACGCGGGTGCCGATGCCCTCGGCCTGAAGCAGATCGCGGGCGGCCAAGGCGATTTCAACCTCGGAACCGGTGGCCATGATGATCGCCTGACGTTTGCCGTCTGAATCCGCCAGCACATATGCGCCCTTTGACACCAGGTTCGCGTTCTTGTGCTCGGTCCGCACGGTCGGCAGGTTCTGGCGGGTCAGCGCCAGCACCGAGGGGGTTTGTTTTGAGGTGACGGCAAGTTCCCAGGCCTCGGCGGTTTCCACCGTATCTGCGGGGCGGAACACGTAAGTGTTGGGCGTCGCGCGGCAGATCGCGAGGTGTTCGACCGGCTGGTGGGTCGGGCCGTCTTCGCCGACGCCGATGGAATCATGGGTCATCACGAAAGTGGTCGGGATGCGCATCAGCGCGGCCAGACGCATCGCCGGGCGGGCATAATCGGTGAAGGCAAAGAAGGTGCCGCCATAGGGGCGGATGCCGCCATGCAGCGCCATGCCGTTCATCGCCGCCGCCATGCCATGTTCGCGAATGCCCCAATAGACGTAGCGGCCTTTGCGGTTGTTTGTGTCAAACACGCCCATGTCACCGGCCAGCGTGTTATTGGAACCGGTCAGGTCGGCCGAGCCACCGACGGTTTCTGTCATGATCGGGTTGATCACATCCAGCGCCATTTGGCTTGATTTGCGGGTGGCGACCTTGGGCTGATCTTTGCTGATCTGCTTTTTCAGACCCTTGATCGCGGCGGACAGGCGCTTGTGCGGCTCGCCAGCATAGGCGCGGTTGAACTGGTCCTGCTTGCGCTGGCTGACCTCGGCAAAGCGGGCCTCCCACGCGGCGCGTGCTTCGGCACCGCGGGCGCCCATGGCCTCCCACTGGGCTTTGATGTCGGCGGGCACGTCAAAGGCGCCTCCGGTCCATCCGTAAACGGCCTTGGCGGCGGCCATCTGATCGGCATCTGTCAGCGCGCCGTGACCTTTCGAGGTGTCCTGCGCCGCGTGCCCCAAGGCGATATGGGTTTTGCAGGCGATCATCGAGGGTTTCTTCGACGATTTGGCTTTCTCAATCGCTTCGTTGATCTGCGCCGGATCGTGGCCGTCAATTTCCTGCACGTGCCAGCCCGAGGCTTTGAAACGCTGCACCTGATTGGTGCGGTCCGAAAGCTCGACCGTGCCGTCGATGGTGATGTTGTTGTTGTCCCAGAACACAATCAGCTTGCCGAGCGAATGACGCCCCGCGATGCCGATGGCTTCCTGGCTGATACCTTCCATCAGGCAACCGTCGCCGGCGATGACATAGGTATGGTGATCGACGATCTTCTTGCCGTATTGGGCGCGCTGGATTTCCTCGGCCATGGCAAAACCAACGGCATTGGCGATGCCCTGTCCCAAGGGGCCGGTGGTGACTTCAACGCCCGAGACATGGCCGTATTCGGGGTGCCCTGCGGTGATCGCGCCCCATTGGCGGAAGTCCTTGATTTGCTGAAGCGTTACATCTTCATACCCCGTCAGATAGAGCAGCGAATAAATCAGCATCGAGCCGTGACCCGCCGACAGGATGAACCGGTCGCGGTCGGCCCAGCGGGGGGCTTTGGGATCGAATTTCAGGTGGTTTTCAAACAGAACGGTGGCCACATCGGCCATTCCCATCGGCATGCCGGAATGGCCGGAATTGGCGGCGGCAACCGCATCAAGGGTCAGGGCGCGGATGGCGGCGGCTTTCATCCAGTGGTCCGGATTGGCGGCCTTGAGGGCTTGGATATCCATCAAAACAGGGTCCTTTGTGGCGGTTTTAGCGTTATCAGGGTGAATAACAGCCCAAAAGCAAAGTGCAAGCGCGTGTTGGCCGGCGCTTGTGCGGAAATTCGGGTAATTTGTATCTCCAGCCGCTAAACTTTGGGGAATACAAGGCCCGTCCCGATTCGCCGGAACCGAAGACGGGGCAGAGAATGGAAAGAAAGAGGCTGGAATGAACGAGTTCGAAGAGCTTGAACAGCGGCTGGCCGCCGCGCTGGACCGGATCGAAGCGGGGTCCGCCGGGGGCGGTACGGACCCTACAGAACTTGACCGGATCAGGCAGGATCACCAGGCCGCGCTGGACAAGCTGGAAGAAGGTCTTCAGGCACAACGCCAGACCGGCACGGCCCTGGATGCCGAGCTTCAGCGCCTGCGCGAGGTGAATCGCCAATTGGAAGACAACAACCGCGCCCTGCGCGAGGCCTGCACCTCCGGTCAGATCGATGCGGCGTTGATCAATCAGGCGATGCTGGCCGAACTGGAAAGCCTGCGCGCCGCGCGGGCCGCTGAAAAGGCCGAAATAGACGCCGCCATGGCCGCGATCGAGCCGCTTTTGGTTGCTGCCGGAGGAGAGGATTAATGCCCGAGGTCAAGATTGAAATCGGCGGTCGCAGCTTTGATGTGGCCTGTCAGGAAGGCGAGGAAAAATTCCTCCACGCCGCGGCGGCCCTTCTTGACGGAGAAGCCAGTGTTCTGACCAGCCAGATCGGGCGGATGCCCGAAGCCCGCATGCTGCTGATGGCCGGGCTTATGCTGGCCGATAAAACAGCCGGTCTTGAAGAACGCCTTGAACGGGCCGAACAAGAGGCACAAGCCTTGCGTCAGGGGGGCGCCTCTGCCCCTAGCATTCGCGAAGTGCGGGTCGAAGTTGTTCCCCCTTCGGTCGAACGCAGCCTGCGTAGGGCGGTTGAACGCACCGAAGCACTGGCGGATCAGCTGGAAACACCTTCCTGATTTCTTTTGTCTGAAAATATCCAAAAATCGCAGGTCGCGTGGCGCAGCCACGTGACCTGCTTAACCTGTGTGCCGCAGGCACTCAGTTGACTTGCAGCAAGGGTGGTTGCTCAGCCGTTGGCTTCGCGGATCTTGTTCGCCGCGTCCTTGTCATAGGCCACACCGTTGTCGTCAAACAGGGTGTCCAGCTCGCCCGAGAGGGTCATTTCGGTGATGATGTCGCATCCGCCGACAAATTCGCCCTTCACATAAAGCTGCGGGATGGTCGGCCAGTCGGAATATTCCTTGATGCCGCTGCGAATCTCGTCATCGGCCAGAACATTCACATCGGCATACTCCACGCCCATGTAGTTCAGAACACCGGCCACGCGGCTGGAAAAGCCGCAAGACGGCATTTCCTTGGTGCCTTTCATGTAAAGCACCACGTCGTTGCCTTTGACGGTTTCGTCGATACGGGTTTGTGCGTCGCTCATTTTTCGTTTCCTTTTCGGGTCAGTCTGGCGCTTTGGTCGTCAAAGCCAGCGCATGAAGATTGCCGCTGTCGATCTCGGCCTTCAGCGTGGCGTTGACCGCGCGTTGTTGTTGCACACGGCTTTTGCCGCGAAAACTTTCATCGATCACCATGGCGGCGAAATGGGTTCCGTCATCGCCCTGTACCGTGATCTGGGCGTCGGGAAAACCGGCGCGGATCAGGCTTTCAATTTTCTGGGGGTCTATGGCCATGGGGGACTCCTGCGTAATTCTGATAAAATATGTAGAGTTTGAAGGCAGGGGCTGCAAGGGGTGTTGACCCTCACATGATGTCAGGCCGCATAGTAAGGCCATGAACACGCGAATCGCCACATATCGTATCGGAGAACTGGCCCGCCTGTCCGGGGTCTCGGTCAGGATGCTGCGCCATTATGACGACATCGGCCTGTTGCCGGCCATGACCGGGGAAAACGGCTATCGTTATTATGACGGCGCGGCGTTGAAACGGTTGCAGGAAATCCTGTTTTACCGCGCTTTCGATATGGGGCTTGAGGAAATCCGCACCTTGCTTGCGGGCGGCGACCGGCTGGGCCGTTTGCAGCGCCATCGTGACAGGCTGCGGGGGAAGCATCAGGATATGGCCAACATGCTGGCCGCGCTTGACCGGACGATTGTCATGGAAAAAAGGGGGCAGGACATGAGAATTGAGGATTTGTACAAGCCGTTTCCGGCGGAAAAGCAGGCCGAGTATGAGGCTTGGTTGGTTAGGACCTATGGTGCCGATATGGCCGAGGCTGTTCAGCGCGCAAAGCAAGCCGAGCGTGAAGATCCAACAGATTTCAGGCCCGAAAAGATCGCTGAGCTGAAAGAAATCGAGGCCAAGCTGGTGCAGGCGATGAAAGAGGGGCTGAATGGCGCTGACTTGGATACCCTTTTAGACCGTCATCGCGGTTGGGTCGGGGATATGTGGAAGTCGCCATGCGAAAAGGACGCCTATGCCGGACTGGCCGACATGTATCTGGCACATCCGGATTTTGTTGCCCGTTACGAAGCGCTTGCGCCGAAGTTCAGCCAGTGGCTGCCCATGGTGATGAAAGACTATGCGGCGCGGGTATGAGCTTGTGGCGGGCTGTAGCCCGCCGTTCCTTTACCCAAAGGTCTCGGCAAATGCCCCACGGAAGATCGTTGACAGCTCGGCCAGAGGCGCTTCGGCGTGGCCGATTTTCACGGTATCGCCGGTAAAGCGCCCGACCGATGCGATTGGAACCCCCGACTGACCTGCCGCCATCATCAGCGCTTCGGCCTGATCGAAGTTGCACGCCACCAGATAGCGGGCCTGATCTTCGCCGAACAGGGTTGCGGTGTCGGTCTCGTCCAGGTGCACACCAACACCGGCGCTTTCGGCCATTTCAAAGGCCGCAAGGGCAAGGCCCCCGTCGCTGAGGTCGGTGCAGGCGGTGATCCATGCATGGTTGTCGCGGATGAAATCGCCATTGCGCTTTTCAGCGGCCAGATCGACATGCGGCGCGTCGCCGTCCTGACGGTTGAAGACCTCGGCCAGCAGCGCCGATTGGCCGAGATGGCCATTGGTTTCGCCGATCAGCAGGGCAACATGGCCGTCACGAACCTCGCGACCGATCAGCTTGTCTTCGTCCGCGATCAGGCCCACGGCACCGATGGTCGGGGTGGGCAGGATGGCCTGACCGTCGGTTTCATTATAAAGCGACACATTGCCCGATACGATGGGCATGTCCAGGGCCGCCACCGCTTGGCCAATTCCCTGGATCGCGCCGACGAACTGGCCCATGATCTCGGGCTTTTCGGGGTTGCCGAAATTCAGGTTGTCGGTGGTCGCAAGCGGGGTCGCGCCGACGGCTGTCAGGTTGCGGTAGGCTTCGGCCACCGCCTGTTTGCCGCCCTCGGTCGGGTTGGCTTTGACATAGCGCGGGGTCACGTCCGAGGTGAAGGCCAGCAGTTTTGGCGTGCCGTGGACGCGGGTGATCCCAGCGCCAAGGCCCGGAACGCGGGCGGTGTCGGCCATGACCATGTGGTCATATTGTTCATAGACCCATTGGCGCGAGCAATAGTTGACGCTGCCGATCAGGGCTTTCAGCCCGTCGATGGGGTCGATTTCCGGCACGTCGTCCATATCGGCGTTCACGTCCGTGGGCACCCATGGGCGGTCGTATTCCGGTGCCGAGGACGCAAGGGTCGAAAGCGGCAGGTCGGCTTTGCAGGTGCCGTTATGCATGATCAGAAAGCGGTCTTCGGAGATGGTTTCGCCGACGATGGCAAAGTCGAGGTCCCATTTGTCGAAAACGGCGCGGGCGTCGGCCTCTTTTTCGGGGCGCAGCACCATCAACATGCGTTCCTGGGATTCCGACAGCATCATTTCATAGGCGGTCATGTTCTCTTCACGCTGGGGCACGTCTTCGAGGTTCAGCCGGATGCCCAGCTTGCCCTTGTCGCCCATTTCCACGGCCGAGCAAGTCAGGCCCGCCGCGCCCATATCCTGGATCGAGATCACGGCGCCGGTCTCCATCAGCTCAAGCGTTGCTTCCATCAGGCGCTTTTCGGTGAACGGGTCGCCGACCTGAACGGTGGGGCGTTTTTCTTCGATGGTTTCGTCAAATTCGGCCGAGGCCATGGTTGCGCCGCCAACCCCGTCGCGGCCGGTTTTGGCCCCAAGGTAGACGACGGGCATTCCGACGCCCGAGGCTTCGGAGTAATAGATTTTGTCGGCGTCGCAAAGACCGGCCGCGAAAGCGTTCACAAGGCAGTTGCCGTTATAGGCGGGGTCAAAGCGGACTTCGCCGCCAACGGTCGGCACGCCGAAGCAGTTGCCATATCCGCCGATGCCCTCAACCACGCCATGCACCAGCTGGCGGGTTTTGGGGTGGTCTTTTTCGCCAAACGAAAGCGCGTTCATCGCCGCGATGGGCCGTGCGCCCATGGTGAACACATCGCGCAGGATGCCGCCAACGCCGGTGGCCGCGCCTTGGTAAGGTTCGATATAGGACGGGTGGTTGTGGCTTTCCATTTTGAAGACCACGGCCTGATTGTCGCCAATATCGACGATGCCGGCGTTTTCACCCGGGCCGCAGATCACTTGAGGCCCTTCGGTCGGCAGGGTGCGTAGCCACTTTTTCGAAGACTTGTAGGAACAATGCTCGTTCCACATCGCCGAGAAAATACCAAGCTCGGTAAAGTTCGGTTCGCGGTTCAGGATGCGGATGATCTCTTTGTATTCTTCAGGCTTAAGGCCATGGGCCTCAATCAGGTCGGGCGTGATCGCCGGATCTTGCATAACAGAATGTCCCCAGAGTGCAGATTTGCGCCGCTTTTAGGCCAAGCGGTGCGTGGGGGAAAGGGGGCAGATGCCGCATTCGGGCGCTATGGGCGATTCTGCCAAAAAAAAGGCCGAGCACGAAGCTCGGCCGAAGTCCAACAGGGAGGTGAATGCGGTAAGAGAAGTCTCGATCACCGCGTTCGATACCGATTTAGTGTGCGCAGGATTCATATTCAAGGTAAATAATGCCGCATGGCAGCATACCCGCTATGCGCTGGGCGCAAGGCTCAGGAAGTGCGTTCGGTCTTCAGCCTTTTGCGGTGGGCAATGATTTCGTCCTGAACGAAGTCGCGAAAGGCGTGAATGCGTTGTGAATGGCGCAGCTCTTCGGGGTAGGCAAGATAGACGGGCACTTCGCTGGATTCTATTTCGGGCAGAACGCGGATCAGGTCGGGGAAATCTTCGGTCAGGTAATCGGGCAGGACCCCGACCCCCAGATTATGCCGTATCGCCTGCAACACACCGTAATAATTGTTCACGGTCAGCATTGTCGGGCTGCTGACCGAGGTGAGGTTCTGAACCAGCTGCGCACCCGCCGAAACCTGGGCCGAGCTGGGGTTCTGACAGATCAGACGGTGGTCGCGCAAATCTTCGACGGTTTCGATGGCGCCGGTCTGGCTGACATATTCCGGTGTCGCGTAAAGCCGCATGCGCACGCTCATCAGCTTTTTGCGGATCAGATCGGCCTGCGAGGGTTCTTTCATCCGGATGGCAACATCGGCTTCACGCATCGGCAGGTCGAGCACTTTTTCCTCGAGCATCAGATCAATGCGCAGATCGGGGTATTTTTCATAAAGCTTGTCCAGCCTCGGGGCCAGCCAGAGCGACCCGAAGCCGATGGTCGTGGTGACGCGCAGATCGCCAAAGACCTCTTCCTCACTGTCGCGAATTCGCGCGGCGGCGGTATCGAGCCGTTTGGACATGGCCGAGGTGGCGTCGAACAGAAGTTCCCCCTGTTCGGTAAGAATCAGTCCACGTGCGTGACGGTGGAAAAGGGTGGTGTTAAGGCTTTCCTCAAGCGCCCTGATCTGCCGGCTGACCGCCGATTGGGACAGATGAAGCGTGTCACCCGCGTGGGTCAGGCTGCCTGCATCGGCCACGGCGTGAAATATTCTTAGCTTATCCCAGTCCATTCCGCTCACTTTCGATTCACAATCCGACCATAAATGAAATTCTTGAAAAATTAACAGGGGCATTCCCCGATCATTGATTTTTATTCAAATTTTTCCTTGTTAGGTCAGCAATTGAGACCTAATCTTGAGGTAGACTATACCGTGTCGAGATCAGCTTGAGACAACAGTTGATTTTGAAGCGCACAAGTACATCATTGGATTTCGCGCGTTTCGGCAAATTGCCTGCGTCATAACCCTGTGTCGAAATGCTTTGATCTGCATATTGTATCGGGAGGATATGCCGTGAATGTTCAGTCTGTCAGTCTTGAAGACCGCTTTGATCTGTCCAAGTCGCACCTGCTGCTGAACGGTACGCAAGCTCTGGTGCGGCTGATGCTGAACCAGTCGGCGCGGGATCGCGAGGCCGGGTTGAACACGGCCGGATTCGTATCAGGCTATCGCGGTTCGCCGCTGGGGGCTGTCGATTTACAGATGCAAAAGGCACAAGCGCAGCTTTCGGCGGGCAACATCACCTTTCAGGCCGGTCTGAACGAGGATCTGGCCGCCACAGCCCATTGGGGCGCGCAACAGGCCGAGCTGCGGGGCGAAGGCAAATATGACGGGGTTTTCGGCCTTTGGTATGGCAAGGGTCCGGGGGTGGACCGGTCGGGCGATGTGATGCGTCACGCCAATATGGCTGGCACCAGCCCGCATGGCGGGGTGCTGATGGCGATGGGCGATGACCATACCGGCGAAAGCTCGACCGTGTTGCATCAAAGCGAATGGGCGCTTGTGGATGCCTATATGCCGATCGTCAGCCCTGCGGGGGTTCAGGAAATCCTGGACTATGGGGTTTACGGCTATGCGCTGTCGCGGTTCTCGGGCCTTTGGGTCGGGTTGAAGACGATGAAAGACACGGTTGAGGCAACCGCCGTGGTGGATGGCGATCCGCACCGGATGACCCTTGTTCAGCCGGAATTTCCGATGCCGGAGGGCGGGTTGAATATCCGGTTGATCGACACGCCGCACGATCAGGAAGCCCGGATGATCGACCACAAACGCTTTGCGGCCGAGGCGTTCGCCCATGCCAACCGGATCGACAAACGGGTCTGGGGGAAACCCGGGGCAAAGATCGGCTTCGTTGCGGCGGGCAAGAACTGGCTGGATCTGGTTCACGCGCTATCGCTTTTGGGCATAGACGAGGCCGAGGCCGAGCGGCTTGGGATCAGCACCTACAAGGTGGGGCAGGTCTGGCCGCTGGATATGAAGGGTTTCCATGACTGGGCCGAGGGGCTTGATCTGATTGTGGTGATCGAAGAGAAGCGCAAACTGATCGAGGTGCAGGTCAAAGAGGCGATCTTTGACGACCGGCGCGGGCGGCGTGTTTACGGGTGGACAAAAGACAGCGGAGAAGAGCTTTTCCCGACCCGAGGGGCGCTGGACCCGATCCTGATTGCCGAAAAACTGGGCGATATCCTGTGCGAGGAAGGGCGCGGAACCGAGGCGGTGCGCAGCGGCCTGGAAAAGCTGCAATTGGCCAGAACGGCCGACAATGCCGAGGAACAGGCGGTTCGCCTGCCGTATTTCTGTGCCGGTTGCCCGCATAACAGCTCGACCAAAGTGCCAAAGGGCAGCCGCGCTTATGCGGGGATCGGCTGTCACTATATGGTTCAGTGGATGGATCGGGACACGGTCGGTTTTACCCATATGGGGGCAGAAGGGGCGAACTGGATCGGTGAGTCTCTGTTTTCGAACACGCCGCATGTGTTTCAGAACCTCGGGGATGGCACCTATAACCACTCGGGCATTCAGGCGATCCGCGCAGCGGTCGCTGCGAATACGCCGATCACCTACAAAGTGCTGTTCAATGATGCGGTCGCGATGACCGGCGGGCAAAGCAACGAAGGCGGTCTGGACGCGCCCAAGCTGGCGGCAGAGTTGAACGCATTCGGATTGCGCGAGGTTGTTGTTGTTTACGACGACAAGGAAGACGTGGACGAAAAACGCTTTCCCGCTGGCATGAAGATGCACCCCCGCGCGGAGCTGATGCAGGTTCAGGAACGCTTGCGCGATATCGACGGGCCGACTGCGATCCTTTATGTGCAGACCTGTGCGGCCGAGAAAAGACGGCGGCGTAAGCGTGGCACATTTCCTGATCCCGACAAGCGCGTGTTCATCAACACCGATATTTGCGAGGGCTGCGGCGATTGCGGCATTCAGTCGAACTGTGTGGCGATCACCCCGGTTGAAACGGAACTGGGGCGCAAGCGGGCGATTGACCAGTCGGCCTGCAACAAGGATTTCTCTTGCCTGAACGGCTTCTGCCCGTCTTTCGTGACGCTGGAAGGGGCGACGCCGAGAAAGGCCGCGACGAAGGAATTGCAGATCACCGATCTGCCAATGCCGGACCTGCCCGAAATCAACGGGACCTTTAACATGGTCATCACCGGGGTTGGCGGAACAGGGGTTGTGACGCTGGGCGCTGTGTTGGCGCAAGCCGCGCAAATTGACGGCAAAGGGGCCGGCATGATGGAGATGGCGGGACTCGCACAGAAGGGCGGGGCGGTGCATATCCATTGCCGTCTGGCCAACAGGCCCGAAGACATCAGCGCGATCCGTGTTGCAACGGGTGAATGCGATGCGTTGATCGGCGGCGATCTGGTGGTCTCGGCGGGGGCCAAGACTTTGGGCCTGACCTCGCGCGGGCGGACGGGGGCGGTGGTGAACAGCCACGATATCGTCACCGGCGAATTCACCCGCGATACCGAATTCCGCGTGCCGTCCGATCGGCTGCAATTGTCAATCGAGGCGCGGTTGCAGGACAAGGCAACCTTCTTTGATTCAACCGAGCTTAGCCGTCTGATCCTTGGCGACAGTATCTTTTCCAACATGATCGTGCTGGGCGGTGCGTGGCAAATGGGGCTTGTGCCACTGTCGCTTGACGCCGTGACCGAAGCGATCCGGCTGAATGGCGCGGCGGTTGAACGCAACTTGCGCGCGTTCGAGATCGGGCGCTGGGCCGTGTTGAACCCGCAGGATGCCGCAAAGGTTCTGGGTCAGGATTTCAGCGATGCTGACCCGGATCCGATTGAGTTCCGTGTATCGCATCTGAAAGCCTATCAGGGCAGGGGTCTGGCCAAGCGTTTCACCAAGTTTGTCGACAGTTTTGACGGCGATGATCTGCGCCTGAGCGTGGCAAAGGGCTATCACAAGCTGTTGGCCTATAAGGACGAATACGAAGTCGCCCGGTTGATGAAAGAGACGCGGTCGCAAGCCTCGACCCAGTTCGAGGGTGATTTCAAGATGACCTACCACCTCGCCCCGCCGATCCTGTCGAAAACCGGCAAGGATGGCAGGCCGAAAAAACGCCAATTCGGTGAAGGGTTCGGGCGGATGATGCCGCTGCTGGCGCGGTTCAGATTTTTGCGCGGAACCTTGCTTGATCCGTTTGGCCGCAGTGAAGAACGCAAGATGGAGCGTGGTTTGATCACCCAATATGAACGTGATCTGAGGCTGATCCGCCCGCTGTTGACAGATGCAAACCGCGAAGCCGTGATCGCTTTGGCCGAATTGCCATTGCAGATCCGCGGCTTCGGACCTGTAAAGATGGAAGCCGTCGCCAGGGCCGAGAAACGGCGCGAGGAATTGCTGGCCATAATCCGCTCAGGCGGGACGGATATGAAAAATGCGGCTGAGTGAGGCTTGATCAAACCTTAAAGCGTTTCGACATATTGTTGGCGAACAACAATGTGGCGAAACGCGCGATACCTAAAGGCGTTGCGGGCGTTTCGAAATCAACTTCGGTTTCCAAGTTAATCTCGAAACGCTTCAAAACAACTGGCACAGGGGCTGGGTTCTTTGTAGAACGCTGTTCAAACAGAAGGTCCGAGCATGACGTCTCAGAGACAGATCGCCAGAGAGATTTCCTATGCGCATTCCGCCGAAACAAAAGGCGGGAAGGCGATGATCCGGGTTATGGAGAACCTGACCGGTCGTATCCGCCTGATCAAACGCGCCGAGGGTTATGAACACGAGGTTGGTCAGGGGCGCGATTTCTGGCAGGTCATGGTAGACCGCTATGGGCTTAGTCTGGATGTGATCGGCGGATCGCTGGACACTATCCCGCGCGAGGGGCCTTTGGTGCTGATCGCGAACCATCCTTACGGTATTCTCGACGGGCTGATGATGGGGCATATCCTGTCGTCCATCCGGGGCGATTTTCGCATATTGGCCAATCGCGTATTTCACAAGGTTGATGAGCTTAACCGGGTCATCCTGCCGATTAATTTTGACGATACCCGCCAGGGGGTCAGGCAGAATCTCGAGACCAGAAAACAAGCGCTGCGCTTTCTGGATTCAGGCGGGGCAATCGGTATTTTTCCCGGCGGGACGGTTTCAACCGCGGCCAAGCCGTTTTCCCATCCGATGGATCCCGGCTGGCGAAGCTTTACGGCGCGGATGGTGGCAAAATCCGGGGCAAATGTGGTGCCGATCTATTTCGAGGGCCACACCTCGCGGTCGTTTCAGCTGGCAAGCCATTTGCATTTTACCTTGCGGATGGGCCTGCTGATCAAGGAATTCCACAAGCGTGTCGATACGCCGGTACGCGCCGTCATCGGCGAACCGATTGCGCGGGAAGACATCGAAAAGCGGTTAAAAGACACGCGGCAGATGATGGAGTTCCTGCGTCAATCCACATATGACTTATCCCCCAAACCCTTGAATTCAAACGACAAGGGCTTTGAATTTGAAGAACGGTACAAAAACTGATGGCTGTAGGTATATTTGATTCCGGCCTTGGCGGGCTGACGGTTCTGGATGCGGTGTCCAAGCGCTTGCCAGAGGTGCCTTTCGTGTATTTTGGCGACAACATGCATGCACCTTACGGGGTGCGCGACGCGGATGATGTGTTCAACCTGACCACCCGCGCGACCGAGCGGTTGTGGGAAGAGGGCTGCGATCTGGTGATCCTTGCCTGTAACACCGCTTCGGCGGCGGCATTGCGCCGGATGCAGGAAAGCTGGCTGCCACAGGGCAAGCGGGCGCTGGGGGTGTTCGTGCCGCTGATCGAGGCGCTGACCGAACGGCAATGGGGCGACAACAGCCCTCCGCGTGAGGTGAATGTGAAACACGTGGCACTGTTTGCCACGCCCGCGACCGTAGCCAGCCGGGCGTTTCAGCGCGAATTGGCGTTTCGGGCCATCGGCGTGGATGTCGAAGCGCAATCCTGTGGCGGACTGGTGGATGCCATCGAAGAGGGCGACATGATCCTGGCCGAGGCGCTGGTCCGGTCGCATACGGATGCGCTGCTGCGCAAGATGCCTCATCCGGACGCGGCCATTCTGGGCTGCACCCATTATCCGCTGATGGAACGCGAATTTCAGGCGGCCCTTGGGGCGCATGTAAAAGTGTTCAGCCAGGCCAATCTGGTGGCGGAAAGCCTTGCCGATTATCTTGAGCGGCATCCGGTGATGATTGGCGAGGGGAGTGCATCAAAGTTCCTGACCACCGGTGATCCGTTGCGGGTGTCGGGCCATGCGACAAACTTTTTGCGGCGTCCGGTGTCCTTTGAGGCTGCGTTCTAAAGGACCCATCGTCGCATTGAATTCGGGAAAATCGACATTAGCTGTGTGGTCAGCGAATACGGGGAAGTTGATATGAAATCTTTGAAGAAGAAACGTCGCATTCAGGTCATCATCGTGACGTTTGTAGCTTTGGCGATCGCGACCGGTTTGATTGGTTACGCAATGCGTGACGGCATCAATTTCTTCCGCTCACCCAGCCAGATCATTGCCGAACCGCCCGCCGCGGACGAGGTGTTCCGCATCGGTGGTCTGGTCGAAGAGGGGTCGATCATTCGCGGCGAGGGCGAAAAAGTGAAATTCGCGGTGACTGATGGTGGCGCGACAATTCCGGTGGTTTTCACCGGCGTTCTGCCCGATCTGTTTGAGGAAAACCAAGGTATGGTCGGGACCGGAACTTACGTTAACGGTGTCTTCCAAGCCACTGAAATACTTGCAAAGCACGACGAGACCTATATGCCCAAGGAAGTCATAGACGCGCTGAAGGAACAGGGCGTTTATGTCGAGCCTGAAGAAAGCTGAGTACGCTTCGCTAAGGCCGCATTAACTTGTTTTGAACAGGCTTTTCCGCATCCGGGGATAAATGGGTGTGGACATGGACAGGGTGCATGAGATTGCGCGGGGGATCGTCATCCGTGAAGGCGGGTTTGTCGAGGATCCCAACGATCCGGGCGGGGCGACGAAACATGGTGTGACGATCCACACCCTGCGCCGTCTTGGGTTGGATCTGGACGGTGACGGGGATGTGGACCGTTCGGATGTGCAGCGGGTCTCGGTCGCGCTGGCCGAGGAAATCTTTCTGAAAGAATATTTCGAACGCCCGAAAATCGGGTTGTTGCCAACGGTGCTTCAGGCATCGGTGTTTGACATGCAGGTGAACGCCGGGGCGCAAGCGGTGCGGCTGTTGCAGCGGCTTGTTTCAAAAATGGGCTTTCCTTGCGCCGTTGACGGGGTGATCGGCCCCAAGACGGCGGCGGCGGTGCAATCGGCCTATGCCGCCGCGCCGGATCATCTGGCGGATGCTTACGGGATCGAGCGGCGCAACTATTATTTCAGCCTGGGCGACCGCCGACCATCGGCGCGGAAATATTGCGTGTCGCGTGCCGGGGGCAAGGGCGGCTGGATCCGGCGGGCGGAAGAGTTTATCGCGCCGAAATTTCATCTGACCAGAAAAGAATTTCGCGAAAGGATTGCGGCATGGGGATAATTGGGGATGTCTTCGGAACGCTGTTTGGCGGGGGGCGTAATATCGTGGCCGAAACCGCCGGTGTGTTCCGCGTGAATGCGGAAGCCGAGGCCGAGCGGGACGCGCAAGCTAGCCAAGCCGCACTGGCGCAATTCGCAACCGAATTCGCGCTGGCGCGGCAGGGGGGGTTCGACCGCTTTGTCGATGGTTTGAACCGCCTGCCGCGCCCGATGATGGCGTTTGGCGTGATTGGTCTGTTTGCCGCGGCAATGGGCGATCCTGACTGGTTCGCGGCGCGCATGGCGGGGATCGCACTGGTGCCAGAGCCGCTTTGGTGGCTACTGGGGGCGATTGTCAGCTTTTATTTCGGCGCACGTCATCAGGCGAAGGGGCAAGAGTTTCGGCGCTCGGTCACGGAAACCGTATCGCGGGCGGCTCAGGCGGGATCGGGACAGGACGGAAATCCGGCTTTGGACAGCTGGCGGCAGGACGCAGCCAGGTGATCCGCGACGGTGAAAATGTCCGGCATTTGCGGTCAGAGATCACGCGCGATTGACGTTAGGTTGTTCTTGGGTTCAGGTGATTTCCTACTAGGTATAGCGGGACCAGACCCAAGGAGCTTTGCGCGTGGACTATCAGACCATTTCCTACACCCTGAATGACAACGTGGCCGTTGTGACTTTGAACCGTCCGGATGTGATGAACGCGATGAACAGCCAGATGCGGGCCGAGGTTTTGCACGCGGTCAAAGCGGCGGGCAGGGACGCGCGGGTGCTGGTGATCACCGGGGCGGGCAGGGCGTTTTGCTCGGGTCAGGATCTGGGTGACGGCGGATCGGCCGCGAATATTGATCTCGAGCGGGTGCTGCGTGACGAATATGTGCCGATGATCCGCGCGATCAGTGACAGTCCGATCCCGACGATTGCCGCTGTGAACGGTGCGGCGGCCGGGGCAGGGGCAAATCTTGCCTTGGCGGCGGATGTGGTGATTGCGGCGGAAGGGGCTGTGTTTTTGCAGGCCTTCACGCGGATCGGTCTGATCCCCGATGCGGGGGGGACCTATTTCCTGCCGCGCCAGATCGGTATGCCCCGCGCCATGGGGGCCTCGTTATTTGCCGAGCCGGTCTCGGCCCGGCAGGCGGCGGATTGGGGCATGATTTGGGAAGCGGTTGAGGATGACAGTTTCGCCAGCCATTGGAAAGCCCGCGCAGCCAAGCTGGCAGTTGGCCCAACCGTGGCCTATGGTCATCTGAAAGAAGCGTTAAAGGCGTCGCAGAACAACGATCTGGAAGAGCAATTGCTGCTCGAGGCCAAGCTTCAGGGGGCCTGCGGCAAGACCCGCGATTTTACCGAAGGCGTGATGGCGTTTCTCGACAAGCGCAAAGCCGGGTTTGAAGGCCGCTGACGGGGTTTCACCCTGACCGAGAATCAGGCAGGTTGGCGGGTATGCTTCAACCTTTGATATCAGGTTTCATGTTTCTGGGCCTAGCCGTGGCGACCGGGATTTATCCGGCGCAAAAACTGATCCGGGTGATCGAGGCCAAATCTGAAATGCAGGAAAATTCAGCCGGGCGTCTGCGGGCGGTCGGCGGGTGGTCGGTGGTGGCGATCTGGGCGATTTTGACGGCTTTTGCCGGCAGTTTCATCGGGGATTGGATCTATACCGGTGATCTTGACGGGGCGACGGCGCGGGCGGGATCGCGGCTGGAGCTTTGGGTGTATATCCTGATGGCACTGGCCGAGTCAGACTGATGCCGGACCGGTTCGAGGCAGTTCAGGATGCGTTGTTATGCGGGGCTTGCGGTGGGCAGCAGCGCTATGATCCGGCGTCGAAAGGGCTGATTTGCGATCATTGCGGGGCGCGGTCTGACATCATTGACGATCATTATCTGGATGCGCGTCGCGAAATGGCATATGACCCCAAGAAGGCCGAAGAGCCACCGGCGATCGATCATGCGCATCTTTGCCAGACTTGTGGCGGCGAGGTGGTGTTTGTCGGCAAGGCGGTGTCGGACCGGTGCCCCTATTGCAACGGACCGGTGGTGTTGAACGCAGGCCATGCCCATTACATTCCGTCCGGTCTGATCCCCTTTGCGATTACCCAAACCGAAGCGATGAAACAGCTGCATGGATGGGCTGCCAGCCGCGTCGGTGCCCCGAATGATCTGCTGGAAAAGGTGGAACAGGGGGATATTGCCGCGGTCTATGCCCCTTTCTGGACCTTTGACGCGGATAAAACCGTGTCTTATTCGGCCCGAAAAAGGGTGCATCGTGGTAAGAAAACCTATTGGCGCAATATCAAAGGTGTCACAGGCCTTATGCTGGATGATCAGATCACGGCGGCGTCAGATCACGTTACACCCGCGATCCGCGACGGGATAATGCATGGGTTTGATCCTGCGCTTCTTCGGCCCTATCTGCCGGAATATCTGGCCGGTTTTGCCGCCGAGTTGCATGGCACCAACGTGTCGGATGGGCTTGGCCATATGATGCAGGATCTGGAACCGGTGGTGCATGAAGAGATCAAGCGCGACGCGGGCAGCCGGTCGTTGCACAGCATTCACTATACATCAAAGCTGCGCGACGTTCGGTTCCGGCGCGTTTTATTGCCCTTGTGGATTTTGCACTACCGCTATGGGGATAAGGCGAAGCGTATTGTCGCCTCGGGCATTGACGGGAAAACCTTTGGCGAACGGCCGTTTTCGAAAAGCAAACTGGTGGGATACGCCTTTGTTCTGGCGGTGGCTGTGTTTGCCCTTGGCGGGGTGTTGGGGATCGCCGCATCGGGCGGATAAATGCCCGAAACGAAAAACACCCGGATGCGAACCATCCGGGTGCTTTCAAATTCGAACCCAAAATCGGGTTATCGGGATTCGATATCGGTGTAATCCCGCATCGTGTCGCCCAGATAAAGCTGACGCGGACGGCCGATTTTATGGCTTGGATCGTTCAGCTGTTCTTTCCACTGCGAAACCCAGCCGACGGTGCGCGACAACGCAAAGATCGGGGTGAACATCGAGGTGGGGAAGCCCATCGCCTCGAGAATGATGCCCGAGTAGAAATCGACATTCGGGAACAGTTTCTTTTCGGCGAAATAAGGATCGGCCAAAGCTGCCTCTTCCAAGGCTTTCGCCGTGGCCAGGATCGGGTTGTTTTCAACACCCAGCAGGTCCAGCACCTCGTCGGCGGATTGCTTCATCACGGTCGCGCGCGGATCGAAGTTTTTATAAACGCGGTGGCCAAAGCCCATCAGGCGGAACGGATCATTTTTATCCTTCGCGCGGGCGATATATTCGGGAATGCGGTCGGGCGAGCCGATTTCTTTCAGCATTTCCAGACATGCCTGATTGGCGCCACCATGGGCAGGCCCCCAAAGGCAGGCGATGCCCGCGGCGATACAGGCGAACGGGTTGGCGCCCGAGCTTGAGGCTAGACGCACGGTCGAGGTTGAGGCGTTTTGTTCGTGGTCCGCATGCAGGGTGAAGATACGGTCCATGGCGCGGCTCAGGATCGGATCGACATGGTATTCCTCGGCCGGAACCGAGAAGCACATGTGCAGGAAGTTTGACGCATAATCCAGGTCGTTGCGCGGATAGACGAAGGGTTGCCCCACCGAATATTTATAGGCCATTGCCGCGATGGTGGGCATTTTCGCAATCAGGCGATGCGACGCGATTTCGCGCTGGCGCGGGTCTGAAATATCGGTTGAATCGTGGTAGAAGGCCGACATGGCCCCAACGACGCCGACCATGGTGGCCATCGGGTGTGCGTCGCGACGGAACCCACGGAAGAAGTTGTGCATCTGTTCGTGAATCATCGTGTGACGGGTGATCGTCGATTCAAAATTCTCAAGTTCCGAAGCATTCGGCAGATAGCCGTAAAGCAGAAGGAAACAAACCTCGAGATAATGCGATTTACCGGCCAGCTGGTCGATCGGATAGCCGCGGTGCAGCAGTTCACCTTTGTCGCCGTCGATAAAGGTGATGGTGCTGTCGCAGCTGGCGGTCGAGGTAAAGCCCGGATCATAGGTGAACACGCCGGCCTGACCGTAGAGTTTGCGGATATCCAGCACATCCGGACCAGCTGTGGGCGAGTGGATGGGCAGTTCGTAAGAGGTGCCGTCGATTGTCAACGTCGCAGTCTTGGTGGAATCAGCCATGGAAAATCCTTTCGTATCAGCGGGGCGCGGATTTGCGCGTCTCGTTTTTTAACCGGACCGCTTAACGGAACGGTTAATCGTTCCCGGCGGTTGCCGCATCAGTAATCCGGGCAACGGTTTCATCCCTGCCCAGTACAAGCATCATGTCGAACACGCTTGGGGTTGCCGACCGACCTGCAAGGGCGGCGCGGAGCGGACCCGCAAGCTTGCCGAATTTGATCCCGTGCGCTTCGGCCACATCGTTGGCTACCCGCTCGAGATCGTCTCGCGACCAAGTAGCATTTTGCAGGTGCGGCGTCAAATCCTTTAGTATACCACGGGATACCGCGTCCAGATTTCTGGCCGATTTCTCATCCGGCTGAATTGGGCGGTTTGCCAGAATAAATTCCGCCTTATCAAGAAGTTCTGGAAAGGTCTTCGCGCGTTCCTTCAAGAAGGGCATGGCCGCAAGCATGAGCGCTGATGTCGCATCTGACAGGGCGGGCCTTTCTGTGACGCGAAGGAAGGCGGTCAGCTCATGCAGCAGTGCAGCATTTTCAGTGGCCGCGATATGCTGGCCACAGAGATTCTCGAGCTTTTTGAAATCAAAACGCGCCGGCGATTTGCCGATGCCATCCAGATCGAACCAGTCCTGCGCCTGTGCATCGCTGAAAAATTCGTCATCGCCATGGCTCCAACCCAAACGGGCGAGATAATTGCGCATTCCGGCGGCCGGATAGCCCATGGCCTGATACTCTTCGACGCCAAGCGCGCCATGACGTTTCGACAGTTTCTTGCCGTCGGGTCCATGGATCAGCGGGATATGCGCCCAGACCGGTACGTCCCAGCCCATGGCCCGGTACACCATCATCTGACGCGCGGCGTTGTTCAGATGGTCATCGCCGCGGATCACATGGGTGACGCCCATGTCGTGGTCATCGACGACAACCGCCAGCATATAGACCGGTGTCCCGTCCGAGCGCAGCAGGATCATATCGTCCAGTTGGTCATTGCGGATTGTCACGTCGCCCTGCACCTGATCCTTGATCACGGTCACGCCGTCGCGGGGCGATTTGATCCGTACCACGAAAGGCGCGTCCGGATGATCGGACACGGCCACATCGCGCCAGGGGCTTTGAAACAGGGTTGAGCGCCCTTCGGCGCGGGCGTCGTCGCGGAAGGTCTGGATCTCTTCCTGCGTCGCGAAGCACTTGTAGGCTTTGCCTTCGGCCAGAAGCTGATGGGCAACTTCGGCGTGGCGGTCCGCGCGGTCGAACTGGCTGACAATCCCGTCATCGTGATCCAGCCCGAGCCAGTCCATCCCGCGCAGGATTGCGTCGGTCGCCTCGGGGGTTGAGCGTTCGCGGTCGGTATCTTCGATGCGCAGCAGAAATTTACCGCCGCGCCCGCGTGCGTAAAGCCAGTTGAACAGCGCGGTGCGCGCACCGCCGATATGCAAATAGCCGGTGGGCGATGGGGCGAAACGGGTGACGACTGTCTGCGACATGCGTGGATTAACCTTTCGGAAACCATGAAATGGGTAGAGTTGGCGCTTGTCTATCGGGCCACCTGACTATGCACAAGTGTTGCGCATGACCGCCAGTTTCGAAACCATGCTTCAAAACCAAAGGGGGCACCTGTTTCCCTGGAGCGCGGTTTTTTATGGCATGGGAATCGGTATCTATTTTGCCCTGCGGTCTGAGCCTGTGATGCTGATCTGGTGGGTGGTTGGCCTGGGCCTTTTATGCTGTTTGCTGGTGGTGCTTGGCGGCTATGCCCTCAGGCCGCTGCTGATCGCGGTGATTTGCCTGAGCTTCGGTTTCGCGATTGCCGCCTGGCGCAGTAATCAGGTTGCGGAACCGGTATTGGGCTTTCGCTATTACGGACCGATTGAAGGCCGTGTGATCGGGGTGGACCGCAGTGCTTCGGACGCGGTGCGGCTAACGCTGGATCAGGTGCGGCTTTTCAACATGCGGCCCGGCTCTGTACCCGCCCGGGTGCGCGTATCGCTGTATGGGGATCAAAGCCGGTTTCAGGTTGAACCCGGTGCCGTCGTGATGACGACGGGCAGCCTGTCGCCTCCGTCCGGTCCGGTTGAGCCGGGCGGCTTTGATTTCCAGCGCCACGCCTGGTTTCTGCGGCTGGGCGGCGTGGGATACACGCGCAATCCGGTAATGACACTGGCGGCCCCGGACGAGGGGCTGGTGATCTTTCGGTTTCGGATGCGCCTGTCCGAAGGGATCAGGGCGCGATTGCCGGGGCAGTCCGGCGCGGTGGCGGCGGCGGTGATGACCGGCGACAGATCGGCCATGGATCAGGACGTGCTTGAGGATTTGCGCGCCTCTAATCTGGCCCATTTATTGGCCATATCGGGCCTGCATATGGGGTTCTTGGCAGCCGTGGTTTTTGCGTTCATCCGTGGCGGGCTGGCCTTGTGGCCCCGTGTTGCAATGCATGTCGAGGCCAAGAAGATCAGCGCGGCGGGGGCTTTGCTGGCGGCGGCGGGCTATCTGGCGCTGTCCGGTGGTGCGATAGCGACCGAGCGGGCCTTTGTGATGGTCTCGGTTGCCTTGGTTGCGGTTTTGCTGGGGCGCCAGGCGATCAGTCTTAGGGCTGTCGCCGTCGCGGCGCTGATAGTTCTGACCTTGACGCCCGAAGCGCTGTTAAGTCCCGGCTTTCAGATGTCCTTTTCGGCAACAACCGCGCTGGTTGCGGTATTTGCAGCCATACGGGATGGCAAATTGGCTCTGGGCGGGCGATGGCTTCGTCCGGTGGTGGTGCTTGTGATTTCGTCCTCGGTTGCAGGTCTGGCGACAGCGCCGTTCGGGGCGGCGCAGTTCAACCAGATTGCCCAATGGGGCCTTTTGGCTAATGTTCTGTCCGTGCCGGTGATGGGGATGCTGGTGATCCCCGGGGCGGTGATCGCGGCGGTTCTTGCGCCGTTCGGGCTTGAGTGGATTGGCCTGAAGATCGCCGCCTTGGGTCTGGACTGGATATTGTTCGTTGCCCATTGGGTGGCAGGGATGGACGGGGCTGTACGGCCGGTTGTTCAGCCTGAACGTGGTGTTCTGGTGTGGCTGTCGCTTGGGGCGCTGTTCGTGATTCTGTGGCAGGGGCGGTTGCGTTGGGCCGGTTTGGCGGCATTTTTCGTGGCTATCTGGATATGGGCCGGCACCGAGCGCCCCGCGATCCTGATCGCCGATAGTGGCGGCCTTGTCGGTGTCATGACCGAGGGCGGGCGAAGCCTGTCGCGCGCGCGGTCAAGCCGGTTTATCGCCGGGGTTTGGCTGGAAAATGACGGAACATTGCTGACGCAGGCAGAGGCCAATGCGCTTTGGGAAAACAGGATCCGGCATGTGACAGGCCGAAAGGCAGTTGCCGGGCTGACCTGCACGGAAGATCAGCTTGTCGTCACGAATTATGACGCCCCGGATGGGTTGCCCTGCACGGTTATCTCACCGCGTATGCTGCGCCAGACCGGCAGTATCGCCATGGACATATCCGGCAATATGACCACGGTGCGCGACGTGCAGGGGGCGCGGAAGTGGCACCCTTGGGGCCGGGATCAGTAACTGCGGATCAATCCGACCAGCCGGCCCTGAACCTTGACCTGATGTTCCTGAAATACACGGGTTTCATAGGCGGGATTGGCCGCTTCAAGGGCGATTGCCCCGTTCTGACGGCGGAATTTCTTCAGCGTCGCTTCGTGATCTTCGACAAGAGCCACCACGATATCGCCGTTATCGGCGGTTTTGGTTTCGCGGATGATCACAACGTCGCCATCATTGATCCCCGCCTCGATCATCGAATCGCCGCGCACTTCAAGCGCGTAATGTTCACCGCCGGTGGCAAGCATGCTTCCTGGGACCGCGACATGGTTCGAAACGGTGCTGATCGCTTCGATCGGGACACCGGCGGCAATCCGGCCCATCATCGGCAGTTCGGCCACACCAGAGGTTTCGGGGGCCGGGGCGGGTTTGCCACCTTCGATCACGCGCGGCACGAAGCCCGCGGGGGCAGCGCCAAGGCTTTCGGGAAGTTTCAGAATTTCAATCGCGCGGGCCTTGTGTGGAAGGCGCTGTATAAACCCACGTTCTTCCAAAGCCGTGATCAGCCGGTGGATGCCGGATTTTGAACGCAGATCGAGATGTTCCTTCATTTCGTCAAAGCTGGGTGGAACCCCGTCACGCGCAAGGCGCTTGTTGATGAAATCCAGCAGGTCGAGTTGCTTTTTGGTCAGCATGATTGCCCCCATAATCCCTGATTGTTCCCGTTTGTTCTATGGGTGTTCTTGTTTTGTGTCAAGAAATTCAGAACAAACGGGGGGAATTGGGGGGCGAAAACTTGGGCTGCCGTCTGGTTTGGCATCGTTTCAGGACAGTGGCAGGTATTCAACCGTGTCACCGACATCACGCGGGCCATCATGGATGGGGCGTTTCAGCAAAGCATTGGCTTCGGCGAGAACCGTCAACAGGGCGCTGTCCTGACGTTCAAAGGCGGTCAGCTGGTCGCCATCGACCCTGGCACGCATATAATGTTCTCGCGCTCCGTTCGCCGCGACCGGTTTGGCAAGCTTTGCGGTTTTCAGCGGACGGCGTTTTGCCGGAAGCCCCAACATACGGTCCAGCACAGGCAGCAAGAACACGTGGCCGCACACCATGGCCGATACCGGATTGCCCGGCAGGCCGACCATCATGGCATCGCCCATCCGCCCCGCCATCAGCGGTTTTCCCGGGCGCATGGCGATTTTGTAAAAACTTTGCCGCATCCCCAGATCGGCTGCGACCTTGCCAACCAGATCGTGGTCGCCGACTGAGGCGCCGCCGATTGTCACCACAAGATCGGCCCCTTGCGCCAAGGCAAAATTTTGGCGCAGCGAGGCTTCGGTATCCCGCGCAATCGGCAGAATGCGGCACCGCGCCCCGTTGGCGTCGAGCAAGGCCTTCAGGCCAAACGTGTTCGAAGCGATGATTTGATCGGGGCCGGGCTGGTCTCCGGGCATGACCAGTTCGTTGCCGGTCGAGATCAGGGCGATCTCGGGCTTGCGGGCGACCGAGACCTCGGCGATGTTCATCGCGGCAAGCAGGGCGATGTCTGACGGGCTTAGCCGGCGCGGGGCGTCAAGCGACTGGCCCGCGCGGAAGTCGCCCCCGGCGGGGCGGATGTTGCGGCCCGAATGGGGGCCTGTCACGGTGATCCGGTTGCCGTCGCGCGTGACGTCTTCCTGAATGACAACTGTGTCACAGCCCGCCGGAACCGGAGCGCCGGTGAAAATGCGCACGGCCTTGCCGGTTGGCACAGAAGCGTCAAACGCCGCGCCCGCAGCGGCTTCGCCAATCACGTCAAAGGTTTCGCCGCCTTCAACCGGACCGGCAACGGCATACCCGTCCATGGCCGAGGCCGCGAACGGGGGTTGATCGCGCCGCGCGGTCGCGGGGGCGCTGAGAACCCGTGTCGCGGCCTGCGCCAGCGATACGGTTTCCGTTTCAACCGGACGGGCCAGTTCGAACAGATGCGAAAGGGCGTCTTCGACCGTGATCATTCGGCTTCAAAGCGGCCCGATTTGCCACCGTCTTTCAAGATAACGCGGATGCCGCCGATCTCCATCGCCTTGTCCACGGCCTTGGCCATGTCATAGACCGTCAACGCGGTGACGGAAACGGCGGTCAGGGCCTCCATCTCGACCCCGGTCTGGCCAGAGGTTTTTACGGTTGCGGTCAGGCGAAGCCCCGGCAAGTCGGGATCAAGGGATAGATCCACGGCGACCTTGGTTATGGGCAGCGGATGGCAAAGCGGTATCAGATCGGGGGTTTTCTTGGCCCCCATGATGCCCGCCAGACGTGCGATGCCGATCACATCGCCTTTCCTGGCGCGGCCCTCGGCGATGATGTCATAGGTCGCGGGGGCCATTTTCACCCAGCCCTCGGCGGTGGCGATACGGTCGGTCACGTCCTTGCCGGACACATCCACCATATGGGCGTTGCCGTGATCGTCGAAATGGCTGAGACCGGACATCAGGCGACCTGCGCTATCGGGTTGGCAAGAATGTCGCGCGTTGCGGTTTCGACATCCGCCTTGCGCATCAGGCTTTCGCCGATCAGGAAGGTGCGGGCGTTACAGGCGGCCATGTCATCCAGATCGGCCTTGGTGGCAAGGCCGCTTTCCGAGATCAAAAGGCGATCCTCGGGCACCATTTTCGAAAGCTTGCGCGTGGTGTCGAGCGTCGTTTCGAAGGTTTTGAGGTTGCGGTTGTTCACCCCGATCAGCGGCGATTTCAGCCTGAGCGCACGCTCCATTTCCGTGGCATCATGGGTTTCGATCAGCACATCCATGCCCCAGCCAAACGCCGCATCTTCCAGTTCCTGCGCCTGCGCGTCGCTGACGCTGGCCATGATGATCAGAATGCAATCGGCCCCCAGCGCACGCGCCTCGGCCACCTGATAGGTGTCATACATGAAATCCTTGCGCAGGGCAGGCAGGGCGGTGGCGTTGCGGGCCTGGGTCAGGAAATCCTTGGCACCCTGAAAGCTGGGCGTGTCGGTGAGGACGGACAGACAGGTTGCACCGCCGCGCTCATAGGCTTGCGCAAGCGATGCGGGGTGGAAGTCGGCCCGGATAAGACCTTTGGAAGGGGACGCTTTCTTGACCTCGGCGATCAGCCCATAGCCTGTCTGGCTTGCCTGTTGCAGAGCTTTGGCAAATCCACGGGTCGGCGTGGCGGCCCTGGCGGCGGCTTCGACTTCGGACAGGGGGGCAGAGGCCTTGTCAGCGGCCACTTCCCGTAGCTTGTAGGCTTTGATGCGGTCTAGGACGGTTTCGGTCATTTCGGTCTGTCCAGTCTTGGCGGTGCCTGGGGTTGATGGGGCAGGACCGGGGCGCTGCCCGTCGCTATTGGTATCTCGAACCAATGGCGAACCCAATAGCAACCCCGCAAGTATTTTTGAAAAGATGAAACAGGATGTTTCGATCTTGTTTAAGGGTTTTTAACCTGCCGAGGTGACGCGGGCCAGCCCTTCGACTTTGGATTTTGCCGCCCCGCTGTCGATTGCGGCTTCGGCCATTTCACGGCCCTCGGTCAGGGTCGTGGCCTTGTCGGCCACAATCAGGGCGGCGGCGGTGTTAAGCACCACCGCATCCCGATAGGCGGATTTTTCACCGTCGAGAAGGGCGGCGAAGGCTTTGCCGTTGTCTTCCGGCGATCCGCCGAGGATCGAGGAAAACGGATGGACCGGCAGGCCTGCTTCCTCGGGGTGGACCTCTTTGGCGGTAATCTTGCCGTTTTCAAGCGCGGCGACCGAGCTTGGACCGCAGATGGTGATTTCATCGGTGCCGTCCGACCCGTGCACCAGCCAGGCCTTTTGAGACCCCAATTGTTGCAGCGTTTCCGCCATCGGGAAGATCAGGTCGGGGGCGAAGGCCCCTGTCAGCTGCCGTTTGACGCCTGCGGGGTTGGTCAGCGGGCCGAGGATGTTGAAGATGGTTTTGCAGCCCAGTTCCTGACGCACCGGCATGACATGTCTGATCGCGGGGTGATGCATCGGGGCCATCATGAAGCCGATGCCCACCTCTTGAAGGGCTTTTTCCACAACCTCAGGTCCGACCATGACGTTGATGCCCATTTGCGCAAGCGCATCGGCTGCGCCCGACAGGGACGACAGGTTCTTGTTGCCGTGCTTGGCGACCGGAACGCCGGCCCCTGCGGTAACAAAGGCGGTGGCAGTCGAGATGTTCAGCGTGCCTTTGCCATCCCCGCCGGTGCCGACAATGTCGATCGCGTCGTCCGGGGCGTTAACCGCGTTGCATTTGGCGCGCATCACGGCGGCGGCAGCGGCATATTCGGCCACGGATTCACCCCGGGCGCGCATGGCCATCAGCAGCCCGCCCATCTGGGCCGGGGTCGCCTGTCCTTCGAACAGGGCCTCAAACGCGGCCTCGGCCTGCGCTCGCGAAAGCGGGCCTTCGGAAGCGGCAAAGATAATCGGTTTCATGGCGTCACTCATGCGGGCACCTTCAATTCGTTCAGGAAGTTTTTCAGCAGCGCGTGGCCGTGCTGCGAAGCGATGGATTCGGGGTGAAACTGCACGCCGTGGATCGGCAGCTCTTTGTGCTGAAGGCCCATGATCGTGCCGTCCTCAAGTTCGGCCGTGACCTTCAGGCAGTCGGGCAGGCTGTCCCGTTCGACGACCAGCGAATGATAGCGGGTTGCGTCAAACGGCGATGGCAGGCCCTTGAACAGCCCGGTGCCGGTATGATGCATCCGGCCCATCTTGCCATGCACAATCTCGTGGCAGCGCACCACATTGCCACCGAAAGCCTGCCCGATGGTCTGGTGGCCCAGACAGACACCCATCAAGGGCACTCTGGCCTTTGCAGCGGCTTTGGTGAGGTCAAGGCAAATTCCCGCCTGATCGGGGTCACAGGGACCCGGTGACAGCAGAATGCCGGCGGGCTTCATCGACATCGCCTCGTCAACCGAAAGCGCATCGTTTCGTCTGACGTCAATTTCCGCCCCAAGCTCGCCCAGATAATGGACAAGGTTGTAGGTGAAGCTGTCGTAGTTATCGATCAATAGCAACATAGGCGGATTTCCACGGTGTTTTGGACAAGAATTTGACTGGTTGCCCCGTTTGTTGGTCGGGCTATACATGCTCAGGGTTGCGCCCGAGGGTCAAGAGGGCGCAGTATGTCGAAAAACGGCGCACAGGATAACAGGAGTGCTCGGGTGGTACGCGGATTGATTTTTGGACTGATCTGGGGCGTGATCTTCATGGGGTTCGTGCTTGGGGTGACTTCGCTTCTGATGCCACTGCCTGATCGCGGGGCCACGGCGCCCGTGGTCGTGGTCGAAGCCCCGGAGCCTGATCCTGAACCTATTCCCGAGCCTAGGGTTGTGATCGAGGATAACCCTGATCCATCGCCTTCTATTGAGGCTCCGGGTTTTGATGCCGCCCCTGAGATCGAGGAAACCTCGGCCATCATCCCCGAAGCGGGCGCGGCGGACACCGCATTGACCGAGGTCCTGACAGTGGACGAAACCGTTCCGGCCATGTCTGACGGCGACATGCCAAGCGCCAGCGAGCAACCGGCGGCTCCATTGGTGGCACCGATGTCGGAAAATGATCTGGCGATTTCCACCGAACCGGCGCAGCCCGTTTCGCCCGTGGTTCAGGAAGAGGCGTTCGAGCAACCCGTTGCGGACGTGGTTGAGCCTGAGTTGAAACCGGACGCGCCGAATGTTTCGGACATGGCTGAAGCGGTAGTGGCCGAGCCTGAGGCAGAGCTTGCCAGCGTTGAAGGCGCGACCGTGGCGGTTGTTGAGGAAGGCGCCGCGGTGGTGATCAACCGGCTGCCCAGCGTAAGCGACGCGGGCGCGCCGCGTGAAGACGGGCCGCTGGCTGTGAATTCCGAGATGTTTGAAAATCCGGGCAGCCGTCCCTTGATGTCCATCGTTTTGATTGACACGGGCGACTTCAACATCGGACCCGAGGCGCTGGCAGCCTTTCCCTATCCGCTGACATTCGCGATTGATCCTTTGCGCGAGGATGCTTTGGAGAAAGCCCAAACCTATCGCAATGGCGGGTTTGAGCTGGTGGCGCTGGCCGATCTTCCGCAAAACGGCGGGGCTGAGCTGGCAGATCTGGCATTGCTGCCGACTCTTGACGGGGTGCCCGGATTTGTCGGGGCGCTGGAAGGGCTTGATGGCGGCGTTCAGGGTAATATGGAACTGGCCGAGGCTGTGTTGAAAGCCATGGGCGATGCCGGATACGGGTTGCTTTTGCGACCCAAAGGTTTGAACGCGGCACAACAGATGGCAGACGGGCGTGATCTGCCGGTGGCGACGATCTTCCGCGATTTCGATGACAAGGGGCAGGATGCGACCGTGATCCGCCGTTTCCTTGATCAGGCCGCTTTCAAAGCCCGGCAAGAGGGCGAGATCATCATGGTCGGGCGGCTGCGTCCCGCGACGATTTCGGCGCTGTTGCTTTGGGGCTTGCAGGACCGCGCAACCAGTGTCACGCTTGCGCCGGTTTCAGCGATATTGCTGAATTAAAACGTTTCGGGAATAGCTTGAGACGCGAAGTTGATTTGGCAGCGCATGCTAGCGCACAAGGACACGCGCGTCACAAACGGTTTCAGTTCGATTTGCTTTCGAAACGCGCCGCGTCCTGAGCGGCCGCTTTGATGGCTTTCGATTTGTTTATGGTTTCCTGAAACTCGGCCTCGGGGTCGCTGTCATAGACCACACCACCCCCGGCCTGAATATAGACTTTGTTGTCTTTCACGACCGAGGTTCGCAGCGCGATACACATATCCATGTCACCGCCCGCGCTGAAATAGCCGACACCGCCGCCATAGACGCCACGTTTTTCAGGTTCAAGCTCGTCGATAATCTCCATCGCGCGTACCTTTGGCGCACCCGAAACCGTGCCCGCCGGAAGGCCTGACAGCAAAGCCGAAAGCGCATCCTGATCCTCGGCCAATTCGCCGACAACGTTTGATACGATATGCATGACGTGGCTATAGCGTTCGATGATGAATTCTTCGGTTGGGCGAACCGTTCCGATCTTTGAAACCTTGCCGGTGTCGTTACGGCCCAGATCGAGCAGCATCAAATGTTCCGCCAGCTCTTTCGCGTCTTCCAGCAGATCCTCTTCCAATGCCTTGTCTTCCGCCGGGGTTTGGCCGCGCGGGCGGGTGCCGGCAATTGGTCGAATGGTCACTTCGTTCCCGAACACCCGCACAAGGATCTCGGGGCTTGCGCCGATCACCTGATAGCCACCGAAATTAAAGTAGAACATGAAGGGCGACGGGTTGGTGCGGCGTAACGAGCGGTAAAGCGAGAAAGGGGGATAGGGAAAGGGCTGCGTCCAGCGCTGCGACGGGACCACCTGAAAGATGTCGCCTGCGCGGATATATTCCTTGGCCTTCTCGACCGCGTCCAGATAGCCCTGATGGGTGAAGTTCGACACCGGTTCGGGCAAATCACCCGCTTCGCCCATTTCGCGGTTAACAGCGGGCAGGGCGCGTTCCAGATCGCGTAAGGCGTCCATGACACGCTCTGCTGACTGGGCATAGGCCGCGCGGGCCGATAGACCCTCTGCCACCCAGGCAGGCGAGACAATCGTGACTTCGCCATTGACCGCATCAAGCACGGCGATGACCGAAGGGCGCATCAGAACGGCATCGGGCAATCCCAGCGGATCGGGATTGATATCGGGCAGATGTTCGACCAGCCGGATCATGTCATAGCCAAGATACCCGAACAAACCGGCGCTTGCGGCTGGTAAATCCGCCGGCAGATCGATTTTGCTTTCCTCGATCAGCGATCGCAGACCGGACAGCGGATCGAGGTCCTGATCGGTGAAGGCGTCGGGGTCAAAACGGGCCTGACGGTTGATGCTGGCGGTTTCGCCATTGCACCGCCAGATCACGTCGGGCTTCATGCCGATGATCGAATAGCGACCGCGGATTTCCCCCCCGGTCACGGATTCCAGAACGAAACTGTCTTTCTGCGCACCGGTCAGACGCATCATCAGCGACACCGGCGTGTCCAGATCGGCGGCAAGCCGGGCATAGACGACCTGGTTTTTCCCTGCCGCATAGCCTTGCTGAAAATCGTCGAAACTTGGTGTCAGCGCCATCGGTTTGCCCTTACTGGAAGTTGGCGTTCACGGCGTTGATCGCCCGCTGGTCCAGATCGATCACCGTGCGCAAACGCAATGAATCGATGAACCGGTCAAAGATTTCCTGTTCGATTTCGCCCGAGCTTTGCTGGTTGATCGCATCCACTATCGCAGCACTTTCCTCGGACGCCAAATCGGCCGAGTTGATCGCGTCCAGGCGGAACAGGATGACGCTGTCGGCGGTCGCATAGGTATCCAATTCGCCGGCCAAGGGCATCTCGAAGGCGACGCTGGCAAATTCCGGGGGCGTTCCGCCAATTTCGCTGTTGCGCGATATGCCCGCCTCTTGATTGCTGGTAAGGCCGAGGGATTCAAAGCTGGCCCCTTGTGCGATCGCTGTGGCCAGTTCGGTGGCCCTGGCTTCCAGCTGTTGCAACAGGCGCTGGCGGTTCAGGCCTTCTGCGACACTTTCGCGAACATCCTCGAACGCTTCGGGGCGGGGATCATCAACAGTATCAAGACGCATCGCAAAGACGCCGCCATCTTCAAGATTGTCGATCTCGGGGAAAGCGTCGGGTGTGATCGCGTTCGCCAGTTCGCGGAAGGCCGCGTAACCGGCGATGCCGTCCACCACATCGTCACGATAGCCGATCTGCCCAAGTTGCATGTCGGTATCGGCGGCCAGTTCTTCCAAGGTTGCCCCTGCCGCCAGAAGGTCTTCGAAATCGGTGATCTGTGAATCGATCACACGGGTTGCGCGGTCATATGCCAGTTCTTCGCGCAGCAACGGCTGGGCGTCTTCAAAGCTGACATAGCGGCCGCTGAGAATGGCATTCACGCGGAACAGGGCCGGTCCAAGCTCGGACGGGGCCGGGCCGACAATGCCGGGTTCCGGGATCGAAAAGACAAGCTCGCCCGCGTCGAACAGATCAAATTCGGTAACGTCGCCCAGATCGACATTTATCAGTTGAAGCCCGCGTTCAGTCACCAGATCCTCAAACGTGGCGGTGCCTGCGTTCAAGCGCTCAAGCGCTTCGGCGGCCGAAGCTTCGTCAACAAACACCAGACGCTCCACAAGACGCCGCTCGGGCGTGTCGAATTCGTCAATGCGGCGTTCATAGGCATCGCGCAGGCTTTGTTCGTCCAGTTCGACGGAATCAAGGATCATTTCCGGCGTCAGCCACGCATAGGTGATCTGCATGGTTTCCGGAATGGTATACGCCTCGATATTCGCTTCGTAATGCGCCCGCAATTCGGCTTCGCTGGCCTCGGCTGGCGCCTGATCCAGATCCGAAGCCGTCAGTTCTGCCCATGTCAGATCACGGGTTTCCTGCAAGAAGGACACAAAAGTCCGCGCGAAAGTATCGTTTGTCTGGATGTTGCCAAGCAAGGACCTTTGCAAAATGCTGCGGGTGATTTCGTCGCGTATCTGCGCTTCGAATTCGCTTTCGGTCATGCCGGCGTTTTGAATGGCAAACCCATAGGCCTGACGGTCGAAATTGCCGTCCGAATCCAGAAAGCTGCTGATTTGCAGAAGTTGCTGGCGCAGAAGCTCGTCGCCGACGGAAATTCCGATACGGTCCATTTCGGCATCCAGCAGCGAGGTGGCCACAAGACGGCCAAGAACCTGCTGATCCAGACCGAAAAGCTGGGCCTGGGCAAAGGAAATGCGGCTTCCGGTCTGGGCGGATAGCGCGTTCATTTCCTGTTGCAGGGCACCGGCATAGGTGTTGATGGGAATTTCCTTGTCACCCACTTTTCCGATCGAGCGGATCGAGCCGCTGAGATTTGTCGAGCCAAAGCCGATCAGTCCAACGATAATCATCGCCAGAATGGCCCAGACAAAAATCCGTGACACTGATGTTTTCGCCATTCGGAAGCCCTTTCCCCTGCTTTGAAACAGGTGTCTACGCGGTTGGGAAAGTAGGGGCAAGCTAAAGAGGGTCAGAAGCTGAAATCGGCCAGCCTCCGCCCCATTTCTTCGATCCCCGCAGCGTCGGCATTGGCAAAGGCGATGCGGAACTCTGTCAAAACCCCGGCCTCGTCCTTTGGGCGGAACATGTTGGCCGGAAGCGCAAGAACACCGGTTTCGCCCAGCAGCACCTGCGCCGGATTTTGATGGCGGGCGGCATCGGGATGTGTCGCATAGGCAAAATAGGCCCCGCTGCCGTTCAGGACCCAGCCCTTGTTTTGCAGTTTGCCGAACACCTGTCTAACCGCGTCCCCGCGGGCCAGAATCTCGGCGCGTTCGCCCTTTAGCCAGGTATCGAGATTCTCCAGCCCCCAAAGCGCGGCCTTCTGGCCAAGACCGGTCGGGCAAATGGTGACGGTATCAAGAAATTTCACCACCTCTGTCAGCATCGTTTCAGAAGTCGCAAGCGCGCCCACGCGATGCCCTGTCAGATGGTAGGCCTTGGAAAAGGAATAAAGATGGATAAGCGCGTCTGCCCATTCGGGATCGGCGAAAATCTGGTGCGCGGGGCCGTCTGATCGGCGGAAGTCGCGATAGGTTTCGTCAAGGATCAGATGAATACCGGTTTCGCGGGCAAGCAGATAGAATCGCTCGATCAATTCCGGCGGATATTCCAGACCGGTCGGGTTGTTCGGCGACACCAGCACAATCGCCTTGGTGCGCGGGGAAATCAGCCGTCGTGCGCGACTGACCGAGGGCAGCAAATCAGGGCCACAGGTCAAAGGAACAGCCCTGACGCCCGACATATCGAGCCACATTTTATGATTGAAATACCATGGGGTTGGAAGAAGAACCTCATCCCCTTCACTTGTCAGGGTCGCGATGGCCGCAGCGAAGGCCTGATTGCAGCCCGACGTGATCGCGATCTGCTCGGGTGTGATCCGCCCGTTATACAGTTTTGCGGTTTTCTCGGCCAAGGCCGCCCGTAGCCTTGGGTTGCCCAATGCTGGGCCGTATAGGTGCAATTCAGGCTCACGGGTCATCGCGCTGGCCATTGCGTCCAACATCTGCCCGGGCGGCGGAGAGGCGGGGGCCGCCTGCGAAAAATCCAGCAAAGGCAGATGTGCGGGAAGGGCCGTGTTTTTTGCCCAGGCTTTGGATTCCGGGATCGGAGGGGCGAATGTCGCGCGGGTTCGGGTTTCAGACATTCAACTGTCGTCCGTGCTGATCAATCGGTGCCGCGATAAGGCTCGACATATTGCAGGGCCATGTCCCAGGGGAAAAATATCCAGGTATCCTGACTGACACTGGTGATATAGGTGTCAGCCTGTTTTTCGCCTTCGGGTTTGGCATAGACGCAGGCGAAATGCGCTTTGGGATAAAGCGAACGAACAAGTTCCAGCGTTTTGCCGCTATCGACCAGATCATCGATGACCAGAATGCCTTCGCCGTCGCCCATCATCTCGGTATCCGGGCTTTTCAGGACCTCGGCTTCGCGCCTCTGGTCGGCCTTGCCGCCGCCCGAGTGATAGGATTTGACGCTGATCGTATCGACTTTGCGCACATCCAATTCGCGCGCAATGATCATTGCCGGGGCCATGCCGCCGCGCGTGATCGCGACCACGGCTTTCCACGCGCCGTTATCCGGGCCGTTTCCGTCCAGCCGCCAGGCCAGCGCACGGGCGTCGCGGTGCAACTGATCCCAACTGACGTGAAATCCTTTTTCATGTGGAAGCCGTTCGACCATGGGGTCAGCCTTTCTGCATTTCTGGGGCGTCTACCGCCTTCATTCCGACAATGTGATAGCCCGCATCGACGTGATGTGTTTCGCCGGTGACACCCGCGCCGAGATCGGACAGAAGATACAAGGCCGAGTTGCCCACATCGTCAATGGATACGTTGCGGCGCAAGGGCGAGTTGGTTTCATTCCACTTCATGATATAGCGGAAGTCTCCGATGCCGCTGGCAGCAAGGGTTTTGATCGGACCGGCGGATATTGCGTTTACGCGGATTCCGTCTTTGCCCAGATCCTCGGCCAGATACCGGACCGAGGCTTCCAGCGCCGCCTTGGCCACACCCATCACGTTGTAATGTGGCATCACACGTTCGGCCCCGTAATAGGTCAGCGTGATCGCGCTGCCACCTTCGGTCATGAGTTTTTCGGCACGCTGCATGACGGCGGTGAAGCTATAGACCGATATGTCCATCGACAGGGAAAAATTGGCGCGGCTGGTGTCTACATAGCGTCCGCGAAGTTCGGATTTGTCTGAAAACCCGATGGCGTGAACGATGAAATCAAGCTTGCCCCATTTGGTGGCCAATTCGGCAAAAAGCCGATCGATGGAAGTTTCGTCGGATACATCACACGGCAACACGATTTCACTGCCAAGTTGTGCCGCCAACGGATCGACGCGCTTTTTCAAAGCGTCCCCCTGATACGAGAATGCCAGTTCGGCACCCGCATCGGCACAGGCTTTTGCAATGCCCCACGCAATGGATTTGTCATTGGCCAGCCCCATAATGAGACCGCGTTTTCCCTGCATGAGCTGAGTTGACATCCCGTTCCCCTGCGCCAATTAGTTTCCGTATTCAATCCTTTAGGCGATTGGGTATGGCCCTTCAAGTGTTTGCGCCAACCCGATGCTGTTCAAAACGGGGTAATGAAGGGGACAGGTCATGTCGGATAGAACCGGAATTTTCGCAGGCGACGATCCGTTCGAGATTGCGCGAAACTGGCTGATCGAGGCTGAAAAGACCGAGGTCAACGATCCCAACGCAATCGCCCTTTCGACCGTGGATACTGACGGTCTGCCCAATGCCCGAATGGTGCTGCTGAAATCTATCGATGTGGACAGTTTCGTTTTTTACACCAACTACGGCAGCGCCAAAGCGCAAGAGATCGACAGCGCCGGGAAGGCCGCTTTTGTCATGCACTGGAAATCCTTGCGTCGGCAAATCCGGGTGCGGGGGCAGGTGACACGAGAAGAAGGGCCGGACGCGGACGCCTATTATGAATCGCGGTCGCTTAAAAGCCGTTTGGGGGCCTGGGCTTCCCGGCAGTCCGAGCCGCTGAGCTCGCGCACTCACCTTATGGCGGAAGTGGCGAAAGTCACGGCGCGGCACGGAAGCTCACCCAAGCGACCGCCGTTCTGGGGGGGCTATCGTATCTTCCCGCAAGAAATCGAATTTTGGGCCGATGGCGCGTTTCGCCTGCATGATCGCTTCCGTTGGGTCAAGCAAGCCGGTGAAAACAACTGGAAAATCACCCGTCTTAACCCTTGATATCGAATAACGACCTACCGTCATTCGCGCCGCGTGAATGACAACTTGGTTGATTTATTGTCTTTTTGACTTGCAAACATTTTTCATTCCCGTGATGGTGCCCGCCATTGGGGATGAGATTAGTGAGCTATGGATGTGGCTGAAGAAGAACGTCTGGATCGCGTCGTCGGGCGCGTGAAGTGGTTTGATGCTGGTAAAGGATTCGGGTTTGTCGTGGCGGATCGCGGCGGGCCGGATATCTTGCTGCACGCGAATGTTTTGCGCAATTTCGGGCAAAGTTCGATCGCCGACGGAATCGGTGTCGAGCTGCATGTTCAGGAAACGATGCGCGGTGTTCAGGCCATCGAGATTTTGGAGATCTGGCGGCCCGAGGGCGAAGACACTCCGCCGCTTGAAGATTTCTCGGATATTCCCGCTGAAGAACTCAGTCAGGTGCCATTGTTGCCCGCACGGGTCAAATGGTTCGACAAGGCCAAGGGTTTTGGCTTTGCAAATGCCTTTGGCTGTGATCAAGATATTTTCGTGCATATCGAAGTGTTGCGCCGGTCCGGATTGGCAAATTTGACGCCGGGCGAAGCCATTGCGCTTCGTGTCATTGACGGCAAGCGCGGTAGAATGGCCGCCGAAGTATGCGCTTGGGAAGTCGGGATTAATTCGGAGTAGAGCATGATACGGGCATTTGCGGTTTTGGTGGCGGTGTTTTTTGCGCAGGCGTCATTGGCGCAGGAATGTCAGCCTGACAAGATTTCGGTCCGGGGCGCATGGGGGCAGGCGGCCTTTGCCGTGGAAATCGCGGATACACCCGAACTGCGTGCCCGGGGGCTGATGTTCCGCAAATCGATGCCTAGGCTGAACGGAATGCTGTTCGAGTTTCCGGCCCCGCAACGCGCGACTTTCTGGATGCGCAATACGCTGATCCCGCTGGATATGATCTTTGCGGCCGAAGACGGAACGATCCGCACCGTGCATTCAAATGCCATCCCGGGTGACGAAACGCCGATCTATGGCGGTGACGATATCAAATTTGTGCTCGAGATTAACGGCGGAATGGCCGAGATGATGGGCATTCAGACCGGCGATGTGCTGCGCCATCCTGCGATTGATCCATCGCTTGCAGCCTGGGCCTGTTAATCTGTTCGCGCGACCGGCGGAAAACCGGTTACGCCCTGTTGTTCAGACATGATCCGGTGGCGAAACACGCGAAACCTTTGGAAAATGTGCGCGTTTCAAAAATAACTTGTGTCTCAGGTTCATCTTGAAACGCTTTAGGGCTTTTCAATCGCGATTTGGCGCATTAGACAGCGCCCGTGTCGGGGCGTAGCGCAGTCTGGTAGCGCACCTGTTTTGGGTACAGGGGGTCGTGAGTTCGAATCTCGCCGCCCCGACCACTTTCCAAGTTATTGATCAACCGGTCCGGGATTCGGCTTAGGGTCGGGCGATTCTATCCACAGCCCCAATGGGTTGTGGATATTTCCGAAATTGTGGGGCTTATCCACAAAATGTAGTGGTATCAGCATCGGACGAACCCAAGCGATCCCGCATGCAAGTAATCCGCCCGGTATCAGTTTAGGTTTCAGGATGTTTCTCAAGAACGTCGCCTAAACACCTAAAGAACAAGACGAAAAACCTGGTGCCGTTCAGCGTCAAAATCGGGTTGGGAATCGGATCGTTACGCAGCCCCCAAATGCTTTTGGCCGGTCAAGCAAATTTTGATGAAATTTCCGTAAAAAAGCCATTGACCATCTATGCCTAAATACGCCACCTTGTGGGGGCCGAAGGAGTAACCACAAGATATAGTGGAGCGCCAAGGGCGATAGGGACAGAAAAAGACCAACCACCACTGCGTTGTAGGGCCGAAGCAGCCATGCTCGGTGAACGGTTTCCTTCGCTCAAAAATGCGGCCAGATCGCAACGACGATCAATAAATGAAACGCTGGGAATGAGGCAGCCAAAATGAAGATCGAAAGAAAATTCACCAAATCCGGACAGGACGCCTATGCCGAGCTGGATTTTGTGATGACGTCGTCCGAGATTCGCAATCCTGACGGCTCAATTGTCTTTAAGCTGGACGACGTGGAAGTGCCCGCAAGCTGGAGCCAGGTCGCGTCGGACGTGATCGCGCAGAAGTATTTCCGCAAGGCCGGCGTTCCCGTTGCGCTGAAAAAGGTCAAGGAAAAGGGTGTGCCCGAGTTTCTGTGGCGCTCGGTTCCCGCCAATGACACCACTGAAAAGACCGGCGAAACCAGCGCCAAGCAGGTGTTCGACCGTCTGGCGGGTGCATGGACCTATTGGGGCTGGAAAGGCGGCTATTTCACCACCGAAGCGGACGCTCAGGCCTATTTCGACGAAATGCGCCACATGCTGGCAACCCAGCGCGCCGCGCCGAACAGCCCGCAATGGTTCAACACCGGTCTTCATTGGGCTTACGGCATCGATGGTCCGGCGCAGGGTCACTATTACGTTGACCACAAAACCGCGAAACTGACCAAATCGAAGTCGTCTTACGAGCATCCGCAGCCGCATGCTTGCTTTATTCAGTCCGTTTCAGACGATCTTGTCGGCGATGGAGGAATCATGGACCTGTGGGTGCGTGAGGCACGCCTGTTCAAATACGGCTCGGGCACCGGCACCAACTTTTCGTCGCTTCGTGCGGACGGCGAGGCGCTGTCGGGCGGTGGCAAGTCTTCGGGTCTGATGGGTTTCCTGAAAATCGGAGACCGCGCTGCGGGGGCGATCAAATCGGGCGGCACCACACGCCGTGCCGCCAAGATGGTGATTGTTGATGCGGACCACCCGGATGTTCAGGAATACATCAACTGGAAGGTCAAAGAGGAACAGAAGGTCGCCAGCATCGTGGCCGGTTCCAAGATGCACGAAGAAAAGCTGAATGCGATCTTTGCGGCGATCAAGGCTTGGGACGGCAGTACCGAGGATTCGGTGGACCCCAAGAAGAACCCATCGCTGAAAGACGCGATTAAAGGCGCGAAAAAGGTCGCGATCCCAGAGACTTACGTCAAGCGCGTGCTGGATTATGCGCGTCAGGGATATGGCAGCATTGAATTTCCGACCTATGACACTGACTGGGATTCGGAAGCCTATGCGTCCGTCTCGGGCCAAAACTCGAACAACTCGGTTCGCGTCACCGACGCCTTCCTTGAGGCGGTCAAGAACGACAGCGATTGGGAGCTGATCCGCCGTACTGACGGTTCGGTTGCCAAAACCATCAAGGCCCGCGACCTGTGGGAAGATATCGGCCACGCCGCCTGGGCCTGTGCTGACCCGGGCATCCAGTATCATGATACCGTCAACGCATGGCATACTTGCCCGGAAGATGGCGAAATCCGTGGGTCAAACCCGTGCTCGGAGTACATGTTCCTGGATGATACGGCCTGTAACCTTGCCTCGATGAACCTTCTGACCTTCCTGAAGGATGGAGAGTTTCAGGTTGAGGACTACATGCATGTGGCGCGTCTGTGGACGCTGACGCTGGAAATCAGCGTGATGATGGCGCAATTCCCGTCCAAGGAAATCGCGCAATTGTCCTATGATTTCCGCACCTTGGGTCTGGGCTATGCCAATATCGGCGGCTTGCTGATGAACATGGGTTACGGCTATGACAGCGACGAAGGCCGCGCCCTGACCGGTGCGCTGACCGCGATCATGACCGGTGTGGCCTATGCGACCTCGGCCGAGATTGCGGGTGAGCTGGGGGCCTTCCCAAGCTACGACCGCAACGCAAAACATATGCTGCGAGTCATCCGCAACCACCGCAACGCGGCCTATGGCAACACCGATGGGTATGAGGGTCTGGCGATCAAGCCAGTGGCCTTGGATCACGCGAATGTCCCGGATCAACGTCTTGTTTCGATTGCGAAATCTTGTTGGGACGAGGCATTGGCTCTGGGTGAAAAGCATGGCTACCGCAATGCCCAGTCGACGGTGATCGCGCCGACCGGCACGATTGGTCTGGTGATGGATTGCGACACCACCGGTATCGAGCCTGATTTTGCGCTGGTGAAGTTCAAAAAGCTGGCCGGTGGCGGCTATTTCAAGATCATCAACCGCTCGGTTCCGGCGGCGCTGGAAAAGCAGGGATATGGCCCCGCGCAGATCGAGGAGATCATTTCCTACGCCGTGGGCCACGGCACTTTGGGCAACGCGCCCGGTATCAACCACACCGCGCTGTTGGGCCATGGTTTCACCCAGACCGAGATTGACAAGGTCGAAGCCGCGCTTGGCACTGCCTTTGACATCCGTTTCGTGTTCAACCAGTGGACACTGGGCGAAGCGTTCTGCACGCAAGTGCTTGGTATTCCAGCCGAAAAGCTTAACGATCCAACCTTTGACCTGCTACGTCACCTTGGCTTTAGCCGTCAGGATATCGACGCGGCGAACGACCACGTTTGCGGCACGATGACCTTGGAAGGGGCACCGCATCTGCGCGAGGAACATTACAATATCTTCGATTGCGCGAATGCCTGCGGCAAGAAGGGCAAGCGCTTCCTGTCGGTGGACAGCCACATCACCATGATGGCGGCGGCGCAGTCGTTTATCTCGGGCGCGATCTCGAAAACGATCAACATGCCGAATGACGCGACGATCGAGGATTGCCAAAAAGCATATGAGCTGAGCTGGCAGTTGGGCATCAAGGCGAACGCTTTGTACCGCGATGGTTCGAAACTGTCGCAGCCTCTGGCCTCGGCCCTGGTTGAGGATGACGACGAGGCTGCTGAGGTGCTGGAAAGCGGCTCAACCCAGGAAAAAGCGCAGGTTCTGGCGGAAAAAATCGTTGAAAAGGTGGTGGTTAAGGAAATCATCCGCAATCACCGTGAAAAGATGCCCGAGCGTCGCAAGGGCTATACCCAGAAGGCGATTGTCGGTGGTCACAAGGTCTATCTGCGGACGGGTGAGTATGAAGACGGCAACCTTGGCGAGATTTTCATCGACATGCACAAGGAAGGCGCTGGCTTCCGGGCGATGATGAACAACTTCGCCATCGCCGTGTCGGTGGGCCTGCAATATGGCGTGCCGCTGGAAGAATTCGTGGACGCCTTCACCTTCACCAAGTTCGAACCCGCCGGCATGGTTCAGGGCAATGACAGCGTGAAAAACGCGACTTCGATCCTGGATTATATCTTCCGCGAGCTGGCGATTTCCTACCTCGACCGCACCGATCTGGCGCATGTGAAACCCGAGGGCGCAACCTTTGACGATCTGGGTCGTGGCGAGGAAGAAGGCAATTCCAACATCGGCGAAGTCACTGAAAACGTGGCGCATAAGTCCTTGGAAATGCTGAAACAAGTCAGTTCAACCGGGTATCTGCGCAAGCGTGTTCCTCAGGATCATCTGGTGGTTCTGCAAGGGGGTGCAACGGCGGGTGCAACCGCGCTGGACGGCGCGATCGATCCGGTCGCGGCAATTAATACCCTGGTGCCGGAAACGGCCGGAGGGGCTGGCGAAACCGCTTTGGCAACGGGCACTGTCACCACGATGGATGCGCGGACCAAGGCGAAAATGCAGGGCTACGAGGGCGATCCTTGTGGCGACTGCGGGAACTATACGCTGGTGCGCAATGGCACCTGCATGAAGTGCAATACCTGCGGAGCAACATCTGGTTGTTCCTAAGGGTCACCGGGGCGGGTGCGCTCGCCCCTGACGCGGATCAGGCCGCAGGCAGAAAATGATCGAGCGGTAATATAGAGTGAGCCTGATCAGCGAAACTTAAAGGGCGCCCCTCACGGCGCCCTTTTTTTCGTTTGATGACATTTGTAATATTTGTACGCCGAAACTCTGCAAATGCCCCAATGCCTATTTGAACGGTTCCTCGGTCCGTAAAAGGCGTCGATGAAAGGCGGGCAGGCTGTCTTCGTCGCAAAACCCGACCGAGCGTGCGGCGCTTAGAATCGGTCCGGTTTCATTCTCAAGCCGTTCGAACACCATGCGCACCGCGCGGCTGCCGTCGATGCCTTCGGGCACGGTGCGGGTTGCAAAGCCGACCCAGTAATTATTCTGAAACGACGGGGCCTTGTTGAGAAAGCCAAAAGAACAGGTCGTTGCGTTGCGGCGCGATGTCAGAAGCGTGATGCCCTCTTCCTGCATCATGACCGTACCACGGTATTCGCGCGATTTTGCGTCCCACGGAAGGCCCTGATCGGCGAAGGCGGCTTTGGCCTCAAGCCCGCGCACGAATGTATACCCGTCCTGCCGCCAGACCCGCACAAGGGCGAGAATGAATTTCATCGGTTCGACAAAGCTGGGGCGGGAGAAACGGTAAAAGCCACTTGGGAACAATGTCTCGGGAACCTGAGTGATCTTTTCGCCAAAAAAATCCTGCAACACCGGATGGTGCAACAGATCCCTTGAAGGTTCTTCGATATATTCCACCGGTTCCAACAGGATGCGGGCGTCCTTGCCAAAAAAGACGGCAATCTTGTGCAGGATGTCGGGGCGCGGAAAGCTGTCACCGCTTAAGTAGCGATTGAATTGGGTGCGGTTGATCTCAAGCTCGCGGCACAGGCCCGCGATCGAGTTGTGGTCGGACGCCAGTTTGCGCAGGTTGGCGCCGAACACCTCGCGCAGTTCTGAGGGTTTCGGTGAAGCCATGTTTCGTCTTTGTGCGCTCATCGCAAACCTTGCATTAATCCAAAAGTAAAGCTGGCTTTCGCCAATTTAACCATCGCGTGTAATTGACGCTAATCAGCGCCAGACAAGACGCTAGTTAGCGGCAGTACACGAAAAAGTAGTCACAAAATCAAGCGGCAAGACGCGGAAGTCACAATTTTCAAGTTGATTTGGTTAGGACATCATCAACTTGTCAACAATAAGGGGGCAGGCGGATGTTTGGAGTAGTTCTGTGGAGTGATCTGGATCACGGCAAGGCGGTCATCTGGTGCGAGGATCAGGGAAAGCTTGCCTATGTAACCGGTGAACAGGCCGATCTTTGTCAGGACATGGAGCTTCAGGCCGGCGATCTGGTCAAGTTCAGCCTTCGCATGCAAAGCAAACTGCGTTTTGCTGAAAACCTGAAGGTTGTTGAAGAAAAAAGCTTTGCGGATCTGCCTGACAGCCTGCGGGCACATGCGCCGGCGAAACCGGCCCCGAAAGAGCCGGTTCTGGACCGGGGGGCCGAGATTATTCCTTTCCGCGCAAAAGAGCAGCCACGCCGGTCCGCGCCACTTCCTGCAGCCCTAGTGGGCGCATAAGTTCGGCGAAGGCGTCAATCTTGTCCGGGGTGCCGGTGATTTCAAACACAAAGCTTTCCAGCGTGCTGTCCACGACATTGGCGCGGAAGATATCTGCAAGCCGCAGGGCTTCGACACGTTTTTCCCCCTGACCGGCGACTTTCAAAAGCGCCAGTTCACGCTCGACCGATGGGCCTTCGACGGTCAGGTCGTGGACATCATGCACCGGAACAATGCGGCCCAGCTGGGCTTTGATCTGTTCGATAACCTGCGGCGTGCCGGTTGTGACCAGCGTGATGCGCGACAGATGGCCGGTGTGATCCACCTCGGCCACGGTCAGGCTTTCGATGTTGTAACCACGGCCCGAGAACAAACCGATCACCCGCGCCAGAACGCCCGGTTCGTTTTCCACCAGAACCGCGATGGTGTGGGTTTCTGGTTCGTCCGAGAAATTGGGGCGCAGATTATAGGCCGAATGGCTGGTGGCGCCCTTTTTGATTTTTAGAGGAGACATGATGTTCTTCTTCTTGGCAAAAATACTCTTGGGGGTCCGGGGGCAAACGCCCCCGGCATGGCGGGCTTAAACAAGGACAGAGCCTTTGGCGTCGATCACCCCTTGGGTGTTGGCTTCGCCCAGCAGCATTTCGTTATGTGCCTTGCCCGACGGGATCATCGGGAAGCAGTTTTCGTGCTTTTCAACCAGACAATCAAAGATCACCGGACCGTCATAGGTGATCATTTCCATGATCGCGTCATCCAGATCGGCCTCGTTGTCGCAGATGATACCTTTGGCACCAAAGGCTTCGGCAAGCTTGACGAAATCGGGCAGGGCTTCGGACCAGGAATGCGAATAGCGTTCGCCATGCAGCAGTTCCTGCCACTGGCGGACCATGCCAAGGCGTTCATTGTTCAGGATGAACTGTTTGACCGGCAGGCGGTATTGAACGGCGGTGCCCATTTCCTGCATGTTCATCAGCCAGGACGCTTCGCCCGCGACATTGATCACAAGACTGTCCGGATGGGCCATCTGAACGCCGACCGACGCCGGAAAGCCATACCCCATCGTGCCAAGCCCGCCCGAGGTCATCAGGCGATTGGGGTCTTCAAAGCCCAGATACTGCGCGGCCCACATTTGGTGCTGTCCGACTTCGGTCGTGATATACCGGTCGTGTTCCTTGGTCAGGGCTTCCAGACGGGCCAATGCATGTTGGGGGCGGATTTTGCCGGATGAGGGCTGATAGGCCAGACAATTGACGGTTTTCCATTCCTCGATCTGCTTCCACCAGCGCGCCACACTTTCCGAGTTTGTCTTGCGGCCACGGGCTTTCCAGACTTTCAGCATATCCTCGAGAACATGGGCGACGTCGCCGACAATCGGGAAGTCGACACGAATGACCTTGTTGATCGATGACGGGTCGATATCGATATGGGCTTTTTTCGAATTCGGGCTGAACGCATCGATCCGGCCGGTAATCCGGTCGTCAAAGCGGGCACCGATATTGATCATCAGATCGCATCCATGCATGGCCATGTTTGCCTCGTAAAGCCCGTGCATTCCAAGCATGCCGATCCATTTGTCGCCGGATGCGGGATAGGCACCAAGCCCCATCAGGGTCGAGGTGATCGGAAAGCCGGTGGCTTGAACCAGTTCGCGAAGCAATTGGCTGGCGGCCGGGCCAGAGTTGATCACCCCACCGCCGGTGTAAAAGACCGGGCGTTCGGCTTTTTCGATGGCTTCGACCACTTCGGTGATCGTTTCCATGTCACCTTTGACCTGCGGCTGGTAATGGCTGCGGGCCGGGGCCGGGGCACTGTAATGGTCGGTGGCGAATTGCACGTCCTTCGGAATATCCACCAGAACCGGCCCAGGACGGCCAGATGTGGCAACATGAAAGGCTTCGTGGATGGTCGCGGCAAGGTTGCCGGTTTCCTTGACCAGCCAGTTATGTTTGGTGCAGGGGCGGGTGATGCCGACGGTGTCGGCTTCCTGAAAGGCGTCCGAGCCGATCATGAAGGTCGGCACCTGACCGGTCAGAACAACAATCGGGATCGAATCCAAAAGCGCGTCTGTCAGACCGGTGACGGCATTTGTCGCCCCCGGACCGGATGTCACCAGAACCACCCCCGGTTTGCCGGTTGAACGGGCATAGCCTTCGGCGGCGTGAACCGCGCCCTGTTCGTGACGGACCAGAATGTGACGGATATCATTTTGCTGAAAGATCTCGTCATAAATCGGTAGCACCGCGCCCCCCGGGTATCCGAACACGACGTCCACGCCCTGATCCTTCAAGGCCTGAACCACCATTTTCGCTCCGGTCATTTGACGTGTCATTTTTCTCTCCGGTTTATTGACGCGCGTTTGCACTTTCGTTTCGTCCTGGCGGCAAAAAAAAGCCCCCGTAAATTTCGGGGGCGCATGGGGTTCTATCTGGGTTTCCGTTACCGGCCCATGCGCCAATTTTCGACAATGACCACTAGGTTGGTCATAAGCCTTCTCCTTGCTGCTGCGCGGCACATTATGTCCGGCGCACAGGGGCGTCAACAGGGTTATTTCTGAAAATGTGTCGCCAGTGACAAGAATTTTGTATTTTTATTGCGGGAACCTGGGGTGTCTGGGAATTTTTCGAAAAATTCTCCCATTTTGTCGGCGCTCTGTCAGCGCAAAATGCCAGTTCCCTGCAATACGCCATGCTCAAGCGCGTATTTGGTCAGCCCGGCAGTTGTGGATATGCCGAGTTTTCGCTTGATATTGCGGCGATGGGTTTCAACGGTGCGCACGGAAATATCCAGATCGATCGCCACTTCCTTGTTGGATTTGCCTTGCGCAAGTTGCAGCAGGATATTCTGTTCCCGGCTTGTCAGCGGTTCGCGCTGGCTGTCGGTCGGGTCCGGTTCAAGCGATCCTTGCGCCCCGGTGCACAGATAGCGTTCGCCTGCCAGAACCTTGTCGATGGCGTGGCGGATTTCTTCGGTCGGAACGTCCTTCAACAAATAGCCCATCGCCCCGTGGTTCATCGCGGTCGAGATATATTCGGGGCTGTCATGCATCGACAGGATCAGAATTTTGGTGTTCGGGCAGTTTTCCAATATGATTTCGGTGGCGGCCAGCCCGTTGGTTTTGGGCATGTTCAGATCCATCAGCATGACGTCCGGTTCCAGCGCGGTCGCCTGCCTGATGGCCTCTTCCCCGTCGGACAGCGTGGCCAGAACGGTGATGTCGTCATAGCTTTCCAGCAGGGCTTCAATGCCTTCGGCAACCATCGGGTGGTCATCAACGATGATGATGCGGATCGGATCGGTCATTCTGCTGCTTTCCCGTATGAGACTTGTTTCGCGCCGTCGTCCGGCGACAGCAACCGCGACAGCGGAACGAGGGCTTCAATCGTCGTGCCGCGTGATGTCGAGGTAATGCGCAATTGCCCGTCCAGCTGCTCTATCCGTTCCTGCATATTGCGCAATCCCAGCCCCCCGGGGCCTGATTTCTTCACCTTGTCTATCCCGGTACCATTGTCCGAGATGCGCAAAGTGGCCCCTTTGCGGTGCCCGCGAATGTCGATGGACACTTTGGTTGCACCGGCGTGGCGCTCGATATTGGTCAGGGCCTCTTGTGCGATGCGGTAAAGGGCAATCTTGGTGTCCTGTTCCAGCCGGTTGCGGAAAACGGCGGTTTCAAAGGTCACTTTAACGCCGGTGCAGTGGGCAAAATCTTCGGCCAGGGATTTCACCGCAGGTCCAAGGCCAAGATCGTCCAATGCCCCGGGGCGCAGGTCGCGGCTGATCCGGCGCACTTCGTTCGCGGCAAGGGTCAGGTTTTCGATCCCCTTGTCCAAAGTTTCCTCGGCCCGCGGATCGCCTTTGGCGAAGCGGCGTTTGGCATTCTCCATTGCGTAGCGCACCCCGACGATGATCTGACTGATCCCGTCGTGAAGCTCGCGCGCGACGCGGCCGCGTTCTTCTTCCTGGGCGTCAAACACCCGTTGCGTCAGTTCTTTCAGCTTTGCATCCGCCAGCCGGCGTTCGCGAATGTTCAGAAACAGCCCCGAGCCGAACACCAAAAACAGCGCGGCAAAGGTAATTCCGCCGATATAATAGAATGTTCGCTGCACCCGGCGTTCAACATCCGCCCGGGCCGCGGCGACGCTTTCGACAACATCGTCGATGAAAACGCCGGTGCCAAACGCCCAGCGCCAGCTTTGAAAGCCCGTGACATATGAGACCATCAGGGCCTCTTCACCGGTTGACGGCTTTGGCCACAGATGTTCCACATAGCCCGCGCCCTGTTTGGCGGTCTGGATCAGTTCTTGCACGACAAGCGTTCCCTGGCTGTCGGCCAGATCGATCCAGTTGTTGTTGATAAAGTCGGTCTGACGGGGGCTGACCAGATTGGTGCCGTCATAATCATAGACAAAAAAGAACCCTTCGTCGCCATAGATCATCGCCGCCAAAATCTGCATGACCTGTTGCTTGGCTTCCTCATCATCCGGCGGGGCGTTGCCGTATATATAATAAAAGCCGTTCTTTGCTTGCGTGACATAATTGTGAAGCTCGGCTTTTTTCGCCTCGATCAGCTGGGTTTCCAAAGCGCGGATTTCCCGTTCCGCCGAGGTTCGGGACTGGTTGGCCACAAGTACCGAAATGGCGGCCACCGCGATAATCAACGGAAGGGTCGCCAAAAGCGAAACTTTCTGGCCATAGGTGGGCCGGATATTTCGAAGCCAGGTCAGCATGCCCTTCGATACGCGCAATTTGGACCGGATTCAAAGAAAAGGCGGCATTTCCACCTTCGCACTTGCAGAAATTGGTCAAAAAACATTTCCAAAATGCAAATTCTACGTAGTTGTGCGTATTTTCACGCGGGTATGTGTTGGCTAGGCTCACGGCACTTGAAACGATCCGCACGGGCGATTCTAGCCTGTGCCGAAATATCGGGAGGATTAATATGGATCGTCGTTCATTCCTAAGAACTTCAGCACTTGGTGGCACCGCAGCTGCGGCGACAACGCTGGCCGCACCAGCGTATGCCCAGGGCAAGCGCACCCTGACCATGGTTCAGTCATGGCCCCGCGGGTTTGCCGTGCTTGATGATGCGGCAAGCTATCTTGAGAAAATGGTTGCCGAAATGTCGGATGGTTCGCTGACCATCGACAAGAAGGCACCGGGCGAACTGGTGGGCGCGCTGGAAGTGTTTGACGCCGTGTCGTCGGGTCAGGCCGATATGTATCACTCGGCAGACTACTACTTCATCGGTCAGCACCCGGCTCTGACGTATTTCACTTCCGTTCCCTTCGGTGGCACTGCGCAGGAATTGACCAACTGGTACTATCACGGCGGCGGAGAGCAGCTGCACGACGAGATCGGCCAGATCTTCAACTTCAAAGGCCTGCTGGCGGGGAACTCGGGCTCGCAGTCGGGTGGTTGGTTCCGCAAGGAAATCCGTTCGGCGGAAGACTTTAACGGTCTCAAGTATCGTATGCCGGGTCTTGGCGGCAAGGCGCTTGGCAAGCTAGGCGCTTCCGTTCAGAACATTCCGGGCGGCGAACTGTATCAGGCGCTTTCGTCGGGTGCTCTGGACGGTCTTGAGTGGGTTGGTCCGATGGCCGACGAACGCGCCGGCTTCCAGGAAGTTGCGAAGATCTACTATGCTGCAGGCTTCCACGAACCGGGTTCGGGTCTTTCTGCAAACGTCAACCTCGACGTTTGGAACGACCTGAGTGCGCAGCACCAGGCCATTCTGCGTTATTCGTCGATGGCAACCACCCAGTTGCAGTTGTCGGAAACCCTGTCCAACAACGGTGCCGCATTGGCCCGCTTGCAGGCGCAAGGTGTCAGGGTTCTGCAATTCTCGGACGACGTTTGGGATGCCTTCGGTCGCGCGTCGGCCGAGGTCATGGACGAATTCATGGGCGACTCGCTCTTTGCTCAGGTTCGCGAATCCTTCGAGGCTTCGATGGCATCGTCGGCTTCGTGGATCAACAAGTCGGACGGTTACTACGTCGAGCAGCGTTCGCGCGTTCTGGCGAACATGTAATCGCATCAGCAAAAATTTCAGGGGCCCTGACGCAAGTCGGGGCCCTTCGGCGCATAGGCGCCACCTGAAATCAGCCCGAAAACGGGCATTGGGGGACTACCATGCAGGATGAAGGATCGGTCGGGTTCTTTGGCGCAATCATCCAAGGCGTTGTCTGGGTGTTGGAAAACATCGCCATGGCTTTTTACAATTTCGGCTATGCCGTGATGAACCCGTCACTCTGGCTGGACTGGTCAGACAAACAAGCCATCATGCGCGTGATCTACTACGGCGGCTCGGTCGAGTTTTTCTTTGTCGTGTTCACGTTCTTTCTTGTTCTGACGATTGTCGGTTTCTTTTCGCACAGGTTCCTGTGGGGATTGGTTCGCGGATTTGAAGGCTTTGCCAATTTTACCGGACGGTTTTTCGCCTGGGCCGGTTTGGCCATGGTGCTGCAACAGGTTGTCATTGTCTTCATGCAAAGGATTTTCACACGGCCCGATATCGTGATCGGGTTTGGGGTGCCTTTGCAATTCGACATCAGTTGGTATGCAGAAGAGCTGAAGCTTTACAACGCGATGGTTGTGGCGCTTTGCGTCACCTATACCTTTGTTCAGGGCGGGCATGTGCGGGTTGACCTGATATACTCGGCCGTTCGTTTCCGCACGAAAAAGCTGATCGACATGTTCGGATCGCTGTTCTTCATGCTTCCGGCCGCGACGCTGACCTGGATGTATGGCTGGTACTTCCTGTGGCGGCATCTGATGGTGCCAAAGCCATCGGCGTCCGACACGTTGGATCGCCTGCTTTTGAAAGCACGGGCCTTCCGCTGGAATATTGAATTAATCGGCCCGTCACCGAACGGCTTTACCGCGTACTTCCTGTTCAAGATCCTGCTGGTCGCCTTCACGGCTTTGGTCTTTATCCATGGCTGGGCGTTCTTCTGGCGGTCCTATCTTGAATGGCGCGAAGGTGAAGCAAGCGAAAACAAATACCTCGACAAGGATTCACTTGGCGAAGGTGAAGAAGCCTATGAAGGCACGCACTAATTTAGGGGCAGTGGACAATGCTTTTTGGACTTGATGGCGTCGAAATCGGCCTAATCATCGTATTCCTCTGTCTATTCGGAGGTATCCTTTCCGGCTTTCCGGTGGCCTTTGCCATCGGTGGTGCGGGTGTCATTTCATTCGGTATCATTGCCGTTCTGGACAGTGCAGGGTTGCTGATCCACCAGGCGATCGATACCTCATCCGAGGCTTACGGGACACTTGTTGCCAGTGGCATCAAGGAAGAGATCATATCCGTCTTCCGATACCCGGATCTGCCAAGGGTTGATCAGCCGGTATTCCCGAGAGGCTGGGAAACTGCGCTGGACCGCAACATTTCGTTCATCGTGAACCGCATGAACGAGCGTGTTCTGGCGGGCCAGTCGATCGAGACCCTTCTTGCGGTTCTGATGTTCGTTCTGATGGGCATCGCGCTTGAACGCTCGAAAATCGCCAATGATCTGCTGACCACGATGGCGCGTGTCTTTGGCCCTCTGCCGGGCGGTCTGGCGGTTTCGGTTGTGGTCGTGGGCGCCTTTCTTGCCGCGTCAACCGGTATTGTCGGGGCGACCGTCGTCACCATGGGGCTGCTGTCGCTGCCGACCATGTTGCGCAATGGCTATAGCCCCGAAATTTCGACCGGTGTGATTGCCGCTTCGGGAACGCTGGGGCAGATCATTCCGCCGTCAATCGTGATCGTTCTTCTGGGAACGCTGGCCGGCGATCTTTACTCGGCCGCGCAGGAAAGCCGCGCGATCGAGGCCGGGTGTACCGATGCGTTGACCTATCTGGGGGAACCTGCGGTGGTATCGGTCGGCACCTTGTTCCAGGCAGCAATGCTGCCGGGGATCATGCTGGCGGGTATCTATGCGGCTTACGCCTTTGGTTATGCATTGATGAACCCGTCCAAGGCACCGGCTGTTGCGATGGGTTCCGGCTCGGGCGAGGTTATCACCCGTCAGGAAGCCTTTACCTGGTTCCTGGGCGCCCCTGTTGCGCTGATCGGTGGTGCGATGATGCTTTCGGCCGTCGGGGTGATCGGATCGCAGTCATTCCAGGTCGACAGCTATTCGGACATCGGCGAAGCGGCCACGTTGCGCACCAATGTCAGCGCCGAGTGTCAGGCTTCGATGATCGAATTGCACGGCCAGGACGCCTGGGATGTGGCGGTCGCGCAGCAAGCCGATATTGACGCCGCCGGCGGTGTCGAGGAAAGCCGCAAGCTGACCGATGAGGAAATCGCCGAAGCTGTTGCGGCCAAAGTAGGCGCCGCTGCACCAATCGGTACTGGCGTCAGCATCCTTGCCATTCTGATGGCGCTGACCCTGACCACTGGCCGTGGCGTTAAACCATCCGCCAACCACGAACCGATCCTGATCGGTCTGGCCGGTGTTGCCTTGATGATCGTGGTCGACATCCTGCTGATCGGACCTTTGACCAGTTCGCTGATGACGGTGATTTATCTGGCCATTCCCGGGTTGATAGCGCTTTACGGCTGTAAAGAGGCCGCGATCCGCATGGCCCAGAACGAGCTGATCAAGGTGGTCTTCCCGCCGCTTGTTCTGATCGTCGCCGTGCTTGGGTCGATCCTTGGCGGTATCACCAACCCGACACCCGCAGCAGCGCTTGGTGCCGCTGGCGCGATCATGCTGGCGGCTTATCGCAAGCTTCAGGACGAGGGCAAAAGCGGCAAGATCATCCTGAACTCGACCTTTGCGGTTGTGATCATGATCCTGATCGGCATCAACTTCGATCTGCGCATCAACGTCGCGAATGTCAGCTTTGAAAGCTGGGTTGCCTTCTTCGTAACGCAGGTTGCATGGCTTTATGCCGTGTTCGGTATGGTGTTCTCGTGCTGGGTTCTTTGGCGCTCGGGCGTGCTGACGCCGGTGGTTCGGGAAACCGCCAAGGTCACGTCCATGGTGTTTACCATCCTGATCGGATCGCAGCTTTTGAACCTTGTGGTGATCTCGTTCGGCGGAGAAGAGTATATCCAGCTGTTCCTGAAAAGCTTCGACAGCGAATTCACGGTGTTCCTGATCGTGATGCTGGTGCTGTTCGTGCTTGGCTTCGTGCTCGATTTCCTCGAGATCATCTATATCGTGATCCCGATTGTCGGGCCGGTTATCTATGGCGGCACGTTCGATCCGAAATGGGTGACAATCATGATTGCGGTGAACCTGCAAACATCGTTCCTGACACCGCCTTTCGGCTTTGCCCTGTTCTATCTGCGCGGGGTCGCGCCGAAAGAGGTGACGACAGGCCATATCTATCGCGGCATCGTTCCGTTCGTGATCATTCAGGTCGTCGGGCTGGCGCTGCTGTGGTACTTCCCGTCGATCGTGACCATCGTTCCGGCCATTATCGGAAGCTAAAACCTTTCTGGTTTGCCGAGACGAAATAACAAAAAGCCGGGCCAAGTGGTCCGGCTTTTTCGTTGCTGCGCTGCGTTCAATTCAGCGGACGGGTCGCGCCCCGGGAAGGCGGATATTGGCCACTTGCTCGGATATCGGGTCTGACGCCAATGGGTGGACAAAATCCTGTTCGGCCTCAACCGGGTCCAGAGGTTCCCATGCATTCCGGCGGTAGATCTCAATACCTGAGAAGCGCGACTTGTACCCCATTTTCTGCGACCCCGGCACCCAATAGCCCAGATACACAAAAGGCAGATCGTTTTCTTGCGCGATGCGGATATGGTCAAGGATGACAAAGGTTCCAAGGCTGTTGCCAGCCAGTTCGGGATCAAAGAAGGAATAAACCATGCTTACCCCGTCATCGAGAATGTCGGTCAGGCAGACGGCCACCAGCTCTTGTGTTTCGCGGTCGAAATACTCAATCACGCGGGTGCGAATTGGTGTTTCCTCGATCATATTGGCAAATTCGAACACATCCATGTCGGCCATGCCACCCATCGCGTGGCGCGATTCCAGATAGCGGCGGAACAAGTCGTATTGTTCTTCCGTGGCCCAGGGCGAGCTGGTCCGGCGGGTCAGGTAGGCATTGCGCCTGTCCGTTCGTTTTTGGCTTTTGGAGGGAACAAACCTGTCCACGCTGATCCGCGCCGACATACAGGCGGTGCATTCGGCGCAAGAGGGGCGGTAGAGCACGTTTTGCGACCGGCGGAAGCCTTGCTTCGACAGCGCGTTATTCAGCTCTTCCGCGTTGTCGCCCTGAAGGGCCGTGAAAAGCTTGCGTTCTTTCCGGCCGTCCAGATAGGGGCATTCCTGCGGGGCAGTCACATAGAACTGCGGGGCGATTTGAAGTGTGTGTCTCATGGATCCCGTGCGTCACTCTGGCCGAGGATAACAAGGGAAGCGGGTCTCGCCAAGCATCCGATGGGCAGATCAGCCCCGCGCCGGTTTGTTGATCAGGACGGTGGACATGATCATGTCGGTCAGGCCCTGTCGGCGGGGGCTGGTCAGCATCAGAATGACCGAAATCACCTGAAGGATTGGCATGCTCATGGAAATCGAATAGCCCAGCGTGTGGAAAAACGCCTGAGACAAGCCCATTTTGCCGCCAGTGCTGGTGCGAAATTCAATCGACAACAAGTGCATTCCGATCGTTGCCGATCCGTTGGCCAGCGTGACCACGCGGTAAATGAAACCGATCACCAGAATAAGGAACGGAAAGAAAAATATCCCGGTGAATGCGGTGAAGGGCAGGATGGCAACGCTGATCAGGCTGATCAGAATCATGTCAACAAACCATGCAAACAGCCGTTTCATCGGCGTATCGGCATAGAATTCTTCTTGCAGAACGGGATCGGGAACGTGGGTGTTCATCGTCGTCATTGTCGCATGTCCGGTTTGGCGGTTCCCGCCCGGGTCGGGCAGGAACCAAACGAGGTTTACTCGGGCTTGTCTTTAAGGTCGCGTTGGTTCGCCTTGGCGCGGTCGGTCATGAACTGATCGAATTCGGACGCATCGCGCGCTGCGCGCAGGCGGGCGAGGAAATCATCAAATTCGCGGCTTTCCTCTTCCAGACGGGCCAGAGTTTCCGCCTTGTAGGCGTCAAAGCTGGAATTTCCGCTGGATTTTTCCTCGCGAACGCCGGGTTTCAGCTGGGCCATAATATGGGCCGTACCCTGATCGACGTGATTGCGTCCGCCGAATGTACGGCTGCCAGACCAGATGGCGGCAAGAACCACACCGACGACCAGCCCTGCGATCCAGTTTTCCGAAAAGGCCAGCGATACGGCAACGATGCTGAAGACACCAAACCCGATGACGCTGAGAATTTGAACGACGATCGGAATGCGATCTGCCCTGTCGTGCCGGGTAAAATCAGCCGTGTCTGCGGTATTCATTTTCTACTCCCTTAAATGCCGAGAGGGCACAGCGCCCTCTCGGTGGTGATCCTTGCCGGTTTTACTGGCCAGAAGTTTGATCGACTTCGGCGTCGGCAGGCTCTGGGTCTTTTGCCTTGCGGGCACGTTCGTCCATGAACTGGTCGAACTCGTTCTTGTCTTTTGCTTCGCGCAGGCGCTCGAGGAAGTTCTCAAAGCTGTCCTGCTCTTCCTGAAGCCGCCGCAGCGTATCGGCCTTATAGGCGTCAAAGGCGGTGTTGCCTGACGAATGGAAGGTGGTGCGCATTGCGCGGCTCGAGATGCGTTTCTTTGCGAACATATCTTTGCTCCAGATCATGTAAATCAGCAGGGCCAGTCCGACCGGCCAGAAGAAGATGAAACCAAGCACGGTTGCGACGACCCAGGCGCCTTTGCCTTTGCGGTCCAGCCATGCCTCGGCACGCGCAGGCCAATGCTTGCCTTTATGGTCGTACCATGCGTTTGATCGTTTGTTCCACGCCGGCTCGGATACGGCTTGGGTGGAATTGGCATAACTTGTCATTTCAAACTCCGTTGTTGGCGTTATGTGAATGCTTTTCACATTACACTAGATTGGAGTTCCCGCCGCAATGTGCAAGGGGCGATGTAAAACTTTTTTACATTAAAGTGCCACGGTGAAATTTTCTGCCCTTGCATCCGACAGGCCAAGCAGGTCCTTCGGGGAAAAGCTGAACACGTGATGCGGCGTACCCGCGGCCGCCCAGACCACATCGAAGTCCAACAGGCGCGGGTCCACCCATGTGCGGATGGGATTGAGATGCCCGACGGGCGATACCCCTCCGATGGCAAACCCGGTTTGTGATCTGACCAGCGCGGCATCCGCCTTGCCCAGCGGTTCACCGGCCAAAGCCGAGGCTTTGCCAACATCCACCTGATTGCCCCCGGCGGTCAGAAACAAAAGCGCCTGTCCGGTGGTGTCGCCACGGAAGATGATCGACTTGGCGATTTGATCAACCTCAACCCCCAACTCGTCCGCCGCCATCCGGGCCGTGCGTGCTTCGCCGGTTTCGCGGATTTCCGTTTCCCATCCTGTATCCTCCAAGACCCGGCGCACGCGCTTTAGGCTTTTGCTCATCCGATCCTCCTTAGGTTCATCCGTGCAATTTTTCATGTCTGCTTGCGCTTGACCATAGCCATGCCACCTTACATTGATGGGCTATGAGTTTTGATGCCCAGTTGACCCGCTGCCCGCTGCCCTTCAACAAAGAACGGGGGCGCGAGGTGCGTGACCTTTATGCCGATCAAACCCAACCCGTTCAGGAATTGATCGAGGGCACGGCAGGGTGCAGCCCCTACCTGGGCGGTTTGCTGGTCAAGGAACGCGATTGGTTTGCCATGGCGCTTGACGCTCCGCAGGCAAGCATTGCGTCGCTTTTTGACGAATTGCGCGAATTGGCCCCTGATGCACTGCCAAACGGGTTGCGCCGCGCCAAACGCCGGATTGCGGGAGTAACCGCGCTGGCTGATCTGGCAGGGGTCTGGCCGCTTGAGCAAGTGACCGGCACCCTGACCGATTTCGCGGATCTGGCAACCCATCAGGCGCTGCGGGCGACAGTGGGTGCCGAAATCCGTCGCAAGAAGTTGCCCGGGGCAACCGAAGACGACGCGGAAACCGCAGGCGGTCTGGTGGCGCTGGCCATGGGCAAAATGGGCGCGGGCGAGTTGAACTATTCCTCTGATATCGATCTGATCTGTCTTTTCGATGAAAGCCGCTATGATAGGGACGATTTTCTTGATGCGCGGGCGTCTTTGATCCGTGCCACCCGCAAAATGTCGGCGATGCTAAGCGATTTGACCCCCGAGGGTTATGTGTTTCGCACTGATCTGCGCCTGCGGCCCGATCCGGCGGTGACGCCGGTTTGTCTGGGGATGGAGGCCGCCGAGCGGTATTATGAAAGTCTTGGCCGCACATGGGAACGGGCGGCCTATATCAAGGCGCGGGCCTGTGCGGGCAGTATTGCGTCGGGCGCGCAATTCCTGAAATCCCTTTCCCCGTTTATCTGGCGCAAACATCTGGACTTTGCCGCCATTCAGGATGCCCATGCGATGCGGCTTCGTATTCGCGAACATAAGGGGCTGGGTGGGCCGATCACGCTTCCGGGCCATCATATGAAGCTGGGGCGTGGCGGAATTCGCGAGATCGAATTTTTCACCCAAACCCGCCAGTTGATCGCCGGTGGTCGCGACCCCGATTTGCGGGTGCGCGGAACTGTTGACGGGCTAAATGTTCTGGCCGCCAAGGATTGGATTCCCACCGATACGCGCGACGCATTGATCGACCATTACAGGTTTCACCGTGAAATCGAACATCGGGTCCAGATGGTCAATGACGCACAAACCCATATACTTCCAGGCACGGATGAAGGGTTTGAACGTCTGGCCTGTATGACCGGTCGCCCGCTGGATGAGTTGAAGCGCGATCTCTCGCAGCGGCTTGAGGACGTGCATGTGCTGACGGAAGATTTCTTTGCGCCTGATGCGGCGGCACCGGCGGAAAGTCACGGGTTTGATGACAGTATCATCAGCCGCTGGCCTACTTATCCGGCGCTGCGATCCGAGCGGGCGACCGAGATATTCTCGCGTCTTGAACCGGTCATTCTTTCCCGCCTGCAACGCGCGGCGCGGCCAGATGAGGCATTGATTGCGTTTGACGGATTCCTTTCGGGTCTTCCCGCAGGGGTGCAATTGTTTTCGTTGTTCGAGGCCAACCCCCAACTGATCGACCTGCTTTTGGACGTGGCCGGTACATCGCCTGATCTGGCGCGGCATCTATCTTCGCATGCGTCGGTTTTTGACGCCGTCATCGGGGGGGATTTCTTCAAACCATGGCCGGGAGAAGATGCGCTTGCATCGGTTCTGGCAAATCAGCTTGCCGGGCTTGATGACTATGAAAACAAGCTCGACACGGCCCGCCGCTGGGCGAAGGAATGGGATTTCCGTATTGGTGTTCACCATTTGCGCGGTTTGATCTCGGCCAGCGAAGCCGGGATGCAATATGCTGAATTGGCGTCTTCGGTTCTGCGCGCCGTTTGGCCCGAGGTGATTGCGCAATTTGCAGAAAAACACGGCCCGCCCCCAGGGCGCGGCGCTTTGCTGCTGGGCATGGGGTCGTTGGGGGCGAAGCGGTTGAATTCCCGGTCTGATCTGGACTTGATCGTGATTTACGATGCGGCGGGCGAAGACTACTCGGATGGGCGCAGGCCACTTGCATCGCGCAGCTATTACGCGCGGTTGACGCAAGCCTTGGTGACGGCTTTGTCTGCGCCGATGGCCGAAGGCCGCCTGTACGAGGTTGACATGCGCCTTCGCCCCTCGGGCAATCAAGGGCCAGTGGCGACCAGCCTTGAAAGTTTCAAGGAATATCAAACCAACTCTGCCTGGACATGGGAGCATCTGGCGCTGACCCGCGCCCGTGTTGTTACCGGCCCTGAAGATCTGGCGGATGAGGTTGAGGCGTTCCGTCAGAACCTGCTGCAAGGCCAAAGCGACATTGCCAAGATTTTTGCGGACACCGCAGAAATGCGGGAAAAAATTGCCGCTGCAAAGGGGGAGGGTGGCGTCTGGGACGCCAAGATCGGTGCAGGGCGTTTGCAGGATATCGAGCTTTTGTCGCAAGCCCTGACGCTTGCGACCTCTGCCAAGGGGCGTTCTGTGCGGGAAGGCTTGGCAGCGGGGGCCGAAAACGGATTTATTTCATCGGCTGATCAGGAACATCTTTGCTTGGCCTATGACCTTTTCTGGAAAGTTCAGGCCGTGGCAAAATTGCTGTCGGATAAGCCGCTTGATACGCAGATGATCGGGCAGGGGGGGCGTTCGTTTCTGCTGCGTGAAACCGGAGAAGAGACTTTAGAGACACTCGAAAGGTCGCTTGCGGAAAAATCACATGAAGCGGCAAGGGTTATTCTGGCCACGCTTAAAGCGTTTCGAGATTAACTTGAGACACGAAGTTGATCTTGAAACGCCTGCAACGCCTGTAAGTATCGCGCGTTTCGCCACATTGTTGGGCAACAACTAAATGTCGAAACGCTAAAGTCAAGCAAGGTGACGTTATGAAGGGTGATCGCCACGATCCCAAAGCTTTGATCCGCGAGGCCTATAATATCGGCGGGATTACGGATTCCCAATGCCGCTCGATCTTTTTCGATTGGGCGCTAAGCTTGCCAGCTGGTGAAGATACGCAGGAAAGTCTAAAAATCCTGATCGAGCGTCATGCCACGGACCTGCCCGACCATCCGATGACCAAGGTGATGGTGGACGGGCAGCAACAAATGACCCGACCAAAACGCCGGGGTGGCTGGCGTTCACGTCCCAGAGATTGAAATGTATCAGCGGGTAAGCGACGCGGCTTCGCGGGCCAACGCCGTGATACCCGTCCAGTCGGCGTTTTCCACTTTGTCTTTCGGGGCAACCCAGCTGCCGCCGACACATAGCGTATTGGGCAGGCTTAGATAGTCATTGGCGTTTTTCAGTGAAACGCCGCCGGTCGGGCAGAAGCTGACCTGCGGCAACGGGGCACCGATTGCTTTCAGTGCAGGCGCGCCGCCATTGGCTTCGGCGGGGAAAAACTTTTGAACGGTGTAGCCGCGCTCGAGCAGGCGCATGACCTCGGACGAGGTTGCGGCGCCCGGTAGCAGGGGCAGATCGTTCGCCTCGCAAGCGTCCAGAATACGGTCGGTGGCGCCCGGAGACACGCCAAATTGCGCCCCTGCGGCCTTTGCAGCTTCGACATCGGCGCTGGTCAACAGCGTGCCCGCACCCACAACTCCGCCTTCGACCAAAGCCATCTCGCGGATTGCGTCCAAGGCACAGTCGGTGCGCAACGTCACCTCGAGCGCGGGAAGGCCACCAGCCACCAGTGCCTTGGCTAAAGCCTGCGCTTTGTCCAGATCATCAATAACCAGTACCGGCACGACCGGGGCCAGCAAACAAACGGCCTTGGCTTTTTTACTTGCGATTTCGGGTGTCATGCATGTGCTCCTGACAGGTTAGACAACGACGCCTGCGCCAGCGGTGGACAAGCCCACATTCCGGCGGAATACGTCAAACAGCTCGCGCCCGATGCCAGTGTGATTGGCACCCAGATCGGCCGATACCGGTTCGCGATCTTCAAACCCTTCAACAAGGCAATTGATCACGCCGGTTTCGGCGTCAACGCGCAGAAGATCACCATCACGCAGCTTGGCCAATGGCCCGCCGCTGGTCGCCTCGGGTGATACGTGAATGGCCGCCGGAACCTTGCCCGATGCCCCGGACATGCGGCCATCGGTCAACAGGGCCACTTTCAGGCCGCGTTCCTGCAAAATGGACAGAAGTGGCGTCAGGCTGTGAAGCTCGGGCATGCCATTGGCTTGCGGCCCTTGGAAGCGGACCACAACAATCGTGTCCTCGGTAAACTCACCGGCGTTGAACGCATCTTTGACGTGCTGCTGATCGCTGAAGACACGCGCTTTGGCCTCGATCACACGGCGTTCCGGCGCCACCGCCGAGACTTTCATGATGCCACTGCCGATATTGCCCTCAAGCCGTTTCAATCCACCCGATACTTGGAACGGATCGGTGGACGGACGCAGGATTTTTTCATTCAGGCTGGTTTTGCTGCCCGGTTCATAGCGCAGCTTGTCGTCAACCAGCTTGGGTTCCTCGGTATACCGCGCAAGACCCTCGCCCGCGACGGTCATCGTGTCATCATGCAGCAGACCGGCATCCAGCAAATCGCCGATGATGAAGCCCAGACCGCCTGCGGCGTGGAAATGGTTCACATCCGCCAGACCGTTCGGGTAGACCTTGGCCATCAGGGGGGTCACGTTGCTAATTTCGTCGAAATCTTCGGTTTCGATCAACACACCTGCCGCGCGGGCCATGGCCGGAAGGTGCAGCACCAGATTGGTTGATCCCCCGGTTGCCATCAATCCGACGATGCCGTTCACAAAAGCCCGTTCGTCAAGGATTTGGCTGACAGGGCGGAATTCATTGCCAAGCGCCGTCAGTTGAAGAACACGTTCCGTTCCGGCGACAGTCAAAGCGTCCCGCAGCGGGGTGTTCGGATTAACGAACGAGGCGCCGGGAAGGTGCAGGCCCATGAACTCCATCAACATCTGGTTGGTATTCGCGGTGCCATAGAAAGTGCAGGTGCCCGGCCCGTGATAGCTGGCCATTTCGGCCTTCATCAGCTCATCCCGGCCGATTTCACCTTTGGCGAATTGCTGGCGAATGCGGGCTTTTTCGTCGTTCGGCAACCCGCTGGTCATCGGACCGGCGGGAAGAAAGATGGACGGAATATGCCCGAATGTCGCCGCCGCGATGATCAGGCCGGGGACGATTTTGTCACACACGCCCAGATAAACGGCCGCATCAAAGGTGTTGTGTGACAAGGCAACCGCGCTGGCCATGGCGATGACATCGCGGGAAAACAGCGACAGTTCCATTCCGGGCTGGCCCTGGGTGACGCCGTCACACATGGCGGGCACACCGCCGGCGACCTGAGCGGTCGCGCCGTTTGCGCGGGCGGTTTGCTTGATCAGGGCGGGGTAGGTTTCAAACGGCTGGTGGGCCGAAAGCATGTCATTATAAGTGGTGATAATGCCGATATTCGCAGCCTTGCCTTCGATCAAAGGCGTCTGATCCGCCCCCATCGCGGCATAGGCATGGGCCTGATTTCCGCAGCTGAGATGCGCCCGGCGCGGGCCGTTTTCTATCGCGTGGCCGATCTTGTCCAGATAGGCTTTTCGGCTGTCAGACGAGCGTGCGACAATCCTGTCGGTTACTTTGGCAATGGTCGAATTAAGCGGCATATGCGATTCTCTTTACCTGTTCGCGGGATGTTTAACATTCGCTGTTAGCGCTAACAAGAATATTCGTCCAAACCCCCGTCATATGGGGCAGGCTTTGTCAAAATGACATGTTTGATGATTAAATTACCCATGTTTTGGCAGCGTTATGCCCCAATTGGAACAGATTCTCCGCCGATATTACTCAGGTCAGCGGCAGGAATCCGCGTTTAGTTTAGGTTTGGAGGCGAAAATGCTTCGTATTCGCAACATCGTTTTGGGACTGGCAGCTCTGAGTGTTTCGGCCTGCGCCGAGATGGGCAGTGTAACGCGCAATGCGCCGTTTGAAAGCACGCTTCCGTCTGTGGCGGCGGTTGAAGCCGTTGCGCCAAGCTTTGATGAAATTCCGGAAATCGTGACCCGCTCGTCCCCTGAGATCGAGGTTATTCCGCAGGCTCAGTCCTATAATGTGGTCGATGTGATTGTTGATGTTCCGCGCACTCTGACCGTATCCGAGGCAAACTCATTGATCCCGAATGCCGATATCGTTTGGCAGGAAGAAGAATATGGCGACCGGTACGAACAGGTGACGCGGATTGTTCAGGACGCAATGGAAATCGGAGTTGCTGGCCTGAAGGGCGAGCGCGACGTAATTCTTTTCGTCTCGGTCAAGAAGTTCCACACATTGACCAAAGCGGCCCGTTATACCGTTGGCGGTGGTCATACCATTCATTTTGACATTACGCTTTTGGACCCTGTAACCGGAACGATGGTTGAACCGACCCGCCGCGTGAACGCCAGCTTTGCGGCCCTTGGTGGCGCGGCTGCGCTGATCGCGGAAAGTGCAGGAATGACGCAAAAGGCACGCATCTCGCAGCAATTGGTCAAGGTGATTTTCGAAGAGCTTGGCGGCAAGCTGGTTCCGGCGGAATTTGCCCAGGCAGGTTAACACAAGGCTTTAAGCCCGGAGGGAAACTGGGTAGGAGGGCTGCATGACGCAGCCCTCTTTGCCATTTGTAAGACTGAAACCGAAAGCCAGGCCCCAAGCGATCCGCCATGGGTTTCCGTGGGTTTATGACAACGAAGTCGTCACGGATCGCCGAACGAAAGGGCTTGCGCCTGGATCATTGGCGGTGCTTGAAGATTCAGAGCGCAGGCCTTTGGCTTTGGTTGCGGTCAATCCAAAATCGCGAATATTCTGCCGAGTTCTGGATCGTGATCCTGAGGCCCGGATTGACGAAGCATGGTTCGCCAAGCGTCTTAAGAAAGCGCTTGAGATGCGCGAGCGTCTTTATGGTGAACCATTCTACCGATTGTGTCATGCCGAACCCGACGGTCTGCCCGGTGTGGTCATTGACCGGTTTGGCGACGTTGCGGTGGTGCAGCCCAATGCAGCCTGGGCGAATGCGCGCATGGAACCCTTGGTTTCCGCATTGGTTGCGGTCACTGGTGTTTCCACCGTGATCATGAACGGAATGGGCAGGGCGCGCGGGCTGGAAGGGCTGGACGAGGTTACGAAGGTACTGATCGGTCAGGCCCCAACCGCGCCGATCCGGGTTCGGATGAACGGCGCTACCTATATGGCGGACCTGATGGGGGGGCAGAAAACAGGTTTGTTCTTTGACCAGCGGCCAAATCACGCCTTTGCTGCCAAGCTGGCCCGTGGGGGGCGGGTGCTGGATGTGTTTTCCCATGTGGGCGGGTTTGCCTTGGCCTCACTGGCTGGTGGGGCGGGGTTTGCCATGTCCGTGGATGGCTCGGCTTCGGCCCTTGCTTTGGCCGAGGAAGGGGCCAGACAATCCGGATTTGCGGATCGCTTTCAGACCCGCAAAGGCGATGCGTTCGACATGTTGGCGCAGCTGGCGGAGGAAAGCGAAAGCTTTGACCTTGTGATCTGCGACCCACCGGCCTTTGCCCCCAGCAAAAAGGCGCTGGACGCCGGGCTTCGCGCCTATGAGCGGATTGCCCGCATGGCGGCCCCTTTGGTGAAAGACGGCGGGTATCTGGCGCTGTGTTCCTGTAGCCATGCAGCGGATTTGCAGAAATTCCGTACCGCATCTGCAAGAGGGATAGGCCGGTCGGGCAGAACTGCACAGCTGATCCATACGGGTTTTGCCGGACCGGACCATCCGTTGATGCCGCAGCTTGCGGAAAGCGGCTATCTTAAATCGCTCTTTTTCCGGCTATGAAATATCTTTTAGACGCATGCGTTCTTTTCCCGACGGTGATGCGCGAGGTTCTGTTGGCGGTCGCGAAAACCGGGGTTTACGAACCCGTCTGGTCCGACAGAATTCTTGAGGAATGGGCGTTGGCTGCCCGTAAACTGGGACCAGAAGGCGAATTGCAGGCCCGCGCCGAGATTGCCTTGGTCAACGCTGCATGGCCGGCGGCGAAAGTTCAATCGCCCGATGGGCTGGAAGACCGACTTTGGTTGCCAGACCCGTCGGATATACACGTGCTGGCTTCGGCCATCGCCGGTTCGGCGGATGGGATCATCACCCTGAACGCCAAAGATTTCCCCCGACAGATACTTGCGGAACACGGATTAAGCCGCGTTGACGCGGATGGGTTTCTGCTGGGGATCCATAAAGCCAACCCTGATATCGTATCCAATGCTGCCGAAGCTGTGCGTCAGAAGGCCGAGCACCTGTCCGGCCAGCCTTGGGAGATGCGAAAGCTGATGAAAAAGGCGCGGCTGCCGCGTTTGGGCAAAGCCCTTACCCGTTAGTGCGCCATTTGGTTTCAAGCTTTTCAATCGCCGAAATCCGCTGGTCCGTTTTCGGGTGGCTCATTAGCCAGGCCGGAACAGCGCCTGCATTCGCAGCGGTCAGTTTGTCGAGTTTTCGAAACAAGGATTTCTGAGGCTCTGTCCCGATCCCTGCCTTGGTCAGCAACGCGGCCGCATATTCATCGGCTTCATATTCGTCGCCACGCGAAAGCCGCGCGGCCAGCAGCGAGGTCAAAGCGCTTGCGATATAGATGCCAAAACCCGGGATAAAGCGTGACAACACCATGCCAAGTGCTGCCCGCATTGCGTTCTGGCCGGAAAAGTCGATCATCCGGCGGCGGGAATGGCCCAAGGCAACATGGCCCAGCTCGTGGGCGATCACGCTTGTCATTTCTTCGGCGTTCAGGTCGCCCTGACGGAATTTCTGATAAAAGCCGCGGGTGATAAAGATGCGTCCATCCGGTGCGGCCAGCCCGTTGACCGGATCAATATCGTAGATATGCACACGCACGCGCGGCAAATCGAGCGCCTTGGCCAGACGGGAGGTCTGTTCCAGCAGTTTCGGATCCGCCAATTCGGTTGAGCGTTCATCAAGCTGCCTTGATGTGCGCCAGACAGAAAACCGGTACATGACAAGCCCATAAAGAAGGGCGATCAGGATGGGGCTGAACTTTAGCATGACCTTTATATGTTTCTGTAAACCAGCTCTGGCAAGGGCGGAAACAAGGGTTCTCAGCCAGTTGGAATGTCAAATTCCGGTGAGGCCAGAGTAAACCCCTCAAACCGAAACCCGGGGCTGACGGTGCAGCCGACCAAGGTGAAGTCTCCGGTCGTTCGGGCAGATTGCCAATGACACGCGGGCACAATCAGCTGAGGCAACTGGCCGGATCGCAAATCCGGGCCAAGATGATGCGTTTGGGCAGGTCCTTTTTCAGTCGGCGAAAGGGAAAGGATCAGCGGGGCGCCAGCGTAGTAGTGCCAGATTTCAACGGCATCGACCTTGTGCCAATGGCTTTGCTCTCCTGCTTTCAAAAGGAAGTAGATACTTGTTCCGGCAGGTCGCTCGCCTTCTGCATCGGCCACCCATGTTTGGCGGTAATGGCCGCCCTCGGGATGGGGGCGCAGGTTCAGATGCGCTATGATATCGTCAGCTGTCATGCCGTCAGGCTAGCGCTTTGTGTGGGCGAGGCAACACCTTACGCCGTTTTTGCGGGGGCTTCGGCTTTGCTGGAATGCGCCCGCAAGGATTTGACGATCCACAGGATCATCGCTCCGGCCAGTGCCAGTGCCGCCAAAATGCCGATCACGTCGCCCGCAACCTCGGATGCGGCGGAAATATTGGCGGCAAATGTAAAACCGACCCCGACATAGACAGATACCCAGATCAGCTCGCCCAGGGTGTCCCAGATGGTAAAGCGCCACCAGTTCAGACGCGCGGCACCCGCGACGAAATTCACCCAAGGACCCAATGGGGCAAAGAGCCAGGTTGAGAAGAATACACCGACTCCGCCGTAGCGGTCGATCAGCCGTTGTGCCCTGCCAATGACCTTGGCGCGGGCCGCATTGTTTTTAAGCCGGTCCACCAAGGGCGCGCCGCCGCGCCTGCCAATCTGAAACCCAGTCTGGTCGCCAGCAACAGCGCCCAACAAAGCCCCGCCAAAAACCTGCCAGAACGAAAGGTCGCCGGTTGCCACAAATGCCCCAGCCGCCAGCATCATAAGCGATGTCGGAATCGGGACCAGCAGGCAGGACAGAAAGGCCGAGATCAGCACCACGATGGCACCATAGCTCGTGACCAGTGAAAATATCACATCACTCACTGGGTATTCCTTCCCTTGCCCGATATTCGGCAATGGTCGTTTCTACCTGAATTATCAGCTGTTCCACCGGTATGCCACGCTCGGCTGCGATCATTTGCAGGTTCGGAGGACGGCCAAATTCGCTTTCGAACTCAAGGGCCTCAGCAATAACGGGGCGCGGCACCCGCCATGAATGCGCGACAAAACGGGGTGTCATCCACGCCTCGATTGCCACATCGCGGGGCGGAGCCATGCGCATCATGTGATTAACAAGCTGAAACCCGAAAAAACCGGCAGCGGCAAGGCTGATGGCCAGTATCGCCACAGCAATCGGAGCGGCTTTCCAGGCTGATTTGAGTTTGGCGAACACCTGTCCCTCCGATGTCGGGGTACCATGCATTTGAAACGCGATAGCGGCCGAGTTCCGTCGAAAATAGATTATCGGACCAAAAGGTCCAGCGAATAGCGTGACAGTCGTTCGACACCGGTTTCAGTGCATAATACGGTGTGCCCATAGCACATCGCCAAATTTGCGTCGCTGTCCATCAGGATCATGTGCAGGAAGAAAGCTTGATTGGCCTGCATCTTCAGGGGATTGCCTTCGTAAAACATCGGAAATTCCACCCAGATCGGTTGAAAAACCGCACCCATGCCGTAGCCGCAGGCATTCAGGCGGGCATGATGCAGACCGTGCGCGTCAAAAACCTTTGCATGGGCGTCAAAGACGTCGCCCATCGGCGCACCGGGGCGGATGGCGTTCTCACAAGCCTCCAAAGCTTCCGCCGCTGCTGCATGCATACGGATTTGCGTGTCGTTTGGTGTGCCAATCACCACGGTGCGCATCATCGCCGCGTGATAGCGCATGTAGCTGCCGGACCATTCCAGCGTCATTTGGTCCTGGTGCGAAAGGCTGCGCTTGCCTGCGTATGAGCGGCACATCAATGCGCCGTCGCCGGATCCCAGAATGAATTCATTTCCCGCGTATTCGCCGCCGCCCTTGAAAACCGCCCCTTGCATATTGGCCAGAATATCGCCTTCGAATGCGCCGGCCTTAGCGGTTTGAAGTGCGGCGTCCAGCGCATCGTCCGAAAGCGCGGCCGCTTTTCGTATACAGGCGATTTCAGCTTCGGATTTCACGCGACGCAAGGGCGGCAAAATGGACGACCCGTCCTGAAGCACTGGCAGGGCGGTTTCCAGCATCTTACCGTAATAATGCGGCAGACCCGCCGTATTGATCTCGGCCGCGATGTTGGATGTTTTGACCTCAAGACGGCTTAACAGTCTTAGCAAATTGTCGGTCGGATTGACCCCTTCCACATCTTTCCAGACATGCACCTGATCTTCGGTGAGGGTCGAGGTGAACAGCGCCTGCCGATAATCCGGTGCACGGGTCAAAAGATGCAAAGTACCCGATGAGGTAAGAACCATGCACTGGAACATTGCAAAGCCAAAAGTGTCGTAGCCGCAAAGCCAATATTGGCTCTCAGGTGAAAAGATCAGCAGGGCGTCATAACCCGCATCCGAAATGGCCCGCACCGCGCGGGTCTGGCGGTCGGCGTACTCAGCGTCTGAGAAGTGGCGAGGCATAGAGATCCTTTCCGTCGGTTGATCTATCCAACGATCAAGGGCTGCGTCTGACAAGCCAGAATGCGACATGCGCAAAAGAAAACGCCGCCTCGCATGATACGGGGCGGCGTTTGTGATTGAATGTCAGCAGGTTTAGCCTTTAAGGATCGATGACCCAGCGTATTCGGCAGTTTCGCCTAGCATTTCTTCGATCCGGATCAACTGGTTGTATTTCGCCAGACGGTCCGACCGCGACAGCGAACCGGTTTTGATCTGACCGCAGTTGGTGGCAACTGCGAGGTCAGCAATAGTGGCATCCTCGGTTTCGCCCGAGCGGTGGGACATGACGTTGGTATAGCGCGCACGATGGGCCATATCGACGGCTTTCAGCGTTTCCGAAAGCGATCCGATCTGGTTCACCTTGACCAGCATCGAGTTTGCCACGCCTTGCGCAATGCCATCCGCCAAACGGACAGGGTTGGTCACGAACAGGTCGTCGCCAACAAGCTGGACTTTGTCGCCGATCTTGTCGGTCAGCAATTTCCAACCGGCCCAATCGTCTTCGGCCATGCCGTCTTCGATCGAGATGATCGGGTAATCGGCGCAAAGTGCCGCCAAATAGTCGGCGTTTTCTTCCGAGGTCAGCGAAATGCCTTCGCCCTTCATTTCGTATTTGCCGTCAACGTAATATTCGGTCGAGGCGCAATCGAGGGCCAGATACACATCCTCACCCGCCTTGTAGCCGGCTTTTTCAATCGACTTGATAACGAAATCCAGCGCTACACGGGTGCTTTCAAGGGCCGGGGCAAAGCCGCCTTCGTCGCCGATACCGGTGTTGTAGCCAGCCGAAGACAGCTCTTTTTTCAGGGTGTGGAAGATTTCCGCGCCCATGCGAATGGCTTCTTTCACGTTCGATGCCGATACCGGCATGATCATGAATTCCTGAATGTCGATTGGGTTGTCGGCGTGTTCACCGCCATTGATGATGTTCATCATCGGAACCGGCAGAACGCGGGCCGCTGTGCCGCCGACATAGCGGTAAAGCGGTTGGGCCGTGTAATCGGCAGCGGCTTTGGCGCAGGCAAGGGATACCCCAAGGATCGCGTTGGCCCCAAGGCGGCCTTTGTTGGCGGTGCCGTCAAGCTCGATCATGGCCGTGTCGATCAATTGCTGTTCGGTCACGTCCATGCCGACAAGCTCTTCCGCGATTTCGCCATTCACGGCGTTGACCGCTTCCAGCACGCCCTTTCCAAGATACCGGCCCTTGTCACCATCGCGTTTTTCCACCGCTTCATGAGCACCGGTAGACGCGCCCGAGGGAACCGCAGCGCGGCCCATTGCGCCGTCCTCAAGGATGACATCCACTTCAACGGTCGGGTTGCCCCGGCTGTCAAGAATTTCGCGGCCGATTATGTCGATGATGGTGCTCATGAAGGTATCTCTTGGGGTTGGAACAGATTGCGCACTCTATAGCAGCGAAAACCTCAAAGGTGAACAGGAAATGATAGCGCTAACAGCAACCGATTGTCGGGCGATTCTACAATGTTAGCGCCGACGGATATTTTCGCGCCACATCGTGTAAAGACCGCTAGCGATAACAAGCGCGATCCCGAGCAGCATCAGAGAATCAATTTGCTCGTTAAAGATCGTGACGCTGATGATCACGGCAAAGACGATACGAGAGTATCGAAATGGCGTGACGACCGAGACTTCGCCCACGCGCATGGCTGCGGTGATCAGGTAATAGGCACCGATGCCAAATACCGAAATGCCCAGAAGATACGGCCAAGCTTCGTCCAGCGGGTTTTGCCAGCCGCCGGTGATCGCCAGCATGACAAAGCCTGAAGGAATAAGTGCGACAAATCCATAAAGGCCGAGTTGCCGGTTCGACAGGGTTTTTGGCGCAGCGCGGGTTGTCAGGTCACGCACGGCCAGACCCAGCAGTCCAACCAGTGACAACAATGCGACCGGCTCGAACCCATCCAGACCGGGGCGGAGGATCACAAGCACACCGATGAAACCCGCTAAGATGGCGCTCCACCTGCGGATACCGACCTTTTCGCCAAAAAGCACCGCGGCCCCCAAAGTAACGGCAAGCGGGGTGGCCTGAAGAACAGCGGACACCACCGCAAGCGATCCGAAAGCAAGTGCAAGGCTATAGGACACCCGCCCGACGATTTCCGAGGCCATTCGCGCATAGATCGGCAGCGTTCGGGCTTCGCGGGGGAAAAGCGGCTCGCGCGTGTAAAGCAGCAAAACAGTAAAAAAAACGACGCCGCCAAGCCCCATGAAAACAAGGATTTCCCCGACGGGAACCGAGCGTGAGGCCATTTTGATAAACGCATCTTCTATGGCAAACAGGCCCATCGAGAAGACCATGAACAGAATGCCTTTCAGGTTTTCGCTATGCACGGGTCAGTCGCCTTTCACGAACAAAGGCATATACGCCACTAAGCACGACAATGCCTGCCCCCAGAATTGTCAGCGCATCGGGGTATTCTTTGAAAACCACTATGCCGATGATCACCGCCACAATAAGGCGCGAATAGCGGAATGGGGCAACGAAGGAAACGTCTCCGACCCGCATTGCGGCGATGATGGCCCAGGTCGCAAAGAAGGTCAGCATGACAGCGACGGCCAGATAAAGCGCTGCCTCGCCCGAAACAGGCTGTAGCGTATTGCTGAACGGCACCATCAGAATACCGGCCACACCGGCGTTCAGGAATGCCAGCACGGTCAAAAGGTTCGTCGAAACGGATTTCGGAATGCCTTTGGTGGCAAGATCACGGCCCGCCAAACCAATGACGGCCAGTACACCGTACAGACTGTTTGGATCAAAGCCCGCAACTCCGGGCCGGATGATGATCAGCACGCCCAGCAATCCAACAAGTATGGCCGACCAGCGGCGCAGGCCCACGGTCTCGCCAAAGAACAGCGCCGCCCCAAGCGTGACGGCAAGCGGCACCGCCTGAATGATCGCCGACAGGGTTGCCAGCGGGATAAGCCCTAGTGCGGTGATAAAGCCGACAACTGCGATGATTTCGAACAAGCCGCGGATCAGAATGATCGGATGCAGAAACACCGAAAGCGGCGGCATGCCTTCGCGCCAAAGCACATAAAGCGCCGCCGGAGCGAACCCGCCCAGGCCGATAAGGGCAATCACCTGTCCTGTGGGCATGTCATGGGCGACAAGCTTGATGATCATGTCCCCAAGCGCAAAGCCGGTCATGGCCAGCACCATCATCAACGCGCCCTGGGCGTTGTTCACGGGCTAGTCATCCTTTGCCACCGGCACGCCGTAAAGTTCAAGCTTGTGGCCTTTCAATTTGTAACCCAACCGCGCGGCAATCTTTTCCTGAAGCGCCTCGATCTCGGGATCGACGAATTCAATCACTTCACCGCTGTTCATATCAATCAGGTGGTCATGATGATCACGTTCCGCATCCTCGTATCGTGCGCGGCCATCGCCGAATTCGACTCGGTCCAGAATGCCGGATTCCTCAAAAAGTTTTACGGTACGATAGACCGTGGCAATCGAGATGTTTTCATCCTGCGCCGAAGCCCGGGCAAACAATTCTTCCACATCCGGGTGATCGTCGGCATCCTGCAAGACCTGGGCGATGATGCGGCGTTGACCGGTCATGCGCAGGCCCTTGGCTTCGCAGCGTTCAATGATTGTATCGCTCATGCCTGACCGGTCCTTTCTTCTGCCCTTGGGACTTAGCGAAGCGACCGGCCCAGCGCAAGCACGAGAAAGATGGGGGCCAGTGATTGGCCCCGATCAAATTACACGTCCGAAAGCTCTTTTTCGTGCATCCATGCAGCGTGTTTCGGGGCTTTCTTGGTTTTGGACCATTCTTCCAACATGTCCCATTTCACTTCGTCCAGCCTGGCCAGCATCGCCTGCTCTTTTGGATCCGGGCAGGCCAGTTCAACCCGATGGCCATTGGGATCGAAGAAATAGATCGAATGAAATATCGAGTGGTCGGTGACGCCAAGCACCTCAACCCCTTTGGCTTCGAGATGGTCTTTATAGGCGATCAGAGCCTCGCGATCTTTTACCTTGAAGGCAATATGCTGCACCCAGACCGGAGTGTTGCGGTCGCGGTCCATCTCGGGCTTGGTTGGCAGTTCAAAGAAGGCCAGAACATTGCCGTCCCCTGCATCGATAAAGATGTGCATATAGGGATCAGGCTCGTGGGTCGATGGAACATGGTCTTCGGCAATGGCCAGAATGAAATCCATATTCAACATGTCGCGATACCATTCGACGGTTTCTTTCGCATCCTTGCAGCGATAGGCGACGTGGTGGATTTTCTCGATTTTCATGGCGGTTTCCTTATTTCAGGGCCGCTGCGTCAAGCGCGGCTTTCAAGGTTGCGTAATCTCCGATCTGATTGGCCAAAACCAGGACAAGCCGCGCGTTCAGGGCGTCGCTTTCGTCTTTCGACAGGCCTTCATGGGCATCGATCAGGTCGGCATAAAAATCGTCGGGGCGTTCGATATTGGCGGTAAGGTTCAGGGTGCTCATCGGCTTATTCCTTCCCGATCGCGCGGCGGATTTCGGCGCGAACCATGTTTTCGTTAAAGACTTCACGGCGGGCCGCCACGTGCTGATCCGGGCGGATCAGGTAGACGGCGGAAGCCGCATCCCCCAGATACCGGTCCTTGACATAGCCTTTCGGGTCGTCCTGCGCCGTCAGCCTGATGGTTCTGACCTTGATACCGCATTCCTCAAGCCCGTCAGGCCCGTCGGTATTGATGCACAAAAGCACAAAATCGTTACCCAGCTGGCCAAGCAGATATCCATCCGCAAGTTCCGCATCGGGGCAGGGCGATCCGGGGCGAGTGCGCTCGGGTCCGGCCAGCGCATCCGCGCTGTTCAGCGGTGATCCGTCATAGGTGCAAGGCACCGACAAACGGCCCGAGTTCACCAGCGGGCGGGCGAATTCATAAGCACCCGAAAGCGCCAGAACCGCGTCGCGGAAAATGCGGCTTTGGTCAGACTTCGGGGTGATGAAATCGGTTGAACGGGTTGAGTTCAGGATGTTCTCGTCCGCGCCGTGGATCCGTTCGATATCGTAGCTGGCCAGCAGGCTGTCATCGGCTTTTCCGTTGATCACCAGACCCAGTTTCCAGCCAAGGTTATCGACATCCTGCATGCCCGAGTTTGCGCCACGCGCACCAAAGGGCGAGACCTGATGCGCCGCGTCACCGGCAAAGAACACGCGGCCATTGCGGAACGTGTCCATCCGTTTGCACTGGAAGGTGTAGATCGAGGACCACACAATGTCATACGCGACCCCGCCAAGGAATGCGTCCAGTCGGCGGCGGATGTTTTCCTCTTTCATTTCTTCTTTGCGGTCCACATCCCAGCCGATCTGGAAATCCACACGCCAGACATCATCGGGCTGTTTGTGCAGAAGGGTTGATGCCCCCTGACCGTGGCTGGGTTCAAACCAGAACCAGCGCTCGGTCGGGAATTCGACATCCCCCTTCATTTTGATGTCGGCGATCAGAAAGCTGTCCTGAAACACCTTGCCGGTGAAATCCATATCCAACATCGCCCGCAAGGGCGAGCTTGCGCCGTCACAGCCGATCAGCCAGTCGGCTTCGACCTTATAGGGGCCATCGGGGGTCATCACCTCAAGCACCACGTGGTCGTCATGCACTTTGACATTATCAACGCGGTTTTTGCCGCGTATTTCTATTGGCGCACCCTGTTCCTGCAATTTGCGCAGACGATCCAGCTGGAAGCTTTCGTAATAGGGTTGTTGCAGGTTGATAAAGGCCGGGTACTTGTGGCCTTCTTCGGGCAGAAGGTTGAATTCAAAGACCTTTTCATCTTTGTGAAAAACCTTGCCAAGGTTCCAGACCACACCCTTTTCCAGCATCGGTTCGCCTGCGCCATACCGGTCGGCCACTTCAAGGCAGCGTTTGGAAAAACAGATTGCCCGGCTGCCCATGCCAACGCCTTCGTGATCGTCCAGCACCAGAACCGGAATGCCCTGCAAGCCGAAATCAAGCGCTGTGGCGATGCCGATCGGTCCTCCGCCCATTACCACCACCGGATGGCGCACGGCCTGAGCCTTGTTCTGATCCGGCGACTTTTCGTAGGGATACATCTTGTATGCCAAAGTGTATCTGTCATCGAACATGATTGGTCTCCTCGTGAATTCAGGGCGCAATGATGAATGCCATGTTTCAACATGACGCCAATGTTCTTGTCTTTAAGCTCGATCAAACCCCTGCATTGTCGCCAACGCTTTCGGGCCTGACGCGCCGATTTACCCTTGCAGGGCGTCCCACATTTCCAGATCACGCTGGGCGGTCCAGATGCGTGGGGTGTCGATGCCTCGGGCCTCGTCATAGGCGCGGGCGACGTTGAAGGGCAGGCAATGCTCGTAGATCGCATAGTCTGCAAACTTCGGATCGCATTCGGCACGCACGGCATCCCAGGCCTCTTTCAGGCTGCCGTTGCGGGCGGCGACCCTGGCGGCGGGCCGATAGGTGCTTTCCACGAAGTCGCGCGTGCTTTCGATGGCCCGGTTGACGGCGTCCTTGCCGACCAGCGCCGCACCTCGGCCCGGTGCGATTGCATCCACGTCGAACCACTTGATATTGTCCAGCGTGTCCCCCCAGTCGTTGAAATGACCATCGCCGCAATAGCAGGCCGAGTGATCTTCCACGATGTCACCGGTGAACATCACGTTTTGGTCCGGCACGTGGATCACAATGTCACCTGCGGTATGGGCGCGGCCCAGATGCATCAGGTTGATCTGACGGTTCCCCAGATAAACCGTCATGCTGTCGCTGAACGTGGTGGTTGGCCAGGTCAGGCCGGGGATGCTTTCGTGGCCTTCAAACAGACGGGGAAAGCGTTGGAATTCGCTGTCCCAGTCTTCTTGTCCGCGCTCGACCACCATCGCGCGGGCAGTATCGCCCATGATGACCTGCGGGGCGGCAAAGGCCGACGCACCCAGAACCCGCACGGCGTGATAATGGGTAAGAACCACATGGCTGATCGGTTTATCCGTAACCGTGCGCACGCACTCAATCACTTTATTCGCCAGACGTGGGGTGGCCTGAGCCTCAACGATCATCACGCTGTCATCGCCGATGATGACGCCCGAGTTCGGATCACCTTCGGCGGTAAAGGCGTAAAGCCCGTCTCCGATTTCGTCGAAGGTAATCTTCTTTTCGGTCATGTCGCCTTGGGATGCGAATGCTTTTGCCATGGTGCTGTTTCCTTTTTCGGGCGGTGCGTGCAAGCACGCACCCTACGGTGTTTGGGTAGGGTGCGTGATGTCACGCACCTTTGGATTATCTTGCGTATGGATCGTCAAGCGCGGCAATCACGCTGCCGGTGCAATCGCCGAAACCGATGGTATAGCCGTCGCCCTTGGCGTTGCCATGCAATGTCAGCGTGTCGCCGTCTTCGATGAAGCTGCGGGTCTCGCCGCTGTCGAGCGTCAAAGGTTCCTTGCCCCCCCAGCTGAGTTCCAAAAGGCTGCCGCGTTCGGGCTTGGTCGGGCCGGAAATGGTGCCGGACCCCAACAAATCGCCTGCGTTCATCGGCGTGCCAGCGCTGCTGTGATGGGCCAGTTGCTGTGCCGCCGAATAGTACATCTCCCGATAATTGGTTCGCGCGATTGTGGTCGCCTGTTTGCCCTCGGGCGCGATGGTGACAGCAAGGTCGATGTCATAGAGCATCGGACCGACGTCTTTCAAATGATCCAGCAACTCGAATTCACGTTCGGGCGTATCTACGCGGAAAGGTTCCAACGCGGCTTTGGTGACAATCCAAGGGCTGATCGAGGTTGCCGTGGCCTTGGCCTGAAAAGGCCCGAGCGGCTGGTATTCCCACGCCTGGATGTCACGCGCCGACCAGTCGTTCAGCAGCACATAGCCAAAGATGTTGTCATCGGCTTCCTGCACCGTGATCGGCCCGTCCGAGGCCTGTCCGACAATTGCGCCCATCTCAAGCTCGATGTCGAAGCGGGCGCAAGGCGCGAAGCGGGGCATTTCGTCATTGGGGCCTTTCAACTGGCCCCAGGGTCGGCGGATGTCGGTGCCCGATACCACAACCGAAGACGCGCGGCCATTATAGCCGATCGGGATATGCAACCAGTTCGGCGGCAGCGCGTTTTCAGGGCCACGGAACATGGTGCCAACGTTAAAGGCGTGGTTCCGGCCTGCGTAGAAATCAGTGTATTCGCTGACAAGAAAGGGCAGGTGCATCTCGGCCTCGGCCTGCGCCACCAGCATGTCTTTGGCCGCATTCCGATCTGCCGAGCCTTCGGTCAGGATTTCGGTCAGCCGCGCACGCAATCTGGCCCAAAGTTCGGCCCCTTCTTCCATCACCTCGTTCCAGAACGGCACGTCAAACAGTGGGGTGCCCAGATCAAGCAACCCGGCGTCCTCCGCCGCGCGGCAGTCGAGGATCATGTCGCCGATGGCAACACCACAACGGGGGTCTTTGCCCTCGGTCGAGAAGACGCCATAGGGCAGATTGTTCAGTGGAAAAGGGTGGGTCGGGTTGTTCGCGCTTTCGACCCAGGACGTCATCAATGTCATTCGTGTTTCCTTCGAATAAAGGTGCGTGCAAGCACACACCCTACGGTATTTTGTGCAGGCAGCGTGATTTCACGCATCATTTAATCATTTCAACCCCGGTGTTCCGTCGAATTTTTTCTCCAGATCATCCCAGCAATCGATATAGTCATCCTGCATGGGCGCTTCTTTTCCAGCAAACTCGGTCAGATGCTGCGGGAAGCGGGTTTCGAACATGAAAGACATCGTGTTTTCAAGCTTTTCCGGCCCGAGGTTCGAGTTCGAGGCACCCTCGAACGCTGTCTTGTCTGGCCCATGTGGCAGCATCATGTTGTGAAGGCTCATGCCGCCGGGAACAAAGCCCTGCGGTTTGGCGTCATACTGACCGTAAATATTGCCCATCAGCTCGGACATGATGTTCTTGTGATACCACGGCGGGCGAAAGGTGTTTTCGGCCACCATCCAGCGTTCGCGGAACAGGACAAAATCGATATTCGCCGTACCGGGCTGGCCCGAAGGGGCGGTCAGGACGGTGAAGATCGACGGATCGGGGTGATCAAACAGGATCGCACCGACAGGGCAATAGGTGCGCAGGTCGTATTTATAAGGCGCGTAATTGCCGTGCCACGCGACCACGTCGAGCGGGGACTGACCGATTTTGGTTTCATGGAACTGGCCGCACCATTTGATGGTCAGGGTCGAAGGGACCTCTCGGTCTTCAAACGCGGCAACCGGCGCTTTGAAATCGCGCGGGTTGGCCATTGCATTCGCGCCGATGGGGCCGCGTGCGGGCAGCTCGAATTTCTGGCCGTAGTTTTCGCAAACGAAACCCCGGCAGGGGCCTTCCAGAACCTCGACACGGTAAACCAGACCGCGGGGTATTATCGCTATCTCTTTCGGCGCGACGTCAATGATACCCAATTCGGTCGCAAACCGCAGACGGCCTTCTTGCGGGACGACCAGCAATTCAGAATCCGCCGAGAAGAAGTATTCATCCACCATCGACGCAGTCACAAGGTAGATATGCGAGGCCATGCCGACCTGCGTATTCACATCCCCAGCTGTTGTCATAGTACGCATACCGGTCAGCCAAGTCAGGCCCTCGTCGGAATAGGGAACCGGATCCCAGCGGTATTGACCCAGCGAGGTCACATCCTCGATCACATTCGGCGCGGATGACCAATAGGGAAGGTCAACCCGTTCGTATCGCGCGGAATGTTTGACCGAGGGGCGTATGCGATAGGTCCATGTCCGCTCGGGCGGGTGGGCGGTGAAGGCGGTGCCGGAAAGCTGCTCGCCATAAAGGCCGTAATTGCACTTTTGCGGGCTGTTCATGCCCTGAGGCAGGGTACCGGGCAAAGCCTCGGTTTCGAAATCGTTTCCAAAGCCGGGCATATAGCCTTCGGTCGTGCCAACCGGCGTTGATGCTTGCCGCAAGTCGGTCGGCTTGCCTGGACGGTTCATTGGTGTCTCCTGTTCGCTGTAGAATCGCTGGTAATAGTTGAAAATGTAACTAACAAGAGCTAGAAACCCGCATGACCAAAAAAGATGACTTTGACCTGATGCTTTTCCTTCCCTACCTGCTGAATCAGGCGGCAGAGGAATGCAGCGTAAGCTTTCAGCAACACTACAAAGACAAGTATAACATGCTGCGCACCGAATGGCGCGTGCTGTTCCATCTCGGGTATTACGGAGACATGACCGCCCGCGAAATCTGCAATCGTTCCAAGCTGCACAAGACAAAAGTTTCCCGCGCGGTTGCGTCCTTGCAAAAGCGGCGCTTTCTGACCCGTGAAAAACTTCCCCATGATCGGCGCAGCGAGGTTCTGAAACTGTCGCCCGCCGGAGTGGCCGCTTATCGGGACTTGCGCGAAAGTGCGTTAAGCTATGATCAAGACGTCACAAAGGATTTTTCAAAACCCGAGGTCGATGCGCTGCGACAAGCGCTGCTGAAACTGGCGCGCCTTTAGGCCGCTTTGATCTTCTCGGTGTGCTCGCGCGGGATGCGGTCCAGCAGGTCACTGAATTGCGATCTGCAGTCGGGCAATTTGCAGTCATGTGGTAACAGGGTGTCAGGCACATCCGGGTGCCGCAGCAAAATCCGGCGCCACGAATGAACGATCAAGGTTCTTAATGTCGCGGTTTCAAACGGATCAAGGCCCGCTGGCAATGCGCCTGAAATTTCCCGAAAAGTGGCCAGAAGGGCGGCGTATTGCTTTATTATGTCCGCGCCAATCGTTGCTGCTTTGACCCAGTCGGGAACCGACGGCCAATCGGGCCGAGACCAGAAAAGATGGCCGCCATTATTGGTCGAACCGCCCTCGGCAAGGATTGAATTTGCCGACAGGGCAACGCTTTCGCGTGTCATGGCGATGTCTTCCAATTCCCGCTGGGACGACGCCGAGGATGGGGTGGCCATCACAAGCGACCATTCTGAACCTGTCGGAGGACCGGCGCGATAGATGCGCGATGCAGCCGCCACCGATTGTTCGCGCCCGAAATCGGTCAGGTGAAAAAGGCTGCTGCGCCCGTGACGGCGGCTGTCGATCCAGCCGTCTTTGCGCAAACGGTGCAAAGCAACCCGCAAGGCTTCGGGCTTGACCCCAATCGGGTCGGTGATCCGGGTCATCGCCTGCATGCTGATCTGGTCATCGGTGCCTTGCGCCAAATCGCCGAAGACCGTCACGATAAGCGACCAGACACGATGCCGTTCCCCGCGTGTCAGCCTTTCAACACATGTTTCAAATGGCGTCATGGGGCCACATTAAACGTGCCCCCAAGGAAGCGCCAGTTGAAACGAATTAGTAGGACACCATCGTCAGCAATTCGTACTCTGCTACCAAGTCACCGTCTTGATTGGTCAGGGTGACGTGCCAACGTACCTCTCCATATTCGTCATTGCGCGGTGTCTTGTGCTTGACCGTTAGACGCACCTGCAAGCTGTCGCCCGGCACGACCGGTTTCATGAAGCGCAGGTTGTCCAGACCGGTATTCGCCAGAACCGGACCGGGATCGGGCTGAACAAACAGACCCGCGGCGAAGCTTAGCAAAAGATATCCATGCGCGACACGCCCGGGGAAGAACGGATTTGCGGCGGCGGCCTTTTCGTCCATATGGGCATAGAAAGTGTCACCAGTGAAATGGGCAAAATGCGCGATGTCATCCAAGGTGATTTCACGGGTCGGGGTGTGGAAGGTTTCACCCAGAACAAGCTCATGGAACCGGCGGGTGAACGGGTGGTCTTTTTCGGTGATCTCGGTGGCACCGGATACCCATTTCCGGCCGATCCCTGTCAGGATATCGGGGCTGCCCTGAACGGCGGTGCGCTGCATGTAATGCATCACGCCCCGCACGCCGCCCAATTCTTCGCCCCCCCCGGCACGGCCCGGACCACCGTGCACCATATGCGGCATCGGAGACCCGTGGCCGGTGCTTTCCTTCATGCTGTCGGCATTATTGACATAGATCCGCCCGTTGAAGGCCCCGGCGCCCAGCACCACCTGTCGGGCCGTGTCGGCATTTTTTGTGATCAGCGACGTTACGAGGCTTCCTCCACCGCGATTGACCAGAGCAATGGCATGATCGAGATCGCGATAGCCCATGATTGTGGAAACCGGACCGAAGGCTTCGGTGTTGTGCAGAATGTCGGCCCTGTCGGGGTTGGCGCAATGGAAAATCATTTGCGGCAGGAACGCCCCTGCCTCCGCGTCCGCATGCTGTACGGCAAAGCCGTCAGGATTGCCGATAACCAATTCCGCCTCTTTGCGGAACAGGGCGACTTTCTCAAGCACGTCGGCTTTCTGATCAGCCGACACCAAGGCCCCCATGCGCACCCCTTCGGCCTGAGGGTTGCCGATGACGGTTTTGCCAAGCTTGTCCCGCAAGGCTTCGATCAGCGCCTCGGTCATCCCTTCAGGGGCGATGATGCGGCGGATTGCGGTGCATTTCTGCCCGGCCTTGGCCGTCAATTCACGCTGGATTTCCTTGACGAAGAGGTTGAACTCATCCGTGCCCGGCTCAGCGTCCGGGCCAAGGACCGAGGCGTTCAGACTGTCCGCCTCAGCGGTGAACCGCACGGAATTCGCAAGAATGTTCCTGTTTGACCGCAGGTGCAGGGCTGTGCTTGCCGAACCGGTAAAGGCGACAATGTCCTGACAGTCCAGCCGGTCCAGCATATCGCCCAAGCCGCCTGCGACCAGCTGCAACGCCCCCTCGGGCAGAATGCCGCTTTCAAGAATAAGGCGCACGCATAATTCGGTCACGTAACATGTCGCGGTTGCCGGTTTCACGATCGCGGGCACTCCAGCCAATAGGGTAGGGGCCAGCTTTTCAAGCATCCCCCAAACCGGGAAGTTGAAAGCGTTGATGTGAACCGCCACACCTTGCAGTGATGTGGCCATATGCTGACCAAGGAAGGTGCCGTTGCGGCTAAGCTGCTCAATCTCGCCATCCAGATAGATATCCGAATCCGGCATCTCGCGGCGGCCTTTCGAGGCATAGACGAACACGGTTCCAATGCCGCCGTCGATATCAATCATATGATCAGCCTGAGTGGCGCCGGTGGCGAAGGAAATGTCGTAAAGCTGCTGCTTGTGCTTGCCAAGATAAAGCGCCAGAGCCTTCAGCATTTTCGCCCGCTGGTGGAAGGTCATCGCGCGAAGGGCCGGGCCACCTTTGTTTTTGGCGTAATCCAGCATGTCCTGCACAGGCAGATCGGCAACGCCTGCTTTGGCCATCCGGGCGCCGGTGACGGCGTTAAAGATCGGACGTGCCGAGCTGTCAGGCTTGATCCATTCGCCCGCGGCGAAGCTTTCTACCGATAGAAGGGTCATGTGCTGTCCTTTATGTCAATTGGGCGGGCAGGCGGGCATATCCGCGAAAACGGACACGCCCCCTCAGCCGGGCACCGGGGGTCAGGTGATAATCGGGATATCGTTGAAGAAATCGTCCAACGGAAATGCGCCCTTCCATGCGGGCCAGCGTCAGGCCGACGCAGGTATGTGGACCGCCTGCAAAGGCCAGATGTTTGTTCGGGCGCCGGTCCAGTTGCATATCATTCGGGTGTTCAAACTGCCGAGGGTCGCGATTGGCCGCCCCGATGCACAAGTGAATATCGGTTCCGGCAGGGATTTTCTGCCCGTGCAGGACAATATCCTCGGTGGTCATCCTGTTGCCAAACTGGTTGGGGCTTTCCATCCGCAGAAATTCGTCAACGCCCATGTTGATCAGATCGCCCGAGCGGATCAACGCACGGCGCTTGTCGCGGTGTGTGTCAAGAAGTGCAAGTGCATTGCCGATCAGGTTGGTTGTTGTTTCATGTCCGGCGTTCAGGATGAAGATACAGTTCTGATAAAGCTCAATCTCGGTCAGGGCCGCGCCTTCGGTCTTCATCAGGCGGGTCAACACGTCCACTTCCGGATCACCCGGATGTTTCGCCCGATCCTCGATGATATGCCGAAGAAAAAGCTTAAAATCTGTCACGGCGCGATGGCCGCGTTCCAGTTGTTCGGCACCTAAAGCCGGTTCAAGTGCGCCAAGTATGGCCAAGGACCAATCGCGCAGCGGCCCGCGTTCGTCGCGCGGAATGCCCAGCAGGTTTCCGATCACCTCGATGGGAATGGCACCGGCAAAGGCCTCGATCAGATCGACCTCGATCTGACCGCTCATGTCATCCAGCAGCCTATCGACAAGCGTGATCAGGCCTGGCTCCATTCGGGCCAAAGCGCGCGGGTTCAATGCGCCAACCATGATATTGCGCACCCGCGTATGAAGCGGCGGATCGTTGAAAACCAGACTTGTCGTGTGGTGTTCGTAAAGCGGCGATCCGACACCGAATTTCGGCCCGAATACAGCCTTTTTGTCACTGATGAACCGCGTCGTATCGCGATAGATCATATCCAGATCCGCATAGCGCGACAGGATGACAGACCCGTCCGGCTGCCAGCACACAGGGGCGCTTTCCCGCAGCCATTCATAGGCGGGGTAGGGATCCTCGTGGAAGCCATCAGGAAGGTCGGTCAGAGCGAACATCACATCCCGTCCGGCCGGTCGGCAATGATCCAGCTGCCCGGGCTTTCGCTGGCCACCTGGGCCATGATGTCCGTCATTCGGGTCCAACCGATTTCACGCGCATATTGCATCGGCCCCCCGCGCCACCTTGGAAATCCATAGCCGTGCAGCTTTACCATATCGACGGACGCGGTGTTTTCGGCGATGCCTTCATTGACGATCAACGCGCCCTCATTTGCCAAAACGGCCATCAAACGCTCAGCAATGTCCGTGTCCGTGAAACGGCGCCGCACGATACCGTTTTCTTGCGAATAGGTTTCGATTAACGCTTCAACCTCTGGGTCTCGCCCGGCGGTGCGATTGCCTTGGGTATACTCATACCAGCCCCGGCCACTTCGCTGACCAAAGCGCTCGAGCTCGCAAAGCTGGTCGGCAATCGGGATATAGCGCTGCCCGACAGGTCTTGTCGCGGACTGACGCTTGCGGTTGGCCCATGCGATTTGAAGGCCGGTCAGATCCTGCAATTCATAAGGCCCCATTGGCATTCCAAATTCGCGCATCGCCGCGTCAACCTGATGGGGCTGGGCACCATCGGCCAGCAGATAATCTGCCTCGCGCCGGTAAGCCGCCAACATGCGGTTGCCGATAAATCCATCGCAAATGCCCGAAAGGACCGAGACTTTTCTCAATCGCTTGCCGAGGGCAAAGCCGGTGGCCAGCACAGACGGGTCCGTATCGGGCATTTTCACGATTTCCAGCAGTTTCATCACATGCGCGGGCGAAAAGAAGTGAAGACCCAGACAACGGCCAGGGTTCGGTATACCGTCAAAGATCTGCCGGGGATCGATATAAGAGGTGTTGGTTGCCAAAATCGCATCTGCCCCCATTTGGGCGCTGAGCGATTTGAAAACCGCTTGCTTGACTGCGAGGTCTTCAAACACAGCCTCAATCGCAAGATCGCAGCCTGCGCTGTCCGCGTAGTCGCTGGTGGCCGTGAAGCGTTCCAGCATTTCGGCCTTTTCGGCCTTGGCAATCTTGCCGCGTTTCACCGCGCCGTCGATCAAACCGGCGACCCTTTCGAGCGCCGTGTTCACCGCATCCTGATCCCGTTCGATCAGAGTGACTGTCATCCCGCCGCCCAAACAAGCCATCGCGATACCGGCCCCCATCAATCCGCCACCGACAACCGCGATATGCGAAATATCCCGGGCTGTCGCGTTCCTGATCACAGCAGGGCGGGCGACCAGTCGTTCCGAAAAGAAGGCATGGCGCAACGCCCTGCTTTCCGGCGATTGGCGCAGTTCCAAATGGCGTTTGCGTTCCTTGGGCTGTCCGGTTGCAAAGGGTTCCGTGGCCCATTTCAGCGCCCTCAGATTCTCGAAAGGTGATTGCTGACCTTTTGAGCGTTTTCCAAGCGCGGCTTCTTTTTCCTCAAACAGCGTTGCAGAAAACGCGGGCACATCCCGCAAGGACAGCGCCACGGGGCGTTTTGGCAGGTTGCGGGCAAATGCGCGGGCCGCTTCCTTTGCGTCGCCGTCAAGGATTTCATCAATGCCCCCAAGTGCCCGCATCTCGTCTGCGGACATAACCTTACCCATGCAGGCGATATCTATGGCGTCGCTCATGCCCACCAAACGCGGCAGGCGCTGGGTGCCACCGGCACCGGGGATCAGGCCGACATTGACCTCGGGCAAACCGAACCGAGTGCCCTTTGCCGCAAAACGCCACGCGCAGCCCAATGCCATCTCCAATCCGCCACCCAGCACATTGCCATGCATCAGGGCCAGAAACGGCGTTTCGGAATTTTCGATTGCCTGGACAACATCGGGCAGATGAGGCTCTGCCGGGGCGTGGTCAAATTCGGACATGTCGCCGCCGGCGACAAAGGTTTTTCCTGCGCAGTCCAGAACGGCCAGCTTTTGGCCGTGCAGTTTTTCAACAGCATCCAACAGGCCTTGGCGCACCGAAACCGAGGTTGCGTTGACCGGCGGGTTGTCGATGCGCACCCATGCGATATCGTCTTCGAATGTGACTGATACGACCCCAGACATTTCCCGCTCTCCTGTATTGCTAGCTTTTTATTGACCAACCGTTCGGTTTATGCAAGCACTGTATATAGGGATCAAGGGGAATACCACATGAGCGACACCGTCTTGGTAGGTGACAACGGGCCTTGGGTCGAGATCACCCTGAACCGGCCGGACAAGCTGAATTCGTTTAACGACGAGATGCATCTGGCGTTGCGCGCGGCCATCGAAAAGGCCCGTGATGATAAAAAACGTGCCATTCTTTTAACCGGTGCAGGGCGCGGGTTTTGCGCCGGGCAGGATCTGGGCGACCGCGATCCGTCGAAAATGGATGGCCCCCCCGATCTAAGCCAAACGGTGCGAACCTATTATGCGCCGCTGGTCCGGCTGATCAGGTCGCTGGAGTTTCCGGTCATTTGCGCCGTTAATGGTGTTGCCGCTGGGGCAGGGGCCAACCTGGCCCTGGCGTGCGATTTGGTGCTGGCCGCTGAAAGTGCCAGGTTCATACAATCTTTCAGCAAGGTTGGCCTGATCCCCGACACCGGTGGCAGTTGGCATTTGCCGCGTTTGCTGGGCGAAGCCCGCGCCAAAGGTCTGGCCTTCACGGCCATGCCCTTGAAGGCGCAGCAAGCCGAAGATTGGGGCCTGATCTGGAGCGCTGTGGCAGATGACGCCCTGATGGCCGAGGCCCGGGCGCTGACCGACCAATTGGCCAACGGGCCGACGCTTGGGCTTGGCCTGAGCAAGCAATGCATTCAGGCGGCAGCCAAAGACAGTTTGTCGGACCATCTTGAAATGGAAGCGGATGCCATGAAAATCTGCGGTGAAAGTACCGATTACGCCGAAGGCGTTTCTGCATTCCTGCAAAAACGCGCCCCGAAATTCACTGGGAAATGAAGATGACACCCGACGAACGCGCAAAACGCAGTGCCGAAGCGATGTGGGCGGATGATCATGCGTCGAAATGGTTTGGTATGCGGATCGACGAAATCTCGGAAGGTCGCGCCGTGTTAAGCATGAAGGTGGAACAGCAGCACTGTAACGGCCATGAGATCTGCCATGGTGGCGTCACCTTTTCGCTTGCCGACAGCGCTTTTGCGTTTGCCTGCAACAGCCGAAATCAGAGAACGGTTGCGCAGCACAATCTGATCAGCTTCCTTGCGCCGGGGCATCTGGGCGACCGGCTGACGGCGGTTGCCGAGGAACGTTCGCTCAATGGACGCAGTGGAATTTACGACGTGACCGTTATCAATCAGGATGGCCGGATAATTGCCGAATTTCGCGGCATGTCGCGAGCGATCAAAGGCCAGCTTTTTGTGGAACCTGAGGCGACAGGAGAGATGAAATGAAAGACCTAAGTCCAAAGAAATCGGATCTGGACCCGATAGAAATCGCCTCACGCGATGAAATCTCGGCCCTTCAGCTTGAGCGCCTGAAATGGTCGCTTGGGCATGCCTATCGCAACGTGCCGATGTACAAGAAACGTTTCGACGATGCGGGGGTTCATCCGGATGATCTGAAAGACCTGAAGGATCTGGCGAAGTTCCCGTTCACCTATAAGAACGATCTGCGCGACAATTACCCGTTCGGCCTTTTCGCTGTTCCTCGGCAGGAAATAATTCGCGTTCATGCATCTTCCGGCACGACCGGCAAGCCGACCGTTGTCGGCTATACCAAGTCCGACATCGATAACTGGGCCGATCTGGTCGCCCGCAGCTTGCGGGCCGCCGGGTTGCGCAAAGGCGATATGGTGCACAATGCCTATGGCTATGGTCTGTTTACCGGCGGTCTGGGGGCACATTACGGTATTGAGCGCCTGGGCGCGACGGTTGTGCCCATGGGTGGCGGCCAGACCGAAAAGCAGGTTGGTCTGATCACCGATTTCAAACCGGACGGGATCATGGTGACGCCGTCTTATATGCTCAATATCCTCGAGCAGTTTAACAAACAGGGCATGGACCCGCGCGAGTCGTCCCTTGCGGTCGGAATATTCGGCGCCGAACCCTGGACCGATGCCATGCGCAGGGAAGTCGAAGATGCCTTTGACATGCATGCGGTGGATATTTACGGGCTGTCGGAAATCATGGGGCCGGGTGTTGCCAATGAATGCGTGGAAACCAAGGACGGACCGGTGATCTGGGAAGATCATTTCTATCCCGAAATCATCAACCCCGAGACGGGCGAGGTTTGTGAAGATGGTGAGCAGGGCGAGCTTGTCTTCACCACCTTGACCAAAGAAGGCCTGCCGATGATCCGTTACCGGACACGCGATCTGACCCGCCTTCTGCCCGGCACCGCCCGGTCGATGCGCCGGATGGAGAAGATCACCGGACGCAGTGACGACATGATGATCCTGCGCGGTGTCAATGTCTTTCCGACCCAGATCGAAGAACAGGTCATGGCGACCGGCGGTCTTGCCCCCTATTTCCAGATCGAGCTGTTTCGTGCAGGCCGCATGGACGCGATGCGGGTTCTGGTTGAAGTGGTGCCCACTGCCGCAAACGAAGCCAGCCGCCGTGCGGCGGAACGCATGCTTGTGAAACGTATCAAGGATGTTGTAGGTATCTCGACCGAAGTTATCGTCGGCGATCCCGGATCGGTCGCACGTTCGCAGGGCAAGGCTGTGCGCGTCGTCGATCTGCGACCCAAGGAGTAAATCTTGGCCAGAACCATAGCCAAAGACCATGATGAAAAGCGTGCCCTTATCCGTAAGGCTGCGGCCAAAGTCTTTGCCGAGCAGGGCTTTGACCGCGCTTCAATGAGCCTGCTTGCAAAAGAGGCGGGGATTTCGAAGGCCAATATCTATCACTATTACGGCAGCAAGGACGCGCTGTTGTTTGACCTGCTGGACACCAAGCTTGCAGCTTTGCTGCGGCGGATATTGATGGTCGATATCGACGGAATGACCCCGCGCGAGGCGTTGCAGGCCACGATCCTTGAAATCCTTCTGGCTTATGAAGGCGAAGATTACGAGCATCAGGTGCAAAGCACCTTGCTTGGCCTGTTGCCCGATGATCAGCAAAAGACCCTGATCGGCTATCAGCGGGATATGGTTCAGCGTATTTCGCAGCTGTTGCGGCTGGCCCAGCCGGGGGTGTTTGAAACAAACAAATCGCAACTGCGCGCCGCAACGATGTCGATATTCGGAATGCTGAACTGGTATTACATGTGGGAACCGGCCGCGACACCGGATCAGCGGCGTGAATATGCCATTCTGGTCACAACCCTGGTGCTCGACGGGTCGGCCGCCCTTTAGGCATTGGATTGCCGGGCAATCTGATCTCGCGATATTCGCCGGGCTGCAACCCGCCCAAATCCCAATCGGCAACCCTTGACCGTATAAGGCGCAGCGTCGGGTGCCCAACGGCTGCCGTCATCCGCCGAACCTGCCGGTTGCGGCCTTCCGAAAGCGTCAGCTCCAGCCAGCAATCGGCCACGGACTTTCTTTCACGGATCGGAGGATCCCGCCGCCAAAGCCCGTCCGGAGGACCCATCAATCGGGCCTCGGCAGGTTTCGTTTTCCCGTCCTTCAGCACAACCCCGTCGCAAAGCGCCTTGAGGGCAGCGGCGTCGGGGAGGCCTTCGACCTGCACCCAATAGGTTTTTTTCTTGCCAAAGCGTGGGTTCGATATCTGCGCTTGCAATTTGCCGTCATCGGTCAGGACCAACAGGCCTTCGCTGTCGCGGTCCAGCCTGCCAGCGGGGTAAACACCGGGGATCTTGACAAAATCCGAAAGGGTTCGGCGCGATCCGGCCTGGGTTCCCTTGTCGGTGAACTGGGAAAGCACGTCATATGGCTTGTTGAACAGGACGATCCGGCGCATCTGGCGGCTTTTGTCACGGATCGAATTGCGGCGCAACGGGTGCCGCAATTCGATCTGTTTCGGTCAAACTTCGTAATCGACCTTTACATTCGGCGTGATCGGATAGGATTGACAGGACAGCACATAGCCTTTTTCGACCTCGTAATCCTCGAGCGTGTGGTTTGTCACCATGTCCACCTCGCCTTCCAGAACGCGGCATTTGCAGGTCGAACACACCCCCGCCTTGCACGCATGCGGCGCGTCCATGTTGTTTTCAAGCGCGGCTTCCAGAATGGTTTGGTCGCGCTTCATATCGAAACTTTGGGCGGTGCCATCCAATATGACGGTCGCGGCGGTCGTGTCACCCGCCAAGGCCGCGTTTTTCGATTCGGCGCGGCGCTTGGCGCGGCCTGTCTGGGCCGAGGCGAACAGCTCGAACTTGATCTGTTCTTTCGAAAGGCCATTTTTTTGCAGCGCGTCGCGAATGCCCAGCATCATCGGCTCGGGGCCGCAAATCAAGGCAATGTCGACGGATTTGATGTCGATCCACCCGTCAAACAGTTGGTTGCATTTCTCCTCGGTCACAAGGCCTGTGAATAATTCGATGTCTTGTGCATCCTGTTCAAGGATATGCGTGATGGTCAGACGACCCATGTACCGGTTCTTCAAATCTTCCAGCTGTTCGCGGAACATGATCGATGAAACATTGCGGTTGGCATAGATCAGCGTGAATTCCGACTTCGGTTCGCGGGCCAGAACCGTTTTCATGATCGACAAAATGGGTGTGATGCCTGACCCGCCTGCAAAGCCCAGATAATGCTTGGATTTTTCCGGTTCGATCGGGGTTGAAAACGCCCCCATCGGTGGCATTGCTTCAACCGTGTCACCGGCTTGCAAGTCTTCGTTCACCCAGGTCGAGAAGGCGCCGCCGTCAACACGTTTGATGCCGACCTGCAAAACGCCATCGTCCTTACCGGCGCAAATCGAATAGGAACGGCGCAATTCTTCGCCATCGAATTCCTTGCGGAACGTCAAATACTGGCCCTGGCTGAAATCCATGAAGGTGGCTTCATCCTCGGCCGAGGGTGCCAGGGTCACAATCACCGCATCGCGGATGGTTTTATTCACGTCGGTGACGGTCAGGTCGTGGAACCGGGCCATGGGTTATCCTCTCAGATACATTTGAAATAGTCGAATGGCTCAAGGCAGTCGGTACACCGCCATTGTGCTTTGCACGGGGTCGAGCCGAACTGGCTGATCCGCTCAAGATGGGTGCCCCCGCAATGCGGGCACCGCGCCGGACCTCCGGCGGGTTGGGGTGGGGCAATGCCGTATTCTTCCAGCTTGGCGATCCCCTTTTCGGACAGCCAGTCGGTGGTCCATGCAGGCGCAAGCTGGCGTTTCAGCGCAAGCCGTTGGATGCCGTGCCCGCGCATGGCTGTCTCGATCTCCATATTGATGAACGAGGTGGCCGGACAGCCGGAATAGGTGGGCGTGACTGAAATCTCCAGCGTATCGCCCATCCAGGCGACATCGCGGATAATGCCAAGATCGACCAGCGAGATGACGGGGATCTCGGGGTCGGGCACCTGATCCAGCCATTCCCAAACCTGTTCCGTTGACGGGCGGGTCATGTCACCAATTGGCCCCCGGATAGGCGCGTTGCAGCCATTGCATCTGGGTCAGAAGGTGGCCCAGATGCTCGGTATGGCGCATGCCGTCACGACCGCCGCGATGGGCGAAATCGTCTTGCGGGACGTCCAGCGTGGCGTCGGTTAAAACACGGGTGATCAGTGCGTAATATTCGTCCTTCAGGGTAGAAAAATGCGGCACCACACCGGCCTGCGCCAGACAATCGTCCGCTTCATCGGTATCAAAGATTTCGCCGACATAGGGCCACAGATACGCAAGCGCCTGCTGCATATAGCCATGGCTTTCCTCGGTGCCATCTCCAAGGCCGACCACCGTGTCTGCCGAACGCTCGACATGATAGGCCGCTTCTTTCGCGGCTTTCGCAGCGATTTCGGCAACTCTGGCATCGGGCGACTGCGCCAGACGCGGCAACAGGATCGACTGCCAAGCGTCGAAAAGAAACTGGCGCATCATGGTGCGGCCGAAATCGCCGTTCGGTAATTCGGTCAAAAGCAGATTGCGGAAATCCCATGCATCGCGAAGAAAGGCCAGATCGTCGGCGGATTTGCCATTGCCTTGCAACTCACCCGCAAGGCCCAGCCAAAGCTGCGTTTGACCGATCAGGTCCAGCGCCGTATTGGCCAAGGCGATATCTTCTTCAAGAACGGGCGAGTGACCACACCATTCCGACACTCGATGCCCTAAGATCAGGGTGTTATCCCCCATTCTTAAAGCAAAGCGTTCAAGCGCTTCGTTCAACTCCATCACATCGACCCCACTTCGTCAGGGATATCAAAGAAGGTTGGGTGGCGGTAAATCTTGCTGTTCGAGGGATCAAACAGCGGACCTTTGTCGCCCGGATCGCTGGCGGCGATATTCTCGGCTTTGACAACCCAGATGCTGACGCCTTCGTTGCGGCGGGTATAAACATCGCGGGCATTCTTGATCGCCATCTCGGCGTCGGGCGCGTGAAGCGAACCGACGTGGCGGTGGCTCATGCCGTGTTGACCACGGATAAAGATTTCCCAAAGGGGCCATTCATTGCTCATGTCAGTCTCTCCTTACTCGGCGGCCATGTTGCGGGCAGCTTTTTTACGGGCATGGGCCAAAAGGCCGTCGCGCACCCATGCGCCGTCTTCCCACGCCTTCACGCGGGCATTCATTCGGTCGACATTGCACGGGCCTTTACCCTTGATGACGTTGAAAAACTCGGACCAGTCCGGATCGGAATAATCGTAATGGCCGCGTTCTTCGTTCCATTTGATGTTCGGATCGGGCATGTCCAGCCCCAGATAGGCGATCTGCGGCACGGTCTGATCGACGAATTGCTGGCGCAGCTCGTCATTGGATTTTACCTTGATCTTCCAGGCCATCGACTGTTCCGAGTGAACGCTTTCGCTGTCTGACGGGCCGAACATCATGATCGACGGGAACCAAAGACGGTTTACGGCATCCTGTGCCTGCCGTTTTTGTTCAGGCGTTCCAAAGGCCATTTGCATGATAGCGTGATAGCCCTGCCGCGCGTGAAAGCTTTCTTCCTTGCAGATACGCACCATTGCGCGGCTGTAAGGGCCATAAGATGTCCGCTGAAGCGCGACCTGGTTGACGATGGCCGCGCCGTCAACCAGCCAGCCTACCGCGCCGATATCGGCCCAGTTCAGGGTGGGGTAGTTGAAGATTGACGAGTATTTCATCCGGCCTTCATGCAAAAGGCGGATCAATTCGTCCCGGCTTTCGCCCAGAGTTTCCGCTGCAGAATAAAGGTACAAGCCGTGGCCGGCCTCGTCCTGAACCTTGGCCAGCAGGATCGCCTTGCGTTCAAGCGTGGGCGCCCGGGTGATCCAGTTGCCTTCCGGCAGTTGGCCGACCACCTCGGAATGGGCGTGCTGGCCGATCTGGCGGATCAGCGTGGCGCGGTAATCATCGGGCATCCAGTCGCGGGGTTCGATCTTGATGTCATTGTCGATCTTGTCCTGAAACTCGCGTTCCTGATCGGTCATCTCGTCGCGCGTTTTCACACCGGACCGCGCGGTCTTGATCATTTGTGCATACATCGCGTTTCCTCCTCAGACTCTCTCAAGGATCAGGGCAACACCCTGTCCGACCCCGACGCACATGGTGCAAAGGGCATAGCGCCCGCCGGTGCGTTTCAATTGATAGGCGGCGGTCAGCACCAGACGCGCGCCCGACATGCCCAGCGGATGGCCCAGAGCAATCGCTCCACCGTTCGGGTTCACATGGGCCGCATCATCGGCGACACCAAGTTCGCGCAGGGTGGCCAGACCCTGGCTGGCAAAGGCTTCGTTCAATTCGATCACATCCATCTGGTCGATGGTCAGGCCCGCTTTGGACAGGACCTTACGTGTGGCGGGAATCGGCCCGATCCCCATTATGCGCGGCTCAACCCCGGCGGCTTGCATGGCCACAACCCGCGCCATCGGGGTCAGGTTGTTTTTTGCAGCACCGGCTTCCGAGGCCATCAATATGGCCGCTGCACCATCATTCACACCAGAAGCATTTCCTGCCGTAACCGTCAGATCCGGCCCGTTGATCCCGCGCAGCTTGGCAAGCTTGCCTGCATCCGTATCGGGGCGGGGATGTTCGTCTGTGTCGATCACGATCAGGTCGCCCTTGCGCTGTGGCACTGCAACCGCCGTGATCTCGTCGGCAAAGATACCAGCCGTTTGCGCGGCCTGCCAACGGGCTTGCGAGCGTGCGGCAAACGCATCCTGATCTTCGCGGCTTATGTTATAGTCCGCCGCAACGTTATCGGCGGTTTGCGGCATCGAGTCGGTGCCGTAGGCCTGTTCCATTTTCTTGTTGATGAAGCGCCAGCCGATGGTCGTGTCGTAAACCGCATTTGCGCGGGTAAAGGCCGCCGTGGCCTTTGGCATGACAAAGGGTGCGCGGCTCATGCTTTCGACGCCACCGGCGATGGCCAGATCATAGTCGCCCGCCTTGATACCCCGCGCCGCCATGCCGACCGCATCCATGCCCGAGGCGCAAAGGCGGTTCAATGTCGTTCCGGGAACCGAGGTCGGAAGCCCGGCAAGCAATGCCGCCATGCGCGCCACATTGCGGTTATCTTCGCCCGCCTGATTGGCCGAGCCATAGATGACATCGTCGATGCTTTGCCAATCCAAATCGGGGTTTCTGTCGACCAAAGCTTTGATCGGATGCGCTGCCAGATCATCGGCACGCACTTGGGACAACCCACCGCCATAGCGTCCAATTGGTGTTCTGGTGGCGTCACAGATGAATGCATTCATCCCTGGCTTCCTTTTTCCTGACCGCACGGTCGGTAATAGGCGGCTTGACGATTCGGCGCAAGATAAATGTTACGTATTTTTGATGTGATCGGAAAATCAGTAACGCAACTCTTGTCTACAAAGGCGTTCCGGACAGTTTCGCCACCAGTTCGGCAGTCTTGTGCACATCAAATTTCGCCATCAGCCGTGACCGGTAAATCTCGACCGTCCGGTGGGACACTCCCAATTCCCGCCCGATCTCTTTCGAGGTCATGCCCCGGCAGGTCAGGGCGGCAACTTGCTTTTCGCGTGTCGTCAATTTGATGATCTGACGGATTTCCGATAGGTCCGAAAACGACCAGATCGACCGGCGGAAGGGATCATCCGGGGTAAGGGATTGTCCGCGCACGCGGCACCAGAACTGTTCTCCGTTTAACCGTTGCATGATGCGTTCGTCGTCATACCGGCCGGATTTGCGCATGATCTCGACCCCGACCACTCCGATCCGGTCATAATCGCTTTGCGTCGGATAAAGCTCTCGAAGATTGCGGCCCGGGTAAAAGCCCGTGGTCTGGCCAAACATCTCGGCAAACCGGTCGTTTACCTGTTGCAGCACGCGGTTTTCGGCAACGGCCAGCCCGACAGGGGCATGTTGAAACGCAAGAATTTCCTGATCCATAGCCCGTGCATAGCGCATTTGAATAAAGGGTAGTAGTTCTACTGAATTGTCAGTCGCCACTAATGCCGTCATCCTTGCGACAAACGAAGACCGCTTTGGTATCGATCATTGGATGGGTACATTGCCGGTTTAATGGTCAATATCGACGGATGCGGCATGGTAAACCACGCCACGATCACAAAAGCGGAGAAACGCGCATGAACCCCGCAGAATGGCTTGTCAGAGCGGCCGCAACCGCACCTGATGCTCGGGCTTTGATGCAAGGCACGGAGCTTGTTGCAGATTATCGCGAATTTGCGCGCAGAGCGGCGGCCATCGCAGGCCATCTGCATTCAGCTTACGGCATCGCCAAAGGCGATCGCGTCGCTGTCTTTATGAAGAATAGTACCGAGTATCTCGAGGCGCTTTACGGTATCTGGTTTGCAGGTGCTACGGCTGTTCCGATCAATTCAAAGCTTCATATCAAGGAAGCCGCCTGGATCATCGGCAACGCCGAGGCGGGCTTGGTTCTGGTGTCAGACGCCATTGCGCACGGGTTGTCGGGGGTTTTGGAAGAAGACGTGCCGATTGTTTCCTCGGACACCCCGGACTGGCGAAACATGTATGGTGCCGACCCTTTGCCAGCACCGGTGGACATTGATCCGAACGACATGGTTTGGCTGTTTTATACGTCGGGGACCACAGGCAAGCCGAAGGGCGTGATGATCACATCCGGCAACCTGACACATATGACGCTGGCCTATTTTTCGGATGTGGATCAGGTGACGTCAGAGGATGCCATTCTGTATGCCGCCCCGATGAGCCACGGTGCGGGTATCTATAATTTCATGCATGTTATCAAAGCGGCACGGCATGTGGTTCCGAAAAGCGGAGGGTTTGACCCGAAAGAAATCCTCGATCTGTCCAAGGAATTGCGCAATGTCTCGATGTTCGCTGCGCCGACAATGGTCAAGCGTCTGGTGGATCATGCGCAAGCGTCCGGTCAGAACGGCGACGGGATCAAGACGATCTCATATGCGGGTGGTCCCATGTATATGGCCGATATCATTCAGGCGGTTGACGTCATGGGCGACCGTTTCGTGCAGGTTTACGGGCAGGGGGAATGTCCGATGGGAATCACGGCGCTGGAGCGCCAGTTTGTCACCGACAGGTCGCATCCCAGGTGGAAAGAGCGTCTTGCATCCGTGGGATTGGCCCAGTCGCCGGTTCTGGTGCGGATTTGTGACGAAATGGGGAATTTTCTGCCCTCGGGCGAGATCGGCGAAATCGTTGTCAAAGGTCCCACGGTCATGAAGGGCTATTGGAAAAACCCTGAGGCGACGGAAAAAACAATCAGGGATGGCTGGCTTTGGACCGGTGACATGGGCGCCTTGGATCAGGACGGTTTTCTGACCATGCACGATCGCTCGAAAGATATGATCATCTCGGGCGGGTCAAATATTTATCCACGTGAAGTGGAAGAGGTGCTTTTGGAGCACCCTTCCGTTTCCGAGGTGGCGGTGGTTGGCAAGCCCCATCCTGAATGGGGTGAAGTGGTGGTCGCTTTCGTCGTCCCTACAGCCCAAGGTGCCGATATTGCCCAGCTTGACGGCCATTGCGTTGAAAACATCGCCCGCTTCAAACGACCGAAAGAATATCGTCTGATCGCGGCGCTTCCAAAAAACAATTACGGCAAAGTTCTGAAGACCGAGCTTCGTGCCCAGCTTAAGGAGAAGTGACATGCCAGATTTGACAGGAAAAACCGCGTTGGTGACAGGCTCGGTCCAGGGGATCGGATTCGCGATTGCCAAGGCCGTCGCATCGGCCGGGGCACGGGTTGCCTTGCACGGGCTGCCGAACGACCCCAAGGCCGATACAGCAGTGCAGGCCATGCTGGACGCGGGCGCGGCCCAAGCCCGGTACTTTGCGGCGGATATTAGCGATCCCGACCAGATCGATGGGCTGATGGCCGAAGTGGCCGATTGGGGCGGGGTGGACATTCTTGTCAACAATGCCGGTATCCAGCATCCGGCACCGATTGCCGATGTGCCACGTGCCACATGGAATGCGATCATCGCGGTGAATCTGTCGGCCTGCTTTCACACGATGCAGGCGGTCATGCCGGAAATGGAGAAACGCGGCTATGGGCGCGTGATCAACATTGCCTCGGTTCAGGGCTTGATCGGATCTATCCACAAAGCCCCTTACGTGTCGGCAAAGCACGGGCTTGTTGGATTATCCAAGGTGGCGGCGCTTGAATATGCGCGATCGGGATCCAAGGCGAAAGGCGGGGTCACGGTGAACTGCATTTGCCCGGGCTGGACGGAAACCGAATTGATCGGCCCGCAGATCGAGGCACGCGCCCAACAGATCGGCGGGGATCGCGATGCTGCCATTGCTGATCTTCTATCCGAGAAGCAGCCGACCTGCCGGACTTCTGATCCGGCAGAGATGGGGGCTTTGGCACTTTGGCTTTGTGATCCGGTGGCGCATAACGTGACCGGTACACAGATACCCGTCGATGGCGGCTGGACGGCCCAGTAGCGCTTATTCGGCGCCCCGGTCCGGCGGGCCGAATTCGAGTTCGTTCAACAAAGCGGCCATGCCGGTCAGCGCGGCATAATCATCATCGACCAGATGTACGGGGAATTGTTCCATGAATTCGGAAAAACGCCCCTTGGCGCGCAGGCTTTCCGCAAAGCCGAAATCCGCAAGATAGGGATAGACAGCTCTGGACACGCCGCCAACCAGATAAATGCCACCAAAAGGCAGGGTGGACAGGGCCAGATTGCCGCAAACGGTTCCCAGAACCTCGGCAAAGAACCGAACGGTTTGCTGCGCCAATGGATCCGACGTATCGCGGCAGGCAGCCATGATTTCAGGCGCCTGTTTGCGGTCGTCCGCGCCTGACCGCTCGGCCAGCCAGCGATAGATATTTCCCAAACCGCGACCGGACAGGGCGTCCTCGATGGAACAAAAGCCGTTGGTCGCGGCGAAATGTGATGCGAAATCCTGAGACGCTTCGGTTGATGAGGGTATATCCGCATGGCCAAATTCGGCAGGGGGAATGACCGTCATGGCTTCGGTGCGATAAACGGGCGCGGCGTTAAAACCGGTGCCGACGCCGACCACCAAACGCGCGGCGGCCGGTGCCGCCGGTTGGCCCGAGACCACCGAACGCAGGCTGTTGGGGGCAAGATGTTCCAAAGCGTGGCCTTGTGCCTGAAGATCGTTGATCACCGAGGTCACGCCAGCCCCCGTCGCGTCTTGTAGAAGCGACCGGTCAATCGTCCAGTCCAGATTGGTCAGCGTGCCCTTGCCATCGCGCACAGGGCCAGCAATGGCCGCACAGGCGGCGTGGGGTTTGGCATCGGAATATTCAACCAGATAGGATTGCAGAACCTCTGCTAGCCCGGAAAAATCAGCATTGCGAAAACGGCGGATTGTGTCGGTATGCACCTCCAGCCCTGACGCAAGCGCGACACGGGTGTTGGTGCCGCCGATATCGGCCATGATCGAAAGGCTGGATTGTGGTTTCATGGTGCGGCCCCAAATGCAATGATAGCGCTATCATGCCGCCTGATACGAAGTGCGGCGCGGTTCGGCAAGTCCAGCATAGGGTAATTCGGCAAAAAAATAAGCCGGGATCAAGCCCCGGCTTATTTGAAACGCTCTTGATTTGGCTTCTGGATCAGCCCCGACGGCGACGGCCCCCGCCGCGGCGGCCACGTGCGCCTTCGGCACCGCCTGATCCGGCGGGTTTGTTAAAGGCAATCCATTCGGCACCACCGGCATCATTGTTGGTCAGGAAGTTGGCGGCGCGAATGGCCTCCATTTCCTTACCGGCACGCGGTTTGGTCGAGCCTAGCCCGAACATCTGGCAGAACGCTTCGTCATCCATGTCGGCAGGAATGATGATGCCAGCTGCTTCGACCTCGGCCTTTTTCTCGGCCAGCTTTTTTGGGCCGACGGGCAGGGCGACAGGGTTCATGATCGCCGACGTCATGCCGGTTGCCATAGCCATCGGCAGGAAAGCGTTGTTGATGCCGTGGCGGTTCGGCAGTCCGAACGAGATGTTTGACGCACCGCAGGTTGTGTTGACCCCCAATTCATTGCGCAAACGTCGGTTCAGTTCGAAAACCTGCAAACCGGCGGTGCCCATGGCGCCGATTGGCATGACCAGCGGGTCAACCACGATGTCATGGGCCGGGATGCCGAAATCGGCGGCACGTTCGACGATTTTCTTGGCGACGGCAAACCGGACCTCGGGGTCTTCAGAAATGCCGGTGTCGTCATTCGAGATCGCAACAACCGGAACATTGTATTTCTTGACCAAGGGCAGAACGACCTCAAGACGCTCTTCTTCGCCCGTGACCGAGTTCAGAAGAGGGCGGCCCTCGGCCGCTTCCAGACCGGCCTCGAGAGCACCCGGAACGGACGAGTCGATGCAAAGCGGGCAATCTGTGATTGCCTGAACACGTTTCACAAGTTCCCGCATCAGATCGGGTTCGACAAAGTTGTTGTCGGCATAGCGCGGGTCTTCGGCCATCTTGTTCGAGAAGACCGCGCCCGAGTTGATGTCGAGAATGCCTGCGCCCGCTTCGACCTGGGCTATGGCATCGCGTTCGACACGGCTGAAATCGCCTGCTTCCAGCTCGGTATTCAGGATTTTGCGGCCCGTGGGGTTGATGCGCTCACCAATCACGGTGAACGGCTGATCAAATCCGATGATGGTGGTTTTGGATTTGGACTCGACGATAGTGCGGGTCATTTCAGTTCCTTAAGCTTGGCTGACAGGGACGGTCGAAGTGCCGCCATTGTTGATGGCCCAGTTGGCGTTGGTTTTGATGCCGCCAAGCGGGAAGAAGTGGACATGGGTGATGTTGAAATCCGGGTTGGCGGCCTTGTGGGCTGCAAGTTCGGTCAAAACGTCCGTGGGTTCATAGGGCAAAAGCAGTTTCGACACATCCATAGCCCGCTTCTGCAAAACCTTCAACGATGGCCCAACGCCGCAGGCGATGGCAAACTTGATCAGCGTTTGCAGCTTTGCCGGACCGGCGATGCCGATGTGAATGGGCAGGTCGATACCTGCGTTTTTCACGCCGTTGGCCCAGCGGATAATCGGCTGTGCATCAAAGGCGAACTGGGTTGCCAGCGCCATTTTCGCGTCGGTCCGTTCACTGAATTTCTGTTTCCATTCAAGGGCGTCGTTGACGTTCTTATAGCCGCCATCCGGGTCAATGTCCTTGTTGCCTTCGGGGTGTCCCGCCACGTGCAGACGCTTGAAACCGGCCTTGTCGAACAGGCCTGTTTCCAAAAGCTGCATCGAGCTGTGGAAGTCACCATGTGGCTTGTCGACACCACCGGCCAGCATCAGCGCCTGCTCAACACCGGCTTCGCCCTGATAACGGGCAATCCAGTCGGCAAGCGTGGCCTCATCGTTGATGATACGCGCCGGGAAATGCGGCATGACCGGAAAGCCTTCGTCCGAGATCCGTTTTGCGGTGCGGACCATATCTTCGATCGGCGTGCCTTCGATATGGGCGACATAGACGCGGGTTCCGGCGGGAAGCAATTCGCGGAAATCTTCGACCTTTTCGGCGGTGCGGGGCATCACCTCGATCGAATAATCTTTAAGGAATGCCTCGACTTGCGGATTGCCCGCCGTCTCGACCTTTTCTTGTTTCTTGGTGAAGCTGAACAATGCCATCTTCTGCTCTCCTAAAAACAGGCGCTATGCCCGACCATCATTCGCGATCAGGGCTTTGATTTTGTCCTGATCATATTCCTTTTCCAGACGAGCCGCTTCGGATTCAGCAATCTCGGCAGCATCCCCGTCAACACTATACGGCGCCGCTTTGCGCCACTCGGCCAGATAGGCATCGGTATCCTGCGCGCCGACCTTCATCGCGGCGCGGTCGATGGCCTGTTCGAACCGTTCGGGCAGCTGTTTTTTGGCACCGCGACGGCCTTTGCCGACAATCACCTGTGCAGGGATGTCGCGCCAAAAGACTATGGTTACGTCAGGCATGGTTGATTCCTCGTTGCAAGTTGCTTCTACCTAAATGAGTTGATGGCCAGCCGACGATCCGTTTTCGACAATATCGCCGCTGACAGCGACCCATGTCACCGTACTTGCAACTTCGTAAAACTGCACCTAGCATGTTCGTTAACTTGTAATGGAGGGCGTTTCGTTATGGCGCCCAAGCGTCCCAAAGGTGCGGGCGCATTCCCGAAACCGGTTGAGAGCCCCGCGCCCAATCAACCCGATCCGTCCGAGCTGTATGCGGCCCTGGATCTGGGTACGAATAGTTGTCGAATGCTGATTGCCCAGCCAAAGGGCAGTCAGTTTCACGTCGTGGACAGCTTTTCGAAAACCGTGCAACTGGGGGCCAGGCTGGAACAAACCGGCCGGTTAAGCAGATCGTCCATGCAGCGCACGGTTCAGGCGCTGCGGATTTGTCAGCAAAAGCTCAAGCGTCACAATGTCCGCCGTATGCGGCTTGTCGCGACCGAGGCCTGCCGCAGGGCAACCAACGCGCGTCAGTTTATCCGGCAGGTCAAACGCGAGGCGGGGCTTGAGCTGGAAATCATCCAGCCCGAGGAAGAAGCGCGTCTGGCAGTGATATCCTGTGCGCCACTGGTCAGCACCAAGACCGAGCAATTGCTGGTCGTTGATATCGGCGGCGGCTCGACCGAGCTTGTCTGGATCGACCTGACCAATGTACCGCGCGTCGATCGGCCTGCTGCGATCATGCGCCTTCACTCGGGGTTTCATTCGTCCGGCAACCCGTTTCCGGCAGCGCGTGTGGTTGATTGGATCTCGGTGCCGCTGGGTGTTGCAACCTTGCGCGATCAGTTCAGTGACGTTGAAGACGACGCCGCCCGTTTTGCATTGATGAGCTGGTATTTCGAAGAGAATCTGACAGATTTTTCGCCCTACGAACATGAGCAGGTGCGCGAAGGCTTTCAGATCATCGGCACATCGGGAACGGTCACTACGGTTGCGGCCAGCCATCTTGGGCTGAAACGCTATGACCGCACCAAGGTGGACGGGCTTCGCATGTCATCGGACCAGATCGACACGGTGATCCGCGATTACCTGTCGCTTGGCCCCATCGGGCGGCGCAAGGACCCGAGGATCGGACGAGACCGTCAGGCGTTGATCATGTCCGGCTCGGCGATATTGCAGGCCTTGCTGCGGTGCTGGCCGACCGACCGTTTGTCGGTCGCCGACCGTGGGCTTCGCGAAGGATTGCTCTATGCTCAAATGAGCGCAGACGGTGTCTTGGAACAGGGGCCTTACTAGGGTAAAGCCAAGCCATGCCCAAGAAAAAGAACACATCCGGGCGCGGACAGCGCGATTTGACGGTTAAGGTAAAGTCTGCCCGCGGGCGCAAGCTTAGCTCGACCCGGTGGTTGCAGCGTCAGTTGAACGATCCTTACGTCGCCCGCGCAAAGGCCGAGGGTTTTCGCGGCCGTGCCGCGTTCAAGATTATGGAACTGGATGATAAATACCGCTTTCTTGTGCCCGGTGCCCGTGTGGTTGATCTTGGATGCGCACCGGGTGGCTGGTTGCAGGTTGCCGTGCCGCGCGTGAATGCCTTGGGTGAAAAATCCGGTAAAGCGGTGGGCCGTGTGCTGGGAATTGACCTGCAAGAGGTTGAACCGCTGGCGGGCACAGAAATTCACCAACTCGACTTTATGGAAGATGATGCGGACCTGAAGGTAAAGCAGTGGCTGGGCGGCAAGGCCGATGTGGTGATGTCCGACATGGCGGCGTCGTCTTCGGGCCACAAACAGACAGACCACTTGCGGATCATTGCTTTGTGCGAGGCCGCCGCCTATTTCGCGTTTGACGTATTAGAGGACGGTGGCACCTTTGTCGCCAAGGTTCTGGCGGGCGGTGCCGAGGGCGATCTGCAAAAACTGCTAAAGCAGAAATTCACCAAGGTGGCCAATGTAAAACCGCCATCTTCGCGGTCCGACAGTTCGGAAAAATTCGTGGTCGCGACGGGGTTTCGCGGGCAATCGGATATTGACGAGTGATCCGGCGTTTTGCCGTGATCGCGGATCACAAGCCCGTCTTTTTCGCGCCCGACCCGATCTACATCAGGTCCGGCTCTCGTCCCAGACGGTTTGCAACACGGCCGACCGTCAACCCCTGCACGATGATCGAAAAGATCACCACCATATAGGTGGCCGTCAAAATGACCGGTTTGTAGTCATTTTCGGGCAGCGACAACGCCAGAGCAACCGAGATACCCCCCTTCAGGCCTCCCCAGGTCATGATCGGAATCACCCCATCCGAAAACGCACGGAATGGCTTTAGCAGCGTCACCGGTACGAATACCGCCGCAAAACGCGCAACCAGCGCCAGCGCGATTGACGCAAAACCTGCGATGACCTGATCGCGTGGGAAGGCAATGGCGAAGACCTCAAACCCAATCAGCAGGAACAGAACCGCGTTCAGGATTTCATCGATCAATTTCCAGAAACTGTCGACATATTCGCGTGTTTCGTCGCTCATTCCGTGTTTCGCACCAATGTCTCCGATCAGCAAACCGGCGCAAACGGCCATGATCGGCGCCGAGAAGTGCAGCTCGACAGCCAGTGTATAGCCGCCAAATGCCAGGCCCAGGGTCAGCAGAACCTCTAGAGCGTAATCGTCAATCAGGCGCATCAGGCGGAAGGTCAGCCAACCCAGGACAATTCCAAGCGCTGCGCCGCCAAAAGCTTCTTGTACAAAAAGGATGACCGCATCGTTGAAACTGCTGTCATAATTGCCTGACGGAAAGGCCAAGCCGACCAGAACCAGAAAAACGACATAGCCCACACCGTCATTGAACAGCGATTCTCCGGCGATTTTGGTTTCCAGTGACTTGCGCAGATTTGCTTCGCGCAGAACCCCGAGAACCGCAACCGGATCGGTGGGCGAGATCAAAGCACCAAAGACCAGTGCGACCAGAAGGGGCGCGCCTGTGATCCAACTGAAGCCGACGCCAGCAATAATGGTGGACAGGCCAACGCCCAAAGTCGCCATCAGGAAAACAACCGCCCATTGCTGGCGCAGGTCGGACAGTTTGACATGCAAGGCACCGGCAAAAAGAAGCAACCCCAGCATGCCCTCAAGCAATGCGTCCGAAAAATCGATCCCGGTCACTTCGGTGCGGACAGCTTCGGCCATGCCAAGACCGGGCCAGATCATATCAATCCCAAGAACGGCGACAGACGCAATCAATGACACGACAAGAATGCCTATGGTCGACGGCAGTTTGAAGAAAAGATAATTAACCGCTCCGAACAGGCCGGACAGAACAATGAGAAGCGAGGCAATCTGAAGGATGGTCATCTGCAATTCCCTGTACCTTTGACAGTGGATTAAAGAGTTTCAAGATCAACTTGATATTGGAACGCGCACAACATCAACTGGTTTCGTTGTTGCGTTGTGTCTCAACGACAAGCCGAAACGATTCTAAGTGCCGCAGAATGTGGCCTTCACTTCTTCATGCGGCTCGGGCGGGGCGGTGAAGCTATCGAAATTCGGGTCGCTGACATAGGGCTGTGCAAGGGCATTTGTCAGCTGCCTCAAAAGGTCCAAATCCCCGTGTTGCGCTTGCTTGATCATGCGTTCGATCAGGTGGTTTCGTGGAATAATCGCCGGGTTGGCCGCCAACATCTGTTCTTCGGGCTGATCCTCATCCGCGATGCGCTTTGACCAGTGCTGACGCCAGTCATCGAAGGCTTGTGTATGGGCAGGCTTCAGGTTTTCGTTCCCGGTTGAAAGCCAGCGGAACGTATTGGTGAAGTCCGCTGAGGTTTCGGTCATTGTGGCCAGAAGGTCTTTGATAAGGCCGAGATCATTTGGGTGGTCCCGGGTCATGCCCAGCTTGGATCGGAAAATGTTCAACCATGCGCTGTCCAATATCGCGGGCATAGCATGAACAGCCGCGGTAAAGGCCGTTACGGCCTTATCCTGATCATTTTCGAGGATCAGCAATGACGATGCGAGCTGCGCCATGTTCCAGACAATGACCTCGCGCTGGCGGTCATAGGCGTACCGTCCATATTGATCGATTGAGCTGAACACAGTCTCCGGATGATAGCGGTCCATGAAAGCACAGGGACCATAGTCAATCGTTTCACCTGAAATGGACGTGTTGTCCGTGTTCATGACCCCGTGAATAAAGCCTACGCCCATCCAGTTTGCGACCAGCCTTGCCTGACTGGCGATCACTGCATTCAGAAATTCCAACGGGGTGGATGCGTTGGGATAATGGCGTGAAACCGCATAGTCGAACAGCGTTTCGACTGCGTCTCGGTCGTTGCGCGCGGCGAAATACTGGAATGTTCCGACCCGCAAATGGCTGGAAGCAACCCGTGTTACCACGGCCCCCGGTACGGCACCTTCCTGACGGATGATGTCTTCTCCGGTCGTGACGGCCGCCAGAGCACGGGTTGTGGGAATGCCAAGCGCATGCATGGCCTCGGAGACCACGTATTCGCGCAAAACAGGCCCCAGCCAGGCGCGGCCATCGCCCCCGCGCGAAAAGGGTGTTCTGCCAGAACCTTTCAACTGGATGTCCCTTCGGGCGCCATTTCTGTCCACCACTTCGCCCAGAAGAACCGCGCGGCCATCGCCCAAAGAGGGGACGAAATTTCCGAATTGGTGGCCTGCATAAGCCTGAGAAATCGGAGACGCCCCTTTCGGCACATGATTTCCCGCGAAAATCGCTGCCAGCTCTGCGTTAGATGCATTGCCGGTGAGGTTCAGCTCATGCGCCAAAGCGCGGTTATAGATCACAAGAGCGGGGTCAGCGACCTTTGCAGGCTCTTGCCGGGCAAACAGCCGGTCGGGCAGTTTATCGTAAGTGTTATCGAAAGGTAAATTTAGCGACATCAGAGCCTTGCGAGGCGCTCTTCAAGCAATGAAAAGAACCCGTCCGCATCTATATCACCCATGAAATTCGCGTTTTTCGGGCGGTCTGTCACCCCCCACCAGTCAGCCACCGTCATACCACGGGTCAGGGCAGAACCTGTTTCAATTTCGACATTGATAAACCGGCCGGAAAACAACTCGGGCCGGATCAGATAGGCGGTCACGCATGGATCATGCAAAGGCGCCCCTTCTGAACCGTATTTCTCTTTATCGAATCGCTCGAAAAAGTCGGTCATTTCAGCCACGGCCATACCGACCGGTGTTCCGATGGCGCGAAAGGCATCATTGCGCGGTTTGGTGACAAGCGCCTTGTGGGTGACGTCCAGCGGCATCACGGTGATCGGCGCACCGCATCCAAAGACCACGGCAGCGGCTTCGGGATCGACATAGATATTGAACTCGGCCGCCGGGGTGATGTTGCCGACCTCGAAATAGGCGCCGCCCATCAAGACGATCTCTTGAATGCGTTCCGCGATGTCCGGGGCTTTACGCAGGGCCAGCGCGATATTGGTCAACGGCCCAAGCGGGCATAGCGTGACAGTGCCCGGCGCCTCGTGCCGAAGGGTGTCGATGATGTAGTCAACCGCGTGCTGGTCCTGCAATGCCAAGTCAGGGTCTGGCAAATCGGGACCGTTCAAACCGGTTTCGCCATGCACATGCTCGGCCGTGACAAGCCTGTGGACCAACGGGTGGTCGCATCCGGCAAAAACCAGAGTTTCAGGCTTGCCCGCCAATTCGCATACTTTGCGGGCATTGGTTTGGGTCAGATCAAGCGGCACATTTCCGGCCACAACGGTGATCCCCATAACCTCGATCTCTTCGGGGCTGGCCAAGGCCAGCAGGATCGCGACGGCATCGTCCTGTCCGGGGTCCGTGTCGATGATGATTTTACGTGGTGTCATAGTGCCATGTGTAGGGCAAATGCGAAATCATGCAAGAATTGCTTCTGGTTCACCTGAAGAATTACAAAAGGCCCCCGAAACCGGAGGCCTTCTGAGGGATCATTCCAGTAACTCAGCCGTCGAAATCGACGATCTCGATCAGTTTAAGCGCCGCCGAGCGGTTGGCGGCCAGGGTCATCAGGTTGACGTCGTCCGCCACGAAGCTGCCCCAGCTGGCGACCAGATCGTCAGGCTTGGAACCGGGCGCAATCGGGTATTCGTAATTGGCGGTTGCATAGATTTCCTGAGCTTCTGGTGAGGTCAGATATTCCATGAGTTTCAGCGCATTTTCAGGGTTTGGCGCGTATTTGGTCATGGCGACGCCCGAAATATTCACATGGGTTCCGGCGTTTTCGAATGTGGGGAATACGATGTTCACGCTATTTGCCCATTGCGCCTGTTCGGGGTCTTCCAGCATTTTGCCCATGTAATATGTATAGCCGATGGCAATGTCACACTCGCCAGCCCAGATCGCCTTGACCTGCGCACGGTCATTGCCTTGCGGTTTCCGGGCGAGGTTGGCTTTGACACCTTCCAGCCAATCCTTCGCACCGTCTTCACCGTAATAATTCAGGATGGCAGAAGTTAGGGCGACATTATACGCATGGGTGCCCGAGCGCGTACAAATACGGCCTTTCCATTTGGGATCGGCCAGATCCTCGTAAGTCGTGACCTCACCCTCGGCCACCCGCTCTTTTGAGGCATAGACAATACGGGCGCGGGTGGTCAGGCCCCACCAGCGATTGTCCGGGTCGCGATATTGTTCCGGCACATTGGCGATCAACGTGTCGCTTGCCGCAGGTTGGGTCAGATCCGCGTCAACAATGGCGGCAAGACGCGAGATATCGACCGTAAACACCAGATCGGCGGGTGTTCTGCGCCCTTCGGCCTGAAGCCGTTCGATCATGCCTTTTTCAAGATAGGCAACGTTCACCTCGATTCCGGTGGCTTCGGTAAAAGCGTCGGTCAGCGGCGCAATCAGCTCGGGTTGGCGATAAGAGTAAACGTTGACTTCTTGTGCTGCCAGAGGGGCCGCAGCAAGTGTCGCTGCCGCGGCGATCATAAGGGTTTTGCGCATTTTCTAAGTCCATTGAAGCAGTTTTTGATAGGCCCACTTATTCTGACTAAAATAGTCAAGTCAATATCTGATTTTATTAATCAGGTATTAGTCCACCTTGTCCCGGCCGCGGATTTGATCCCACAAAGCATCCATTTCCTGAAGGTTGGAGTCTTCCGGTCGTTTGCCGCGTTTGGACAATTCAGTTTCGATGAATTCAAACCGCCGAACGAACTTGGCGTTCGCGTGTCTTAGTGCAGCTTCTGGATCGATATCCAAATGCCGGGCAAGATTTGCCATGACGAAAAGCAGATCCCCCAGCTCTTCTTCGATCCTGGCCTTGGGCAGATCTGCGCTTGCTTCCACCAGTTCGCGCGCTTCCTCAACCATCTTGTCCAGAACATGCGAGATATCGGGCCAGTCGAAACCCACGCGCGCCGCACGTTTCTGAAGCTTCATGGCGCGCAATAGGGCCGGAAGGCCTATGGCAACGCCATCGAGCGTGCCGGTCTGTTTTTTCCCGGCACGCTCGGCTGCCTTAATGGTTTCCCAATCGCGCGTTTGCTGTTCTGCGGATTTGTCTCTGTCCTCATCTCCGAACACGTGGGGATGACGGGCAACCATCTTGTCCGACATAGTATCGGCCACGTCGTCAAAGGTGAAATACCCCGCTTCGCTGGCCATCTGGGCGTGAAAAACCGACTGGAACAGCAGATCGCCAAGCTCGCCTTTCAATTCTTCCCAGGCTTCCCGCTCAATCGCGTCGGCGACCTCGTAGGCTTCCTCGATCGTGTAGGGCGCAATGGTCGAAAAATCCTGTTCGATATCCCACGGGCAGCCGGTATCGGGATCACGTAAACAGCGCATGATTTCCAACAGCCGCGCCACGCCGCCATTGGGATTGTGGATCAGGTCTTTGTTCTGCATTGCGTCAGGCCCATTCATCGGATTGGATGCAAAGTGACCAACCCAGCGCAAGGAGTCCAGCCATGCCAGTGATAAACCGAATCTCGGGATTTGCAGAGGATATGAAAGACTGGCGGCGGCATCTGCACAAGCATCCCGAACTGGCCCTTGATTGCCAACAAACGGCAGCCTTTGTGGTTGACCGGTTGCAGGAGTTTGGCGTGGACGAGGTTCACCCGGGCTGGGCAAAAAGCGGTGTGGTCGCGGTAATTCACGGCAAGGGCAAAGGACCTGTCACCGGATTGCGGGCCGATATGGATGCCCTTCCGATGCAAGAAAAAACCGGTCTTGATTGGGCCTCGGCCGTAGACGGGCGTATGCATGCCTGCGGCCATGACGGCCATACGACCATGCTTTTGGGTGCGGCGCGATATCTGACCGAAACGCGGAATTTCACTGGCCGGGTGGTTTTGATATTTCAACCAGCCGAAGAAATGATCGGCGGGGGCCAGATCATGGTGGAAGAAGGGATGATGGCGCATTTCGGCATCGAGGAAGTCTATGCCCTGCATACGGACCCCTTAAACGATCTGGGCATGTTCACGACGCGGGCCGGGGGTATCATGGCCGCCGTTGATGATTGGACGATCACAGTAAAGGGCGTCGGTGGCCACGCTGCCTATCCGCATGATTGCGTCGATCCGATCCCCGCAGCACTGGCAATCGGCCAAGGGCTGCAAAGCATCGTTGCGCGGAATGTTTCGGCAAACGAGGCACTGGTTGTGTCACTGACGCAGATCCACGCTGGAAGCGCATCTAATGTGGTTCCGGGTGTGGCGATGCTGAGCGGAACCACCCGCAGCTTTTCGGACGCAATTCGCGACATGGCCGAAGAACGGATCAAGGCTGTTGCCAATGCGCAGGCCGCCGCGTTCGGGGTTGACGTGCATGTTGACTATGAGCGCTATTATCCGGCAACGGTCAATCACGGGGCGCAAGTGTCAAAGGCCGCAGCCATCGCCGCCGAAATTTCGGGTGAAAACCGGATAGATACCGGGATTGAGCCGCATATGGGCGCAGAAGACTTTTCTTTCATGCTTGAAGAAAGGCCCGGTGCCTATCTGTTTTTGGGGCAGGGGAAAGGCCATTCCGTCCACCACCCGAAATTTGATTTCAATGACGAAGCCGCCCCGATAGGCGCGTCCTTTTTTGCGCGGCTTATCGAAAATTTGCACCCGATCGTATGATGCGGCTTGCGATTTTTGCGAATTCTGCGAAATTTGATCAAATTACACAGGCGAGGACACGATGACATTAGACGGTGCCAAACATCAGGTTGATCATGCCTTTACCCGCGAAGACATGCGCGGACAAACATTCGAGAATACGTTCGGTGGGGCCGTTTCGTTTTTAAGACGCCGCTATACGAAAGACCTGAACGGCGTGGATATTTGTGTCACCGGCGTGCCGTTTGACCAGTCCGTGACCAATCGTCCGGGCACAAGGCTCGGGCCGCGCGCAATCCGCGAGGCCAGCACCCTGCAACCGTTTGATCCGCCATACGGGTGGGGCTATGACCCGTTCTCGGAGTTGTCGATTGCCGATTACGGGGATCTGGCATTCGACTATGCAAAAGTAGGTGACTTCCCCGAGGCGCTGACCAATCACATCCGCGGGATACTGGCGACCGATACGGCATCGGTGACTTTGGGCGGAGATCACTATGTCTCGTTTCCCATTCTGAAAGCCTATGCTGAAAAATACGGCCCCCTTGCACTTATTCAGTTTGATGCGCATTCCGATACATGGCCGGATGACGATATGGATCGAATTGACCACGGCACAATGTTCTACAAGGCTGTGAAGCTTGGTCTGATCGACGTGGAACGCTCGGTTCAGGTCGGGATCCGCACGACCAACGAAGATACGCTGGGTATCACCACGCTTGACGCCCGTTTTGTGCATGAACACGGACCGGTTGAAACCGCAAACCGGATCAAATCCATTGTCGGAGACGCGCCGTGCTATCTGACATTCGATATCGACGGCTTGGATCCGGCCTTTGCACCGGGCACCGGAACGCCGGTCTGGGGCGGGCTGACAAGCGGGCAGGCGGCGATCATCCTGCGCGATCTGGCCGGTATCAACCTGAAAGGCGGTGACGTTGTCGAAGTTTCGCCGCCCTTCGACACGACCGGTGCAACGGCCATTGCTGGTGCCCATATCGCAACCGAGCTGATTTGCCTTTGGGGATGGAACAAACGGCAATCCGGATGATTATCCGCTCAGATGCGTAATGGCAGTTGACCTGTACTTGTCCTGATTACGCCCTAGATATGGATTTCAAGATATTTGAGGTTGCCATGAGAATTCTCGCGCTTGTGTTGCTGGCGATTGTCGCCGCGATGATGTGGATACGCTTCGCCCCAAGCGATCCCGACCGTTGGAACAAGCCCGTGTCCAACCCGGTGGACGGTGTGCGGGACGGCAGTGTTTTGCGTATTTTGCCCGGCCAGGCTGCGGATATGGCGGCATTCGAGCACATAATTCAGCAAACACCCCGTACCCGGCATCTGGCGGGCAGTGTGGATGAGGGAATGTTCACCTATATCACCCGGTCAGTCTTATTTGGATTTCCGGATTACGCGACTGTTTGGGTCGATGGTGACGATCTTCTGGTTTATTCGCGCCTTCGCTTCGGCCGCGGGGATATGGGTGTCAACACTCGGCGCATCGATGGCTGGATCGCAAAGCTTTCCGCCCCTTGACCCTTCGGGGTGGATGAGGGAAGGAAAGCTATGGTTCCGATAGAAAAACTCGAACAGATTACGCAACGCTTCCAGTATCTCGAAGCGGCAATGGCCGAAGGCGATGCCGATATTGCGGCATTGGGCAAAGAATACTCCGATCTCCGCCCCGTGGTCGAGCAAATCGCGGCTTACCGGCGGTTGTTGGATGATATTGGCGAAGCCGAAATGATGCTTGATGACCCCGACATGAAGGAGCTGGCGGAAGAAGAGCTTCCTGGTCTGCGCGAACGCCTGCCGCAGGCGGAAAAAGACCTTCAGATTTCGCTGCTTCCCAAAGACGCAGCCGATGCCCGCCCGGCCATGATCGAAATCCGCCCCGGCACCGGTGGCGAGGAAGCCGCGTTGTTCGCTGGCGACTTGCTTCGCATGTATCAGCGCTATTGCGAAGCCAAGGGCTGGAAGTTCAACATTATCGACGAAACCCATTCCGAAATCGGCGGTATCAAGGAAGCGGTTGTGAACGTTCAGGGCGAGGGCGTGTTCGCCCGTCTTAAATACGAAAGCGGGGTTCACCGCGTCCAGCGGGTGCCCGAAACCGAAAGCGGCGGGCGGGTTCACACATCCGCAGCTACCGTGGCGGTTCTTCCCGAAGCGCAGGACGTGGACATCAAGATCGACCAGAACGACATTCGTATCGACACGATGCGCAGTTCCGGGGCGGGGGGGCAGCACGTCAACACCACGGACTCGGCCGTTCGCATCACGCATATTCCGTCGGGGATCGTCGTCACCAGTTCCGAGAAATCCCAGCACCGAAATCGTGAAATTGCCATGCAGGTGCTGAAGACGCGCCTTTATGACCAGGAGCGCCAGAAAGTGCATGACGAACGCTCGGCGGATCGGAAGGCGCAGGTTGGTTCAGGCGACCGAAGCGAGCGTATTCGGACCTATAACTTCCCGCAGGGCCGCATGACGGATCACCGGATAAACCTGACCCTGTACAAGCTTGATCAGGTGATGCAGGGCGATCTGGACGAAACGATTGACGCGCTAATCGCCGAGACGCAGGCCAATCTTTTGGCCGAGATGGAAGGATGATCGCTCAGGACGCGCTGCGCGAAGCGGTTGCCCGTTTAAAGCAAGCCGGCGTTCCTGATCCCGTTCGGGATGCGAGGGTTTTGCTGACCCATTCAATGGGTATTGAGCCGGGCCGATTGACGCTTTGTCTTCATGATGCATTGACCAAGGATCAAGCGAACCGGTTTGACGCCGCGATAGACAGGCGTTCCAAACGAGAGCCGGTTTCACATATCCTCGGTCGCCGCGCGTTCTTTGGCCGGACCTTCAAGGTTTCTGCCGACGTGCTTGATCCACGCCCAGAAACCGAAATGCTGGTCGCGGAAGCCCTGAAACACCGTTTCCAGAATGTGCTCGATCTAGGAACCGGGTCAGGATGTATTCTTCTGTCATTGCTTGCCGAACGACCAGAGGCTACGGGTGTCGGGGTCGATCTGTCCAAGGCAGCGCTTAAGGTCGCTGCTGAGAACGCAGCCGGGCTTGGGCTGGAGGATCGGTCCGCATTATTTGGGTCGAACTGGTTTGACACTGTCGAAGGGCGTTTTGATCTGATCGTGTCCAATCCGCCCTATATCGACGAGGCCGAGTGGCACACCCTTGAACCGGAACCGCGCCAGTGGGAGCCAAAGCAAGCGCTTACACCGGGTGCCGACGGACTTGCCCCTTATCGTATCATCGCAGCGAACGCTGGCCGGTTTCTGACGTCCGGCGGTTGGGTCATGGTTGAAATCGGCTGGCAACAGGGCGCTTCGGTGACACAGATATTTATCGACGCGGGTTTCCAGAATGTCGGTATCGTGCAGGATCTGGACGGGCGTGACAGGGTTGTGACGGCGAAATCTGGCACTTAACCGTTGCAAAAAAGACAATTCCCGTAAATCGCACGGTCAAATTCACGAAAAAATCAGCTTTTCGGGTTGTGCTAGTGAAACGATCATGTTTTTGCTGAATTTAGTTGATGCAAACGGCTGATACACGGTGCGGCATCCTGAAACTAACCAGAAAATAACATGGCAACTGCGATCGGGCGATTTCCCGATGGTCATGTCAAAGCCACCAAAGGCTGGATTACTTATAAAATGAGATCTTCCAAATCCCGTTCCCGGTCGAAGTCGAACCGCAATAACAATCGCTCAGCGGGCAACATTATCAATCGGGTCTTCGACAGTTCCGGCCCCGAGGGGAAAGTGCGCGGCACGCCACAGCAAATCATCGACAAGTACAACCAGCTTGCGCGGGATTCCCAGCTTTCGAATGATCGCGTGGCGACCGAAAATTTCCAGCAACATGCCGAACACTATCTGCGCCTGCTCAGCGAGGCTCAGAAAGAAATGGAAGCGCGGCGCGAACAGCAGGAAAAAGAAAATCGCGAACGTCAGGCCGAACGTGATCGTGAACGCGCTCAGCGTCAGGAACGCGAAGCGGCTGCGGGCGGTGGCGGAGAACAGCCAAATCTGGACGATCCTGCTTCGCAAGCACAGCCCGAAGTGATTGAAGCCGAAGCTGGCGAAAGCAGTCTTGTTGAAACACCCGAAGACGGCGGCAAACCGAAACGAAGCCGACGCAGCCCGAAACCGCGCTCAAAGAAACCGGATGAAAGCGTCGCAGCGCCCGAGGAGACCGAGCAACCCGCGGCTGAGTAAATCAGCCGCGTTCGATTTCACGGGCGAGGGCGCAAAACCCTTCCAATGATACCTGCTCGGCCCGATCTGTGGGCTTCAAACCGGCTGCGATCAGCCGGTCTTCGATATCCGGCAGCAGACCCTTTAGTGCAGCGCGAAGCATTTTTCTGCGTTGGTTGAATGCAGCGGCCACGGTTTTTGACAATATGTCTGCCTTGGCCGGAAAGCGCGGCTCGGTCAGGGCGTTCAGATGCACAACGGCAGAGGAAACCTTAGGCGGCGGCGAAAACGCTTCGGGCGGAAGATTGATCACGATCTTCGCATCAGCACGCCACTGGGCCAGAACCGCCAACCTGCCATAGGCCTTGCTGCCCGGTTGTGCGACGATCCGCTCGGCCACTTCTTTTTGAAACATCAAAGTCAAAGACGACCAGAAAGGCGGCCAGTCGGGCGGGGTTAGCCAGCGGACCAGAAGCTCTGTTCCGACATTATAGGGCAGATTGGCAGCGACGCGGATCGGTGGGTTCAGCAACGCAAGCGGATCGACCTTCAGCGCATCGCCTTCGACAATCGTCAACCGCTCGGGATAGGCCCTGGAAATCTCGTGCAGCGCCGGAATGCAGCGATTGTCTTTTTCGATGGCCAACACGTGCCGTGCGCCTTCGGCCAGCAGACCGCGGGTCAAACCACCCGGACCCGGACCGATTTCGAGCACGTCGCAGTTGGAAAGATCACCGGCCTGCCGCGCAATTTTTGCCGTCAGGTTCAGGTCGAGCAGAAAGTTCTGCCCAAGCGATTTCCGGGCCGAAAGCCCATGTTCCGCAATCACTTCGCGCAACGGGGGCAGGTTGTCTATCGCTGCCATCTTTGCGCCCCCATTGAGGCTGCCATGCGGATGGCTTCGATCAAGGATTGCGGATTGGCCAGCCCCTTGCCCGCGATGTCAAACGCCGTTCCATGGTCTGGCGAGGTTCGGATAAATGGAAGACCCAGGGTAACATTCACCCCCCGATCAAAATCCAGCGTCTTGATCGGGATCAGGGCCTGATCGTGATACATGCAAACGGCGGCATCATAGGTTTCGCGCGCACGTGCGTGAAACATCGTATCGGCGGGCAGGGGACCTGTCAGGCGCATCCCTTCGGCCACAAGGCGGTTCAGAACCGGGGCAATCATGTCGCCATCTTCCGCCCCCATCGCACCGCCTTCGCCCGCATGGGGGTTCAGCCCCGCCACGGCAATTTTGGGGTCTGCAATTCCAAAATCCTCGATCAAACCCCGCTGCGTCACCCGCAGGCAGGTCTCAAGCACTTCGGCTGTCAATGCGGTGGGGACCTGAGACAAAGGGATATGGATCGTCGCCGGAACAACCCGCAACTGGTCGCTGGCCAGCATCATGACCACGTCACACTGCCCGCCAAGGGCCGCCAGAAATTCGGTATGGCCGGGATAGGCGAACCCCGCCCCAACGATCAGCGCTTTCTTGTTGATCGGGTTCGTGCAGACCGCGCAAGCCCTGCCGGACTTGGCAAGATCAACCGCCCGCCCGATGGCCTCAATCACACCGGGCGCATGGCTCGGGTTGGCTTTGCCATGGGTTAAGGCGCCGTTGAACGCCAAGGGCAGAACAGGCAGGGCCGTCGGGAAGACATCCGCAGCTTCCTCAGGCGCCGAAATTTTCTGACAAGGGACGCCACCCGGCAAATGCTCGGGATCGCCGATCAGGAAAAAGGCCGACCCACCTCGCAATTCCTGCCAGGCTTTCTCGGTCAGTTCCAGACCAATGCCCGCTGGTTCGCCGCAAGTGACTGCGACGGGGGGAAGGGTCATGGGGTCGTGATCCGCGCCGAAGCCTTCATCGATTCCAGCCATGAATTGGCACGGGCGTTCAATTTCTCGTTTTGAAGCCGGGTCAATACTTCGCCACGCGACGCAGAGCTGTTGGCAATCGACGTGCGGCTGCACAGCATGATCAGTTTGGCCTGAATACTGCCATCGGAATCATTGACGGTTTCAATGATCTTTTCCCCGGCATCCAGACGGGCCAACCAAAGGCTTTCCTGACGTGGCACATCACCGGGCGGGCGCGAGGTGATGGCAATCTCTGCCCCGTTGATTTCTGCCCCCAGCCCATAAAGATCATCACAGCGCAAGGCCCGCTGTTTGACGGTTTCAAGATGTCCAAGCGTTTCAGACACATTCAAACTTGGCACCGTCACAACCGCATATTCAACCGCAGAGAAACCGGACGAGCGAAGCGAAGTTTCCCCCAGCCCGCGCATCTGGAACAGCGCAATGGCATTTGGCAGCTCAATCGGTTCGCTGATCTGACCGTTCGACAAGGACATCAGGACAGGGCGCAAAGCCGGTGGCAGGTTCGACAATGGAATCCAGTCCAGCCTGCCGCCATCCGCGCGGCTTCCCGCGACCGAGAATTGCCGGGCAGCACTTGAAAACTCGTCATAGGACTGAAGTTTCGAAATGTCTTCGGCCAGCTGGCGGATTTCCTCTTCCTGCCCTTCGATCAATGGCAGCACGACCTCGGAGACGAGAATTTGCAGGTTTGTTGATTCCGATGTTGCCGAAAGCGCCGCGTCAATTTCGGCCTCGGACACAGAAATCGTTCCGGCAAATTTCTGCCGCACCAAGGCTTGCCAAACGACGTTTGCCTCAAGGAAATCACGGAGCGTTTCCGAAGCAACGCCTCTGCCCCGCAGCATGTTCAGAACAGCATCCGAGGTCTGGCCGTTTCGTGACGCAAATTCCTGAAGTGCCGCATCGATTTGGCCTTGGGTGGCCACGATACCGGCATCCGCGGCTTTAGCGACCTTCAGTCTGTCGCCTATCAGGTCGTCACGGGACCGATCGGTCAGGTCGCCCTGCACGCCCAGAGCGGTCAGCATGGATCGTCTTTGCTGGAATTCATAATTCGTGATGACCTGATCATTCACGATGATGACCGGATCGAACATGCCTTGTGCCGCAACGGATTGCGTCAAGGCTGCGATGGCCAAGAATGCAAAGCTCAACAAACGCATGACGGCGATCTCCCTAGCTACCACATGTGCGTATGATATCCGAGCCGCTACGTCCAGCACCGAAACCCCTTAGACCAATGCGAAAGTCATAATCGGTCGATGGATCGATGCTGGTCGTGTTGGTGAACCGGCGCGACGCGGCAAGCCGCATATCAAGGCATTCGTTTTTATATTCCACGCCCAAACTGGCACGGACACTGCGTTCGCTGGCCAGATCGTATTGCCAGTCCACAAGGCCGGTCCAATATCGGCTTAGTTCGATGCTCGTGGACAAGGTTACTTCGTTGATCGCGGCAGTGCGGTCTTCGTCTGGATCAACAGGCAACCAGATATGGGTGGCATTGATATTGCCCCAGCCCGTATCCCAGCCAAGGCGGGTTTCGGTTTTCGAAAGGTCAAACTGTTCGTCAATCAGGGCACGGGAAATCATCTCCAGCCCGTTCAATGTAGACAGTTGCCCCGCAACCAGCCAATCCGATCTGACCCCGCTTAGGCCGCTGGTCGTGGACAGATCCGGGTCTGAAATGTCCCGCAGTACACGGCCAAGGCTGAGGCGGGCATACTCGCCATCGCGGCCGATACGGCTAAAGGATCCGCCAATCGCCATGCGAACCCCTTCTTCGGTCCGGTCAGGTGCCGGAAATCGCGAGAAATCAAGCAGGTTGGCGTCATCGAATTCAACCCGGGTGCTTTCTTCGTTGGCAATTTCCGTCACCGAATCCGACCAGGCAAGCTGAACCACGGGTTCCAGAACAAAGGTCGCGTTTTCATTGGATTTTGAAAGCGGCCAGCGCAGGTTGGTATAAAGGGCAGGTGTCGCATTGAAGACATCCTGATCAACCGTATTGTCCTGCGCGATTGCAGCCGCGCCAAGATCAAGCTGGCCGCTTAAATCAAACACCAGGCCGTTGCCAAGCACATCCGAGCGTAACCACTGTACGGTCGCATTCGCGCGCGCAACGTCGCGCCCGTCCACATTCGTTGTCGATTCGCGATAAAGCGCAAGCGCATCGGCGGTTAAGCGCAACTCGCCCCCAAGAAAGGCGTCGGGCAACCGTTTTTGATAGGAAAAATCGCCCACCAGGGTCGGTTGGGTCGCGTTCTGCTCGGTCTCGCGAAGCGTCCGGTAGTTGATGAATTCACCCTCGATGGCAAGGTTGCGCTGGATGCGCTGAACCCCGATGGCGGAATCAAGTCGATCCTTGCCTGAATAGCCATAATCCAGCAGATAGGCCGGGTCTGACGTTGCCTCGATATCGTAGTTCAGCGTGTAACCGAGGGGCAGTTGGGTTTGTCCGTCGGCAAAAAGGTAATAGCGCAATTCATCGGGTTGCAGACGATCACTGGAAAACGCGCCTTCGGCTTGCAGCCGCCCGTCCACAAATGCCTGACGATAACGGTATTCAAGGGTTGTCGTTTCTGTTGACAGATAGGGGGTTAGCGTAAGGTCGCGGCTGTCCCCAATGGCGATGAAATACGGCACCTTGATGCCGGTTCCCAGAACTGTGCTGCTGCGGCCTGACGGTACAAGAAAGCCGGTTGCACGGGCCAGGGTCGGATCGGGCAGGCGCAGCCGCGGAACGGCGACAACCGGCAGGTCGAAAACCAGAAACTGGGCATCCTGAAAATAAAGTTGCCGGGTCTCGGCGTCATGCACCACTTCACGGGCGCGGATTTGCCAGATCGGGGGCAAATCGCTGCAAATCCGGCAAGAGGTCGCCGCGACTTTGTAAAGCTGGGTATATCGCCCTTCGCTTCGGTTAAGCTCAACCGCCGCAAGCTGGAGTTGCCGATCCAGAACCAGCCTTGCCCCGTACATCAGACCTTCGATAAGCTGCGGGTCCAGTTCCGCGTCATCGGCGAAAACCTCGACACCGCTTTCGGAATCTACAAGCCGGATAGGGCCGGTCACGCGCAAACGGTCTTCGGCCTGAGAATAGGTGATCCTGCGGGCTGTCAGGCGGATCGTGCCCTGATGCGCCTGGACATTCCCCTCGGCCACCAGAACACCATCGGTCCGGATATACATCCGGTCGGCCAAAAGAACGGCAGGTTCGGTTGTTTGGGCCAGCACCGGTCCGCCAACAAAGGCCAGAAAAAGCGCCGCCCAGATCGTCATTAGAATCTTCATCCGTCCTCCATATGGAGGATTATGCCAAGTGATAAGAGGATACCCGCAACCGGCGGTGTCCACGCTGCCCAGAGAATGGGAATTTGTCCGTTCTCACCCAAAATCTGGGCGAAGTTTCGGATGAAATACAGACCAAAGGCCAGCATGACGGCAAAAAGAACCATCAACCCCGTGCGTCCAAATCGCGCGTGCCGCATGGTGAAACCCGCGCCGATCAGTACCATCGCGCCCAGGAACAGGGGGCGGGCCAGTTCCATCTGGAACCAGACCTGGTGACGGCGCGCCGAAAAACCCGCAGCCTCAAGTGCTTTCACCTGAGCGGGAATTTCCCACAATGGAATAAGCGACGGCTCGCCCAGACTGTCGGACAGGCTTTCGCGGGTCAGCGTCGAAGGCACGCGCAGCGTTGCAAATTCCGATGCATTGGCCTCGGGGTTCAAGCCCACGACCAGCGGCCAGGCTTTGACCTGCGTCAGGTGCCAGTATCCGGTTTCCAGCCGGGCGGACGCGGCTTCCAACCGGCGAATGGGGCCGCCGTTTTTTGCAAAGGTGATCATGCTCACATTATAAAGGATCGATCCGTCCCAATTGGCGTTCTCTGCCCGGATCACCGTCTGACCGGTTGGATTGCCCTGCCGCAGCCAAAGACCTTCTTGCGAGATTGAAAAGACGTTTGTTTCCCCCGTTCTATAGCTGTCCAGCAGGGCTTCGTATTGCTTGGTCGTGGCAGCTGCGATCGGGTTGAGAATGGTGATCAACCCGACACCGATCAGGATCATCAGCAAGAACGGTGCCCATAGGGCCAGAAGGGCAGACCGACCGGCAGACCGCGCGACAACCAGCTCGGAACTTCGTGCGAGCGACAGAAACAATGCCAACGAGCTTAAAACCGCAACCAGTGGCATGATGATATACATGCTTCTTGGCGATTTGAGCAGTGTCAGACCCAAGGCTTCGGCCAGCGTAATGGTGCCGGCTTCGAAGCGCTGCGCCTCTTCGATCAGGTCGATCAGGACCAGCAGGATGAAAAACCCGACCGTCAGACCCAGAAAATAGATCAGGAATTTGCGGGCGAAATACATGTGCAACTTCATGCGCCTGCCCCTTGCCGCTTTTTGCGCCTGAAATAGCCCGAGGTGTTCATCTGCTGAAGGATATAGATGCCGACCCCCGTGAAAGTGGCAAGATACATCATCCACCAATTCGAAGGATCGGCGCGAACCGGTTCGGTTGAGGCGCTCTCGATCACTTTCAGAACGATCAGGATCATCAAGGCCACGACCGCAAATTTGCCAGGCCCAAAGCGGCTGAAACTGCCCTGAATCAACGTGCTGCACGCAATGATCGAGATCACGACAGCCAGCGTGGCTTGTGAAAACCGCCCATGAACCTGTTCCATGATGCGTCCGGGGGACGATCCGGAAAGCGCGGACACACGATCGGTGTCGAACAGCAGGTCAAAGGTGGATTGGTGTTGAATCCGCATGACCGAACTGCCGAAGCCGGAGACGAGATTTCCCACATCATAGGTCAGATCGCGGAAATTGGTGATGGAAAGCCGTCCATCATCCGAAAGTGACTGGGCCATTCCGTCCACCATGACCAGTTTTGTTCCTTCATCCTCGCGCACGAGATAGGCTTCCGAAGCGGTGAACACGTGGCTGACATCGTCTTCGCGATTATCGGCCAGAAAGACATCTTCAAGAATGCCCTCGGGCGTGATTTCCCGGATGTAGAACGTGATTCCGTCGGACGGGTGCAGAAATGTTCCGTCGGTCAGCAGCTTCGCGGTGATGCTTTGGGATATCTCCTCGGTTCGAAGCTGCAACTGTGCCGAGGATGCGGGAACCAGATAATGGGTCAGCAAAGACATCATCAACGCAACGATCAGACCGAACCAGATGAATGGCCGCGCCAGTCGCCATGGGGAAAATCCGGTTGTCTGCAAGACCACCATTTCACTGTCGGTGATCAGGCGGTTGCACACATAGGCCGCCGCCGCGAATTCTGCCAGGGGCAATGCCATGCGGATCACATTGGGCAGTGAAAGTGCCGTAAATTCAAGAAAAACCAGGGTAGAATAGCCGCTGCCGATCAGCGTGTCGAACAAGACCACAGCCCGGTTGATCCAATAGATGGACACCAGCACGAGCGAAAAAAACCCGAACAGCACAAGCAATTGTGACAGGATATAGCGATCAGTTCTGCCCAAGTTCCTTTTCCGATTTCGGGCCGCGTTTGGTTCAAGCTAAACGAAAGCGGCAGAAGGGAAAACTGCTATCTGGCCATTCGACCGGCCACAGGCTAGGACTCGCTGACAAAGTTTTAGTGGAGGCACGACAATGACCGATGTTACCGGTTTCGATTTTCAGGATTTGGACATCAATGCGCTGGCAGACGCCGCCGGTCGCGTGGCTGTGTTCGTGCCGCCGGAAGGAACAATGAACCAATCCGTCCGACGCCTGAACAAGCTGACCCGCGGTGCGGTACTGCGTGTTCTTGAAAGTGAAGAATTTGCCAAGGCCAAGGATGCCGATGTGCTGTCGATTTCATGGCCGAACGGCATGTCGGCCGAGGCGGTGGATATCGTGAAACTTGCCAAAAGACCCGACGCGCTGACGGCGCGAAAGGCAGGTGCGGCATTGGCCAAGCTTGGGGGCGGTCAGAAAAAGTCTTTGCTCTTGATCCTAGCGGGGCTGAACAAGAATGCAGCCGAGATTGTGCAGGGCATCGCGTTGCGCGGGTATGCGTTCAACGATCACAAAACCTCGGTTGAAGATACGGCAAAGGCGGGTGTCACCGTCATGTCAACCAACCCAGAGGGGCTTGAAGATCTTTGCAAGGGGCCGCTCGCCGTGGCCGAAGGCGTATTTCTGACCCGTGATCTGGTCAGCCAACCGGCGAATGTTTTGACGACTTCCCAATTTGCCTTACGCGCCGAGGCATTGCGCGATGTCGGGGTCGAGGTTGAAATTCTGGACGAAGACAAACTGGCCGAGCTTGGCATGACCGCCATGCTTGCGGTCGGGCAGGGCAGTGTCAGCCCGTCAAAACTGGCGGTGATGCAATGGAATGGCGGCGAAGATGGCGAGGCACCTCTGGCGCTGGTTGGCAAGGGTGTCGTGTTTGATACGGGCGGTATCAGCATCAAGCCATCCGGCGGCATGGAAGAAATGACCATGGATATGGGGGGTGCGGCCGTTGTTACCGGCGTTATGAAAACGCTCGCTCTGCGCAAAGCCAAAGCCAATGTGGTCGGCCTGATCGGACTGGTCGAAAACATGCCGTCTGGCAATGCTTACCGGCCCGGCGATGTCTTGACCTCGATGAAGGGGGACACGATCGAGGTGATTACCACCGATGCCGAGGGGCGTTTGGTTCTGTGCGACGTGATGTGGTACGCACAGGAGCGGTTTAATCCGGTGGGAATGATTGATCTGGCAACTTTGACCGGCGCGATTATCATCGGGCTGGGTCACGACAATGCTGGCGTGTTCTCGAATGATGACACGTTTGCAGACCAATTGCTGGATGCGGCCAGGGCCGAGGGCGAAGGGGCATGGCGCATGCCATTGGGCGAGGGCTATAACGAAGCGATGAACTCATCCATTGCGGATATGAAAAATGCAGGCGGGCGTGCGGCTGGATCGTGCACCGCAGCGGCCTTTCTTGAGCGTTTCGTCAAAGATGAAACACGGTGGATTCATATTGATATCGCCGGGGTTGCGTCGGTCGCGAAACCAACCGCGATGGCACCGAAAGGGGCGACCGGCTGGGGGGTCATGGCGCTTGACCGGATGATCCGCGACGGTTTTGAGGTCTGATGGGGGCAGCGTATTTCTATCATCTGACCCGCCGCCCGATCGAGGCAACTTTGCCCCAGTTGCTGGCAAAATCGCTCGAAGCCGGATGGCGGGTTTATATTCGCGGAACAAGCCCGGACAGCCTTGAAACGCTGGACGAAAAACTCTGGCATGACGCGGCTTCGGGCTTTCTGCCACACGGGATCGAGGGCGGGGCGCATGACGCCGATCAGCCGATCCTTCTGGGCACAAAGGATACATCCGCAAATGGGGCGACCTGTCTGGTCAGCATCGACGGGGCAGTGGTTTCGGCAGATGAAGTCAACACACTGGCGCGGGTATGCGTTATTTTTGACGGCAATAACGACACAGCCCTTAATCAGGCGCGTAGCCAGTGGAAAGCCCTGACCGACGCCGGATGCCCGGCCCAATATTGGTCAGAAGAAAACGGAAACTGGCAAAAGAAGGCTGAACGATAGGGCCTAAAGCGATTCGAGATCAACCTGAGACGCTTTATCGGCTCAGGATCAGACGGTCCTGTCGTATTTCAACACTGTCGAACAATTCCAGATACCGCATACCCAACAGCGAAATATCCAGATCCGAACGGGTGATTGAAACGTCAACCCCTTCATCCCTGAACGGGCCAAAGGTGATCACGTCCACCGTGCTATAGGCCGTGCGTATCTGGCCATTCGCTGTTTCCGACCGTCCGAGATAGGGCAGGTTTTCCGGATCAAGCCCGACACGCCTGGCATCCGCCTGGGTTAAAACCAGTTGCGTGGCACCGGTATCGACCATGAAGCGCACGCTTTCCCCGTTTAGCTTCATCACTGCATAGAAATGTCCGTCCGGGGCGCGGGGCAATTCAATCGCCCGGTCCGCTATCACGGTCTGCCTGGGAAGGGTCGATCTGCGAATGTCATCCCACAGCCCGAAAGCCGCAATAGCCCCAAGAAAGATCAAACCCCAAAGCGCCGCCATTTGGGCGAGGTTTCCCAAGGACGCGCGGTTTTTGACGAATACCCAGCCGCCAATCGCCACGAGCAGCAGCGAAAAATAGATCAGGTATGCGATTTGATCAGAAGACATGATTGGTATTTAAGGCGTTTCGAGATCAATTTGAGATGCGAATTTGATTTTAACCGCGCATAATCTCAATAGGTTTCGAGTGTTTCGCCAATGTGCCTGTGTTTCAATAATGTGGCAAAACACTTTGGGTGGCCTGACGCAGCCTAAAAGGGCCAGTCGACCGTCGATATTCCGTTGATCATGAATTGCACCGACAATGCGGCCAGCAACATTCCCAGCAACCTTGTGGCCACATCAATGCCGATCTGTCCCAGAATGCGCTCGAGCAATCCTCCGGCCATGAAGAACAGGCACACAATTGCGACCACGGCCAGCATCACGCCGATTACGGCAATCGATCCGGCTGGGCTGTTGGTCTGTCCCATCAGCAGAATGACAGTGGCAATCGCACCTGGACCGGCGATCAGGGGGGTTGCAAGGGGGAACACAGAAGGGTCGGGCATGTCCGCCACATTCTTTCCGCGTCGTTTTGAGCGGCGCTCGAACAGCATGTCCAACGCCGTCAGCAGCAACAAAATTCCTCCGGCAATCTGGAAGGCGGGCATCGAAATGCCGATAAAGCCCAGTACGGCTTCGCCAAACAGGGCAAAGGCAAGCAGAATGCAGGCCCCGATAACCGAGGCCCGAAATGCGACGCCGCGACGATGTTTGGCGTCTGCGCCCTTGGTCAAGGCAACAAACAAAGGCGTCAGTCCAATCGGGTCGATGACGACAAAAAGCGCTGCAAATGCAGTGATCAGAAATGCGGTGTCCAAAATCATGCTCGTTTACAGGGGTGGTTTCCGAGAATAGAACACGAAGCCCTTCGCGGCGAAAGTCATTTCCCAATCGCCATCGGCCTCGATGACACCGCGCAATCCGGGCAGGTTGCTTTTCTCATCCGCGATGATGATCCGGGCGGTCGGTTTGGCCCAGGGCAAACACTGTTTCAGCGCCGCGTGACGTTCGGTTTCGTCAAGGATCATGTGGAGGGTCCGGTCAAACAACAGCACATCGAATTGTTCCGTCGGCTTAAATTCCTCAACCCTTGCCACAATCGCGGTTATATCCAGACCTTCGGCATTTGCGTCTTCGGCCAATTGGGCAATCCCGATCCGTGACGGATCAATGGCAACCACCCGATGCCCCATACGCGCCAATGGCAAAGCATCGCGGCCTTGTCCGGCCCCGACATCAAGAATTGTCAGGCTTTCGTACCCTTCGAAGGCCGCCATGATTTCAGGAAAAGCCGTGCCAAGGACATCGCGCCCTTCCGCATAGATTTTGTCATACTTGTTTTTCAACGCTCGGCGACCTCAAGTTTTTCCTGCGCATCCAGCCACAATGCCTCGGCCCTTTCAATGGCTTCGGTCACTTCCGCATATTTCCGGTTCCAGACTTCGAGGTCCTTGACGCCTTGGTCCTCGTATAATGAGGGATCGGCCAGTTTGACCGAAAGCTTTTCTTCCATTTCGGCCAGCTTGCTTAACCGCTCTTCGCATTTTCTAACCTCGGCCCGAAGGCCAAGGACCATATCCCGCGACGGTCGTTTTGGTTTTACCGCCGCGGGTTTGGCGGGGCGTGCGGCCTTTTCGGGGGCCAGAAGGAAACGGCGGTAGGAGTCAAGATCGTCCTCATAGGGCGTGACGGTGCCGTCAGACACAAGCCAAAGCCGATCCGCCACCAGCGACAATAAATGCATGTCGTGGCTTACCAGAACCACGGCCCCGGAATATTCGTTCAGCGCTTCCATCAGCGCCTCGCGGCTTTCGATATCCAGATGGTTGGTGGGTTCGTCCAATATCAAAAGATGCGGCGCATCGAGCGTGGCCAGAAGCAAAGACAAGCGTGCTTTCTGGCCGCCAGACAACCGCCCAACCTCGGTTTCCGCCTGATCCGCGCCCAGGCCGAACCCCGCCAATGTCGCCCGCAATCGCGACGGGGGCGTATCGGGCCGTTCGCGCTGTAGATGCTGCAAGGGGGTTTCATCTATATGTAACTCATCCACCTGATGCTGCGCGAAATATCCGACCCGCAATTTGCCGGCGGTGACAAGCTTGCCCGCCATTTTCTCTAACCTGCCCGACAGCAGTTTTGACAGCGTGGATTTGCCCTGACCGTTCCTGCCCAGCAAGGCAATGCGATCATCCTGATCAATGCGCAGGTTCAGGTGCTTCAAAACGACAGTGTCACCATAGCCCACCGCGCCGCCCTCGATATTGACGATAGGCGGTGAAAGCGCTTCCGGCGGCGGGAAGGTGAACTTGCGCCTTGCCGCGTCTTCGGGGGCGGCGACCATGTCCATCTTTTCAATCATCTTCAGACGGCTTTGCGCCTGCTTTGCCTTGGACGCCTTATAGCGGAAACGGTCGACGAATTTCTGCATATGCTCTTTTCGCGCCTGCTGTTTCTTCGCCGTGGCCGCCATGATGGCCCGCTGGTCCGCCCGCTGCCGGGCGAATTGGTCGTAGGTGCCGGTCCAGTAAGTCAGCTTGCGTTCGTCAAGATGAAGAATGCCGCCGACGGATCGGTTGAGCAATGCGCGATCGTGGCTGATGACAATAACCGTGTGCGGGTATTTGGCCAGATAGGCCTCTAGCCACAGGCTGCCTTCCAGATCAAGATAGTTGGTCGGCTCATCGAGCAACAAAAGATCCGGCTGGGCAAACAGAACACCGGCAAGGGCGACCCGCATCCGCCATCCGCCGGAAAAATCCGAGCAGGGGCGAAGTTGTTGGGCATCATCAAATCCCAAACCCTTCAAGATCGACGAGGCCCGCGCCTCGGCCGACCAGGCGTCAATATCGGTCAGGCGGGTTTGTATCTCGGCGATGCGAAGCGGGTCCTTGGCATGCTCTGCTTCCGTCATCAGGGCAGTGCGTTCGGTATCGGCTGCAAGCACCGTGTCCAGCAACGAGGTATCCGAGGACGGCACTTCCTGTGCCACCCCGCCAATACGCACCCCACGGGGCACGGAAATTTCCCCGCTTTCCAACGCCAGCTCGCCGCGGATCAGGCGGAACAGCGTGGTTTTTCCCGTTCCGTTGGCACCGACCAAACCAACCTTGTGGCCGGTTGGAATTATGGCGCTTGCATCTTCGAACAAGGGACGGCCCTGGACGGCATAATTGATGGATTCGATCTTTAACATGCGTGCGACCTAAACCGTTTCGCCATGTTGCTGAGACACAGGCACTATGGCGACACGTGCGAAACCTATTGATGATGTGGGCGTTTCAAAATCAACGTATGTCTCAAGTCAATTTTGAAACGCTTTAGCAGAGCAAATCCCGAGACGCTATGGGCTTTCAACAGCATGGGCAAGCCGTCAGCCCTTTTTGCGCGTTGCGCGGTGGATCGGGTCTGGCTTATGCCAACCTGATCGCTGGCATTGAAGGGCCGATAATCCTGGCGCGGCATTGACGCATGCAAGGACTTTCCAAAGGGCAATCCACATGCTATCGGAGCGCCAATTTGAACATTGGGGCAGGCAAGGGGTCTGGCCCCCAAATCAGGAGAACCTACCATGGCGCTGGAACGCACCTTTTCGATCATCAAACCCGATGCCACCCGCCGCAACCTGACCGGCGCAATCAACGCAAAATTTGAAGAGGCCGGCCTGCGCATCGTTGCCCAGAAACGCATCCACCTGACCAAAGCCCAGGCGGGTGTTTTCTACGCCGTGCACGCCGAGCGTCCCTTCTATGACGAGCTGTGCGAATTCATGGCGTCGGCACCGATTGTTGCGCAGGTTCTGGAGGGCGAAGGCGCCATTGCGAAAAACCGCGAAGTTATGGGCGCGACCAACCCTGCCGATGCGGCGCCGGGCACCATCCGTGCGGAATTCGCTGAATCGGTCGGTGAAAACTCGGTTCACGGTTCGGACGCACCTGAAACCGCAGCGGTCGAGATCGCGTATTTCTTCTCGGGTCTAGAGCTGGTTGGCTAAGGTCTGAGACTTTGGTTTCGGATCGCTTGCGCGATCCGACCGGGGCGAGAGGGCGTTGCCCTCTCGCGCTCTCCCAGAGTATTTTTGGAAAGATGAATTTCAGGACGTTTTTTCAATAACGCCAATTTTGTTGAGGATACTCTCAATCCCCGTATGTGGATTTCGTTGCGCTGACGTGATTTCGTCAAAGCGCTTGCGCAGCTGGATTTTTTCTTCGCCCTGACAATCGTTCCACGGTCGTCCCTGCAAGCCCATAACCAAGGCGTAATATCCGATGAAATGCGGGCGGGTTCCGGTTTCCAGCAGCTTGGCATAGGCCTTATCCGCCCCCATCGCGAAAAGCGTTTCGGCATCCTTGATGCCCGCGCGCGCGAACACTTTGTCCGATGCCGGACCGAGGTTGCGGATGGAAGAAACCGGTTTGCCCATGTGGCAATCCTAAAGCCATAATCCGACAGTGTCAGCCTTCAATCGCCCGGTCAGCGATATCGAGCGTCCGATCAAGTCTTTCGAGACCGGTCATCAGGTCTTCTTCGCTGATATTCAGCGGAGGCGTCAGGCGGATGACGTTCGAGAAGAACGACAGATACAGCCCCTGATCCATCGCATAACCCATCATATCCGACATTGGCTTGGCGTCGTCACCTTTGGCGGCAAAAGGCACCAGCGGGTCCTTGGTTTCGCGATCCTTTACCAGTTCAATCCCGTTGAACATGCCAAGCCCGCGAATATCCCCGATCGAGGGGTGCTTTCCGGCCAGTTTGTGCAGTTCACTTCGCATTATCTCACCCATAGCCGTGGCATGGGCAAGCGTGCCCTCTTCCTGCATAGCGCGGATGGCGGCTACACCCGAGGCACAAGCCAAAGGATGACCCGCATAGGTCAATCCGCCGGGCAGGGGGGTGTTGCGCAGCCAATCATGAAGATTGGTACTGACCGACATTGTGCCCAAGGGCACATAGCCCGAGTTGATGCCCTTGGCCGAGGTGATGATATCTGGCTGCACCCCCCAATGATCGACCGCGAACCATTTCCCGGTGCGGCCAAAGCCCGCCATGACCTCGTCGGCGATCAGCAGGATGCCGTATTTCTCGCAGGTTTCCTTGATCGACTGGAGGTAGCCGTCCGGCGGAACGATAATGCCGTTGGTGCCAACCACGGTCTCAAGAATGACCGCCGCGACGGTGTTCGGGTTTTCGTACATCAGCAGCTCTTCCAGATGTGGACCGCCTTGCGCAACCGGGCAGTTGGCCGGGTCGCTGTGGCCGGTGGGCAGGCGATATACATAAGGGTCCAGCATCCGCACCACGCCGGGCATATCGGCGCGGGTCAGGTGGTGGCGCGGGTCGCCTGTCAGCGACAGGCTGCCGCCGGTCGCGCCGTGATAGCTGCGATACCGCGCGATGATCTTGGTACGGCCGGTGTAATGCCGCGCCAGACGGATCGCAGTTTCGTTGGCCGCCGCGCCGCCTGTGGTGAAGAATGTCGAGGTAATATTGGCGGGCGTGATCTCGTTCATGATCGCCGCCAGTTCCGAGCGCACATCCGATCCCATCGCGGGGCCGATATAGCACAGCTTGTCGGCCTGATCCTTGATCGCCTGCACGATTTTCGGGTGCTGGTGTCCCAGATTGGCGTTGACCAGCTGCGATTGAAAATCAAGATAGCGCTTGCCGCCGGTGTCCCAGAACCAGCTGCCCGATGCCCCGGCGATCACCCGGGGCTTGCCACCCTGCTTCAACCAGCTTTGCAGGTAGTGATCGGCATGCATCTGCTGCACCCAAGCCGGATCATGTGTCGGATAAGCGTTGCTGAGATCGGTCATTGAAGGCTCCGGAATGGGTCAGTCTAGGATAAGATCGGGGGTGCCAAGCAGGTCGGTGTCGGGCGTAATGCCAAGACCCGCCCCTTGCGGCGGTGCTATGCGCCCATCTTTGCGGGTTGGAACGTCAACTGCGATGCGCGGGCCGACGTAATGTGACAGGTCACAGGTATTAAGAAGCCGCGAAGGCTTCGTCGCCGATGCAAGATGCAACGCCGCTGCCGTCACAATGTCGGACCCCCAGGTGCATTCGACACACATTTTCACGCCAAGATGCTCGCACAGATCACGGGCTTTGCGTGAAGCAGAAAGACCGCCGAATTTTGACAGTTTGATTGCGACAGCGTCCATCACGCCCTTGGCATGGCCTTCCAGCAGTGACGGGATGTCGTGGGCGTTTTCATCCAGCTTCATCGGCAGGCCCGTTGCGTGCCGGACCGTGGCGCATTCGTCGATCGTGGCGCAGGGCTGTTCGAGCATGATATCGAGATGCTGAACCGCGCGGGCGGTTCGGGTGGCGTCCAACTGTGTCGCGCCACAGTTCCAGTCCCCATAGACCAACGGGCCATCGCCGACAGCTTCGCGGACCTTGATCAGGCGTTCTGCATCGGTTTGCCAGTCGCCTGACGCACCAAGCTTGACCTGAAACTGGGTCATGCCGCCGTTCCTGGCTTCCAGCGCGATACGGGCCATTTCGTCCGGCGCAACACAAGTGATCGAGTGATAAAGCGGCATCCTGTCCTGCCGCTGCCCGCCCAATAGCGCGTGAAGCGGCAAACCCGCCACTTTCGCGGTGATGTCCCAAAGCGCAATGTCCACGGCAGATTTGGCATAGCGGTGATCGATCAGATAGGCGTCCAGTTTTGCCATCAACGCCTCGGGACCGAGCGGATCGGCACCGATCAGCACAGGGGCCAGCTCTTGCAGGGCAGGGCCAACACCACGGGCATAGGCGGGCAGGTAATGCGGGATCGGGCAAACCTCGCCCCATCCCGATATTTCACTGTCCGTATCAATACGCAGAATGGCGCTTTCGACGGTATCGCAGGTTTTGCCGTCGGCCATGTAATAGGTTTCATGGCTGGTCAGCGGGACGTGCCAAAGAGAGATTCGGGTGATCTTCATGAGTAAACCGCCACCGGATTGCCCAGTGCCTCTTCATCGGGGTGAACGCCAAGGCCCGGAGTTTCGGGCAGGTGAAGGTGGCCGTTTTGGTTGCGCGGTCCGCGTCCGCCGGCGATATCGACGGTCAGCATGTCCTGGCAGGCCCAAACGGCATGGCAATTATAGTCGGGGATGGTTGCAGCCAGATGTAGAGCCTCGGTATCGGCCAGCACGCTGCCTCCGGTGGCCATGACGAACATATCAATGCCATGCGCCAAGGCGACATCACGCATACGGGCGGCCTTGGTCAGACCGCCGACGCGGTTCAGCTTGATTCCGAAAACCTCGGCTAACCCGTCGCGGGCGATGCGGGTGGCGTCTTGCAGCGTCACCAGGCTTTCGTCGACGCTGACGGGGGCTGCGTGTTTGTGGCTGATGGCGGCGATGTCATCAAGCGTTTCGCCCGGTTGTTCGAACATCACATTCAGGTCTTCAGTCGCCGACATGACCTGCAATGCCTGCTGGCGGGTCCATCCTCGGTTGACGTCATAGAGGATGATTTCATTCTCGGTCCGATGCGCTTCGACATCGCGTATGCGGGCAATGTCGCGGGTGACGTTGCCACCGATTTTTACCGAATGGGCGATATACCCACGCTTGCGGTAGCGGTCCATCACCTCGCGGGTTTCCTCAACCGTTTTGGCCCCGACCGATGAGGCGATGGGCCGGGGGGTGCGCGAGCCGCCACCCATCAGATCGGCGATGGGCAGGCCGGCCGCTTGGCCTGCAATGTCCCAGCAGGCCATGTCGATGGGGGATTTGGCATAGAGATGACCCGGCAGGGCAAGGTCCATCGCGCGTTCGATATCCAGCAGTTTGCGCGGATCAAGGCCGAGGATGAACGGGGCCATGGTTTCGATGCCCGCCCGAATGCCGGGGCCATGGGCCGGGACGTAGGTGTGGCCCCAAGGGGTGCCTTCGCCCCATCCGGTCAGACCTGCGTCGGTTTCGATCTTCACCAAGGTTGCGTCAAGGCATTCGAATTTCAACCGGCCACCGGACAGCCAATAGGGGTGCTCCAGCGGAAGATCGGTTTGGAATACGGTGATGCGGGTTATTTTCATAGCTTTGGTCCTTGATTGCGCCGCGCTTTGCGCGTCGCGGTGGGGTGGGGGCTCTGCCCCCGTCGCTTTTTGAGCGACTCCCCCGAAGTATTTATGAAAAGGTGAAGCATTATGTGCCCCATATGGCGACCGGTGCGCCCAGGCTTTCGAAGTCGGGTGTGACGCCGAGGCCCGGTGTGTCGGGGGCGTAGAGCTTGCCGTCTTTGGTGGTTGCGCCGCCGATGCCTGTTGTACGGGTGTTGTAGTTCATCAGGTCGGTGGAATTGATCAGGAATTCCTCGGGTGTCGAGGCCGCGAACTGGGCGACGGCGGCGGTCGTAATCTGACCTCCCCATGTGTCTTCGCTGACCACGGGGATGCGGTTTTCCACCAGATAATCCCGCACGCGGCGGGCCTTTGACAACCCGCCAAGGTTCGAGATTTTCAGACAGCAGATCTCGGCCCCGCGATCGGCCACGATACGTTGGGCCATGTGCATTCCGGTTATGCATTCGTCCAGTTTCATGGGCTGCTCGGCGACCCGGCGCACCTGTTGGCATTCCTCGTAGGTTTTGCACGGCTGTTCGAGAATGAAATCCAGATCGCGGGTGGCGCGGGCCACCCGGACGGCGTTATCAACGCGCCAGCCCTGATTGGCATCGGCCATGGCTTTTTCGCCAGCCTGCATCAAGCTTACCGTGTCGCGGATACGGTCAATATCGGTTGCCCAATCGCCGCCGACCTTGATTTGGAACTGCCGATACCCTGCCTTGCGGTGCCGGTCCAACTCGTCAATCGTTTCGCCCAGCGCCTTTTGCGGGGCAACGCGGTACATCGGTGCGCCATTGGTCAGCTTGCCACCCATCAGCATCCACACCGGCTGATCCGTGGCTTTGCCAAGGATATCCCAGCAGGCCGCATCCATGGGGGCTTTGGCATAGCCGTGCCCCTGAACGATATGATCCATCAGGCGTTCCATTCGCGCGACCTGACGGGGGTCTTCGCCCAGAAGATGTGGCGTGGCGAGGCGAAGGAAGGCCTCGACCCCTTCGGAATGGGCGACCATGTAATTTTCACCGCATGGGGTGAATTCCCCGCATCCCGATACGCCCGCATCGGTGTCCACAACCACCACATTGGCCTTTGCCGCCGAAATCGGGTTGCCCGCACCCCAGACATAGGTGCCGCCGATATAGGGCAAGTCCGTTTTGTAAAGGCTGATACGGGTAATTTTCATCCCTTGCCTTTCGTTAAAGAGATTTCGGGCACACCAGTCCCTTGACCCTCGACGCGCCCAAAATGGGCGCTGCGCGGGGTATCTATCGCGTGGGCGATATGTGCCGGGGGTTGGGTCAATTTGCGGGCCTCGATAAGCGGCTGTTACAGGGGGGCGTCAGATGTCATGGCACGACGACGATATTTCCGGTGTGTTTCTTGGCGATGAACGCGGCCTGCGCCTCGCGCAGTTGCGCAAGCGGATATGTGGCGGCCAGAGCCGGTTTGATCTCGCCCGCTTCAATATATGTCACGAGGTTTCGTGTCACCTCGGGCGGGATGATCGTTGACCCGGTGAATGTCAGGTCGCGCAGGTAGAAAGTGCGCAGATCAAGCGAGACCATGGGTCCGGCAATCGCCCCCGAACAGGTATAGCGGCCACCGCGTTCAAGGATGTCGATCAGCTTGGGCCAGTAATCTCCGCCGACGATATCGGCAACTACGGTGATTTTCTCGTCGCCCAAAGCATCCCGCAGATTGGCCGGACCGCGCGGCAGAATTCGGTCGGGTCCAAGCCGGGCCACGTCCGGGTGTTTGGCTTCGGACGCAAGGGCAATCACCCGCGCGCCGCGCCGCTTGGCCAGTTGCACCAGGGCGCCGCCGACGCCGCCGGATGCACCGGGCACCAATACGGTGTCGGCAGAGGTCACATTGGCGCGGGTCAGCATGCCTTCGGCGGTTGAGTATGAACAGCTGAAGGTGGCCATTTCGGCGTCGGAATATTCTGAGTTGACGGCGACAGCATTGATTGCCGGAAGGGTCGTGTATTCAGCAAAGCCGCCATCACGCTCGCTGCCGTAATATCCGGTTTTGTCCATGTTTTCAGGATCGGCCGGATCGCGCAGCCAATTGTCTGAAATAACCCTTTGACCAATGCGGCCCGCATCAACCCCTTCGCCCACCGCTTCGATGATGCCACACACATCCGCGCCCTGAATGCGCGGGAATGCGATCGGAGCGCCGCCCCAGGTCGGGTCATCTTCGTTGACCGTGTCATAGGCGCCCCCGGTCGTGCGGTCGGTGACGGCCTTTGAGTACCAGCCGGTTCGGGTGTTCACATCGGTATTGTTCAATCCGCAGGCTTTTACGCGGATCAGAACCTCTCCGGCTGCCGGGGCAGGGGTGGGCCAATCGGTGTGAAGAACCATTTGGTCAAGATCTCCGTGGGCCATCGTGACCATGGCTTTCATCGTCTTTGGAATTTCATTCATGCGTCCGTCCTTGGCAGGGTGCTTTCGGGATCATAGACCGGATCAGCCAGAATTTTAGCCTTGCGCGGATGCCCGGCGATGACGACCTCAACCTCTTTGCCCGGCGTGTTTGCCCATTGCCTGACATAAGCAAAGGCCAGAATTTTCCCGTATGTATGTCCAAAAGCGACCGAAGCCGTCGCCCCGACAACCTGGCCGTCGGCAATTACCGCTTCGCCGCCATGGCCGTCTTCCTCCCCGTCCGGCTCGATTTCGAGATAGGCGCAAACCCAAGGCATTTCGCCCTTGGCTTGCTGTTGCGCTGAAACGCGGGTCGCTTCGACCCCCAGATAGTCTTTGTCGAGCCTGGCAAACCGCATCACGTCCGCTTCGGGCAGGGTGACTTCGTTGGTCAGCTCACCGGCCCCTTTGAAGCCCTTCTCCATCCGCAATGCGTTCATCGCGAAACTTCCGTAATCGGTTATGCCATGCGCCTCGCCAGCCGCCCAGAGGGCGTCATAAACGGCCAAGGCACTGTCGCGCGGAATGTGGAACTCCCACCCCAATTCACCGGCGTAAGACATGCGGAACGCCCAAAGCTTGTGCCCCGCAACCGTGATCTCTTGCGCCGTCAGCCAGCGGAAATTCGCGTTATCCAGGGGGGCATCCGTACATGCGCCCAAAACCTCGCGGGTTTTTGGGCCATTGAGAGCGATGGCGGCCCAATCATTCGAACGCAGGATGATGTCTGCATGTTCACCCGCGAGGTTCTGGTTCAGATGATCAACAAGGCGGTTTTCAAAAAACGCTGCACAAACAAGGTAATAGCGGCCTTCGTCCAGCTTGACGACCGTCGTTTCAAGCTCGATCCGCCCACGGCGGTTCAGCATATGGGTCAGCGCGATCCCGCCCACTTTCTTGGGCAAGCGGTTTGCGACCAGACGATCAAGGAACACCTCAGCATCCGGCCCCGCAACCTCAACCTTGGTGAAGGCCGAGATGTCCATGATCCCGACATTTTCCCGCACAGCCCGGCATTCGTGCCCGACCATGTCGAAGACTTCGTTGCGCCTGAATGAATAGTGGTCCTGCTGGGCCACGCCATCCCGCGCAAACCAGCGCGGGCGCTCGTGGCCGAACACCTCTTCATAGACAGCGCCTTTCTCTTTCAGGCGCTCATAAAGCGGAGACGGTTTGATCGGTCGCCCGGCCAATCGGTTGAAATGGGGGAAGGGGATTTCATGCCGCAGCTTGTAATCCTCATGCGCCTTCTCGACCTGCCAATCCTTGACGGCATACTGCCCAAAGCGACGCGGATCGAATTCACGCATGTTGATGTCGGCTGAGCCATGCACCATCCATTTGGCCAATTCGCGGGTCAGGCCCGGCCCCCAGCCGATCCCGATTTGGGTGCCGCAACAGCACCAATAGTTTTTCACCCCGCCCGCAGGGCCGACCATCGGGTTGCCATCGGGCGGATGTGAAATCGCGCCATGCACTTCGCGGGTTATGCCAAGCTCGGCAAAGATCGGCATGCGTTCCAGCGAATTCTCAAGCCATGGCATCACCCGATCATAATCCGCATCGAACAGCCAGTTTTCGTAATCCCACGGGCATTCATCATGCCAGACCGAGTTCGAATTCTCTTTCTCGTAAATTCCGATCAGGCCTTTTTTCTGCTCCATGCGGATATAGCCCGAGACCAACCTGTCGTCGCGGATCACCGGAAGTTCCGTGTCCAAACCTTTGAATTCAGGCACATCTTCGGTCACGAAATAATGGTGGGTCATCGAGGTCATCGGCAATTGCAGCCCCGACCATTCGCCCATCTGACGCGCATAGGTGCCGCCTGCATTCACCACATGCTCGCATGTGATCGTGCCTTTTTCGGTCTCGACCACCCATGCGCCGTTTTCGGCCTGCGTAATATTGGTCGCGCGGCACCGGCGAAAAATCTGAACACCTTTCTGACGCGCACCTGCCGCCATTGCCATGGTCACATTGGTTGGATCCACATGCCCGTCATCCGGCGTATGAAGCGCGCCAATCACACCTTCGAGGTTATAAAATGGGTGCTTTTCTGCAATGAAATCAGGATCAACCAGTTCGATATTAAAGCCAAGCGCACGACCCACCGAAAGCGTGTGCCGCAGCCAATCCATCTCATCCTCGGTATAGGCCAGCCGGAACGATCCGCAGCCATGCCAGGTGACGGCCTGACCTGTTTCACGCTCTAACGCGCCCGAATAAAGGCCGATGTTGTAATCCACCATCTTGCCCAATCCGTATGAGCTGGTGGAATGGGTGATCTGCCCGGCCGCGTGCCATGTCGACCCGCTGGTCAGCTCGGCTTTTTCCAAAAGGACAGTGTCGTCGCCCCATCCTTCGTGTCCCAGATGATAGGCAAGGCCCACACCCATGACGCCTCCGCCTACGATGACCACGCGAGCGTGCGAGGGGAGCTGTTTCTCGGCCATGTCGAATTTTCCTGTTAGCGAGTCGCAATTTCTCTCGACAGGCTAATGATACATATGTACCGTCGTCAATAATGAATGACACAAATGTATCATATACGGTCCTGGACCGTCTGACCGATGAATGGGACGCCCTGACGCCGGAAGCGCAAAAGGCGGCCCGTTTCGTGCTGGAAAACCCTCAGGAAGTCGGGGTTTCAACCGTGCGCGAAATCGCCGAGGCCGCCAATGTAAAACCCAACACCTTCGTCCGCATGGCCCGTCAGGTGGGCTTTCAGGGCTACGACGATTTCCGCGAACCCTTTCGCGAACAAATACGCAAAGGCGGTGCCAGCTTCCCCGACCGTGCCCGCTGGCTTCAGTCGATCGAACAGGCGGGCAATCTTGGTGAACTTTACGCCGACATGGTCCGCTCGATGTTCGACAATATCGAAGAAACCTTCGCAGGCATCGCCGTGGACGCATTGAAAAATGCCGCCGAGGACATCTGGAACTCGCGTCAGGTTTTCACCCTCGGGGTCGGGGTCAACAATTCGAACGCCCGCAACTTCACCTATCTTGCCTCAACCGGCATGACCCAATTCCACGCCATCCCGCGCCCCGGCTCGACCGCTGTGGATGATCTGGCCTGGGCCGACAAACGCGATGTTCTGATCGCCATCACCTGCAAACCCTATCGCAGCGAAGTCGTCGAAGCGGTAAAAATCGCCCGCGAACAGGGGATGGTCGTGGTCGCCATTTCTGACAGCCCCGCCAGCCCGATCATCCTGAATGCGCAGCACGGCTTCGTTGTTGCGGCCGACACGCCGCAATTCTTCCCATCTTCGGTTTCAACCATTGCCCTGCTTGAAACCCTTCTCAGTTTCGTCATCGCAGTCGCCAGCCCCGAAATTCCGGGAAGGGTCGAGAAATTTCATCAGCGCAGGCACGAGCTTGGCATCTATCAGGAGGACCCCTCATGAACGCACCCTCATCCGGGATCGAACCGATCATTTCACTGGCGGCCCGCTATTACACCGATCCGGCCATCTTCGAAAATGAAATGAGCGGTCTTCTGTCCCGCACATGGCAATTCGCCTGTCATGCCTCGGAAATTGCCAACCCGGGCGATTACAAAAGTTTCGAGATTGCCGGACAAAGCCTTTTTGCCATTCGCGGGCACGATAATGTGATCCGCACATTCTACAATGTCTGTCAGCACCGCGCCCACCAGATGGTGCAGGGAAGCGGCAACACCCGCGTGGTGGTTTGCCCTTACCACGCATGGACATACGAGCTGACAGGCGGCCTTCGTGCCGGGCCGAATATCAAGGCGGTTCCGGGTTTTGACCGGTCGAAAATCTGCCTGACCTCGGTACGGACCGAGGATTTTCACGGGTTTATCTTCGTAAATCTGGATAACGACGCCGCCCCGATGGACGAATGGTTCCCCGGCGTGCGCGACGAGATCGCGGCCTATGTCTATAATATCGACAGCTTGGCCCCGCTCGAATGGGTCGAGGTGCCCGAGAAATGCAACTGGAAGGTCTCGGTTGAAAACTATTCGGAATGCTACCACTGCCCGATGAACCACCCGACCTTTGCCGAAGGGGTGGTCAAGCCGGAAACCTATGACATCAGCCCTGACGCGGGCGGCGGCTATGTGCTGCGCCACACCACCGAGTGTCAGCCGATGGACAAGATGACCTATCCGTTCGATGCAACCAAACCCCATGCGGGCGACTACCAGTCGTGGTTCCTGTGGCCGATGTTCAGCTTCCAGTGCTATCCGGGCAATATTCTGAACACCTATCACTGGCGCACCGAGGGCCACGACGCCTGCGTCGTTTACCGCGGCTGGTACACCGAAGGCGGGCAGGAAAGCGACGTGATCCGCAAGCTGGCGGTTCAGGATCTGGAAACCACCGTGGCGGAAGATGTCACTTTGGTCGAAAGCGTACAAAAGGGTCTGATGTCCAAGGGCTACGTGCCCGGCCCTCTGGTGGTTGACCCCAACCACGGTGTGAATTCGGAACACTCGATCGCCAAGCTTCAGCAGTGGATGCGCGAAGCAGTGGACGGGTAAAGGGGACGCCACGCCATGACAATCACCGGCGGCTGCCTGTGCGGAAACATCCGATACGAGGCCAAAACCGAACCGAAATGGACCGCGCTTTGCCATTGCGAAAGTTGCCGCCGGTCCGCTTCGGCACCCGTTGTGGCGTGGATGGGCTTTGCCCTGGACGCGGTTACATGGCATGGCGACCGCAAGTTCTTCCAGTCGTCAGCGATTGCCACCCGGGGGTTCTGCCCCAACTGCGGCTCTCAGGTAAGCTTTGAAAGTACCCGCTGGCCGGGGGAAGTCCACCTTTACGGCGTGTCGCGCGATGATCCCGAAAATTACACCCCTGATCTTCATTGCCACACACAGGAACATCTTGCGTGGCTGAAAATTGACGACGATCTGCCAAAGCACCGCGCCGTGGCGCAAATGCAGGAGTAACCCCATGCTGATGCCGGAAGAATGGCGCGAGGAACACAAGCTCTTCCCCCATCAAGTGGGGTTTACCTGCCCGCCCTTTGACTATGACGCCGCGCCGTCGGATTTCCTGCGCATCGCCCCTGAAAGTGTCGGCGTTCACGGCTGGATGCTCCACGCCCCGGATTATGCCCACGGTCTTGACCAGCGGAAACAGAACTTCGGCATGATGGACGATTTCTGCCACTGCATGTCCCGCAACGGCGCAGACGTGGCGGCTCAGGTCGGTTCAAACTGGGTGCACGCCAGCGGCCTTGGCGTCGAAGGCATCCGCCGGCACTGCGCTGACCTTTCAGAAAAATACGGCCTGCATTTTCATATGGCAGGTTACGCCATGGTCGAAGCTTTGCGCGAAATGAATATCGAAAAACTGGCGCTGAACGCCGCCTACCACTGGCCCGACTGGTGGCAGGGCACCGTTGGTTTTCTCAAAGAAGCGGGGTTTGACGTCCTTTGGTCTGGTAATTTCCACGATCAAGGCTGGTTCGCCAGCCAGGATGAGGTCAACGATCATCGCTGGGTCTTCGAAGGCGATCTCGCGCAAAAAAGCTTTGAATATGTCGCTGACAAAGCGCCCAACGCCGACGCCTACCTGATCAACGGCATGTGCAATTTCCGCTCTGGTCCCGGCGGCATCCCGCAACGCCCGCTTCACCTGACCGAACAGCTCGAGGCCAGCTTGGGCAAGCCTGTTATCGGCCATGACACCGCGCTTTACTGGCGGGTCTTCAAATCTTTGGGGATTGCCCCGGAAACAGCCAAAGGATCGCTCCTGAAAACCCTCTGATTTCATCTTTTCATCAATACTTCGGGGGTGCGGGGGCTGGCCCCCGCCCCGGTCGGAGAGGCGAAGCCTCTTCGAAAGAATAAACAGGGAAACGCATATGCACAAAATCGTCGCCCTCTGGGCCGTACCTCGCTCCACTTCGACTGCTTTTGAATGGATGATGCGCCAGCGCGGCGACATGGACTGCCTGCACGAACCGTTTGGCGAGGCCTGGTATCAGGGCGAAAACCCCCTTTGGCAGCGCTTCAAACCCGGCGACGTCACCACGCCCGGCCTTACCCTTGAAAGCGTCTGGGACGATATCCAAAAACGGGCCGAACAAGGCCCTGTCTTCCTGAAAGACTTCCCCCATTACATCAACCACATGTGGACACCGGACTTCCTTTCGCATTTCACCCACGCCTTTCTGATCCGCGATCCGGCCAAGACCATCACCTCGATGTTCAACAAATGGCCCGACTTTGACGAAGGCGAGGTCGGCTTCCCCGAGCAACGCGCGCTTTTCGATCTGCTCACCGCCCTCGATAACGGCACCACGCCGCCCGTGATCGACAGCGACGACCTGCTTGAAGACCCTGAAGCCATGACTGAAAAGTTCTGCGATGCGGTTCGAATCCCGTATCTCAAAGAGGCCCTAACCTGGGAACCCGGTGGCGACCCGTCCGCCCATAGCTGGTGGGACGGAGGTTCGTTCCACGCCAATCTCGCCCAATCCACCGGCCTGAAACCGCAAGCACGCAAATATATCGAACTCGAAAACACGCCTGAACGGGTTCAACAGGTACACAGGCGCATGAAGCCGCATTACGATCACCTGTATCAACACAGGATCACCTGAAAGCGACCCATGCCCGACCATTATAAGCTCTACTATTGGCCCATCCCGTTCCGGGGTCACTTCATCCGCTATGTCCTTGCGCATGTTGGTGCGACTTGGGAGGAAACAGGTTTTTCCGAAATGGGCCAGTTCAAGAACCAGCCATTGGAAGACAAACCCTATCCCTTCCTCGCACCCCCGGTTCTTTATGATCAGGGCAATGACAAATATCTCGGCCAACTCGCCGCCATCCTGATGTATCTGGGCCGCAAATACGATCTGGTCGGGGATCAAGATGAAGCCTTGCGCATCATCAACGACGCGCTTGATATCCTTTTGGAAATCACCCGCATGCATGGGGCACAAATGTGGGATGAGCAAAGCTGGGAAGCGTTTGTCACAACCAGACTTCCCGCGTGGCTCGCTATCCACGAACGCTGGTTGTCCGAGCAAACCGCGTCCTCACCTTTCGCCCATGGCCGAGCAAAGACCGGCCTCAGCGATCTTGTTCTGACCGCCCTCTGGCACACGATGGCCGACAAGCTGCCCAACATGCGCGATGTAATCACCCAGCATGCGCCAACCCTGATGGCCCATGCCGATACCGTCGCCGAAACGCCCGAAATCTCTGCCGTCCGCAAAGACTGGGAAACCAGCGCAACCCTCTATTGCGCCGGACAGATCGAAGCCTCCATTCTCGAAATGCTCAACAAAAGGAACCCACCCCATGAGCCTCTTTGACGAAGACCTCTTCCTGAAAGGTCTCGAACAGCGCAAAAGCACGCTTGGCGCCGAATATGTTGAAAAAAACCTTGCCGCCGCCGATGATTTCACCCGGCCCTTTCAAGAGGCCATGACCGCATGGTGCTGGGGCTTTGGCTGGGGCGACGACGTGATCGACGCCAAAACCCGTTCGATGATGAACCTGTCGATGATCGGCGCATTGGGCAAAATGCATGAATGGGAAATTCACTGCAAAGGTGCGCTGAACAATGGCGTCACAAAAGAAGAAATCCGGGCGATCATCCATGTCATCGGCATCTATTGCGGCGTGCCTCAATCGCTGGAATGTTTCCGCGTGGCGCGCAAAGTCCTGACCGAGCGCGGTTTGCTCGACTGATCTGGCCAAGTCTGGCCGCCTGTGTCACATCTTAAAGCGTCCCGACATATACCTGAGCCAGAGATAAGGCGGGACGCAGCGCAAAACCTCAATGTTTCGCGCGTTCCTCCCAAAACCCGTGTGACAGGTTTTGGGCGGAACGCTTTAGGCGACCAGAGATTCATCACGTGAGGCCAACCATGAAACTCGAATTCCACCACATTAACTTCGTCTCGCATGACGTTGATCAAATGCATGAATTCTACACCGACCTGCTTGGCCTCGACGATATTCCGCAAGACAGTTTCCCGCGCACCGAGGCGAATGACGACGCCGGTTATGACGGAAAAATCCGCTTCGCGACCGAAGGCAACATGCAGTTTCACCTCGCAGAACGCGATCTTAAAGTCGCTTTCAAGAACGGACGGGTCATCAATCCGGTCGATCGCGGCCATATCGCCTTTCGCACCGACGATCTTGCCGAATTCCTCAGAAGACTTGATGCCAGGGGCATTCCCTATTCCGACTATGGCACCACCTTCGCCAAGGAATGGCATCAGGTGTTCTTTCAAGACCCCGAAGGCAACGTGATCGAAGTGCACCAACAGGTTACGCCTTGACGCAGCAGCCAAACCCGATGTAGCAGGCGGGCAGGGATCAGACCCCTGCCGCCCGCTGGCAATCGCCTTGGTGAAGTTCTGACACGCATTGATTTCGGACCTCCACGCATATCGCGCGGATGGTAACGCGGGCACCATCCAGAATTTGCGATGCTCTGCATGAAGGACATATCAATGGTCAAGCATCTGCCATCTATTGACAAAGCCAAAGCGCAAGCCAACCGGCTGCGCCAGGATCTTGCCGCCAAGGGCGAAGATATTTCCCATTCCAGCGCCCTCGAACGGGTTGCGGTGCAGCACGGTTTTCAGGATTGGAATACATTTTACGCCGCCATGGGCAACCGATCCGCGCCGCGCTACACGCTGGGGGGCAGGGTATCGGGCAAGTATCTCGGCCAGCCGTTCCGTGGCACCATCCATGCCGCCGCCCAATCACGACCGGGTTGGGTGCAACTGGTTCTGGATCTCGATGAGGCGGTTGATGTGGTCAGTTTTGAAAGCTTCTCAAACTACCGCAGCCGGATCCGGGGGCAGGTGGGTCCCGACGGGCATTCCCGCGAAAAGACCTCGGACGGCACGCCGCATCTGGTCGTTGATCTCTAGCGTCAGCCTTGGCCCCGGCGTCTTCGACGCCGGCCGCCGCCCTCGGCTGCCTCTCCGCCACCGGTGTTGAAGGTCAGTTCGGGCAAGGTGACGACCGAATTCAGGATCGGAAAAGGATCGGCGTTATTGGGAATGGCAGATGCATTGACAAAATGCTCTTGAAACCGCTTTTCGGTCGCCGTTTCGATCTTGTGGATTTCGCGCACGACCTGTTCGATTTCGCGCCGGGCTTCGGTGTTCAGAAGCGCTATCATCGCCCCGGTCCCGGCCGCGTTTCCGGCCGACGTCACCTTGTCCAACTCGCAATCCGGTATCATGCCCAGCACCATCGCGTGCTTGGCCGAAATATGCGCCCCGAAAGCCCCCGCCAAAACGATCCGGTCAACTTTCTCGGCCCCGAAATGGTCCATCAGCAGCCGAGCACCGGAATAAAGCGCCGCCTTGGCCATCTGGATTTCGCGGATGTCGCGGTTGGTGACAGTGATCACCGGCCCGCCGGTCTCGCTCGCGTCCCAGACCATGTAGGAATAGGTGCGCCCGTCCTGAAAACACCGTGTGCTGCCGGTTTGCTGAGGCGAACCGATCAGGCCGCTTTGATCCAGCACGCCCGCCATTCGCATTTCGGCGACCAGCTCGATTATACCGGATCCGCATATGCCGGTGATGCCGGTGGCGGCAATCGCTTCGGCAAAGCCGTCCTCGTCCGACCACAAATCGCTGCCGATCACCCGAAAGCGCACGTCTTTGGTGTCGGGATCGATCTCGGCCCGCTCGATGGCCCCGGGTGCGGCCCGCTGACCGCTGGAAATCTGCGCCCCTTCGAACGCCGGTCCGGTCGGAGAAGAACAGGCCAACACCCGTTCCTTGTTGCCCAGCAGAATTTCCGCATTGGTGCCCACATCGACCACCAGCATCAGATCTTCGGACCTGTTGGGCGCTTCGCACAATGCCACCGCCGCCGCATCGGCACCTACATGGCCCGCGATACATGGCAGCATGTAGATGCGCGTCGCCGGGTGGATGTTCAGATCAAGCTCGAACGTCCGCAAAACCTGTGCGCTTGATGTCGCCAGAGCAAAGGGTGCCTGACCCAGTTCAAACGGATCAATCCCGAGGAACAGATGGTGCATGACCGGATTGCAGACAAACACCGCGTCCATGATCAGGCTCTTGTCGATCTCCGCGCTTGATGCAAGCTGCACGAACAAGGCGTTCATCGCCTCGCGCACCGCAATCGTCATTTCCTGCGCCCCGCCGGGGTTCATCATGGCGTATGATACACGGCTCATCAGATCTTCGCCAAAACGGATCTGAGGGTTCATGATCCCGGAACTCGCCACGACCTTGCCACTTCGAAGATCACATAAATGCGCCGCAATCGTGGTTGAACCCAGATCGACTGCCAGCCCATAGATCGTGCCCTCGTAAAGACCCGGCCACACCTGCATGATGCGCGGCGGATAATTGTCATCCCCCAGATGCACCGCGCATGTGACCTTCCAGTCGCCTTTGCGCAACGTGGTCTGAAGCGAATGCAGGATTTGCAGATCCGATTTGACGTTTCTGATACCCCACTGATCTTCCAAAGCGGTCACGAGACGTTCAAAATCGCCTTTGGGATTGTCCATGTCCGGCTGTTCCACCTCGACATAGTAAAGCCGCGTGGACGGGTTCATTTCAAAGTTGCGTGCCTCGACCCGTTTGCGCACCACCTGTTTATGCACCTGGCTTTCGGGGGGAACATCAATCACGACATCGCTTTGCACGGTCGCCTGACATCCCAGCCGCCGGCCATCTATCATGCCGCGCTTGGATTTATAGCGTTCCTCGACCGCGTTCCACGCGCTTAGCGCGTCATCTGCAACGCGAACCCCATGTTTCGGGAATTCGCCATAGGACGGCGTGATCTGGCATTTCGAACAAATGCCGCGCCCGCCGCAAACCGAATCCAGATCGACCCCAAGCTGCCGCGCCGCGGTTAAAACCGGCGTGCCCACGGGGAAGTTGCCGCGCTTGCCCGACGGGGTGAAAATCACGAGTGGATCGCTGCTCATCGCTGCCTCATTGCTTTGGTTCACTGCCGATTTTAGGCCGGTTCGCAGGTGAAAACAGCCCACTCCCGCCATTTCAGCAAGGTTGTGCGGCATATTGAAGTCAGCGCAAGCGAAAAAGGCGCTAACTGCGCGAATCTTTTGCCGGAACCCCGGTTCCTTCTGCGTCCAGCCAATCCAGAATGTCCTGCCGGTTTTCATTCAGCTTCGGCGCAGGCTGGCGCGTGGCCGGATCATCCAGATCACTCAGCTTGATCGGATTGCCCGCAGACTTATAGGCCGGCGCCCCCTGGCCGTTCAAAATATCCACCACCATATTTCGTGCCAATATCTGCGGGTCCTTCATCACCTGATCAATCGTCTGGATTGGCCCGGTCGGAATGCCTGCGTTTTCAAGCAAGGTTATCCAATGGCTTTTTGGATGCTCGATCGTTACCGCTTCGATCAGTCGTTTCAGCAATCTGGCATTGTCGCACCGCGCAGGATTGGTGGAAAACCGCGGGTCGTCGGCCAGGGGCAATTGCAGCAAATGGCAGAGTTTGACAAACAGCGTGTCATTGCCCGCCGCGATGACAAAAAGCCCGTCGCTGGCGTGAAACGTCTCGAACGGCGTGATCGACGGATGCCGCGCCCCGGACGGGCCGGGGGGCACTCCGTTAACATCGGTCAAGGCGATGGCGTGTTCAAGAATGGCCAATTGGCTGTCCAGCATCGCAACATCCACCTTGCGGCCCTTTCCGGTTGATTTGCGGTCATACAACGCGGCCATCAGCCCGTGGGCCAGAAACATCCCCGCCACGATATCCCCGATCGAGGCCCCGACCCGCACCGGTTCGCGCCCTTTTTCACCGGTGATCGACATCACCCCGCCACGGGCCTGCACAACCATGTCATAGGCCGGACGCAACTTGTCGGGTCCGCTATGGCCAAAGCCGGACACCGCACCGTAGATCAGCGTCGGGAATTTCGGATGCAGATCGTCCCAGCCATAGCCCAGTTTCTCCATCACACCGGGGCGGTAGTTTTCCAGTACGATATCCGCTTTGGCCAACAGCCGTTCAAAAACCGCCCTGTCGCTGTCATCCTTCAGGTTCAGGGCAATCGATTTTTTGCCGTGATTGAGTGTCGCGAAATAGGCGCTTTCATTGTTTACAAAAGGCGGAAAGGCGCGGGTGTCATCCCCCAGGCCGGGGCGTTCGACCTTGATGACTTTCGCCCCCAGATCAGCCATCAACATCGAACAATAGGGACCGGCCAGAACATGGGTCAGGTCGATTATAGTTATGTCTGAAAATGGTGCGGACATGTTGACCTCGTGCGTTTCAAGCTAATCAGGCAGTCGTGCCCTTGTTCATATCGAGATTATGAAACCTGCCCTTGATATGGCGCAAGGTCGGCGCGGCTTTACGAATGGGGCTTTCGCCGCTTGGCATTCCATGCAATAGGGAAGCGCCAAACGAAGCTTCCCCAGGAGATGTGCGATGGAGATTCGCGAGGCGCTTACTTTCGATGATGTTCTACTGGTCCCGGCGGCCTCGTCCGTGTTGCCGGCAACCGCCGATACGCGCACCCGTGTGACACGCGATATCGCGCTGAATATCCCGTTGCTCAGCTCGGCCATGGATACAGTCACCGAAAGCCGGATGGCGATTGCCATGGCGCAGGCCGGTGGCATGGGGGTGATCCACAAGAACCTGTCAACCGAAGATCAGGCCCGCGAGGTCCGCCGCGTCAAACGATTTGAAAGCGGGATCGTCTACAACCCGGTCACGCTTTCGGCCAATCAGACGCTGGCCGACGCAAAAGCGCTGGTTGAACGCTATCGTTTCACCGGATTTCCCGTTGTCGACGATGCAGGGCGCGTGCTGGGTATCCTGACCAACCGCGACATGCGCTTTGCCACGTCCGACGACACGCCGGTTCACGTGATGATGACCAGCAACGATCTGGCCATGCTGGCCGAGCCTGCGGATCTGGAAGAGGCCAAAAGCCTGATGAAAGCCCGCCGGATCGAAAAACTGCTGGTTCATGACGGAAACGGCAAGCTGACCGGTCTTCTGACCCTGAAAGACACCGAAATGGCCGTGCTGAACCCGACCGCCTGCAAGGATTCGCTGGGCCGTCTGCGGGTGGCCGCGGCCACATCGGTGGGCGAGGCCGGGTTTGAACGCTCGGAAGCGTTGATCGATGCAGGCGTTGATATCATCGTTGTCGACACGGCACACGGGCACTCGGCGGGCGTGATAGACGCGGTTGAGCGGATCAAGAAAACATCCAGTGATGTGCAGATTATCGCCGGTAACGTCGCCACGGCCGAGGCGACCAAAGCCCTGATCCATGCAGGTGCCGACGCGGTAAAGGTCGGCATCGGCCCCGGTTCGATCTGCACAACCCGCATGGTCGCCGGTGTGGGCGTACCGCAAATGACCGCGATTTCGGATTGTGCCAAGGCGGCCGATGCGCTGGACGCGCCGGTGATCGCCGATGGCGGGATCAAGTTCTCGGGCGATTTCGCCAAGGCGATTGCCGCCGGGGCCTCGTGTGCCATGGTGGGCAGCATGATCGCCGGAACCGATGAAAGCCCGGGCGAAGTGATCCTGTATCAGGGCCGCTCGTTCAAATCCTATCGCGGCATGGGCAGCCTCGGCGCCATGGCGCGCGGCTCGGCGGACCGCTATTTCCAGAAAGACGCGGCCAATGACAAGCTGGTGCCGGAAGGGATCGAAGGGCAGGTGCCCTATAAAGGTCCGGCAGGCAATGTAATCCACCAGCTGGTTGGCGGCCTTCGGGCGGCAATGGGCTATACCGGATGCGCCACTGTGGGCGAGATGCGCAAGAACTGCCAATTGGTGAAAATCACCGGGGCGGGCTTGAAAGAAAGCCATGTGCATGATGTCCAGATCACCCGCGAAGCCCCCAATTACCGGATGGGATAAGGGCGCATGACCCCCGCGGCCCGTGTCCAGTCGGCAATCGAAATCCTCGATGTGATCCTTGACGGGCGGCCGACCGAACAGGCCCTGATCCGCTGGGCACGGGGCAACCGCTATGCCGGGTCCAAAGACCGTGCGGCGATCCGGGATCATGTCTATGACGCGATCCGCTGCCGCCGCAGCTATGCCGCCATAGGAGGCGAGTGCAGCGGCCGTGGTCTGATGATCGGCGCGTTGCGCATGGCAGGCGCGGATATTCCCGCGCTTTTCAGCGGGGCGAAATACGCGCCAGAGGCGCTAAGCGCCGACGAACAGGCGCGATCCATCCCAGAAACCGATCTGCCGCCAGCCGTGCGCGCCGATCTGCCGGACTGGATTTGGCAAAGGTTTCAGGACAGCCTGGGCGACGAGGCGCAGAAGACCGCTCAAGTTTTACGCAAACGGGCAAACGTCTTCTTGCGCGTGAATTCCCGCAAAGCGCGTGCCGAAGACGCAATCGCGGCCCTTGCCAAAGATGGCATTGGGGCCAAAAACCATCCTTTATCTCCGACTGCGCTCGAGTTGACTTCGAACCAGCGAAAGCTGGCGCAGTCCTCGGCATTTCAATCCGGTCTGGTTGAAATCCAGGATGCCGCATCGCAAGCCCTGTGCGATTTTCTGGCCGTCCCGCAAACCGGACGCATTCTGGATTATTGCGCGGGCGGTGGCGGAAAATCACTGGCCATTGCGGCAAAAACCAATGCCAAAATAACCGCCCATGACGCCAATCCGGGACGTATGGCCGACTTGCCAAACCGGATGAAGAAAGCCGGTGTATACGTTGATATTAAAGAACAAATAAGACCTAAAGATCGTTTCGAACTGGTCCTGTGCGACGTGCCATGCAGCGGCAGCGGAAGCTGGCGGCGCGACCCCGAGGGCAAATGGAAACTGACCCTCGAAATGCTGGCCGAAACCATCGCCACTCAGGCGCAAATCCTTGCGCATTGCAGCAAACTGGTGGCCACCGGGGGCGAGCTGGCCTATGCCACATGCTCGGTGCTGGCCGAGGAAAACCACGACCAGATCGCGTCGTTTCTTGCCAAGCACCGGAATTGGCGTTTAATCGCTGATCGCCGGTTTCTGCCTGACGAAGGCGGAGACGGCTTTTATGTTGCCCGATTGACTCGCGTCTAAGTTGTATTATTCTGCTCTGACATTATCAAATCATTAACCTTCGCCCGCAATGCTGCGGGAATCGTCGATGAGCAGTCAGGCAAGATGTCAAACGCAGCACGTGCCTTAATCTTAGGAATGGGTCTGGTACTTCTGGTGCCAGCCTATGTCTTTCTGCAATCGTCAATCGGGTTGCTGCCCATTCGAGATACCGCGATTCTTTCGATCGGTCTGCTCGGGTTCGGTGTGGCCTTGGGGTTGGTTTTGATGCGCCCCGCACGCCTCGACCTTACCGATGCCGTTTGGGAACACGAAGCCGCCGACCAATCCCCCGTCTTCCTGACCGCGCAGGATGGCCACATTCTCAGACGGAACGACGCGGCCCGGCAGGCCGAAGCTTCGGGCGATCTGTCCGAAACCGTTCCGTCCTTTCTTCGCAGCTATGTGGCCGACGCGCGTGCGCTGGTCTTTCGCGTGCAGGAACGGCTTTTGACCCAATCGCGCGTCGATGACATCTGGCCAACAGCCCGGTACGAGATTGAGGTTTCAGCCTTCGCCTTGTCCGATGATCAGGTTCTGTGGCGCTTTCACATTCGAAACCCGACAAGGTCCGCCACCAACGGCAATCTTGTCGCGGATTTCGTCATCTCGGTCGGCAAGTCAGGCTCAGTTTTGTCGTCATCCGAAGACTTTGCAGATCTTATGGGTGCCAAGCATAAGAAAATAAGCGATATTCTTGGCACCAATCACAATGGCAATGCGGGCTTTGCGCGTCTGCAAACCAGGCACGGGGCGCAGGATTGCTTTTGGATGTCCGAGCCTGAGGGCAGGGCGCGTCGGGACTATTCGCTTTTTCTAAAGGATGAGAATTCAACCTCGGCGCAGGATATCTTGGCCACACTTCCCTTTGCCGTGATGCAGCTTGATCCCGACGGAACGGTCAGCCGCGTGAACCCGGCCCTGACGCGCCTGTTTCCCGAAGACGACGTTGTCGGGCGCAACATATCCGATTTGTTGTCTGATACGGGCCGCCCCAACCGCAACTGGCTGGAAAAAATCGGCAGCGGGACGACCGCGTCAAAACCCGCACTTGCGTTGATGCGCGCAGGTCAGACCGAACGCTTTGTCCAGATCACCATCGCCAGAACCGCGGCAGGCGGGCCGGCCGGTCTGCTTGCGTTTCTGATTGATGCGTCCGAGCTGAAATCGCTCGAAGCGCAATTCGTGCAGGGGCAGAAAATGCAGGCCATCGGCCAGTTGGCCGGCGGGGTCGCGCATGATTTCAACAATCTTCTGACAGCGATCAGCGGCCATTGCGATCTGCTGTTGCTGCGTCACTCCAGCAGCGATCCCGACTATGGCGATCTTGACCAGATTCGCCAGAACTCAAACCGGGCCGCGTCTTTGGTCGGCCAGCTTTTGGCCTTTTCGCGCAAGCAAACCCTGCAATCCGAAACACTGGATCTCGCGCGGGTCCTGTCTGATCACACCCATCTTTTGAACCGGCTGGTCGGGGAAAAGGTTGATCTTCGGCTAAATCACGGGCTGCAAATGAAATCCGTGCGGGCCGATAAACGCCAGCTTGAACAGGTGATCATGAATCTGGTCGTCAATGCCCGCGACGCGATGAATGGCGAGGGTGAAATAACGATTTCAACCGCGATGCGCAGCTATATCAGCCCGCAGACCAAAGGGCGGGCAACCGTTCCGCCGGGGGATTACTGCGTCATTTCGGTTGCGGATACCGGTTGCGGCATTCCGGCCGACAAACACCAACGGATATTCGAACCGTTCTTTACCTCCAAGAAAACCGGCGAAGGCACCGGGCTGGGCCTGTCAACGGTTTACGGTATCGTCAAGCAAACCGGCGGTTTCATCTTTGTGGAAAGCGTTGTGGGGGTCGGCACGACCTTTGAAATCCTGCTTCCGGCGGAGCCCGAGGCCCCGGCGAAAGACCGCCTGAAAGCTGACCCAAAATCCGAAACCCGCATCGAAACAAAAGCTGACGGCGTCGTCCTTCTGGTTGAAGATGAGGCCCCCGTTCGCGCCTTCGCCTCGCGGGCTTTGCGGCTTAAGGGGTTCAACGTGATCGAGGCCGCCAGCGCCGAGGAAGCCTTGCAAATACTTGAAGACACGTCGCTGTTGATCGATGTCTTTGTCACCGATGTGGTGATGCCCGGCAAGGACGGGCCAACATGGGTCACGGAAGCCTTGCATAAACGCCCCGGAACCCGCGTTGTTTTCGTGTCAGGCTATGCGGAAAATCAGGGCAGCAACGGTTTTGACAGCATCCCCAATTCAACTTTCCTGCCAAAACCCTTTTCACTGGCCGAGCTGACAACAACCGTCGCCCGACTTCACTGATCGCGATACCAGTTCAATACATACACCCGAATGGCCGAGGCTAAACCACGCTCCATCCCGCGTTCGGCGTCAATTTCGGCTGTCAGGGCATTGATCGGAATGTTGCGGACGCGGGCAATTTCCTGCAAGGCCGCCCAGAACTCTGGCTCAAGGCTGATGCTGGTCCGATGGCCCTTCAATGTGACCGAATGTTTGACAGGGCGCAGGCTCATCTGTCGCGCCGATGCCCGTCCAGCATCCTGTCTGTCTTCTTGGCTTTTTTCCTGTTCAGGTCACGTTCGGCCTTGCTTTGGCCGAACTTCACCGCGTTCTCGTCGGCGTTGCGTGTCTTCTCGGCCTTGCTGCGCTTTTTGCGGAACTTGTTCAGATTGACGATCTGGCCCGACATGATGATCTCCACGATTGCCACCACCCTACAGCCTTTCGACAGTTTGTTACAACGTTTCGCCCTATTGTTGTTGCAAAATAAAGTGGCGCAACACGCAAAATCTGCGGATCAGGTGCGTGCTGCAAAATCTATCGGCCCAAAGTCATCCCAAAACACCTAGGCCAACCTCGTAAAAAAAGCCCGCCATTACGAATGGCGGGCTTTCTTGGATTGCCTTGGTCTTACGCCTTCGGGCCGACCATGTTTTCCGGCCGGACCACACGTTCGAACGTCTCTTCATCGACAAAACCAAGTCTGATCGCTTCTTCCTTCAGCGTGGTTTTGTTCTTATGGGCGGTCTTGGCCACGGTCGTTGCATTGTCATACCCGATCTGAGGCGCCAGCGCGGTGACAAGCATCAGCGATTCCCGCATCAGTTTCTCGATCCGGTCTTTATCGGCCTGAAGCCCGTCTACAAGATTATCGGTAAATGTCGAGGCCGCATCGCCAAGCAGCTGCATCGATTGCAGCACGTTATAGGCCATCATCGGCTTGTAGACGTTCAGCTCAAAATGCCCTTGCGATCCTGCAAAACCAACCGCTGCGTCATTGCCCATGACATGCGCACAGACTTGTGTCATCGCCTCGCACTGGGTCGGGTTCACCTTGCCCGGCATGATCGAAGACCCCGGTTCATTCTCGGGCAGGATCAGCTCGCCCAGACCGCAGCGCGGGCCCGAGCCGAGCAGGCGGATGTCATTGGCGATCTTGAACAGCGATGCGGCGACGGTTTTCAACGCCCCCGAAATCTCGACCATCGCGTCATGTGCGGCCAGCGCTTCGAACTTGTTCGGCGCGGTCACGAAAGGCAGGCCGGTGATTTCGGCCATATTGGCCGCAACCATCTTGTCCCAACCGGGTTTGGTGTTCAGGCCGGTGCCAACGGCGGTGCCGCCCTGCGCCAGTTCATAGATACGGCCAAGGGCATCTTTCACACGCTGAATGCCCATGGCGATCTGATGGGTATAGCCCGAAAATTCCTGGGAAAGCGTCAGCGGCGTTGCATCCTGCGTATGTGTGCGGCCGATCTTGATGATACCATCGAATTCCTCGACCTTCGTCTGCATCGCCGCATGCAGCTTTTCCAGCCCCGGCAGCAGCACGTCATGCGCCATCATCGCGGTCGAGATATGCATGGCGGTCGGGAAGGTGTCATTCGACGACTGGCCCATATTGCAGTGATCATTCGGGTGCACCGGATCTTTCGATCCGATCACGCCGCCCATGATCTCGATCGCGCGGTTGGCGATCACCTCGTTCGAATTCATGTTCGACTGGGTGCCCGAACCGGTCTGCCAGACCACCAGCGGGAAGTTGTCGTCAAACTTGCCCTCAAAAACCTCACCAGCGGCCTGAATGATCGCATCGGCGCGGTCCGCGTCCAGATTGCCAAGCTCTTTATTGGCCATGGCGCAGGCTTTCTTGATCACCCCCAGCGCCCGGACAACCGCGACGGGCTGTTTTTCCCAGCCAATCGGGAAATTCATGATCGAGCGTTGGGTCTGTGCCCCCCAATATTTGTCGGCGGGCACTTCCAGCGGGCCGAAACTGTCGGTTTCAGTGCGGGTAGAGGACATTGCGAACTCCTTTTGTATTCATTCGTATACCAAATATCGATTTGCCGCCGATTGGGCAATCGCCAGTTCGACGCAGGTTAGCGCAATCATGCGTGTGAACGAAAAGAACCGGCGCCTATTTGCGGAACTTGTCGAGGCTGACCACCTCGGCGTCATGGGGTTCTTCCTCGGCATCGACCTGCATCGGCGCGGGTTCGATTTCGGGGGCGGTGTCTTCATCCTCGTCGCTCTCTTGCGATTCGAAGCGCAAGCCGAACTCAACCGACGGGTCCACAAAGGTACGGATCGCGTCATAAGGGATATAAAGCGGCTCGGGGCTGTCGCCGAAATTCAGCGTCACCGCAAAGCCGCTATCCTCGACCGTCAGATTGTCAAACCAATGCTGCATGACGATGGTCATTTCCTCGGGGTAACGGTCAGACAGCCAATCGGCCATTTCCACATCCGGATGCAGCGTATCGAAGGTGATGAAGAAATGGTGATCGCCGGGCAGGCCGTCGCGCACGACACCGTCAAGAACCTTGCGGATCAACGACCGCATCGCATCATGCATCAAATGACCGTAATCAATTTTTTCCCACATGGCAGGCCCCCATTCGTCAAATATGGTCAAATCATATGGGAAGTTTCGCGAAACAAAAGACCTCAAATCACCCGATCGCGCAGTTTCACGGCAATGCGCTTAGCCAGCCCGCCAAACCCATCACGCCAAGCGTTGTCAGGATGGAAAATCTGAACCGGAAAAGCAGAACCGCCGTGATCAGCGCCAGCCCGAGCGCCACCGGTTGGAACGAGCCGGGCACCGGCGTGGCCAGCGTCAGCCAGCCAAGCTTTGTTTGTGTTACATCGGCAAAGAAAACGTGCAGGCCAAACCAGATCGACAGGTTCAGGATCACCCCGACCACCGCCGCCGAGATCGACGTCAGCGCCGCGCTCAGACGCGGGTTTGACGACAGCCAAACCAGATAGGGTGCGCCGGAAAATATCCAGAGAAAACAGGGGATGAATGTCACCCAAAGCGTGACAAAACCGGCCAGTACACCGAACCATAACCCCGATGCCTTGACCCCGGTCAGAACGCCGACGAACTGGGTCACAAGAATAAGCGGTCCCGGCGTGGTTTCCGCCAGCCCCAGCGCGTCAATCATTTCGGGCGTTGTCAGCCAGTTGTAGTCACTGACCACCTGTTGGGTCATATAGGCCAGCACCGCATAGGCTCCGCCAAAGGTGACAACGGCGAGCTGCGAAAAGAACAGCGCGATCTGAAGCAGCAGGGCCTGATCTAAAAGCCAGATCACCGCGACCGGCGCGGCCCAAAGGCCGCCCCATATCAGCACGGTCTGTATGGTCCTTGCCTTCGATGGCCGCGCCACGGTTTCGGTGTTGTCGGTTGTGGCCGAAAGAAACCCCCATATACCCGCCGTGACGATGATGGCGGGAAAGGGGATATTCAGCGCATAAACCCCTAGAAACGATAACCCGGCGATGCCCCAGGCGCTTGCCGTGGTCAGCGACTTTTTTGACAGTTTCAGCAATGCCTGCATCACGATGACAATCACCGTTGCCTTGACCCCCACAAACACCGCCTGAGCCGCCGGAACGCTGCCCCAATAGGCATAAAGCAGGGCCAGCGTCAAAATCACGGCGGCACCGGGCAGGACGAATAAAAGCCCGGCGATCAATCCGCCCAAAGTGCCGCGCAGTTTCCATCCCGCGTAGGTGGCCAACTGCATGGCCTCGGGGCCGGGCAGCAACATGCAAAAAGACAGGGCCGACAGGAAATCCTTTTCCTCCAGCCAGCGCCGGTCATCGACCAGTTCCTTGTGCATCAGCGCAATTTGCGCCGCCGGGCCGCCGAAGGAAACAAGCCCGATGCGGCCGAAAACGCGAAATAGGTTGCCAAGCGATATTGATCCCATGACCTTCGCTTAAGGCGATCGGGGGGATTGCGCAACGTGCGGCGCGCGATTGACCGGATTATTCAGGGCTGGAAGTGCAGGCTTCTGTTGCCAGGTGCCTGCGAACCCCGCCAGCCTTTGCTAGAAGACTGGGCTTAAAGTCGGCGACTGGGACTGCTTACGCAGCCATAGCCATTGCCGGAGCACGATTGTCATTTGCAATTGTACATAGCGGACCGATAACGGTGGTACCCCGCCGGAACAAAGCCAACCCCTTTAGACGTCCGTCGATCCTGTTTCGGCCCCATGATCCCTCAAATGACGGGAATTTGGTGGAGCCGCCGGGTACCGCCCCCGGGTCCGATCCGCTTATTACGAGCGCGTTTATGTCCATAGTCCCGCAAGGGGACCTCTTACATATAGAAATCAGCGGGTCGGGGCGCAAGGGCCTTTGGCGCCGGATGCAGCGCTTGTAGGCGGGGCTTAAAAAAATGGTTCATATTTGATAATGCGAATATATACTAGGCGAAATTGCGCAACAGGAAGGATAGGATGATGGCAATAACCTTTAACGGCCAGACGATCGAAACCAACGACCAGGGCTATCTGGTCAATCACGAAGACTGGAGCAGCGATCTGGCCGCATTCATCGCCGAAAGCGAAGATGTGGCCCTGACCGAGCGGCATTGGGATGTGATCAACTATCTGCGTTCGGAATATTTTGAAAACCGGGAAAATCAGCCCAACACCCGCACGATCATGAAAGCGATGAGCGAAGAATGGGGCGAGAAAATCAAGCAGGGCGATCTGTACGAGCTGTTTCCGGGGGATCCGTCGAAACAGGCCGGCCGGATTGCGGGATTGCCTGAAAGCCGGCGCAAGGGCGGGTATTAATGATTTGCGCCGCGACTTCGTCGCGTCGCCGTAGGGCAGGGGGCTTTGCCCCCTCCCCAGCCGCGGTTCGCGGCTGGGTTCACCCCCAAAGTATTTTATAAAAGATGAAAGCAGATGGGGTTATTTTGCCCGTGCGGCGAAAACATCCCGGGCCAGCTGATTTGTATAGCGCTCCAGCTCGGAAAGGCTGCATTCGGCAATCCGCGCGTCGCGCGTTGCGATCGCGTCGGCGATGGTCGTGTGCAGGCGGATGATTTCCTCGCGCGAGCGGGCGGTAAAGGTGATCATGTTCATCAGAGGCTGCATGCCCTCGACAGCTCCGGCCAGTTGATAGGACAAGACCGGATTTCCCGCCGCATCCACCAATGCGCGGTGAAAAGCCACGTCCGAGGCGCAGAAGCTTTCATCCGACAGGCCGGGCTGGCCCTGACGCACAATCTCGGCCCGCATAGTTGCCAGATGGTCGGGCGTTCTGCGGTCAACCGCCAGCGGGGCGCAGGCGCGTTCCAGCGTATAGCGGGCCTCGCAGGCGGTTTCGAAGCTGACCTCGTTCATCGATATCAGCAGGGTCGAGGTGGTGATCTGCTGACCATAGGCTTCCTCAAAGCTGAGGCGGTTGACGAACGCGCCGCCAAAGGCCCCCCTTTGGGTGCGGATCAGCGATTGCGCGGCCAGACGTTTCAACGCCTCGCGCACCGTGGCGCGGGACACGTTGAATTGCTCGGACAGTTCCGCTTCGGAGGGCAGTCGTTCATCCACGATCAGCTGACCCGCAACGATGGCATCGCGGATCGCCTTGGCGATTTGGGCCGATAAATCTGACGTAGCGTTTGGATCAATTTTCATTTGTCAGACATTTAAAAGTCTGACAATTGTTTTGCAAGTATTGAGTCGCATCGGAGCTGACATGCTTGCATCCCGGATCAGAGCAATGGGCGCGCCGCACTGGCTGGCGCTGTTCGGCCTGATTCTGGCCGGTTGGGTGGCGCTTTGGCTGATGTCGGTGCCCGCCGAGATGCGCGAACTGTCGCGCATCTATGGCGCTGATTTCTGGCGCGCTTTGTGCCTTGCGACCCCGGATATCAGCGGGTTTCCGCGATTGTTCCTGATGTGGTCGCTGATGGCGGCGGCGATGATGCTGCCGACGGCCTTGCCGGCTTTTGCCACCTATGAGGATCTGGGCCATAGTTCAGAGATCCGATTTGGCATGCTGATCCTTGGGTATCTGACGATCTGGCTTGGCTTTGCCGCCCTGGCCGCCGGTGCCCAGATCGGGTTCATGCGTCTGGGGCTGCTTGACGGGCTGGGCACCAGCCGGTCGGCGGCGTTTTCGGCTTTTCTGCTGGCTTTGGCCGGGGGGTATCAGTTTTCAAAGCTGAAAGACGCCTGTTTAAGCAAATGCCGGATGCCGCTGACCTTTTTCATGCAACACTGGGACGAAGGCCCGTATCGCAACGGAATGCGGTTGGGGGCGGTCTGTCTGGGTTGTTGCTGGGCGCTGATGCTGCTTGGCTTTGTCGGCGGTGTCATGAGCCTTGGTTTCATGGGGCTGGCGACCCTGATTATGGTATTGGAAAAACTGCCCGATATCGGGCGGTATGTATCGGCTCCGCTAGGAGTGGTTTTGCTGGCAAGCGCCCCTGTCGTGCTGCTGGCGGGAATGTGAGAGAGGAGACTGGACATGGCCAGTGACAAAATTGACGTACCGGCACGGATCGACAACCGTCATCCCGAGGGCGAGCGCAAAGAGGCCGCGCAAACCCCCTGGGCGATCAAGGGCGAACTTATCCTGAACTGCAACTGCACGGTGTTCTGCCCTTGCGTTGTTTCGCTGGGCAACCACCCGCCGACCGAGGGCTATTGTCAGGCATGGGCCGGTGTACGCATTGACGAAGGGCACTATGGCGACGAAGACCTCAGCGGTTTGAATGTCGGGCTGGTGTTGGAAATTCCCGGCATGATGGCACGGGGAGGCTGGAAAGCGGCAGCCTATATTGACGAGCGCGCCAGCCATGCGGCCTATCATGGGCTGATCCAGATATTCTCGGGCGCGGCGCGGGGCACGACCGGCCTGTTCAAGGTTCTGGTCAGCGAATTTCTGGGGGCCGAACGTGCGCCTGTTGAGTTCACCACCGAAGGCAAATCCCGCCGCTTGATGGTTGGCAAGAAAATCCAGGGGGCGGTGGAACCGGTTCCGGGGGCCGATGGCGGCGATCAGGTTGTCACCAACACCAAATACTGGATGGGGCCGGATATCACCGTGGCCACCGCAACCCAGGGCCGGGTCCGCGCCTTTGGCCGGGTTTGGGATTTTGACGGGCGCTCGGCCGAGATTTGCCAGATCGACTGGAAAGGCCCGCGCTGAGGCAAGGGCAAAAGGGGGCGCTGCCCCCTTTTGAAACCCCCGAAGTATTTCGGAAAAAATGAAACTAGGGATTTTTTGGAGGCTGGGATATGACGCTGATTTCACCTTCTCGCCGTTTGCGGCGCACGCCTTTTTCCGACGGTGTCGAAGCCGCCGGTGTCAAAGGGTATACGGTCTATAACCGGATGTTGCTGCCCACGGTGTTCCGGTCGGTTGAGGAAGATTACCGCCATCTGAAAGAGGCGGTGCAGATCTGGGATGTGTCCTGCGAACGGCAGGTCGAACTGCGCGGCCCGGATGCGACCCGGCTGATGCAGATGCTGACCCCTCGGGATTTGCGCAAGATGCAGATCGGCCAGTGTTATTACGTGCCGATCGTGGATGAAACCGGCGGCATGCTGAACGATCCGGTGGCGGTGAAACTGGCCGGGGATCGCTGGTGGATTTCCATCGCCGACAGTGATCTTCTGTTATGGGTCAAGGGGCTGGCTTACGGGTTCCGGCTGGATGTTCTGGTGGACGAACCCGATGTCAGCCCACTGGCGGTCCAGGGTCCGAAATCTGACGATCTGATGGCCGATATATTTGGCGACGCGGTGCGCGACATCCGGTTTTTCCGCTTTGGCGTGTTTAGCTTTCTGGGCCATGATCTGGTCATCGCGCGGTCGGGCTATTCCAAGCAGGGCGGTTTTGAAATCTACGTGGAAAGCACCGAAATCGGCATGCCGCTTTGGAATGCCCTGATGGAAGCAGGCCGCAAATATGACGTTTACGCCGGATGTCCGAACCTGATCGAGCGGATCGAGGGCGGATTGCTGAGCTATGGCAACGACATGACCGATGAAAACACCCCCCATGAATGCGGGCTGGGCAAGTTCTGCAACACCCATTCGGCCATTGGCTGCGTCGGGCGCGATGCGCTTTTGCGGGTCGCCCATGAGGGGCCGGTGCGTCAGATCAGGGCGATCGAGATCGCCGGACCAGCGGTGCCGGGCTGTGACAGGGTTTGGCAGGTCCGGTCGGGCGAACAGCTTGTCGGGCGGATCACCTCGGCCACGTGGTCGCCGGATTTCAACACGAATGTCGCCATCGGCATGGTGCGGATGACCCATTGGGATGCAGGCACAGAGCTGAATGTTGAATTGCCCGACGGTTCACGCCGCGCGGCATTGGTACACGAAAAATTCTGGAATTAGGCGCGCAAGCCGCGGCCATTCCCCCCATAAAAGGAGAAAAAGATGTTTAATGCATTGGTTGTCGAAAAGGACGAAGACAGTGGCAAGACCTCTGCCTCGGTGCAACAGATCGCGGACGAGGCGCTGCCCGAAGGTGATGTGACCGTTGCCGTCGCCTATTCCACGGTGAATTACAAGGACGGGCTGTGTATCGGTCCGGGCGGTGGACTGGTGCGCAAGTATCCTCATGTGCCGGGGATCGATTTCGCCGGAACGGTCGAAGCATCCGGGGATGACCGCTATAAGCCGGGCGACAAGGTGGTTCTGACCGGTTGGCGCGTGGGTGAAAACCGCTGGGGCGGTTATGCGCAGAAGGCGCGGGTGAAGGCCGATATGCTGGTGCCTTTGCCGCAGGGGCTGGATGCGCGTCAGGCGATGGCCGTGGGCACGGCGGGCTTTACCGCGATGCTGGCGGTGATGGCGCTGGAAGATCATGGGCTGACACCCGGGGACGGTCCGGTTCTTGTTACCGGCGCCGCCGGAGGTGTCGGGTCGGTCGCAACCGCGATCCTGGCCAATCTGGGATACGACGTGGCGGCAGTAACCGGCCGCGCGGACCAGGCGGATTACCTGACCTCGCTGGGGGCCACCCGGATTGTGGCGCGTGACGATCTGACCGAAGTCACCCGCAAGCCGCTGGAGGCCGAACAATGGGCCGGCTGCATTGATGCGGTCGCCGGGGCGATGCTGGGCCGGGTGCTGAAGCAGATGAATTATGGTGCGTCGGTTGCCGCGATCGGTTTGGCGGGGGGGGCCGCGATTGACGGGGCGTTGATCACACCCTTCATCTTACGCGGCGTGAACCTGCTGGGGATCGACAGTGTGATGCAGCCCTATGACAACCGCGTCCGCGCGTGGCAGCGGATTGCCAGCGACCTGCCGATGGACAAGCTTGAGGCGATGATCCAGCCGGCGACTCTTTCGGACCTGCCACAATTGGGTAAAGATATTCTGAAAGGTCAGGTCAAAGGCCGCGTCGTGGTCGATGTGAACGCCTGAACGCTGCCCTGCGCCGCCCCGGACATGCCTCTGGGGCGGCTATTTTTGAAAAATTTTGCGTGATATTTGGCTTTTGCAATATGTAGCATTTCAGCGTGCATATTTTACAAATGTCATCAAACTCAAGCGGGTGCGGGGGTAAATTGCGGCGCCGTTTTAGCGCCCCAACTCTTTCATTCCGCGCTCGATCCCTTCCAGGGTCATCGGCACCATCCGGTTCTCAAAAATCTCGCGGATCATGCCGATGGACTGGGTATAAGCCCAGTGGTTTTGCGGCACCGGATTGATCCAAAGATGCTCGGGCCATTGTTGCCGCGCCCGCTCCAGCCAGGTCTGGCCGGATTCCGCGTTCCAATGTTCATTGGCACCACCGGGATAGGCGATCTCGTAGGGGGACATGCTGGCGTCTCCTACGAAAATGCATTTGTAATCAGAGCCATAGGTGTTCAGCACCTCATGGGTCGGTGTCACCTCATCCCAACGCCGCGCATTGTCGCGCCAGACGCCTTCGTAAAGGCAATTGTGGAAATAGTAATATTCCAGATGCTTGAACTCGGCCCGCGCGGCGCTGAACAGTTCTTCCACCACTTTGATATGGTCATCCATCGAGCCGCCGACATCCAGAAACAGCACCACCTTGACGGCATTGCGTTTTTCAGGCCGGGTTTTGACATCGAGATACCCATGCTCGGCCGTCGCGCGGATCGTGCTATCGAGATCCAATTCTTCATGCGCCCCGTCCCTGGCCCAGCGGCGAAGGCGTTTCAGGGCCACTTTGATATTGCGTGTGCCCAGCTCAACGGAATCGTCCAGGTTCTTGAATTCCCTTTTATCCCAGACCTTTACAGCCCTTCGATGGCGGCTTTCATGCTGACCGATGCGGATGCCTTCGGGATTGTAGCCATAGGCCCCGAACGGCGATGTGCCCGCCGTGCCGATCCATTTGCTGCCCCCCTGATGGCGCTTCTTTTGTTCCTCAAGACGTTTTTTCAACGTCTCCATCAGCTTGTCAAAACCGCCCGCGGCGTCGATGGCGGCTTTCTCTTCCTCGGTCAGGTGCTTTTCCGCCATCTTACGCAACCAGTCTTCGGGCAGGTCAAGCGCCTTGAGCACCGCGTCATTTGGGATTTCCTCGATCCCTTTGAAGGTCTCGGAAAAGGCGATGTCGAACCGGTCGAGATTGCGTTCGTCCTTCACCATGACCGAGCGCGAAAGATAATAAAATCCTTCAATATCATAGGTGACAAGGCCGGCCTTCATGGCTTCGAGAAAGCTTAGAAATTCCCGCAAAGACACAGGGATACCGGCTTTGCGAAGGTTCTCGAAGAAGGGCAGAAACATGGGTTACAATATACGAAGCAGGACCGTATTCAACAACACGCCCAGAACGCCAAAGGCCAGGAAATAGACCCCTGCATATTGGAGAATGTCCAGAATTTTGCCTTTGCGTTTGCGTGCCAGATACGCGCCCAACACCGCACCGGCAAGGCCGATCAGAAGTCCCAGAAGCATGTGCAATCCCTTTTAGCGCGGGCTCAGGGCTGCAATTTCCCGTATACGTGCCTGAACCGCTGTTTCCGAGCCAAAGCCGTAACGTGCCCAGCCTAAACTGTCCAGCCGCACCGAGCGGGCTTCTGCCGGTCGCCCGGCCAGATCCAGCGCTTCGGCTTCCAATAGCTGAAGTGTCGATAAAAGCGAGGCGTTTTCGTGATCGCGGGCGATTTGCAGGTAAGGGCGCACCAGCGCCAGCGTGCCGGAACTGTCGCCTTTGGCCAAAGTGAACGCGGCCAGCTGGGTGGCGATTATCGCCCGTTGGACATTTGCGTCCGGCACCGAGGAATAGGCAAGATCAGCTTTCAAGAACGCTTCGCGGCTTTTTGACGGATTGGTGGTCATCGTCACCCGGCCCAGCACGTAATAGCTAAAGCCCAGGCGCACATCGTTAAATTGATTGGACCGGGCAATAACCACAGCCCGTTCCGCCGCGCGAATACGCTGATCAACCGAAACCCCGACACCCAACGCGGTTTCAACCTGATCGTTCCAATCCGGCGATATCTGCTGACGCTGGCTGCCCCCGATCTGATCTCCGGTCGGGTTCAGCTTCGACAGGATCATTGAAAGCCGTGCCGCCACATCGCCTCGGCCCATGCCGTTTGACAGCTGATCGTCATAGAGAACCCGCAGGACGAGCATATCGAAATCGGTCAGGACCGCATGGGAATCGTCGTCGTTGAACACGCTGTCGGACAGGTAATAAAGGTCGTTCACCGGGCCAAGCGACTGCGCCAGTTCTTCCTGCATACAGTCGCGGATCTCCTGCGGGCTGGAATCCTTGGGCAGGAAAATCGTCATCACGCTGCGTTCGGTCAGTTTCGACCAGGCGTTGGCCGAAGAATTGCGCGACGACAGATATTCACGCAGTCCCCGCACATTCGGGGCAACGAAACACGCGGCATTGGGGATCAGGCGGTTGATCTGCGCACGCGGGATAAGCTCGAGCGTGATATTGGCGGTGTCAGAACCGGTTGTGCTGATATCTATCCCGGCCTCGTTTCGCAGGCGGGACAGAAGGTTGGCCAGATCGTTGCGCATCGTCGCCGGAGCCTCGCCCGAGATGCGGACCGTAATCGGGCCTTCAAAGCGCGTCAGCCGACTAAGCGGCGTACCGTTTTCAAGGAAAAAGGTCAGCATCAGGATATCGCGCGCGATGGAACTGTTGGACCGCAACACGCTGCTCGGCTGTGTGTTTTGCGGTGCGAATACCGGCACCTGCTGCGGGGCCGACGCGGGTGTGAAGGCACGGGTGGTCGTCTCGTATGGACCACCCGGCGCAGAGCACGAGGCCGCGACCAAACAGAAAGGGAACATAAGGCGTTTCATCATCAGCCCCGCGCGTACCGGATAAACGGTGTAACTGTGCCGATCTTATCGTAAAGCGAACGGGCTTTGTGATTGAATTCCTGTGTCATCCAGTAAACCGACGGCGCCCCGGCCATGTCGGCGGCCTCGTAAACGGCGTTGATTAATGCCCGGCCAGTGCCCTTGCCACGCTGATCGGCCTTTGTGTAGAGGTCTTGCAGATAGCAGACATTTTCAATTTTCCACGCATGGCGGTGAAACAAATAATGCACCAGCCCAATGGCAAAGCCGCTTTCATCAATGGCAAGCAAGCCTGAAAATTCCTGCGGATCATCGCTTAGTAAGCGGGCAAAGGTCGTCTGATAGACCGCTTCGTCAACGGTTGTCTCGTAAAACGCCAGATACTCCGTCCAAAGACGGTGCCACGCTTGATAATCCTCTTCGCCCAGCGGGCGAATCACAACAGCACTGGAAACTGACAATTGGGCACCTCAATATTTACAATTCCTAGGTATTTCCCGAAATTGGGTCGGGATAAGGAACGGTTTTGGGCAAAACCGAGGCATTTTCACTGACGTTGGCGTCGGGCCATGAATGCCAGCCGTTCAAACAGGTGGACGTCCTGTTCGTTCTTCAAGAGCGCACCATGCAGTGTCGGCAAGGCACTCGCACCATCGCGTTTCAGATCCTCGGCGGTCAGGTCTTCGGCCAACAGTAATTTGAGCCAATCCAGAACCTCGGATGTTGAGGGTTTTTTCTTCAGGCCGCTTTGTTCGCGCAGCTCGTAGAATTGGGTCAGGGCTTCGGTCAGCAATTGCGGTTTGACACCCGGATGATGCACTTCGACGATTTGTTTCATCGTCTCCATGTCGGGGAAACGAATATAATGAAAGAAACAGCGCCGCAGAAAGGCGTCGGGCAATTCTTTTTCATTGTTCGATGTGATGATCACAATCGGGCGCACTTTGGCGCGGATCGTTTCGCCGGTTTCATAGACGTGAAACTCCATTTTATCGAGTTCCTGCAACAAATCGTTGGGAAATTCGATGTCGGCCTTGTCGATCTCGTCAATCAGCAGAACCACTTTTTGCTCGGCCTCAAAGGCCTGCCACAGCTTGCCTTTGCGGATATAGTTCTTCACATCGTGAACACGCTCTTCGCCCAGCTGACTGTCGCGCAGGCGACTGACGGCATCGTATTCATATAGCCCTTGTTGCGCACGAGTGGTGGACTTGATCGACCATTCAAGCATTTCCAGGCCAAGCGCTTCCGAAATCTGCTTGGCAAGTTCGGTTTTGCCGGTTCCGGGTTCACCTTTTACCAGCAAAGGGCGCTCTAGCGTTACAGCGGCGTTAACGGCGATGGTCAGGTCGTCCGTCGCAACATAGGTCTTGGTGCCTTCAAATTTCATACAGTCTTTCCAAATCTTTAGATTTTGCCGAACCTTGCGGCACTTCAACGCTTTTCACCACAAATGCGCCGCTTTGTGTAGTGACAATCCCACGTCAGAGGACTATGACCACCGCAGAAAGAGGAGGTTTCGGATGTCGAGCGAACTTAGTGCAGCTGACGCCGGACGAGTAGGGGGAAAGAGCTTGAAACAAGAAGTGTTTTTGCCCGAGGATTACAGACCGGCCGAAAACGAACCGTTTATGAACGAGCGCCAGTTGGAATATTTCCGCCGCAAGCTCATAGATTGGAAAAACGAACTTCTTGCAGACAGTCGTGACACGATCGAGGGTCTGCAAGACAACACCCGCAACATTCCTGACGTGGCGGATCGCGCAAGCGAAGAAACCGACCGCGCCCTGGAGCTGAGAACCCGTGACCGTCAGCGCAAGCTGGTGGCCAAGATTGAATCGGCGCTGCGCCGCATCGACGAGGGCGAGTATGGGTATTGCGAAGTAACGGGCGAGCCGATTTCCCTGAAACGGCTGGACGCGCGACCCATCGCAACCATGAGCCTTGAGGCACAGGAACGTCACGAACGCCGCGAAAAAGTTCATCGCGACGACTGATCAAAGTCGGCTGCGGACGAAATTGATGCGTCGGGGCGTTCAGCTTCGGCGCATTTTTTGATGATTGAAGGGGCAGGTCATGAAAGTTTGCGTCATCGGGGCAGGGATCGGGGGGCTGGCCGTCGCACGCGCTCTGGCTTTGCGCGGTATGCAGGTTACTGTCCTTGAGCAAGCGGAAGAAATTCGTGAAGTCGGCGCCGGGTTGCAGATCAGTCCGAACGGCATTCGGGTTATCGAAGCCCTTGGGTTGCGCGGCGCATTAGAGGAAAACGCCGTTCAGGCCTGCGCTGTGTCACTTCGGAATTACAGCGACGCGCGCGAGGTGGCCCATCTTGATCTGAGCGCCAGCGCCCATGGGCGGGATTATTACTTTGTTCACCGCGCAGACCTGATCGATCTGCTGGCGCAAGGGGCACGCGACGCCGGTGTGAAGATCAGACTTCTACAAAAGGTTTCCAGGATTGACTGGTCAGAAACGCCATCGGTCGAAACAAGCAATGGCAACTTCGTTCATGCCGATGTGGTGATCGGTGCGGATGGATTGCACTCGGTCCTTCGCAAACAGATCCTTGGAACCGTGGCGCCCTTTTTCACGCATCAAACGGCGTGGCGCGCCGTTGTGCCCAATGATTTGCACCTTCCCGCCGAGGCCCGCGTTTACATGGGGCCGAAACGTCATCTGGTTTGTTACCCCATGAGAAATGGCAGTGTCGTGAATATTGTCGCGGTTCAGGAAAGGCCGGATTGGGTTGAGGAAGGCTGGCATCACAAAGACGATCCCAAAAACCTGATCGCCGCTTTCGCGGATTTCGGCCACGAGGTGCATAGCCTGCTTGAACGGGTCGAGGATGTATCGTGCTGGGGATTGTTCAGGCATCCGGTGGCGTCAGAGTGGTACAAGGGCCGTGCCGTTTTGCTGGGCGACGCGGCGCATCCTACGCTGCCATTCATGGCGCAAGGGGCGAATATGGGGCTTGAGGATGCCTGGGTGCTGGCCGAAGCGCTGTCCTTATCAGATAATGTTGAAGCGGCCTTGGCCGCCTATCAGGCCAAACGCAAGGCGCGGGTGACAAAGGTTGTGGATACGGCCTCGGGCAATGCGTGGAAATATCACCTAAGCTCTGGTCCTGTCCGGCTGGCGGCGCATCTGGGGCTGCGATTGACCAGCCGATTGTCGCCATCTTTGCTTTTGCGCCAATACGAGTGGATTTATGGCCACGACGTGACCAAAAACCCCTAGGCCGCGAGGTCTACCCAGACCGGAACATGATCAGACGGCTTGGATCGACCGCGCATTTCGCTTTCGATCCAGCAATCATTTAACAAGTCAGCGCATTCCGGTCCGAGCAGGAAATGATCGATGCGGATACCGTCATTGCGATCCCAGGCCCCGGCTTGGTAGTCCCAGAAAGAATAGTGGCCAGCGCCCTGAACCCTTGCCCGGAAGGCCTCGGTATAGCCTTGGTTTAACAAACGGCGAAAAGCTGCGCGACTTGCGGGCAGGCCAAGGGCATCATTCACCCAGGCCTCGGGCCGCTTGGCGTCTTCATCCTGGGGGATGATGTTGAAATCTCCAGTCAGAAGGCAGGGCGTTTCGGCGTCCAAAAGCGTCTTCGCCCGGTGATCAAGCCGCTCCATCCACGCCAGCTTGTATTCATATTTCGGTCCGGGGGCGGGATTGCCGTTGGGAAGATAAAGGCCGCAGATCCGAACTGGTGTGTCGCCCATTACCGTGGCTTCGATCCAGCGGGCCTGTTCATCGCTGTCGTCACCGGGCAGGCCGCGGCTGACGTCTTCCAATGGAAGCTTTGACAGGATGGCCACGCCGTTAAAGCTTTTCTGGCCATGGGTTTCGACAACATAGCCCAGATCCTCGATCAGCTCGCGCGGGAAATTTTCGTCGATGGATTTGATTTCTTGAAGCACGGCGACATCGGGGGCGCTGTCCTCAAGCCATTTCAAAAGAGTCTCAATCCGCGCTTTGACGCCGTTGATGTTGAAAGTCGCAATCTTCATGGATTTCCCCCGCGCATTGACCTTCTATCGCTTAATCCCGTGGTTTCGACAAGTCAGGTTCGCATTTTGGGCGGGGCCAAATTCATGGCGGGTTTTGCCGTTGATTCGTGCAATTTCGTAAGTTGACCGGTGGGTTATGTCAGTCGATCTTCCCTAGATTTAACCCAATTTTAACATCCATTAATCAATATATGGTATCTCAATCCGGTTTGTCGTCAATATATTGCATTTACACAATTGATTTTCACCTTTGGTTAGAATTTCCTTGCGTCATACAACCTTAAGTAACATCGTGTTGATATCACGCAACCAAAAGGAGAAATCAAAATGACCGCACTTAGAAAAGAAGAGCTGTTCACAGCAACCCAAACCGCCGAAACCACACATGATGACATGCTGGTTGGCGAAGTGACCGGCGGATTTATTTCCGGCTCGGCCCCAACCATGAATGCCGACACCGTTATGGGTGACGAAACCGGCGGCTTCATTTCCGGTATCATTGCCCCGGCAGAAAAAGGCGACGCCAAATTGGGTGAAATCACCGGCGGCTACATTTCAGGCTCTGCGCCAACAATGACGTCTGACACCGTCATGGGCGATGAAACCGGTGGATTCATTTCAGGCATCATAGCGCCGGCTGAAAAGGGCGATGGCAAACTGGGCGAAATTACGGGCGGCTTCATCTCTGGCTCTGCTCCGACCCTTCAGTCAGACGCCAAGATGGGCGAAGTGACCGGCGGCTTCATTTCCGGTTCGGCCCCGACCATGACATCGGACGCGCAGGTAGGCGAAGTCACGGGCGGCTTTATCTCAGGTTCGGCCCCGACAATGGTCAGCCTGCCGCATAATGGCGATCAGGACCTGCCCCAGATCAAGAAGTAAGCCCCCCACAGAGCTGAACGGGCGCTGCGTCAGCGCCATAACAGGAGAGAAAAAATGTCAAATGTTATCGCACTCAACGCTTCGTCCCGTTTGGCTCCGTTGGACACCCGCATCGCCAATCTTGCATCCTGCTTCGGCTTTCACCGACGCAAAGGGGATGATGTTTACTGGCTAAAGGAAAATGCGGAACTTCTGAATATCGTGGAAACATCTGGCAACCATCCCAACCCTCAGGCGTTCAACCCCTTGCGCAAATTCTACGACACGGTCGAAGAGCGGATGGAATTCTTTCCCCAATATTATCGCTTCTTTCTGTCAATGGTCACGGATCTGGAAGATATGGGGTTCGAGGATGACAAAGCCGAAAAGCTAAGCCATTGGGCGAATACGCAGCAAATGCCGCAGGGCGAAATGTCTGACCTGCAACGGCTTGAGGCCCGCCGCCTGATGAGCCGCAGAGGGGTCGAGCCTTTTCCGAATGACCCCGGTCTGGAAGATCGTGTGCGCGCCTTTGCCGGGGCGACCGACTTTTTCGCGATCCCGAATAAAAAGGCTGCATATGAGCTGACACATGCCGTGTTCTATCTAAGTGAATACGGCCGGAAAGACCCGAATCTGGACACAGCGGCCGTCAATTCTTTGCTGAATGTGGGCATTCTTGCGATGCTCGAGCAGAACGGTGATCTGGTCGCCGAGGTTTGTATTGCCTTGCGCTTTGCCGGTCAAACTCCACCAGTTTACTGGGAAAACTGGCTGCGCCGCGATCGCCGGGGCTATGCGGTTGATCCGGATGGAATGTGGATGGGCGACGATTATCACAGTTATTTCATGGCTTTCTGGCTGGAAGGCGTTGCCGGTAATCCAATGTTTACCGACAAGTATTCCGATGAATCCATGTCGTTCCACAAAGCCCCGCGGGCTTGTGTTCCGCTGCGGGATTTGTCGAAGGTTTTGCTTAATCTCGATGAAGACAGACCGTCGGAATGGCAAAAACTACAACCCCAAGTAGAAAAAACACTTGAAAAAAATTCTTTAGCGGTTCTGAATACGGTACAGGAATCCACGTCACGGTTCGAAGCCTTCTTTGAAAGCTTTGCCCGCGCCGACCGTATCAGGAAGAGTGCATGAGATTTGAAAAAGTTCAGAAAACGGCGACTATCGGTGCATTATTCGTACTTATCTACACCTTGATCGCCGCAACCGGCGACGCAGCCGCGAAACATATTGCGCAGGACTATTCGGCCCCTCAATTGTTTGCCTTTTCCGGCGGGATGGTCGCGCTGTTTTCCTTTATACTGGGAACGAAAGGTAAAGGGCTGTCGGGTCTGAAAACCAAATGCAAAGGGGCGATGGCCTTGCGTTCGCTTGCAACTGTCATCTCGGCCGTTTTGTATTTTTTTGCCTTTCGCGAATTGTCGCTGGCCGAAGTGTTCATCTTTATCGGGATCATGCCGATCCTCGCGGCACTGATGACGCCGCGGGTGTTGAACGAAGCGGCAGATCGCAATGCGTGGCTGGCCCTGGGCTTTGGATTTATGGGCGTGCTGTGGCTTTTTCCTGAAGGCTTGTCAGGTGTGACCCGCGGACACGGGATAGCCTTTGCAGCAAGCCTTAGCGGCGTTGTGTCGATGGTCATGGCCCGATTTATCGGGCGTCAGGAAAACAATCCGATGGCTTTGCTGTTTTATCCGCATATTCTGATGTTTCTGGTAATGAGCTTTGCATTGCCGTTCGTCTATAAAACGATGCCAATCAGTGATCTGCTTGTTGCCGGCCTTTACTCTGCATTGCTGTTTGCCGGCCGGTATTTTCTGGTCAGGGCGCTTTCAATGGCCCCGGCGCATGTTGTCATGCCGATCATGAATTTCCAGTTTTTATGGATGGTTCTGCTGGGCATGGGGATTTTCGCAGAAAGCCCAACACTGAATATCTATATCGGGGCGTCGATAGTCATTCTTTCCTGCACCAAGCTGGTGTTGGATGCCGGAAAACCCGCATCTGTCAAAATCGGCGCACAACACCGCATCGATGCACCCAGAAGCGGGCGGCTAAAATGGCCTAGATCGAAAAGCTTGTCCCGCAACCGCAGGAACTTGATGCGTTCGGGTTATCGATCACAAATCGCGCACCGATCAATTCCTCGGTAAAATCAATGGTCGCACCTTCCAGAAACGGCAGCGACACCTGATCCACCACCACGGTCTCACCCTGACCATTCAGAACCAGATCATCCTTTGCAGGAGCATCCAGCGTAATTTCATACTGAAAGCCCGAGCACCCGCCGCCTTCAACGGCCACGCGCAGGGCCTGCCCCTGATCGGCGGCTCCGATTTCGTTGAGCCGTGCAAATGCCCTGTCAGTCACCCGAGGAGGAAGGTTCATAATCTGTACACCGTGGATGTTTCGTTCTTCGCGTCGATGTGAATATAAGGGGGCGGGACAAAGGCGACAAGGACAGGCAGTATGATTGCGCCATTTGCGTGCAACCCGGCAGAAAGCCGGGGGCGGTTATATCAAGAAGAAGAAAGCGCGTTTCGGTCATGTTTTCAGCGGGATCGCGACCGGATCATCCATTCGGGCGCTTTTCGCCGACTGAAGCACAAGACACAGGTTTTTGTGGAACATGAAGGCGATTACTTCCGCACTCGACTGACGCATTCCATTGAGGTGGCACAGGTCGCGCGGACCATTTCGGGTGCGCTTGGATTGAACTCGGAACTGACCGAGGCGGTGGCTTTGGCGCATGATCTTGGCCACACACCCTTTGGGCACACGGGCGAAGATGCGCTTGACCTGATGATGCAACCATTTGGCGGGTTCGATCACAATGCGCAAACCCTGAGGATCGTCACATCGCTCGAAGACCATTATGCGGATTTTGACGGGTTGAACCTGACCTGGGAAACCCTGGAAGGTATTGCGAAACACAACGGACCGGTGACGGGCGAGTTGCCATTTGCTCTGAGCACCTACAATAGCCGGCACGATCTTGAACTTCATACCCATGCCAGCGCCGAGGCCCAGACGGCGGCGTTGTCCGACGATATTGCCTATAACAACCACGATCTACAGGACGGGCTGCGCGCTGGTCTGTTCACTGAAAAAGACATCGCGGAATTGCCGATCATTGGCGAGGCTTATCATCAGGTGGATCGGATCTATCCCGATCTTCATCCAAACAAACGCAAACACGAAGCCCTCAGGCGGGTATTCGGGGCCATGGTCGCCGATGTCATCGAAACCTCGCGGATTGTGCTTGCCGATCAAAATCCCGCCACGGTCGAGGAACTGCGGCATTTGGGGGTGCAGGTTATCCGGTTTTCCGACGGTTTCTGGAGCGATCTAAAGCAAATTCGCGCCTTTTTGTTTGCGCGTATGTATCGTGCGCCGTCCGTGATGATCATGCGCAACGAGGTAACGGACGTGGTGAAACGGTTGTTTGCGCTCTACCTCGAAGATCCGTCGCAATTGCCGCAATCCTGGCAACCCGAAATCCGCAACTGCGCCACCGAAACCGAACTTGCCCGCATCGTTGCGGACTATGTTGCCGGAATGACCGACCGTTATGCAATTCAGGCGCATGAAAGGCTGATCGGTCCGGTGGAAATGCCACTGGCACGTTGACGCCCCTGTGCAAGGTGCTAAACCCGCGCCAGATAAGGATGATGCAATGAACCTGTTTACCGATATCCGCGCACTTGTCATTTCAAAGCTGGACGAAATGGTTCAGGCAGGTACTCTGCCTGACGGGCTGAATTTTGCCAACGTAACGGTTGAGCCTCCGCGTGATCCGTTGCATGGCGATATGGCGACAAACGCAGCAATGGTTTTGTCCAAGCCCGCGAAAATGAAGCCGCGCGATATTGCCGAGGTTCTGGCCGACAAGTTGGCCGAAGATGATCGTATCCGCACAGCCGAAGTTGCAGGCCCCGGTTTCCTGAACATGCGCCTTACAGCCGACATCTGGCAAAATCTGATCAGCCACGTGCTGGGCGCGGGGGATAGTTTTGGCCGGTCTGACATGGGGCAGGGCAAGCGTATTAACGTAGAATATGTCTCGGCCAACCCGACCGGTCCGCTGCATGTGGGGCATACACGCGGGGCAGTGTTCGGCGATGCGCTGGCCAGCCTGCTGGATTACGCTGGTTATGACGTCACCCGCGAATACTATATCAACGACGGCGGTGCCCAAGTCGATGTTCTGGCGCGCTCGGTCTACCTGCGATATCTCGAAGCGCATGGGCGGCAGGTTGCATTCGAAGACGGCACCTATCCCGGCGAGTATCTGATTGAGGTCGGGGAAGCCTTGAAGGCTGAAAAGGGTGACGCCTATGTCGGCCAGCCGGAAAGCGTTTGGCTGGCTGAAATCCGCGACTTCGCCACCGGGAAGATGATGGATCTTATCCGCTCTGATCTTGCGGCGCTTGGAGTGAAGATGGATGTCTTTTATTCCGAGAAATCCCTTTACGGCACCGGCCGTATCGAGGCCGCGCTGAAATCGCTGGAGGATAAGGGTCTTATCTACGAAGGCGTTCTCGAACCACCCAAGGGCAAAAAACCCGAAGATTGGGAGCCGCGCGAACAAACCTTGTTCAAGTCAACCGAACATGGGGATGATGTCGATCGGCCGGTGAAAAAGTCGGATGGCAGCTGGACCTATTTCGCGCCTGACATTGCGTATCACTATGACAAGGTGACACGTGGGTTTGACGCTTTGATCGACGTGTTCGGGGCGGATCACGGTGGCTATGTGAAACGGATGAAGGCGGCGGTTTCGGCGCTTTCGGATGGGCAGACTCCGCTGGATATCAAGCTGACCCAGCTGGTGAAACTTTACAAGAATGGCGCACCATTCAAAATGTCCAAGCGGGCAGGGACCTTCGTGACCTTGCGCGATGTGGTCGATCAGGTCGGGTTGGATGTGACCCGATTTGTGATGTTGACCCGAAAGAACGATGCACCTTTGGATTTTGATTTCGACAAGGTGCTGGAGCAATCCAAAGATAATCCGGTTTTTTATGTGCAATATGCCCATGCCCGCGTTTGTTCGGTTTTGCGCAAAGCGACCGAGCTTGGGTTTGATGTGACGGATGCGGAATTGCAAAATGCCGATCTGTCGAAAATCGCCCATGACAGCGAGCTTGCGGTTGCCCAAAAGCTTGCGGAATGGCCCCGTCTGGTCGAGATCGCCGCCCGCACACACGAGCCGCATCGCGTGGCATTTTTCCTGTACGAACTGGCCAGCGAACTTCACGCCTTGTGGAACAAAGGCAACGAGTTGACCGAGCTGCGGTTCATTCAGGAAGAGGATCAGGCGACCAGTCAGGCGAAAATCGCGCTTGCCCGCGCCGTGGCCGTTGTTATTTCCTCAGGTCTTGGTATTCTTGGCGTCACTCCGGCGGAAGAAATGCGCTAGCAGCCAAACCGTCGGCCGAGGCAGTTCGGAAAAACCAAGGGGGTCCAAATTCCCCGCAGCATGAGGCGGCATGGCAGAGAACCAGCCAAATCCCGAATTCGGCGATGCGCCGGATCAGGTTTCGATGTCGCGCGTCGCCCAGTGGGGCGGGGCGCTTGTTTCTGTTGCTTTGATCATCGGAATGGCGTTTTGGGTCTATAGTATCGTTTCGCGCGACGTGACCGGGGTGCCGGTGGTCAGGGCTGCGGATGGTCCGTTGCGTGTTCAACCGGAAACCCCAGGGGGACAGCCTGCGGACAATCAGGGCTTTTCGGTAAATGACGTGGTATCCGAAGGCGAAGCAGGTCCTTCGCCCGATCGGCTGGTGCTGGCCCCCGAACCCGAAACCCTGGAAGATGAAGATCAGGCGATCAGAGAACTCAGCCCGTCATCCATCGCGCCGCTGGCGTCGCAGGCACTTGCGGATTCGGACAGCGAAGAAGATCGGATGGAAGCCGTGATCGGATTGGCGGATCAACTGATTGCAAACGAACAAAATGACAGCGCTGCTACCGCCGGGAACCAGGCAATCCTGTCGGCAGTGTTGGAAGCCGTGTCCACACCCGATGCGCCGTCTGGCCCCGACGCGGCCCCGTTCCCTCGGTTGCGACCGTCAGGACCCGCCTCTGGCACGGTGACGCAACCTGTCTCGCGCAGTGCAAGCGTTCGCGAACTTGCGCCCGAGGCGGTGCCGGACGGCTCGCGTCTTGTGCAGCTTGGTGCGTTCAACAGTGCCGAGGTTGCCCGCTCTGAATGGGATCGCATGGCCAAATTGTTTGCAGGGTATCTGGACGACAAAACCCGCGTGATCCAGCGTGCTGAAAGCGGTGGTAAGATTTTTTACCGTCTGCGTGCCCTTGGGTTTGAAGATATTGATGATGCCCGCCGTTTCTGCGCCGCGTTCAAATCCAGAAACGTGGATTGCGTACCTGTTCTGGTGCGTTAATGTCTTCCGCTATGGGGGAGTTTTCGGAAGAATCACCGGTATTGGGCTCGGATGTGTCTGTTGCTGACAGGATTGCCGCCGAGGCGTTGATTGTCGATGTGGACGGCTATGAAGGCCCGCTTGATGTATTGCTGACCTTGTCGCGCACGCAAAAGGTTGATCTGCGTAAGATCTCGGTGTTGCATCTGGCGCAGCAATATCTGCTGTTCATCGAACAGGCCAAATCCTTGCGGATCGAACTGGCTGCGGATTATCTGGTGATGGCCGCTTGGCTGACTTTCCTGAAGTCGCGTCTTCTGCTGCCGCCCGATCCGGCAGAAGACGGGCCGTCGGGCGAAGAACTGGCCGCACATCTGGCATTTCAACTCGAGCGGCTTCAGGCAATGCGCGAAGCGGCAGCGAAACTCATGGCGCGGGACCGGTTGGGGCGGGATATCTTTGCACGCGGCATTCCCGAGCATGTTTCAACCATTCGAAACGTCACCTATTCGGCATCGCTGATGGATCTGATGCAGGCTTATGCGCGTCTTCGAACAAAGGACGAATTCCGCCCCTATGTGATGGAGCGAGAGTCTGTTCTGACGCTCGAGCAGGCCCTGGAACGAATGCGCGGGTTGGTGGGCTATGCGGTGGAATGGACAGACATCTCCAGCTATCTGCCCGACGGATGGGGCAGTGATCCTGCGAAACGGCGCTCGGCTACTGCGGCCACTTTTGCGGCATCTTTGGAACTGGCCAAGGAAGGAAAGGTCGAGATTCATCAATCCGAGACCTTTGCGCCGATACTTCTGCGAAAAAGGGACGCACCGTGAGCGAACAAGACGATAACCGCGAGGAAAGCCTGTTCGAAGCGCCCCCGATTTCCGAACAAGAGCGGATGGTCGAGGCAATTCTCTTTGCATCCGCCGAGCCCGTTTCCGTGCGGGATCTGAACAACCGGATGCCGCATGGCTGTGACGCGGCCGAAGCATTGGTGCACCTGCGCAAACGATATCTTGGCCGGGGGGTGAATGTCGTCAAGGTCGGGGATGCATTTGCATTTCGGACATCGGCGGACATGTCGTTTCTGATGAAGAAGGAAACGGTTGAGACACGAAAACTTAGCCGCGCTGCCATCGAGACACTTGCGATCATCTCTTACCATCAACCGGTTACACGCGCCGAAATCGAAGAAATCCGTGGTGTCAGCGTATCGCGCGGGACGCTTGATCAGCTGCTTGAGCTTGAGTGGATTCGTTTTGGACGCCGGCGCATGTCGCCGGGCCGTCCTGTGACCTTTATCGTAACAGAATCCTTCCTTGATCATTTCGGATTAGAGAGTGCGCGGGATCTTCCCGGGCTGAAAGAACTGCGGGCCGCCGGGCTTTTGGACAGCCGGCCACCGCCGGGTACTGAAATGGCGCCGGAAGAGGGCGGTGACGGGGACGAGGATCAAAGCGAATTGTTCGAGGAATAGCAACAATTCCTGCCTATTGGCCCAATTTTGACCACAATCCTTTTGTATAAACGCAGTGAGGAAAGACTTGTCAGGAGAGTGCAATGAGCATCGATCGCGTGATTAACATGGTTATCAACCGTGTCCTTCGTGTCTTGGTCAACAAAGGTGTTGACGGGGCCATCAATGCCGCGAGCGGCAAGAAAAAGCGCCGTAATCGGCAAGAATAATGGCCAAGACTGCGTTAAATTCGGCGCTTTAAGGTTTGAAATGTTTGGATAATTTCAAACCCTGTCCCTGATAGTTCGATTTGATCCCCGCGCCATAAAGGGTTGTGGGGATTTCTGACATCCGCTCATAAACCAGCCGTCCGACGATTTGGCCATGCTCCAAAACAAAGGGCGCTTCGTGGCAGCGCACTTCCAGCACGCCGCGTGACCCTGCGCCGCCTGCGGCATCAAATCCAAAGCCGGGGTCAAAAAATCCGGCGTAATGCACGCGGAACTCACCGACCATTGCAAGATAGGGGGCCATTTCAGCGGCGCAATCGGGCGGAATGGCGATGCTTTCGCGTGATACCAGAATATAAAATGCACCGGGATCAAGGATAATGCGCCCGTCTTTTGTGCGCACTTCCTCCCAATATTCGGCAGGATCGTAATGGCCCAGTCTGGACAGGTCGATGACGCCTGTATGCCGCTTGGCCCGATAGCCCACCAGATCACCGGATTTGGGTTGCAGATCTACGGAAAACCCCAACCCGTCCGAAATGACCGGATCACCCGACACGATAGGTGTTCGTTCATGCACCTCGCGCAGTTGATCATCTGTCAGGAAGGTGCGGCCCTGACGGAAAATCACCTGGGTCAGCATTTGTTCCGGCTTTACGACGACCGAAAAGCTTTGCGGGCAAATCTCTGCATAAAGCGGGCCTGAATAGCCATCAGGGATGCGGTCAAACTCAACACCCTGATCCGTGATGACCCGCGTCATCAGATCCAACCGACCGGTTGAGCTTTTGGCCGATGCAGCCCCCGTCAAACCGTCCGGCAGGTTCAGATTTTCCATCAGAGGAACGACATAAACGCAGCCCTTTTCCAAAACCGCCCCGCCTGTCAGGGCAATTTCGTGCATGGTCAATTCATCAAGGCGCTGCTCTACGCTGTTTTGAAGCCCGGGCAAGAACGATGCGCGCACGCGATACGCCTTGTTGCCAAGGCGAAGATCAAGGCTGGCAGGTTGAATTTGATCCTTCACAATGGGCGAGGACGCGTCGATCACCCCTTCGGAAATCATGTGTTTGATTTGGCTGTCGGACAGAACACCGGTTTTCATGTCGTCCCTTTCGGATACAAAAACGCCCGCCCGGATTGCGGGCGGGCGGTTTTTGATATGGTCGGGCTAGCAGGACTCGAACCTGCGACCTTCCGTCCCCCAGACGGACGCGCTACCAGGCTGCGCCATAGCCCGACGATTGGTGTTTCATACCGTGTTTGATCGTGGTGGCAAGCGGAAATTCCCATCCTGAAATCAAGAATTTTCCGGTTTTGCCCGCGCCTCGGCGATGGTGGCCAGTTTTTCGACGGCGTCCCTTAATCCCAATGGCGATCCGGCAAGGCTTCCTGTTTTCATGGCCAGCAATTTTCCAAGCAGCCCGGATTGCCCGAAATCTGCGTTTTCGTCGGGATCAAGAGGGATATGTGTAATATCAATAGGTTCTGAGCGAATTTCAGGTTCTGAAACCACATCCGCTGCGACCGGTTGCTGCTCAGGGGCCGGGTCTTCGACGTCGGCTAGTTTTTCCGCCTTGGGCCTTTCGGATGAGAACCCAAAACCCGGGAATTGCATTTGATCCTGATCATCAGGCAGTGTCTCTGCCGAAGAACCAATGGATTGGAAAATCGGTTCGTCTGACGCCACCGCCGGAGTTTCTGCATCTTCGGTGGCCAGTGACGCTTCGACCTTTTTCATCGGTTCGCCGTCAAGCTGATGCAAGGACAACCCGGCCACATGTGCGGCCCCTTTTTCGCGCAGCAATTTCTGAACGCCTTTGATGGCCATGCCGTCATGATGAAGCAGGCGTTTGATGCCCCCCAGAAGCAACATGTCATCACGGCGGTAATAGCGCCGCCCCCCAGCGCGTTTAACCGGTTTGACCTGACTGAAACGACTTTCCCAGAAGCGAAGCACATGCGCAGGGGTATCCAGCCAGTCTGCGACTTCGCTGATGGTCCTGAAAGCGTCTGACGCTTTGCTCATATTGGCGGGACCCTAATAGGTGGTTACGATTTGTTACCTGCGGCAACACGCTCTTTCAAAAGATGGGACGGGCGGAACGTCAAAACACGTCGCGGTGAAATCGGAACTTCTTCGCCGGTTTTCGGATTGCGGCCTACGCGCGCCGATTTGTCTCGGATGCTGAAAGTGCCAAATGACGAGATCTTAACCTGATCGCCGGCGACCAACGAATCCGAGATATGATCCAGAACGGTTTCAACCATTTCAGCGGATTCATTACGTGAAAGACCGACATTACGAACGATAGCGTCGCTCAGGTCCATTCTGGTCAAAGTCTTTTCACTCATGCGTATCCCCTTGCTCCGGCGTTCACCAAGCATAGGGTGAACAGATTTTCCGAGTCAATATCAACAGCTTGTAGAGCAAAGCGAAAGTGCCTGAAAAAGGCATCTACCAGCGCAGAACCACGGATCCCCAGGCAAGACCGCCGCCAATCGCCTCGGTAACGACAAGATCGCCTTGTTTTATCTGGCCATTGGCCTTCCCGACCGACAGGGCCAGAGGAATGGACGCAGCCGACGTATTGCCGTGATCCTGCACTGTCACCACAACCCGTTCCATCGGAACCTTCATTTTTTTCGCGGTGCCCTTGATGATGCGGATATTCGCCTGATGCGGGACGATCCAGTCCACGTCATCTCCGGTCAGTCCAAGCTTATCAAGGCTGGTATGCGCTGTTTGGGCAAGCTTATCGACCGCGTGGCGGAAAACCTCTTTGCCTTCCATTTTCAAATGGCCGGTGGTTTTTGTCGAGACGCCGCCGTCAACATAAAGAATATCACGATAGCGGCCGTCCGAGTTCAGATCCGTCGCCAATACTCCGCGATCCGCATTGGTTCCTTCGCCGTCATCTGCCTGTAAAATCAATGCCCCGGCCCCATCGCCGAAAAGCACGCATGTGGTTCGGTCTTCCCAATTCAGGATGCGGCTGAAGGTTTCCGCGCCGATCACCAGCGCTGTTTTTGCCTGTCCCGAAACGATTAGCGCATTTGCATTTGCGAGCGCAAAAACAAAGCCGGCACAAACGGCCTGAACATCAAAAGCAAAGCCCTTGGTCATGCCCAAATTGGCCTGCACCATGGTTGCGGCGGACGGAAAGGTCAGATCGGCGGTGGATGTCGCGACGATGATCGCATCCACGTCCTCAATCCTGATCCCCGCATCCTTCAATGCATTCTGGGCCGCATTTGTCGCCAGATCAGAGGTTGTTTCATCCTCTGCGGCAAAATGGCGGCGTTCGATTCCGGATCGGGATTTGATCCATTCGTCGGACGTATCAAGGAAGCTTTCGAATTCCGAATTCGGAACGACACGCGCGGGCAGATAATGGCCGACACCTTTTACAACTGCCCGAATTGTCATTCTTTGCCCCTTGATCTTTGTTCTATTGGTCTTGGTCCGGCGGCGTGATCGATGCAACCCGCGCCGCCAGTTTCTGATTAAAGTCCGATTGCGTAAGCTGCAAAGCCAGCTTCACCGCTGCCGCAATACTGGTTGCGTCCGCCGACCCATGGGATTTCACCACGGTACCATTCAGCCCGAGGAAAACGCCCCCGTTGACCCGCCGCGGATCAATGCGATTCGAAAGACGGCGCAACGAGGTATAGGCCAGCAGCGTTGCAAGACGGGAAAGGATCGAATGATTGAACGCCTCGCGCAGGAAGCCACGGATCAGCTTTGCTGTGCCTTCGGCACTTTTAAGCGCGATATTGCCGGTAAAGCCGTCGGTGACGATCACATCCACCTTGTTTGAGGGTATGTCATTGCCTTCGACAAAGCCCACATATTCGAAATTTGCGTCATCGGCGTTTTGGGAAATCAGATCACTTGCCGTCTTCAGTTCGGTCCGGCCTTTGAATTCCTCGGTCCCGACATTCAGAAGGCCGATGCGTGGACGATGGATGTCAAACCCGTTCCGAGCATAAGACGCGCCCATCAATGCATATTGCAGAAGGTCATTTTCGTCGGCTTTGATATCCGCGCCCACATCCAGCATCACGTTCGAACCGGACGGGTTGGTCGAGGGCCACAGCACCGCAATCGCCGGGCGTTTTACGCCTGGCAGTTTGCGCAGTCTGACTGTGCTAAGCAGCATCAGAGCGCCGGTATTGCCGCAGGACACGGCAACGCTGGCGTCCCCATTGCGCACCGATTCAATTGCGGACCACATGGATGTGCCTTCGCCTTTGCGTAACGCCTGGCTTGGCTTGTCGTCCATATGAACGACGTTTTGCGCATCAACGATTGTCACACGATCCGAAAGCTTCCGCTTTTTCACAAGGCGGTCAAGCTCGGCCTCGGGACCATGAAGGATAAAGGCGATGTCCGGATTTTTGCTTGCGGAACGCGAAATGCCGGCGACAACAGCCGCCGGCCCACGATCTCCGCCCATGGCGTCGATTGAAATGACGCATCGCTTACCAGCAGTTTCTGTTTTTTCAGCTGTGCTGGTCATGCAAGAGGACTTTCAGAGTGGCTTAAGCCGCATCCTCGTCCAGATCGATTTCATCTGCAAGTGCTACGACTTCACGATCCGCATAATGTCCGCAAGACGGGCATACGTGATGAGGGCGCTTCAGTTCGCCGCAATTGGTGCATTCGTTCGGGTTGCCTGCAACCAATGCGTCATGTGCGCGGCGGTTGTTGCGGCGTGATTTCGATACTTTGTTCTGTTGGACGGCCATGTCTCAACCTCAATCTATGCAAGTGGGCGTGCCGCCCGGTTATTCCGTGTATCCAAGGGCTGCTAGGCGTCTAGCGGCGCCCTGTCCAGCACTTTTTTGGATGAGGGCGCGAAAATACTCAGAATCGATTGATGTGCAAGGGCAATTATTGCCCGTCATCGGTTTTTCCCAACTTATCTTTCAGGCCAGCCAGTGACGCAAAAGGACGTGCATCTTCATCGGTCATCGCAGCCTTGCCGGGTTCGGTGAAATTGGCGCTTTGCAATTCTGCTGCGTCTTTTCTGGGATAGTCTGGCAGCTCGATCGAAAGGGCCTCGATCATCACGTTATAAGGATCAATAAATTCGCCCAGATCTTCGATACTATCATCTTCGGGCATTTCAACCTCGGCCGCGTCCGGCGCATCCAGACCCGCAAGGAACCGACGAGAGGTTTTGCTGTCAATCCGCGTGTTCACCGGCTCGAGCGTGATGACGCAGCTTTGGATGACCGTCGCCCCCAGATCAGCCTCGAGCTTCCAGTCTCGTTTGCCAAGCGGAGCAATCTGGCCCTGAAACGTCAGCTTTTTGATCCCGACTATACCCAATTCTTTGGCGATCCGCGCACGTTCGTCTGCGGCGGGCGAATAAGAAAAGCGCGTCGCCTTGCGATTTGCAAGCTCGGCGACGCGGAAAGCTTTGGAAGAAATATCTGGCATATTCGTCTGTGCGCCTTTGTTTTCTTGAACACCCGTCTTACCTTATGTATCCGATTAGAAGGCAACAAGCGGCGGCACAAGGGGGCAGCGATGCAAGGACGGTCCAAACGCGCAATTGCGGTGGTTTTTCTGGCAAGCGCTCTTCTGGTTTCTGGCTGCGCTCAGGACATCCGTAAAACCGGATATTTCCCGCTTGAGCAGGATTTGGCGCAAATTCAGGTTGGCACAAGCTCGAAAGAGGATGTGATCGGAGCCATCGGCTCACCGTCCGTCACCTCTGGCAGCGGCAATGCGATCTATTATGTCGGCCAGCGCACACAGTATATCGGCCCGCTGCCGCCCCAATTGCTGGAACGGCAGGTCATCGCGGTCTATTTCGATTCGCGCGACCGCGTCAGCAGTGTTGAGACTCTATCAGCCGAGGATGGTGCGGATGTTGTTCTGGCCCAGAAAATCACCGAACCGGCGGGTGAAGGGCTTTCCTTCTTCCGTCAGCTGTTTGGCAATATCGGCAATGTGGATGCGGGCCAGTTGGTTGGTAACTGATGTGCTGACGCAAGGCCGACAGGGATTTGATTTGGGGACCCGCAGGTGAGGTCGTGAGAAGGCGAACCCGATGGTGATGCTGGCAAAGGGAAAATTACAGGCCAGGCTGGCCGAGACGCCCGAAGACATCCTTGCCGTGCAAAGGCTTCGTTACCGGGCCTTTATTGCCGACACCGGTGCGCAGAATGACAAAATCGGGCTGGATCAGGACCCGTTTGACCAAATGTGCAACCACGTGATGATCGAGGATATGTCCGAAGGCAAATTGCTTTGTTGTTTTCGTATGATGACGCTGAATGATGCAAGCAAGATCAGTGACAGTTATTCGGCACAATATTACGAACTGTCGGCGCTACAAAAATTCAATGGACCAATGGTCGAGATGGGCCGGTTTTGCATTGATCCTTCAGTGAATGACCCGAATGTTCTGCGGCTGGCCTGGGCCGCAATGGCGAAATATGTGGATGACAACAAGGTCGAATTGTTGTTTGGCTGTTCATCCTTCAAGGGCACGGACGAGCAGGCCTATGCCGACAGTTTCGCGATGCTGCGCGACAGGTATCTTGCGCCAAAGCGATGGCTTCCTCGGGTAAAGGCGCCCAAGGTGTTCCGTTTTGCCGCGAAACTGCGTCTGGCGCCCAATCCCAAAAATGCCATGCGGTCGATGCCGCCATTGCTGAAAACTTATCTGCTGATGGGCGGCTGGGTCAGCGATCACGCGGTCATTGATCGGCATATGAACACGCTGCATGTGTTCACCGGCGTGGAAATCCGCTCAATTCCCCCGGCCAGAAAGCGATTGCTGCGGGCAATAGCCGGCTAGCTGGTTCTTGATCTTTTCACGATGCAGCGATAGCTGCTGCCCATGTCCAAAGCCCCCTTGCTTCAACTTTCGAATATTTCGCTGACATTTGGCGGCGATCCGCTGTTTCACGATCTTGGTCTGGTCGTTCAACAGGGGGATCGTGTGGCCTTGGTCGGGCGAAACGGGTCAGGCAAGTCAACCTTGATGAAGGTGATGGCGGGATTGGTCGAAGCGGATCAGGGGGATCGCGCGGTCCCGCCGGGCATGTCGGTCGGGTATATGCAGCAAGAACCGGACATGACGGGTTTCGCGACTTTGGGCGATTACGCGGCCAGCGGTTTGGGGCATGCGGAAAGCTACAAAATTGAAATGGTCGCGAATAATCTGAAGTTCGACCCCATGACAGAGGTATCTGTTGCGTCAGGGGGCGAACGCAGACGTGCGGCTTTGGCCAAGCTGATGGCGGAAGAGCCGGACCTGATGCTTTTGGACGAACCGACCAACCATCTGGACATCGAAGCGATTGCCTGGCTTGAGAATGAGTTGAAGCAAACCCGCAAAGGTTATGTACTGATCAGCCACGATCGCGCATTTTTGCGTGAACTAACGAAGGCAACTCTTTGGATTGACAGGGGAAAAGTGCTTCGAAACGAACGTGGTTTCGCTGAATTCGAAAGCTGGCGCGACAAGATTTGGGATGAAGAAGATACCCAACGCCACAAGATGGACCGTAAGATCAAGGCGGAAAGCCGCTGGGCGGTCGAGGGCATTTCAGCCCGCAGAAAACGCAATCAGGGGCGTGTGCGTGCCTTGCAGGAACTTCGGGCTGAGCGTGCATCGATGATCCGCCGGCAGGGCACTGCGTCAATGGCATTGGCAACCGCGACAAAAAGCGGCCGCAAGGTGATCGAGGCTGATGAAATTTCCAAAGCCTTTGGAAAAACGCCAATTGTGCGCAAATTTTCGTTGAAAGTGTTGCGCGGCGACCGAATTGCTTTTGTGGGACCGAATGGAATTGGCAAAACCTCGCTTCTTAAGCTGTTGTTAAAGCAGGATGATCCAGACGAAGGGAAGGTCACGCATGGCACAAATCTGGCATTGGCCGTCTTCGATCAAACCCGTGCCCAGCTTGATCCCAATGCCTCGCTTTGGGAAAACTTGACCAGCGATCCTGACATGCGGATATCGGGCAAGGCCGATCAAATTCTGGTACGTGGCCAGCCAAAACATGTCGTCGGGTATCTGAAAGAGTTTCTGTTTGACGAATCTCAGGCCCGCGCTCCGGTCAGATCCCTTTCTGGTGGTGAAAAGGCGCGACTTTTGCTTGCCAAGCTGATGGCACGGGAAAGTAATCTGCTGGTGCTGGACGAACCGACAAACGATCTTGATGTTGAAACGCTTGATCTGCTGCAAGAGCTTTTGGACGATTATGACGGTACGGTGTTGCTGGTCAGCCATGACAGGGATTTTCTTGATCGCGTGGCGACGGCAACCATCGCCATGGAGGGTGGCGGCAAGGCAACCGTCTATGCCGGCGGGTGGAGCGATTATCAGTCTCAAAAGGCGGAAACGTCTGACGAAACCAAACCGGTTGAAAAGCAAAAATCAGCAAAGAAAGACAAGCCGAAGCCCAAGGCCCGGACACCAAAGGGCTTAAGTTTTACCGAAAAGCACAGGCTTGAGGAATTACCGTCGGTGATCGAGCGTCTGGAAGCGGAAATCGCCAAGTTGGAACAGCTGATGTCTGATCCCGAATTGTTCACGCGCGAGCCGGTAAAATTCAAAAAGGCAACCGAGGCTTTGGCAGACCGTCAGCAAAAGCTTTCGCACGCGGAAGAAGAATGGCTGGCACTTGAAGAAAAGGCCGAGGGATAATCCCCCGGACAATATGAATTCTGTAATGATCCAAGGGTCATTGCATACGCAATGCGCCGTCAATACGGATCGTTTCGCCGTTCAGGTATCCATTTTCCACGATAAAACGCGCCAATGCGGCGTATTCAGACGGGTCGCCAAGGCGTTTGGGGCAGGTGACAGACGCAGCCAATCCGGTTTGAACATCCTCGGGCAGGCCTGCCAGCATCGGGGTCATGAAGATACCGGGCGCAATGGCCATCACGCGAATGCCGTTCCGCGCCAGATCGCGGGCCATAGGCAGCGACATACCCGCTATCGCGGCCTTGGAAGATGAATACCCAACCTGACCCATCTGTCCGTCAAAAGCCGCGATTGAAGCCGTGTTGATGATCACACCACGGGCGCCGTCGCTTTCCGGGTCATTCTTGGCAATTTCCGCCGAAGCCAGACGCGCAACGTTGAAGGTTCCGACAAGATTGATGTCGATGATGCGCTTATAGTGATCCAAAGAATGCGGCCCGTCGCGGCCCAGAGTTTTTTCAGCGGTTCCAATGCCCGCACAATTCACCGCTGCGGTGATTTTTCCCATCTTTTTAACGGCAAATCCTATCGCAGCCTGAACACTTTCTTCACCGGTCACATCCGTTTGGATGAAATGCGCCCCGATGCTTTCGGCGGCTTCGGCGCCTTTCGCATCCCGATCCAGAATGGTCACCTGTGCCCCGCCTTCACGAAAGTTTTTCGCCGTCGCAAACCCAAGCCCGCTTGCGCCGCCGGTGATGACTGCCGCAGTGTTTTCAATCCGCATCAAATCTTCCCCCAATGTCAGAGATTTGCCAACAGATAGGGGGGTGCGGATCGGGGTGTCAAATCAGTCGTTACGTTACAAACCTTTTAATCCAGCCCGATTGTCAGGCAGAGCAGGATGCGCCGCCCAGAACACAAAACTTGGCACAATGGGGGTGATTAAGAAAAACGTCTTTTTCAGCCAGTTCAAGCGTGGGACCCATTTCAAACCCTTTGTCATAGGCGATCAAGGTGCAGGCCAGCACCGTCGGTTGGGTTGCGCCCTTGCGTTTCACCACCATGCGGGACGAGGCGCACATCACCTCGTCGGGTGATTTATTCAAGATACCCCAGCAAGCGGTCGTGATCTCTGGAACCTCGGCCCGAATATCCATTTCCGGAAACAAAACTGTCTGGGCGGGATTATCCGCGTCGATCTCAAACCCGTGTGTCGCGAACAATCTGGCATAGCCACTGCGGGCGGACGCTTCGGATTCAGCAAAGGCAACGCGGCCGGCCACCGCAATCTTTATGCCGGAATCGCGTAGCCACTTCATGCCCTTCATCGTTATGTCAAAACTGCCTTTGCCGCGTTCCTTGTCGTGAATTTCGCGCTCGTAATGATCCAAAGACACCCGCAAGGTCATTTTATCGGGAAAATCGCGGTTCAAGTTTTCAAGACCGTCCCGTATCTTGGGGCGCATCATCGGTTGCATGGCGTTGGTCAGAACCAACAACTCGTATCCCCAGTCTAAAGCGGCTCTGAGAATCTCAATAATCTCGGAGTTCATAAATGGTTCGCCGCCGGTAACACCAATTTCGCGCACATTCCAATGGCGTTCTTCGAGCTGATCAAGAAAGCCGGTGACGTCGGCCTTGGTCAAATAAACCAGCGCATCATTGGTCGGCGAGCTTTCGATATAGCAATTTGCACAGGTGATGTTGCACAAGGTTCCGGTATTGAACCAAAGTGTCTGCGGGCGTGTCAAAGACACAACCGCACGCGCCTGGCCGTCCGCCGTTACATATTTGTCTGAAAACTTTGCCTGTTGTGTTTGGGCATTATCTTTCATGCGCCAGTTCCCTATTTTCGGAGGACAGTAATTCACTCAGATTGCGCAATAAAGTCGTAATCGGGCGTATTACCTTTTTGTGAAATTTGGTGAGGGCTGTAGACAAGAACGGCATGTGGTTATAAACAGCACCCGTTAGCGCTAACAGGAGTGTGCAACATGGTCTCGCGCGTCATACCGGTAGAACCGTTTGACTTGGTTATCTTTGGCGGAACTGGCGATTTATCCCGCCGAAAAATCCTGCCCGGATTGTTCAGAAGATTCTGTGACGGGCAATTCGCAGGGGAATCACGCATTATCGGCGCGGCCCGTGGTGATTTAAGCACCGATGATTTTCGCCAGTTTGTGTCCGAATCCATTGATGAATTCGGGGGCGTCGATAGCTGTTCAGCCGGCACCAAGGCCGCGTTTCTGGATATTCTGAGGTTTGTATCGGTTGATGCCAAAGGCGAAGGCGGATGGGAAGATCTGAAAGCGATTGTTCGCCCGGATGCGGTCCGTGCCTTTTACTTCTCGGTTTCTCCGGCGCTTTTTGGTGATCTTGCCAGACAATTGACAAGTCACGACCTGGCGGATGGCCAAGCCCGCATTGTTGTCGAAAAACCCTTTGGCCATGATCTGAAAACAGCCAAGGCGCTTAACGCCGTTCTGGCCGCGCATTTTGACGAACATCAGATATATCGAATTGACCATTACCTTGGCAAAGAAACCGTTCAAAATCTGATGGCCGTGCGGTTCGGCAATATGCTGTTTGAGCCGCTTTGGAATTCGCAATATGTCGATCACATCCAGATCACCGTTGCCGAAACCGTCGGTGTCGAAGGCCGGGGCGAATATTATGATCGGTCCGGTGCCATGCGGGACATGGTGCAAAATCACCTGATGCAGCTTTTGTGCCTGATCGCGATGGAGCCGCCGGCGAAATTCGAACCGGATGCGGTACGGGACGAAAAGCTGAAAGTCATCCGTGCGCTCGAACCGGTGGATTGGCATCATGTCGTGCGTGGCCAGTATTCCGAAGCAGGCGATGCGAATGGATACCGTGAAGCGGTCGGGGACCCGCGCTCGACAACCGAAAGCTTCATTGCGCTGAAGACCCATATCAGCAATTGGCGTTGGGCGGGCACTCCGTTTTACCTGCGGACCGGCAAAAAGCTGCGTGCACGCGCAAGTGAAATCGCGGTTGTTTTCAAGGATGCCCCGCATTCGATCTTTGGTGCCGAGGCCGGGCGACACCGGAACGCGCTGATTATCCGCCTTCAGCCAAACGAAGGCATGACGCTTGACGTAACCATCAAGGAACCGGGACCGGGCGGTATGCGTCTGCTCGACGTTCCTTTGGATATGAGCTTTGCCGAAGCGCTTTCGGGGGCCGAAGTGCCTGACGCCTATGAACGGCTGATTATGGACGTGATCCGGGGCAACCAGACGCTGTTCATGCGCAGCGACGAAGTGGAAGCAGCCTGGGCCTGGACGGATCCAATTATCGAAGGGTGGACAGCACGTAAAGATGTGCCCAAGCCCTATGATGCAGGCAGTGCCGGACCAGAGGACAGTTTGATGCTGATGCACCGCGATGGGCGGCGTTGGAGGGAAATCCGTTGACGGAATTCAAGGAATATCAAGATCGAGAGATCATGATGATCGATATGGCCGGCATTATTGCGTCCGAGCTTGAAAATGTTCTGCACCATCAGGAACGCGCCACGCTGGTTGTGCCGGGCGGCACCACACCCGGCCCGATATTTGACGACCTGTGCGCCGTCCAGATGGAGTGGGATCGGGTCGATGTCATGCTGTCAGACGAACGCTGGGTGCCGGAAGAAAGCGAACGGTCGAATACGCGGCTTTTGCGCGAGCGTCTGTTGATCGATCAGGCCGAAAAGGCGCGATACCTGCCGCTATTTGCACAGGCGGAAAAGCCCGAGGATGTATTGGCCGAGTTGGAAAGCGTTATTCTGCCCGCCTTGCCGATTTCAGTTCTGTTGCTGGGCATGGGCGCGGATATGCACACAGCCTCGATTTTCCCAGGTGCGGATAATCTGGAAAAGGCTTTGGACCGGAACGGTCCGGTGTTGGTTCCGATGCGGGCCCCCGGCGCGCCGGAACCTCGTGTTACGCTTGGCGCCCGCGTTTTGGATCAGGCCTTGTCCAAGCATATCGTCATTACCGGTGCCGAGAAGCGTGAAGCGATCGAGAAAGCCCGACTATTACCGACAAATCAGGCGCCGATCCGGGCGGTTCTATCCGGCGCAACAATTCATTGGGCGGAATAACCATGTGGAAAAAGCTTGAAAATCTGCATGCCGGAATGAACGGCACACATATCCTTGATTTGTTCGGCGCCGATGCGAACCGGGCTGCAAATATGTCAGTTCGTTTCGATCAGATGCTATTTGATTATTCCAAGACGCTGATTGATGCGGATGTGCGCACAGCCCTGGTTGAATTGGCAGAAGAAGCCGGCGTTGAATCCCGCCGTGATGCCATGTTTTCGGGCGAAAAGATCAATGAAACCGAAGGCCGCGCGGTGCTTCACACGGCGCTTCGCAATCTGGACGGCGGCCCGGTAACGGTTGACGGGCAAAATGTCATGCCCGAGGTTCTTGCCACTTTGGACCGGATGGAGGGTTTCGCGAATTCGGTGCGCAGCGGAACATTCAAAGGGCAGGGCGGTCAGATCACCGATGTTGTGAATATTGGTATCGGCGGGTCCGATCTTGGGCCGGTGATGGCAACCTTGGCGATGGCACCTTATCATGACGGTCCTCGGGTTCACTATGTCTCGAACGTAGACGGGGCGCATATCGCGGACACGCTTCGCGGGCTTGATCCGGCGACCACGTTGGTCATCGTCGCGTCAAAAACCTTCACCACCATCGAAACAATGACAAACGCCCGCACTGCTAAAGCATGGATGGGCGACAGCGTTGCCGATCCTGCCGCACAGTTTGCGGCGCTGTCTTCGGCGGTCGATAAAACCTCGGATTTTGGAATAGCGCCCGACCGAGTATTCGGTTTCGAAGACTGGGTTGGCGGCCGGTATTCGCTTTGGGGACCGATTGGACTGGGGATCATGATCGCCGTCGGACCAGACGCATTCCGCGCATTCCTTCGTGGCGGGCAGGCCATGGACAGGCATTTCAAATCCGCGGAACTGCATGAAAACCTGCCGGTAATGCTGGCGTTGATCGGCATTTGGCACAACCAGATTTGCGGTCACACCACACGCGCGGTGCTTCCCTATGATCAGCGCTTATTGCGCCTTCCGGCCTATTTGCAGCAGCTCGAGATGGAATCAAACGGCAAATCGGTGCTGATGGATGGCACAACAACCCCGCGCCACACAGGCCCGATCGTCTGGGGCGAGCCGGGCACGAATGGCCAACATGCATTCTATCAGCTTATCCATCAGGGAAGCCGCATTGTGCCGTGTGAATTCATCGTTGCAGCCGAGGGACACGAGATGGATCTGGCGCATCATCACCAATTGCTGGTCGCGAATTGCCTCGCGCAGTCCGAAGCGCTTATGCGCGGACGCAATCTTGCCGAAGCCCGTGAAAAAGTCCGCGACACGTTTAGTGGAGATGAGCTTGAGCGGCAGGCCCGTCATCGGGTGTTCCCCGGCAACCGGCCTTCGACGACGCTGATCTATCCAAAACTGACGCCCGAAATTCTGGGGCAAATCATTGCCCTTTACGAACATCGTGTGTTTGTTGAGGGGATCATACTTGGCATCAACTCGTACGATCAATGGGGTGTTGAACTGGGTAAAGAACTGGCCACGGCGCTTGGACCGATTGTCAGCGGCGACGTTTCGGCTGAACAGAAAGACGGATCGACACGTCAATTGGTCGAATTCATCCACTCCAATCAGCGCTGATGCGCTTTGTGTTGCAATCATCTGAGGAAACCCCACAATCACTCTGACAGATTGTGGGGTTTTCCTTTATGGAACTAAGACTGGACGGAAAGACAGCGCTGGTCACAGGCGCATCAAGCGGCCTTGGCCGCCATTTCGCCAGCGTATTGGCCGCTTCTGGTGCCCATGTCGCCCTTGCGGCGCGGCGGAAGGATCGGATCACGGCGCTGGCAGATCAGATCAATACGTCGGGCGGCAAGGCGCTGGCTGTTGAGCTGGATGTTTCGGATCGCGCGGCGCTTAGTCCCGCGCTTGATCACATCGAGGCAAATCTTGGTCCGGTAGACATATTGGTCAACAACGCCGGAATCGCGGTCGAAGGGTCGACGTTGGACATGTCGGACGATGATCTTGATCGGATCATGGATGTAAACACCAAAGCGCTGTGGCATCTGGCCCGACGGGTTTCTGAACGGCTGGTCAAAGGGGGATTGCCCGGCAGTATCATCAACACGGCTTCGATCCTGGGTCTGAACGCCGCCCCGGGATTGTCGCTTTACGCCATCAGCAAGGCGTCTGTGGTTCAGATGACCAAGGCTTTGGCGCTGGATTTGTGGCGCTACAACATCCGCGTGAATGCGATTTGCCCGGGCTATTTCAAAACCGAAATCAATGCGGATTTCTTTGAAACCGAAGCAGGCAAGAAAGCCATCAACCGCCTGCCACCCCGCAGATTGGGGGCGTATGAGGAACTTGACGGGCTGTTGATACTGCTCGCCTCCGATGCGTCTTCGTTTATTACCGGCACCGCCATTCCGGTTGATGGGGGCCACGCGGCCAAGCTTGCCTGAACATCACCGGGCGATTGTGATTTCTGCGCGAAGGCCGCCAAGTTTTATGCTTTCTCCAAGCTCGAGCTTGCCGCCATGTGCTCGGGCCACATCCGCCGCGATGGAAAGGCCCAGACCCACCCCAGCCGAGATATTTTGGTTGCGGGCGGGATCAAGCCGCGCGAAAGGTTTCAGCGCTTCTTCTCTTCGACCCTCGGGAATGCCTGGCCCGTCATCCTCGACGCGAATGCGCAGGCAGTCCGGTTCAACAAATGCAGACACTTCAGCAATGGTTCCGTACTGGGTTGCGTTGCCGATCAGGTTGATCACCGACCGCCGGATGGCCAGCGGGCGCAATTCGACCATCCCGCTTCCCTGAACTTCAACCAGCGCCACATTCACACTTCGGTTTGCCTCGCTTTCCACCACGTCTTTGATCAGGGCAAGCGGATCAGTGGTTTCAGCCTCAAGGGCGGCTTCGGCATCCCGCCGTGCAAACATGAGAAACTCGTCTAGCAGCCGCTGCATATCAACGACATCCTTCTCCATTTCCTTCGCGGCAGGATCGTCCGACATCGACAATGCGAGCTTCAGACGGGTCAGCGGCGTTCGAAGATCATGGCTGACCCCCGAAAGAATAAGGGTTCTTTGCTCAATATAGCGCTCGATTCTTGTGCGCATTTCAAGAAAGGCATTTCCGGCGGACCGAACTTCGGAAGCACCAGTCGGGCGATAGGGCAGGTGGCGGCCCTTGCCAAAGGCCTCGGCGGCGTAAGACAGCCGCATAATTGGCCGCAACTGGTTGCGTAGAAACAAATAGGCGATCAGTATCATCAACCCACCAATCCCAACGGTCCAGACGATCAGTTGATGAGAGTTGTTGGGGGACACCCGACCGCGCGGAGTGCCAATTTCGATGGGACCGTATCGGCTGGGCAAATAGGTTTGAAACCGGACATCGCCTTCCAGAATGATCGGCCCGAGATCAGGTATGCCCGCGCGAAGTGTCTTCTCCACCCAAATTCCGGTGATATCCCAGATCTGCTGAAAGCTTTCATCCGGGATTGCGTCCTGCGACACAAAGCCGGCGTTCAGGCGCAGGCTTTGACCCAATTCATCCAACACAGCTTCGGCCGCAATCCTGTCCGGCGCGTCGTTGACATTGTCTTGAAGAAGCAGCAACTCCATAACCATGTTGTCCGAAAGCACACGGGTGACGCCTTCGAAATGGCGCTGGATGAAAACCAGCGACACCACTATTTGCAGGGTCAGAATCGGGACGATCAAAATCATCGCCGCACGCCCGTAAAGCGTTGTCGGCATGTATCGTTTGAGCCAGGCGAAAAACATAATTAAACCGTAATGGACGTTGTTGAGGGATGAAAGGGCGATGGCAAACGTGAAACCGGAAACTGGTGTGGCCATGATCCTTGAAACGGGGGTTCGGCGTATACTTGCCCCCAATCCGTCGCCAATGACCTATTGGGGCACCAACACCTATCTTGTTGGGGAAAAACAGGTGGCGGTGATCGATCCCGGCCCGTTGGACGAGACCCATTTCAAAGCCATCTGTGACGCCACCGCGGGGGGATCATCCGTGTCCCATATTGTTGTAACGCACGCTCATTTGGATCACTCGGCCGGTGCACCGGAACTGGCCCGGCGGTTAGATGTCCCGTGTGTTGCGTTCGGACCGGCGTCACGGGGCGTGTCACCACTGATGCAGCGCCTGATCGAGGAAGGGCTGGAAAGCAGCGGCGAGGGCGTGGACCGGCAATTTTCGCCCGATATCACTTTGGAGGACGGAGAGGTTCTTTCAGGCGATACCTGGTCGCTCGAGGCGATCTGGACGCCCGGCCATCTGTCCAACCATATTTGTCTGGCAATGGGCGACGCGGTATTCACCGGCGACCACGTGATGGATTGGGCAACTTCGATTGTCTCTCCGCCGGACGGGGATGTGGGCGCGTTTCTGGCAAGCTGTGAGAAGTTGTTAATGCGCAGTGACCGAATCTTTTACCCCGGCCATGGCGCACCGGTTCTTAACCCGACCGAACGAACGCAGTGGCTGATCGACCACCGCAAGGAGCGGGAATCACAAATCCTCGAATTGCTGTCCAATGGGCCGCAAGCCCTTCAATCCATTGTCGAGACGATCTATGCCGATGTCCCAAAATCACTGTTCGGTGCGGCCAAACGCAATGTATTCGCCCATCTGATTGACTTATACGAGCGTGATGTCGTCTCGGTTACGCCGATGCTAACCGACAATGCGACCTATGCACTGAAATAATTTAGTTTCCGAAATTTTTGTGACAAATCCCTCTGGACGTCATGAATCGCTGTTGCTATATCGCCCTCACATTCCGGCGTAGCTCAGCGGTAGAGCAGTTGACTGTTAATCAATTGGTCGTAGGTTCGATCCCTACCGCCGGAGCCAAAGTTTCCAAGGGCTTAGCAGATATTTGCTAAGCCCTTACTTTTTGGGTCAGTGCAGCGGGCGTATCTTCAGTTTTGTAATGCGGTTTGCGTCCCTTGCAACCACTTCAAACCGGAAGCCGTGGAATGTGAAGACCTGACCGATTTCCGGTATGATCATGGCTTCGTGAATGACCAGCCCCGCGATTGTATTGGCTTCGTCGTCTGGCAGGCTCCAGTCTGTTGCACGGTTCAGATCGCGGATGGTCATGGCCCCATCGACGATGAACTGGTTGTCATCCGACTTTCGAATTTGGTGGGTGGCATCCACGTCAAACTCGTCTGTGATTTCTCCGACGATTTCCTCAAGAATGTCTTCCAGGGTAATCAGACCCTGAAGGCTGCCATATTCGTCCACAACCAAGGCAAAATGGGTATGGCGACGCAGGAATTGCCGCATCTGATCATCAAGCGTGGTTGTTTCCGGAACGAAATAGGGCTTCATCGCCACGTCTTGAATGCTGAAATCATCCAGCCCGTTGGGCGAGGCATTGTCGCCGAACATAAGGCGATGCATGGCACGCAGAAGGTCTTTTGCGTGAATGACCCCGATAATGTTTTCGGCTTCTTCGTGAAACACCGGCAACCTTGTGTGGGGGCTGCTTAGACATTGGGCCAGAATATCCTCGGGTGCCGAGCTTGCATCGATCATTTCTATGTCCGATCTGTGCAGCATGATTTCTTCGACTGTCCGGTCGCCAAGGTCCAGCGCCCCGAGAATGCGGTCGCGGTCTTCTTTTTCAACGATACCTTCCGAATGGCCAAGCTGCAGGGCGCCCGCGATTTCTTCGCGAACGGCGTGGATATGTACGTCAGGATCGGTTTTCACCCCAAACAGCCGAAGGATCAGACGCACCAGCAAGCGCACCGCGGAAACCACGGGCGAGAAGACGGCGATGACGACGCCAATCAGCGGGGCCACGCGCGAAGCGGCTGTTTCGGCATTGGTGATGGCGTAGGTTTTTGGCAGAACCTCAGCAAAAATCAGAACAAGCAGGGTCATGACCAGCGTCGCCATGGCGATCCCGCTATCGCCGAAAGCGCGGGTGAAAAGTGCGGTCGCAAGCGATGTTGCGAAAATATTGACCAGATTGTTGCCCAGCAGAACCGACCCGATCAGCCGTTCATTGTCTTCGGTGATTTTCAACGCGCGTTGGGCGCCCCGAGATCCCTTTTCGGCCCTGTTGGCCAGCTTGCCACGCGAGGCGGCCGTCAAAGCGGTTTCCGAGCCGGAAAAGAGGGCCGAGAGCACGATAAGCAATAGGATTCCGGCGGCGGAAATCCAAAACGCAATGTCGGAAGTTAACGGTGTTGTTTCCATTTAGAAAATAGGCTCCTTCACCGCGAAGTTATGGGGATTGTGAAGGTTCGGATCAAGAGGTCTGCGGGGATTTGGCCAATGGGTGTTTTTCCAGCACCAGCGATTTCAGACGTTCTTCAAGCACGTGGGTGTAAATCTCGGTGGTTGAAACATCCGCATGTCCCAGCAAGGTCTGGATAACCCGCAAATCAGCGCCATTTTGAAGTAGGTGGGTTGCGAACGCATGGCGCAGCACATGGGGGGTTACTTTTGACGGTGATACATTCGCTTTAACGGCTATATCTTTGATTTTAAGATAGAAAGAATGCCGCGTCAGGTGCCCTTCCTTGCCGCGGGACGGAAACAGAAAACGCGAGACGGGTTTGCCGTTCGAGCGGTTGCTTTCATCCTGGGCGTCGCGGATATCCATCCAGGTTTTCAAAGCTGTCTTTGCGGCCACGGAAAGAGGAACAAGTCGTTCCTTGCCGCCTTTTCCAAGCACCAAAAGCATGTCCGGATTTCCCTTGGCGGACGTTAGGGGCAGGCTTACCAATTCGCTGACCCGCATCCCTGTGGCGTAGAGAAGCTCCATCAAACAGACGTTTCGCGACCTTTCGATATGGGTGCGACCTGTTTGCGCGGCGGCGGAAAGCAGGCGTTCAACTTCTTCAATGCTTAGGGTCTTGGGAAGCTTTTTATCCTTCCCCGGCCCTTGGATATCGATGGCAGGGTTGGACGCGATCCAGCCTTCCTGAAAGGCAAAGGCATAAAGCTGTTTTATCGCGGATAATCGACGCGCCCTTGTTGATTTGGCCAAGCCTTGTGCATCGCAATGAAGAAGATAGTCCTCGACGATCCCCCTGTCAGCCTGTTCGAAGGAAATGGATTTGGATTCAAGGAATTCCGAGACATTCTTAAGGTCGCGGCCATAGGCAAGAAGCGTGTTTTGGGACGCCCCGAATTCCGCGGCCTGTGCTTCAAGAAACAAGGATATCCAGCCGTCGTTATTCATCACCGGATAACATCAGCTGCAACGCAACCTGCCTTGCGAAATCACCCAGTCCGAGCACCTGAAACACAGAAATCGCCTGGCTTATGTCATCGGGGAAACTGTCCCGACCGGTTGCGATCTTCGAGATCGCGGATAGCAGGGCCTCGCCATCTGCATCCCTGGCAAGCAGGAACATATGCTCTGCTGCCGGCGGGTCCGAGAAACCTGCGCGGATCGCGTCGGCCATGATACCGGGGTAGGTGGTTCCCGCCGTTTCGCCCAATGCGATTGCGTTCAGGAAGGCCTCTTTATGGTTGGACGGCCAATAGGTTCGTGCGACGCTTTCATAGGCGCGGGACAGCATCGCGACCTCGTGTACAAGCGCCTTCATCTCGCTGGTATCCCACTCAAATCGCATAAGGGCTTCGCCGTAGAGATTTGAAATGACGTGTCGCAAGCCGACCGTTTCAAAGGACTGCCATGCCTTGGCCAAGGTGTAAGCGATTGCATCCTTTTCGCCTGTCTCAACCGCTTTGTCCAACGCCTGAATGTCGGCAACGCGATCCCAAACCCCGCCAGAAGCCGAGGGCAGGTTGGCCGTATAGATGCCCAGCAGCCGGTTTTCGCTGACCGCCCCCGTGCGCGCCAGACGTTCTGCTGCGGTGATTTGTGTCCGCCACCCGGCCAAACCACGCAAGTCGGAATGGGCAAAGGCAAGCGGCAGGCGATCTGTGGGCCATGGTTCGCCAATGCCCTCATAAAGCCGGAAAGTAAGCGGTGTCAGGGATTGTTCGGATATCTGAACCACCGGCATGCCTTCAAACAGCTCGGGATCCAGATAATGGGCAAGCAGTAGGACTAATTCCGGGTCCAATTCCCCCAAAGCTTCGGCTGCCAATACGGTGGTTGCGGCGGCGCTCCAATTGCCCGTTCTCGACAGGCAATAGATTTGGTATTCGTAACCCGGCGAAAGCTGCGGTTTGTTGATCAGGGTTTGACAGAACTCGTTCTCTTCTCCGGCCAGAAGGCTTAGATCTGCCCAAAGCTGAAACAGGCGCGGGGTGGCCTCGGGGTCGGCCCGTTCCAGCAAAGCGATGGCTGGCTCGATCTCACCCAGCTTCATCAGCGTTTCAATTCGCGTGGCAAGATAGGCGCCCGGCTCTCCGATCGGCGACTCCGCTTCCGTTAACATCAGGCGCGTAAGCAAAATGGTCAAAGCCGGTAGTCGTGGAATGGGCATTTCACCCAGAATTTCTGCCAGACGGTCTGTTTCCGAGTTTTGCCAGATCGTAGGGGCAAAGCCTGATACGGCGCTGCTGGTCAGCCCGACAGCGTCAGGGGATTGCGGTGCAAGAATTGAGACCTCGATACCGGGCGTTGGTTCCGGTTCGAGCAGTTCTTCCGGTTCAGTTTCCTTTTGCTCAACGGATTGGTGCTGCTTGAACCAGTCGATGGCGGACAATGGGCTATTGTCACCTTGCGCCCCGGCCGAATTGGCCAGAATGAACGCAAAAAAGGTCGCAAGGCCCGCCCGGCGCATTCTATTTGTCCGTTTGCAGCGTGACCGGCTGGATCTGGGTTGACGACTGCGCCGAAAAATCAACGCCGAGATAAGGACCCGCATAGGCGTAGAGGATCAAAAGAACCAACGCCAAAATTAGAATGTATACCAGCCACTTGATCAGTCGCCCCATTTGCCTGCTGCCTTTGTCCGAGTTTTCTGTTTTTATATATGGAAATTCCGGTAAGTTCACGTCATTCAGGGGGGCGACGGAAAAAAAGCAGGCAATTGCCGAGCATATGAGTGAATATAGCCCCAAACTGAAGAAAACGGTTGTTCTTGTCGGCATGATGGGATGCGGAAAAACAGCCGTGGGTCGTGCGCTTTCGGAAAAACTGTCGGTTCCGTTTCTCGATTCCGACCATGAAATCGAATCTGCCGCTGCAATGAGCATCGCCGAAATATTTGAACGCGACGGCGAGGATTTTTTCAGAGCAAGAGAAACCGAAGTTATCCGACGTCTGCTTGATAACGAAACCGGAATCCTGTCAACCGGCGGGGGGGCTTTCATGTTTCCAAATAACCGCGAAATGATCTCGAAGCTTGGCGTATCCGTCTGGCTGGATGCTGATCTGAACCTGTTATGGAGCCGCGTAAAACACAAGGATACGCGCCCGTTGTTAAGAACTCCGGACCCGCGCAAGACCCTTTCGGAACTTTACGAAAAAAGGGTGCCATCCTATGCGCTGGCTGATCTTTCCGTAAAAGCCCAGCCGGAATATGCGATCGGCGACATGGCGGAAGCCGTATTGAAAAAATTAAGAACACGCCCCGATGTATTGGAGGACCTGTCGTGACCGAAACCGTTCATGTCCCACTGGGTGATCGCGCCTATGATATCCTGATCGGACCGGGTTTACTGGCCAACGCGGCACTGCATCTGGACCCGTTGCTCAGCCGCCGCCGCGTGGCGGTGATCACCGACGAAACGGTTGCCAGCCATCATTTGGAAACTTTGACAACGGCGTTGAAGACAGCGGGCATTGCTGTTGATGCTTTGGCTTTGCCACCGGGCGAAGCCACGAAAGGCTGGCCACAATTCACCCGCGCGGTGGAATGGCTGCTGGAATGCAGGGTTGAGCGTAATGACATCGTAATTGCCCTTGGTGGCGGGGTTATCGGTGATCTGGCCGGTTTTGCCGCTGCGGTGCTGCGACGTGGTGTGCGGTTTGTGCAAATTCCCACCAGTCTGCTGGCACAGGTTGACAGCTCGGTCGGGGGGAAAACCGGGATCAATGCGCCTCAGGGCAAAAACCTGATCGGCGCGTTTCACCAACCCAGTCTGGTGCTGGCCGATACCGACGTGTTGAAAACATTGCCCCGCCGGGATTTTTTGGCGGGCTATGGCGAGGTTGTGAAATACGGCCTTCTTGGCGATGCCAACTTTTTTGACTGGCTGGTTCAGAATGGTCCCGCCATGGCCGACGGAGACGCGGCGGCCCGCATCTACGCCGTCAAACGGTCTTGCGAGATGAAGGCGGAAATCGTGGTCCGCGACGAAACCGAGCAAGGCGATCGGGCGCTTCTTAATCTTGGACATACGTTTTGTCATGCGCTGGAAGCCGCCACAGGCTATTCCGACCGATTGCTGCACGGAGAAGGGGTTGCCATAGGCTGCGCCCTTGCTTTCGATCTGTCTGCAAAAATGGGCTTGGTATCGCAAGAAGCCCCCAGCCGCGTCCGCGAGCATTTGCAGGCGATGGGTATGAAAACCAACTTGCGCGACATTCCCGGCGAATTGCCACCGGCCGAGAAATTGCTTGACCTGATGGCGCAGGACAAAAAGGTCATTAACGGGCAGTTAAGGTTCATTCTGGCAAAGGACATTGGCAATGCTTTTGTAACGGCAAAGGTTGCTTCTGCCGATGTGCTGGACGTGCTCAACAATGGTTTCCTTCGCTGATCCCGCGGCTTGTGCTAGCGTGCCAATACACTGACAGATTAAGGATTTAGGTCATGTCCGATTTCAAGCCGGAACAGGTTCTGACATTTTGGTTTCCGGATAACGGTCACTGGAAATCAAGGGAAGATCACGGCGCGTTCTGGGATGAACGGATGCAGGGCGGCATGGATGAACGCATTTGCCGCGAATATGCCGAGCTGACAATCGCAGCGGCCACGGGGGCCTTGGATCATTGGACAGACACGCTTCGCGGTCGGTTGGCGCTTTTGATTGCGTTGGATCAGTTTCCAAGATCGCTATGGCGCGATACGCCAGCTGCGTTTGCGCAGGATAACAAAGCCACAAAAATGGCGATGGAAACCGTGTTTCGTGACGATTTTGACGACCTGGCCCCGTGGGAGCAGGTGTTCTTCATTATCGCAATATCGCATTGTGAAGGGCCAGAGCATCTTGCCAGATTCACTTCCGTTATGCCTGTGGTCTACCATATCGCGGATCGTTTGCGGGGCGGGGTGTTGGAGGACTTGGCCGACGGGGTTATCGCTCAGAATGAACGTGTGCTGGGCAATATTCAAAGATTTGGCCGCCACCCGCACCGCAATCCGATTTACGGCCGCGTCTCAACACCCGATGAAGAAGAGTATATCGCCGCAGGCGACTTTCCCCATAAAAGGAAGGTCGAGGACATTGCGCAGGGCGATTGACCGCTTGATCCAAATGCGTTGCGGAATTGACTTACGACAAAGGTTGATATCAAAACACGCGCAATATCAACAAGTTGCGCGTGTTTCGCCATTTTGTCGTGTCACAGAAATGTCTGTGCAGGCTTTAGAACGGGATTTCGTCATCCAGATCGCGTGATGGTGCTGATCCACCTGACGGGCCGCTTCCGCCACCATATCCCTGATCGTAGCCACCGCCATATCCGCCGCCGCTGCCGCCGCCCGAACCGCCATCATTGCGGCCATCCAGCATCACCAGCGTCGCGTCAAAACCCTGCAATACCACCTCGGTCGAATACCGGTCTGCACCGGATTGATCCTGCCACTTACGTGTTTGCAGTTTGCCTTCGATGTAAACCTTCGAACCTTTGCGCAGATACTGTTCGCAGACGCGAACCAAACCGTCCGAGAATACCGCGACCGAGTGCCATTCCGTCTTCTCACGCCGCTCGCCGGTGTTGCGGTCTTTCCAGGTTTCCGAAGTGGCGATCCGCAGATTGCAAACTTTCCCGCCATTCTGAAAGCTGCGCACCTCGGGGTCGCGGCCCAGATTGCCGATGAGAATGACTTTGTTCACGGAACCGGCCATAGGTGTCTCCTGTCGAATCTTGTTTGTTGCTTTAAGCTCTTAGACCACCGCAGAAGGGTTAATGAAACCCTTATTGTCGGGCGGAACGTCCCTCGGGGCCTTCATATTGGCGCTCAACCTTCGCAATTCGCAAAGTATAGTGATCGTACCAGCGCTCCATCCCCAGTTTTTGCGCGGCCATATGGCCAAGGTTGTCGCGCCAGTTCCGGATCGATGTTTCATCTTTCCAATAGCTTATCGTGATACCAAATCCGTCACCGGCTCTTGTGCTGTCAATCCCAAGAAACCCGGGCTGGCTGGACGCTTGCGCAACCATGGCTTCGGCCATGACGTCATATCCCGATAAATCCGCGCTGGCCTGATTGGCGAATATTACCGCGTAATATGGCGGCTCGGGCATGGGGGCAAATTTGGTCATCAGAACCTCAAACGAAAAACACCGCCCGATCAGGGCGGTGTTTGTGTCGGTTGTCAACGATGTTACTCGGCCGCGACCTTGATGACAGGCTCCATCGCATCAAACTCTTCCTGACTGAGGTGGCATTTGATCTGATGCCCATCCGCCATGGTTTTCTGCGTTGGAACGTCTTTTTCGCAAAGACCGCCCTGCACCTTGTCTTTCCACCGGCAGCGCGTCTGGAACGGGCATCCGGTCGGAGGGTTCATCGCCGATGGAATGTCGCCCTCGAGAACGATGTGCTTTTTCTCAATTGATGTATCCGCAATCGGAACAGCAGAAAGAAGCGCTTCGGTATAAGGATGATACGGCGGCGAGAATACCTGATCGGTGGTGCCCAGTTCGACCACATGACCCAGATACATCACCATCACCCGGTCCGACAGATAGCGCACGATTGACAGATCATGGCTGATAAACAGCAACGTCGTTTTGTGCTCTCGCTGGATTTCCATCAGAAGATCCGTCACAGCCGCCTGCACCGAGACGTCAAGCGCCGATACAGGTTCGTCTGCCACAACGATCCGCGCGTCTCCGGCAAAGGCACGGGCAATGCCGACCCGTTGTTTCTGGCCGCCCGAAAGCTGGCGCGGCATGCGATCCGCGAATTCACGCGGCAGTTTCACCAGATCAAGCAATTCCAGCATGCGCTGTCGGCGCTCGTCCTCATTATGACCCACGCCGAAGATTTCCAGAGCCCGCATGATCTGCCGCCCGACGGTCATCGATGGGTTCAATGTGTCAAACGGGTTTTGGAACACCATCTGGATGTCGGCAACGGTTTTGGTGTCGCGGTTTTCAATCGGGATGGATTCAATACCGTGGTTATCCAGCAGAATTTTACCGTCTGTTGCGGTTTCCAGCCCCATTAGAACCTTGGCAAATGTGGATTTGCCACATCCCGATTCCCCAACAATGGCCAGGGTTTCGGATTCCCGCGCCTCAAAGCTGAGGGTCTCGTTGGCTTTGACAACTTTCTTGTCACCACCACCGAACATCGCGTTTGCCGAAACCTCGTAATATTTTTTAAGGTTGTCCATTTTCAGAACAACTTCACCCGGTTCGGTCTTGGCGGATTCATCCCCCGCTTCAACCGGCGCATTCCAGTCGATCTCGTTGAATTTCAGGCAACGTGTTTCGTGGCGATCCAACCCTTCCACATGGGCCATCGGGATGTCGCCCGAATTACAGCGGCCATCTTCGAAATAGTTGCACCGGGGACCGAAATTGCAGCCCTGAGGGCGTTCATGTGGCAAAGGAAAATTGCCGGGAATGGCGACCAGAGGGTGGGCGTTTTTGTCCGCCCCAGGCAAAGGGATCGAGCGAAACAGCGCTTGTGTATAAGGGTGCTGCATATGATCGAACACGTCCTCGATCGAACCCGTCTCAACCGCTTCGCCCGAATACATCACGCAAAGACGATCACAGGTTTCCAGAACCAGACCAAGGTTGTGCGAGATAAACAGCATCGACGTGCCGTATTTCTTGCCCAAATCCTTCACCAGTTCGACGACAGCGGCTTCAACCGTCACGTCAAGCGCTGTGGTCGGTTCGTCAAGGATCAGCAGCGACGGCTTCGACATCAGCGCCATGGCGATCACGATGCGCTGCTGCTGGCCACCCGAAAGCTGATGAGGGAAGGATTTCAAAATCCGCTCCGGGTCGGGAAGTTTCACATCCGTGACCACTTCCAGCGCCCGTTTATAGGCTTCGTCTTCTGATACACCTTCGTGGATCATCGGAACTTCCATCAGCTGCTTGCCGATTTTCATCGCCGGGTTCAGCGACGCCATCGGTTCCTGATAGATCATCGCGATTTCATTGCCGCGAATGTCGCGCAGCTCTTCGGCGCTCATCTCGTTCAGGTCACGGCCCTTGAACTTGATTGTTCCGCCAACGATTCTGCCGTTCACCCCGAGGTCCTGCATGACCCCAAGCGCCACGGTGGATTTCCCGCAACCGGATTCCCCAACTAGGCCCATTGCTTCGCCGGGCTGGACCGTACAGGAAAAATCCATCACCGCCGGAATTTCCCTCAGGCGGGTAAAAAATGAAATCGACAGGTTTTCGATCTCGAGAATGGGGCCATCGTAATCAGCCAGTTTTGACATGTCTTTCTCCTTGTTGGAGCGATCAGTTCATCCTGATCTTTTTCTTTGTTCAAATACTCCGGGGGTCCCGGGGCAGGCCCCCCGGTCCCAATCTCAATCAGTCACGCAGACTTTCTTCGCGCAGACCATCCGCCAGTAGGTTCAGACCAAGCACCAGCGACAGCAGCGACAATGCCGGCGCAAGGGCAGGGTGCAGATAAACCGACAGAAGCTTGCGGCCGTCATTGATGGTCGATCCCCAATCCGGGCTTTCCGGGCTAAGGCCGAGGCCGAAGAAACCCAAGGTTCCCAAAAGGATCGTCACATAGCCGATCCGTAGGCAGAAATCGACGATCAGCGGGCCACGGGCGTTGGGCAGGATTTCCCAAAGCATGATGTACCATGGGCCTTCTCCGCGTGTCTGCGCCGCCGCCACATAGTCGCGGGTCTTGATGTCCAGCGTCAGGCCGCGAACAATACGGAAAACCGTAGGAGAGTTCACGAAGACCACCGACACGAACACGACAAGCACGTTCGGCGGGAAAGACACGATGCCCAGCGGATCAGCGTTCCACGCAATACCGAGATACAGCCACCCCCCCAGCAGAATTGTTACCGCCAAATAGATGTTGCGCTTATTCGGCTGGGTGTAAAAACGCGAGTTGAACAGGATCACGAAAAACACGATCGGGAATATGAACAACACACCCGCCATATAGACCGGAATCCCCGTTGCAATGATCTCGGGCGTGACCAGCAGATAGAACAGCAGGATAACAGGGAAGGCCAGGATCAGGTTCGCAAGGAAAGACAGGAACGTGTCCAGACGCCCGCCATAATATCCCGCGGGCAGGCCCAGCGTGATACCCACCATAAAGGCAAAAATCGTTGCGAAAGGTGCAATCTTGATCACCTCCCACGACCCTTTGACCATGCGGGTATAGACATCCCGGGCAAGGTTATCGCCTCCCAGAAGATAGTATTCATAGACCCCTTCGGGGTTCCCGCGTACCGGCGTTCCGGGCACTTTGTTTTTCATGCCGGAAATCTGCCCCAGAGGATCGTGGGTTCCGATCATGTCCACGGCCGAGAATATTCCGGTGAAGACCCAGAACATGACCATCGCAAGACCGATCATGCCGATGGTGCTGTCAAACAGCTTGCCGTAAAGACCAAGCTTGCGCTTGTAAAAGAAGGACAGGGCAAACATGACAACCAGCGCAATCCAGGTCGGTGTCAGGTCTGAGAAGATGCGGGCGATAATCTCGCCCCAGCTTAGCGGTTCCATATCATCCCCTCCTTAGCTGACTTTGATCCGGGGATTCAGATAGACATAGCCGATATCGGATATCAGCTGCGTAATCAGAACCACCACGACCGAAACTACGGATACGCCCAGCAACAACTCAACATCGTTGTTGCCGGCCGCCTGGACCAGAACCCATCCAAAGCCCTTATAGTTGAACAGTGTCTCAACGATGACAACGCCGTTCAACAGCCACGGAACCTGAAGCATGATGACTGTGAAGGGTGCAATCAATGCGTTTCTGAGGGCGTGTTTCATCACGATGTTGCGAAAGCTGACACCTTTCAGGCGGGCTGTGCGGATATACTGGGCCGTCATGACCTCGGCCATCGAAGCCCGCGTCATCCGCGCCACATACCCCATGCCGTAAAGGGCAATGGTGATAACTGGCAGGGCGAAGTTTTCGAAATTCGCGCTTTCCATCGCCGAGGTCGCAGACCCCTTGAACCACTTCAGGCCCACAGCCGAGGATGCGAACACCGCGATAAAGATAACGCCCGACACATATTCCGGCGTCGCGGTTGTGGCGATCGAGAAAGTCGATAACGAGCGGTCGAGAACCGATCCTTCACGCATACCGGCGAGGATACCGACAATCAGCGCCGTGGGGATCATCACGATCAATACCCACAGCATCAGTTTGCCGGTCAGACCAAGGCGGGTCGCGATGATGTCAGAGGACGGTTCCTTGAAGACAGTTGAAAAGCCCCAATCGCCTTGAAGAACACCACAGAATTTCGGGGCCTCATCCGGATTGTCATTCGAATTAAAGCAACGCCCGCGGATTTCGCCGTCTGAGCCTTCAATGACATAACCCGGCGCGACGCCAAGCCATTCGCCGTACTTGATCAAGGTTGGTTCCAGATATCCCCGATTGCCAAGCCACGTTTCGACTTGCTCATCCGACATGCGGAAGTTGCCTTGTGTCTTCGCGAGTTTTTCAAGGTTGGGATAAAGGTTCGTCAGGAAGAAGACGATGAATGTCAGGCAAAGTGCCGTCAACAACATCACGCCAACCCGGCGGAGAATGAAAAGTCCCATATCGACCCCTGTTGGTCTGATTGATTTTCCTCCGATTGGACATTCGGAGGCTTAGGTAAAATGGGCCGCCGACATCGGCGGCCCATTCGTTTTTAATCACGGTGGGTTCGCTTATGCTTCCCAACCCCACTTGTAGATCTGGGGCAGATACGCGATGTGCATATCCACGCCCACCAGACCTTCAACATGGTGACGCATGATCGAGCGGAAATAGGGCTGGATCGTCACGCCTTCGTTGATGATCAGGGCCTGACACTGTGCCGAAACCGCGCGGCGCTCGTCGGCGTCCGCCAGCGAGTTTGCTTTGGTCAACAGGGCGTCAAATTCGGCGTTTTCCCAGCCGAATTCGTTCCAGGCTTCACCCGAACGATAAGCAAGGCCCCAAACCTGGGTTTCCAGCGGACGGTGGTTCCAGTTGGTGGACGAGTAAGGATAGTTCACCCAGTCGTTCCAGAAGGTCGAACCCGGCATGATCGTCCGCTTGACCTTGAAACCGGCATCACGCAGCTGTGCCGCAACGGCGTCGGTTGTATCTTTACGATATCCGTCGTCGATCGAGATGATTTCATGCTCGAAGTCCATTTGGCCGGCTTCTTCCATCAAAGCCGCAGCGCCCGCAGGATCGAACGGGATGCGGGTAACGGACGGATCATAGCCAGGGTGCATCGGACCTGCGTGGCAGTTGTCGGCTGGGATGCCGAGACCTGCGTAGCCAAGCTCGAGGCAGACATTGTTGTCCACGGCCATCGACAGCGCTTTGCGAACGCGAACGTCATCATACGGGGCGTGCTTCTGGTTTGGACGGATCACGATGGTCGCGCCGGACGCTACTTGCGATTTGTTCAGGCCCAGACCGTCGAGAACGTCAACAAACTCGCCCACCGATTCCCAGTTCATGTCGATTTCGCCCGCATCATATGCGGCAACCATGGCGGCCGGATCGGTGCCGTAGTCGGTGAATTCGATACGATCGACATAACCGCCTTTACCGGCGGCATATCCCCACCAGTCATGGCCTTCGTTACGCACCAGGATCGATTTCACACCAACCTCGTGGGTTTCAGGCAGCATATAGCCGGTGCCCACGGGGTTTGACAGCATCGTGTCAGCTGAATGCGAGCTGTGAACGATGGCTGCCGGATAATCGGCAAAGCCCGGAACAATCGTAATGTCCGAAGCCGGCAGGTTCAGCTGAACGGTGTGGCTGTCTACGACAACGATTGCCCCATCGCGGGCCATGTTGGTGTCCGGGTCGATCAGCGAAGCCATACGACCGGCCATCGAGTTGCCTTCGACGTCTTTTTCACACCACATCGCAATGTTGCGGGCCACGTCCTCTGCGGTGAAATCGTCGCCGTTGTTCCACTTGACGCCTTCACGCACCTTCAATGTGTATTGGGTCGCATCTGCGTTCGCATCCCACGACGTCAGCAGCATCGGTTCAAACGAACCATCCGAGTTATATTCAACCAGATATTCCAGCCAGCCAGCGGTAACGGTCGCAATCTGGGTCCAGTCATAGGTGCGCGGATCTTTCAACGCACGAACTTCCATTTCCATACGGATCGTCCCGCCCTGTTTGGGGTGGCCTTCATCCGCAAGGGCAGGGGCCGCACCGATCAGTGCGTAAGCAGCCGGCGTTGCAACACCCAGCGCCGTTGCCCGTGACAAGAACTCGCGGCGGCTAAGCTTGCCTTCCTTGAATTCTGCCGCGTACATTTCGGCTGCCGGGTGGATCTGGCTGCCTTTCATCATATTTTGCGTCATCAATAATCTCCCTGTGACACGTTTGGGTATTTTTTGAGGATTTGGTGCGGTCCCTGCCGCCGTCAACTGATTTCGATTTTCAGCGGATAATTCGACTTTCGGATGCACCTCCCCCTAAGTGCTGTACGGCACCAGAATTTTGCGGAGCCGTCAATTGCCGCTTTCGTCATATTGCGTTCCAAAAGCGACATCGACAATCAGCAAATGCGACATGCTGTTGAGATGCAAGCAAATACTGGCCAGATCATCGAAAATTGATATTTCGCTGATGCGTGGCACGGGGCAGTGATGCCGAACACGCCCCTGTCGATCCAAATTCATATCGCTGGATCGTGCATATATTCATATTGAATTAAGTGCGGGCAGAATTCACCCCGATCACGCATCGCATCAACCCGGCAGGCGTTAAAACAACATGCAGTCCGGTTTCCTTACAGCTGCGTTGCGTCAATAATTTCCCAGGCTTTCATTCTGGCCCGAAACCAGGTGCGTTGCCGCTTTGCGTATTGGCGCGTGGTAATCGTCGCCTTTTCGCGCGCCTCATCCAGGGTCAGATCACCGCTCAAATAAGAAATCAGCTCTGGCGCGCCGATGGCCTTTGAGGAAAGTCGGCTCGGATCCCAATTGGTCAGATTGGCCCGCGCTTCCTCAATAGCGCCTTGTGAAAGCATCGAATCAAAGCGCCGCGCAATGCGTTCGTTCAGCCACTCTTTCGGGCTGTCCAAAACAAAACGGTTGGTTTGCCCCAAGGAAAGCAAGGGTGGCGGGGTTTCATCCTGCCAGTCCGAGATTTGACGACCGGTGGAACGCCAAACCTCCCACGCTCTTTGAACACGCATCGGATTTAGCGTATCAATTCGCCCGATTGTCTTTTCGTTAAGGTCGGTTAGAAAAACATTGAAACCATTCGTTTTTTTGATCTCTTCCGCTTCTTCCCGAATGTCTGGCGGGATGGGCGGTATTTCCGCCAAACCTTCTGTAAGGGCGGAGAAATACAACCCCGTTCCACCCACTATGATTGGTCTCATGGCCTCGCCCAATATGGGCTGAATTTCCCGCAGCCAATGACCGACGGAATAGTCAAAATGGCATGGGACATGACCGTAAAGCCGGTGCGGAACCTTGGACATTTCCTCGTCATCCGGCCGGGCAGTCAGAACTTGCCAGCACCCGTACACCTGCAATGCATCCGCATTGATGATTTGCCCGCCGAATTCTTGGGCTATGTGTAAGGCCAAAGCTGACTTGCCACTTGCCGTCGGCCCCGCAATCAGGACCGGCCCATCGGCGATTTTCAAGCTTTTGGACGGCATAAATCAGATGACCTTTCACGCTTTGCCAGAAAAAGCGCGGTAAAAAGATGAAGTCAACGGAATATCTGTGGAAGTCCGCATTGAATTCACGGCGTGTTTCGGACATTTTGCGCAAAGTTTTTTTATCCCGCGCCGGGATCTTACTTTGGAGTGCGCAATGCCAGACGACGCCAACCCCGAGCAGCCTGCTTTCAAACGAGTTCTTCTAAAGATTTCAGGCGAAGCCCTGATGGGCGATCAGGGGTTCGGCTTGCATCCGCCAACTGTTGAGCGAATCGCGCAAGAGGTGAAATCGGTTCACGATCTGGGCGTCGAGATCTGCATGGTTATCGGCGGCGGCAACATCTTTCGGGGGCTGCAAGGCTCGGCCCAGGGGATGGAGCGCACGACCGCCGACTACATGGGTATGCTGGCGACGGTCATGAACGCATTGGCCATGCAATCTGCACTGGAAGGGCTGGGCGTTTACACTCGTGTCATCAGCGCCATTCCGATGGATCAGGTTTGCGAACCCTATATCCGGCGCCGTGCGGTCCGCCACCTTGAGAAAAAGCGCGTCTGTATCTTTGCCGCCGGCACCGGCAACCCGTATTTTACCACTGATACGGCCGCGACTTTGCGCGCTAATGAAATGTCCTGCGAGGCGATTTTCAAGGGCACGAAAGTTGACGGTGTTTACGACAAGGATCCTGTGAAGTTTCCCGACGCCAAGCGCTATGACAAAGTGACATATGACGAGGTGCTGGCGCAGCATCTTGGTGTTATGGATGCATCGGCGATTGCTTTGGCGCGGGATAATAACCTGCCGATCATCGTGTTCTCGCTGGATGAACCGGGCGGGTTTCGCGGCATTCTGGCGGGCGAAGGCACCTATACAAAGGTTGCCGCGAAATAGTAGAGTTGCTGAAATCGCCCATAACGGGCCAACAAACATAAGAAGACGAGAGCTGTTATGTCCGACGAAGACTTTGAAATCGACACCGACGATCTTTCCCGCCGTATGGACGGGGCGATGACGGCTTTGCGCACTGAATTCGCCTCGTTGCGGACCGGGCGAGCTTCGGCCTCGATGCTGGAACCGGTGATGGTTGAAGCTTACGGCCAGCGAACCCCCGTTAATCAGGTCGGAACCGTGAACGTGCCTGAATCGCGCATGGTGACGATCAATGTCTGGGACAAATCGCTTGTCGGCGCAGTTGAAAAAGCCATTCGCGAAAGCGGATTGGGCATCAACCCTCAGCTAAACGGCACGATCATCATGCTGCCGATCCCGGAATTGAACGAAGAACGTCGCCGCGAGCTGACGCGCGTTGCGGCACAATATGCCGAAAGCGCTCGTGTGGCCGTGCGCAATGTGCGGCGTGATGGGATGGATCAGGTAAAAAAGGCGAAAGCCGCCGGAATGTCGGAAGATGATCAGAAGCTTTGGGAAGACGAAGTTCAGGAATTGACCGACAGTTTCATCAAACAGGTTGATCAGGCGCTTGAAAACAAACAAGCCGAAATCATGCAGGTCTGATTGGCCGAGTTGGACGGTGTGATGGCCAAGCCAGAGGATCAACAAATGGGACCTCGCCATGTGGCGGTCATCATGGATGGCAACGGCAGATGGGCCCAGATGCGGGGCCGTCCGCGCCTGTTCGGCCATCATGCGGGCGCTAAGCGGGTGCGCGAAATTGTTGAATCCTGCCCTGGTTTCGGGGTCAAGTACCTGACAATATTCGCATTTTCGACGGAAAATTGGAAGCGTACCCAATCCGAAGTCGCCGGGCTGATGAGCCTGTTCAAAAGATACATAACCGGCGAGGCCGAGGCCCTGCGCAAAAACGGCGTGCGGGTCCGGTTTATCGGTGATCGGGTCAGGCTGGACCCCAAGCTGACCCAGTTGATGGACGAGCTTGAACAGATGACCGCAGAAAATGATCTTGTTCATTTGACGGTCGCGATAAATTACGGTGGCCGGGACGAGGTTGCGCGGGCCACCAAGCGCCTTGCTCGCGACGTGGCAGCCGGAAAACTCGATCCTGAAGACATCGACGTTGAAACCCTGCCCAGATACCTTGACACGCGGGTCTTGCCGGACCCTGATCTGGTGATCAGGACCAGCGGCGAAGCGCGTGTTTCAAACTTCCTTCTGTGGCAGTCGGCCTATAGCGAATATGAATTCATCGATACACTGTGGCCAGATTTCACACCCGAAGAATTCAGCAAGGTTCTGGCGCGATTTGGCAAGCGGGACCGTCGCTTTGGTGGTGTGAAGGCATGACTGAAAACCGCTGGCCGGATTTATGGCAACGTCTCTTGTCTGCGCTTGTTCTGGCGGGGCTTGGAATAACAGCCGTAATACTGGGCGGCTTGCCGTTTGCTGCATTCATCGCAGCCCTTACTGGCGTGATGGTTTGGGAACTGGCGCGAATTGCGACCGGAAATGCTGGTTACGCTTTCGGATTGGCAATTGTTTCGGGCCTGTTGCTGTTTTTTGAACCAGGCGGTTATCGGATTGCGCTGACTGTGCTGATTTTGGGAATTCCACTTATTATTTCGATGCTTGCCACCGATCATAAACTTCAGGTGGGTTTGTTCGCGGTCATGGTCGCAGCATCGGGGTTTGTCATGGAAATCCTGCGTTTTGATTTGGGGCTGGTTTGGGTTCTGTGGCTGGTGTTGGTTGTGATTGCAACAGACGTTGCCGGATATTTTGCCGGCCGAACATTTGGCGGGCCTAAGTTTTGGCCGTCTATCAGCCCCCAAAAAACCTGGTCAGGGGTGATCGCCGGTTGGATTGCCGCCGCGCTGGTCGGCGTGATCTTTGACGGGGGCAGTTTGGGTGTCTTGGCCGTTCTAAGTATGCTCGTATCATTCGCTTCGCAAATGGGCGATATCGCGGAAAGCTCGGTCAAGCGCCGGTTTGCGGTCAAGGACAGTTCTAACCTGATACCGGGGCATGGTGGATTTCTGGACAGGTTCGACGCAATGATTGCCGCAACCTTGCTGCTTGGGGTGCTTAACCTGATATTGCCTGATGGGTTGCACTTTTTTGATATGGCGTGGCAATGACGCGCAGAATTTCTATCCTTGGGGCAACCGGTTCAATCGGTCAGTCAACGATTGATCTGATCCGTCGTAATCGTGACGCCTATGACGTGGTTGCGCTGACCGGCGGTCGAAATGTGCCTCAACTGGCCAAAGACGCGATCGAGCTTGGCGCTGACATCGCGGTCACGGCAGATGAAGGCAGCTTGCAGGATCTGAAAGATGCCCTTGCGGGCAGTTCGGTTCAGGCCGCCGCCGGACGGTCCGCTTTGATCGAGGCCGCGCGGCGACCCACCGATTGGACAATGTCCGCCATTGTCGGCGCCGCAGGGCTGGAACCGGGTATGGTGGCGCTTGAACAGGGTGGAACGCTTGCGCTGGCAAACAAGGAATCACTGGTAACAGCGGGGTCGCTTTTGCTTGAAACCGGCAATGCGCATGGGGCAAAGATCCTGCCGGTCGACAGCGAACATTCCGCTATTTTTCAGGCCCTTGTCGGAGAAGAGATTGACGCCGTTGAACGGGTGATCATTACCGCCTCTGGCGGGGCATTTCGTGACTGGCCGCTTGAGCAAATCGCCAAAGCAACGCCGGAACAAGCCGCGACTCACCCAAACTGGGATATGGGGCAGCGCATTACGATTGACAGTGCGTCAATGTTTAACAAGGCCATGGAAGTTATTGAGGCAAATGAGTTTTTCAGGCTGTCACCCGATTCCATCGAAGTCTTGGTACACCCCCAGTCATTGGTCCACGCGCTGGTGGGTTTTTACGACGGCGCTTTAATGGCGCATGTCGGCCCGCCCGATATGCGCCACGCCATTGGTTACGCGCTTCATTGGCCGCGGCGAGCACCGCTTCCGGTTGAGCGGCTGGATCTGGCGAAAATCGGACAGCTGAATTTCCGCGAACCCGAGGCGGCGCGTTATCCCGCCTTGGGGCTGGCAAAAATTGTCATGAACGAAGGCGGTTTGGCAGGGGCGATATTCAACGGCGCCAAAGAGCTTGCGCTGGATGCCTTCATCGCCAGGCAAATCGGCTTTCTGGACATGGCGCGGCTGGTTGAGATGGTTCTCGACAGGCTGGTGTCACGCGAGGGCCTTAATAAGGACGTGATGAGCCTTGATACGGTCCATCATGCTGATCAGATAGCAAGAAGAGCAGGGCAAGAGATCATTTCGCAAGGAATGCTTTCTTAACGAAAAGGGCTGGTAACAATGGATTTTATGTCGCTGATTCCGCAATTCGGAAATCTGGCTTTCACGATTGCGGCCTTCGTCATCGCCTTGGTCGTCATTATCTTCGTACATGAGTTTGGCCACTATATTGTCGGCCGGTGGAGCGGTATCAAAGCCGAAGTATTCAGCCTCGGGTTCGGGCCGGTGATTTGGTCACGTCATGACCAGCACGGCACCAAATGGCAGATCGCGGCGATCCCCTTTGGGGGCTATGTACGGTTTTTAGGCGATTCCAATGCAGCAAGCGGGAAAGCCTCGGACGTGATGGACAGCCTGCCCGAAGCCGAAAAACGCCATTCCATGCATGGCGCCCCGCTCTGGGCACGGGCCGCAACTGTCGCGGCGGGGCCGATATTCAATTTCATCCTGGCCATACTGGTCTTTTTCGTTCTGGCCTTGTCGACCGGTAATGTGCGCGAACCGCTGACAGTCGGAGAACTGCTTCCTCTGCCGCAAGGCACCTATGAGCTGAAGGTTGGCGACGAAATTCTTGCGATTGAGGGAAATGATATCGAAGACCTGACGGGAATGGATGGTCTGAGCGACAAGTTGCCCGTGCAGCAAACCCTGACCTACACGATTTCCCGTGACGGCAGCGTTTTGGATGTGCAAGGCCCCTATACATATCCGCCCATGATTACCTTTTTGATCCCCCGTTCCGCGGCTTTCGAGGCGGGAATGAAAGTGGGTGATGTGGTTACGCATGTTGATGGCGAACCGATTGTTGCCTTTAGCCAGCTAAAAACAGCCGTCGAAGCTTCGCAGGGCGCGGCCGTTGATCTGACGGTTTGGAACGGGGGCGACGTGCGCAATGTAAGCCTTGAACCGCGACGCACGGATGAACCGCAGGCCGATGGCAGTTATCAGACGGTGTACCGGATCGGGGTCGTTCTGGATTTCATGTTCGAACCCCAGCGCGAGATGATCGGACTTGGCGAAGCCGCCAGATACAGCGCTGCCCAGGTTTGGAATATAATCGGGGCAAGTTTCTCGGGTCTTTACAATGTTGCCATCGGCGCAATTTCAACATGCAATCTGTCTGGCCCGATCGGTATCGCGGAAACTTCCGGGGCAATGGCCAGTCAGGGAATCGATGATTTCGTCTATTTCATTGCTTTTCTGTCATCGGCGGTCGGATTGATGAATCTATTGCCGGTCCCGGTACTGGATGGCGGGCATCTTGTTTTTCACGTCTATGAATCGCTGACCGGCCGCCCACCAAGCGATGGCGTTTTCCGGGTGCTTATGACCGCTGGTTTGTTTGTTTTGCTGGCCTTCATGGCCTTTGCCATAACCAATGACGTGGCCTGCCTGGGCGGGTAAATTCAAAAAACCGTCGCTTGGTCGTCCATTTTCTGCCCGATTCCCAGTCTACGAATGGAAGGCAGATAAGGAGACGACCAATGCAGACCATCGCTAACAGCTCGAATGCCCTGGCGTTTTTGTTCGGCCTGAACTGGGACCGGATTGTTTTTCTTGCCGCTGTCGCCGGTGCTCTGACACTGGCCGCGCTGATCTTCTCGATGCAAACCGCGGCACCTTTTTCCGTTTAATCCGAAGCTGAGCCAACAAATTCTTGCCGAATGGCAGGGATCATTTTGACATGCCCGTTTAATCCCGATACGAAACTTGGGACTGGGATGTCTTAAAAGGTTGTCTTCATGCGCAAATCTGCGGCGCCGCGGGCTATGGCCCGGGCTGAAACACGTGATCGGTCTTCTGTGCGGATATGGGTGGTTTCCTTCGCCTTTCTGTTCTTGGCCATGTTCTTGGCGACAAGCGCTTTTGCACAGACATTCCGCTTTTCTGACATTCGGGTCGAAGGCAATAACCGCGTTCAATACGGCACGGTATTGGCACATTCGGGACTTGGCGAAAACGAATCATTCTCGGCGGCCCAGTTGAATGACGCCTATCAGGCGCTTGTGGCGACGGGTCTGTTTGAAAGTGTGGATTTTGCCCCAAGCGGTTCGCGCCTGACGATCACCGTTGTCGAGCGCCCGACAATTTTCCGCATTGCCTGGGAAGGCAACAGACGGATCAACAACAACACCCTTGATGGGCTGACCCTGTCGCAGGAAGGGCGTGTGTTCAATCCGGTTCAGGTGGAAAAGGACGAAGCCGCGATAACCAAGGCCTATCGCGAAAAAGGCATGGTCGCCGCCACGGTCACGCCCAAGATCATCCGCCGCAGTGATAACCGGGTTGATCTGGTTTTTGAAATCGCCGAAGGCGGCCGGACCGAGATTGAGCGTGTCAGCTTTGTCGGCAACTCTGTTTTCTCGGACCAGCGTTTGCGCCGTATTTTGGAAACCAAACAGGCCGGGATTTTCCGTGCCCTTGTGGCACGCGACACATTTGTTGCCGACCGCATTGCGTTTGATCGGCAGGTTTTGACCGATTTTTATCAATCACGCGGCTACGTTGATTTTCGGGTGCTGGATGTCGAACCTGAACTGACCCGAAATCGTGACGGCTATTTTCTGACCTTTACCGTCGAAGAGGGGCAGCGTTTCCTTTTTGGGGATGTCACGGTGCAAAGTGATTATCCGGGGGTTTCCGCCGATGATTATGCAAAGATCCTGCGCATTGGAAGCGGCGACGTTTATTCCCCGACGGATATTGACAACGAAATAGCCCGTCTGGAAATCAAGGCGACCGAGGACGAGCTGGATTTCCTGCGGGTAAATCCTGTGATTACCCGCAATCCGGAAAATCTGACCCTTGATCTGAACTTTGTTCTTGAACGTGGCCCGCGTCTGTTCGTTGAGCGGATTGATATCGAGGGCAACGCGACCACGCTCGACAAGGTTTTGCGTCGCCAATTTGATCAAGAGGGCGCGGTCGAACGCAGCCCGTTCAACCCGCGCGAGCTTCGGGAAGCCGCCGCGCGTATTCGCAGCCTTGGTTTCTTTAGCCAGGTCGATGTAAATGCGCGCCCGGGTTCGACCTCTGACCAGAGAATTGTCGATGTTGATGTGGTTGAGCAGGCAACAGGCTCTGTCACCTTTGGTGGCAACTACAACACGGCCACCGGCATCAGCGCGATTGGATCCTATAGCGAAGCCAATTTGCTTGGACGAGGCCAGGAACTTGAGCTGAGCTATGCAAGAGGCGAAAACAACAATCGCCTGACGATTGATTTTGCAGAGCCTGCTTTTCAGGGCCGTGATGTTCGATTGGGCCTGACAACGGGCTATTACGACACCGACAATGAAAATGCGCTCTATGACACGTCTGTCGCCCAGTTTACGCCATCGCTAGGCTTTCGACTTGCCGATGAGACCCGCCTGAACCTTCGATATCGCCTTGCGGCGGAAAACCTGACCGATGTGACCTCCACCAGCCCGATTTTGCTGGCGGAAGAAGCCCAAGGCGAATTGGTAACATCGTCGCTTGGCTATACGCTGACATTTGACAACCGCCGCTCTGGGCTGAACCCGGATGCCGGTGTGGTTCTGCGTCTGGGTCAGGATTTCGCAGGGCTTGGCGGGGACACGAGCTATCTGAAAACAGCCGCCCGCGCGACCGCACAGACGACCGTGGCGGATGACCGGATCAAGCTGAGCGCAACGCTTGAAGGCGGCCTGCTGAGCTATCTTTCCGGCAACAGCCGCGTCACAGACAGGTATTTCATGGACACCAGTGTCATGCGCGGTTTTGCGCCTCATGGCATTGGCCCCCGCGACAGCACCAGCGGCGACGCGCTTGGTGGCAACAAATTTGCCGTCGCTCGGCTGGAAGCAAATTTCCCGATTGGTCTGCCCGAAGAATACGGCATCACCGGAGGTCTGTTTTATGACGCAGGGTCGCTTTGGGATGTGGGTGCCGGTGGTGGCGTGGATTACGATGATTTCGTTTTGCGTCAGGTTGTTGGGGCGTCGATCTTTTGGGACACTCCCATCGGACCTTTGCGGTTCAACTGGTCGGATGTGCTTGAAAAACAGCCCGATGACGTGGCCCAGAAATTTGAACTGACCATCTCGACCGAGTTCTGATGACAGCATTTCGATCCGCGCTTTTCTTCGTTGCTGGCTTCATATTGATCGCCTTCGGGCAGGCAGTATTCGCACAGGAAGACGTGCAGGAAGAACCGCAAACCGTTGTTGTTATCCAAAGCGCCGTTTTAACCGTAGATGCGGAACGGATGTTCAATGAATCCGACTACGGTCAAAGGATCGGAGTCGAGGTTCAGGAGGCAAGCATCAGGCTGGCGTCTGAAAATCGGGAAATCGAAGCCCAGCTGACCGAGGAAGAACTGGCCCTGACCGAACAAAGGTCATCCCTTTCAGCCGCGGAATTCAAAGCTTTGGCGGACGCTTTTGACGAAAAGGCGCAACGCATACGCAATGAGCAAACCAACAAAGCCAATGAAATACTGTCCCGCCCTGAACAGGCGCGGGCGCAGTTTCTAAGGCTGGCGCAGGACGTCCTTGTTGAAATCATGCGCGAGCGCCGGGCCTTGGCAATCCTTCACAGCGATACGGTTTTTCTGAAGGCGGATGTGATCGACATAACGGATTTGGCAATTGAACGGATCAACGCCGTGCTTGCCGAACCCACTGAATAGCTTGCTGCGGACTGGCCCGCTTGCTACTCAGAGGCCACAACAAGAATGAAAGGCCCGAGCTATGTCCGACCTGCAATCTGCTGACATCCAGCTGATCCAACGCATATTGCCCCACCGCTATCCGTTTCTTCTGGTCGACAAAGTCGAGGATATCGACGGATATAAATCGGCGACCGGCATCAAAAACGTAACCATGAACGAACCGCATTTTCAGGGGCATTTTCCTGGAACTCCGATCATGCCGGGCGTTACGATTGTCGAGGCTATGGCCCAGACCACAGGCGTTATGGTGGGCGTGGCGCTGGATCTGGCCGACAAGGACCTGCTGATTTATTTCATGGCGATTGACGGCTGCAAATTCCGCCGGAAAGTTGTGCCCGGCGATGTTCTGGAAATGCGCGTCGAAACGACCCGCGGCAAGCCGGGCGGCAAGGTTTGGAAGTTCAAGGGAACCGCCACGGTCGAAGGTGAACTGGCCGCCCAAGCCGAATTCACCGCGATGATGGATTTGCCAGCGGACGTTTCGTGATGGCAGTTGCTGAAACAGCAAAAATTCATCCCAGCGCTGTCGTTGAAAACGGTGCCTCGGTCGGGGAAGATTGTGTTATCGGCCCGTTTTGCCATGTCGGCCCGGATGTACGTCTTGGTGAACGGGTTGAGCTGAAATCCCATGTTGTGGTTGCAGGGCAAACCTCGATTGGGGATGACACGGTTGTGTTTTCATTCGCGTCCGTAGGCGAAATCCCTCAGGATCTGAAATTTAGGGGTGAATCCACTCGGCTTGAAATTGGCGCACGAAACAGAATTCGCGAACATGTCACAATAAACACTGGCACGGACGGGGGCGGTGGGCTGACCAAAATCGGTGACGATGGTCTGTTTATGGCCGGGTGCCACATCGCCCATGACTGTATCATCGGCAATAACGTGATCGTTGTGAATTCGGCGGCAATTGCGGGTCATTGCGTTCTTGAGGATGACGTAATTGTCGGCGGACTAAGCGGCGTGCATCAGTTTGTGCGCATCGGCAAAGGTGCCATCATCGGGGCCGTGACGATGGTGACCAACGATGTGATTCCATTCGGGTTGGTGCAGGCGCCTCGGGGTGAATTGCACGGGCTGAACTTGGTGGGGCTGAAACGTCGTGGCGTGGCACGGTCGGACATAACCGCCCTGCGCGCGGCTTTTCAAATGCTGGCCCAGGGCGAAGGTGCATTTCAGGAACGTGCCATCCGTTTAGGCGAAGAAACCGAAAGCGCCTATGTGCAAGAGATCGTCGAATTCATTACCGGAGCGAGCGACCGTTCGTTCCTGACGCCGGGCTGAGCAATGGGGCGCCTCGCAATTTTAGGGGGGGCAGGGCTATTGCCCGTGATGGTGCAAAAACACCATCCCGATGCTTTGGCCATCGGTTTTGAGGGCATGCCAACGGATTTGTTGGATGCGACAACCGTTGCTTTCGAACATATGGGCGGTCTTTTTGAAACACTGACAGCCGCAGGTGTGGATCGCGTGTGTATGGTCGGGGGCCTTTCACGGCCCAATCTTGATCCTTCGCGGTTTGATGAAGGGATGCGCCAGATTGCACCCCGGCTGATGCAGGCAATGGCCGGTGGTGACGACGGGTTGCTTCGCGAGATCATCGCGCTTTTCGCCGAGCATGGTTTTGAAACCGTCGGCGCACATAGGCTCGTTCCTGAAATCACGGCCAGCGCCGGGGTATTGACTCAAGCGCAACCGTCAGACGCAGACTTTGCGGATATTGCCCGTGCGGATGCCATCCTTCGCGCCTTGTCTCCGGTCGATGTGGGCCAGGCGGTGGTTGTCGAAGGCGGATTATGTATCGGGATTGAGACTATTCAGGGCACCGATGCTTTGCTGGCAATGGTAAAAGAAACACCAGACCATTTGCGACGGGCCAAGGGGGTTTTGGTGAAGCGCCCAAAAGTTGGTCAGGATTTGCGCGTGGATATGCCGACAATCGGCGTTGCCACCGTGCAAAACGCATCTGATGCCGGACTGGCAGGTATTGCACTCACGCCGGGCGAGGTGTTGCTGCTGGACCAAAAAGCCATTGTCAGGAAGGCAGATGCGCTTGGGCTTTTCCTGATAGCGCGGGATCCGGCATGAGGGTGTTCATTATTGCCGGAGAACTGTCGGGCGACAAACTCGGCGCCGCGCTGATGGCGGGTTTGCGTCAGTTGGTGCCCGATGTCACATTTGACGGGGTCGGTGGCGATCTTATGACCTCGCAAGGATTGCAAAGCCGGTTTCCGATGGACGAGTTGTCGGTCATGGGGCTTGTGGAAATCCTGCCGAAATATGTCCACCTCAAGAAGCGCATCCAAGAAATGGCCGATGCCGTGATCTTGTCCGAACCGGATGTGTTGATCACAATCGATAGTCCCGAGTTTTCTTCACGTGTTGCAAAGCAGGTCAAGGCCCGCAGCACTATCCGAACGGTTCACTACGTTGCCCCGTCTGTTTGGGCGTGGCGACCCGGCAGAGCCGACAAAATGGCGGCTTATACGGATCAGGTGCTCGCCCTTTTACCCTTTGAGCCGCCTTTCATGGAAAAGGCCGGAATGCGATGTGATTTTGTTGGCCATCCAGTGGTCAGCGAACCGCAGGCAAGCGAATCGGACGCTGCGCAATTCCGCTTGAAACAGGGGATTGGTGATGCGCCCTTGATGATGGTTCTTCCCGGGTCCCGAAAGGGAGAAGTCAACCGTTTGGGGCCGGTTTTCGGTCAGGTGCTTTCGGACGTCCTTTACCAGCGGGATGATCTGCGCATCGTTCTGCCAGCGGCGAAACCGGTGGCCGGTCTTGTGGAAGAGATCACACAAGGCTGGAATCTTAGGAACGCCCCGATCATTCTTGATCCACGAGATCACAGCGCCGAAGATTTTGGCGCATTGAAACGGGCCGCATTCAAGGCCGCCGATATGGCTTTGGCCGCTTCTGGCACCGTGTCGCTCGAACTTGCCGCCGCCGGAACACCGATGGTGATCGCCTATGACATGAACCCTATTTCACGCTTCCTGATCTCGCGGATGTTGCAGGTCGATACGGCGACGCTGGTCAGTCTGGTTTCAAACACGCGCGTGATACCCGAGTTTCTTGGCAAGGATTGCAGACCCGAGATCATAGTGCCGGCGGTTTTGGAAACGCTTGACAACCCGAACGCGCAGATCAACGCCATGCGCGACACGATGCGGCAGCTCGGCCTTGGCGACGAGCCGCCGGGATTAAAGGCCGCCCGTGCCGTGCTGGACGGTTTGGGAGATTAGGGCGTTTCAGTATCAACAGGTTTCGCGCCTTTCCAAATCCAGCCGCCGCCGAAAATGCGGCTGCTTTCAGCGTCGTAGAACACACAGGCCTGCCCGGGCGAGACCCCTTCTTCGGGTGTCAATAATTCAACTTCCGCCGTCGTGTCGCTTAGCGGGCGCACAATCGCTTCGCGCGGCGGTCGGGTAGACCTCACTTTGACCGCAAGGTGCCATTCCTCGCGCGAAGTGAAACACTCGTCACCCAGCCAGTTGATTTCTCTGACCGGAACCACACGGGTCGACAACATCTCTTTCGGTCCAACGATGACCTGTTTGGCGTCAACATCCAAACGCACCACGTAAAGTGGCTCGCTAAGGCCGCCAATGCCAAGCCCGCGGCGCTGTCCGATGGTGAAATGGATCACCCCTTCGTGGTGCCCCAGAATACGGCCATCGACATGAACGATTTCCCCCGGTTCAGCCGCACCCGGACGCAACTTTTCAATCACCGAGGCATAGTTCCCGTCCGGCACAAAGCAGATGTCCTGACTGTCCGGTTTGTCCGCAACCGAAAGGCCGTATTTTGCTGCCAATTCGCGCGTGGCGTCTTTTGACGGCAGGTGCCCCAGCGGAAACCGCAAATAGTCCAACTGTTCCGCAGTCGTTGAGAAAAGGAAATAGCTTTGATCGCGATTTGAATCGGCTGCAGAATGAAGCTCGGGCCCGTGCGGGCCAGTCTTCCGCTGGATATAATGACCGGTGGCCATGCAATCGGCCTCAAGCTCTTTGGCCGTTTCCAGCAGGTCCTTGAATTTCACACGCTCATTGCATCGAATGCACGGAACCGGTGTTGCCCCTGCAAGGTAGCTTTCGGCAAACTCGTCAATTACGGCATCTTGAAAAATATTCTCATAGTCCAGAACATAGTGCGGAAAGCCCATTTCCTCGGCCACACGGCGTGCATCGTGGATATCAATCCCGGCGCAACAGGCCCCTTTCTTGGCCAGCGCTGCCCCGTGATCATAAAGCTGCAAGGTAACACCAACCACGTCATAGCCTTCTTCAGCCAGCATGGCGGCGACCACGGAACTATCGACGCCACCCGACATCGCAACCACGACACGGGTTTCGCTGGGCGGCTTGGCTAAGCCGAGCGAATTGAGTTTTGGCGTTGTCATATAAGGCTCCGGCACTGATCCGGCTGAAATATAGGAAAATCCTAACTACTCTCAACCCCTGCTTTCACCTTCGTTTAAGGCCTTCGCGCTTTTCTGTGTACGTGGATGAAAAGGGGATGAACTATGTACCTGAAAAAGGTTGAAGGCCCGCGGGCTGTGAAAACTGCCGATGGGCGTGTGCTTTGCATGGGCGATTTGCCTGCCGAGGATACCCAAAGATGGGTGGCATCGCGTAAAGAAACGGTTGTTCTTGCGGTGGAATACGGACTGCTGTCAAAGGAAACCGCGCTGGATCGCTATGGGTTATCAGATGAGGAATTTGACAGCTGGTGCTTTGCAAGAAACCGGTATGGTTTCAACGGGCTAAAAGCCACGAACGCAAAAGGGACTAGACAACCATAGGTTGTTTATGCCAGCTTTCCCAAGAAGTAACCAAGACTTAACCAATATCGCGGAATAATCCTCGGCGTCTGGTATTGAAGGAGGGCAAGATATGCGGGTGTTGCTGGTAGAGGATGATCCAACCACCTCAAAAAGCATTGAGATGATGTTAACCCATGCGAATCTCAATGTGTACGCAACCGACCTGGGTGAAGAGGGATTGGATCTTGCAAAACTGTATGATTATGACCTGATCTTGCTTGATCTGAACCTTCCCGACATGCCTGGGTATGAGGTACTTCGCCAAATCCGGCTTGCTCGGGTTGAAACGCCGATTCTTATCCTGTCAGGGTCTGACGACACCGACAGCAAGCTGAAAGGCTTTGGCTTTGGCGCAGACGACTATTTAACGAAACCGTTTCATCGCGAAGAATTGGTTGCCCGTATTCACGCGATCATCCGGCGTTCGAAAGGACACGCCCAATCGGTGATCCACACAGGCAAGATCTCCGTCAATCTTGATGCAAAAACGGTTGAGGCTGAGGGAAAGACCGTTCACCTGACCGGTAAGGAATACCAGATGCTTGAACTTTTAAGTTTGCGCAAAGGCACTACGCTTACGAAAGAGATGTTTTTGAACCATCTCTATGGCGGCATGGATGAGCCTGAGTTGAAAATCATCGATGTGTTTATTTGCAAGCTGCGCAAGAAACTGGATCAGGCCACCGGAGGGTTCAACTATATCGAAACCGTTTGGGGGCGGGGGTATGTTTTGCGCGATCCGCAGCCGATGCCGGAAACAACGCCGCGTATTGCCGTAAGCGCTTAGACGGAAACTCCTGACTGGACCAATTTGTCTTTGGCCCGTATCACTTTTGTGAAACGTAAACGGGCCGGTAAATGACGCAGCACATCCCAGTCTCTGATTTGACGGAAAGACAGGCCAGGGCCGAACTGGCCAGACTGGCTGAACTACTTAAAAAAGCGAATACCGCCTATCACGGCGAAGATGCTCCGATTATTTCGGATGCGGAATTTGATGCGTTGAAGGTGCGTAATGCCGCAATCGAGGCGGCTTTTCCGACACTAAAACACGGCGACAGTGTTTCTGATCAGGTTGGCGCAGCACCATCCGGGAAATTCACGAAAGTTGTTCACGCACAGCGGATGTTGTCTTTGGCCAACGCTTTTGACGCACAAGACATCCGCGATTTCGACAAGCAGATCAGAAGCTTTCTTGGGCTTGGCGAAGGCGCAAAAGTCACATACTCGGCAGAACCTAAGATTGACGGTTTAAGCCTTTCACTACGCTATGAAAACGGGCGATTGGTGCAGGCCGCAACACGCGGTGACGGCGAAACGGGCGAAAACGTTACTGCGAATGCGCTTACGATTCAGGATATTCCCGAACACCTCACCAATGCGCCAGACATTCTGGAAGTGCGCGGCGAAGTCTATATGCGCCGGTCGGACTTTCTGACGCTGAACAAAGCGCAGGAAGCAAAAGGCGAAAAGGTCTTCGCAAACCCGCGAAACGCGGCCGCCGGATCCCTGCGGCAATTGGATGCGACAATCACCAAACAAAGACCACTGCATTTCTTTGCCTATGCTTGGGGAGAGGTCTCGGAACCTCTGGCTGATACCCAGATAAAGGCCGTCAACAAATTGAAGGCATTGGGATTTTCGACAAACCCGCTGACAGCAAGTTTCGACAATATCGCCGGGCTGCTGTCGCATTACGACCTGATCGCCGAACAACGCGCAACGCTAGATTATGATATTGACGGCGTCGTCTACAAGATCGACGATCTCGGCATGCAAAACCGCTTGGGATTCCGGTCGACGACCCCAAGATGGGCTATCGCCCACAAATTCCCCGCCGAAACGGCCTGGACACGGCTTGAGGCGATTGAAATTCAGGTTGGACGCACCGGCGCTTTGTCACCGGTGGCGCGTCTTGCACCGGTTACAGTCGGCGGGGTGGTGGTCTCGAATGTAACCTTGCACAACGAAGACTATATCGAAGGCCGCGACAGCAAGGGCGATCCGATCCGCGAAGGTCGGGATTTGCGGGAAGGTGACTGGGTTCAGGTCTACCGGGCCGGGGATGTCATTCCGAAAATCGCCGACGTGGATCCGTCAAAGCGGCCCGACGGGTCCGTAGCTTTTGAGTTCCCTGTGACCTGCCCGGAATGTGGGTCTCCGGCAATTCGAGAGGATGGCGATTCAGTGCGCCGTTGTACTGGCGGCATGATTTGTCCAGCGCAGGCCGTGGAAAAACTGAAGCATTTCGTCAGCCGAGGTGCTTTTGACATTGAGGGCCTGGGCGCCAAACAGGTTGAACAATTCTACGCCGATGGCTGGATTCGCGAACCGGCCGACATTTTCGAACTGCGCGAAAATTTCGGTTCCGGCTTGCAGCAACTGCAAAACCGGGAAGGTTGGGGCGCGAAATCTGCCAACAACCTGTTTGACGCAATCGACGAACGGCGCAATGTCCCCTTCGCCAAATTCCTGTTCGGGTTGGGCATTCGGCATGTCGGCGAAAATGCGGGCAGATTACTTGCAAATCACTATGGCGATTGGTCCACATTCCTTGCAGCAATGGAGACTGCAAACCAGAAAGGCCCCGAACTGGATGAGTTGCTTGGCATCGACGGGGTTGGCGAGGTGATGGCGCAAGCGGTCGTAGCCGCGTTCAATCATCCGCAAGAAAAGGCGTCAATCCTGCGGCTGGTCGATCACTTAGCGATCCAGCCCGCTGAAATCGCGGACAGCAATAGCCCGGTTGCGGGCAAAACCGTCGTGTTTACCGGTTCGCTGGAAAAGATGACCCGCTCTGAGGCTAAGGCAACAGCCGAAGCGCTTGGCGCAAAGGTTTCAGGCTCGGTCAGCAAAAAAACCGACCTTCTGGTTGCCGGGCCGGGTGCAGGCAGCAAAGCCCGAAAAGCCGCTGAATTGGGGATCGAAACGATCGACGAAGACGGTTGGCTTACCCTGATCGGACAAGCATGAGCGGCCGTCCGGAAATCCTTTTTCCGCTTTTCGGGGATCTGAAAAAACTTGAAGGCATTGGTCCAAAGTCAACGGCGGCTTTGAAATCGCTGGACATCGAAAAACCCCGCGATCTGATTTTTACTCTTCCGGTTTCCGGAATTGACCGGCACCCACGAGAAACCGTTCAGGGTGCCGCCCAAGGTGAGTTTGTAACGGTCGAGATCACCGTTGAAACCCATATTCCGGCGCGGCAAAGGGGCCGACCTTACCGGATCAATGTCAGCGATGCACAAACTTCGTTTCAGTTGGTGTTTTTTCACGCACGCGGGGAGTATCTGAGCCGTCTGTTGCCAAGCGGGCAAAAGCGTATTGTCTCGGGCAAGGTTGAATATTTTGACGGCATGATTCAAATGCCCCATCCCGATCATGTTGTGCCCATCGAAGAGGCCAATGAGATCCCGCGATTTGAGCCTGTGTATCCACTGACATCGGGGATCACCCAAAAAACCATGCAAAAAGGCATGCGCTCTGCCTTGGAATTGATGCCCGGGCTTGACGAGTGGATTGATCCCAGCTTGAAAGCGCAAAATGACTGGCCTAGCTGGGATTGCGCAGTCAAAAAAGCGCATGGCCCGCAGGATCACAAGGGTCTGTCGCCACAAGACCTATCGCGCACGCGCCTGGCCTATGACGAGCTTTTCGCACATCAATTGACGCTGGCGCTGGCCCGTCGAAACGCGCGGCGCAAGCCCGGGCGGTCAAGCGTTCCGACCGGGCATTTAAGTCAGAAAGTGCTTAGGCAGCTTCCCTATAAACCGACAAAAGCGCAAAACCGGGCGGTTGGCGAAATACGCGAGGATATGGCGGCACGTACCCGTATGAACCGTCTTCTTCAAGGCGACGTGGGATCGGGCAAAACTCTTGTTGCGTTTCTGGCGCTGCTGACCGCGGTCGAGGCCGGAGGCCAGGGGGTGATGATGGCTCCGACCGGAATTCTGGCCCAGCAGCATCTTGAAGGCTTGCGGCCCCTCGCAGAAGAGGCAGGTGTGGTGCTTGAGCTGCTGACCGGACGCGACAAGGGCAAAGAACGCGCGGCCAAGCTGGCTGCGCTGGCGCGTGGCGATATCCAAATCCTTGTCGGCACCCATGCAGTTTTTCAAAAGGATGTCGTTTTTGACGATTTACGCCTTGCAATTGTTGATGAGCAACACCGCTTCGGCGTGGCCCAACGGCTTGAACTGGGGGCAAAAGGTGTGGCCGTCGATGTTCTGGTCATGACCGCAACGCCGATCCCACGGTCGCTTGCATTGGCGCAATATGGCGACATGGATGTTTCGGTGCTTGATGAGAAACCACCTGGACGCAAACCGGTGAAGACCGCGTTGATTTCCGATGAAAGACTGGATGAAATCATCGATCATCTTCGAAAGGCAATTGCGGATGGGCGACAGGCTTACTGGGTTTGCCCGCTGGTAGACGAAAGTGAGGTTAGCGATCTGACGGCGGCAGAAGAACGGTTCAAGCAATTGCGCGCATCCTTGGGTGAAGAGGCGGTTGGGCTGGTTCACGGGCAGATGCCGCATGCCGACAAAGATGCGGCCATGGTGCGATTTCAAAGGGGCGAAACGAACGTGCTCGTGGCCACCACGGTTATCGAGGTTGGGGTCAACATTCCCAATGCAACCATCATGGTGATCGAGCGGGCCGAGACTTTCGGTCTGGCGCAGCTTCACCAGTTGCGGGGGCGGGTAGGCCGGGGCGAGGGGGCTTCGACATGTCTTTTGATGTACAAACCCCCATTGTCAGAAGGCGGCGAAAAACGCCTGACAACGCTTAGGGAAACCGAAGACGGTTTTCGAATATCCGAAGTAGATCTGGAAATGCGCGGATCGGGCGATCTGATCGGTACGGCGCAGTCCGGTTTGCCACGATTTCGCATTGCTGATCTTGAAAGCCAGTTTGGCTTGATGAAAACAGCCCAAAGTGACGCGCGAAATCTTCTTGAATCCGATCCTGACCTGAAAAGCCCGCGCGGACATGCGGCGAAAACGCTTTTATGGCTCATGGAACAAGATCGGGCGATTCGATTGATTTCAGTAGGTTAGATCCTTTCGCCCCGGTTAAGAGACGTGGGTAATGCCGCGAACCCTGTTGTTGTATGCGTTTCAAATCCAACTTGCGTAACAGACAAATTTCGAAGCGCCTTGGTTAAAATTTCCCAAATGTTCCAAATTTGTTCTTGCGCAAATGTTTCGAATGTGAGAGCAAAGTGGAAACAAAGAACATCAGGTGAACAAAATGAAGCAGATCAAATCAGCATTCCATCGTTCAAGCGCGACCATTTTGGAAGATATGCTTGGTGTTGCCACATTGATCACCATGTTGTTCGTGGGTCTCCATCTGCCGGGGGCATTCTGAACGAATTCACTGCCTGCGGTCCCTCACGGATTTGTCCGCGCCTGATTGCCTGTCCCCGGTTTTTATCACGCGCACTTGTCCCTCGTATCAGGCTGCCTCACCGCCTGATGCTTCCATTCCGTCTCGACTGGGATTGCACCACTTGTCGCCGCCGCTTCCAAAGCGTGCGGCGACTTTTTTATGAGCCGGTGATTTGCGCAATCGCTTCGACGCTTGCGTTCAAAGTAAGAAGAATTGAATCGTGGCGATTTTTATAATCTCTCGCCGGAAGAAGAACTTCCAATCCATCAAACGGCGCATCTGGAACCGGTCCGTCATTTTTCAGCATGGCCTTTAACTGGTCGCGTGCAGACACAACCTGTTTGGTTGTGCATCCAACGATCGATGCACCAACCACCGAAGCGGCGGCCTGTCCCAGGGCGCAGGCTTTGACGTCCTGCGCATAGTCGGAAATAACCCCGTTCGAGATATTTAACGAAACCGTCACCGTGGAACCGCAAAGCGGTGCGCGTTTCTTTATGATTGCATCGGCATTTTCCAGCACGCCGACGCGCGGCATATCAGCGGCAAGTGCCAGAATCCGGCTGGAATATAGCTTGATCAGATCGGTTTCGGACATGTGCTTTCCTTCGTGGCCGCTTCAGCTTAGATAACGTGCATCCGCTGACGTGAAAGGTTGTGACCGATGTCTTTTGAAGCTTCAAGTCTTCGCTACGACGAAAACGGGCTTATCCCCGCCATTGCGCAAGATGCAGCTGACGGAACCGTTTTGATGATGGCATGGATGAACGAAGAGGCCGTGAAGCGGACGTTGAATTCAGGCAAAGTGACCTATTGGTCGCGTTCGCGTCAGGCTTTCTGGGTCAAGGGCGAAACTTCGGGCCATGTACAGGAACTGGTCGATTTCCGCTATGATTGCGACCGCGATTGCCTGTTGCTTCTGGTGCGGCAAACAGGCCCTGCCTGTCACACAAACCGGCGGAGTTGTTTTTATACGTCTGTAAAAAACGGTGTCGAATCCGAGCTTATGGCGCCCGAGGCAAACTAGCGCCGTTCAAAATCGACTTCGTGTCTCAGGTTATCCGCCATACACTTTAACCATCTGCCGGATATCAACAGGGGTACAGCCGTCCTGACGATATTTGGCGATGGCCCGCGCGTCATCCCGTTTGGCCAGCCGCTTCCCGGCCTCGTCGCGCACAAGGCGATGGTGGTGGTAAATTGGTGTCGGAAGGCCAAGAAGTTTTTGAAGCAGCACGTGGATCTGGGTTGCCTCGAACAGGTCCTCACCCCGGATCACATCCGTGACATGCTGCGCCGCATCATCGACAACGACGGACAGGTGATAGCTGGTGCCCATATCCTTGCGGGCAAGAACAATATCGCCGACCTGCCTTGTAAGGGATTCGGGGTCGATGGAATGGACGCGCGGGTCAAAGACACGCTCTTCAAATTTCAGGTCTTCTTCAATCGTGGCCAAGGCTTTTTTCATATTTAGTCTTAAGGTTGAAGTGTATCCACTGGTAATTGCTAAGTTTTTATCACGGCACGTCCCCGGATAAACCATCCCGTCAGGGCCATACTGTATCGCGCCTTCCTGCGGCGCTGACAACGCCTCGGCGATATCCCGTCTGGAACATGAGCATCGATAGATAAGACCTTTATTTATAAGAGTATTCAAAGCATCCGAATATGCGGAAAGACGTTCGGATTGACGCATGACCGGTTTGGCCCAAGCAACCCCAAGCCACCTAAGATCGTCGTAAATCTGCTGTTCCCAGTGATCCCGCGATCTGGAGCGATCTATATCCTCAATTCGCAAGAGAAACTTACCTGAGTTTTTCGTCGCATAATCAAACGCATAGAGCGCGGAATAAGCGTGGCCCAGATGCAATGGGCCGGTCGGTGAGGGTGCAAATCGGGTAATCACTTGCGGCGCAGGATGATGATATCCGATCCCATCCTCATATCGTCCAGATGCGGCCCGTGTTCGCGGAAGATCACGTTGGCACGATTTTGGCTTAGCTCAGCCTCCAAAACCGCCATATAATCGGCATTTTCAAGCGTTTTATCGTTGTATGAAAACGCCAACAGCCCCGTAGGTGCAATCGCATCAACACAATTCGTCAACGTCTCAGGCGGGGCAGCGCCAACGCTTATCACACCAGCGGCTACGATGACGCTGTAGGTGTTGGGAACTTCACCGGGCTTGGAAAGCCAAAGCCTCTCGTAAATGCGTTTTTCTTCCGCGATTGAAAGCATCTCAGCGGTGATATCCGTTCCGTGGATCGGCCCTAGCCCTTTTTGCTTTAAGGCAAGGCCGGATATGCCGGTGCCGCATCCGAAGTCCAGAATGGGGCCATCAAATTCGGATTTGAAACGCCCCAAGGCGTCGGCAATTCGAACCGGAGTATGATAGCCGCGTTCGGTGATATCCTTGTCATAGCTGCCGGCCCAATGCGCATATGTGTCGATCACTTCCTCAACAGGGCGATCAATCCATAGGTTCGGGCGATAGGGTTCTTTTTCCGACATGAAGAAATCAAACCACGCATGCCGCGATGGGTCCAGCCCGATTTACGACAGCCAATCAGACCAGGCGGCTTTTGCGCGATCCGTGTAGGCTTTGTAACGGTCTTTGCGGCCCCGACGACCGCCTTTTTGCCCCTCAACCGGACGGAACAGACCGAAATTGACGTTCATCGGCTGAAACGTCTTGGCCTCGGCACCGCCTGATATGTGATGGATCAACGCGCCCATGGCGGTATCCTGCGGGGGCGTTTCAATCGGTTGCCCAAGCATCTCTGCCGCGGTAAGACGCCCGGCCAAAAGCCCCATGGCGGCGCTTTCAACATAGCCTTCCACGCCGGTAATCTGACCGGCAAAGCGGATATTGGGCCTGGATTTCAAACGCATCTGATCGTCAAGCAATGTCGGCGAGTTGATGAATGTATTGCGGTGAATGCCGCCCAAACGGGCGAAACTGGCATTTTCCAAACCCGGTATCAAACGAAACACCTCAGTTTGGGCACCGTATTTCATCTTGGTCTGGAACCCGACAATGTTGAACAAGGTGCCAAGCGCGTTGTCTCGGCGCAATTGTACGACCGCGTAGGGTTTGTCTTCTGATATGTGTGGATTGGTCAATCCGACCGGTTTCATTGGCCCGAAGCGAAGGGTCTCGCGCCCACGTTCGGCCATGACTTCAATCGGCAGACAACCATCGAAATATCCGGCGGTTTCGCCTTCATGAAACTCGGTCTTGTCAGCCGCAAGAAGCGCGTCGATGAACCCTTCGTATTGATCGCGGCTCATTGGGCAGTTCAGGTATGCGGTGCGCTCTTGCTCGGTTTCGCCCTTGTCATAGCGTGATTGCATCCATGCCTTGGTCATGTCGATACTTTCGGCATAGACGATGGGCGCAATAGCATCAAAAAACGCAAGACTATCCGCGCCGGTTTCCGTGGCGATGGCCTTGCCCAAACCTTCTGATGTCAGCGGACCCGTGGCAAAGATCCATTTCCCCGTGTCGGGAAGTTCATTCACCTGTCCGACCTCAAGCGAGATATTGGGGTGGGACAAAAGCGCATCGGTGACATCTTGTGAAAAGGGTTCGCGATCCACAGCCAGGGCGCCACCGGCGGGCAGGCGATGCTTGTCGGCCATCTGCATGATCAGACCGTTCGCTTGACGCATTTCCCAGTGAAGCAAACCCACGGCGTTCTGTTCATCATCATCTGACCGAAACGAGTTCGAGCACACCATTTCGCCCAGCTTTCCGGTTTGGTGCGCAAAAGTTCCGGTTTCGGGCCGCATTTCGTGAATGACGACCTTGACCCCCATATTGGCTGCCTGCCAGGCGGCTTCCGAGCCGGCCATGCCACCGCCGACGATATGCAATTTCTGATCCATGACGGCCCATCTAGGGCATGTCAGGGGATATGAAAAGCCTTACTGCGTCCAGTTGGGGGGGCGTTTATCAAGGAAAGCGGCAATGCCTTCTTCGGTATCCCTAAACAACATGTTCTGCGCCATGATGTCGCCCGTAAACGCATAGGCATCGGCCGTGCTCATGGTCAGTTGGTTATAGAATGCTTCCTTGCCGATCTTGACGGCCGCTTTAAGCTTGCCCGCGACGGTTTCGGCCAGATCGAAAGTGGTGGAGTCCAATTGGTCGTGGGGGACGGTTTTATTGATCAGGCCCAGCGCTTCGGCTTTGCCGGTGTGGATAAACTGGCCGGTGGTGAGCATTTCAAAGGCTTGTTTGCGCGGAATATTGCGGGTCAGGGCAACCATCGGGGTTGAACAGAACAGACCGATATTGACCCCGTTCACACCGAAACGGGTGCCTTCGGCGGCCACGGCCATGTCGCAGGTGGCAACCAGCTGACAGCCAGCGGCGGTGGCGATCCCGTGGACCTGCGCGATAACCGGCTGCGGGATTTTCTGGATGGTCTGCATCATTGTCGCGCAGCGCTGGAACAGCTCGGTGAAGTAGGATTTGCCGCCATCTTCCGCCTGACGGCCTGCGGTCATTTCCTTCAGGTCATGACCGGCACAGAAGGCCTTGCCATTGCCTTTCAGGATGACCGCGCGGATCGTCGGGGTTTCAGCGATCGTTTCCAACTCGGATTGCAAGGCGTCCAGCATTGCCTCAGACAAAGCATTCAGCTTTTCCGGCGTGTTCATTGTCAGGGTCGCGACTGCGTTTGTGTCGTTACGTTCCAAAATTGCCATCTTGTCCTCCGCCGATGCTCGGGCCAACGATAGGCGCAAGCGGTTAGGGAGAACAAGAATGGACATTGTGATGGACGTGGCGGAACTTCAGGAATTCGTGTCCAGAGAGTTTCCGCAGGTTCAACATTATGTGGTTGTCGAAGACGTGACCAAAGAGGGCTGCGTCGTGCGGTGGAAGGTTGATGAAACCAATTTGCGACCCGGAGGATCGGTGTCCGGTCCGACGATGTTTTCGGTTGCGGATGTGGCTGTCTATCTGGCGCTGATGAGCAGGATTGGCCCGAAGGCTTTGGCTGTTACCACCAATTGCACAATCGATTTCATGCGCAAACCGGCGGCTGAGGCGGATTTGATCGGCCGTTGCACGCTGTTGAAGCTGGGCAAGGTTCTGGTTGTCGGGGATGTGCTGATCTATTCGGATGGGGCCGACAAACCGGTGGCCCGGGCGACCGCGACATATTCCATTCCGCCGAAGTAAATTCGGCGGACCGGGCTAGGGGGCGCTGCCCCCTCCCCAGCCGCGGGGGCGGCTGGGTTCACCCCCGAAGTATTTTTGAAAAAGTGAAAATGCATGGGCGCAATCGGTTTTGCGCCCTGATCTTATTTTTCGGGCAGCAGACCGCGCGGGCTGAACCTTAGCATGATCAGCAGGAACAGCCCCATTGTCAGAAGGCGCATATGCGCTGCGCTTTCGATCAGATGGGTGCGCAAGGCGTTGTCTTCGGCCAGAGGGGCGGTGATGACCTGCATCAGCCACAGGCCGATCGGTTCGACCTGAACCCAAAGGAACCACACGATGAAGCCTCCGAGTACGGCCCCCAGGTTGTTGCCTGACCCACCAACGATCACCATGACCCAAACAAGGAAGGTAAAGCGCAACGGCTGGTAGCTGGCTGGGGTTAACTGGGCGTCCAGTGTCGTCATCATCGCGCCGGCAATACCGACAATGGCCGAGCCGAGGATGAAGATCTGCAAATGGCGCGCGGTGACGTTTTTGCCCATGGCGCGGGCCGCTGTTTCATTGTCTCGAATGGCCCGCATCATCCGCCCCCAGGGGCTGTTGAGCGCCTTTTGCGACAACCACAGCAACGCGATAAGAACGATTGTGAAAAGCAGTGCATAACCGATCTTGACATAGAGCGTCGACGCCGTCGTCGGGTCCAACCCGATATTTGCGGCACGTTCCACAAATGACGGATCGTTCTGCAAATCGATCTCGTAGGGCAGGGGGCGCGGGATGCCGATGACGTTTTTAACCCCGCGGCTCATCCAGTCTTCGTTTTTCAAAACGGCGATGATGATCTCGGAAATCCCCAGCGTGGCAATCGCCAGATAGTCAGAGCGCAGCCCAAGGGCGGTTTTGCCAATCACCCAGGCCGCGCCCGCGGCCAGAAGACCGCCGACAGGCCAGGCAATCAGAATCGGCAGGCCAAGGCCGCCAAGATACCCTGATGTTGCCGGATTGACGGCCTCGACAGCTTTGACGGCCGGAATGAAGGTCAGGCGATAAAGGACGAACCCAAACAGAAGGATCGCCAAAACGCCCAATATACGTGGCCAGCCTTTGGCAATCTTCCGAGAGGCAAAGATCGACGCTCCGATCGTGGCGGCGCCTATTAACAGACCCAGCAGGATGCTGGGGCCTCCGGCGGCCCAGGCTTCGGGGTCGGGTTTCATCGAGATCAGCACGGTCGCCAGCCCGCCCAGGGCAACAAAGCCCATAACTCCGACATTCAGCAACCCGGCGATCCCCCATTGAAGGTTCACGCCGAGCGACATGATGGCACTGATCAATCCCATGTTCAGGATGAACAAGGCCGAATTCCAGCTTTGGACGAACCCCGTGCCGATAATCAGCACGGCAACAAGTGCGAAAAGTGAAAAGGTTTTGGTTTGATCACTCATAGGGCTTTCCCCTTGAACAGACCCGTCGGACGGAAAAGCAGTACGATCACAAGGATCACGAAACTGACGGCGAATTTGTATTCGGTCGCCAAAAGCTGCACCAGCCCGCTGGGATCAAGCGCATCGGGCATCAGGTAGGTCAGCACTTTTTTCCACGCATAGGTGATGGTCACTTCGGAAAAGGCGATGACAAAACCGCCTGCGATGGCCCCGATAGGGCTGCCCAGGCCTCCGACGATGGCCGAGGCAAAGATCGGCAACAATAGCTGGAAATAGGTGAAGGGCTTGAAGCTTTTATCAAGACCATAAAGCGTGCCCGCCACGGTCGCCAGCGCCGCAACGATCAGCCATGTGATCAGCACCACACGCTCGGGGTTGATACCGGACAGCAGGGCCAGATCCTCGTTATCAGAAAACGCCCGCATGGATTTTCCGGTTCGGGTTTTGTTGAGGAACCAGAACAGCAAAGCCACGACGATCACGGCGGTGATCACGGTGATCCCTTGCGAAGACTTGATGGCCAGCCCTTCTTTCAACCCGGTCATTTCCTTGAAATCCCGCGCTTTGATCAGAAAACGGGCGCCGTCGGCAAAACGTTGATCACCGGGACCGATGATGAAACGAACCAGACCGTTCAAAATGAACATCACTCCAAGCGAGACGATCAGGTAGATCACCGGAACGGATTTTTGCCGTCGATAGAACCGGTAGACCACCCGGTCTGTTCCGACCAGCAACAGGGCAGTGAAGAGTATCCCGAACGGCAGGGCAAGCAGCGCCGTCGGCAGCGGTGCGATGCTGATGCCCATGCTTTGGAACCACCATGTGAACAGGATCACCACCATCGTGCCAAAGGCCATGGTGTCGCCATGTGCGAAGTTTGAAAAGCGCAAGATGCCGTAGATCAGTGTCACCCCCAAGGCGCCGATGGCCAGCTGGCTGCCATAGGCGACGGCCGGAATGATCACGAAATTGGAGAGCGCAACGATTGCGTTGAGAAAATCCATTATCAGCCCCCCAAAAAGGATTTGCGGACTTCGGGATCGGCCAAAAGCTCTTTCCCGGTGCCGGTATAGGCGTTGCGCCCCTGAACGAGGACATAACCTTTGTCCGCGATTTCAAGGGCTTGTCGTGCGTTTTGTTCAACCATCAGGATTGAGATGCCCGTGCGGGCAACTTCGATAATACGGTCAAACAATTCGTCCATAACGATGGGTGAAACACCGGCGGTCGGCTCGTCCAGCATCAGAACCGATGGCTGGGTCATCAACGCACGTCCCACGGCAACCTGCTGACGCTGCCCCCCTGAAAGTTCACCGGCATGCTGGTCGCGCTTTTCCTTCAGGATCGGGAAAAGGTCATAGACCTGCTCCATCGTGTCGGCAAAATCATCGCGGCGGATGAAGGCACCCATTTCGAGGTTTTCTTCGACCGTCATCGAGGTGAAAATATTGTGGGTCTGGGGCACGAAACCCATGCCTTGCAACACGCGATCTTGCGGGCTGAGTTTGGTGATGTCTTGCCCGTTCAGACGAACTGCGCCGCTGCGCACATCAAGCATCCCGAAGACCGCCTTCATCGCGGTCGATTTGCCAGCTCCGTTCGGACCGACGATCACGGCGATTTCACCTTTGTCGACGGCGACGGTGCATTCGTGCAAAATGTCGGGGCCTTTGCCATACCCACCGGTCATGGTGTCCCCGATAAGGAAGGGTTCTGCCATTATGCCTCTTCCTTCTGTTTGTTCTTCAATCCGGTGCCAAGATAAGCCTCAATCACCTGCTCATTGGCCTTGATCTCGTCCAATGTGCCCTCGGCCAGAACCTTGCCTTCGGCCATGCAGATCACCGGATCGCAAAGGCGGCCGATAAAATCCATGTCGTGTTCGATCACAACAAAAGTATAGCCGCGTTCCTTGTTCAGGCGGATGATTGCGTCGCCGATTGTGTTCAGCAAGGTGCGGTTCACGCCTGCGCCAACTTCGTCAAGGAAAACGATTTTGGCATCGACCATCATCGTTCGGCCAAGCTCAAGCAGCTTTTTCTGCCCGCCCGAGACCTGACCGGCCTTGTGATCGGCAAGATGTTCGATCGTCAGAAACTCAAGAACTTCGTCCGCCTTGGCCCGAAGGGCGCGTTCTTCATCGGCGATGCGCTTACGGCCAAACCAGGTGTTCCAAAGCGTTTCACCCGATTGCCCTGCCGGGACCATCATCAGGTTCTCGCGACAGCTCATCGAGCCGAACTCATGCGCGATCTGGAAAGTGCGTAAAACACCCTTGTGAAACAACTCGTGCGGCGGCAGGCCGGTGATATCTTCACCAGCCATCGAGACGCGCCCTGAAGTTGGCGGAAGTACGCCCGCGATCACATTGAAAAGAGTGGTTTTTCCGGCGCCATTCGGACCGATCAATCCGGTGATCGAACCGTCGGCAATTTCCAGCGTCGCCCCATCGACGGCATGAAAGCCACCAAAGTGCTTGTGCAGGTTCTCGACCTTGATCAAGTTTTTCCCCTCCGGACAAAAAATAATTGTCCACTTTACAAGAACAGCCCGACGCTTGGCCGGGCTGTTCGGTTTTGATTTTGGATCGGCTTAGCGGAACTGGACCGTGGTCAGTTTGCCGCCTTCGATGACGACCTCACGATAGTTGCCGGCCGCTTCGCCCGGGCCAACCAGTTCAACGCCCGACGCGCCGACATAGTCGATCTCACCGCCAGCGGCGAGGATTTCCAGACCTTTGGCCAGTTCACCGGCATTGATCTTTTCGCCCGGCGCGTTGGCAACATTCATGATCTGGCCTTTATAATCCGCCGGATCCGACGAACCTGCCGCCTGCATCGCCAGCATGATCAGCGCCGCTGCGTCATAGCTTTCCGGTGCGAAAGGCGAGGTGGCCGCGAATGCGCCATCAACCAAAGCCGTGAAGTTTTCGGCCAGTTCAACCGATGGGCTGGGGTGCTGACCTGTCGAACCGTCAATGTCCGAACCGAAATTGGCTTCCAGCATCTCGCCGATCATACCATCGGGGAAGTGGAATGTGTCGAACGCACCGGTATCAAGCGCCGCCTGAACGATGCCCGAGCCACCCTGGTCAACATAACCAGCGACAACAAGACGATCACCACCTGCTGACGCCAGCGATGCAACCTCGGCCGAATAGTCGGCTTTGCCGTCGTCATGGGGCGCGCTGATGGTAACAGTGCCACCGGCGGCTTCGTAAGCTGCCTGGAATGCGTCGGCCAGACCTTTGCCGTAGTCATTGTTGGTATAGGTTACGGCAACTTCCGAAATGCCCTGATCCATAAGGACTTCGGTCATTACAACACCCTGACGCGCGTCAGACGGGGCGGTGCGGAAGAACAGGCCGTTGTCTTCGTTGTTCATGTGGCTCAGACCGGGCGAGGTAGCCGAAGGCGATACCATCACCATGCCGTTCGGAACCGCAACATTTGCAAGCGCCGCACCGGTCACACCCGAGCAATCGCCGCCAACAATACCGCTAACGCCGTCGGCTGTGATCAGACGCTCGGCTGCTGCGGTTGCCGCACCGGCATCAATACAGGTGGTGTCACCACGCACCGCCGAAACATGGGTTCCGCCCAGAAACGCGCCCGAGCCATCAACTTCGCTGATTGCGAACTCGGCCGCCGGACCCATTTCCGCCACGAGCGATTCAATCGGACCGGTAAAGCCCAGGAACACGCCGATCTTGACTTCTTCGCCGTCGGCAAAGGCCGAACCAGCCATAAGTGCAGTTGCCGCAGTCGCGGTTAATAGTTTTTTCATGATTTTCTCCCATTGGAACTTTTAGTTCTGGGCGTAGACTAGGGTGGAAATCCACGAAAGAAAATAGGCAAAACGCCCAATAATCTCTCATTCTGCAAGGGATTAGTCCAAATTTACCCCTTGAATCTGGCGTTTACGCTAGGTCGTCTTTCGCGCATGCGCCCCGCGCTCGCGATATGGCGTCGTGTCGTAATGCGCCCGATAGCATTTTGAGAAATGCGACGGCGAAGCAAATCCGCAGGCCAGCGCCACGTTAATCACACTCATATCCGTCTGCATCAAAAGGTTGCGGGCCTTTTGCAGGCGGATCTCCATGTAATAGCGTTTGGGCGACCGGTTCAGGTAACGCCGGAACAACCGTTCAAGCTGACGTGTCGACATGCCGACATCCTTGGCCAAAAGCGACGGGCTGATCGGTTCTTCGATGTTATTTTCCATCATATAGATGACTTTGCTCAGCTTTGGATGGCGCACGCCTATGCGGGTCGGGATTGACAAGCGTTGGGTGTCCTGATCCGTCCTGATCGAGGAATATATCTGCTGGTCGGCCACCGCATTGGCCAGTTCTTCGCCGTGATCATTGGCGATCAATTGCAAAAACAGGTCAATCGACGACGTGCCGCCCGCTGTCGTCATCCGGTTGCCGTCAATAACAAAGACCGATTTGGTCAGTTCAACCTCGTCAAACTCTTCGGCGAAACTGTCCTGATTTTCCCAATGAATCGTGGCCTTTTTGCCGTCCAGCAAGCCGGCTTTGGCTAACGTATAGGTGGCCGTACAAAGCCCCCCCAGCTTAATTCCTTTGCGGCTTTCACGGCGCAGCCAATTAAGAACCTTTTTGGTCGTCGCCGCCTGAATTTCGACCCCACCGCATACGATCAAAACGTCATCGCGCGACAATTCGCTCAGGTCGTCATCAAGTTTGAAGGTGGTTCCGGCCGAGCATTCCACCAGATCACCGCCTTCACTTAAAAGCGTCCATGAATAAATGTCCTTGCCCGCCATTCGGTTCGCGATTCTGAGACACTCAAGCGCCGAAGCAAAGCTTAGCAGCGTAAAATTAGGCAGCAGCAAAAAGACGAATCTTTTTGCTTTTGCTGGGACATTGGCCAATTCGACCGTTTGACGCGCTGCTTCCATATTCCAACCGTTCAGTATTTTTTGTCGTTTTAGGCGTGTTTTTTTGCCGTTTTTCGCATGCGAATTGGCACGTTGGCCCTGTTCGATTATTGCCGTCAAGTCAAGAATGTCGCAAAAGAACCGTGGCCGAAAGGTATGATTTCGTTTAATGGCGATCCGGTATCGCTAACATTTGGAGTGAAGAAATGAGCAACTGGCAGAAATCGGACTGGCGAAACAAGCCGCGGGTTCAGATGCCTGAGTATACGGACGCGGCATCGCTGAACGGTGTGGAAACTCAGCTGTCAAAATATCCGCCGCTCGTTTTTGCAGGCGAAGCGACCCGCCTGAAAGCAGAGCTTGCCCGCGCCTCGCGCGGCGAAGCCTTCCTGTTGCAGGGCGGTGACTGTGCCGAAAGCTTTGCCGAATTTTCTGCGGATGCGATTCGCGACACGTTCAAAGTCATGCTGCAAATGGCCATGGTACTGACCTATGGTGCCAAGGTGCCAGTGGTCAAAGTCGGCCGAATGGCCGGTCAATTCGCCAAACCCCGCTCGGCCCCGACCGAGGTGCAGGACGGGCTTGAGTTGCCAAGCTATCGCGGTGACATCATCAACGAGTTGGAATTCACTCCCGAAGCCCGCATTCCGAACCCGAACAAGATGTTGCAGGCCTATACGCAGGCCGCTGCAACGCTGAACCTTTTGCGCGCGTTTTCTACCGGTGGTTATGCCGATGTACACGAGGTTCACGGATGGACGCTGGGCTTTACGGAAAACGAAAAAGCCGAACGCTATCGCGATCTGGCCAACCGCATCAGTGATACGCTTGATTTCATGCGGGCCGCCGGTGTCGATAGTGATCGGGCGCATACGCTGCAAACCGTGGATTTCTATACCAGCCACGAAGCACTGCTGCTGGAATATGAAGAGGCGCTGTGCCGCCGCGATTCAATCAGCGGGAAATGGCTGGCAGGTTCCGGACATATGATCTGGATCGGCGACCGCACACGCCAACCCGACGGCGCGCATGTCGAGTTTTGCCGTGGTGTGATGAACCCGATCGGTTTGAAATGTGGCCCGACGACAACCGCTGACGATCTGAAGGTTCTCATGCAAAAGCTGAACCCCGAGAACGAGGCCGGCCGCCTGACCCTGATTGCGCGTTTCGGTGCCGGAAGCGTCGGCGATCACCTGCCACGTTTGATCAAGGCTGTGCAGGAAGAAGGGGCCAACGTGGTTTGGTCCTGCGACGCCATGCACGGCAATACGATCAAATCGTCAACCGGCTATAAAACCCGTCCGTTTGAAAGCGTCCTTCGCGAAGTGCGCGAGTTTTTTGCCATTCACAAGGCCGAAGGCACAATCCCGGGCGGCGTCCATTTTGAGATGACCGGCCAGAACGTCACGGAATGCACAGGCGGCGTACACGCCCTGTCGGACGAAGATCTGTCAGACCGCTATCACACCGCCTGCGACCCGCGCCTGAATGCGTCGCAATCCTTGGAGCTGGCCTTCCTTGTGGCCGAAGAGCTTTCCAATCGCCACCAGCCTGCACCGGATGCGGCAAAGGCGGGCTAAGCATCAGGCCTTGTCGCCGTGAATAACACGCAATCTCGGGCGTCCTGTGTAAGCAGGGCGCCCGGTCTTTTTAGGCGAAAAGCCGGGCTGATCCGGTTCATACGCCGCCAGAGGTTTTGGCTCTGGTTGCGAATAGGGCCGGTCCAGAATCAGCCGGGTTTGTTTCAGCCGCATGTCTGAAAACTGCCTCGGAACGCGCCCCAACCGCCCTTCGAAATACAATGCGCCAAGTGCCTGGCTCGTGCCTCCGGCCGCGTCTTTTAGGGGCATTAGAACCATTTGGGCCGATATGCTCGGCCGGCCAATTCCGGCTTTGGATGCCAGATCACCGCGCAAAATGGCGGGCTTTTGGAAAACATTGTCCACAGCGCAGGCGATATCGCGTTGACAGGACGAGGCAAAAAGAACCGTTAACGGCACACGTTCAGCCGACATTCCAAGAAGGTCATGGAAAACCTGCCCCCCGAAACGAAACCGGCTGACGCCGGGGGCAAGCCGTTCGAGGATCATCATATAGGGCAGGGCGCATTCCAACCCTGTAGGGGCAACATCCGCCTTCGACGGAATATCGCCGTTTGAACGCAGGGCTTCCCAATAGGCCTCGACCTCGCGCAAGGGGCGGGGAAGTGGTTTGGAACCGCCCGACAGGGTCATGCGATGGCCTTTCAAACTGATGAGTTTCATCTTCACACTAAATTCAGATTTCCTAACCAAGGGTTAATCTGCGCCTGAATGAGCAAAATTGACAGAAAATCCGTAACTTCTGGTTAATCAAATCGCCGCATTCCCTGCTTCACGCTTGATGAACACAAGCGAAAGCGTTTAGCTGCGGGAAATTGCGAACGAGGGTTTGATGGTTCAGTCAATGACAGGCTTTGCGTCGGGGCAGGGTGGTTTTGAACAGTTTCAGTGGGGCTGGGATATCCGCAGCGTAAATGCCAAGGGGCTGGACATCCGTTTGCGCGTGCCCGACTGGGTGTCCGGTCTGGAAGCTGATCTGAAAGCTATGATCGGCAAATCCCTGTCGCGCGGGTCCGTTTCGCTGTCATTGCGGCTTTCGCGCGAAGGGGGTGAACAGGACCTTCAACTGAACGCGGAAAGTCTGAATGCCGCGCTGCGCGCATTCAAGGCAGTGGAAACTGCCGCCACCCAGCAGGGGGTTCTGCTGACACCGCCAACCCCTGCGGATATACTTGGGATGCGCGGCGTAATGGATCAGAAATCGGACGACGCGGATACCGGCGCTTTGAAAAATGCGATTGTCGCCAGTTTCGAAGAAGTTCTGAGCGAATTATTGGACATGCGCCAGTCGGAAGGCCAGGCCCTGCACACGGTTCTATCCCAGCAGATTGACTTGATCGAACAACTGGTAGCCTCGGCCACCGATGTTCTTGTCGCGCGTCGTGCCGATATGGATGCGGCCTATAGGGCCGCATTGGCCAGAGTTGTGGATAATTCAGACAAGCTCGATCAGGATCGGATCGCCCAGGAAATCGCGCTGGTTGCTGTAAAATCCGATGTAACCGAAGAAATCGACCGGTTGAACGCCCATATTGGCGCGGCGCGTGATCTGCTTATGCAGGGGGTCAAAATCGGCCGGAAGCTGGATTTTCTGAGCCAGGAGTTTAATCGCGAAGCAAATACCCTTTGCTCAAAGTCGCAGCACAAGTCGCTGACGGCGATAGGGCTTGAGTTGAAAGCCGTAATAGATCAGATGCGCGAGCAGGTTCAAAACGTGGAGTAACCATGACCCAAAACCGCCGTGGCCTTCTGATTATTCTATCCTCTCCCTCTGGTGCGGGAAAATCGACATTGGCCAAACGCTTGATGGCGTGGGATTCCGACATCCGGTTTTCTGTGTCTGCCACAACCCGCCCTCCGCGCTCGGGCGAGGAGCATGGGAAGGACTATTTCTTTCTATCGCGCGATGAATTCGAAGCGATGGTCGCCAAAGGCGATATGCTCGAGCATGCCAAAGTGTTTGGCAACCTTTACGGAAGCCCACGGTTTCCGGTTCAGAATGCAATCGAAAACGGTCGGGATGTGTTGTTTGACATTGACTGGCAGGGCGGCCAGCAAATCGCCGGTTCTGCCCTGAAGGATTCAGTTGTCAGCATTTTCATTTTGCCCCCATCGATTGCCGTGTTGGAACAGCGCCTGAACAGCCGTGGGCAAGACAGCGCCGAAGTGATCGCGGACCGTATGGCAAAATCACGCGACGAGATCAGCCACTATGCGGAATATGACTATGTTCTGATAAATGACGATCTTGAAACGACCTGGGAAAATCTTCGGGCGATCCTGACCGCCGAGCGCCTGAACCGCAATCGCCAGCCGCATCTGGTTGAGCATGTTCGCGGGCTGAATTCAGAATTCGAGGAACGAAAATGACGCTATACGCATTGGGCGATCTGCGCCCGAGTTTGCCCGAAGGCGGCGATTTCTGGATCGCCCCCGATGCCAATGTCATCGGCCAGATCATTCTTGAAACGGCCACATCCATCTGGTTCGGCAGCACCTTGCGCGGGGATAACGAGCCGATAACAATCGGCGAGGGCAGCAATGTGCAGGAAAATTGCGTCATGCACACGGATGAAGGTTTCCCCTTAACCATCGGAAAAGGTTGTACAATTGGCCACAAGGCCATGCTTCATGGCTGCACGATTGGCAATAACAGCCTGATTGGCATGGGGGCCACGGTTCTTAATGGTGCCAAAATCGGCGACAATTGTCTGATCGGCGCGAATGCCCTGATAACAGAAGGGAAAGAGATTCCCGACAATAGCCTTGTCATGGGGTCGCCGGGGAAGATTATACGCCAACTCGATGACGCGGCCATTGAGGGGTTAAGGCGTTCCGCGACGCATTATCAGGAAAGAATGCGTAAATTCCGGTCTGAATTACGGTCGATTTAGAAGCTGCCGCCGACGCCTTAGTGATAGGCGGGTTTTCCCAACTGATCGGCAAGAAATTCGATATGAACAAGCGGGCAGGCGGCCCGAAGCTCGGACAAGACCATGAACGGGCGTGGCAGATGGGGCGGCTTTACCAATAGCCGGGGCTTTTTTGGCAGCCGCGATACCAGCAATCCAACATCTATTGCGTCATACCGTCCGAAAATCAGCGGGCAGATGATCGTTCCGGGCTGTCTGGATTGAAGCGTTTCGAACTCCAGCGAAGAAAATGACCTGACATAGTGAATTTTCCAAAAGTTATTAAGAGTTTGTTCACCAATTCGGGCTTCAATCACGACAACAAGATTATTGGTTACGGGGTCTTCGCGGGGTCTTTTCATTTTCTTGTTACATTCGTTCTGCTATTGCGGCGGGGAACCGGATTTGCGTCCGTTGCTTGATGTCATCCCCGTCGGGACGTTGCGCAGGTCATTTTGGCCGAACCAGATCGGCTGGCGGCCTGTGCTTGCGCCGATTTTCAATGTGGAACGAATATGCGCGAAGATCTCTCCACCATAATTAAAGCCATCCCTCTTCCAACAGTGATCATCGGAGTTAATGAACGAATAGTTAACGCCAATGCGGCGGCTTTGGAAATTTTTGGCGACAATTTGATCGGTCGACATTACGTTACCACTTTCCGGCATCCTCAACTGCTCGACAGTATCGAAACCTGTTTTCGAATTGGGACGGATGCCAAGACCCAGTTTACCATTTCGGAAGCGTCCCGCGACCGAACCATGAAAGCAAGTGTCAGCGCCCTTGAACTGCCGGATTTCAGCGGCATCATGGCGTGTTTCGAGGACATAACCTCGGTCAACCAGGCCGGACAAATTCGGCGGGATTTCGTGGCCAATGTCAGTCACGAATTGCGCACACCGCTAACGGCCATGTTGGGGTTCATTGAAACGCTGCGCGGGCCGGCCAGGCATGATCCGGCGGCAAGGGATCGGTTTCTGCAAACGCTGGAAAGCGAAGCCAGGCGCATGTCGCGACTGGTGCGTGATTTGCTTGCTCTCAGCCGGGTCGAGGGCGAAGAACGGCTTCTCCCCAGCGAAGAAACTGATCTGATTGCAGTTCTATCGACTACGGTTGAGCGTCTGAAAACCCTAGCGCAGGACCGGCAGGTTGAAATCAAGGTCAACTGTGATTTGGATTCGTGCGTTTTGAACGGCAATTCTGACCAGCTTGACCAGATATTCACCAACCTGATTGAAAACGCGATCAAATACGGCGCAAAGGGCGGGGTGGCTGATATATCGGTTTCAAAAATCAAATACGAAGCCGGGCTGCGTTCTGCCGCTGTCAAAGTGGAAATATGCGATGACGGGCCGGGCATCGATGCGCTGTACATTCCGCGCCTGACCGAAAGGTTTTATCGCATAGATAGCCACCGTTCGCGCCAGGTCGGTGGAACAGGCCTTGGGCTGGCCATCGTAAAGCATGTCGTGAACCGCCATCGTGGCCGTCTAAAGATCACCAGCCAGTTGGGCAAGGGAAGCTGTTTTTCAGTTGTTCTGCCGTTGCGCTGAAAAGGCGCCTTAGGGGTTGCAAGCCACGCAAATTGCCGGTAAACGCCCGCCATTCATACTGCAGGCGGGTTTTGGGCCTTTGGGGGAGACATCCCCGAATGTCCGCCGGTTGGAGCGACCGCTCTGATACCCCGCTGAGGCTAAACCGGAAAGGAAATACGAAATGGCTCTTCCTGAGTTCACTCTTCGTCAGCTATTGGAAGCTGGCGTACACTTCGGTCACCAGACACAGCGTTGGAACCCCCGCATGGGCGAGTTCATCTATGGCCAGCGCAACGGCATCCACATCATGGACCTCACGCAAACCGTCCCCATGCTGGACGCGGCGTTGAACGCAGTGCGTGAAACCGTCGCCAAAGGCGGCCGCGTTCTGTTCGTGGGCACAAAGCGTCAGGCGTCGGCGCCGGTCGCGGAAGCCGCTGAAAAATGTGCGCAATATTACATGAACCACCGCTGGCTTGGTGGCACGCTGACAAACTGGAAAACCGTTTCTCAGTCGATCAAGCGTCTGAATGACATTGACGAGAAAATGGCCACCGGCGCAGAAGGTCTGACCAAGAAAGAACGTCTTGGAATGGAGCGCGAGCAGTCCAAACTGCAGGCGTCGCTGGGTGGTATCCGTGAAATGGGCGGCGTACCGGACATGCTGTTTGTCATCGACGTCAAGAAGGAATCGCTGGCAATCGCGGAAGCCAACAAGCTGGGCATTCCGGTTGTCGCCGTCGTCGATACCAACTGCTCGCCCGATGGCATTGACTACATCATTCCTGGAAACGATGACGCGGCGCGCGCAATTGCGCTTTATTGTGACCTGATCAGCCGTGCAGCGCTGGACGGTATGTCGGCTCAGCTTGGTGCAGCAGGTGTTGATCTGGGCGCGATGGAAGAAGCCCCGGTTGAAGAGGCCGTTGCCGAAGAATCCGCAGAAGCCTGATCCGCTTTTCATTACTGTAACTGGCCGTGGTTCGCACTGCGGTCAGAACTCATTTCGAAAACCAAGGAGATCCCGAAATGGCGATCACAGCAAAAATGGTCAAAGAACTGCGCGACAGCACGGGCGCAGGCATGATGGACGCAAAAAAAGCGCTGACCGAAACCGATGGCGACATGGAAGCCGCGGTTGACTGGTTGCGCACAAAAGGTCTGGCAAAAGCCGCCAAGAAATCGGGCCGTACCGCCGCGGAAGGTCTGGTTGCAGTCAGCGTTGCCGGTGGCAAGGGTGTCGCTGTTGAAGTGAACTCGGAAACCGATTTTGTCGCGAAAAACGCGGAATTTCAGGAAATGGTTGCGGGCATCGCGTCGGCGGCTATGGGCGTTGATGATGTTGAAGCGCTGAAAGCAGCTGACATGGGCGGCAAATCGGTTGCGGATGTCGTGACAGACAAAGTTGCCACCATCGGTGAGAACATGTCGGTTCGCCGCATGGCATCGGCAGAAGGTGCATCGGTCGTGTCGTATATCCACAACGCGGCAACAGATGGCATGGGTAAAATCGGCGTTCTGGTCGCTTTGGACGGCGAAAACGAAGAATTCGGCAAGCAGGTTGCCATGCATATCGCGGCAGCAAACCCGCAAGCTTTGAATTCAGACGCCCTTGATCCTGCCGTTGTTGAAAAGGAACGTCAGATTCAAATCGATATCGCGCGCGAATCGGGCAAGCCCGAGCAGGTGATCGAAAAGATGATCGAAGGCCGGATGAAAAAGTTCCTGGCCGAAGTCACCCTGATGGGGCAGGCGTTTGTCATCAATCCCGATCTCACCGTTGAAGCCGCGGCCAAGGAAGCCGGTGTTGCCGTGACCGGCTATGTGCGTTTGGAAGTGGGCGAAGGCATCGAAGTCGAGAAAGAGGATTTCGCGGCTGAGGTTGCAAAAGCAGCCCAGGGCTAAGCACAATTGGTTCGAAATTTCGGGACGGGGCGGACATCAGGTTCGCCCCGTTTTTTTGGGCCGCACAAAGAAATACGGCGTCCGGTAAAACCAGACGCCGCGGATTTCTAGCCTCAATCATTGGGGATGAGGCGAGGCTGAAATCGTCGATCTGGGCAGGACTATACTGCCCGGACCGACCGGTCTTGCGACCAAGCCTGAAAATCGCGCGCCCAAAAATCACGACGCATCCCCCCAGACTGTAAGTTCCATGGCAAAAGCCACCACTCACGGAACAGTTGTAGAATGACGGTTTACCCATGGTAAATAAAGTCCGGTATTCCGTACCAATTTGAAATTTTGGCTAATTTTCGATGACAAACATCTGATTTAGAAACGCAGCTTTCATCACCGCCTGCGCCGTTGTGTCAACATGCAGCGTCTCGCGCGCTAGTCTGAGATGTTTTTCAACAGTAGCAGGGGTTAAGCCAAGGATCGTTGCCGTATCCTGCGTTGTTTTACCATCACCGATCCATTCCAGAACTTCACGTTGTCGTTTTGTCAGGGTAATTTGGCCGGTGTAATGGGGCAGGGTCGATACTTTCAAATCGAAAGTAAAATTCAGCAGCTCAAGCAAGTCCTCGTTTTCGCTCCAGATCCGGTCCACGTCATCTTGATTCAAGCCGGCTTTGGCGGTCAATGACGCCGAAGATTTCTTCCGGCGCGACGCGGTCGGGAAGCTTACGGTGTAACCTGCTTCCACGCCGTATTTGCGGTTGTTCAGGACAATCTCATTTTCTACGTCGGAAAGTTCGCCAGTGGCCATCAAATTCGACACGGTCGACCAGCTTGCGCAACCGACATTGTCCAAGGACCATCTTAACATGGGCGAATTGCGAAAATTTCCCTGTTCGACAAAGTATTCCATATAGTCCGGATCGTGGTTGGACATGATCAGAAAGTCGGACGGATCACCAAGATTGGTCTCGGTACTAAAGCGGGTGCGGCCATAGATTATTCGGTCAAAACCAAAATCGTCCAATAACGAGGTATAGGTATCCCACAGATGCTCTAACGAAGCTGACTTCGTGAGTTCTAATAATGCCTTACAGTCCATAATCCGGTAAGGCCTCAATTTGGCGAAGAGTTCAATTTCAGTTTGCGAGTTAAAGTGGAAATTTGGTGCAACTGACGCAACTTAGCAACAGTCTAATTTAACATAATATGGATTATGCGTATATTGAGCCATCAAGATGACGATGCACATCTGGCCCCTTCCTGCCATGAATTGTAATAACAACAGTTGCTTGCGCATGCATCTTGATGTGCCGTATCTAACGGATCGAAAGAGCTTCACCATTTAGCTGAGACAAACTATATGGCGAAGCGCGAGAAATCTGTTGATGTTGTGCGCGTTTCGAAATCAACCTGTGTCTCACGATAATTCCGAATTGCCTGTGATGCCAGTATGACCCAAATTCCAAACATTTTATGCATCGGCTCGGTTCTATGGGATATTATCGGCCGTTCTGCGGGCAATATGCGCGTCGGCAGTGATGTGCCCGGCAGGATTACCAGATTGCCCGGCGGCGTGGCCTTGAATATCGCAATGACATTGAAGCGGCTTGATTTGCACCCTGCCCTGATTTCGGTTGTTGGACAGGACGCTGAGGGCCACGAACTTGTCAGCCGCTGTCACGCTTTAGGTCTGAATACGGATTTTCTTTACCGGTCGACTGACCTGCCTACTGATCGGTACATGGCCATCGAGGCGCGAAGCGGTCTGATCGCGGCAATTGCCGATGCACATTCTTTGGAACAGGCAGGCGCGAAAATCCTGACGCCGCTGATTGAAGGCCCATTGGGATCGCGCGACAGGCCATACAAAGGCACCATCGCCATTGACGGGAATCTGACCGAGACATTGCTAAAAGACATCGCCGAAGACCCGGCATTTGAAAAAGCCGATTTTCGGGTGGCCCCTGCATCGCCTGGAAAAGCTGAAAGGTTAAGGCCATTGCTGGGCCATCGCGGTGCTACGATCTATGTCAATCTTGAAGAAGCGGGTTTGCTATGTCAGGCCGAGTTCGCCGACAGCCGGACCGCGGCGGATGCTCTGTTGAAACGCGGGGCGCGACGGGTTTTGGTAACGGATGGCGGAAATCCGTGTTGTGACGGAAATGCCGAAAGCTTGATCACGCTTGAGCCACCAAAGGTTCTGGTGACGCGCGTCACCGGTGCCGGGGATGCGTTCATGGCGGCGCATATTGCCGCCGAAATGCGCGGAGAAAGCAGAGAGCCGGCGTTAAAACAGGCTTTGCAGGCGGCAGCCACATATGTTTCCGGAGATATTGGCGCATGATAGACCTACATTTTTCCCCCGAGGTACAGGCAGCGCTGCAGGCCAAAGCCCCTATTGTTGCGCTTGAAAGCACAATCATTACCCACGGCATGCCATTTCCCCAGAATATGGAAACAGCCCGTCTGGTTGAGCAGGATATCCGCGATTGCGGTGCGGTGCCGGCTACGATTGCCGTTATGGATGGCCGTCTTCATATCGGTCTGACCGATACGCAACTGGCTGGTTTGGCCCAGGCCGGGAACGTCCAGAAACTATCCAGGGCCGATCTGGCCCTTTGCCTTTCGTCCGGCGGAACCGGGGCCACCACTGTTGCCGCGACGATGATAGCGGCCAAGGCCGCAGGGATCCGCGTTTTTGCAACCGGTGGCATTGGCGGTGTTCACCGTGGTGCCGATCAAAGTTTTGATATTTCGGCTGATCTTCAGGAACTGGCGGAAACCGAGGTCATAGTGGTGGGCGCCGGTGCGAAAGCCATTCTTGATCTTCCGAAAACATGGGAAGTTCTTGAAACGCTTGGCGTACCTGTCATTGCTTACGGCCAGGACAATCTGCCCGCCTTCTGGTCATCATCGTCCGCTCATAAAGCGCCGCTTAGGCTGGACAGCCCCGAACAGATCGCGGCCGCATATGCCATGCGCAAGGCGCTGGGCCTGAAAGGGGGGCATCTGATTTGCAACCCGATTCCAAAGGCGGATGAGATCCCCGAAACCGAAATCAACCCGATCATCCGTCAGGCTTTGTCGGACGCGGAAGCCCAGGGCATTCGCGGCAAAGAGGTGACACCATTCCTTCTTTCGCGAATTTACGATCTGACCAAGGGCCGATCCCTTACCGCCAATATTGTGTTGGTGCGCAATAACGCGCGATTGGCGGCCGGGATTGCACAGGCTTTGAGCGCTGCGTGACCTTCGACGATCTTTGGTTTATGGGCTATTGTGTGTCGGTCAAGCCTGACCATATAAGGACGCAAGCAAGACATTGAAGGTCCGCCATGACCACCCCTTTTGACGACGAACAGCCAAAGCGCGCGGGATTACTTTCGCGACTCCGGTCAAACTTTTTGACCGGGCTGGTGGTTATTGCGCCTGTGGCGATGACCGTCTGGCTTATTTGGACCGCCATCGGCTGGATAGATTCGGTGGTTTTGCCGCTGGTGCCCTACGATTTTCAGCCGGAAAAATATATCGGCATAAATCTGCGTGGAATCGGACTTATCATATTTCTGGTTTTTACTGTTCTGGTGGGCTGGATCGCCAAAGGTCTGATCGGACGGTCGCTGATCGCCTTCGCCGAATCTTTTGTCGTGCGCATGCCGGTAATCCGCTCGATCTATTCAGGGGTAAAGCAAATCGCCGAAACGGTGTTTGCCCAATCCGAACGCAGTTTTGAGCGGGCTTGCCTGATACAGTATCCCCGCAAAGGCATCTGGGCCATCGGGTTTATTTCCACCGAAGCCAAAGGCGAGGTGGCGCGCGAAGCTGAAACTGACGACACGCTGCTTAGTGTTTTTGTCCCAACCACACCGAACCCGACCTCGGGGTTTTTGTTGTTCTTCCCGAAGGGCGATATCATCGAGCTGGAAATGTCGGTTGAGGACGCGGCCAAGCTGGTGATCTCGGCCGGTCTTGTCTATCCGGGCGGTAAAGATCCCCATGATATGCCGAGCGAAAAACATCCGCTCGGCAAGACCTGATCAAAGTGCGGTCCAGCCCCCATCGACGCTGATCGTGGTGCCGGTAATCTGCGCGGCGGCATCTGAACACAAAAAGACCGTCGTACCGCCAAGCTGTTCGACCGTGGCGAATTCGCGCGATGGCTGGCGTTCCAGCATGACTTTTTTCACCACCTCGTCACGTTCCATATTATGCGCTTTCATTTGATCGGGGATCTGGGCCTCGACCAGCGGGGTCAGCACATAGCCCGGGCAAATGGCGTTGGCGGTGATCGGTTCTTCGGCGGTTTCCAATGCAACGCTTTTGGTCATGCCGACGACACCGTGTTTCGCGGCGATATAAGCAGATTTATAGGGCGATGCGGTAAGACCATGGGCCGAGGCGATATTGACCACCCTGCCCCAGCCGGCCTTGCGCATTTTTGGCAAGGCTGCCGCCGTCGTATGAAAAACCGAATTCATGTTGATCGCGATGATCGCATCCCATTTTTCGGTCGGGAATTCGTCAATCGGCGAAACGAATTGAATACCAGCGTTGTTCACAAGGATATCGCACCGTCCGGCATTCCCGATCAGGTCGCGACACGCCTGAGGATCCGACATATCCGCCTGAATATACCGGCATTCAATTCCGAATTCATCCGAAATCGAAGCGGCAAGCGCGTGATCTTCGGCAGAATCGGTAAACGAATTTAGAATCACCGAGGCCCCGGAACGCGCCAGTTCGCGTGCGATTCCCAAACCGATTCCCGAGTTCGATCCGGTGACGATCGCTGTTTTACCGTTCAGTGTCATAAAGGTGTCCCCATCTGTTCATACGCCTTAAAAATAACATGCTGCGGCTGCGAAGTTCGAGGCGAAAATACAGGCTGAGGTCAAAAAAAAACGCCGGCACGAAGCCGGCGTTAAGTTATTGAGGCAGGTTTCATACAGGCAAGAAACCTATCGAGCAGTGCTTCATTTATACCCAATGCGTGGCAGCGCTCCAAGCTAAAAGTTATGCTCGCCTGTGCGCAGACGGTGGAAAAACGGATTGTTTCCAGTTGATTCTAAATGTTTATTCAACCAATCGGTGCGTATTTCACCCGAATCCACGCAACATTTCCCACAATTTGTGTGCGTCTTTGCAAATACCACCTGATATGCTGTTGCGATAATAATCCGCACAATTCGATCCGTTTTTGTCGCAAACATCGGACGCACTTACAGGCAACCAGCCTCAAGCGAAGAGAATCATCCGCCCTTCCGCTTGCCCCAAAAGGTTTCATCGACTAATCAGAGATCGGATCACACTTGATTCATTAACCAAAATAGGGACGCCGTAATGCGCAAGACTATCGTCATTCTATCCTGTCTGCTGGCCCTTTCGGCTTGTTCAACGGTTGAAGGGCTGGGACGTGACATTTCCGGGGGCGCCCGAACTATTCAGGGATGGCTTTGACATGAAAAAATTCGCAATCGTAGCAGTTCTCGTCACATTGAGCGGGTGTTCAACACTTGGCACCGCATCGGGAACCGTTGGCGGCGCGGCAAGCTCGGTAATGGGCGCTGTAACCGGTATTTTCGGCGGTTAAACCAACGCTGTCACCCAAAGGATCGTCGCATCCTCAGGGCTTACGGACACAACATTGTGCCCCATGGCAGCGTCGTAATAGGCGCTGTCACCACGTCGCATCTCAATCGGCTCGTAGAATTCTGTGTAAAGGCGGATAACGCCTGTCAGAACCAATAGAAATTCCTCGCCATCGTGGCGGACCCATCCGTCAAATTCACTGACATCCCGCGCCCGGATACGCGCACGATACGGCAGCATTTTCTTCTTCGTCAGGCTTTCCGCCAGCAACTCATGTTCATAAGTTGCCGTGGCCTGCTGTGTGCCTTCGCCCTGCCGTGTGACTGACATGCGCCCGTTGATCTGATCGTTGACAGGCGGCGTGAAAAGTTGCGGAACAGAAATCTCCAACCCCAGCGCCAGTTTTTTCAAAGCGTCATAGGTGGGCGACATCTGTCCGTTTTCGATCTTCGACAGGGTGGACCGCGCAAGACCTGCCTGTGTGGCGGCCTGTTCAAGCGTCCAGTTCCGCTCTTTTCGAAGCTCTCGGACACGCTCGCCCAGGTTCAGAGGCTCGACATGCGTATTGCCGCTTTCCGCACGGGCGATGGTGATCAGGGATTTTGGGTCTTTTCCGGTCATGCGCTGTCTTTATGGGGCAATCGGGACACTTGCAACTCTGCAAAGTCAGGCCTAGCAACAACTTATGACAGCGATATTCGACAAAGGGCGGCTGGACCCCTGCCCTGATCCATTCAATCTGGCGGCGTATGTATTGCGTCATGCGGATGATTTGCCGGACAAGATTGCTCTGGCGATCCTAAGCCTGTCAGGGTCCGAGCGTTGGAGCTATGCGCGTCTGAAAGCCGCCGTGCTGGGAACCGGTAACGGGTTGCTTCAAAGCGGCTTGCAGCCCGGCGACCGGTTGCTTTTGCGTCTTGGCAACACGGTCGATTTTCCTTTGCTGTATTTGGGTGCGATCGCGGTCGGCATCATACCGGTGCCCACATCATCGCAGCTTACGGAACCGGAAGTTGTTAAACTGGTCGGGATCATCCAGCCCAAGGCGGTCGCGAAAGCCCCCAATATCACCTGCCCCCAGACAATAGGCTGCCAGATCATCGCCCAGGATGAATACAGATCATTCCGTGACTTGCCGCCTGCCGAATTTGCTTTGGGCGATCCGAACCGTTTATCCTATATCCTGTTCACATCGGGGACGTCCGGCAAACCGGCGGCTGTGATGCATGCCCATCGGGCGATCTGGGCGCGGCAAATGATGTGGAAGGATTGGTATGATCTGACAGATCAGGATCGCCTGCTTCACGCCGGGGCTTTGAATTGGTCGTTCACGCTTGGCACCGGCTTGCTGGATCCCTGGACTATTGGCGCAACATCCCTGATTCCGGCGGACGGGGTAGAGCTGTCCGCCCTGCCGCTTTTGCTGAAACGACACGACGCCACAATTTTTGCGGCTGCCCCCGGTGTCTTTCGCCGTTTGACCAACGGGGCGTCTGCTCTACACCTGCCCAAACTGAGGCACGGCCTGACAGCGGGCGAGAAAATCCCGGCCTCGGTGCGCGAAAGCTGGACACAAGCCACCGGAACAAAAGTTTACGAAGCCTTCGGCATGTCCGAATGCTCGACCTTTATCAGCGGCTGCCCCGGCTTTCCCGCCAGCGACAGTCTGGGCAGACCTCAAGCGGGAAGACGGGTGGCAATACTCGGGGATGACGGCCCCGTGCCATTTGGCGAACCGGGCGCAATCGCCGTTGCAAAAGATGATCCGGGGCTGATGCTGGGCTATTTGGACGATGCGGCGGCGACCGACGCGAAACTGCGCGATGAGTGGTTTGTGACCGACGATGTCGGGATCATGCATACCGATTTCTCAATCTCGTATCATGGCCGGCGGGACGATGTGATGAATGCCGGTGGCTTTCGAGTATCTCCGATCGAGGTGGAAAATATCCTGTCCACGCATCCTGATATTCACGAAGTCGCCTGTACCGATATCGAGATCAAGCCCGACACCCGGATAATCGCCGCCTTCTACACATCCGATCACGATCTGTCCGAGGCTGATCTGAAAGCCTTCGCACAAGCCAACCTGGCACGGTATAAGCAACCCCGTGTCTATCAAAGGGTTGAAACCTTGCCGCGGGGGAACAACAATAAACTTCTTCGCAAAGCACTTCGACAAAGGGCGACCCCATGATCCGTCTTGATATCCTGTCCGATCCCATTTGTCCGTGGTGCTATATCGGCAAGGCGCGGCTTGAACAGGCCCTGGCCCAGCGGCCCGACCATCCGTTGGAAATCCAGTGGCACCCGTTCCAGCTGAACGACACTATGCCAAAGGGCGGCATGGATCGCCGGGCCTATCTCGAGGCGAAGTTCGGCGGTCAGAAAGGCGCAATTCAGGTCTATTCTGAAATCGCGGACCACGCTGCAAAAGCCGGGCTTGATATCGATTTCGGAGCCATTCAGGTGACGCCGAACACCCTTGACGCCCATCGGGTGATCCATTGGGCGGGGTTCGAAGGCAAGCAACACCAAATGGTGACGCGCCTGTTCCAGGCCTATTTCAAGGAAGGCCGGGATATTGGCGATTCCACCACCCTCGCCGGGCTTGCCGCGGATGTTGGCATGGATAAAGACGTGGTGGCGCGGATGTTAAAAACCGACACGGATGTGCAGGCGATCAAGGACCGGGATGCCCAATCGCGTGAAATGGGTGTGCGTTCGGTGCCCACGTTTATTGTTGCCGGACAGCATGTCGTTCCCGGCGCACAACCTGTCCAGCTTTGGCTGGATGTCATCGACGAAATCACCGGCGCGGGGAAAACGATCCAATGACCCTTGCCCGTTTCCTGAAAATATTATTCTCACTCGCCCTTATCGTCATCTCGGGTACGATTTTCTTCCGCGTCGTCGAAGGTTGGAACTGGCTGGACAGTTACTTCTTCACTGTCGTTACCCTATCGACCGTAGGTTATGGCAGCCTTGTACCCGCAACGGCCTTGGGAAAAATCGGAACGACTGTGTTTATCTTCCTTGGGCTGGGTGTGTTCGCGGTCGCAATCCAGCAGTTCGGCATGTTCGCGATGCGCAAACGCGAAAAGCATACGGAATGGCTTATTGCAGAGCTAGGCCGTGAAGACGAAAAACAGACACCCGCAAATGTCGATGCACCAGACAGCGGGAAAAAGGATTAAGCCTTTTTAAGCGTCCTGCCAAAAACCTGAATCACGGGTTTGTGGCAGGGCGCCCACAACAGTTGATGGGTCTTGCAGCGTCCGGCCTTTCCCCTGTCTCAGGTTAAAGGCCGGACGCTTTAAGCTTCTTTTTTGCCGCCACGGCCTTTTCAGCAAGATCCCGCGCGATGGCAAAGGCGCCTTTGATCTTGTCGCTGTCTTTCTTCCAGTCCCGGCGAACGATGATCTTGTTGTCCTTGACCTTGGCCAATCCGCGCTGGTCCTTGATGAATTCCACCAATCCCTCGGGCGAAGCGTATTTGTCATTGTGAAACTGAATGGTCGCCCCCTTGGGACCACCGTCTAGTTTTGCGATGCTTGCGCGTTTGCACATGGCTTTGATGCGCACGACCAACAGCAGGGTGTTCACCTCTTTCGGCAATTTGCCAAACCGGTCAATCAGTTCAGCGGCAAATCCTTCAAGTTCAACCTTGGTGCTTAGTGACGAAAGCCGCCGGTAAAGCCCAAGGCGCACATCAAGATCGGGCACAAAATCTTCCGGTATCAGCACCGGAACGCCCAGATTGATTTGCGGGGCCCATTGATCATCCGCTTCGGACAGACCTTCCATTTCACCGGCGCGGATTTTGGCAATCGCCTCTTCCAGCATGGATTGATAAAGCTCGTATCCAACATCGCGCATCTGGCCGGATTGCTCGTCCCCCAAAAGGTTGCCCGCCCCGCGAATATCAAGATCTTGCGAGGCAAGCGTGAACCCCGCCCCCAAAGTATCAAGCGATCCGAGCACCCGAAGCCGTTTCTCGGCCGTAGGGGTCAGACGGCCGCGCGGCTTGGTGGTCAGATAGGCATAGGCGCGGGTTTTCGAACGCCCGACCCTGCCCCGTATTTGATAAAGCTGGGCCAATCCAAACATGTCAGCGCGATGCACGATCATGGTGTTCGCGGTTGGAATATCCAGACCGCTTTCAACGATGGTGGTGGCCAGAAGAATGTCAAACTTGCCGTCATAAAAAGCGTTCATGCGATCATCCAGCTCGCCCGCCGCCATCTGCCCATGGGCGACGACAAAGCTTAGTTCAGGCAGTTGCTCGTTCAGAAACTCTTCGATTTCGGGCAGGTCGCTGATACGCGGCACAACGAAAAAGCTTTGACCACCGCGATAATGTTCGCGCAGCAGCGCCTCGCGGATGGTGACTGCATCGAATTCGCTGACATAGGTCCGAATCGCCAGCCGGTCGATTGGCGGAGTTCCGATGATCGACAAATCCCGTACACCGCTTAGTGAAAGTTGCAAGGTTCTGGGGATCGGCGTCGCAGTCAGGGTCAGAACATGAATGTCGCTGCGCAGCTGTTTGAGACGCTCTTTATGGGTCACACCAAAATGCTGTTCCTCGTCCACAATCAACAGGCCGAGGTTTTGAAAACGAATGCCCTTGGCAAGCAGGGCGTGGGTGCCCACAACGATATCCACCGTGCCACGGGCCAACCCGTCGCGCGTTTCCTGAGCCGTCTTCGCAGATACGAACCGCGAAAGCTGCCGGACCTCGAGCGGGAAGCCACGGAAACGTTCCGCAAAGCTTTTGGCATGTTGGCGCGCCAAAAGCGTTGTCGGTGCGATCACGGCCACTTGAACACCCGACATCGCGGCCACGAAAGCGGCGCGAAGGGCCACTTCGGTTTTGCCGAAACCAACATCGCCGCACACCAGCCGGTCCATAGGCTGGCCAGAGGTCATATCCTCCAAAACATCCGAAATGGCCCGCAACTGGTCATCGGTTTCCTGATAGGGAAACCGGGCCAGAAATGCGTCCCACATGCCCAGCGGCGGCTCAAGTATCGGGGCTTTGCGCAAAGCCCTTTCCGCAGCGATCCGGATCAGCCGATCCGCCATATCGCGGATGCGTTGCTTAAGTTTGGCTTTCTTGGCTTGCCAGGCCCCGCCGCCAAGACGATCAAGCAGACCCTCGTCATGGCCATATTTTGACAGCAGTTCGATATTTTCAACCGGCAGATAAAGCTTTGCACGCTCGGCATATTCCAGCGCAAGGCACTCATGCGCGGCACCGGCTGCGGTGATGACCTCTAATCCCAGATAGCGCCCGATGCCGTGATCCACATGCACCACCAGATCGCCCGGGCTAAGCGATTGCGCTTCGGTCAGAAAATTTTCAGCCCGGCGTTTTTTACGGGGCGCCCGGATCAGACGATCCCCCAGGACATCCTGTTCTGAGATCACGGTCAGCCCGTCTGTCTGATACCCGTGTTCCAGCCCCCAGACGATCAAATACAACCCGCGTTTACCGACGGACCGAAAATCGACAATGTTGATGGTCTCGCCAAGGCCTTCATCTTCAATCAAACCTGCAAGACGTTCGCGTGCACCATCCGAATAGCTGGCAATGACCACTGGCCCTGCCTCAAGCCGCACTTTAATAAAGTCGGCTAATGCGCCAAAAAGACTGACGCTTTCCTGCTGACGCTCGGCCGAGAAATTGCGGCCAATCCGCCCGCCCGCGTCGATCACCCCAGGACCGGTCGGCATCGCAAGGGCCGAGAATTGGCGCACGCGAAAGCCCTCAATCGCTTTCGACCATTCGGCATCGTCAAGATATAACAACTCAGCCGGAACCGGTTTATAAACCGTGCCCATGCGCCCCTTCTGGCCTAGTGCATGCCGCCGTGTCTGGTATTGGTCCTCAACGCTTTCCCAGCGGGCAATCCGCGTGGGTGTGAATTGATCATCCAACGAGATGGACACCCCAGGAATATAGTCGAAGAGGGTTTCAAGCCTGTCGTGGAAAAATGGCAACCAGTGTTCGATGCCCTGATACTTCCGCCCGGCGCTGACCGCTTCGTAAAGCGGATCATCCGTACCGGCCGCGCCGAATTCGATCCGGTAGGATTGGCGAAAACGGGTTATGCCGGCTTCGTCCAAAATGACCTCGGACACGGGGGCCAGTTCAATGCGATCCAGTTTCCGGGTAGTCATTTGCGTGGCCGGATCGAACGAGCGGATTCCGTCAAGGATATCGCCGAACATGTCCAGACGCACCGGACCGGAATCGCCCGGCGGGAATACGTCAATGATCCCGCCCCGGATCGCGTAATCGCCCGGCTCCATCACCGTCGGGGCCTGGCTAAACCCCATTCGGACAAGAAAAGACCGCAGGGCGGTTTCATCGATTCGCTCGCCCACCGAAGCCGAGAATGATGCGGTTTTCAGAATTTCCCGCGCAGGCACCCGTTGGGTCGCGGCATTCAGCGTGGTCAAAAGCACGAATTGTTTCGGCAGCTTGTGCACAAGCGCCGAAAGGCATGACATGCGCGCGGCTGAAATATCGGCGTTCGGGGAAATCCGGTCGTAAGGCAGACAGTCCCAGCCGGGGAAAATCAGAACCGGCATATCCGGCGCGATCAGATCCAGCGCCTCCTGCATCGCCGCCAGCCGGTTCGCATCACGCGCTATGTGACAAACCGCACCACCGCTTTTTGTCAGCTCATTGACAATCAGCTGCGCGTCAAACCCTTCTGGGGCGCCACCGACAAGGATATGATTGCTCGCAGCCATTCAGGTTGCCTTACGTCTTTCAAGGCGTTTCGAGATTAACTTGCGGCACAAGTTGAGTTTGAAACGCGCACAACATCATTGGGTTCCGCGCGTTTAGCCTTTTTGCCCGTGTCCAGACAATATGGATTTACGCTTTGGAAAAGGAAGTGCCTCTTACCCCAGCTCATAGCCCGGGGAAACTGGAAACCGATATAACGTGGTACATGCCCCACAAGGATGTGACGAAGATCGATACCAAACCGATGAACATGATCATCAGGCGCGTGCGCCGGAACATTCTGAACAATTCCTGCCCACTGGGCAGTTGTTCATCCAATCGATGCGACATGTAGACGTTGATCAGGCCGACCAGCATAAGCGGGAATGTCAGCATGAACATCGCCTGAAAAAACTCGATCCAATAGTAAAAGCCCAACACGGCAAAAACCGTCAGCATAAAGCTGGTGAAGCCGATCATGATCATGCCGGCGACTTTCTGGATATATTCCAAGCGGGCCACGTTGATCCTTAGCAACGTGTGTACACGCTCTTCCAGCTCGCCACCTTCGCGATAGGCCTTTTGGACCAGATCAAACGGAACCCCCAGCACCCAATGACTGGCGGAAGACCAGGTAATCGCTACCAACAGCCAAAACCAGATACTGGAAAAGGAATTGGTTTCGATCAGTCTGAATAGATCCACCGGTTTCCCTCATGGTCGCTTTTCATTCACTTGCGTTGGTATTAGCCTGCATCCGACCCCTTGCCCAGAGGCTTTGCGTCGCGGGCTTTCTAACATATCAAAATAAGGCCGTTGCTCATGCAATCCATCGTGTCTCCGTTTCCCGCCACACGCCTTCGGCGCACGCGAAAAAGCCCTGCTTTACGGGATTTGGTGCGCGAAAACCATCTGTCGGTCGGCGATTTTATCTGGCCGGTTTTTGTCCGCGACGGCGAGAATGTGGAAGAACCCGTTGCCTCAATGCCCGGCGTCGTCCGGCGCTCGGTCGACAGGATTGTCGAGGCCGCCCGTATGGCCGCCGATCTGGGCATTCCGGCGATCTGCCTGTTTCCCTATACCGATCCGTCCAAAAAAACCGAGGATTGCGCCGAAGCATGGAACCCCGAAAACCTGTCGAACCGCGCCACCCGCGCCATCAAGGCCGCCGTGCCCGAAATTGCGATCATGACCGATGTTGCGCTTGATCCCTATAACATCAATGGCCATGACGGGTTTGTCGTAAACGGAGAGATCATCAACGACGAAACCGTCGATGCGCTGGTGAAACAGGCCCTGTCCCAGGCCGAGGCTGGGGCCGACATTATTGGCCCGTCCGACATGATGGACGGACGCATTGGCGCAATGCGACAGGCACTTGAAGCCGCCGGTCACAGGAACGTGTCCCTTCTAAGCTATTCTGCCAAATACGCCTCGGCCTTTTACGGACCTTTCCGCGACGCGGTGGGCGCAAGCGGTGCCCTGAAAGGTGACAAAACCACCTATCAGATGGATCCGGCCAATTCGGATGAAGCGCTGCGTCTGGTCGCGCGTGATCTTCAGGAAGGGGCGGATATGGTGATGGTCAAGCCCGGCATGCCGTATCTTGATGTCTGCCGCCGGGTAAAAGACCAGTTTGGTGTACCGACCTATGCCTATCAGGTGTCCGGCGAATACGCGATGATCGCAGGGGCCGCGCAGAACGGCTGGATTGATGGCGATAAGGCAATGGTTGAAAGCCTGATGTGTTTCAAACGCGCGGGTTGCGATGGAATTCTGACCTATTTCGCGCCGCAGGTGGCCAAAGCATTGGCGGGGTGACTCGGGAACCGGTTCGGCGTATATTTGCGCCACAAATCGGGCAGCGCGAAAAGTTGCCCATTCGGCAGTAGAACAGGCAAACCCATGAGCATTTATAACAGACGATTTGTAACCCTCGGCCTTGGCGCGACGGCGCTTGGCGTGGCGGCATGCAGCAACGGGGTTGGAAGCACGGGCGCACCGACCATTGATGCGCGTGTGGACCAAACGCTTTCCTACCTCTACCAAAACTACCCCTCTACGCGGAATCTTGCCGAAAACGCAGCCGGAATTCTGGTGATGCCACTGATCACCGAGGCAGGCGTCGGCTTTGGTGCCGCCTATGGGCGCGGTGCCCTTCGGGTGCAGGACGTCACCGTCGATTACTACTCGGTCACGCAAGCCAGCGCAGGGTTTCAGTTCGGCGCCCAGCAATATGCCCATGCGCTGTTTTTCATGACCGAAGAAGCGTTGACGGATTTCCGCCGCTCGTCGGGCTGGGTTGCCGGGGCTGATCTGGAATATGTGTTCCAGAACGAAGGCGAAAACCTCAAAGCCGATACGACGACCATCACCGAACCGGTTCTGGCCATGGTCTTTGGCCAGGCGGGCATTCGCATCGGTGCCACGGTCGAAGGCATGAAATACACTCGCATCATTCCATAATCCAAGGCGCAAGGGGGCCTCATGCGCTTGTTTCGCTGGTTAATACGGATCAGCACGGCCTTGGCCGTGCTTGCAGGTCTGGCCGTTATATTGGTCTATTATCTGGCCAGCCGCTCGCTGCCTGAATATGACAAGACACTGGACGTCGCCGGCGTGTCCGCCCCTGTGCGTATTGTGCGGGACACGGCCAACGTGCCGCATATTTTCGGCGAAACCGACGAGGATGTGTTCTTTGGTCTTGGCTATGTGCATGCTCAGGACCGGTTTTGGCAGATGCTTACCATGCGCCGGACCGTTCAGGGCCGCCTGTCCGAGATTTTCGGCGAAAGAACAGTGTCCATTGACCGCATCCTGAGACGCCTTGATCTTTATGGCGCGGCTTTGTCTTCGGTCAGCGCCCAGTCGCCCGAAGCGCTTGCGGCGCTGGAAGCCTATGCCGACGGCGTAAACGCCCGCATCGCCGAGATCAACGAAAGCGCCCTGGGGCGTGGCGCACCCGAGATGTTCCTTTTCCCGTCAGCGGTTCCACCCTGGACGCCTGCGGATTCACTGGCCATCATCAAGCTAATGTCGCTTCAACTGTCCAGCCAGTTGGATGCGGAAGTATTGCGGGCCAGAACCTCGCTGATGCTTGACGAAGACCGGGTCAAGGACATCCTGCCCGACATCCCCGGTTCAGGTATTATCGCCCTGCCGGATTTCGCATCGCTTTTCCCCCAGGCGCCGCGTTATGCCGAGGCCGCCCCGATGCCCGATGACGCGATTTCGCCCTTCAACCGGCGACCGCTTGCTGGTGCCTCGAACGCCTTCGCCGCCGCGCCGTTCCGGACAGCGGCAGGCGGGACTTTGCTGGGCAACGATCCCCATCTGGGATTTTCCGCCCCCAGCACTTGGTATCTTGCCCGCGTCGGCCTTCAGACCGGCGACGTAATCGGCGGCACAATTCCGGGCCTGCCTTTGGTGCTGTCGGGGCGTACCGCGAAAACCGGCTGGGGCCTGACCTCGGCCTATATGGATGATCAGGACGTCTATATCGAGCGTCTCAACCCCGATAACCCGGACGAATATTTGACGCCCGATGGCTACAAACCGTTCGAGAAACGCTCGACCATCATTGAAATCAAGGATTCCGCGCCTGAAACGCTGACCGTTCTGAATACGGAAAACGGCCCTGTCCTGCCGCCGGACTATTACGGGCTGGGCACCATTACCCCGCCCGGGCATGTGGCCTCGGTTGCGTGGACGGCGTTTGACACGCAAGACACATCCTTTACCGCTGGCCTCAACATCATGAAGGCGGGGTCGGTCGACGAGATCATTGAAGCTGGCGAAGACTTTATCACCCCGGCCCAAAATTTGATGATCGTGGACCGCGAAACCATCGCGTTCAAGACAATCGGCGCCATGCCGCGCCGGGATGCGCGCCACCAAAGCCAGGGGCGCATGCCGTCGCCCGGGTGGCGGGTTGAAAACCGGTGGAACGGCTATAGCCCCTATACCGCCAATCCGGTCTCGATCGCGCCTGAAAGCGGGATTCTGGGCAACACCAACAACAAAACGGTCGAACGCCCCTTCCCGCTGCATGTGTCCTTTGAATGGGGCGATACGCAACGCATTCAGCGGTGGCAGCGGCTGATGGAAAGCCGGCCCATTCACACCCGCGAAAGCTTTATCGAAGCGCAACTCGATGCGGTATCGGTGACGGCCCGCACGCTGTTGCCTTTGATCGGTGCCGACCTCTGGTTTACCGGCGAAGCTGCCGCCGACGGAACACCGGAATATCTGCGTGAACGGGCGCTGGCACTGCTGGCCGAGTGGAATGGCGAAATGAACGAGCATTTGCCCGAGCCGCTGATCTATTCCGCCTGGACCCGCGCTTTGCAGGAACGCCTGATCCGCGACGAACTGGGACCGCTTGCCAAAGAATACACCCATGTCGAACCGCTGTTTATAGAACGGGTATACCGCGACGTGGACGGTGCTTCGATCTGGTGTGACGTGATACAAAGCGCCCCGCAGGAAACCTGCACGGATATCGCGCGGCTTGCGCTTGATGATGCGCTTGTGTGGATCACCGACCGGTATGGCGACAACCTTGAAAGCCTGCGTTGGGGGGATGTGCATGAAGCGGCACAAGACCATCCGATTCTTGGCGAGGTTCCGGTGTTGCGCTATTTCGTGAACATCCGGCAATCCACCAGCGGTGGCGACAATACGCTGAACCGGGGCCGAACAAGCGGAACTGGGGAAAACCCGTTCCTGAATGTCCACGGCGCAGGCTATCGCGGGGTTTACGATTTCGCCGATCCCGACAGTTCGGTTTTTGTTATTTCAACCGGTCAGTCAGGGCACCCGCTGTCGCGTTATTACGATGATCTCGGAGAGCTTTGGCGCAGGGGCGAATATGTACCGATGAGCCTTGACCCGGAATTGGCCGGGGCGGCCGCCACCGGCGTGACGACCCTTCGGCCAAAGCCGTAATCACAATTCGCGAAAGCGCTTTTCCTGCCGGGCCGTCCAGCGCACCCGCAGGTTAAAGCCGTTTTCATCCTGGGTTTCACGTTCGACGACACCTTGCTCGAACAACCAGGCCCGTTTGCGGCCTTCGGCGAATGGCAAAACAAGCTCTTGTTCGGTTTTCTTGCCCTCAAGCCTGCTGGTGATGTTTTCAAGCAGATCGTCCAATCCTTCGCCGGTGATGGCGGACACCATGTGAAGCGTATCTTCACCACCGGCCAGCAAGGACAGTTCAGATCTGTCTTCGGCACCCAACTGGTCAATCTTGTTCCAGACTTCCAGCTGGGGGCGGTCTTCTTCAACACCCAGCGATTCGAGAATGGCCGACACATCTTCCGCTTGTTCATCCGATTGCGGATGGCTGATATCGCGCACATGCAGGATCAGATCGGCGGCAAGCACTTCTTCCAGCGTCGCCCGGAAGGCCGCGACAAGTTCGGTCGGCAAATCCGAGATAAAACCCACCGTATCGGACAGGATGATCTCTGGCCCATCGGGCAGCTTCACCCCGCGCATGGTCGGATCAAGCGTGGCAAACAACATATCCTTTGCCATCACATCCGCACCGGTCAGACGATTGAACAGGGTTGATTTACCGGCATTCGTATAGCCGACAAGGGCGACGATCGGATAGGGCACTTTGGCCCGCGCCGAGCGGTGAAGCTCGCGGGTTTTGACGACCTTTGCCAACTGCCTGCGCAGGCGCACAAGCTGTTCATCGATTGCGCGGCGGTCAGCTTCGATCTGGGTTTCACCGGGACCACCGACAAAACCCAATCCGCCCCGCTGGCGCTCAAGGTGGGTCCATGCCCGCACCAATCGGGTTCGCTGATAGCTAAGGGCCGCCATTTCAACCTGTAGCACCCCTTCGCGGGTTCTTGCCCGGTCCGAGAATATTTCAAGGATCAGGCCGGTGCGGTCCAAAAGCTTCACACCCCAGGCTTTTTCCAGATTGCGCTGCTGAACCGGCGTAACCGGCCCGTCGACCAGCACAAGCGACACTTCTGATTGTTTCAGCAAGTTGCCAAGCTCTTCGATCTTCCCCGAGCCGAAAAGATATCCGGGCTGGGGTTTTTGAACCCGCACGACCTGAGACCCCACCACTTCAAGTTCGGGCAGGGCCGAGGCCAATGACACGGCCTCGCTTAATCGGGATGCGGCGTCGCGCCGGTCCCGGTCGGTCAGAATATCGGGGTGCAGTACATAGGCGCGGGTTACGCCTGTGCTGGTGTCACTCACTGAGCGTCTTCACCTTCGTAAAGACTGATCGGCTGGGCCGGCATGATGGTCGAAATCGCGTGCTTGTAAACAAGCTGCGATTGGCCGTCTCGGCGCAGCAGAACGCAGAAATTATCAAACCAGGTGATCACGCCCTGCAATTTCACACCGTTGATCAAAAAGATCGTAACGGGGATTTTTGTCTTACGGACGTGGTTCAGAAATGCGTCTTGTAGATTTTGCTTATCGGAAGCCATTAAAATCGCCTTTGTTCTTGCTCTTGTCGATTGTGTTTCCGTGACACGCCCCGAGTATGGGGGGAGTATGCCCAAACTTCCAGCCCCCATTTCGCAAAGAATTCCCGTGCCGCTGCGGAAATTTTCATCATCCGCGCCAAAAATCAGGATTGAACAAAGCAATCAGCGCCAAAGCCTCAAGCCGGCCAATGACCATGGTCGCCATCAAAATGGCCTGTGCCAATGGTTCCAGATCACCGATCAGGATCGGCTCGACCCCTGCATAGGTCGCCAGCGGGCCGGTTGTGGACAAGGCCGAAACCGCCAATATCGCCGCCTGTTCGAACCCGACACCCAACAGACTGAGGCCGGTCATGACCACAGCCAGCGTCACGGCGAACAGCATGAAAAAAATCCACGCAATATGGGTGCCCTCACGGGTGATCCTTCTGCCCCGAATGCCGCCCTGCCCGATCGCCGAAGGATAGACCAGCCGGTCCATTTCCCGCATGCCTTGACCAAACAGCGCATAAACACGCAACAGTTTCACGCCGCCCGCTGTCGTCGCGACCCCTCCGCCGACAATGGCCAGTCCGATCAGCACGATCTCCATCGTGCCATGACCGGACCAAGCCGATGCCATGGACCAGTTTTGCGACACGAACCCCGTTGTCGTAAGGAAAGACAGTGTGGTGAAAACACCCCCCCAGATCGCCCCGACCAAGGATCCGTCAGCGGCGTCAAGTGCCGCCAGCCAGTGACGGGCCAGGATCAGGGTCGGGACAAGTATGATGACGGCCACACCGATGCGAAACTCCCGGTCATGCCAAAGCCCCTGCCCCTGAGGATGGTCCGGCAGCAGCGTCATGCGCGACAACCCGGCGAACAGAAAAACAAACATCAGGAATTCGGGCAAAACCCCGGTCGGCGTGTTCTCTAATCCGCCCAAAGGCGAAATACCGGACGTCGAAAGGATCGACATTGCGTGGCTAAGCGCAACGGTGACATCCTGACCGGTGACAAAAAGGCCAAACCACAAAATCATGGTCAGCCCGAAATACACCGGAAAGATTTTCTGCGACCAGCGGCCGATACGGGCATTTGCCCCTTCCCTGACCTCGGATTGGGTAAGACGCCCCAAATCCCGCGTGCCCTTCATCGCCCCAAGAACTTCGTAACCGCCAAGATGCATTGGGGCCAGAATGGCCGCAGCGGCCACCAGCATGACATACCCCCCCAGCCAGGCAACCTCGGCCCGCCACAAATGAAGCGTAGGCGAAATCGCCTTCGGGTCTGCAAAGATGCTGGCACCGGTTGTGGTAAAGCTCGACACCATTTCGAAATAGGCTTCGAAATAGGTCAGGTTGCCAGCCGCCTCTTGAAAGGGAATGGCCATCAGCAACGGCAGGCCGACAAAGGCCCCGAACAGAATAAGCAACTGGTCCCGCTGGCTAAGGGCGGATCTGGTGTGCTTTTGAAGCGCAATGCCGACAAAGGATGCGACAAGGATCAGCAACAAAGCGGCATAAAAGAAAATGCGGGACTCCGAAAATTCGCCCAGTGCCAGCGCATGCACGGATGGCACCAGCATGGCCAGACCGGTCTGGAATACCAGAACCAGAAACAAGGGATAGCGAGACAGAAACATCGCACCGGTCCTAAAAGAAGTCGATCGTAACCTGCAACAGGCGCTCGACTTCAGGCACATCCGTGGACAGGCTGAACATCAGCAGCACATCATCAGATTCGACCTTCGTGCCACCGGTCGGCCGCTTGATTTCTCCGTCCGATTTCTGGATCAACCCGACAAGCACACCTTCGGGAAAATCAATATCCCGAAGATTTTTGCCCGCCATGGGCGAGGTGGAAAGAACATGGGCCTCGATCAATTCGGCCTCGGCGTCGCCCACAGAATACACACCGCGCACCCGACCGTGCCGGACATGTTTCAGAATGGACGACACGGTTGTGGAGCGTGGGTTGATAAAGGCGTCAATCCCCAATGGAGCCATAAGCGGTCCCAATGACGCATCGTTGACCAGCGCGATGCTCATTGGGCAGCCCAATGCCTTTGCCCGAACAGCCGCCAGCATGTTGGTTTTATCGTCATCCGTCACCGTCAGAACAGCGCTGGCCCTGTCGATATTGGCCTCATTCAAAAGCGCCGGATCAAGGCCGTCCCCGTTCAGAACAATCGTTCGCTCAAGCGCATCAGCCGCCCGTTCGGCAGCACCCCGATCGCGTTCGATCACCTTGGCGCGGATACGGTCGGCGCGGCTTTCCAAAGCTTCGGCCACTGCCAGCCCGACATTGCCGCCACCAATCACGATCACGCGATCCTGCTTTTGCATTTTCTTGCCAAAAATCTCCATTGTCCGGCTCACATCTTCCTGAGCGGCAAGAAAATAGCAGTCATCCCCGACAAAAACCTGATCACCCGGTTCCGGTGCGAACAACACGCCTTCGCGGCGCACTCCGACAACAAAGGCTTTCAGCGTCGAAAACAGATCGGTCAATTGCCGCAACGGCGTGTTGACCACCGGGCAGTCTTCTTCAATCCGAATGCCAATCAGGCGCGCTTTGCCGTCCAGAAATGTCTCGGTATCAAAGGCGGTCGGAAATTCCAGCCGCTGCAAGGCGGCTTCGGCTACTTCGCGTTCTGGGCTGATGACCACGTCAATCGGCATGTGGTCGCGCCGATACAGATCGGAATAAATCGCGTTCAGATAGCTTTGCGACCGCAAACGCGCGATTTTCCTTGGCACGGCAAAAACCGAATGCGCAACCTGGCAAGTCACCATATTCACTTCGTCCGAATGGGTGGCCGCGATCACCATATCGGAATCCCGTGCACCGGCCATGTCCAGAATATCAGGATACGAGGCGAACCCGGTGATCCCCTGAACGTCCAGCGTGTCGGTTGCCCGCCGCACCAGATCGGGGTTGTTGTCGACGATGGTCACGTCGTTCTTTTCTCCGGACAAGTGGCGGGCGATTTGCCAGCCCACCTGCCCCGCGCCGCAAATGATGACTTTCATTTCAGACGTCTCCGACCAATGCTGCGTAAGCGTTGTCAGATGCCGAGGGCGGGGTCAATTCAATTGTCTGCTGCATCATTTGCGGATTTTTTCCCGATATTGACCACGTTCAGCGACTTGAGCTTGCGATGCAAAGCGCTGCGTTCCATGCCGACGAATTGGGCGGTGCGGCTGATATTGCCGCCGAAACGGTTGATCTGTGTCATCAGATATTCCCGTTCAAATGCCTCGCGCGCTTCGCGAAGCGGTAATGTCGCGATATTGCCGGACAGCACAACCCGATCCTCGCTGTCCCGGCTTGCTTCGGTGCCGGAGAAATCACCCGCCTCGATGGCACCGCTGCCATCCGACAGGATCAGAACACGTTCGATCAGGTTTCGCAGCTCCCGCACATTGCCCGGCCATCTGCGTGTCTGAAGCAAGGTGATGGCTTCATCGGAAATTTCGCGCCGCGCCAGGCCTTGCTCGTTATGAAACAATCCAATGAAATGCTCGGCCAATTGGCGGATATCCTCGCGCCGCTCTTCCAAAGACGGAATGCGGATCGGCACCACGTTCAGCCGATGATAAAGCTCCTGACGGAACAGCCCTGCCTCGATCAAAGCCTCAAGATCCCTGCTGGATGCCGAGATCACACGAAGATCAACCTCTATCTTTTTGTTACCGCCCACTCTTTTGAAGCTTTGGTCAACCAGCACCCGAAGGATTTTCGATTGCGCCCCAAGCGGCATATCGGCAATTTCGTCAAAGAAAATGACACCCCCATTGGCCTGTTCAAGTAATCCAGGTTCGGTTGTGCCCGAGACTTCCTGCCCGAACAACATAATCTCTGCCCGATCCGGTTCGACCGAGGCGCAATTGACCAAAACAAATGGCGCATGTGCCCGGTCCGATTTCAGGTGAACATAGCGTGCCGCAATTTCCTTTCCTGATCCCGAGCCGCCAAACAGCATCACGCGGCCGTTTGATTTCGTCACTTTGTCGAGCTGTGATTTCAGGTGCTTGAACGACGCGCTTTCACCGATCATCGGCGAACCGACTGTGCTATCCTTGCGCTTCAGCTCGATATTTTCATGCCGAAGCTTGCTGGTTTCCATCGCCCGCCGGATCACTACCAGCAATTGGTCAATATTGAACGGCTTTTCGATAAAATCATAGGCGCCCTGTTTGATAGCCGCGACCGCGATTTCTATATTTCCGTGCCCTGAAATAATCACCACAGGAACCGAAGGGTGGTTCTGCTTGACGTATTTCAGGATATCAATCCCGTCCATCTTGCTGTCCTTCAGCCAGATATCAAGGATCAGCAAAGAGGGTGGCCGATGCTCGATCGCCTCGATGCAATCCTCAGATGTGCCGGCCAGACGCGGCTCAAACCCTTCGTCCTGAAGAATGTCGCCGATCAGGTGGCGGATGTCTTTTTCGTCATCAACGACAAGAATATCGTTCATTGCTATTTGGTTCCGTCGATAGTCTCGGTTTCGTTCAGCGGAAGATGAATGATGGCCATTGCCCCCTGATGGGTGCAGCCGTCAAACGGATCAGCACTTTCAAGTTGAAGTGTACCCCCATGATCTTCCACGATTTTCTTGACAATTGGCAACCCAAGGCCCGTGCCTTCGGCGCGCGTGGTATAATATGGCTCAAACAGTTTGGTGCGATCTTCGGGAAGACCGACACCATTGTCTGCGATTGTCAGCTTCGCATCCTTTTCACCGACCTTAAGCGTTACTTTTATTTCACCATGAAAGCCGTTGCCCTCATTTTGCTGTTTTCTTTCAACGCTTTCAGCCGCGTTCTTCAACAGGTTTGTTAAGACCTGACTTATCATTGTCGGGTCAAGAACGGCCATGGAAGCACCGTCAGGCAAAGACACCGCGTATCTGATAGCCGTGAAATTGCTGCTTTGAAGCGTGACGGCGCTGGAAATCAGCGCGTTCAGATCGGCCGAAACCTTGGACGGTTCCGGCATTCGCGCAAACTTGGAAAATTCATCAACAATGCGGCGCAAATCATTGGTTTGGCGGACAATTACGTCGGTCAACTCGGAAAGCGTGTGTTGATCTTCCTGCGCAAGCAACGCTGTGTATTTTCGGCGAATACGCTCGGCCGACAATTGGATCGGGGTCAGCGGGTTTTTGATCTCGTGGGCAATGCGCCGCGCCACATCTCCCCAAGCGGCCATGCGCTGTGCCGATACAAGATTGGTCACATCGTCAAACGCAATCACATAACCCTCTGCCCCGCCTTCTTCGTTCAGACGTCGCGACATGCGCACCAACAGAATCTCGAGCTTTCCACCCCGAGAAACCCGGACTTCGCCCTGAAGCACGTCACGGCCCGTGGAAATCAGTTCGCTGAACATTGCCGCGAATTCCGGTACAGTTTCCGAAATTTTCCGATGGCTGCCCGCGTCCCTGATATCAAGCAGACGTTCAGCCGAGCGGTTGGCAAAATCAACCTGCCCTTCCGCGTCAAGTCCGAGAACACCTGATGTGACCGAGCTGAGCACGGAATCAAACAATCGCCGCCGACGTTCGTTCTGATTTGAGGTTTCAATCAGCTTGCCGCGCTGATCCTTCAAATCACGGGTCATCTGGTTGAAGTACCGGCCAAGCATCGCGAATTCGTCGTCATGGGATTCTTCCGGCACGCTTGTGTCCAATTCCCCTTCGCCCACGCGCTGCACCGCGTTTGCAAGGCGGCCCACGGGGCGGGCAAGCTGTTCGGAGAACCAAAGTGCGGCCCAGATCGATGACAGGATAACAATCAATGCAAACCCGATATAAATCAGGCCGAATTCAAACAAGAGCTGCCCCCTGTCGCTTTCAAGCTGCTCATAAAGGCTGACGGTTTGTTTGGTTTCGTCCAGCAGGTTCAGGATTTCCCCGTCTACTTCGCGGCTGACATAAAGATAGCGATCCACGTAAGCCGTCAGCGGAACGATGGCGCGGAATTCGTTGATGTCCCAATCTTCGATAACATGGGCACCCTCGGTCAGGGCCATGTTGATCTGCTCTTCGCGGGGTTGCTCGAAATCAAACAGATAGGAGCGTTCGCCACGGGTGCGAAGTTCACCGGTGCTGTCGATGATGAAAGCCTCTTTCAGGCCACGCTGGATGCCGTTTTGGCCCAGAACCAGATTCTCTCGAAGTGAGCGGCCATTGTTGCGGGTTCGGTCCAGAAACCGCGCCAGTGCCTGACTGTCGGCCAAAAGTGCGTCCCGGTGTTCATCCTCATAGGCCTGCGCCGCGGCAAGCGAGGTGGTGAGCACGCGCTGAACACGTTCGGAAAACCACCCTTCGAGACCAAAGTTCACCGTCACCACCGCAAAAACGGCGACGATGATGGTCGGAAGCAAGGCAAGCGTGGCGAAAAAACGGGTCAGTCTGAGATGCAGCTTGGAACCGGCGGACCGCGCCCTTCGGGCCAGAAACAGCGAAACAACCCGATGCAGCACCAGCGCTGCAAGCGCGATGACATAAACGAGGTCTGCAAGCAGGACAAATCGCAAAGCCGGTGATGCACTGCCGTGATCCAACGGGCCAAGCACGAGGAATGTTGCCAAAGCAAGGATCGGACCCATGATCGCAACCGACATGGTTGCGATCGTGCCCATGCGCTTTTGAAACCGTAACGCGCGTGCCCTGTTTCTGGCTTTGCGCTGTCCGGCAATCTGACCGGTCTGAGCCAAATCCTGCCCCGTAAATTCCAACTTCGCGTGTTGCCGCGCAACCACGCACTGTTGCCTATTTACATCAGCTTCCGGCGCCTTGTCACCTCAATCCCAAGCTCACTGATCTTTTTGCGCAGGGTATTGCGGTTAATACCCAGTAAATCAGCGCATTTGGCCTGATTTCCACCGGTCGCATCCAGCGATATCTCGATCAGAGGGATCTCAAGCTCGGCAAGGATTCGCTGATATAACCCCGGAGGAGGCAGGTCCCGCCCGTGCAGATCGAAGTAGCGTTGCAGGTGCAGGCGCACCGAATCGCTGAGCCTGGCTTGCTCGCCCCCATCCAGATGCTGGCGAATGGCCGGTTGATTGGCGAGGATATTCTCGGCCTCCGCGCGGGTGATTATGTCTTCGCGCGCGCTCGAGGCCAGACGCAAGGCAAAATTTTCAAGCTGGCGCACATTGCCCGGCCAGCTGTAGCGCCGCATCAGTTCCATAGCATCATCGGCGATATCAACATGACGCTGTCCGTTGACCTCTTGCCGGGCAAGGAAAAACTGCACGAGAAGCGGGATGTCTTCGACCCTTTCACGCAAGGCTGGCACGGAAATCGTGACACCGCTCATGCGATAAAACAAATCCTCGCGGAAATTGCCCGCCTCGAGCGCCTTGCCCAGATCCGACTGGCTGGTGGCGGTGAACCGGGGCTGATAATCACCCAGACCGTCAAACATGCGCACGATGCGGGCCTGAGCTTCTGTGCCAAAATCGCCGATTTCGTCAAACAGCAGCGTTCCGCCTTTTACCCGCGCCAGAATCTTTGCCGGGCCTTCGAGCGTTTCCAGATCTTGCGCATTCACGGTGACAAAGGGCAGGTTTCGCCGATCCGACAAATCGTGAATGGTCCGCGCAATCAGCGACTTGCCCGTTCCGCTTTCGCCAAGGATCAGCGCTGGCAAATCCGTATTCACCACATTGGCGACCGTGCGATAGAGGTTTTGCATCACCGGCGTCTTGCCGATCAGCGGCAGCTCTTCCGGTGCGGTCGCCGGTGCTTCGGCCGTATTTCGGCGGATCGTTTTGCGCGTCTGCAAAGCGCGAGAGACACGTTGCATCAGGTCCGGCAGATCAAACGGCTTGGGCAGATAGTCAAAGGCGTCAGCCTCGTTGGCCTGAATTGCGGTCATGATGGTGTTCTGTGCCGAGATGACGATAACCGGAAGCTCGGGGCGCAATTCGTGGATCCGCGGCAACATCTCAAGCCCGTTGCCATCCGGCATCATCACATCCGAAACCACCGCATCGCCGCGGCCTTCCTCGACCCAACGCATCAGGGTTGTCAAAGACGATGTGGCGTGAATTTTACAGCCCGCGCGCGTCAGGGCCTGTGTCAGAACCGTCCTGATTGTTCGGTCATCATCTGCGACAAGAACTGTTCCGTCCATTTGCGTTACTCCTTGATGCGGGGGGCGACAGGCAGGGAAATCCGAAAGACCGTCCGGCCCGGAACGGAATCGACACCGATCCATCCGTCGTGATCGGCTATGATCTTGCTGACCAGGGCCAATCCCAGGCCCGTGCCGTTTTCACGGCCCGAAACAAACGGATCGAACACGTTGCCAGCGATATCTTCGGGCAGGCCCGGCCCGTCATCCTGTATTTCGATTTGAAGCGGCAGGGAATTTCCGCTGCCATCGCGCCTGCGCAAACGCAAGGAATGCTCGTAATAGGTGCGAAGGCGTATTTCGCCGGTTTTGCCTTTGGTGGCTTCGCAAGCGTTTTTGATCAGGTTCATGATGACCTGAAGCAGTTGATCGGCATCGCAAAAGGCTTCGGGCAATGAGGGGTCGTAATCTTCGACAAACCGCATATGGGCACCGTATCCGACAACGGCGGATTTGCGGGCGCGGTCCAGAATGTCGTGGATGTTGATCGCTTCTTTCTGCGGCTGGCGCAGATTGCCGAATTGTTCGACCTGTTCCAGCAATTTCACGATACGGCGCGATTCTTCGACAATCAGATCCGTCAATTCAAGGTCCTGCTGATCAAGGTTCATCGACAGCAATTGCGCGGCGCCGGTTATGCCGGCCAAGGGGTTTTTGATCTCATGGGCCAGCATTTCTGCCATGCCGATGGCCGATTTGGCGGCAGAATTCGAGGTATTGCTGCGCCCCAGCCGCCCCGAGAATTCGCGTGGCTGGATCAGGAACAGCATCGATCCGGCTTCACGGTCAAAGGGCGAAATCTGGATATTGCACATCATCGGCGGACGATTGCCGCCGCCGACATCCACATCGTTCACATAAAGCGATGATTGATCCCGGCGGCAGCGGTCAAAGGCTTCTTCAAGCGGGGCATCGACGGCCACCTTGTCCCAAACCGGAGCATCGCACATGGATTTTTCGGAGGCGTTGAAAAACCCCTCGGCCGCCGGGTTGATGGCAGAAATGTCGTCATTACTGTCGATCAGCAGCGCGGGAACCGGCAGTGAGGTCCATAATTGGGTTTCAATACTCATGCCGCTGCCTCACGTTCCGATGAAGACAAGGCATCGGGCAATAATTGAATAACCTCGCGGCAGTTTGGTTCGGTCAGAATGCGTTTTCGCATACCGGCCGTGGTTCCGGCGGTGTCCATATACCACCCAAGATGCTTTCGGGCGACGCGGCTTCCAAGTGTCTCGCCGTAGAAATTCAGCATATCGCGGTAATGTGCGATCACCATGTCAACAAAGTCAGACCCCACGGGAATAATCGGCGCGGGCGTTCCGTAAAGCTCGTGTGCTATCTTGGAGATCTGCCAGGGACGGCCCTGAATGCCGCGCCCAACCATCACCCCGTCGGCACCGGATTGCGCCAGCGCGGTCCTGGCCGAGACCGTGTCAACGATATCCCCGTTCACAATGACGGGAATGCCCACCGCGTTTTTGATCGGTCGGATCGCTTTCCAATCGGCCTGCCCCTTATAGAACTGACATCTGGTGCGTCCGTGAATGGTCAGCATCCGAACGCCGCTTTGTTCTGCCCGAATGGCCAGCCCTTTGGCGTTCAGGCTGGCGTCGTCCCAGCCCAGCCGTGTTTTCAAAGTGACCGGAATGGATACTTCGCTGACAACGGCCTCGATCAGGGAAAGCGCGTGATCAAGATCCTTCAAAAGGGCCGAACCGCTAAGCCCGTTGGTCACTTTTTTCGCAGGACACCCCATGTTGATATCAATGATCCGCGCACCGTTGTCTTCAACGATACGCGCGGCGCGTTTCATCCATTCCGCCTCGCGCCCAGCGATCTGGACCGAGGTGTTTTCAACGCCAAACCCAAGCTCGGCCTTTTCGCGAACCCCCGGCTTGGACTGCACCATTTCCTGACTTGCAACCATTTCGCTGACCACCAATCCCGCGCCAAAGGCCGAAACCAGTTTGCGGAAAGGCAGATCGGTGATGCCGGCCAAAGGGGCCAGCAATACAGGTGAGGTGATGGGTACAGAGCCGATTTGAAGGGTCATGATATATCCTAGTGCCTTTAGGAAGTAATCCTGTGATAAGGGGCAGGCAATGGGTAAATGGCCATTTTTTGGTCACATCCGCGCATTTGCACAAATTTTAATCACACGCCCTTCGTTGCCACGGTCCAAGCACATCCGTAAATAACGATAAGCACAACACGGGACATATCATGAGTACAGCCGCCATCATCGTCGCCGCCGGGCGCGGCACGCGCGCCGGGGGTGATCTTCCCAAGCAGTGGCAAACGCTTGCAGGGCGACGTGTTGCTGACTGGACATTGGATGTTTTCCAAAGATCACAGGATGTGGACAGGATCTTATTGGTGATACACCCCGATGATCGCGAACTGGCCGCTGATCTGGATGTTGAAACCGCGATTGGAGGCGCGACGCGCGATGCGTCGGTTCTTGCCGGTCTTTTGGCGCTTGAAGGCAGTGATTGCGACAAGGTGCTGATTCACGATGTGGCCCGACCCTGCCTTGATGGTGGCCTTATCGCCCGCATTTTGCAGACGCTCGACAGCGCCGACGGCGCGGCACCAGCGCTGGCCGTGACAGATGCGCTTTGGACCGGTTCTTCTGGGAAAGTGACGGGCATGCAGGATCGTCAGGGCCTTTATCGCGCACAAACGCCCCAGGGATTTCGCTATCCCGCAATTCTGGCGGCACATAAATCCAATGACCGGCCAGCGGCTGATGATGTTGAGGTGGCACGAAACGCAAGCCTTGACGTTGCCATGGTCGAAGGGCACGAAAACAATCTGAAAATCACAACACCGGCCGATTTTGCGCGGGCGGAACACATATTAAGGGGCGATATGGATATCCGTTTGGGCAATGGTTATGACGTGCACCGCTTTGGCAAAGGAGATCACGTCATTCTTTGTGGCGTGAAAATGCCACATGATCGCGGGTTGCAAGGACATTCGGATGCAGATGTCGGGATGCATGCTGTCACCGATGCAATTTACGGCGCCTTGGCCGAGGGCGATATTGGCCGCCACTTCCCCCCATCCGACATGCAATGGAAAGGTGCGGCAAGCGACATTTTTCTCAAACACGCGGTGGAATTGGCAAGCCATAAGGGGTTCCGGATTTCAAATGTCGATTGCACCCTGATCTGCGAAACCCCGAAAATCGGCCCGCATGCCGGGGCGATGCGGGCGATAATGGCAAAGATCATGGGGATCGGGGCGGATCGAGTCTCGGTCAAGGCCACGACAAGCGAACAACTGGGCTTTACAGGCCGCAAGGAAGGGATTGCTGCCGTTGCGACGGCAACATTGGTGCAGACATGAGCAAATGGATCGCGACAGTATTGGGCGTCGGCTACCTGAAGCCCGCGCCCGGCACATGGGGATCGCTGGCAGCCCTTCCTATGTTTTGGGCGTTGCATCAGCTGGGGGGCTGGCCGGTAGCCCTTGCTTCGACAATCGGGGTGGTTTTCGTTGGGGTTTGGGCGATCCGGCGAGAGACGGAAGGAAAAGACAACCACGACCCGTCCGAAATCGTGATAGACGAGGTTGCGGGCCAATGGATCGCGCTGCTGCCCGTGTCCATCGGAGCCGCTGCCGCCGGATCGGACGTGCTGGCGCTTTACCCCGGCTGGATATCCGCCTTCATTCTGTTTCGTCTGTTCGACATCTGGAAACCCGGTCCCGTAGGCTGGGCGGATCGAAAAAATACCGCATGGGGTGTCATGCTGGACGATGTGTTCGCCGGTATTTTGGCGGCAATCGGCACATTGCTTCTGGCCGGGCTGTCACACGGGTTTTTGCTGTGATGACACCTGCCGCGCAAATTGTGGAAACGGCGCTTCGAAAGGGTGTCCTGATCGCAACCGCCGAAAGCTGTACGGCGGGCATGATCTCGGCCGCTATCACGGATATTGCCGGATCGTCGGCGGTTTTTGATCGCGGGTTCGTGACCTACTCGAATGCCGCAAAAATGGACATGACCGGCGTTCAACCATCGACGCTTGCCAGCTATGGCGCGGTTTCCCAAGAGGTGGTGCGGGAAATGGCCGAAGGCGCGCTGAAATCATCGGGCGCGCAGATAGCGGTTGCCGTCAGCGGCATTGCCGGACCGGGCGGATCCGAGCATAAGCCCGAAGGCCGGGTATGTTTTGCGCTGTCTTGCGAAACCCAGATCACAAAATCCGAAACCATCGATTTTGGCGCAATCGGACGGGCACAGGTTCGACAGGCCACGGTGAATCATGCGCTTGAAATGTTGCTTTCTGGCCTCTCAAGTTTCGATGACAAATAAGGCATATGCCGGTGTGGGCGCACAATTATTGTGCAAATCGAGAATTGACGCGATTTTAAGCACTGCATTTGCGAGCTGCCACTTTTCTCATCACTGAATCCTCTTTCAAAGACCCTCAAACAGTTTTTGAACGAGAGGATCAAAGAATGAACGGAGCGGATACCTCCTGGATCATCGTTGCGACAGCGCTTGTGCTGTTCATGTCCCTGCCTGGCCTGGCGCTTTTCTATGGCGGCCTGGTTCGTGCCCGAAATGTGCTCAGCGTGTTTATGCATGTCTACGCAATTGCCTGTTTGATGAGCATCCTGTGGTTCGCCGTCGGATATTCCATCGCATTTGGTGATGGCGGCGCCCTTTGGGGCGGCTTGGGCAAGTCCTTCCTGTCCGGCGTCACCGTTGACTCGCTTTCCGGCAGCCTGCCCGAAGTGTTGTTCTTTGCCTTTCAGATGACATTTGCCATCATCACCCCTGCCCTGATCGTCGGCGCCTATGTCGAGCGGATCGGCTTTGGATTTGTCCTTTTGTTCTCGGGCTTGTGGATGCTGGTCGTCTACGCACCGGTGGTCCATTGGATCTGGGGCGGCGGTTTTTTGTCGGATGGCGGGATTTTCGGCGAAATCGGCGTGCGCGACTTTGCAGGCGGTATCGTGGTGCACGAAACAGCCGCCATCGCATCCCTGCTGATCGCGATTTTCCTCGGGCCACGCAAAAACCAGAGCGTCCCGCCGCATAACCCCGGATTCGTGATGATCGGCGCGTCCATGCTTTGGGTCGGCTGGTTTGGTTTCAACGGAGGCTCGCAACTGGCCGCAGACGGCGGTGCGGCGATGGCGATCACAGTGACCCACATTTCGGCCGCCGCAGCGTCGCTGACCTGGGCCGCATGGGAATACTTCAAATATGGCAAGGCGTCGCTGGTTGGCATTGTGACAGGTACGATTGCAGGCCTGGCCTCGATCACACCGGCGTCCGGTTTTGTTGGTCCGGTCGAAGCCTTGGCAATCGGTGCGGTTGCGGGTGTTCTGTGTCAGGAAGCTGTGAATTTGATCCGCAACAAGCTGAAAATCGACGATACTCTGGACGTGTTCGCGGTTCACGGAGTTGGCGGTATCTTCGGATCGATCATGATTGCGGTCTTCGGCGAAGGCTCATTCATTGCCCAGCTTGGATCACTGTTGATTGTGGGTGTATTCACGACGGTCGTCACGATTGCGCTGATAAAACTTGTCGGTCTCGTGGTGCGTCTTCGGGTGGACGAGGAAAGCGAATATAATGGTCTCGACCTCAGTGCCCATGGCGAACGGGCTTATGACTTCACGTCATAAAGTTTGATTTGCAAACTACATTGAAAGGCGTCCTGCGGGGCGCCTTTCTTATTGCTTGATCACCGCTGAAATGTCTTCCGCGCTGCCAAAATTGTCGATCAGACGCTTAAGCTTTGCTGCTTTGCCTTGTCCGATTAACCGAGACGACTTTTCCACGATCCTTGCCGTCTTTTCGTCCAGACCCATCGGTGTGTTCAGATCGTGTTTTACCTGCTGAACCGCGCCATCGGCGAAGCGAACCCGCAAATCAGCACCGGTTTCGGGGATGTCGTCATCCCCCGCAACTTCCACACATCCACGAAATGCCGTCAATTGCGGATCCGTAGCCGAGCCTGACGTGTAAGCGCCGATCCCGGATGTATCGTGGCCATAAGCGGCCATCGCCAAAACATGGCGGTAGCTGAATTTACACTCCAGCCCGTCGGTCGGGTTTTCAATGTTGCACACACGCAGCCAGCGCGGGTTCGTTTTAACCTGAATGCCTGAAATTTTTTCAGCCTGACCACGAAAAGCCCGAAACGCCTCTAACGCGGCGTGCAAACCGTGGCAACATGCATGAAACTTGTGGCTTACGGTTTCAAAGCGCCAGTCTACACCCAGACCATTCGTTGCATCCGAACGGTTGCCTTCACCAAAATGGGTCTCTGCGAATCCTTGCGCCCCCTCAAATCCAGCTATGCTGGGCTGAAAGCCGTGACTGATCAATTGGGCCGCCTCGACCGCATTCGCAGCGGCGAGGCCTGCGTTGAACGGCTTGCCCATTGACCCGAACTGAGATTTCAACCCCGAGACCCGTGTGGACAGCAGCCCAAGCGTGGCTTCGGTCTGTGTCTGATCAAAACCCAGCAATCGCGCGGCGGCCAGCCCTGCCCCGAATGCCCCTGCGGTCGCCGTCTGGTGATATCCGATCTGATAATGCTTGCGCCCCAGCCATTGGCCAACCCGAATTGAGGCTTCCGCACCGATTACAGCGGCGTCCTGCATGGCCTTGCCGCTTAACCCCCTGCTTTGCGAGATTGCCAGCACTGCAGGCAGGACAACCGCCGAGGGATGCCCGATATGTGCAAAATGCGTGTCGTCATAATCGAGCGCATGGCCAATTGTCCCATTCACCAACGCTGCCATCCGCGCAGGGGCCATTTGGTCCGCGCCAAACAAAAATGCCTCGGGCTTGCCGGCTTCTTCGCGGGCCAATGACAGAACCGACCGTGCAACGGGCTGGTCCTGCCCGGCCATGGCCACTGAAAGCCAATCCAGCATGGAAAGCCTCAGGACGTCCGAAACCAGACCGGACGGTTGTGCCGTTCTGGCAAATTCAGCAAGTTGTGTCGTCAGCTTTGTTGCCATCGATCAGTCACCGTAAAGCGCCTTTGCGCGATCCTCGAACGCCTTCACAATGCGGGTCATCGCCTCGTTGAAGAACATACCGGCCGCGCCTTGCAAAACCTTGTTGCGGAATTCGAAATCCACCCAGAATGTCACTTCGCACCCTTTGTCCAACTGTGAAAATTCCCATCGAGAGTGGAGATGTTTGAAAGGCCCGTCCAGATATTCCGTGTCGATCCGGCCCAGTTCAGGGAACAACGAGACGCGGCTGGTAAACCTTTCGCGAAATACCTTGAAGCTGATCACAAGGTCCGCATCCATCTGCGTCCCGCCTTCGATCTTGCGCGTTGTGCGAATACGGGCCGCCGCGGTCCAGGGCAGAAACTTCGGATAATTCGCGACATCCGCCACCAGATCATACATCTGCTGGGCGCTGTAGCTCATCACGCGGCGGTCGGAATGCGAGGGCATGTTGTTCCCTTTGTTGCATTGGGTCAGGATGATGTCCTACACGTAGCTGACGAATTCAAGAGGGCCAGATGTCTGAAAGTGACTATGTGATTGACGAAATGATCCCGTCTGCGGATATCGCGGCCCGGATCAAGGAATTGTCGGGTGAAATCGCGTCCGAGTTTTCGGGCACCTCGAAACTTTTTGTGGTTGGACTTTTGCGCGGTTCGTTCATTTTCATCGCGGACCTGGTGCGCGAGTTGGATTTGCCGGTTGAAATCGATTTTCTGGAAGCCTCGTCTTACGGCGATTCCATGGAGTCCTCGCGCGAGGTGCGCATTCTGAAAGACCTGCGCGGCCAGATCGAAGGGCGCGACGTTCTTTTGGTCGAAGATATCGTCGACACGGGCCATACGCTGAACCATGTGCTGAACCTGCTGCAATCAAGATCACCGGCGAAACTGCGCACGATTGCCTTGCTGGATAAACCGGACCGCAGAGAAGTTGATATTTGCGCCGACTGGATCGGTTTCAAAATCCCGGATGAATTTGTCGTTGGCTACGGAATCGACTTTGCACAGCGCAACCGAAACCTGCCCCATATCGGCAAAGTCCGGTTTGTTAAGACGTAAGAATTCGGGTTTCTCGCAATTTTGTGAAGACATCACGGGGCGAGTTTTTCTAGTATCGGCAGAATAAGCCGTAAACGGAGACCCTAAATGAAACGCATTTTACTTGTCGCAGCCCTATTCAGCGCCGCAGTTTCAACATCAGCATTTGCCCAAAGCCTGTTTGAAACCGAAGTCAAAGCCCGGCAGGGATTGATGTCAATCATGCGGATAAATATGGGAATGCTTAACAACATGGACCGGGGTCTGATGGAATACGACGCTGATCAGGCCCAAGCCATGGCGAATGCGGTTCTCGGGATTTCGATGGTCGATTTTGTCGGCTTGTTCCCGGAAGGCAGCGACAGTTTCGAAATCGAAACCACCAAGGCTGCCGATATGATCTGGGAGAATACCGAAGGTTTTGCCGCAGAATGGGCCAAAGTCCAAATGGCGGCGCCTGATCTGGCCAAAGCCGCGGGTCAGGGCAAAGACGCCATGTCAGCAGCGCTGGCCGGGATTGCGGGAACCTGCCGGTCCTGCCACACGACTTATCGTCTCCGTTAAGTCAGGTGGGTTTTCTTAGAACAGCGCTTTGGGGGCTTGGGGCCGCCGCAGTGGCCGGCGCCGGAATCGGCCTGTGGCTGACAATGCCCGGGCGCGTTGACCCCGATGAATTTGCCAATTTGAAGGGCGATGCCGTTGCCGGTGAAAGGGTGTATTTTGCAGCCGGATGCACGTCTTGTCATACTTCGAAAGAGGATCCGGACGTGGCGGTCTTGTCGGGCGGTCGCGCATTTGCCAGCGATTTCGGCACGTTTTACGCGCCAAATATCTCAAGCGATCCGGTATTCGGGATTGGCGGTTGGACATTACTGGAATTTGCCAATGCGCTGCAAAAAGGCGTCTCGCCCGAAGGCCAGCACTATTATCCGGCCTTTCCTTATACCAACTATGCCAGAATGACCCCTCAGGACGTAACGGATCTTTTTGCCTATATGCAGACGCTTCCGGCGTCAGAGGTTCCAAGCAAGGCGCATGACGTATCCTTTCCGTTCAATATCAGGCGCAGCCTTGGCGGCTGGAAACTGTTGTTCATGGATGAAAGCTGGGTTGAGGAAAGCCCTGCCAATGAACGCGGCCGCTATCTGGTTGAAGCGATGGCCCATTGTGGCGAATGCCATACACCGCGCAATGCGCTTGGGGGGATCGACCGCGACAAATGGCTGACCGGCGCACCCAACCCGTCGGGCAAAGGGGAAATTCCGGGCATCACACCCTCGCAGTTGCAGTGGAGCGCCGTTGATATCGCCTATTACCTGAAAAAAGGGTTCACACCGGAATTTGACAGCGTCGGAGGCAGCATGGCGTCGGTTGTGGACAACATGGCCAAATTGCCAGCCGAAGACCGCGAGGCGATCGCGGCCTATCTGGTGGGGCTGGATTAAAGCGGCTTCGGGATCAACCTGAGCCGCAAAACTGAACTTGAAACGCGCACCAGATCAACAGGTTTCGCGCGTTTCGACCCGTAGTCGTGTCTGACCATCCAAGCCGGTCGCCTTAGACTTTGCCGTTGCCCAGCTTTTCCATCCGCGCCTGACGCAGCTTCGCGAAATCGTCACCGGCATGATAACTTGAACGGGTAAGCGGCGTCGCAGAGACCATTAGAAAGCCCTTGCCATAGGCGGCTTTTTCGTAGGCCGCGAACTCATCCGGGGTAACAAAACGATCAACGCGGTGGTGTTTGGGGGTCGGCTGTAAATACTGACCGATCGTCAGAAAGTCGATGTCAGCAGCGCGCATGTCATCCATCACCTGTTTGACCTGCACCGCGTCTTCGCCCAATCCCACCATCAGACCCGATTTGGTGAACATGGTAGGATCAAGATCTTTCACCCGCTGCAACAACCGCAAGGAATGAAAATAACGCGCACCCGGCCGGACGGTTGGATAAAGGCCGGGCACCGTTTCAAGATTGTGGTTGAAAACATCCGGACGGGCCTCAACCACGATCTCCAATGCGGTGTCGTCGCATTTCAGGAAATCCGATGTCAGAATTTCAATGGTCGTGTCCGGGCTGCGATGGCGCACGGCGCGAATGGTTTGGGCGAAATGGTCAGCACCACCGTCTTCCAGATCGTCCCGATCAACCGAGGTGATGACCACATGTTTCAGTCCCAGTTTCTGAACCGCATGCGCGACGCGGCCCGGCTCGAACGTGTCCAGCGCGTCCGGGCGGCCGGTGGCGATGTTGCAAAACGAACAGCCACGGGTACATATCTCGCCCATGATCATCATGGTGGCATGGCCCTGGCTCCAGCATTCGCCGGCATTGGGGCATCCCGCTTCTTCGCAAACTGTGACCAGTTTGTTTTCGCGCATGATGCGGTGGGTTTCGTGATACCCTTTGGATGTCGGGGCCTTGACCCGAATCCAATCCGGTTTGCGCGGCTGCGCATTGTCCGGGCGATGGGCCTTTTCCGGATGTCTCTGGTCTGGAACTTTCAAATCACGCATGGGCGTCCTCCGTTCCCGGTCTTTTACAGGACATAGAACAGAGGAGTCACCGTGAAAAGGAAAATGCGCTATGCGCTGGGATCATAGATGCCTAGCCAATCATCGGGCCGTGATCGCCGTATGAGCCTTCGTAATGAAGCTTCAATCGCTGCAAGGCAATCCGCAACACAATCTTGCCGGAACGCGCGGACCAGCCCATGCGTTTTTCGGTCGTTTCCATGCCTTCCTGAAAACAGCAGCAATGCAGCGCAACCTCACTAAGCCCCGGCCCCAACGCCTCGATTGCGGCCCGAAATCGTTTGCTTGCGCTGCTGGAACCGCCAGAACTGTCAGAAATGAAACTGCTGGAAGGCCCCGTTAAAAATCTTTCCCAATTCTGAGTGACGCTTGGCCCGATATGGGACAGCTCAAAATCCTCGCGCAGTTGTTCGCCGCATGATACCAGATCGGCCGACAGGAAGGGCTGTCCGTCCCGCCCTTTGCGGCGCGACAAAAGCCCAAGCGGCGAGTCCGCCAGATTTACCCTGCGTTTGCGAATACGGCCGGAGGTTTCGCTGATTTCATTACGCTCTCCCCATTCACGGTGCTGCTCGGCAAATATGTTTTGACTTTGATCCTGGGGCATCGGCATCGCATGCCCCGCAATCAGACGCTTGAGCGCCTTTCGCCCCGCCGCCGTAATCGTATAGCGCGACACCCGCGATTTTTTAATTGGTGTGATCCAGTCGTTCAATGCCAGTATCTGAACGTCCGCACGTCCTATCACGGCACTTCTAACGGTCTGACCATCGGCTGTTGGCCGAAGAATAACGGCGTTCTCCATATCGGATGCGAGGGCAAGAAAGGCACCATGTTCATTTAACCGCTTCAGATAACGGATCGAATCCTTGGGCTTCAGATCTTGTTTTTGAGCGGCAAAATCATGCGTGATGTCTTCAGTCATCGATTGATCCATTTTTGTGTCATTGGCTGAGTTTTTCCGGCCCATACCATCCAGAGCCTGATCAATCAGAGGATCATCGCGTCGCGTTTCAAGCTTGCGAACCCGCCTAAGCACGGTTGAGGGGTGAACTCCGATTTGTCTGGCAAGCGACCGGATGGACTGACCGTCTACAACGTGACGCAAATAAAGATCGATTTCCGACTGTATGGTCTGGGTTCTGTCACTGAGTTTAGGAGTTGGCTGGATTTCAGACATACGCGCTTTCCGTGAGGGAAACACAACTTTTGCGTGTTTTTGTTACTGGTCAGTTAATTCCGATGACAACCAGTTTTGGAGGATAAGGATAATAGATTCCGAACCTTCCGAACGCAGCATAGGAATATCACGCAACATCACCTAAGCTGTGCAAATCTTCCACTACAACCTTTGGGAGATTTCCTATGCCAAACCGTTCCGCCCGTCTGACCGATCTGAAACGGCCAAAACTTCTTGTGCGCGCCGCGCGGCTGGCGGCCGAAAACATTCAGAGAAAACCCGTTCTCAAACGGATATTCGGAGATGAGGACATCCCCAAAAACACCGTTTCAAACCTTGCCGAAATCGAAACCGAGCTAAACGAAAAACGCAAAACGGGCGACGCCGAATACAGCATCGCCCGTCATGTTACCGTTTTGGCAGCACTTATGCATGAAGCCGCTCTGTGGCCTACATGAATGCATCCGGCATCGAAGCCTTTTTGGCATCCACATAATCGTGCAAAGCCTGCTCGATTGCCGGATCAAGCTGGGGCTTCTGATATGTCGACAAAAGCGTTTCAACACGTTGCTTGGCCAGGGCCTGGGTGTCTCTGGCGCCTTCTTCTTCCCAGGTCTCAAAAGGTTTGTAATCCAGAAGATCGGACCGCCAGAAAGCGGATTTGAAGTTTGATTGGGTGTGTTCGCAGCCCAGGTAATGTCCGCCCGGACCCACTTCGCGGATCGCGTCCATGGCTTGGGCATTTTCATCCACCGGAATGCCCTCGGCCATTTTTTGCAGGATTCCCAACTGATCCGCATCCATCACAAATTTCTCGAACGACGAGACCAGACCGCCTTCAAGCCAGCCGCAGGAATGAAGCATGAAATTCACCCCCCCCATAAGGGCCGCATTATGGGTATGTGCCGTTTCATAAGCCGCCTGCGCATCGGGCAGCTTTGATCCGCACAGACCGCCGCCGGACCGATAAGGCAATCCCAAACGCCGGGCCAGCTGCCCTGCCCCGTAGAGAATTTGCGATGCTTCGGGTGTTCCGAATGTCGGAGCGCCCGAATTCATGTCGATCGACGTTACGAATGTCCCAAAGATGACTGGCGCCCCGGGGCGGATCAGCTGGCTATAGGCTATACCTGCCAGAACTTCGGCCAGAACCTGCGTCAATGTACCGGCCACCGAAACCGGAGCCATGGCGCCGCCAACGATGAAGGGCGAAATTATGCAGGCCTGATTGTTCTTGGCGTAAACTTCCAAGGCTCCCATCATGACGTCGTCAAAGGTCATTGGCGAATTGATGTTGATCAGCGACGTCATCACGGTGTTTTCCTGCACAAAATCCTTCCCGAACAGGATTTCACACATCTCGACACTGTCCTGTGCGCGGCTGGGTTCTGTGACCGACCCCATGAACGGCTTGTCCGACAGCGTCATATGGGCCAGCAGCATATCAAGATGGCGCTTGTTGACAGGCACATCGGTCGGTTCACATACCGTACCGCCAGAGTGGTGCAGGTATTTCGACATATAGCCAAGCTTTACCAGCTTTTGGAAATCATCCATCGTCGCATAGCGTCGGCCACCGTCGGAATCGCGCACAAAGGGCGGGCCGTATACCGGCGCACAGACCAGCGTATTGCCGCCGATTTCCACGGATTTCTCGGGATTGCGGGCGTGTTGAGTGAATTTCGACGGGGCCGTTGCACATAACTTGCGGGCCAGACCTTTTGGGATGCGCACACGTTCGCCTTCAATCATGGCGCCCGCGTCGCGCCATCGTTCCAGTGCGGCCGGATTGTCGATGAAATTCACACCGACCTCTTCAAGAATTGTCTCGGCATTTGCCTCAATCACCGAAAGGGCTTCATCCGTCAGCACTTCGTAAAGCGGGATGTTGCGCTCGATATACTTGGCGGTTTCAATTTTGACGGCGGTGCGCTCTGCGCGGCGGGCTGCGCCCCCTCCGCCTCGGCGGCGTGATCTGACTTCGCTCATGGTTCTTACCCTGGTTCGGCGTGTGATATCCGTGTCATACGCGCAATCCGGCTTTGACTGCTCGCGCATAACGCCTCTTGACGTTCAAAAACGACATGGGCCTGGGGTCGGGATTGCGGCTTTCCTCTTGCGAAGCGCCGGTCTGCGCCCTACTAGGCGACCATGAGCACAGACACACATGACCGCCTTCTGATTATCGACTTCGGCAGCCAGGTGACGCAGTTGATTGCCCGCCGCCTGAGAGAGCTGAACGTCTATTGCGAAATCCACCCTTATCAGAATGTCACCGCAGACAGTGTCCGCGAAATGGCGCCCAAGGCGATCATCTTTTCAGGTGGTCCTGACAGCGTGACCCGCGAAGGCAGCCCGCGCGCACCGGAAGAGGTGTTTGACATGGGGCTGCCGATCCTTGGCATATGCTATGGGCAGCAGGTGATGATGCACCAGCTTGGCGGCAAGGTTGAAAGCGGTCACGGAACCGCCGAGTTTGGCCGGGCCTATGTTACTCCGAAGAACCGGCTTGATATTCTGGACGGCTGGTTTACCGACGGGGACGAACAAGTCTGGATGAGCCATGGAGATCACGTCAGCGAAATCGCCCCCGGGTTTGAGGTTTACGGTACTTCGCCCAACGCGCCATACGCCATTACCGCAGACACGGATCGGCATTTCTATGCTGTGCAATTCCACCCCGAGGTGCATCACACACCAAACGGAAAGAAGCTTTATGAAAATTTCATCAAGCTGGCGGGGTTCAAAGGCGACTGGACCATGGGCGCCTATCGCGAAGAAGCAATCAGGTCGATCCGCGATCAGGTCGGAGACGCGCATGTCATCTGCGGTTTGTCCGGCGGCGTTGACAGCTCGGTCACAGCGATTTTATTGCATGAGGCCATTGGCGATCAGTTGACTTGCGTGTTTGTCGACCATGGTCTGTTGCGCAAAGGCGAGGCCGAGGAAGTCGTCGCGATGTTCCGCGACAATTACAATATCAAACTGATTCATGCCGATGAAACCGAACTGTTTCTTGGCGAACTTGACGGCCAGTCCGATCCTGAAACCAAGCGCAAAACCATCGGTAAACTGTTTATCAATGTGTTCCAGAAACACGCCAACACGATTGAAGGGGCCGAGTTTCTTGCACAAGGCACGCTTTATCCCGATGTGATCGAGTCGGTCTCGTTTTCCGGCGGTCCGTCGGTGACGATCAAATCGCATCACAATGTCGGCGGTCTGCCCGAAAAGATGGGGTTGAAACTTGTCGAACCGTTGCGGGAATTGTTCAAGGACGAGGTCCGCGCCCTGGGCCGCGAGCTTGGATTGCCGCAAAGCTTTATCGGCCGCCACCCGTTCCCCGGTCCGGGCCTTGCAATCCGGTGCCCCGGCGAGATCACACGCGAAAAGCTTGATATCCTGCGCGAAGCGGATGCGGTCTATATCGACCAGATTCGCAAACACGGGTTGTATGACGAAATCTGGCAAGCCTTCGTTGCGATCCTGCCGGTGCGTACCGTGGGTGTCATGGGCGACGGCCGGACCTATGATTATGCTTGTGCCTTGCGGGCCGTCACATCGGTTGATGGTATGACGGCGGATTACTATCCGTTCAGCCACGAATTCCTCGGCGAAACTGCCACCCGGATCATCAACGAAGTCAAAGGCATCAACCGCGTGACCTATGACGTGACGTCGAAACCCCCCGGAACGATTGAGTGGGAGTGACCCCTTGGAGCTGCCGCGCATAAAGCCCGAAGGCCAGATCGCAGGGGTCAGGACATGAGCCCTGTCATCCGCGCTGCCTTTTGGATGAGCGGGGCTATTGTATCTTTTTCGTTAATGGCAGTTGCAGGGCGCGCCGTTGCCCTTGATCTCGATACGTTTGAGATCATGATGTACCGCAGCATTGTCGGCGTGGCGATTGTAACGGCTGTCGCCGCGACCACCGGCCATCTGGGCGACATCAAATTCCGGCGGCTGGGATTGCACTCGGTTCGGAATATCAGCCATTTTGCAGGCCAGAATCTGTGGTTTTACGCCATAACGGTTTCGCCATTGGCCATGGTGTTCGCGCTGGAATTCACCTCGCCCCTATGGGCCATGTTCCTTGCGGTTTTCATCCTCGGAGAAAAGCTGAATTTGGTGAAAATCCTGTCGGCGCTGATCGGGTTTTCCGGCATTCTGATCATCGCCCGCCCGTTTGGCGGCGAAATTGAGTTCGGACTGATCATGGCGGCCCTTTCAGCGATTGGCTTTGCCGGCTCAGCCGTTTTCACGCGGCTTTTGACAAGAACCGAAAACATCACCTCTATCCTGTTTTTTCTGACATTGATGCAGTTTCTTCTGGGCATCGCATTTTCCGGCTTTGACGGGGATATCGCATTGCCAACGGCGTCAAATCTGCCCTGGCTGGTTCTGATCGCCCTGTGCGGTCTGGTGGCGCATTTCTGCCTGACTACCGCCTTGTCCATTGCGCCTGCCGCGACGGTCATGCCAATCGACTTTGTCCGCCTGCCGGTGATCGCCTTTATCGGAATGATGTTCTATGCCGAGGCGCTTGATCCATGGGTTTTCCTTGGGGCGATCATCATTTTCGGCGCGAATTACTTCAATATTTGGCACGCCGCCCGCAGGTGAGACAAAAACGAACTGGCGCAATCGTCAAAGCCGCAATACCTATAGGCTATGATCTATCCAGATGCAGAAAGCTGGCGCAACGCCGCGCATAAACGAGTGGTCCTGTTCGGCATGTCCGGGCTGGGGAAAACGCATGTGTCCAATATATTGCGGGCCAACGGGGACTGGTTTCACTATTCCGTCGATTACCGGATCGGCACCCGGTATATGGGCGAACATATCGCGGACAGTTTCAAGCGCGAGGCGATGACCGTACCGTATTTGCGCAATCTGCTGATGAACAACTCGATCTATATCGCGTCCAACATCACTTTCGACAATCTTGATCCGCTTTCGCATTACCTCGGCAAGCCGGGCGATCCGGCAAAAGGCGGTCTGCCGTTCGAAGAATATATGCGGCGGCAGGAATTGCACCGGCAATCCGAAATCGCATCGATGCTGGACACGGCCTATTTCATCGACCGTGCGCAAAACCTTTATGGCTATGATCATTTCGTTTGCGACACGAGCGGATCGGTCTGCGAGGTTGTGGACCCTGCAAACCCCGAAGATCCGGTCCTTGCGGCCCTGTCATCCAACGCGCTGCTTGTGTGGATCGAAGGGTCCGAGGCCCATGCCGATGAACTGGCCCGCCGTTTCGACCGCGCCCCGAAACCGATGTATTATCAGGCCTCGTTTTTGAAAGACGCATGGTCGGAATATCTGAGCACAAAAGCGGCCGATCCTGAAACCGTTGATCCGGACGCTTTTGTGCGCTGGGCCTATTCCCGCGCACTTGCGCATCGGCAACCACGCTACGAGGCGATGTCGAATTGGGGCGTCAAAGTCACGGCAGACGAAATGTCAAAGGTCAAATCTACCGAGGATTTCAACAGCTTGATCGCCTCGGCCCTTGAGAGACGCTAGTCAAATCGTTATCTCAGGTCCTCAACACCAAGGAAAATGTTATGCCTATTAAGATTCCGGCCAACCTGCCTGCCTATGACGTGCTGACGCACGAAGGCGTCATGGTGATGTCGGACGATCAGGCATCGCGTCAGGATATCCGCCCGTTGCGCATCGGCTTGCTGAATCTGATGCCGAAGAAAATCCAGACCGAGAACCAGTTTGCCCGCCTGATCGGCGCAACTCCGTTACAGATCGAGCTGTCGTTGATCCGCATGTCAGACCACCAGACACGCAACACGGCGGCGGATCATATGCTTGAGTTTTACCGGCCCTTTTCAGAGATTGAGGCCAGCGGCGAAAGGTTCGACGGGCTGATCATTACCGGTGCCCCGATCGAGCATCTGCCCTTCGAAGACGTCACTTATTGGGAAGAACTGACCCGCGTGTTCGAATGGACCCAAACCCATGTGTTTTCCACTTTCGGCGTGTGCTGGGGCGGCATGGCGATGATCAACCATTTCCATGGTGTGAAAAAACACATGCTGCCGCACAAGGCTTTTGGCTGTTTCCGGCACCAGAATATCGCACCGGCATCGCCCTATCTGCGTGGGTTTTCGGACGATTGTGTCATCCCGGTCAGCCGTTGGACGGAAATGCGCCAGGATGAAATCGACGAAAGGCCGGACCTGTCCACGTTGCTTTATTCGGATGATGTCGGCCCCTGTCTGGTGGAAGACCCAAGCCACCGTGCGCTTTATATCTTCAACCATTTTGAATATGACAGCGACACCCTGAAACAGGAATATGACCGCGATATTTCCGAAGGCACGCCGATCAATGTGCCGATGAATTATTATCCCGACGATGATCCGTCCCAGACACCTCAGAACCGCTGGCGCAGCCACGCGCATTTGCTTTATGGCAACTGGATCAACGAGATTTATCAGGGCACCCCGTTTGATCTTGCGGATATCGGGAAAACCTGATGGCCGAAAAGAAGCAAGGATACCACCACGGCAATCTGCGGCAGGCGCTGATCGATGCGGCCCTGCAACTGATCGAGAAAAAAGGACCGGGAGGTTTTGCGCTTTCCGAGGCGGCCAAGCAGGCAGGTGTCACACCCGCCGCCGTTTACCGCCATTTCTCGGGCCGTGATGATCTGATCGCCGAGGCCGCGCGGCAGGGCTATGAAATCTTTGCCGATGTGATGCAGTTTGCCTATGACAGCGGGCAACCTTCGGCCCTTGCGGCATTTGAAGCAACGGGCCGGGCTTATCTTGCCTTTGCACGGAAATACCCCGGTCATTACATCGCTATGTTCGAAAGCGGGATTTCCGTCAATCACACACCCGATTTGGCCCTGATCGCGGCAAAGGCGCGTGGCGTTTTGGAAAAAGCGGCAGATGATCTAAGCCAGCATATCCCACCGGAAAAGCGCCCGCCGGCGTCGATGTTCTCGGCCCATATCTGGGCGATGAGCCACGGCGTGGTCGAACTTTACGCCCGAAACTCGCCCGGAACGCAAAGCCCGTTTGCACCGGAAGACCTTTTGGAAAGTGGCATTGGCGTTTATCTGAGAGGCCTTGGGTTGATCCGCCCTGACGACTGAAATGCAGAAAGACTATTTCGCCCCCGAGACCGGCAATACCGGGTTTATCGATCTTCTGAGGACGATTGGCATTCTTCAGGTCGTCTTGTTTCACGTCGTCCACGGCATTGTCCGCTTTGCCCCACAAAACAGTCTTGCCGAATTCACCGGTCGCATGCCGGGCGCGTTGAACTTTGCCTGGCAGGCCTATGGGGTGGACACGATCTTTCTGGTTTCCGCCTTTCTTCTTAGCTGGTCGCTGATCGCGGAAATTCACTCCAGCGGCCGGATTTCACTGAAACGCTTTTATCTTGGGCGGGTCGGACGGATACTGCCCGTGTATTATCTGGCATTGATCCTGTTTGCGATTGGGCAAGGGAGTTCGTGGCAGGAAATTCTGGCCACCGCGTTCTTTGTTACCTTTCTGTTTGATTTGACGAATGTGGTGCCGGTGGGGTGGTCGATGGAGGTGATGATCCTTTATTTCATCGCGCTGCCTTTCATCATTTCGGCGCTGCACCGCATGGGGCGGCCTTTGCTTTGGCTGTCGCTTGCTATCGTCATCATCGCGGTTTGGCGATATGTCTATTTGGTGCAGACCTCGCCCAGTCCCGCGCATATTTTCCTTGTCTCATTGTCTGAGCGCACCGCCACGCCCGCGATGGACGCGCTGTATTTCCAGCCATGGTTTCGCCTTCCAGCGTTTCTGATGGGCACGCTTGCGGCGTATCTGCTTGGATCAGGCTTGCTGAAAACCGCAAGCTGGCCCGCAATGGCTTCGGCGTTCGGCGTTATTGCGGTGCTGTGGTTGCCGGTTCAGAATGAAGCCAGTTGGGCCTATACTTACCTGCCAAGCTGGGTTTGGGTGCTGTATTGGGCCGCCGCGCCCGTGGTCTTTGCACGGGCGCTCGCAATCATCATGATCTGGGGCCTTGAGCGCGGACTGCGTGTGCCCTGGCGATTGAAGGGGCCTTGGGTGGCATTCTCGCAAATGATTTTTCCGGTTTACCTGTTTCACATGCCGTTCCTGATCGTCGGCGCATTGGTCGCGTTCGGCGGATCAAACGTGGCACTGCTGGCCGATGCCACATCCGTGCATGTGGTGATTACATTCGCGGTAACAGCTTTGGTCACTCTGGCCTTTGCATGGCCCATTGACCGGTATATCGAACGCCCCATTCGGGCGCGGATCAAACAATATCTGGGTTAAGCTGGTAGCCCAGTATAGAGCCCATGGCCTGATACCACGACATGGTAGAGCTTTCGATCTTGCGTAGTCCGGCATCGGTGGCCGCAAGGGCCAGTTTATACCGTTCGGGATCGTTGACCAATGCGCCGATTTTTAGCGCCATATCGGCAGCATCATCTGCGCGGAAAACCAAATCCGCATGATCGAAATACTCACGCGCCGGCACGACCGAGCTATTCAGGGTCGGGGCACCATAAACGGCCGCCTCGATGGGGACCGTGGCTAAGCCTTCGTTAAAGCGCGTTGTGGTTGGGCAAATGACAAGATCCGCCTTGAGATAATGCTCAATCACCTCGGCGCTGTCGCTTGGCCCCAGCAGGCTTACACGATCCGGGAACCTTTGATTGACATGATCCCTAAGCGGTTCGAATGCAGCCCCCCCGCCAACATAGGCGAGATGAAGATCGGGGTGCTTTGTGGCAAGCTGCTCAAACGCATTGACCAGATCAAACACGCCTTTTTCCGCAGTGATCCGGCCGACAAACAGAAGGTTGCGCACCCGGTCACGCGGGCGCGGATCAAAGGGAAGACGCATGACAGAAGGAACCTGAACCCGAGTTTCGAAATCCGGCCTGGGGACAAGGGCCTTGATCTGCCGCTCCATCTCGGGCGATACGCAAACTGCGCCGAAAGCCCGGTTGAAAGAGCGGCGCAAAAGGGCCAGCGAAATCTGTTTCTTCAAGCCCTTCGGCGTCGAAAACGGCTGCCAATAGGTGTTGTGAAGTGCCAGCACAACATCCATGTCGCGCGGCATCATTCCGGCAAAAATACCGTGAAGATAAGATGTAAAGATCACAGCGTCCGCTTCGAACTCAATCAAGGCCCGGCGGATTTTGCGGAAATAGGCGTATTCGTTGCGAAAATATCCAAGCCGACCGTTGTAATTGTGGTTTTTGGCAATGCGCTTGAAATGCAACCAGTCATGGTGGGATGCATCTCCGCCGGTTTCACAGATCACAAGCGCCTGCAATCCGGTGTCGCGCGCCAAGTCATAGAACTGACCGGAATAGGTTTTCTTGGGGATCGAAGGATCTTCCCTGCCCCGTCGCCAATGGGCATAAGTGCCATAAGCGTCGCCGGGTCCGTGAATGAATGCCACGCGCTTATGCTTCAACTTGCCCTCGCCTTCCTTAACCATCGTTTGTCACAGTATAAGCGTGGGCAAAAAAAGAAAGGCAGAGGTGCCCCTCTGCCTTTCAAAAAAGCAATGATGCGAAAGATTAACGCTTCGAGAACTGGAACGAACGACGCGCTTTGCGGCGGCCGAACTTTTTCCGTTCAACGACACGGCTATCGCGGGTCAGGAAGCCTGCGGCTTTCAAGGCACCGCGCAAGCTGGGATCGTAAAGCTGTAGAGCCTTCGAAATACCGTGCTTGACCGCACCGGCCTGACCGGACAGGCCGCCACCCTTGACGGTTGCCATGACGTCAAACTGGTCTTCGACACCGGCAACCTGGAACGGCTGGCGCAGGATCATCTGCAAAACCGGACGGGCGAAATAGGTGTTCAGCTCTTTGCCATTCACAGTGACCTTGCCGGAACCCGGCTTGATCCAGACGCGGGCAACGGCGTCTTTACGCTTGCCGGTGGCATAAGAGCGGCCCAATTCGTCACGAACGGGTTCACGCGGGGTTTCTTCGATTGCGACAACGGCTTCGTCACCAGCAACGGCACCCAGTTCTTCGAGCGAGTTGATTTGATCAGACATGTCTTAGCTCCGGGTGTTTTTCGGGTTCTTGGACTTCACGTCGATGACTTCCGGCTGCTGAGCTTCATGCGGGTGCTCGGCACCGGCATAAACGCGCAGGTTGGTCATCAGCTGACGCGACAGGCGGTTGCCCGGCAGCATGCGCTTGACAGCTGCGGTGACAACACGCTCGGGGTGTTCACCATCCAGCAATTGTTCCGCCGTGCGGAATTTGATGCCACCCGGATGGCCAGTATGCCAATAGTAACGCTTGTCCGAGCGTTTCTTACCGGTCATCTGGATTTTGTCGGCGTTGATGATGATGACATTGTCACCCATGTCCATATGGGGGGTGAACGATGCTTTGTGCTTGCCACGCAGGCGCATGGCGACGATCGAGGCAAGACGGCCGAGAACAACGCCTTCGGCGTCGATCACGATCCATTTCTTGTCGATGTCTGCTGGTGTAGCAGAAAAGGTTTTCATGGTGGGAAACCCCTGGATTTGAATGTGGCACACGCAGGACATTGCCCGCGATAGGCGATTGCGGCGTTATAGACCTGTCAATTTTAACGTCAAGCGCAATAAGTTTGAAATATCACTGCAATATCAATGGTTTGAATATTGGGTAATATTTTACCCCATAATTTGAGCCGGTATTTTGGCTGATTTATGTGCCGTGGCGCGTTTTTGATACTCGAGCCAGAAACAAGATACGATTTATCAGATAACCATACACTTGTCTCATCGATGGTCCGTAACTCAAAGAAATTCTCAGATCAGAGGGTGGTGTCCGATATCCTGGATCAAATCCAAATGCGATTGTGCCAATGGCCGAATAACGGTATACATTTGCACACATTCGCGTTCAAAAGCCCTTGAAAAACAACAATATTCAAACACCCCTGCGCAAATCGCGAAACAATGCCTTTTGACGTCGAAAATACGAATTTTGGCTGTTGACGGGGGTAGTTTTTGGTTCTAGCGTCCGTCGCAATGAATAAGTCGGCCAGTCCGACGGGGAGAGAAATGTGGAAAAGGCCGCGCCACCGCGGTCTTTTTCATTTTCCGAACCCGGTCAGCGCTGTCCTGCCGAAAAGTTTGATCCGGCCTGACAGTCCCTATTGGCCGTGGTAAAAGCAAAAAACAAAGACGTGTCGACAGGCAAACCAAATGAAAAAACTTCTTACCATTCTGGCAGCAATTACCGCCACGGCCTTCGCCTCGCCTTCCATGGCGCAAGAAGCCTTGGCAGATGTCACTCAGACCGAGGCTTATGCCGGACTGGCTGACGGATCGTTTTACTTCAAAGCTGAATATGGCGACTGGCGGCTTCGCTGCACCAAGATCAGCGGAGAAACCGACCCCTGCCAGATGTTCCAGTTGATCAAGGACAGCACGGGCGGGGCGGTTGCACAGGTGTTGATCAACGAGATCACATCCAGCGAGACCTTCGCCGTCGCGGGGGCGACCATCATCGTTCCGCTGGAAACGGCCCTCACCGAAGATTTTCTCATGCAGATCGATGACCATCCGCCGAAGGCCTATCCTTATGCCTATTGTTCGTCGGTCGGATGTTTTGTGCGTCTGGGCTTCACGCCGGTTGATCTGAATTGGCTGAAATCCGGTCAAATCGCCAAGCTTGCCACCGTGCCTTACCGCAATCCCGAAACGCGCCGGGTTCTGCCAATGTCTCTGAACGGCTTTACCGCGGCCTATGATGCCCTGCTTGACGCCAATATGGAAAACTAGGGCGTATGGGCGTCTCAACGAAATGTTGAAACGCCCTAAACCTTACGAAGCGCAAGGACAGCGTTCAGCCCTCCGAAGGCAAATGCATTCGAAAGGGCGACGCTTACATTTGCCTCGCGTGCCTCGTTTGGCACGACATCCAGCGCGCAATCTGGATCAGGCTCTTCATAGCCGATCGTTGGCGCCACCACCCCGTCGCGCAGCGCCATGATGCAGGCCAAAAGTTCAACCGCTCCGGTGCCACCAATCAGATGACCGTGCATGGATTTGGTTGACGAAATCATAAGCTTGTCCGCATGCGCCCCAAATACATCCGCAACAGCCGCGCTTTCGGTTCGGTCATTGGCGGCAGTTCCGGTGCCGTGGGCATTGATATAGCCAACTTCGCTGCCGTTCAGCTTTGCATCCCGCAAAGCGCCTTTGATGGCTCTTGCGGCCCCTTGCTTTGACGGCATCACGATATCCGCCGCGTCCGAGGTCATCGCGAAGCCCACGACTTCGGCCAGAATCTCAGCTCCACGCGATTTGGCGTGCTCGAAGTCTTCGAAGACAAACACCCCTGCCCCTTCGCCCTGAACCATGCCATTGCGGTTGGCGCTGAACGGGCGGCAGGCATCACGCGACATGACGCGCAACCCTTCCCATGCTTTGACCCCGCCAAAGCACAGCATGCTTTCCGATCCACCGGCGATCATCACAGGTGACATTCCGCTTCTGACCATCTGAAACGCCTGCGCCATTGCATGGTTTGACGAAGCACAGGCGGTCGAAACCGTGAACGAGGGACCTTTTAGATTATAGGCCATACTGACATGGCTTGCGGCGGCATTGTTCATCAGTTTGGGCACGACAAAGGGATGCACCCGGTTTTTGCCGTCTTCATAAACCGAGCGGTAATTGTCATCCCAGGTTGAAACACCCCCGCCGGCAGTGCCCAGAACCACCCCGGACTGCGCCGCCAGCTCGCCCGTAAAGGTCAGGCCGGATTGGGAAATGGCTTCTTGCGCGGCGAGCAACGTAAATTGGGTGAACCGGTCGTAGAGCGAAATTTGCTGGCGATTGAATTTTTCTTCGGGGTCATAGTCTTTGACCTGCCCGCCAATTCGGATCGACAGGCGTTCAACATCCTGAAACTCAAGCGCGCCTATCCCGCAGCGCCCTTCGCGCATGGCTTCCAGCGTTTCAGGCACGTTCTTTCCAAGCGCGTTGATCGTGCCCGCACCTGTTATGACAACCCGTTTCACGACTGCGCCTTCACCAGGTCTTCGACAGCCTTGATGATCGATGCGACCGACGATATGTCAAAGTCGCTTTCGGTCGGATCGTTGGCGTTGAAGGGGACTTGGATGTCAAAGGCTTCTTCTATGGCGAAGATGCTTTCCACAAGCCCAAGACTGTCAATGCCCAGGTCCTCAAGTGTGCTGTCCATAGTGACATCCGAAACGTCCAGCACCGCCTGTTCGGCGATGATCTCTACGATTCTGTCTTTGACGGTCATCAAGGAACCTCCTCGGCAAGCTTGCCGCTGATTTACCCGCTCTGATCGTCCTTGAAAACAGCTTTCTTCAAAGCCGAGATGTCGCGCACCATGCGCGACAGGCGGCGCATGCCTTTGTACATATCGACATGGGACTCCATTTTAATGGCCGGATACCCCAAAACCGCTCGTCCCGCAGGAACATTTGTCAGAATGATGCTGCCGCCCCCGGCAATCACCCCGTCGCCAACAAATACATTGTCAGCAACCCCGCTTTGCCCGCCCAGCACGACGTAATTGCCAATGCGGCTTGAGCCGGCAACACCCGCCTGAGCACAAAGCAGACAGTGATTGCCAATCACCACGTTGTGCCCCACCTGAACAAGGCTGTCGATTTTCACACCATTGCCGATTTGTGTCGGACGGACCGTGCCGCGATCAACGCTCGATCCCGATCCGATTTCAACGTCGTCTCCGATAATAACTCCGCCAAGCGAATGAATGCGCGCCCAGGCCTGACCCGCGGCGGAAACATCCGCGCCAAGGCTATCGCGGGTTTGTTCAACAGCGCTTTTTTCCGGCGTGACGAAAGAAAACCCGTCACCTCCGACAGACACGTTTTGTTGCGTGACAAATCGTTTTCCCACAACAACATCCGCGCCAATCTTAGTGCCTTCTCTCAACAGCGACTGGTCGCCAATCTGGCTGTTGCATCCAACAAAAACCTGCGGGGCCAGCACGCTTGCCCTGCCGATTTTCGCACCGGCGGACACGATGGTGAAGGCGCCGATGCTGACATCCGCGCCGATCTCGGCGGTTGGATCGATCACGGCGGTTGGGTGAATTCCGGTTTGATAGCCCTGCCCGCGATCCATCAAGGCGGTCAGGGCCGCCAGGGAAAAGCGTGGCCGTGTGGGCAAAAGGGCAGCCTTCAGGCCAAGCCCTTGCCAGTCGGCCCCATGCCAAAGCATCCCCGCAATGGCAGACCCGTCTGCAATCGTGTCGGCATATTTGGGATCCATCGCCAGGGCCAGCTGGCTTTTTGTGGCAAGGGCCGGTTCGGTCACACCCGAAACTTTAACAGCGGTATCGCCAACCGCCTCGACACCAAGAGCAGCGGCCAGTTCTGCAATGGAATGGGACATGTCAGGATCCTTGCTGCCTTTTTTTGACCCAAGGTGTATCCCGCTTAGATGCCCAGTTCCACCCCCGCATTCTCAAGCGCGTCCCAGATACGGCCATCGCGGCCATATACGTCGCGGCGATACCCCATCCGATCATCCGCCGAGCCAATCGCGGTGCGGTAAACCAGATGGACCGGAATGCGTTTTTCAAGCGGAATGACGGTTTCTTTTCCTGATTTGAGCGCCGTTTGGAACACGCCGACAGGATCTGAGGTTTGACGTGCCAGCAAAGCATAGGCGAAATCGAACGGATCCTTTAAGCGGACACAGCCATAGCTGAAAGCGCGGGTTTCCTCGCCAAACAGGCTTTTTGCCGGGGAATCATGCAGATAGATATTGAACCGGTTGGGGAACATGAATTTCACCAAACCAAGCGCGTTGGTGTTCGAAGGGGGCTGTTTCATATTGAAAGGAAAGGATTGGGCGTCGAAATTGGTGAAATCAACCGATGCACGGTCCACCAAATTGCCCTCGCGATCGAACAGGTTCATATAGTCCAGGGCAAACCTGTCTTTCTGAAGCTGCGGCAGATATTCTTTCGTCGCGATCGAACGCGGCACATTCCATGTCGGATTGACGACCATATGCTCCATTGTGTCCGAAAACTCGATGCTGCGACGGTCGCGGTCGGCGTTGCCGACGACCGAGCGGGTTTCGAAAGTTTTCTTGCCATCATCAAAAATCATGGATTTGAAGTCAGCGAGATTCACAAGAACATACCGCTCACCGCGGTCGAAATTCATCCAGCGCTCGCGCTCCATGGCGACGATGACAGATTTCAGACGCTCCACCGCCGACACATTGATCATACCCAAAGTGGACGGGCCAGCCACGCCGTCTGCGCTTAGGCCATGATCTTCCTGAAAGGCCTTCAAAGCCCCGAGCATATCAAGGTCCATTTCAGTTGCTAAACTCGGTTCAAGATACCCCATTGCGATCAGGCGATTGCGCAAGGCATCCACCCGTGGTCCGCTGTCCCCGTAACGGATGAATTCCCCGCCTTCGGGGACGGTATCCCCCCAGCCGCCCTTGGCTATGATGTCCAGCAGGCGCATCCTCTCGGTCGCCAGACGGGCGTATTCGGGGTTATCCGGTGCCAATGACCGAAAGAACGCCCGTGGTGTGCTTTGCGTCAATCCTGTCAGATAAGATTTGCGACTACGCAACGGGGCTTCGCGGGCGATCTGTTTATCAACCTCTTTCGGCACAAGTACGCCGGTTTGAATATCCCGCGCCAGTTCCAGAAAGGTTTTTGAGAACGCCACCTCGACCCGTGCCAAGTCTGACTGGGTTTTTGCGGCCCTATATTGCTGCTGTAAACCCTGCGCGTCATAGGCAGCCGCCGGAAGACCATGAATTTCGGCATCGCCCATTAATTCAAACAAGGCCTCGCGCCGCGCATTGTCGTCCTGATCACGACCGGTCCAAATCGGTTCATACGCGGTTTCGGAATAAAACTCGGCCAGATCATGATCGTCGCCAATCGCTTCTGACACCGCCAGCCGGTACGCGGCAGACCCGATTTCAGCAAGTGCGGACGTGGCCGTTAGGGTAAGGCTAAAAAGTGCCACTGCGCCAAGACGCAGCAAATTTCGAAGACTCAGTGACATATCCCGCCTTAGACCGCTTAAATTAAACATGGTTCGTTTTTCCAAAGCTAGGTCAGAAATGTCCATTCACATTTCCGAAAATCCTGCCTTTTGAGCAAAGATTGAGGCCAACTTGTCGCACATTGTTTCCGAAAAACTGCCCATAACCCCCTAATTAGCAGCAATTTCCCGCCTATAGGTCAGTTTTACCCCCATTTGTGGAAACGAAACTCTTTTCTGAAAGCTTTCCTTATGACATAAGAAAGGCGCATCTGGGGACGAGATCGCACAACTCGCATGATAGCGGGAATGCAGAGGACGGGACTGACAGTCAATGACCAGCAAGATGGGCTTTACCCGACGCGGCCTTTTGGGCGCATTCGCGGCAACGGCCGTTACGGCAGCACCAACCTTTTCTAAAGCAGCAGGTCTACTTCGTGGCGCGGGTGATATCCGCCGGTTGCGGATGTACAGCTCGAAGACCGGTGAAAGCGTAAACACCATCTACTGGGTGGACGGCGAATACATCACCGACGCATTGGCCGAGATCAACAAACTGATGCGTGACTGGCGCCAGAACGAGATCAAGAAAATCGACACCCGCACGATCGACATTTTGGCCGCAAGCCACAATGCGCTTGATGTGAACGAGCCATATCTTCTGCTATCGGGCTACCGTTCTGCGGCAACCAATGCGATGCTTCGCCGCCAATCGCGCGGTGTTGCCCGCAACTCGTTACACATCAAGGGTCAGGCGGCCGATATCCGTTTGGCATCCCGCTCGGTCAGCCAGATTGCGAAAGCCGCCCAATCCTATAACGCCGGTGGCGTCGGGCGCTATTTCGGGTCGAATTTCGTCCATATGGATTGCGGCGAGGTTCGCACCTGGAGAGGGTGATCCTCTTTTATCCCTAACAGGTCAAACTCAGGCGGCCTCTGCTCGCCATGACACTGGTTCGCGCCGCTGACCGATCTTTTCATGCGTTGGCACGAAATGGCCACGCTGCCATTCCCGAAATATCGTTCTGCCTTGATAAATGGCGCACCCATCAGGATTCGAACCTGAGGCCTCTGCCTTCGGAGGGCAGCGCTCTATCCAGCTGAGCTATGGGTGCCTGCGTGTGGGTCTAGGCGAAAGCGAATGCGGGTTCAACCCAATTTGAGCCTATCCCAAAAGATCGCGGCAAAGCTCAAGCCCTTCGACCAGTTTGTCGACCTCTTCCAGCGTATTATACATGCCAAACGACGCGCGGCAGGTGGCGTTTAGCCCAAGGTGGTCCATCAAAGGACCCGCACAATGGTGCCCTGCCCTGACGGCGATCCCCTTTTTGTCGAGAATGGTCGAAATGTCATGCGGATGCGCTGCACCTTCGAGCGAGAATGAAAAAATCGCGGCCTTATCGGCTGTGGTTCCCTGAACCTGAAGCCAGTTCAGCCCCTCTAGCTGTCGTTTTGCATAATCGCGCAATCCAGCCTCGTGAGCGGCAATATTCTCCATGCCCAGATCCATCAGATATTCCAAGGCAACGCCAAGCCCGATCTGCTGAACAATGCCCGGCGTGCCGGCTTCGAACTTCATCGGTGCGTCGTTATAGGTAACAATATCCTTATGCACTTCGCGGATCATATCGCCGCCGCCCATGAACGGACGCATTTCCCGCATGCGATCCGGATGTACATAAATCGCGCCCGAACCGGACGGGCCGTAAAGTTTGTGCCCGGTAATCGCGTAGAAATCACAGCCGATATCTTGCACGTCCACCGGCATATGAACCGACCCCTGACTTCCGTCGACAAGAACGGCGACGCCCTTTTCACGCGCGGCGGCACAGATGGATTTCACATCAACGACGGTGCCCAACACATTGGAGGTTTGCGTTATCGCAACAAGCCTGGTCTTCGGACCAATCGCATCAATAACCGCTTGCGGATCCAATGCGCCATCACCGTCAACATCTACCCATTTCAGAACAGCCCCTTGCCGTTCGCGCAAAAATTGCCAGGGAACGATATTTGCGTGATGCTCCATCACGGAAAGAACAATCTCGTCCCCCGGTTCAAACCGTGGCATCGCCCAGCTATAGGCCACCATGTTGATGCCCTCGGTGGTTCCTGAATTCATGATGATGCTGTTCTCATCCTGAGCATTCAGAAAGTGCGCAATGGTCGAACGCACCGCTTCGTACCGCTCGGTCGAGATGTTTGACAGGGTGTGAAGCCCCCTGTGTACATTCGAATATTCTTCGGCATAGGCCCGGTTTATCGCATCAATCACGATCTGAGGTTTCTGTGCGGATGCCCCGTTATCCAGATAGACCAATGGCTTACCATTGATTTCCCTCGACAAAATCGGAAAATCTTCGCGAATTTTTTGAACATCATACATAGCCAGAAAGCCCCAAAGTGCTGACACCGATCACGCCAAGGATCAGGCTGATACCGGCGCTGACACCCACAATGGCAAGAACCAATACCGCAAACCCCTTGCCCCAATGTGGGAACTGGTGAGCCTCGGTGATGAATTGGATCAGAATCCAAAGCCCATAGAACAACGTGGCCATTCCAAAGACCGACGAAAGCTGCGCGGAAAACAAAGCCAGCCCGCTTTGAACGACCTGGGCCATCAAAAGCAGCGATTGAAGCCATGTTACCACTGCAATAAAGCCGTTTATCGTTCCCGTGCCGCCTAATATCTTGCCGGTCCAGAACAGCGCGAAGATCAGAAACACCATATTGGCGGCCATGAAAAACGCCAGAAACAACGGAGTCTGGCCGACCCCGAGCAGAGATACGGAAACCGCCCCGGCGACCAGCATTGTCACATAGGTCAGGATAACGGACAGGATGACCACCAAAAGCGCCATCATCCACAGAATTTCCCGACTGAAATCCAGGTTCAGAACGGTTCGCGCCGCGGCACGCGGATCGACTATGCTAAGCCGGACCAGTTCGATCACAAAGCTTTTGAAGTCGGTCATTCTACACCTTTGCAGGCAGCAGACAGGCTGCCAAGGAAAACCCAGATGAACGCAACAAACCAAAGCGCGCCCACAAGTGTAAGCTGAGGGCCATCGCCGACAAACCCAGCCGTCAGACCCCGCAACAGAAGAAATGGTGTCGCTGCCAGCAAAGACCAGAAAAACGCCAGCCGAACGCTGTAAAGGTTGGCTTTGCAGGGCGTAACTCTAAGCAATAGGCCAAAGATAAAGGCCAGCCCGTAAAGGGCCAGAGGGGCCACGAACAGCCACGCCAGAATGATGCCACCCAATTGCGGCCCCATGTCTTCGCCCGACAGATAGGCGTTTCGCGCCAAAACCGGAAGATAGGACACGAAGAACATAATACAGGAGGCCATCAGATAGATCAGCACCCGGTCTTCTCGCCGTCCTTGCGCCAAATGCCGACGCATGACTTCACGCGGTCTGCGAAGGCTCGATACCATATCCGCCGTAACTGACATCAGTCGATACGCCTTTCCAACCAGTCCGACAACCGGCCCAGAATCTCGTCCGAGATTTCTTCGTTTTCGATCTCGTCAACCGCTTCGGCAAGGAAGGCCAGAACAAGCATGTTTATCGCCTGCGCTTCCGGCACACCGCGTGCGCGAAGATAAAACAGGCTGTCTTCGTCAATCGCGCCGCTGGTTGACCCATGCGAACAGGCAACATCATCGGCGTAAATCTCTAGCTCGGGCTTGGCGAGGAACTGGCTATCCCCATCAAGAAGCAAAGACTGGCTTATCTGATAGCCATCGGTTTTCTGTGCCCCTGGTTGAACAAGGATCTTGCCCTGAAACACACCGGTCGCGCCATTGCGCAGGACCTTCTTGAAAACCTGACGGCTTTCGCATCGTTCTGCGTCATGGGTGACAAAAACCGTGTCGTCATGGTGGAAATCACCGTCGCCAAGGCAGGCTCCGGCGACATGTGCGATCGCGTCGTCACCGGTCAGGGTCAGAACGCATTCATTGCGGGTCATCACCCCATTGGCTGTCAGGGTGAAGGATTTGAACTCGGACTCCCGGCCCAAACGGCCGAAGATACAAGACATCGCCCGACGCTCGTGATCGCGGCCTTGCGTCCTGATATGATGAAACTTCGCGCCGTCCGCGACATCAATTTCAAGCACCTTGCTGAAACGCGCAGCAGCCGGGCCATTTTCAAGCAGGGTCATTTCACTGCCTTCATCCATGCGGATCACATGATGAAGATAGGCATCCGAGGTCTCGCTGCGGTGCATATAGGATATGTTGACCGGTTTGGACACTTTACCCGTGACGTGAATAAGCACACCATCCTGGGCAAAAGCCGTATTCAACGCCGCCAAGGGGCGCTGAACGGGATCATGCACAGTGGCCTCGATGGCCCCGTATGCATCCTTGGCCCAGTGAATATCGCGGTCGGACACATCGGCCAGACGTTCGATAGTCAGCCCTTCAAGGGTCAGGTCGTCGGACGCTTCCTTGTCAAACACACCATCAACGAAGACGATGCGCAGCCGGTCGACCGTATCGAAAACCGGTGCTTCTTTGGGATCGAACAACGCGGCCTTTGGCGCACCGGCCTGAACAAGCGTGTCAGGGCGCGTGAATTTCCAATACTCATCACGCCGCCCGGGAAGCCCCATCTGGCGCACCCGTGCCAAGGCATCGGCCCGCGCAGCGGCTGTAAAGCCGCCTTCGGGCATTGAAAGCGACGCGATCCGTTCTTCGGTCGCGTCGGAAACCTGCTGCGCGAGCGCCATTAGCCGACCTCCGCCAATAGGTCTGCGTAACCGTTGTTTTCAACCTCAAGCGCCAAATCAGGGCCACCCGATTTGATGATCCGGCCATCATACATGATGTGAACCACATCGGGTTTTATGTGATCCAACAGACGCTGATAGTGGGTGATCACAAGGAACGAACGACCCTCGTTGCGCAGCGCATTCACCCCTTCGGACACCAGTTTCATCGCGTCCACATCCAGACCCGAATCCGTTTCGTCAAGAATGCACATCTTCGGCTCAAGCAGGGCCATCTGAAGGATTTCGTTACGTTTCTTCTCGCCGCCCGAAAAGCCAACATTGACCGGACGCTTCAGCATATCGCCGTCAATCTTCAGCGATTTTGCCTTTTCGCGCACAAGTTTCAGAAAATCGGCCGCGCTCATTTCGTCTTCGCCACGCGCCGCACGCTGGGCATTCAGGGCGGTGCGCAGAAAGGTCATGTTGCCAACGCCCGGAATTTCGACCGGATACTGGAAGGCCAGGAACAAACCTGCGGCGGCGCGCTCTTCCGGCTCAAGCTCAAGAATGTCCTCGCCGTCCAGATGGGCTTCGCCGCCGATCACCTCGTATCCTTCGCGGCCAGAGAGAACATAGGACAGGGTTGATTTACCTGACCCGTTTGGCCCCATGATCGCATGCACACTGCCGGATTCGATCGACAGGTTCACACCTTTGAGGATTTGCTTGTCCTCTTCCTCAAGTTTGACCTCTAGGTTCTTGATTTCCAGCATTATTTTCGCTTCCTTAACGTCCAAAAGAGGGTGTTGCGGGCGCTTTCGCCCTAGCCCAATGTCACTGCGGTGCCGCTGGCCGAAACCATCAGCATGTTGTTGATCACTTCATAATCCAGATCGACCCCGACAACGGCGTTGGCACCAACAGCGTGCGCCCGATCTTCCATTTCCTTCAAGGCCACATCACGAGCCTTGGCGAGTTCTTCCTCGTAAGCGCCCGACCGGCCGCCGAGAATATCGGTGATACCTGCGAATACATCACGGATGATATTTGCGCCCAGAATGGCCTCGCCAACGACGATGCCTTTGTAACTGGCGATCTGATAGCCTTCGACAGATGGGGTGGTTGTCACAATCATCTATAAGTCTCCTAAGTCAGTCGTCCGCGGGTGCAAGAAAAAAGTTCTTGTTCGAACGATAACGCTGAACCTCTTTCGTGACCTTATAGCCAACCTTTTCAACCCAGTTTTCGAAGGCATCATAGTTTTCCTGATCCACCTCGATCAGGATCTTCGGTTTGGCGCGCGAAATCGTTTCCTCGATCCCGGCCAGCACCATCATTTCCATACCTTCGACATCAATCTTAATCAGATCAGGTGTTTCGCCTGCCAAAGCGTCGTCCCCACGGATCACGCTGATAGACCCTTCGCCTTCAACCATACGGGCCGCGCCAAGGTTTTTGTCCTGTTCGGTCATCGAAAAGCCGCCGGCCGATTTGTCAGAAAGGCCCAAGCCAAGGTTGCTTACGTCAAAAACATCCCCTAGCCCGTTGAAGGCGATATTCGCCATCAACAGCCGATAGGCCAGCGGATTGGGTTCGAACGGAATGACCTTGGAAGGGTTCAGGAATTTTGCCACGAACAAACTGTGATTGCCGACATTCGTGCCGATATCGACAAAAACACCGCCCTTTGGGAAAATCTCGCGCAGTTGCGAAAGCTCTTCGCCTTCGTAGAATTCGCCTTTGCGATGGTTGCGCTGGATCGGGTCACGCAACTTATCCGTCGCAAAAAGAATCTGAACTCCGTCAATCAGAGCGGGAACGACATCAATGCCCCAATAGACATAGGCTTCACCCGACGAAAGCGCATGCCGCGCTTCGTCAAGGTCAAACACGCGATTCTTTTTGCTTTCACGAATGGTCTTTTGTGCCCCGTCCATCGTTACCCCACACTTCCCTCAAGTGAAATCGCCACAAGCTGCTGTGCTTCCATGGCAAATTCCATCGGCAGAGCTTGCAGCACCTCTTTGGCAAACCCGTTGACGATCAGGGCCACGGCCTCTTCCTCGTCCATGCCGCGCTGGCGGCAATAGAACATCTGGTCGTCGTCCACCTTCGATGTCGTCGCTTCATGCTCAACGCGGCTCGAGTTATTCTTCACCTCGATATAGGGCACCGTGTGTGCCCCGCATTTATCGCCAATCAAAAGCGAGTCACACTGCGTATAATTCCGGCTGTTCTTGGCTTTCGGGTGCATCGACACCAGCCCGCGATAGGTGTTCTGCGCTTTTCCCGCACTGATACCCTTTGAGACAATCCGCGATTTGGTATCGCGGCCCAAATGCACCATTTTGGTGCCCGTATCGGCCTGTTGGTAATTATTGGTGATCGCGATTGAGTAAAACTCGCCCTGAGACTCGTTGCCGCGCAGGATGCAGCTTGGATACTTCCATGTGACGGCCGAACCGGTTTCAACCTGCGTCCACATCACTTTCGACCGATCCCCACGGCAATCGGCACGTTTGGTGACGAAGTTGTAAATGCCGCCCTTGCCCTCTTCATCGCCGGGGAACCAGTTTTGAACGGTCGAGTATTTCACTTCGGCGTCTTCTTCGATGATGATCTCAACCACCGCTGCGTGAAGCTGGGCCGTATCGCGTTGCGGAGCGGTGCAGCCTTCAAGATAGCTGACATAAGACCCCTTGTCGGCAATGATCAACGTGCGTTCGAATTGTCCGGTGTTTTCCGCATTGATGCGGAAATAGGTCGACAACTCCATCGGACACCGCACACCGGGCGGAATATACACGAACGACCCGTCCGAAAAGACGGCGCTATTCAGGGTGGCATAAAAATTGTCAGAGACCGGAACCACCGAACCGAGATACTTGCGCACAAGCTCCGGATGTTCGCGAATGGCTTCCGAGATGGAACAAAAGATGACGCCGACTTTTTCAAGCTCGTCCTTGAAGGTGGTGCCAACCGAAACCGAGTCAAACACAGCATCAACCGCAACCTTTCGGCCCTCGGCGGGGGCGCTTTCAGCGCCTTCCACCCCTGCCAGAATCATCTGTTCTTTCAAAGGGATGCCAAGTTTTTCGTAAGTGGCCAAAAGCTTGGGATCAACTTCGTCCAGCGATTTCGGCTTTTCGGCCATGCTGGCAGGCCGCGCATAGTAATACTGATCCTGAAAATCGATCTTCGGATAGCTGACCATCGCCCAATCGGGTTCGTCAAGTTTTTCCCAACGCGCGAATGCCTGAAGGCGCCACTCGGTCATCCATTCCGGTTCGTTGTTTTTTTCACTGATCAGCTTGACGATATCGGTGTTTACGCCCTTGGGGGCGTATTCCATCTCGATATCCGTGTCCCAGCCATATTTATATGTGCTAACCTCGGCCACCGCGTCCACGGTTTCCTGATCCACGCCTTCTTTGACATTCGTATCCGTCATCGTCATCAGAGCATCCGTTCCTTCAAGCCGCCCGATCGCGGTGTTTCTTCCATTGAGCCAGCCATGCATCGGCAAAACCGGCAATCTGTTCTTTTGTCGTGTCAGGACCAATGCTGACCCGAATGGCCGACGCGGCGGCCTGTTCGTTATACCCATAGGCTTTCAGCACGCGGCTGGCACGCACCTTGCCGCTTGAACATGCAGATCCTGCCGAGATGGCAAAACCTGCCAAATCCATCTGCATGACCTGTGTTTCACCCTTCCATCCTTCCGAAAGGATACAAGAGGTGTTCGGCAGCCGCTTTGCCTGATTTCCGGGGAAAATAGTGTTATAAGCTGCATCCGCAATACGCATTTCAAGAAAGTCGCGATTTTCCGCAACTTCTTCCCAAACACCATTCGACAGATCCTGCATTGCGGCCTCGGCGGCAGCCCCAAAGCCAGCGATTCCCGTGATGTTTTCCGTTCCCGCACGGCGTCCCATTTCCTGACCACCGCCTTTTAGTTGGGCCTCGATATCCGTGCCACGCTTGACGACAAGTGCGCCAATGCCCTTCGGACCCCCCAATTTATGGGCAGAAACCAGAATAGCTTCGGTGTTCAGCCAGTTGAATGCAAAGGGGATTTTTCCGAACGCCTGCGTTACGTCCGATACCGCCAACCCATCGGGCAGGTTCTGAATGACGCCGGTTTCGGAATTGGCCATTTGCAGGGTTGAGGTCTGAGGATCAGAGACCTTCACCAAACCGCGTTCATCGCATGGCAGTGTTTCGTCAATCCAGCTCAGCACGGCGTCATGTTCGATCGCGGACCCCGACAAGCCGCGACCACCAAGAACTAGCGCCGCTGCCTCGGTCGCGCCGGATGTAAAAATAACATCCGCACCGTCTGCCCCCAAGGCCGAAGCGACCTGACCACGGGCCTTTTCGACAATGGCCTTTGCCTTGCGCCCCTCGGCATGAACCGAAGACGGATTCCCGATGCAATCCATAGCCGCAATCATCGCATCGCGGGCCTGTGGGCGCAGCGGCGTTGTCGCGTTCCAGTCAAGATAGCTGCGCTGCTTCATTCGTCATCCACAACCGACAACAAGGTGGGGATCGCCGGACAAGGGGCGATTTCATTGCGCACAACGTCCGACAGGCGGGTTTGATGCAGGAAAACATAGACATTCGCCGAAAGGCTTTCCCACAGCCGGTTGGCCATGCTTTGCGCCCGCGATCCCGACATTCCACCACTGACGCCCGCCCCAGTGTGCAGGGCATTCACAGTTTCATCGACGGCTGCAAGGATTTCGGATACCCGAATATCGGACGGCGTTCTGGCAAGCTTGTACCCGCCGCCTGGCCCCCTGACCGATTGCACAAGCCCTTCGCGACGCAGCTTGACAAACAATTGCTCAAGATACGGCAACGAGATGTCCTGCCGCTTGGAAATATCGGCAAGCGTCACGAGGTTGCCCTCGGGCTGAAGGGCCAAATCTGCCAGCGCGACCATCGCGTAGCGGCCTTTGGTAGATAGCTTCATGCGAACGAAACCCCGAATTCATTGACGCGGCAGCCAGCAACGATTAGTTGCCTATGACGGGCTTGCGCTATAGTAAGTCTTTAGAATGTTTCTAAGGTCCTTGAGGAAAACTGTCAACTTCTCTTAGGCCCAATATCAGGAGACCGAAAATCCTATGCCTGAGGTCATTTTTCCCGGACCCGAAGGCCGCCTGGAAGGCCGCTATCACCCGCAAAAAGAACGTGACGCACCGATTGCCATCGTACTGCATCCGCACCCGCAATTTGGCGGGACCATGAACAATAAGGTCGTGTATAATCTGCATTATGCATTTTATAACATGGGCTTTACCGTATTACGCTTCAACTTCCGCGGCGTCGGCCGTTCGCAGGGCGAATATGACCAAGGCGTAGGGGAATTGTCCGATGCCGCTTCGGCGCTGGATTACCTTCAGTCGATGAACAACAATTCCAAGCATTGCTGGGTTGCGGGTTTCAGCTTTGGCGCCTGGATCGGCATGCAATTGCTGATGCGCCGACCCGAGATTACCGGGTTTATTTCTGTGTCACCGCCGGCAAATATGTATGATTTCAGCTTCCTTGCCCCCTGCCCGTCTTCGGGTCTGATCATCAATGGGGCGAACGACCGTGTTGCCCCGCCCGAAGATACGACCACTTTGGTCAACAAGTTGCACGAACAAAAGGGCATCACCATCACCCATCAGGAAGTCGAAGGTGCGGGGCATTTCTTTGATGAACCGCATATGGACAACATGATCGGTTCGGTCACGGATTATGTGAAGCGGCGCCTGACAGAAAATACACGGTAAAAGCCTATGAGTGTTACGGACGATCTTGCCGACGCATTGGCCCGCGATACGATCGAGGCCATGGACAAGATTGGGGATGACAATCTGATCAACGAGGTGGCCAAGCAATTGGCCGCGACGTCCACCACCTCGGAAGAGGCGTATATGACCTCGATCCGTGTCCGTCTGGCCGAACGCCGTGCGCGAAACTACCTGCAAAAGCGCATTGCGGATTTTGCCGCCGGAAATTCGCGAGACAAGTGATCGGACAGGACGAACCCGCCCATGGATATCAAGCAACACCGGCGCGACGCTCATGGCATAAACGGGTTTCAGGAAAATCTCCGACAGATCGTTTATGGCGGCAATGACGGTATCGTCACCACCTTTGCCGTCGTGGCCGGTTTCGCTGGTGCGAATGCGGAAGGAACCGCAGGGATCGGGCTGATCGCGGTCATTATTTTCGGTTTTGCCAATCTTCTTGCCGATGCGACCTCAATGGGGTTGGGCGAATTTCTGTCCAGCCGGTCTGAACAGGACGTCTATAACGCCCGACAGCGCAGTGAACAGCATCTGATCGCGACCGAACCTGCCCGCGAACGCAGCGAGGTTCTGTCGATACTCGCACAAAAGGGTCTAGAAACGAACGACGCAGAGAAATTTGCAGACGAGCTTTGCAAACATCCGGACCTGCTTACGGATTTCATGATGCGATATGAATTTGGAATGTCCCATCCGGACGATCAGAATCCGGCCCTGAGCGGTCTTTACACGTTCTTTTCCTTTCTGGTTTTCGGCTGCATCCCATTGCTGCCTTACGTTCTTCAAATGCCGCTGGATCAGGCTTTCTGGGCTTCGGTCGCCGCAACGGCCGGGGCGTTGTTACTGCTTGGATTGTTTCGCTGGCGCATTACACGCGAAGGCTTGTCGCGCTCGGTTTTCGAAACGCTTTTGGTTGGCGGAGTCTGCGCCCTTGTGGCCTATTCAGTCGGCTGGATTCTGGGTGGCTGATTTCAACCGCGCTTGCGCAAGGATTATTCTTGTCCTACCGAAAAGTGCAGTTGAAATTCAAAGGATCCACCATGCCTGTCGCCTATATTTATCTGGTCGTCGCCGTCATATTTGAAACAACCGGAACAACAGCCCTTCAGGCAAGCCAGCAATTTACCAAATTCTGGCCGTCGGTCATCGTTGTCATCGCTTATGGTGCGGCGTTTTATTTTTTGGGGCTGACGCTGAAATCCATCCCGGTCGGGGTTGCCTATGCCATCTGGTCCGGTCTGGGCATCGCCTTCATCGCACTGATCGGGCTGGTTGTGTTTGGGCAAAAACTGGATTTGGCGGCGGTGATCGGGATTTTGATGATCCTCACGGGGATCGCGATTATCAACCTGTTCTCGTCATCGGCTAATCACTAAAAGGCTTTGTAAAATTGCCGAAACGCCTCAGGCATCAAGTTCGGCATCCCAGTACAGAAAATCCATCCAGCTATCGTGCAGATAATTGGGCGGAAAGCGCCGTCCCATGTTGCGTAATTCCTCCGACTTTGGCTGGCGCGGCGCTTTTCTCAAATGCATATTGGTCTGACGCAACGTGACCGTTTGGTCTGGGTGCTCGGGCGCAGATTGGACGATCCCTTTTACGCTGCTGGGGCAGCGTAACGCCAGGGCATGAGTTCGTCCAGACGAGTGATCTTGTGATCTGCGATCCGGGCGAGAACCCATGTGAGCCAGGCTTGCGGGTCGACATTGTTCAGCTTGGCGGTTTCAATCAAGGTGTACGCGATTGCCGCAGCCTCACCGCCACCTTTGGAGCCGACGAAGAGGAAGTTTTTCCGGCCCAAAGCGATACAGCGGATCGATCTTTCCGCAGAATTGTTGTCCAATTCCAGAAAGCCATTTTCCAGATAGCCGCGCATTTTCTTCATGCGGCCAAGGGCGTAGCGGATGGCTTTGGCGAGATCGGATTTTCCGGAAATGCGGTTCAACTGGGCGTTCAGCCAGAGTTCCAGATCATCGAAAACCGGTTTGGCGTCGCGCTGACGCAGGGCGATCCGCTCTCCCGGTGTTTCCCCGCGAGCGGCCTTTTCCACTTTGTAGAGGAGCGCGATGCGCTTTATGGCTTCCTCTGCGATGGCATTGCCCTGTGATTGGAAAATATCAACGAACTTGCGCCTGACATGCGCCATGCACGCCATCTCATGAACGTCATCCTTGGCGAACAGGTCGTTGAACCCGGTGTAACCATCCGCATGGATCCAGCCTTTGAACGGGGCAAGATGATCTGTAGGGTGTTTGCCTTCGCGGTCAGGACTGAACTTGTACCAGGCGGCGGGTGGATCGCTACTGCCCCAAGGGCGCTCATCCCGGACATAGGTCCAGATCCGAGCCGTGGCGCATTTCTTTTTCGCCTGCATTCTGATCGGGGTATCGTCGGCGAAGATCGCCTGACCCGAGCGGACATATCGCCCAATCGCATCCGCGAGAGGCTCCAGAAGCTTCGACGATTGCCCGACCCATCCCGCCAGCGTTGAGCGGTCCAGATCAATGCCCTCGCGGGCGAAAATCTGGCTTTGGCGATAAAGTGGGCAATGATCCGCATACTTATTCACAAGGACATGCGCCAGAAGACCAGCGCCGGGGCGGCCGCGCTCGATCGGGCGCGACGGCAAAGCGGCCTGAACAATCTTATCGCAGCATTTGCAGGCCATCCTCGGACGCACGATCCGGTTCACCACGAACCGACCGGGGATGTATTCCAGTTCTTCGGTCACATCTTCGCCAATGGCCCGTAGATCACCACCGCATTTGCAGGCCTCACCGGGGCTCAGGATTTCCTCATTGCGCGGCAGAGACGGCGGTAACGGCTTGCGCTTCGGCTTCTGCTTTGGATCAGTCGTTTCTTCGGGTGGGGCGATGCGAGCAGCAGAGGTCTCTTCCTCTTCAAGCCGTAGCTGCAAGTTGAGCTGATCGGCGGATTCCGATCTCGATCCGAAACGGTGCCGCTGATGGCCGGCAAGCTGATGCTTCAGCTTCTCGATCTCCAACGCCTGCGCCTTGGCCAATTCGACCAAACCTTCCGCTGCGACACGCAATTCAGCAGGGTCAGATGGTAGGGATTTGGGCGCGTCGAACATGCCCGACTTATAGCGGAGTGCCGGACTGATGTGAATCCTATGGCGCTGGATTTGCTGACAATTTCCCGACCGTTAAGGGCCGCCAAGTGCGTTGCGGCGTGCGCCAGTCGATCCCTTCCAGCAGCATCGACAATTGTGCCGGGCTCACTGTGACCTTCCCATCTGATGCTGCCGGCCAAACGTATTTGCCCTTCTCAAGACGCTTGGAGAACATGCAAGCCCCTTGACCATCCCACCATACGATCTTCACCAGATCGCCTCGGCGACCGCGAAACACAAACAGATGTCCAGAGTATGGGTCCTGCTTCAGAACACTCTCGGCCAGGGCCGACAAACCGTTGAACTGCTTACGCATGTCGGTGACACCTGCGGCCAACCAAATCCGCGTGTTGGCTGGAACCGGGATCACGCCATCAATCCCTCGACCAACGCCAAAACGCCAGACAATGCTGTCGGGCCTTCCACCAAAACCCGTCGACCATCCGACAAGGTGATATCGACGCGCTGCGCTGAAACCACCGATTCCACGTCTCTCGTGTCTTCAACCAATGGAACAGCGACCGCCCCTTCGATCTCAACTGGAAAAAAGCCACCGTGGCAATCCGGTTCAGCAATCTCGGACTCCGGGGCAAACCTTGGGTCCTTTA
>JASMHC010000002.1 GCA_030750975.1 Paracoccaceae bacterium
CGCCCCGACGCACCTGTCGATCTATCGGTGGTCTGGCCGGGCGTTGGAATCCTCGCTTTCGCTATCCTCGGCCCGTTCGGTTCCACGTTGTGCACGCGAAGAAAGATGCGGGCCAAAGGTTAAGTCTGCGTTGGACCTGCGTTCGCTGCCCGATCAGTCAAAAATCCGGTCGCCCATCTGATCGATGAACTGTTTTGCCTTGGCCACCGAGGCATCAACAGCCGTGTCCGGTGAAGAATAGGTATCGGCGCGGATCATCTGGTGTTCTTGGCCGTCTTTCTGGATAAGCGCCCCGATCCGGTAGCCCTGAGCTTCTTTCTGAGGGGTCGGAGTGATTTGAAAACCGCTGTATTCGACCGGTTCTGCGGATTTGGCAGAGGCGCTGCCACCAAAGAGTTTCTTGAAGATCGACATGGCACCCTCCTGTTTGGATCGGGTTTAGCATGGCCGCGGAGAAGATGCATCGGATTTTCCGTTTATCCTTAACCGTTTGGAAACCCTGATCGGGTCACGGTCGGGGTATGAAGCATTTTCTCTATATCCTCGCCGCACAGCCCCATGGTGCACTTTACATCGGCCGCACGGGAAACCTCCGTCAGCGGCTGGATGCGCATCGCTTGGGATTGATCGAAGAAACGAAACGCGCAGGGTTTGAAACCCTTGTGTGGTTTGAAGCGTTCGAGGGGTATGAGGCTTCAGCACTGCGTGAGCGGCAATTGAAACGGCTGCGACGCGCCGAAAAAGACCGGTTGATTACAGCAGGAAACCCCGAGTGGCGGGACGTGTCAGCGCGGGTGCCGAAGGTTGAGGGCGTGCGGATCAGGCGGAAGGTTGAGTGGGGGTTGCGGTCGAAATCACGCGCCGGGTCTGAGACGGGGCCTGCGCCGACCTGAAACGCTACCAACCAAACCATGCCCCATTTCGTCTACATCCTCGCGTCCCGCCCAAACGGAGCGATCTATATCGGTCGGACGGAACAGCTACGCTCCGGAGTTCAGGCGCATCAAATGGGATTGTCCAAGCACACAGCGAAACACAACATCCGGCATTTGGTCTGGTTTGAGCGTCACGAAGAGTTTGAAACCTCTCTTCGACGTCAAAGGTCGATCAAACGTTGGAGAAGGGCTTGGAAGAATGCGCTGATTGCGGAGAAAAATCCGGAATGGGTGGATTTAAGCAATTTGGTTTTTGATCTGGATTGAAGCAGAGGCCCCGGCGCAAGGCCGAGGCGTGGTGTTGCGCCCCGGCCCTGAGCCGGGGCCTTTTTATTTAACAGCGTGGTCGTGGTGGGTTGAAAACCCACCCTAAGCGCGAGCGCCGACCCGCGGGGTGGCATCGGATTACTATCCTTGGGGCAATTTATCTCTCAAACCCAATGGACGTCTGTGATTGGCGAGAGGTTACAAAAGCGCCGCCCCTTCGGGGCGGGTCATGCCAAAGGCATGCTTCCAGCATGACGCTCGCGAAAAAAGGCGCCCAACCCGACGCCCTTTCCTAATTCACTGATCCAAGAAAGACCTTAGCTTCCGGCTCCTCGACGGATGCTTCAACTTCCGCAGCGCCTTCGCCTCGATCTGCCTGATCCGTTCGCGGGTCACGCTGAACTGCTGGCCCACTTCTTCAAGCGTGTGGTCGGTGTTCATGCCGATGCCAAAGCGCATCCGCAGCACACGTTCTTCGCGCGGGGTCAGTGATGACAGCACGCGGGTGGTGGTTTCTTTAAGGTTTTCCTGAATGGCGCTGTCCAGTGGCAGCACGGCGTTCTTGTCCTCGATGAAATCACCCAGCTGGCTGTCTTCCTCGTCGCCAATCGGCGTTTCGAGGCTGATCGGCTCTTTGGCGATTTTCATCACCTTGCGCACCTTCTCGAGCGGCATTTGCAACTTGGCGGCCAATTCTTCCGGCGTCGGCTCGCGGCCGATTTCGTGCAGCATCTGACGGCCGGTGCGCACCAGCTTGTTGATCGTTTCGATCATATGGACCGGAATACGGATGGTGCGGGCCTGATCGGCGATCGAACGGGTGATCGCCTGTCGGATCCACCATGTGGCATAGGTCGAGAATTTATAGCCGCGACGGTACTCAAACTTGTCCACGGCCTTCATCAGGCCGATATTGCCTTCCTGAATAAGATCAAGGAATTGCAGGCCGCGGTTAGTGTATTTCTTGGCAATCGAGATCACCAGGCGCAGGTTCGCCTCGACCATTTCCTTCTTGGCCTGACGCGCCTCTTTCTCGCCCTTCTGGACCTGACCCACAATGCGGCGGAATTCGCTGATGTCCAGCCCGACATACTGGCCGACCTGCGCCATGTCGTTGCGCAATTCCTCGACCTTCTCGGTCGAGCGCTCGATGAACATCTGCCAACCACGGCCAGACTTTTCGGCCATCCGCTCCATCCAGTTGGGATCAAGCTCGTGTCCGCGGTATTCGCCGATGAATTCCTTGCGGTTGATGCGGGCCTGATCCGCCAGCTTAACCATCGCACTGTCGATCTGCATGATACGGCGGTTGATGCCGTAAAGCTGATCAATCAGGGCTTCGATACGGTTGTTATGCAGGTGAAGTTCGTTCACCAGTTCAACGATTTCCGAGCGCAGCGCCTGATAGGTTTCTTCGTCTTTCTTCGAAAAATCCGCGTCATGGTTCAGCGTCGCTTCGATCCGGCTGTCCTGCATGGCGGACAGTTTGGAATAATCATCCGCGATACGGTCGAGCATTTCCAGAACGCGCGGCTTGAGCGCTGCTTCCATAGCCGCAAGCGACATGTTGGCGGCTTCGTCTTCGTCGTCGTCATCATCCTGGGCAATCGGATTGCCGTCGGCGTCAAGCTCTGGCTCGTTCGACTTGTCGGCTTGCGGAGCGGCGGTGACGTTGCTGGTATCGACGACGGATTCTTCCTCGTCGCCTTCCATCGCGTTGCCGAAAGTCGCCTCGAGATCGATCACGTCGCGCAGCAGGATGTCTTCGGACAAAAGTTCATCGCGCCAGATGGTGATCGCCTGGAAGGTCAGCGGGCTTTCGCAAAGCCCCGAGATCATCGTGTTGCGGCCGGCCTCGATCCGTTTTGCAATCGCGATCTCGCCTTCACGGCTAAGCAGCTCGACGCTGCCCATTTCGCGCAGATACATGCGCACCGGATCATCGGTACGGTCAAGCTTTTCTTCCTTGCCCGATGACAGCGCCACCTCTTTGTTGGCGTTCACCTCAACCACGGCGGTGGATTTCTGCTCTTCCTCTTCCACCTCGTCATCTTCGATGATGTTGATGCCCATTTCGCTGAGCATCGACATCACGTCTTCGATCTGTTCGGACGAAACCTGATCCGGCGGCAGGACCGTGTTCAACTGATCATAGGTGATATATCCACGCTCGCGTGCCTCGGCGATCATCTTCTTAACCGCGGCCTGGCTCATATCCAGCGAGATATCCGCTTCCTGATCGTTGGACTTGTCGTCGTCAGTGTCTTTGGCGGCCATTCGGTGCTCCTATCAGGGGGCAGTGATTCGGTTCACTATCGAATAAAGCGAATCACCCAAAGTTTGAAGTGATTCGCGCGTAATGATTCTGTGTTTCTGCCCGATTAATGCGGAAATGTCAGTGCCTTGATTTGGTAAAGCGAATATTGTCGTAAAGTTCCTTGCTGCGCCTTCGCTCTTCCCGGCTGATTGGTGCCCCATTGGGGCCAATGTCATACTCGGTCGTGTCTTCCTGTTTATTGGCCTCGGCGCGGTGGCTTTCCTCGGCCGCGTCCTTCAACCGGTGGGTCAGGCTTTCGGACGGGCGGTGGCTGAAATCTTCCAAGGCATCTTCAACTTCCATCCGGCGACCGCGGCGCGTTCTGAGTTTCTGAAGTTCCGCATCCACCGTCAGCCGTGCGAGATCGTGATCCGCCGGTCGCCGCAGGGCCGGAACAATAGCGACATGGGGGGCTGCCATCAGCTTTTCAACAGCCTCGGCGCCCATTTGGCTGGCAATCTCGGCTTCCAGCACCTCGGCACCGTTATGGGCATATTGCAAAAGAATGGTTTTGATCCGTTCATGGGCCGGATTGTCGAAATGGATGTTTTCCAGACCGTGCTCAAAATCCACCACGATCTCCGGCACTTTGATCAGTACGGCCAACAAAACCGCCTCATGCAGGGCGTCCTGATCTTTCTCGGCCGCCGCGGCAAGAAAGGACCTGCGGGTTTCGTGATGAATGCCGGGTTGGGTCTGCGATTTCCAGCTGCCCCGTTGCGGGCGGGCTTGGAAGAACAGATCGCGTTTGAGCTGATAGAAGGCATCATCGTAATGCTTGCGCACATTCGGATCGCGGATCAGAGCGGTTTTTTCGCGCAGGACCTTATCCAGCATCGCCTTGCGCTCGGGGCTGTCAAAGACCTGCCCTTCGGTTTCGCGCCGCCAAAGCAGGTTGACCATCGGCAGCGAGGTCTCAAGCACCTCTTGCACGGCCTGTCTGCCCCCCGACCGCACCAGATCGTCAGGGTCTTTGCCTTCGGGCATCAGGGCAAAGCGCAAGGAATGGCCGGCTTCGATCAGAGGCAGGGCAAGATCGACCACGCGGAATGCGGCGCGCAGCCCCGCCGTATCCCCGTCAAGCGCGATCACCGGTTCGGATGACAAGCGCCATAGCAGGCGCAACTGATCCTCGGTGACAGCCGTGCCCAGAGGGGCCACGGACGCGCCAAACCCCGCTTCGGACAGGGCGATCACGTCCATATAGCCCTCGGCCACGATCAGCGGCTGGCCCTTGCCGGTTGCCGCGCGGGCCGGGCCGAGGTTATAAAGGTTCCGCCCTTTGTCGAAAATCTCGGTCTGGGGTGAATTCAGGTATTTGGCGTTGTCATTGGGGTCCATTGCCCGCCCGCCAAAGGCAATCGCCCGGCCCCGCGCATCGCGGATCGGAAACATGATGCGGTTGCGGAAAGTGTCGTAGGGTTTTTTGCCCTTGTTGGACGGCTTCGCCAGACCGGCGGCCAGGATCAATTCATCTGGGACATTCTTTGCCTTCAGGTGATCCCACAGGTTTTGCCAGCCATCGGGCGCAAATCCGATTTGCCAGCGGTCCAGAACCTCTGGCGTCAATCCGCGCCCCGACAGATAGGCCCGCGCTTCGCTCCCCGCGCCGGTCTGCAATTGCAGGCGGAAAAACTGCACCGCCTGCTCGGTCACATCGGTCAGTTGGGTGCGCCGGTCCGCTTTTTCAGCCGCTTTGGGATCGCGGGCGGGCATTGGCATACCAGCCTCACGCGCGAGAATTTCGACCGCTTCGATGAAATCCACATTCTCGGTTTCGCGGACAAAGCTGATCGCATCCCCCTTTGCGTGGCAGCCAAAGCAATAGTAATAGCCCTGCCGGTCATCCACATGAAAAGACGCGGTTTTTTCCTGATGAAACGGGCAAGGCGCCCACATGTCGCCCTTGCCCTGATTGGACTTGCGCTGATCCCACATGACCTTGCGCCCCACCACTTGGGTAAGGCTGGTTCTTGTGCGCAATTCATCCAGAAAACCGGGGGGCAGACTCATACCCGATATATTGGGGTCTCAGGCGTCAAAGTCCAGTCACTGTTCCAGACAGGCCTCCACGAATTTTTCGGCATAATCCGGCGTCATCTTCTCGATAGGCAGTTGGTAGATCTGTTTGACCATCGGTCCCAGCACCAAAGACCACATCAACACGTTTTCGGTGATGGTGTCTTTGATCGCGGCTTGCGTTTCCTTGCGGTCCATTCCGGCGACGCGCATTTCAACCGCTTGCGCGACAAAGACGCCCGACATTTCACAAGCCTCAGTCTTATCCGTGACCTGCGCCTGCACTTGCGTTGCTCCGATTGCCATTGCGGCGGCCAGAACCCATGCTTTTTTCATGTTTCGTCCTTTGAAAAGATGTTGGCCCCACACCTAGTGTATGGGGCTTTTCTTGTCACCTTTGCGCGGGCTGTTAGGCAATAACACGCGCGTGGACGCTTTCCATTGCGGTGGTCAGATCATGCACCAGCGTTTTGGCCATCGCGCGGAACACCATGATTTGAAAGCTGTCTGCCCCGGTTTTTGTGACCGAGGCCATCATATGCAGCAGATCACAGCGCGCCGTGTGGCCGCGTTTGAATTCGGTCGGGCGCAAATCGATCGAGATCAGCCGCGCCAGAACATCCGCCGCCTTCGGGCCTTTCAGTTCAACCACCGCCCAGGCATCGCTTTGGTCGGTCATCGCGGCCTTTGCTGTCAGCGACACATCCGGATCCGGCCCGATCAGCAGCGCCTGGCCTTGTCCGAACCAAAGCGCCTGAGCGCCGCCTTTCGTGGTCATCCGGTTCGGCGACGGGAAGGCCACGCCGTGGGCGTCTTTCATCACCGCCGACACGGCCTTTTGTTCACCCTTGTAGGGCGCGACCGAGGTCATCCGACCCAGATCACGCTCGGACAGGGTGACGTTGCCGATGGTCACGGGCAGCAGCCCGTCGCAGGGGGATTTTGCAATCAGGTTAACCACGGGCACGCCCTCCTTCCGGGTCGAGGAACACGGGATGGCAGACCTCGCATTCAAATTCGGATTTGCGCAGGTGGTCGACAAAGCGGATCACCTCGCCCAGCCGGTTGCGGCCGTTTTTCAGGAACCCCAGCCCAAGGGACGTATTCATCGTCGGCGACCAGCAGACCGAGGTCACATAGCCCTGATCATTGACGCGGATCGCCTCGGCCCCCTTGTCGAACAAGTGCCCCCCGGCGGTCAGCTCTTGCGTGCTGTCCAGCGGTTTCAGGCCAACCAGTTGCTCGCGGTGATCGCCGTGCAGACCGGGGCGCTGGCTGGCGGTTTTCCCGATGCAATCTTTTTTGGCCGACACCATTTTGCCCATGCCGATATCATCCGCCGTGGTGCGGCCGTGGATTTCGGCGTGGGTGATAAAGCCTTTCTCGATTCGCAATACGTTCAGCGCCTCCATGCCGTAGGCCCCGCCTCCCAAAGCCTCGGCCCGGCTCACAAGTTCGCGGAACAGGCTGTCACCGTATCGCGCGGGCACGGCCAGTTCATAGGCGTGTTCGCCACTGAACGAGATGCGGAACAGGCGCGATTTCACACCCCCTAACGACACCTCACCGCAGCTCATGAAGGGGAAATTTTCATTATCAACGGGGTCATCCAGCAAATCGTTCAACAACGCCCGCGAATTCGGTCCGGCGACGGCAAATTGCGCCCATTGCTCGGTGGTTGAGATCAGCTGCACATCCAGATCGGGGCGCAGGGCCTGACGGATAAACTCAAGATGTTTCATCACCTGACCGGCGGCCGCAGTGGTGGTGGTGGTGAAATAATGGCTTTCACCCAGCCGTGCGGTGGTGCCATCATCCATCACATGCCCGTCTTCGCGCAGCATCAGCCCATAGCGGACCTTGCCCTTTTTCAAGGTCGAAAACATGTTTGTGTAAGCAAAATCAAGAAATTCGCCCGCGTCTTTGCCCTGAATGTCGATCTTGCCCAAAGTTGACACATCCGCCACGCCGACGGCGTTGCGGACATAGCCAACCTCTCGGTCGCAGCTTTGCCGCCAGTGGGTTTCGCCCGGTTTCGGGAAATAGCTGGGGCGATACCAAAGCCCCGCCTCGATCATCGGGGCGTTCATGTCGTCTGCGCTGGCGGCGTGGCTGGTGGTAAAGCGCTGCGGGGCAAAACCGGCCCCTTGCGCCCCTGCCCCCATCGCGGCAATCGGCACCGGCGTATAGGGCGGGCGGAAGGTCGTGGTGCCAGTTTGCGGAATGCTGCGACCGGTGGCATCGGCCAGAATCGCCAAGGCCCCAACATTCGAGTTCTTGCCCTGATCGGTCGCCATGCCCTGGGTGGTGAAGCGTTTCATATGCTCGACCGAGCGGAAGTTTTCCTGCGCGGCGCCCTTGATATCCTTGACGGTGACATCGTTTTGGAAATCCAGCCACGCGCGGCCCTTGTGCGGCACGGTCCAGAGCGGGGTGATATGATAGGCACCGTCCTCGGCCTTGGGAGGGGTCACTTTGGCGGCGGATTTGCCAATCCTGCCCAGCGCCGCATTGGCCGCGTCGATCCCGCCCTGAAGGCAGGCGGCGGTCGAAAACTCGCCGTTCGCCGAACCGGCGGCGATCATGCCCGGCACCATGTCGGGCTTGGCCACGAAACCCGCAATATCGTCGTTCCAGACCGGACGGCCGTTCATGTGACAAGCCAGATGCACCGAAGGGTTCCAGCCGCCGGACACGCCCAGGCAATCGACGCCAAGGCTTTCCGAACCGCTGGCGGATTTGACAGTGATATTGGTCAGCCCTTTGCCGCCCATCGCATCCGTCACCTGCCCGCCTGGGATCAGGCGATAATCGCCTATCGCGGTCGCATCAGGGCGGCTGTCGATCATCGCAACGACATTGACCCCGGCCGCCTGCAAATCCAAGGCGGTTCGGTGGGCATCGTCGTTATTGCCGAAAACCGCGACGTTTTTGCCCGCGACCACCCCCCAGCGGTTCAAATAGCTGCGCACGGCGCTGGCGGTCATAATGCCCGGACGATCATTGTTGCGAAAGGCAATCGGGCGCTCTAATGCGCCGGTGGCCATGACGCTGGCCTTGGCCACGATCCGCCAGAAGCATTCAAGCGGCTGGCCGTCGCGCCGGGGCGCATGATGGGCGACACGTTCCAATGCGCCAAAGGTGCCCTGATCATAGGCCCCCGTCACCGTGGTCCGGGTCATCAGGCGGACGTTTTCCATCTCGGCCAGATCGGCCACGGTTCTGGCCGCCCAGTCGGTGCCGGGCATGCCGTCAACCTCGTGCGTTTCGGCGTTCAGCCGCCCGCCCATGATGCTGTCTTCGTCGCACAGGATCACATCAGCACCCGACTTGGCCGCCGTCATCGCCGCCATAAGCCCGGCAGGCCCGGCGCCGATCACCAGAAGATCGCAATAGGCCCAGGCGCGTTCATATTTGTCGGGGTTGTGCTGCCCGGACAAACCGCCCAGCCCCGCCGCGCGGCGGATCAGGGGTTCGTAGAATTTCTCCCACAGGGGTTTGGGCCACATCATCATTTTATAGTAAAAACCCGCGCCGAAGAACGGCGACAGCAGGTTGTTCACGCCCAGCGCGTCAAAGCCCAGCGACGGCCAGGCGTTTTGGCTGCGCACCTCAAGCCCGCTGTAAATCTCTTGCACGGTGGCCCGCACATTGGGATCCTGCGCGGCGCCCGAGCCGATGGTCATCAGCGCGTTGGGTTCTTCAGACCCTGCGGTCAGCGGCCCGCGCGGGCGGTGATATTTGAACGACCGGCCCATCAGGCGGATGTCGTTGGCCAGCAGCGCCGAGGCGACGGTATCGCCGTCAAACCCGCTGATTTGCTGGCCGTCAAAACGGAACGAAACGCGGTGGGTGCGATCGATCAGACCCTTGTTCTTTATTCTCATCGCGTCGCCTCCTCGGATTTCGAGGCCAGCTCGACGCTGAAAATCTCGTGCGTGTTGGTGTCTCGGGTCACAACCAGCCACGCCGCGCAGCCGCTTTCGTGCTGCCACAGGTCACGGGTGCGCCCTGCGGGGTTTTCGCGGTTGTGCAGATAATCGTTCCACACATCCGCCCCCGCATCAGGCGCAGGTCGCGCCACGTTCTGAGCCGCGCCGACATAGTAAAACTCGCGCCGGTCACGTTCGCCGCAAATGGGGCAATTGATTCTCATTGCTCAACGCTCCTTAGTGCAGATTATGCTGGCTGCCGGTGCCTTCTTCATCCATCAGGCCATAGCCCGAACGGAAGCGGTCCAGCAGGAATTTCGAGGCATATTCCGAGTGGTTTCCGGTGGCCATCAGATGCGCCATTGACCAGCCCGAAGCGGGTACGGCCTTGAACCCGCCATAGTTCCAGCCGCAATTCAGAAACAGCCCGTCGATATGGGTCTTGTCGATCACCGGAGAGCCGTCGGGCGACATGTCCATGATCCCGCCCCACGAGCGCAGCACCTTGGCTTTGCCGATCATCGGCATCAGGGTCATGCCGGCCTCCATCACATGCTCCATCATCGGCAGATTGCCACGCTGGGAATAGGTGGCATAGAAATCCACGTCGCCGCCAAAGACCAAACCGCCCTTGTCGGACTGGCTGATATAGAAATGCCCCATACCAAAGCTGATCACATGGTCGATCACCGGTTTCAGACCTTCGGTCACGAAAGCCTGCAACACGGTCGATTCAATCGGGATCTGCATACCGGCCATCGCCGCGACCTGGCTTGAGCGGCCCGCGACAACCATGCCAACCTTTCTGGCCTTGATCGCCCCGCGCGTGGTTTGCACGCCGATGACCTGACCGTTTTCAATATCGATGCCGGTGACTTCGCAGTTCTGGATCAGGTCCACGCCGCGCTGGTCGGCGCCGCGGGCATAGCCCCATGCCACCGCATCATGACGCGCGGTGCCGCCACGGGGGTGGTAAAGGCCACCGTAAATCGGAAAGCGGATATTGTCGAAATCCAGATAGGGCAGCATTTCGCGCACGCCTTCGCGGTCCAGCAGGATCGCATCGTCGCCCTGATTGATCATCGCATTGCCGCGCCGTGCGAAGGCATCGCGCTGCCCGTCCGAGTGGAACAGGTTGATCAAACCGCGCTGCGAATGCATCACGTTATAGTTCAGGTCAATCTCGAGATCTTCCCAAAGCTTCAGCGAATGGCTGTAGAATTCCTGATTGCCCGGCAGGAAATAATTGGCCCGCACGATGGTGGTGTTCCGGCCCACATTGCCGCCGCCGATATAGCCTTTTTCCAGCACGGCGATATTGGTCATGCCGTGGTTCTTGGCCAGATAATAGGCGGTCGACAGCCCGTGCCCGCCGCCGCCGATAATGATGGCATCATATTCGGGTTTCGGTTCAGGGTCGCGCCAGTGTGGCCCCCACCCTTTGTTACCGGTCAGGCCCTCTTTCAGAACGCGAAGCGCGGAAAAGCGCATGGTGATCTCCTGTGAATCCTCAGTCCGACTGAAGCAAGTCCGGCCCACAATAGCAACCGGCGGAACCGGGCGCTGGAAGATTTCGACAAATACAGGTCATTCAGCGACTGATTGGCCCCCGGCCCGGCCGCGCGGCCTTGCGTTCTTCAAGGGTCAGCACGCGGGGCGTGACAACCGGCTGGCCATTGGCATCAAAAAACGGGGCGGCGCTGTCGCCGCGCAATTGCGCCTTGACCGCCCGCCAAAAAACCAGCGCAAAGGCTTTGGGGATGCCCCGGTCTTTCAGGTCGGGCGGCGGGTTCTTCGCCCCCTTTGCCGAGTAGACGCCCGCCAGCGGGCCGAACGCGGCCTGGTCGCTTTCAGCGATACGGGCCATGTTCAATCCGGTCATGGCGATCCGAGAATTGGGCAGAACATTGAACAGCGGGGCGTTGCAGCAACCGGCATACCAGCGCAGCATCCCCTTGGGCGACAGGCGCAGACAGGCCAGATACCGCTGCCCCCTTTCAAATTCGACATTGCGCGGGATGGTCTGGAACACCGTCGTCCCGCCCCAATTGTCCAGCGTGTCCTGATAGCCCAGTACATTCGCAGCCGTCTGGCAATCCGAGCAATAGCATATCAGGTGGTTGCCCCTGTCGGGTGCAACATCATGCACCACCCCACCCGTTTTCCCGCAACTGCAGGAAAACGGAATTGTCACCCCTTTGGCCAAGGATCAAAGCCCCTTGGCACGATAACTGGCGGCCACACGCTCGATCGCGACGATATAGGCGGCGGTGCGCAGGTCCTGCACATCGTCGCGGCCATGCCAAACCTCGCGCATGGACTGGTAGGCGATGCGCATCGTGTCATCCAGGCCCGAGCGCACCAGTTCAAGCTCGTCCGCGCCGCGAAGATACTTGTCCTTGAAGTTTGGCGACATTGACCATGCTTCCCCAAGATACCGATCCAACCGCTCGAGTTCAGAGACGATCAGTTCGTGGCGCGCCTCTTCCTGACGGCGCTGCATGCGCCCGAAACGGATATGCGACAGGTTTTTGACCCATTCGAAGTAGGAAACCGTCACACCGCCGGCATTGGCATACATGTCGGGAATGATCACGGTGCCTTTTTCGCGCAGGATATCATCGGCCCCTGCCGTCACCGGCCCGTTCGCCGCTTCGATGATCAATGGCGCCTTGATGCGGGCCGCGTTGGTCATGTTGATCACGCCCTCAAGCGCGGCGGGGATCAGGATATCGCAATCTTCCTCGAGCACAGAGGCGCCTTCGGCGCAATGGGTGGCGTCCGGAAAATCCGCCACGCCGCCATGTTTGGCCAGCCATTCGTGAACGGCCGAGACATCAAGACCCTTGGGATCAAACAAGGCCCCGTCACGCTCGATTATGCCGGTGATGATCGCCCCGTCTTCGTCTTGCAGGAACTTGGCGGCGTGGTAGCCCACATTGCCCAGACCCTGAACAATCACCCGTTTGCCATCCAGCTTGCCGGTCAGCCCCGCTTTCGCCACATCGCGCGGGTCGCGGAAGAATTCGCGCAAGGCGTATTGCACCCCGCGGCCCGTCGCTTCGACCCGACCGTGAATTCCGCCTGCGTTCAAAGGTTTGCCGGTCACACAGGCCCGCGCGTTGATATCGGTGGTATTCATCCGCGCATATTGGTCGGCAATCCATGCCATTTCGCGTTCACCCGTGCCCATATCGGGCGCCGGTACGTTTTGCGACGGATTGATCAGATCGCGCTTGATCAGCTCATAGGCAAACCGGCGGGTGATTTGCTCAAGCTCGTGCTCGTCATAGTCGCGGGGGTTGATGCACAACCCGCCTTTCGAGCCGCCAAAGGGTGTTTCGACCAGCGCACATTTATAGGTCATCAAAGCGGCCAGCGCCTCAACCTCGTCCTGATCGACGGCTTCGGCAAAACGAATGCCGCCTTTGACCGGTTCCATATGTTCCGAATGAACCGCGCGATAGCCGGTGAAGGTGTGGATTTTTCCACGCAGGCGTACACCGAAACGCACCGTATATGTGGCGTTGCAGACGCGAATTTTTTCTTCCAGACCGGGCGGCAGGTCCATCAGGGCAACCGCCCTGTTGAACATCAAATCCACACTTTCGCGGAAACTGGGTTCTTTACCAACTTTCATCCGATCCTCCAGACACATGACATTCGGTCATGTCCTTAATTAGGGGGCATTGATGACCACCGCCCTAAAGATTCTGGAAAACACTAGCGGAAATTCTGGAATACCCAAGCAGAATGATGACCCCCTGCCGATCACAGTTTCGAAAGCGGGTCGGGTCAGTCTTCCTTGTGGATCAGAGCCGAGATAATCTCGGCCATTGCCTTGGCCTGATGTGCTGCCGTAACACCGCCGACGCCGACGCGACGCCCGTATCGCCACCACAGGCCCGGACGCCAGACGCGCGGCATGGGTTCGGTCAGACGCAGGATGAAACCGGTCGACGGTTTGAACGCGAAAACGCCGCGATCCAGACTTTTGATGTTGGAAAGTGCCGCGATCAGGGTGCCGTCGCCGTCATAAATCCCGTCCTCGCGCAGTTCGACGACCGAGTTTGTCGCGCGCCGCATCCCGTCCGAGGCCCAAAGCGCCACGCCCCCCACTGCCAGCAGAAAGACCCGGCCCAGCAGGTCGGCAGGCAGGGTCAGCCCGAGATAGATCAGCAAGGCCCCCATTGTCAGAAGCGTGGCAATGCCAAAAACCCGCCGCGGGGCAGAGGCTTCGATTTGCGACAGGATTTTTTCCGACATGCAAAATTTCCCCGAATTTGGCTGCTTGACGAAAACGACCTGTCCTATTCAGCCCCGGCTGGCAACCAGATTCTGTACCATTTGCCAGTATATCTGTTCCACTTCGGCCAGTTTCAATCGCCCGTCCTCGCGGAACCAGGTGTTCACGCCTGTTAGCATGGCGATTATCGCACGGGCCGAGACCTTGGCGTCGCTTAGCGTGAAATCGCCCGAGGCCCGGCCCGCTTCGAGTATCGTTTGAAGGTCGTTTTCGTAGCGCGACCGAAGCGCCTCGATCAGGGCGAAGTTTTCTTCGGTCAGGTTGCGCAACTCCATATACGAGATAAAGACCGCATCTTTACGCATATGGTGAAAGCGGATGTGGAAACGGGTGAAATCCTCTAAACGGGTGGTCGGCGATCCGGTAAGGTGATTGTCCGCGCGTTCGGCCAGCAATTCGTCCATATGGCCCTTAAGCAGGTCAAACAGAAGCGATTGCTTGTCCGGGATATAATTATAAAGCGCTCCGGCCTGCACGCCGACCTCGCCCGCGATCTGGCGCATGGATACCGCCGCATAGCCGTGACGCGCAAAAAGCCGCAGCGCCGCAGCGCGGATTTTCGGGCCGGTGATATCTGAGAAGGATCCCGAGGTTCGTGCCATAGCCCAGCTTTATCTGAACGCATGTTCAAATACCAGCCCGCTTGCGTCGGCCCTTGGCGGGGATTACATCCTTGAGGAACTTGGAAAGGTCCCCAATGCGCCGCTTGCTTCTTGTCCTGTTTACCCTCGCCCTGGCGGGCTGTGCCGATTTTCCATCGCTCAGCGACCGGGTGTCCGAGGCCAGCCTGAACGCGGAATATCCCAAGCTGATTGCCCTGTCGCAGGAAGTGCCCGAGGAAAGCACCAACACCGGTGCCGAAGTGATCGAAGAACTTGACAGCCGCACTGCCGGTCTCTGGGCGCGGATCGGAACGCTTTTTAACTGATCAGGGGCTGCCCGCAGTTGCGGCCCAATGGCGAACAAGTTACACCGCAGGCCAAGTTATTCTGATCCTATGGAGAGCCTGATGACAAACCCGCTCCGTCTGGGCATCGCCGGTCTTGGAACCGTTGGCGTTGGCGTCGTGAAAATCGTGCAGAACCATGCGACCCGCATGGCGGCACGGACCGGACGGATGATCGAGATTACCGCCGTTTCCGCCCGCACCCGCGACAAGGACCGTGGTGTCGATCTGTCGGGCATCGCCTGGGAAGACGATCCGGTGCGGCTGGCCACCCGCGACGATGTGGACATCTATGTCGAGCTGATGGGCGGCAGTGACGGCCCGGCGAAAGCCTCGACCGAGGCGGCGTTGAAAGCGGGCAAGGATGTGGTAACGGCCAACAAGGCGATGCTGGCGCATCACGGGCAAGAGCTTGCGGAGCTGGCCGAATCCAACGGCCGCGTGATCCGCTTTGAAGCGGCGGTCGCCGGGGGCATCCCGTGTATCAAGGCCCTGACCGAAGGTCTGGCTGGCAACACGTTCAGCCGCGTCATGGGCGTGATGAACGGCACCTGCAACTATATCCTGACCCGAATGGAGGCGACAGGCCAGGGGTATAACGCGCTGTTCGACGAGGCCGACAAGCTGGGCTATCTCGAGGCCGACCCAAATCTGGATGTCGGCGGGATCGATGCGGGCCACAAGCTGTCCTTGCTGTCGTCGATAGCCTACGGCACGCAAGTGGATTTCGATGCGGTCTATCTTGAGGGTATCCAGCGCATCAAAATCGAGGATATCCGCCACGCGGCGGACATGGGGTATCGCATCAAGCTTTTGGGTATTGCCAAAATGACTGACGAGGGTCTGTCGCAAAGCATGGCCCCCTGTCTGGTTCCGGCGGATTCGCCGCTGGGTCAGCTTGAAGGCGGCACCAATATGATCGTGATCGAAGGGGATTCGGTTGGCCAGATCGTTCTGCGCGGCGCCGGGGCGGGCGAAGGCCCGACCGCCAGTGCGGTGATGGGCGATGTCTGCGATATCGCGCGCGGCATCCGTGTGGCCACCTTCGGCCAGCCCGCCGCAACGCTTGTCAAAGCCACATCGACCATGAGCACTGCGGAAACCCCTTATTACATCCGCATGGATCTTCTGGACAAACCGGGCGCACTTGCGGCGGTTGCCAAAGCTTTGGGTGAAGCCGGGGTTTCCATTGACCGGATGCGCCAGACCAGCCACGAAGACGAGCTTGCGCCGGTGTTGATCGTGACCCACTCAACCCGCTGGAGCACGTTGGAGCGTGCCCTTGAAACCCTTCCGGCCACCGGATTTGTAAACGGACAGCCGGTGGCCTTGCGGATCGAGGACGTCTGACACAACCGTTAGCGTTAAAATACGCGCCTCCTGCGCCGTTGCGCTTGTCTCTGTGTGGTCTGACCCATAAACAGATCATACTTGCGCATGCCTGATACAAAGGAATTTTCCGATGAACGCACCTGTTGATTTCAATGACCGAATGCTGTCGCTCGGTCTGGCCCGGGTGACCGAAGCCGCTGCGATTGCTACCGCCGACCTGATCGGGCGCGGGGACGAAAAAGCCGCCGACCAGGCAGCCGTGGACGCGATGCGCACCCAGTTGAACCTGCTGGATATCAACGGTGTGGTTGTCATCGGTGAAGGCGAACGCGACGAAGCGCCGATGCTTTTCATCGGCGAAGAGGTGGGCACCGGCGAAGGCCCGGGTGTCGATATCGCGCTTGATCCGCTCGAGGGCACCACGCTGACCGCCAAGGACATGCCGAACGCGCTGGCGGTGATCGCCATGGGGCCGCGCGGATCGATGCTGCATGCGCCGGACACCTATATGGACAAGCTGGCCATCGGTCCGGGATATCCGCAAGGGGTTGTTTCGCTTGATATGTCGCCGAAAGAACGGGTTGAGGCGCTGGCCAAGGCCAAGGGGTGTTCGCCACGTGACATCACTGTTTGCATTCTCGAACGTCCACGCCATCAGGACATGATCGAAGAGGTCCGCTCGACCGGGGCCGCGATCCGTCTGATCACGGATGGGGACGTTGCCGGCGTCATGCACTGCGCCGAACCGGAAGTCACCAATATCGACATGTATATGGGCACAGGTGGCGCACCCGAAGGTGTTCTGGCCGCCGCTGCGCTGAAATGCATGGGCGGGCAGATGTATGGCCGTCTGCATTTCCGCCACGAATACGAACGCAACCGCGCCGCCAAAGCCGGTATTTCCGATCTCGACAAGATCTACTCGCGCGATGAAATGGTCACTAGCGACGTGATCTTTGCCGCGTCGGGTGTCACCGACGGCAATCTGGTTCCCGGCGTCAAACGCGAACCGGGCCATCTGACGGTTGAAACCATCCTGATGCGCTCGAAAACCGGATCGGTGCGCCGTATGCACTACCGGAACCCGCGCTCGGCCGGCTGATTGAGTTACCTCGGCGTTGAAAGCTCAGTGACCGGGCGGCGATGGCTTGGGCCGTCGTCTGAACAGCAGCGGCTGGCCGAAGCGATGGAGCAGCAAACCGGCCTTCCCCGGGCCGTTTGCCTGACGCTGGTGAAGCGCAATGTGACGCCTGAGGACAGCGCAGATTATCTGACCCCCACCCTGAAGGCTTTGCTGCCTGATCCGCGATCGCTGAAAGACATGGAAACCGCCGCCGCCCGGTTTCTTGCGGCGGTAGACGCGCGCGAAAAGATCGCGATTTTCGCGGATTACGATGTGGATGGCGGCTGCTCGGCGGCGCTTTTGATCGACTGGCTGCGGCAGATGGGGCGCGAGGCGACGCTTTATGTCCCCGACCGGATTGACGAAGGCTATGGTCCGAACGAACCTGCAATGCGGTCGCTGGCCCAGGCGCATGATCTGATCATCTGCGTCGATTGCGGAACCCTGTCGCATGATCCGGTTGCTGCGGCCAAAGGGGCCGATGTGGTGGTGCTGGATCACCATCTGGGCGGCGAAACCCTGCCCCCTGCATTGGCCGTGGTGAACCCGAACCGTCAGGACGAAAGCGGCGATCTGGCGCATCTATGTGCCGCCGCGGTGGTGTTCCTGATGCTGGTCGAGGCAGGGCGGCAATTGCGCGAGGCGGGCGGCAAGGGTCCCGACCTGATGCGCATGCTTGATCTGGTGGCGCTGGCAACGGTCGCCGACGTGGCCCCGTTGACAGGGGTCAACCGCGCCTTCGTGCGTCAGGGCCTGCGCGTGATGACGGCACGCGACCGTCCCGGACTGGCAGCTTTGGCGGATGTGACCAATCTGGAAAAACCGCCTTCGGGCCAGACCCTTGGATTTGTGTTCGGGCCAAGGGTCAATTCCGGCGGGCGCATCGGCCAGGCCGATCTGGGTGCCCGTTTGCTCAGCACCGCCGATCCGGCCGAGGCGCTTTCGCTGGCGCAAAAGCTGGATGCGCTGAATGCCGAACGCCGTTCGATCGAGGATCATGTGCGCCTGGCGGCGTCAGAACAGGCCGAGCAACGCGGGCTGAAGGCCCCCTTGGTCTGGGCCGCGGGCGACGGCTGGCACCCGGGCGTGGTGGGGATCGTCGCCGCGCGCCTGAAAGAAAGCGCCAACCGGCCTTCCGTCGTCATCGGCTTTGACGGGGACGAGGGCAAAGGTTCGGGTCGGTCGGTCAGCGGCATTGATCTGGGCCACGCGATCCAGCGTTTGTCCAGCGAGGGCCTTTTGCTGAAAGGCGGAGGGCATAAGATGGCCGCCGGTTTGACCGTGACCCGCGACCAGCTTGACGCGGCGATGGCCCGTCTGTCGCAGCTTCTGGCCCAGCAGGGTGCGGACCAATTGGGCGCTGCGGATTTGAAGCTGGACGGCGTTTTGATGCCCGGTGCGGCCAGTGTCGAACTGGTTGAACAGCTTGAAAACGCTGGGCCGTTCGGGGCCTCGTCGCCCGCGCCGCGTTTCGCTTTTCCGGAAATGGCCCTAAGCTATACCCGCGCGGTGGGCCAGTCGCACCTGAAATTCGCCTTTTCAGACGGCACGGGCCCAAGGTTAGAGGGGATCGCATTCGGGGCGTTTGACACGGGTTTGGGTCAAATATTGTCAAACCACAACGGCGCGCGTTTCAATCTTGCCGGGCGATTGGAGCTGAACTCATGGGGGGGGCGGACCTCGGTCCAGCTTCGGTTGGAAGACGCCGCGCCTGCATAGGTTTCGGCAAAAATGCAGGCGGGAAAAATCTTTCACAAAGGGCGATTTTTCCCCTTGCGGACCCGCGCCGCTTTTCATAAATACCGCCTCACGCCAAGCGCGTCCCGTTCGTCTATCGGTTAGGACGCCAGGTTTTCAACCTGGAAAGAGGGGTTCGATTCCCCTACGGGATGCCATTTTTCCCAAAAAAATCGCATTACTTCAACCGGCGCTGCCCCCGTTGTCTGCCTTACCTACCCGATCGTTCGTTGGATTTGGGCTTGCAATATCCACAGCGTCTGGCGAGGTTTGAACGGCGCGTCATCCGTGCGTACAAACCCCTGCCCGAAGGATCGCCCGATGGATTTCACCCTCTCCCCCGAGATCGAAGCGTATCGCCAGCGTGTGCGGGCCTTTGTGAACGAACTGGTGCTGCCGCTTGAAGGCGATCCGGCATCCTTTGACGAGCACGAAAATATCCGAGAGGACCTGTTGGCCGAAATACGCGGACAGGCGCGGGCCGAGGGGTTGTGGTGCTTTCAGCTTGGCAAAGAGAGCGGCGGTCAGGGGGTGGGCGTCGTTGGAATGGCGGCACTATACGAGGAAATGAACCGGTCGATTTTCGGACCTGCGGTGTTCAACGCGGCGGCCCCCGATGACGGCAATATGATGCTGCTGGAAAAGGTCGGCACGGACGCGCAGAAAAAACGCTGGTTGCAGCCGATAGCCGAAGGCAAAGTCCGTTCGGCCTTTGCGATGACCGAGCCGCATCCCGGCTCTGGCTCGGATCCGGCGGGGATGATGCTGACACGGGCCGAAAAAAAGGGCGACAGATGGGTGATCAACGGGCGCAAGTGGTTCATCACAGGGGCCGAGGGCGCACAGCATTTCATTCTGGTGGCCCGAACCTCGGATGATCCGCGCAAGGGGCTGACGGCGTTCCTGTTCGATGCCAACCAGCCCGGCTGGCGGATTGACCGGCGGATTCCGATCATGGGACCGGAAGAACATGGGGGTCATTGCGAGATCACATTTGACGGGCTGGAGGTGAGGGAAGAAAATGTGCTGATGACTGTCGGGGATGGGTTGAAAGCCACCCAGATCAGGCTGGGCACCGCACGTCTGACCCATTGCATGCGCTGGCTGGGGCTGGCGAAGCGATCAATGGAGATTGCCCGCGAATATATCCGCACGCGCGAAGCCTTTGGCGAATTTCTGGGCGAGCGGGAAAGCGTGCAACACGCGATGGGCAAGATCGCGATGGATATTCAGGTGGGCCGGTTGCTGGTGATGAACGCAGCCTGGAAGCTGGATCAGGGCGATTTCGCGCGAAAAGAGGTGTCGATGGCGAAAATCGCCGTGGCCGATACGCTGCACCATGCGGTGGATACGGCGATCCAGCTGAACGGGGCGCGGGGTTATTCCAAAGATACGGTTCTGGAATGGATTTACCGCTACGCCCGACAGGCGCGTCTGGTGGACGGGGCCTCGGAAGTGCACAAAATGGTGCTGTCGAAGAATTACAGCGAAGACGGCAATGATTTTTGGCGGTGGGGGCTGTGATGGATTGGGACCGGCTTTCGGACTATCTGAAGGCCGAAATTGACGGGTTTCGTGGCCCGATCAGCGCCAGGGCCTTCGACGACGGCCAATCCAATCCGACCTATAAGCTGACAACGCCGTCCGGCCGGTATGTGCTGCGCAAGCAACCACCCGGCGCCCTTCTGAAAGGCGCCCATGCCGTGGATCGCGAATTCCGTGTGCAACTGGCGCTGTCGGGCGGCGGCGTGCCGGTGGCGCAGGTTTTGCATCTTTGCGAGAATACGCATGTGATCGGCACCAAGTTCTACGTGATGGAGTTTGCCGAGGGCCGCATCTTCTGGGACCCTGCGCTGCCCGATTTAACAACCGATGAACGCGGGCAGGTCTATGACGAGATGAACCGCGTTCTGGCGGCGATTCACAATGTCGATTTGAATGCCACCGGTCTTGATAGTTTCGGCAAGTCCGGCGATTACTTTGGCCGTCAATTGCGGCTATGGACCCGCCAGTATCACACCGCCGAAGGCGAGAATATCCCGGCCATGGTGCCCCTGATCGCCTGGCTTGAGGATCACCTGCCCGAGGATGACGGGCAGACCACGCTGGTGCATGGGGACTATCGCATCGACAACCTGATGTTCGAACCGGATCGTTTCCGCATTAGGGCAGTGTTTGACTGGGAGCTTTCGACATTAGGCCACCCGCTGGCGGATCTGGCCTATCAGATCATGCAGCGCAGTATGGGGCGGGATTGGCATTTGCGCGGGCTTGACGGCTTGGACACGGATGCGATGGGCATTCCGTCGGAAGACGCCTATGTGGCGGCCTATTGCCAACGCCGGGGCATCACCGCTTTGGAGCACTGGACCTTTGCCAAAGTCTTTGCCTTTTTCCGCTTCGCCGCGATTTGCCATGGGGTTGGTGCCCGCGCAATGGCGGGCAATAACGCCAGCCCGGATGCGCTGAAGGTCGGGGCGATGGCGCGGCCTCTGGCCGAGATGGGGCTAAAGCTGACCGATTAATAAAACGTCCGACCTTTAACCTGAGACAGGGGAAAGGCCGGACGCTGCAAGACCCATCAACTGTTGTGGGCGCCCTGCCACAAACCCGTGATTCAGGTTTTTGGCAGGACGCTTTGGCCGGTTAATAGCCCCTGACCGGGTCAACGATATTATTCAGCATCTCGCCTTTGATAAAGCGGTCGAGATTATCAAGGAACATCTCGAATGAATCGTCCTCCCAGCGGTCATGAACCGCCGAACAATGGGGCGAGATCAACACATTGGGCAGGTGCCACAGCGGGCTGTCCTGCGGCAAAGGCTCGGGGTCGAACACATCCAGCACCCCTGCCCGTATATGACCGCTTTGTAGTGCTTCGTGCAGCGCCACCTGATCGACGACCCCCCCGCGCGAGACATCGGCGAAGATAACGCCCGGTTTCATGGCTGCGATCTGATCCTTGCCGATCAGACCGCGCGTTGTGGGCGTCAACGGGGTTGAGACCGAGACGTAGTCAGCCTCGGGAAGCACCCGGATCAAGTCGCTGGCGGCGTACACCTCGTCAATCCCGTCCATCGGCACCGGATTGGCCCGCGTCCCGATCACGCGCATGCCAAACGCCTTGGCGCGGGTGGCAATGGCCTGACCGCTGTTCCCCAGACCGATCACCAACAGGGTTTTACCTGACAATGGCGCGACCCGACGGGTGGCATCCCAGTGTTGGCGGGCCTTGTCGGCATTCATGCCGGGAAAATCGAGGGTGAAATACAAAAAGCCGCCAATCACATATTCGCCGATCATCCCGGCCGCTACTCCGGCGGCGTTGGTGACGGTTGTTCGGGTCGGATCCCATTTGCCGAAATGATCGACGCCAACACCGGCATTCGTCACCCATTTCGGCCCACCGTCACTGAACAGACAATCGCGGGGAAACGGTTCGTCATAGGTAAAACGCACCGAATAGACCGCATCCGGTCTGAAGTCCGCCACCGCGTTTTTGAGGCCCGAAAAGCTGTTACATTCGAAAAGATTGACTTGCGGGAACCGCGAAAGAAGCCGTTTGGCCAATGGTTCGGTCACATCGTTGTGCAGGATGACTTTTGGCGCGTTCGGCATGTCAGGCCCCTACTGGTGATATCAATTCGGCCCGAAGATCCGCGAACAGCGTATCGGGGTCAAGCAATCGGTCCCGCATGGCCCAAATGCGGGCTTGCCGCTTTTGTCCAAGCGCCGCTGTCATGGTGGTGAACTTGGCTTTGACGTCGTCCATCGACATCGGCGCCTCGGGTCCGCCGCGGGCATGCACATCGCCCGAAGCGATTTTTGCCCCGTCCGTCAACCGAATGACCACATCCGAAATGCGCGAGGCCGGGAAACGGTCCGAGTGGCGTTTCGCTTCGTGGACTTTGATGCGCCCGGCCACCGCGGCGACCTTTGGGTCTTTCAACCCGTCGCCCTGAATATGATCCGGTGCGATTGTGCCATGCACAAGCAACACCGCCATTGCGAAGGGCAGCGAATACTGGGCCTGCGAAGATGAGATCGGGATGCCCCGGTAAAGCGCAGCTGCTTCGGCAAAACAATGCACATCGACCGAGGCGATATCTTCGGGCTTCAGATCGTGCTTTGACACCGCTTGCGCCAAAGCATCCAGCGCGGCATGCGCCCAGCGGCAGATCGGATAGGGTTTGATATAGTTCAGCTCTACCGTCCAAAGCTGACCAAGATCAGCCCAGTAAGGCGCGGCTTCGTCGGAGAAGACGGTGATCGCCGGTGCCCCTTCGAACCCGTCTTCGGCCTGCAAAACAGCCATCGAGCCAACCAGCGCCCCCATGCCCGATCCGTCATGCAGCATGGTCGGGTTGGCAATCTCGCGCATCATCTGGCTGCGCGGACCATGGTATTCCGCGATACCCAGCGCGTGGCGCAGCTGGTCGCCGGTCAAGCCCCGCAGACGCGCACCCAAAGCCGCCACACCCAGCGCGTTCCACGCACCCGAGGTGTGATAATCCGATGCGGTCGCGTGCAAGGCAATGCCTGCGCGGGCCGCAACCTCGTAAGACATGGTCAGCGCCGCCAAGGCATCACGCGCTTTCAGGTCGGGCAAATGTTCGGCAAACGCGCAAAGGGCCGGCACCACCGCGCAGCCGATATGGCCTTTTGTCGGGTTGTAGCCGTCATGCCCGTCAAGATTGTCGATCTGCGTGGCCAGAGCAAATGCCGCGCCGGGGATCGAGACCTTGCGCCCGTCAAACAGCAATCCGGCCGCATCCCCCGGTGCTGCCGCCCCCATGAACCGCTCCGCGTGATTGCGGGCAATACGGCCTGCATCCATGCCCTCGGCCCCTGCCGCGATCCCCAACGTGTCGATCAACAATGTCGATGTCCCGTCCAGTGCCGGTTCGGGCACATTTAACGAGCCAAGGACAAACTCTGATATCTGATCGGTTTTCACCCGAACTCTCCTTTCAGCAGACGCCCGAACCCTGCGACCCGGTCCTTCATGCCAAGCGCCTGTAGGGCCGCGAACATTAGCGCCTGGTTTGAGCTGACAACAGGTTTGCCTGTCGCGGCCTCGAGCCGGTCAATCACTTCGACGCTGCGCATATCGGTGCAGGACAGCACAAGGGCATCCGCCTTTGGATGGTCGGCCTTCAGCCCCAGTTCAAACACATCTTCCGGCTGCAACGCCCCCTGGCCGTCATTATCAAGAACGCCTTCCACGTCCATGCGCTGCACCGTGTCAAACCCCATGTCCGACAAAAAGCGGATCGCCATATCGTTGATGGCCGGAACGTAAGGAGAGGCAAAACCGATCCTTTTGGCTTTCAGCCCGGTCAATGCCAACACCAGCGCACCTGCGGCGGTGACGGTCTCGGCCCCGCTATCGGCCTTGATACGTGCGGCCAGTTGCCGGTCAAAACCCGGACCGTGGGTCAGGGTTGCGGATGTGCAGCCGTAAAACACCACTTCCGGTTTGACACCGTTCAGCAATCGCAACGGTTCCTCGAGATCGGATGCCCCCAAACCCTGCATCTGCGTTTCATCGGGGATTTCATCGGCGTCATAACCGCCAAGACGGGCGAAATGCATCGACACCCCGTCAGGGCGTATCATCGCCATATCGGGTTCCAGATTTGTGTTGGTGAAGGGCACAAGAATGCCAAAGCGGGCACGGCCACGGGATCGGGTCAAAACTGCGCCTCCTTCTTCCAGGCTGTCAGAATGTCAATCGCGGCACGCATCGCTTTTTCCGGTCCGACGGTCATCCGAAGCATTTGCGGCAGGCCTGCCCCGCCTTGCGGGCGCAGGACTATGCCTTCGGCCCGAAGGGCCGCATCGACGGATTGCACGGCCTTGGACGTGTGCAGATCAATCAGGATGAAATTGGTAAAGCTGGGAAGTGTTTTGAAACCTGCCCCTTGCAGCAGATCAACAGCCCTGTCGCGGTGCTTCGCGGTTAAGCGGCATGTTTCGGCCATATAGGCCTGATCGGCAATCGCCGCGATGGCCGCTGCCTGCGCGGCGCCGGAAAGGTTGTTGGGGTTCATCACCTTGCGCAGTTCTGCCGCAATGGCGGCAGGGAAATATCCCCAGCCGACACGAAAACCGGCCAACCCATAAGCCTTGGAAAACGTCCGCAGAATTACCGTGTTTCCATCGGCAACCATATCAAAGCAGCGCTCGTGCAGATGATCGGCAAACTCGCCATAGGCTTCGTCAATAACCAAAAGAATATCGCCGCGCAGACCCTCGCGCAGGGCGATCAGATCCGCCTTGGGGATGCGTGTCCCTGTGGGGTTGCCGGGATTGGCGACAAATACAAGTCCGGTGTCGGGGCGGACGGCACTCAGCAGTGCGTTCACATCAACCCGCGCGTCACGCTCGGGGGCTGTGTCGAACCGGGCGTCTGCCATCTGGCTGGCGGTTTTGAAAAACGGATAGGCGTGGGCGGGGGCCAGAACGGCGCGGGCGGGGCTTGCGTAAACGCGGGCAAGGCAGCCGATCAGGTCCAAGGAACCGTTGCCGCACAGGATCGCCCCGGCATCGATCCGGTGATGTGCGGCCAAAGCCTGACGCAGGCCGGACCAGTCCGGATCGGGGTAAAGCGCCGCCGCAGAGGCGGCCTTGCTTGCCGCATCGACCGCTTTTGGGCTTGGGCCACGCAGGCTTTCGTTTTGCGACAACGACACCAGGGGCTTGCCGTCGGGCACCTCTGTCCTGGCCAGAGCATATGCCGCCATTGACGCGATATGGGATCGTGGCTGGGTCATGGCTGATATCCGTATAAGGCCCGAGCCGCCTTTGCGCTGACAAATCCGCCATCAATGTCGCGTTTGATATCGCTTTCTGCCCGATCCCGGGGCCGACCAAAGCCGCCGCCGCCGGGGGTTTCAAACACAAGGGTTTCGCCTGCCTTGACCCGTATTTCGCCTTTTCCGGGCAAGTCATTGCCATTTTGCCCGATGCGGATGCGGCCCGCGGCCCCGTCCTGGCCACCCATCCGCCCCCTTGCGGGGTTCAGGATGCGTTCAACAGACAGAAACACCATGAAATCCTGATCCAGTGACGAGGACATCTCGATATGCTGACCCAGGCCTCCGCGTCTGCGCCCTGCCCCGCCGGAATCCATTCGCAGTTCGCGCCGGTGGAAGAGCACGGGGGCGACAGCCTCGGTCGTTTCGATTTGGCTGCCCCAGACGCCGCTGGGAAACGCCGTTGCGGATAAACCATCCAAGCCCGGACGCGCGCCGGTGCCACCATTGAAGACCAGCTCCAACGCAAATTGCTGATCGCCGCGATCCACGGCTTCGGGGACATGACGCAGCGGCAGGTCGTACATGCAGGATGCACCTTCGGCCGGAACAGTATCGGGCATGGCCTGCGACAGGCAGCCAAAAACCAGATCGGGCGTCATCTGCCCCAGCGTATGGCGCATCGCAACAGGGGCCGGCGGCTGCGCGTTCAGGATACAGCCTTTGGGGGCCGTCACCCTGAACGGGTCCAGCGATCCTGCGTTGTTGGGAATGTCCGGTCCGATAAGGCAGCGCAACGCGAAGACGGAATAGGCCGCCGCATAGTTCAAAGGCACGTTGATACCCTTGTTGGTGCATCCTGCGGTTCCGGTGAAATCAAGCAGCACATGGTCTTCGGCAATGGTCAAGGCCGCGTGCAGTTCGATTTCCGCGTCATACCCATCAACCTTTAACACATTACGCCACGTGCCCTTGGGCAAATCCGCGATCGCATCAAGCGTTCCGCGTCTCGACGTGTTGATGATGTGGTCAGACAATGCGTCCAGATCATCGATCCCGAATTCGGCCATCATGTCGGCAAGGCGGTTGGCCCCGGCTTCGCAACAGGCGATCAGCGCGTAGATATCGCCTTCGTTGGCAACTGGTTCGCGCGAGTTTGCTTTGACGATCCCGAGCAGAAGCGTATTGACCTGCCCTTGATCAACCAGCTTGCACGGCGGGATCAGCAGACCCTCGTCATAGATATCCGCCCCTTCAGGTCCCATGCCAAGCCCGCCAAGATCGACCAGATGCGAAGTGCACGAGGTGAAACCAACCACCTTACCCTTGTAGAATACCGGCATCATCAACAGGAAATCATTCAAATGGCCCGAGGCAATCCACGGATCGTTTGTCATAAAGATATCGCCCGGCTTCATGTCCTGAAGCGGGAAACGTCCACGCAAGGTTCTGACCGCTTCGGCCATAGTATTGATATGACCGGGGGTGCCGGTCACGGCTTGTGCCAGCATCCGGCCATGAAAGTCGAAGATACCGGCGGATATATCGCCACATTCGCGGACAATCGGGCTGAAGGCGGCACGGATCAGGGCCTGGCCCTGTTCCTCGACCACCGCAAGCAAGCGGTTCCACATCACCTGAAGTCGTGTGCCGGGTATGGTCATTGCGGGGCCTCCTGTTTTGTCAGCCAGATATTACCCGCGCCATCCACTTTGGCGCGGAAATCGGCGCTGACAAGCGTCGTGGTTTGCGGCTCGGTAATCAGGGCGGGGCCTTGGATGCAGGCGCCGGGCGCAAGGCCGGCCCGATCATAAACCGAGGCCTTGCGCGGGTCGCCGGTGACATCGCAGATGATGGCGGCGGTATGGGAAGGCACGGCCCCGGCCTTGTCCGGCTGCGCGGGCACGGGCTTTAATTCCGGTGCCCGGCTGGCCAAGGACAGGCCCCAATTAAGGATTTCTATACGCATGCCGGGAACCGAGCGGCTGAATTGGCGGCTGTATTCGGTTTCAAAGGCGGCGCGCAATCTATCGGTGTCATCCGGTGTCAGGATGCGGTCCGGCAAGGTAATTTCGATTTCGTGCCCCTGCCCGTGATAGCGCATGAAAGCAACACGCCGTCGGGACAGGGTCTGGCCCGGCGCACCGGCGCGAACGACAAGTTCGGCCTCGTCCTCCATTTCATCAAGAAAGCTGTTCAACCCAGCGACATCAAGGGCATCCAACGTGGCATAGCGCGACCGGATGACCTCGAACGACACCGGCGCGAAAAGAAAGCCCACTGCCGATCCCACGCCGGGATCGCGCGGGATCAAAATGCGGCCCACCTGCGCACGTCGTGCCACCCGCGTTGCGTGCAATGGGCCGTTTCCGCCAAAGGCGATCATCAGACGTTGGCCAAGGTCCTTGCCACTTTCGACCGCATGCATGCGGCCCGCGCCGGCCATGGCTTCATCGACGATTTCACTGACCGCGAAACCTGCCGTTTCTGACGGCAAATCCAGCGTTTCGCCCACCCCATCTTTCAAAGCATTTTCAGCCAGTTGCGGGTCAATCTTCAAGCGACCCTCGGCAAAGCGGGACGTCTCGATATAGCCTTGAACTATATCTGCATCGGTGACCGTCGGATGCACGCCGCCCTTGCAGAACGCCGCCGGTCCGGGGATAGCGCCTGCGCTTTGCGGGCCGACTTGCAGACGCCCGAGTTTATCCACCGTGGCGATTGATCCGCCGCCTGCGCCGATTTCAATCATCTCGATCACCGGAATGCGCACCGGCATGCCCGAGCCTTTGACGAAACGCGCGGCACGGGCAATTTCAAACTTGCGGGCGGTTTGCGGCCGGAACCTGTCAATCAGGCACAGTTTGGCGGTTGTCCCGCCCATGTCAAACGACAGCACCTCGGCTTCGTTGACCTCGGCTGCGATACGTGCGGCAAGGATGGCGCCACCGGCGGGGCCGCTTTCGACCAGCCGGATCGGCAGGCGGGCTGCCGTGTCAATCGTGGTCATGCCACCGCCTGCGGTCATCATCAGGATCGGGCAGGTCAGGCCCTCGTCAAGAAAGCGGCTTTGGATATCCGCCAGATACCGCGCCATAACCGGTTGGATATAGGCGTTGGCAATGGTGGTACAAAGCCGATCGAATTCACGCGCTTCGGGGCTGACCTCGTGACTGAGCGAGATCACCATATCCGGCACGTACGCTTTCAGCAGGCAGCGCAATTGCAGCTCGTGCGCCGGATTTGCATAGGCGTGCATCAGGCATACCGCCACGGCTTCGATTTCTGCGGCCTGCAATTGCTTTGCCAAATCGGCTATCGCGCTGTCATCCAGCGGGGACAGCTCCTGACCCAGCGCGTTCATACGCCCTGCGATTGTGAAAGCATGCTGGCGCGGCACGATCAGGTCGGGCTTTTCGATATTGATCGCGTATTGGCTATAGCGCCGTTCATAGGCGATTTCGAGGATATCGCGGAAACCTTCGGTGGTGACGGTCGCCACTTTAGCCCCGCGCCGTTCAATCAGCGCATTGGTGGCAAGCGTGGTGCCGTGGATTTTTCCAACCACCTGCGAGATATCAGCCCTGGCATCCTGCAAGACCCGTCTGGCGCCCTGCAAGGCGCCCAAGGCGGGCTGGTCGGTCGTGGTCGGCGTTTTTGCCGTGGCGATCACCCGGGCCGAGGCATCCACCAGAACCGTGTCTGTGAATGTGCCGCCAATGTCGCTGGCAAGGCGCAATCCGTGCAAATTGTTCATGAGTTTTCCTGATGATGATCAATGTCGGGTCCAAGGCGCGATAGCGCCAAGGTCAGCCGACCAGATCGCAGCCGGTCGCCCTGCGGGTCAACAATTTGGGGGGATGGATCGACATGTCCCTACCGCCGTTTCAGGTATCTCGGCGAAAACTCTGGCCGCGCGGGGCGGATTGAGTCAAACGAAATATGCCCGAGCAGGGCAGAATTCACCCGTTTGCCAAAGTGAGACCAATCATCACAAACCACCCCAGTCGGCGGAATTGGGTTTGTAATCCAGCCCAAGTTCCGTCACATCGGATGAAACGGAAACTCGCGAAACATTTGACCCAATCGAATGACGAAGCAAAAACAGCAAGACCCGGGTAAGCAAAGACTGTCGCAGATTGACAGCCAGGCCCGCCCGGACCTGCGCAAGGTGGCCCTGCTTCAAACGCTGGCAGGCGCGATCTGGCCTGTGCAGGCCTTGGCGATTGCCTATGTCATTCAGGGATGGGTCACGGGGCAGGATATCAATATCGTCCTTGCGATATCGGGCTATGTACTTGCGGGCGCGGCGCGGGCGCTTCTGACATCGCTTTCGGGCCGCATTGCCTATGCGGCGGCGGACAAGGTTCTGAAGGGGGAACGCCAAAAGCTGCTGGAACGGGAAACCCGGCGGATCGAACATAATGTCAGTTCAGCCGCATTGGCCGCGCTGGCGGTGGAAAAGCTGCCGCATCTGGTGCCGCATCTGACACGCTATGTGCCCGCGATGACCCAGACCATGGTTTTGCCGCTGCTGTTCATTGCGCTGGTGGCCTCGGTGTCCTGGGCTGCGGCGCTCGCTCTGCTGCTGACCGGACCGCTGATCCCGGTGTTCATGGCGGTGATCGGCATTCGCGCACGCGCGGCAAGTGACCGGCAAATGAAAGAGATCAGCGATCTGAACTCAATCCTTGTGGACAGATTGGCGGCCCTGTCCGATTTGCGTCTGCTGAATGCGGCTAGGCAATCGGAACGGGTGTTCGCGGGGCAAGCCAATCGTTTGCACACCCGCACCATGGGCGTTCTGAGGGTCGCGTTCCTGTCTTCGACCATGCTTGAATTCTTTTCGGCGCTAGGCATTGTTCTGGTCGCGATCTTTGTCGGATTCTCGCTTTTGGGACGCATTTCCTGGGGCGTATGGGGCGCACCGCTGGACGTTGGACAAGGGGTGTTTCTGCTGCTTATGGTGCCCGAATTTTTTCGGCCGCTGCGCGAGTTGTCACTGGCCTGGCATGACAGGGCCTCGGCCGCTTCGGTGGCGGCGGAACTTGCAGCACTTGAGGCTGACCAAAGCCCGTCAATCGTCGGCCTTGGTGAAAAGGGTCAACGCAGCGACGGCTCGGTTGCGATTGCCTTGACCGGCGCCGCCCTGAAACGCGACGGGCGCGAAATTTTGCTGCCCGATCTGGATATATCCGCTGGCGAAGCAGTGGTGATCAGCGGACCCAGCGGTTCGGGGAAGTCGACCTGCCTGAAGGCCGTTGCCGGAATGCTGCCACTGACCAGCGGTGCTCTTTTCGTCGATGGGCAGATCATGTCGGATGACGTGGCCGACGCATGGCGGGCAAGGCTGGCTTGGGTGCCGCAACGCATCCATTTCCGAGACATCAGTTTACGCGAATTTCTGAACGCGGATGATGACACGCAAATCGCGGATGCCCTGGCAAAAGCCAACGCCGTCCATATCGTTGAGCGCCTGCCCGGCGGCCTGGATGCGCGGCTGGGTGAAAGCGGGGCCGGTGTCTCGGGCGGCGAGGCGCGGCGGCTGATGCTGGCCCGCGCCCTTCTGTCCGGTGCCGACGTGGTGCTGGCGGATGAACCGACAGCCGATCTGGATCGCGAAACCGCAGATAAGATCATCAGCACGCTGCGACGTCTTGCCGATAATGGCGCGGCGGTTCTGGTGGCCTCGCATGATCCGGACCTGATCACCTCATTTGATCGCAGCATCAAGACGGAGATCACATGACCCGTCTGATGAAAGCCATTCGCCTGATCTGGTCTGCCGCCCCCTGGGCAATGAGCCGTGGCATGATCCTGTCTGTCTTTGTGCTTCTGACCGGTGCTGCTTTGCTGGGCCTTTCGGGCTGGCTGATCACCTCGACCGCATTGGCCGGGTTGGCGGGTATTGCGCTTGATCTGTCGCGTCCCAACGGGATAATCCGCGTCTTGGCGCTTGGCCGCGCCGTGTCGCGATATGGCGAGCGGATCCTGACCCATGATGCCACGCTTCGTGCGCTTGCGGTGTTGCGCGTTGATCTGTTGCGCCGCTATGCCCGCCTGCCCTTTGACGCCATGCAACGTCTGCGCAGCGGCACCGCCCTGACCCGCATTACCGCCGATGTCGAGGCGCTGGACGGGCTTGCCCTGCGTCTGGTTCTGCCGGTTCTTGCGGCCCTGATCACCCATGCTGCGGCCTATACGGCGCTGTTGGTGTTTGTGGCGCCCGAAATCGCGGCGACAGTGGCGGTGGGCTATTTCTTTGGCACGACCATTCTTTTAACCCGTCTGGGCATCATCAGCCTGTCGCCTTCGACCCGGGCGGAAGAAGCGCAGCAATCGCTGAAACGGCTGAGTGTGGATGTTTTACGCGGCCAGACCGACCTGATCATGCAAGGCGGCATGGCTGAGGCGCGGGGGATGCTTTCGCAACTGGATTCCGAGGCCCGGGCCGCACGGGCCGAACTTGACCGGCTTGATCGGCGTGTCGGGGCCGGATTGATGATCCTGTCTACGGTCATCGGCGGTGGCGTTTTACTTGTCGGCAACCAACTGGTCAAAACCGGCCAGCTTGATCCGGCGCTGGCGGCGCTGGCGTTCTTCGTGGCTGTCGCATTAGAGGAAACCGTATCGCCCCTGCGGCGCGGTGTGGCCGAGATTGGCCGGATGTATAATGCGGCCGGTCGGGTCATGCAGGATGGCAAAGCACCGGCAAGGGATGCGAAAACCAAGATTTCGGCCAAAGGCCGCGAGTTGTCTGTCGAAGACCTGAGCTTTGGCCGCGAAGGTGCGGCCAGCCCGTTGTTTTCGAACCTGTCCTTCACGGTATCCAGCGGGGAAACCGTCGCTTTGACAGGCCCGTCGGGGCGCGGCAAATCCTCGCTTCTGAATATCGCGGCAGCGCTTGTTGCGCCGACTAATGGCGTCGTGCGGCTTGGCGGGATCGATGTGCAGGACTGGCCCGAAGACGAGTTGCGTCTGCATCAGGCATTCCTGCCGCAACGCTCGGCTTTGATCGCGGGGACGATCCGCGAAAACCTGTCGCTGGCCCGCGAAGGGGTTAGCGATGATGACGCATGGGCCTCCCTGAATGCGGCGGGTTTGCGCGAAACCATTGCCGAGCGCGGAGGTCTGGACAGCCGCCTTGGCGAAAGCGGGCGCGGATTGTCGGGCGGAGAATCCCGCCGGCTTGCCCTTGCCCGCGTTCTGTTGCGCACGCCCGAGGTGCTTTTGCTGGACGAGCCGACCGAAGGGTTGGACGACGCCACCGCACGGGCGGTTCTGGCCGGTATTCGTACCCACCTGCCGCAGGCGGCGATACTTACCGCCTCGCATCGCAGCATTGAAACCGGCTGGGCAGATCGCATTATCCGACTTTGAAAATGTCGCGTTTGTCTGTGTGAACACACTGCGCCCATGCTAAGGAAATCGGATGAGAACAGGTCACATCAAGCACATGCAGTTCCAACCCCCGCCGTGGGATGTCTGAGCCATTTACATTCTAATAACTCAGGACTTGAAAGATGACCCAACCCAATATCGTCTTGATCCAAGCAGATCAGCTTGCCCCGCAATTCACAGGCACCTATGGCCACCCGCTGGTTCAGACGCCGAACATGGACGCGCTTGCCAAAGACGGCATGCGGTTCGATGCCGCCTATTGCAACTCGCCCCTATGTGCACCGTCACGGTTTTCCATGATGTCCGGCCAGCAGGTCAGCCAGATCGCGGGCTATGACAATGCCGCCGAGTTCAAAGCCTCGATCCCCACATTTGCCCATTATCTGCGGCAGATGGGCTATTCCACTTGCCTGTCGGGCAAAATGCATTTTGTCGGCCCTGACCAGTTGCATGGGTTCGAGGAACGCCTGACCACCGATATCTACCCCGCCGATCTGGCCTGGATTCCCGATTGGGAACAACCCGACGAACGGATCGATCACTGGTATCACAATATGGACGCGGTGCGACAGGCTGGCCCGGCGATGACCACGTTTCAGTACGAATATGACGACGAGGTTACATTCCTCGCGCGGCGGCGCATTTTTGAATACGCAATGCAGGGTTCCGGCCCGTTCGCGATGGTGGTCAGCCTGATCCATCCGCATGATCCCTACGTGGCGCGGCCTGAGTTCTGGAACCTTTATGATCCCAACGAGATCGACATGCCGCAAACCGGCGTGGCGGATGATCCGCATACCCAACGGGTTCTGAAAGGGATCGAGGCCAACCAGGCCGACCTGACCGATGACGAAATCCGAAAGGCTCGGCACGGATATTATGCCAACACCAGCTATTTTGACGACAATGTGGGCAAGATCGTTCAGGCTTTGAAAGAGGCCGATCTTTACGACAACACGATCATCATCGTCACCGCCGACCATGGCGACATGCTGGGCGAACGCGGGCTTTGGTACAAGATGAATTTCTTTGAGCATTCCGCGCGGGTGCCGCTGATCCTGCATGGTCCGGGTGTCGCATCCGGGACGCAGGCCGCCCCCGTATCGCTGGTCGATCTTCTGCCGACCTTGGTGGATATCGCCGCCTCGGACGGGTCTGACAGGCCGGAATTCGGGATGCCGGTCAGCGGCAATTCCCTGTGGCCAATGGCACAGGGGAAGATCGAAAACGGGCGCTCGGTTTTTGGCGAATACTGCGCCGAGATGACGCCGCATCCGATCCTGATGATCCGGCGCGGGGCGTATAAATACATCCATTGCGATGTGGACCCGCCGCAATTGTTCAACCTTGATCATGACCCGATGGAGCGCAACAATCTGGCCGATGATCCCGAACATGCCGAATTGTCAGCGGCCTTCGCGCGTGAAGCGGCCGAATACTGGGACGCCGATCAGGTCCACGCTGATGTTCTGGCCACACAGAAGCAGCGTCGCGCGGTGCATGCGGCCCTGACCACAGGCAAGCTGACCAGTTGGGATTACGCGCCGCCAAGGGATGCCTCGAACGAATTTGTGCGAAACCATGTCAGTTGGGACGATGTGCTACACCGGATGCAATATCCGGCACCGGGGAAAAGCAGATCGGATTAACGACAACGGCAGGGACGGGATTTGAAGGCGCATGAAGCCTGGGCCGCGTCAGTCGCGGGCCTCGGGTTTTGGCGTCTCATAAAGCCCCGGAACCAGCCCTTCGGCCAATTCTTTCAGCCGCTCGGCCGAGGTGCCGGGCGGTTGAAGTTGACCATAATGCACGCTGAAACGGCCTCCGAATTTGGCCAGCAATTCCGAGACATACCGCAACGATGCGACTTCTCTGCCGACATAGGCGTTGTTACCGCTGAGGATTCGCGCCCATTTGCGGACAGTGTAGTAATAGGGCGTGTTTTTCATATCCGGCGAAGCCGGTACGATGGGCGCATTTGCGGCCAAGGACATGCGTGTCACCCCCTGACGCCACGGAGGCTCGACCAGGCGGCCTTTGACCATATCCGGCACCTTGCCCGACCCGAAGACCAATAGCGCACCCGACGCCTCAAGATGTGCCTGCATGCCTTCGCGTGTCTGGCGGGCGGTCAGAACCTTGTCGCTTCGGTCGAAATCAACGGCAATGATCCGGTCCGCCCCCAGAAAACGTGCGGCTTCGCGATTGGCGACAACCTTCATGTCAGGCCGGTGGTCCATCAAGGCAGCCGCGTGGGAAATGAAATCAAAGGTGCCGACCGGATGGGTTGAACCAATAACCACTGGGCCGCTTTTTGGTATGTTTTCAATGCCATGCGGGGCAATCTTCGTGCCGCCGTTTAACGCGAGCAAGGCCTTGATCAGGTCGCGATCGGTGCGTTCCCCAAGATAGGTCAGAATTTCGATGGATTCGCGTACCGCAAAAAAGGGCTGCCCCGCGATCAGGCGGCTTGGCCAGTCAATGGCTTGCATCAGCCTGCGCAGCATCGCGACCCGAAAGCCCGCATTTGCGGACAAACGCAGTCGAACTCGTAAAATCTCGTCCAAGGGGTTTTCTGATATCTGTTTGCGCAATACTAAAGAGTTTCGAAATTAAATTGAGACGCGAAGTTGATTTCGAAACGCGCTTAATATCAACAGGTTTCGTGCGTTTCGGCACATTTTTTATGTCCCAACAATATGTGAAACGCCTGATCTCGGACGCTAAAATGAAGTCCGACACAACAGGATCATCTGCTAACCCGACGCAAACTTATCAAAAGGAATGATCTTTTATTGGTTTGCCCATAGAGTTGCAGAAAATCACGCGGGGTGGCGGCAAATGGAAATCACGGCAAATGCGGGCATTGACGAGGTGATGTTGAATTTTTCGCCCGCCAGCATGCAAATCCTGAACGCGGTTCTGGCAATTGTGATGTTCTCGATCGCGATTGACCTCAAGCCCGAGGATTTCAAACGGCTCATCCGGTCTCCCAAACCGCTGCTGACCGGCATATTCTCTCAGTTCGTGGTGCTGCCCACGCTGACATTTTTCATGATCCTGATCATCGCGCCACGCCCGTCAATCGCGCTGGGGCTTATCCTTGTCGCGGCCTGCCCCGGGGGAAATATCTCGAACTTCATCACCCACCGCGCCGGGGGAAATGCCGCGCTTTCGGTTTCGATGACCGCCTTTACCACGGTCGGCGCGATCCTGCTGACGCCTTTCAACATTGCCTTTTGGGGCAGCCTTTATGGTCCGACACGGGAAATCCTGCAACGCACCACCGTCGATCCTGTTTCGGTGATGATCACGGTCGGCATCATGCTTGCCCTGCCCCTGTTCCTTGGCGTTTTGTTGAACATCAAACGGCCTGAGCTTACCGCTCGGCTTCGAACGCCGCTGCAATATCTGTCCATGGGTATTTTCGTGGCCTTTGTCGCGCTGGCGCTGGCTGCGAACTGGACGTTCTTTGTGCAATTTGTCGGCGCGGTTGCCGTGCTGGTCCTGCTGCATAACGCGCTGGCCTTGGGCGCGGGCTATGCCACGGCATCGGTCATGGGCCTGTCGCCGTTTGACCGGCGGGCCGTGATGATCGAAACCGGCATTCAAAATTCCGGTCTTGGCCTGATTTTGATCTTCGCCTTTTTCAGCGGGTTGGGCGGCATGGCGGTGGTGGCCGCCTTTTGGGGCGTCTGGCACGCAATCTCGGGGATCGCTTTGGCGGGTCTGGTCGGCCGGAAAGAAGCCCTGCGCTAAGCAGAAAACCCATCCTAGTTGCCTTAAACGGGCTGTCGATAAACCTTAATCAGGTGATTACATCGGGCGACATACGCTTGGTCCGCGCTGATATTTCAGCGATACCATTCGCGGCCTTGATGATCTGCGCCAAAGCCAGTTGAGGGTCCTGGTGCACCGCATCGGGGCTGGTTTCGAGCTGTTCCAGATACACGCGGAGCGTCGCCCCTTCGGTGCCTGTACCAGAAAGCCGGAACACGGCGCGCCCGCCGCCTTCAAAGAAAATGCGAATGCCCTGATTGGCCGAATGTGATCCATCCACCGGATCGTCATAGGCAAATTCATCGGCCTTTGAAACGGTCAGACCGGCGGCGGTTGTTCCCGCAAGACCAGGCAATTTTGCCCGGAGCGCTTCAACCAGATCATTGGCAATCGCGCTGTCCACAGCCTCGTAATCGTGTCTGGAATAGTAGTTGCGGCCATAGCGTTGCCAGTGATCGGTCAGGATTTCCGTGACCGTTTTGCCGGTGACCGCCAAAATGTTCAGCCACAAAAGCACCGCCCAAAGCCCGTCCTTTTCACGCACATGATCCGAGCCGGTTCCGGCACTTTCCTCGCCGCACAGCGTCGCCTTCCCGGCATCCAGAAGATTTCCGAAAAACTTCCATCCGGTCGGGGTTTCAAAAATGCCAATGCCCTTGGCCTCGGCCACGCGATCCGCTGCCCCGGATGTTGGCATGGATCGGGCAATCCCCGCCAATCCGTCGGCATAGCCCGGTGCTAGATGGGCCAGATCGGCAAGTACGGCAAGGCTGTCGGACGGGCTGACATAGCTTTTCGGGCCGACGATCATGTTCCGGTCGCCGTCACCATCCGAGGCCGCCCCGAAATCAGGGGGATTGGTGCCATACATCTCGGTCATCAATTCGGTTGCCCAGACAGGGTTCGGATCGGGATGGCCCTTGCCGAAATCCGGGCTTGGTATTCCGTTGATAACCGTCCCGGAAGCGGCCCCAAGCCGGTTTTCCAGAATGTCGCGCGCATAGGGTCCGGTCACGGCGTGCATTGCATCAAAGCGCATGCGGAAACCGTTTTGAAACAATTTGGAAATAGCGCCAAAGTCGAACAGTTTTTCCATTAGCGCGGCATAGTCTGTCACCGGATCAACGATTTCGATCTTCATGCCGTTCAGGTCGGAAACACCTAATGCGTCCAGATCGACCGCGCCCGCAGCCAGAATCCGGTAGGCATCGATTTCCAAGGTGCGGGCGAATATTTTTTCGGTCACAGCTTCGGTCGCAGGCCCTCCGTTGGGACCATTATACTTGAGACCAAAATCGGCATCCGGCCCGCCGGGATTGTGACTTGCCGACAGAATAAGCCCGCCGTCTGCCTTGCGCACACGAATCAGGTTGGAAGCGGCAGGCGTCGACAATATGCCACCCTGCCCCACAATACAGGCCGCCGCGCCATTGGCTGCGGCCATGCGCAGGATGATGCCAATTGCCGTGTCGTTGAAATAGCGCCCGTCACCGCCAACGACGAGGGTTTGGCCGTCAACGCCTCCGATCCCGTCAAAAATCGACTGCACGTAGTTTTCAAGATAACCCGGCTGCATGAACACAGCGGTTTTCTTGCGAAGCCCGCTTGTACCCGGCTTCTGACCTTCGATCGGTTGGGTGGGAACAGTGTTAACGGTCATTCATTCCTCCGTAGGATGCAATTTATAGGCCACAACTGTGTTGGCGGCGATCAGCTCGTGCTCGCCTTGCGGGGGGGTATCTGGTGCGCTGCTTGTATCAAGCGAGCGCACCCAGCGCTGTCCTTTTGGCGCTTTGGGCAGCGTGATTTGCGCGTCACCCCCCAAATTGAACAGAAGGTAAATGGCGCCCAGACGCGGTTCGTAAGACGGCGTTCCTTTGGCCATTCGCATCTCGACGCCCAAAATGCCCAGACCCGGCGTGTTCCAATCGTCATTGGTCATCTCCGCCCCGTCCGCGCGCCGCCAGTAAAGGTCGGCTGTGCCGTCAGACCCGGTGGATTGGGCGTGCAAAAACCGTTTCTGACGGAGGATCGGGTTGTCCTTTCGGAAGGCAATGATCTTTTGACAGAACGCAAGGAAATCTTCGTCCAGACCGTCCCAGTTCACCCAGCCGATTTCGTTGTCCAGACAATAGGCGTTATTGTTGCCTTTTTGCGAATTGCCCAGTTCGTCTCCGCCCAAAATCATCGGGGTGCCTTGGCTGAGCATCAGGGTCGCCAGCATGTTACGCCGTCTTTGGGCGCGGAGCTTCAAAATCTCCGGATCATCGGTTGGTCCTTCAACGCCGCAATTATCCGAGCAATTGTGATCATGCCCGTCGCGGTTATCCTCACCGTTTGCCGCGTTGTGTTTAACCGCATAGCTGACCGTATCCATCAGCGTGAACCCATCATGCGAGGTCAGAAAATTGACCGACGACGTGGCTTGACGGCCATCATGATCGAACCGCAAGGCCGAGCCGGTGACGCGCTGTGCAAGCTTGCGGACCATTCCGTCATCGCCGCGCCAGAAGCGGCGGATCTGATCGCGGAATTTGTCGTTCCATTCGGTGAACGGCGCCGGATAAGCCCCAAGCTGATATCCGCCCAGACCCACATCCCACGGTTCGGCGATCAGCTTGACCTTGTTGAGGACCGGATCCTGCCGAACGGCCCGCATGAACGGGCCGTCACGGTTGAACGCGCCCGAAGTCCGCGCAAGCGTCGATGCAAGATCAAAGCGGAAGCCATCGACATGCATCACCTCGACCCAGTAGCGTAAGGAATCCATCACCATGCGCAGAACGAACGGGTGATCGAAATCCAGAGTATTACCGCAACCGGTATCGTTTACATAATAGCGCGGGTCGTGGGACAGACGATAATAGCTGGCATTATCAAATCCGCGAAAACAAAGGGTCGGCCCCATGTGATCGCCTTCAGCGGTGTGGTTGTAGACCACATCCAGAATCACCTCGATTCCCGCCGAATGAAAACGTGCCACCATTTGCTGGAATTCGGCAATATCTCCATAGCTTAGATATCGCGGCTCGGGGGCGAAAAACCCGTAGGTCATGTAGCCCCAATAGTTTGACAGATCCTTTTCAACAAGAAACCGGTCATCCACAAAAGCCTGCGTGGGCAGCAGCTCAATCGCGGTGACGCCCAGCTTGGTCAGATGTTCAAGGATCGGATCGGATGACATGCCAAGAAAACGGCCTGCGTGGGGAATATCGAACCGTTCAGCGGTCAGACCTTTGACATGGGACTCGTAGATCACGGTTTCCGACCAGGGGCGGTCAATTTTTTCGCGCTCTTGTCGGCCCCAGGTAAAGGCCGGATCAACGACGACCGAACGGGGCATGTATCTGGCACTGTCCCGGCGATCAAAACTCAAATCCCCTTTGGAGTGACCGACCTTGTAGCCGTAAAGCGCGTCATGCCATTTCACGTGGCCATCCAGCCGTTTCGAATAGGGGTCGATCAGGAATTTGTGCGGATTGAACCGATGACCCCGCTCGGGGGCGTAGGGGCCATGCACGCGGTAGCCGTATTTTTGCCCCGGCCGCAGGCCCGCGATATATCCGTGCCAAACATGGCCATCGCGTTCCGTCAGATCAACAAGCAGGGTTTCCGCCCCTTTTTCGTCGCATAGGGACAGCGTGACCTGCGTTGCATGCTGCGAAAAGACGGCAAAGTTGACCCCTTCACCATCAAACGTCGCCCCCAACGGAGAGGGCCGGCCTGCGGATAGTTGAATCTGCTCCATTATGTTCCTTCAGCCAGCCCGCGATACAAATCTGCATAGGCCTTGGCCGAGCTGTCCCAGCCGACCGGCTGTTTCATCGCGTTGCGCTGAAGCTTGGCCCATAGCCTGGGCTGGGCATAAAGATCACACAGCTTGGACAGGGCGTTGGACAGCGACAGCGCGGTCACTGGGCTGAACTGAACTCCGGTTGCCACTTCGCGGGCCATGCTTGCCGGAGTTGCCGCGATCACCGTATCGGCCAATCCTCCGGTCAGGGCGACAAGCGGCAGGGTGCCGTAGCGCAATCCGTAAAGCTGGGTCAGCCCACAAGGTTCAAAACGTGAAGGCACCAGAATGGCGTCCCCGCCCGCGATCATGCGATGGGACAAGGGTTCGTCATAGCCGATCCGAACCGAGACATTCGGGTTGTCCACAGACTGAAACGCCTTTTCCAAAGCCGGATCACCCGAACCAAGCAAGGCCAGCTGCCCCCCTCGGGCCAGAAGCGTCGGCAAGGCCTCAAGCAACAGGTCCAGCCCTTTTTGCTCGGTCAGGCGGGAAACCACGACACAAAGCGGGCCGTCTGAAACGGGCAGACCGAATTCGTCTTGCAATGCGGCTTTGTTGGCCGCCTTGCCACGGGGCGTTTTATAGGTTGAGATATGCGGATCGGTTTCGGGCGACCAGACGGTTTGGTCAATGCCATTCAGGATTCCGGTCAACACATCTTTTCGATGTTTGATCACCCCATCCAGACCCATGCCGAACTCTGGCGTCATCAGCTCTTCCGCATAGGTCGGTGAAACGGTCGTAAGCGCGTCGGCGAACATCAGACCAGCCTTCAGGGTCGAGATATTGCCGAAATACTCGACACCTCCGGGGATGAAATCTTTCGGGGCAATGCCCAGTGCGCCACGTTTTTGCGCCGGTGCGATGCCTTGAAAGGCGATGTTGTGGATGGTCATCACACTGTACGCCTTGGCCCCGTCAAGCTTCATGAAATAAGGGGCAAGCCCCGCCTGCCAGTCATGGCAATGCACCACATCCGGCACCCAGTCTTTCAGATCACCCTTGGCAATATCCGCCGCCACACGGCTGAGCGCGGCAAACCGTTCAATATTGTCCGGCCAGTCTTTGCCAGTTTCGTCCAGATAGATACCCGCGCCACGGTCAAACAGGTGCGGTGCATCCAATATCAGCAGATCCAGCCCCGCGTGTTTGACGGCCAGAACACGCGCAGGGGCACCGCCGCAATCCGGCAGGTCCAGAACAGGTTTGGCCTTACCGACGGCAGCCATGACAGCCCGGTAGCCGGGCAGCAATGTGCGAACGGCAATGCCCTCGGCCTTCAGGGCTTCGGGCAGAGCGCCTGCGACGTCAGCCAAACCGCCGGTTTTAACCAGAGGGACGCATTCGGACGTGACCGACAATAGTTTCATCACTGGGCGGCTTCCCATTTATTCACCATGGATTGTGTGATCAATGTGGTGCCTTTTTCGGTGACGCGGAAGAATTTTGAATCCTCGGTCGGGTCCTCGCCCACGACCAGACCGGTCGGAACGACCACCCCACGGTCGATGACGCAATTGCGCAAACGGGCCGAGCGGTTAACGACCACATCCGGCAAAACAACCGCGTGATCCAGTACCGCATAGGAATTGGTGTGGACATTGGTGTAAAGCAGCGAATTGCGCACCTCGGTTCCCGAAATGATGCATCCGCCCGACACCATCGACGAAATGGCCACGCCACGGCGGTCGCGTTCGTCATGGATGAATTTCGCGGGCGGCACCGCTTCGGAATAGGTCCAGATTGGCCAATGCTTGTCCCACAGATCCAGCTCGGGCGTGAAGTTGGTCAAATCGATATTGGCCGACCAGAATGCATCGACAGTACCCACATCGCGCCAATAGCTTGGGGCACCTTCGTTGCGGACGCAGCTGTCATCAAACTTGTGGGCAATGGCCTTGCCGTTCTTGACAATCTCGGGGATCAGATCATTGCCGAAATCATGGCTGGAATTGGGGTCCTCCGCATCGCGCAGAAGCAGGTCGCGCAGGAATTTCCAGCTGAATACATAGATACCCATTGACGCCAGCGCCTTGTCCGGTTGGCCCGGCATGGCCGGAGGATCGGCCGGTTTTTCAAGGAACGAGGTGATCTGGCCGTTATCATCCACCGCCATCACGCCAAAGGCCGAAGCCTCGGCGCGGTCAACCGTCAGGCAGCCCACCGTCACATCGGCCTTCGCCTCGACATGCTGCCGCAGCATCAGCTCGTAATCCATCTTGTAAATGTGATCGCCCGCAAGGATGACGATGTAATCTATTCCATAGCTGTCGATGATATCGACATTCTGGGTCACTGCATCGGCGGTGCCGCGATACCACATATCCTCGGACACGCGCTGCGATGCGGGCAGGATGTCCAGAAACTCGTTGCGTTCCGCCTGAAAGAAGTTCCAACCGCGTTGGCAGTGGCGGATCAGCGAATGCGCTTTGTATTGCGTCGCCAAGGAAATGCGGCGAATGCCCGAGTTCAAGGCGTTTGACAGGGCAAAATCAATGATCCGCGCCTTGCCACCGAAATACACGGCGGGCTTGACGCGCCGGTCGGTCAGTTCCTTCAAACGAGAGCCCCGGCCACCGGCCAGAACGAAGGCCATGGAACGTTGTACCAGTCGTTTCGTTTCAGTCATTTCTGGTCTCCTTCACCACTATGGCGCAACATGATTGTCGCAAGCGGGGGAACGGTGATTTCAAGCGACTGCCCAAAACCATCATGCTCAGCGGGATCGGCCGCCCGCCCCCCAAGATTCCCGCGGTTTCCACCCCCGTATGCCGAAGCATCGGTGTTCAGAATTTCATCCCATTTGCCCTCAACGGGCACGCCAATACGCCAACGCCGCTCAACCGGGGTAAAGTTGCAAATGACGACAACAGGGGCGTCGCCCTCGTCGCCGAAACGGGCAAAGGCGCTGAGCGAGCGTTCGGGATCGTTGGCGATCCAGCGAAAGCCCGACGGATCGCAATCACGGCGATGCAGCGCCGGTGTATCGCGGTACAGGTGGTTCAGATCGCGCACAAGCGCCTGAATGCCGCGCTGATTTTCACCATGCAGGGCGTCCCAGTCCAGCGATTCATCATGGTTCCACTCGGCCCATTGCGCAAATTCGCATCCCATGAACAGCAGTTTCTTGCCCGGATGCCCCCACATGAAGCCGTAATAGGCCCGCAAGTTGGCGAATTTTTCCCATTCATTGCCCGGCATCTTTTCGATCATCGAGCCTTTGCCATGCACGACCTCATCATGGCTGATTGGCAGGATGAAGTTTTCCGTAAAGGAATAGTCGATCGGAAAGGTCATCAGGTGATGATCATATTTGCGATGGATCGGGTCTTTTTCGATGTAACGCAAGGTGTCGTTCATCCAGCCCATGTTCCACTTAAAACCAAAACCAAGCCCGCCTGCGTCAACTGGCGTGGATACACCCGGGAAAGCGGTGGATTCTTCGGCGACGGTCATGATGCCTTCAACCTCGCCATAGGCGACGGCATTCATTTCCTTCATGAAATCTATGGCCTCATAGTTTTCGCGCCCGCCATCCTTGTTGGGCACCCATTCACCCGTGTCGCGCGAATAGTCCCGATAAAGCATCGAGGCCACGGCATCGACACGCAAACCGTCCGCATGGTATTCCTGAAGCCAATAGACTGCATTCGCGACCAGATAGTTTTTCACCTCGGCGCGGCCGTAGTTATAGATCAGGGTGTTCCAATCCTTATGGAACCCCTCTTTTGGATCCGCGTGTTCATAAAGATGCGTACCATCGAACTGGCCCAACCCATGCGCGTCCGACGGGAAATGGCCGGGCACCCAGTCCAGAATGATCCCCAAACCGGCATCATGGGCTGCTTCAACAAGGGCGCGGAATTCGTCGGGCGTGCCAAAGCGGGTTGTTGGCGCGTACATGCCCACCGGCTGATAGCCCCATGATCCGTCAAAGGGAAATTCGCTGACGGGAAGGAATTCAAGATGGGTGAAACCCATCCAGGTGGCATATTCGACCAGATCCTTGGCCAGCTCGGAATAGCTGAGCATGCGGTTGCCTTCACCGCGCCGCCACGAGCCGAGATGGACTTCGTAGATCGAGATCGGCTGGTCTTTTTGCTGCTTTTCACGCCGTCCCGCCATCCAATCGCGGTCAGACCAGTCATAGCCTTCGATGTTGCGGACAACAGATGCCGTTTGCGGCGGATGCTGCGCCCCGAAACCGACCGGATCGGCCTTCATGAATGGTGTGCCGTGGTGTGGCGCGATCTCGTATTTGTACAGCGTTCCATCACCCAGCCCGGGCAGGAAAATCTCCCACACGCCGGTCGAGCCTAACTGCCGCATCGGGTGGCGACAGCCATCCCAGACGTTGAAATCACCGACAACCGAAACACGTTTGGCATTGGGCGCCCAAACGGCAAAATGCGTACCGGCCACGCCGTCGATCCGGGTTACATGGGCGCCCAGCGATTTCCACAGATTGCGATGCGATCCTTCGGACATGAAGTGTTTGTCCATGTCACCAAGAACCGGCCCAAAGCGATAGGGGTCTTCAAAGGTCCAGCTTTCACTATCCGCATATCCGGCCGTCAGAGAGTGCGAGAATTTCGAATTCGGCACAGGCCCTGCGAAAACCGGCCCGTCCAACCGGGGGATGTCCACGCTGCGCCGCCCGAAATGTGCCTTCAGGCTGACAGCATCGGGAACATAGGCAACAAGCCACGACTTGCCCTTGACCTTGTGAACCCCCAGTACCGAAAACGGGTCAGCGTGATTGCCATCCAGCAGTGCACGAAGATCGTCAGAACTCATATGCGGTGGCAGCGTTGCCATTTTGGTCATTCCTTACAACTCAAGGCTTTTGCGTCACGCGGGGTTTCCGTTTTGCAACAATAAATCCATTACCGCCAAGCTCTAGCTTTTTGCCGGTCAGCTTTGCCTTTTGTACAAGACAAATTTCGGCGCTTTCTGGCAAGGTTACGTTTACCGGTTTTGGCGACAGGTTGTAGACGCAGACAAAGCCGTCCCCGCGGGTGAAGCCAAGAACCGGATCGGGTAAATCAAGGAACCCGGTTTTGCCGGTTTTCAGATCGTCCTCGGATTGGCGCAGCGCCAGCATGTCTCGATAGAATTCCAGAACGCTGTTCTTGCCCTGGGCCGATACCGCGCGGTCTTGCTGGGGTTGTTTCACCGGTAGCCAGGTTTTGTTGGCAACCGAGAAGCCACCATTGGGCGCGTCTGCGTCCCAAACCATCGGAGTACGGCACCCGTCGCGGCCCTTCTTTTCCGGCCAGAAGTTGATGCCTTCGGGATCGGTCAGTTCGTCAAAGGTCAGAACCGTGTCGATCTGGCCAAGCTCTTCGCCCTGATACATGCAGATCGAGCCTTCAAACCCGAACAACAGCGCCGCCGCCTGTTTGGCAAGCGCATCCTGATCGGTGCCATGTGCGCTCCACCGGCCGACGTGACGCTCCATGTCGTGGTTCGAGAACGCCCAGCACGGCCAGCCATTCGGTGCCCCTTCGAAAAAATTCTCGATGCGCGACCGGAAATGTTCGGGCGAGAAATCCGGCCCCAGCATTTCAAAGCTATAGGCCATGTGCAGACGCTTGCCCGAGGTGTATTCGCCCATCAGTTCGATCGAATGGTGCCCGTCGCCGATTTCGCCAACCATCGTGCGGGCGTCATATTCGTCAAGCAGCGCCCGCATACGTTCGAGAAAGGCAATATTTTCGGGCTGGTTTTTTGAAAACAGCGTATATTGCATTTCAAACGGGCGGATCGCGTCCTGCGCCCAGGGCTGAGGGTTTGCCGGGTTGTCGCGCAGAAGCTTGTCGTGAAAATAGAAATTCGCCGTGTCCAGTCGAAATCCGTCCACGCCCCGATCAAGCCAGAAGCGCATGCAATCCAGCAAGTAATCCTGAACATCGGGATTATGGAAATTCCAGTCCGGCTGCTCTTTCAGGAAGTTGTGGAAATAGTATTGCCGGCGCGACGCATCCCATTCCCATGCGGTTCCGCCGAAAATGGCCAACCAGTTATTGGGCGCGGTTCCATCGGGTTTCGGATCGGCCCAGACATACCAATCCGCCTTATCATTATCGCGGGATGTCCGAGATTCCGTGAAGAAGGGGTGCTGGTCGGAAGAATGGCTAAGGACCTGATCAATTATGACCTTCAAGCCCAGCTCGTGCGCACGTGCAACCAATGCATCGAAATCCGCCATGGTTCCGAAACTCGGATCAATCGCGGTGTAGTCCGATACGTCATAGCCCATATCCGCCATCGGAGACATGAACACGGGCGAAAGCCAGATCGCATCAACCCCCAACGAGGCGACGTGATCCAGACGCGAGGCAATTCCGTTCAGATCACCAACACCGTCACCGTCGGAATCCATGAAGGAACGGGGGTAAATTTGATAGGTGACAGAGCCGCGCCACCAGGCATTATCACTGTTCATTTGTAAATTCACTCAAGCGTTCGAATGGGTGTTAGCGTTAACATTTTCGTGCATTAAGCAGCAAATCAGATTCGAAGCAAGCCTGTATCGGGATATAAGCCCTTCGCTATGTGCAAATCCACAATGCAAGATACACAAGCAAAGCCGGTAATTCGATCTACTTTTTCGAGAAAAACGCGAATCTGGTGACTTGCCGGAACGATTCCGCAGGTCGAAGAATAGCGGACGGAAATCCGGGGTGATTGGGGGCGTCAGGCCATATCTGAGGTTCCAGAGCGACGCCAGCAAACGGCAAATACCCGGTGTCAGCCGGGATGCTGCCGCCGGTGTAAACCTGCAATCCCGGTGCTGTTGTTGAAACGCGCACCCCTATCCCCGACCGGCATGACGTCAATATGGCCGCAGGGCTTACCGGTTCCAAACAAAAATTGTGGTCCAAATCAACCGGTGCGCCGTCAACGCCCAGACTTCGCGTCTGGCGAAAGTCATAGTCTGTGTGATCTACACTTAGGATATCGCCGGTCGGAATTCCTTCGGCGTTCACTTCTGTGTATCGATCCGAATTCAGACACAGGCGATGGGCGCAAATATCGCCTGCCCCGTCCAGATTGAAATAATTGTGGTTTGTGAAACTGCACAAGGTCGGCGCATCCGTTTGCGCCTCGATCGTCGATGTCAGCGTTCGGGTCTCGTCAATTCGAAAAGCCACGGTTACGGTCAGGTTGCCGGGAAAACCCATATGGCCGTCGGGTAGGACGTCGCGGAAGACAATTTCGTCAAATGTATGCGATACTATTTTCCAGTTTCGAAAGGATGATCCGGCACGCCCGCCGTGCAGATGGTGCTTGCCAAGAAAATTGCGGTCCAATTTCAGGGTTTTGCCATCCAGTTTCGCGCGGCCCTGATTTATCCGATTGGCGAAACGGCCTACGGTTGCGCCGAAATACGCGGGGTTGGTCAGGTAGGGCACAAGCCTGTCATACCCAAGCACCAGATTGAAATCGAACCCCTTTAACCGGATGTCCTGAAGGGTTGCGCCGATTGTCAGGAAATGGGCCGTCAGTCCGCCCTGCCCGATCCGAAGCCGGTAAACACGGGTTCCGTCCGGTGCAATCCCCCAGTCTTCCCTCACTTAGTCTTCTCAAGTCGGGTGACGGAAATCGGCGGCAACACGACCCCTTCGATCTCGTGTTCGATCACGTCAAAATTAAACCAGAAACGTTCGCGTCCTGTGTCGCGCAGCCTGACACCCTCGGGCAAATCAAATAGCGCGTGATCATCCTTCAGCAGATCGCGGAACAACGTCTTCCAACCAGTGGTATCAAGCCAGCCGCCCACGTAAATCCGGCGGTCATTTCCCACAGCAACCGCACGGCCGGTTTCTTCCAGAAGAACCGGCGGTTCGGTGCCTTCCAATTCTTCGCGATACCCAAGAATTTGGCCGCCCCCCGACAGCGGTAAAGACATGTCTGGGCGCAGGCTTTCAACCCTCGCAACCGTGACATCCAAATCCGGCAAGCCCGGCGGCAGCGGGTCGGGAATGCACATATTGTCATCGCGCGCGGCGGAACGGGGTCCAACCACAACCTTTGTGTCCGCGGTGGCCAAGGCTTGTTTCAGTGCATCGGGCATATGCATCAATCCGGGCGCGGCCACCAGTTCATAGCCACTGAAATCGCGCGTGGTCGGCGGCAGAATGTCGATGGAAAGCCCAAGCATTCTGAGCGCCCGATAGACGCCAAAAACAAGTGAGAAATAGCTAAGCCCGTCGCCATGTGGCTGAACCGCCCAAGATGCATCGGCATCGTAATCAAAGATCAGGGCCACGGGCGCCTTTGCAGGGGCGACCGCATCGGAGTTGGCCAATTCCGCCGCAACCTGTCGGGCTTCGTCGATCGCCGGTGCATCCGCACTGTCGGGGCGCAACATGCCCGCATGCATTTGTTCCTGGGCCATTGGCGCCTGCCGCCACCGGAAGTAACACACCGCTTCCGCACCATGCGCGAAAGCTTCCCAAGTCCAAAGCCGCACCATACCCGGCAACGGCTCTGGGTTGAACGGTGCCCAGTTCACCGGACCGGGCTGCTGCTCCATGACCCACCAGCGCCCTTTCCCCACAGCGCGGTAAAGATCGTGGTGGAACGCCTGAAAATCCGGATCCCCCTGCCGCGCATAGCGTTTCTGATGATCTGCCGAGGCGCCAACGCGATCTTCCAAAAACCCAAGCGGGTAGCTGTCCCATGAAGCGATATCCAGATCATCGCCGACCTTGAAATGATCGAAATCGGTGATCCGGCCCATGTAATTATGCGCGATAGGGGCGTTTGTTTTGGCCCGAAGAATGTCCACCTGCAACCTGTTGAATGCCACGACCTGATCGGAACTGAAGCGGCGAAACGCAAGCGTGTGGGCCGGGTTGGCCTCGGTCACTGTAAGGTTGGGAAGCTCGATCTGGTCAAAGCTTGAATACTCCATCGACCAGAAGACGTTGCCCCATTTGTCATTCAATGTCGCGATATCGCCATACTGACCTTCAAGCCATTTCCTGAACGCCACACATGCGGCATCCGAATAGGAAATCGTCGTGTCGTGACAGCCGTATTCATTGTCTGTCTGCCATGCGGCCACATAAGGGTTGCGCCCATACCGTTCCGCCAGCTTTTCAACGATAACTGCGCAATCGCGCTTATAGCCTTCGTGGCTAAAACAATAATGCCGGCGCGAGCCGAATTTGCGGGTGCGGCCTTCGGCATCCACGGCCAGCATATCGGGGTGTTTATCGATCATCCAGCGCGGCGGTGTCGCCGTTGGGGTGCCAAGAACCACTTTCAGACCGGCACGGCCCAGAATGTCGATTGCGTCGTCCAGCCAGTCAAACCTGTAATCACCCGGCGAGGGTTCAAGCCGTGACCAGGCAAATTCGCCAATGCGGACCCATGTCAGGCCTGCTTGGCGCATTCGGAGCGCATCGTCCTGCCACATCGCGCGGGGCCAATGTTCCGGGTAATAGCATGTGCCTAAAGTGCGTTTCATGGGAACTCACAAGATAACGCGGTGTTCAGGCTGACCTTTGCAGCCCTCAATCCGCGCAAAATAGGTTTGACCCTCAGCCGGGGCCGGATTTTCCATGTCCTGAAAGGCAGAGGTTGCAAACAAGGTTTGTAGACCGTCCCCACCGAATGCGGGGCAGCTGATCTGTTCGGCGTCAAAGGACACAGACGATAAAAGAATTCCCTGAGCCGAGTATCGCGCAACACGTGATGCCCCCCACTGGGCATTCCATAGGCATCCCTCTGCATCGACAACCGCGCCGTCAGGATTAAGGCCGACCCCGTTCAGATCAACAAAAACCTCGGCTGGACCGGTCGGCCATCCATCGGCTTTCAGCTTTTGGCGCATGATCCGACGTGTCGGCGTATCGGTATAATAGGCATAAGCCTTATCGGGGGAAAAACAGATCGCGTTCGGGATCGTGATATCCTGAAAAAGCACTTCAAGACCGCCCTTGTAGAAGCGGTAAATGGCCCCGGCCTGGGCTTCTTTGTTTTTTCCCATGGTCCCGATCCAAAAACCGCCCCAGGGGTCCGCGCGACCGTCATTCGAACGGGTTTCAGGTTCATCCGCTTCAAGCGGGCATAAATGGCTACGGTCGCCGGTTTCAAGATTGAAGAGAAAAAGCTCAACCTCGCTGGCGATCAGCAACTCGTCACGGCTGACCCAGCCTGCCGAGGTCACGTGGTGATCGAATTGCCATTCCAGTGCCGCCCTGCCCAACCGGCTGAGCATTTTCTTGTTGTCGATGTCGAACCAAAACAATTGCCCGCGCAGGGGATGCCAAAGCGGCCCCTCACCAAGCGAGCAGTTGCGGCTGTCGAAAACATCGCTCATACGGCGAAAACTTTATCGTATTCAACCACGATCGCCTGCGCTTTGGCCCGCACTTCGTCTGCCGAATTGCCCGGCTTGTATATCGCCGACCCTATCCCGAAACCGTCGGCACCTGCGGCTTTCCATTCGGCAAAATTGTCCGGTCCTGCACCGCCAACCGCCAAAATCTCGGTGCCTTTGGGAAGAACGGCCCGAACGGCTCCAAGCCCTGCGGTTCCGATCATGACACCGGGGAAAAACTTCAACCCGTCAGCCCCGTTGCGCAAAGCGGTGAAGCATTCTGTTGGGGTCAAAACACCGGGATAGCTCAGCATCCCTGCGGCCTTGGTTGCCTGAATGACTTGCGGATTGCAGTCCGGCGACACGATCAGCTTGCCGCCCGCGTCCTGCACCATGCGAACATCCTGAACGCTCAGAACCGTTCCGGCCCCGATCAGGGCCGTTTTGCCGAAGTTATTCGCCATCACCTCAATCGATTCAAACGGGTTTGGCGAATTCAGGGGGACCTCGATCTTGGTGATCCCGCATTCGATCAGAACGGCGCAAATGGCTTGGGCTTCGCTGGGTTGGATACCTCTGAGAATTGCGACAATATTTCGTTCCATCAGCTTTGTCCTATCATTTGATTGTAGGCGGCCGTCAGTCCAGCCAAAGTCATTTTTTCCCCATCGGCCAGTTCAGCCGACACGCCTTGCGTGCGCAACCCAGCCGCATAAAGCGCCGAAAGGCCGGGCGCACCGATAATGGCAATCCTTTGGCCCAGCCAGTATGGTTTGCAGCCCGCCAGTTCGAGACCGATCAGCATTCCCGACAACCGGGCCTTTGCATGTGCATTGGGCAGATCACGCAACAAGGTTTCGGCCCGCAAGCCAAATAGCCGCGCGGCCACCATCTGCGGCGATCCGATCGTATCCGTCACCGCGTTTTCAAACTCAATATCGTTCCAGTCATCGGTCGAAACGCTGTGACGCAATACCGAGTTTTTGGACAATAACGCGAACATCTCGCCCGTCATGAATGTGCGGAAACTGACTATTTCGCCCGCGCTGACCTGTGCCCATTTCGTATGCGTTCCCGGTAAGCACAAGACACCATCGAAATCCGGGTTTTCAGCAAGGAAGCCGGCGATCTGGGTTTCTTCGCCACGCATGACATCGGCGGGGCTGTCCTGACAGACGCCGGCAAGGATATGAACGTCAAGGCGCGGATCTGCCTGCACGTGGATTGCTGTTTGAGGATGCGCCGGCGTACACGGAACAGTGGCATAGGCGGCCTCTTGCCAGCCCTGTTTCGCGCCGACCATACCGCAGCAAATCACCTTTGTTTGATTGTCGCCAAGAAAGGGCGCAACAATCTCAAGCAACGTGGGTTCAAATTGATCAGGGGCCAGCGCCCCCATGCCTTTGTCCGAGCCAACCTGCCGGATGATCGAACCATCCGCCGCAATCAGCCATGCGCGCAGATTTGAAGTTCCCCAATCGACTGCGATCCAGTCTGCTTTTTCAGTCATTTGCCTATCCAGTTGTTACGACGCCACCGTCGACAACCATCATTTGCCCCGTCATCATCCGGCTGGTTTCTGACGCCAGAAACAGGGTCGCATCGACGATATCCTGAGGCACCAGATGCTGTTTCAAGCATTGTTTCTCAAGATGGGCGGCAAGTGCGTCCGGCGTGGCCCATTTGTCAAGCTGCTTTTCCGTCAACACCCAACCGGGTGCCAGCGCGTTGACTCGGATATTGTCTGGACCCAGTTCACGTGCGAGCGAGCGGCTCATGCCGTTGATACCCGCATTCGCCGTTGTGTAGGACACATAACCCGCGTTGCCCATCATATAGCTGATGGACGAAAAGTTAATGATCGCCCCGCCACCATTATCTCTCATGCGCCTGGCAGCGGACTGACACGCAAAAAAGTAGGCTTTGAGATTGATGGATTGCGACCAGTCCCAGAACTCTTCCGTCACGTCTTCGACCGCATGGCGATGGTCGTTGGCCGCATTGTTGACAAGCACCTGAACAGGGCCGTGGGTGTCGGCTGCCTGTCCGATTGCCACGTCAAGCGCAGGTATGTCGGTGATATCGCATTTGATGAACAGCGGGCGAGTGCCATGCTTTTCTTCCATCTCGTCGCAAAATTCAGTCGAGTCCGAGCGCTGAACAAAAGCGACATTCGCGCCTTGTTGCAGAAATCCTTCGGTCAGCGCGGCCCCAATGCCCGATCCGCCACCCGTGATAAAAACGCTTTTGCCGCGCAGATCGTGGAATGTAGCTGTCTGGTCCATTAGTGGCTTTCTCTGGTAACGGGGCGTGTGTCCTTGCCGACAAGGAAGTCAAGGTCAGCCCCTTGGTCGGCCTGCAAAACATGATCGATATACATCTTGGCATATCCGCGCGTATAATGCGGCGCCTCGGGCGTCCACGCGGCACGGCGCCGGATTAGTTCGTCGTCAGGCACCAGCAGATCAAGCTGGCCCGCGCTGGCCGAAAACCTGATCCGGTCGCCTGTTTTCACCAATGCCAGCGTGCCGCCGTCATTGGCTTCGGGTGACACGTGCAAAATCACGGTTCCAAAGGCTGTGCCTGACATCCGGGCATCGGAAATCCGCACCATATCCTTGATTCCCTGTTTCACAAGCTTGGACGGGATCGGCATATTTCCAACCTCGGCCATGCCGGGATATCCCTTTGGACCGCATCCTTTCAGAACAAGAATACTGTCCTTGGTCACTGGCAGATCATCGTTGTTTATCGTTGCTTTAAGATCTTCGATATTCTCGAACACATAGGCCTCGCCCTCATGTTCAAGCAAATGCTCACTGGCCGCCGACGGTTTGACGATCGCCCCCCGGGGCGCAAGATTGCCACGCAGAACCTTGATCCCGGCCGAGGGTTTCAACGGCGCATCAAGCGGGCGGATCACATCGCTGTTCCAGCATTCCGCGCCTTCCGCATAGGCGCTGATATCGCCCCCCATGACCGTTTTGGCCTTGCGCAAATGCCCTGACAGTTCTTTCAGGATCACGGGCATTCCGCCCGCATAGCAAAAATCCTCCATCAGGTACTTGCCCGACGGCATGCAATTCACCAACAGAGGAATGTCGCCGCCCAGATCGAAATCTTCCATTTTCAGGTCTACGCCAACACGTCCGGCGATGGCCAGAAGATGCACAACCGCATTGGTCGATCCTCCAACAGCCGCATTGGCAAGGATTGCGTTTTCAAATGCTTCCCGTGTCAGGATGTCCGAAGGTTTGATGCCCTCGTCAACCATTTCCACAATTCGTTTACCGGTCACATGCGCCAGTGCCATCCGGCGGGCATCGACGGCCGGAAGCGCGGCATTCGTCGGCAGGCTCATGCCCATCGCCTCGACCAGTGAGGCCATTGTCGACGCGGTGCCCATCGTCATGCATACGCCTTTGGACCTGCTCATGCCTGACTCTGCGGCCATGAAGTCTTTCAACGTCATCTCACCTGCGCGCACTGCTTCTGAAAATTTCCACACATCGGTGCCCGAGCCGATATCCTTGCCCTGCCATTTGCCGTTCAGCATGGGACCTGAGCTTACCACGATGGTCGGCAGATCAACCGATGCGGCCCCCATAAGCTGGCCCGGGGTGGTCTTGTCACAGCCTCCAAGCAGAACGACCCCGTCTATGCCGTAGGCACGGATCGACTCTTCGACATCCATTGCCAGCAAGTTGCGAAACAGCATCGCTGTGGGCTTCATCTGGGTCTCGCCCAAAGACATGACAGGGAATTCCACCGGAAAGCCGCCTGCCTCCCAGACGCCGCGTTTCACACCTTCGGCAAGATCCCGCAGGTTGCTATTGCAGGGGGTCAGCTCGGACCAGGTGTTGCAAATGCCGATCACGGGGCGACCGTCAAATGCATGGTCGGGAAATCCCTGATTTTTCATCCACGATCTGTGAATGAAGCCGTCCTTGTCCTGTTTTCCATACCAGCCGCGGTTGCGTCTTTCTTTGCTCATAGCAATGTTCCTTTCACAACCCACATGGTTTCGGGGAAATTCCACGGCAGGGTGATACCGTGGCTCATCAGATATGCGCCGCTTAGGGTCAAACCCTGCGATTTGAGGGCCTGATCCCCGCGCGACAGCGCAGGTGCGTCGCCCCGGTTCACCAGTTCAATCCGGTACATGGCATCAGGCGTCAGACGTGTCAGCGGAAGCGGCCGTGGGGCAATCTGGGCCGACGTACCGGCTTTGCCCGCAAAAACTACAAAACGGTCGCCGGTTTGACTGAGCTGTTGTTCGGCAATAACCGCCGGATCAGCGCTGTCGAGCCTGAGGATATCGGCGTTCACCATCCAGTCGCGGTTGTCTGTCCACCACTGGGTCACTTCCCGAAGAACGCGCGCTTCGTCGGCACCAAGCTCGCGCGGATCCATTTCAAATCCCATATGCCGCTGTGCCGCAACCCAGGCGCGGAATCGGATGTCGATCACCCGGCCCGACGTGTGGCATTTGCGCGGACCGACATGGCTGCCGGTTACCGCCATTGGAAGAAAAATGGCCGCGTTGTGCTGCATTTTCAGCCGTTCCACCGCATCATTGCTATCGCTCAGCCAGACACGGTGGGTCCGCTGAAGAATGCCAAAATCGATACGTCCCCCACCCGACGCACAGCTTTCAATCTCAACCTTCGGATGCGCTGTACGAAGCCGGTCAAGAAGGGCATAGGAACCACGGGTCTGTGCCGCGTCCGGTGTTGGCAGAACCCGATTGTGATCCCATTTGATATAGTCGATTGCATGATCCGCAAGGATACCGCTGATCCGTTCAAACAGGAAATCATGCACCTCGGGCAGCGCCATGTTCAGCGCCATTTGCTGGCGTCCCATAATCTGGTCTTCGCCGCCAAGCGCCCAATCGGGGTGTGCGCGGAAGATATTGCTGTCGGGATTGATCATTTCCGGTTCAAACCAAATCCCGAAAGTCATGCCTTGTGAATGAATATGATCGATCAAAGGGTGCAGCCCGTCCGGATATTTGCGGGGATCAACCTCCCAATCCGAAAGCGCCTGTGTGTCGTCGTCGCGGCTTCCAAACCAGCCGTCATCCAACACGAACCGTTCCGCGCCAAGACCTGCGGCGAGCGTGGCAATTTCCTTCAACTCGTCCAGCTTGTGATCGAAATAGACAGCTTCCCAGCAATTGTAGTGCACCGGGCGCGGTCGCTCCGGATCAGGGAAACGGACCACCCTGTCACGCAGATGGCGCTGGAACGCGACCGCGCAGCCGTTCAGCCCGTCATCGGAAAACATGGCATAAAGCGGTGCCGTTTCAAAATGGCACTGCGGATCGTTTTCCAGCCGCGTCGCATGACCAAACTGGATCTGGCGACGGCCATCGGGCAGTTCTTCGGCCACCATGCGATGCCCGCCAGACCAACCGTAGTGAAACCCATAAGCGTGTCCGCTGGCATTGCTGGCGCCCCGGCACGGAACAATCAAACCCGGGAAATGTTCGTGCCCGGTGCGGCCCGTGCGATTCTCGCGATACCTGATCCCCGCATTCCACGGGGTCCGGTTCAACTGAAATTCGCCACACCAACGGCCCGCAAAGTCGATCATTTCGTCACTGGACTGCGGGGCCGGGAAAACGGGGGCGGACATCCAGTGCAGATGCATGGGATGTGTCGCCTCAAGCACGGATTTCGCCTCGATCACATGGGTGACAGGATCAAGCGAAAAGCATGCGTGATAGGTCAGCGTGCCGTCCTGATCGGTGAAGCTTAGCTTCAGGCTGTCTTCGGCGATTTCGTCATTGGCAAAGCAAAACTTCGGAAGATAGGGCCGCCCGTCCCCTTGCCGGATCACAAGACCAGGCTGCCCGGGGAATGTGCGCGTGGCCTCGGGGCAAATTGACAGCTCGGGGTTGAGATCAAGCATGCCGCCGGTCACATCAATCGCATTGGCGCGATAGACAACCTCAAGATCCGCCTCGTCCGGCAGGCGTGGCCCCCAATAGACCACTTCTGCCAGATGCGCGTTTTGCGACCCCAGAACCAGAGTTTGACGGGAATCGTCAAGCCGCCAGGTTCGGATCATTTTACAGCCCCCAGGGTCAGACCGGCGATAAAGTGTTTCTGCATCAGAAAGAACATCAGAACCGGCGGGATGGCCGCCACGATCGAGCCTGCCGACATCAGGTGATATTGCGCAATGAATTGCGAATTGAACTGGGTGATACCGGCGGTCACAGGCTGCGCGTCCGGTCCCTGGGTCAGAACGATTGCCCAGAAATAATCGTTCCAAATGAAGGTAAAGATCAGCACAGCCAGCGCGGCCAAGGCCGGGCGCATCAGCGGCAGGACGACGAACCAGAATATCCGCCACTCTTTCACCCCTTCCACACGCGCAGCTTCGATCAGCTCAAACGGGAGAGCGCGGATGAAATTACGCATGAACAAGGTGCAAAAGCCGGTTTGAAACGCGATGTGGAACATCACGAGGCCCATTTTCGTATCGTAAAGCCCTACGCTTAGGGTCAGATCGCGGACCGGCACCATTAGAATTTGAAACGGCACAAAATTGCCTGCGATGAACATGAAGAAAATCAACAGGTTGCCACGGAAGCGATAAATTCCAAGCGCAAAGCCGGTCATTGTCGACAGGGCGACGGCGCCGATCACGGTCGGAACCGTAATCAGGATCGAGTTCCACATATAGCGCGGCATGTCACTGTCGGTGAACACGCGGCCATAGTTTGTAAAAAACTCGAACGAGCTGGGCAAACCCCAATAATTGCCGTTGGTAAAATCCGTCAGCGGGCGGATCGAAAACATGGCAACCGCGATCAAAGGCAGAAGCCAGACAATCAGGGCAATCGGGATCAGTGTCTGATACGAGATTTGCGCGGCACGAGAGCGTTTTTCAATCGGTGTCGGAAACATTGAAATTCCTCCTCTTAGCGCCGGGCGGCGCGTTCTTCGCGGTACATGGACCACAAGAAATAGCCGATAAAGACCAGCATGATCAGGAACAGCACAACCGCAATGGCCGAGCCATAGCCCATTCGGAAACCGTATTCGGACAGCGCCTTTTCAAACATGTAGAAGCTGAGAACCCGGGTGGTTCCAAACGGACCGCCATTGGTCATGACCGAGATCAGGTCGAACGAGCGAAGCGCACCGATGATGGTCACAACAAAAGCGATAAAGGTCGCGGGGCGCAGCTGAGGCAGGATGATGTGCCAAAGCATGCGGATACCTTTGGCGCCGTCCAGCCGGCCAGCCTCGATCTGCTCGGGGTCAACGGCGTTCAGACCGGTCAGATAAAGGATCATGCAATAGGCCGTCTGTGGCCAGAGACCGGCGGCGATGATGCCGTAAGTTGCCATGGTCGGATCACCCAGAACATTGATCGGCTCGAATCCGAACAGGGTGATCACGGCATTCAGCAGGCCTTCGCGCGGCAGGTAGAACCACGAAAACACAAGGCCAACAACAACCTGGCTAATGACAAACGGGAAGAAAAAGAGCGATTTGTAAATTCGGATGCCGACGACGTTCTGATTCAGGAACAGGGCAATCAGAAGACCTGCCGGAATGGCCAAAAGATACAGCGCCAGCCATTTGAGGTTGTTCCAAAGCGAGATCTCGAACGCCCGATCATCGAACAGTTCGGTATAGTTGCCCAGCCCGATATAGGTTGCGGTTCCCAGACCGTCCCATTCGTAAAGCGAAATGTTGAAGGACTGGATGATCGGATTGATCACATAGACAAGGAAAAACAACACACCCGGCAGCAGGAACATAAGCGGCGTGACCGTCATCTTGTTGCGCTGAAGCCAACTTGGATTTGCAACTGCGGTTGACATCGTGTTCCTCCCAAAACGCATCCTTGGACCCAGAAAACCGTCCCGGATGTGCATTGTCAAAAATTCGGAATAAAAACGCCCCGCCCTGTATGGGCGGGGCGCAGGTCAGCGATTACTTGTAAACGCGCTGACGTGTTTTCTCGAGACGGTTCAGGATGTCTTCCAGATTGTCTGGGAACACCATGAATTCCTGAAGACCTTCCATACCTGCCGAGGCCATTTCGGCCGGGAAGTCGCGATCGAAGAACTGCGCAACGCCACCTTGGGCATTCTGCGACAGCATTTCGAAGCCCTGAACGATGAATTCATCATCCGCAACGCTTGAGTTTGCGTTGATTGGCAGCTGGCCCAGGCCGTCCGGGCCGTTGATTTCGGTCTGAACCTCAGCCGAAGTCACGTATTGAAGGAACGCTTTTGCCGCTTCAACGTTCTTGGCACCGCTTGCGATGTGGAACGTATCTGTCGGCGCGTCTTCACCCATCGGGAAGTCACCGATTTTCGGGAACTGGTAGAAGTCCAGTTGCGCGTCGGTCAGGCCTGCATTGCGCAGATGCGGAACCGCAAAGTTGCCGATCAGGTATGCGGTTGCTTCACCGTTTACAACGAAGGACAGCGCGTCCTGCCAGTTATACGACTGGTGATCTTCAATGAACGCACCCATGTCGATCAGCTTGCGCCAATTCGCAAATGTTGCGCGCACTTCGTCCGAGGTCCACTCAAGCTCGCCACGTGCAAGTGCCATGTGGCTGTCAAAGCCATTGGTCCGCATATTCAGGTAGTCGAACCAGCCGCCCGCGGTCCAAAGGAACTTTGAGCCAATGGCGTAACATTTGCGACCCGAGTCGATGATGACCTGACAGTTTGCGATTTCTTCGTCAAAGGTTGCCGGTTCAGAAAGTCCCAGCTCGTTGAAGATGTCTTCGCGATAATAAATACCCCACTGGTAGTAGGTATAGGGGACGCCCCACTGCTTGCCATCGAGGGTCATAGCGCCCTTAACAGCGTCCAGACCCGGCAGGTCGCCGTTGTCGTACATTTCCGAAATGTCCATGAACAGGCCCGCATTCACATAGGGGCCCATGCGGTTTGCCGCGTACCAGTTCACAACGTCAGGCGCGTCTGCCGTCAGCGCGTTCCGGATCTGGCTTTTCCATGCCTCGCGGTCAACCACCTCAAGCTCAACCGTCAGATCGGGGTGCAACGCATCAAAGTCGGCCGCAAGGCCTTCCATGATCGCGCGGGGGGCCGGGTTCGACATATCCGACATGATGCGGAGCGTGCCGGACAGATCGGCATAGGCCGGTGCTGCAATGGCTGTGGTCAGCATAAGTGCTGCCGCGGTTTTAGCTACTTTTTGGAACATGGTTTCCTCCCTGGGTTCCAGTTGACAGTTGGTTCCAAATATTGAAACTTAGTCTCAAGTATTGAAAACACTGCAGCGAGTCGCTACAAAAGTCAACATGGTTGTTGGCGCCAAAGTCGCTTGAACCAGTGGGAGGAGCACATGAACAAACCGATCGCCAGCGATGGAACCGTCGGAAAAGCTTTGGAAATTCTGGATTCGGTGGCCGAGTTCGGAAAGCCGGTGCGGTTCTCGGACCTGTTGGACCAAAGCCCCTACCCCAAGGCGACATTGTATCGATTTCTTCAGACTCTGACGAATCAGAACATGTTAAGTTACGATGACGAGACCGGCACATATAGTCTGGGCATCCGTCTGATGCGCCTTGCGCATGCCGCATGGAAAAATGCATCTCTTGCGCCGATTGCCCGCCCCTTTATCGAAGACCTGTCGGAAAAAGTCGGCGAAACGGTTCACCTGGCGCAGCTGGATCACGGTCAGGTGCTGTTCGTGGACAAGCTGCATAAAACCGACCGCTTCGAAACGCTTGCCCGCGTCGGTCAGGTTGCACCCGCCTATTGCACCGGGGTTGGTAAGGCGATGCTGGCTTTTCTGGCCCCCAAAAGGTTGCAGATCGTTCTCCAACAACAAGCCTATTTCAAGTATACGCCCGCAACACACGGATCAGCGGACAGCCTTATCGAGGAATTAGAGGTCATTCGCGGCGAAGGTATCGCGTTTGACCGCGAAGAGCACGAACAGGGGATCAATTCGATCGCGGCCCCTATTCTTTCCACCAACGGCCGCATCATTGGCGCCATCTCAATTGCGACATCCACAAATCGTCTTACAACGGAAGGGCTGAATGAGTTCCGCGCGCTTCTGGTCGAGACTGCAAAGAAAATCGGTGAAGAAGCCACATCGTGGCAGTTCCCGTCTTAAACCCGAAAAGGATTTCTTCATGTCAGGTGTAACTCTTAAAAATGCTATCAAGCGCTACGGCGACATTCAGGTCATTCACGGCGTGGACCTGACCATTGAGGAAGGCGAATTTTGCGTATTCGTCGGACCGTCAGGATGTGGCAAATCCACCCTTCTGCGGATGATTGCCGGACTTGAGGAAACCTCGGACGGGCAGATCAACATTGGTCAGCGGGATGTGACCAAAGCCGACCCGGCGGATCGTGGCGTGGCCATGGTTTTCCAGACCTATGCGCTTTACCCGCATATGACGGTTGAAGAGAATATGGGGTTCGGCCTGAAAATGAATGGCGTCCCAAAGTCTGAAATCAACGAAAAAGTGGCCAAGGCAGCCGATATCCTGCAACTCGGCCCCTATCTGAAACGCAAGCCCAAGGCCCTGTCCGGCGGCCAACGACAACGTGTCGCCATCGGCCGCGCGATCGTCCGTGGGCCAGAGGTTTTCCTGTTTGACGAACCCCTTTCCAATCTGGACGCCGAGTTGCGCGTCGATATGCGGGTTGAGATTGCCCGCCTGCACAAGGAAATCGGCGCGACCATGATCTATGTGACCCATGATCAGGTCGAAGCGATGACGCTTGCCGACAAGATCGTCGTGCTGCGCGCAGGCGTGATTGAACAGGTCGGCAGCCCGATGGACCTTTATCAGGACCCCGATAACAGGTTCGTTGCAGGCTTTATCGGCTCGCCCAGCATGAATTTTCTGGAAGGTATCGTAGAAGGCGGCGCGGTTCGGGTGCCCGCATTGGACAATAAAAGTATCGCAACGTCCGTCTCATTGCCTTCCGAAGGCTCTAAGATCACCGTCGGCCTGCGCCCGCAAAACCTAAGCGTCAACCCGGGCGAATCTTCTGTCGTGGTCGATATTCGCGAGCGTCTGGGGGGTGTTGCTTATGATTACCTTTCAACCGCAACCGGTGAGCGGCTGGTGGTGGAAACCAAGGGCGATGATTTTATTGCGTCGGGTACGCATGTCACCATCGAATTTGCGCCTCAAACTGCTATGTTCTTTGACGCGGAAACGGAAGCGCGTCTGCGCTAAGCCAGGAGTGCTCGGATGAGTGAACATAGCGACCAGCCGATAGTGGATATTTTCGTTATCGGAGGCGGGGTGAATGGGTGTGGTATCGCCCGCGACGCCGCCGGTCGGGGGCTAAGCGTGACCCTTGCGGAAATGGGCGATCTGGCACAGGCAACGTCGTCGGCATCGTCCAAGCTGTTCCACGGCGGGTTGCGTTATCTTGAATATTTCGAATTCGGTCTGGTCCGCCATGCCTTGGAAGAACGTGAAACCCTGCTTCGGGCCATGCCGCATATTTCGTGGCCCATGCGCTTTGTCCTGCCCTATCACAGGGACATGCGCTATGACGGGACCACGCCAACCTCAAAACTTTTGACGGTGTTCATGCCCTGGATGAAAGGCCGCCGACCGGTCTGGCTGATCCGGCTGGGGTTGTTTCTGTACGACACATTGGGTGGCCGCAAAATTCTGCCATCGACCAAAGCCATCGATCTGGGCACCCACGAAACCGGCAAACCGCTTCAGGACAAATTCCGGCGGGCCTACGAATATTCCGATTGCTGGGTGCAGGATGCCCGGCTGGTTGTGCTGAACGCCGTCGATGCGGCGCGGCGCGGCGCAAATATCCTGACCCACACCAAGGTGATCGGCGCAGTCCGAAAAGCTGACCATTGGGAAATTGAAACGATTGACCAAAATACCGGCGAAACGCACATCCACCATGCCCGCAAGGTTGTGAATGCGGCAGGTCCCTGGGTGGCGGATGTGTTGAAAGGAACGCTTGACGTCAGCACCAAAGAGGGCGTGCGTCTTGTGCGCGGAAGCCATATCGTCGTGCCAAAAATGTTCGATCACGACCAACCCTACATTCTTCAGGGCACAGATGGCCGGATCGTGTTTGCGATCCCTTTTGAAAAGGACTTCACCCTCGTTGGAACCACGGATGTCGATCATCAGGGCGACCCGAGCGAGGCAACATGCCTTGACAGTGAAGCGGCCTATCTTTGCGATTTCGTATCCGACTATTTCAAAACCAAACTGGAATTGAAGGATATCGTCTGGAGCTATTCAGGCGTCCGTCCGCTTTACGATGACGGTGCAACCGCTGCACAGGCGGCGACACGGGATTATGTACTGTCGCTGGATACCAAAGGTGCGCCGCTTTTAAGCGCCTTCGGAGGCAAGATCACGACCTACCGTGTTCTGGCCGAAGACAGTCTTGAGAAGTTGGGTTTCGGCGGCAAATGGACAGCCGGTGCACCCCTGCCCGGCGGAGACTTCCCCTGGGATGGTGTCCCGTCATTGATCCGCGATCTGGCCGATCACTATGCCTTTCTTACCCCGAACTGGGCCGAGCGGTTGATCCGAACCTACGGAACCCACGCCAAGGACCTTTTGGCAGACGCAAAAGAAGCCAGCGACCTTGGTCAGGATTTCGGTGCCACCCTGACCGAAACCGAACTCAATTGGTTGCGCGATCATGAATTTGCGCAAACCGCCGAAGATGTGGTCTGGCGACGAACCAAGCTTGGGTTGAGACTAAGCACAGATCAGATCGACAGGATCGAACTTTGGATGCAATCAAAGCAGGAGACCGCAGCATGACCCATATTCTTGCTATTGATCAGGGAACCACCTCGTCGCGGGCAATTGTCTTTTCGAATGATCTGAAGCCGGTGGCCTCGGCACAGAAAGAATTTACACAGTTTTTCCCCAGCTCCGGCTGGGTTGAACATGACCCCGAGGAAATCTGGGCAACCACTCTGTCCACGGCCCGCAGCGCAGTAGAAAGCGTTGGGGCCGAGGCCGTTTCAGCCATTGGCATAACCAACCAACGCGAAACCACGATCCTTTGGGATCGTTCCACCGGTCAGCCCGTTTACAATGCCATCGTCTGGCAGGATCGCCGGACTGCCGATTTCTGTTCCGAACTGAAATCCGCAGGTCATGAACCCATGATCACGGAACATACGGGCCTGCTTTTGGACCCGTATTTCTCGGCCACCAAAATCAGATGGATGCTGGAAAATCTGGACGGGCTGCGTGAAAAAGCAAAGGCCGGAGAATTGGCCTTCGGCACGGTCGACAGCTTTTTGATCTGGCGGTTGACGGGCGGGAAAGTGCACGCAACCGATGCCACGAATGCGGCCCGCACAATGCTTTACGACATCCGCAACGGGTGTTGGGATGCGGAAATCTGTGATTTGCTTGGCATTCCCATGTCTCTGCTGCCCGAGGTCAAAGATAGTGCCGATGATTTTGGTGTGACCGAGGCGTCCTTACTGGGAAAAAACCTGCCAATTCTGGGCGTGGCCGGGGATCAGCAGGCTGCCACAGTTGGGCAGGCCTGTTTTGAACCTGGCATGGTGAAATCAACCTATGGCACGGGCTGTTTCGCACTGCTCAATACAGGTGATCAAATGATCACCTCGCAAAACCGCCTGTTGACCACGATTGCCTATCAGCTGGACGGCAAACCCACCTATGCGCTGGAGGGATCGATCTTCATCGCCGGCGCCGCCGTTCAGTGGCTGCGGGACGGGCTGCAAATACTGGCATCAGCATCCCAGACCGGCACAATGGCACAAGCTGCGGACCCCGAACAGAATGTTATTCTGGTCCCTGCCTTCACAGGCATGGGGGCGCCCTATTGGGACGCCGAATGTCGAGGGGCGATTTTTGGACTGACCCGGAATTCCGGCCCGAACGAACTTGCCCGGGCGGCACTTCAGGCCGTCGGCTATCAGACATCGGACCTGCTGTCCGCCATGCGATCCGACTGGACCGGGCTAAGTGAAGAAACCGTGCTGCGGGTGGATGGGGGGATGACGGCCTCGGATTATACGATGCAATTTCTGGCCGATATCACGGGGTCGAAAGTGGACAGGCCGACCGTGTTAGAGACCACCGCATTGGGGGCAGCCTGGCTGGCGGGCCACCGTGCCGGGATATATCCCGATCAAACGGCCTTTTCGGCCATCTGGGCCAGAGATCGTCGGTTCGAACCTGATTTATCAAGTGACGCCCGAACCGAAATGAAAGCGGATTGGGACGACGCGGTTCAACGCACCCTGTCGCGTTCGTAACGGAACATGTGCATTTTCCGGCAGCCCGAGATATCCTTGCCGCCGTGCTCTGATTAGCCACGATTGTGCCCGCCAATGACAAAAGACAAAATCGAGCCATTCCAGAGATTTGCCATCTATTACGCGCCCGAAGACGGTCCGCTGTACCGGTTTGCTTGCAAATGGCTGGGGTGGGACGCATCTGCCGGACGCGAGGTTGCGCAACCGGTCGCGGAAGGCCTGCCTGGGCCGATTGCCGAGATCACGGAAACCCCAAGAAAATACGGGTTTCATGCCACGATCAAACCGCCATTTCGGCTTGCCGACGGCAAGTGTGCCGAAGACTTGGCGCACGAGGTTGAAAGGCTGGCGCGATCACAGCCACCTATTACCCTTGACGGTTTAGAACTGTCCCGGCTTGGCCGCTTTCTGGCCTTGACCCCCATCGGGGATCAGCAAGAGCTGATGAAAATGGCGGACCGATTTGTCAAATCCCTCGACACTTACCGCAAACAACTGACCGAGGATGAATTGACAAAACGGCGCAAAGCGGGGTTATCCGACCGGCAATTGGCCAATTTGCAAGAATGGGGGTATCCTTACGTCCTTCAGGACTACCGTTTTCACATGACGCTTACGGGCCGAATGCCGAAAGCAGAACTCGCCAAAACGCAAAAGGCACTAGCGCCGCTGCTTGCTCCGCTTCTTCCCAAACCCTTCACGCTCGATAGCCTGTGTTTGTTTGGCGAAGCCGCTGATGGCCGGTTTCACCTTATTCAGCGTCATGCCCTTACGGGGGTCTCTGATATCAACCAATAGGCACGGCCCAGCTTGGGCTTACGCAAGCTTCAATTGCGGGCACCAAGGCGGAAGCTGATATTGCGCCGAATTCAACTGGCTGGTAGCCTTTGACGAATGCCATCCTATGTCGTCAGATTTACCCTGCTGCTGGCCGCGCTCATTGTTTTGGGTGGATCGGCCTTGGTTGGGTTGGCAGTCGCGGAACGCTATTATGTTCGCCAAACCAATATCCAAAGCGACGCGACATTGCGGCTTGCTGCATCTGGCCTGTCCGGTGCGTTGCAAAAATTCGAATCCGTCCCAAAATTGCTGGCGGATCATCCCAGTGTACGTTCCTTGCTGGACGGAAGCGCCACCGCAAGTGACCTTGACGCCCTAAATGAAAAGCTAAAATCGGTGGCGTCCGAGGTCGGCGCATCGGACATCTACGTTTTGAACGCAACGGGTCTGGCAATCGCCGCCAGTAATTTTGACAAGGAAACCACGTTTATCGGCAATTATTATACGTTCAGACCGTATTATTCAGATGCCATGCAAGGCAATCAGGGCCGCTACTATGCATTGGGTACGTCCTCACAAAAACGCGGGTTTTATTTCTCCGAGCCGGTAATGCTGGACGGCTCCCCGATCGGTGTTCTGGCCGTCAAATTCACGGTCGACGAGTTGGAATTGAAATGGAACGGTTTCAACCACGATCTGATCGTTACCGACCCTGATGGTATTATCTTCATGTCCAGCCGCAGTGATTGGCTGTTTTCGGCGATCAATCCGCTTAGCCACGAGACCTTGAGCAGGCTGCGCGATTCAAAGCGTTATCCGGTGGATCAATTGACCTCACTTGGTGCCACCTACACAGAAGGCACAAATGAGGCCAGATTGACTTTTTCACAAGACCTGGGCGGTGCCGAATACCTTGTCAGGTCGCAATTCATGCCCGAGGCCAACTGGACGCTTCACATCCTGACGGATCGGTCACTGGTCTTCCGACAATCGGTTCAGGCAACCTTGATCGCTGGGCTTATTGTGTTGCTGATTACCATTCTGACCATCGCCCTTCTGGCATGGAGATCGCGGCAGGCCCAGCATATCCGTGAACAGGAAGAGGCGAAACTGCTGCTTGAAGAGCGTGTCGCCGAACGGACTTCCGATCTGCAACGTGAGATTGGCGAACGCATTCAGGCAGAGCGCGATCTGCGCAAAGCCCAGAACGAGCTTGTGCAAGCCGGCAAACTGGCCGCATTGGGGCAAATGTCGGCGGCGTTGTCGCACGAATTGAACCAACCGCTTTCTGCCGTAAAATCCTATGCGGATAATGCTGGCGCTTTTCTGGACCGCAACCGGCCGGACGATGCCAAGGCAAATCTCAGCCATATATCGGCACTTACCGACCGCATGGCCCAGATCAGCAACAGTCTGCGCAACTTCGCCCGCAAACCACGTGAACAGATCGGGCTGGTCAGTCTGGCGGCGGTTTTGAAGGATGTCGAACAGATCATGGTCGGCCGATTGACCGAAACCAAGGCGACACTTCGCGTTTCACCGGTTGTCTCGGATCTGACAGTGATCGGCGGCCATGTGCGCCTGCAACAGGTTTTGGTCAATCTGGTGAACAATGCCTTGGACGCGATGGAAGGTCAGCCCGATCCGACGGTTGAAATCACTGTGATTGATACAGCTGAGCAGGTTGATATTCGGGTAAAAGATCACGGTCGGGGCATCGATGACGATATTTTCGAACAAATCTTCGATCCGTTTTTCACCACAAAAGGTGTGAATCAGGGATTGGGGCTTGGCCTGTCGATTTCGTTCAATATTCTGCGCGATTTCGGCGGCAATCTTTCTGCCACAAACAACCCCGAAGGCGGCGCGGTCTTTATCGCGACGCTGGTCAAGCCGATCATGGATCAGGAAGCCGCTGAATGACCACAAAAAGAGAAATCCTTTTTGTGGATGACGAAGAACCGATCCGCAACGCCGTGTCCCAGACCTTTGATCTTGCGGACATGCCGGTCAGGTGCATTTCCGGTGCCCGCGAAGCGCTGCGCCTGATCAGCCGCGACTTCGACGGGATCGTGATTACGGATGTCCGAATGCCCAATCTGGACGGTCAGGAGTTTCTGAGCGAAATTTTGAAAATCGACTTTGAGCTTCCGGTCATTCTGGTCACGGGTCACGGCGATGTGAAAATGGCGGTCGAGGCAATGGGGGCCGGGGCCTACGATTTCATCGAAAAACCGTTTGCGTCCGATCATCTTGTTCAGGTTGCCAAACGCGCCCTTGAAAAACGCGCAATGACGCTTGAAAACCGCGAGTTGCGGTCCGCCGTGACCAAGCGTGACAAACTTGAGACGATGATCACCGGGCGGACTAAAGCCATCGTGGACGTGCGCACCAAAGTGCGCACGGTTGCCGCAACCGACGCGGATGTGCTTGTGACCGGCGACACCGGAACAGGCAAAGAGGTGGTCGCCCGAGCCATTCACGCCTTGAGCGATCGCGCCGACCGGCCCTTTGTCGCCATCACCTGCGGCGCGATCCCCAGCGACATGATCGAAAGCGAACTTTTCGGCCACGAAGCCGGAGCATTTGCCGGTGCCTTGCGCCCGCGTTATGGCAAGTTCGAACACGCGCGGCGCGGCACGATCTATCTTGACGAAATCGAAACCATGCCGCTTGATTTGCAATTGCGGCTGTTGCGTGTGGTGCAGGAGGGTACGATCACACGGTTGGGTTCAAACGATCCGATTGAGTTGAACGTCCGTTTTATCGCTTCGACCAAGGTTGATCTGGAAGAAGAAGTCAGCGCGGGCCGGTTCCGGGAAGACCTTTATTATATCCTTAACGTGGTCCGGCTGGACGTACCGTCGCTTGCCGACAGGCGCGAAGACATTCCCCGCCTGTTCACTCAGCTTGCCAACGAGGCAGCCCGGCGCTACCGGCGTGACTTCGTGGATATTCCGCAATCCCTTCTGGCTGAAATCACCCAAGCCGATTGGCCGGGAAATGTCCGCCAGTTGCGCAACGCCGCCGACCGGTTTGTCATGGGGCTGGACGATTACGAAGACCCCGCCCCCAACGCGACAGGCACGCTGTCGGAAAGGGTCGCTGCCTATGAAAAGCAGGTGATCATAGCCGAACTAAGCTCGCGCGGGGGAAGTTTGAAAGACACCTACGAAGCGCTGCGCATCTCGCGAAAGTCTCTTTACGAAAAGATGCAGCGCTATGGGTTAAAGCGTGAAGACTATAAGGATTGACCGGATTGATACGGGAATGTGTTAATTTCTACCCACCCAAACCATCGGATGTTACCGTTTCCACCCATTTGCGGGTTTGAGCCTTCGAAATTCGAAAAATTTACAGCTCTGAACCCTTAAAGACTGGCCTTTATCCTCTACCAAGGCAGAAGCGCCCGCTTTTTGTCGGGCCGCTTCAAGTGGAGGAACCTATGAAATATATCGCAACCGCGGCCATCGCTGCCGCAATCGCCATGACAGGCATGTCAGCCAGCGCCGCTTCGGACGGATGTGACGATGGCGAAATTGTCATCAAATTTAGCCACGTCACCAACACCGACAAACACCCCAAGGGCATCGCTGCCACGCTGCTGGCCGAACGTGTGAACACCGAAATGGACGGTGCCGCATGTATGGAAGTCTTCCCGAATTCGACATTGTATAATGACGATCAGGTTTTGGAAGCGCTGCTGCAAGGTGATGTCCAACTGGCAGCACCTTCGCTGTCGAAATTCGAACAGTTCACCAAGCAGTTCCGCATCTTCGACCTGCCCTTCATGTTCAAGAACATCAATGCCGTCGACGAATTCCAAAACTCGGAAACCGGTCAGGCCATGAAGGAATCGATGGTCCGCCGCGGTCTGCTGGGTCTTGCCTTCTGGCACAATGGCATGAAGCAAATGTCAGCCAATGTTCCGCTGGAAGTCCCGGCCGACGCAAATGGTCTGAAATTCCGCGTCCAGAACTCGGACGTTCTGAAGGCGCAAATGGCGGCCATGGGCGCGAGCCCGCAGCCAATGGCGTTCTCTGAAGTTTACGGCGCGCTTCAAACCGGCGTTGTCGACGGTCAGGAAAACACCTGGTCGAACATCTACGGACGGAAGTTCTTTGAAGTTCAGGACGGTACAACCGAAACCGCGCACGGCATCATCGACTATCTGCTGGTGACAAATGTTGACTGGTGGGAAGGCCTGCCGGCGGATGTACGCGACCAGCTTGCCACGATCATTGCCGAAGTTACGGAAACACGTAACGCCGAAGCCTATGCTGTGAACCAGCAGGCCAAGCAGGCGATCATCGACGCCGGTGGCGTAGTCCGCACGCTGACCGATGATCAGCGCGCACAGTGGGTTGCCACCATGAAGCCTGTCTGGGCGCAGTTTGAAGGCGACGTAGGCGCTGAAAACATCGCGGCCGCTCAGGAAATCAACGCGAGAAACTAATCGGCGGCAAGCCGGAACCGACCCGGCCCTTCAACAAGGGCCGGGTTTTCTTATCCTCTTACCAAAAGGGAGGGATTGAAAATGACTTCACATTACCAAGCCAAAACCCCGCTGGGCCGCTTTGTGAACGAACTGGAAGAAACCGCTATCGCTGTTCTTCTGGCAGGCATGACACTGATCACCTTTGTCAATGTCGTGCTGCGCTACGGGTTCAACACCGGCCTGATCTGGGGGCTTGAGGCAACCACATTCCTGTTTGCGTGGCTGGTGCTTTTCGGCATCAGCTATGCGGTCAAGGTCACTGCCCATCTGGGCGTTGATGCGATCCTCAACATGCTGCCGCAGGGAGGACGCCGCGTTTTAGGAATCATTGCCGCATTGGTATGCATCGTCTACGCCTTCCTGCTGTTGAAAGGCGCATGGGATTACTGGGCTAATTTCGCCAATCTTCCGCAGACAACGGGTCGCTGGTTCCCGACCGGTTTTGAAGAGATGAAACGCACCTCTTACCGGGGCTGGTACGAGGTTATCGACATCTACTTTCCCGAATGGCTGCGCTGGATCGAGCCAATCATGAACGATGGCGAAAGTTACGAAAAGCTGCCGCGCTTTATTCCTTATGCAATGCTGCCTTTCGGCATGGCACTTTTGCTGTTCCGTTTCGTGCAGGCCCTCGTGCGCCTTGTGTCGGGCGAAGCGGAATCGTTGATCGTCAGCCACGAGGTTGAAGACGCCATTGAACATGTCCAAGACAAAGACTGGGAGGAATAAGCCATGGAAGTCGCCGTCCTCTTTATAATGGTGATCGGCCTTTTGCTGATCGGTGTGCCCATTGCTGTTGCGCTCGGGGTGTCGTCCATCATGTTTTTGCTGGTTCTCAGCGACACATCGCTGGCGGCCATCGCGCAGACCTTCTTTCAGGCCATGGCTGGGCATTACACTTTGCTCGCAATTCCGTTTTTTATTCTCGCGTCGTCGTTCATGTCGACAGGCGGGGTGGCAAAACGGATTATCCGCTTTTCGATTGCATCCGTGGGGCATTTCCCCGGCGGACTGGCGATTGCGGGTGTTTTCGCCTGTATGCTTTTTGCCGCTTTGTCCGGATCATCTCCGGCGACCGTGGTGGCCATTGGTTCGATTGTCATAACCGGCATGCGTCAGGTTGGGTATTCAAAGGATTTTGCAGCGGGCGTCATCGCCAACGCAGGCACTTTGGGTATTCTGATCCCACCCTCGATCGTGATGGTTGTCTACGCTTCGGCGGTTGAGGTGTCGGTTGGCCGCATGTTCCTTGCGGGCGTCATCCCCGGTGCCTTGGCGGGGCTGATGCTGATGCTGACGATCTATTTTATCGCGGTTAAGCGCAACCTGCCGAAAGGGGAATGGCAAGGCTGGGGGGAATTCTTCGCAGCCGGGCGCGATGCCGGATGGGGATTGTTCCTGATCATCATCATCCTTGGCGGAATCTACGGCGGTATCTTCACCCCGACCGAGGCCGCTGCCGTGGCCGCAGTCTATGCCTTCGTGATCGCGACGTTTATCTATCGCGACATGGGGCCTCTGGCGACGCCAGAGGGGGAAGAGAACCATTCCCTGCTGAAAAAGCCACAAGCACTGATCACCGTGTTTTTCCACCGAGACACGCGGGACACTCTGTTTGAAGCTGGAAAACTGACCATCACCCTGATGTTCATCATTGCCAATGCGCTGATCCTGAAACACGTGCTGACCGAAGAGCAGATCCCTCAGCAGGTTGCGGGCGCAATGCTGGATGCGGGCTTTGGCCCGATCATGTTCCTGGTCGTTGTCAACATCATCCTGCTGATCGGCGGCCAGTTCATGGAACCATCCGGCCTGATCGTCATCGTCGCGCCTCTGGTTTTCCCGATTGCAATTCAGCTGGGCATTGATCCGATCCATCTGGGCATCATCATGGTGGTCAACATGGAGATCGGCATGATCACCCCTCCGGTTGGCTTGAACCTGTTCGTGACCTCTGGCGTGGCAGGCATGCCAATGATGAGCGTCGTGCGGGCGGCCCTGCCCTTCCTGGCGGTGCTGTTCGTTTTCCTGATCATGGTGACATACATCCCCTGGCTGTCGACCTATCTGCCGACGACCTTCATGGGGCCGGAAATCATCACCAATTAAGAACCACACCGGGGGCCGTTCACCGGCCCCCGGCGCTTTCTTCACGTCTGTTTGAATGACCTGAGGACCGACCGCGTTGCAGAAACCAGCGGATCATGCGTTTCCTTCAATATCTGAACCCGGTCAAACCTGTCCGCGTCCCGGTTAACCGCTTCGCGCAATGCCGACCCGAAGGCCATGCGCAATTCGGTTCCAATGTTGAATTTGCATATGTTTGAGCCTCGGGCCAACATCTCGCGCTGCGCAACCGGTACACCTGAGCCGCCGTGTATGACCAGCGGCACGTCGGTCACGGCCTCGATGGCGCGAATGCGGTCGATGTCCAGACCGCCCTCTTTGTCGCGCTGGAGATGCACGTTGCCGACCGATATCGCCATGGCATCCACACCGGTTTCCGAAGCAAAGCGCCGCGCTTGGGCAGGATCGGTGCCTGCGGAATGTTCGCCGCCCGCATATCCGACAAAACCGATTTCACCTTCACAGGATATCCCTGCACCATGCGCCAGTTCGGCTATACGCGCGGTCTCGTCAATATTTTGCGCCAGCGGTTTGCGGGACCCGTCGAACATCAACGACGTAAACCCGCAATCCAGCGCCTCTTGGCATTCGTCAAACGTATAGCCGTGATCCAGATGTGCCACGACTTGAACGCTGGCCCTGTCTGCGAGATGGCGGAACATCTTGCCCAAAACAGGTAAAGGCGTGTGTTCGCGGCAGGACGGGCCAGCCTGAAGAATAACCGGTACGTCTTCCGCCTCGGCAGCGGCCACATAGGCGCGCATGTCTTCCCAGCCAAGCGTGACCAGCCCGGCCACTGCGTAACCATCCTTCAAGGCGGGCTGAAGGACATCTGAAAGCGTCGCCAACGTCATTTGAACTTCGCGATCATGTCCTTGATGCCGGGGATCGTTTCAAGCTGTGCGGCATGGGTTGGCTGAAAATACTGCACCAGGCTGCGTTGGGTCAGACCCCCGAGAATGGTGAAATAATACATCTCGTAACCGGGTAAGGCGCAACAGGGGTGATAGCCTTTGTCAATCAACACGGTTGACCCGTTCACGATGTGATAGGCATCCCCCGGTTCGTTATCGACACGCTGAAGCATTTGCAGCCCGGACCCGTAATCAGGTTTGAACCGGAAATTATAGCATTCATCGTGACGGGTTTCTTGTGGCAAGCGCTCGGAATCATGTTTGTGGCTGGGAAAGCCCGACCACCCGCCAGCGCCGACAGTATAAAGTTCGCTCACCAACAGGCGTCCCACCTTGTCGTGCTGCTTTTGACCAAGGATATGCTTGATCTTGCGGTGGGTTTTTGTGTCGTCCGAGCCGTATTGCACAAGGTCATGCTCACGCACATCAAACGGGGTGAGCACCTTGTCATATTTCGCACCGGCCACAAATATTTCAGCCGTTTCCGACATGCACACCATCACCGCCTTGGCACCTGTTGGCACATAGACGCCTTGCGGATCACCGTCCCACACATCCGCGCCACGACCGCCCAGCGCGGCAAAAGCCTCGCCTTCGACATCGACATCGACAGTGCCTGTTGCCGGTACGATACATGTTTCGTAACCGGGCACCTGATATTCAAATGCGTCGCCCTTGTTCAGTTTGACGATGTTGAAATAGACCAGCGGCACATTGGCGTTGCCTGTGTCAACAATGGCCCGGTTCTGGTTGTCATGAGGGGGGATATGCATTGTCCTGTCCTTCTAAGCTTCGGTTGGGCCGGGGTGATTGGCCAGGAAGTCTTCAAGCTGCCGGGTTGTCGGCATGGCCGGGGCGCACCCGGGCTGAGACACAACGATCGACGCGCAGGCAGACCCCCGTAAAACCGCAGTTTTCATGTCATGACCATTCGCGAGCGACACAAGCAGCCCTGCCATGAAGCTGTCCCCTGCACCGTTGGGTTTTACAGCGTCCACCGGATAAATGCCGGTCCGAAGCTCTTGACCATCGACAAATGTGATCGCGCCCTTTTCACCCATTTTGAAGATCACCACGCGGCCTGGCTTGGCGGCCAATTCGCGGGCCTTGTCCAAGCCCTTGTCATGGCTTCCGGCCATAAAACCGAATTCTTCGTCATTGCCGACAATCAGATCGCTTGCCTCGCCCGCACGGGACAGGACTTCGGCGGCCTCGTCCGCAGAAGCCCAGCTATAGGGCCGATAGTCTATGTCGAAAATCACCGGCAAACGCGCGGCGCGCGCGATTTCAAATGCCCGGAATGTCGCAGACCGTGAAGGCTCGGCGGCAAATACGGTTCCTGCAGAAACCACCGCCGTGAATGCACCATAATCCACCGCGCCAACGTCTTCGGTTGTCACTTGAAAATCTGCGGCATTGTTGCGGTAAATGACATTCTGGAAGTTTTCAATGCAGCTTTCATACACAGCCAGAGACGTGCGGTATTCGCCACCCACAGCACGAACATAGCGGGTATCGACACCATAATGCCTAAGACGGTTCACGCAAAACCGCCCGATTGCATCATCCGAAACCGATGTCACCAACGCCGAATAGCCATCCAGCTTGCAAATGCCTGCGCAAATATTCGCGGAGGATCCGCCCAGGTCTGCTTGAAACAATTCCGCGTCTTCGCTTCTTTGACCGACGGGCGTGGCAAACATGTCCATGCCCGCGCGGCCGAAAATGGCAAAGCGATTCCCCCTGATCCCATCCAGCAGCGCCGACATTACACGCCTTTCCGCTGTTTGGATCGCGAGGATTCCCAATCAACATGGGCGTCACGTACCCGATCACTTTCGGTCACATGCGGCGTTCCGACTTCCCACCATGCATGGCCCCCGGTCGTCCAGCCTTCGTAGGGATCGACCTGCATCACGATGACATAGGTCGTTTCCGAGGCTTTGGCCCGTTTGAAGGCTTCCTGCAACTCTCCGGTATTGGCAACGGTTTCGGCGACGGCCCCCATGGATCGCGCATGCGCTTCGAAATCCACTCCGAATGGTTCGGGAATGGTCGGCGCATCAGCCAGAAGGTTGTTGAAACTTTCGTTTCCGGTATTGTTTTGCAACTTGTTGATGACCGCAAAACCCCCATTGTCGAGCAACAGGACAATCAACTTTTTCTTCGTCAAAACCGAGGAATAGATATCGGAATTCAACATCAGATAGGACCCGTCACCACAAAATGTGATCGTATCCTGCTCTGGTTCACGTTCGGCTTGGGCGATGCGCGCGCCCCATGCGCCCGCGATCTCGTAGCCCATACACGAAAAGCCGAACTCGACATCCACAGTGCCGATATCCAGTGTGCGCCAATTTGCCGTCACCTCGGCTGGCAACCCGCCCGCTGCGGCGACCACCCGGTCGCGGGTGTCGCAAAGCGCATTCACCACGCCAATCGCCTGCGCGTAAGAGTTGGGCCGGTTATCGCCATAGGCCACGTTGTCCGCAACGTAATCGTCCCATTGACGACGTTCGTTTTGTGCCGTTTCAATCCATTCTGTCGGTCCGGTATAATCACCCACAGCAAGGCTCAGCGCAGTCAACGATAGTTTCGCATCACCGACGACCGGCAAGGACATGTGTTTGGCAGCGTCATGACGGGCTGCATTGATCGACACAAATTTCGCGTCCTTGTCGAATGCGGTCCACGACCCGGTTGTGAAATCCTGCAATCGTGTGCCTACCGCCAGAATCGTATCCGCTTTTTCAGCAATTGCATTTGCGCTGTCCGATCCGGTCACACCGATCGGACCGATATTCAGCGGATGGGTGGCCACCATATTGGCGCGCCCTGCGATGGTTTCAACCACCGGAATCTGGTGGGTTTCGGCAAAGTCGGTCAGTTCTTTGACCGCGCGGGAATACTGAACGCCTCCGCCTGCGATAATCATCGGGCGGCGGGCCGATTTCAGCAGCGCCGCAGCATCTGCAATCTCGTCCTTATCCGGTGATTGACGGCGGATGCGATGTGTTTTCTTCTCGAAAAACGCCTCAGGATAGTCATAGGTCCAGCCCTGAACATCCTGCGGCAAGCCAAGGAAGGCCGGGCCGCAATCCGCCGGATCAAGCATCGTTGCAATCGCGGCTGGCAAGGATTGAATGACCTGCGCCGGATGGGTGATACGATCCCAATAGCGCGTGACAGGCTTGAATGCGTCATTCGCCCCGAATGTCGGGTCGTTGAAATTCTCCATCTGCTGCAAAACCGGATCGGGCAGACGTGTCAGGAAAGTATCGCCGCACAACAGTAACATCGGCAGGCGATTGGCATGTGCCAATGCGGACGCGGTGACAAGGTTCAATGTTCCCGGCCCGGCAGAAGCGGTACAAAACATAAATCGCTGGCGCAGCCATTGCTTGGCATAGCCCGCAGCCGCAAAGCCCATGCTTTGTTCGTTCTGACCCCGATACAGGGTCAGTTCGCTGCGGTGATCATAAAGCGCTTCGCCAAGGCAGGTCACGTTGCCATGGCCGAAAATGCCGAACCCTCCGCCGCAAAGGCGCATTTCTTTGCCGTCAACCTCGATATACTGGTTTGCCAACCATCGGATGATGGCCTGGGCTGTGGTTAAGCGAATAGTCTTTTCTGCCACTTGAGCACTCCTGCCAGATGCGCTTGAATCCCTAGCAGAACCGATTGCCACTTGCACGGTTCCGAATCCCAAGTTACAGATTTTGCAACCGGTTGCAAATCCAAATCAGCACCGGCGGGGAGAGACAGAATGACAACAATCGGAATCGGCATTGTCGGTGGTGGATATATGGGCAAGGCCCATGCTGTCGCGATGTCCGCCGTCGGTGCGGTATTTGACACCGCACTGCGCCCACGGCTCGAGATGGTGGCCGCGTCCTCTGCCGGTTCCGCAGAGACGTATCGCCGCAAATACGGCTTTTCACGCGGCACCGGTGACTGGCGCACGCTTGTTGCAGACCCGTCCGTCGAGGCCATTGTCATCGCTTCACCGCAAGAAACCCATCGGGATATCGCTTTGGCCGCTTTCGCACTTGGAAAGCCGGTTTTGTGCGAAAAACCCTTGGCGGATTCGCTTGAGGATTCCCGTGCGATGGTGGCCGCTGCGGAAAGCACGGGCACCGTGAACATGGTCGGTTTCAACTATATCCGCACCCCGGCAAGCCAGTTTGTCCGCCAATTGCTGGCCGAAGGGGCGATCGGCGATGTCACCTGGTTTCGGGGCGAGCATACAGAAGACTTTCTGGCCGATCCGAATAGCCCGCATAACTGGCGCTGTGACGGCGTGGCAAACGGGAACATCGGCGATCTGGCACCGCATCCGATCAACGCGGCATTGGCGTTGATCGGTCCGATATCCGAAGTGATGGCCGAGGTGGAAACCGTTCATTCCTCGCGTCCGGGCGGACATGTCACCAATGACGATCACGCCCAGATCATGTGCCGTTTTGCCTCTGGGGTGAAGGGCCATATCTATTCCAGCCGCATCGCGACGGGGCGCAAAATGGGATATGCCTATGAAATCCACGGAACCAAAGGCGCGATCCGCTTTGATCAGGAGGATCAGAATGCGATCTGGCTTTACCGCGCGGACGGACCCGAGGCAGAGCGCGGATTCCGCAAGATCCTGACAGGACCGGCGCATCCGGATTATGAACCTTTCTGCCAAGGCCCGGGGCATGGCACCGGCTATCAGGATCAGATCATCATCGAGGCAAGAGACTTTCTTCGCGCCATCGAAACCGGAAAATCAGTCTGGCCAACCTTTCGCGACGGGCTTGCCGTGGCCGAGGTGGCCGATGCTGCAATGAAATCGGCACGAAACGGGGCATGGACCCCCGTCAAGCCGGTCTAAGGAGACGAAAATGACCATTCGCATTGGCAACGCGCCCTGTTCATGGGGCGTAGAATTTGCAGACGATCCCCGCAATCCCCATTGGCGCACCGTATTGAAGGAATGTGCCGAAGCAGGGTACAAAGGCATCGAACTCGGGCCTGTGGGCTTCATGCCCGAAGACCCTGTCGTTCTTGCTGAAGCGCTCGACGAATTCGGTCTCGAACTGATCGGGGGCGTGGTCTTCCGCCCATTTCATGACCAAAGCAAGTGGGATGAGGTTCTGGATGGGGCGGAACGCACATGCAAGGCGCTCAAGGCGCATGGTGCCAAACATTTCGTCCTGATCGATTCGATTTCCGAGCGTCGCGCCCCGACCGCAGGACGCGCCGGCGAAGCCGAACAGATGGATGATGCGGAATGGGCCGCGTATCGCGACCGCATCGTCACGATTGCTAAACTGGGTGCCGAAGAATACGGGCTTATCCCAGAGCTTCACCCCCACGCGGGCGGCTTTATGGACTTTGAGCCGGAAGTCGAACGGATACTTTCCGAAGTGGATGCGGACACTCTGAAGCTCTGCCTTGATACTGGCCACTGTACCTATGCCGGGTTCGATCCTGTTGCCTTCATGAAGCGCCATATGGACCGGATCACCTATGTGCACTTCAAATCCACCGACGCCAAAGTCAAGGCCGAAGCAATTGCCAATCGAACCGGTTTCTATGACGCATGCGGTCAGGGCATCTTCTGCAACCTGTCCGAAGGCGAGGTTGATTTCCCAGCCGTCCGTCAATTGTTGCTCGATGCAAGCTACGAAGGCTGGTGTACGATTGAACAGGATTGCGACCCAACGCTCGACCCGGACCCGCTGGGCGATGCGCGGAAGAACCGCGAATATCTTGAAAGCATTGGTTTCAAATAAGGACAATGGCCATGACTAAGCTGAAATGGGGCATGATTGGCGGCGGCGAAGGCAGCCAGATCGGACCAGCGCATCGCCTGGGCGCGCTTGCTGACGGGTTGTTCGAATTCGCCGCGGGCGCATTGGATCACCGGCCCGAAATTGGCAGGGAATATGCGCAACGCCTTGGCGTGTCTGCGGATCGCGCCTATGGCAGCTGGCAGGAAATGCTTGCAGGCGAAAAGGATCGTGACGACCGCATTGATCTGGTTACGATTGCCACGCCAAATGCCACCCATTACGAGATCGCAAAAGCGTTTCTTGAAGCCGGTTTTAATGTGCTTTGCGAAAAGCCGATGACAATGACGGTTGAGGAAGGCGAAGACATTGTCCGCGTGGCCGAAGCCTCGGGCAACATCTGTGCGGTGAATTACTGCTATTCGGCCTATCCGATGGTGCGTCAGGCCCGCGCGATGGTCCGTGCAGGAGAGATCGGCAAAGTGCGTCTGGTAGTCACCAATTTCAGCCATGGCCATCACGGCGATGCGGGCGACGCAGATAATCCGCGTGTACGGTGGCGTTATGATCCGTCCGTGGCCGGGGTCTCGGGCCAATTTGCCGATTGCGGCATTCACGCGATGCATATGGCCAGCTTCGTCTGCGACGACGACGTTGAAACCCTGTCGGCAGATTTTGCCTCGACCATAAAAAGCCGCAAGTTGGAAGATGATGCCATGGTGAATTTCCGCATGTCAGGCGGAACCGTCGGGCGGCTTTGGACATCTTCTGTTGCAATCGGGCGTCAACATGGTTTCGAATTTCAGGTCTTCGGAGAAACCGGAGGGCTGCGCTGGCACGCCGAGCAACCAAATCAGCTGATCTATACGCCGCTCGGTGGTCGCACCCAGATTATGGAAAAAGGCGAAGGCGGGCTGCACGGCGATGCCATCCGGCTTTCGCGCGTCGCAATCGCCCACCCGGAAGGCTTTCCAATGGCTGTGGCCAACATTTATTGCGATCTGGCCGATGCGATCCTCGGCCGCGAAACGGACGGGCTGCCATCTGCCTCGGACGGGGTGCGATCAATGTCTGCGGTGCATGCGGCCGTGGCGTCGGCTAAAGCCGGTGGTCAATGGCTGGATGCCCGCCCGCCGATGTTTCGCTAAAGCGTTCCACCCAAAACCTGCGATTCAGATTTTGGGCGTAACAATTCAAACCATGCGCAGCGTGCCGCGTTCGATAATGCGGCACGGAAACAGCCGAGCTTGGGGTTCCTGATCGGGATTGTCGAGCGCAGAGATGACCTTTTCAATCGATGCATCGATAATCCCGTCAATCGGCTGGTGGATCGTGGTCAGGTCTATGTTTTCCCAACGCGCCATTTCCATATCGTTCAGACCGATCACACCGATATCATCCGGCACCGACAGGCCAGCATCAGACATGGCGGACAATGCCCCGATGGAAAGCACATCATCGCCGCAAAAATAGGCCCCGGCATGGCTTCCTTGCAACAGCCGCAGCATTTCGGCGCGTCCGGCTTCAAAGGTTTAATCCTCGGCGAAACTGTAGGTGAAAGGAATATCGGGGTGTTTTGCCATCTCGTCCGAGAATCCGGCCAGACGATCCTGGGTTGATGTCGCGGCCTCGGGCCCTCCCATGAAGGCAACCGAGGCATAGTTCCTGCGCACCAACTCTCGCGCGGCCATGCGGCCACATTCGATATTGTCGATTCCAACGATATCGACATGAGGATGCTCGGAATAGCGCCCGAAGCTGTGAACGACCGGCACACCGGCGTCGCGGAACGCCCGCGAAAATCCGGGGGGAAGCGTTGACGAGGCAACGATTACCCCGTCGACCGAATACTGGCGCAGCATTCTGACCGAATTTTCGGGTTCGATTTCATCTGACAAGTTTACCAGCAAAGGGCGTAAGCCCCGTTCCTGCAATCCGCGCGTGAACAGATCGAAGACTTCCAGAAAGAACGGGTTGTGAAAGTTGTTGGATACAAGACCGATCAAATTGGTGCGCCCGGTGGTCAGTGACGACGCCAAGGCGTTCGGGTGATAGCCAAGCTCGGCCGCCGCCGCTTCAACTCGTTCGCGCATCTTGCGCGACACTGACGCCCCTTGCGTGAAAGTACGTGACACGGCGGATCGGGATACCCCCGCGCGCTCGGCCACCTCTTTCAACGTCACTGCCATTTTCAGCCTTTCAGAACACACCAGACGGGCAAAACCGGCCCGAGATCACAGGCTCACAGCGTCTGCGCAGCAATCCGACAAGCCGAGCGTTCAGATCGATCCACCTTCCACCATGAAATTATTGGCGCTGCACATCGCCGCGTCGTCAGAGGCAAGGTACAGAACCATTCGCGCCACATAGACCGGATCAATCGGATCGGGCAGACACTGGCGGTCCAGTTGCTTTTCCAAAGCTTCCTGCGTCACCCAAAGTTCCTTTTGCCGGTCGGTCATGATCCAGCCCGGGACGACGGTGTTGACACGGATACGATGCCGCCCGAGATCACGCGCCATCGCGCGGGTAAGCCCGTGCACAGCGGCCTTGGCGGTTGTGTATGCGGGAAATCCTCCGCCGGCTTCTTACCAGGAATTCGAGCCAATGTTGATGATCGACCCGCCGCCGGCTTCGATCATCCCCGGAGCGACCGACTGGATCGCAAAGAACATATGGCGCAGGTTTGTGGCCATGCGTTCATCCCAGTATTCCGCGGTGATCTCGTGCCAGTCGTGGCGGTCGTCACGCGCGGCGTTGTTGACCAGCACATGGGCCGGCCCAAGTGCGGCCTCCAACTGCGCAAATGCATGTCTGAGCGCATCGATATCTCGCAAGTCACACGCAGAAAAAGCATGATCCCCACCGAGCGACGCCAGCATTTCGGCACCCGCTGCGTCGTTCAGATCAACAAACCCGACAAGCGCACCTTGCGCCGCAAAAGCCCTGACAATTTCCGCACCGATACCCGAGGCACCTCCGGTTACTAACACGGTTTTACCAGCAAGGCTGGGATAAACTGCAAAATTGGTCATTTCTGATCCCTTTCAGCAATCCAGATGACAGCCGGATCAAACTGGAAGCGCCATTTGCGCAAATGTCCGGCCATGACATTAAGATAATACATATCGTACCCATAAACGGCAGCGCAGGGATGGTGGCCTTTGGGCACCAAAACCACGTCGCCGTCGCGAACCGCCATGGTCTCATCCAGGCTACCGTCCTCGGTATAGACGCGCTGAATGCCAAACCCGTCATCGGGCGCGATCCGGTGGTAATAGGTTTCTTCCAGATAGGTGATGCGGGGGAAATCATCTTCATCATGGCGATGGCTGGGAAAGCTTGACCAGTTTCCCGATGGGGTAAACACCTCGGTCACCAAAAGGCTGTCGCAGGTGTCCCGGTCTTCCATGGCGATATTGTTGATATATCGGGTGTTGGTGCCGGTTCCCCTTTCGGTCAGGACAATTCCGTCCGGACCCAGTTTTTGTGCTTTGTGCCCCCCCGTGGCAGGGGCGGAACAGACAGCCAGAACACAATCCGTCGTCGCAATTGCCGTCCAGTCGCAATCGTTCGGGATATACAAGGCATGTGGCGGGGTGCGATCCCAAACGCGCATCCGATCACCCAACACACCCCAGTCTTGCCCCGCACCATGCAGATGCGCCTTGCCTTCGACCAGCACCAGAATAACCTCTCGATCACCTGTCACCTCTGAAGCTTTCTCGCCCGCCCTTAGGCGATACAGGCCGAACCCGACATAGCCCCACCCAGCCTTTTTGGGGGGTTATGTCGTGAACTTTTCCGTTCGTTCCATTTGGTTTGACCCGAAGATCGGTCATTGGCGTTTCCCTTGGTTACGGCATGCGGCGTGCACGATTTTGACCCAGCGCTGCGTAAAACTCGTGATCGCTCATTCCTTCGTCGAGCGCCCGCGCCAGCAGACCGGCCTGACTTTCTGACGCAAGCCCCCCAATCGGAGGGTCAGTATCAAGATTGGTCGGGAACGGATAGCCTTCGGCGACGGCACCGATCACCGCCGCGCGCGCTTCGCCCGGCAGGTCCAGATCCCGCATGGCCGGAAACAGAACGCGCACCATTTCGGTCCGATCTATCCGCTCTAGCGTCCGGCCCATTGCCGATCCGATCTGCATCAGGTTTGCCATCCGGTGAATATTTTCCGACCGGTTTTCACCAGCCGCATGAAACAGAGCGGGGTTAAAAAACACAGCATCACCCTTTTCCAAAGGAAGCTGAACACAGCGTGCTTCAAACACTTCGCGGAACCGGGGCAAAAGCGTCGCCACATATCCCGGCCCATAACGCTGGGAATTGGGCAACAGTTTCGTCGGCCCGCTTTCAATCGGCATATCACAATGCGCAACCGCGCCCTGCAATGTCAGGCTGGCGGAAAGGTGGTGACTATGGGCGGGAAACGCCTCGGCCTGTTGTTGTGTCATGAAACCAAGGTGATAGTCCCTGTGGCAAATCTGCGCCTTCCCCCCGGGCGCACAAGATTTGCCTGAGTGGTCATCTGCCACCATGGCCCTAGCCAGGCTTGGCTAACGGCCGCAATCGCCGGGCTGGCAAAGTAACGGGCGAATACCGCCGGATCACGCAAACACAGTTTTTGCAGCGAGTTCCAAATTCGGTCATTGGCCCCGCGTTCGCCAAAATGGTCGCCACCGGACGATTGGGCGCGCTCTTCTTCGATGATCTTTTCAAAAATCGCCGTTGCCAGGTCCAGCGCTTCCAGATCACGTATCGCGCCCTTCAGCGCCACAGCACCGGAAAGATGGCCAAGGACATTGGCCCATTCGGCCATCAGCAGAACCCGCGTGTCGGGATCTCCAAGCGCCCGATCGATCGTATTGTCTTCGTAGACGGGGATGTTGCATTCAATGCGGTCCGCAAACGGAACATCAGCTTTGACAAGCTGTTCGGAAATCAGCGCTTGGAATTCGTCAATCCGGCAATCTGCCTCGGAATAGAAACCCTGCATGGGCTACCCTTTCGTTTTTCCCGAAGTGTCGACAGTCCGCCCTTTAGGACTCAGGGCGCACAGCCTGCCCGGTTTCAACCGATTTCAATGCCGCCTCGGCCAATTCCAGCGCCCGTAAACCGTCTTGCCCGGTGACGGGCATCGGGCTGCCATCACGAACGGCCTTTACAAATGCGGCAATTTCATTGGCGTAGGCTTTTTCGTATCGGGTCATGAAAAAATTCAGCAAAGGTGAGCGCGTGTACCCGTCACCACCGGCGATTTCGATATTTGCTTCGCGCAGGTTGTCCGCGCGAACCGATCCAAGCGAACCATGCACTTCGATCCGCTGGTCATAGCCATAGGTGGCACGGCGGGAATTGTTGATGGTGCATTGCTTCCCGCTTGCCGTGGTAAGGATCACGTTGGCGCTGTCATAATCCCCAAGCTCGCCGATTTTCGGATCAGTCAGAACCGAAGCTGCCGCCTGAACCGACACGATCTCTTCCCCCAAAAGCCAGCGGGCGACATCGAAATCATGGATGGTCATATCGCGGAAGATACCCCCGGAGCGGGTGATGTAATCATAGGGCGGCGGCCCCGGATCACGGCTGGTCAGTGTCACAATTTCCACGTCGCCAATTCGGCCTTCGTCAATGACGGCCTTCAGGGCCATAAAGTCGGGATCAAATCGCCGGTTGAAGCCCAGCATCAGGCGACCGCCTTCATTGTTGACTGTCGCCAGACAAGACCGCACCCGATCCACATCCAGATCAATCGGCTTTTCGCAAAAAACGGCTTTACCTGCTTTGACAAACTGCTCAATCAGATCGGCATGGGTGTCCGTTGGCGTGCAGATTGCCACCGCATCAACATCCGCCGAGGCCGCAATTTCGTCGATATCCCGGATATCGCAGCCATAAGCCTTTTTCACCGCATTGGCCGCTTCGGCGAAAGGCTCTGCCACAGCAACCAACCGTGCTTCAGGAACCGCGTCAACAGCCCGGGCGTGGACCTGCCCGATCCGGCCCGCGCCCAGTATGGCAAACCGCAGAACCATCAGAGCGCATGTTCCATGTATTCTTCGCCGGTTTTGGCACCGGTGATGTAGGACACAACGTCTTCGCCGGTATAATCGCCGCTCTTGATGTCAAGATTGGCGCAGATACGCCCACGGCGGAACACCACGATCCGGTCCACCAGATCAAACACCTGACGCATGTTGTGGCTGACAAGGATCAGGGGTTCGCCCTGCTCTTTCAGCTGCCGGACGATATTTTCTACCTGAGCCGTTTCCTGCACACCCAAAGCCGCCGTCGGTTCATCCATGATCGTAAGGCGGGAATGAAATGTCGCTGTTCGGGCGATGGCCACACATTGCCTCTGCCCGCCCGACATGTTGCGGATTGTGTTGCGGATGTTGGGGATTTTCACGGCCGTTTTGTTCAAGCCGTCAATCGTGGCCTGTCGCATCCCCTTATAGTCAAGAAAGCGGAACGGACCCAACCAGTTCCAATAGGTCATTTCGCGACCCAGAAACAGGTTGTCGGGCACATCCAGATCATCGGCCAGAGCCAGCGTTTGGAACACTGTCTCGATCCCGGCCTCGCGGGCATCCAGCGGGCCGCCAAACTCAACCTCTTCACCATAAAGCGAGATTTTGCCGCGCGTTCGTTGCTCAACCCCTGTGATCTGGCGAACGAAAGTGGATTTACCCGCGCCGTTATCGCCCATGATGGCGACATGCTCGCCCTTTTTCAGTTCAAAATTTGCCCCTTCAAGCGCGTGGACACCGCCGTAATGCTTGGTCAGGTCTTCTGTTTTCAGAACGAATTCGTCGCTCATATCCTGGTCTCCTAACCTAAGCTTTGCTTCGTTGGCGGTACTGGTCAAGAATGACCGCCGCGATGATGATCGCGCCCATCGCCATCAACTGGTACGAGCCGTCCAGCTTGATATATGTGAAACCCGAGCGGATCACGCCAATCACCATGGCACCAAGCACCGTCCCGATGATCGAACCGCGACCGCCCGTCAGGCTGATGCCGCCGATCACGGCCATGGCGATGGCGAAAAGTTCGTAAAACTCGCCCATACCGGCCTGAGCGGTCGATGCTTTTGAGCTAAGAACGACCCCTGCGAAAGCAGCAAGCATTGAGGCGATCATGTAGACCATGATCTTGTGACGTTTGACGTTGATCCCTGACATCCGCGCGGCTTCCTCGTTCGAGCCGATTGCATAGGTGTGCTTGCCGTATACGGTATAGCGCATGATCACGTGAAAGATCACCGCCAGCGCCAGAAACCAGACAACAGGCATCATGCCGGCACCAATGGCGGCATATTGCTCGGTCGGAAAGGAAATCGGGTTCCCCGAAGACCACCACAGCGCGATCCCACGGCAAACAAGGAACATTCCAAGTGTCGCAATGAAGGGCGGAATACGGAAATAAGCAATAAAGGTTCCGTTAATGGCACCGATAAGGGCACCGAAAGAGATACCGATCACAACCGGTATAAGCACCGGAAGGTCCATGGCCCAGGTTCCAAACAGCGCCTTGGGGTTTGGAAAGCCATTTACCAGTTCGGTTTGTCCGAAACTCATTGCGATCATAGCCGTGGCCGCAACCAGAGGACCCGAGCTTAGGTCAATGCCGGCGGTGATGATGACTTGCGTCACACCCAGCGCGATGATGCCAATGATTGCGACCTGAAGAATGATGATCTTCAGTCGCGCCTCGTTGAAGATCGAATCAAACCGGCCGCGCGTGTCGAACAGGAAGCTCTGGTCGTTCATATAAGGCAGAACCTGCCCGAGAATTTCAAAGATGACGACAATGATGACAAGGGCGAGGAAGACGTTCATCTCGCTGGGCCAGGTCCTCTTGGACTTGTCGTAGGTTAGCCCGCCGGTGCCGTGGCTGGTATCAGACATTTTTTTGAGTCCCCGTTTGGGAATAGCAGTAGAATAGTTCGGGACGGCACCCAAAGCGCCGCCCCGGATTTGATAGAGGCGTGGACTTAGTTCTTGTCCAGGAAGTCACCCATATTGTCCGGTGTCACCAGAACGAACGGGATATAGACTTTCTTGTCGACTTTCTCGCCCGCTATCAGACGCAGCGCCGTATCGATCGAACCGGTGCCCTGACCAACCGAGTCCTGGAACACGGTGACGTCATAGTCGCCTGCCGCCATTGCCAGCAACGCATCCTGCGACGCATCGGCACCACCAACCTGAACATCGGCCATATCCATTCCGGCCGCTTTCATCGCCTGAATCGCGCCGATGGCCATTTCGTCGTTGTTCGCCAGAACAAAGTCGAATGGCTCACCCGACGACATCCAGTTGGTCATCAGGTCCTGCGCTTCATCGCGCGACCAGTTCGCGGTCTGCTCGTCAATGATGGTCATGAAGTTACACATGTCCATGCCGATCACGTCATGCACGTCTTTGGAACGCTGAACTGCCGCCTGGTTGGACAGCTGGCCGTTCATCAGGTAACCGGTGGCGCCACCGGCTTTGCCGTCTGCCCGCAGGTTCTTACAGATTTCAAAGGCCGACAACGTGCCCGATTCAATCTCGTTTGACGCCACAAACGCCTGGGTTGCGGGCAGAACATCCACATTGTCAGGCTCGCGGTTCACATAGACCAGCGGTGTATCACCCGCAGCCGCCGAAACTGCCGCGCCTGCCGATGTGTCAACGATATTGACGATGATCGCGTCAACACCTGCGGCTACAAAGTTGCGGACCCGGTCGATCTGTTTGGCAAGGTCATCCGTTGCGTCTTCCTGCTGATAGGACAGCCCGTCAATTGTCGCCGCGTATTCAACCATGCCATTGCGCAGAACTGTCAGCCAGTTGTCATCGAAACGCGAAAATGTTGCGCCGATTTCCTGTGCAAAAGCCGAAGTCCCCATAACAGACATGAGCGCCGTGGTTGCAATTAAAGTCTTTTTCATAAGTTTCCTCCCAAGGAACGGTGTCCGGCTCACCAGTTTCTCATCCGGATTTCCCCGTTGCGGGGTATTCAAACCTCACATCACGCTGCCAATTGCTCCGTTTGTGAGGAAATGAAATCTATTGAATCTTTGATCACGCTTGCGGGATCCGAATGGGATGGAACCTCTGGCGCAAAGCATTCGAACGAAAAGACACCCGCGTATCCTGCCTCGTGCAGAGCCGCGATTTGTGACAGGTTGCCCAATCGGTCGGCCGCATCGACGGCCACGCGATGTTTGTCTTCCAGCTGATCCAACGGCACATTTACGTCGCTGACACCCGAGATATGCACGATCCCGGTCTGCACAGGGTAAAGTGACCTTTCGTCGGTCAAACAATGATGGAACGTGTCGTGCACCAGCTTGAAAAACCCGCCACCCTGCACGTCCTCTATGGCATCAATCGTTTCCGATTTCAGCCGGATCGAGGCGCGCAAGAACCCGAGCGGTTCAACCAGCGCGACCATTTTTGCGTCTTCCAGAACGGGCAGGCAGCGCTCTAGGGCGAAACGAAGATCGGCTTTCCTTTCAGCCTCGCCGGTTCGGGTGCCGTCATTACATGGGATCAGGCTGATAGTTTCCGCACCAGCCTCGACCGCTTCGGAAATCAGGGCGCAAAGCTCGGCTTCGATCCTGCTGTTCCAGCGGTTGAACGGATAGACCTGAGACAGGCCAAGCAGTCTGAGATTATGGCTGCGCACCAGCTTGCCCGCCTCATGTGCCGACAGTCCGTCAAACGGGTCTCAGCCAAGATCATTGCGCAATTCTACACCCGCACAGCCCAGCCACGCCGCGGATTCGAGGAATGCACCCAAGGGCATCTCGGACATAGTTACCTGGTTCAACCCGAAATCGAGCATCGTTCTCCCTGTCTTTGTCGCGTTCGGAAATTGCATCTCGAATCTTTCGACTTCCACAGCTTGCGGCCAACACTCGGCCTGCGTCAACACATTTTTGCAACCGGTTGCAAAAATGTGTTGACCACTCACCTTCCCTTCCGGCTAATCGGAGGTAATGATGCGGAATTGCGAATACGCTTTGGTTCGTGACACAATCCGGTGACGGCAGAAAACGGGAAAAACGCCCATGGCCAGAAAAAAATATGAAGAGCTGCGCTCGGCGCGATGGATGGCGCCAGACGATATGCGCTCGTTCGGCCATCGCAGCCGGGCAATGCAAATGGGCCTGTCCCGCGCAGACTGGGAAGGCCGCCCGGCGATCGCGATCATCAACACCTGGTCGGAAATCAGCCAGTGTCACGCGCATTTGCGCGACCGGGCAGACTGGGTGAAACGCGGCGTGCATCAGGCGGGTGGCTGGCCGATAGAACTGCCCGCCATGTCGCTGGCCGAGCAATTCGTGAAGCCGACAAGCATGCTCTACCGCAACATGCTGGCAATGGAGACGGAAGAGCTGCTTCGGTCGCATCCCGTGGACGGTGCGGTGCTTCTGGGCGGGTGTGACAAGACCACCCCAGGCCTGATCATGGGGGCCATCTCGATGGGGCTGCCCTTTATCTATCTGCCAGCCGGACCCATGCTTCGGGGCAATTACGCTGGCCGCACTTTGGGTTCCGGAACCGATGCGTTCAAAGCCTGGGACGAGCGCCGTGCCGGAACGGTTTCCGAGGCGGAAATACTTGAAATGGAAGCAGGAATTGCGCGATCCTATGGGCATTGCATGACCATGGGAACGGCCAGCACCATGACAGCAATTGCCGAAGGTTTCGGCCTGACATTGCCCGGTGCATCATCAATTCCGGCCGCAGATGCCAACCACCAACGCATGGCCGCGTCCTGCGGGCGGCGTATCGTCGATATGGTTTGGGAAAATGTCACACCTGACCAGATTATCACCAAACCGGCCACGCAAAACGCCGTGACAATCGCCATGGCAACGGGCTGTTCGACAAATGCAATCATCCATCTGATCGCCATGGCCCGCCGCGCGGGCATTGATTTGGAACTGGATGATCTGGACGAAATCGGCCGGACCACCCCTGTCATCGCCAACATTCGCCCCTCGGGTGACACCTATCTGATGGAAGATTTCTTCTACGCCGGAGGTTTAAGGGCGTTGATGAAGGAACTAGGCGACAAGCTGGACCTTTCCGCGCTGACGGTCAGTGGCCAGACCGTCGGCGATGCGATATCGGATGCCAAAAACCACAATGACGATGTGATCCGCCCGCTTTCCAACCCTGTCTATCACGAAGGCTCGCTTGCGGTCCTGAAAGGCAACCTTGCCCCGGATGGTGCTGTCATCAAACCTGCCGCCTGCGATCCGAAATTCCATGTGCATCGCGGCCCAGCGATTGTTGCCGACAGCTATCCCGAAATGAAAGCGATCATAGAAGACCCGGACTATCCAATGACCCCCGATCACGTTCTTGTCCTTCGAAATGCCGGTCCCAAAGGCGGGCCGGGAATGCCCGAATGGGGGATGATCCCGATGCCCAAGGCCTTGCTCAAGGATGGCCACCGCGACATGGTTCGCATCTCTGACGCCCGCATGTCCGGAACCGCGTTTGGCGCCTGTGTTCTTCATGTGGCCCCGGAATCTTATATTGGCGGGCCGCTGGCCCTGGTCAAAACCGGTGACATGATTGAATTGGACATCCCCGCCCGCCGTCTTCATCTGGATGTCTCTCAGGAAGAACTTATCCGTCGAAAGGCGAACTGGACCGCCCCGCCCCGGAGATATGAACGCGGCTACGGCTGGATGTTCTCACGCCATATCGAACAGGCCGACAAGGGATGTGACTTTGACTATCTGCGCACGGATTTCGGCGAACCAGTGCCTGAGCCTGATATTTTTTGATTGATCGTTTGCGCATCACCCGGCTTGCGTATTCTGAGCATCCCGCACCAACGCAGCCAGACGATAAAAGCCATGGGCCATTTTGCTGAACGGCGTCAGCAAGAACAGGCTTAGGACTGATCCAAGATGCAGTGCCAGCAATATCGGCATCAAAGCGGTCTGCCCCAGAACGTAAAGCACCAAGCCGCTTGCCGCCACGAAACCAAGCAGAAATACAAAGGCGATTTCCCCGTTCCATGCTTTGGCATCGGCCAGATTCCGATCAGCCCTGAATTTCAGAACAATCAGCCAGATCGCGCCCAGCGTCATCAATATCCCGCCCGGTATGCCCAGCAGCTTGGGCACCGAAAACAGCCCGTAAGGTGCCGGAAGATCAAAAACATAGTGCATCACTGTGCCGGCGCTGGTTGAGGCAAAGGTCAACAAAAATCCGTACATCACCGCCTGATGTGCATAGCGCCGAGACTGGGAGAACCGGTCTTCATCCTCATAATTGCACCCTTCCCCGTGGCCGGATGCCAGATTCTTCATGTTGGCGACGGCCTTTATCGCCCGGACCACATGCGACATCCGCACCGGATCGCCTTCGACAAGTGTCCAATAGGCCCGAAGACTGATTGCCAAACTCAGCAAGGGAAACAGGAATGCCGGAACAAAAATTGCAACCATCGCGGCGTGCGACAGCGCCGCGTAAAACCCTTCACCATCGGCCGCGCCCACGCTGCGCATCACCCAAAACAACACGGCAAAGCAAACGATACTGAACAGCGCGATTGCGCCCCCATGTGATTGGAACGCTCGGGCAAATGGGCCTGGCCATGCAAGAGTTTCCCAACTGTCGCGACGGACCTCTGCCAATGCCTTGGGCAGGTTCAGATCGAATTCATGCGGGGCGGTATATTGGCAGGCGTAATAGCACCCCCGGCAATTATGACAGAGATTGGCGAATTGCGTCAGATCGCCATCCGAAAAGCTGCGTTGACTGTGCAGCGCGGGAAAGACCGAACAATACCCTTCGCAATAGCGGCAGGCGTTGCAGATCTCTGACTGACGGCGGGCTTCATTGATCAAATCAGTTTGCATGGGCGGCAGCCTCTCTTCCGGCGATGCGGCCGAACACGGTTCCAATCGTCATTCCAAATCCGGCCAGATATCCCTGGCCAAGGATGGATCCGGCCATTGTTTCGCCCGCTGCCCAAAGATTGCTGATCGGGCCGTTGGCGGTTTGACACTGGGCATTTTCATCCACCTTCAGCCCAAGATAGGTGAAGGTGACGCCCGTGCGCAGCGAATACCCGTAAAACGGGGGGGCGGTGATCGGCCGAGCCCAATTGGTTTTGGCGGGGGTTAGCCCGTTGGTTGCGACACCATCCAACTCGGTCGGGTGAAAGCCGGATGTATCGCCGCAAGCCGCATTGAAGGATTCGACGGTGTTTTTCAGTTTATCCGCAGGCAAATCCATCAAATCCGCCAAGTCTTCCAACGTGTCCGCTTTCAAAGGCGGGAAAACCGAAGGCATGAACAGATCCAGCGCCTGACTTTCGATAATTGCGTATCCGACCTGATCGGGCTGGGCCGCCACCAGTCGCCCCCAAATCGCATAGCGTTTGGGCCAGACATCTTCGCCTTCGTCATAAAAGCGCTCGGCGTTTTTGTTCACCACGATTGAAAATGGCACGCAATCCAGCCGGGTAACGATGCCTCCGTCGAATTTCGGGGCGCGCCCATCGATGGCGACAGCGTGGCATTGATCCGCATCACCGACACTATCGACGCCTTGCTTCAGAAGGTCAGCCAGAACAATACCGCGATTATACGAGGTGCCCCGGATCAGGAAATTCTGCGCCGCCGGACCCCATGCCCGCGTCAGCCAATCGGTATCGGCCTGGAAACCACCCGACGCAACGACGACAGATTTTGGGGAAATGCGATGGGTTTGGCCATTGTGGGTGAATTCCACGAAAGCGATCCGGTCGCCCTCAAGCTCAAGATGCGTGACCGCCGCCTCGTACAGGACATCAACGCCCAAGCCCTCGGCAGTGCGGTAATAGGCGTTTACCAAAGATTTACCGCCACCCATGAAAAACGCATTTGTGCGTGCCAAAGACAGGGTGCCGGATAAGGAAGGCTGGAAGCGAACACCGTGTTCCATCATCCATGGCAGGCATTCTTCCGACGTGCGGATAGCCAACCGGGCAAGGTTTTCGTCGGTTTTTCCCCCTGTGACTTTCAACAGATCCTGAAAATATTCGTCTTCGCTGTATTGCTCGACCAGAGGGCCGTGGGGGCCGGAATGCATGCAGCGGAAATTGCGGGTATGGCGCGAATTGCCGCCGCGATAGGGCTTGGGGGCTGTTTCCAGGATTAAAACCCTTGCACCTGCCTCGGCCGCCGTCATCGCCGCACAAAGCGCGGCATTTCCGCCGCCGATTACCGCAATATCGTATTCTGTCATGGACATATTCCTTCGCTGATACCTCGTAGCAATCGAAGTTTAATTTGACTAATGATTAGATTTTAGAGATTAATGCGTTATGCGTATTAATTACGATTTCGGCGATCTTGAGACCTTTCTGGCGGTCATGGAAACCGGGTCATTCCATGTGGCGGCCGAACAGATGAACCTGTCACAACCAGCCGTCACTAGGCGCATCGCCAAGTTAGAGCAAGCGCTGGACAGTGTGCTGTTCGAACGCACGACACGCGCGGTAAAACCAACACTTGCCGCCAAACGGCTTCGCCCTCGGGCCGAGGCGATTTTGCAGGACATTCAGGAAACCAACCATGCCATGCGAGACGAAAGCGTGGCCTTCGAATATCAGCGCAACGCCATTGTCACGGTGGCAACCATTCCAACGGTCCTTGCCTGTTTGTTCCTGCCTGCCATGCAGAGCTTCCGAAACCGTGGATTCCACAGCCGTATCCGATTGCTCGATCTCTCCGCAAATGACGTTGCCGAAGCCGTAGCAAGCGGCGAGGCCGATTTCGGCATCTGCTCGATTCCGACGTTAGAGCCGGGTACGGAATTTGAAGCCCTGTTTGAAGATGCGATCATGATGGTTTGTCTGCCTGATCATTTGCGGTCAGAAAACGGCGGTGTCCGCTGGTCGGACATAGCAAATCAGCCTTTGATATTACCTGCACGTGGTACGGGCAACCGGCTTTTGATTGATGACGCAATGGCCCGCGTGCGAAAACCGTTGAACTGGACCTACGAAGTGGGGCGAACCACGACCGCGCTTGAGCTTGTGGCCGATCGGGCGGGTATTGCGTTGCTGCCCCGCTCGGTTGCGTTTTCGCATGCTGCAAGCGGGCTGGTGTTTCAAAAAATGGAAGCCCCGGAAATCACGCGACCGATCGGATTGCTAAGCCGTGCCGGCCAGGCTGAAACCGAAGCCGTTTCTGCGCTAAAACATGCGCTTAGACAGTCGGTGCCCTGGTGAAGGGGCGCTTATCCACATTGGCGCTTGCAGGCCTCGGGGTCGTCGGTTTTCTGCTGATTGGCCTTCCCCTGCCGTTTTTGTTCGGGCCATTGGCGGCCTGTCTTTTGGCAGCGTTTTCGGGTTTCAAGCTGATGGGATTCGGGCAAATCTCGGTCGCTGCCCGCACGATCCTAGGCATCTCGGTTGGCGCGTCGATCACACCGGCCCTTTTTAGCTCGTTGACGACAATGGCCGCATCGGTTCTGGCCGTGCCGGTTTTCGTCCTACTGATCGGATTAATGGGCGTTCCGTTCTTCCACCGCGTTTGGAAATTCGACACCACGACCGCGTATTATGCCGCCATGCCGGGCGGCATTCAGGATATGGTGATCTTTGCCGAGGAGGCCGGCGGGGATGTGCGTGCGATTTCATTGATTCACGCGACGCGGGTTTTGATCATCGTCACCTTGGCCCCACTTTTGCTGGTGCATCTTTATGGGGCGGATTTGAACAACCCGATCGGGGCACCTGCCGCTGATCTGCCCTTATTCGAACTGGCTGTCATGATCCTTGCTGCTTTGATCGGCTGGAAAGGCGGAGAACGTATCGGGCTGTTCGGCGCGTCGATCCTTGGGCCAATGATTGTGGCAACGATCCTGTCACTGACGGGCATCATCAATACGCGCCCGCCGAAAGAGGCCATTCTGGTCGCCCAATTCTTTATCGGAACCGGCCTTGGCGTTCACTTCGTCGGCATCACGTTCACCGAGTTCCGCCGGACAGTCGTTGCAGGCATCACCTATGTGGGAATTCTGTCTGTCCTTGCTGCAAGTTTCAGCTTTGTCATTGCGGGCACTGGCATCGCAGCCCCGCTGGATGTGTTTCTGGCCTTTGCCCCAGGCGGGCAGGCCGAAATGACCGTGCTCGCCATCGTCGCGGGGGCTGATTTGGGTTATGTAATCACCCACCATATCCTGAGAATTGTTCTGGTCATAACCGGCGCACCGATCGTCGCCAAAATGCTCAGCCGTTCCAAACCTCGGGATTGATCATGTGGATGGGCGCGTGTTCGGCATAGGCATTGATCTGGTCGAAAATATCCGCGAATTGAATGTCGAATTCATCCTCTGTGACAAACCCGATATGTGGCGTTGCGATCAGATTGGGATGCGACAACAGCGGGTCTGCAGGGTCGTTTAACGGCTCTTTTTCAAACACATCCACGGCCGCCATTCCCGGACGCCCCCTGATCAGCGCGTCAAGCAATGCGCCTTGCTGAACAAGTCCAGCGCGCGAGGTATTCACGAATAACGCATCACTACGCATGCAAGCCAGATCCTCTGCTGTGACCGCGCCTTGGGTCTCAGGTTTAAGCCTCAAATGGACGGACACGACATCGCTTTGCGCAAAAAAATCCTGACGGCTGGTGGCCAGTGTTTCACCGTCAGCTTTTGCTTTTTCGCGCCCTTTGTCCGAGGCCCACCAAACCACCTCCATCCCGAAGGCGCGGGCATAGGACGCAACCGCCTTGGCGATCCGGCCATAGCCGTAAAGACCCAGCCGACGCCCCCTGAGCGTTTTGCCGACACCGGCCTGCCAATGCCCGGATTTGACGCTGTCCATTTGGCGCGGCAGGTCACGCATCCCGGCCATGATCAACGCCCATGTAAGCTCGGCCGCCGCGAAATTGGTTGAACCGGTGGGCATATTCGAACACAGCAGCACGTCATTATCGGTGCAAGCCGGCACATCAATATGGGGATAAACCCCGCGTTGGCTGATCATTTTCAAGTTCGGAAGCCGATCAAGCAATTCCCTCGTGATCTTCGTTCGTTCGCGAAACAAAACCAAGGCTTCGGCATCACCTATCCGTCGGCTCAAATCCGGGATATTTTCGACATGGTCGTTCCAGATCGTCACGTCATGCCCTTTGAGTTTTTCAAAACAGGGCAAGCGGCGCAGCGTATCGAACCAATCGTCAATTATGTGGACCTTCATGGGGCTCTCTTTCGGGTTTACACGATCATCGTTATGCTGACGCAACTGTGAATATCGAACAAGGTTCAATCTTCCTGAACGAATAATCGGGCGGCGGCGAGCGACTTTACTTGCACCCATCCCAGACTAACCGTGGAACATAGATGTTTCCGTCGGTCAGTTTGCGGGCAGTGCGCACCAGCCCTGCTGCGTTAAGAGCAAACCCGTTGGCCTGATCAAAATCCACCAGAACTTCGATGGTGCCCGAAGGATGCTCTAACACCACTGTGGTCGGTGACGTGTCAGGCCGGGTCAACAATCCATCCGCCACTGACCCCGGCGCCAAAACGCACGAAGCGATGCACTGCGCCCCGGTGACTGCCATTGACGGGTGCGTGTTCCACGGCATGAAATAGCGGCTGGCAACGCTGCCACCATCCCGCGCCGGGGCAATGATCGCAAATTTTGGCGTCACGCTTTCACCGACATCCCCCATGCCCATACGCTGCCCGGCGATCAGGCGGATGGCCTCCATGCGTTTGAAAAACGCCGTATTTGCATCCAGTTCCTGAGCGGTTTCATATCCCGATAACCCGAAATCGCCTGCTTCTGCGATGACCACAGGCATCGCCACATCCATGCAAGTGACCTCGATCCCGTCAATAGTATCGCGCAGGTTGCCCGTGGGAAGGAACGCCCCGGTCGACTTGCCGACGACATCCATGAAGGTCAGGCCAATCGCCGCTGCGGTTCCCGGAACACCCGCGATAGACGTTTCGCCTTCATAGGTCAGCTCCCCGTTCGGAGTTTGCACCGTCGCAACAACCCTTGCCCCGGTATTGACCGAGCGGATTTTGATCTCGGTCGTGCCATGTGTCGGATTGACCAGCCCCATTTCGATCGCCGCAGGTCCCACACCAGAAAGGATATTCCCGCAAGTCGGCTTGTAATCCACCAACTGTTTCTCGACCGACACCTGGGCAAAAAAGTAATCCACATCCGCCCAGTCATCGTCAGACTGTGACAGCATTGCCACCTTGGTGGTTACTGCGTCCCCGCCCCCGATTCCGTCGATATTCAACCGATGACCGGATCCAACCGCCGCGATCAGCACTTTGGAAAGTACGTCCAGATCATCGGGCAAATCCTCGCGCCGGAAATACGGCCCGCGCGAGGTGCCACCACGCATGAAGACAAAAGGAATTGCTGTCTGGGTCATCGCAGCGGCCACGGCAGATCAATGGCGGCCTGCAACAGACCCGGGGGGAAATCGCGGTTCAGCATCGCGGCCATGAAAGACATGAAAGCGATACCGGCAGCCGAAAGGATCACCGCCTTGACCCAGCTTGTTCCGGCGCGAAAGCGGAAGAACGACAGCAAAAAGCCAACAAGCGCCAGAATGAACCCGACGAAATAGGTGGCAACGATCAGACCCGCGAACCAGGCCAGGGTGCCCCATAGGCCATAGGGGGCCTCGGCATCCTCGCCGGCAAGTTCCTTATCGGCGAAGATTGCGTCCCCTTCCGGCCGGCGCATCATCTGCACCAGCAGGATCACACAGCACAACAGTGACACGCCACCGACAACTAACGGGATGATCTTGTCTGTCATGTTATAGTCAGGGATTGCATTGGCATTGAACAACGCGAAAGCCAAGTACCCTGCGATAACCAGCAAAAAGACAAGCGGCGCACGTTTTTCCCCGGACTTCACATCGCCCTCGGCCAGAATTTGTTTGGCCTGCCGAATGCCCAACACAACGGAAATCACCGTGATGATCAGAAGAACGATCACAATCGGGCTGAAGACATATTCCATGCCCACATCAAAACCTTTCCGAAACCGGAAGCTGGCGATCTGGAAGGCCTGGTTGGTGAATTTCTCGACCGGATTGGAAAGCACGAATCCGATCAGAAATGCGGGGCGCGACCAGTCAAAGCGGCGCAGGAATACTCCGATCAAACCGATGACAAACAGCGCCAGAAGGTCTTCGAAATTCTGGCCTGACTGGAAGGCCGCAAAACTGATCAGCATGAACAGGAAGGGCGCAAGATAGGCAAAGCGGATGGTTGTCAATCTGGCAATGCCGCCGGATGCAGCAATGCAAAGAACGGTCCCCACTACGTTTGCCAGGGCCAAAAGCCAGACGATCGAATAGGTGATGTCGAGGTTGTTTTTCAACATACCCGGACCAACTTCGATATCGCCCGACCCAAGCAAGGCAACAGCACCGATAAAAATCGCCATGGAACCAGAGCCGGGAATGCCGAACAGCAGGGTCGGCACCAGCCCACCGCCCTCTTTGGCGTTGTTCGAGCTTTCCGGCCCGATCACTCCGCGGACCTCGCCTTTGCCGAAATTTGATTTGTCTTTGGTTGACTGAACCGTGTGCCCGTATGCAATCCAATCAACGACCGAGCCGCCAAGCCCGGGTATCACCCCAACGACAACGCCGATGATCGAGCAGCGGACGGAAAGCCAGATATTCGAGAACCAGTCCCTGATGCCGTCCAGCCAGCCGGCGCCAAGATTTGCATCCTTGGCGATGGATTTATCCTGCCTCAGCAGGGATACGATTTCGGGAATGGCAAAAATGCCCAAACCGACGATGACCAGCTTCAACCCGTCTGTCAGATAAGGGATATCATATGTCGCCATGCGCAGGCTGCCGCCTGCATCGGCCTCGCCAATGGTGCCGATCATGATGCCCAGACCGGCCGCCGCGATACCTTTAAGCGGAATGCGACCGGCCAAAACGGCGACCATCGACAGACCGAAAACGGTGATCATCAGCATTTCGGGAAGCCCGAAGGCCAACACAATCGGTCGCGCGATCAGGATAAAAACCGTCAGGAAGGTCGCCCCGACCAAACCTCCGAACAGAGACGAGGAAAACGCAGCGGCCAACGCTCTTGCGGCTTCGCCCTTTTTCGCCATCGGAAATCCGTCAAGAACCGTGGCCTGCGATGCAGACGACCCGGGAATGCCCATCAAGACCGAGGCGAATGTGTCCGAGGTTGGAACCACCGCGACCATACCGACCATCAAGGCCAGCCCCAGCACCGGATCCATCCCAAACATGAAAGGCAACAGCAGCGACAGACCGGCGATGCCTCCCAATCCGGGGAAAACCCCGACCGCCAATCCCATGACGACACCAAGCACAAGATAGCCCAGCACGATGGGTTGAAGGATAAGCCCCCACGCCTCGCCGAGCGCAGGAAGTGCAGTAGCGAAAATCTCCATGAGAGCCGCCTGACATTTTTTAGAAGAATAAGAAGATGGGCGCACCTGCCAAAAGCGGTGCGCCCAATGACGTGCTTACTTCAGTTCGACGCCATAGGCCTCTTTCAGCCAATTGGTGACGTACTCTTTTGCCGAGTCCGAAACCTGCGTCGCGGTCGCCAGCGCAGTGGCGGTGCCTGCACCTGTAAAGACATCGTATTTACCGACACGCTTGGACGATATCTCTGCAAAATCATCACGTGCCACGATGGCCTCAAAGGCCGCCGAATAGGTATCGACCACGTCCTGCGGAGTGTCGCCCGGCAGGAAGGCCAGCTTCTGGACAGGGAAGCCCGCAACGAAGAATGCCTTCCAGGCATCCCAGGCATCGCCCGAGGTTTCACAGCCGTCGGTCGCCTCGCAAACCTCTTTGAAGGTCGGCATATCCGGGAATGTCGGATCGCGAACGATGTTGCCATCGGCATCCAGCGCACCCCAGCTCATCATCGGAACCGCTTTGCCTTCATTGACCAAATCCATCGAACCGCCGAGATACCCCGAGGTTGTCTGATAGTCGATATTGGCTTCACCGCGTTCGAACATCAGGCGGCCATCACCGCGCCCCTTGATGCCAAACACAGGTTCAACATTCATGCCAAGCATTTCCCAGGCAAGCAATGGAACCAGATCAAGACGGGTGGCGCCTTGCGACCCATAGATGAAATCGGTGTCCTGAAGCGCATTTGCCGAGCCGTCAAATTTGGCACCATCCTCGGCGTTCAGATAGGCGACGCCGCCGGTGCCGGATGCCATGACCGGAATCCAGTCGTTGTATTCATAACGCACGCGCGGATCGTTCAGCAGGTACGGAAACTGTGTCGAACCGGATGATCCGAACATCAATGTGCCGTCTTCGTGCTTTTGTTCCTGGAACCAGTTCGCGCCCTTGGTCGAACCCGCACCCGGCATGAATTTCACGACAACGGTCGGATTGCCCGGCATGGCCTCGGACAAGAGCGGAGCAAAAAAGTTCGCCCATTTTGCCGATCCGCCGGTTTCCGAAAACGGAATGACCCATTCGATGGTCTTGCCGCTGAAATCAGCATCCGCCGCAGCAGGCGCTGCAACACCTGCGGCAATAATCGCAGCGACAGCTGCTTTGGTGAAAGTGGAAACGGTCATCTAGTTCCTCCCTTGTGACCAGACAATACGGTGAAACGCATCAAAGCCACCGCAAATTGACAAAATTTTTGGGGATTGATTCCCCTCCCGATGTTCGGAAGATGGTTGCGCAACCTTGCGTGAAGCTTGCAGGAGCAAAAAATGCGGATCCCGTAGTCGAAGATAACGAAGCCCTGGCCAAGGCCATCGCCTATCGGCTGCGCGATCATGGGCATGCGGTTGATATCCTCTGCGACGGCGATCAGGCTTCTGCGTTTCTGGCGCAGGATGGGGCCGATCTGGTGGTGCTGGACATCAACCTGCCGGGGCAGTCCGGTCTGGAGATTTTGCGGAGCATGCGACAGGAAGGCGACGGGACCCCGGTCATTCTTCTAACGGCCCGAAGCGAAATCAAAGACAGGGTGGCCGGTCTGGATCTTGGGGCCGATGATTATCTGGTCAAACCTTTTGAAATGGATGAACTTGACGCACGCATCCGAGCACTATCCCGTCGTAAAAATCTGGATTTCGGCGCAACGGAAACAATCGGAAATATCACGTTTGAAAGAACCACCCGCCAGATCAAAGCCGGCGGAACAACGCTGGATATCCCAAGGCGCGAGGTTGCCTTGCTCGAATGCTTGCTGGAAAGAAGGGGACGCATCGTTTCCAAAGCCCAACTGACCGAGCACGTTTACGGCATTGGCGCGGATGTAGACGATACCGCGATCGAGCCGCATGTCTCGCGTCTACGCAAACGTCTTTCCAACCACGGTGTGACAATCAAAACCGCCCGGGGCCTTGGCTATATGCTCGAGGCCAGAAACTGATGCGCCGCGCGTCCTTGCGCCTTCGTCTTTTCGGGTTGATCGTAACGCCGCTGATCGTGATGGCCGTAATCCTTGGCTATTGGCGGTTCATGGTCGCACAGAATACGGCGGAAGACCTTTTTGACCGCAGCCTATTGTCTGCGGCATTGGCGATTTCCCGTGACGTTGTCATATCCGAGGGGGACGCGATTTTGCCATCTACCCGAGATTTGATCCGCGATGCGTCCGGCGGAGAGGTGTTTTATCATGCCACCGGACCCGGAGGGATATATGTCACGGGCTATGCCTATCCACCAATCGCCAAGGATCAAGGCTCAGCCCGGGAAGGCGAGATTGTCGTGTTCGAAGCGACCTATCGCGATGAACCGGTCCGTGTCCTGCAAGTGATCGAGCAGGTGACGGTCGAAAACCTAAGCGGCAACACGACCGTTACGGTGTGGCAACGCATGGCCGACCGTCAGGCCTTCGCCAATTTGCTTGCGGCCCGCGCAGCTGCGTTGATCGCGGGGCTTTTGGCAACATTAGCATTGGTGGTATGGTTCGGCGTCAAGCTTGGGTTGCGTCCATTAGAGGATTTGCAGCAGGCGATTTCGATCCGCTCACCTGATGATCTAAGCCGGATAAAACGCGCCGTGCCGGTGGAAACCAAGGGAATAGTCCAAACACTGAACCGACTGTTCGGACAGGTCGAAACAAGTATCAACGCGCATCAGGCGTTTATTTCGGACGCGGCCCATCAATTGCGCAATCCCGCCGCGGCCGTGCAATCCATGGCCGAAGCTGTTCAAAGCGCCACATCCAAGAAAGACCGCGATGAGCGTCTTGGCGAACTGGTTAGGGCCGCACAAAACTCGGCCCGTGTCGCCGAGCAACTGCTTTCGCTGGACCGACTTCAGCAGCCGGTAAACCCGACGACCTTCAAACCGGTTGATTTGCGGGAAATCGTTGAAACGACATGCGCTGATGTCGGCGCCCGCATATTGACCCAAGGCATTGATTTCAAGGTTGCGCTACCAAACCAGCCGATCAGGATCGATGGCGACAGGGTTTTCCTTGCCGAGGCCATCAAGAACCTCATAGACAACGCAGCAAAACACGGCGGCAAGAACCTAAGTGCGATTTCAGTTTCACTTTCCAGGCAAGCAGACCATGTAAGCGTGACCGTATCAGACGATGGCAAAGGCCTGACGCCCGATCAAAGCAAGGTCGCATTCGGGCGATTTTCACAAGTCGAACCATCCGATGGCAGCGGTTTGGGACTGGCCATCGCGGCATCGGTCGCTGAACGGCACAACGGTTCGCTGGTCATCAATCCCGTTGAAGCCGGCGCGAGTCTGTCACTGTTTCTGCCGTCACAGCGCCAAATGCCTGCCCAGACCGGCCAGTAATTTCCCAAAATGCCAAACATTCCCCTGATCGGGGTCAAAGCCCGCCTCAGCCGGAAAATGCGCTTGTTGTTTCACGTATGATCAATTCCGCAGGCAAAAGCGTGGAAGATACCGGGGCTTCGGGATCAGTCAGGCGACCAATCAGTTTCTGCGCAAGGATTTTCCCAAGCTGATAGGGCGAGACCGCCATCGTCGTCAAAGGCGGCGTTGCAACCGACGCATCCTGAATGTCGTCAAATCCAACCACCGAAACCTCTTGCCCCGGCATCTCGCCAATGCGACGCAGTGCATGACACGCCCCCAGTGCCACCACATCGCCGTTACACACGATTGCTGACACTTCGGGATGCTTTTCGCGCAGTTCCAACATTGCGTTCATGCCCGATTGCTTGTCGTCGGGTGCATCCCAAACAATGGTGGTCTCAAATCCCCGCTCGTGCATCGCGCGGCTATAACCTTCAATTCTTTCGATACGCACGTCCGAATGCGCTTCTCCGCCGAAGAAAGCGATATGACGATGCCCCAAATCGCACAGGTGGTTCGTGGCCTTGTATGTCGCATCGCTGTTTTGAATTCCAACGTGGTCGAAATTATCAAAACCCGAGGTCCGCAGAAAAGTGACGGTCGGAATTGTATGGGTTTTCAGCAGGTCGGCCGTTTCCGCAGGTGTATCCTGCGCCGGAACCCATAAAAGACCACCGCGCGAACTGCGGATAAAGGCCTGAAGGTTGCGCTTCTGTCGTTCTGCATCATCCTGAGAATCGAGAACCGAAACCAGATACCCCCCGGCTTCAAGGGCGTCGCTGACACCGCTGATCACCTCGGCATTGAACGGGTTGGCAATCCTGTGGATGATCATGCCGATTTCGCGCTTTTCCCCAGACCGCATCGAGGCCGCCCTGCCATCGGGCACGTAATGCAAGGCCTCTGCCGCGGCCAGTACCTTCTTGCGGGTCTTGGCCGATATGCGGCCGGTGCCGCGTATAACCTGACTGGCTGTCGCAACAGAAACACCGGCCTTTTTGGCCACGGTTTCCAATTTTGGCTTGCCGCTCACGTGCTCGAATCTCCGCTGAACTGGTTAAACGATATAGCAATATTATTGCTACACAAAATGAAATCAAGTCAAAGCAAATGCTAATTGTCTGAAAAATAACGCATTTATTCATCGGCAAAAGAGAATTGACAGGTGGTATAACGTTATATCAATATTACCCCATCGAGTGATTCTGGTGGGAGGACCGGATCACCAGCCTGCTGACCCCTTCTGGCAGGCTCCCTTGTTTGGAAAAGCAGGGCGCTCCTCTGGAACAGGTCCGAAACTCGGGCCGCATATTTGGGAGAGAATGATGTCCTTGAAAAAATCCATTCTAAAGATCACGGCAGCCGCTGTTGTCTCCGCCACTGCGGGCGCAGCCACTGCCGAGGTTCTTTTCTGGTCGACCCAGGCAAAGCCGGTCGAAGAAGCACAAGCCATGCGCGAACAGGTTCTCGCGGGGGCCGGTGACGTTGATTATCAACCGAACGACGGCGGCCCGTGGCTGACCCGTCTGAACGCGGAACTGCAGGCAGGTTCGGGTTCGATCGGCGTTCTGGGGGCTTTGCACGGCGACTTCTCGGCCATGGATCCGGCGGATCTGGTCGATCTTGACGGCGTTGCCATGTCGGCATCCGACACCTTTAACGAGCTGGCGAAGCTTGGCACGGATAACATGCAGTACATCCCGTGGATGCAGGCATCCTATATCATGGCGGCTTCCAAAAAGGCTCTGCCCTACCTGCCAGAGGGTGCCGACATTGACGCGCTAACCTATGATCAGCTGATCGAATGGGCCGGCAACATCAAAGAGGCGACGGGCGAAGCGAAATTCGGTTTCCCCGCCGGGCCGAAAGGTCTGAAGCACCGCTTCTTCCAGGGCTACCTGTACCCATCCTATACGGATGGTGTGGTTCGCACCTTCGCGTCGGACGCAGCCGTCACCGCATGGGAAAAAATGCGCGAGCTTTGGGCCGTGACCAACCCGGCCTCGACCAATTTCAGCTTCCTGCAAGAGCAGTTGCTGAACGGCGACGCATGGATCGCGTTCGACCATACCTCGCGTCTGGCAGGTGCGTTCAACGAACGCCCTGACGATTTCGTCGCCTTCCCGGCACCCGCAGGCCCAACCGGACGCGGCTTCATGCCGGTTATCGCCGGAGTTGCGATCCCGCGCACTGCGCCTGATATGGAAGCCTCGAAAGCGGTTGTCGCCCATATGCTGAAGCCCGAAACCCAGCTGGCGACCTTGCGCGCAACCAACTTCTTCCCAGTAGTTGACGTGGAACTGCCCGGCGATCTGCCACCTGCCGTTCAGGCAGCCGGCAGCGCGGTTGCAAAAATGTCGGGTTCGGCTGATGCAAACCCCGGCTTGCTGCCCGCCGGTCTTGGGGCGCTTGGCGGTGAATTCAGCCAGCTTTATACCGAAACCTTCGAGCGTATCGTGCTTGGCGGTCAGGACATCCGCATGGTTCTTGACCAGCACAAAGAGCGTCTGCAGGACATCATGAACGAAAGCGGCGCGCCCTGCTGGGCACCGGATGCTGCTTCGGATGGTCCTTGCCCGGTCGAGTAAAGCACGTCTCCCGGCCATCGCAAGATGGCCATGACCCGGGCCTTCGCTGGCCCGGGCACCCCAAACCCCCTAAAATAGTCCGAAACACAACGCAGCAGGAGCGATCCTATGAACCCTCGGATTTTGCCTTATGTCCTGATTTTACCGGTGACGCTGTTCCTGTGTTTGTTCTTCCTATACCCGTTCGTATTGGTTTCACAGCAGGCATTCTCAACCGGAAGCGGCTTTACACTGGATAACTTCAAGGACGTGATGAGCCACTGGAAATTCCCGATTTCCCTTAAGAACACGCTATATCTCGCCGCCGCTGTTGTGCCGTTCCAATTGGCACTGGCCCTATTGATGGCCACGATGGTCAGCAAAATGAAAAAAGGGCGCGACCTTGTTCTTTATGTCTGGACCATCCCACTGGGCATTTCGGACCTTGCCGCCGGTATCATCTGGCTGGCGATCTTCGAACAATCAGGCTTTCTCAACTCGATGATGAGCGGCCTTGGCTTCATCGACCGGCCAATGAACCTGCTAAGCTACCAGACCCCTGCCCTTGTGTTCCTTGCGATTGCACTGGCCGAGATCTGGCGTGCAACCGCGATCATGCTGGTGATCCTCGTGGCGGGTATCGGACTGATCCCGAAAGAATATTACGAAGCGGCGGAAGTCTTTGGCGCAAGCCCGTGGAAGCGGTTCACCCGCATCACCCTGCCGCTGCTGCGCCCGTCGCTTTCAACTGCACTGGTTTTGCGTGTCATCCTGGCCTTTGAGGTTTTCGCGGTGGTCCAGGCCCTTGGTGGCACGCTGTTTCCCGTCCTCATGGGCGAGACCTACAAGTACCAGTTCGAACTTCTCGATGGCGGGTCGGCAGCCGCGATTGCGCTGATCATCCTGCTGATCTCGATTGCCTTCACCCTGCTGATCCTCCGCGCCCTGCGCGTCCCGAAAGGAGCAACGATATGAGCACTGCCGCGACCGATATGCCGGGCAACACCCGTAAGGCCGGACGCTATGTCTATATTGCCGCGGTTGTCCTTCTATGCGCCTGGGTGATTGTTCCGCTTTACTTCCTGCTGATCAACACCCTGTCCTCGCCGGAAGCCGTAAACAGCTTTCCAAAGTCGTTCATCCCCGAGTTTGACCTTGGCAGCCTGAGCTTTTTTGCGAATTTCGCGGGAATGCTGACCGCGCTTAAGAATTCGATCATCGTGGCGGGTCTGACCATGATCATGTCCATCGCGATCGGGGCACCGGCAGGATATGCCCTTTCCCGGTTCGATTTCCCCGGTAAAGAGCTGTTTCGGATGCTGATCCTTCTGACACGCGCATTCCCTTTGCCACTTCTGGCATTGCCGCTGGCGGTGATGTTTATCCGCACCGGTCTGGACGACACCGCCTTTGGTCTGGCGCTGGTCCATACCACGCTTGCCGTACCTTTTGCGGTTCTCATCACCTTCTCGCTGTTCTCGGGCATCCCGATTGAGCTGGAAGAAGCCGCATGGACATTGGGCTGCACCCGCCTGACCGCGTTCACCAAAGTGGTTCTGCCGCTTATCCTTCCCGGCATCACCGCCTCGGCGATTTTCGCCTTCGTGATCTCGTGGAACGAAGTTTTCGCCGCAGCCGTGCTAACCATCGAAAACCGGACTTTGACAGCGTTTCTGCTGCAAAACCTCGACACCTCGCCCCTGCATCTGAAATTCGCAGGCGGCTTCATCCTTGTCGTTCCGGCGCTGATCTTCATCTTCGCCGTTCGCAAATACCTATTCGCGATGTGGGGCATCGCCAACCGCTAGTCGGTTGTCAGTCTAAGGAGCCTAGAACAATGGCTGTTATTGAAATCAAAAACGTCGCAAAGCGGTTCGGAGACTATCAGGCGCTGCACGACATCAACATGACCATCGAAGATCAGGAATTCATGTGTCTTCTGGGGGCGTCTGGTTGCGGCAAATCCACCCTTTTGCGGATCATCGCCGGTCTGGAAACCGCCACATCGGGCGAAGTTTGGATCGGCGGGCGCCGCATCGACAATCTGTCGCCAAAAGATCGGGGTATCTCAATGGTGTTCCAGAACTACGCAGTGTTCCCGCATCTCACCGTGTTCGAAAACATCGGCTTTGGATTGCGGATGCAAAAGCTGCCCAATGACGAAGTGAAACGCCGGGTCGAGCGCACGGCTGAGCTTATGCATATCGAGCAACTTTTGAAACGCTACTCGGGCGAGCTGTCAGGCGGCCAGCGCCAGCGCGTGGCGGTTGCCCGTGCCCTTGCGATGGAACCTGATGTGATCCTAATGGATGAACCACTGTCCAACCTCGACGCCTTGTTGCGCATGGAAATGCGGGCCGAGCTTAAGGGGGTTTTGGCGGAATCCAAAACAACCGCGATCTACGTGACCCATGATCAGGTCGAAGCCATGTCAATGGCCGACCGCATCAGCGTCATGCACGAAGGCCGCATCGCGCAAAACGCAACACCGGTTGAGGTCTACCGCAACCCGGCCGAGAAATTTGTTGCCGGCTTCATTGGCAATCCACCAATGAACTTTCTGGACGCCAAATCAGCAGGCAGTGGCAATTGGACCGTGGCCGGACAATCCTTCGCCGGACCGGCCATTGACAAGGCCGCGATTGAATTCGCCATCCGCCCTGAAGATATGGCCCCTGCCGAAACCGGCATTGCCGCCACGGCCCGCGTGGTCGAACCGCTGGGCGCACATCTGCTGGTCACTTGCGATGTGGGCGGCACTTTGTTCCGTGCCGTTCTGGACAGTGATCTGGTGGTGCATCCCGGTGACATACTGACCCTTGCCCCGCAGGCCGACCGCATTCGCTGGTTCGATCCTGAAACCACGCAAGCCCTGTCCTGAACGCAACCAAAGGTACAAACAATGGCGAACGAGCTGATTGAACACGCGATCGAGATTCTGCGCAAAAACGACCAGGGCACCTATACTGTCCCGACCCACGGTCTCTACCCATTTCAATGGAACTGGGACAGTGCCCTGACCGCACTGGGCATGGGCTATTACGATGAGGACCGCGCCTGGGTCGAGTTGACTACACTGATGGACCACCAATGGGAAGACGGCATGGTCCCGCACATCATTTTCCACAAGGAAGACGAAGGATATTTCCCCGGACCGGATGTTTGGCGCACGGGCCGGTCCTTACCGACCTCGGGCATCACCCAACCGCCGGTGTCCGGCTTTGCCGTGCGGCGGCTTTATGAGCGTGCGACGGATAAAGCCAAGGCCGCCGAACAGGCGCGGCCTTTGCTGGCCAAAATCGATGCCTGGCACGACTGGTTCTACCGCTGCCGTGATCCTCATGGCTCCGGCCTTGTCGCCCTTATCCATCCGTGGGAATCGGGGCGGGATAATTCTGTTGACTGGGATATTGCGTTCGAACGTGTTCCGACCGACGGGGTGGAACCTTTCCAGCGCCGCGATCTGCAACATGCCGATGCAAGCCACCGGCCCACGCAGGCGCAATACGAACGCTATATCTATCTGGTGCAATTGTTCCGCAGTCTGAACTGGGACAACAGCAAACTGCATGATGCCTCGCCCTTTCAGATCGTCGATCCCGGATTCAATGGCATTCTGATCCGATCCTGTGCCGATCTGGCTGATCTGGCCGAAAAGCTGGGCCACCCCGAAATCGCCGCCCGCAACCGCGCCCGCGCCGAGGCGGGTGTGGCAGCGATGGAGGCGCTCTGGAGCGAGGCCGACAGCCAGTATCTCTGCTTTGACCGAAAAGCGGGTGTCATGATCAAGAATGCATCCATCGCCGGATTGCTTGCGGTCTTTGCACCGATCCCGAAAAATCGGGCCGAGCAGATTGGCGCACGCCTGATGGACATGGGCAAGCAGGCAAAATATCTAGTGCCCAGCCAGCCGGTCGGATCGGATCTTTATGACGGGAAACGGTATTGGCGCGGACCTGTCTGGTTGATTGTAAACTTCATGATTTCCAATGGTCTGGCCCGCGCCGGTCAGTCGGATGTTGTCGATCGCATCGTCTCTGACAGCCTTTCGTTGATCGAAAAAGGTGGGTTTGCCGAATATTACGACCCAATGACCGGCGAACCCTGCGGCGGTAAGACCTTTACGTGGACGGCAGCAATGGTTATCGAGTTTCTTTCCAATGCAGACCGGGAAGCGGCATGAAACGTTCTGAAATCAACTCGATAATGGCGCAGGCGGATGACATGATCCGCAGCCATGGCTTTGTCCTGCCACCCTTTGCCTATTGGACCCCTGCGGCATTCAAAGCCCGCAAGGATGACGCAAGCGCGTTGATCAGTGCCCGCTGCGGCTGGGACATCACCGATTACGGCGCGGGGCGGTTTGATGAAATGGGTCTGTTTCTTTTCACTCTGCGCAACGGTCGGCTGGCCGATCTGCAACGCGGCGGGGGCATGTGCTACGCCGAAAAGCTGCTGATCTCGCGTCAGGACCAGCTGTCGCCGATGCACACCCATGTCATCAAGGCCGAGGACATCATCAATCGCGGCGGCGCGACCATGGTGATCGAGCTTTTCGGGTCAGACGATGACGGAAATTTCGCCGAGGACCGTGGCGGTGAGGTGATGTGCGACGGCATCCGCCGCACTTTTGCCCCGGGGGAAAAGCTGAAATTCGCCCCCGGCGAAAGTGTCACCCTGATGCCGGGGGATTGGCATGCGTTCTGGGGCGAAGGCGGCGATGTGCTGATCGGCGAGGTCTCGACCGTCAATGACGACGAAACCGACAATATCTTCCGCGACCCCATTGGCCGTTTTGCCAATATTGACGAGGACGAAGACCCGACGCATCTGCTGGTCAGCGACTATGAAAACTGGCTTTGGTAAGCCAATTACGCGCTGTCTGGAAATGCCCGCCGGACCGAACGCATGGGGATGCTGAAAAACACCTCGGGACAAGATACATGATCACAAACGCTGGTTCCTGCGTTACACATTCCAAAGCTTGTTAAAAAGGGCCGCCCGTGACCGATCCTGTCAATGATCCCAAACAATTCCTGACATCGCTTTTTCACGCAGCCGTATCCGCTGCCGACCCGATGAAGGTTGTGGCCGGCCATCTGCCGCCCCGTCCCAAGGGGCGCCTTTTGGTGATCGGCGCGGGAAAGGGCAGTGCGCGTATGGCGCAGGCGGTGGAAAGACATTACGGACCTTGCGAAGGCTTCGTGATCACCCGTTACGGCTATTCCTGCCCAACCGAACGGATCGAAATCGTCGAGGCCGCACACCCGGTTCCCGATACCGCGGGCGAGACCCACACGCGCGAATTGCTGAACCGCATTGCGGGGCTAAGTGCCGATGACACGGTGATCGCCCTGATCTCGGGGGGCGGGTCCGCCCTTTTATGCGCCCCGGTTGAAGGGGTTTCGCTTCAGGACAAGATGAAGGTGAACGCGGCGCTTCTGGCCTCGGGTGCCCCAATATCCGAGATGAACAAGCTTCGCAAACGCCTGTCGCGGGTCAAAGGCGGCAAGCTGGCGGCGGCCTGCATGCCTGCGCGGCTGATCACCCTTATGATCTCGGACGTGCCGGGGGATGATCCGGCGCTGATCGCCTCGGGACCAACGGTCGGAGATTTGGGGACGGCGCAAGAAGCGCTGGATATTGTTGATCGCTGGGGCATCAATCTGGCGCCACATCTGCGTCACGCCATCACCGCATCCGCCGATGGTCCCCGGCCCGAAGACGCCATTTTCGACCGCACCGAAAACCACATTATCGCCGCGCCTTCAAAATCGTTAAAGGTTGCTGCCGGTCTTGCCACCACATGCGATGTGCGCATTTTGGGCGACGCATTAGAAGGCGAGGCCCGCGATCTGGCCGTCGCCCACGCGAAACTGGCGCTGGACATCCAATCTGACCTGACCAAAAGGGACCGTCCCGTGCTTTTGCTTTCAGGCGGAGAATGCACGGTCACGCGGCAAGGCGACGGCATCGGCGGGCCGAACGCAGAATATGTGGCCGCGGCGGCAAATGCACTTAACGGCAGCCAGGGCATTCATGTTCTGGCCTGCGACACCGATGGTGTCGACGGAGCAGCCGAGGTGGCAGGCGCCTATGCAGGGCCGGATACGAACGCCAAAGCCAAGGCCAACGGGGTCAGCCTGCCAGACGCATTGGCCCGCAATGACGCCCACAGTTTTTTCGCCGCCATAGGGGACCAGGTCATCACCGGCCCGACCCTGACCAACGTGAATGATTTCAGGGCCATTCTGGTATGCGCAAAGGGCGATTCCGACCGATAGGGCGTTTCGATTGCAGCGACCGGCGTTGATGAAGCGTAAGAACGCCGTGGGCCGTTCGACCGCAAAATACGTCCGATGACGGCCTGTCAAAGCGCAATCCAAAAACCAAAAAGACCCGAGCGTTTCAGCCTCGGGTCTTAAGATTATTTGGTAGCGGAGGAGGGACTTGAACCCCCGACACGCGGATTATGATTCCGCTGCTCTAACCGGCTGAGCTACTCCGCCACGGTGGGGGCGATTTAGGCGACAGGGCGCACAGGGTCAAGAGGGAAATCCCCTGCCAAACCCACAAATCTGCCAATTCATTTCAGAACGCTGGCCAGCAGATCACCGATCTCGGTGATCTGGCTTTCGGTCAAAGTCAGCGGTGGCGACATGGCAAGGCTGTCGCCAATCGGCCGCACACTCAGGCCTTTGTCCCAAAGCGCCTCATAGGCCGCACGACCCGCAGCCCCGACCGCGCCGTTTTGTTCCAGCTGGATTGCCCCCAAAAGACCCGCGTTACGGATATCGATCACGCCGGGGGCACCTTTCAATCCGTGAAGCATGTCTTCCCACACCGATGCCATCTGCGCCGCATTCTCGAAAATCCCTTCGTCGCGATAAACATCAAGCGTCGCAATGGCCGCAGCCGACGCAAGCGGGTGGCCAGAGTAGGTGTATCCATGGAACAGATCGACCATGGTTTCAGGCCCGTTAAGGAATGCCTGCCGGATCGTCTCGGTCGCGAAGACCCCGCCCATGGGCACGGTTGCGTTGGTCATCCCCTTGGCCACTGTCATCAGATCGGGTTTTATCCCGAAATGCTGATGCCCGAACGCGGTGCCCATGCGGCCAAAACCGGTGATGACCTCGTCCATGATCATCAGGATACCGTGCTGGTCACAGATGTCGCGGATACGTTCGAGATACCCTTGCGGCGGCGGCAGCACGCCGCCTGCTCCGATCACCGGCTCGACAATCACCGCCGCGATTGCGTGACCGCCATAGGTTTCGCAAATCTGTTGAAGGTCTTCGGCCAGATAGGCCCCATGCTCGGGCTGGCCCCGCGAAAAGAAGTTCTCAGCCAGCCAGGTATGGCGCATATGCGCCGTTGACGGGTAAAGCGTGCCAAACTGCCCTTTGTTCAGCCCGATACCGCCGACCGACAGCCCCCCGAAATTGATCCCGTGATAGGCCTTCTGACGCCCCACCAGCATCCGGCGCTGACCTTCGCCCCTGGCCTGATGATAGGCCAGAGCGATTTTCAACGCGGTATCCACCGCCTCGGAGCCGGAATTGGTGAAGAAAATATGATCGAAATGATCGGTCAGCTCGACCATCCGGTTTGCCGCCTGAAACGCGACCGGGTGGCCTTGGTTGAAATTATGCGCAAAATCCAATGACGCGGCTTGGGTCTGGATCGCCTCGACGATCTTCGGGTGGTTGTGTCCGGCGTTGCAGCACCAAAGCCCGCCTGTGCCGTCAATCACTCTGTGGCCATCGACCGTGGTATAGTGAATGCCATCCGCAGCGGCAATCATGCGCGGATTTTGCTTGAACCAGCGCGATGCGGTGAAGGGCATCCAGAAACTGTCTAAATCATTGGGCATTTGCGGCTGGCCGGACATGGGCGACTCCCTTTCAAGAAAAATTTGATCAAATTTCACGCAGAATACGCATTCCGTCAAGTTACCAGTTGTGATGGCACAGGCCAAAAGCGACAAAAACTGTGTAAAACCGTTCCGACACTGTGTTATGCCCCCACATCGTGGCGAAAGGCGCGAAACCCGTTGATATCGTGCGCGTTTCAAAATCAACCTGTGTCTTAAGTTAATTTCGAAACCCATTAATCTCCGCCCCCGAATCCCTTGACGCCCCCCTCAAAAGGACCTAGAGACACCGAACGAATTTCGGGGCGCAGCCACGGCGGCGCCCGTTTCTTATTGGCAAGGCACATCGTCTTGCAAACCGAGACGAGGATGAACACATGTCGCGCCGTTGCGAATTGACCGGAAAAGGCCCGATGTCTGGCAACAATGTCAGCCACGCCAACAACAAAACCAAGCGTCGCTTCCTGCCCAACCTGAACGATGTGACCCTGCAGTCGGAAACCCTGGGTCGCGGCGTCAAGCTGCGCATCTCGGCGGCGGCTCTGCGCAGCGTTGATCACCGCGGTGGTCTGGACGCATTCCTTGCAAAAGCCAAGGACAATGAGCTTTCGGACAACGCTTTGAAAGTGAAGAAAGAGATTGCGAAGGCACAGGCTGCCTCGGCTTAAGTCTTTTTCAGACAGGTTTGAACAGCCCTGTAAGCTCTGCTTGCGGGGCTGTTTCCATTTGTCGCTTTCCATTTTCTGAATGCGATGCCTAACTAGGGTCCATGCGCGCTTGGTTCGGTGGATATGCCTCGGTCTTGCTGGCGCTGATCGTCCTGATCAGCAGCCTTCAAATGGCGATTTCGCGCCACGCGCTGATGCCGGTCGGCTCGATGGTGATCTGCTCGGGCAACGGGACCTATACCGTCGCGACCGACGCCAAAGGCAACCCGACAGAAGAAGTCTATAATTGCCCCGAATGTACCACGGCCGGTTTTGCCGCGATTGAGGTTTACGCGCTGGATCTGGCAGGGCTTGCGCCAGATGCGACCGCGCTTCAATCCCCACCCTGGTCCCTGCCCCCGGCTCAGGCCGCCTGCATCACGCCTCAGGCGCGTGACCCGCCCCTGTCTGTCTGATCTTTCCCCTCAAGGCACCTAAAATCAGACAGGAAGACCCAAATGAAACTGAGAACCATTCTCGCGCCGGTTGCCGCAACCGTCGCCTTCGCCACCCCGTCCTTGGCGGAAATCATCATCACCGACGGCTATGCCCGCGCGTCTGGTATCATGGCCAAGTCAGCTGCCGCCTTCATGACGATCCAGAACACCGGCGAATCCGGCGATCACCTGATCGATGTGATCTCGGACGCGGCCAAACGCGCCGAATTGCACAGCCATATCGAAAGCAAAGACGGGATCATGCGGATGGTCCATGTCGAAGAAGGCTTCGCCTTGCCGGCAGGCGGCGTTCTTATGCTGGAGCGCGGCGGTAAACATGTGATGTTCATGGGGCTGAACAAACCCTTTGTGAATGGCGAAAGCGTGACGCTGACCCTGGTGTTCCGCGACGCCGGTGAGATTACCGTTACCGTGCCCGTTGACCTGAACCGCCAGAATGACGCCATGACGGGCAACAGGTAGCGCCGCAGCCATACGCTTTCGGTCGGAGATTATCCAAGCAATTCCGCCACCCATTCCGGCACTGTCCGGGTGGCGGGACCGAAGCGCGTTTCGACAAAGTCGTTCACCACCATCGACGGCTCGAGGTTCAATTCAACCGTATGCGCACCGCTGCGCCGCGCCTCATGCGCGAAACCGGCGGCGGGATAGACATTCCCCGAAGTGCCAATGGCCGCGAAAATTTCCGCGTCTTGCAACAAGCCGAATATCCGGTCCATCTGATACGGCATCTCGCCAAACCAGACGATATCCGGCCGCGTGTTGGGCGTGGCGCAATGCGGGCACAGATCGGCAGGGGTGGTTTCAAAAGCCGAGGGCCAGCGATGATCGCAAGCCGCACAAAGCGATCCAGCAAGCGCGCCATGCATATGGATGATGTTTTGCGCCCCGCCACGCTCGTGCAGATCATCGACATTCTGCGTTACGATTGTCACCCCGCCATCCAATTCGGCCTCAAGCCGCGCCAATGCCCTATGCGCCTCGTTCGGGTCCGCGCCCGCGCTTTCGGCGCGGCGCATGTTGTAGAACCGGTGCACCAGGGCCGGATCAGCGCGAAAGCCTTCGGGGGTGGCCACATCCTCGACCCGATGCTGCGCCCATAGGCCGTTTTCCGCGCGAAACGTGCCCAGCCCGCTTTCCGCTGAAATCCCGGCTCCGGTCAAAATCACCACGCGGCTCATATATGTTCCTCCGACTTCGCCCTGAATTGATAACACTTGACCCGCGCCATGGAACCCTCATGTTCGAAACATGCTGCCTATTCGCGATCATAACCCGTCCGAGAAGACTCCGTTCGTCAACTATGCGCTGATCGCGGTCAATGTGATTGTTTTTCTGTCCTACTGGGGGCAGCTGGACGACTATCGTTATATGATGTCGATCTTCGGCACTTACGCCTTTACACCGGTTGAACTAACCGAACAGGGCGAGGTTTTCGGGCTGTTCACCTCGATGTATCTGCATGGCGGGTTCATGCATCTGGCGGGGAACATGCTGTTTCTGTGGATTTTCGGAGACAATCTGGAAGAGGAATTCGGCCATTTGCGCTATTTCCTGTTTTACACCGTGACGGGCGTGATCGCGACGCTGGCCCATTATGTCGCCGCCCCCTATTCCGACATTCCACTGGTCGGCGCATCCGGTGCCATCGCCGGGGTCATGGGGGGCTATTTGCTGCTATACCCACGTGCCCGGATCGACATTCTGTTTTATTTTCTTGTCTTTTTCCGAATAGTCGCGGTCCCCGCATGGATCATGCTGGGGGTCTGGTTCGGCCTGCAATTGTTCAACGGCACACTGGCCGGGACGGGAAGCGGCGTTGCCTATTGGGCCCATGCGGGCGGCTTTGTCGCCGGTTTTCTGTTTGCTTTGCCGCTCTGGTTAAGACGCGGCGGCACAGGTTACTGGAGAAGCAATGCAGGCCAGCCGCCCCATCCCGACGCGGAATATGATCTTCAGCCAAGCCGTGTGCCGCATGTCAAACGGGTGGTGATGCGCCGCAGTTCCATCCCGAATGTGAAAAGGACCCGCTAATGGACGATTGGGTGAAAGCGACCTGCCATTGCGGCGCGGTTGAGCTTCGGGTGAAACTGACCGACGGGCTGAACACCATCCACCGCTGCGACTGTTCCTATTGCCGGCGCCGACAGGCCGCGCCGGTTACAGCGGCGATTACTGACCTTGAGATCGTGAAGGGCGCCGAGAACCTGACCCTTTATTCGTGGAACACCCACACTGCGAAGCATTATTTTTGCAAGACTTGCGGGATTTACACCCACCATCAGCGGCGTTCGAACCCGAATGAGTACGGGGTGAATGCGGCAAATATCGACGGGGTGAACCCGAAAGAGCTTGAGCCGATCCCTTGGTTCGACGGGGTGAACCACCCGTCAGACAAATAAGGCTATTTCGAAGGGCCTTCGGCCCTCCGACAGGGGCGAGGGGCCAGCCCCTCGCGCTCCCCGGGATATTTTCGGACAAAAGAATGGGAAGAGTAAATTAAGCGTCCTGCCAAAAACCTGAATCACGGGTTTGTGGCAGGGCGCCCGCAACAGTTGATGGGTCTTGCAGCGTCCGGCCTTTCCCCTGTCTCAGGTTAAACGTCGGACGCTTTAGCCCCGGATCACTTTGGCGAATTGTTCGAAGATCGGTTCGTTCGAACAGATCACCTCACCATCCTCGAGCACCGATTTTCCTGGGGTCAGAGGTTCGACAAACCCGCCTGCCTCTTTCACGATGATCACACCGGCGGCCAGATCCCAGGCGTTCAGGCGGCGTTCCCAGAACCCGTCGTAACGCCCTGCGGCTACATAGGCCATATCAAGCGCGGCAGCGCCCCAGCGGCGCACGCCCGCACAGCCCGGCAGAAGGCGGGCCAGTTCCTTTAGGGTTTCGGGCAGATCACTGCGGCCGCTGAACGGCAGGCCCGTGGCAAACACGGCTTCTGCCATGCGATTGCGGCCCGACACGCGCAAGCGACTTTCATTCATCCACGCGCCTTCGCCCTTTTCGGCAAAGAACATCTCGTCCTTGGCCGGATCATAGATCACGCCCGAGACGATTTCCCCTTTATATTCCAAGGCAATGGACACTGCCCAATGCGGCAGCCCGTGCAGGAAATTGGTGGTCCCGTCCAGCGGATCAACGACCCAGCGGCGGGTCGGATCGGCCCCGGCGATTTCGCCTTTTTCCTCTTCGGCCAGCCATCCGTAATTGGGACGCGCCCCCAGCAATTCCTCTTTCAGGATAGCTTCGGCCGCAAGATCGGCACGGCTGACAAAATCGCCCGCCCCTTTCAGCGACACTTGCAGGTTTTCAACCTCGCGGAAGTCCTTCACCAGGGATTTCCCCGCCGCCCGTGCGGCTTTCATCATGATGTTGAGATTTGCACTGCCCTGCATGTGTCCGGCTCCTGATAGGTCAGGCTGGGCCTATACGCCGATGACGCCCCTTTGCCAAGAGCATAGCCACCTTGCAGCGACGTTATTGCTGGCGCAACCGCTCGGCCACTTCGCGCGACAAGCCGATCACGTCCTTCATAAAGGGTTTTTGCGCATCATCTTCGCGGATCGCGGCATACATCCGGCGGGTGATGCCCTCATGTGTCAGGGGGCGGGTGATATAGTCAGAGCTGTATTTCACCTCGCGGATCACCCAGTCCGGCAGCACTGTCACCCCCCGGTTCGAGGCCACCAGCAACAAAATGACATCGGTCAGTTCCACAGGCCGGATCGCCGCCGGTTCGACCTTGGCGGGCATCAAAAGCTGGCTGAATATGTCCAGCTTGGTGCGATCCACCGGATAGGTGATCAGCGTTTCACCGCGAAAATCCTCAGGCCCGACATAGGGTTTTTGCGCCAGCGGGTGCGATGCGGCCGCCACGAAGACTGGTGAATAATCGAACAAAGGCATGAAGGTCACGCCGGGTATCTCTTCGGGGTCGGAAGAAATCACCAGATCAACCTCTTCCTTTTGCAAAGCAGGCAATGCGTCAAAGGCCAGACCGGCGCGGATGTCCACATCAACATCCGGCCAGTTGTGACGAAATCGCTCAAGCACTGGAAACAGCCACTCAAAACAGGCGTGGCATTCGATGGCGATATGCATCCGCCCCGCCTTGCCCGATCTGAGGCCGCGGAATTCCTCTTGGGTCTTCTCGATCTCTGGCAGCACCTTGTCCGCAAGGCGCAGCAAGCGCGCGCCTGCCGCCGACAGTTTCAGCGGCTTGGACCGGCGCACGAACAATTCGACGCCGGTCTGTTCTTCCAAACCCTTCACCTGATGCGACAGGGCCGATTGGGTCATGTTCAGCAGGTCCGCTGCACGGGCCAGCCCGCCCGCATGTTGAATGGCGCGGATGGTGCGCAGGTGTTTCAGCTCGATATGCATATTCGCATTTCCTCATAACCTAGATGAGTTTTATGAATTTGTCTCACATAGCGCTTCGTGCGACAAGTGCAGAAACATCATACCGGAGCCTGTCATGCCTGCCCCCGCCATTTCATTTGAGTTTTTTCCGCCTCGCAATCTCGAAGCCTCGTTCAACCTGTTCGAAACCGTCCAGACCCTTGGCGCGTATCGGCCCCGTTTTGTTTCAGTTACCTACGGTGCCGGCGGTACGACCCGCGAACTGACCCGCGATGCGGTGGCGACATTGACCAAGCATACCGGCCTGAACGTGGCCGCCCATCTGACCTGCGTTGACGCCAGCCGCGAAGAAACCCTGTCTATCGCCGATCAGTTTGCCGCGGCGGGCGTCACCGATATCGTCGCCCTGCGCGGCGATCCGCCAAAAGGCGCGAACGGGTTTACGCCGCATCCCGAAGGGTTCGCCTCGTCGGTTCAGCTGATCGAAGCTCTGGCCAGCCAGAACCGCTTTAACATCCGCGTCGGCGCCTATCCCGAACGCCACCCCGAGGCCGCATCGGACGATGCCGATATAGACTGGCTGAAGGCCAAGATCGACGCAGGCGCGTCCGAGGCGATCACCCAGTTCTTCTTTGAGGCCGAAACCTTTCTGCGTTTCCGTGACCGCTGTGTCAAAGCGGGTATTTCGGCCCCGATCATCCCGGGCATCCTGCCGATTGAAAACTGGAACGGCACCCGCAAATTCGCCGAACGCTGCGGCGCAAGCGTGCCGCAATGGCTGATCGACGCCTATGCCAAGGCACAACGCGATGGGCGTGAACAATTGCTTTCCATCGCCACCGCGACCGAACTGTGTAGCGACCTGATAGAGGAAGGTGTGGATGCACTGCATTTCTACACCCTCAACAAACCCGATCTGACGCGCGAAATCTGCCACGCGCTCGGGATCCAGCCTGAATTATCCCTGCAGAACGTGGCCTGACGCCGCGCTCTGATTGCCAGCCTGTTGGCACGCACCTGGCCTGCCTTGCGTAAATGCGCAAGGCAGGTCTTTTTTGGCTCGGGGCCCCTTCAATAGCCGACCTTTTGACGCCTGAGCAGATCACCGCTCTATCCGGTCAGGACGCTATGAAAGGTATTCTGAACGGCTCAATGCGCCAACTCAGGCAGAATTGTTCTAAAAGAAATCACAACGGCCAAAACACCGGGATCAGCAGCGCCGAGATCACCCCGATGGACAGGTTCAACGGAATGCCGATCTTCATGAAATCCTTGAACGCATAGCCCCCCGGCCCGTAGACCAGCGTGTTGGTCTGATAGCCAATCGGGGTCGAGAAACTGGCCGAGGCCGCCACCATCACCGCCACCACCAACGGCCGCGCATCCACACCCAGCGCATCCGCCACCCCAATCGCCACCGGCGTCACCACCACGGCAACCGCGTTGTTCGAGACCAGTTCGGTCAGAACCGAGGTCAGCAGGAAAATGCTCCAGACAATCAGCACCGGCGGCAATCCGGTCAGCAACGGGGCCACCGCACCGGCGATCAGCTCGACCGCGCCCGAGGCCTGCAATCCGGCCCCCACCGCCAGCATCGAAAAGATCAGCACCAGCAAACCACCGTCGACAAAGCCTATCGCCTCGTCTGAATCAATCGCGCCCGCGACCAGCACCAGCGCCACCGCCACCAGCGTCAAAAGCAGGATCGGCGCAACGCCCAGCGCCGCCAGAACCACGATCCCGGCCAGAGCGATCAGGACCAAAGGCGCATGGCCCCGGCGAAACGCCCGCTCGTTGGGTGTCGCCACATCGACAACCCCCATGTCATCCGCCAACCGGCGAATATCCTCGGGCGCCCCTTCCAAAAGCAGCGTATCGCCGACACGCACCACCAGATCGTCCAGCTGGCCGCTGATATTCTGGTTCCGCCGATGCGCCGCCAGCGCATAAACGCCGTACCGTCTGCGCAAACGCAGCGACCCGAGCGACCGCCCGACCATCCGGCAACCCGGTGAAATCAACACCTCAACCGTCGTGGTTTCAACCGACGACAGTTTGTTGACCATCTTCACGTCTTTTGACTGCTGCAATCCCAACAACTCGGTCATTTCGGTGCGCAGGACCACGCGGTCCCCTGCCCGAAGAACCACATCCTTCATGCTGCGCCGCAACGAGGCATCGCCGCGCAACACATCGACCAACCGCACCCCGTCGCGGCGGAAATCCTCGACCTCAGTCACCGGACGGCCGATCAGCGAACTGTGCCCGGGCAGCGCCACTTCGGTGAAAAACTTCATCTTCGACCGCCCCCCCAGAAGGCTGGCCATGCTGGCCCGCTCGGGCAGCACCCGCGGTCCGACAATCGCCAGATAAAGCATTCCCCAGGCCACCAGCACGATGGCCAAAGGCGTGACCTCGAAAATGGTAAAAGGCGCCATCCCATGCCCGCGCGCCACGCCATCGACCAACAGGTTGGTCGAGGTGCCGATCAGGGTCAGCGTGCCACCCAGTATGGCCGCGTATGACAGCGGGATCAGCAGCTTGCTGGCTGCCTGCCCCATGGACCGGGCCAGTTGCACGAAGACAGGGATCATCACGACGACGACAGGCGTATTCGACACAAAGGCACTGGCAATCGCCACAAAGCCCAGCAACACCGCCACCGCCAGAATTGGCCGCCCTTTCGAGGACCGCTCGGCAAAGCCGACAAAGGCGTCCAGCGCACCGGTCCGCACCAATGCCCCCATGACGATAAACATCATTGCAATCGTCCAGGGTGCGGGGTTTGAAAACACCGTCAAAGCGTCCTGATAGGGCAGCATTCCCGTGACCAGCATCACAGCGGCCCCCGCCATTGCGACAACCTCGGTTGGCAGGGTCTCGCGCAGGAACATCACGAACATGCCCAAAACCACCACAAGCGCCAGAATCGCCGGGGCATTCGGGAACAGATCAATCAATTCGAGCAAAATTCCGGCCCCCTTTGGCTGCCTCTTTAATTTTGCCCCTCTGCCCCGTCGGGAACAAGCGCCAATTTCGGTTTCGGCTGCACAAGAAAGACCCCCGTCAGTACCAGCACCAGCGCGGCCCACACCCAGCCCGAATAGCTTTCGCCCAACAACAGCCTCGCCCAGAACACGCCGGACAAGGTCACGACATAGCCGACCTGCACCGTAAACACCGGCCCGGCCGCGCCCAGCAGCCAGACATAAGACGCATAGACGATGGTATGGATCACTGACGAGGCCACCAGCGCGTAATCCGGCACCCCCCAGGGGGTCAACGGATTGATCCAGGTGGCATTCATCAACGCCAAAGGTCCGCTGACCAATGCGCCGACGATGGAGGCTCCGAAAATCACCTGCATCGGGTCAAGGCCGGCGGTTCCGAAACGGGCCACCCAATTGCCCTCGAAGGCGTAAAGCAGCGACGGGATCAGCCCGACCAGCACCCATAAAACCGAAACCTGCCCAATCGCGGCCTGCCCGGGCAGGATCAGAAACATCGCACCGGTAAAGCCGATCAGCAAACCAGCGAGACGCAAAAGCTTCATCTGGTCATTGCCCATCAGCAAGGCAATCGGGAAGGCAAAGATCGGCACCATGGAGATCAGGATCGACATGATGCCCGCGTCAAGAAAACGATAGGTGGTGTAGGAAACCAGGTTGGGCACCACCGTGCCCAAAACGGCGATGATCACATACACATGGATCTGCGCCCGCCCCAAGGGCAGCCGCTTGCCCCGCGCCAGCGATAATCCGGCCAAAAGCAGAATGCCGATCACCGATTGCCAGAAGATGATCCCGAAACCGTGATACCCCGCACTGACCACCAGCTTGGAAAACGGTTGCGTCAGCCCCCATCCCGCGCCGAGAACCAGAAGAAGCAGCCAGAACCTCATGCCGGACCGGATTGTTCCAGCACTCCACCCTGCCGGACCATCTTCACGCGCTTTGCCGCGCCGGTGCGATCATCGGTTTCGACAAACAGACCCGAAAGCGTCGCCTCGCCCCCGGCGGGTTGAAACCGCGTCTTTGACATGCCGGTCACAAACCGGCGCATCGGTTCTGCCGTGTCCATTCCAATCACCGAATTGTAATCCCCGCACATGCCCGCATCGGTCAGATAGGCCGTCCCCTTTGACAGGATCTGCGCGTCACCGGTTGCCACATGGGTATGGGTCCCCACCACGACCGAGGCTCGCCCATCCATGAAATGGCCCATTGCCATCTTTTCCGAGGTCGCCTCGCAATGCACATCAACCAAGGCGGCATTCACCAGCCCGCCACGCGGATGTTTTCGCAAAATCGCATCGACAGCCGAAAACGGATCATCAAAGGCCCGCTTCATGAAGACCTGCCCAAGCACCTGGGCCACCAGAATCTTGCGCCCGCCCGGCACGTCAAACACCCGGAAGCCGCGCCCCGGGGCGGTTTTGGCAAAGTTCACCGGCCGGATAATCCGCGGTTCTTCTTCAATGAAGGTCAGCATGTCCTTTTGATCAAAAGCGTGGTCGCCCAGCGTCAGACAATCGACACCCGCAGCCAGCAAAGCCTGGGCATGCGACTTGGTCAGCCCCGCCCCGTTTGAGGTGTTTTCGCCATTCACCACCACGAAATCGAGCTTCCACGCATCACGCAATGCCTCGATTTTCTCAATCACCGCGGTCCGTCCCGACCGCCCGACAATATCGCCTAAAAACAAAATCCGCATGCGCCCTGCCTAAGCGCGGCCCGCAGGCGAAGCAAGTCCCTGCTTTTCATCTTTTCCAAATACTTCCGCCGGAGGCAATCTTCACCCGCAGGGTGAAGCCCAAATAAAGCGGCGCCGCTTGCGGCGCCACAGTTTGTCTCGGATCGCTGACGCGATCCGACCGGCTGGGGGCGGTGCCCCCCACCACCCCAATGAAATGTGGCCCGCCACCCCCGCAGTGTTTTTGAAAAAGTGAAAGCACGATCAGAAAGTGATGATGTCGCGCGCTGTCACCCCCAAGTCCAAAAGCT
>JASMHC010000003.1 GCA_030750975.1 Paracoccaceae bacterium
AAAACCAAAAACCACGCCAAACAGTGAAGCTGACACTCTATCATCGCCTCGCGGCTAAGAGCGCGATATACAGACATTCAATCCGTCGAAACAAACCAAACCGCCCGCATATCTCTTCAGATACCAATCATGTCAAACAGCACTCAGCGACAAAAACCAAACAGATGCGCCCTAATCTTACGGCGCGCCCGCCCAGCAATACCTCTGATTTTTTCCAACCAGCCTTTCGGCCAGCCGTCCCAACCGCGCCTCAGCGCCGCCGGTGAGGGGCTGTTTACGGATACTGATCCGAAGCTGCAAGAGGTTTTTTCGACGAAAATGCAAAAAAGTTTCCCTTGCCCAGAGAATTCCACTCTCGCAGGCAGGGATCACCGGCCAAAGGGCATCGTCGGCGTACTTATCCACAGGGTTATCAACATTTTCGAACAAATCAATATGGCTGGCTCGGAATCACTTGCCCGAGTCGTTTTGGCATACTACGGTGTGCATATCTTCGAATGGGAGAACTGGCCCCGCCAGTGCCGAAGGAGCAACCGCCCCGGAAACTCTCAGGCAACCGGACCGTTTGAAGACACAAGACTCTGGAGAGTGATGCGCAAGCATCCGCCGAAGGGATAACGATCTCAGGCGAAGGGACAGAGGGGGCATCAAAGTCTGTCATCTGACAGGCAGATGGTGCCGGATGAAATTCACATTCATACGGCTGTTAAGACGGAGAGGGCTATGACCGATCTGGCGCGCACGCCGCTTTACGACCTGCACACTGCTTTGGGGGCCAAGCTTGTTCCTTTTGCAGGATATGAAATGCCGGTCCAATATCCATTGGGAATAATGAAGGAACATCTGCACACGCGGGAAAAAGCGGGGCTTTTTGATGTCAGCCATATGGGACAGGTCATCCTGAGGGGAGCCGACTATGACACCATTGCCCGGGCATTCGAAACCTTGATGCCGGTTGATGTTCTTGGACTGAAAGAAGGACGGCAGCGTTACGGGCTGTTTACCAACGGGACCGGTGGCATTGAGGACGATCTGATGTTTGCCAATCGCGGCGATCACATATTTGTTGTCGTCAACGCCGCGTGCAAGGGCGCAGATATTGCGCGGATGCGCGAAGCATTGGAACCGTCGGTTACGGTCGAGGAAATCACGGATCGCGCCCTGATTGCGCTGCAAGGACCCGCCTCGGAAAATGTGCTATCTGCGTTAAACCCAGGCGCCGCTGACATGCGCTTTATGGATGTTGCCACGCTTGATCTGTGCGGGTCAGACTGCTGGGTATCACGCTCGGGCTATACCGGAGAGGACGGGTTTGAGATTTCGGTTCCGTCGGATCAGGCAGAGACTCTGGCCAAGGCGCTTCTTGAACACGAGAATGTCGAGGCGATCGGGCTGGGGGCACGGGATTCGCTCCGGCTTGAGGCCGGTCTTTGTCTATATGGGCATGATATCGACGCAGACACCTCGCCCATAGAAGCGGCGTTGAGCTGGGCGATACAAAAGGTGCGTCGCTCGGGTGGCGCACGTGAAGGCGGGTTTCCCGGCGCAGATCGTATTCTGGCAGATATTACGGATGGCACCGGCCGCAATCGCGTCGGCTTGAAACCTCAGGGCCGCGCCCCGATGCGCGAAGGGGTCACGCTTTATGCGCAAGCGGACGGCGGCCAGCCGATCGGCAAGATCACTTCGGGCGGGTTTGGCCCGACTGTTGGTGGGCCGGTTGCAATGGGCTACGTTCAAACTGATCATTGCGAAACCGGCACCCGGCTTTACGGAGAACTGCGCGGCAAACGCCAACCACTTGAGGTTTGCGCCCTGCCCTTCACCCCTTCAAACTTCAAGCGTTGACTAAAAAAGGACCATAGAAATGAAATACACCGAAGAACATGAATGGCTGCTACCCGAAAGCGATGGAACAGTCACCGTCGGCATCACCGAACATGCCGCCACCCAACTGGGTGACATTGTATTCGTTGAATTGCCCGAAGAAGGGGACACGGTGGCCAAGGGTGACGAAATCGTGGTGATTGAAAGCGTCAAAGCTGCATCCGACATTGTGGCGCCGCTTGATGGCGAAATTGTCGAGGTCAATGATGCGCTGGCCGATGATCCGGGCAAAGTAAACGAAGACCCCGTTGGCGATGGCTGGTTTTTCAAGATCAAGCCCGAAGATCCGTCGCAGATGGACGATTACATGGACGAAGCCGGTTACAAGGACATGATCGGCTAACCCCGCCCTTCGGAAACACAACGATTGCGGCGGGTGCCTGCACACCCGCCTGCCCCAACTGACGAGGTATGTCATGCCGTTCACCCCGACCGAATATCTTCCCTATGACTTTGCGAACCGCCGGCATATCGGCCCCTCGCCGCAAGAAATGTCGGGAATGCTTGACACTGTTGGTGTGTCGTCCTTGGAAGATCTGATTGAAGAAACGGTACCCCGTTCGATCAGGCAGGCCGAAAAGCTTGATTTCGGCTGGCCCAAATCGGAACGCAAGATGCTGCATTTCATGCGGCAGATCGCGGGGAAGAACAAGGTTCTGACCAGTCTGATCGGTCAGGGCTATCACGGAACGGTCACGCCGCCCGCGATTCAGCGCAACATTCTTGAGAACCCAGCCTGGTATACGGCTTATACGCCCTATCAGCCCGAGATTTCGCAAGGTCGTCTGGAAGCAATGCTGAACTTCCAGACCATGGTCAGCGATCTGACCGGGCTGGAAATCGCCAACGCCTCACTATTGGACGAATCAACGGCCTGTGCTGAAGCGATGACAATGGCCCAGCGCGTCGCAAAATCCAAAATGAAGGCGTTCTTTGTTGATCGGGATTGTCACCCTCAGAATATCGCGGTGATGAAAACCCGCGCGGCCCCTCTGGGGATCGAAATCATCGTCGGCAATCCCGACAAAATGGAGGCCGACAAAGTCTTTGGTGCTCTGTTCCAATACCCTGGAACCTACGGTCATGTCCGTGATTTTACCGATCACATTGCAGCCCTGCACGAAAATAAAGCCGTGGCAGTCATGAGCGCCGACCCCCTTGCCCTTACCCTGCTGAAAGAGCCGGGCGCAATGGGGGCCGATATCGCCGTTGGCAGCACCCAGCGCTTTGGGGTGCCCATGGGATATGGCGGCCCGCACGCCGCCTATATGGCCACCAAGGACGCCTACAAGCGGCATATGCCGGGCCGGATCGTTGGCGTCAGCATTGATAGCCATGGCAACCGCGCATATCGCTTGTCGCTTCAAACCCGCGAACAACATATCCGGCGCGAAAAAGCCACGTCGAATGTCTGCACCGCGCAAGCATTGCTGGCGGTTATGGCCTCGTTCTATGCCGTTTTTCACGGTCCCGAGGGTCTGAAAGCCATCGCGCAGCGGATTCACCGCAAGACAGTTCGTCTTGCCAAGGGATTGGAAGAGGCTGGCTTCAAGGTCGATCCCAAATCATTCTTCGATACGATCACCGTGGATGTCGGCCCTCTTCAATCGGCCGTTATGAAATCCGCGGTCGATGAGGGCGTAAATCTGCGGCGCGTGGGCGAAACCCGCGTCGGGATTACTTTGGACGAATCCACACGCACAGGCGTGATCGAAAGGGTTTGGCGAGCGTTTGGAATTGATCGAAAGGACAACGACTTCACACCAGAATACCGCGTGCCCGAGGCGATGCACCGTAAAAGCGGATATCTGGAACATGAGGTCTTCCATATGAACCGTGCCGAAACCGAGATGATGCGCTATATGCGGCGTCTTGCGGACCGCGATCTGGCCCTGGACCGTGCGATGATCCCGCTGGGTTCCTGCACAATGAAACTGAACTCGGCGGCCGAGATGATGCCCGTCAGCTGGCGCGAGTTTTCGCAGATGCACCCGTTTTGCCCCAAGGATCAGGCCGAAGGCTATCACGAGATGCTGGATGATCTGTCGTCAAAGCTGTGTGAAATCACCGGCTATGACGACATCTCGATGCAGCCAAACTCGGGCGCGCAAGGCGAATATGCGGGTCTGCTGACAATATCGGCCTATCACCGGTCGAACGGCGAGGGCCATCGCAACGTCTGCCTGATCCCGATGAGCGCCCACGGAACCAATCCGGCAAGTGCGCATATGGTCGGTTGGGATGTTGTTCCCGTCGCATCGGCCGAAAACGGCGATATTGATCTTGAGGATTTCAAGGCGAAGGCGGAAAAACATGCAGGCAATCTTGCGGGCTGCATGATCACCTATCCATCCACCCATGGCGTGTTCGAGGAAACTGTGCACGAGGTATGCCGCATCACCCATGACAACGGGGGACAGGTCTATATCGACGGGGCCAATCTGAACGCCATGGTCGGCCTTTCACGACCGGGCGATCTGGGCGGAGATGTCAGTCACCTGAACCTGCACAAAACCTTTGCCATCCCCCATGGCGGAGGCGGCCCCGGCATGGGGCCGATCGGTGTGAAAGCACATCTGACCCCGCATTTGCCCGGCCATCCCGAAACCGGTGGAACCGAAGGGCCGGTCAGCGCAGCCCCCTATGGATCAAGCTCGGTCCTGCCGATCAGCTTTGCCTATATCCACCTGATGGGCGGCGAAGGCCTGACCCAGGCCAGCCGCGTGGCCATTCTGGCCGCCAATTACATCGCAAAGCGGCTCGAAGGGGCGTATGATGTTCTTTATAAAGGGCAAAATGATCGTGTGGCCCATGAGTGCATCATCGATACACGCCCCTTCGCGGACAGCGCGGGCGTGACGGTAGAGGACATCGCCAAACGTTTGATGGATTGCGGCTTTCACGCCCCCACCATGAGCTGGCCTGTGGCCGGCACGTTGATGATTGAACCCACCGAATCTGAAACCAAGGCCGAGCTTGACCGCTTCTGCGACGCCATGTTGGCCATTCGCGAAGAAATCCGCGACATCGAAGAAGGCCGGATCGACGCCGAAAACAACCCACTGAAGAACGCGCCTCATACGATGGAAGACCTCGTCCGCGAATGGGACAGACCCTATTCGCGCGAGCAGGGATGCTTTCCTCCGGGGGCTTTCCGGGTTGATAAATACTGGCCGCCCGTCAACCGTGTCGATAATGCCTGGGGCGACCGCCATCTGGTTTGCACCTGCCCCCCAATGAGCGAGATTGCCGAGGCTGCCGAGTAAGCTTTGACCTGTTTCCCTGGCGGCCCCATACTTGGGCGGCCAGGGAAAGGATCAACCATGTCCGACAAAGGAAAAGAACTGCTCGAGGGTGCTTATGCGCTTTCCTCGCCTGATGACAATATCGACTATTACAGGAGTTTTGCAGCGCATTATGACAAGGTTTTCGCCCGCGACATGGGCTTTAATCTGCCCCAAGCGGTTGCATCGCAATTTTCCAAGCTTGCAAAACCGACCGATCGGCCGGTCGCAGATCTGGGCTGTGGCACCGGTATCGTCGCGACGCTGTTTTCAAAGGACACAATCGTCGACGGATTCGACATTTCGCCGGAAATGCTTGCGATCGCCGCTGAAAAGCGGCGCTATCGGAACTTGATCCAGATTGACCTGACCGCCCCCGGCCCCGACTGGCCGTCTGACTATGGGGCAGTTGTATCTTCCGGAACATTTACCCACGGCCATCTCGGACCTGATGCGCTGGAAACGGCAATCGGTCTTGGACGCGCCGGATGCCTGTTTGTCTTATCCATCAACAAGGCACATTACTCAGCAATGGGTTTTGAAAAACGCATCAACCAGTTGGCCGCCAATGGCAGGATTAAAGACCTAACGCTGTCCAAAGTTCCGATCTATTTGGACAACACACATGACCACGCCGCGGACATGGCCATGCTCTGCTGTTTTCGGAAAGGTTGATCAAAGCGGCGAGGAAATGCGGAACTGGATCGTCTCGATCCCCGGATTGCTTGCAAAAAGATCGGCGTTGGAACGGTGATCAAAGCTTAGACCGGCCCGCCAACCCGAGGACCACTCATACCCGAATTCGACACCGGATCTGAATTCAATGGGGCCGCCAAGATCCGGGCCGCTGCCCCTTTCATAAAGACCTGTCATGGCATGAAGCTCGGCATAGAGACCGGTGTTTTCGACATTGATCGTATAGCTGTGACCAATCCCCGCCCAGAGATCGCCAAAACTGGAATAGGACATGCCGGCAATTGTTTGGAAAGGGCCGTTGGCAAGGCCTGTATCATATCGAATATAGGCTTCATCACCAATCTGAAGCCCCCCCGAAAACAGCCCCCCAGCCGCAAGGCTGATCCGCGAAGGCACTTCATTTCGCGCAAGGCACGCTTCGCTGCATCCGTAATAGGCTTCGTACATGCCCAAAACCAATGTCAGTACGGCGAATGTTCCGTCCATGAAATACCCCGTATAAAATCCCCCCATTCATGAAGCGTCGCTGATCCACTGTCCAGCCCCGCGCAAGATTACCTGACACATTGGCAGGAAAGCCGTGACAAACCGCTTGCATAGAGCAAAAACACAGGTAAAAGAGCCGGACCTGTTACACAGGCCAAAGCCCCTATAGCTCAGCTGGTAGAGCAACTGATTTGTAATCAGTGGGTCGGGAGTTCGAGTCTCTCTGGGGGCACCACCAAGTCCGCTATATCTCGGAAAAAGCCAGCTCGCCTCTCATTAAATGCAAAAACACAGGCGTAACGCTTAGTGTTTGTCCAATTGGACCGTCAATTGTTCCACTGCATCCGAGACCAGTTTTAGATTTTGCGAAGTCGGTTGTTTTTCAAGTTGCATCAGCGCAACTTCGGCAGCTGTCGCATGCTGGCCGACGCTTTTCAATCCGAATGTCGGCGCAACCCCCGCCAGCTTGTGGACCATGTTCGTTGCAATCTCAATGGCTTGCGTATTTGCGGGGTTTTCCTCGATATGCCACATCAAGGCGTCTAATTTTTCAACCTGAGAATCGAGACTGGCACAAAATCGTTGGCGGGCCTGAGCGAGTGAATGCTCATAGTTTTGGGCCATGTTGGATAGCTCACTCATGGGGTAGCTCCTATACCAATCCGGCGTGATTACGCGCTTGCGGGGCACTGCGGCATACTGGGGTTTGTCCGCGCTTCATCGCGTTGCGCGATTTTGGCGACAGCAAAAGGCCAAGCCGGTTTGAAGCTTGCCACATACTGGGTGAATAGACGTTGCCCATGGACAGGTTCACGGGATATTCCCGTCCTCTTGACAGGCAGGGAGGCGCCAGATCCAGTTCGGCCTGGATGGCCCAAAGCGTTTCTTCCGACAGGGTGAAGCCGCCGCCATGAACGACGGCCACAAACTCGCCGTTTCCAACATAGGCAACGATATGGTTTACCTGTTTTAACCCCTCGACAATGGCGGATGCCGTGTCGGCGAGGATATCGTAAACTTCGGATGCGTCGAATTGCGAACAAATAGCTTTAAAGCCATCGATCGAAAACACGACCGAGGTACTTTTGACCGCCATCGAATAGCTGAGCCGCAGCAAGTAGTTTTCCATTGCGACGGCGCTGATAACGCGCGGGACATCGCGGATTTCAATCGCCTCTGAAGCGTCAAAACCCGGACCAAGCCCTGTACGAGACATCATCAATGCCACGTCGGTTTTTGACTGTTCCACCTGCCGGGACTGCGCCGACAGACGATGGGCGATTCCGATGCGCACACCTAGTTCCATTGGATCGAAGGGTTTGGTTATATAGTCGATCGCCCCAGCCGAGAACGCCTGATCGATAAAATGACGTTCTTGCATTGCGGTGATCATGACAATTGGGCTGGATGAATATTTCGGCATCTGCCGGATTATCCCACACAATTCTATCCCGTCCATTCCGGGCATCCGGATATCCAGCAGGAAAGCATCAAAATCAATCGAATTGGCATTTATGATGTCCAGTGCTTCCTGCGCCGACGTCGCGGTCGTCAACTCGGTATATCCAGCGCCCCGAAGTGTTGTCTCCAGAATGTCCAGAGCAAACTCATCGTCATCTACGGCCAAAATTTTCATCGGTCACTCCTTAGGTTCGCGGCAGCAAATCTTGTGTTTCGAGGCGATCTGATATGTCGTCCGGTTGGTTCAGGTTTCTTTCAGAATTGCGGCTCTGGGACCTTTGTCGGACCCTTCGCCCAAATTGCACGGATATCGTCGGCAAGCGTCATTGGATCAAATGGTTTGCGGATGACGCCCCAAGCCCCTTTGTCCAACAGCTCCTGAACCAGTTCCTCTTGCAGTCGCGCTGTCATGAAGACGGAAGGAACGTCGGCATAGCCTGGTATTTTGCGAATCTCATTCAGGGTTTCTCCGCCGTTCATTACCGGCATCATGTAGTCGAGAAGCACGAGGTCAGGCGCAAATTCGGCAATTTGGGCAATGGCCTCACTACCGGACGCACACTGCATCAGTTCGAAGTTGCCAACCATCTCGAGCGCGAGATTTGCGATGGTTCTAATGTCCTCATCGTCGTCGACATGAAGTATACGGGTCAGATTTGACATTTTCTTTTCCTGCCTACTGTTTTCCTTTGCTCAACAATCTCATGGCAATGAAGCGATTTTTCACCCACATCGTGGCATTTTTGCGGCGCGGTTGAATTAAATTTGAACGGTTGTTCAGGGCCTTAAGCAGCTTTAGTTGGATTGAAAGCGTTTCGAGATCAACTTGCGACGCGAAGTTGGTTTTGAAACGCGCAAAACCTCAACAGGTTTCGCGCACTTTACTGCACGGTTAGGCTTCATCAATTTGGCGAAACTCTTTTGGAAGCTCGATGTAAAAGGTCGTGCCTTTTCCAACTTCGCTTTCCAGCCCGATCTTGCCGTTATGTGCCTGAACGATGCTTTTGGCGATGGCCAGGCCCAGCCCGGTGCCCTTGCGCTCCTTTCCGTCGGCAGCCTCAATTTGCTCAAATCCACGGAAGATCTTTTCAAAGGCCGCTTTTGGAATGCCGGGCCCGTTGTCGACAACTTCAATGCGATAGCGCTTATCGCTTTCACCAAAATTGACCTGCACTGTGCCCTTATCGGGTGAGTATTTGATCGCATTCGACATAAGGTTTGACATAACTTGTGTCATGCGGGCCGGATCAATGTTCTGTGAAGCAGATATCAGGTCAGTGTTAAGCGATAGATTCACATTGTGAATGTCTGCGTAGCCCTTGTTCATTTCCAAGACTGAGTTCAGGAACTTCACAAGGTCGGTCGGCTCTTTGGCCATTTCCATCATTCCGGCCTGTAATTTGTGCATATCCAGGATGTCGTCCACAACGCTCATCAACTGGTCCACATTGCGAACCGCGATGCTGAGAACCGCTTTTGCTTTGGCTTCGAATTCTCCCAATGTGCCAGATTCCAGAAGCAGAAGAGACCCTTTGATCGAGGTCAATGGCGACCTTAACTCGTGGCTGACGGTCGAGACAAAATCTTTACGGGCCTGCTCTGCCTTAACCCTCGCGGTTGTATCGCGAATGATCGACATAAACATTACGCGGCCGTTTTTGCTGTGATGCAGGCGGGTTGAGATTTCGCCAAAGGTAGCCCCCCGCTTAACATTAATTGAGACAGAATCCTTTTGCCCGGCAACCAAAGGTGCCGTGTGTGCCCGGAAGGCGGCTTCGTTCATTTGTTCGTTTGCGTCGATAATCGTATAATTGCCAAGATTATCAGAGTCCCAGCCGGCGCATTCATTGGCCTTCAGATTGGCATAAACCATTTGAAGCGATTCCGAGTCATAGATGTAGATTTCGTCCTGCAAATGATCGAATACATCCTTGATGCCACGAACATGTTCCAAGCGGGATTGGTCGGTCCGAATTGAGACGGCTCTGATAAGTTGCCCGTCTTCGTCATGAATCGGGATGATTTTGCCTTCCACAAAGAGCGAAGAACCGTCGGCGCGGATTTCCTCGGAATGTCCGAACCAGATTTGACCGTTCGTCAGGCAATCCCGAATCTCCTGATAGGTCGGATTTTTCACGCTGTTCGGATAAATACGGGCGATGCTGGAACCGATGATCTCGTCACGCTTGAAACCATAAGTCTCTAAAAAGTTGTCATTCGCCCAGATCACGATGCCGTTCGGGTCAGTATGGGTAACGATAGAGTTGGCGCAAAGCGCGTCATGTGAGAGTTCAATCTCGTTGCCCGATCTGCGGGCAATGTCAGATTTAAGATGCTGGATTTGGTTGTGCCGAAACAGAGAAACCGCGAGCGCGACAGCCATCAGGGCGTAAATCGCAAGGGTCGAGTAATGCTGTTCCGCGAAAATATGACCCATCGAGGTCCACTGGATTGCAGCCGTAATGACTGCGAACAGCGAAGCGGCAAGAACAGCTTGCAGGAAATAGTTTTGACATAAGGACAGTAGCTTAAAGCCATTCTGGTTCGCGTCCATGGACTGTTCCTTTAACTCTTACCTAAAACGCAAGAAATGCGCTTACTCAATTGTTTCTACATTCGACACTAAGTAACGGATTTGACCTAATTGAGGCGAAATTCAAAAAAATTTGGGACGTATTTGCCGCCAAAAATCGACCTGTAGCCGTTGGATTTTCCGTATTTCTGGAAATTCTTTGGGCTGCTGCCCAGGGCCAAGCGTCACGATCTGATCAAATGGTCAGGCTGCCGTCGCGGTGCCGTTGGCAGCAGGGAATGTCAGCGTAAAGGTTGTGCCCTCGCCCAGCTTGCTTTCCAATCGGATCGATCCGCCGTGCATTTCCACCAGTTTCTTGACGATTGTCAGCCCCAGACCAACACCGCCTTCGCGGCGGATGCCTGCCTTTTCAGCCTGCTGGAAACTGTCGAAAATCGCTTCCTGAAGCTCTTCCGGAATGCCTTGGCCGGTGTCCTGAACCTGAATCTGAATGTCGTGCCCGACGCGTTTTGACGTCACGTGGATGGTGCCCTGATCCGTGAATTTTATGGCATTCCCGATCAGGTTCCCGAGGATCTGTTTCAGGCGAACCCTGTCCGCAAGTATCTTGTCGTGATGCACTTCAAAGGACAGGGTCAAGCCCTTTTTCTTCACGGCTTTGTCAAAGTCGTTCACGACATCGGACATGAAATCGCTGATATCGATTTCAGCCAGCGCGATGTTTTCGTTACCTGACTCAATTGACGAAAGATCCAGAATACGGTCGATGATCCGCAACAACTGCTGGCCCGAGATGTCCAATTTTTCCGCATAGGTGGCGATTTCAGAGGTGACAGCGTCCACCAGCGACGCCGATTTTTTTTGATCCGAGACATTTTGTTTCAGATATTTGCGCAGATCGACCACGGAACGCAGGATTTCGGGTTTCTTGAGGAATGCGTTGAAGCCCAAAATGACGGTCAGCGGGGTGCGAAGCTCGTGATTGATGACGCTGAGGAATTCGCTTTTCGCATGGTTCGACGCCTCGGCCTTACGCAATGCGTTCGTCAGGATCGAAACATCCGAGCCGACACCGCGATAACCGGCAAAATCGCCTTGCTGATCGTAATAGGGCAAGCCAGTAATTCGCAAGGAAACACCTTTGCCCTTGTTGCCGCTCATCGAGTAAATGAAATCGGTAAAGGGCAGATGTTTCGCAGTGAATTTTTCCAGATATTTCCAATCGCCGCTTTCTTGCGCCAACTTGTCGTGCTGAAAGGCTTCGGCGCGGGTTTTCCCCAGCATCTCTGCCACCGCGACGCCAGTGGCGCGGGTGAACCCTTCGGAAAGATAGGTGCACCGGCCTTCACTATCCTGCTCCCAGAACCAATCGGTGCTGATATTCGCAATGTCGGCGAACCGTTGTTCCGCAGCGTCGCGGGTTGAAAGCGCGGATTGCAGCTCTTGGTTGGCGGCTTCAAGTTGGGCTTGTTGCTGGCGAAGCTCGGTCACGTCAAGGCGCACGCCAACCCGTCCGCCTTCGCGGGTTGTCTGATTGTAGGATTTCACCCACCGGCCATTGCTAAGCGGGTATTCCCATGCAAAACCGTCGATTTTCAGACTGTCCCGAAGTTCTTGTAACCATTCCTCCTCGCGGCCGATGGCGTCTGGAAACTGACCCTGTTCCAAGCCGTACTGCATGATCTCGTCCGAGGTTGCGCCCAGCCGGACTGCGGGGGCACATTTGTCATACATTTCGCAGAATGCCTGATTGTATCCGGTCAGATAACCATTCTCATCATAGACGACAAAACCGGCCGGCAATGATTCAATCGCATCGTTAAGCCGATCATGTGCCTTGACAGCCAGCAGCCGTTGTTTGCGCAAAAAGTGGTAAATCGTGCCGATAAATACGGCCAGGGCCAGAAAAAACAAACGGTTTGCCCATAAACTATCCGACCGCGTGATCCAGCCGTTTTTCGGCACCACGACGATTTCCCAACTGCCCGTCGGGCGCTCGAGCATTTCGCGAACCGGTTCTTGGTTGAAAAGCGATGCATTGCCCCAAAACGGCGGATCCTGCGTGCCGTCCGGATGTATAAGCCGGATCGCAAAATCCACGCCCGGCCGGTCGATGTTCAAACCAGCATTCTGATAGAAATCTTCCTCGTCCACCACAATGGACGAGAAACCCCAAAAACCACCGTTGTCCAGAAAGACTGGTGCGCGGATAATGAAGCCGCGACCGCCTTGCAAAAGGTCGATTGGGCCGTCGACAACCGGCGTCTGAAACTGAATTGCAATTTGTGCAATTTCGCTTTGACGATCAGCATTGCGAATATCAGCACCAAGAATGCCCTTGTTATCCTCTAATGGATACACGCGAATAATCGTGAAATCCTTCAATGCAGCGATGTTGATGATACTGCTATCCTTTTGGCGCAGACCTTCCGCGAGTTCAGAGAATTTTTCCTGGCTCAGGTTCGGCTCAACAGACAGAACAGAAGACAGCCCTTGCGCCATCAGCATCTTTGACAACAATTCGTGATCTAGACCTGTGAGAATTTCGTTGGCTGCTGCGCGTAAGCCGTTACGCTGATGATCCAACGCGCTTGTGAAATTGTTTTGCTCAACCAACACGGAAAAATACAAGGCCGAGGCGGCAATGATGGGGTACATCAAAAGATGCACAACTTTCGCAATTTTGTCCGGAGTCGGGAACAGCATGTCGTCTCCAGTTAAGGAAAGTTAATCAACCTAAACGTGCAATATTTTTCGACTTTAGTCAAATACGTCGACAACTTGTACTATACCGCTCATTTTCGATAGCGACAATCTGCGATTGAAGTGTCTCAATTTCAAATGAAAATAACGATTTACACGGCATTGTGCACTGGCAATAAAAGAACGCTTAAAAATTCACTATTTGTCGTTTTATCCGAGACTATGCCTCAGTTTGCTCAAGAATTGCATAAACTGCCTTGGTATTCAAGATTGAGTCCCGGCAACGATGCCGACTTGCTCCAAACCGCTGGACTGGGAAAAATACGCCTTGCCCTCGGGCTTGCGATGGCCAAGATTTGGCTTCGGCCGTGTGTCCGCAACATGCAGTTCTGATTGATCCAAGGCAGAGCGCTGGTTGGTTGATAGAAGTGGCAAGCGCACATAGAACCGCGTGCCGCCGCCTTCGGCATCTTCAAATCCAATGCTCCCGTCATGCGTGTTGACGATGGCCTTTGAAATGCTCAGACCAAGACCCGTTCCGCCCTTATGACGCTCGGTCGAGGAATCGGCTTGTGTGAACCGGTTAAAGATTGTGGGCCGCGCCGTCTCGGGAATGCCTGCACCATAGTCGCGGACAGCAACCACGGCTTCGTCACCCTCGACCGTGACGGATATGTCAATCGGCATCCCCTTGTCCGAGAATTTCGCAGCGTTTGACATCAAGTTTGAAAACACCTGCTGAAGACGTCCTTTATCAGCACGGCACATAACCGGTTCGATTGGCGCCGTCAGTTTGAAATAGACGTCATGCTGACGGGCGTACCCGTTATTGAGTTCGACCGATTCCTGAATGGCCGCGCAAATGTCGGTGTCGCCGAATTCGTAGGACATTTCGCCAGCTTCGATCTTTTCCCAATCCAATATGTCGTTGATCAGGTCATGCAAACGGTCGGCGTTCATGCTGGCGATTTCGATCATCTGATCATGTCGGTCCGAGGTCGCCTCGATCACGCCGGATTTCAGCAACCGCAGCGATCCCTTGATCGAGGTCAGAGGCGTGCGCAATTCGTGACTGATCGTCGAAATAAACTCGGATTTAGCCGTTTCGGCCTGTTTCTTTTCGGTGATGTCCCGATAGATCGACATGAACCGAGGCTTTTCGTTTTCGGGTTCGATCAGACGAAGATAGATTTCCAGTGGCGTACCGTTTCGGTCGATTGTTTCGTAGGTCATTGATTTTTCATCACCGGTCATCAGCTCATCGCATTTTTCCTTCAGCCATGCCTGCTGACGCTTGGTGATATAGTCAAAGGTATGCCGGCCCCGCCAGCCTTCGTTCCCCCAGCCGACGCGATCCAATGCGTTCTTGCTCATATAAGTAAACGCATAGCTTTCGGGCCAGAACATGTAGAATTCATCGTCCATCAAATCGAGAGAGGTGCGCAATTGCATCAATTCCATTTCGGCCTGCGCATGTTCGGTGCGGTCGCGCAGGATTGCGATGAACCGGGGCTTGTGTCCCTTGGGGCTGGCAAGACGTATGTCGTATTCCATGACCTTTTCTTCACCATTAGGCGTTGTTACCTTGCGGCGGAAAACCTGTTGGCGCGTTTCGCCACGGATCAGCGGCCCCAAAACAGTGCCGCATTCCTCGGGGCTGAGACCTCCCACAAGATCTGACGGCGTCATATTCCGAAGTTCGTCGTCTGAAAGACCCAAGCTTAGTTTGGCAGCCCGGTTGGCGTAGAAGAATTTTTTCGTATCTGGCCAGAACATGAAAATCTGATCATTCACCGCATCCAGCGTGTTGGAAAGTTCCACCACCAGATTTCTCGTTTCAGTTTCTTCCGAGATGTCCGTAAGGGTGGCGACAAAGCGCGGCTCGATCCCGGTAACGTGAAGATATTGGATATGGAAATGCGTCGCGACCTTCCGGCCGTCTGGCAGAATTCGGTCACGTTCAAACTCGATGGTCGCGCGCCTGTTTCCGACCAGCTTCGCAAGTTCGTCGCGCAGCCAGGCGGCATCCGATGCCGACAGGAAATCAAACAGCGTTCTCCCCTCAAGCTCTTCCTCCGACAGGCCAAGCGATCGCTGCGCGGCAGAATTTGAAAAGGTAATGGCGTGGGTGTCGATCAGGAACTTATAGACTTCGCCCGCCGTGCATTCCAGATAATGGCGCAAGTTCATCTCGGCCTGCGCGGCTTTAAGTTCGGTGACATCGGTGCGGATTGATGTGCAACCCGCGTAATCGCCCGCAGGGCCAAATCGCGGAACGATCGTGCTTTGCACCCACCAAATGCCGCCATCCTTACGCCGGTTGGCCAATTCACCGCTCCAGATTTTGCCTGCCTGAATCGTGCGCTGCATGTCCTCGTAACGCTCTGCCGGAACGAGATCGGTGTGCAGTATGTCGTGCGTTTTTCCGATGATTTCCTTGCGGCTGTAACCACTGACCTCCAGGAAACGGTCGTTGACATCGGTGATGACACCGTCTGCATTGGTTGTGGACATGATAGAGTGCTGGTCCAGTGCCGAATGATACAAGTGAAGTTCTGAATCCGCCTTGCGCGCACGTTCCCGATAAAGCCGGACATATTTTGAGCGTTGGCGAAGTGCGTAAAGCAACAAGCTGATCAGGCTAACCAGAGCAGCAGTCGACAGCCCGATTGTCACACGGTTTTCCTGCCAGAATTGCACCCTGCTGGATTTGCCCAGATATTGGAACGGTGCGGCGTTCAGTTCGCGCAGTAGTGCAACAACACTGTCATAGTCGGTTGCACTTTCCCAACCGAAATAGTCGCCCGCAACCGCCGGTCGGTCTGTTGTTTCGATTTTGGCAAGTGCGGTCAGAACATCATGCCGAAAGGCTGTTGCTGTGTTCGGGGGGTCGGCAAAAACCCATTCTGGGTACAGTTCGGTCGAAAGCGCGAAAGGAAATCCCGGAACCGAACGCATGCCCAGAATTTTGAACTCATCAAGGGCAATAACCCCTTGCCGCTCGAGCCATTCCAGCGTGCCAGTGCGCACGACACCTGCATCGACAGTGCCATCCAGTACCGCCCGCACAACGGTGGTCTGATTGCCATCGGCAAACTTAAGCTCGGCCAGGTCTTCGGATGGCGCAAGTCCGGCGCGTTTGAATTCACGTCGTGCAACGTTCCAACCACCAAAGGCCTGCGGCGCAACCGCCATCAGACTGCGGCCCTTCAAATCCTCAAACGTGTTCAGATCCTGCAACCCGCGCCGTGTGAAAACGACTGAACCAAACCGCGTGACAAGCTGCCCGTCCCAGGCGTTGACCAGGGTCAGCTGTTCTTCGAACCCGTAAAGGACGTTAATCACAGCAAAGGAACCGGGATCGGTGATCACAAAGTCATATTCCTTATTGGCAGCTCCTTGTTCGATTGCGCTGGGGCTAGCATAGGTTTTCAGTCGAAACTCGGTGTTCGGGAATTGGGTGCTCAGATAGTCCATCGTTGGTTGCCAACGGGAAATGGCCTCTTCGCGTCCCAGATGCGCACGAACGCCGATTGTCACTTCCGATGGGGGATTGGGCGATTGGTTTGATGTTTCCGCCTGTGCGCTGGTGGCCGCGATCATTGTCAACAACAAGACAACGATCAGCCCTTTGAGAACATTGGCCATGCAGACCGGCTCGCGCATTGCGGATGTGCATGAATACATCATCATTCGCCCGTATCTTTTGCATGCGCTCCACAAACCCCGGATCAAAGGAGGGCCTGCAATATTCTCCGTTTGATAGATTTCTGCCATCAGTCCTCACAAAGGTTTTTGATCCGCTCAGCACGCAAAAGCCTGCTTACGAGTGTTTTATAGGCACTGTTTCTAAAACGGAAACAGGGCGAAAATATGACGCGGATTGTGCGAGTTTTGACGATGGACTTTTCGCAAGTGAGCCTTGAAAACGACTGTCCTGACGAAGTGGCTCGCAACCGATGCGCTGTTCACCGACATTATTTTTGCAGAATTGAGTTTTCCCAAGCAGACAGAAAACGTTTCTTTTTGAACGTATCGAGGAAAATCAGAAGGCCCGGACCAAGACGTATCCGTCGCAGGGAGTTTTCGACCGTCTCAAGTGCGGGATTAAGTGATCTAAGGGCTGACGTCTCTGACGTTGGATTCCACGCTTCGCCAACCAGAAAATCAACAAAAAGTTTGGCGTTTTCTGGATTTGTCGCAGTGGACGGGATAAGCACTGTTCGCATCATGACCGTTGTAAAATCCGACGGAAACAATACGGCAACTTCGCCACTGTCCTTACGCGACAGGGCGTAGCTGCCTAAAACATTGTATGCGACAGCAAGTTCGCCGCTTACAACCTGATCAATCATCTTTCCCGAGCTGTCATATAGCTTGGCGTCAAGCGCCCCCATAACTTCCGTAAGGCGCCAATAGACCTCGGACATCCGTGAATCTTGGGTCGCGAACAGATACCCCAATCCGGATGAACGCAGGTCATATGTACCGACGCGCCCGCGAAACAAATCCGGATTGTCGCGCAGCAGCGTGATCAATTCTTCGCGGTTCTGCGGGAGCTCCAGATTCTCAAACGCTGCCCGCGACAATACGATCGCAGCAGGTTCCTGGGTAAAAGCGTAAACATCCTCTCGCCACTTCGCCCAATCGGGCAGAGTCGAAGTTGCTGCCGAAGAATGGGGAAGCGTCAACCCGTCATTGGCAAGTTTTGTCTGTAAATCCATCGCACTTGAAATAGCTATATCGAAGCTTTGTTGTTCCTCTTCGATCGCTTTCATCAATTCTGTGGTACTGGCCACGACATATTCCACGCTCAGGTTAGGCTGCGATTGCAGAAACTCTTCCAATACAGGTTTGAAAAGCTCAACATCGGTCGTCGAAACAATTCGTAAAATCTGTGCCGACGTTTCGCTGCCGAGGATTAGACGATCCTCGATTTCAAAAGCCAAAAGACTGGTCGGATTCAGTATCAGACCAAGGAAAAGTACAAAGACACGCAAGCGCCGGCCTCCTGAGCGTTTTCGATTTCAAGCGTCCCACCATGGGCTTTTGCAACATCGGAAGCGATGGTCAATCCAAGACCCGAGCCGACGATCCCCTCGGCATTTTCGCCTCGTGAAAACCTTTTGATGATCGTTTCCAAATCCGATGTCGGGAATCCACCGCCTTCATCCTGGACTTTTACAAAGGCAAATTGTCCCAATGTTCCGGCGGAGATTTGAACGCAACTATCGACAGGCGAGAATTTCAGTGCGTTGTCTATCACATTGCGCAATGCACTTTGCACCAGCACAGGATCACCCGGGAAGGTGACGTTTTCGTCCAGCCGAAACTTCAATTGGATGTCGCGAAGCTCGGCCGCCGGTGTCATGCGTCCAACGATCTCGCTTACAATATCGCTTAAATTTAATTGCGCCTTCATCAAGCTGTCTGTCCGCAGCGAAACCATCGCATGGTCCAGCATCTGCCCCGCGGCCCGGCTGCTTTCATCAATCGCTCTGATCATATCTTTCAACGCGGCTCGGTTTTCTTCCCGCTCAACGCGCATCAGGGTCGTTTCGGCACGTGTTCTGACAATGGCAAGCGGGGTGCGCAATCGGTGCGCGGCATCTGCGATAAACTCCTCGGTCCGTGATAGTGAGTTGGACAAACGGTCCATAAATGAATTCAGCGACGTCACAAGCGGCACCATCTCAACGGGAACAGGAGCGGCGACGGCGCGAAGTTCACTTGGGCCCCGGCGGCTGACAGACTCGGTCAGACGCACCAGAGGCGCAACGGTGGCTTTCGCTGTAATCAAGGCCAAAGCCACAACAAGAACAAACACCCCGAAACCGACCCACGCCGATATGCGCACAACACGGGCAATCAGCGATGCCTGACCATCCTGTGTTTGCGCAAGTGCAATAAACAGGCGAACCGGGTTTTCACCTGTTGTCATGGCACGCGAAGTGACCACGACACGGACGGTTTCATCCTGATACGTCTCAGTCGCGAACTCGTGATTGCCAGACTCCGGTGCGGGTGGAAAAGGCAGGTCATCATAGCCGGTCAGGAAAGTCTGATCGGTCTTGATTGCATAAAACACACGATCATTCGACACGTTGCTCAACATCGAAAACGCCGAATAAGGCAGGTCAATTTGAATTTCGCCGTCAACGACCGAAGCCGAATCCAAAATGGCCGTGGCCGATGCGCGAAGGATGTTGTCCTGGCTTTCTTCGGCCAACTGAACAGCCAACCGCTGAAACACGAAAAACAAACCGAGCGCCAGAACTAGCGCGCCGCCAAGCAACATGATCAACAGACGGCGTCGAATGGACCCTTTGATATTGATTGGGGTAATCATTTGTTCGCCAACAGATATCCGACACCACGCACGGTTTTAATTTCCACGCGGCTGCCCAGCAGGTGTTTTCGCAAGCGCCCGATATAGACTTCAATCGCGTTCTCCGAAACGTCCTCATCATACGAGAACAGACGGTCCAGCAGTTTGGATTTGGAAAAAATCTGTTCGGGCGCGCTCGCGAAAATTTCAAAAAGCCGGAGCTCGCGGTTTCGCAGTGTGATCTTGTTGGGACCCACCTTCAAAGTGCCGGACAACGAATCAAATTCCACGTCACCAATCATTATGACGTTACGAGACGCCCCCCCTTTTCGGCGCAAAACGGCACGGCAGCGGGCCTCGAGTTCGGAAAAATCGAAGGGTTTGGTGATGTAATCGTCTGCCCCAAGATCAAGAATTCCGACGCGGTCCGAAACCTCGGATCTGGCTGTGGTAACAATGACCGGCACCGGATCATTGGCTGATCTGTGGGTGTTTAGAAACGAACGCCCGTCACCGTCCGGCAACATAATATCTAACAAAATCAGATCATAATCTGTCGTGGCCCTAAAATCTGCGGCCTCTTCCAACGTGGCCGCATGATCAACCACATGTCCGTCCAGCGACAGCCTGTCGACGGTAGCGGATGCCAAATCATGATTGTCTTCTATCAGCAAAAATCTCATCGGTTTCGGCAAAAATCTCGTTCGTGTCAGGTTAGTGTCAGCTTGGTCGACAAGGTTCCCCACGATGGGCGGCAATGAATGCCGCTGTCAATGTGGAGGAAAAAACATGACATTCGAATTCACCCGCCGCACCGTCATGGCTGCTGCGGCAGCAGCAATGACCCTTGGCTCTTCAGCAATGGCCGGTGGCAATCAAGTTCTTGACAGTATCCACTTCCTGATCCCCGGCGGTGCAGGCGGTGGCTGGGATGGTACCGCGCGCGGTACTGGTGAAGCCCTGACCAACGCAGGTCTGGTTGGAACAGCATCGTATGAGAACATGTCTGGCGGCGGCGGCGGCGTCGCAATCGGTTATCTGATCGAAAACGCCGAAAGCAACTATGGCACACTGATGGTCAACTCGACCCCGATCGTGATCCGTTCACTAACCGGCGTCTTCCCGCACAATTTCCGTGATCTGACCCTCGTTGCGGGCACCATTGGCGACTACGCTGCCCTCGTTGTCAGCGCGGACAGCCCGCTGAACTCGATGGCAGATTTACTAGCAGCCTATGACGCTGACCCAAGCGGCACAGCCATCGGTGGCGGCTCAGTACCGGGCGGCATGGACCATCTGGTTGCGGCGATGGTGATGGAAGCCGCGGGCAAAGACGCGCTTGGCGTGAAGTACATCCCTTATGACGCAGGCGGCAAAGCCATGGCAGCCCTGCTGTCTGGCGAAATCAAAGCCTTGTCGACTGGCTTCTCTGAGGCCGTTGCTTTGGCGCAGGCTGGCGAAGTCAAAATCCTTGGGGTGACCGCGGACGAACGTGTTGACGCATATGCCGACGCACCAACCATGGTCGAACAAGGCATCGACACCACTTTTGTGAACTGGCGCGGCTTTTTTGGCGCACCTGGTCTGCCTGCTGACAAGCTGGCAGCTTATCAGGAAGCAATCGCGAAGATGTACGACACCCCCGAGTGGGAAGCTGTCCGCGCACGCAACGGCTGGGTGAATATCCACAACCCGGGCGACGACTTCAAAGCCTTCCTGGAAGATCAGGAAAAAGTCATTGGTGACCTGATGCGCAAGCTGGGCTTCCTGTAAGTTGACTTTATGCACTCATGACCGGCCTAATTGTTGGGCCGGTCATTTTTTTTGGGGGGAGGGAACAATGGCACTTGATCGCTGGATCGCATTCGTCATTCTTTGCGTAGCACTTGCCTATGGCTACGCCGCATATTTCACAATGGACCAACTGTTGCCGCCATTCATGCAGCGCAACCCGATCTGGCCCAGCACATTTCCGAAAATTCTGGCTGTACTTGCTGTTCTGACATCGCTTGTCATCCTCTTGGGGCTTGAGAAACCCTCGGCAGACGCTGCCGAGAAAAAGCCTGACATCGATTATCGCCGCCTCGCGGACTACCATCTCGGGCAAGCTGTTCTGTTACTGGGACTTATGGTGGCCTATGCCCTGACCCTTCGACCGCTCGGCTTTTTGTTGGCAACTACAGGATTTCTTAGCCTTGGCGCAATTGCGTTGGGTGAGCGCAAAATCTACATTCTGATCCCCGTTGCCGTGATAGCAACCGGTGTGGTCTGGTATCTTGTTCAAGTCGTTCTCGGGATATTCCTGCGTCCGCTTCCGTGGTTCATGTAAGGAGGCTCTGACATGATTGAAGGACTTATGATTGGCCTCGGGGCCGCGTTCTCACTCCAGAACCTGCTGATGGTGATTGCTGGTTGTCTGATCGGGACATTCATCGGCATGCTGCCGGGGCTTGGCCCGATGTCGATCATCGCGATCATGATCCCAGTGGCGATTACGATTGGCGACCCTTCGGCGGCACTGATCCTGCTAGCAGGTGTTTACTACGGAGCAATTTTCGGCGGCTCGACCTCATCCATCCTGCTGAATGCCCCCGGAGTTGCTGGCACGGTCGCCACCAGCTTTGACGGCTACCCCTTGGCCCGAAAGGGCATGGCAGGAAAAGCACTAACCATCGCCGCGATCTCGTCTTTTGCGGGGGGCACGATAGGTGCGATCCTTTTGATGGTCTTCGCACCGATGCTTTCCACGGTAGCATTGCTATTCCACTCGGCTGAGTATTTTGCACTGATGGTCGTGGGCCTGTCCGCAATCGCTGCATTTGCGGGAACGGGAAATGTTGCAAAGGCAATCCTGATGACCGTTCTTGGCTTGATTATGGCAACGGTAGGCGAAGGTGCTTTGTTCAACATGCCGCGCTTCACGATGGGCCTGATGGACCTGCAATCCGGTTTCAGCTTTATCACTTTAGCAATGGCCATGTTTGCCCTGCCAGAGGCAATTTTCCTTGTGCTAAACCCGGCACGCTCGGCGCAATCGGGCGGTGACGCCGGCAAGATCACAGGGCTTCGCGTGTCACGTGAAGAAGCCCGCAAAATCGTGCCTGTTATCAGCCGCCAGTCGATCCAAGGGTTCTTTATTGGTGTCTTGCCTGGCGCAGGAGCAACGATTGCGTCCTTCCTTGGCTATGCGGTGGAGCGCAATATCGCCTCAAAGGAAGAGCAAGAGGAATTTGGCCACGGATCAATCAAGGGTCTGGCCGCACCGGAAACCGCCAACAACGCGGCATGCACTGGATCGTTTGTGCCATTGCTTACACTGGGTATTCCAGGGTCAGGCACCACGGCGATCCTTCTGGGCGCCCTTATCGCGCTGAACGTGACCCCCGGCCCGCGCCTTATGATCGACGACCCGCAGATTTTCTGGGCGGTCATAATCTCGATGTATATTGGCAATCTGGTACTGCTGATCTTGAACCTGCCGCTGATCCCGTACATCGCCAAGGTGCTGGCCATTCCGCGCAACTACCTGATCCCGTTCATTCTGTTCTTCACCCTGATGGGCAGCTATATCGGGCAGAATAATTCAACCGAGCTGCTGATCCTTGTCGGCATGGGTGTCGGCGCCACAATCCTAAAATTTGCCGACTATCCGCTTGCCCCGCTGTTGATTGGCTTCATTTTGGGCAGCATGTTGGAAGACAACTTCTCGCGCTCAATGCAGCTATATGATGGTATCGGCTTTGTTTTGGATCGCCCGATGACGCTTGGTCTGCTGGTTATCGCTGCATTGCTTGTGGTGATCCCCAGCTATCGTGCACGACGTGCGCGGGCGCGACAGCAAGGGGTTGCCGAGGGTGATTAATGCAAAAACGGGGCGCAAATTTGTGCCCCGTTTTCTTTGAAATGGCCCCAAACCTGATCCGTTTCTTTGATCCTGAACACCATGACCAAACCACTTCAAAACATCCGCGTCCTAGATCTGACAAACGTACTTGCCGGCCCCTATTGCTGCTACCAACTGGCTCTTATGGGGGCTGAGGTTATCAAGGTCGAGCGGCCAGGTTCAGGCGACTTGGCGCGCAATCTGGGGGCCGACCCAAACCGGAACAAGGCAGGCATGGGGATCAGTTTTCTGGCGCAAAATGCCGGAAAGAAATCGGTCACGCTGGATTTGAAAGCCGAGCGCGGCAAAGAGCTTTTGATGGCGCTGGTCCGAACCGCCGATGTCTTGGTTGAAAACTTCAGACCCGATGTGATGTCGCGGCTAGGTTTGGGATACGATGTTCTGAAGCAAGAAAACCCCAGTCTGATTTACTGCGCCATCAGCGGCTTTGGTCAGGATGGCCCACGCAAGGGTGATCCCGCCTATGACCAGATCGTACAGGGCATTTCAGGTGTCATGTCGGTCACTGGCACCCCCGAAAACACCCCGCTGCGCGTTGGCTATCCTCTGGCAGATACCATCGGCGGTATGACGGCTGCGTTTTCGATTTCTACTGCACTGAATGCAAAACCGAGAGGCGCGTTTCTGGATATCTCAATGACGGATGCCGTCATTTCGTCGATGGGATGGGTTGTTTCGAATTACCTGATCGGAGGTGTCGAACCCGCTGTCTTGGGTAATGAAAACATGACCTCGGCACCGTCAGGCACATTCGCCACAGCGGACAATCCTATCAACATTGCAGTAAACAGGGACAAGCAATGGCAGGCTCTGGCCCGCCATTTATATCGGCATGATTTGTTGCGCGATCCTGCCTATGCAACGCGCGAAGACAGAAAACGCAACCGGCATGCGTTGCGGAACGAGCTGGAAGCGACCTTGAAAAAAAGAAGCTCGAAAGATTGGGTTCCCGAGCTGAATGCGCTTGGTGTGCCAACCGGACCAGTTTTGACAGTCCCCCAAGTCTTGAACGATCCGCAGGTGAAAAATCGCAATCTGATCGTGTCCATCGCTACGGGTGAAGAGAATATTCAACTATCGGGCAGCCCGGTCGTCATCGACGGGAACCGCCCCCTGCCCGAAACGCCACCGCCGGTTTTGGGAGTGGATAACATGGCGGTTTGGTGCGACCTAGGTTTGACAGACGAAGAGATCGACAAACTGAAAAGCGAGGACATAATATGAGCGACGTTGCAGACTGGTGGCGAACATCAATCGTCGACATGCAACCCGGTCGTATCGAACTTCGCGGCACACCCATTCAGGAACTGATCGGCAATCTCAGCTTTTCAGAAATGATATGGCTCATGGTTCGCGGGGATCGGCCAACCGCGGATCAGGCGGGGCTGTTCGAGGCGGCTTTGGTGTCAGCTGTTGATCATGGACCGCAAGCTCCGTCGATCGCAGCGGCACGTATGGCCGTGACATGTGGTTTGCCGTTGAACAATGCTATGGCAAGCGCCGTAAACATGCTGGGCGATGTCCACGGCGGCGCAGGAGAGCAAGCTGTCGAACTCTACCATCATATCGACCAGTTTGACGGGCCAACCAGCGCGGGGCTGGATGACTGGATTTCTTTGCGCGGGAAAATAATCCCGGGCTTTGGTCACAGGTTTCACAATCCGGTTGATCCAAGGGCACCTCGCCTGATGGAACTGGTCACCATCGCGGTTGAGGCGGGTGCCTGTTCTGGACGTTATGCAGAAATCGCCAAGGCGATTGAACAACAGCTGGCCCACCGCAAAGGAAGCGCTATCCCAATGAATATCGACGGTGCGACAGCGGTAATCTACGCAGAACTGGGATTTGAGCCTGCCCTAGCACGCGGATTGTTCTGTCTGTCCCGATCTGTCGGCATTTTGGCGCATGCATGGGAACAGAAACTACAGGGTGGTCGGAACAAAGGCCCCACGCCACCAAAATACCTTTGGACATTTGAGGCCGACCCAAGCTTTCGGTAGCAGATAAAATGCTTACAAATTTGCCGTTTGTGCACGTCTCTGAAATCTGAACCAGCGGGGTAGAGCCCGTGCCACACGGTCGTATACGACTGGTCAAGTTGAAGCGTGGCTAACATAACCGAGCCGAAACTTCATTTAGGCAGCTGGTTTTGTTTCAGCTAAAATGCAGAGCCACCTAAAGCGATTGTACCCCGTTGTCGCGCACGCTTTCCATTGACACATAGGTCGAACTTGAGGCCACGAATGGCAGGGTTGAAATGCGTTCGCTCAGAACCCGTCGATACGCGGCGATATCCCCGGTTCTGACTTTGACGAGATAGTCGAATCCCCCCGCGATCATGTGGCATTCCTCGACCTCGCTGATTTCCCGGACAGCGCGGTTAAAGGCCTTTAGGGCGTGCTCTCTGGTGTCTGAAAGCTTGATCTCGACAAAGGCGATATGCTCCAACCCCAACTTTCTGGCCGACAGTTCCGCACGGTATCCCGTGATCACGCCTTCAGCCTCAAGCCGTTTTACACGGGCGGTAACAGGTGTTTTGGAAAGGCCGACCTGTTGGGCAAGGTCGGTCATGGATATCCGGCCATTGTGACTGAGGACACCCAGAATCAAACGGTCATATCGATCCAATTCCGAAGATTTGTCATCCATTTTGCCTAAGTTTCCAGATTATTATGGTTGAATTCACTGCAATGTACGAAACAGAAGTCAATTCGTCCACGTAAATCACGATACAATTGCCACGATCTAAGGACAGGTGCGCCATGATTGATATCGACCGCAAATGGGACGTGAACAAACGCCGGAACGAAGCTGAGCTTCTTGCCGAATTGATCGCGAATGCAAGGCTTGATCAGGCTTCGCGCGACCGCATTGTCAAACATACCACGAAGCTGGTTGAAGACATTCGAACCGCCTCGCGCCCGGGGTTAATGGATGTCTTTCTTGCCGAATACGGTCTGTCCACCGAAGAAGGCGTGGCATTGATGTGCCTGGCCGAAGCGTTGCTTCGGGTTCCGGACCCGGCCACCATCGACGCCTTGATCGAAGACAAGATCGCCCCTTCAGACTGGTCCAGCCATATCGGCCAATCGTCCTCGCCATTGGTGAACGCTTCCACATGGGGCCTGCTTTTGACCGGCAAGGTTCTGGACGAAGGCCACCCCGGCATCGCCGGACGCCTGAAGGGGATGATCAAACGTCTGGGCGAACCTGTCATTCGTACCGCTGTCGCGGGCGCGATGCGTGAAATGGGGCGTCAATTCGTGCTGGGGCAGGACATCAAGGCAGCCATGAACCGCGCCAAAGGCAAAGAGACGGACGGCTTCACCTATTCCTATGACATGCTGGGCGAAGCGGCGATGACCGCCGCTGATGCGGCCCGGTATGCTGCGTCCTATGAGAACGCCATCGAGGCGATTTCAGCCGCTTGTGTGCATGAAAACATTGCAGCGAACCCCGGAATTTCCGCCAAGCTGTCCGCACTACATCCCAGATACGAAGTGGCGAAAACCGGACGGGTCATGACCGAATTGGTACCGGTTTTGAAACGCCTTGTCCGCAAAGCCGCCGCGGCAGGTATGGGGCTTAATATCGATGCCGAAGAAATGGCCCGGCTTGGCTTATCCCTGAAGGTCATCGACGCGGTCTTAGCCGACCCCGCGCTGGCCGGATGGGACGGGTTTGGTGTTGTGGTTCAGGCCTATGGCCGCCGCGCGGGCGATGTTCTTTCGGGACTGTACGACATGGCCACCAAGTATGACCGCCGCATCATGGTCCGGCTTGTCAAGGGTGCCTATTGGGATACCGAAATCAAGCTGGCCCAGGTCGAAGGTCTTGATGATTTCCCCGTTTTCACCCGCAAATCCGCCACTGATGTCAGCTATCTGTCTCATGCCCGAACTTTGCTTGGGATGACCGACCGGATTTACCCGCAGTTTGCCACGCACAATGCCCACACTGTTTCTGCCATCCTGGACATGGCTTCGGGTCACGACAAAGCCACCTACGAATTCCAACGCCTGCACGGAATGGGCGAGGCCTTGCATGATATCGTCCACCGCGAAGAAGGGACCAACTGCCGCATTTATGCGCCTGTGGGGGCACATCGTGACCTGCTGGCCTATCTTGTTCGCAGGCTGCTTGAGAACGGTGCAAACTCGTCCTTCGTCAATCAGATCGTGGACGAGGACGTCCCCGCCGCCGAGGTTGCAACATGCCCTTTGGAAACTTTGCAATCCGATCAGGGCCAGTTTGAGCCTGCGATCCGCAAAGCCGCTGACCTGTTCGCGCCCGAGCGTGCGAACTCGATCGGTTTTGACCTTCAGGACGTGACAGTTCTGGGCAAAATCGACGCCGCCCGCCCGCATCCGGTTGTGCAAAATGTCAAGCCGATCACTGTTGCGCCGCCGCGCAACGGCCGGGTTGAGGATATTCTCAACCCGGCTACAGGAAAACCGATAGGCACCGTAACACAGGCGTCCAGAGATGACGTAGAAGCTGCGATCACAGCGGCGGAACCCTGGGCCGTATCTGCCAACGAACGCGCCGCCATTTTGAACAGGGCAGCGGACCTGTACGAAGCCGATTTTGGAACCGCCTTTGGTCTGCTTTCTGCCGAAGCTGGCAAAACGCTGCCCGACGCGGTTGCGGAACTGCGCGAAGCCGTGGATTTCCTGCGATATTACGCGGTCCGCTGTACGACAGTCCACACAGCCCCTTGCGGCGTGTTCACCTGCATCAGCCCTTGGAACTTCCCGCTGGCCATATTCTCGGGCCAGATCGCGGCCGCTTTGGCCACGGGAAACGCTGTGCTGGCCAAACCGGCCGAAACCACACCGGCCATCGCCGCTTGGGGCATCTCCAATCTTCACAAGGCGGGGGTTCCGCTGTCGGCTTTGCAGCTATTGCCCGGCTATGGGCGGGATATCGGCAAGGCGCTCACCTCTGATCCGCGGATCAACGGGGTTGCTTTCACCGGATCAACAGCCACTGCAAAGGCCATTCAGGGCGCAATGGCCGAAGGATGCGCCCCCGGTACGCCCCTGATCGCCGAAACCGGCGGGCTGAATGCGATGATCGTTGATTCCACCGCATTGCCGGAACAGGCCATCCGCGACATCGTCATATCTGCGTTCCAGTCCGCCGGACAGCGGTGCTCGGCCTTGCGGTGCCTTTACGTACAGGAAGATATCGCTGACACGTTTACCGAAATGCTGATCGGGGCGATGGACGAATTGCAGCTTGGCGACCCATGGCAACTGCAAACGGATGTCGGGCCGGTTATCACCCAAGACGCCCAACGTGACATCAACGCCTATGTGGATCAGGCCGCGTCTTCGGGACGTCTTGCGCACAGGCTTACGGCCCCGTCAGAGGGCACATTTGTCGCCCCTGCCCTGATCAGGGTTTCAGGTATCGCCGATCTCGGGCACGAGGTGTTCGGGCCGGTCCTTCACATTGCGACCTTCAAGTCAAACGAGCTGAACCGGATCATCGCGGATATCAACGCAACCGGTTACGGCCTGACATTCGGGTTGCACACCCGGATTGATGACCGCGTGCAGATGATTGCCGAAGCCGTGGATGCCGGGAATGTTTACGCAAACCGCAACCAGATCGGAGCGATTGTCGGCAGCCAGCCTTTTGGCGGCGAAGGGTTGTCCGGCACCGGACCCAAAGCGGGCGGGCCGCACTATCTGGTACGGTTTACCAGACAACCGGTTTCAGTGGCCAAGACGGCAAGCCCGGCAACCAAAGAGTCAACCCTGACGGCTGAATTGATTGCGGCGGCCAACACCCCCTCTGTGCCCACCGTTTCAATCCTGCCTGGCCCGACGGGTGAACTGAACCGCCTGTCCACCCTGCCCCGCCCCCCGGTTCTGTGCCTCGGCCCCGGTGCTGAAACTGCCCGGAAACAAGCAGATCTGATCAGAAAGCTCGGCGGACATGCTGTTGTTTGCGACGGGCGTGTTCCCGCCCGAAGGCTGACCGAACTCCCCTTATTCGGGGGCGTGCTTTGGTGGGGATCCGAAAGCGAAGGACGTGCCTATGCAAAGGCATTGGTCAAACGCACTGGCCCGATTATCCCGCTGATCACGGCCGAGCCTGATATTGCGCATGCGCTTCTTGAGCGCCATTTATGCGTGGATACAACCGCCGCCGGCGGCAATGCGAGCCTTCTGGCAGGCGAAGACCGAACACAATAAGCGCGTTTGACAATATTTGACCTATTGGTCAATCTAAGCGTCCCCACCGCGGGGCGTTCCCGTCGATCCATGCAGAAACGAGCCGTATTATTTTGAAACCCCAGCGCAAGACCCGCATACAGCAAAAGAACTCGCAAGCCATTCTTGACGCCGCGCTCGAGGTGTTCTCGCGCCATGGCTATCGTGGATCGACACTGGATCAGATCGCCAATGAGGCAGGTCTGTCCAAACCCAACCTGATTTATTACTTCCCGTCCAAGGAAGTCATCCATGTCACGCTGTTGTCGGACATGCTGGAAACATGGCTGGCCCCCCTGCACTCGCTTGATCCGGCAGGAGACCCGATCGAGGAAATATTGGGATATGTCCGGCAAAAACTTGAAATGTCCCGATCCCGGCCACGTGAAAGCCGTCTGTTTGCCAATGAGGTTTTGCAAGGCGCCCCAAGAATTATGGAGGCCATAAAGGGTGAACTTCGCGATCTGGTGGACGAGAAAACCGCCGTCATCCAATCGTGGATTGACGAGGGGAAAATAGCGCCGCTTGATCCGAAACACCTGCTATTTTCGATCTGGGCCACAACCCAGCATTACGCCGATTTTGATGTTCAGGTCAGCGCGGTGTTGGGCAGTGGTGGGAATGACCATTTCCCCGAAGCCGAGGCATTTCTGGTCGATTTCTATCGCCGCGCCCTGACACCGGCCTGATCAGGTTCGCCTCGCGAAAAGTCTCATGAGGCATTCAATGCATGATTGGTCTGAAAATTATTTACCCGTTGATCAATTTTTGATCGCATGGTAAAAATTGATCAACCATCAGGGAAAGAAAGCCAATGTCCACCAATCCATCCACACCGGGAATAGCAGCCGGCCGGTTATCCGCCGCGCAGGTTGCTTCAAATTTCAGCGACCTTCACCCACCTCTCACAGATCACGAAGCCCGTGTCGCGGCGGACCGCTGTTACTTTTGCCACGATGCGCCGTGCATGGAAGCGTGCCCAACCTCAATCGACATTCCGTTGTTCATTCGCCAAATCTCAACCGGCACCCCGGAAGCTGCGGCACACACGATTTTTTCGCAAAACATCCTGGGGGGCATGTGCGCCCGCGTTTGTCCGACCGAAACCTTGTGCGAAGAGGTATGTGTTCGCGAAGAAGCCGAAGGAAAACCCGTGATCATCGGCCAACTACAGCGCTATGCAACGGACAGGCTTATGGCGCGTGGCGGCCACCCCTATGCGCGTGCCGCCTCAACTGGCAAATCCGTCGCTGTGGTTGGCGCTGGTCCCGCTGGTCTAGCCTGTGCTCATCGTTTGGCGATGCACGGGCATGATGTCACGCTCTTTGACGCCCGCCCCAAGGGCGGTGGCCTGAACGAATACGGTATCGCCGCCTATAAAGCCGCAGGCGATTTCGCCCAGCAGGAACTGGATTGGCTGATGGGTGTTGGCGGGATCACCTGCGCCTATGACCAGCGCCTTGGCGACAATCTTGCGCTTGACGCACTTCAGGCCGAACATGATGCGGTCTTTCTGGCCATTGGTCTGGCAGGGGTGAATGCGATGACAGTGTCGGGCGCTCACGACGCCGATATCAGTGCCGTGGACTGGATTTCGGACATGCGCCAATCCCCCAACAAAACCGACATACCCGTCGGCCGCAACGTGGTGGTGATCGGTGGTGGCATGACGGCGGTGGACGCTGCGGTACAGGCCAAACTGCTGGGTGCTGAGACCGTGACCATAGCCTATCGCCGCGACAAAGCCGCAATGGCGGCATCGGTTTTTGAGCAAGATCTTGCATCCTCAAAAGGGGTTCGCATCCTTTATAATGCAGCGCCGAAATCGCTTACGGCCGACAGCATAACGCTTGCGCGGACAGAGACCCGAGACGGGAAGCTGGTTGAAACCGGTGAAGAAATGACGCTGCCCGCAGATCAGGTCATGCGTGCCATTGGCCAGACTCTGGAAGGGGCGCCCGATATTCTGGCGCTCGAAAACGGCAAGATTTATGTTAATGAAACCGGTCAAACTTCAGTTGATGGCATCTGGGCCGGAGGCGATTGCGCCACGGGCGGCGAAGACCTGACCGTCACCGCCGTGGCCGAGGGCCGCGACGCCGCCGAAGACATTCACAACCGTTTGATGGGAAAGGGATAAGCCATGGCAGATCTAAGCTCGGAATTTATTGGTATCAAATCCCCCAACCCGTTCTGGCTGGCTTCGGCCCCGCCTACGGACAAGGAATACAATGTCCGCCGCGCGTTCGAGGCCGGCTGGGGTGGCGTTGTGTGGAAAACTTTGGGCGAAGCTGGCCCGCCCGTGGTCAATGTCAACGGCCCGCGCTATGGCGCAATTCACGGCGCAGATCGCCGTCTTCTGGGATTGAACAACATCGAATTGATCACGGATCGCCCGCTTGAGGTGAATATCGAGGAAATCACCCGCGTGAAGAAGGATTACCCCGATCATGCCGTGGTCGTCAGCCTGATGGTGCCATGCGAAGAAGGCCCATGGCGCGACATTCTTAGACGTCTTGAAGATACCGGCGCGGACGGGGTTGAGCTGAACTTTGGCTGCCCCCACGGAATGGCCGAACGCGGCATGGGATCGGCTGTGGGACAGGTGCCGGAATACATCCAGATGGTGACAGAATGGGTGAAAAAGCATTCAGACTTCCCCTGTATCGTCAAGCTGACCCCGAACATCACCAATATCCTTTACCCGGCCAAGGCCGCGATGGATGGCGGCGCTGATGCGGTAAGCCTGATAAACACCATCAATTCCATCACCTCGGTCAATCTTGATACATTCGCTCCGGAACCGACGATTGACGGATGGGGCGCCCATGGCGGTTATTGCGGACCGGCGGTCAAACCGATTGCGATGAACATGGTGGCCGAGATTGCCCGCAACCCTGAAACCGCCAAGCTTCCGATCAGCGGCATCGGCGGTGTGACCACCTGGCGGGACGCGGCCGAGTTCATGGCGCTTGGCGCTGGCAATGTGCAGGTCTGCACCGCTGCGATGACCTATGGGTTCAAGATCGTGCAGGAAATGATCTCGGGGCTGAGCCAATACATGGACGAAAAGGGCATCAGCAACGTCTCGGATATCGTTGGCCGCGCGGTCCCGAACGCCAAAGACTGGCAGGATCTGAACCTGAATTACGTCACCAAAGCCGTGATTGATCAGGACAAATGCATCAAATGCGGCCGCTGCCATATCGTGTGCGAGGATACATCCCATCAGGCCATCTGGATGCATGAGGACCGCACATTCGAGGTGAATGACGCAGAATGTGTCGCCTGCAATTTATGTGTCAATGTCTGCCCGGTAGAAGACTGCATCACGATGCGCGAACTGGACCTTGGCGAAATTGACGAGCGCACCGGCAAAAAGGTGGAAGACTATGCAAACTGGACAACCCACCCCAATAATATCGGGGCAAGTTGTGGCTGACACGCGGTGAGCCTGTTCCGGTTCCTCCCACCGGAGCGCCAGACCCGAGTTGAGGGGCATCTCGCGATGCTCCTTTTCTCATTGCTGGTGGCCGGATCCTTTTCGTTCGGCAGGTCGATTGCGAATGATATCGATCCCGTTGCGCTGACCACCGCACGGTTTGCCTTTGCATCGGCAATTCTGACCGCGATTTTGCTGGCGTCCGGTCAATTCAGGCTGATCCATTTCCGACAACCCTTGCGTTTCATCTTTCTGGGCGGCGCGTTTGTCATCTATTTTGTCTTCATGTTCGAGGCGCTGAAGACCGCCACGCCCGTGTCAACTTCGGCAACATTCACCACCCTCCCCTTACTGGCAGCGCTTTTGGACAGGCTGATCTCGGGGCGTAAAAGCCGCCCGGTTATTTGGGCCGCGCTATTGATCGGCGCATCGGGTGCCCTGTGGGTCGTGTTCCGGGGGTCACTTTCTAATTTTCTGGGTATGAATATCGGCCGCGGCGAGGCGATTTTTTTCGCGGGCACATTGGCCCACGCGGTTTATGCGGTGATGGTCCCCAAACTGCGGCGGGGTGAGCCGGTTTTTGCCACCACCCTTGGCATGACCGTCGCAGGCACGCTTGTTCTGGCGCTGTTGTTCTGGCCACGTATCGCCGCCACGGACTGGGGCGGTCTGAGCCTGCGCATCTGGGGTGTCCTTGCCTATCTGACGGTCTTTGCCAGCGTGGCAACCTTCAGCCTGATCATCTATGCCTCAAGCCGTCTGCCAAGCGCAAAGGTGACGGCCTATACGTTTCTGACACCGTTCTGGGTGGCTTTGATCGAAACCGGACTTGGCAATGCTCTGCCCGGCCTGTTTGTTTTGCTGGGGGGGCTGCCGATCCTTCTGGCCTTGGTTATTCTGTTCTTCGAACCGTCCTGACCCAAATGAAAAGCGGCCCCACCAATTTGGCGGGACCGCGATGTTTCGAAATACGATGGCTTAGTTCAGCGCAGCATCGGTGATGGCGCTTGTCCATGCGCCCTCGGGGGCTGCGGTAATCACCGGATCCGAACCACCCGACATCAGCGTATCAACCGTGCGCTGGTAATCTGCCGGATCCAGAGCACCGTTCGACCCTGCGGTCAGCTTGGCAATCTCGCCCATCATGCGTATCTGATGCGCTTCGGTCTGCGCACCGGTTTCGTCATAGTCCAGAACGATCATCGCCGCGTCGTCTGGGTTCTCTTCGGCCCATTTCCAGCCTTTCATTGATGCGCGGACAAAGCGGGTCATCTGATCGACAAACGCCGGATCATCCAACCGTTCCTCGATCACATAAAGACCGTCTTCCAGCGTCGCGACGCCCTGATCTTCGTATTTGAAGGTCACAAGGTCGTCCGCTGTCAGACCGGCATCGATGATCTGCCAGTATTCGTTATACGTCATTGTCGAGACACAATCCGCCTGACCCTGAAGGATCGGATCGACGTTGAAGCCCTGTTTCAGCACCGTCACGCCGTCACCACCGTCGGTTCCGATACCCAGGGTGCTCATCCAGCTGAGGAACGGATACTCGTTACCGAAGAACCAGACACCCAAAGTCTTGCCGGGGAAGTCGGCAGGGCTGGTGATACCGGTGTCTTTGCGGCAGGTCAGCATCATGCCCGAGCTTTTGAACGGCTGAGCGATGTTGACCACAGGCGCGCCCTGTTCGCGTGCGGCAAGGGCGGATGGCATCCAGTCAATCATGACATCGGCTCCGCCGCCCATCAGAACCTGAACAGGGGCCACGTCCGGCCCGCCCGGTTTGATCGTAACGTCAAGGCCCTCGTCATCATAATAGCCATTTTCAAGCGCTACATAATAGCCCGCGAACTGGGCTTGCGTGACCCATTTAAGCTGAAGGGTTATGTCAGTGTCGGCATAGGCTGTGCCGGTGGTCAACGCCAACGCACCAAGCGCGGCCTTCATATGTTTCATCATTGGTCTTTCTCCCAGTTGGTTATGTGTTGTTTGCTCAGCCTCTTTGCGAAGGGTGCCAGAATGTGACCCCTTTCTCGATTAATGCGACCGCGCCGTAAAAGGCCGAACCGGCCAGCGCTGCCACGGTGATTTCCGCCCAAACCATATCAAGCCCAAGCTTGCCGACCTCGGTCGAAATTCGAAAACCCATGCCTTTGATGGGGCTACCGAAAAACTCGGCGACAATTGCGCCGATCAGCGCCAGGGTTGTCGCAATTTTAAGCCCGTTAAAAACGGCAGGCATTGCCGCCGGCAGGCGCAGTTTGATCAGGGTCTGCCAATAGCTTGCCGAATAGGTCGCCATCAGATCGCGCTGCATCTTGTCGGTTGCGGCCAGGCCCTGCACGGTGTTCACCAGCATCGGGAAGAATACCATGGCGACCACCACAGCCGCTTTTGACTGCCAGTCAAACCCGAACCACATGACCAGAATGGGTGCGGTGCCGACAATGGGCAGCGCCGCTATAAAGTTGCCGACCGGCAACAATCCACGTTGCAGGAAAGGTGATCGGTCAATCAGCACCGCGATGACAAACGCCGCCCCGCAACCGATGATATAGCCCGACATCGCCCCTTTGATGAAGGTCTGCACGAAATCGACCCAGAGAATATCCAGACTGGCCGCAAACCGCACGGCAATCGCCGATGGGGGCGGCAGGATCACATGGGGCACGCTCAGACCTCGAACCAACCCTTCCCAAACCGCGATGATGGTGACACCAAACAGGAAAGGGACGGCCAGCTTCACCAAGCGGGTGGCGCTAAAGGCACCGTTTGCCAGCCGGTAGTTTACCCAGCTTCCCGCAGCCCAAACCACCAGTGAAGAGACTATCCACATCATGGCTGCATCCCCATGCGTTTCAGCGTGGCCCGCTGGATCAAGCCAATTGTTCCAACCAACAGAGCGGCCAGAATGGCGGCGGCAATCAATGCCGACCAGATTTGGATCGTTTGCCCGTAATAGCTGCCTGTCAACATTCGGGCACCCAAACCGCGGATCGCGCCGGTGGGCAGTTCACCAACGATGGCCCCGACCAGCGAGGCCGCCATGCCAATCTTCAACGAGGTGAACAGGTAAGGCATTGACGAGGGCAATCGCAATTTCCAGAACGTCGCGCCGGTGCCCGCGTTATAGGTGCGCAGCAGATCCAGCTGATCAATAGACGGGCTGCGCAACCCCTTCACCATGCCCACAACAACCGGAAAGAAACTAAGATAGGCCGAGATGATCGCCTTTGGAACCAACCCCTGGATACCGATTGAGTTCAAGACCACGATGATCATCGGCGCAATCGCAATGATCGGAATGGTTTGCGAGGCAATGGCCCAGGGCATGACCGACATGTCCATCACCCGGTAATGCACGATCCCGACGGCCAGCAATATGCCCGCACCGGTCCCGATTACAAAACCAAGCATCGTCGCAGACAATGTGATCCACCCATGGAAGATCAATGAGCGCTTGGAAAAGGCCCGCCCTTTCAAGGCCATTTCTCCGGTGGATTTCCACAGTTCCTGCACCACCTGATGCGGAGCGGGCAGACGGGGGCGGTCCTGGCTCCAGGTGTCTGCCACCAATTCGGTGAAGGATAGGTCCAGCCCAGCACGCGCCGCCTGATCCTGCGCCCATTTCGAATTCATCGAAATCGCCGCCCCATACCACAAAAGCACAAGGGCAGTGACGACGGTGAGGATGGGAAGCACGGATCGCATCATAGGCATGCTCCGCATATCAACTCGACCACCAAGGGCGGACGCGATCTATGGCCCTGATCAATCATCATAGGCATGCCCCGCCCGCAAACCTTCACGGACTCTGTGCGCGATCTCCAGAAACTCTGGCGTGTCGCGGATATCCAGCGGCCGTTCGCGAGGCAGCGTACTTTCAATAACATCGGTAATCCGGCCAGGCCGGGGGCTCATCACCACGATCTTGGTTGAAAGATACACCGCCTCGGGAATCGAATGGGTGACAAAACCGATGGTTTTGTTGGTCGATCCCCAAAGATGCAAAAGCTGCTCGTTCAGATGATCGCGGACAATCTCGTCCAGCGCCCCGAAGGGTTCGTCCATCAGCAACAGGTCCGCGTCAAATGCCAAAGCGCGGGCGATACTGGCCCGCTGCTGCATCCCGCCTGACAATTGCCAGGGATATTTCTTGCCAAAGCCCCGCAGCTCAACCAGATCCAGTACCCGGTCGATCTGCGCCTCTTGCTCGGCCTTGGGAAAGCCCATGATCTCAAGCGGAAGGCGGATGTTGCCGCGAATGGTCCGCCATGGGTAAAGCCCCGCCGCCTGAAACACATAACCATAGGCCCGCTGGCGCCGGGCTTCGTCCGGCGTCATGCCATTGACGGTGATTGACCCTCCGGTCGGATGCTCCAAAGCGGCGACGACCCGCAGAAACGTGGTTTTACCGCAACCGGACGGGCCGATGAAGCTGACAAAATCGCCTTTGTCGATGGTGAGGGTCACACCTTTCAGCGCATGAACCGGACCGTCATTGGTTTCAAAGGTCAGGTTCAGGTCTTTGGCCTCGATGACGGAGGAGTTGCGCACTGTCAGACCCCCGTTGCCGGAATGCCGCTGCGCGTGACCGGCTGGGGCGAGGTCAACCCTTTCCACTGAGAAAGCGCTTTGTTGACCGTGGCGTTCGGCGCGCGCGACACGAATTTACCATGGCCTTCCTGTGTGCGGATTTCACCATCATGCACCGCCACATGGCCGCGCGTCAGGGTAAAGCGTGGCAGGCCCTTCACCTTGTGGCCCTCAAAGACGTTATAGTCGATCGCGCTTTGCTGGCTTTCGGCGGTGATGGTTTTTTCCTTCTCGGGATCCCAGACAACCAGATCGGCATCCGCCCCGACAAGAACCGCACCCTTGGTCGGATAGCAGTTCAGGATCTTGGCGATATTGGTCGAGGTTACGGCGACAAATTCGTTCATCGTCAATCGCCCCGTCGCCACGCCATTGGTCCATAGCATGGGCATCCGGTCTTCCAGTCCTCCGGTGCCATTGGGAATTTTGGTAAAATCGCCGACGCCATAGCGTTTCTGATCTGTGGTAAAGGCACAGTGATCCGTCGCCACCACTGAAAGAGAACCCGACTGCAACCCGGCCCAAAGACTGTCCTGATGCTTTTTGTTGCGGAACGGAGGTGACATCACCCGCCGCGCGGCGTGATCCCAATCCTTGTTGAAATATTCGCTTTCATCCAGTGTCAGATGCTGGATCAAAGGCTCGCCCCAAACCCGCTTGCCCTGCATTCGGGCGCGGCGGATGGCTTCGTGCGCCTCTTCGCAACTGACATGCACCACGTATAGCGGCACGCCGGCCATATCCGCGATCATGATCGCGCGGTTGGTGGCTTCGCCCTCGACCTGACTTGGGCGGGAATAGGCATGCGCTTCCGGGCCGTTATTCCCTTCGGCCAGCAGCTTGGCCGAAAGCTCGGCAATGACATCGCCATTTTCGGCATGAACCATCGGGGTCGCGCCCAGCTCGGCCAGACGGTTGAAGCTGGCAAAAAGCTCGTCATCATTGACCATCAACGCGCCTTTGTAGGCGAGGAAATGCTTGAAGGTGTTGATCCCGCGTTCCTGCACGACCGTTTTCATGTCGTCGAACACCTGCTCGCCCCACCATGTCACCGCCATGTGGAAAGAATAGTCACAATTGGCGCGGGTCGATTTGTTGTCCCAGCGCTTCAGCGCGTCCAACAGGCTTTCCCCCTGATTGGGCAGCGCGAAATCCACAACCATGGTCGTGCCGCCCGCCAGACCCGCTCGGGTGCCGCTTTCAAAATCATCGCTGGAATAGGTGCCCATAAAGGGCATCTCCAAATGTGTATGCGGATCAATCCCGCCCGGCATGACATAGCAGCCGGTGGCATCCAGTTCTTTGTCGCCTTTCAGATCAGGGCCGATTTCGATGATCTTGCCACCATCGACCGCGACGTCCGCCTTATAGGTCAGGTCCGCTGTGACGACGGTGCCATTCTTGATGACTGTGGTCATGGTTTATCTCCCGTTTCTGCCGCGCGGGTTCGAACCTGCGCGATCAATTTTCATTCGTTCCGCACCGGATCATTCAACGATTTGCGCCGTCTCCACGACCGCATGCAGCAGCACATCCGTTCCCGCCGTCGCCCATTCTTTGGAAATCTCTTCGGCCTCGTTATGCGAAAGACCGTCAACACAAGGGCACATGATCATTGCCGTTGGCGCCACCTGATTGATCCAGCAGGCATCATGTCCCGCGCCCGAGATGATATTCATATGGCTATACCCCAACCGCTCTGCCGCGTTGCGAACCGCGGTTACGCAGCCCTCGTCAAAGGCGACGGGATCAAAGCCCCCGACCTTTTCAAGCTCGAAACTCAGCTCCATGTCGTCGCAGATTTCTTTCACCGCAACCGCCAGACGTGCCTCCATATCCTGAATGACAGCCAGATCAGGCGAACGGAAATCGACGGTGAACACTGCTTTGCCGGGGATCACGTTGCGCGAGTTCGGATAGACATCGATATGCCCCGCCGCACCAACCGCGTGGGGGGCGTGGGACCAGGCGATTTCGTTTACTTTCTCCAAGACCCGCGCCATGCCCAGACCGGCATTGCGGCGCATCGGCATCGGGGTCGAGCCTGTATGGGATTCCTTGCCGGTGATCGTTACTTGCGTCCAGCTTAGTCCCTGACCATGGGTGACAACGCCGATATCCTTGCCCTCAGCCTCGAGTATCGGGCCTTGTTCAATATGCAATTCGAACATCGCGTGCATTTTGCGCGCGCCCACAGGTTCGTTGCCTTCCCAGCCGATCCGCTTAAGTTCATCTCCGAATTTCTTGCCCTCTGCGTCTTCGCGGCCCTTGGCCCATTCTTCGCTGTGAATTCCCGCAAACACACCCGAAGACAGCATGGCCGGGGCATAGCGTGTGCCCTCTTCATTGGTCCAGTTGGTCACGACAATCGGGTGTCTGGTCTTGACCCCCAGATCGTTTAACGTCCGGACCAGTTCAAGCCCGCCCAGAACGCCCAGAACACCATCATACTTGCCGCCCGTTGGTTGCGTATCCAGATGCGACCCCACATAGACCGGTAATGCGTTGGGATCTTCACCGGCTCTGGTGGCAAACATGTTGCCCATGGAATCCAGCCCCATGGTGCAGCCCGCAGCCTCGCACCATTGTTGAAACAAGGCACGCCCCTCGCCGTCTGCGTCGGTCAGCGTCTGGCGGTTGTTGCCACCCGCGACGCCCGGTCCGATTTTGGCCATGTCCATCAGGCTGTCCCACAAACGGTCGCCATTGATCTTCAGGTTTTCCCCCGGAGCAGCCATATCGTATCCCCTGTCTTTTTGGTGTGAGAGTGCGTTCTCTCTTGCCTTGACGATTATCCTGACCATATGGTCAAGATCAGAGCAACACACCCTGACCATTTGGTCAAGAAATTTCTGGATACGGTTGGCATGTCGTCGAACATACGCCCATTGAAGAAGCAAAAGATTCGTCAAGAGAACGAAAAGACGATTTTGGATGCGGCTGAAAAAGTGTTTGCCGAGGCCGGATATGGCGGGGCCACGATGCAACTGATCGCCGATGTGGCCGGGTTGCCCAAGGCCAATCTGCATTATTATTTCCCCACCAAGGAAGCGCTCTATCGACAGGTCGTTCAGAACATTTTTGATGTCTGGCTTCAGGCGGCCGCTGTTTTTGATAACGCAACCGGACCCGCAGAAGCCCTTGGAGCCTATATCGACGCCAAAATGGAAATCTCTCGCCGGCATCCGGCAGGGTCAAAGGTTTGGGCATCCGAAGTCATGCATCGCGCGCCGGTCATTCAGGATTACCTGGAAACAACGCTGGTGGATTGGACCAACGACCGGATAAAAGTCATTCAAAGCTGGGTCGAGGCCGGGTTGATGGACGCAGTCGACCCGCGTCATTTGCTTTACATGATCTGGGCCACGACCCAGCATTATGCCGATTTCAATCACCAGATTGAAACACTGAACGACGCGCAGCCATTGTCAGACGCGCAGTGGCAAAATGCCAAACGAAGCGTCAAACGCATTATTCTGAAAGGGATCGGTGTGCCTGAGTCCGAGCTTTCCAAGCTCTGATCCGTCGCACCGGCTTACCCGTGTCGAAGAAAGGGCACCCAAAATGGCAAAAGCATATTCGGTTGTGACATATCTCAGCATTTCCGACCCCGACCGGTTCATGGCCTATGCGAAAATCGCAGGCCCGGCCATCGAAGCCGAAGGGGGGCGCTTCATCGCTCGGGGCGAGCCAGCCGAAATTCTTGAAGGCGCCAATAACAACCGCGTTGTGATCATCGAATTCGAAAACGCGGACGCCGCATTGGCCGCTTATCGCAGCGACGGATATCAAGAGGCGATGAAGGCACTGGGCGACGGTGCGCAGCGGGATTACCGGATCGTTCCGGGCTGCTGAAGCCTATCAAGACCAACTTGTGACACAGGTTGATCTTGAGAAGATGGGGAAAGATCAGGTATTAAAGTCGTCGATCAGGGGATCGGGCTTGGCAAAGCCTATCAAATCATCCGAGTTGGTAATGGAAATCCGATTGCCATTCACCAGAACCCCGTAAGCCTGCAATCCTTTGAAAGCCCGGCTCAGGTTTTCAGGTGTCATGCCCAACAGGGACGCCAGCCGTTTCTTTTCCAGATCAAGATCAAAGTCGCTGCGTCCGTTATGATAGGTCTGCTGTCGCAGCAGATAATTCGCCAGGCGCTCAAGCGACGTCCGCAGTTTCAGGTTTTTGTGCGACTTGACGCTTGAGCGATAGCATCGCGCCAACTCGGTCACGATGGCACGTGCAAAGTGATAGTCTTCATCAAATACCGCCCTGACATCCTGGCTGGGGATCAGGATTATCCGGCTTTTTTCAAGCGTTCTGGCCGACATCAGATACTGAGCATCCTTCACGGTGGCGGCCAGAATAAACGTCGAAATCGGTCGAATAGTGGCGATGCTCGTTTCGCGGTTGTTCCAGCTCGAGTACAGCTCGACCGAGCCGGAAACGATGATATGCAGAAAGTCGCTTTGATCGCCTTCGGTGACAAGCTCGATCATCGGAGGGAAATTCTGAACGTAAGCGCCCCTGAGAAGACGCCGGAACTGTTCGTCGGCAACTTCCGAGAACAGCGCGACGTTTCGGATTTCGGGATAATCCGATTCTGACAAACCTATATGCATGCTTTCCCCTTCGCGCATAGCAAGCCCATTGGCTTGATAAATGTCAAGCGCCCAATTGACAGATCGCGTTGCAGGCCTTGACTCTGGTTTTCACGCGACCCGACAAATTTCTGTAACCCATTTATTTTAATGGATTTTTTCGCATTTTTGATCTGCGTCAAGCACATTTTCAGGCGATCTGATCTTCTAAAACAAACAATCGAAGAATTTGCAGAAGGGGGCGATCCATCCCTCGGTTGGTTCTTCAAGAAGGGGTCAGTAAAATGGAAGTACAAAATAAAGCCACCGGGCTTTGGCGCAATTTCTTTAACGTAAGAATGGTGCAAATCCGAACGTTCCACATGACGTGGTTTGCGTTCTTTTCGTGCTTTTTTGCGTGGTTCGGTATCGCTCCGCTGATGATCGTTGTCCGCGAGGAACTGGACCTAACCAAATCACAGGTTGGATGGACAATCATCGCCTCGGTCGCCATGACAATCGTCGGGCGATTTTTTATTGGTTGGCTCTGCGACCGGATCGGGCCGAGGCTGGCCTACACCGGATTGCTGATTTTCGGGGCTTTCCCTGTTGCGGGCATCGGTCTTGCCAACAGCTTTGAAAGCTTTCTGGTTTTCCGCCTGCTGATCGGTCTGATCGGTGCATCCTTTGTGATCACCCAGTATCACACCACTATGATGTTTGCCCCCAACGTTGTGGGAACGGCAAACGCGACCTCGGCGGGCTGGGGTAATCTGGGCGGCGGCGTCACCCAGTTTGCAATGCCACTGGTGTTTTCGATCTTTATCACTCTGGGCTTCACCGATGCATCAAGCTGGCGTTTGTCCATGGTCGTCGTCGGGTTGGTGATTTTCGTCGTCGGTATTGCCTATTATTTCCTGACGCAGGACGCGCCGGACGGTAATTTCAAGGACTTGCGTGAAAAGGGGCAGCTAGAGAAAAAGGACAAAGTCACCGGCAGCTATTTCCGTGCGATGAAAGATTATCGCGTTTGGGTGCTGTTCCTTATCTACGCGGCCAGTTTCGGCATCGAGTTGACCGTCAACAACGTCGCAGCACTTTATTTCTTCGACTACTTCGACGGCATCACCCTTGTTACCGCAGGTCTGATCGCTGCGAGCTTTGGTCTGATGAACATTTTCGCCCGCACCCTGGGCGGCATTTTCGGCGATAACTTTGCATCCCTATGGGGCCTGCGTGGCCGGTCATTCTGGCTGTTCATCGTGCTTTTAGGCGAAGGTCTTGCGCTGATGCTGTTCAGCCGGATGGACGTGTTGTTCCTTGCGATCCCGATGTTGATCATCTTCTCGCTGTTCACGCAGATGTCGGAAGGCGCGACATACTCGGTCGTTCCGTTCGTCAACAAAAAGTCGCTGGGCGCGGTGGCCGGGATTGTCGGCGCCGGCGGGAACGCGGGCGCGGTGGCAGCAGGCTTTTTGTTCAAAAGTGAAATGTCGTGGAACAATGCGTTCCTGGTGATCGGTATCATCGTGGCCTGTGCATCTGTTCTTGCCCTTTTCGTGCGCTTCTCGCCCGAGAGGGAAGCGGAAGAAAAGGCCCTGTTTGAAAAGGCCCAGCTTGAAGCGCTCGAACTGCGCGCCGCACGCGCGGTCAATGCACTGAACCAATCAAAAGAAATCGTCGCCGAATACAACCGCACACACGAAGTAAAAGTGTGAGCCAATTCTGCGGGGCATCCAAACGGGTGCCCCGCGCAATGAAATCCTCAGGAGGAAAACACTGTGGGACAAGACATTAGAAACTGGAACATTGAGGACGAGAGCTACTGGGCCTCGACCGGGAAGGCCATCGCCACCCGGAACCTCTGGATCTCAATCCCCAGCCTACTTTGCGGCTTTGCTGTCTGGCTTTACTGGGGCATCATCACCGTGCAGATGGTGAACCTTGATTTCGGCTTTGCGAAATCCGAACTGTTTACGCTGGGCGCCATTGCCGGTCTGACCGGGGCGACCTTGCGTATCCCGTCAACCTTTTTCATCCGTATCGCGGGTGGGCGAAACACAATCGTGTTTACCACAGCCTTGCTGATGATCCCCGCCGCAGGCGCTGGCTTTGCGCTGCAAGACCCCGACACCCCGCTGTGGTACTTCCAGATGCTGGCGTTCCTGTCCGGTATCGGTGGCGGTAACTTCAGCTCGTCAATGTCCAATATCAGCTTCTTCTATCCGAAAAAGATTCAGGGTTTTGCCTTGGGGATGAATGCAGGTCTGGGGAACTTTGGCGTGACCACCATGCAAATCCTTGTACCTCTGGCGATGACCATGGGCCTGTTCGGAGGGGAAAGCCGCACGCTGGTGAACACCTCGGGCACGCTGATCGGCAAAATCCCTGCGGGCACCGAGACTTATATTCAGAACGCCGGTCTGATCTGGCTGGTCTTCCTGGTGCCGCTGGCGATCATCGGCTGGATGGGTATGAACAACATCCGTGACGAACACGTATCGCCGAACATCCCGAACTTCTTCGGCTCTGCCGGTATCATCATCGGGATGCTGCTGATCGGTCTGGCGACCTCGGCTTTCGGGGTCTGGCTGATGCTGCCGACCGTTGAGGGCGGCATGACCACATCCGGTTTTGGCATCTCGAAATGGATCGTTCTTCCGATCGTCATTGCGCTGACCGTTCTGGGCCTGAAACTGATCCCCGGCGCAGTCGGGCAGAACCTGAGCCGTCAGTACAAGATCTTCGGCAACAAGCACACCTGGGCGATGACCGTGATCTATACCATGACCTTTGGTTCGTTCATCGGTTACTCGGCCGCTCTGGCGCTGACCATCAAGGTTGTCTTCGGTTTCAGCCATGTTGAGGTTGACGGCGTGATGACCCACGACATGGTGAACCCGAACGGCCCGTCGGCTTTGATGTTCGCATGGATGGGACCGTTCATCGGTGCCCTGATCCGTCCGCTTGGCGGCATGTGGGCTGACCGTGCGGGTGGCGCGAAGGTGACACAGATCATCTCGGTCGTCATGGTGATCTGTGCGCTTGGTGTGGCCTACTTCATCCAGCAGGCATACCAGTCGGCAACCCCGGAACAGTATTTCTACCCATTCCTGATCCTGTTCCTGATCCTCTTTGCCGCAACCGGTATCGGCAACGGCTCGACCTTCCGCACAATCGCGGTTGTGTTCAACAAAGAGCAGGCCGGCCCCGCCCTTGGCTGGACCGCAGCGGTCGCGGCCTATGGCGCGTTCATCATCCCGAAAGTCTTCGGCGAACAGCTGGGCGCGGGTAATCCGGAATACGCCCTTTACGGTTTCGCGATCTTCTACGCCGTCTGCATCGTGATCAACTGGTGGTTCTATCTGCGCCCCAACGCCTACGTGAAGAACCCGTAAATCCGGCAAACGAAAACGTCCCGGTCCACTGACCGGACCGGGACAAATTATCCATCTAGTGGAGAATTGAAATGAGCCATCTGCTCGACAGACTGAACTTTCTTCAATCCAAAGAACTCGAGCAGTTCTCAAACGGCCACGGACAGGTCACTCGAGAGAACCGCGATTGGGAAGACACCTACCGCAACCGCTGGCGCCATGACAAAGTGGTGCGCTCGACCCATGGTGTGAACTGCACCGGATCCTGTTCCTGGAAGATTTATGTAAAATCGGGAATCGTAACCTGGGAAACCCAGCAGACCGATTATCCGCGAACACGCCCCGACCTGCCGAACCACGAACCGCGTGGCTGTGCACGGGGGGCATCCTACAGCTGGTATCTTTATTCTGCGAACCGCGTGAAAAATCCGCTGGTACGTGGCCGCCTGATGAAGGTGTGGCGCAAGATGCGCGAAACTATGGCCCCGGTCGAGGCCTGGACCAAGCTGCAAAACGATCCGGTTTTGCGCAACGGCTATGTCGAAACCCGTGGCAAGGGCGGTTTTGTCCGCGCCACATGGGATGAAGCAACCGAGATTATCGCAGCCGCCAACGCCTATACCGCAAAAACCTATGGCCCTGACCGTGTGATCGGCTTTTCGCCCATTCCGGCGATGTCGATGGTGTCCTATGCCGCCGGCTCGCGCTATCTCAGCCTGATGGGCGGCGTCTGCATGTCCTTTTATGACTGGTACTGCGATCTTCCGCCCGCCTCGCCAATGACGTGGGGCGAACAAACCGACGTGCCGGAAAGCGCGGATTGGTACAATTCGGGTTATTTGCTGCTTTGGGGATCAAACGTGCCGCAAACGCGGACACCCGACGCACATTTCTATACCGAGGCACGGTATCGCGGCACCAAATCCGCCGTGATCTGCCCCGACTATTCGGAAGCCGCGAAATTCGGCGATGTCTGGCTGAACGCCAAACAGGGCACCGATGCCGCGCTGGCAATGGCTTTTGGCCACGTGATCCTGCGCGAATTCCACCTTGATCGGCAGTCCGAGTATTTCACCGATTATTGCCGCAAATACTCGGACTTCCCGATGCTGGTGCGTCTCGAAGAAAAAGACGGCCAGTTCGTCCCCGGCCGCTTCCTGCGGGCCGATGATCTGGACGGAAAACTGGGCGAAGAAAACAATCCCGAATGGAAAACCGTCGCCTGGGATCGCCAGTCTAAAGGTCTGGTGTCGCCCAATGGCTCGGTCGGTTACCGCTGGGGCGAAGACGGCGAATGGAACCTTGAATCCAAAGCAGACGGAAAGGACACGGATCTTGCGATGTCCTTCGTTCTTGATACGGACCATGATGATGTTATCGGGGTGGACTTTCCCTATTTCGGGGCGGACGCGACCGAGCAATTCGACGCGGGCGACCGCCGTCCAAATATCCTGACCAAGAATGTCCCGGTCAGAAAGGTTCAGACAGCCGAAGGCGAAATCGCCGTGGCTACCGTCTTTGACCTGTTCTGCGCGAATTACGGTCTTGATCGCGGTTTGGGCGGTGATTGGGTTTCGTCTGACTTTGCAGACGACACGCCCGGCACCCCTGCCTGGGCCGAAAAGATCACCGGCGTTTCGGCAGACAAAATCATCCACGTGGCCCGCGAATTTGCGGACAACGCCGAGAAGACCCATGGCAAGTCGATGATCATCATCGGTGCGGCGATGAACCACTGGTATCACATGGATATGAATTATCGCGGCGTCATCAACATGTTGGTGATGTGTGGTTGCGTCGGCCAGTCGGGCGGCGGCTGGGCACATTATGTCGGTCAAGAAAAACTGCGTCCACAGACCGGCTGGCTGCCCTTGGCCTTTGCGCTCGACTGGAACCGGCCACCGCGTCATATGAACTCGACATCTATGTGGTATGCCCATACCGATCAGTGGCGTTACGAGACCCTGACCGCGAACGAGATCATCTCGCCAACCGCGCCGGAAGGGGATTGGGACGTCAGCCTGATCGACTACAACATCCGCGCCGAACGGATGGGCTGGCTGCCATCGGCGCCTCAGTTGAAAACCAACCCGCTGGAAGTGTCCAAACAGGCCAAGGCGGCAGGTAAGGATATCCCGACCTTTGTTGCCGAGCAATTGAAGTCGGGCGAGCTGGAAATGTCCTGCGAAGACCCGGATGATCCGGCAAACTGGCCACGAAATCTGTTTGTATGGCGGTCAAACCTACTTGGATCGTCGGGCAAGGGCCACGAATACTTCCTCAAGCACCTTTTGGGCACTGATCACGGCGTCATGGGCAAGGACTTGGGCGAAGAAGGCGCGCAATTGCCGAAAGAGGCCAAGTGGCACGACGAAGGCCCACGCGGCAAGCTGGACCTGCTGGTCACGATCGACTTCAGGATGAGCACCACGGCGGTCTATTCCGACATCGTTCTGCCAACGGCAAGCTGGTATGAAAAGAACGACATGAACACCTCGGACATGCACCCGTTCATCCACCCGCTTCAGGCGGCGGTTGATCCGGCCTATGAAAGCAAGTCGGACTGGGACATCTTCAAATCCATCGCCAAGAAGTTCAGCGAAGTCGCGCCCGAGGTACTGGGCGTCGAGACCGACATCGTGCAGCTTCCGATCCTGCACGACACCCCTGCCGAGATTGCACAGGATCAGGTCAAGGACTGGAAGAAAGGCGAATGCGATCTGATCCCCGGCAAAACCGCTCCAAATTACATAGCGGTCGAACGGGACTATTCGCAAATCTACGCCAAGTTCACCGCCGTCGGGCCGCTGCTCGACAAGCTGGGCAATGGCGGCAAGGGCATCAATGTCGACGCCAAGGACGAAGTGCAGCATCTGCGTGATCTGAACGGCGTGGTTCTGGACGAAGGCGTGTCGCAGGGCATGCCTAAGCTTGAGACGGCAATTGACGCCTGTGAAATGGTTCTGATGCTGGCACCGGAAACCAATGGAGAGGTTGCTGTCAAAGCCTGGGAAAAACTGTCCCAGGCAACAGGGCGCGACCACACCCATCTGGCCAGATCCAAGGAAGACGAAAAGATTCGCTTCCACGATATGGCCGCCCAACCGCGCAAGATCATCTCGTCGCCGACATGGTCGGGGCTGGAAAGCGAAAAGGTTTGCTACAACGCCGGCTACACCAACGTGCACGAGTTGATCCCGTGGCGAACCCTGACAGGCCGTCAGCAGCTATATCAGGATCACCTGTGGATGCGGGCCTTTGGTGAAGGCTTCATGTCGTACCGGCCTCCGGTCGATCTGAAGACCATCACCGAGGATGTGAAAGATGACGGGGACACATTATTCCTGAACTTCATCACACCCCACCAGAAATGGGGGATCCACTCGACCTATTCCGACAACCTGTTGATGTTGACCCTCAACCGTGGCGGACCGGTCATCTGGATTTCAGAGAATGACGCCAAGAAGGTCGGCATCGTCGATAACGACTGGGTCGAGCTTTACAACGTCAACGGGGCTTTGACCGCGCGGGCTGTTGTTTCGCAGCGGATGAAGGACGGAACGACCTTCATGTATCACGCGCAGGAAAAGATCGTGAATACGCCCGGGTCCGAAAAAACCGGAAACCGTGGCGGGATTCACAACTCTGTCACCCGCGCGACCCTGAAACCAACCCACATGATCGGCGGCTATGCCCATCAGTCCTATGGTTTCAACTACTACGGAACCGTCGGGGCAAACCGGGATGAATTCGTCGTCGTCAGGAAAATGAAAAAGGTCGACTGGCTCGATCAGGAAGCCACTCCGAAGGAGGCAGCAGAATGAAAGTACGTGCACAAATAGGCATGGTGCTGAACCTCGACAAATGTATCGGGTGCCACACATGCTCGGTCACATGCAAGAACGTCTGGACCACACGCGATGGCGTTGAATACGCCTGGTTCAACAATGTCGAAACAAAACCAGGCACCGGTTATCCGACCGACTGGGAAAATCAGGCACGTTGGAACGGGGGCTGGGAACGCACCAAATCCGGCAAGCTGCAACCCAAACAGGGTGGCAAATGGCGGATACTGGCGAATATCTTCGCCAACCCCGACCTGCCCGAGATCGACGATTATTACGAGCCGTTCGATTTCGACTATGACCACCTGAAATCGGCCCCTGAGATGAAGGCGTTTCCAACGGCCCGCCCCCGCTCAAAGATCACCGGAGAGCGGATCGAGAAGATCGAAAAAGGCCCAAACTGGGAAGAAATCCTTGGTGGCGAGTTCGCCAAACGGTCCGAGGATTACAACTTTGAAGGCGTGCAAAAACAGATTTACGGCGAATACGAGAACACCTTCATGATGTATCTCCCCCGCCTCTGTGAACACTGCCTCAACCCGGCCTGTGCCGCGTCTTGCCCCTCGGGTGCGATCTACAAGCGCGAGGAAGATGGCATTGTCCTGATCGATCAGGAAAAATGCCGTGGCTGGCGGATGTGTGTTTCAGGCTGCCCCTACAAAAAGGTCTACTACAACTGGTCGACCGGCAAGTCCGAGAAATGCACCCTGTGCTATCCGCGGATTGAGTCCGGCAACCCGACCGTGTGTTCGGAAACCTGTGTGGGCCGGATTCGTTATCTTGGCGTGATGCTGTACGATGCCGACAAAATCTCGGAAGCGGCAAACGCCCCCGAGAAAACGGACCTTTACGACGCGCAGCTTGGCGTATTCCTAGATCCGAATGACCCAGAGGTGATTGCCGCCGCACAACGCGACGGTATCCCGCAAGACTGGATCAAATCGGCGCAGGAAAGCCCGGTCTGGAAGATGGCGATGGAATGGAAAGTGGCCTTCCCGCTGCATCCCGAATACCGCACCTTGCCGATGGTCTGGTATATCCCGCCGTTGTCGCCGATCCAGAACGCAGCGGAAGCCGGGGCGCTTGGCAAGGACGGCGGCATGCCCGACGTCAGCAGCTTGCGCATTCCAGTCCGCTATCTGGCCAACATGCTGACCGCCGGTGACGAAGCCCCCGTGGCCTCGGCGCTGGAACGGATGCTGGCCATGCGTGCATATATGCGGTCCAAAACCGTCGAAGGCGTCGTGGATGTCGGCATTGCCGAAAAAGTCGGCATGGATCAGCGAATGATCGAGGACATGTACAAGATCATGGCCCTTGCCGATTACGAGGATCGTTTCGTCATCCCGACAACCCACCGTGAACAGGTTGAAGAGGCTTACGACATCAAGGGCGGCTGCGGCTTTACCGACGGCAATGGCTGTTCAACCGGCATCTCGAAAGGCTCGCTGTTTGGCGGCGCCAAGAAACCGCTGAAAATGCCCTCGGAGGTGATGTAATGGACCGCAGTCTGAAAGCGATCTCGCTTATCCTGAGCTACCCGACGCGCGAGTTGCAGCATGCCATGCCCGAAATCAGTGCCGTACTGGCTTCGGACACGCGATTGACAGCAGCAGCCCGTCGGGCGTTGCGCCCGCTGATGGACGAGTTGGGCGGGCGCGACATCTATGATCTCGAAGAGCAATACGTCATGCTTTTCGACCGGTCGCGCACCCTGTCTCTGAACCTGTTTGAACATGTTCACGGCGAAAGCCGTGACAGGGGCGGCGCGATGGTTTCGCTTCTGGAAACCTATCGGGATGGCGGGTTTGAACCCGCCAGCACCGAGCTTCCCGATCACCTGCCGGTATTGCTGGAATTCCTGTCGATGCGTCCCTTCGCTGAATTGCAGGAAACGCTGGCGGACGCGGCCCATATATTTCAGGCATTGGCCGAACGGCTTGACCGCCGCGAAAGCCCTTATGGCGCCGTGTTCACCTCGCTTCTTCAATTGGCCGGTGTAACGGCGGATGAGGGGGCTGTTTCTGAACTTCTCGAACAACCTGACGACGATCCCAACGATCTTCAGGCCCTCGACGAGGTCTGGGAAGAAAGCGAGGTTCGCTTTGGTCCTGATCCGAATGCGGGCTGCCCACAGGTTCGCGACATGCTTTCGCGCATGGATGACCCAATAACCCCGCCGCCCGGCGTGGCTGCCCAGTAAGGAGGCACCAATGAACGAATTCTTCTTTGGCATTTACCCCTATATCGCGCTGAGCGTGCTGCTGATCGGGTCAATCGCCCGCTACGAGCGTGATCCGTTCACGTGGAAAACCTCGTCTTCCCAGCTTTTGCGGCGCAAGCAGCTGGTTGTTGGTTCGATCCTTTTTCACGTCGGTATCCTGGTGATCTTCTTCGGTCACTTAATCGGGCTTCTGACCCCGATCGATCTGTTCCACGCGCTTGGTGTCAGCAATGAATTCAAGCAGACGCTGGCGGTTGTGGCAGGCGGTATTGCCGGCGTCATGGCGCTTATAGGCGGGCTGATGCTGTTCCACCGGCGCTGGACCGATCCGCGAATCCGCAAAACATCCAGCTTTGCCGACATTGCCATTCTGGTGCTTTTGCTGGCGCAGCTGATATTGGGGATCGGCACGATTTTCGTTTCGGTTCAGCATCTGGATGGTGGTGAAATGGTCAAGTTCATGACCTGGGCGCAGAAGATATTTACCTTCCGCGCAGGCGCTGCGGCGGAAATCGCCGATGTGGCAATGGTGTTCAAACTGCACCTGTTCCTCGGGCTGACGATCTTCCTTGTTTTCCCGTTCACGCGGCTGGTTCACATGCTGTCGGCCCCTGTGCGCTATGTCATGCGCCCCGGCTATCAGGTGGTGCGTTCGCGCCGCAACCCGGCGGAGTAACGGATATGGCAGCTTTGCATCCCGATCTGATCGTCAATGGCGAAAAGGTGCCGCATTCGGTGTTAGCCGCCGAGGTGCAGAACCACGATGCACCTAAGGGAAAACCGGGGATCGCCTGGCGCAAGGCCGCCAACGCCATCGCGGTCAGAACCCTTCTGCTGCAAGAGGCCCGCCGTCAGGGGATATCTGCCACGCCTGCGGCGGTGGGTCCTGACCGGTTTGAAACAAACGAGGAGGCCCTGATCAGGGGCCTTCTTGAAGCCGCGATCACGGTCGATCCTCCGGCCGAGGCGGACATTCTTGCCGAATGGAACCACGGGCCGGAAAGGTTCCGGTCGCATCCTTTGTGGGAAGTCTCGCATATCCTGATGGCCTGCGACCCGCGCGACGAAAGCGACAAACAGGCCGCGCTTGCACGTGCGACGCCGGTGCTGGCGAATGCGCTGGCAAACCCGAAGGCCTTTTCCCGTCTGGCACAGGACCACAGCGACTGCGGCTCGAAATCATCCGGCGGTGCTTTGGGGCAACTTGGGCCGGGTGACACGGTGCCCGAATTTGAAACCGCCCTGCGCGATCTGGCCGAGGGCGAAATCACCGCAGAACCGGTTTTGACCCGCCACGGCTGGCACATAATCCGCATGGACGGGGTGGCCAAGGGCCAAATCCTGCCATTCGAAGCGGTCAAGCCGCATATTCGCGACGCATTGGAGAAAAAGGCCTGGACCATCTCGGCGCGGAATTATGTCAGCCAGCTGAAGGCCGCGGCCACAATCTCGGGGGCTGATCTGCAACCGGTGGGCGCTGATGTGCACTGACACCGAAACCCGAGGCTTTGATCGGGCGGTCATTTTCCGCTTGGGCCTTGCCTTCCAATTCCCAAAAGGTGACAGATCATGACCCTGACACTGGACCGCAAAACTTCATCCTGTGACTGTGATCAAACCAATACCGGTCAGGCACTGATCCGCGTCGATGAAGCGCTTGCGCTGATTTCAGAAGCGACACACACCGTAGCCGGATCAGAGCTGGTTGATTTGAACAATGCCAAAGGCAGGGTTCTTGCGGCTCCGGTCTTTGCCCGCGCAAATCTGCCACCTTTCGACAATTCGGCCATGGACGGCTATGCCGTGAACACCGACAGCCTGCATGGCAACGGTCCGTGGCGCCTTGACGTGACAGACCGCATTCCCGCAGGCCAGACCGGACAATCGGCCCCGCCCCCAAACGGCGCGGTGCGTATCTTTACCGGCGCGCCCGTGCCGCAGGCCTTCAATGCGGTGGTCAAGCAGGAAGATGTCACGCGGGTCGGCGACACCATCATCCTGACGAAACGCCCCCGACCGGGAAACAATCTGCGATTTGCCGGCGAAGAACGTGCAAAGGGCGATCTGGTTCTGCCCTCGGGTATGATGCTTGATGATCGGGCCGTGGCCGCCTGTGCGGCCTCGGGCAATGGCGCGATTGACGTCATTCGAAAGCTGCGCGTGTCGCTGGTGGTCACCGGAAATGAAATTCGGGACGCAAGCGGAGCAATCGAAGGGGCTGGCATATGGGACGTGAACAAGCCCATGTTATGCGCTGCTTTGAACACCCCTCGTGTCGATTTGCAGGTGGTAAAAAACTGCCCCGACACCCGTTTGGCGCTGACGGCCGAGTTCAGCGAATTGGCCGAAACATCGGACCTTATCGTCACAACCGGGGCCGTATCCGTTGGCGAAGAAGACCACGCCCGCCCCGCCTTTGCAGAAGCGGGCGGCGAGATCATTTTCAACGGTGTCGCGATAAAGCCGGGCAAGCCGGTGTCCTTTGGCCGGATCGGAAACGCAATTTGGCTCGGCCTGCCGGGAAACCCCTTGTCGGCCTATGTAACCTGGCAGCTTTTCGGCAAAACGACATGCAACCGGCTGGCAGGCCTATCCGAGCCTGAGCCGCCGATGCACAGCGTCATCCTTGGAAACGCGGTCCGCCACAGGGAAGGCAGGGCCGAGTTTCGACTGGCGAAAACTGATCGCCAAGCCCAATTGGGCAGGACGGTTGTGACCACGGATGTGGCAACGCATTCGGGGCGGATCACGTCGCTGCCCATGATGGACGGTGTTGTGGTTATCCCGGCCGATACCGACCATTTGCCGGCTGGTGCACTTGCTGATTTCCTTCCTTTTACCGACTGTTAGAGGATCACCGTATGAACATAGCCTACACAATCGCCGACGGGCGCGGGGAAACCGATTTATTGCTTTATAACGTCGCGCAACAGCTAAAGGTCCGTGGTTTCAAAACGGCCGGTACGGTTCAGATCAATACCGGACGGGCCAAATCGGGGCATTGCGACATGGATGTGCAGGTTTTGCCCAATGGGCAAATCATCAGGATTTCCCAGGATCTCGGTGAAGGTGCCAAAGGGTGCCGGTTGAACCCAGAAGCGCTTGAAACCGCCGTCGGGCTGGTTGAGGCGCAGCTCGCCGATGGCGCGGACATTCTGATCGTCAACAAGTTCGGCAAACACGAGGCCGAAGGCCGGGGTTTTCGCAATGCGATTGCAATGGCGGTTTCTCTGGATTGCCCGGTTCTGGTCGGAACCAATTCGCTGAACCGCGATGCGCTGTGCGAATTTACCGGCGGCGCGGCAAAATGGCTGCCTGCCAAAGATCAATTGATCATCGACTGGCTTGAGCAACATTTTTGTGCAACTGCATTGGCAAGCTGACGGAGTAAGCCCAAGATGCGCACCAGACCGGATCATATCGAAGTTCTGCAACTTTCCTTCGGAGAGGTCGAAGTGGACGAAGCCGGATATCTTTTTGACCCGTCAAACTGGCATCCAGACTTTGCAAGGATGATCGCCCGGAAAGAAGGGATCGATCTGAATGATCTGCACTGGCGTGTTATTGACTTCATGCGCGATTATCAGGACGCCAACGGCATCGCTGCGGATGCAAGGTTTTCAATCCGGTTCCTAGGCGAACAGCTTGGTATTTCCAAAGCCGACGCGAAGCAAAAGTTGTTTGAGTTGTTTCCCGAGGGCTATGTAAAGCAGGCCTGCAAGATGGCCGGCATGCGCCAGCCAAGGGCCTGGAGCACCGGTTAGGGCGGAAATCCAACGGTTATGTACCTACCGCAACCGCGAATTCGCCTTAGCGTTTTGGCGTTTCGGCAAACACATCCGCGTAGCGTTCGCGCAGCAGGTTTTTCTGAACCTTGCCCATAGTGTTGCGTGGAAGCTCGTCCACGATAAACACTTCCCGTGGCTGCTTGAACCTGGCCAGATCACTGGCCACCCCATCCAGGATATCCCCGGCGGCCAGCGCAACGCCATGTTCGGGAACGACCACGGCAACGACGCCTTCGCCGAAATCCGGGTGCGGAACACCAATCACCGAGCTTTCGTTCACGCCCGGCAAATCGTCAATCAGAAGCTCAATTTCTTTCGGATAGACGTTGTATCCTCCGGTGATAATCAGATCCTTGCTTCGGCCGACAATGTGGACATACCCGTCTTCATCAATCTTTCCCAGATCACCGGTTATGAAATACCCGTTTTCACGCAGTTCTTCGGCGGTTTTTTCAGGCATTCTCCAATAGCCGGAAAAAACGTTGGGGCCGCGCACTTCGATCATACCGATGTCGCCTCGTGGCAGCGTTTCGCCCGTTTCGGGGTCGGTCACGATCAGCTCGACATCGGGAAGCGGAAAGCCAACCGTTCCCGCCTTACGCTCACCTTCATACGGGTTCGAGGTGTTCATATTGGTTTCGGTCATCCCGTAGCGCTCAAGGATCGCGTGTCCGGTGGCTTTGCGCCAAAGGGCGTGCGTTTCGGCCAGCAAAGGCGCCGAACCGGACACGAACAGACGCATACCTTTGGATACTTCGGCCAGTGCATCATGCCCCAGTAAACGCACATAGAATGTCGGCACGCCCATCAAAACCGAAGAAACCGGCATGTACGACAGGATATCATCGGCATCGAAACTGGCCATGAAAATGAGCGAAGAACCAGCCATAAGCGTAATATTCGAAGCCACGAACAACCCGTGGGTATGGAAAATCGGCAAAGCGTGGATCAGAACATCGTCTTTGGTGAACCGCCAATAGTCCTTAAGGGTTTCGGAATTTGACGCAAGCGCACCATGGCTTAGCATCGCCCCTTTCGAGCGGCCGGTTGTTCCCGAAGTATAAAGGATTGCCGCCAAGTCACTTTCGTTTCGGGCGACCGCCTTGAACCCGGCCGGATGTTCAAATTGCGCCTGCACCAAGCTGCCGGTCTCGTTTGCGTCGAGGGTGAAAACAGCCTCAACCCCTGTCTGGCTTGCGATCTCTTCAAGCTCGTCCTGTTTGGCCGAGGTGCACACCAGAATGCGGGGGTTTGCATCGCCAAGAAAATACGCCAGCTCGGCACCGGTATAGGCTGTGTTCAACGGCAGAAAAACACCCCCGGCAAGCACGGTGCCCAGGTAAAGCTCTAACATCGCCTGAGTTTTCGGGGCCTGAACGGCAACCCTATCTCCGGGTTTCAACCCCGAAGCGACAAGCGCCGAAGCCATTCTTTCCGCGTTTTCAAAGAACGCGCCATAGGTGACGGTCTTGCCTGTCTGGTGGTTTTTAAGAAAGGTCGCGTTCTCTCGGCCAATGCTGGCAACGCGCAGGCGAAATGCAAGGTGGTTTGCGTCATACATCTCGGGTTCCTTTCACATTTGCCAAGGCTCGTTCCCTCCAAGGTACGGCGGGTTCCCGCACCGTGGCGGCGTTGCGAGGGCACGAACTCATGTGGGACCCATCCTATAGATTGATAACCAGATCACCCCAAGCGCAAATTGGCCGAGCCTCGCGGATCGGATTTCAGGGGGAAGTCCTGAATAAGCGGATCATTTCCGCGGCTCATAAATGCCGGATCGCCGGAAAGAGAACCTTTCCGGCTTTGATCACGGCAATAGACAGGTGTTTCTGCCTTGGGAAGCGTGAAGGATGCCCTTACGCGGCGCTGGCCTGCTCTCGCATGCGGGCGCGGCGCCAGGTCACGATTGATGCCGCGCTTTGGGCGAGGACAACCAACAGCACCAATCCGATAAAGGGCAGCTGTGCCCAATTCGGCTCGGGTATCGCGCGGTGATAATCGAGAAAATGCACGAACAGGAAATAGGCGGTATGCGCTACGACCAGCCACCACAGGACATAGGCCCCCTGTTGCAGATACTTCCACACGCTGTTTCCCAGAATACGCTGACTTAGGTTATTGGACGTGATCGCCAGCACGAAACCATACAAAAGCGCCAGAATTCCAAGGGCGTTGCCAAGCGCAAAGCCGTGCCTGACCATGACGTATTGCTGCAATCCCGGGTGGAATTCGAAGCCGAAAAGACGCCAAAGATCCAGTTCGACCCATCCGAACAGAATGATGATCGTGTGAATGAGGGCTGCAACCACAGCCCAAATGCCCAGCTCGCGCCGATAGGGTAAAAGGCTTCGAAGCCACTTTTTGTTTGCCAGCCTCGAAACGGGACCAATAACCATGGCGAAAGATATAAGAACCAACGAAACATCGCCTATCGCCCGGTTATAGCGATGCATTTCCGACCATTCCGCACGCGAATACAGAAAAGCGACAAATAACAGAATGGATAATAGAAGAACTACAAAATGCCTTACGAACGTAGGTCGTGATCTTAGCATTGAATACCTCGCCTGATAGTGTTGGTTGGGTTTGCGAACCGGATTTTCCGGCTTTTTATCATTGACTACGAAAAACCGCGATCCGGGAGTTAAATGAAACCCCGGATCGCGGGTTTCCGATTATTTGCGGACCACCATCTGGTGTCCTTCACCTTCAATCTGGATTTCGTCGACCTCTGTCAACGTTTGCGCATCAACCACCCAGACTTTCGGCTCATCTCTGCTTGAGACATAAACCGTGTCTTCACCAGGGACGGTTGTCAGGTGATACGGCGCAGGGGCCAAAGTCTTGGCCGTCAGCGCACCAGACCCGAGATCGATCGAAACGATACGATCAGTTCCTTTTGCTGCAACAAACAACGACGCACGATCATCTGACAGGTCCAAGCCGTGGATTTCTCCGCCGATTTCAAAGCGGCCCGTTTCCTGACCATTGGTCAGATCAAGCTCGATGACGGTTCCGACATCTGAATCCGCCACATACAGCTTGTTTGTTTCGGCATCGAGTGCAAGGTGCTCGGGCGTATCACCAGACACCATGTTCCGCCGAACTATGCCGCGCTTCAGATCAACTTCGCTGACCGTTCCGTTTCCTGCGTTCGATACGTAAAAAACGTCGCTACTTGCGCCAAACGCCGCATAATTTGGCATGGGTCCGGTTGGAATCCAGGCAATCAGCTCAAAATTTTCAAGATCGACGATTGACACGCCGTCGCCACTTGGATGGGTCGAAACCGCATACTTGCCGTTTGGCGACATCGAAACGTGGTGCACGGCACCGGGGACTTCGATCTTGCGGACAACGGCCGAGGATTCCGCGTCAATCACTGACAGCATGCTGATCCCTGCATCCGAAGGGCCAAGCACCTTTTTCGGCTTGGCATGGTGAACGGCATGCTCATCCTCGCTGACAGTGTCGGGTTTTGCCATATCGGCAACCTCGTCACGGTCGAACTCCATATAGCTTCCTGCCACGAGGTAAGGTGAGTTCGGACTTCCCGCCAGACCGTGGACAGCTTCGACATCTGCGATGCTGCCCACGTTTTTGCCAGACTCAAAGTCGATTACCCGGATAGCGTCGGCACTGCCCTCGGGGATAAATACGCGGGCCGCGTCAGCATTGGCAATCGTCGCGGTCAAGGATGTTGTTGCCAGAACAACCGCTATTGCACTTCTAAATTTCATAGGTCGGTTCCTATTCTTGGTTGTTTCGTCAATTCACCCTTTTCACAGGTTCATTGAGTCTTGGTACTTGGAGATTACGGCCGGGGCGCCATTAGTTGCCCATTTGCCCCTGCTGCATTCCCATCTGATCGACAGGCACACCGATTTCACCTTGCGAAACCATGCCGTCTCCATCTGCGTCAAGCATCTGGAACGTAGAGGTCATGTTCTCGCGGATCATGGCTGCGTGCATCGGCTCGAACTCGGCGATGGACAATGCGCCGTCACCATCCGTGTCGGACATCATGTACATGGATTGGAGCCTTTTCATTGCTTCCTCATTTGAAAGCGATCCGTCACCAAACATACCCATGCCGCCCATCATACCGGCACCACCAAAATTTGAGCCGCCCATCATGCCGCCCATCATTCCGTTGGTGCCTAAATTCGAGCCGCCCATCATGCCGCCCATCATGCCATTACCGCCCATGCTGGAGCCGCCAAGGTTGCCGAAGCCACCCATGTTGGAGCCACCCATCATGCCGCTTCCGCCAAAATTCGAGCCGCCCATCATGCCGCCCATCATGCCGTTGCCGCCCATGTTGCCGAAGCCACCCATGTTGGATCCGCCCATGTTGCCGCCATGCATTTTCATCATCATTTGCATCATGGACATCATCATTTTCTGATGTTCAGCCATCTGAGAAGCATTCATGCCACCGCCCATCGCGCCAGTCGAATTCGCGTATCCGCCACCCATCTGGCTGGTCGAATTCATCATTCCTCCACCCATCTGACCGGCCTGGCCCATTACGCCATTGCCCATATTGTCCGACGCAACAACGCCGCCGGTTGCGGTGTCATTATCGTCGTGATTGGCGTCAGCAAAAGCTGCCCCTGCGCCGATAGTACCGATTACGAATGCCAGAGGGATAATTCTTGATTTTGACATGGTCTTTACCTTTCAACTGTCTGCGAAACTTATGTGACCAAGTTTCCCGCAATTGAAATACAAATGCCAACACTCGAATGTATCAGTCTGTCGCGTAAGTATTGCTTTGATACACTTGGCGACAAAAATGGACTGCCCCTTGTTACATTGATGGAATATTGTCTCTCAGATGACGCGCATACCTCATATAATGGTCGTCGATGACCACCAGCAAATTCGTGACAGCCTTTCGCGCTATCTCGAAAAGAACGGGTTGCGTGTCACAACCGCGAAAGATGCCCATGACATGGACATCAAGCGCGCATCCGGTAACTTCGATCTGATCGTTCTGGACATTATGATGCCAGGGGAAGACGGGCTTTCCGCATGCCGAAGGATCACCTCTGAAACCAACATCCCGGTCATCCTTCTGACGGCACTGGCCGAAGAAACCGACCGGATCGTCGGTTTGGAACTGGGGGCAGACGATTACCTTCCAAAACCGTTCAATCCACGGGAATTGCTTGCGCGGATAAAGGCGGTTCTGCGCCGCAGTGAAAAAACCGAGGAATTTACCGGTGAACTCAGAGGTAAAAAGGTGCGGTTCGAGCATCTGACCCTGCTCGTCGACCGGCAAACCCTGACCGATGACACCGGCAAAGAGACACCGCTTACCCCGTCTGAATTCAAGCTTCTGGCAGCATTGCTTGAAAGGCCTGGTGTCGTTCTAAGCCGCGACCAGTTGCTTGACCTGTCGCAAGGCACGTCTTTGGGTCCGCTGGATCGGAAAATCGACAACCAGATATCGCGGCTGCGCCGCAAAGTCGAACCGGACATATTGCGGCCAAGGATTATCAAGACCATTCGCAGCGGGGGCTATTGCCTTTCGGTGAAAGTTGAGGTGGTCGAATGATCCAAGGGGTTTTTTCATCGCTTCGCGTTCAGCTCGTGCTTCTTATTATGGCAACGCTGACCGCAGCACAGCTGGTCAGCCTTTGGCTGTTTGCCGACGAACGCAGTCTGGCGATACAGGCAGCCATGGGTTTCGAAGCCGCCGGTAGGGCTGCAAACGCGGCCAAGCTTATCGAAGAAGCCCCGATTGATCTTCATGATTCCATCCTGCGCGCAGCGGACTCGCCTCTGGTTCGGTTTGATCTGACGGACGAGCCTCTGGTTGATCATACGGTCCATTCTGACGGCGGTCTGGTCGAAGCGCGGGTGCGGACCCTGCTGAACGACAGTTACAGCCGGGACATTCGTGTTGAACTGCACGAGATCGAGCGCGAGCTTATGCCGCTTCCGACGATCGCATATGAAATGACCGAAATGCATATGGCGATGATGCAGGGCAAGCTGGCGGCGGTTGAAATGAACCTTTCGATCTCGATTTCCGGCGGTCAGTGGCTTAATGTCAGCACCCGATTTGAACGGCCGCCGATCCAGTGGCCCCTATACTCGATGCTGACCTTTGGTCTGACTGCAACGGCGCTTCTTATCAGCGTTTCCTGGTTTGTCATGTCCGGCCTTCTTGGACCACTTCGCCGGCTTGTGAAAGCGACCGAAAACCTGGGGCGCGGAGAAAAGGTGACCAATCTTCCAACCAAGGGTCCGCTTGAAGTCCGAGAGTTGACGAGCGGGTTCAACCGTATGCAAGAGCGTCTGAGGCGGCATGTTTCCGACCGGACCAGCATGCTGGCCGCCGTCGGGCACGATCTGCGCTCGCCTCTGACGGCGATGCGCGTTCGGGCGGAAATGGTCGAAGATGACGAGACAAGGGAAAGCCTGACCGCGTCCGTTGAAGAAATGACGGCAATGGTCGAGGCGACCCTGAGCTTTGCCAAAGGCGTTTCCGAAAACGAACCCTTTGAAACCATCACGCTGCTGGATTTCCTGCGTGATCTTAAAACCGGCATGCTGGCGGATTTCGAAATTGTTCCGGGACCGGAATTTCAGGCAAGGCTGCGTCCGAATGCCTTCAAACGCGCCCTGCGGAATATCATCGAAAATGCCGTGCGATATGGCAAATCCGCAAAAGTCAGCTGGACCGTGACAGACGGCGAAATTGTCATTCACGTCGATGACGAAGGACCGGGCATACCGGAGGCTTCGATTGACCGCGTATTTGATCCGTTCGTCCGTCTGGATGAAAGCCGGTCGCTTGAAACCGGGGGCCACGGGCTTGGCCTTTCGATCGCGCGTTCAATTCTCCGCGCCCATGGCGGAGACATCACACTTTCCAATCGGGAAACGGGCGGATTACGGGCCACGATCCGGCTGCCCGCTTCGAACTCCAACCCTAGCAAAGGAGACTAAAATGAAGATTAGAAATTTCGCAATCGTGCTTCCCGCAGTGCTTTCCGCCACAACAGCATTGGCAGGACCGGCAGACGATTATACTTATGGTCACATGTGGGGCGGTGGATTCGGATTGATGGGCGGCGGACTTGTGATGCTTTTGTTTTGGGGCGTCATAATCGCGCTTATCGTTCTTGCCGTACGCTGGTTCAGCGATAAAGACAGCGCTGGCGGCTCGAGCGCCTTGAAAATTCTGGAAGAACGCCTGGCGCGCGGCGAAATTGACGAGGAAGAATTCGCCCGTCGAAAAGCCGCGCTGAACACCTGATCCAAACCCCTATCCCTGAAACATTCATGAACTGCGAGCCCATCAATGTTACCTGAACTCGGTCATTTCTCGTTAGCTCTGGCGCTATTTCTGGCGCTTGTTCAATCAATCCTACCGCTTATCGGCGCAAACCGGGGCGACGTTCGATTGATGCGATCAGCGGAAGTCACCGCTTATGCTCAGGTTGTATTTGTCGGATTCGCCTTTGCAGCGCTTCTGAATGCGTTCATCACGTCGGATTTCACCGTTCTGAACGTGACTAACAACTCAAACTCGCTCAAGCCGATGATCTTTAAGATTGCCGCCACCTGGGGCAGCCACGAAGGGTCGCTGCTGCTGTGGGTGTTCATTTTGACGATTTTCGGCGCAGGTGTCGCCATTTTCGGCTCAAACCTGCCGACCAGCCTCAGGGCGCGAACACTTTCGGTACAGGCCTGGATCAGCGTTGGCTTCCTAAGCTTCATGCTTTTGACGTCCAACCCGTTTGATCGGATCTTTCCGCCCCCGCTGGACGGCGACGACCTGAACCCGCTGCTGCAAGACATCGGCTTGGCCATGCACCCGCCATTGCTGTATTTCGGATATGTCGGTTTTTCGATTGTCTTTTCCTTCGCAGCGGCCGCGCTGATTGAAGGCCGGGTTGATGCGGCCTGGGCAAGATGGGTGCGTCCCTGGACACTGGCCGCATGGGTCAGCCTGACGGCGGGCATCGCACTTGGATCGTGGTGGGCTTATTACGAGCTTGGCTGGGGCGGCTGGTGGTTCTGGGACCCGGTTGAAAACGTCAGCTTCATGCCATGGCTTCTCGGCACCGCCCTGCTGCACTCGGCCATTGTCACGGAAAAGCGCGATGCGTTCAAAAGCTGGACCATTTTGCTTGCCATCCTGACATTTTCGCTTTCCCTGCTGGGCACGTTTATCGTTCGCTCGGGCCTTCTGACCTCGGTTCACGCCTTCGCGGTCGATCCAGAGCGGGGGATGTATATTCTCGGGCTTCTGGCACTTTCAATCGGTGGATCGCTAACTCTTTACGCATGGAGAGCACCAGCCATGGTTGGCGGTGGCCTGTTCAAACCGGTCAGCCGTGAAGCAGGCCTGCTGATCAACAACCTGATATTGGCAGCTGCAACCGGCACCGTGTTGTTCGGCACGCTTTACCCGCTGTTCCTGGAAGCCATCACCGGAGATAAAATCTCCGTAGGTCCTCAGTTCTTCAACGCCGCTTTCATACCCATGATGCTGCCATTGATTTTCCTGATGGGTCTTGGTCCGTTCCTGTCGTGGAAACGGGCGGATCTGGCAGGGATCGTGCAACGGCTGAAATTCGTTGCGGGCCTGACCCTTATCGCTTCGCTGGTCATCTGGTATCTTTATGAACGCGGTCCGGTTCTGGCCTTCGTGATGCTGCTTCTGGCGGTCTGGCTTATGTTCACAACACTGCACGAATGGGCCATGCGCATTCGCCTGTTCGAAAGCGACCTTAAAACAGCATGGCGACGTGCGCGTAACCTGCCACGGGCGGCATACGGGATGACGACAGCCCACTTGGGTGTTGCGCTTCTGATGCTGGGTATGATCGGATCGACCGTCTGGAAAGACGAGGTGATCAAATTCGCCGAACCGGGAACAACACTTGAGATCGGGGATTTTGACGTCACGTTCGAAGGCACGGACCGTGTTCGGGGACCCAACTATTTCTCAGAACGTGGGATTCTGCGGGTTGAAATGGACGGCGAATATGTGACGACACTTTACCCCGAACGTCGGACCTATCCGGTTGCGCAATCAACCACGACCGAATCCGCGATCCGCTCAACCCCCGCCGGCGATCTTTATGCGTCGATTTCAGCGCCTTCGCTTGAATCGGCAGAAGCAGCCGGCGCGTGGACGTTGCGGATTCTGTACGAACCTCTCGTAATCCTGATCTGGATCGGCTCGTTCATGCTGTGCTTCGGCGGATTGCTGTCGCTTTCGGACCGGCGTTTGCGGGTTGGGGCACCGAAAAAGTCGAAGACTTTGGGCAGTCAGGCACAGGCGGCTGAGTAACCGATGAGACGCCTTATTGCCTTTGCCCCGCTGATCATTGCCGTTGTTTTCGGCGGGTTCTTTTTCTGGGGGTTAAACCCGGATCGGGACCCGAACGAAATTCCATCGGTTTTGATTTCCCAACCGGCGCCTGAATTCTCGTTGGAAAAAGTCGAAGGGCTGGACACGCCCGGATTTTCCCGTGCGGATTTCGGTGATCTGGACCGCCCCGTGATCGTCAATGTTTTCGCATCGTGGTGTGTGCCCTGCCGGGCCGAACACACCGTGCTGACAAAGTTTGTCGAACAAGACGGCGCGCGGCTGTTTGGCATCAACTACAAGGACAAACCAAAGGATGCGGTCAAGTGGCTGGAAGAGCTTGGCAACCCTTACGAACGTATCGGCTCGGATATTGACGGCCGCGCGGGCATCGAGTGGGGGATTTCCGGTGTGCCGGAAACATTCATTGTCCGCGAAGACGGGACCGTCCTTTACCGGTATGTCGGTCCGGTTGTTGGTGAAGAGCCAGAGAAAAGATTCCGGCTGGCCTTGATCGAGGCCGGTGCCATTCAAGTAGGAGAATGAACGTGCGGTATATCCTTATCCTGATCTTCACAATTATTCCGCTCATGGCGACGGCGGTCGAACCGGACGAAGTTCTGGCCGACCCGGTCCTGGAAGCAAGGGCGCGGGTCATTTCGAAAGAGCTTCGATGCGTGGTTTGCAAAAACCAGGACATCGACAGCTCGAACGCGGGCGTGGCCCGTGATCTGCGCCTTTTGGTGCGCGAACGCTTGGTTGAAGGCGATACCGATGAAGAGGTCATCGCCTATATCGTCGCGCGATATGGCGACTATGTTCTTCTGAAGCCGCCGTTCAAACCGTCAACTTACATACTTTGGTTTATGCCGCCGATACTGGTTCTGCTCGCGATTGGATTTGGTACCATGATCATCCTTCAGGCACGCAACAAAACCGTGAACCGCTCGTTGTCCAATTCGGATGAAGAGGAAGTTGTTCGAATCCTTTCCACGATCCAAAACGGAGACGAAAAATGATCTGGGGTGTGATGATTGCAATGGCCGTCGCGGCCTCTGCATTTCTCTTTGTTTTGCTTCTTGGCAAGTCGGATGGATCCGTAAGCCCGGCCCATGCAACGCTGGCAATTCTGAATGATCAGCTTTCTGAGGTCAGCCGTGACGAAAAACGCGGACTTATTTCTGCAAACGAAGCGCGGGCGGCTTCGCAGGAAATCAAACGCCGGATATTGGCGCAGGGGCGATACCACACAGTTCCGCAATCGGGGAAATTCGGCAATATCGCGATTGTCATCGCGGCGCTGTTTGTCCCCATCTCAGCGGCAACCTATTACAATTACGCAGGTTCGCCCGACATCGCGAGCGTTGCGTTTGCCGACCGTCAGGAAGAGATTGAAGAGCGGCGCCGGATCGAAGATCTGACCCGCCGACTGGCCGAACAACTGCTGGCCGACCCCAACGGCGGCGCGCTGGAAGGCTGGATGTTGTTGGGACAGACCTACGCCCGATTGGGGCGTCGTGCTGACGCCGCCGATGCCTACGAACAGGCTTCGTTGAAAGAGGGTGCGGACTCGGTCGTGTATTCCATGCTGGCCGAGGCTTTGATTGTCGCCGAGCAGGGTGTGATCACACCAAAAGCTGAACGTGCAATCGATCAGGCCATTCTCCTGGACCCCCGAAATCCGGCTGGAACCTATTACAAGGCCTTGGCGTTCCATCAAAACGGCCAGGGCAAAATGGCCTATGACATGCTGGTTGAACGTCTTGAGACGGCCGATGATTTTGCCCCTTGGATGGAAACATTTGTGGTCAGGGCCAATATCATCGCCGCTGAAGTCGGCGCAGAGCCGATCTCGCTTGCGCAATTTGCGCCAATGATGGCAGGCGGCGCACCCGGCCCGACACGCGAGGATGTGGAAGCCGTCGGGGAAATGTCGGCAGACGAACAGAACGAATTCATCAGATCGATGGTCGCGCGTCTTGCTGACCGTCTGGCGGAAGAACCGGACGATCTGGATGGCTGGATGCGTCTGGGCAATGCCTACAAGGTTCTGAACGAGGTAGATCAAGCCATAGATGCCTATGAAAAGGCGCAAGATCTGCTGGAAGGCACATCCTCACAAGATCCAAGACGCGCAGCGGTTGCTCAGGCCCTTAGCGAATTGGGGGATCAATAATGAAGCGAAGGGACCTGCTTAAAGCCGGTTTGGCGGCCCCCCTGGCGGGGCTGCCGGTAAAGGGATTAGCGCATGACGAGATCATACCGGAATATGATCTTCCCGATGAGTATCTGCCCAGGGAAGTCGTGATATCAAACGACTTCCCCGCCGGGGAAATCCATGTTGACCCGGCCCAATTCGCGCTTTTCTGGACGCTGCCGGACAACAAGGCGATCCGCTATACCGTCGGGATCGGACGACCGGGATTATATGTCGCTGGCGAGTTTTATGTCGGTGCCAAGCGCGAATGGCCCTATTGGACACCAACACCTGAAATGATCGAACGCCAGCCCGAGGTTTATGGACCACTGGCCGAAGGCTTGCCGGGGGGATTGGACAACCCGCTGGGTGCAAGGGCGCTTTACCTTTACAAGCACGATCGCGGTGACACCTATCTGCGCATTCACGGAACCAACGATCCAAGCACGCTTGCGCGGCGGGTTTCAAACGGATGCGCCCGCCTTGTGAACACGCATTTGATTGACCTTTACAACCGGGTGCCGCTTAACACCAAGGTCTTCCTTTATCCGGCATAGAAAGCGGGGGGTTAACGGCTGGCCAGGCTTGCCGTTTCTATCGCTTCTAGCACGCTTGTGGTGGTCAGAATTTCCGGTAGGACGATGCCCTGAGGTGCGGACGGCCCAAAGACCGCGTTAAACGGAATGGCGAACCTGTCATGGCTTTCCAGGAATGCCCCGATGCGTTTGTCAGGCTGTGTCCAATCGGCCTGCATGGCGACAACCGCATCCGAATTCAGAACCGAAAGTACCGGATCACGCTCGAGCACCAGGGCTTTGTTTGCCTTGCAGGTCAAACACCAATCCGCCGTCACATCGACAAACACGGTTTCCCCTTGGCTGACAAGCCTGGCGATTTGCGGGCGATCAAACTCGACCCATGCGATTTGGCCGGTGCCGGACACCTCGGTTTCGGTAAGCGGCAACATCGCAATGCCGACGACGGTCGCCACTGACAAGATCGCCGCACCGATCCATCTGGACTTTACCACAAGAAGCAAAGCCAGAACTGCACCGGCAACGATGACGCCCCCGGCTTTGATACCCGACAAACCGATCAAGACGAACAACAGCCAGGCCGAGGTGATTGCCAGCAATACCGCCAGCACCAGCTTGAGAACAATCATCCATCTGCCGGGCTTGGGCAGCTTTGTGACCATATTCGGGTACAGGGCAAAAAACAGGTAGGGCAGCGACAGGCCAAGCCCCAACGCGGTAAACACGACAAGTATGTCGATCCCCCGCCCCGCCAATGCAAAGGCGACCGCAGTGCCTAGGAAGGGTGCCGAACACGGTGTCGCCAACACGGCGCCGAAAACACCCGTCAGAAAATCAGCCACATAACCCTTGCCGGAATTTCCACTGCCCGACAGCCGCTTGGAAAGCGCAGGCGGCAAGGATATTTCATAAAGCCCGAAAAGGTTTGCCGAAAAGGCGGCCAGAATGAAGAATATGAAGGCCACAAATGCCGGATTTTGGAACTGAAGCCCCCATCCCACGCTGATGCCGATAAGCTTCAATGCGAACAAAATGGCCGCCAGGACCCACATAAAGACCACAACGCCCAATGCTGAAAACAGGAAGCCGATCCTGATTTCGCGCCTGTCGCGACCTTCTGCTTTCAAGACAGATGACACCTTGATGGACAAAACCGGCAGCACGCAGGGCATCGCGTTCAGAATGAACCCACCCAACAGGGCTATCAACGCGATCCAGGCAAGCTCGCTCAAGCCCGGGCCGGAACGGGCCAGTTTGTAAGGGGGCGTCGGCGCCGCGTCGATGACCGCTGGCGTGACCGTGAACGCCCTGCCCCCCTGATCCGTGACCGTGACGACCGGATCGGAATAATTGTCCTGATCGACCGACAGGATCGGAAAGCCCGCCCAAAGGCGTTTGCCGTCAGCCGAAACCCGTATGTCGGGCTTTCCCAACGCTGTGCCTTCGCCCAGCTCGGGGAAAACGTCCGGAGACGAGAACGGCGCGCGCGCCTCGACCTCGAAAACCAGCGATGAAAAGTCTTCCGGCACAAACGCATTTGCGTATTCCAGCGGCTCATCCTCGGGTACTTTTGCGAGATATTTCGAGATCAGTTCGGAAGAGCGTTCATCGCGGGTCAGATCATTGGGAAGCGAGACGTTAAGCGAAAATTCCTCTGGCACACAAACCGTCGAGCAGGTCAGGACATTGACATCAATTGCCAGCTCAACCGGTTTTCCTGCTTCTTTCAGGGTAATTTGCAGCGGGAACAGGACTTCCTTTGAATAGCCGAAATTTTCGATCCCGAAGGCCGTAAACCTTTCCGGTGCCGGCCAGAGCATTTCAATGTCTGCAACGTTCTCAGAGGCGGACCAATCGATTTCGGGCGGATACCCAACTTCGCCGGGCGAACGCCAATAGGTCTTCCAACCATCGCCCAGCTTTAGATACAGCCCTGCAGACAATATCGAAGATCCAGGCGCGATCCCGTCTTGGGCCGTAACCAGCTGCGCTTCGACGGCGACTGTCGAAAACACTTCGGAGGTCCGCGCCTCGGCGATTCCGGCCACAGTTCCCACGAACATAAGGATCGCAAGGAAGAGGTGCTTCAACCGATGGTACAGGCGTATTTTGATTCTCATTCTATTCGCTACCCGGGGCTAGAAGATTGTCAGCGATAAATCCTACACGGTCATCAACGCATTGCAATTCCGCCAGATCACCTTTGCGTGCAACGATTTCACAACCGTTCGGCAATTCGACCGTATATGCCTTTGTAGATGCACCGGCGTCGCCTATCTGCTCGCATAAAAGTGATTGAGAGGCACAGCCGCCAAGCGCCAACATGCTGATCAGGATCGTTCGTTTTCCCATACCCTATCTGGCCAAAACCGGTTTACCGAAGCCCCGCGACTTGTCTTTTGATTATAAGGGGTTGTTCCCGTTCGCCATCATTTTGCTCATGGCAGGTTTTGCCCGCGCTTTTATGCATCGCGAAATGCGCCCCAACGCAGGCCAGCAGCAAAGCGGACACGCCGATATTCCCCCATGACCCGAGCAAAGATCCTCCGGCAAGGGAATATGCAGCGATCGGCAACAGCATCGCCGCACAGCAAACCAACATGCCCCGCTGCATCAGGCGGTTGTTCGATTTCGGGCTGGTTTCCTGATCATCCATATCCTATTTCCTGCATTGCAGTTTAGATACGCCCTGATAGGCGCTGTCCTTACTGAAAGGTCAAGGATACATTTCGATACAAAAATGTTACCGTGAAAATCTTGGAGATTTCCGAAGACCGGATTATGAATAATGGCGCAAAGCGAATGAACCCACGAATTCTGAGCAGTAACAGACAAGGTGAACAGGCATGACGGCAAGGCAGACTAGGCGTTCCTTCTTATTGGCTACAGCCACCGTCATCGCGGCGCCGACGCTCCTTCGGGCGTCGGCGTCTGATGAAACGGGCGTTCGAAACAATGTTTCGTCCTTTGCCCTGCATGAATGGCGCGATCATTTTGACCATCTTGGCCGCGGCATCATCATTTCCGATACGAATACACGGGTATTGCAGCACTGGACATCCGACGGCGAGATGCGGATTTATCCGACATCTGTTCCGCTGACGGATGAATTGACCAAACGCGGCTATACCGAGGTTATCGAGAAACGCAAAAACCCAAGCTGGGCACCGACCCCGTCCATGAGGATCAGAAATCCCGAATGGCCCGCGTTCATTCGCGGCGGCGATCCGGCCAATCCTTTGGGCACACGAGCTTTGTATTTATCTTGGCAATATTATCGGATACACGGTACGCAAGACACACGTAAAATCGGACGGCGGTCGTCAAACGGCTGCATCGGGCTTTACAATCGGCAAATCGAAGAAGTTTACGAGCGTACCCCCGTTGGCACTCAGGTTAAACTGATCTGAGAAGGACAAAAAACATGAATTTTTGGGCATGGTTCGTCGGTGCGTTTATCGTGCTGGGGCTGGGTATGGTTGGCTGGCAATATCTGCAACCAGCCACCGAAGTGGCCACCCCTGGCCACTCGATGGAGCCGCCAGACACAAGCAGCATCGATACCGGTGATCCGATTGTGGCGGTCAACCTGCCCGAACGGCTGTCAACAAACGCCCAGATCGGTAAAAATGTGTTCGAGGCGAAATGTGCCGTGTGCCACGGTGTGAATGCGGCTGGGCAAAATGGCGTGGCGCCTCCGCTGGTGCACCAGATTTACGAACCGAACCACCACTCGGATGGCGCGTTTGTCTATGCCGCAGCGAATGGTGTTCAGGCGCATCACTGGGACTTCGGCAACATGCCTCCGATCGAAGGATTGACCCGAGCCGACGTTCAATTGGTGGCAACCTATGTGCGCGAGCTTCAGCGGGCCAACGGTATCAACTAACTCACGTAGGACCTGCGGCGCACTTCTTTTCGGACCTGACCCATTTATTCGTGTGATCGCACAGATGCTTTTCTTCACACCTGCCGCGACCGAAATTTTCGAAACGATCCTATTTGGCTGCGCCGATTTGGCCGCAGCGCGATCCGGGCGGGATGTCTCGGTTCGGGATAACCGCGATCCATGGGCAGATGGTGTTTGCAGCCGCGACACTTCGGCCACGCCATCGTGCAGCATCTCGCACAACAGAATACCCGTACTTCTAACCGACACCATCTGACGGCATAAATGCCGCAACGAAGGACCCGCGAATGCACATTACCAGACGAGCCTTCCTGAAATCCGGCGCGATGGCCGGTCTCGTGCCATTTGCACCAAAAACGCTGCTCGCCCAGGAAGGGGTCCCCCCCGAATTGGCAGCACGGAAGGCGATGCTTCAACTTGGACCGGATGGATTTCCGCAGACCGAGATCTGGGGATATAACGGCACCGCCCCGGGGCCGGAACTCAGAATGGGCCAAGGGTCGGTTTTTCAAACACGCCTTCTGAACGAATTGGACGAACCGACATCGGTTCACTGGCACGGGCTTCGGATCGATAACGCCATGGACGGCGTGACCGGCCTGACCCAGGATGGCGTCGCGCCCGGTGACGGGTTTGACTATTCGTTCACCGCCCCGGATGCCGGCACATTCTGGTATCACGCACATGCGCGTTCCTTCGAACAGGTCGGACGCGGGCTTTACGGGGCCTTCATCGTCGATGAAGCGGAACGGCCCGATATTGACCGCGATGAGGTCCTGATCCTTGATGACTGGCGTCTGAACCCCGAAAGCGGTCAGATTGCTGGCCCATTTGCCGGCACCCATGATCGCAGCCACGCCGGACGACTGGGCAATTTCATAACGACAAACAGCGCCGCCAATTATACGTCCAACGTCAAAAAGGGCGAACGTCTGCGCTTGCGCCTGATCAATGCGGCCAATGACCGGATATTCTCGTTGGCCGTCGCGGGATTTGACGGCTGGATCATGGCTTATGACGGCATGCCCCTGACAAATCCCGAGAAACTTGAAGGTCCTCTGTACCTGGCACCGGGCCAGCGGGTCGACCTGTTTGTGGATGTCACCGCAGACGAAGGCGAAAACGCCTTTCTCGCGCGGATTGAAGACAAACAGGGTTTTGCACAGGCGACATTTCCGGTTACGGGCAGCGCGGCGCGTACCCCCCGCGCCGCCCCTGCCCCATTGCCGCCAAACCCGAACATGTCGGTCGGAGATCTGCAAAGCGCAATGCCGATCCAGCTTAAAATGGAAGGTGGGGCGATGGGCAGCCTTAAAACGGCCGTTCTGGATGGCAAATCCATGGATATGGAACAGATTGCCAATGCCAATCAATTCTGGGCCTTCAACGGGGTCGTAGGGCTGACGGATACACCGCTTGCCCGATTATCCCGAAACGAAACGGCCCGCATGTCAATCGTGAACGACACGGCCTTTGCACATGCGATGCACCTGCACGGCATGCATTTCCGCGAAGTGCTGGCGGACGGCACACTTGGCCCCCTGCGGGATACGCTTTTGATCTTCAGCGGCCAGACCCGAGATATCGCTTTCCTTGCCCATAACCCCGGAAAGTGGTTATTCCATTGTCACATGCTCGCGCACGCCGCCTCGGGCATGACAACGTGGGTGGATGTCGCATGACTAGATTAAGCTTATTCGCAGCCGGTTTTCTGGCCTTGGCAGTTGCAGTGGCCTATTTTGTACAATCCGGCGATCTGCTGCCGGAAACAAAAGAAATCAGTATGAATTTGGATATCGAGGCTGGCGAGCAACTCTATGCCAATAGCTGTGCCGCCTGCCACGGGGCCAATCTCGAAGGCCAGCCGGAATGGCGAAGCGCCGGACCGGACGGAAAATTACCCGCCCCTCCGCATGACCGCACTGGACATACATGGCATCACAGCGATAGCGTTCTTTTCGACTATACGAAACTTGGCGGCTCCGAGGTAATGAAGCGACAGGGCATCGAATTCGAAAGCGGCATGCCGGCATTTGGCGATATCCTGTCCGATGAAGAAATTCTGAACATTCTCGCGTATATAAAATCAACCTGGCCAGATCGCGAAAGACTGCTTCAGGCCGAAAGAACCGACGCAGAACAACGGTGAGGGACAAAAAATGAAACTTCTGAAATACCTGGGGGTGGCCCTGCTGCTGGCAGCCAGCCCCGTCACGCTTGCCGCGCAAGAGCTTAGCGAAGAACGTATCAAGGAATTGGTGTACGAGGCGATCCGCGAAAATCCCGTCATCATTCTTGAAGCTGTGGAAATCCTTCAGGCCCGCGATGACGAAGCGCAGGCGCAAGCACAGTCCGACATCCTGTCAGGGCAGCGCGATTTGCTTGAGAATGATCCGAACGCTCCGGTTTTGGGAAATCCCGATGGCGACGTAACGGTCGTTGAGTTTTTTGACTACAACTGCCCCTATTGCCGACGCGCCATGCCCGAGGTTCAGGCGCTTCTGGATTTTGATCCGAATGTTCGCCTTGTCTATCGCGAATGGCCGATTCTTGGCGACGGGTCGGTCTTTGCCGCACGGGCCGCGCTCGCGTCCCGAAAGCAGGGAAAATACGAAGAATTCCACTGGGCCATGATGGGAATGACCGGACGCGCCGAAGAGGCCAGCGTTTTGCGCATCGCCCGAGAAATCGGTCTGGATATCGACCAGCTGATGGCTGATATGGACGGCCCCGAAATCGACGAGCATATACAGACGTCCATGCAATTGACCCAAGCCCTTGGGTTCAGCGGCACACCGTCATTTGTAATCGGCGACAATCTTATCCCCGGGCTGGTTGAGGCAGACGCCTTGATCGAGATGGTCGAGGAAACCAGAGCCGCGAATTAAAACATCCCCCTTTCAAACAATGCCTTGAGAGGGAGAACTGTTCCAAGACGCCGTGCCCAAACGCGCGGCGTCTTTTTTTGGGTGGCGGACAAAACCGCCCGCCGGTTGATGGGCAAAAGGCCGGACGGATATCTTCCGAAATTCAATAATTGGTCGGAGTGAGAGGATTCGAACCTCCGGCCCCTGCCTCCCGAAGACAGTGCTCTACCAGGCTGAGCTACACTCCGATCCTTGCCCGCGCCCGCGTTCGGATTGCCGGGTCGGGTGGCGGCAAAACGGGGTGGGTCTTGGTGCCCGCGTCTATCGTCAATTCGCCGGGGCTTGTCAAGCAAGACTGCGGGGAATCCTGCCTGTTTAAAACGTTGCGACATATTGTTGTTGCACAACAATGTTGCGAAACGCGCGATACTTAAAAGCGTTGTGGGCGTTTCGAGATCAACTTCGCGTCTCAAGTTAATCTCGAAACGCTTTAATCCGCGTGTTCGGGGGTGCTGCCCGAGGGGGCCTCATACGGTCGGGTGACATCTTTCAGGCGGCATTCCAGCGCTTCGACCTGCAACTGGATGGCACCATCTCCGGCCAGAACCAGTGTCAGGGTTCCTCTTGTCTCGTCGCGGCTTTCATAGGCCATCGACAAGACCGACAGGATCACGTCCTGATCTGACCGGTCGATCCCTAGCGACGCCACCGACAGGACGTTCTCAAACGCCAGAACAGATTGAACCCGCTCGGGCCTGGTGGCGGCAGATTTCGGCAGCTCCCATCGGAAGCGGTTCAGAAGAATGGCAAACCGGCGGCTTTTGCGAAGCCATTTCAGCTCGGTAATCGGAAACACCGCATCCTGTACCAGGGCCGAGAGGATTTGCAGATCTTCCGCATCCCAGGCCGCGATGTTCAGTGGTTTCTCTGCCCCGTCGGCAAAGCTTGCATCTTGCTGGCTCACTCTTGCACCCTTTCGATATGGGCACCGATCCGACCCAGCTTTTCTTCCACGCGCTCATAGCCGCGATCAAGATGATACACGCGCTTGACGATGGTTTCACCTTCCGCCGCCATGCCCGCAAGGATCAACGAGACCGAGGCCCGCAGATCGGTCGCCATCACCGGGGCACCCTTAAGGCTGGTGACGCCGGTGACGGTCGCCGTTCCCCCGTGCACGTCGATCTGCGCCCCCATGCGCATCAGCTCGGGCGCGTGCATATAGCGGTTTTCGAAAATCTTTTCTTCCAGAACCGAAACGCCCTCGGCCGTGGTCAGCGCAGCCATCATCTGCGCCTGCAAATCGGTCGGGAAACCGGGGAACGGTTCCGTGACCACATCGACCGCTTTCAAGCGATTTGCGCGGCGTTTGACCAACAGCCCGTTTTGAGTTTCCGAAACATCCACACCAGCTGCATCAAGCTTTTCGCAAAATGCTTTGACCAGCGACATACGACCGCCGAGGCATTCCACCTCGCCGCCTGCAATGACAGGGGCCAGCATGTAGGTGCCAAGCTCGATCCGGTCAGTGACCACTTCATGGGTCGCGCCGTGCAAACGATCGACGCCCTGAATGGTGATCTCAGGCGTGCCTTCGCCTTCGATCTCGGCGCCCATCTTGCGCAGGCAGGCGACCAGATCGACGATTTCAGGCTCTCGGGCCGCGTTTTTCAGGACCGATGTGCCTTTCGCCAACGTCGCGGCCATAACAAAGTTTTCGGTCGCCCCGACCGAGGCAAAACGCATGTTGTAAACACCGCCCCGCAAGCCGTTGGCGGGGGCCTTTGCGAACAGATAGCCCTCTTTAAGCTCAACCGTCGCGCCCAGCGCCTCCATACCTTCGATATGCAGGTCCATCGGGCGGGCACCGATCGCGCAACCGCCGGGCAACGAAACAATCGCTTCGCCCAGTCGCGCCAGCATCGGCCCCAAAACAAGGTTCGATGCCCGCATCTTGCGGACGATTTCATAATCCGCCTTGTGGCTGGTCAAATCGTGGCTCGACATGGCCAGCACCTTGCCGTCCTGCATCGAGGTCACTTCCGCCCCGAGCGATTCAAGCAATTGCGACATGGTGCTGATATCCGACAGCCTTGGCGCATTGGTCAGCGTCAGCGGTTCTTCGCTTAGCAGTGTGGCCGGCATCAGTGTCAGGCAGGCGTTTTTTGCGCCCGCAATGGGGACCCGCCCGTTCAAGGGGCCATTGCCCCGTACAAGAATCGAATCCATCTGCTCAGCCTTTGTTATTTGCGGTCTCGGTTTTTGACCCGCTTCTGGCCCTTGCCTGTGATTTGCGCTTGGCCATATTGGCCTTTAGCGCCGCTTTCAGGCGATCTTCGCGCGATTTCGCGCTGTCTGCGGATTTGTCCGTACCGGTTTTTTTCGTCATGCGGACCTCTGTACCCCAGAGTCAAAAAAGGGTCCAGATTGCGCTTGCACAGTCGATCTTTTGAGTCTAATCACCCGCCACACGCTAAGCGCCGCAGTAGCTCAGTGGTAGAGCGCACCCTTGGTAAGGGTGAGGCCGGGAGTTCAATCCTCCCCTGCGGCACCATCGCCCAGTGTTCCCATCTCAAATTGCCTGCTTCGGGCCGATCCTTTATACTTTGGATGTGCGTAAGGATGATGCCATGGGCTTTCCTGATCTCGACCCGACAACTTCGACAAACTGGTGTAAGCTTCTCGGCGATTGGCGTCGGCCGGATATTTCTGAACGTTACGATCTTTTATGGGACGAGACCCGCGCCTTTGGCCAGCTTTGGCCGCGCCCGCATCCCGACGAGATTTCAGCGTTCTATGTCATCGACGGCTATCACACGCATTCGGTCCAAGGCCCTTCACTTGCACGGCCCGGGGTCTCGCAGCGGGTCCTGACCCGTCTGGCATGGGCAGCTGACAAAGGATCGGATCCGGATCAGAACTGGTGGAAACAAACCTTGGGCACAAAGCCCCGCAAAGTGCTTGAAATCGGGTCCGGACGGGGCGCACATTCCGCCAAGATCGCCGCGCTCGGCCATTCGGTCTTTGGGGTCGAGCCTGACCGAAAAGCGCGGCGTATCGCGCAAGATCACGGTTTTCAGGTTGAAAACGGCACCGCAGAAAACCTGCCCGCGTTGATCACCGCAAAGAAATACGATGCCGTGGTCTTCATGCATGTGCTGGAACATTGCCTCCACCCGTTTCAAGCGCTGAAAAACAGTGTTGGGCTTTTGAACCCCGGCGGTATCGTCGTGGTCGAAGTCCCCAACAATGCCAGCACCGGCTGTTCCTATTTCGGGCCGCTTTGGGCATGGCTGGACGTGCCGCGCCATTTGAATTTCTTTACGGAAACCAGCCTTGGTGCCTTGTTTGACGCGGCTTCTTTAACCAAAACCAGCGTGTCCTATCGCGGCTATACGCGCCAGTTCTCGGCAGACTGGCGGCAAACGCAAGCGCAGATCGCCGAAGCGTTCGGCATGGCCCGTGACGCGCGGGTCAAAACATCCAGCTATTGGTCCTTTCTGGCCCGCACGGCCTTTGCCCGGCCTTCACGCAAATATGACTCGGTTCGGATCGTGGGGCGGTTGCCGACATAGCGCTCTCTTGCCTGTCGCGGCACTCTCCGGCATGCTGCGCTTTCGGACAGACATTCGGGGAACCCCATGCCAATCAAAAACCGCTTTGCTGAAATGCATGATGAAATCACTGCCTGGCGGCGTGACATTCACGAAAACCCGGAAATCCTGTTTGAAACCCACCGCACGGCGGCATTGGTTGCGCAGAAGCTGGAAGAGTTTGGATGTGATGAAATCGTCACCGGCCTGGGCCGCACCGGCGTTGTCGGCGTGATCAAGGGCAAGCAAACCGGATCGGGCAAGGTTGTTGGGCTGCGGGCCGATATGGACGCGCTGCCGATATTCGAGGCGACCGGAAAACCCTATGCCTCGAAGACCAAGGGCGCGATGCATGCATGCGGACATGACGGGCATACGGCGATGCTGCTCGGGGCTGCGAAATATCTGGCCGAAACCCGCAATTTCGACGGTACGGTCGTGGTGATCTTCCAGCCCGCCGAAGAAGGGGGCGGCGGCGGCCGCGAGATGTGCGAGGACGGCATGATGGACCGCTTCGGCATTCAGGAAACCTACGGCATGCACAACTGGCCCGGCGTGCCGGTTGGGCAGTTTGCCATCCGCCCCGGCCCGTTTTTCGCGGCAACTGATCTGTTCGACATCACCATCGAAGGCAAAGGCGGCCACGCCGCCAAGCCGCATGAAACCATTGATCCGACCGTCGCGGCCAGCCATCTGGTTCTGGCCTTGCAAACCATCGTCAGCCGCAACGCCAATCCGGTCGAGCAGATCGTCGTGTCGGTCACATCGTTCGAGACCTCGTCGACGGCCTATAACGTGATCCCGCAATCGGTACATCTGCGCGGCACCGTCCGGACGCTGTCGAATGAAAAACGCGAAATGGCCAGAAAACGCCTGCCCGAAATCGCCGAACATACCGCTGCGGTTTTCGGCGCACAGGCAAAAACCGATTATCACGACGGCTATCCGGTGATGGTCAACCATGACGCCCAAACCGAATTTGCCGCCGATATCGCCAAAAGCGTGTCAGGCGATTGCCGCGAAGCCCCGCTGATCATGGGCGGCGAGGATTTCGCCTATATGCTCGAAGAACGTCCCGGCGCCTATATCCTTGTCGGCAACGGCGACAGCGCCGATGTTCATCACCCCGAATATGACTTCAACGACGAAGCCATTCCGGCCGGATGCAGCTGGTGGGCGGAAATCGCTGAAAAACGGATGCCGCTTGGCTGATCATACCGTCACTTCTTGACACCCAAAGTCAGTGGGATCAAAAGACCGCTGAAACCATAACTTGCAACCGGGCGTTCCGTGGGCGCCAAACTGACGAGGAGGCCATGACATGGCACAAGTCTCACTGACATTTCCTGACGGCAATTCGCGATCCTATGATGCAGGTGTCACCCCTGCCGAGGTCGCAGAAAGCATCTCCAAATCTCTGGCCAAAAAGGCCATCAGCGCCACTGTTGACGGGGTCCATTGGGACATGCAATGGCCGATTGATACCGATGCCAGCATCGCGCTGAACACGATCAAGGACAACGATGCCGAAGCGTTGGAGCTGATCCGCCATGACTGCGCCCATATCATGGCCCGCGCCGTGCAAGAGCTGTGGCCGTATGTCAAAGTCACCATCGGTCCGGTCATCGAAAACGGCTGGTACTACGACTTTGACCGTGAAGAGCCGTTCACGCCGGAAGATCTGGGCGCGATTGAAAAAAAGATGAAAGAGATCATCAACCGCCGTGACCCCGTGACCACCGAAGTGTGGGACCGCGACCGCGCGGTAAAATTCTATGAAGCGAATGGCGAACCCTATAAGGTTGAGCTGATCGAAGCCATCCCAGGGGATCAGCCGATCCGCATGTATTGGCATGGCCACTGGCAGGATCTCTGCCGCGGCCCGCATTTGCAGCACACCGGTCAGGTGCCTGCGGATGCGTTCAAACTGATGCGCGTCTCGGGCGCCTATTGGCGTGGCGACAGCAAAAACCAGATGCTGCAACGCATCTACGGCGTGGCCTTCAAAAACAAGGAAGACCTGCGCAAATACCTCAACTTTCTGGAAGAGGCCGAAAAACGCGACCACCGCAAGCTGGGCCGCGAAATGGACCTGTTTCACATGCAGGAAGAGGCCCCCGGTCAGGTCTTCTGGCACCCCAATGGCTGGACCATCTACACCGCCTTGCAGGATTACATGCGCCGCAAACAACGCGCTGGCGGATATAACGAGATCAACACCCCGCAAGTCGTTGACCGCAAACTATGGGAAGCCTCGGGCCACTGGGAAAAATACCAGCACCATATGTTCCTTGTGGAAGTCGACGAAAGCCGCGACGGCGAAAATGACGACGCCGCTGCGAAAAACCGCGATCACACCCGCATCAACGCGCTGAAGCCGATGAACTGCCCCTGCCACGTGCAGGTGTTCAATCAAGGCCTGAAATCCTATCGCGACCTGCCGCTTCGTCTGGCCGAGTTTGGCTCGTGCGCCCGGTTTGAACCTTCAGGCGCCTTGCACGGTATCATGCGGGTGCGTGGCTTTACCCAGGACGATGCGCATATCTTCTGCACTGAAGAACAAATTCAGGCAGAATGCGCCCGCTTCATCGATTTCCTTGCCAATATCTATGAAGAACTGGGCTTTCCCGAATTTGAAATCAAATTCGCCACCCGCCCGGAAAAACGTGTCGGAACCGATGAAAGTTGGGACTATGTCGAGGGGGCGCTGGAAAACGCGATCAAGGCCGTGGGCCGCGACTATACGCTGGAACCCGGCGATGGGGCCTTTTACGGCCCGAAACTCGATTTCTACCTGACCGACGCCATTGGCCGCGTCTGGCAATGCGGCACCTTCCAGGTTGACCCGAACCTGCCCGAGCGTCTGGGCGCAAATTATATCGCGGCGGATGGTGACAAACACCGCCCCTATATGCTGCACCGCGCCTGTCTTGGGTCTTTTGAACGGTTCATCGGCATCCTGATCGAGAACTGGGAAGGCAAGCTGCCGTTCTGGCTGGCCCCGCGTCAGGTGGTTGTCGCGGCGATCGTGTCGGACGCGGATGCCTATTGCCTTGAGGTGGTCGAGGCGCTGAAAGCCGCAGGCATCCGGGCCGAGGCGGATCTGCGCAACGAAAAGATCAATTACAAGGTGCGCGAACACTCGGTCGGCAAGGTTCCGGTCATTCTGGCCTGCGGGATGAAAGAGGTGGAAGAACGCACCGTTTCCGTCCGCCGTCTGGGGCAGAAACAGACCTCGGTCACTTTGCTGGACGAAATCGTGAGGTCGCTCACGCTTGAGGCCACACCGCCGGATCTTTTGTAACAATTCGCCGGTTTATGCATGACAGGGCGTCGGGGATCCCCCCGGCGCCCTGAAATATATGTGCCATCCGCATGTTTTCCGGTCACGCGCCATAACGCAGCCGTGAAGCACACTCTCGTGAGTGGAAGGTTACTGGCTGGTCTCGCTAGGGTTTCCCTACCGCCGATCTGGCGGCTTAGTTTGTCATAAGAGGGAAACCAATGTCCAAAACCATCAAAACCGCCGCAATTGCCGCATCTGTCGCCGCCGCGCTGGTCAGCCAGACCGCCACTGCATCGGCCGACGAAAACAACAAAGAGAAATGCTTTGGCGTGGCCCTGGCCGGTCAAAACGACTGCGCCGCAGGGCCGGGCACCACCTGCGCCGGAACATCGACCGTAGATTATCAGGGCAATTCCTGGTCGTTTGTCGATGCGGGCACCTGCACGGATATCAAAATCGAAGACATGGGCGATGGTATCGTGCGGATGGGTTCGCTTGTCGCGCTTGAACGTGACGTGCCAATGTAATTCAGCGCCTTGTCGAAACCCCGTCAAAGCAGGACGGGGTTTCACCTCATTTTCTGACGGAAAGAAAACATGCTGGACCAGACCGCCAATTTGCCCCCCTTGCCCGGTGTCGGCTATAAGCCGCAGCATTACTCTGGCATCCTGCAAAACGCCAAACCGGTTGACTGGCTGGAAATCCATGCCGAAAACTATATGGGGGATGGCGGGCGTCCTTTGGCGCAGCTGCGCTATCTGTCCGAACGATTTCCGATTTCTGTCCACGGTGTCGGCCTGTCCATCGGCGGTGAAGCCCCGCTGGACCGTGACCACCTTGAGCGCCTGAAACATCTTTGCGACTGGCTGAACCCCGCCAGTTTTTCCGAGCATCTGGCATGGTCCACCCATGACAGCCACTTCCTGAACGATCTGTTGCCCCTGCCCTATACCAAAGCCACCCTTGCGCGCGTTGCCGATCACATCGACCAACTGCAAGAGCTGTTGGGGCGGCAGATCCTTTTGGAAAACCCGTCCAGCTATCTGGCTTTCGCCGAAAGCACCTATGAAGAGCCGGAGTTTCTGGACGAAATCGCCCGCCGCACCGGATGCGGGCTGTTGCTGGACGTGAACAACGTGTTCGTCTCGGCCGTCAACCTGAACATGGACCCCCGCGCCTATATCGATGCTTTCGCCCTGCAACGGGTTGGGGAAATCCATCTGGGCGGTCATGACGAGGATCAGGATGAACACGGTGCCCCGTTGCTGATCGACAGCCATGGCCGCGAAGTGGCCGATCCGGTCTGGGCGTTGCTGGATTACACCCTGGCCCGATCCGGCCCCAAACCACTGCTGATCGAATGGGACAACGACGTCCCCGACTGGCCGGTCTTGCAGGCCGAGACTGCCCGCGCCGCACAAGCGTTAGAGCTTGTGACATGATCGTATCGCAATCCTCCTTCCACGCGGCCCTGCGCCAACCTTCGGACCCGATCCCCATGGGGTTGCATGGCACCGATGGCCACCCCGCCGGGCGCCGGTTCAACGTCTATCGCAACAATGTCGCCACCTCGCTGATGGATGCGCTGGCCACCGGGTTTCCGGTGATCGCCAAGCTGCTGGGCGATGCGAATTTCAAGAACCTCGCGCGGGATTACCAATGGCAAAACCCGCCCAAGTCCCCGTTGATGATGAAATACGGCGCAGGGTTTGCGGATTTTCTTCTCACACATCCCGCGCTGGGCAATATCCCCTATCTTGGGGATGTTGCCCGTTTGGAATATGCGTTGCGCCTGTCCTATCACGCCGCTGATAGCGCGGATTTTGATGCAAACCGGCTGCAAACCGATCAATTGCCAAATGCAACCTTTTCGCTTGCGCCTTCGGTTCAACTGGTCAGCTCGGCCTATCCGATCCTTGGCATCTGGCGGATGAACACCCATGAAGGTGCCGCCAAGCCCAAAGCCAAATCTGAAACCGTAGCGATTTTCCGCCCCGGTTTTGATCCGCAACCGGAAGAGATTACGCCCGCCGATGCGGCGATGCTTTCATCGCTGCAAAACGGCGAGGTGCTGGAAACCGCCCTGTCCAAGGCTCAGCGCATCGACCCCGATCATGATTTCGCGCACATCCTAAGCCGCCTGTTGGCCGGTGGCGCCATCGCTGACATTCACCTGCCGGAGACCTGACATGCCCAACCCGATCACCCGACTGAACACCCTTGCCCAACCCTTGGGCGCATTGGACGATCTTGTGCCAAGCCTGGCCCGTCTGGTCTTTGCCTCGGTCCTTCTGACCTATTTCTGGGCGTCCGGCCTGACCAAGCTGGGCGACGGTATCCTTGGCATTTTTCAGCCCTCGGTCGGGGCCTATGCGCAAATCTTCCCAAAAGTGACCGAGGCTGTGCTTTATGACACCTCGCAACTGTCCCTATGGCACTGGCTGGTCGTCATGGCAGGCACCTGGGCCGAATTCATCCTGCCCGCGCTGATCCTTGTTGGATTGCTGACCCGCTATGCCGCGCTTGGGATGATCGGCTTCATCACGGTGCAATCCCTGACCGATCTTTACGGACATGGCGTGATCGAACACGCGCCGACGGTTGGCAAGCTGTTTGACCGCATTCCCAATGGCGTCATCCTTGATCAAAGGTTGCTGTGGGTCTTTTTGCTGCTGGTTCTGGTGATCAAAGGCGGAGGCCTTCTGTCTCTGGACCAGCTGTTCAGAAATGCGCCTTCGGCTCGTCCGGTTTCCCAGCCGCAATAGCCAGAACACCGCCCAATGCGGACATGGCAATCGGGAACATCGTGAAGACGTTGAACCCGAAGCCGTTATACATCAGCCCGGCGGATGCCAGCAAAAGCACACCGCCCCACAACGCCCTGATCCGCGCCATTGCGCCACCGGCAATCGCCAGCATCGGGGCGGTCAGGCTTGTGACACGGATCAGACCGGGATCCGCGACCTGTTCGGCCAGACCTTCAATTTCGCCGAAACGGGCCACGGCCTCGGTATAGCCATAGCCGAAAAACCCGACGATCATGCCGATAAGCCCGCCGATAATGCCCAAAACAAGCGCCGCGCTCCGCATCTGTTAAACTCCGGCCAATGCGGCCTGAACCGTGGCGGTCCAGCCCAGATAATAGGTGCCGCCCACCTTGATCAGCGGCCGTTTCATCAATGTCGGATGATCCTGCAACAACGCCAAAGGCGGGCGTTTCCGCTGTTTCTCGTCCAGCATCCGCCAAGTGGTTGAGCGCGTATTTACCAGCTTTTCGCCAAAAATCCCCAGCGCTTCGGACAAGACATCCGGCGGAACACCATCCGCCCTGACATCAACAAATTCCGCATCGGGCAGCGCTTTTCTGGCCCTTCGACAGGTGTCGCACGTGGTAAGACCGTATAATATCATGGTAATTCCGCCACAGTTTCCAGCTATCTAGTCATTCGCAGGCCGAATGCGAAGGGTTTGGGGTAACTTTTCCAATTCTCGTGTAACCTTCGCCTCGGAACTTTCGAAGACTCAGACGACCGACTTGACTACCTCACTTCCGGGCGACTTTGTGAAGCGGATTTACCATGCCGCCGCATGGTGTGGCGGCATCCAAATAATGTTGGAGATATCCATATGCCCACAGGAACCGTGAAGTGGTTCAACACCACCAAAGGATACGGCTTCATTGCACCGGATGATGGCGGCAAAGATGTGTTCGTGCACATTTCCGCAGTCGAGCGTTCGGGTCTGACCGGTCTGGCTGACAATGAAAAGGTCAGCTTTGAAATGCGCGAAGGACGTGACGGCCGTCAAATGGCCAGCGACCTTGAGAAAATCTAAGGCGTTTCGCCAAAAAACCGAGACATAGGCAAAGTTGCGAAATGCGCAAAACCTGTTGGGGGGTGCGCATTTCGAACCTAACCGGTTTCTTTGGTCAATCTCGAAACGCATCAGGCGAACGGATCGCGGCGGGGTTTCCCGCCGCTTTTCATTTCGGGGTCAGCCTTTGGCCCCCTGCCCGCGCGAATAAACATCCTCGTACCGAATGATGTCATCCTCGCCCAGGTAGGTGCCGGTCTGCACCTCGATCAGCACCATCGGAACCTTACCGGGGTTTTCCATCCGGTGCACCGCGCCCAGCGGGATATAGACGCTTTCATTTTCCGTCACCAGCTTCACCTCGTCATCGACAGTTACCTTGGCGGTGCCCTCGACCACGATCCAGTGCTCGGCCCGATGGTGATGGCTTTGCAGCGAAAGCGAAGCGCCCGGGTTCACCACGATCCGTTTGACCTGAAAGCGGTCGCCAAGGATCAGGGTTTCAAACTGTCCCCATGGGCGGAAATCAATCGGCAGGGTTTCAGCCTGCGTGGCCCCTTTGGCCTTCAGCGCCGTCACCGCCTGTTTCACATCCTGCCCGCGTGACATATCGGCGATCAGAACCGCATCCTGCATTGCCACCGCGATCAGGTTTTCCACCCCCAGCCCGACCAGCTGAAGATCATCGGATTCCGAACGCAACAGCGAATTGCGGCAGTCAATCGCCGTGACCGGACCCGAGGTGACTACATCGCCGCCTTCCAGCTCGTGGACAGCGCTCCAGCTACCAAGATCGGACCACATGCCCGAATAGGGCACGACCGACAGGTTCGCGGCCTTCTCCATCACCGCATAATCGACCGAGATATCCTCGACCGCGTCCCACGGTTCCTGCGCCAAACGCAGGAACCCAAGATCGGCCTCGGCCCCGTCCACAGCTTCGCGCACCTTCTGTGTCATTCCGTTGGCATGGCTCTCGAACGCGGCGATCACATCGGACACGCGAAACAGGAAGATACCGGCATTCCACAGAAAGCTGCCATCGGCCACCATGTCCTTGGCCCGTTCAAGATCAGGCTTTTCAACAAAGGCATCCAACACCACGGCAGAACCGGCTTCATCCGGTGGCGCGCTGAGTTTCAGATAGCCAAAGCCGGTTTCCGGATGGGTCGGCGTGATGCCAAAAGTAACCAGCTGCCCCGATTGTGCCGCCGCAATGCCCTGCGCGACCGCGGCATGAAAACGCCCGTCTTCGCGGATTACGTGATCCGAGGGCGCGACCAGCATCATCGCATCGGGATCCTTCGCCGCGATATGCAGCGCCGCTGCCAGCACCGCAGGCCCGGTATTACGCCCTTGCGGCTCGATTAAAACCGCGCCGGGATCAATGCCGATTTCCTGCAATTGTTCGACCACGACAAAACGGAAATCCGAATTGGTCATGATCACAGGCGGCTGGAATTCCGTATCCCCGACTTGCCCCGTCAGCCGCTTGGCGCTGGACTGGTAAAGCGTGTCTTCGCCGACCAGCGAAACAAACTGCTTGGGAAAGCTTTTCCGGCTAAGCGGCCACAAGCGGGTGCCAGAGCCGCCACACAGGATAACAGGGTATAAATCGGACATAGTAAACTCGGGTGTTAGGAACAATGCATGTGTCTGCCGCGATACTTTATAGATATGCAGAACAATTCTAAGGTTAATTTCAGGTAAATTCTGGGCCGCAATTCATTATTGCCTATTCGGTGATCTGCAAGCTTTCAAGATAGTTTGCCACCGCAAGCAGCAATTTCGGGGTCGGCGTGACCACCCCTTCGCCGGTTTCCAGAAGCACGTTGTCACCCACCAGAAGCGGGCCGAATTCGGGCATGGCGTCGCTGGAATTCTCGCCCCGGACATAACCGTCAATATGCGACAGCACCGCCACTCGCGGGAATTCTCCGCCATTGTTCAGCGAAAGGCGCGTCAAATCCGTTGGCGGCGAAAACAGCTCGGACGCAAGCGGCCCGTCGCCCTGACCACCGGTGCCGTGGCACATCACGCAATTCTGGTTATAGACCGCTCGGCCAGACGCAGGCGGCCATTCGATCAGGGTACAGGCCCCCAAAATGGCCAGAACGCCCATCGCCAGTGCGGCCGTGCGCAGTGATACCGGGTTGTTCATCCTGCTCTCCTCGGTGTTTTTATCGTTGATTTATTGTTCATCCCAAAGCGCCCCACCTTGATCTTGAGCAATCAAACGGCAAGTCTTCCACCCAAAGCTTAACGCACAATCAAACGAGTAGGCAAATGAGTTCCAACCTAAGCTACGCCCTGATCATGACCGCAGCCGGGATCGGCATTCCTGTGCTTGCCGCGATGAATGCCGCCCTTGGGCAGAAAATCGGCTCTCCTGTTACCGCCGCGGCCGTTCTGTTCACCGTTGCCGTACTTGCCGCGTGGGGTCTGGCGGCCGCCTTCGGGTTTCAGGGAATGTCCAAGCTGGCCATCGCCCCGAAATATCTGTTTCTCGCGGGGGTGCTGGTTCTGTTCTACGTTCTGTCGATCACCTTCGTCGCACCGAAATTCGGCGTCGGAAACGCGGTGTTCTTCGTTCTGGTCGGGCAGATCATCAGCGCCGCGCTGATCGACCATTTCGGCCTGTTTGGTGCCGCTGTCACCCAAATCAGCGTCAGCCGGGCCATAGGGCTGGGCATGATGGTTGGCGGGATCGGTCTGACGCGCCTGACCTGAGATCACGCTGATCCGAGGTTATGCGGGGCCTCGGGCCAGGGCCTGCATCTGCGCCCACACCGCATCGGGCACATCGACAGGATCCATTGGCGTCTTGCCTGCGCCGGGAATCCGGGCGCCCTCGTCCAGGGCCACCGTCTCGGCCACGCGGGTCAGACGGTCGGCAAAGGCGTCCGAGGCGCCGGGATCGATCAGCATGTAATACTGGCCCAGATCATGCGGCGCACCTTCGGGCGCTTTCAGCGGTTTTACATCGACAGAAGCCAGACTGCCGGTCATTCCCGCGGCCAGAAGCTCGGCCATCAGACCAAAGCCCCAGCCCTTATAGCCACCCATCGACACCAGGGACCCCTGCAATGCCGCGTCGGGATCGGTGGTCGGGATGCCGTCCTTGTCCAGCGCCCAGCCTTCGGGAATGCGGTCCCCTGCCGCCTTCGCCATGGTGATCTTGCCCAGCGCGACAGTTGTTGTGGACTGATCAAACTGCATCGCCACCCCACCCTTGCCGTCGGGCACTGCAAAGGCGATCGGGTTCGTGCCGATCACGCGGGTCTTGCCCCCCGGTGCTGCCACGATCGGCGTGGCGTTGGTCAGGCCGAAACCGATCATCCCCGCCCGGGCTATCTGTTCGGTGAAATACCCAAGCGAGGTACAGGTATGTGCATGCCCGACCGCCAGCGTCGCCACCCCGCATTCCCTTGCTGCCGCCAAAGCCATAGGCAATGCGCGGGCAAAGGCCGGTTGGGCAAAGCCAAAGCGCGCATCCACCTGCACCAGCCCCGCACGAGGGCGCGACACGTCAGGTATCGCGTCACCCTTCACACGCCCCGACATCAATTGCTGGCAATAGCTTTCCACATAGTAAAGGCCGCAAATCTTGTTGCCATAGGATTCCGCCACGCGGACCGCATCCGCCATATGCGCGGCGATCCAGTCTTCGGCCCCATGGGCGACCAGCGCTGATTTCACAGTGCTTTCAATTTCATCCAAAGCGATCTGCACCATGGTTCAGTCCTTTTTCAAAACCCCGCCGTCCAGCCGGTAAATCTCGTCCATCCGCGCCGCAAGTTCCAGATTATGGGTGGCGATCAGCACCGCCAGTCCGGTGGCTCTGACAACCTTGATCAACGCATCAAACACAACGTCGCTTGTCTCGGGATCAAGGTTCCCCGTCGGCTCGTCCGCCAGTAATAGCTTGGGCCGGTTGGCCAATGCGCGGCAAAAAGCGACCCTTTGCTGCTCGCCCCCCGACAAAGCGGCGGGGCGGTGATCGGCGCGGTCCGCGACACCGACCGACGCCAGCAGCTCTTGCGCGCGGGACTGGGCCGCGCCCTTGCTGATCCCGTTGGCCAGTTGCGGCAGCACCACGTTTTCCGACGCGGTGAATTCGGGCAGAAGATGGTGGAATTGATAAATGAACCCGATCTCGCTGCGCCGCATCCGCGTGCGCCGGCGATCCGAAGCCCTGGTCATATCCTGACCAGTGACAGACACCGTCCCGTGATCCGCCGTGTCCAGCAGCCCCGCGATATGCAGCAAGGTCGATTTGCCCGCCCCCGAAGGCGCGATCAGCGCGGCCACCTGACCGCTGCGCAGTTCAAGATCAACGCCGCGCAAAACCGAAACCTCTCCGGCTTTGCCTTTCAGATAGGTCTTCTTGATCCCGCCAAGGGTCAGCACCGTCTCATTCATAGCGCAGCGCCTCGACCGGGTTCATCCGCGCGGCACGGCGGGCCGGGAAAATGGTGATGACAAAACTAAGCCCCAGTGACAGCGCCACCGCCGACAGGACATCCGACAGGCGCAATTGCGCGGGCAATTCATAGATGCCGCGCACCGACGGGTCCCATACGCCGCCCCCTGACAGATAGTTTATGACATCGAAAATCGGGTCGATATAGATGGCAAACAGGCTGCCCAGCACCACCCCGACCGCCGTGCCCACCAATCCGGTCACCGACCCGCAGATGAAGAACACCCGCAAGATCGACGCCTCGGTCAGCCCGATGGTTCGCAAAATCCCGATATCGCGCCCCTTGTTCTTGACCAGCATGATCAGGCCCGAAACGATATTCATCGTCGCGATCAGTACGAGGACCGAAAGGATAACGAACATCACGTTGTCCTCCATCTGCAAGGCACGAAGAAACGCGCCGCTGGAATCCTTCCAGCTCCATAACAGGCTGCGTTCGCCCGCGGCCCGAAGCAGGACAAGGTTCATATCCTCGACATTCTCGGGATCGGCGACCATCACCTCAAGCTCATCCGCGCCGCCTAGGGTATTGAAAAACGCCTGCGCCTCGTCAAACGGCATGTAAACGCGGGTGCGGTCGATATCATAGCGCCCGGCTGAGAATATATAGGTCACTTTATAGGATTTGATCCGCGGGCTGGTGCCGAACGGCGTTTTCGTACCCTCGGGCGAGATCAGTTTGATGGTGTCACCAAGCCCGATCCCCAATTCGCGCGCCACCCCCGAACCAATCGCCAGACCGGCGGCAAAATCCCCGATACTGCCCTTCGCGGTTTCGGGGTTCGCGATGCGGGGAAGCGTTTTCAGATCATCGGGGAAAATGCCAAACACCTGCACCCCGGCCGCCCCGCCCGGCCCCGTGACCATCACTTCGCCCTTCACCAAAGGCGCGACACGGGTGACGCCGGGCACTTGCCGCAGCGCCTCGGCCCGTTCGGCATAATCGGTCATCAGACGGCTGGTGTTGCCGTCGGCATCGACGGAAATCGAGTTATAGACCGTCACATGGGCGTTGGCGCCCAGAATCGTATCGACAAATTCCGCCCGAAACCCTGACCGCACCGCCAATGTTGCAATCAGCGCAAACACGGCCAGCGCTATGCCAATCACGCTGATCCATGTCATCACGCTGACGCCGCCCTCGGCCCGTTTGGCCCGCAGATAGCGCCAGGCGATCATCCATTCATGGGTGGAAAACAATGGGGTGTTAGACATGTTCGCTCGGGCCTGGTGTTTCGCGCGAAACCTGCGCCGAATGCCCTATGAGGTCAAGAAAAGACACCGTCAACGGGCGATGATTCGCCCGAGCAGGCCAGTATCGTGCCGCAATCCCCTGCATCTAAAGCACTGGATTTTCGACATGAAATCCAAAATATCGGACACCGTGTATAAATTATTTGACATCAAGGCGGCCCAAGCCCATATTGTGTATAGAATTTTTAACACCGCGTCTAAAATACGCGACCGCAAGGAAAGAAAACATGTCACATGAAGAGAAGAACACCGTCCTTCAGATCATCATCGGCATCGTCGTAAATATCTGGGTCATTCAGAAAACCCGCGGGCTTTACGCCTCGGGTGCGATGGATCAGGCCGATGCAATTCAGGTCTGGGCCGAGACCATGTTCTGGGTGATCATCTTCGCTATCGTCGCCGGTATCATCATGGCGATCATAGGCACTATCCTGTTTGCCATTGTCGAGACCATGATCACCGGCGAGGCTGACCAGAATTTTATCTCGGACGAGCGGGACAAGATGATCGCAAGCTCGGGCAATCGCGTCACCATGGCGTGGACCGGCGCCGGTTTCATCGCGCTCGTGGCGGGCATCAAGTTCGGCTATGATCCGGTTGATACCATGGTTGTGCTGATGTTCTGTTTTTCATTCGGTGGACTTGTCGGTGAACTTGTAAAATTCGCCCGCTATCGGTTGAGCATCTGACCATGGCGAAGAAACCCAAGATCACCAACACCATCCGCCGTCTGCGCTTTGATGCCGACGAGATGACGCAAAAGGCGCTGGCGGACAAGGTGGGCGTCACTCGGCAGACGATTGTCGCCATCGAGAACGCAAAATACTACCCGACGCTTGAACTGGCTTTTCTGATCGCCCGAACCTTCGGAAAAGAGATCAACGACGTCTTCACCATCGAGATGGACGAATAAGCCGTCTCGCAACTGTTAAACGAGGTTCACCATGACCAATACGCGCTACCCCCAGGCCCGTATCTGGAACCGCTTTGCCGCCGGATACGCCAAACGAGCGGTCGATGACCCAAAGGCCTATCAGGTCAAGCTTGACAAAACCGCGGCCCTGATGACGCCAGATATGAAGGTTCTGGAATTTGGCTGCGGCACCGGCACAACGGCGCTTTATCACGCAAAGCGGGTCGATCGGATCGACGCATTGGATTTCTCGTCCGAAATGATCCGCATCGCGAAAGGCAAGGCAGAGACCGCAAATGCCCCGAACGTGGCGTTTCATATTTGCACTCTCGGGGATTGGGGCACCGAACACGGCCCCTATGACATGATCATGGCCCATTCGGTCCTGCATCTGGTCGAAGATCTGGACGCGACACTGCATCAGGTTCGCAAGCGGCTGAAACCGGGCGGCTGGTTTGTGTCCTCAACCGTCTGCATCCGCGACGCAAGCCGGATTCTGCCCATCCTGTTGCCGCTGGCCTCGGCGACACGGCTGATCCCGAAGGTCCTGCCGCTTGGCGCCGAAGGCCTGCAACAGCGGATCAGCGCCGCGGGGTTTGACATCACCGAGCATTGGCGCCCGGCCCAAGGCAAGGCCGTCTTTATCATCGCGCAGGCGGTCTAGGACCGCCGCACCGCCCCCGTAACACCACATCTTCTGAGAGGAGTGCCGGCATGATCCCCGAAACCATGAACGCCGCCATTCTGACAGGCTTCGGCGCGCCAGAAGTGATCCGCATCGCCAAACGCCCCGTCCCCAGGCTGAAACCCGATCAGGTGCTGGTCCGCAACCATGCCGCCACCGTTAATTCGGGCGACGCCCGAATCCGCGCCAGGAACGTGCCCAAGGGCTACAAGTTCATCATGGGGCTGGTCTTTGGCTTTCGCTCTCCAAGGATCAAAACCCTCGGCACCGTCTTCGCCGGTGAGGTCGTGGCCACCGGTGACGCCGTGCAAGAGTTCAAAACCGGAGACCGCGTCTTCGGCAGCACCGAACTGAAGATGGGCACCCATGCGGAGTACGTGGCAATCAAGGCCAAGGATGCCATTCTGCCCTTACCGGACGATCATAGCTATGAGGACGCGGCGTCCTACATCTTTGGCACCGGCACGGCGCTTTATTTTCTGGGCAAGGCCAAGCTGCAAAGCAAAGAGCGTATCCTGATCAATGGCGCGGCGGGTTCAGTGGGGATTGCGATGGTGCAATTGGCCCATGCGCGGGGGGCGCATGTCACCGCCGTGGCCTCGGCGGGCAACCACGATTTCCTCAAAATGCAAGGCGCGAACGAGGTGATCGACTATCACACAACGGACCTGCGTACCTTGCCGCAAACCTATGATGTGATCGCCGACTGCCCCGGCAATATACCTTACGCCAAACACCGCCACCTGCTGAAAAAGAATGGCCGGTTTGCGATGGTCACGGGCACGCTTGCCCAAGCCCTGATGGCCCCTTTGGTAAAACTGATCCGCCCACACAAGATTGTCGGCGGAACAGCACTGGCGACGAAATCAGTGCTGAAAAACATCCTGAAACAGCACGAGGCGGGCAACATCTCGCCCGTCATCGACAAGCGGTTCGAGTTTGCGCAGATCGCACAGGCCCATGCCCATGTCGACAAAGGCCACAAGCGCGGCAATTGCGTCATCCGCTTTTGACCGCACGGAGGTCCTACGAAAACTTAAGGCTTGGCGAGGATAGTCCCTGTCAAGCGCTTATCACGGGTTCGGCCCCCGCTACCAACTGGGGCCAGCCGACAAACCGACAGATCGACAGGTGCGGGGGTGACGCCCCGCTTCAGGCAAAGAACCCCACCACCAAAGGCGGGCCCGCCACTTCCTAAAGATCAAAACAAAAACACCGGTTCGGGATCCGTCCCAAACCGGCGTTTCGCGTGCCCATGCATTTCATCTTGCGAAAAAATACTCCCGCCGGAGGCGTCCCCCGCCCTCGGCAGGAACAGCCGCCAGAGTATCGTCCCAAAAAATCATCAACGCCTGATCAAAACACTTAGGGCAGCGCCCGGCTGAGGGGGGTGCGAAAGCACCCGCCTGGGGGCGGGCGGGTGCTGCCCGGCGGTGCCGCCGGGCGAAACATGTGACCGATGTACGTCTGGTTTGGTGGACGCCGCCTAGTGGCCCGCGTAAATCTCCACAACTTTCGCCACTGCGGCCTCGGGCGACAGCTCTTCGCTTTCGCCAGTCCGACGGCTGGTCAGTTCCACCACACCGTTTTTCAGCCCACGTGGCCCGACGGTGATCCGCCATGGCAGGCCAATCAGGTCCATCGTTGCGAACTTGCCGCCCGCGCGTTCCTTTCGGTCGTCGTAAAGCGGCTCAAGCCCCGCCTTGGTCAGAGCTTTATAAAGCGCATCACAAGCCGCATCCGCTTCCTCGTCCCCCTGTTTCAGGTTGACGATCCCGCAATGGAACGGGGTCACGCCTTCGGGCCAGATGATGCCCTTGTCGTCGTGGCTGGCTTCAATGATCGCGCCCAGAAGGCGCGACACACCAATTCCGTGCGACCCCATGTGAACCGGCACGTTCTGCCCGTCCGGTGTCTGAACCGTCGCGCCCATCGCCTCGGAATACTTGGTGCCGAAATAGAAGATCTGACCCACCTCGATCCCGCGGGCCACCTTGCGGCGCTCGGCGGGGATTTCGTTGAACAAAGCCTCGTCATGCGTCTCGTCCGTTCGCGCATATTTGCTGGTGAACTCTTCCAGCACACCCTGACACTGTTCGACACTGTCATAGTCGATCTCACGATCGCCAAAGGTCAGATCGGTCACGGCGCTGTCATAGAACACTTCCGATTCGCCGGTTTCCGCCAGCACGAGAAACTCATGCGTATCGTCCCCGCCAATCGGCCCCGAATCCGCCCTCATCGGGATCGCTTGCAATCCCATCCGCTCATAGGTGCGCAAGTAAGAAACCAAGTGGCGGTTATAAGCGTGCAGCGCATCCTCTTTGGTCAGGTCGAAATTATAGCCGTCCTTCATGTAGAACTCGCGCCCCCGCATCACCCCGAAGCGCGGGCGCACCTCGTCACGGAATTTCCACTGGATTTGATAGAGCGTCAGCGGCAGATCCTTATAGCTGCTGACATGGGCGCGGAAAATATCCGTCACCATTTCCTCAGCCGTCGGGGTATAAAGCAGATCGCGCCCGTGGCGGTCCTGCATCCGCAGCATTTCCTGACCGTAATCGTCATAGCGCCCGCTTTCGCGCCACAGGTCGGCCGACTGCAGGATCGGCATCTGGATCGGGATATGCCCCGCCTTCGCCTGTTCTTCATGCACGATGTTTTCGATCTTGCGCAGAACCTTGAAGCCCAGCGGCAGCCAGGAATAAATCCCCGAGGCCGCCTGTTTGATCATCCCCGCCCGCAGCATCAAACGGTGGCTGACGATCTGGGCTTCGGCAGGGTTTTCCTTGAGAACTGGCAGGAAATAGCGGGACAGGCGCATTGCGGATCCTATGGGTGTGTTTTCGTTCCACCCCGTTTAGGCCGCGCGGGCCAGCTTCACAAGGGGCGCAAGCGTTTAACCATGCGCGGCGCGGCTATCCTCGGGGGCTTCGGCGCGGTCCTGCATGCAATAGTCGCGCATCACAGACGCCACGCGCAGACGATATCCGGCAAAGACACCGCCCCGGCCCTGTGCTTGCGCGTCGCGGTGCATGTCGGTTTCGCGCCAGCGTTTTACCGCATCCTCATCCCGAAAGAAGGACAGCGACAACAGCTTGTCAGGGTTGGTCAGGCTTTGGAACCGCTCGACCGAGATGAAGCCGTCAATCGCGGCCAGCTGCGTTTTCAGCGCGGCTGCGATGGCAAGATAATCCCCGGTCCGGCCGTCCTGAACCTCAACTTCGAAAATCACTGCGATCATCGCAAACCCTCCTGATCACGAGTATCTGTCCGCCGCCATCAGCTTTTCATAATTCGCGTCGTCAAACGGCATCGCCGTGCCACTGTCGATGTCGTAAAGCGTGCGTTCTTGCTTTGTCAGGTTGCCAAGATAGACATGCAGACCCAGCGCCGGTTCGTCCGAAGTACATGTGACCGAATGAATGGCGCTTGGCCCGACCGACAAAACCGAGCCTTTCGCAAGCACCACCTGACCGCTGCGGCGCACCCCGCCCTGGGGGTCGGCTTCATAAAAGTCGTTGCGTTCCTCGCCCTGATAGACACAGATCACCGCCGACATCCGGTGATCATGGGCGGGCACCGACACCCCCGGTTCAAAGCTGGTGCGCCAGACCGAAACGGTGTCATCCTCAAACAGGATCTGATCGCCGGTCAACTCGGGCGGGAAGGCTTCGCGCACGGCATCCGGCGCGGCCATCAGCCGATCCATATACGCCCGCAAAACATTCGGCGCATCCTGACCCGCTGCGATCCCGCGCATGTCCCTCACAAAGCCTTCGACGGTAAATTCAGTCACGGTTCTGGTCCCTTTCAGTGTCAGGTCCAGCTAAACACCATGCCCCTGATTTCGCCAAGCCCCTTGAATCCGTTCCCCAGACAAGCGATGTGTAATTGAACAACAGGACATACGAGGCGCAAATGGCCCTTCCCTTGAATACTCAGGCCAAATACTGGGGCATCGTTGCGGCGGTGTTCCTTGTGGTGCTCTGGTTTCTTGGGGATATCATGCTGCCCTATGTTATCGGTGCGGCGATTGCCTATTTCCTTGATCCGCTGGCGGACCGGCTTGAAAAAATCGGCCTGTCGCGGGTGCTGGCGACGATCATCATCACCATCATAGCGGCAATCATCTTTGTCGTGGCCGCCCTGATGATCATACCTTTGCTGATCGAACAGGCGGTTTCGCTGTTCAATATCGCGCCGGCCCTGGTCAACGATCTGCAAGCCTTCCTGACCAAGCGCTTTCCGTCACTGATGGATGCGGAATCGGTGCTGCGGCGGTCGCTCAGCTCGATCGGTGAAAGCGTTCAGGCCCGCGGGGGCGAGTTTCTCAGCACCGCACTGGCCTCGGTCTCGGGTCTTGTGAACGTGGCGCTTCTGTTCGTGATCGTACCGGTCGTGGCCTTTTACCTGCTGCTTGACTGGGACCGCATGATCGCCAAGGTTGACGAGCTTTTGCCCCGCGACCACGCACCGGTGATCCGTCAGCTGGCGTCCGAGATCGACGGCACATTGGCCGGTTTTATCCGGGGCATGGGCTCGGTCTGTCTGATCCTCGGCACCTATTATGCCATCGCCCTGATGCTGGTCGGCCTGCAATTCGGATTGATCGTCGGGTTCATCGCCGGTCTGGTCACGTTCATCCCTTATGTCGGCGCCCTGCTTGGCGGAGCGCTGGCCATTGGTCTGGGCCTGTTCCAGTTCTGGGGCGATTGGGTGTCGCTCGGGCTGGTTGCCGGTATTTTCGTCATCGGCCAGATGGTCGAGGGCAATATCCTGACCCCGAACCTTGTTGGCAGTTCGGTCGGTCTGCATCCTGTCTGGCTGCTGATCGCCCTGTCGGTCTTTGGCTCGATCTTCGGATTTATCGGGATGCTGGTCGCGGTTCCGGTTGCCGCGGTGATCGGCGTGGTGGTGCGCTATATCATCGGGCAATACCAGACGGGGCGGCTTTACAAGGGTCTGGCTGAACTGGACGAATAAATGGCCACGCAACTGCCTTTGAACCTCCCGACACGCACGGCGTTGGGGCGCGATGCCTTTTTCGTTTCGCCGTCAAACGCAGTGGCGCTGGCAAGCATCGACAATTGGCGCAACTGGCCCAATGGCAAGATGATCCTGTGCGGTCCCAAAGGGGCCGGCAAAACCCATCTGGCGCAGGTTTGGGCCGCCGAAAGCGGGGCGCGGGTCATCGCAGCCGAAAGGATCGCCGACAGCGACATCTCGGATCTGGCCTTAACGCCGCTGGCGATTGAAGACGCCGACCGGATCGCCGGTCAGGCGGGTGACGAGGAAGCGCTGTTTCACCTGCACAACATGATCCTTGCCGAAGGCCATGCCCTTTTGATCACCGCGCAATCCCCGCCGCGCGGCTGGAATATCGGCCTGCCCGATCTGAAAAGCCGGATGGAAGGCACCAGCCTGACCAGTCTGGACCAGCCCGACGATACGCTTCTGGCCGCCATGCTGACCAAGCAGTTTGCCGACCGCCAGCTGAAGCCCTCGCCCGAGGCTGTCACCTTTCTTTTGCGCAACATGGAACGCTCGGCCGCCGAGGTTGAGCGCATCGTATCGCGCATGGACCGGCGTGCCCTGTCACAGGGGCGGAAAATCAGCCGTCAGTTGGCGGTTGAAACTCTGGCCGATCCGAGCGAGATTTGACGCCTGCCCCAAGTGATGCAAGTGCTGTGCAAAGTGCCCCATGACAAACGCCGATTTTCTTAAAACCCCGCTTCAGGAAGCCGTTGATATCGAAGGCCTGGACCCGACCGGACCCGGCCGGTTCTTCAACCGCGAACTCAGTTGGCTGGGTTTTAACTGGCGCGTGCTGGAAGAGGCCGAAAACCCCCGCGTTCCGCTGCTTGAACGGGTACGCTTTCTGTCAATCTCGGCGGCCAATCTGGACGAGTTTTACACCGTCCGCGTCGCCGGTCTGCGCGAACTGGCCCGCGCGGGCAACACCCATCCCGCACAGGACGGGCTGACCCCGCAAGAACAGCTGGTGCTGATCAACGCCGATGCCCGCAAGCTGATGGAGCAGCAGCAAAAAACCTTTGATACCCTTTGCGCCGAGATGGAGAAGGAAAATATCCGCATCCTCAGCCATACGGATGTCACCAAGGACGATACCGCCTTTCTGGCCGAGTATTTCCTCAATCAGGTGTTTCCGGTTCTGTCGCCATTGGCCATTGATCCGGCCCACCCGTTTCCTTTCATTCCCAACACCGGCTTTTCACTGGCGCTTCAGCTTGAGCGATCGAAGGATGGGCGGGTGCTTCAGGCGCTGCTGCCGATCCCTCAGCAGGTCAAGCGGTTTGCCCCCCTGCCATCCGCCGAGGGCGAATTCCGGTTTCTGCCGCTGGAAGAGCTGTTGCTTTTGCATATCGACAGCATGTTTCCGGGCTATAAGCTGAAAGGTCACTGCGCCTTTCGGGTGCTGCGCGACAGCGATCTTGAAGTTGAGGACGAGGCCGAAGACCTTGTGCGTGAATTCGAGGTAGCCCTGAAGCGGCGGCGGCGGGGCGAGGTGATCCGCATGAAAATCACCGCGAACGCTCCGGCCAAGCTGAAACGGATCATCCGGCAGGAATTGCATGTCGGCGACGACGAGATCGTCGAGATTGAAGGCATGATCGGCATTGCCGACGCCAAGGAACTGGTGCTTGACCAGCGCCCCGATCTGCTTTGGCCCACCTTCGCCCCGCGCGTACCCGAGCGGGTGCAGGACCACGAAGGCGATATGTTCGCGGCGATCCGTCAAAAGGACATGCTGCTGCACCACCCCTACGAGACGTTTGATATGGTGGTCCGCTTTCTGAAACAGGCGGCGGCTGATCCAAACGTGGTGGCGATCAAGCAGACCCTTTACCGGACATCGAAGGATTCACCCATTGTCGAGGCGCTGTGCGAAGCGGCCGAGGATGGCAAATCCGTCACCGCACTGGTCGAACTGAAGGCCCGTTTCGACGAGGCGGCCAATATCCGCCAGTCCCGCCGTCTGGAACGCGCCGGTGCGCATGTGGTTTACGGTTTTCTTGACTGGAAAACCCACGCGAAAATCTCAACCGTGGTGCGGCGTGAAGGCGACAGGCTTGTGACCTATACCCATTACGGCACCGGCAATTACCACCCGATCACGGCGAAAATCTATACCGATCTCAGCTTTTTCACCTGCGACGCCTCGCTTGGGCGCGACGCGACCAAGGTGTTCAACTACCTGTCGGGCTATGCCCTGCCCGAGCAGCTTGAGAACCTGTCAATCTCGCCCCACACCCTGAAATCGAAACTGATCGGGATGATCGACCGCGAAGCCGAATTTGCCCGTTCGGGCAAAAAGGCCGCGATCTGGGTCAAGATGAATTCGCTGATCGAAAGCGATGTGATAGACGCGCTTTACCGCGCCAGTCAGGCCGGTGTGCAAATCGATTGCGTGATCCGGGGCATCTGCGGGTTGCGCCCCGGTATCCGGGGCCTGTCGGACAATATCCGCGTCAAATCGATCATCGGGCGGTTTCTGGAACATTCGCGCATCGCCTGTTTCGGCAACGGGCACGGGTTGCCTTCGAAAAAGGCGGCGGTGTTCATATCCTCTGCCGACTGGATGAGCCGGAACCTGAACCGCCGCATCGAAACGCTGGTGGAAATCCACAATCCGACGGTGAAGGCGCAGATCGTCAGCCAGATCATGGCCGCGAATATGGCCGATGTGGCACAAAGCTGGATTCTGGGGCCGGATGGCAGTTTCGAACGCCCTGCCACGCCCGAGGGCGAGTTTGCCTTTAACTGCCACCGTTTCTTCATGGAAAACCCGTCCCTGTCAGGCCGGGGGTCGGCGGGGGCCAGCGACGTGCCCAAACTGACGCATACGGATGATTCCGCACCGGATTAATTGACCTGCCCTTTTGCATCCCGCATTCTGACGACAGCTTGAAAACAGGTGGAAAACCTTGATGGATTCGCATCCCGTGTTCTTTGAAGACACCGACCAGAATTACCTGTCACGGGTGGGTGTGGTCGATGTCGGTTCGAACTCGGTCCGGCTTGTTGTGTTTGACGGTGCCGCCCGCAGCCCGGCCTATTTCTATAACGAAAAGCTGATGTGCCGTCTTGGCGAAGGCGTTCGCGAAACCGGCCGGCTGAACCCCGAAGGCCGTGTGCGGGCACTTCAGGCGATCCGGCGGTTTCAGGCGGTGGCCAAAAGCCTTGGCATCGAGCCGCTGACCGCCGTCGCCACCGCAGCGGTGCGCGAAGCCGAGGATGGCGAAGATTTTCGCCGCGAGGTGAAAGAAGTAACAGGGCTTGATCTGCGGGTCATCGACGGCCCGGAAGAGGCCCGGCTTTCCGCCCAGGGCGTGCTGACCGGCTGGCCCGGCAGCTATGGTCTGGTATGCGATATCGGCGGTGCCAGCATGGAGCTGGCGGAAATCTCGGACGGGCAGGTTGGCCGCTGTGTCACCTCGCAGCTTGGGCCGCTGCGCCTGAAAAGCGTCAAGGGCGGACGCCGGGGCCGCAAGGCCTATATCAAGCAGGTGGTCGAGCAGCTGGCCGAACAGATGGGGCCTCAGTCGAACCGCCTGTTTCTGGTCGGCGGTTCATGGCGGGCAATTGCGCGGATCGATATGATCCGGCGCGGCTATCCGCTGCGGGTTCTGCACGAATACCGCATGACCCGCAAAGCGACGCGCGACACCATCGCTTTCATCCGGTCAAAAAGCACCGAGGAATTGCGCCTTCTCAGCGGCGCGTCCGAGGCGCGGATTGCCCTTGTCCCCATCGCGTCCGAGGTTCTGTCGCGTCTGATCAAGACCTTCAAACCGGCGGATATCGCCATTTCCAGCTATGGTATCCGCGAGGGTCTGCTTTACGAGGTGATGACCCAGAAAATCCGCGATCAGGACCCGCTGATCGAGGCCTGCCGCCTGTCCGAGCAGCGCGACGCGCGTATGCCCGGATTTGGCAATGTGCTTTTTGATTTCGTCTCGCCGCTGTTCAAGAACGAACCGGCATCGCGCCGGCGCATTTTCCGCGCGGCCTGTCTGCTTCACGATGTCAGTTGGCGGGCGCATCCGGATTACCGCGCCGAGGTGTGTTTTGACTATGCAACCCGCGCCAATCTGGGGGGCATGACCCATTCCGAACGGGTCTTTCTGGGGCTTGCCCTGCTGCACCGCTACAAGAACAAACGCGACGACAGCCGCTTTGGCGACATGTCCGAATTGTTAAGCAAAAAGGATCTCCATCAGGCCGAGGTTCTGGGCAAGGCCATGCGCTTTGGTGCGATGCTGTGGATGAAGCCCGACGCCCATCCCTGCACCTTCCGCTGGCAACCCCGCAAGAAAGTGCTGCACCTGACGCTGTCAAAAGATGCCGAGCCGCTGTTTGGCGAAGTTGCCCAGGCCCGCCTTCAATCGCTTGCCCTGGCGCTTGAGGCCGATCTGGTCGTGAAACGGGGCAAAAGCGCCTGAGGGCTTTGAGGTCAGCCGAAAAGGTTTCAGAACTCGATATCCAATGTCACCGGAAAATGGTCCGAAGCCACCAGCAACGCGGTTCGCAGGGTCGTGTCCGCAAGGCATTCCGGCGTGTCGAACGGATGCCAGATGCGCCAGCTTGGGCGCTTGGCCATAAATTCCTGCGACACCATGATATAGTCCAGCAGCGCCTGCAAATACCGATCCTGATCCTCAAGATAAAACCGCGCCGTCGTGGGAATTGCCCCCAATTTGCGCGACAACCCCTGCGCTGCGTGGGGATCGAACAATTTGGCCTCGACCGGCAGCACGCGGTCGGTCAGGCCGCGACCCATGATGATCTCGACCGAGCTGCGCCCGAACAGGCCCTCGTATTCGTCCAGCCCCGGACCATCGTTCAAATCGCCCAGCACGATCAGCGGATCGGCCCGGTTGAGATGTTCCTCGATCCGGCGGCGCAGCCAAACCGCCTGTGCCCATTGCTTGCGGCGGTTGGCGATCGAGATTTGCATCGCCTCTTCCGGTGTCGACGCCCCATGCGGGGCCTTGGATTTCAGATGCGCGCCAATCATGCGGAACCGAAAGCCCCCACGGGTTTCAACCTCGAGTTCCAGCGGCGGTTTCGAAAAGCTGACCTTGTCTTCGGTCGCATCAATATCCAGATCGATTTTGAAATACCCGTCAAAGCGCGGTGCGATGTCGGTATCCCTTTTGCCGGGTTCATCCCCTTTCGGATCATGGCGCATGGTCAGAATGGTCGGATCGTAAAGGACCGCGATCTCTTGCTGGGTGGTGTTGGCAAAGCCAATCATGCCCTTGCTGGCCCGCAACCCGAAATGCGCGGCAAACGTTTCAAGCGCGGTGACGGTATTGCGCTTGCGGCTTTGATCCGGTGCCTCGATCACCATGATCATATCGGCATCCAGCCGCTCGAACACGATACCCAGCGCGGTGATCTGATCTTCGCGGCTTATGTCGTCGCGCCCGGAAATCTTTTCGTCGGGCATCAGGTTGCCGGCATTGTCAAACAACTCGCTGAACCATTCGACATTATAGGTGGCAATCCGCATCAGCTGTGAAGCTCCTGAATTTCCTCCCAGGCGCGATTGATATCGACCATGCGTTTCTCGGCCATGCGAACGGCCTCTTCCGGGACACCCCGCGCGATCATCATATCGGGGTGGCTTTCGCGCACCAAAGACCGCCAGACCACGCGGATATCGGCAAGGCTGTCCTTCGGTTCCACCCCCAGCACCGAATAAGGATCGGGCGCGGCATCGCGCACGAAGCGGGCGCGCAATTGTTTGAACCGGATATCCGACAGGCCGAAGATCTGCGCCACCCGCTCCAGAAACACATCCTCGTTTGGGTGATACTTGCCATCCGCCAAGGCGATGTGGAACAGCCCTTCCATCAGGTCGCACAGCACAGGCGTATCATCGCGGAACATTCGGGCGATTTTCCGGGCGTAATCCTCGAACCCGGCCACATCCTGCCGGGCCAGATCGAACACCTGCGCCGCCGCCTGCTCTTCGGAACGCGGGATCATGAACACTTCGCGAAAGGCCGTCACCTCGTCGCGTGTCACCAGCCCGTCGGCCTTCGCCATTTTCGCCCCCAAGGCGATTACGGCAATCGTGAAACCGACGCTGCGCTCGGGCGGCGTGCGCAGGGTTTCAAACACATTGGTCAGCGGCTCGCCCCGTGTCAGGGCCGACAGGGCTTCGGATATGCGGGTCCAGATCGACATGGGCGCAGACTACGCCCAGCATAAGGGAATGTCATTGGGCATCAGAGGAATTTCTGCATCAGCACAAGATCCATCCAGCGCCCGAATTTGAAGCCCACTTTCCGCAGGCGGGCCACATGCTGAAATCCGATGGCTTCGTGAAACGCCACCCCGTCGGGGTTTTCGCCGCTGATCCCGGCAATAAGCGAATGCACCCCTTCGTTGCGTGCCACCTCTTCCAGCCGCTGCATCAAAGTGCGGCCGATCCCCTGCCCGCCGAACTCCTTCGCCAGAATGACCGAATGTTCCTTGGTATGCGCATAGCCCGGCCCGCCACGAAACGGGAAATAGGTGGCGAAACCGGCCAATTGCCCGTCAAGCTCGGCCACCAGGAAACCCGCGCCTCGGGCGGCAATATCCGCCTGTAACCCGTCAACGGTTTTTTCATCCGTGGTAAAGGTCCGCGCCGTATCGCGGATCATCCGGTTCCAGATTTCCGCAATTTCGGCAGCATCGCCATCATGGGCCTGACGAATGTTCATCGCAAGATCACCGCACCAGCCGGGGTTTCGATGACAGCGCTCATCACAGGCGACGCGGACGCATCGATCGTGACCAGCGGATCGGCGACAAGACCCGCCAGACGGTCCCTTAATCCGGTGTGATCAGGATGGCCCAAACCAAGCCGCGTCAACCGGCAACCGCTTCGCGGCAAAAGCTCTGCCGCTTTTGGCCCCTCCCCCCAATCGAGTATCATCGGCACCAACCCGTCAAACGGCGTCTGGGCTTGCGCAATCACCGACATGTCCCAGGTCAACGCACCACGGGACAGCCGCGTCGGGCGTGTTCCCGCGCCGAACAGGGTCTCTATATCGCGAACAATATCACCGCTGCGGCAAACCCAATTGGTCAGACGGGGCGGCCCGTCAAACCGGTCCAGCCCGAACCACCGCGCCCGTTTCGGCGCAGGGGCTTTGGGGTCAATCGCAATCACCTCCAGATAAAGCCCGCTGTCCAGCCGCAAAAGCAGGTTATGGGTGCCCATCAATTCGTGCTTGCCACCCGTTTGCAACGGCACCCCAAGCAGACCTTCGACATGGGCGCGCCCCTCATCCAGAGTTCGGGCGGAAACAACGATATGGTCGAGCTGCATTTAACAATCTCCCTGAGCGTTAAATTCTGGTGATCCAAGGTTGAATTGGCAACGTAAAATCCCAGATTGCCCGTAATATGACTCTTTCACTTAGGTTTTATGATGCTCCTACGCTCTCTTGAACGGATGTACCGGCACGACGCCACCAGTGGTATCCTGCTTATGCTTTTCACACTGATCGCGCTTTACACCGCCAATTCGGCCCTCGCGCCCTATTATCAGGATATGCTTGGGGCAACCGGCACCGTCACCATCAACGGGGTCGGCATCGAAAAGCCGATCATCCTGTGGATCAACGATGGTTTGATGGCGGTGTTTTTCTTTCTGATCGGTTTGGAACTGAAAAAGGAATTGCTGGAAGGCAAGCTCAAGCATATCCGCGACGTGATCCTGCCCGGAGCAGCGGCTATCGGAGGCATGGCCCTGCCGGCCGCGATTTTCGCCTATTTCAACTGGAACAGCCCCGAAACCCTGAACGGCTGGGCCATTCCGGCCGCCACCGATATTGCCTTTGCCCTTGGTGTTCTGGCGCTCGTCGGCACCCGCGCCCCGGCGGCTTTGAAAGTGTTCCTGCTGACGCTGGCGATCCTTGACGATATCGGTGCGATCCTGATCATCGCGCTGTTTTACACCGCCAAACTGGACGTCACCTACCTGCTGCTGGGGACCATTCCCTTGGCGATCATGTTCGTGCTGAACCGGCTGAAAATCCACCGCATCGCGCCGATCATCCTGCTGGGCATCGTGCTTTGGGTGCTGGTTCTGAAATCCGGCGTCCATGCCACGCTGGCCGGAGTTGTGACGGCGTTCTTTGTCCCGCTATACGACCGCTGGGGAAAATCGCCGCTGCACAGTCTTGAACATGCGCTGACGCCATACGTCTATTTCTTCATCGTGCCGGTCTTTGCCCTGGCCAATGCGGGCGTGGTGTTCGACGGGCTTTCCATCGCTGACCTTGCGAACCCGCTGCCGATGGGCATTATCCTCGGTCTTTTTGCGGGTAAGCTGGCCGGTGTCTTTGGCATGACCTGGCTGATGGTCAGGCTGGGTGCAGCCCGGCTGCCCCACGAGGTAAACTGGTACCATATCTTCGGCGTCGCGGGACTGGCCGGTATCGGCTTTACCATGTCGCTGTTTATCGGAGGCCTCAGCTTCGGCGATCCGGGTCTGATGAACCAGGTGCGCGTCGGTGTTCTGGCAGGCTCAACCATGTCGGGCATGGTCGGCTTCACCGCCCTGATGCTGGCCTCGCGGCAACGTAATACCAAAGCGGTCGCGGCCGAATAGAACAAGCGGACTGAAACTCCAGCCCGCTTTTCATCTTTTCAACAATACTTCGGGGGGAAACCAGCCGCAGCCCTGCGGCTGGTGGGGGGCAGCGCCCCCGACCCGGTCGGATCGCGCCAGCCATCCGAGCCGTGTTTACCCGCGCGCGTCGCGGATCAGATCAAGGATATTCGCCGCCGCCTGCGGAATATTCGTCCCCGGCCCGAAAATCGCCTTCACCCCGGCCTTTTGCAAGAACTCGTAATCCTGCTGCGGGATCACCCCGCCGCAAATCACGATGATATCGCCCGCATCCTTGGCCTTCAGCGCCTCGATCAGTTGCGGCGCCAGCGTCTTGTGCCCCGCGGCTTGCGACGAAATCCCGACCACATGCACGTCGTTGTCCACCGCATCCTGCGCCGCCTCTTCCGGCGTCTGGAACAGAGGCCCTACATCCACGTCAAAGCCAATGTCAGCAAAGGCCGTGGCAATAACTTTCGCGCCACGGTCATGCCCGTCCTGACCCATTTTCACCACCAGCATCCGCGGACGCCGCCCCTCTTCCCCGGCGAAATCTTCAACCGATTTCTGGATTGCGGCGAAGCCTTCATCGCCCTCGTAGGCTTTGCCGTAAACACCAGCGAGGGTTTTGACCTCGGCGCGGTGACGACCGAATTCTTTTTCCATTGCCATGCTAATCTCTCCGACTGATGCGCGGGCACGGGCGGCTTCCACCGCGGCTGCCAGCAGGTTGCCGCCCTCTTTCGCGGTGCGGGTCAACGCGCCAAGCGCTGCCTGGCAAGCGGCCTCGTCGCGGGTTTCGCGGATTTGCGCCAGACGCGCCACCTGCGCTTCGCGCACCGCCACGTTGTCCACATCAAGGATGTCGATCGGCTCTTCTTCGTCCTTGCGGTACTTGTTGACGCCAACAACCACCTCGTCGCCCCGGTCGATCATCGCCTGACGGGTGGCGGCGGATTCCTCGATCCGCAGTTTTGGCATACCCGAGGCCACCGCCTTGGTCATGCCGCCCATCTCCTCAACCTCTTCCATCAGCGCCCAGGCCTTGTCGGCCAGTTCAGCCGTCAGGCTTTCGACATAGTAAGACCCTGCCAGAGGATCGACCACATTGGTGACGCCGGTTTCTTCCTGCAAGATCAACTGGGTATTCCGCGCGATCCGGGCCGAGAATTCCGTCGGCAGGGCAATCGCCTCGTCCAGCGCGTTGGTGTGCAGCGACTGGGTGCCGCCCAGTACCGCGCTCATCGCCTCGTAAGCCGTGCGGATCACGTTGTTATAGGGGTCTTGTTCCTGCAACGACACGCCCGAGGTCTGGCAGTGGGTGCGCAGCATTTTCGAGCGCTCGTTCTGCGCCCCGAACTCGGTCATCACACGGTGCCAAAGCAAACGCGCCGCCCGCAGCTTGGCCGCTTCCATGAAGAAATTCATGCCGATGGCAAAGAAGAACGACAGACGGCCTGCGAATTTATCCACATCCATGCCGGCGTTGATCGCCGCGCGGACGTATTCGCGCCCGTCGGCCAGAGTGTAGGCCAATTCCTGCACAAGGTTTGCGCCCGCTTCCTGCATGTGATAGCCGGAAATCGAGATCGAGTTGAACTTGGGCATCTCGTTAGAGGTATATTCGATAATGTCCGAGATGATCCGCATCGACGGTTCGGGCGGGTAGATATAGGTGTTGCGCACCATGAATTCTTTCAGAATGTCGTTCTGAATGGTCCCTGCCAGCAGCGCCTTGTCATGGCCCTGCTCTTCGCCTGCCACGATGAAGTTGGCAAGGATCGGGATCACCGCGCCGTTCATCGTCATCGAGACCGACACCTTATCCAGCGGAATCCCGTCAAACAGGATTTTCATATCCTCAACGCTGTCGATGGCCACCCCGGCCTTGCCTACGTCGCCGACCACGCGCGGGTGGTCGCTGTCATAGCCTCGGTGCGTCGCCAGATCGAATGCCACCGAAACGCCTTGCTGACCCGCCGCAAGGTTCTTGCGGTAAAAGGCGTTCGATTCTTCGGCGGTCGAAAACCCCGCATATTGCCGGATCGTCCAGGGACGGCCCGCATACATCGTTGCCTTCACCCCACGGGTAAACGGCCCGAACCCCGGCAATGTGCCCATATGATCCAGCCCGTCGGTGTCTTCCGCCGTATAAAGCGGGGCCACGTCGATCCCTTCCAGCGTGTTCCATGTCAGGTCTTCAAGCGGACGCCCGCGCAGTTCTTTTTCCGCCAATGCGGACCAATCTGCCTTGGTCTTGGTCATTTCCAATCCTTCCGGTTCAACAGCCCCTTTCCGGGCCATTCAAATTTCGTTCAGCAAACACGCATCAGGCATTCGCAAATTCATTTCCCGTGCCTATATTCAGGACAACAGGAGAGATCATGAGAGCATTTACCGCCCTTTTTCTATCGGCCGCTCTGGCCGCCCCCGTTTTCGCGCAAGAGACGACCGCGCCGGAAACCCCGCCCAAGCCGGTGTTTGAAACCATTGATGCCGCCGATGTCACACTTGACGAATTCCTCTGGATCGAGCGGCCCGTCGTGGTTTTCGCCGACAGCCCGTTTGATCCGCGTTTCCAGGAACAAATGGAGCTTATGGAATCGGATTTTGAGGAATTGCTGCTGCGCGACGTGGTTGTCATTACCGACACCAACCCCAACGCCCGGACGGACGTCCGCATCGACCTGCGCCCGCGCGGTTTCGCCCTGGTGCTGATCGGCAAGGACGGCCAGGTCAAGCTTCGCAAACCCGCCCCCTGGGACGTGCGCGAAATTTCCCACGCCATCGATAAATGGCCGATCCGCCTAAAGGAAATCCGCGATGCGCAGGGGAAGGAATAGCCGACGCCAGCGGTAAGTAAGCCGCGTAAGCGCCGTCCTGCGGGGTAGCGCAGTAACGGTTTGTTCAAGCAGTTTCTCTCTCCACATCCTCGGGAACTCGCCGCATCCCGCGCAGTTATCAAAAGCGCCGCCCCATCTGGGCGGGACATGCCAAAGCTATGCTTCCAGCATGACGCTCGCGCGGCGGCCTGCAGCCTTGTTCCGCGCGGATGAGCAAATGCTGGTACGGTATTGAACATGCTTTCAGCCCGGAGATACGAACGAACCCTTATTCAAACTCCATGATCACATCATCCACAGCCAGGCTGTCGCCTGCGGCGGCGTTGATCTTGGACACCACGCCTTTTTTCTCGGCGCGCAGGATGTTCTCCATCTTCATCGCCTCGACCGTGCAAAGCGCCTGACCTTCCTGCACCTCGTCTCCGGCTTGGACCGCCACATTGACGATCAGACCGGGCATCGGGCAGAGCAACATTTTCGATGTATCCGGCGGCAGTTTCTCGATCATATGCGCGGCCAGTTCGGCCTGACGCGGGCTGCGCACGGCGACGCGCATATCCGCCCCTCGGGTGCGAATGCGGAAGCCGCCCGGCGCTTTGCCAACCTTCAGAACCAAAGGCTTGTCCCCCACGGTCAGGGTTGCCAACTGGTCGCCCGGCGTCCAGTCCGAGGTTACGCGCAAGCTGCCGCCATCGTTAAAGTTGACGGTTGAACCAGCGCGGTCCGCGTCGATTGTCAGGGCAACCGACGTGCCGGCCACATCCACAACCCAATCGTCACCGACTTTGCGTTCGTGGTTGTCCATTCGGCCCGACACACGGGTGCGGCGAATTTCGGCGACACGGTACATCGCGGCACAGGCGGCGGCCACGCGGCGGGTGTCTTCTTCACCCAGGGTGACACCTTCAAACCCGTCCGGATATTGCTCTTCGATAAAGGCGGTTGTCATATCGCCCTTGATAAAGATCGGGTGATCCATCACGGCCGCCACGAAGGGCAGGTTGTGGCCGATACCTTCCAGCTCAAAACTGTCGAGCGCAATCCGCATCGCCTCGATCGCCTCGTCACGAGTGGGTGCCCACGTGCAGAGCTTGGCAATCATCGGGTCGTAATACATGCTGATCTCGCCGCCCTCATAGACGCCGGTATCGTTGCGAACGGCGGTTGTGCCTTCGATCGCATCATCCGCCCATTTGCCGTTCTCCAGCATCGGACCTGCGGCCACTTCCGCAGGCGGACGATAGCGCGTCAGACGGCCAATCGACGGCAGGAAGTTCCTGTACGGGTCTTCCGCATATACACGGTTCTCAATCGCCCAGCCGTTGATGCCCACATCGTCCTGCGTGATGCTGAGCGGTTCGCCATTGGCGACACGGATCATCTGTTCCACAAGGTCCACACCGGTGATCAGCTCGGTCACAGGGTGTTCGACCTGAAGGCGGGTGTTCATTTCAAGGAAGTAGAAATTCTTGTCGCCATCGACGATGAATTCCACGGTGCCCGCGCTTGTATAGCCCACCGCCTTGGCCAGCGCGACCGACTGTTCGCCCATCGCTTTGCGGGTGGCTTCGTCAAGGAAGGGCGACGGGGCCTCTTCGACAACCTTCTGGTTGCGTCGCTGGATCGAACATTCACGTTCGTTCAGGTAAATCCCGTTGCCATGGGCGTCGCAGAGAACCTGAATTTCGATGTGGCGCGGTTGCGTCACGAATTTCTCGATAAAGATCCGGTCGTCGCCAAAGCTGTTCGCCGCCTCGTTCTTTGACGACTGGAAGCCTTCCCGCGCTTCGGTGTCGTTCCACGCGATCCGCATCCCCTTGCCGCCCCCTCCGGCTGAGGCTTTGATCATCACCGGATAGCCGATCTCGTTCGAGATTTTCACCGCCTCTTCCGCGTCTTCAATCAGCCCCATATAGCCCGGAACGGTCGAAACCTTGGCATCTTGCGCGATTTTCTTTGAGGTGATCTTGTCGCCCATCGCCTCGATCGCGCCTTTCGGCGGGCCGACAAAGGCAACGCCCTCGGCCTCGAGCGCTTCTGCAAAGCGCGAATTTTCCGACAGGAAGCCATAGCCCGGATGCACCGCTTGTGCGCCGGTTTGACGGATCGCGTCCATCACCTTGTCGATGACGATATAGGACTGGTTGGCAGGGGGCGGGCCGATATGCACCGCTTCGTCCGCCATTTTCACATGCAGCGCCTGGCGGTCGGCGTCTGAATAGATCGCGACGGTCTTGATGCCCATCTTGCGGGCGGTCTTGATCACGCGGCAGGCAATCTCGCCGCGGTTGGCGATCAGGATCTTGTCAAACATGGTCAGTCCTTTTTTTGATGGTGGCAGGCCCGTCTTTCAACGGGGTGCACATATACAGGGCAACACCCGACCGGCGGGCCGGACGGGGCGTTACAGGGATCGGAGAATACTGATATTGCCCGCCAGCCGGTCGCCGGGGCAAAAAAGTGGGGGCCGACAGCCAAGATGTCAGCCCCCATAAGGGGGAAGGGTTACACGCGAAGCGGCCGGGTTCGCGGCCGTTCTGCATAGGGTCAACATTGGAGTGTGTCGTGCGAATTTCAAATGCCGCATGCAGGCGCGAGATCAGATAGGCCGGAATCCGCCAATTCCCCAGAAGCCAAGGCGAAATCATGCCCAACCTCCGTCGAATATCTCGGGAAACGAGGCTTGCGCCACATCCACGTCAATCCGCAGAAGCGCATCATAATCGGCCGGGTCAAAATCCTCGTCGACCGCGACAACTTCACGACCGAACAGCCAGCTTAACCGGCCGGCATCCAGATTGCCGCGCTCGAAAGGCGCATCACCGAAATGCTGCCACAGCGCCTCAAGAAAGGCCGCATCGGCCCGCCGGTCGGCAGGCTTGCGATCGGCAAAGCGTTCACGACGTGTCAGCGGGGTCACGCCCTTGGGATTGGCGCGGCGGATGGTGAATTGATAATCGGTGCCGGGCATGCGCCCGGGAAAGCCGCGATGTTTCAGCATGGGCGCCTCCAAAGGGGAAGCGCAGCGCTTTGGGTCTTACTTGTATTTACCGGTGTCGACCGGCTCGATCGACAATGGTGCCGTCGGGATGGCAAGCGCCGCAGGCGACGGGGTTTCGACCGGTGCGCGGGCACATGCGGCAAGGGCTGCAAGGGCGAATACAGCCATGACGGCTTTAACAGTTCTGGGCATTGGTTACTCCTGCTCTCGACAAAATCCGCCGGTTTCTCCGGCGTGATTGGGCGTAACTTACCGTAAACACGGGCAAAAAGGAATCCAAAATCTGCTTGGCTCATGTGGTCAGTCCCTGGCTTGCGTAACGGACCCAGCGCTTGTGGTTGGCGGCATTGGTCAACACATCATGTGCACGGGCCTCGGCCAGCGAGCGTGAGAATTTTGCATCAACCTGCCCGCCGGCCCGAACGCGCAAGCCTGTGCCATCACGCATAACCTCGATCACCGGAGAATATCCGCGCAAGGCCCGAAGCCTCCGCCAAAGGTCCTGACGGATCTGTTGGGCCAGACGCAAACGGTTGACGGCAGGGAACTGCGCCTCGACGGCAAAATCGAACCGCGACGGTAAGCGCCGTGCGAGCGTCAGACGATCCTCGTCCCGTTCGATATGCCAGTTATTGCGCGCCATATGCTTTCTTTTGTCCGGAAATATCCTCGGGGGGTGTGGGGGGCAGACAGCCCCCCACCCGGGTCCGCTCGGTCAGAGCGGAATATTATCGTGCTTCTTCCACGGGTTTTGCAGCTTCTTGTTGCGAAGCGAAGCAAAGGCGCGGGAAACACGCTTGCGGGTCGAATGCGGCATGATCACCTCGTCAATGAATCCACGTTCGGCCGCGACAAACGGATTGGCGAAACGGTCTTCATAGTCCTTGGTATGCGCCTCGATCTTGTCGGCATCGCCCAGATCGGCACGGTGAATGATCTCGGTCGCGCCCTTTGCCCCCATCACCGCAATCTCGGCGGTCGGCCAGGCATAGTTGAAATCCCCGCGCAAATGCTTCGAAGCCATCACGTCATACGCGCCACCGTAAGCTTTACGGGTGATCACCGTCACTTTCGGAACCGTCGCTTCGCCATAGGCAAACAGCAGCTTCGCGCCGTGTTTGATCACACCGCCATATTCCTGAGAGGTGCCCGGCAGAAAGCCCGGAACATCAACCAAAGTCAGGATCGGAATTTCAAACGCATCGCAGAAGCGGACAAAACGCGCCGCTTTGCGGGACGAATCAATATCCAGACACCCCGCCAGAACCATCGGCTGGTTGGCGACGACACCGACTGTCTGGCCTTCCAGACGCATAAAACCGGTGATGATGTTCTTGGCATAGTCTTCCTGAATCTCGTAAAAATCCCCTTCATCCGCGACCTTCAGGATCAGTTCCTTCATGTCGTAGGGCGTGTTGGGGTTTTCCGGGATCAGCGTATCAAGGCTTTCCTCGACCCGTCCGGGTAAATCGAAGAACGGGCGGACGGGCGGCTTTTCGCGATTGTTGAGCGGCAGGAAGTCGACCAGACGGCGGACCTCGGTCATGGCTTCGATGTCGTTTTCAAACGCCCCGTCGGCCACGCTGGATTTCTTGGTGTGGGTCGATGCGCCGCCCAGCTCTTCCGCGGTCACGACCTCGTTTGTGACGGTTTTCACCACGTCGGGGCCGGTGACGAACATGTATGAGCTGTCTTTGACCATGAAGATAAAATCGGTCATCGCAGGCGAATAGACCGCGCCGCCTGCGCAAGGCCCCATGATCACGGAAATCTGCGGCACCACGCCCGAGGCCATGATATTGCGCTGGAACACTTCCGCGTATCCGGCCAGCGAAGCCACGCCTTCCTGAATACGCGCACCGCCGGAATCATTCAGACCAATGACCGGAGCGCCGTTTTGCACCGCCATATCCTGAATTTTGCAGATCTTTTCGGCGTGGGTTTCCGACAGCGATCCACCGAAGACGGTGAAGTCCTGGCTGAACACATAGACCATGCGGCCATTGATGGTGCCCCAGCCGGTGATCACACCGTCGCCGGCAGGCCTTTCCTGCTCCATACCGAAATCGGTGCAGCGATGGGCTTTGAACATGTCAAACTCTTCAAAGCTTCCCTCGTCAAGCAACAGCTCGATGCGTTCGCGCGCCGTCAGCTTTCCCTTGGCATGTTGCGAATTGATGCGGCGCTCGCCGCCACCCAGTCGGGCAACTTCGCGGCGGCCCTCAAGTTCCTGTAGAATGTCTTTCATTTTGGCACCCCTGATGAATTGAACGGATCATAGGGATGTGCGGCAGTGCAGCAAAGCAAATTCCGGCAAATTTGCAAATTATTTGAAATGGCATCAAAGCAAATTGCAAACCAGCAAAATTCGGCACGGGCATGGACTTTCCTTAACAAGGCAACTACCCAAAGCACATGGCAATTTCCCGAGGCGTCCGCTTTCTGGATCGCACCACCCCGGCCCATATCGCAACACTTGTCGCCCTGACTTCTGTTGCTTCGATGAATATGAACGTCTTCCTGCCGTCGCTGCCCGGCATGGCCGCTTATTTCGACGCGCCCTATTGGGTTTTGCAGCTTTCGGTGTCGGCCTATCTTTTCGGCTCGGCGGTGCTTCAGGTGATCGCCGGGCCTTTATCGGACAAATTCGGCCGCCGTCCGGTGATCCTTTGGGGGTTTGCGATATTTTTTCTGGCCTCTGTCGGCTGTGCTTTGGCCAAATCGGTAGAGGTCTTTCTGACGTTTCGGATGATTCAGGCCACGGTCGTGGTCGGCATGGCGATTTCCCGAGCCTCGATCCGTGATACGGTTTCGGCCACGCAAGCCGCCAGTCTGATCGGCTATGTCACGATGGGCATGTCGCTTGCCCCGATGCTGGCGCCTGCGCTTGGCGGCGTGCTGGACGAAACCTTTGGCTGGCAGGCGGTGTTTTTGTTGCTAGCGGTGCTGGGTTTTCTTGTTTTCGTTCTAAGCTGGTTCGATCTGGGCGAAACCGCGCCGAAAAGCGACAATTCCGTTTTCCAGCAATTCCGCGAATACCCGACCCTGTTCAAATCGCCGCGCTTCTGGGCACATTCCCTGACACTGGCCTTCACCTCGGGTTCCTATTTCGCCTATCTCGGCGGAGGGCCATATGTGGGGGCAACGATCTATGGCATGTCGCCGACCGTGCTTGGCTTCGCCTTTGCCGCCCCTGCCATCGGCTATGCGCTGGGCAACGGGCTGGCGGGCCGGTTTTCGGTCAGGGTTGGTATTTCACGGATGATCAATTGGGGCATTCTGACCGTGCTTGGCGGGCTTGGGCTGGTGATCGTACTGTTCTATCTGGGGCTTCAATCGGCATGGCTATTCTTTTCGGCCATGATTTTCGTTGGTCTTGGCAATGGCATGACGATCCCGAACGCCACATCGGCGATGCTGTCGGTCCGGCCCCAGATGGCGGGGGCGGCCAGTGGCCTTGGCGGCGCGATCATGATCGGTGGCGGCGCATCGCTTTCGGCCTATGCCGGAACCATATTAAGCGAAACTTCAGGCGCGATGCCGCTTTTGTGGCTGATGTTCAGCTCGTCCGTCGTTTCGGGCCTGTTTGCCCTTTATGCACAGATCAGGGCCAGATGGCTGGGCGAGGGTTAACGGCGCTTGTCAAAAAACGCTTTCAGCAATTCTTCCGCCTCTTGCTGGGCAATGCCGGACAGGATTTCAGGCTTGTGATGGGTTTGCGGGTGCTCAAACACCCGCGCACCGAATTCTACGCCTCCGGATTTCGGATCGGACGCGCCGTAATACAGCCGCCGGATACGGGCGTTGGCGATGGCGGCAGCGCACATGGCGCAGGGTTCCAGCGTGACATAAAGATCGTGACCGGCCAGGCGTTCCTGCCCCAGCATGTCGCAGGCGGCGCGGATCACGTTGATTTCCGCATGCGCGGTCGGATCATTGGCGGCGCGGGTGCGGTTGCCATCCGCCGCCAGAACCTTGCCGTCGGGCGACACCAGAACCGCGCCCACCGGCACTTCGCCCCGCTTTGCGGCGGCGCGGGCTTGCGCAAGCGCGATATGCATGAAACTGCGAAACATGTGATCCCGTCTTTCCTGCGGTCCCTATATGGTCTAAGCGCAAGGCATGACACAGGAAACCCCCAAAGGCGACCGCATCGCCAAGGTTCTGGCCCGGGCCGGCGTGGCCAGCCGCCGCGAAGCCGAGCGCATGATCGAGGCCGGACGTGTCGCGGTGAACGGCAAGCAGCTGGAAAGCCCGGCGCTGAATGTTACCGCCAAGGACCGGATCACCGTTGACGGCAAACCCATTGCCGAGGCCGAGGACACCCGCATCTGGCTATATCACAAACCCGCAGGTCTGGTGACGACGGCGCGGGATGAACAGGGGCGGCCGACCATATTTGACGATCTGCCCGAAGACATGCCCCGGGTGATGAGCGTCGGACGGCTGGACCTGAACTCGGAAGGGTTGCTGCTGCTGACCAATGACGGCGAGATCAAGCGCAAGCTGGAACTGCCCAGCACCGGCTGGCTGCGCAAATACCGCGTGCGGGTCAAAGGATCGCCAACCGAGGACATGCTGAAACCCTTGCGCCAGGGGGTTGTCATCAACCGCGAACGCTTTCAACCGATGAGCGTATCCCTGGACCGGCAGCAAGGGGCGAATGCCTGGCTGACCGTGGGCTTGCGCGAAGGCAAGAACCGCGAAATCCGCCGGGCTATGGAAACGGTTGGGTTGACCGTCAACCGGCTGATCCGCGTCAGCTATGGTCCGTTTCAACTGGGCCAGCTTAAACCCGGCGCGGTCGAGGAATTGCGCCGCAGGGTGCTCCGCGACCAACTGGGCCTGACCAATCCCGGCGAGGCCCCCAGAAAGAAACCGGTCCGCCGCAGGCGCTGACGGCTGTACAGCCAAAAATTCTAACATTTGACGAGCGCTCATGGCGTCTTGGAACTGGTATAAGCACAGGATCGCCCCTATCTTGCCTGGGAAGGGGAGTGTTTTATGAGTGATAGCGGATTGCAGAAGCTGGCTTATGGCTTGCTGATCGCCCTGATCCTTTATGTTTCGCTTACGGCGGCGGGGGCCTGATGGCACAGCGGTTCAAAGGCGAATTCAGCCCTGGCGGTGGCAAGGAACCAACCGGTCTGAAACAGGCAAAACGGTCGCGCGTTGGCGGACGGGTGAACCTGCTGTTCTTTGCCCCTCTGCCTTTGGCGCTCAAAGCCTTTCTGGCCGAGCCTGTGCTGATGCCGCAATATCTGGCCGCGCTTGGCAGCATCCTGCTGGCCGCCTGGCTGACCCGCGAAGGGCTGCGGGCGCAAGAGGCGTTTGAGGCCCGCAGCATTGCCCGCAGACCGGCCTTTCCACGCAAGATTTTCGGGGCGGTTTTCACCGGACTTGGGCTTGGGCTGGCCGGCTTTGCCGGTCACGGCCCGATCGAGGCGGTGATTTTCGCATCGCTCGGGCTGATCCTGCACCTGTTTTCCTTCGGGCTGGACCCGATGAAAAGCAAAGGCGCCGAGGGGATAGACGCCTATGAGACCCAGCGCGTGGTCGAAGCCGTTGAAGAAGGCGAAAAACAGCTTGTGGCGATGAAGGCCGCGATCCAGAGTCTGAACGACCGTGGACTTTTGGCGCAGGTTGATGCGTTCTCGGCGACGGTGCGGCAGATGTTCCGCGCGATCGAGGCCGATCCGCGCGATTTAACCGGTGCGCGGCGCTATTTGAAGGTTTACCTTCGCGCGGCCCGCGATGCTTCGGACAAGTTCGCCGATCTTTACCGGCGCAACCACGACGCCAAGGCGCGGGCGGATTACGTCGCCCTGATGACCGATCTTGACGGTCATTTCCAGTCACGCACAGCCGCGTTTCTGGCAGATGACCGGGTTGATCTTGAAATTGAAATCGACGTGCTTCGGGACCGATTGAAGGCTGAAGGCGTTGCCCTGACACTTAGCGAGAAGGAATAACCATGTCGGAAGAGGTTCGCCAGAAGGCACAGGAAACAGACGCCGAGATTCAGGCCATGAACGCCGTTCAGTTGCCGGATGTTCCGGCAGCACCCCCGGTGGATGACGCGACAACGGTGGAAAAGATTGCCACGCTGAAAGGCCAAATCGACATGAGCGACACCAACTCGATCATTTCCTTCGGGTCGGCGGCTCAGGCAGAGTTGCAGCAGGTTAGCCAATCCATGCTGGTGGGTGTAAAGAACAAGGATGTTGGTCCGGCGGGCGACAGCCTGCGCAACATGGTGGCCACGATCCGGGGGTTCAACGTGTCCGAGCTGGACACACGCCGTAAACGCAGCTGGTGGGAACGGCTGATCGGTAGGGCCGCGCCGCTGGCCCAGTTTCAGGCACGGTTTGAGAATATTCAGGGCCAGATCGACCGCATCACCGACGATCTTTTGGGGCATGAACATACGCTGCTGAAAGACATCCGGTCTTTGGACGTGCTTTACGAAAAGACGCTGGATTTTTATGACGAGCTGGCACTTTATATCGCCGCTGGCGAGGACAAGCTGAAAGAGCTGGATGAAACCGAAATTCCGGCAAAGGTGGCCGAACTGGAGGCCACGGAAGAAGAGGGAAAAACCCTTAAAGCGCAGGAACTTCGCGATCTGCGCTCGGCCCGCGATGATCTTGAGCGCCGGGTCCACGACCTGAAGCTGACCCGTCAGGTGACGATGCAGTCCCTGCCCTCGATCCGGCTGGTTCAGGAAAACGACAAGTCGCTTGTCACCAAGATCAACTCGACACTGGTGAACACCGTTCCGCTTTGGGAAACCCAGCTGGCGCAGGCCGTCACCATGCACCGCTCGGCCGAGGCGGCAGCGGCGGTGCGGGACGCGAATGACCTGACCAACGAGCTTTTGACCTCGAACGCGGAAAATCTGCGCCAGACCAACGAAATGATCCGCAACGAGATGGAGCGCGGGGTCTTTGACATCGAAGCGATCAAACACGCCAATGCCGAACTGATCGGCACCATCGAAGACAGTTTGCGCATTGCCGATGAAGGCAAGGCCAAGCGTGCCGCTGCCGAGGCCGAACTGCAAACGATGGAGCAGGAATTGCGCAATGCGCTGGCCGCCGCGAAAGCACCGAAAAAGCCCGACGCGCCTGTTGCGGGCGAGGTCGGCGCCGAAACGCCTGCGCAGGAGTGATCCTGTGGGGCGCCGCTGGTCGCTGACCCGTAGCGCCCCACAATTCAACAGATTGCCACAAAACTGGCCGAGCAGGCCGCAAGAGAAAGGAAACCCGCCATGGGTATTTGGGACTTTCTGACCGGAGAATTCATCGACGTCATTCACTGGGTCGATGACACGCGCGATACGATGGTCTGGCGCTTCGAGCGTGAAGGCCACGAGATCAAGTACGGTGCCAAGCTGACCGTGCGCGAAGGTCAGGCGGCGGTATTTGTACACGAAGGCCAGCTGGCCGATGTGTTCACCCCCGGGCTTTATATGCTGGAAACCAACAACATGCCGGTGCTGACCACGCTGATGCACTGGGATCACGGATTCAGAAGCCCGTTCAAATCCGAAATCTACTATGTCAACACCACCCGTTTTACCGATCTGAAATGGGGCACCAAGAACCCGATCATGTGCCGCGATCCCGAATTCGGGCCGGTGCGGTTGCGGGCCTTTGGCACCTATACAATCAAAGTGGTCGATCCGGCGAAATTCCTGTCGGAAATCGTCGGCACGGATGGCGAGTTTACCAGCGACGAGATCAGCTATCAGATCCGGTCGATCATCGTAACCAAGGCCAGCGCGGCGTTGGCGGGCAGCAATATTCCGGTGCTGGACATGGCGGCGAATACGATTGATCTGGGCAAGCTGGTTGCGGCACAGGTATCGCCAACGCTGGCGGAATACGGGCTGGCGATGCCCGAGTTTTTCATCGAAAACATCAGCCTGCCGAAAGCGGTGGAAGAGGCGATGGACAAGCGTACCTCGATGGGTCTGGCCGGTGATCTGGGCAAGTTCACCGAATATTCCGCCGCCGAAGCCATGACCACGGCGGCCCAGACCAGCAACAGCGGCATGGGGGCCGGGATCGGCATGGGAATGGGCATGGCAATGGCACAAGGCATGGCGCAGCAAGGCCCATGGGGCGCGCGTCCGGCGGCGGCGGCACCTCCTCCGCCACCGGTCGAGCATGTCTGGCACGTGGCCGAAAACGGCGTAACCAAGGGGCCGTTTTCAAAGGCCGATCTGGGGCGCATGGCGACCGAAGGCACCCTGAAACGCGAAAGCTTTGTCTGGACACCCGGTCAGGACGGCTGGATGAAGGCCGAGGACGTGACCGAACTGGCCCAGCTTTTCACCATATTGCCACCGCCTCCGCCGCCACCGGCGGGTTGACCGGGGGTGGCGATGCCTGACGGCGGTGACAACACGGCGCTGAAAGACGCCAGAGCGCGCGAATTGGCGCTCGGGTTGATGGGCGCGTGCGCATTGCCGGCCACGGCGATTTCCGAAGGGGCAAACTGGCAGAACGGGGCGTCCATTTTGGTCGGGCGGGCCGCCATTCTTGCGGCCGTGAAGCCCGCGCCACAGGACATCACGATTGACGAGGTTGTCACCCATGGCAAAGCGGCCGCGGTTTCGGGCAAATTCTGCCGTCAGGACGGAACGGCCCGCCTGTTCTGTCATATGATCCGCTTCACCAATGCCTCAGCCGCGCAGGTCGCCAGTATCGTCAGCTTTGAGCATCAGGTCAGGGCCAGATAGGATGAGCATCGAAGAACACCGATTCCCCTGTCCCCAATGCGGCGCGGATGCCCGTTTTGAACCCGGTGCCAACCATCTGGTCTGCGATTTCTGCGGCTTTACCCAGCCCCTGGATGACGAGGGGCCGTGGTCCAATCCGATCGTTGAGCTGGATTATCAAACCGCCCTTGCCGCCGATCTGCCCGAAAGCGATTGGGAAGAGACCCGCGTTCTGACCTGCCCGGAATGCGCGGCCCAGTTCGAGCTGGGGGATGCGACCCACGCCGCGGAATGCCCGTTCTGTGCTACGCCTGTGGTGACTGATACCGGCATCAACAGGCATATCAAGCCCAAGGGGGTGTTGCCGTTTGATCTGGATGAAAAACAGGCCCGTGCCGAGATGGCGCAATGGCTGGGGCGGCTGTGGTTTGCGCCAAACGGGCTGGGTGAATTCGCCCGCAAGGGGCGGCGCATTCAGGGGATTTATGTCCCCTTCTGGACCTTCGATGCCCAAACCAAATCCAGCTATTCGGGCGAACGGGGGACGGATTATTACGTCTCCAGAACCGTGACCCGCAATGGCAAGCGCCAGACAATCCAGCAGCGCAAGACCCGCTGGCGGCGGGTATCGGGGCGCGTGGCGCGGTTCTTTGACGACATTCTTGTGGTGGCCTCGAAATCCTTGCCGGCCAATTATATTGACGACCTCGCCCCTTGGGACCTGTCGCGGATCGAGCCTTATATGCCCGAATACCTTGCCGGATACCGGGCCGAGGCCTATTCGGTCGATCTGGAAGACGGCTATTCCGAGGCCCGCGCCCATATGGATCGCGTGATCTTGCGGGATGTGAAGTTCGATATCGGCGGGGATCGCCAGCGGGTGCATAGCGTCAACACCAAAGTGTCGGATGTGACCTTCAAACATGTTCTGCTGCCGGTCTGGATGGCGGCCTACAAGTTTCGCGGTGAAACCTTCCGCGTCGTGATCAACGGGCGCACCGGACGGGTCAGCGGTGAACGGCCCTGGTCGGTCTGGAAAATCGCGGTTGCGGTGTTTTTCGGGTTGGTGGTCGCCGGTGGCGTCGGCTATTTCGTCGCCAGCAACCCCGAGCTTTTTAGCGGATAACCTTTAGGAGAGTACAATGCGGGCAGTGCTGCAAAGGGTATCGCAAGCCCGGGTAGATATTGCCGGGGAAACAGTCGGCCAATGCGGTCCGGGGTTGATGATCCTGATCTGCGCGATGCAAGGCGATACGGAAAAGACGGCTGGGAAACTGGCGGCGAAAGTGTCGAAAATCCGGATTTTCAAAGATGATCAGGGCAAGATGAACCGGTCGATTTCGGATATCGGTGGTTCTGCGCTTGTGGTCAGCCAGTTCACCTTGTCAGCCGATACGTCGCGCGGCAATCGCCCCGGTTTTTCGGGGGCCGCCGCACCGGAAGACGGCGACCGGTTATACCGGCATTTCGCCGCCTGTCTGCGTGATTTGGGCATACCGGTCGAAACCGGAGAGTTCGGGGCGGATATGCAGGTCAGCCTGACCAATGACGGGCCGGTGACGATCTGGCTGGATCAGGACAACGGCTAAAGCGTTTCAAAATCAACCTGTGCCCTGCGTTCATCACGAGACGCTTCAGCCCAGCGAATAGCCCGCACCGCGTACCGTGCGGATCGGATCTTTGCCGCCGGCGTCACAAAGCGTTTTGCGCAACCGGCCGACGTGAACATCGACGGTGCGCGTATCAACATAGATATCGCGGCCCCAGACACGATCAAGCAATTGCTCGCGGCTCCAGACGCGGCCGGGCCTTTCCATGAAGGTTGCGAGCAGACGAAACTCGGTCGGGCCGAGTTTCAGGTTTGATCCGCCGCGCGTGACCTTGTGGGTTTCGCTGTTCAGCGTGATGTCATCAAACACCAGCACCTCGCCCACCGAGGCAGGACGGGTGCGGCGCAGTTGGGATCGCACACGGGCCAAAAGCTCGATCACCGAATAGGGTTTGACGACATAGTCATCCGCGCCGGTTTCCAGCCCGCGCACCCGATCCACATCTTCGGATCGGGCGGAAAGCATGATTACCGGAATATTGCGGGTTTCAGGGCGCGTTTTCAGACGGCGGCAGACCTCGATCCCCGAGACGTTGGGCAACATCCAGTCGAGCAGGATGATATCCGGCTGAACCTCGTCCACCATCAGAAGGCCTTCTTCACCATCGACGGCCATGGCAACCTTGAAGCCATCCGCCTCGAGGTTATAGGCCAGCACATCGCGCTGGGCCGGTTCATCCTCGACGACCAGAACGATGGCTTGATGCGATGCGCCCATGGAAATCTCCAAAAAGACCGGTTCAGCCCAGATCGCTTAAATCCGGATCGACCGAGGTTATATCCCCCTTGCTGCGCGGATCGTCCAGCCGTTCACCAGTAACCAGATAAATCACCTCTTCGGCGATGGCGGTGACGTGATCGCCCATGCGCTCGATGTTCTTGGCGATGAAATGCAGGTGCATGCAGGTCGAGATGTTGCGCGGGTCTTCCATCATGAAGGTCAGGAATTCACGAAACAACGAGTTGTACATCTGATCCACGTCTTTATCACGGGCGATGATATCGGCCGCCAGCTGTGCGTCGCGCTGTACCAGCGCGTCCAGCACGTCCTTGAGCATCAGCTGAACCTCGCGCGCCATGCGGTTCATCCCGCGCGACGCCTCCTCAAGCGCCACCAGCTCTGCCAGGACGGTGGTGCGCTTGGCAATGTTCTTGGCGTAATCGCCGATACGTTCGAGGTTGCCGGCGGCTTTCATGACGGTCAGTACGACACGCAGGTCCACCGCAGTGGGGGCACGCAGGGCGATGACCATCGCGGTGTCTTCAAGGATCTGCGCCTCAAGCTCGTCCACCAGCTTGTCATTGGCGCGGACAGTCTCGGCCAGTTCAACGTCGCGGGTGGTAAGGGATTTGATGCTGTCCAGAATGGCCAGCTCGACCAGCCCGCCCATTTTCGAAATCCGGGCCTGAATGCTTTCCAGATCTTCGTCGAAAGCGGAAAGAATATGTTTGCTGTTCATTTTGATATCGTCCTCAGCCGATCCGGCCAGTGATGTAGCTTTCGGTGCGGGGGTCTTCGGGGTTGGTGAAGATGTGGCCCGTGTCACCATATTCGACAAGGTCCCCCAAATGGAAGAACGCGGTCTTCTGACTGACACGCGCCGCCTGCTGCATCGAGTGGGTCACGATAACGACCGAGAAGCGGGTGCGCAGATCGGCGATCAGTTCCTCAACCTGGCTTGTGGCGATAGGATCAAGCGCCGAACAGGGTTCGTCCATCAGCAGCACCTCGGGTTCGGTCGCCACGGCGCGGGCAATGCACAGGCGCTGCTGCTGGCCGCCCGACAGGCCGGTTCCGGGCGCGTTCAAGCGATCCTTGGCTTCATCCCAAAGCGCCGCGCGGCGCAGCGACTTTTCAACGATCTCGTCCAAATCAGCGCGGGTTCTGGCCATGCCATGGATACGCGGACCATAGGCCACGTTGTCGTAGATCGACTTTGGGAAGGGGTTGGGTTTTTGGAACACCATGCCGACACGGGCGCGAAGCTGCACCGGATCGACCTTCTTGTCGTAGATATCTTCGCCATCCAGCAGGATATCGCCTTCGACCCGGCAAATGTCGATGGTGTCGTTCATACGGTTCAGGCAGCGCAGAAAGGTGGACTTGCCACAGCCCGAGGGACCGATAAAGGCGGTGACGGTTTTGTCTTCGATATCGATCGAGACATCCTTGATGGCGTGATTGTCGCCATAATACACCTGCACGTCTTTGGCGGTGAATTTCGCTTCATTTGTTGTCACGCGCGTCTCCACAAATCTCATATCGTTCATTGTTCTGCCCCCTTGTTACCAGCGGCGTTCAAACTTGCGGCGCAGGATGACCGCAAGGATGTTCATGGTCAGAAGGAAGATCAGCAGGATGATGATGCCCCCCCATGCTTTTTCATAGAATCCGACATCGGCGCGGGCGGCCCAGGTGTAAATCTGCGCCGGCATGGCCGAGTTCGGATCGGTAAATCCGGCGATAAACCCGTCGGGATAGCCGCGGGCCACAAATCCGACCATACCGATCAGCAGCAGCGGGGCCGTTTCGCCCAGTGCCTGACCCAGTCCGATGATCAGACCTGTCAGGATGCCGGGTGTGGCCAGAGGCAGGACATGGTGGAACACGGTCTGAACCTTTGACGCCCCCACGCCCAAAGCCGCATCGCGGATCGACGGCGGAACCGCCTTCAGCGCGGCGCGGGCCGGGATGATGATGCGCGGCAATGTCATCAGCGTCAGCACCAGACCACCAACCAACGGCGCGGATTGTGGCAGGTGCATGACCTGAATAAAGATCGAAAGGCCAAGGATACCGTAAACAATGGACGGCACCGCCGCGAGGTTCGAGATATTCACCTCGATAAAGTCGGTGATCCGGTTCTGCGGGGCAAATTCCTCAAGATAGATCGAAGCCGCCACGCCAATGGGCAACGACAGGCCCAGCACCACCAGCATCATGAAGAACGAGCCTACGACCGACGCCCCGATACCCGCGCCGCCCGGATTGTCCACGCCGGAATCCGCGCCTGTGATGAAGGTCCAGTTGAACACCTGCCTGATGATCCCGGCCGAATACAGGGCATCGACCAGATCAAGATCGCTAAGCTGCATGAAACGGCTGTCCTGCAACGTGTCACGCGACACGCGGCCTTTGAAATAGCCGTCCACGCGCGACGCGGCGGCCAGTTTGAACGCGACAGGCTGGCCGATCTGTTCGGTATTGGCGCGGTAAAATTCGCGGATCGTTCCGCCGGTTTTGCCCAAAATACGCTCGATCGCCTTGGCATCAACCTCGACATCCAGCCCCTGTTCGCGAAGTTTGGTCAGTAGGGCGGCGTTGAAATAGCCGGCATAGGCTTTGGTCTTGAACAACTGTTTCTCGGCGGCATCGAATTCGTCCTGTGTCAGGGTAAACTCGACCTCGACAATCGTCTTGGTAAAGGCCGGCAGGCCCGAGCGTATGATTGATACGGCAAGCACCGCCAGAAACAGCATGCCGATGACAATCGCCACAATGCCGTAAACACGGAACCGCTTTTCGGCGGCCTGACGGCGTTTGGTATGTGAGTCGATTGTCAGCAAGGACGCCTTTGGCGCGGTGCGGGATGCGTTGGTATCGGTCATTATTCGTACTGCTCGCGGTATTTGCGCACGATGTGGAGCGCGAGGATATTCAGCCCAAGGGTCAGGATGAACAAGGTCATGCCAAGGGCAAAGGCAACCAGCGCCTCGGGCGATGCAAAATCACTGTCCCCGGTCAGCTGGGACACGATTTTGGCGGTAACGGTGGTCATGGCTTCGAACGGGCTCAGGCTTAGCCGTGCGGCGGCCCCGGCCCCGAGCACCACGATCATGGTTTCGCCAATCGCGCGGGACGCGGCCAGCAGGATCGCTCCGACGATGCCGGGCAAGGCGGCGGGCAGGATCACCTGTTTCACGGTTTCCGACTGGGTCGCGCCCAGCCCGTATGACCCGTCGCGCAAGGCCTGAGGGACGGCGTTGATGATGTCGTCCGACAGCGAGCTGACAAACGGGATCAGCATGATGCCCATGACGATACCGGCGGTGATGACCGCGCGGCCCCCGCCCTGCCAGTTGACGCCAAGCAGGCCGCCTTCGCCAAAGACGCTGACCAGCAGCGGGCCAACGGTCAGCAGAGCAAACAATCCGTAAACAATGGTCGGGATACCGGCCAGAACCTCAAGCAGCGGTTTGGCGAAGGACCGCACCGCGGGCGAGGCATATTCCGACAGGTAAATGGCCGAAAACAGGCCGATAGGCACAGCGACGACCAGCGCAACGACCGAGATATAGATCGTACCCCAAAGCAGCGGCAGAACGCCAAGGGATGAGGCCCCTCCGCGGCCGGTGAAGCTGGGTGCCCATTCGGTGCCGAAGAAGAAATCAAGCGCCGGATACAGGCGGAAGAACTCTATGGTGTTGAAAACCAGCGACAGCACGATGCCCAGCGTGGTCAGGATGGCGATCAGGGATGCCGCGATCAACAGGGCGCGGATGCCTTGTTCAACCACGTTGCGGGCGCGAAAATCCTTGTGGGTTTGGCGGATACCGACGAAGGCACCGATCACTGCGATGGCGATCACCACGGCTGTCATCGCCCAGGCACCGCCGGCGCTTAGGGCGCGGAAACGTTGCGCGGCGGCCAGGGCCTGTGCGGTGATTTCGTTTGTGACCACCGCGCCTGCGTCCTGCAAAGTCTGCGTCAAAGCGCCAACATCGGCGTTGCCGTCTCGGGCCTCGCCTTCGGTGAGGGCGCCATTGGCCACGGCAAGGTCAAGACCGTCTGCGATGCGCCGAACCTCGGACAGGGCAAGACTGTCCGAGACGCCTTCGGCAATCTGGGCCTGAGGGATCATGCCGGAAACGACGTTGGTGACATAAATCGGCTGCGCCACCAGCCAGACCGCCAGCACGGCAAGCGCGGGCACAAGCGATTTCAGCGCTGCGTTCGATCCGTAGTAAACCGGCAGCGAATGCAGCTGAACGATGTCACCGCCCGAAGACGCCAACGCGCGTGCGCGGCCAAGGGCATATCCCACAGCCGCGATTGCCAGAAGTATCAGAACAAGCCACAGAAACGGCATATGTCCCCCAAAAATTACGCAAATAACCTAAAAGGAAGGGGGCGGCGAAATTGGCCGCCCCGTTGTCCGGACGTGGCCGGTTAGTTCAAAGTTACCTCGGCCTCGACCAGCGCTTGCGTTTCGGCAAGCTTGGGGTCGGAAACCAGCCCGTATTGCGCCAGCGGGCCATCGGGTCCGGCCAGTTCGTCAGCAACAAAGAACTGGGCAAACAGCTTGAGGCCCGGGATCACGCCGATATGTGCCTTCTTCAGGTAGAAATACAAAGGCCGCGATACCGGATACGCGCCCGAGGCGATGGTCTCGGTCGATGGCATGACGCCCGACATCGAGGCCAGTTTCAGCTTGTCGGTGTTGTTTTCGTAAAAGGCCAGTCCGAAAACACCGATTGCATTGGCATTGGCATCGATCGAAGCCAGCGTTTCGGTATAGTCGCCATCGATATCGACCGAGCGGCCATCCGTGCGCACCTCGAGGCACGCATTCTCGGCTTCGTCTTCTGACATACCGGCGTCAAGCATCGCCTCGAATGCGCCGGTAGCTTCACAGCCTGCGGCGATGACTTTTTCCTCGAAAACCTCGCGGGTGCCGTGCTTGGTGCCGGGGATGAAGGCGAGGATATCAACGGCTGGCAGATCCGCGTTGAAATCGGACCATTGGGTATAGGGGTTGTCGGCCAATGCGCCGTCTACCATGACTTTCGGGGCAAGCGCGTTGAAAATGTCCGACGGGGTGAAAGCGGCAAAGGCCGGTCCGTTTGCTTGCGAAGCGAAAACGATGCCGTCATAGCCGATGCGCACTTCGATAATGTCGGTGACACCGTTTTCCGCACAGGCCGCGATCTCTTTGTCTTTGATCCGGCGCGAAGCGTTCGCGATGTCGGTATAGTTCTCGCCCACACCCTGACAGAATTTCTTCAGGCCAGCGGAGGATCCGCCCGATTCAACAACCGGAGTAGGAAAATCGGTGTTTTCGCCAAAAGCCTCGGCCACAATCGAGGCATAGGGCAATACGGTCGACGATCCGGCGATGTGGATGTTGTCGCGCGCGGCGACAGCGGTTGCCGACACGGCAAGGGCAACTGCGGATGCGGTCAGTTTGGTAAAGGACATGGATACTCCTGAATATAAGGTCGTGGCCTGCTTTCGGCCCCGACCGGAGTGCTAAGAGATTCGCATGTCGCTTATGTAAAAGTTGTGTAACAGTTTTATGAAACCTGTCCTTTGCTTTGCTGGTCAGAAAGGCAGGCCTACATAATTCTCGGCAAACACCGTTTGCGCGGCCTCGTTTTCTTTCAAAAAGTTGATATCCGCCTGCTGCATCCGCAGATCAAACGCGCCCTGTTCGGGGAAATTATGCAGCAGCATGGTGGTTGTCCACGAAAAGCGCTCGGCCTTCCAGATGCGGGCCAGGGCTTTTTCCGAATAGGTTTCCAGTCCTTCGTCTTCGCCGTCCTTAAACTTCGCAACCAGCGCGTAATAGAGATAGTGAATATCCGATGCGGCGGTGTTCAGACCCTTCGCGCCGGTTGGCGGCACGATATGGGCGGCGTCGCCACACAGGAACAGCCGGCCCCAGCGCATAGGCTCGGTCACGAAGGATCGCAGAGGCGCGATGGATTTTTCAATCGACGGACCTGTCACCAGTTTGTCCGCGAACTCATCAGGGATGCGGGCCTTCAGCTCGTCCCAAAAGGCAGCGTCAGTCCAGTCATCAGGCGCGTCGCTGAGCGAACATTGCACATAATACCGGCTGAGGTTCTCATTGCGCATGGAACACAAGGCAAACCCCCGGTCCGAGCGGGAATAGACCAGTTCGTCATGCACAGGCGGGGTTTCCGAAAGAACCCCCAGCCAACCGAACGGATAAAGCTTTTCATATTCACGCCGCACTGTGGCCGGAATGGTTTTGCGGCTGACACCATGAAACCCGTCACAACCCGCAACATAGGCGCAATCAATGCGATGCTCGGTGTTATCCTTGACATAGGTCACGTAAGGCGCGTCGCTATCTGCCCCGTGGATCACCACGCCGTCCACCTCGTAGATGATCTTGCCGTCGGTGCGTTCGCGTTCGTCATAAAGATCGCGGGTCAGTTCGGTCTGGCCATAAACCACCACATGATCATTGGCCCGATCCTTGAAACTGACGCGGAAATGATCCTGACCGTTCGCGATCACCGTACCGTCATGTATGAACCCTTCGTCATCCATGCGTTTGCCGACACCGGCCAATCGCATCAGATCGACAAATCCCCGCTCTAAGACACCGGCGCGGATGCGGGTCAAAACATAGGCGCGGGTTTTACGTTCAAGTATGACCGTATCAATGCCCTGATTGTGCAAAAGCTGGCTTAGCAACAGCCCGGACGGCCCTGCCCCGACAATGCAGACTTGGGTTTTCATGCGTGCCTCCTGATATTTCAATGGCACAATAGCGCGGAAATTCGCATTCAGAATGGCAGATGCTGACCAATAATGGTAGAATTCGAACATGAAGACGCAAAAAACAGTTCCAGCCTTCGGTCTTTATGGCGAAGGGCAGCTGTTCCCCGAAGTGCTGCATGTCGAGCGAATCTTCGACCGCGCCCATGGCCATGCATGGAATATCCATCCGCACCGTCATCCGCATCTGCACCAGTTTCTGCTGATCCATTCCGGCGCGGCCGAGGCGCGTGTCGATGCCGAAACCACCCAAATCCCGGCCGGACACGCGCTTGGCCTGCCGCCTTGGACGGTGCATGGCTTTCACTTTCAGCCGCATACCGAGGGTTTGGTGATTTCGCTTTCCGTCAGTGAATTTCCGGCCCTGTTTGATAATGGCAGCGTTTCGCACCGGTTGCGGCATTGGCAGCGGATTGCAACGACACCCGCGCTTGGTGCGGCGTCAGAGGCGCTTTTTGCCTGTTTTAACGACACCCAATTCGCACGGCGGCAGTTTCTGGAAAGCCATGGAACGCTTGTCGGGCTGCAATTCGCCGCCGCTTGTGGCGGGCTGGACATCCCGCATAGCGGCACCCCCGCCGACAGTCTGATGCTGCGGTTTGAGGCATTGGTCCGCCGCCGCTTTCGCGAGCGGTTGAAGCTGGCTGATTACGCCAGTGAACTGGCCGTTTCGGCGCCGCATCTCAGCCGTTCGTGCCGCGCAATGACGGGCACCTCGGCTTCGCGGTTTATTGAATCCGTGGTTTTCCGTGAAGCCTGTAACATGCTGGCCTATTCCCGCCTGCCGGTGGCGCAGATTGGTTATGATCTCGGGTTTCAGGATGCCGCCTATTTCTCGCGCGCTTTTCGAAAGCACACGGGAATGCCACCGGGCGAGTATCGAAAAGCCGTTGCGGGCGTTGGGAATATTGGACAAACCGCGCTTGCTGCGTCACAAACGCCCCATCTCGTCAATTCGGAGCCTCCATGAAATTCCACGGATATTTCCGCAGTTCATCCTCTTACCGTCTGAGAATTGCCTTTAATTTGAAAGGGTTGGATTATCAGTTCGTTCCGGTGCATTTGGTCAGGGATGGCGGACAACAAAAAACCGAGGCCTATAAAGCACTGAACCCGCAAGGGTTGGTGCCGACGCTTGAGGTTGGGGAAACGGTCCTGACGCAATCGCCGGCCATTCTGGAATGGCTGGACGAAACCTATCCCGAACCTGCTTTATTGCCGTCGGATCCGACGGAAAAAGCGCATGTTCGGGCGTTTGCGCAGGTCATTGGCTGCGAGATTCATCCGCTGCAAAATCTTCGTGTTCTCAGTTACTTACGTGAAAACTACGATCAGGATCAAAGCGGGATCGAGGCCTGGTGCCAGCGGTGGATCGGGGATGGGTTGGCGGCCTGTGAGGCTTTGCTGGAGCGCCACAACAACGGGGCGGCGTATTGCTTTGGAGAGACCCCGGGCCTTGCGGATATCTATCTGATTCCGCAAGTTTTTTCGGCGTCTCGGTTCAAGGTGGACCTGTCAGGATTGCCGAACGTTACCCGCATCGCGGCACATTGCGAAAACCTGTCGGCATTCGCTGATGCGCACCCGACCAAGCAGCCGGATTTTGAGTGATCCCGACCGCGTGTTTGATGACATTTGTAAAATTTGTACGCCGAAACACCACAAATGCCCCCGTGGCGGATTTGGCGCTGAAAAAAATGCTGCGCGTCGGCCTATCGGCCTTTGTTCCGCACGAAGAGAGATCAGATTGGCATCTTAAAGCGTCCGGCCTTTAACCTGAGACAGGGGAAAGGCCGGACGCTGCAAGACCCATCAACTGTTGTGGGCGCCCTGCCACAAACCCGTGATTCGGGTTTTTGGCAGGACGCTTTAATTCGGCCGCTCGCGCATATGCTCTTCCAATGCGTCGATCAATTCCTCCTGATCGTCTTCGCTTTGCGACGGGATTGCATAGCTTCCGCGCATCCACTTGCCAAGGTCGATATCGGCGCAGCGTTTTGAGCAGAAGGGGCGGAAATCCTTAACGCCTTTTTCACCACAAATCGGGCAGATCATTTTATCACCTCGGCCAGTGGCTGACGTTCGCGCTTGCGCTGAATCTCGTAATGGCCAAGCGGGGTCCAGCCGACAAGTGTCGTGTCGATCGGGTCAGACTTGAAGGCCCCGCGCAGGGCGCTTTCGAACTGGCGGCGGTCTTTCTTTGGCATCGGCGCAAGATCAAGCGTGATCTGCCCACCCAGCCCGCGCAGGCGCAACTGGCGGGGCAATTCCCGAGCCACCGCCATATTCGCCTTTAGCCCCGCCGCCGGAGAGCCATCCCCGCCGGTGTTCACATCCACCGCCACAAGCGCACGGGTCGGTTCAACGAACATGCTGGCCTGAGCGCCAAGACTGACCTCGATATCGTGAAGATCGTCGAGCGCATCCAGAACGCCCGCGTCTTCAAACGATCCGGCCTGCGTGGCGATTTGCGCCGGTTCCGTCCATTCCCGCCAGGCGATCCCGTGCGGGCCGTCGCCTTCGGTCAGAAGCTCGGGTTCAGAACCGTTTGCATGCGCCAGGACCTGCTGCGCCAGCCCGACCATTGCCGTAATGTCTTCGTAAATTTCGTCAGCATCGGCGCCGTCACAGCTTGACCGCAGGATCAAGCCGTAATCCACGCCGTCCATCGCGTCATGGGCAATCTCGGCCAGCCTATCGCGCATGTCGTCATCGCGGATCGAGCGGCTGATATTGCGACCCGGCGCATCGGGTGTGACGATGGCATACCGGCTTTTGAACAGAACCTTCGCCGCCACCGGGATCGCCTTGCCATCCTCGGCAAAGCCGCTGACCTGCACCAGCATCGCCTGCCCCGGCGACAGCCCCTTGCTTTGCCGCAGATAGGCCGATCCGTCCGGTGTGCGCAGCATCACCCCGCCCTGCCCTTTCAAAGGACGGTCCACAATGGCGCGGTAAATCGTTCCGGGGCGCGGGGCGTCGGTGTCGAACAGGATATCCTGCAAGCGTCCGTCAACCATCAAAGCCGCGGCTTCAACCCCGTTCAGATGGTCCAACGCGATCAACCGTCCCTTCATTGGATACCTTTCATCAGCGGGTATCCGGCGGCTTTCAACAGGCTGGCGGTTTCGGCCACAGGCAGACCCATGACAGCGGTAAAACTGCCGCTGATCCATGGAATAAACGCCCCTGCGGGTCCCTGAATGCCATAACCACCAGCTTTGCCCCGCCAGTCGTTGGTCGAAAGATACCAGTTAATCTCTTCATCCGAGAGCGGCTTCATCCTGACCTGAGTCACAACATCGCGTTGCCACAGCCGGTCGCCCCGCCGAACCGCGATGGCCGTGATCACGCGGTGACGCCGGCCGGACATCATGTGCAGAAATTCGGCGGCCTCGCCCGCATTTTCCGGCTTGCCCAGAATTCGGCGGCCCAGAGCCACCGTGGTGTCGCCACAAAGGACGATATCATCGGCATCCGCGTCAACGGCCAGCGCCTTTTGCCGCGCCAGCCGGATACAATAGGGGCGCGGCTGTTCTGCCTTCAACGGGGTTTCGTCGATATCAGGGGGGCGGACATCATCCGCCACAACGCCAATTTGCGCCAACAGTTCCCTGCGGCGCGGGCTTCCTGATCCGAGGATCAGCTTCACTTACTTGAAGCGATAGTTGATCCGACCTTTTGTCAGATCATAAGGGGTCATTTCCACCTGAACCTTGTCGCCAGCCAGAACCCGGATGCGGTTTTTGCGCATCTTGCCCGCCGTGTGAGCGATGATTTCATGGCCGTTTTCCAGCTCGACCCGAAACGTCGCGTTTGGCAGGAGTTCCTTCACGACACCGGGGAATTCGAGCAGTTCTTCCTTGGCCATGTTCTCTCCGTCGTTTCACGACCCGCCAATTTGCGGGACGCCGCCTAAATGCGCCTATTTTTCTTGAGATTCAAGGGCTCAATCAAGGCAAAGCGCAGGTTTCAGGTTGAACCTTGGGCCGTTGACCTGCCAAGTATGCGGAATTCAGGATGAAAGGCGATGAACATGAAACTTGTTCGTTATGGTGAAGCGGGGCAGGAAAAACCCGGACTTTTGGACAATGCGGGTGTGCTGCGCGATCTAAGCGCCCATGTCAGCGATTTCGGCGGCGCGAGTGTTTCGACCGAATTTCTTGCGTCGCTGGGGCGCGTCAACAGCGAAACCTTGCCAGAGGTTGCGGGCACGGAGCGTCTGGGCTGCCCGCTGTCATATGTGCCGAATTTCTATTGCGTCGGATTGAACTATGCCCGGCACGCGGATGAATCCGGCATGGCCCGGCCAACGGAACCGATCCTGTTTTCCAAGGCATCGTCAGCGTTAAGCGGACCGAATGATCCGTTGGTTATCCCGCGTGGGTCGGATCGGCTGGACTGGGAGGTCGAACTGGGTGCCGTGATCGGCCGCGACTGTCTTTATGTGTCTGAAGAGGACGCATTGGACTATGTCTCGGCTTATTGCACCGTCAATGACGTGTCTGAACGCAGCTTCCAACTTGACCGTGGAGGGCAGTGGATCAAGGGCAAATCCGCCCCCGGTTTCGGTCCGGTCGGCCCCTGGCTGGTGACGGCGGATGACGTGGGCGACCCGCAGGCGCTGGATCTGTCGCTGAAGGTGAATGGCGAGGTTGTGCAAAGCTCGAACACGGCGGATATGATCTTTGGCCTTCGACAGATCATCGCGCATATAAGCCAGTTCATCAAACTTGTGCCCGGCGATATCATCGCCACCGGCACGCCCGAGGGTGTTGGCATGGGGATGAAACCGCCGCGTTATCTGAAGGCGGGCGACGTGATGGAAGTTACCGTCGAAGGGCTTGGCACCCAGCGGCAAGAGGTGGTTACGGCGGTCTAGACCCCGATTGGCGCGATCAGCTCTGGCCCCGAGGCGCGGTTTGAATTCACCACTGGGTCAACGCGGTGGAAAGTCAGCACGTCATCGGCGCAGGGCGTCATCAAAAGCGCCGCGCCCTTGCCCTGCTCACCCAGCCACAGGCCCCAGTCATCCTGCTCAAGGATCACCGGCACGCGGTGGTGGATATCCGCCATCGGCCCGGTCGCGCCGGTGGTGACGACGGCGCAGGTGGGCAGGGCATCTTCGCCCCAGGCCTGCCAGATCCCGGCAAGGGCCATCGGTGCCCCGTCCGAGCGCTGGATATACCAGGGCAGTTTTTCATCTCCGGTCCGCGTCCATTCGTAAAAGCCGCTGACCGGCAGGATGCAGCGCCGTTCGCGGCAGGCCGCCCGGAAGGCCGGTTTTTCGGCAATCGTTTCGGCCCGTACGTTGATCAGCAGCGGCCCGTCATTGGGTTTCTTGTACCAGTGCGGAATGAAACCCCAGCGCATGGCCCCCAGGCGCCGCCCGCTTTCACCGGCCGAGACCACATGCACCTGCGTGGTCGGGCAGACGTTGAAATTCGGCACCGGCGGCAAGTCGTTGGCGGGCACCGCGTCAAAAAGCTGTGCCATCAGGTCGGACGGCATGTTGATGACGAACCGCCCGCACATCAGCGATAGGCTTTCCGGGCCAGGTCGATCCTGGCCTCCATCATCGACATCTCTTTCATGATCTCGCGCCGCCGGGTGCGATCATCCACCTCGCGCAGCGCGTCGCGCAGTTTGCGCAATTCACGGGACAGCGAGATAAACTCGGGCTTCGCGCCGTTTTCTTCGATGATCCGCCTGATCAAGGCGTTCTCGGGGTCGTCCACCTTGGGCAGAGGCTTGCCTGCCCCCGGCAGATTGTCAAATTCCCCGTTTGCTTCCGCCTCGCGTATTTTCTGGGTGATCAGGTCAATCAGCGGATGGTCCATGGACGCCTCGTTTCTTTTGTCCCCAAATATCCCCGCCGGAGGCATAAAAGTCAAAAGGCGCAGAGGCTGCTTCCCCCCGCGCCCTTTATTCTTATGTCCCGCGCCGACTATTCAACCACGGTAATGCGGCCATCCAGATACGGGGTATAGCCGCCTTGCGCCGCCATGAACTCAGCCGTTACATCAGCCAGATCCGGCCCGAAGTCATAGACGTTCATCGCGCCACGGAACATGTCATAGCCGTCGCCGCCATTGCGCACGTAATTGTTCGACACCACGCTATAGACCGCATCCGGGTCGATCGGCGCATCGCCCACCATCACGTTCGAAATCCGGTTGCCCGGTTCGGCCGACAGGGTCACGGTAAAGCTGATACCGGCCACCTGAGGGAAGCGGCCTGCGCCTTCCTCGATCTGGCTGGCACCGTTTTCCAGCGCTTCAAGCATGGTCGCGCCAGTTACCTGGAAGGTCGACAGGGTGTTCTGGAACGGCAGCACGGTCAGCACTTCGCCCATCGTCACGTCGCCCGCATCAATCGATGCCCGAAGACCCCCGCCGTTCTGGATCGCGATCTGCGTACCCTGATTGGCCACGCGGGCCAGCATCGCGTCGGCGACAAGGTTGCCCATCTGACATTCCCGCGCACGGCAGTTGCCACGATCCCCGTCAATGCTTTCGGTCGAGGTTGCCACGACCCGCGTGCGGATTTCCTCGAGCGGGATAGCCGCCTCGGTTATGCGGGCCTTGATGGCCGGATCCTCGGCGACCGATCCATCCAGCAGAATGGGTTCGCCGGTGGCGCTGATGATATTGCCATCGTCATCAAAGACCACTTTCAATTCGCCCAGATACTTGCCGTAGGCGTAAGACGACACCAGCGCCGTGTTGCCGATCATTGTCGGGTACGGGCCTTCCGCACGATCCGAGGTATTTGACAGGAACGTGTTCGAATGGCCTTCGACAATGATGTCCACACCGGTCAGTTTTTCGGCGATCTCGACATCTTTCTTGCGACCAAGATGCGAAAGAACGATGATCTTGTTCACACCCATCGCGGTCAGGCGATCCACTTCGGCCTGAATTGCGATCAGCGGATCAATGAAGGTCACATTATCCCCCGGCGAGGCCAGTTCATCGGTGTCCTGCGGGGTTGCGCCGATCAGGCCGATCTTTTCCCCGTTACGCTCGATCACCGTGGATTTCTCGAGCACGCCCGCGAGGGCAGGTTCGTTCGAGACATCGGCGTTCGACATCAGCACCGGAAAGTTGACCGCGTCCATGAAGCCCCGCAATGCCTCGGGACCGTCGTCGAATTCGTGATTGCCGACGGTCATCGCGTCATAGCCCATCTCGTTCATCATTTCCGCGGCCAGCTTGCCCTTGTAATAGGTATAGAACAGCGTGCCCTGGAACTGATCCCCGCCATCCAGCAGAACCGGATTGTCTGCCCGCGCGCGGGCCTCGTTCACCGCCGTGACCAATCGGGCAGAGCCGCCGAAGCATTTGCCTTCGGCGTTGTCTTCCTCGGAGCAACCGGAATCATATTTCGAAATCGGCTCGAACCGTGCATGGAAGTCGTTGGTATGCAGAACCGTCAGGGTGTATTGGGCGGAAGCCGTGCCTGCCATCAGGCCAAGCGCCGCTGCTGTAGTCAATAAACGTAGTTTCATTTGATCTCCCTCTCTCATTTTTTTCAAAATAATGCGCCAGCGTGACTCCGCCGCCCCCTTCGAGTCAATAATCGCGCAGGGGCAAGCAACCAAAGGCCCCGTGGGCCATGTGACACTTGACCATTGATCGCCTGCGGGGCATCAGGCGGATATGCTGATCTACAAGATATTCCGCGCCGATGAATGGCAGCATCTGCTGGACACCGGTGAAACCGACGGGGCACCGATTGATGTGACCGATGGCTATGTGCATTTCTCGACCGCCGAACAGGTGCGCGAGACGGCGGCGAAACATTTCGCGGGCGAAGACGACCTGTTGGTTTTGGCCGTTGAAACCGCCACTTTGGGCGATGCCCTGAAATGGGAAGTGTCGCGGGGCGGGGCCAGGTTTCCGCATCTTTATCGCAAGCTGATGCTTGATGACGTGATCTGGGAAGACCACCTGCCGCTGATCGACGGTGTGCACCAATTTCCAGAGGACGTGGAATGAGCCTTTATCAATCCCTCGGCATACGGGCGCTGCGCTGTGTTGATCCCGAGGCGGCCCATGGTCTGGCGCTGAAAGCCCTTCGTTTCGGGCTTGTGCCTGCGCCGGGCGTGCTGACATCGCCAAGGTTGAAAACCACGCTGGCAGGGATGGAATTGCCGAACCCCTTGGGCCTTGCCGCCGGGTTCGACAAAAACGCCGAGGTTCTGCACCCGCTGGTCAAAAGCGGTTTTGGATTTGTCGAGGTCGGCGCCGTCACCCCCCGCGCCCAGCCGGGCAACCCCAAGCCGCGCCTGTTCCGGCTGACCGAGGATCGTGCGGCGATCAACCGTTTCGGGTTCAATAACCTTGGGATGAAGGCCGCTGCGGCCAAACTGGCGGCGCGGCCCAAATCGGGCGTGATCGGTTTGAACCTTGGTGCCAATAAAGACAGCCCGGACAGGGCCGCGGATTTTGCCCAAGTGCTGGCCAATTGCGGGGCGCATCTGGATTTCGCCACGGTCAATGTTTCGTCCCCCAACACCGAAAAGCTGCGCGACCTTCAGGGCGGGGCTGCCCTGTCGGGCCTGCTGTCCGGTGTGATAGCGACCCGCGACCGCCTGGATCGCAAGATCCCCGTGTTCCTGAAAATCGCCCCCGATCTGACCGATGACGAGATTGCGGAAATCGCCGAGGTGGCCACCCAAACCGGTATCAGCGGCATTATCGCCACCAATACCACCCTGTCACGCGATGGTCTGAAAAGCCCCCGGCGCAACGAACAAGGCGGGTTGTCCGGCGCGCCTCTGTTTGAAAAATCAACCCGTGTTCTGGCGCGGCTGTCTGAATTGACCGAAGGCGGGATGCCCCTTATCGGGGTGGGCGGTGTGTCGAGCGCGGATCAGGCCTATGCCAAGATAAAGGCCGGCGCATCGGCGGTGCAGCTTTACACGGCGCTGGTTTATGGCGGCATGGGTCTGGTTAAGAACATTGTCACCGGACTGGACGATTTGCTTGAAAAAGACGGCCATGCCACGGTGGCGGATGCGGTGGGCACCGGACGGGGGAAATGGCTGTGACCGAGATTTGGCACAATCCGCGCTGTTCAAAATCGCGGCAGACATTGGCGCTGCTTGAGGACCGGGGGATTTCCCCGCAGGTGCGTTTCTATCTGGACGACGCGCCGGACGTGGCGGGTTTGCGGGATGTGGCCGCAAGGCTGGGCAAGCGCGCGATTGAGATGATGCGGACCAAAGAGACTTTGTTCAAAGAGCTGGGGCTGGCGAAAACCGACAGCGACGACAGGCTTTTTGCCGCGATGGCCGCGCACCCAAAGCTGATCGAGCGTCCGATCGTGCTGCACGAGGGCAAGGCCGCCATAGGCCGCCCGCCGGAAAGCGTGCTGGACATATTCTGACGCGCCTTTAATCGGCGATACGCTCGAGCGCGGGGTAGCGGATGGCGAGGGTCACACCGCGTGCGACAAAGCTGATCAGCATCGCCGCCCAAAGCCCGTGATTGCCAAAGACCGGCACAAGCGCCAGCAATGCCCCGAGATAGATCGCAAAACTGACAGCCATCATGTTGCGCATGTCCCTTGTCCGCGTCGCGCCGATGAAGATGCCGTCCAGCATCCACGCGAGCACGCCGATCAGGGGCGAGACGATCATGTAGGGCAGATAGACACGTGCCTCGGCCCGCACCTCGGGCGAGTTGGTCAGCAGGTCGATCAGCCAGCCTCCGAATATCCAGAAGGCCAGAGCCATGGCGATACAGCTGAACAGCCCCCACAGGCTGGCCAGAGCGGCCCCCTGCCGAAGCGCAGGGCGGTTGCGCGCGCCCAGCGCCGAGCCGACCAGAGCTTCGGCGGCAAAGGCAAAGCCGTCCAGTGCAAAGGCGGTTATTTCGAGGAACTGGATCAAGACCTGATTGGCGGCAAGCGTGATATCGCCGAACCGGGCGCCCAGAAACAGGAAGGCCACGAAAATCGCCTGAAGCATCAAGGACCGCATCAGGATATCGCCGTTGACCCGCGCCATGTGGATCAGGCGGATGCGATCGAATATGCGGGCGGGGTGCCACCAGTGCTTGCCCCGCAATGCACGGGAACACAGGTAAAGGCCAACGCCCAGCCCTGTAATCTCGGATATGACCGTGGCAATGGCCACGCCTTCGACCCCCCAGCCAAGCCCCAGAACGAACCACAGGTCCAGAACGATGTTCATCCCGTTCATCACCACTTGTATCACCAGCACGGCCCGTGTCCGTTCAAGCGCGATCAGCCAGCCGTTCACGCCGTAAAGCGCGATCATGGCGGGGGCGCTCCAGACGCGGATGCCCAGATAGCTGTGTACCATGCTCTCGACCTCGGCACTGGCGGGGGCAGCCTGCAAGGCGCCCCAGAACAAGGGCACCTGCAACAGGATCACCGCCACACCGCCCGCGCCGGCAATCAGGAAGGACCGCATGAGCAGGGCCGCGACCTCGTCATGGTCGCCTGCGCCTCTGGCCTGGCTGGTCAGGCCGGTCGTGCCCATCCGCAAGAAGCCGAACACCCAGTAGATCGCCGACAGGATCACCGCGCCCAGCCCCACCGCGCCAATCGGGGCCGCCAGCCCCATCTGGCCGACAACGCCGGTATCAACGGCCCCCAGCAAAGGAACGGTGACATTGGACAGAACGATGGGAATGGCGATGCCCAGCACCCGCCGGTTGGTCACCGGTACGTCACTCATCGCGGGTGGGCATCAGGAAATGGCCGTTTGACTGGGCAAAAGGCCGGTCCGAGCGATCCTGCCACGCCTCGGCCCGCACGCTGGCATAGCGACGCCCGGAACGGGTGACAACCGCCCGCGCATAGGCATCGCGCGGCAGGCCCGAACGAAGGTAATCTATGGTGAAATCAATCGTCTTGGGCATGCGTGGCAGATCGATCTCGGCAGGGTCGGTCACGTTGATGACACCGCTTTCCATATCGTCCCAAAGGCTGCTCCAGCTAAGCGACACGTTTGATGTCACCTCTAATAGCGCGGCCGTTACGCCACCATGTAGGGCAGGCAGCAACGGGTTGCCGATGTGATCTTCGCGGAACGGCAGGATCGCTGTCAGCTCGTCCCCGCGCCGTTCAAAGGAAATTCCGAGAAACCGAACATAAGGGATGTGTTCAACCAGCGCTTTCAGCACCGCATCGCGGCGCTGCTTGACCACTTGAACCGGTTCGGGCCGACGTCTGCTCATGGTTTTACCGCGCTGACCATGAAGGTGCCGCTGGCGGTGGCCACCGGCGGTTTGCTTGTATCGCCGTCATGGGCCGAGGCACGGACGAAGGCGACGCTGCGGGTGACGTGATAGCATTCAGCCGTAGTGACAATATCCGCCCTGGGCGCCGCCGAGCGCAAATACTCGATCCGCAGGTCAATCGTTGCCGTCGCCCCTTTGACCGAGGGATGCGACATGACCGCCGCCCCGCAGCAGGTATCAACGACAGCCGATATTGCACCGCCATGCAGCACACCCGTATCCGGATCACCGACAAAGCGGTCGTCATAGGGCAGACCGATGGTGGCCTGACCCTTGCCGATCTGCTGAAGCTGCATGTTCATCGCCCCGCAATGGGGCAAGGCCTTCATGAACTGTTCGGCATTCACCGGTGCACGGCTTTCCATTGCTTTCCCTTTGTTAACCGGGTCCAAGTATGTGCTGGTATTTTGAGACGGGCAACTTGTCTTGCGCCGATCCATGCCCGATACTGGTGTTAACCTTGCGTCACAGGAAATACCGATGTCAGACGAATTGCTCAGTTTCAAAGAGATGTGCGCCAAGTTCGAAGTGACCCCGCGCACCTTGCGCTATTACGAGTATATCGAGCTTCTGAACCCCCAGCGCGATGGGCGGTCACGTTTCTACGGCCCGCGCGAAGTGGCACGCATGACCTTGATCTTACGCGGCCGCAAGTTCGGCTTTCAACTGGAAGAGCTGCGCCAGTGGCTGCTGATCTATGATCGCGAAGGCACGCAAGTTCAGTACGAAACCTTCACCGCGATGGCGGACGGCAAACTTGTTGAGCTGAAAGAGCAGAAAGTTCAGCTGGAAGAGGCGATTGAAGAGCTTCAAGAGCTGCGCGATTTCACTTACGCCGCCTCGCGCGGGGTACTGTAACCTGAGGTCTGGAAATTTCGTTGGCGATTGCGCTGTGCGCCCCTGCCGGGGCATGCCCCGGCAGGGGCGGTCCATTCTGGTATTCCATGGAGTTGCAAAACCAACCGTGGAGGACCGGGAATGGACAGAGGGAAGAATACAGGCGTTGAGGCGATCTTGGAACAGCTGATCGAACATGGTGCAGACGACATGGCGAACATCTTCGCCCGGGCCTTCGAGCTGGCCATGCGGATCGAGCGCGAGCGCTTTCTCGGCGCGGGCCATTACGAGCGCACGGCCAGCCGCCGGGGTTATGCCAACGGCACCAAGCCCAAGCGCATCGACACGCCCGCCGGCACGGTCACGGTTCAGGTGCCCAAGAGTGCCGGGCATGAGGGTGAACCCTTCTTCCCGCAATCGCTGGAGCGCGGCCGCCGGTCGGTGCGCGCGGTGATGCTGGCGGTGGCGGAGATGTACATCAAGGGCGTGTCCACGCGCGAGGTGGAAGCGGTAATGCGTGAGTTCGGCATCGAAAGCCTGTCGTCAAGCCAGGTCAGCCGTGCCACCAAACTGCTGGACGAGGAGCTGGAGGCATGGCGAAATCGGCCCCTCGGGGAGGTCCGCTATCTCTTCCTCGATGCCCGCTACGAGAAGGTGCGCATGGGCGGGGTGGTTCGTGATGCCGCCGTGCTTTCGGCCATTGGTATCGGCCCGGACGAGCGCCGCCGGGTACTGGGTGTCTCGGTGGCCCTGTCAGAGGCCGAGGTCCACTGGCGGGCCTTCCTGGAAGACCTGCAGGCGCGCGGCCTGCGCGGCGTGGAGTACGTCGTTTCAGATGATCACAGCGGTCTGCGCGCCGCCCGCCGGGCCGTCCTCGGCGGCGCAAAGTGGCAGCGCTGCCAATTCCACCTGGCCCAGAATGCCATCCACCACGCGCCGAATGTCGCCATCCGCAAACGCATCGGCGCCGAGCTGCGTGCGGTCTGGAACGCCGCCGACCTGCCCAAGGCCGAGGCCGCCCTGGCAGACTTGGTCGTCAGCTACCGCGACAGCGCCCCGAAACTGGCCGAATGGTTGGAGAAAAACGTGCCCGAGGGCCTCACTGTCTTCGCCCTTCCAGAGCACCACCGCCGCCGTTTGCGCACATCAAACCCGATTGAGCGCGCCATCCAACAGGAGCTGAAACGCCGTACCGTCAAGGTCAGGGTCTTTCCGAACGAAGAATCACTGGAACGCCTCGTCAGCGCCGTGCTGGTCGAGATCGACGAAAAATGGGCCGTCGACACAAAGGCCTATATCAAATGGGAATGCCAGGATGCCTGATCAGCCCAAATCCGAATTTCCAGACAGCAGGTTGCGTAATCACGCATGCGACCGATAACCGAGGAAGAATGGGTCATCTTGAACGAACAGGACTGCAAAGTTCGTTTGGAGGACCTCCTCATTATGGCCGATCAGGTGCGGGCATTCGAGGCCGAGCATGATCTGCTGAGACGGCCGGCTGCGCATATCGGGTCGTCTCCGCGCTATGACTGGGAAAGCATGTATATCTCGCAGATCGTGCGGGTCTTTGAGCAGGGTCTGCCCGACACCCAAAGCGAATGGATCGGCGAAGTGCAGGACTGGTTTGCGGAAACATCTGACGACGGTCAGATCCCTGACGAACGCACCGTCCGGCGGCGGTTGTCTCCGATCTGGAAAGCGCTGAAGGCATAGAGAGTTTTGGCCATAATTTTCTGGGGTGGCGCCGAGACTGCTTTATGGATGCCACCTTCTGCCTTCCTGCCACCCAAGGCGCGATGATTAACTTGATAGATCATCAAATCTACGCGTCATGGACGGGAAAGGAGGCAGATATGCCGAAACGACAAAAACTTACAGAAAAGTTGGTGAAAAACGCCCAGCCATTTGAAGGCAGAGACTATCAGTTATTCGACTCTGAACTCAGGGCGTTTGCACTCATCGTATACCGTAGCGGAAGCAAGGCGTTCACGATCGACTACCGCCACGCCGGCAGGCCGCGCCGAATGGTCTTCGGCCGCTGGCCAGAATGGTCCGTGAGTGCCGCGCGCATCAGAGCGAAAGAGCTGCGCAGAGATGTCGACGCCGGCTATGATCCGCTTAAACAACGACAGCAATTGAGGGAACAACCAAGAATACGGGACCTGATTGACCGATATCTGATAGAGCATGCCAGCAAGCTGGCCAAAACGAATGAGGCCGATCAACACTCAATGATGGAAAAGCTCGTCGCCCCACATTGGGAAAACCGGTTGGTTAGTGAAATTACCAGGTCGGATGTGGACCAGCTGCTCACTAAAGTCGCTGAAGGAAGAGCGAGGCCGCACAAAGCTAAACCCAACAATCGTGCAAGAAAACTCCAAGGCCCCAAAAAAACGCCGATACGGGCCAACCGTGTGGGTGAAGCCCTTAGAAAAGCCTTCAGCCTTGCCATCGAATGGGGCTGGCGCGAAGACAATCCGGCTTCGGGGTTTTACCGAAGGCTGGAAAATCCCAGAGAACGATTTCTTACCAAAGACGAGATTGACCGATTGGCGAAAGCTTTGGACCAAGATGAAGACCTGCGGGCTGCTGACATTATTCGGATTTGCATGCTGACAGGCGCGCGCGTCGGCGAGGTGCGCCAGTCGCGCTTCGAGCAGTTCAATCTCGATCTGTTGATCTGGACCAAGCCAGCGGCCGCCACCAAGCAGCGCAAAACGCACCGCGTGCCAATCTCCGAGGATGTGGCCGCTATAGTACGGCAAAGGAAACTGGTCGTGCCAAAAACCTCACCTTGGGTTTTTCCAGGCGATGTGCCCGGTCAGCCGGTGATCGAAATCCGCCGCTTCTGGAAGCGCATCCAGCGAGAGGCGCAGATCGAAGACGTGCGTATTCATGATCTGCGGCACACTTTCGCGTCGCTTCTGGTCTCAGGTGGCGCGTCCCTCGAGATGATCGGCAAGCTTCTTGGTCACACCCAGATGCAAACCACCCAGCGCTACGCACATCTTCTCGACGCGCCGCTGCGCGAAGGGGTGAATGCCGTGGCGGGGATGTTCCGGCCAAGAAGGTTGAAGGTGGTGGGGGACGACGAGCGGCCTGCTGATTATCGCCGCTCGTGAGCAGAGGTTACTTGCCGTGCCGTACAACAACAATCTGAACGGTCCGAAGAATGACCTTCAAATCGAAAAGAAGGCTCATCTTGCGGATGTACATCAGATCGGCAGCCACCTTATGGCGAAAGCCCGCTTCGTCGCTGACATAGCCGACTTCGGTCTGCGCCAGTCCGGTCACGCCCGGGCGCACGGTGTATCTGTCACAATACCCTGGGATTTCTTCGATATAGACATTGGCGTGATCGATGAAATCCGGGCGCGGACCGACAAGGGTCATGTCGCCCTTCAGAATGTTGATAAGCTGGGGGAGTTCATCAATCCGCAGTGTACGCATGACGCAACCGAGCTTGGTAATTCGGTCTTCTTCTAGAGCGTCAAAAGCGCCCCGTTTTACGGGTGCGGTTTCGGTCATACTGCGGAATTTATAGGCGGTGAATGGAACGCAGTTCTGTCCCATGCGGGTCTGCCGAAAAAACAGCGATCCTTTATTAAAAATCGGATTCAGAACCAACAACCCGAGCGCGGCAATGATGGCGAAGGGCGCCAGAAGCAACACAGCGACAATGTCTAGAAGCCGTTTTGAAACCACATAGCCGATCGATGGCGACGGGGATATTTTCGGTAGCACTTTCGGCGCATGAACACCGTTCTGCGCAATTGTGTGAATTACTTCTGCGTCAAACATCGCCAAGGAATTACCCACCTACACTAATGTCAAAATAATGACAATTTTGAAAAGAATACCTATACCAATTACTGTATTGGCGTCGGCGGTGCAATGGAAATTACGATAAGCGGCCGTGTATATGATGGAAAGTAAAGAAACCCTTACCTATGTTACCACTATGTTGCGAGCCTGAGCGAAAAGGCTGAATGCTTGCGTGCGTCAATGACCGCAAGAGAAAGCTGCAAAAGGAAACTAGCAACCAAAAATTATTGATCTTCGATTCTTACGGACATGCAATCGTGAATGCGAAGAATATAAAGCGAACGATATTGGGCGCGGTTTAGTCTGGTTTTTCGATATGTCGTCAACGATTTGCACATGCTGCGGATTGAAGCTAAAGCAGTCGGGACAGATAACGGAAATTGGATGAAACATGTGGCACTCTGAATTTTCAGAACATTTGCCGCAAACCTTCGGCCTGGTATTTTTCGTGGCTCTCGCGATCTGTAGCCTGGTCGTCATTTTCAAGCGGGAAATCAACACGCATTTGCGCGCGGATGACGATCTGTCCGCCACCCAAGCCATGCATGCAGTTCCGACACCCAGATTGGGCGGTATTGCCATTTTTGCCGGGATTGCATCGACCATAGCCCTGTCAGGATGGTCCCCACTCGAGCGTATGGGCACAGTGCTCTATTTAGCGACTTTGTCACCTTTGTTCATCGCCGGAATTCTCGAAGACTTGGGTATCCCCGTATCCCCCCGACTACGACTTGGCGCCAGCATTTTGGCGGGTATCCTGACGGCATTTGTCTGGGGCTTCTGGGTCAAATCCGTAGGGATATGGGGGATCGACGCCGTGCTGGGTTTTGCTCCCTTGGCAATTGCGTTCACGATTCTTGCCGCTTCGGGCGCCACCAACGCATTCAATTTGATTGACGGACTGAACGGTCTTTTAGGGTTCTATTCCATAACCGCTGCGCTTGCGTTGTCCATCATGTCTGCCCAAGTTGGCGCGCATGTTCTGCAGGCGGTGTACTGGATGACGATTTTCGCCGTCCTCGGGTTTCTGGTTCTCAACTTCCCGTTCGGAAAACTCTTTCTGGGCGACGCCGGAGCGTATCTGCTGGGTCATACCTTGGTTTGGTCGGCCATTGCGCTTACCAACATGGCTCCTCAGATTAGTCCTTTCGCCATACTTCTGGTGTTCTTCTGGCCAATTGCCGATACCCTATTGGCCATTTGGCGACGCTTGCATTCCGGACGACCGACCGACCAACCCGATCGCCTGCATTTTCACCAGCTAGCGCTTCGCATGATCGAGATCAGATGGCTGGGCCGGAACAATCGCCGTTTATCAAACCCGATCACGACTTTGGCTCTGATCCCGCTTTTCGTTGCTCCACAAATCGCGGGCGTTTTGCTCATGACGTCGAATAATGCAGCTATGCTGGCATCCGCATTGTTCGCGGTGCTGTTCATTTCGGCCTATCGGATTGGCATGAAAAGCGCTGGAAAAATGGCACGCCGTAAAAGGTGACAAGCGCTCATGTTTCTGCTAAATGCTAAGCATCTGTTGGGGACAGGAAATGCTGCGTACGATTATGGTCGGGACAACGATAATGGTCCAAGGCCTCTTCATTAAAGAGCTGGGAGACGGAAGAATCCAGAGCCGTGTAGGTAGCAGAACCTATTCAGGACTGCCTGTCTGAAAATCGCAGACCCAATTACCAGCTTTCAAAAACCAACTCGGGCACGACAACTTCCCAAGAATTCCTGCGCAAGATGTAGTGGAATGCCTCATCAGCATCTTCTTTACGCCAACTCAGGATGGCTGCAATTTTGCATTTTTACAAATGCAGTATGCGGTTTTCACAGATGATTAGATCCCGGTACACAGTCAAATCTAGGGTTTCTGGGAAATTTTTTTGACGGTCTTCTCAAATCTTTTTTAGTGCGAGTGCAACTTTTGGGAACGCAGTGATAATCCCTTACTTGGCCCAAAAATGGAAAATTTCGTGGAGTGTGCAGCTATTGGGATTTTCCCAAATGTGCGTTTGGATGACTATTCCGTAACCGTCCGGTCTGCCCGCTCTGCCGCAGTTTGAGGGAGAGTGATAATGTCCATTTTCGATAATGGACATCTTGAGGCGGTTTATGGCGGGGAAGAAGGGTCAGAAGAAGCGATTTTGGTCAGATGATGAGAAGCGCT
>JASMHC010000004.1 GCA_030750975.1 Paracoccaceae bacterium
GAGCGCTTCTCATCATCTGACCAAAATCGCTTCTTCTGACCCTTCTTCCCCGCCATAAACCGCCTCAAGATGTCCATTATCGAAAATGGACATTATCACTCTCCCTCAAACTGCGGCAGAGCGGGCAGACCGGACGGTTACCTACGATCAACGATCAGCGCTCTCGCCTCTTCGCCACCCCACACACATTTGACAATCTTTGCCATCCCCCCTACCCTCACTTCATGGCTACAATGAACGTCTCCCTCCCCGACCAAATGAAAGACTGGCTTGAGGAGCACCTCAAGACGGCCCATTTCAGCAATACCAGCGACTATATCCGCCACCTGATCCGCATCGATCAGGAACGGCAGCAGGCGATTGCCGAGTTGCAGGCCGAGGTGGACAAAGGCTTGGCCAGCGGGCCAGCCAAGGACTTTGATTTTGATGAATTCAAAGCCCGCATGCACGCCAAATATGGTGCCTAGGCTTTCACTGAAAATACTTCCTCAAGCCGAAGTCGATATTGAGGAAATCTGGCTATACTCGGCCGAAACATGGTCAGTAGCGCAAGCAGACAGCTATTTGGCCAATTTCTACGCCAAGTTTCAAACACTGACTGAAATGCCTCAAATCGGTCGAGAATATCCGACTATATCACCGCCAATTCGCATCTACCCAATTGGGCGACATTACGTGATCTATCGTATCGAAGGCGGCGTATTGAAGATCGTCCGCGTCCTCCACCAACGCCGCAACTGGCAAATCCTCTTCGACAAATAAAAAACCCCCACGCCAAAGCGCAGGGGTTTCCAATACCGTTGGGCGGGCCTCAACCCACCGCCACAATCACAGACCGGTGGTCACGTCGATTGTGTTGCCCTCTTCCAGGGTCACATAGGCTTTTTTCACGTCGCGACGTTTGCCGAGTTGACCACGGAAACGCTTGACCTTGCCTTTGGTGATGGTGGTGTTGACCGCCTTCACCTTCACACCAAAGAGAGCTTCTACAGCTTCTTTGATCTGTGGCTTGTTGCTGTCGATCGCGACCTCAAAGACAACCGCACCGTTTTCAGAAGCCATAGTCGACTTCTCGGTGATGATCGGCTTACGGATCACGTCATAGTGTGCTGCGTTGGCGCTCATTTCAGGCGTGCCTCCAATGCTTCGACACCTGCTTTGGTGATCACCAGGGTGTCACGCTTCAGGATGTCATAGACGTTTGCACCCATCGTCGGCAGGATATCCAGACCTTCGATGTTGCGGGCTGCTTTGGCGAAGCCTTCGTTGACCGAAGCACCGTCGATGACCAGCGCGCGTTTCCAGCCCAGGTTTGCAACCTGCTTGGCCAGAGCCGAGGTCTTACCCTCAGACGCTGCATCTTCGATCACAACCAGCTCACCTGCTTTGGCTTTTGCCGACAGAGCGTGCTTCAGACCGAGCTTGCGGAACTTCTTGGTCAGGTCGTGGCCGTGCGAACGCACAACCGGACCTTTGTAGATACCACCACCGCGGAAGATCGGCGCGTTGCGATCACCATGGCGTGCGCCACCGGTGCCCTTCTGGCGATAGATCTTCTTGGTCGAGTACGAGGTTTCCGAGCGGGTCTTCACCTTGTGAGTGCCGGCTTGCGCGTTGTTGCGCTGCCAACGGACCACACGGTGCAGGATGTCCGCACGCGGCTCGAGGCCGAACAGGTCTTCGGAAAGCTCAACGGAACCGGCTTTGCCGCCGTCCAGTTTGATCACGTCAAGTTTCATTCTTCGCCTCCTTCTGCAGGCGCTTCAGCGGGGGCTTCTGCTGCTGCGGCCGATTTGATGGCGGCAGGCAGCGGCAAATCCGCAGGGGCTGCTTTCTTGACGGCGTCCTTGATCGTGACCCATCCGCCTTTCGAACCGGGAACGGCGCCCTTGATGAACACCAGACCACGGTCAACATCGGTTTTGACGACCTGAAGGTTCTGGGTGGTGACTTTCGCCGCCCCCATGTGACCGGCCATTTTCTTACCTTTGAAAACCTTGCCCGGATCCTGACACTGACCGGTTGAGCCATGCGAACGGTGCGAGATCGACACACCGTGCGAAGCCCGCAGACCGCCGAAGTTGTGACGCTTCATGGCACCGGCAAAGCCTTTACCGATCGAGGTGCCCGAAACGTCAACGAATTGGCCGTCAAGATAGTGGTTGGCGGCAATCTCTGCACCGACCTCGATCAGGTTGTCTTCGGCGACGCGGAATTCCGCGACTTTACGCTTCGGCTCAACCTTGGCAGCGGCAAAGTGACCGCGCATGGCTTTCGAGGTGCGTTTCGCCTTTGCAGCACCGGCACCCAACTGAACGGCGGTGTAGCCGTCTTTGTCATTGGTGCGTTGTGCAACGACTTGCAGGTTGTCCAGTTGAAGAACGGTCACAGGGATCTGCTTGCCGTCTTCCATGAAAAGCCGGGTCATGCCGACTTTCTTCGCGATTACTCCAGAGCGCATCTGTTGCCCTCCTTAAACCTTGATCTCGACATCCACGCCGGCCGCGAGGTCGAGCTTCATCAGCGCGTCCACGGTCTGCGGGGTCGGATCAACGATGTCGAGCATACGCTTATGCGTGCGGATCTCGAACTGATCGCGGGATTTCTTGTTGACGTGAGGGCCACGGAGAACCGTGAACTTCTCGATCTTGTTCGGCAGCGGGATCGGACCACGAACGGTGGCGCCGGTGCGCTTGGCAGTGTTAACGATTTCCTGAGTGCTGGCGTCCAGAACGCGGTAATCGAATGCCTTCAGCCGAATACGGATATTTTGGCTCTGCATTACTACAGCCTTATATTGGCGTTAGAGTTGAGAGGAGGACATGCGACCACCGCAAACCCTCGTCGAACTCAAACGGCGGGAATCACCCCGCCGAATTGTTCCCAAAGGAACTCGCGCGGTATAGAGGGGGATGGGGTGTGTGGCAAGGGGGTTGTTTGGGGAGATATATCAGTTAAAGAACTTCCAAGCATAAGTGAATTTGCTTTAATCTCTTTTTGGTTTGCGCTACATTTCAATCAAAAGTTGAATTATTGTCGGATTGCAATTTGAGCAGCGTGGAAATTCAATTACATCGTCTGCGGCGCCACTACGATGTTGCGGTTAAAACATACGACAAAGTTTCCTTCCTCGACCTAACGCACACCCTACGCATCTGGACAGAACTTAAAGGACCTCTGCAAGTGCACTACCCCGACTTTGCTGGAGGTAGGCACTTTAAAACAGGGATGCCGTGTCGAAAGGTCCAAAAGGCGTCACGAGGTTGCGAGTTTATTTTCTCCTACATGCCGGGAGGGGTGATTACCTACGCAAGTCGAGGTGAAATTTTCTCTGGACCTGAGTTAGGTACAAAGGGTGGTGATTTTACTAAGGGGGCAACTATCCGGATCTCTCCCCCACTTTTAGAGGTAAAAAATATATATTTTGTCTCCAAAGCTCTGGACCAACCTCTGATTAAAGCACTGAAACACGAGACTATAAAACAGTTGCGGTACGAGCATTGGCTTGGTGCAGAAGCTGTCCGCATGGCGTATTCAAGGGGACAACCTGAATTAAATCGAATTGCGATCTCTCGCGAACAGATCATCAAGCGGGTAGCAAACACAATGGATGCTTCACACGTAGCAAATGAGCAAATCCAAGATTCAGGAAATCGGTTCGATGAACCAATACAAAAACTCCTAAATTACAACGTAGCAGGTCTCCCATTTCCATATTTTATTATTCTAAAAATTGCGCAAGACATTCTAGAAGTGGCCAATCGGCATCTAATCGCAGTGCCCTCAAAGGGCATCGCATGACCACAGGCGGAGCAATTATTGACCCCGCCCCGGGCTTGACCCGGGGCCTCTCTGTTCTAATTCAGCGCCAACAGCACGAGGCCCCGGATCGGGTCCGGGGCGCGTTGTGCGATCCCGTTGGGCGGGCTACAGCCCGCCGCAGGCCAGTTGATTGGCGGGCTGAAGCGCGCCCTATTTATCAAAACCTCTCCGAAGCCTGCCTGTGGGGTGGCGCAGACCACCTCTCTGTTCGCGGTTTATCTCTCCAAACACTCCCTCCCCCATCGAACCGGCGCTGGCTCACCAGAGCGCCAGCCCGCCGGGTCGTCCTTGGTTGCGCCATTGGTCCGAGCGACCAATGGACGACGCAGGCGCTTGCGCGGCGCCTTCGGCTTGTTCCGCGCAGGTGCGCAATCTATCACGCTTGCCTTCTGATTGTGAAAGCGGCAGGCGATTTGACCCTCACCCGAACTCCGCCTTCAAATCCGCATACATCCCGGCCACAACCGCTTGTGTCTGGTCCGCCAGATCGCGCACGTCGTCCTCATGCCAGCCCTCGGTCGGGATCGGATCACCGAAGTGGACATAGATCGTCCCCGGACGCGCCCTAAGCGACAGTTTCGGCAGCGCCTGATGCCCGCCGTAAAACGCCACCGGAATGATCGGCACCCCTGCGCGGATCGCCAGCAGAAATGCGCCGCGCTTGAACCGCGCCACGCCGTCGCGAGCCGACAATTTGCCTTCGCCGCCCCAGGCGATGCGTTCGCCGTTTTGAAGATGCGTCACCACCTCGGCCATCAGCCGGTCGGTCGCCGCTCGACGACCGCGCGGCACCAGCTCGATCCCGATCACCCGACAGGCGCGGCGCGCGAACGGGATCAGCGCATAGGCATCGGCAGCGGCCAGTCGATCCACCTGCGGCATCACGGTTGACGGAAACACGAACACATCGGCAAAAGAGGTCTCGTTATAACACACAACACAGCCCTGCCCCGGCGCGGGCGGCGTGCCCAGAACCTCGGTCTTCAGGCGAAAGGTTCGCAAAAGCGGCTTCAGGCTGTTGATCAGAATCCGGCGGCCGTCATCCTTGGATTTGGCGCGTCCGATGCGCAGACACATCGCGGGCGTATAGACCACCCAGCGTGCCACCGCACGCACACCGCGCCAGGATTCCCAGACTGCCTTCATGCATGCCCCGTGTTGATTGCCAGCATGTCTTATGACCGGTCTTTGACCTTTGGGAAAGTGGGAAAATCACCTGCGGGATTTCGCACCGACCGCTGATCGGATCAAGCCACCCGAACCCCAAGGATCGTCCGCGCCCGCGCCCGCAGCGCGGTCCGCTTTTCATCCGGAACCGCGAAGTAATCCTTCGTCCGGAACGGATAATGATGGGCGTCCAGAAAGCTTTCCAGCGTCAGCGGGGGCGCGTCATGGGCCATGCGGTCAGGGGGAACCACGTGATAGCCATGCGCGTCAAACCAAGCCCACAGCATCGCGGGCGAATATCCAAGCGCATTGGTATCAGGGCGGACGCTTTCAAACATCACCGTCGGGCGGGATCGCGCAAACAGCGCCTCGGCCCCGCGCAGGGCGCCAAGCTCGGCCCCTTCGATATCCATCTTGATCACATCAACCGACGCCTCGGGCAGCAAATCATCCAGACGCGCGATGGGCACCAAAATCGCCTCGACCCCCGGCTTGTTGCTGGGGGCAATCGAATTATAGCCGGTGGCACTGGGGTTGCGGAAGAATTCAACATGCCCCTCGCCCTCGCCAAGGGCGACGTCGAACACGGTGCAAAAAGGAAAACGCGATTTCAACGCTGCGGCCTTGTCGGGATCAGCCTCGACCGCATAGATTTTCGCACTTGGGGTGGTGTGATGCACGGCTGAAAATATCGAACCGATATGGGCGCCGATATCCAGAAACGTGCCGCCTTCGGGCGTCAGACGCGCGATCAGACGGTCGGCGATGATCGCATTGGCGGTGGCGCTGGCGGTTTCGGGATTTCCGGCGGTCAAACCGCGCAAGGATCGCCGGTGCGACGCTTTCAGCAGCCACCGCCCCAGCGCCGTTCCGACCAGTCTGGATTTCAACATGCTGACGACCTGCCTTATTGACGTTTAATCATTCGTTTACGCCTTATCAGGGGGCAATCTGTCAAGACCAAGACAGGATCACGCCAAAGGGGTGGCCGCATTTCCCCGGGGTCGGTCACAGCAAAAAGGGGCCGCCTGGTGGCAGCCCCTTCTTTTCTTCAACTTTCGCGCGCGCATCGCTTTTGTGTCAAAAGCGGCTGTCGCGGTAACAACGCTTGTAGCGGTGTTACTTGATGATCTTCGAGACAACGCCCGAACCGACGGTGCGGCCGCCTTCGCGGATCGCGAAGCGAAGGCCGTCTTCCATCGCGATCGGGGCGATCAGCTCGACGTTGAACTTCAGGTTGTCGCCCGGCATCACCATCTCGGTGCCTTCAGGCAGGTTCACGGTGCCGGTCACGTCGGTGGTCCGGAAGTAGAACTGCGGACGGTAGTTC
>JASMHC010000005.1 GCA_030750975.1 Paracoccaceae bacterium
GTGTACAGGTGATACGTGTCTTGGTACCCGCAAGTTCCTGCACATAGGACGCTGTCAAAGTTGCCGTCCCGGACAACCGCCCGGCAAAGTTCAGGGCAACACGCTCTGCGGCAAGGATCGACGCCGCCGATCCCTCTATACACATCAAGGTATCGCCCGCTTTGCAGGCCGTACCATCCGCAACAACAGTCTCGACAATAAGATCGGGATCAATCAGCCGAAACGCCAGAGAGGCCACCTGCATCCCAGAGACAACCGCGTCCTGCCGTGCACGCATTTGCGCCTTGTAGCGCGTGCCTTCAGGCAGAACGGAACGGGTTGTCACGTCGCCTGCTGCACCCAGGTCCTCCACAATGGCGTTCCGAACCATAGGTTCGAGGATGATATCGGGGACGTTCGCAACATTGCTCATTATTTTTCAGATCCTTGTCGGTTTGCAGAAAGGGTAGGAAGGGATGGTCTCATCCCGGCCAAAGCAATCAATAAAGAAAAAGCTTTTGGATCCCAGACCCCGTTCGCACATTACCTCTGCACCGGGTTACTGACCCGACAGATTGATATGCACATTCTTTTCATGGGTGAAGGAAATCAGCTCGCCAATACCTTCTTCGCGCCCGATACCCGATTGTTTGACCCCACCGAACGGGGCACCAAGGAAATGCCGGCCAACTTCGTTAACCCAAACAAACCCGGCCTCGACACGAGCAGCCGTGCGATGAGCCGTAACCAAGTCCCGAGTCCAAATTGCGCAGGTCAGCCCCAGCTCAAGTGCGTTGACCTCGTTCAGCATGGAATCTTCGTCCGACCATTTGCGGACCGCCAGAACTGGCCCGAAAATCTCTTCGCGAGCGATACGCATCTGCGGCGTTACATCCGCAAAAATCGTCGGCGCGATGAAGCTTCCCTGTGCCAGCGCACCTTCGGTCACCGCATGGCCGCCGGTTACGGCACGCGCGCCTTCGCTCATGGCGGATTCGATGAAGTCCATGATCCGATCGAACTGTGTCCGGCTGACGATCGCCCCCATCGTGGTCTCCGGCTCTGTCGGAATGCCTGGCTTGTACCGTTCGACAGCCGCTTTGAGATGTGAGATGACCGCATCGTGGATGTCTACATGCAAGAAAGCGCGGCTCGTCGATCCGCAAGATTGCCCGCACCAGCCGAAATTCATGCCGCCGACGATCGCATCGGCGATCTTCTTCGGATCGCTGTCCGGATAGGCGATCAGCGCGTTCTTGCCGCCGAGTTCGAGCAGCACTGGTTTGACGGTGTCGCTCGCGCTGCGCATCACCGCCCGGCCCGCGGGTACGGAGCCGATGAGTGTGACCTTGGCGACGTCGGGATGTTCGGCCAGCCCAGCTCCTGCCTCGACGCCGCCCGGCAGAACATTGAACGTGCCTTTAGGCAGCAGGCCATCGATGAGCTCCGCCAGCCGCAGCGAAGACAACGGAGCCTGAACCGGCGGCTTGATGATGACGGCATTGCCTGCGGCCAGAGGCGCTGCCATCTTTCCGCCGCAGAACATGAACGGATGATTAAAGGCAAGAATCCTTGCAACCACGCCCATCGGCTGGCGTAGGGTCATGTTGATGCGCTCTGGTCCCATAGGGATCGTATCACCCTTCATTTCGGTCACAAGACCGGCGAAAAACTCCATCTGCGCTGCCGCAATCGCGGCGTCGCCGCGCATTTCAGTATAGGGGTTGCCACAGTTTGCAGCGTCCATCATCGCCAGTTCATCGCCATGCTTTCGCAAGAGATTTGCGATTTCCTTCAGGATACGTGCGCGTTCCAGCGGCACAACATCCCGCCATACCTCGAACCCTTCTTTCGCTGCCGCAACCGCCGCATCGACATCGGCGCGACTTGCCGTCGCAACCGACCCGATCCGCTCGCCGGTTCCTGGGTTGAAAGTGTCTTCGTACTTTCCCTCTAGTGGCGGCACCCATGCGCCGCCGTAGTAGAGATGGGCTGGTTCTTGAAGAGAGAGCTTCGCGTCTAGTTTCAGATTTTCCATCTAAGGTATCCTCCCGGCTTGAGGCCCTAATAACTTAGACTTCTAAATAATGTCAATCAGAGAACCCGCCCGAGGGCCGATTGGACGCCAAGCAAGTGCGGCAAGTATGTTTCAATCGTCTGCTTCGGTGTCCAGCCGGCAGACGACAAACCGATATTGAGAGCAGCGACGGTCAAACCCTTGCGATCATTCAGCGGAACAGCGATTGACCGTAAACCCGTTTCCACTTCCTGGTCCACAAACGCATATCCGTCCTCTCTCGCAGCATCGATCCGGCACAAGGTCTGAACTGGGTCGAGTATTGAGAACTTGGTCCGCGGGGTAAGGTCCGAGCGTCTGACAAGCAGGTCAGCCTCTTCGCGAGGCAGCGCAGCCAACAGAACCCTTCCCATCGAGGTGCAATGGGCGGGGAGTCGTGACCCAGGCATGAGCCCGATGGACATCACACGTTTCTGCGCCGCGCGCGCGATATACACGATCTCGGTCTCATCGAGCAGTGCCACGGAACAGCTTTGACCAATTTGCTCGGAGAGTTGGTCAAGCCAAGGTTGGACAATCTGCGAGAGCGGTAGGGAAGCAAGTGCGGCCACTCCGAGCCGTAGGATGCGCGGGGTAAGAGTAAAAAACTTACCGTCATAGTCGGCGTAACCTTCGCGGTGGAGCGTCAACAGTACGCGTCGCGTAGCAGCGCGATCCAAGCCACTGGCGACGGCAGCTTCGGATATCGAAAGACGCGGGGATGTGGGTCCGAAGGCTTCGATCACTTTCAGCCCCTTGGCGAGCGAGGCGATGTAGTCGGTGGGATTGTTCAACATGCGAACGTTGATATACACATGTTGAAAAAAGATCAATATATGAACATTTTACTCGCTACGGCGGTAATCTAGGGATATTTCGAAGTGAATGTAAGGAGGATCCTGATGAACAAAACATCGCCCAGCCTCGCTGACGCGGTTGCGGATATCCCCGATGGCGTACAGGTTATGATCGGTGGCTTTGGAGGCTCCGGAGCCCCGATCGAACTGATCCACGCTTTAATCGACCGCTTTCGTGCCACCGGCAGCCCCAAGAATCTTACCGTGATAAACAATAACGCGGGAAACGGCGCGATCGGAATCGCCGCGATGATCAAAGCGGGGATGGTCAGGAAGATGATCTGCTCTTTCCCGCGCAGCTCCAACGCCGAGGCATTCAACGAAAAATACCTGGCAAGCGAAATCGAGCTCGAGTTGATCCCGCAGGGTACATTGGCCGAACGCATTCGCGCGCGCGGAGCAGGCATTCCCGCTTTTTATACGCCAACTTCTTTTGGTACCGAGCTTGCCGAAGGCAAGCCGACAGAGACGTTCGACGGCAAGATGTACGTGCAAGAGTTGTGGTTGAAGGCCGACTTCGCCCTGATCAAAGGCCATGATGGTGACGAGACCGGCAACCTTACCTATCGTTTGGCTGGCCGGAACTTCAATCCGTTGATGGCGATGGCTGCCGATCGCACGATTGCGCAGGTCTCCAACCTCCGCGCACCCGGCTCCATCGATCCTGAGGCGGTAGTTACCCCCGGAATCTTCGTCGACAAGATTGTCGAGGTTCCCGCGCCTCAACAAGAAGAAGTACTCGTGCGTAGGGGGGTGGTCTACTGATGTCCGGTTTCAATTTAATGGAAGACAAACTGACGAACGCGCAGATCGCGTGGCGTGCCGCTCAGGATATCGAAGATGGTTCCTATGTGAACCTCGGTATCGGATTTCCCGAGATGATCGCCAAGTTCCAGCCCGATGGCCGCGATGTAACCTATCATACCGAGAACGGCGTGCTGGGATTCGGAAAAGCCCCTGCGGAGGGACAGGAAGACTGGGATCTTATTAATGCGGGCAAAAAGGCGATTACATTGAAGCCCGGTGCATCCTTTTTCCATCATGCCGACAGCTTTTCGATGGTGCGCGGTGGCCACCTCGATCTGGCCGTTCTTGGCGCGTATCAGGTCGCCCAGAACGGCGATCTGGCGAACTGGCGCGTAGGCACCAAAGGCGTGCCGGCCGTGGGTGGAGCAATGGACCTTGTGCATGGGGCCAAGCGTGTGGCGGTTGTAACTGACCATGTAACCAAGGATGGCGGCCCGAAACTGGTCGAGGCCTGTACTTTCCCGCTGACAGGCGTCGGGTGCGTGACCCGCGTCTACACCTCTCTGGCCGTGATTGACATCGAAGATAGCAAATTCGTGCTTCGTGAAAAACTGCCGGGCATCACTTTGGACGCCTTGCAGGCGGTGACTGGCGCGACGTTGCACATTGTTGGCGAAGTTGCCGAACTCAATGTTCCCGAGGGAATCTCATGACTGACGTATACATATGCGACTACATCCGCACACCAATCGGCCGCTTTGGCGGTGCGCTTTCCTCCGTCCGCGCTGACGACCTTGCCGCGATTCCGCTTCGGGCCATTGCCGCGCGCAATCCGGGCCTCGACCTTGCCGCGATCGACGAGGTGATCTTCGGCTGCGCCAATCAGGCTGGCGAAGACAACCGCAACGTCGCCCGCATGGCGCTGCTTCTCGCAGGCTATCCCGAGACGGTGCCGGGTACGACGATGAACCGACTTTGCGGCTCGGGTATGGATGCGGTCATCACTGCAGCTCGGGCGATCAAATCCGGCGAGGCCGAGCTGCTTGTCGCCGGAGGGGTAGAGAGCATGTCGCGCGCGCCATTCGTGATGCCCAAGGCCACCTCCGCCTTCTCGCGGGCCAATGAGGTCCACGACACCACTATCGGCTGGCGTTTCGTTAACAAGCTGATGAAGGAAAAATATGGCGTCGACAGCATGCCCGAGACGGCAGAGAATGTGGCCGAAGATTTTGGCATCTCGCGCCCCGATCAGGATGCCTTCGCCTTGCGCTCGCAGCAGAAAGCGGCCAAAGCCCAAGTCAATGGCCGTTTGGCCCAGGAGATCGTGCCGGTTACGATCCCGCAGCGCAAAGGTGATCCTCTGGTCATCGACACCGACGAGCATCCGCGTTCCACGACTACATACGAAGGCCTGAAAAAGCTTCGGCCCTTCGTGAAAGCCGATGGCACTGTGACAGCGGGCAACGCCTCTGGCGTGAATGACGGGTCTGCCGCTTTGATCCTTTCGACGAAAGAAGCTGCCGAAAAGCATGGGCTTAAGCCGATCGCCAGAGTGCTCGGCGGGGCGACCGCCGGCGTGGCGCCGCGCATCATGGGCTTCGGCCCGGTTCCGGCCTCGAGAAAGCTTCTGGCGCGTCTTGGCCTGCGCCAAGAGGAGTTCGCAGTGATTGAGCTTAACGAAGCTTTCGCCTCGCAGGGCCTCGCCACGTTGCGTAATCTTGGGATTGCTGATGATGACGTGCGTGTGAACCCCAATGGCGGGGCAATCGCGTTGGGTCATCCGCTGGGCATGTCGGGTGCGCGAATTACTGGCACCGCGATGCTCGACCTCAAGCCTGGTGAGAAATCGCTCTCCACCATGTGTATCGGTGTAGGACAGGGTATTGCTATTGCGCTAGAAGCCGTCTGACTGGCTCAACGCCAGGTGAAATCCTCTTCAACCCGCCGGTGCAGAAGCCGCGCCAGCAGATCGGCATGGCTGTCTTCGTCGAACGTGAACTTGCGGGTCAGGCCAACCGCCCCGGCCATGTATTTCGATCTTAAATCGAGCGCAGCAAGGCTGCCACGCGCAATTTCCCGCGCCACGACGCCGCGCGATATGAACCAGAGCATTTCAGAACCTTCGAGAAGCGTTTGCGCCGCCGACAGGGCCACCGTCTCGAACACCGGTGTGAGATCGGATAACCCCATCGCGGCAAGGTACTGATCCACGCTCTGACGGATGATCGCACCGGGGTTGGGCAGGATGAGGGGATAGCGTAGCAGCGCGTCGGACACCGGCAGATCCAGCGCTGGATGTCCGGCGCGCGCCACCAGCAAGATCGGCTCGTCATAGAGATACTCGAAAGACAGGCCTGCCATGTCGGCTGCCCGTGGCATGCGCCCGACCATAAGGTCAATCTTGCCGCCGCGCAGTCGTTCGAGCAGGTAGTGGTTCGGCCCAGTGATTATACCGATCCGCGCATCCGGGCGCGCCTGCGAGAATGCAAGAGCGGCCGAGGGGAAGAACCCACCGGCCACGGTCGGCAGCAACCCGACCTTCACCAGCCCCGCCGCCACCTGCCCCGACAGGTCGCGCACCCCTGCCTCGAGGCTTTGCAGCGCGGCGCGGGCATAAGCACGAAAATTCTCACCTGCCGGGGTTAAGACGGCCCGCCGCCCCGTGCGCTCGAAGAGATGTGCGCCAAGCAGCCCCTCCAGTTCCGAGATCGTTTTTGACAGTGCCGGCTGCGACACGTTCCGTTGCCGCGCCGCAGCAGAGATTGTTCCGGCTTGAGCAACGGTCAGGAAAGCTTCGAGATGGCGCAGTTTCAGACCATTAGGTATATCCATTTGGTTATAGTTTTTGGCCAAGATCATATTTTTGTAAAGGGAAAAGTTATGCCAAATTATCGGCAGGAGGATACCATGCAGGCATTGAAACGCGATTGGGGCACCACGCATCTGCGCGCCACTGACGGCGAAGGTGTCGCGCTTGTCTTCATCAATTCGCTCGGCACAGACCTGCGGATGTGGGACGATGTCGTCGCGCTTCTACCCGCGGGCTGGTCGAACTTGCGCATGGACAAGCGCGGTCACGGGCTGAGCAGTACCGCGCCGCAGGGATATGGCATTCCAGAGCTGGCCGAGGACGTGCTGGCCGCGATGGACCATATCGGTCTCGCTCAGGCGGTGATCGTCGGTTGCTCCATCGGCGGGCTGATCGCGCAGCACATCGCGCTCATGGCGCCGGATAGGGTGATCGGTTTGGTTCTTTCGAATACCGCCCCAATGCTGGGAAATGCGGATAGCTGGCTGAGTCGGATAGAGGGTGTACGCGCTAATGGCATGGCGGCAATGGCAGACGGCATCCTACAGCGGTGGTTCGGCCCCGATATGCTTGCGGCTCTTGAAACCGATCTGTGGCGGGCGCTGCTCACCCGGACAGATACGGAAGGCTATATCGCCACTTGTGCGGCGATCGCCGGCACCGACATCACCGACCGCCTTGGCGAAATCACCCAGCCCGCGCTGGTGATCGGCGGCTATCACGATCAGGCGACGCCGCCGGACGTGGTCGAAAAGCTCGCCGCCGCCCTGCCCCGCTCCGATTTTGTCATGTTCGACCGCACCGGCCATCTGCCTGCGGTAGAGCAGCCAAAGGAATTTGCCCACACCCTGATGAATTTTGTGGAAAGGATCATCCCATGACAGAGACGTTCGACAAAGGCATGCAAGTGCGCCGCGAGGTGCTGGGCGACGCCCATGTGGACCGGGCAGAGGCAGGCAAGACCGAATTCGACTTGCCGTTTCAGTCGTTGATCACCGAAAGCGCATGGGGAACTGTTTGGGCGTCGGAGCGGATCACCCGACGCGAACGCTCGATGTTGACCCTCGCACTGCTGGCCGCGACAGGAAATTTCGAGGAAATTCCAATGCATATCCGGGCTACCGCCAATACCGGTGCCTCGAAAGCGGATGTCGCCGAGGCGCTGCAACACGTCGCGATCTATGCTGGCGTGCCGAAAGCCAACCACGCGCTGAAGCTTGCCAAGCAGACTTATGCGGAAATGGAGGAAAGTATCTAATGACTGACCAGGGAGCACTGATTCCGCGCAACCGCGCGATCCACCCCGAGCCTTATGATCCTGGCTACAAAACGAGCGTCGCGCGCTCGCCCTTCCTGCCGTTGCTCTCGATGGAGAGCACCCCCTCGGAAGAGACTGGCCCGAGATTCGGTCACACGAAGCTCGGCGCGCTCGACAACAACCTGATCTTGAACTGGACAAAGGGTGCTGCTCCCGCCGTGGGTGAACGCATCCTGGTGCATGGCCGCTTGCTGGACGAGATGAGCCGCCCGATACCGAACGCGCTAATAGAGATCTGGCAGGCTAATGCGGGTGGGCGCTACCGGCACAAGAAAGACACCTATTTCGCACCGCTCGACCCAAATTTCGGCGGCTGCGGTCGGACCATCACGGATGAAAACGGATACTACGAATTCTTGACCGTTCGTCCGGGGGCTTACCCCTGGCCTAACCGTGCCAATGACTGGCGTCCGATGCACATCCACTTTTCGATATTTGGCCACAGCTTCGGCCAAAGGTTAATCTCGCAGATGTATTTCGAGGGCGATCCGCTCATCAATCACTGCCCGATCGCCGCGACCATCAAGGATCGCAGCCAGCTCGACCGGCTGGTCGCGCCGCTCGATTTCTCGAAATCGCGCCCACTCGATTTTCTCGCCTATAAATTTGACATCGTTCTGCGCGGCCGCCGTCAGACCATGTTTGAAAACAAGCTGGAGGGCATGTGAAATGGTCCAGAAACTTGAAACACTGATCGAAAGCGCCTCGCAAACGGCGGGCCCATATGTCCATATCGGCCTGATGCCTACCTATGCGGGAAACGCAGGATACTATGACGAAGAGATTGGCACCACGCCCTTTCTGGATGAAAGCAAAGCCAAGGGTGAAATTGTTGAGATCGTTGGCTCCGTATTTGACGGCACCGGCTGGGCGATGCGCGATGCGTTGATCGAGAGCTGGCAGTGCGATGCTGGGGGCGTGTTTCCGGGGGAAAAAGGCGCCGATCCGGCCTTTACAGGCCATTGCCGCTTTGCAGCCGACGCGGAAAGCGGCGAGTTTACCTTGCGCACAGTCAAACCTGGCTCTTACCAGGGGCGCGGTGGTGTCGAGAGCGCGCCCCATATTTCCCTTTGGGTCGTCGCACGTGGGGTCAACATAGGTCTCAATACCCGGATCTATTTCGAAGACGAGGACAACGCCAATGACCCGTTGCTGAACCGAATCGAACAGCGTCCACGGGTGAATACCTTGATCGCCAAGAAAACCGGTGACGGCAAATACCGCTTCGATATACGCCTGCAGGGCGAGGGCGAGACGGTCTTCCTCGACATCTGACCAGATCGGGAAATGAGGTATCGAATAGTTTGGTCATCCCGCCCCTTTCGGCGCACCCTAAGGAGCTCGCTATGAGCGCTTCAGTGTTTGAGAGTCCGTGGCTATCCGGTCTGTTCGGCGATGACGCTATGGCAGCGATCCTCTCTCCGGAACGGCAGCTTCAGCACATGCTCGCCTTCGAGGCGGCATGGTCGCGGGCCTGTGGCCGGGCAGGACTGATTGACGCAACCCTCGCCGAGACAGCTGCACAAGCAATCGAAGTTGCCAAACCCGATCTAACCGATCTTACCAAAGGTACGGCGCAGGATGGTCTGCCGGTGCCGAGTCTGGTCAAACAGCTGAAGGCTATCGCACCTGGAGAAGCCGTCCACATGGGCGCTACTTCTCAAGATGTGGTCGACACCACGACAGTCCTGGTTCTGCGAGAGGCTTCATTGCTCATCACCAACAGATTGATTGAATTGGAGAAATTCCTCAAGGAGCTAGAAGAGCGGTTCGGGGATGAACCGTTAATGGGGCGCACAAGAATGCAGGCCGCCACGCTGATCACCGTACGTGATCGGGTTCTACCCTGGCGCCTGCCTTTGGCCGAGCATCGGCTGCGGCTGGATCAAATCCGTCCCCGTATCGAGCGGGTACAGATTGGCGGGGCCTCCGGCGACCGCAAAGCTCTCCGAAACAAGGCGGATGAAGTTGTTGCCGATGTAGCCAACCAGCTCGATCTTGCGCCGACTAATAAGGCCTGGCACACGATGCGTGACGGGATTGTGGAATATGCTTCTCTGCTTTCAATGATTTCTGGCACTCTAGGCAAGATTGGGCAGGACATCGCCCTCATGGCGCAGCAAGGCATCGGTGCGATCGCGATTTCAGGAGGTGGTACCTCGTCCGCCATGCCCCACAAGAACAACCCGATTGCTGCCGAGCTATTGATGACGTTGGCACGGTTCAATTCGGTACAGGTCTCGGCTATGCACCATGCCTTGATCCATGAACAGGAACGGTCGGGAGCAGCCTGGGCTTTGGAGTGGATGGTCCTCCCCCAAATGCTGATGGCAACCGCGAGGGGGTTGGGTACCTGCTGCTCGCTCAGTCAATCAATAACAAGAATTGGTGAAGCGGATACGACAATTTAACTTACTATCTTATTTGATCACCCTGTACCTTCGTAGGTCACAAATTTTGTTTGTTTCGATGGAGATTGTGCAGCCCGGTATACGCCGTCCGGTCCATGCGAAGTTGGTTGCCGGCCAAGTATCAGCCGCTCTTAAAGTCCCAACAGTTTCGGTAGGTCAGCCAAATCGGTTAGCCGTCGCGCGCCGAAGAGGTTCGTCGGTTTCAACGTCGTCTTCGGGTCGTAGGCAAAACAGGTCATCGCAGCATTAAAGGCCGCTTCGAATCCACTTGTGCTGTCTTCGACTACCACGCAGTGCTCTGGCGCAACGCCATTCATTTCGGCCGCATGCAAAAACACATCGGGCGCGGGTTTGCTGGCGCCGACATCATAAGCCGAAAACATATTTCCTTCGAACCAGGGAAGCAGCCCCGACCGTTCCAGTGTGACACGCATCTTTGCCAAATGCCCATTTGAGGCTACGCAGAGCGGAATGCCAGCCGACGAAATCAACGCCACCGCCTCACGGGCGCCCGGGATCGGCTCGACCTCTTTTCCGAGGGCTTCGAGAACTCTGTGGTAGAAGTCGTGCGGCCATTTCGCAGGAAGGCGCAATCCCCATTCGCTCACATAACGTTCGACATCATGTCTGCTCTTGCCGACGAACAAGCCGTGGCATTCAACGAGTGACAAGCTTGCGCCAGTCGAAAGCAAATAAGCGTGCAGCACGCGATTGAAGGTCGGCTCGGAGTCGACGAGCACACCGTCACAGTCAAAAATCACGAGTTTGGGAGTGCGTTGTGAAGTCGGCAATGTCAGGCCCTCGTCCTCTATTTTTGGGCGGAATCCGCCGAAAGGATTGGAGAAATTTTTCGCCATGCAATGACGTTGCATCCGCCTTTCCTCAGTACCGACCGCCCGACCACGCCATGTCGCGAGGAGGCTTTGTTGCGCAAAGGACGTGAAGCGCGGACCTCCCCTTTCCCCAGACGCACTTATGCCACGGGCTCTGTGACAGGTATGCCGAGCGCGGTGTAGCCGTTCAGGACGGCGGCCCGGATCTGAAGTTCGGCGACCTGACGATCGAAGTCGCGTGCCATGAGGCTCTGCCCCAAGAGCTTCACGCAGTGCATCTTCGTCTCGGCGCGGCTTCGGCGGTGGTACCCGCTCCATTTTCGCCAGATGGCGCGGCCGAGGTATTTCGATGCTCGGAGGGCCTCATTCCGGGCGTTGGCGCCCGCGGTCGAAGGCTTCCACGGTTTGGCGTTCCTGCGCGGCGGTATGACCGCCTGGGCGCCTCGGTCGGCGACGGCGTCGTGGCATTTGCGCGTGTCGTAGGCACCGTCCGCGGTGACCGAGCCGATTTCCACATCAGGCGGGATCTGGTTGAGCAGTTCGGGCAGCATGGGCGCGTCACCGACGTTGCTCCCGGTGATCTCGAGGGCTCGGATCTCCAGCGTCTGTTCGTCGACGCCGATGTGAATCTTGCGCCATAGGCGGCGTTTCGCGCCACCGTGTTTGCGGGCGTGCCACTCGCCTTCACCTTCGGCCTTGATGCCGGTGCTGTCGATCAGCAGGTTCAGCGGCCCCTGCGAGCCGCGGTAGGGAATGGTCACCGCCAAGGCCTTCTGGCGCCGGCTCAACGTGCTGAAATCCGGCACCGCCCAGTGGAGGCCGACCAGGCGCAGGAGGCTTTCAACGAAACCGGTCGTCTGCCGGAGCGCCATGCCGAAGAGGACCTTCATCGTCAGGCATGTCTGGATCGCGGCATCGCTATACTGCGGCTGACGGCCTCGCTTGCCGGTCGGTGGCGGCACCCAGACCATGTCCGGGTCGAACCAGATCGTCAGGGAGCCACGCTGCTTCAGCGCTTCGTTGTAGGCCGGCCAGTTCTTGGTCTTGTAAATCGGCGGGATGGGTCTGCTCATGCAGACCGGCTACCACGCTGGATTCACGAGATGAATCCCTTACCCGACCTTTGCGCAACAGAGCCCCCTGCATCCTCCATCTGCTCCCGATCGGGCAGGTCCTGCAGCGACTCCAGATCGAACGCGACCAGGAACTGCTCCGTCGTCACATAGGTATAGGGTGCCCCGCGCTGCGGCGACCGTGGCCCGGTGACGATCAATCCACGCGCATGCAATCTTCCGATCAGATCTCGGCTGATCTCTTTGCCGAAGATGTCTTTCAGGCCGTCCCGTGTGATCGGCTGGTGGTAGGCGATGGCGGCCAGGACAGCGACATCGTACTCGCGCAGATCGAGGTCCTGTTCACCTATATCAGCGGCGGTCCGGATCGCCGGGGCGTAGGCGGGCCTCGTCCTCAGCATCCAACCGCCGGCGACCTTTGTCACTTCGAATGATCGGCCGTCAAGGTCAGCGGCCAGGTCCTCGATCAGAAGCTCAACCGAAGCTCCTTGCCCTACCACCCGAGCCAGGTCCTCGCGCGGCACCGGCGATGCGCTGGCGAAGAGAACGGCTTCAATCCGCCGCATCCATTCGCGCCAGCGCAATTCGGCTGGCAGATCGTTCAGTTCCCGATCGAAGTCAGTTTCGGCGTGATCCTTGGCCATCACTCAGATCCCGTAGAGCCGGAACGTGTCGCGGCCGGTCAGCTCGCGCACCGCGCCGAGATCGACCAACCGGTCACAGAGCCGCCGTGCGGACCGGTCCGGTAGTGGCAGGGCCGCAGGCGCGACGGCATCTTGGGTCAGGAACATCGCGACGGCGGCCTCTGCGCCTTTGGCGCGCAGCTTCGGCGCGACCGCTTTGAGATGCGCTGCCCGCCGCGCGAGGTCAGTTGAGAGACGCACGGCATCGACCGTCGATGAGACGAACGCACGATGACAAGCCGAGCTTAGCTCTTCGCCTCGCTTGCGCATGTCGGCGCGTTTCAGGCCTGCGGCCAGAAGCGGCACGACATGATCCCAACCAAGCGCATGAGCGAGGGTAGCGTCAGCAAGGACGAGTGCGGGCACCTCGGCACGGGGGGCATCGTTTAGTACCGCCTCCAGCACCATTGCCGCGCGACTGACCGGTGCCCCCTGCCCGGCATCGAGCCAACTCGCGATCTGATCACCCTGAAGTTCAGGCAGCGCCCGGACCAGAGCTTGCACGGTCACCGGCCTTTCCGTGGCGCGACGCCACGCCAGACAGGTTTCGCCTGCCGGGCCGGGCAGGTCGTCGGGGCGCAGCAGATGGACCACGTCGCGCAGCTCCCTTGCCCGCTCCGGCCGGCCCGAAAACGCGACACAAGCCTCCGCTGCGCGCAACGACAGCCGATCCCGTAACAAGGCTTGGGGGACCGCCTCTCGCCCCAACACAAGATGCAGGTGGCTCAGCGCTGCGCCCGACAAAAACGCCACATCTTCAAGGGTTTCGGCGCGTGCCAAGGTGACCCAGGGCGGCATCCGGGGTAAGCTCTCAAGGTCGCTGTGGAAGGTTGAGTGGGCATATGTCATGCCACAACACTATCTTGCGGCGGCGCTTTTGACTACCATATAGCGTATAAACCGCCCTTCTTTGTCGAGACTGTTTATGTCCAATAAGTTTGCATTATCGGTCATAATGGGGGTAAGCTGCCAAACATGAGCAAAACACCCGAGAAACAGCCCCCAGATCCCGAGATATTGACCTCAGCGTCCTCTGATGCGGCGAACCGTGACGAGCTCGACGAGAGAGATGTAGCCACCACACAAGCCATCACCCTACCCTCTCACGTTGCGGGTTCGGGTGCACTTGATCGATTGGTCGAGAACGCCCGTGATTATGCTGCGGCATCAACGGCTGAAAACACCAATAAGGCCTATGCCGCCGACTGGAAGCATTTTGCGCGCTGGTGCAGGCTGAAGGGAACGGACCTCCTGCCCCCGTCTCCCGAGATGATCGGTCTTTATCTTACAGATCTAGCGGCTCCGACAAGTGAGGCCCCTGCCCTTTCCGTCAGTACGATAGATCGCCGCCTCTCAGGTCTCGCCTGGAACTATGCACAACGGGGGTTCACCCTGGATCGCAGGGATCGGCACATCGCCTTAGTGCTGGCCGGGATCAAACGCAAACATGCCCGTCCACCGGTGCAGAAAGAAGCCATCCTACCCGATGACATTCTGGCGATGGTGGCCACCCTGCCCTTTGATCTGCGTGGCCTGCGGGATCGGGCCATTCTGCTTTTGGGATATGCCGGAGGACTACGTCGATCGGAGATCGTGAGCTTGGACGCCGGCAAGGACGACACACCAGATTCCGGTGGCTGGATCGAGATCTTAGACGGTGGCGCCCTGCTCACGCTCAACGCCAAAACCGGCTGGCGAGAAGTCGAGATTGGTCGGGGGTCCACAGATCAGACCTGCCCTGTTCATGCGCTTGAGCAATGGCTGCACTTTGCCAAGATCGATTTTGGGCCGGTCTTCGTGCGTACATCTCGTGATGGAAAACGCGCTCTGGAGGCCCGCCTGTCTGACAAACACGTCGCGCGCCTCATTAAGCAAACCGTGTTGAAATCTGGCATTCGGGCGGAGTTTCCTGAGAAGGAACGCCTCGCTCTCTTCTCCGGGCATTCCCTACGCGCCGGGCTCGCTTCTTCTGCAGAAGTAGACGAGCGCTATGTTCAGAAGCAATTGGGACATGCCTCGGCTGAAATGACCCGCCGCTATCAGAGACGTCGAGATCGGTTCCGGGTCAATCTAACAAAGGCCGCAGGGCTGTGATACACCCCCGCTACGGGTGTTCCTGTGAAACGCTAAGACAAAATCTGGGCGGTCGAATTACAGCTTACCGCTTCAATTGAAATCCGGAGTTAAATGCGACACCCAGACGCACGCTCAGACCGATCATACGCCCCATAGCCCAGTAAATAAAGGCTCAACGCAACGAGAGAGGCTGTTTGTGGGGTGCGTTTTTCAATATTATTGTCGCTTCTATACGACCGTTTACTAATGACTTCGTTAATTGTATTTTGGGAAGCAATCGCATCATTT
>JASMHC010000006.1 GCA_030750975.1 Paracoccaceae bacterium
AGGCCCGGCCTGTACGCTGCTGGTGTTCATTGATGATGCGACCAGCTCATTGATGCATTTGCGCTTTGTCAAATCCGAGAGCACCTTGAGCTACTTTGGCGCCCTTGAGGGGTATCTGATGGATCATGGCCGACCGGTTGCCTTCTACTCCGACAAGCACACGGTCTTTCGGGTCGCGCAACAAGGTGCGAAGTCGGGGTATGGAATAACCCAGTTTGGGCGTGCTCTGAACGCACTGAACATCGAAATTCTCTGTGCAAACAGCTCTCAAGCCAAGGGGCGTGTTGAGCGGCCCAATCGCACTCTTCAAGATCGGTTGGAGAAGGAACTGAGGTTGGCGGGCATATCGGATTTGGACGCCGGATATGCGTTTCAGCCCAGTTTTATGGAGAGATTGAACACAAAGTTCGCCAAAGCCCCGGCACGTTCGGACAATCTGAATCGCACACTTAATGTGGAGCCGGACAGGTTGCGTGACATCCTGTGCCTGCGCGATCAGCGCTATGTCGGCAAGCAACTGGCGTTTTCCTATGATCGTCTGAGGATCATTCTGGAAGAGAACGAGATCACCCGTGGCCTGCCCGGGAAGTATGTCGATAGCTATGAATTTGCAGATGGCCGCTTGGAGTTTCGCTGGAAAGGTATCTCGCTCCTTCTTCGTCTTCGACAAAGATCAGCGCGTAACACATGCCGCGATTACAGAGAACAAGCGCTTGGCCGAGGACTTGGCGTTCATAAAGGCCGAACAAGACAAGGCGCCACCAGGGAAGCGGCGCGCAGGCAAGCAGCGCACGCGATACACGCCGACTGGACGAAGAAGCAACGGTGAAAACTCGAAACTCGCAAGACGTGAAAAACAAAACCGCACAGCCAGCCAGGGCTCCGATATGTGAGGTCTCCACCCTGCCAGGCTGTGCTACCGTATCACACATCACTGACACTTCTACTTTGCAGACCGGGTGACTTTTTGAGCTACCCCCCGAAATTCGGACACTGACGTAAGCTACGATTTGTTGTCTGCTGGTCTTCGACGAAAAGGAGATCAGAGATGTCGAAACGGAAGCAGCATTCGCCCGAGTTCAAGGCGACAGGTGCTCAAAGCCGCTGAAGATGTGCAGAAGCAGATTGCGAAGTGGATTTGCTGACGGGCTTGCAACAAACACCGATGATGCGATATTACATCAATATCGCATCACTACACACCGTGAGGAAATTTGAAATGGCCGGAACACGCGCAAGTCTTTCGCTCTCGACACCGAATGAAGAATGGATCCAATCCCAGATCGCCAGCGGCGAATTCTCCAGCCGGAGTGAGGTCGTGAACGATCTGATCCGCCGAACCCGTGAGATTGAAACAATCCGCGCAAGGCTGATTGCCTCAGAGCAAGCAGTTCTTGATCGCGGTTGGGTGGAAGAAACGCCGGAACAAATGCTGAGTGGCTTCAAGGCGAAGGCTCAGCGCGATGACAAGCTATAGGCTTTCCCCGAACGCCAAGGACGATCTCGAACGAATTTGGTTTACGGGCTTGTGCAGTGGGGTAAGTAAGCAGCTGGCCGGCATATGATGAGTCTGTTAGTGGTGCTGGACAAAAATGCTGACACCCCATTCCATCACCAATCAGTTGAGCACATCAGACTGGGTTATCGACGCTGCGTGTTCAAGAGAGATGCGATCTACTATCGCATAGGAGAAGACGCGGTCGAGATCATGGCCATCCTCGTGCGACAGGATCAGGCGAATAGGGCGTTGTAAAGCCGTTGGAAATCGGACACTTTGCCATCAAATGTAGGCCAGTATCCGATTTGGACTGGCAACAAAAACATGCAAGTATGCGCCTTTAGTTTACCACTAGCATCTGGAATTAGAGGAAACACAAAGTGAGCCCAACACTAAAGGATGTAGCCGACCTCGCGGGGGTCTCACGTTCTGCCGTTTCCAGGACATTCACAAAAGGCGCGTCGGTCTCTCCCAAAATGCGCCTTAAGGTTGAGAAAGCCGCTGAACAACTTGGGTATAGCCCAAATGCTTTAGCATCTTCGCTGACAACGGGGCGAACCAAGCTGATTGGTCTTGTCTCAAACAACTTCCATAACCCTATTTTCCTAGAGGTCTTTGATCTCTTCACTCGCGCGTTGCACGAAAGGGACTTGCGACCGCTGATCGTCAATTTGTCGGACGAAACTGATCCGTCAAATTCTGTCCGAATGCTGAGACAATACTCTGTTGATGCCGTAGTTGTGGCGTCTTCGACGTTACCACCGAGTTTCGCGAAAGCCTTTCATGATGCGGGCGTGCCAGTTGTTCACACTTTTGGCCGTTTCGCGACATCTCCTGATGTGCATGTCGTTGGGATTGATAACGTCGAATGTGGTCGCATGGCCGCCAGAGAACTTGTCGCACGCGGCTACAGCAATGTCGGCTATTTGGGCGGTCCAACCGACGCAACCTCGGCACAGGATCGTTTGCGCGGCTTCCAAGAAGAAATGGCACGACATCCGACGGTTTTTACCAGTCATTCTTTCGCAGGTGCCTATTCGTTTGAAGCAGGACGTGTAGAAATGCTCCGACTGTTGGCCAGTGATCCGGCTGAAGCGTATTTCTGCGGTGATGACGTTTTGTCGATCGGCGCTTTATCGGCAATTCAAGACCACAATATGGAACCTGGTCAGGATATTGGCATTATTGGACTGAACGACATGGAGATGTCCCGATGGGAGAATATCAACCTCACCACGATACATCAGCCGATCAAGCAGATCATTCAGTCATCGGTAAACTTGCTTGAAGAAATGTTGGACGACCCTGATCGCTATCCAGAGGCACGGATTTTCCCCTGCCATGTGATTGAGCGGGGCACGTTGCGGCCCCGCCCTTAGATCAGCGGAACATCGGTGGCCGCGCGTCTTTCCATGCGCCTTGGTCTTTCGCCGATGCAACAGCCGTGTGAACAGCTGCCATCGACCTAACGCCGTCTGATGCGTCGGGAAGGCCATCACGAGTTTCTCCGCGAATGGCATCGGCGAGATCGCAATAGATATTGGCTACGGCCAACGGGAACCCTTCAGGATGTGCAATCGCCACTCGAGACAGGCGCTGTGCATCTTCATGAAGGCCGCTCTCGCCCTTTTCGATAACCTGAGTGCGTCCGCCAACAGGTGTATAAACAAGTTGGTTCGGTTGCTCGGAAGCCCAACGTAGACCGCCCGTTTCTCCAAACACTTGAATATCAAACCCATGCTGTCGACCGATCGCCACTGACGATGTCCAGAGCCGCCCAACCGTGCCACCTTCCATTCGGAAGTTGACCATTGCGTCATCCTCTAGTTCACGACTTGGTATGGTTGAGGCAAAATCGGCTGACAGGCTTTGAACCTCGTCGTCACAAATGAAACCGGCCATATGCAAAGCGTGGATTCCGCAATCTGCGAACTGGCCCGACACACCGGCCATTGCAGGATCATAGCGCCAGCGGACGCGAGGGTTATCGGCATCTGTTGCATCCCCATGATGCCCATGGCTGAAATTTGTGACAACCAAACGCACTTTGCCGATCTCGCCAGCGCGCACCATAGCGCGCGCCTGACGAACCATTGGATAGGCCGAATAGCAGTAGTTTACAGCACATATCTTGCCCGAAGCTTCGGCAACTCGAACGATTTCTTCACCCTCTTCGACGGTCATGGTCATGGGCTTTTCACATAGGACGTTGAAACCTGCCTCCAAAAACGCCTTGGTGATTTCAAAATGTGTGGCGTTTGGTGTGGCAACGGTGATCAGATCAACGCGGTCGTCCCGATCTTTTTCGCCAGCTAACATTTCCGTCCAATCGCCATAGGCACGGGCCGCAGAAATCCCCAACCTCCGAGCATATTCTTTGCCAACTTCTGGGCGATGATCCAACGCACCTGCGGTGAATTCAAAATGGCCATCTGCAAGTGCCCCCAACCGGTGGGCCGGTCCAATCTGGCTTCCTTCACCCCCGCCAATCATACCCCACTTCAATTTTGTCATGACTGCTTCTCCCTAAAAACGGCCAATGTGTTGTCTCAATAGTCCGAGACGCTCACCCATTCTTTTTTGTTCGATGATTCTATTGCTGCAGCAACAATTCTGTTTACTTCGTATCCGTCTTTAAACGTTGGCCAGACTGGTTCTTTCGTTTCGATCGCAGACAGGAAATCTCGGGCTTCTATGATGATTTGATCCTGATACCCAGTCCCATGACCGGGCCCCTGACAAAACGGTAGGTAATTGGGGTGCTCTGGACCCGTCAGAATCTTTTTAAACCCACGCTCTGCGTCGGGCCCTTCCATACGGTAAAGCCAAATCGCATTCTGGTCTTCCTGATCAAACCGGATTGCCCCTTTGGTTCCATTGATCTCATAGGCGTAGCCCATTTTGCGACCTGTTGCGACGCGGCTGAAGAACATATGCCCCATAGCGCCGTTTTCAAAGCGACACATAATTTGCCCTTGATCGTCGTTCGTGACTTGCCCCTGACCGTCGGTACAGGGGCGTGACGCGTGCACAGTTTCGACTTCTGCTACGAGCGAAGAAACAGGGCCCATCAACGCCAAAGCCGCGTTGATCATGTGAGGTGCAAGATCACCCATCGTTCCATTTGCCATTCCGTGGGAACGCCATGTAGCGGGTAGATTGGGATCTGCAAAAAAATCTTCGGTATGCTCCCCGCGAAACCACGTCACGTCGCCGATTTCACCGCCATTTATTAACTCGCACGCAAACTGGCTTGCAGGTGTGCGGATGTAATTGTACCCGACCATGTTTGCCACACCGCTCGCATCTGCGGCCTTGACCATCGCAAGGCTATCCTCGGCTGATTCTCCCATTGGCTTTTCGCACATCACAGGTTTGCCTAGAGCGAAAGCTGCTTCGGCAATCTCACGATGCGTATTTTGAGGACTTGCGATGACGATAGCCTCAACCAAAGGATCGTTAACAAGCACACGCCAGTCTGATGTTGCCCGATGAAAGCCATAAGCCTTCCTGTAGCTTTCGGCAGAGTGATCCGATGATGCGCAGATCATTTCCAGCCGAGGTCTTAGCGCTGTGTTAAACACGGCACCCACTGCTGACATTGCAACCGAGTGGGCCTTTCCCATGTAGCCACCACCGACAATTCCTATCCCAATTTCAGTCATTACCCTGTGTCCGCATATTATTATTGCAACCGGTTGCAAAATTAGTATCCTAGGATTCGATACTGCGCAAGTTTGGCGCTATTCTCAAGTCATGAAAAATGGAATTCAATAATGTCTACAAGTGCACTGATTGAAGGGATCAAGGGCAATCGCTTCGCTGTTTTCGGTCGGGCTGGCATGGACATGTTTGCCACGCCAATCGGTGTAAAAAGTGAAAATGCTGACACTTTCCACGCCGATCTAGGTGGGTCGTCCGCAAATATCTGCGCAGGTATTTGCAAGCTTGGCGGGCACTCTGCGTTGATCACTTCAGTCTCAGATGACGCCATTGGTCGTTTCTGTGTAAACCGGTTGCAACATTATGGCGTTGATACAACTTATGTCCGACCAGTTTCTGGTGAATGTCGGACATCCTTAGCCGTCTACGAAAGCTGTATCGAAGACTTTCAGAACGTAATTTACCGCAACAACGCTGCTGATTTTCAAGTAACGGCCGAAGAAATGGACGCCGTCGAATTTACTGATTTTTCAGCCATCATTTCCGCTGGAACTGTTTTTGCTGCCGAACCGTCACGTAGCGCAACCTTTCGAGCGTTCGAGAATGCACGACAAGCTGGGTTGCCGATTGTTTTCGATGTGGACTACCGCCCCTATAGCTGGCCTTCCGCAGAGGTCGCAGCCGATGTGCTGTCTCGCGCGGGCGAGGAAAGTGACTTGATTGTAGCCAATGACGAAGAATTCGGCTTTATGGCCGGTGGCATTGAAAAAGGGCTGGACAAAGCGCGCGAACTCGCTGCCAAGGGCAAAATGGTCATCTACAAAATGGGCCATGAAGGGGCGATCACTTTTGCCGATGGCCAGGAATTCCGAACCGGAATTTACCCAGTTACCGCTGTCAAACCGAACGGGGCAGGTGACAGTTTCATGGCAGGACTGCTGGCATCAATCGCTAACGGATACTCGCTGAAAGAGTCGGTTCTTCGTGGATCAGCTTGCGCGTCAATCGTAGTCAGCCAACCCGGTTGCGCGCCTGCAATGCCGACAACTGAACAACTCGACACATTCTTGGCCGAACATCCCGGCCCGACCGCAGTCTGAGGGCGAACCCATGCATATCGCCCCGTATGACAATCGGAATGAGCCCATCGTCGACGCTGACAACCCGACGGTTCCCCTGAACTATTTCAACATCGTCAAACTGAAAAGGGGTGAGGCTTTCGAGTACCAGATGCCTGGCTATGAGACCTGCATCGTGCCTGCAACCGGCAGTGTTGATATTGAGGTTGAGGGGCTCAAGTTTACCGCGCTTGGCAATCGCGGTGAAGATGTTTGGGACGGCGAACCTGAGGGTGCCTATATCCCAGTCGGGGCCAAGGTGACGATTGTCTGCATGTCAGAGGAAACCGAAACATTCATAGCCGGAGCGCGATACGATAAGGTTCTCGACCCATTTGACGTAAGAGAACACGATCTGGTTCAATACGGCAGTGACGACACCAAGACCCACCGCAAGATCAAACACATCCTTGGCCAGAAGCAACACGACAAAGTCGGTCGCCTGTTGGTCAGCGAATTGTTCACAGTTGGTCAGGGCGGTTGGTCTGGCTTTCCATCGCATAAGCACGACACAAACCGCCTGCCTGACGAGACCCGTCACGATGAAACCTACAACTTTCGGTTCAAGCCTAATTGGGGGTCGGGTTTGCAGATGCTTCAGCGTGAAGACGGCAAGCCAGGTGATGCCTACCACATCGTGGACGGATCGACGATTTGCATCGACAACGGCTATCACCCCTGCGCCGTGCTGCCGGGATATGAGATGTACTATTTCACCATCCTTGGCGGCCTGACGCAAAGATCTCTTGTTCAATATTTTCAACCAACCCATGCCTACCAGATCGAAACGATCCCCGGCATCAAAGACATGATCGCGAAATTCAAATGACACTTGCAACCCTGTCAGACGTTCTTCAACCCGCCTTGAAACATGGCTACGCTGTCGGAGGACTCGTTACCCTTGGCTGGGAAGATATGCGGGCCTATGTGGCGGCTGCTGAAGCCGAGAATGCTCCGGTTATCCTACAAGCCGGACCTTCCTGCCGAGAGCACACACCCCTTCCGGTGCTTGGAAAAATGTTCCGCCACCTGGCTGAGAACGCGTCAGTGCCCGTTGTTGCCCACCTCGATCACGGATACACATTTGAAGACTGTAAGATCGCTTTGGAGAGTGGTTTTACATCCCTAATGTTTGATGGATCGCGCAAACCTTTGCAGCAAAACATCGACGAGACGGCAGAGATTGCTGAAATGGCCCATGCAGCGGGCATTTCCTGCGAGGGTGAAATTGGCTTTGTCGGCTATTCGGGCGGGGAAGGGTCAAACGGAACCGACCCTGATGAGGCCGCCAAGTTTGCAAAAGAAAGCGGTGTGGACGCGATGGCAATCTCGGTTGGCAACGTGCATCTTCAGGAAAATAAAGAAGGTGGTTTGGATGAGGCTCGCATTAGTGCCATAGATGCACTGACCGAAATTCCATTGGTGATCCATGGCGGATCCGGTGTTCCCGTAGAGCAGCGCAAGAAATTGGCGCGAGAAAGTTCGATCTGCAAATTCAATATAGGAACCGAGCTCAGAATGGCCTTCGGTGCGGCTATGCGAGAAGCTGTTAACAAAGACCCAAACAGGTTTGACCGCGTAACGATCCTGAAGGAAACACTTGATCCGGTTGAAGCAGCAGCAAGGACAGTCATCCGCGCTTTCGGGGCGCCACCCCAATCTTGATTTCGCATCGCTTCCGCGATCCGAGCAAAGCGGGGGCGCTGCCCCCGTCGCCTATCAGGCGACTCCCCCGAGGTATTTGAAACCAGAGAAACAAAGGGGCTGTCCACCCCTTGCCCGCGATGGGCAAGAGGCTTCTTCGGTTACGGTCATCGGCTCCTCAGCCTGTTCCGCCCCTTTCTTATGGACCAAAAGGGTTAATTCAATCTTACAATTCTCTGGTTTTTAAATACCTTGGGGGGAGCATCATTAATGATGCGGGGGGCAAAGCCCCCCAACTGGTCGGATTGCCGAAGGCAATTCGATATTGCGAGCCCTTAAAGAGTAAAGGCCGTTCTAAACGCCTCAAGTGCGACTTCCGTATCACCAGCTGCAAAGGCTTCCATTCCAACAGGCCCCCGATAGCCCATGTTGTTCAGAGCCTTCGCAACTCCGGCATAATTGATCTCACCCGTGCCCGGCTCGCATCGACCCGGGTTGTCCGCGACCTGCACCTCGCCAATCCAGGGCAGGCATTTTTCGCACCAGCGAACCAGATCGCCCTCTCCGATTTGGGTATGATAGAGGTCCAGATTGATCCTCAGCTGAGGTCGGTTCACCGAAGACACCAACGCCAACACATCTTCGGTCGACCCAAATGGACAACCGGGGTGGTCCAGCAGATTGAGGTTTTCCAAAGTGAACACCACGCCTTCTTCTTCGGCCAAGTCACAAATTCGGTTGAGCGTATCTTTGGCTTTCAGCCACATCGCCCCATCCACAACATCATGCTGCCAGATCGGAATTCCGCCATCGCCCAATCCGGTCCCGTGCAGGTTCAAACGGTCAACACCCAGACGCTTGCCGACCTGCGCTGTTTCCCGCGCTGACTCCAAAAGCATATCCGCGCCCTCGTCATCAGCAAGGCGTCCCTCTAGATAGCCATTCATGATCGTGTAATTGGCACCGACAGCCTCAAGCTTGCCTAGATCGTGATCCGGCCAATTCCAGAGCCCCACGCCAAAGCCCATTTCGGTCAGGCGCGCGGCACGCCAATCAATCGGTTTGTCCTGCCACAGCATTTCGGCGCAAGCGGCCAGTTGGAATGGTTGAGTCATTTGTATTTTCCTATTCCAAGCGGCTCAGATCGAGCCACCTTCCACCATAAAGTTATGTGCCGAGCAGGCCGCTGAATCGTCCGAGGCCAAAAACAGAACCATGCGCGCGACATAGACCGGATCAATGGCATCCGGCAGACACTGACGATCCACCTGTTTCGCCAGGGCTTCCGGCGTTACCCAAAGCTCTTTTTGCCGCTCGGTCATGATCCACCCCGGCACTACCGTGTTAACGCGAATACGGTGGCCGCCCAGATCACGGGCCATCGTGCGGGTCAGACCGTGGACGGCAGCTTTGGCCGTCGCATAGGCGGGAAACCCGCCGCCTGCTTCCCACCAGGAGTTCGACCCCATGTTGATAATCGAGCCACCGCCTGCTTCGATCATTCCGGGGGCCACGGCCTGGATGGCAAAGAACATGTGGCGCAGGTTGGTATTCTGGCGTTCATCCCAATAGTCAGGCGTCACCTCGCGCCAATCATGGCGGTCGTCTCGGGCTGCATTGTTGGCCAACACCAGAGCGTCACCAAGTTTCTCGGTCAGTTCTGCAAAGGCGGATTTCAACATATCAATGTCGCGCAAATCGCTGAACGCATAGGCATGCTCACCTTCTAGGCTTGCCAGCAGAGCTTCTGACGTTTCCCGATCAAAATCGACAAAGCCGACTTTAGCACCCTGTGCCGCAAAACCTTTGACGATCTCCGCTCCGATTCCCGAAGCCCCACCGGTTACAAAGACAGTCTTTCCCCTCAGACATGGGTATTGAGCAAACTCGGGCATTACGCATCTCTTTCCATGATCCAGTTAACTTCGGGCGCCGGCTCGAACCGCCATTTGCGGAGAGGTCCAGCCATAACGTTCAGATAGTACATCTCGAACCCGTATGGCGCCCCACAGGGGTGATGGCCGCGCGGCACAAGGACCACTTCGCCATCGGAAACGGCCATTGTCTCATCCAACTGGCGATCATCGGTATAGACGCGTTGAATACCAAACCCGTTCCCCGGATTCAGACGGTGGTAGTAGGTCTCTTCCAGATAAGTCATCCGAGGAAAATCGTCCTCATCGTGCCGATGGCTGGGATACGAGGACCAGTGGCCGTTTGGCGTGAACACCTCTGTCACCAGCAAACTATCGCAATAGTCCTCGTTCTCCATCGCAATGTTGTTGATGTACCGCGTGTTCGTGCCTTTGCCACGCTCGGTCAAGGCAATACCGTCCGGACCAATCCGGCGGGCTTCGTGCCCCCCCATGCCCGGAGCAGAACAGACAGCGATGACACAATCCGTCTCGGCAGTAGCTTCCCAGTCTGTCCCGTTGGGTAGATACAGACAATGCGGTGGTGTTTTTTCGAATACGTTCATACGGTCGCCCAGCACACCCCAATCCTGACCCGCGCCGGTGATGTTGGCTTTACCTTCAACCATGACCAGAATAACTTCGCGATCCCCAGTTGCTTCAGCGGCTTTATCCCCTGCCCTTAAATGGTAAAGACCAAAGCCGACATAGCGCCATCCCGCATTGGTCGGGGTGATGTCATGCACCTTGCCACGCTTGCCAAACGGTTTGCGAAGTAGATCTGGCATGGTTGAAGTCCTTTCGTTTACGCGGCCCGTCGGGCAATAAGCCCATCCAGAGCGGCGTCCAGTTGTGGTTGTGGCCAGTTTTCGGCAACGGCCTGATGCAAGATGTCGGCTTGGCTGCGCGGCACATTCCCACCGATGGGAGGATCAGTGTCCAGATTGGTTGGGAATGCATAGCCCTCGGCCGTTGCAGCAATAGCAGCGGCTAGAGCGCTTTGGCTCAGACCATTCCCCTTAAGCCGTAAAAGCGCCGGATAGATCGAACGGCACAGAGCATCTCGATCTATCGCTTCCATCGCCCGCCCAAAGGCCGAGGAGACCTGCAACAGGTTGCCCATCCGATTAATGTCTGCACTGGTATTTGCGCCCGCCGCGTGGAACAGTGCCGGGTTGAAAAAAACTGCATCGCCTTTTTCTAGGGGCAGTTGCACATGAGCCTTTTCAAAATAGTCCGCAAAAGCCTGCTGGTGGAAAGCCAGATAGCCCGGTCCGTAGCCTTGCGAGAAGGGCAACAGCTTAGTCGGCCCGCTTTCCAGCGGCATATCTACATGCGCCACAGCGCCTTGAAGCGTCAGCGTGGCCGTGACCTCATGCGCATGGGCGGGATATAGCGCGGCGAGCTCTGCCGATTGAAATCCCAAGTGATAGTCCCGGTGAGCACTTTGGGCATTGCCGCCCGGGCGAACCTGATTGACCTGCGCGGTCATCTGGTAGTGCGGACCGAGCCAAGCCTCGCAAACCGCTGCGATAACGGGGTTCCCGTAGTACAGCGCAAAGCCTTCTGGATCCCGAAGACCGTGCTTTTGCAGGGCATTCCAAACACGGTCATTCGCACCCGAGGTCGCAAAGTGATCCCCTTTGCCCTCGGACCCGTTGCGTTCTTCGTCAATCAGAGCGTTGAACACACCCGTTGCGCGATCAATGACAGAGACATCGCTGAAAGCATGTTTCAGGACTATCACGCCAGAGGTGTTACGCAACACATCGCCCCATTCCGCCATGATGGTCCGTAGCGCATCTGGATCATCCAACATCGAACGCAGATCGTTCATATCGTATAGCGGCACATTTCGCTCGATCGCGCTGGCATGAGGCGCGCTGCCCGCCTCAAGTTGTTGCGAGGTCAACACCTTAAATTCATCCAGATCACAGGACTCGTGGTCGAAATACCCCGTGCCTCCTATGTCTTGATGTTTCATAATTTCGACCCCATGCCCTGTGCATTCTGCACTTCAGCGATTTATGTTTCGATGCTCAACCCAGCTTTCCCGCAAACCTTTAGGATATGTTCGTATCCCATTTTGGAATACTCATAGGGTGGGGCTTTTGCGGGGTCTTGTTCGGCCTCGACGACGATCCAGCCGTTGTAGTCCATCGCCTTGAGTGCATTGGATACAGCTTGGAAGTCGATGCAGCCATCGCCCGGCACGGTAAAGGCGCCAGCGATCACTGCGTTCAGGAAGCTGCGGTTGTTCTCGCGGACGTCTTTGACGATCTCTGGGCGGATGTCTTTGAAGTGGACGTGATGTACACGGTCGCCCCAGCGGTTCAGCGTGGCCATCACATCGCCCCCCCCAAACAGCAGGTGGCCGGTGTCAAAACACAGCTGCAATTCGGGGCCAGAGCCTTCCATCAGCCAGTTCACGTCATCTTCAGATTCAATGATCGAGCCCATGTGGTGGTGATAGGCCATCGGCATGCCCTGATCGGCCATCCACTTGGCCAGCTCGGTCAGCTTGGCGCCATAGGCTTTGACCTCGTCCTTAGACAAGGTCGGGCGGTTGTTCACCGGTACGGAGATATCGCCCTGAATGGTGTTGGAGCATTCCGCATAAACGATGCAGGGACTGTTCAGCGCCACGAACTGTTCCACCTGTTGGCGCACAGACTCGCGTTCGGTTGCAAAGTCGTTCACCAGCGTATTGCCCGAGCACCAGCCACCGCAAAGTGCGATGTCATTGGCTTCCAGATAGGCGCGCAACCCTTCGGTGTCCTGCGGCATCCGCTGGCCACGTTCGACGCCGGTATAGCCGATCTCGCGCGCTTCTTTCAGCGCCTGCTCCATTGTGTAAGCCGCGGTGATATCCGGCAGATCGTCGTTCTGCCAGGCAATCGGAGAGATGCCGATTTTTACGCTCATAGCTCGTTTCTTTCTTTCAAAGCCGCTTCATAGGCGGTGCGCTTTTCGTTGACTTCTGTGCGTTCCGACACTTCCGGAACAGCCACTTCCCACCAGGTGCCACCATGCTCGGTGCTGGGGTAGGGATCGGTGTCGATCACCACCACATAGGGGCCCTTGACGTCATGGCGCTTGGCCAACGCGTCCTCCAATTCGGCAATGGTTGAGACTTTCAGGCTGGTCGCGCCCATTGCCTCGGCATGTTTGGCAAAGTCGATGCTTGAGTTTTCACCGCCGATCGCGTGATCCAGAAGGTTGTTAAACTCGGCTCCGCCGGTGCCCATTTGCAGGCGGTTGATACAGCCATAGCCGCGGTTGTCGGTCACAACCACGGTAAAGCTGATGCCCATCATCGCCGCCGTCGCCATTTCCGAGTTGGCCATCATGTAGGTGCCGTCACCGGTAAAGCAGATCACATCCCGTTCAGGCTGGGCCATTTTGATGCCCATGGCGCCTGCGATCTCGTAGCCCATGCAGCTAAAGCCGTATTCCATGTGATAGGCACCGGGACGCGGGGCTTTCCACAGCTTGTGCAATTCGCCCGGCATGGTACCGGCGGCGCACATGGCGACGGTATCTTCGTTACTTGCGCGTTGAACAGCGCCAACGACCTGCATATCGGTTGGCAATGCGTTGCCTTCGCTTGGCGCATCCGTCTGCGCATCCACCTTGGTGAACCAGTCTGCCTTGGCCGCTGCGGTTGTGCCCTCGGCCTTGTAGCCCGACAGACCCTCGGTCAACTCTTTCATCCCCGCCTTGGCGTCCGCCTGCACCGGCATTGCGCCGTGTTTGGCTGCGTCATAGGCGGCGGTGTTGAGGCTAATCAGCACCCGCTCAGGGTTGCTGAACAGACCCCACGAACCCGTGGTGAAGTCCTGGAACCGCGTGCCGATGCCGATCACCACGTCGGCCTCTGCGCAGCGGTCATTGGCAGGCTCGCCCCCTGTCACCCCGATGGGGCCGAGGTTCAGCGGGTGGTCCCATGCCAGCGCCGACTTGCCAGCCTGCGTTTCCGCCACAGGAATATTATGCGCTTCGGCAAAGGCCAGAAGGTCAGCTGTCGCGTCCGAGTAATGCACACCGCCACCAGCAACAATCACCGGCTTCTTCGCGGCTTTAATCGCGGCCACAGCACGGGCCAATTCGCCCTCATCCGCGCGCTGGCGTTTCTGATACCAGATCTTCGGCTCAAAGAAACTTTCGGGATAATCATAGGCTTCTGCCTGCACATCCTGACAGAAGGCCAAGGTCACAGGCCCGCAATCGGCGGGATCGGTCATCGTGCGGAATGCCCGAGGCAGCGCCGTCAGCAGATGCTCGGGCCGCGAAATGCGGTCAAAATAGCGGCTAACCGGCTTGAAACAGTCATTGGCACTGACCGTGCCGTCACCAAAATCTTCGATCTGTTGCAGAACCGGATCAGGGCCGCGGCTGGCAAACACATCGCCGGGCACCAGCAACACCGGAATGCGGTTCACATGCGCCAAAGCCGCCGCCGTCACCATATTCGTGGCCCCCGGCCCGATTGATGTCGTCACCGCCATCGCCCGTTTGCGACCCGACTGCTTGGCATAGGCGATCGCCGCATGGGCCATCGTTTGCTCGTTATGGCCACGCCATGTAGGAAAACGATCCTTCGCTCCATGCAACGCCTCGCCAATCCCGGCCACGTTGCCATGACCAAATATCGCCCAAGTGCCCGCAATAATGCGTTCACCATCTTCATTCAGCTGTGCTTCAAGATAACGAACCAATGCCTGAGCGGCGGTTAATCGTAGCGTCACCATGGTTTGATCCCTCAAAAGGCAGTTGTGTTGGTTTGGACCGACTTCCTAATGAATTGGGAAGTCAAAAAACGTGCGGCCAATCGACAGGTGATTCCCGCGTTTGGGGCCAACCTGGGGAGGGAGGTTGGCCCACTGGTATTGGGCGATTAGATTGTGCCGCCCAAAGACCCTTCTAATTGTGCCAGTTCCTGACCACCGGCCATCAGATCCTGCAATTCTTCAGGAGTGATCTCACCGCGTTTGGCAGTTCCCAATGTTTTGCCGCGGTTAAGAACGGTGAACCGATCACCCACCGCCAACGCATGGCGCACGTTGTGACTGATGAAGACAACGCCAACACCCTGACTGCGCACTTTGTCGATGGTAGCCAGAACATTTGAAGTCTGACGCACGCCCAGAGCAGATGTCGGTTCGTCCAAGATCAGAACCTTGGCACCAAAGTACACAGCGCGTGCAATCGCAACAGTTTGACGCTCACCACCCGAAAGAGTGCCAACCGCCTGATCCGGCCCGCGAAGGTTAATCCCCATTTTGCGCATTTCGCTCATGGTGATTTCGTTCGCCGTGTCGATATCAAAACGTTTGGTCAGACCTTTGCCTTTTGTCGGTTCACGTCCCATGAAGAAGTTCCGCGAAACAGACATAAGGGGGATCATCGCTAGATCCTGAAACACAGTGGCAATACCGGCTTCCATTGAATCCCGCGGTGTTGCGAAGCTCATTGGCTTGCCTTCGAACAGGATCTCTCCGTGGGTGGGCTGGTGTACACCCGACATCGTTTTGATGAAGGTGGACTTTCCCGCGCCGTTGTCACCTAGAAGGCAGTGGCACTCGCCTGGGCGGATGTCAAAGCTGACACCAGCCAAAGCGATGATGTTGCCAAAGTGCTTTTCGATGTCCTTCATCTGGACGATCGGTGCAGCGTTGTTATCTGAATCACCGTGATGGAATTTGCTATCTTCAGTCATATCAACGCTCCCCTGTGACGCGCTTGCGAATGGCATTGTTGAACAGAACCGCAATCAGAAGCATGCCGCCAAGGAAGACCTGGAACCAATCCTGATCGAAGTCGGTGTAAGTCAGTCCGATGACAACCATACCGAAGATTATCGAGCCAAAGAATGCGCCGATAGCAGAGCCGTATCCACCTGTCAGCAGGCAGCCACCGATCACTGCCGCGATGATGGCTTCAAACTCTTTTTGGAAGCCCCGACGTGCGTCGGTCGAACCTGCGTCGATCACTGTGATGATGGCGACGAGTGCTGCGCAGCATGCGGTAACCATGAACAGTGAGATTTTAATTCTGTTGACGGGAACACCTGAGTTCGAGGCAGCGTTGCTGTCGCCACCCGCGGCAAAAATCCAATTGCCCGCCGGTGTGCGAAGAAGAATATAGGTTGCGACCAGTGCAAGGACTACAAACCAAAGGATTTCTACGGGCATACCAGAGACTTTTGGAGTGCCATTCTTGAAAGTTTCGACAAGACCTTTTTCGGCCAGCCATGCAAACAGGCCTGGGAAGGCGTCACCGGAAAAGAACGGCGCGAGCCAGTCGTTTTCGGTTGCATCGCGAACACCGCGCAACTGAGTTGAGCCACCTGACGCCCACTTAAGACCGACGAGCGAAAGACCACGCAGGATGAACAGGAAAGCAAGTGTCACAATGAAAGAGGGCAACCCGGAGCGGATCACAATCATGCCGTTTATTGCGCCAACAAAGGCGGCAAACACAAATGTCAGAGGGATGGCAACGATCAGGGGAAAGCCCCAGACCATAACGCAGATACCAAAGAACAGTCCCGCGAATGCGACCATCGAGCCGATTGATAGGTCAAATTCGCCCCCAATCATCAGCATCGCCGCACCAATGGCGAGAATTCCTAGCTGCGCGGCTGGTGTAAGAAAGTTAATGATGCCCGCTGTCGTAAACATCGCTGAGTCAGCAGTTATCAGGAAGAAGGCCGTCACCAGAACCACGCCGGCGATTGCGCCAAGTTCCGGTCGTTTCATCAGGCGTGAGATCAGCGGCTCTGCCTTGATACGCTCATCCACTACTGGGTTTGGCGTTGTGTCACTCATTTTGTCCCCCCTTTTTGGAAAGGGCGGCGCAAATGCGCCGCCCCGTTTTTATCTTAGGTTCGGCTAAGATTAGCGAATGCCCTGAGCGGACAAGTCGATGACCTGAGCTGCTTTGTCTGCTGTGATCAGGTTTGGACCCGATGCAATGTCAGCACCTGGCATCAGGCCGTATTTCGCCTGCAGAGCCATTACAGATACCGACAGGTAACCCTGAAGGTACTGCTGCTGGTCAAGAGCAAATGCAGCATCACCGTCAACAATCGATTGCAGGAATCCAGCCGACAGGTCGAAGGTTGCAACGTTCACGTCACGGCCCGAAGCTTTTGCAGCTGCTACCGAAGGCTCACCTGCGGTCGAAGCGCCAAGCGCCATCACAGTGTCAACGCTTTCGTCCGAAGCCAGTGCTGCGGCAACTTTCGATTCAATCTCAGCTGGATCGTTTGTGGTTGGCAGAACAGTGACGTTACCACCGAAGCCTTCAGCAAAACCTGCGCAACGCTGGTCGAGCGAAATGTTACCAACTTCCTGGTTCACACAGATCGCGTTCGAACCACCCATTTTGGCAAGAGCCGCACCAGCTGCAACACCGGCGTCATATTCGTCCTGACCGACGTGCATTGCTGTGCCCATTGCTTTACCCTGTGCGCCACCAGCGTTGATGGTGATTACAGGAATGCCAGCATTGATCGCACGCTCAAGAGATGGCCCAAGCGCATCTGGGTCTGGGAACGAGATGATAAGTCCATCTGGCTCTTCGTTTACGGCTGCGTCGATCAGCTGCGACATCAGAACCATGTCGAATGTCTCAGGCGAGTTGTACGATACGTTCGCACCAGTATCGGCAGCCGCTTGGTCTACACCTGCTTTCACAACCGACCAGAAAGCGTCGTTGGCCTGACCGTGGACAACAACCGAGATTTCCTGTGCTGCTACTGGAGCTGCAATCGCCAGTGCGCCTGCTGCAATAGCGCCTTTCATAAACATTTTCATTTGGGTTTCCTCCCCTTTGGTTTCAATTCACACTGGCAGATCCAGTGCTATCTTTACACGACAGTGCCGCGCATTTCGCATCGCCCTAAATAGGGGCGACTGCTCCTTATCAGGCCGCGTCCTCCCGGCCTGAAATCTCGATTAAATCTGACAATTTGACTGGTGCACCACTCTTGGCCGAGCGCGTTGCCGCTTCAGCCATGGCCAAAGCCGCCACGCCGTCATCCAGCGACACAGGCAAACTAGCGCCATTCGTCACGGCATCCACGAAGGCGCCCCACTCGGCTTTGTAAGATGTCATGTACCGCTCTAGGAAAAAGTACGTTGGTTTCGCACCCGTAACACCGTCGGTGGTCGACTTAACAACCGTGTTTTCCAACATGTTCTGAGCCTGTAAAAGGCCTTCCGAGCCTAATAGCTCAACCCGCTGATCATAACCGTAAACAGCGCGTCGCGAGTTTTTGATAACCGCAATACGACCATCTGCGTAAGTCATCGTAACCACGGCTGTGTCTACATCCCCGGCTGCACCAATTTCAAGGTCAACGATGGAAGAGCCATGAGCAGAAATCGAAACAGGCGTCTCACCCATGATGAAGTTTGCCATATCAAAGTCGTGGATCATCATGTCACGAAACAGGCCGCCCGAGACTCTGATGTACTCAACAGGTGGAGGAGCCGGATCAAACGAGGTGATTGACAACAGTTCTGCCTTGCCAATTTCTCCGGCGGCAGAAGCGTTTTTCAGGGCCTCGAAATTTGGGTCAAAACGACGGTTGAAACCGATCATCACCGGTTTCCCGCTTTTTGAGACTGCGTTCTGACAGGCCTGAGCGCGCTCAAGGCTCAGATCGACGGGTTTTTCACAGAGAACTGCTTTTCCAGCAGCCGTTGCTGCTTCGATTAGATCCGAATGGGTGTCTGTAGAAGTTGCAACAAGCACCGCATCGATTGACGGATCAGCAATAATTTCGTCCGTTGTGCGTGCCTGAGCTCCGTACTCTTTGGCCAGCTTTTCCGCGTTTTCGGGGAAATAATCCGAAACTGCCACAAGCTCGCTACCTGGATGAGATGAAATGGCTGTCGCATGAACGCCTGCAATACGCCCTGCACCAAGAAGACCGATTTTTAGCATTGATTCCCCGAATCCCTTTTTGTTGAGCCAAAGAATGCGCATATCTGCAACCGGTTGCAACATATTTTTGCTCACGAGTGCAAAATGCTTGGCAAAGAAGAAATTTCCCGTAGTATTTCACCTATGGATGAGCAAAACGCGGACTCGAGCAAAAATCTAAGCACCAACGTCACTGCAGAAGATGTGGCCAATCTTGCAGGTGTTTCCCGTTGGACGGTAAATCGTGCCTTCCGAAAGGCGTCCTCTATTTCCGAGAAAAGCCGCTCCAAGGTAATGGAAGCAGCTGAGCAGCTTGGATATTTTCCTGACCTTCAAGCCGCCAGTTTGTCATCCGGACAAAGCAATTTGGTGTCCCTTCTGGTAGACGATTTCGCAAACCCCCATAAGCTCGTCATGATGGAGCGACTTACGCGCATTCTGCGAAAGCACGGTTGGGATAGTCTGATCGTTAACACCATCGACGAAGATGACGCTTCCGCAGCGCTTATGAATGCAAGCCAAAGACGCGTCGATGCTGCCATCCTTATGGGTAGCCGGTTTAACGACAAACTCCTCTCGACTGCTCTTGGGGCGCAAAGAGTTAAAAAACTGATCCTTTTTGCTCGTTATTCATCGGACCCAAACACAATTTCGATTTGCTGTGACGATATCCAAGCGATGGAGGAAGTCACTCAACATGTCTTGGAGCGGGGCTACAAAAATCCAGTTTTTGTTGCAGGACCGCAAACGACTTCAGCTCACCTAATGCGTAAAGAAACCTTCATCCAGCGTTGGCTGGAAGAAAAGGGTAAGCGCCCAAGTCACATCGTCGTTGATGCGTATGATGCTGATCTTGCCTATCAAAAAGTCTGCGACTTGTTGAAATCGTTGGAGCGGTCGGATTTTCCAGATGTTTTCGTTTGCGAAAACGACGCGCTCGCGATGGGTGCCATAGATGCCATCCGGCACGAATTCGGACTGCAAACCCCCAGAGACATAGCTGTAACAGGATTTGATGATGTTCCGCAAGCTGCAAACCCTCATTACAATTTGACGACTTACAGACAGCCGCTTTCTGACATGGTCGAAGCTTTGGCAGACGTCCTGAAAGGGAAAGCGGCAGGCAGTGAACTTGAGCATTTCAAAGGACAGCTTGTTATTCGCGACAGCGTGTGAGAAACTAGCAGCAGATGCTCCTTTGAACCTCAGGGGGTGATCGGAATGACCGTGCGCAATGCAGGCCCATGTCGGAGGGCCGCTGGCCTTGGTAGAAAACGGCGATATTATCTCGGTCGATATCCCGAACCGTCGATTAAACCTTGAAGTGTCGGACGAGGAACTGCTACGCCGCCGCAATGCCTGGACGGCACCAGAGGCGAAATATGAACGCGGATATGGTTGGATGTTCCTCAAGCACATCGAACAGGCAGACAAGGGGTGTGACTTTGACTTCCTGAAAACAGAGTTTGGGAAACCCGTTCCCGAGCCGGATATTTTCTAGCCGCAGAGGCGATGAAGAGGAAAAGAATTGAGCTCACGGGTACTACTTACCAAATGGCGGTAAAGATCCACATGATCCGAAATTACCGGATTTAAAGACATTGCGTGTGCAGGTTTTCCCGTCTGGACATTCGGCAAAAAATCACACAAATTTTTCCTGTAGTAGGTCGGAAAGCGAACTTTAGATTTCGCAACATTCAACATGTTGACGCAAAATCTCTAGCAAATACGAGATCTCGATATCTTAGAAATCTGGCAGCCTTCTGCGAGGCGTGTGGAGAAAAATGAGGCCCTCGGGCCGATGCTGTCCCGCGAGCGTGCCACCAATGCCCTAAATCACAATTGAAACTCTCGCTGTCTGTTCAGCACGAGCGGCGTTTGAGCGGGATCAAGCTACCCCAACCCGTAAACCCGCCATTTCCACTTTTCTCGAAAAGTCCCGAAATCAGTCAAGATTGCCTTTGCTCTCACCCGCTCCTGCGGACCAGCCAAACAATACCGAGCAAATCGGACGTTCCAGCGCATTAAGCACTTGCGCTGGTCCTCGTCCCTTGCCTGTCCCAACGCCAACCCGATAGCCTTGACAATTGCATCCGATCCATCTTGCGGAAAAACTGGCGGTAAATCCAAAAGCGTACAGAAATAGTTCGCAACAGCGCAAGCTGAATTGAACGCATAGCGATCCCCGGCATCGGAATGCGCCGTCAGGCTTTCACTATGTACACGGTATCGCAAAAGCGGTTCTTCGAGGTTTGCCAAATCATGATCCAGGCTCATCCGTAGCCACAGGTCGTAGTCCTCGGCCCCACCACTGGCATAGTTGGGATCATACCCTCCTACCCTGTCGAATACATCCTTGCGATACATCACCACGGGATGGCCGAGGCAGCAGGCATAAGGCAGAGTTCGCTTCACCTCGGCCGACGATAATGGACGCTTGGTTGCTCGCCCTTTCGCTTTATCACCGCGAAACTTGATGTAGTTCGCACCGACCGCTGCGATACCGGTTTCATCAAGATATGCGACCTGCTTTTCAAGGCGGCTTGGCATTGAGGTGTCATCGGCATCCATGCGCGCAATGTATTCCCCATTCGCGGCCCCTATCCCAGCATTTAGCGCAGCAACGATACCAGAGTTTTGCGGCATCTTATGAACTACGATCCGCGCGTCTCGTGCGGCATAATCCTCGATGATTTCCAATGATCCGTCTGTTGATCCGTCATCAACGATAACAAACTCGAAATCTGCGTAACTCTGCCCCAAGATGCTTTCGATTGCCTTGCGAAGATAGGTCTCTCCATTGAACACGGGCATGACAACGGAAACCCTAGTCATGATCGCCCCCGTATTTCGAAACACGGTCGGGAAACTTGCGCAACAACACATCAAACGGGTTTGGAGCAATGCCCTGATAATAATACCGTTCTGGAACTACCCCTCGGCCGCCGTTGAGCAGGCAGAACACAGCCCCCCAAAATGCGAAAGTACTGTTCGAGCAAACGACCCGCTGCGCTGCCCCCATCAGGGACAAGTCTTCACAAGTACTGCCCTGAACCTGTACCGCACCCAGGTGCTCTAACTCTGGAATGAGACCTTGATGATTGCCCAATACCATCCATCCGTCAGTCAAAGATTCTGTAGATAACGCAGCTTCATAATCCGATAGTGACATCTTCCAGTAAATTGTATCGTTTGGCGGAACCAGATAATCACCTCCACGGCAATGGATGACACCGCAAACGGACGGCGGTTTCCCAACGGCAGCTTCCTCAACCGCTGATTTCGCAAGCTGTGCATAGTCCAGATCCACATCCTCTTGAAAATATCCATCAACACAATCGATGTTCATCCATTTCAGGATCGCTGCCACAGGGGTCAGCTGGGACAGTTTCAAAAGCAATTTAGGACCCAATCCGTTTTGAGTCTCTGTATTAAAAACCGACCACGCTGGATCAAAAAGACTGTTTTTTGTCGGGTCGTTCTGAAGCCGGTAAGTCACCAAAATGACCCTCTCATCAGGTGACGAAAGCGATGCGAACACATGCGATGCTTGAAAAAGCTGGTTGCCCGCTCCGCCCTTAACTTTTACGATCTTCACCATGTCACACCGAACAAAGGGGCATCATCCGACCTGTTCCAGACCGTTTTCACAGACCACCCTGCCCTCTTTTCGCACCGCGCGATAAATGGTTCGGTGTTTTTCGATAAGCTGTCGGTCCACATATGAACGCCCGTGTTCCAGATGGAAATTGGGTGCTGAATAGCGCACCTGTCTCGGCTTTACACCTGCGTTTCTAAGTCTCTCGCCAATTTCACGATCCTCGTGGCCGTATTTCATTTCATTGTTGAAACCATTGACTTTTTCAAGATCTGCCCGCCATGCTCCCGAGTTTCCACCCCTGAATACCCCTCGCCCAAGGTAAAGCCGGTCGAGCACCCATGAACCCGGCCTGCCAGCAGCAAACACCCGTAAAAACATCTTGGCCCAACCACCTCGAGACCCCGTTTGAACACTGCGCATTTTTGCAGCAGGTCCGAGTTCAAGAAATCGCTCAACCTCGTCTCGATCTGAAAGTATATTTCTGGTGGTCTCATCCACCAAATCCACCGAGGAACCCACGGTGAAAAAGCCCGGCTTCGCGTTGCTCATGTGAATTTGCACAAACTGATCGGGACAAAGACAATCATCATCAATGAATATGACATAATCTGTATTGCACGCCTTCAGCGCCTTGTTGAGGATTTCACATTTCCTAAATCCATCATCATTCTGCCAGACATGGGTAAACCCGTTCAATTTGTCTTCGAACGCCTGACAAACCTCTCTGGTTTCGTCGCCTGATCCATCATCTGCAACAATTATCTGATCCGCCGGAACAGTTTGGGATCGCAATTGCTGCAGCACAGTGCGAAGGTAGGCCGGCTTGTTGAACGTCGCAACGATTATACCAATTGTCCATGACATCTGATCGACCCTCTACCCTGGCCCACAATCCGAAATTTTCCGTGGTCCTTCAACATTTTCTCATGCGGAGTCGACGATTTTCAGGGCAATTCTCTCAAAGTAATCGACATACTTGACCGCCAACTTCTGGTTGTTCTCAATCGCCTGACGTCTGGCCTCATATGCGTCCTGATCAGCGGCAGTAATTGCTCGTTGCAGGTCCGACAAGTTTTCGCAGATGATCATGCCTTTCGTGTCAAGATAAGCATCAATATTCGGGCAGCCCCAATAAATCGGAACAGTCTTGCACAAAAGCGCGTCCAAAAGCTTTTCGGTGAAATAATTTTCCTCGCGGCTATTCTCTATCACCACGGAAAATCGATAACGTGCCAATCCGTCTGCCTTGACCGCAAAGGGACCGTACCCGCCCCCCATGACATCAACGTCAATGCCTTCCGAGCGCATCCAATCTACGCATCGATGACGTAGCTTATGCCCTTTCAGTTTGCGTTTCGCTGACGCAATCAGGGAAAGGTTCCTGTCCTTTGTCAGATCACGAGTACTCCAATCCGGGACCCAGGTTGTACCGAACGGAAGCATAAGACCATTCGGAATCGCGTTCAGCAATTGGGGGTCAGAGCTGATTATCCGGTGAAATCTATGGTGAAAAATTCGGGCCAGAACATAGTGCTGGCGATGCCAGGCGCGTGGCTCGGGAATGGCAAGCGATACCCTGGCTCGAATAGACGAAAAACGGCGATACCAGAACCACTTACTTGGAAACAGAACGACATGATCACCCGGCAGCATTGACCCAATGGAGCCTTCTGCCAGACGCTCTGGTCGGCCAAGAGGCCATTCGAGCCGATCCAGTTTCACCTTGGCCACATCCATAGGAAGCTTAAGATCAAAAGGTTGAACCGCAACAGCCCGTTCTTCGGATTCTACTGTTGCGTCACTCATTGAATGTCGAACCCGGACATAGACAGAAGGTCTTTATATACCGGCCCGGCACTGATCTGGATAACGTCAGCGTATTCGGCCCGTAGCTTTGACCTCAGATCCTGATCCGTATCCGGCATTACTCGCGAATTGTATGTGGTCCGATCCTTGGTATGTTCTTTCGTAAACCGATTGATCGCATCAATGAAATCCTGAGGTTTGGTGCCAAGCTCATGAAATCGCTCAATAAAAACATAAATCGCGGCGATTGACGGCTTATGCATTTGCTGTATGGCTTCATAACTCAGAAGAACTGACCGGCAATCGATTGCAGCTTTTCGCCCGTAAGCTTCCATATGCTGCTTGTAGTCAGACGAAATCTGATCGACAGCAACACGCAATGTGTCGTGGTCCAAAGCCTCCATCTGATAGTAAAACAGGTTGCTTAAAACCACATCAACCGGATCGCGATAGAGATAAATCATCGGTCCGGTCTGCTCGAGCCGAACCAAATCGCAATCGTGGTCATGCCAAATCGAAACCCTACCAAAGCCGAAACTGTTTTTGTGCAACAATGGCGAAACAGCGGACTGAACTCCGGTTGCGGCCTCAATGACCATCCGAAGCCAATGCGATCCCGCCCTTGGAAAGCTCACAAGGTAAGGCGATTCTGCTCTGGGGTTTTGTCGTTGCCGACGGGCAAGGTTGGCCGTGGTAAATCGTTCTAAAAGAGACATGAATTGGGGGGTTCACTGATAATGGACAAAATTTTTCGCCCCGCCCTATAGCAATTTTCGCAGACCAATGACAGACCATCAGCATCTGGTGACTTGTATTTCTTGGGTTGATCTATGCGCAGACTCTTAAAGCGGTTTTTCTTACGTGATCCTTTCGAACGCGAAGTCAGGCGCTGGTTCCGGGACAAAGGCGACACAACCCTTAGGTTAGCCTACCCGCTGAACAAAACCTCAGTGGTTTTTGACGTAGGAGGCTTTCAAGGAGATTTTGCCGCTGAAATCGTCGAACGCTTTGATTGCCACGTTTTCGTATTCGAGCCGCACCCTGAGTATTTCCAGCAGATTTCCAATCGCTTCCAGACTTCCCAGAAAGTGAAGGTCTTCAATTTCGGGATCTCAGATTCAGATGGCGAGTTTCTACTTCAGGACGCAGCGGATGGGTCGTCTTTTGACAACCAAACGCTGAGCGGACCCGGCATTAAGTGTAGATTGCGCAAATTCTCATCAGTCATTGATGAACTGGACATCGACCACATTGACCTAATGAAGATCAACATCGAAGGCGGCGAATTTCCCTTACTTCAGCACGTACTCGATCATGGCCTGGAAAATCGGATCACCTACTTCCAGATACAATTCCACAACTTCATCGATGGTGCCGAGGGGATGAGGGATGACATCCGAACACGTCTTAGCAAAACACACGACTGTACGTGGTGCTACGAATTCGTTTGGGAGAATTGGACGCGGAAGTAGGACGGTTAACCCCCTACCCTTTACAACCGCGCAGCATCAGCATTCTCAAGGAACCACTCGAACGTCTCGCTCAACCCAGCTTCGAGTCCAATTTTAGCTGTCCACCCCATCTTAGCCAGCCTGCTGACATCCATAAGCTTACGCATCGTGCCGTCGGGCTTGGAGGGGTCGGTCAGAATATCTCCTTTGAAACCTGTGACCTTGGCGACAAGCTGCGCCAACTCAAGGATCGAGACATCCGTACCAGTTCCCACATTGATATGGCTCAGCATCGGATCGGTGTTGGCCTCATAGACCTCACGATTGAGATCCAGCACATACATGGACGCCGCGGCCATGTCGTCCACATGCAAAAACTCACGCCGGGGCGTACCTGTGCCCCAGATCGTCACGCTCTCAGCACCTGACTGCGTGGCCTCGTGAAAGCGGCGGATCAGGGCGGGTAGGACATGGCTGTTCTCGGGGTGGAAGTTGTCGCCCGGCCCATAGAGGTTCGTCGGCATGACCGAGCGATAGTCGCGGCCGTATTGACGGTTATAGCTCTCACACATTTTGATGCCGGCGATCTTGGCGACGGCGTAGGGCTCATTCGTCGGCTCTAATATCCCCGTCAAAAGCGCCGTTTCCGCCATCGGCTGTTCGACCGCGCGTGGGTAGATGCAGCTGGAGCCGAGGAACAGAAGGTTCTGCACGCCATTCACATGCGCCTGATGGATCACATTGGACTGGATCATCAGATTTTCATAAATAAATTCAGCGGGATAGGTGTTGTTGGCATGAATGCCGCCCACCTTTGCTGCCGCGAGGATCACCACGTCAGGTTTCCCTTCCGCCATAAAGTCAGCAACTGCTGACTGATCGGTCAGGTCCAGCTCAGCATGGGTGCGTGTAACTATCTCTGCGTCAGGCAACGCCTGAACCCGGCGGAGGATCGCCCCGCCGACCATACCCCGATGCCCTGCGATGTAATATTTCATCGCCTACCCCTGATTTTCGATGGCATGAGGTTTTTCCAAGCCATGATCACGCAGCAGCTTGGCGCGTTTGGCCTCAACCACGTCATTGGCAACCATCTCGGCGCACATTTCCTGCGCGGTGATTTCAGGCACCCAACCGAGCTTCTTTTTCGCCTTGGTCGGATCGCCCAAAAGCGTCTCTACTTCGGCCGGACGAAAATAGCGTGGATCAACGCGGACGACGACATCGCCGATGTTCACAGAAGGCGCGAAGTTTTGATCGACACTGACGACAGTGCCGGTTTCCTCAACACCTTCGCCCCTAAACTCCAGCTCAATCCCCAACTCGGTGGCGGACCATGTGATGAAGTCTCGCACCGAATATTGCTTGCCGGTGGCGATCACAAAATCTTCGGCCTCATCTTGCTGCAACATCATCCACTGCATGCGAACATAGTCTTTGGCATGGCCCCAGTCGCGCAAGGCGTCCATGTTCCCCATATGAAGAGACTGTTCCAGCCCAAAAGCGATGTTGGCCATCCCGCGGGTGATCTTCCGCGTTACAAAAGTCTCGCCCCGCCGCGGGCTTTCGTGGTTAAACAGAATGCCGTTGCAGGCATACATGCCGTAGGCCTCACGGTAGTTCACGGCGATCCAATAGGCGTACATCTTGGCCACCGCATAGGGGCTGCGCGGGTGGAACGGGGTCGTCTCACGCTGCGGGATTTCCTGCACCAATCCATAGAGTTCCGAGGTCGATGCCTGATAGAACTTGGTCTTCTTTTCCAGCCCCAAAAAACGGATCGCCTCAAGCAAACGTAATGTACCGATCGCATCAACATCGGCGGTGTATTCAGGCGCTTCAAAGCTGACGGCAACGTGGCTTTGCGCACCGAGGTTATATACCTCATCCGGCTGAACCTCGGAAATGATCCGCGTCAGGTTCGAACTATCCGTCAGATCACCATAATGCAGCTTCATCTGCGGGTCAGGGTGATGCGGATCCTGATAGATATGGTCAATGCGATCTGTGTTGAACGACGATGCTCGGCGTTTGATGCCGTGCACCTCGTAGCCCTTTTCCAGCAGAAATTCAGCCAGATAAGATCCGTCTTGACCTGTGATGCCACTAATGAGGGCGCGTTTTTTCATCGATAGTTGACCTTTCAAAGAACCTGCTGGGAAGTGCAACCAAATTAGGTTGCCGAACGGCCGTTCAAGCTCACGCTTCGGTTTTTCACGACGATACACCGATAGCAATATTCTCTTCAACGAACTTGGGACCGGAACTGCAAAGCCCCCTACCCTCTCCGCACAATGCCTTATTCTTCAAAGCCCCCGTCATCGATTATTCGGTAATCCAGACGAGCAGGCATCAGACTGAACCTGCCTGAAATCGGAAAGTCACATACAAATCATTGGGGGCATCAGAAAATCAGTTTGCTTGATGTCGGACTAGAAAACATAGGTTTTGGACGTTTTCGAATAAACATAAGGCCCATCTCTGGCTTTCAGAGAAAAAGTTGACAGCTGTCAACTTTTTCCAAACGTACCGACAGCAGCTCAAACAAAGCCTTCATCTTTACGCCGCTTGCCGTTCTGCGTTCAACAGCGCCAGAACCATCGGACCGGTAGAGAATGCACCGTCTTGTGCTTTGCACGTCAAGGCTCTGAGATACCCGCCCGGGTTGGTGATTTTGGAAACGCGCTGGAGAATACAAGCCAGAGCCGTCGCCGCATTTTCCGGTCCCATGATCTGGCAGGCCTTGAGCCATGCATCCGGGCTGATCCCCATCATGCCACGTGTGAAGTGGGCGGCTTCAACCAATTGAGACCACGTTCGGATGAGGGCGGCGTTGAGGCGCTGTTTGAGCGCTCCCGGCGCAAGCCCAATCTGGCGAACCGGGTGGATCAGGCGACCGAGCAGGCGGTGATCAAATCCGCCACCGATTTCCCGGCCTATGGTCAGGCCCGCACGTCGAATGAGCTGCGCAAGCTGGGGGTCTTTGTCTCGCCATCAGGCGTCCGGTCAATCTGGCTGCGCCACGATCTGGCCAACTTCAAAGCCCGCCTGAAAGCGCTCGAAGCCAAGGTGGCGGAGGAAGGCGGCATTCTGACCAAGGCACAAGTGCAGGCGCTGGAAAAGAAGAAACTGGACGACGAAGCCTGCGGCGAGATTGAGACCGCCCACCCGGGCTATCTGGGCAGTCAGGACACCTTCTATGTTGGCACGTTGAAGGGCGTTGGGCGCGTGTATCAGCAGACCTATGTGTCAATGAGCGTTCAAAACTGACCCGGTTTCAGAGTTTAAATTTGACCCACCTTTTGTGGCGCAAAGCCCCCGGTCGGGCCGCCCTCAGAAACGATCCAACCCCGCATCTTCCATCTGCTCCTGATCGGGCAGGTCTGCAAGCGATTGCAGATCGAAGGCCACCAGAAACTGCTCGGTCGTCACGAAGGTATAGGGTGCCCCGCGTCTTGGTGCGCGTGGCCCCGTGCTGATCAGCCCGCGCGTGTGCAGCCGTCCGATCAGATCGCGGTTGATTTCGCGGCCGAAAATGTCCCTCAACCCGTCCCGCGTGATCGGCTGGTGATAGGCAATCGCCGCCAGCACCGCCACATCAAACGGGCGCAAGTCCAGATCCTGTGCCCCCATATCTGCTGCTGCGCGGATCGCAGGCCCGTAAGCGGGCCGTGTCCGCATCATCCATCCGTCCGGGACAGGCACCACCTCAAACGCCCGCCCCTCAAGATCGGCGGCCAGATCACCCACCAGCAAATCCACCGACACCCCCTGCCCCACAACCCGCACAAGATCGTCGCGGGGAACCGGCGAGGCGCTGGCAAACAGAACCGCCTCGATCCGCCGCATCCATTCGCGCCAGCGCATGTCGGGCGGCAGGTCCGAAAGCTCGCGGTCAAAACCGGGGTCCGTGTGACCTTTCATAAGACTCAGATCCCGTAAAGCCGGAACGTCTCGCGCCCGGTCAATTCCCGCGCGACGCCCAGCTCAACCAACCGATCACAGAACCGCCGCGCCGCGCGGTCAGAGCCAAGCGAAGTCAGCGCCGTGGGCGCCACCGCATCCCTCGTCAGAAACATTTCAACCGCAGCGTCCGATCCCTTGGCCCGCAGCTTCGGGGCCACCGCCCGCAAACGTACCGTCCGCCTCGCTAGATCGTTTGCCATCCGCACGGCCCCGATGGCCGAGGCAACAACAGCCCCGTGACAGGCCAAGCGCAACGCATCCCCCGTCTTGCGCAAGTCCCGCCGCGCTAAACCCTTCGCCACTATCGGCACAATATGATCCCACCCAAGCGCCTGCGCCAAAGCCGCATCGGCAAGCATCAACCCCGCCGCCTCGGATCGGGGCGCATCGGTCAGGACGGTCTCAAGCACCAGCGCGGCCCGCCCGACGGGACCGCCCTGCCCCACATCACCAGAATCCAGCCACACCGCAATCTGCTCGGGCGCAACATGGGGCAAAGCACGACACAAGGACTTGACCGCGATTGTCCGCTCCACCGCCCGCAGCCACATCTGATAGACCTGCCCCGCAGGCCCCGCCTGATCGCCCGCGCGCAGCAAAGCAACTTCATCCCGCAGATCTGCGGCCCTTTCCGGCCGGCCCGATACGGTCACACAAGCCTCTGCCGCGCCCAAAGCCAACCGGTTGCGCAGCAACGGCAAGGGGACGCTTCGATGCGTCAACACCAAATGCAGGTGGCCCAGGGCAGCACCGGACAAAAAAGCCACGTCTTCAAGAGCTTGCCCCCGCAAAGGCGTGACCCAGGACGGCATTCGCGGCAGTGTGTTTTCGTCGTCTTGAACAGGATGCCGGGGTAAATTCATATATCCAGACTAATACAGGGCGGCGCTTAAGGCCATAAATATGTGTAATAACCGCCGAACTGTTTGCGACGCCATAATGTCCAATAATTTTGCATTATCGGACATTATAAAGATATGCTGCGACACATGAACGAAACACCCGAAAACAAGCCCCCAGAAGCCGAGAAATCGCGCTCAGCGCCCTTTGACGCGATAAACTCTGACGAACGCGACGACAGCGATCAGGCAAATTTCAGGCCTTACGCCCTGCCCTCGCATATCGCAGGGTCTGGCACGTTGGATCGCTTGGTTGAAAACGCCCGCGACTATGCCAAGGCCTCGACCGCCGAGAACACCAACAAGGCCTATGCCGCCGACTGGAAGCACTTCGCCCGCTGGTGCCGAGCGAAAGGCGCAGACCCCCTGCCCCCCTCGGCCCAGATGATTGGGCTTTACCTGACCGATCTGGCCGCACCGTCCAACGGGTCCCCTGCCCTGTCGGTCAGCACCATCGACCGCCGTCTGTCCGGTCTTAGCTGGAACTACGCCCAGCGAGGATATGCGCTTAACCGAAAGGATCGTCATATCGCCACCATACTGGCCGGGATCAAACGCAAACATGCCCACCCACCGGTGCAAAAGGAAGCGATAGGTCCTGATGACATCCTCGCTATGGTCACCGCCCTGCCCTACGATCTCCGTGGACTGCGGGATCGGGCGATCCTACTGATTGGTTACGCTGGCGGACTGCGGCGCAGCGAAATTGTGAGCCTCGATATGGGAAAAGATGACACGCCGGACTCAGGCGGATGGATCGAGATTCTCGATGGTGGAGTTCTTCTGACCTTGAACGCCAAAACCGGCTGGCGGGAAGTGGAAATCGGGCGTGGTTCCTCGGAACAGACCTGCCCTGTGCATGCGCTTGAGCAATGGTTGCACTTCGCCAAGATCGACTTCGGGCCGGTGTTTGTCCGCACCTCTCGCGACGGCAAACGTGCACTGCAAAACCGTCTGAATGACAAACACATCGCGCGGCTTATTAAGCAGACCATAACAAACAGCGGCATACGGTCAGACCTGCCTGAAAAGGAACGCCTCGCCCTATTCTCCGGCCATTCCTTACGCGCCGGTCTGGCCTCATCGGCGGATGTGGATGAACGCTATGTCCAGAAACAACTCGGTCACGCTTCGGCCGAAATGACCCGGCGCTATCAGCGCCGACGTGATCGGTTCCGGGTCAATCTGACAAAAGCCGCGGGGTTGTAAGACAAATTGAATGTCGCACCGCACAAAAAGTTCACAGCTGTGAACTCAACATTTAACCCGGTCCATTTTGGGATCAAACAACGGCCTTAAAGACGCCCTCGCCGATACCAAATCGCCCGCAACATTAATCTGCCAATTACTGGAAACCACAACATCACTTGTTACAGGTTCATCCAATGTCACGAAACCGATCCCAACCGAAGCGCCAAGCGTATGGCCATACGCCCCGACCTGAATATGCCCGACCTCACGACCATCACGCAGAATGATCTCATTTCCAAAAAGCAGCGGATCAGGATCGTTCAAAAGGAATTGCAGCATCCGCGTTTTCGGAACCCCATTTTCCTTGATCCTGGCCAAAGCATCCCGACCAATGAAACCCGACGGCTTGTCCAGACAAACGGCAAAACCAAGACCAGCCTCGATCGGGTTGTCGGTGTTGTCCAAATCTATACCGAAATCCCGGTAAGCTTTTTCTAAACGCAACGAACTGAGCGTCTGCATTCCAGCGTTTCGTATGCCGAACTCGGCACCGGCCTTGATTAACAGATCGTAAACCTGAACCGCATGGAGGGTTGATACATGAAGCTCCCACCCAAGCTCGCCCACATAGGTTACGCGCAGGGCCAGCACGTTGAAGAAACCTATGTCGATTTGCCGGGCTGTCATGAAGGGGAAAGCATCGTTGGACAAGTTCGCCTCGCTCACTTTTTGAAGCAACGCGCGGGCCTTGGGTCCGTGCACGTTGATCTGGACCGTTCCGTGAGTGGTGTCGGTGATCGAGGCGAACTCGTCCGCGCCGAGATTTCGGCGCATCCATGTTTCCGTGTGGCCGTGGCTGTTTTCGCCAACCACCACGAGGAATTTGTTTTCGGACAATCGGGTCACGGTCAGGTCGGCTTCGAAACCGCCGACACCATTGACCCAGGCAGTGTACACAACGCGGCCCTTGGGAACGTCGATTTCGTTGCAGCTGATCCGGTTGAGCAAAGTTAATGCGTCGGGGCCTTCGACGATGAATTTCGACATCGAGGACATGTCCATAATGATCACGTCTTCCCGCGCTACCCGATGTTCTTCGGCGTGCCAGGCCCACCAATTCTGACGCCCCCAGCTGTAGGCATCAATCTTCGCCTCGGCAGGCGACGGGGCAAACCAGTCGGGCAGTTCCCAGCCGTGGCTTTCGACAAAATAGGCACCATTCGCCTTGAGCCGGTCATAAAGCGCGGATTGTTTTAGGCCCCGCGCGGTCTGGAAACTTTCGTTGGGAAAATGCGCACCAAAGCTTTTGGCCAAAAGCTCGGGCGTGCGGGCGCGGCGGAAAGCGGGTGTGTTGTGGCTGCCATCGGCAAAACGGTCGGCGTTGAAGCTGGTGTGATCAACGGGGCAATGGCCATCGACGATCCAGTGGGCCAGCGCCATTCCGATACCCGGACCGTTGAGGATGCCCAGCGAGTTCAAACCGGCGGCGACCCAGCAGTTGCGCAAACCCGGAGCTTCCCCGACCAAGGGCGACAGATCCGGGGTAAAGCTTTCCGGCCCGCAAAACAGTTTGCGCAAACCGGCATTTTGCGCAGCGGGCACCCGTTTGAAGGCTTTCTCAAGATGAGGCGTGACGCGATCCCAATCCGGCTCAATCTCGCCAAAGGAAAAATCTTCAGGAATGCCGGAAATATTCCACGGGGCCGCATCATGTTCGAAAAGGCCAACCAAAAGCCCGCCAACCTCTTCGCGGAAATAGGCGTAGGAATGGGGATCTTCCAGCAAGGGCAGGTCGCGGGTGACGCCATCGATCTGGTCGGTCAGCAGATAGTAATGTTCAGCGGCCTGAAGGGGCAGGGTGATCCCGGCCCTGGCCCCGATCTGACGCGACCACATGCCGGCGGCAATGACGACATGCTGGGCGCGGATGTCGCCCGACGCCGTGCGAACCCCAACGGCGCAGCCGTTTTCGGTTAGAATTTCGGTGGCGCTGACACCTTCGACGATCCGCGCACCACGGCTGCGGGCACCCTTGGCCAAGGCCATTGTCGTATCGACCGGATTGGTGCGGCCTTCCTGTGGATACCAGAAGGCCGCAATCGTATTGCTGAAGTCCCCGATGGGGAATTTCAAAGCGGCCTCGGCGGGGGAAATCTCGTGCACCTCGATCCCGAACCGCGCCATGAAAGCCGCGCCCCGGCGCATTTCTTCAAGCCGTTCCGCCGTATCCGCCGGTTGAATATAGCCCGGCTGGTGAAAGCCCGTGGCCTGACCGGTCTCGGCTTCAAGCCCCGCAATCAGATTGCGCCCGTAGGTGTAAAGCTCGCATTCCCATTCGCTGCCCAGCACGGCGGGGACAATTTCGCCAGCGGCATGCCAAGTGGTGCCGGATGTCAGTTTGTCGCGTTCCAGCAAGACAACATCGCGCATGCCAAGCTTGGTCAGATGATAGGCGATATTGCAGCCAATCGAGCCGCCGCCAATGATGACGGTCTGGGCATGGCTGGGTAACTGAGTGGTCAAAGTACAGGCTCCGATGGGCAAATGCGATGCGACAGAGCCTAGGCTTGACCGCGGTGAAAAATCAAACCATTGATTGAACAGCCATTCAGTGGATTAGGTTAGTGACATGATTTCCAAGGATAAAACGTCAAGAACTGCCGCACCAGAAGTACGCCGGAAGCAGCTTATTGATGCGACGGTCACATGCATTTCAAAGCACGGAATTTCTGGAACGACCCTGACCGCCGTAACCAAAGAGGCGGGTTTATCGCTTGGTTTGGTGAATTTTCACTTCAAGTCGAAAGACGCGCTGTTGACCGCAACGCTAAACGCGCTGGCCGAGGAACATCGCGCGTTGTGGATGACGGCGATGGGGCAGGGTGGTCTGGATGCTGCGGACAAGCTGGCCGCCATTGTTAATGCACAATTTCATCCGCGCGTATGCAGCCGGAAAAAACTGGCGGTGTGGTTTGCCTTTTTTGGTGAAACCACCCACCGGAAATCCTATCGCGACAGCACGGCGCATATTGATACCGAACGGCAAGAGACCAGCGCCCGCCTGTGCCGCGAAATATCGGCGGATGTGGATGCCGATCAGATCGCGGCAACGCTCGAGGGGCTGTTTGACGGGTTCTGGCTGAATATGCTGATGTATCCCGCCCGGTTCCGCCGACAAGACGCCGCGCAGGCGGTCTTTGCCTATTTGCACGCGCAATTCCCATCGCATTTCGCCGACCGCGTTTAGGCCGCGTCCCTTCGGGACAGGGCCACCAGCATCGGTCCGCAGGAAAACTCGCCCATGGCGGCCTTGGCACTAAGCGCCCGCAGATAACCACCCGGTGATTTGATATCGGCAAACCGTTCAAGCATGGCAAGAACGACCACGGCGGCCTCTTCCGGCCCCATATCGCGTTTGGCGTCTTCCCAGGCTGAGGGGGAAATACCCATCATCGGCCTGATTTCATCCGCGACCTTCACCAATTCATGCCAATGGCGGATGTGATCCTGCGTGTAGGATCGGAATTCGTGACATACCGCCAGAACAAAGCCCAAGGGCACGTTTGGCAATCGGGTATCTGGTGGAACCTTTTCGTCTTGCCCAGCCGGGTCAGGGGCGGGCGCATCGGCTGCGCCCTTAGCTTTTTCGAAGCTAGGTTCAGAATCATAAGAGTCTGTGTTTGAATTTTGATAGTGCTGCTGAGATACGGCAGCATTGGTGCTCATATTCTCTGTTTTCCTACCATCAATGATGTCACGTGCCTGATCCAAAGCCCGAGCCAGATAGGTTTCCAGCCGTGTCAGATCATCCATATCCAGTTTTCTGCGCAGATCACGGGCGGTGAGGGTGGCAAGATCGGCAAAAGCATCCCAGATGGTCAAATCCGGGCGCAGATCGGCGCCAAAGACCGCCAGGGCGGCCAAATCGCGACGCATGAGGCTGACCGTTTCGCGCAGGCGTTTGTGGCGTTGCTGGGCCTCTCTGACGTCCTCGGCCGCCTGACAGAATTCCTGATGGCGGCGCACCAGCGGCGAAAGGTCAAACCCGAAGGCAACCTTTTCGTCGCCATAACGGCGGGCATAGCGTTTGCCGTTGGGGCTGTCATGGCGCACGATCATGCCGGTTTGCACCAGATTGGACAGATGGCGGCGCATCGTCGAATTGGCCATGCCATTCAGACGCTCGCAAATCGCGTTGTTGGACGGGTGCACAACCAAATCGTCATCATTTCCACCCAGAATGGTGTTTTTGTGGAAGCTGACAAGCGCCTGAAGCACCGCCAAATCACGATCTGACAGACCGAAAACGGTTCTGGCGGCGGTCAGTTCGCGCAGCACTTCCCATTTATTGGCCCCTGTCGGGGGCAGGTCCTGATCCGCTGCCTGACGATGTTTCAAAATGGCAGCATCCATTGTTCGCCGAAACGGCGTTACCGGTGTGTAGGGCATGTTTTCTGTCACGAAGGTAAGAAAACCCGTGCCGCGAATCACTTAAGACTTGCGGGTGTCGGCGCGGACCACTAAGCTTGAATTGCTACAAACAAGTCAGGGTCTCGTAGAGCGTCGTCTTTGCGGGGCCTTTTCTTAAGCCTTTGTCGTGCCTCCTGTTTTGTGTCTGCTCGTCCTCAGTCTTCCGCCCGCTGAAGCCAGCGCGCGTGAAGGTCGTTGATTATGTTTTGGGCCTCAAGCTCGAGCCAATCGGCGAATGCGCCTTCGTCAACCGAGATTGAAATGCCTTTGGCTGTGCGTTTGACGGTGCCGCCCTGCGACCCGGACACCGCCAGCGGGCGGCTGCGGGTTTTGGCAGGTGTTTCACCGGATTTCTTTGGTTTTTGCTTTGGTTTCTGATACTTGGCAAGCGCGTCTTCGACAGCCTCGAACGCCTGTACCGATATGTCGGGGGCGTTCTGGTCAACCTCGTCCCTGGCGATGGCGACCGATGCCTGGGTATAGATATCATCGGCGATACCGATCAGCCGGTCACGATCCGCGTTTGCGGCCTCGATGGATTTTCCAAGCGCTTCCCAGCGGGGGCGGCCTATGCCATGCGCCGGTCCGATGGCGCGGATCAGCGGTGCGGAGATCGTTTCGGCGATGGCCAGCGCCATCGAGATCGCGGATTTGGTCACGGTCAGCGCCTCGGCGATCTGCGACTGGTTGCCAAAGCCATTGGCCAGCAATTCCTGGGCAAACAGCGCCTTTTCAATAAAGGACAGGTCGCGCCGCGCCATGTTTTCCGAGATTTGCGCGGTGACGGCGGCGTGATCGTCTAGATTGGCGACCAGTGCGCGGACCTTGTTCACCTTGGTTGACAGGCGGATCGCCTCGAGCCGGCGGCGGCCATAGACCAGCAGATAGCGGTCGGCATTGGCCGGATCGCGGCGCACGAGGATGGGAACGGTCTGGCCGTTCGCCTCGATCGCGTCCAGAAGGTCATAGACATCGGCCTGATCAAGCCGATCGCCCACCCGCGTGTCGGTGATATGGTCGGGGTCAAGATCCCAGACGTGATGTGAATCCACCGCATCGCGGGCCGAACGCAAGGCGCGGTTGGTTGACATCGCCGATCCTGACGGGGCAGGCGAGGGACCACCCGCCGCCGCGAGGTTATCAAGCATGGACAATCGTTTTTTCTTACTGGTCGTCATTCGCGCCCCCAGGTCTTTTGAATAAGCGCCGCAATTTCATCGTTCAGGGCGTTCAGGCTTTCCATCGCCCTGTCATATGTGGAACGGGTAAAGGCCGAGCGCTCGACCTCGTATAATGTCTGCTTGGTCAGGCCCGCATCCGAGATGGCGGTGGATTTCAGCATCGGGGCGTTCAGCACCGCCTCGCCATACATGGTGCGCAGAAAAGCGACGATCCGATTTTGCGGGGCATCGGCGGGTTCATAGCGGGTCAGGACATATCGCATCCAGTCATGGGACATATCCGCGCCGCTTTCGGCGATCACGTCCATCAGATCGGCGGTCATGCGCAGGAATTGCGACATCGACATCACGTCGAGCATTTCAGGGTGGATCGTCACCAGCACGCCGGTTGAGGCAGAAAGCGCCGACATGGTCAGGAAACCCAGTTGCGGCGGGCAGTCGATCACCACGATGTCATAGGCGTCATCGACCTGCGACAGCGCCTCTTTCACGCGGAAAAAGAACAGGCCCGCATGGCCCTGGGCCAGGGCGCGGGGGGTTTCGTGTTCAAACTCCATCAGTTCCAGATTGCCCGGGATCAGATCGAGATTGGGGATATAGGTCTTGCGGATCACCGACGAGATCGGGGCAGGGTCATCATAGCGGATGGCATCGTAAAGCGTGCCCCCTTCGTCGAGGTCAAATTCAGGCTGAACCCCGTGCAAGGCGGTCAGCGAGGCCTGCGGATCAAGATCAATCGCCAGAACGCGATAGCCGTGCAGCGCGAGATGCTGCGCCAGATGGGCCGAGGTGGTGGTTTTGCCGGACCCGCCCTTGAAGTTCATCACGCCGATCACCTGCATATGATCGCCGTCGCGGCGGCCGGGCAGGTAATCGCCGGGCTTGCGGGCGGTCTTTTCCAGCAGCACGCGCAGATCCTGAATATTCTCGGCGGAATAAAGCCGGCGATTGCCCGGTGTCAGCTCGGGCGAGGGGCCTTTGCCATCGAGATGCAGTTTGCGAAGATAGGAATCATTGACCCCGAGCAGCCCGGCGGCTTCGCCCGAGGTGAATTTGCGCATCGCTTTCTGCGCATCCGGTGGAAACAGGCTTTCACGCTGTGCGTGAAGCTGTCCGGCCAGCCACTCAGAGTGCTGTCGGATCGCCGCGTTCAGGTCCTGTGGTTCGGCCCGCTCGTTCATTCTGCCCTCGCGTCCCCGTGTCGTGTTCACGGAATATGGCGTTTTTCGCCGCTTTTCCGTGACTATTGTCCGGATTCTCAGATTCGCGCAAGGGTTTTTCGACATTTTGCGGTTAAAGCGAACCGCGACACAAGGGATGCGGGCAGGGCAGGGGGGCTGGCCGCGCCCACTTTAGATGGATTTTGCCCAATCAAGCCAGCCCAGAGACTGCGTGGTCGGTCCGTCCGGTTTGTATTCGGCGCCCAAGGGCCGGGTCCAGCCAAGCGATTGAATGGCTTTGAACAGCTGATCATACCTGACTGCGCCATGATCCGGCGGACCCCGATCCGGCACCGAGGCGAACTGGATATGTCCGATATAGGCAAGATGCGCCTGAAGGCGTGCAAACACATCGCCTTCGCTGCGTCCCACATGGTAGCAATCAAACATCAGTTTGAGGTTCGGCAAGGCCAGGGTGTCGATGATCCGGGCCGCCTGATCGGTGGTTTGCAAGGCATAGCCGGGCACATCATATGGGTTCAGCGGTTCGATCAGGATCGTCAGATCATGGGGTTTTGCCTGCGAACAAGCGTAACGAAGGTTTTCAAGAAACGTCGCTTGCGCCAGATCGCCCTGTGCAATACCGGCCATCACGTGAACCGATTGCGCCCGAACCTGCGCGGCATAATCAATCGCCTGATCAATCGCCGCTTGCGCATCGGTTTCGCGGTGGGGCAGGGCGGCCAGACCAAACTCGGCCCGATCCGCATCACCACGCCGGGTGTTAAGCCCAAGCATCGGAAGGCCGGTTTGTTCCAGTGCCGCGCGTACCTCGGCCACCGGCACCTGATAGGGCCAATGGCATTCCACCGCGTCAAACCCCGCGGCCGCTGCCGCCCGGATCGCGTGGGGCAGGGGCAGATCTGTCCAAAGTAGCCCGAGATTGGCTGAAAACTGCATGATGGCCCTTTGTAAATTGGCGTGGATGAAGTGTTTCAAAAACAGCGTGTGTCTTAAAGCGTCCGGACTTTAACCTGAGACAGGGGAAAGGCCGGACGCTGCAAGACCCATCAACTGTCGTGGGCGCCCTGCCACAAACCCGTGATTCAGGTTTTTGGCAGGACGCTTTAGGTTAATCTTAAAACGCTTTGGAAGACACCAGCCCTTGGATCGGCGCAACCATGGCGGCGGATGACGGCCCGGAGCCGGTATTTTAAGGCGATCCGCTCCGCCATGCGAAAATAATTGCAATTTCCGGTACGTAATGCCTTGACCTTCCCGTGACTGGAACCCCTAGCTAGGGCGTATCGGCGCGATCCGGATCGGCTGGATAATGACTTAGATCATTGTTTAAGCTGGGAAACGCCGGATGATAAATGCGTTATCAGGAGAGTCTGGTGTCTGGAGAATCGAATATCCTGCGAAATCTGCTTCCGCGATTGCTGGCGGCGGTTTTGCTGTTTTCGATTGCTGCGGCAAGCTCGGTCTGGGCGGCGCATCAGGTTCAAGCCGATTTACACGGGCTTGGATCAACCGATGAAGTGACAGCAAGTTATGCCAGCGACCCGGCACCTGTGGACGGCGCCGTTTTGACGGACAGCGCCCTGTGCATTTCGGGCGTCCAGTGCCATGCCCAAATGGTGTTGCCTGAAACCACCGGCGACGCTGATCCTTGGGAAGTGGTGGCCGGTGCCAAACGGCCCGAAGCCGGATCGTCATTGCAGGGTTTTATTGTCAAGGTGATCACGCCCCCGCCTTTGACCACCCGCATCTGACGCGCATGGGCGGCTGACAGGCCGGATGACCCGTGATCGCCCCGCGCGTCCCCCGCCATCTGGACTGCAATGCGCCTGTGCACCCCTCGTGTCCCCGCGCCCCGACGAATTGGAGAATGATATGAGCTTTCATGGACAACCAACACTAAGATTCCTTGGTGCGGCCGGAACCGTGACCGGTTCACGCTATCTTGTCGAATGGGGCCATCGCCGGATTCTGATCGACTGCGGCCTGTTTCAGGGCTTCAAGCAATTGCGCCGCCGCAACCGCAAGCCTTTTCCTGTACGGCCGGGCAGTATCGACACGGTTCTTCTGACCCATGCCCATCTGGATCACACCGGCTATTTGCCGGCCCTGACCCGCGCCGGATTTCGCGGCAGGGTTTTCTGTACCGCCGCCACGAAAGAGCTGTGCGGCCTGATCCTGCCCGACAGCGGCCATTTGCAAGAGGAAGAGGCAAAATACGCGCGCCGCAAGAAATTCTCGGAGCATAAGAACCCCAAACCGCTTTACACACTGAAGGACGCGCAAGTGGCGCTGGAACGGCTGGAAACCGTACCGTTCAACGACCGCATTGACCTTGGCGATGGCATTTACGCCGAATTCATCCCCGCCGGGCACCTGCTGGGCGCGGCGCAGATACGGCTGACCATTGACGGTATCACCGTTCATTTCAGCGGCGATCTGGGGCATGACAAGGATCCGCTGATGCGCCCGCCGGTGCCGTTCAGCGGGGCCGATGTGCTGGTGTGCGAATCAACCTATGGCAACCGCAAGCATCCCGATGCCGACCCCGAGGCCGAGCTTGCTTTGGTCTTGAAGCGCGTGTTTGCCCGTGGCGGAACGGTGCTGATCCCGTCCTTTGCGGTTGGCCGTGCCCAGGGGCTGATGTATCACATCGCGCGGCTGATCAAGGCAGGCGAAATCCCCTATGTGCCGGTTTATCTGAACAGCCCGATGGCTGTCGACGCGACCGAGATTTACCACCGCCATCACGACGAGCATCATGTCAGCTGGGAAGATTGCATCAACATGTTCCGCGTCGCCAAGCGGGTAAACTCGGTCGAGCAATCCAAAGAACTGAACACCCGCAAGGGTCCGATGATCATTATTTCCGCCAGCGGAATGCTGACCGGAGGGCGTATTCTGCACCATCTGATCAGCTTTGGACAGGATCAGCGCAATGCCATTATCCTGTCGGGCTTTCAGGCAGGCGGTACGCGGGGGGCGGCGCTGTCGGGCGGGGCGCGGACCCTTCGGATCTTCGGACGAGAACGCAAGATCGAGGCCGAGGTCATTCAGGCCGAAACCTTCTCGGGCCATGCCGATGCCGATGAAATCCTGGCATGGATGAGCGCGGGGCCGCCGCCGCGCATGACTTATCTGACCCATGGCGAACCCGTGGCCGCCGATACGATGCGCGGGCGGATCGCCCATGAATTGGGGCGCAATGTCCGGGTGCCGGAACATCTTGAAACCATCAGACTGGACGCGCCGAAATGAGCTATCGTCACGATACCCTGGCCCTGATCCCTGCCGGGATAGACACCTATCGCCAGCCGATCGTCTATATGCGCGAGGATTGCCACCTGTGCCGCTCGGAAGGGTTTGCCACGCATACCCGCATCGAGGTGGAACATGCCGGCAAGCGGGTCATTGCAACGCTCAACGTCGTCACCGGCGGCGGCTGGCTGCCGCCCGAGACAGCCGCCCTGAGCGACACGGCCTGGCAGGCGCTGGCACCCGAACCGGGGGCTTTGGGCCGGTTCTCGCATCCCGAACCGCCTGCATCGGCCTCGGCCATCCGCACCAAGGTCTATGGCGGGCGGTTGGACGCCGATGCCTGCCGTGCCATTATCACCGACACGATGGACCGTCGCCTGTCCGACCTTGATCTGGCCGCTTTCGTCACCGCCTGCGCGGGCGACCGGCTGGACGAAGCCGAAACCATTGCCCTGACGCTGGCGATGCGCGACGCCGGAGAGCGGTTGGACTGGGGTCAGGGTCCTGTGCTGGACAAGCATTGTGTCGGCGGCCTGCCGGGCAACCGGACAACGCCGATTGTCGTGGCGATCGTGGCGGCGGCCGGACATCTTGTTCCCAAAACGTCAAGCCGGGCGATCACCTCGCCTGCCGGCACCGCCGACACGATGGAGGTTATGGCCCCCGTTGCGCTGACCCTCGGCGAGATGCGGCGCGTGGTCGAAGCCGAAGGCGGCTGTGTCGTCTGGGGCGGCGGGCTGGACCTAAGCCCCGCAGACGACATGCTGATCCGCATTGAACGCCCGCTGGACTTTGACAGCGAAGGCCAGATGGTGGCCAGTGTCCTGTCCAAGAAGGCCTCGGCCGGTTCCAGCCATGTGCTGATCGACATTCCGGTTGGTCCCACGGCCAAGGTGCGGTCGCAAGACGCGGCCCGAGCGCTTGTGCGTCGGCTAAGCGCCGTTGCGGCCACCCTTGGCCAGACGCTTGCCATCCACCAAAGCGATGGGTCGGCACCGGTCGGGCGCGGTATCGGTCCGGCGCTTGAAGCGCATGACGTTCTTGCCGTGCTTAGGCGCACAGCAAACGCCCCGTCCGATCTGCGCGAAAGGGCGCTGGATGTGGCCGGGGCAATGCTGGATCTGGTCGGCTCAGACGGCCGCGAGCGCGCGGCCCGGCTGTTGGACAGCGGTCAGGCCGAGGCGAAATTCATGGCGATCTGCGCGGCGCAGGGCGGATTTACCGAGCCGGGAAAAGCGCTGCAAACACAACCGGTTACAGCCAACCGCGCCGGAAAGATCACCGCCATCGACAACCGCCGTATCGCCAAGATCGCAAAGCTTGCCGGTGCGCCGGGGCGTCAGGCCTCGGGCGTGTTGCTGAAAACCGGGCTGGGCGAAACGGTCGAAATCGGCCAGCCGCTGTTCGAGATACATGCCGAAACCAAAGGCGAGCTTGATTGGGCGCTTGCCTATGCCGCGGGCGGTGACAGCCCGTTCCGCGTGGAGGACTTATCATGAAACCCCTAATCCTGAGCTTTCCGGGCATGGACCCGCTTGCCAGCCAAATCGCCCCGCTTCTGGGCGCGGACACCGCGCCGCTGGGATTGCACCGCTTTCCCGATGGTGAAAGCCTGGCCACGCTGCCGCAGGATCTGGACGGCCGCGATGTTATACTTGCAGCGACGCTGCGCAACCCCGATCCGCTGGCTTTGCCGCTGCGGTTCACGGCTGAAACCGCCCGCGAGTTCGGGGCGGCCAGCGTCGGGCTGTTGGCGCCGTATCTGTCCTATATGCGGCAGGACCACCGGTTCGCCGCCGGGCAGGTCGTCAGCGCCCCGTTATTCGCGTCCTTCCTGCAAGACAGCTTTGACTGGCTGGTCACAATCGATCCGCATCTGCATCGCATCCCGTCTTTGGACCGGATATTCGATATTCCGGCGATCCGGGTGCAGGCCGCGCAGCCTATCGCGCGATGGCTGGCACAGGAAGTTCCCGATGCGGTCATCCTTGGACCCGACAGCGAAAGCCAGCAATGGGTGGCCGAGGTCGCCCGTATGGCCGGCCGGCCCTATGAGGTTCTGAACAAAGTGCGGTCGGGCGACCGGCAGGTGGATGTCAGCGTACCGGAAAGCGACGCCCTGCGGCAGGGCACGCCGGTTGTGCTGGACGATATCGCTTCCTCGGGGCGCACCATGATCCGCGCCATGGAGCACCTGATAGCCGCCGGGACCAGACCGCCGGTCTGTGCTATCATCCACGCGGTATTTGCCGGAAGCGCTTATGAGGATATCCTTGCCACGGGCGCAGCGCGCGTGGTGACGACAGACAGCATTCCGCACGAAAGCAACGCCATTGCGCTGGCCGAACCGCTGGCCACGGCAATTGCGCAAGCGATGACGGAAACGGCCCCGGATAGCCAAGGGACCGGCAACGAATTTGAAGACTGAAACGCGAACGGAGCAGAAAATATGAATACCCACCAACACCATTCGGAAACCAAGGACGGCGCAACCGTCTATGTTTGTCCGATGCACCCCGAGATAAGACAGAACGAACCGGGGGATTGCCCCAAATGCGGAATGCATCTGGTGCCAGAAGGCGAAGCTGACGCGCACGCCCATCACGATCATCACGCGCATGACCATCACGGCCACAGCAGCGGTGAAAGCGGCAAGTATGACACCGTGCCCGCCGGTTACGACGGCCCGGTCTACACCTGCCCGATGCATGCCGAGGTACGCCAGACGCATCCCGGCTCGTGCCCGCTTTGCGGCATGGGGCTAGAGTTGGAAAGCGCGGCCATGGCCGACGACGGACCTAACCCTGAACTTATTGATTTCACACGACGTTTCTGGGTTGGCACGGTTCTTTCAATCCCGCTTTTGGTGTTCACGATGGGGCCGTATCTCGGCTTTGCCGAAGTCCGCGACATTTTCGGCGAACGCGCCACGTTGTGGATCGAGCTGGTGCTCGGCACCCCGGTTGTCTGGTGGTGCGGCTGGCCCTTCATGGTTCGGGGATGGAATTCGTTCCGGACGTGGAAGCTTAACATGTTCTCGCTTATCTCGATGGGCGTTCTGGCCGCATGGCTGTTCAGCGTGGTCGCCGTGCTGATGCCGGATATCTTCCCCGACGGTTTCCGCGATGAGGAAGGCCATGTCGGCGTTTACTTCGAAGCCGCCGCCGTGATCGTCACGCTGGTTCTTCTGGGGCAGGTGATGGAACTTCGCGCCCGCGAAGGCACCGGCAAGGCTATCCGCGCGTTGCTGGACATGGCCGCCAAGTCCGCGCGGATCATCCGCGACGATGGCAGTGAAGAAGAAATCCCGCTTGACGAGGTGCAGGTCGGAGACCGCTTGCGCGTGCGCCCCGGCGACAAGGTGCCGGTCGATGGCATGGTGGTCGACGGGCGGTCTTCGATCGACGAAAGCATGATCACGGGCGAACCGATCCCGGTGGAAAAAGTCGCGGGCGACGCCGTGACCGGAGCCACCATCAACGGCACCGGATCGCTGGTGGTCGAAGCGACCCGCGTAGGCGCGGACACGATGCTGTCGCAGATCGTCGAGATGGTGTCGAATGCCCAGCGGTCGCGGGCACCGATCCAGAAATATGCCGATCAGGTGGCGGGGTATTTCGTGCCCGCAGTGATCGCAATCGCGGTACTGGCCTTTATCGCCTGGGCAATGTGGGGACCGGCCCCGGCCCTGAGCTATGCCCTGATCGCGGCAGTGGCGGTGCTGATCATCGCCTGCCCCTGTGCGCTTGGTCTGGCCACCCCGATGTCGATCATGACAGCCACCGGACGCGGGGCGCAGGCGGGTGTTCTGATCAAGAACGCCGAAGCGTTAGAGCGGTTCGAAAAGATCGACACGCTGATTGTCGACAAAACCGGCACCCTGACCATGGGCAAGCCACGCCTTGTGGCGGTTCTGCCCGAGGACGGCCATGACGAAGCCGAGGTTCTGGCCCTTGCGGCCACGCTTGAAAAAGGCTCGGAACACCCGCTGGCGGAAGCCATCGTCGCAGGCGCGGAAGAACGCGGTGTTGCGATGGGCGATGCCAGCGATTTCGAGGCCGTCACCGGCAAAGGCGTGATGGGCGTTGTGAACGGCAAGTCCGTGGCCCTTGGCAACCGCAAGCTGGTCGAGGATCTGGGGCTTGAGGCCGGCCATCTGCTCGAAACGGCCAATACGCGCCGCGACGAGGGCGAGACGGTGATGTTCGTGGTGCTCGACGGGGCCTTGGCCGGTCTGGTCTGCGTCACCGATCCGGTGAAAGAAACCACACCGGCGGCGCTGAAGGCCCTGCACGATCTTGGGTTCCGCATCATCATGGCCACCGGCGATAACGAACGCACGGCCAAGGCGGTTGCAGCCCGGCTTGGTATCGACGAAATCCGCGCCGATGTGATGCCCGAGGACAAAGCCTCGATCATCAAGGAACTTCAGGCCAGCGGTTCCAAGGTTGCGATGGCCGGTGACGGGGTGAACGACGCCCCCGCGCTGGCCCAGGCCGATGTCGGGATTGCCATGGGCACCGGCGCGGACGTGGCGATTGAAAGCGCCGGGATCACGCTGGTCAAGGGCAACCTTGACGGCATCGTCCGTGCCCGCAAACTGGCCCGCGCCACGATGCGTAATATCCGGCAGAACCTGTTCTTTGCGCTGATCTACAACGCAAGCGGCGTGCCGGTCGCGGCGGGGCTTTTGTTCCCGTTCTTCGGCATCCTGATCAGCCCGATGTTCGCGGCCTTCGCGATGAGCGCCTCGTCTATTTCGGTCGTATTGAACTCGCTCCGGCTGAGAGGCGCGAAAATATGAGATTGACCAATCTGATATTCGCCGGGGCAACCCTGATAAGCACGACCTCGTGGGCAGCCGCCCACGAGTTCACCGCCGCGCTTTACGTGTCTGGCCCCCAGGCCGCGTCGCGTATGGCAGAAACGGTCAACGGATTTCTTCTGGCAGCCGATGAACGTGACGGCCACGCCAATGAAACATCCGACGGCCATCTTGGCGGCGTGGATGTGCAAATCCTGCCTCTGCCCCGGGAAATCGGGGCAGGGGTCGAGGGCCTTTACCTGTCGCGGGCCGGGGCGCCGGATGTTGTGGTGGTGTTCGGCAAGGCCGATGCTTCGGCGCTTCCCGACGGGGCCGTGATTGTCGAAGCCGGTGTTCTTCCACCGGATCAGGAATGGCAGCAAAGCGCATTCGCCAAGCGCTATCTGGCGGCCTATGGCACGGCACCAACGCGCGACGCCGCGCAGGGGTATAACGCGGCCCGCCGTCTTGATCATGCGATCCGGCCGCTGGACGGGCTTTCCCCGGCGGCAGAGTTTTCAGCCGCAATCACCTCAACCGCCGGGGGGATCAACTGGTGAGCCTTTCATCGCGGCCATATCCAATTCGCCGCGAAAGCGCGGTGATACTATCTGAAAAGGACATGACATCATGAGCAGTCACATTGATCACGAAATCGCGGATCAGGAAATACCGCAAGAGTCTGACGAAGCGGACCAATCCCCGTCATTCTGGCGGTCCCGGGCCGGGGTATACCTTATCGCGGCGCTGGTTTTCGGTGCGGCGGTGCTTGGATGGGAATACCGGGCTAATATCTTTTCAAGCAGCTTGATTCTCTGGCTGCCGCTGCTGCTGTGTGTGGGGATGCATTTCTTCATGCATGGCGGACATGGCGGGCACGGGGGCCACGGGTCCGGGGATGACCGGCAATGACCACCCCTGAACACCCCAGCCGAAACATGCGCTTTACCGGCAAAGACAAAAGGCAAGACAGATGACCGAACACAGCCACCAACCCAATCATGCTGAAGGCGCGGGTACAATCAGCCTGACAGGCGCTGTCGCGATGGGCACCGGCGTCATGATCGGCGCGGGCATCTTTGCACTGACCGGTCAGATCGCCGGGCTTGCCGGACCATTATTCCCGCTGTCCTTCATCGCGGGCGCTGTCGTGACGATGTTCAGCGCCTATACCTATATCGCCATGTCCAACCGCTGGCCTTCGTCCGGCGGCATCGCGATGATCCTGACCAAGGCCTATGGTCCGGGGGCGGTAGCGGCCGCGGCTTCATTGCTGATGGCCCTGTCGATGGTCATCAACGAAAGCCTGGTCGCGCGGACCTTTGCCACCTATGCGCTGCGCCCCTTTGACATAAACGGCGGCCCTTTGGTTCCGGTCATCGCGGTTGGCCTGATCATATTCGCCTATCTTGTGAACGCATCGGGCAACCGGTCGGTTGGCCTGTTATCCATCGTGATGTCGGCGTTGAAAATCGGCGGCATCCTTCTGTTCGCCATTGCCGCCCTCTGGGCCGGAGGAGGCCTGACCACAAGCCAGACCGCATCGGGCGATCTGGCCCCTGTCGGGTTCATCGGGTCCGTGGCGCTGTCAATTCTGGCCTTCAAAGGGTTCACGACCATCACCAACTCGGGCGGAGAAATTACCGATCCACACCGCAATGTCGGCCGCACGATCCTGATCTCGATCGCGATATGCGCGGTCACATATCTGCTTGTCGCAGTGGTGGTCGGCACCAGCCTTGCGCCCGGTGAAATCGCTTTGGCCCGCGACTATGCCCTTGCCGAAGCCGCCGAGCCGGTCCTTGGCCGCACCGGCTTTTACCTGACGGTTGCTCTGGCCATGGTCGCCACCGCCTCGGGTCTGGTTGCCAGCGTCTTCGCGGTGTCGCGCATGCTGACCATGCTGACCGATATGAAGATGATCCCGCACAGCCATTTCGGCATGTCGGGCACGATCCGGTCGCATATGCTGATCTATACGGTCGTCATCGCCGGCATTCTGGCGGTGCTGTTCGACCTGTCGCGCATCGCCTCGCTTGGCGCGTTCTTCTATCTGGTGATGGATATGGCCGTGCATTGGGGCGTCTGGCGCAAGCTGCGCCACGAGATCAACGCGCGCGGCTGGGTCATACTGACGGCGCTGGCGATGGATGCGGTCGTGCTGGCCGCGTTTGGCACGCTGAAATGGCAATCCGATCCGATGATCGTGGTCTTTGCCTTCGTCGGCATCGCACTGGCCTTTGCCTATGAAAGGCGTTTCCTGGGGCAATGGACCTCGGACAATGCATCCGGGCAGGGCGCATGAATGAAAAGCAACCTTCGATCGCCACATGCGGTGGCGGTCGGAACAAACCCGAGAAGAGTGAAACTTTGAAAACCCTATCAAAAGCTTCGGCGATTGCCACCAATGCAATCGCGGCACAACGGACCCGAGGCCAAAGCAAGGCATCCGGTCATGACCAAGGAGGTACTTATGTCAGTTCAATCTGAAACCACAGAAACACCCGATATGATCGAAGAGCCGCAGGAAACCCGCCGCGACTTTCTTTACTATGCGACAGCCGGGGCAGGGGCGGTTGGCCTGGGCGCGGCCATTTGGCCATTGGTCAACAGCCTGAACCCAAGCGCCGACGTGGCCGCGCTATCGGTCATCGAAGTCGATCTTGACGGCGTTGAACCCGGCACACGGATCACCGTCAGCTGGAGCGGCAAGCCGGTGTTCATCGATCACCGGACCGAAGAACAGATCGCCAAGGCCCGCGCCGACGACACGGCCCAGCTGCCGGATCCGGCGTTGGATGCGGACCGCGCGATCAGGCCGGAATGGCTGGTCCAGATCGGTATCTGTACCCATCTTGGCTGTATCCCGCTTGGACAGGGCAGCAGCGATCCACTTGGCGATTGGGACGGCTGGTTCTGCCCGTGCCACGGTTCGCATTACGATACCGCCGGTCGCATCCGCAAAGGACCCGCGCCGCGCAATCTGGATCTTCCGCCCTACGCATTCAAATCGGACACGGTAGTCGTAATCGGATAACGCGGCTTTATCCCATCCGAAGGGCCTGCAAGGGCCGAGCAAAGGCCCGGCCCCCTTCGTTCAGGCATTCGTTGGATCAGAAGATAAAGTCGTCATCTGTAATGGTGAAGATCGACTGAAGATAAACCACATCCGTCGCGCTGAACTGGATGTAGGTCTGCGATCCTGAAACACCAATCGTCATATCCGCCGCCGAAGTGAACCCGTAGCCCGCTTGGGATCAGCTTTGTTTCCGCAATCGAAACAATCTAATCAGGGATCGGCGCGTTTCAGAACCTCTTGAAACAGGTCACTTATCGGGTGAAGCACGTCAAATTTCTCACAGATTCCATGCGCCCTTATGCAAACCCGTTTGACATGGCCTCTGGTAACACCAACGCGATCATGCGCCATGGCCTCAACCGGGTTCCACCAGCCCCCTTGCGCTTTCCGGCGGAAAATCAGTTCAAGGCGAATGCAGCTGTGAAGCACGACCTTTGCCGCAAATCGTCTTGCCAGATCCGCTTCATCGGATCCGTGTAATTCCGCCAGTCCTGAGATGCTTTCGGCCTGAACCTCATGGGCAATCGGAGACCATTCATCGGCAAAAAGCCAAACCAGATCATCCTCGATTGAGCCGACGCCACAATGTTCCCAATCAAACCAGATTGACCGGTCTTTATGAACCACCGCATTGCCCGGCCGGGCATCCCATTTCACGAATGCGGACTGGACCGGAAGGATAATTTTTTCAATTTCATCAACATTATAGCTGGTCAATTGCTGGCCGAATTGATCCGCCAAACGGATTGGTGACTTCGCAAAATCACGATACCAGTTGTCACGATTGCCAATCCTCGGGGCGCTGTGGGTCAGGCCCCGTTTTGCCGTAATCTCTTGAAAACCGATCAGGGTCTCGGCCGCTTCCGACAGCAACCTTGTGCGGCGGTTCGCATCACCGTCCTCAAGTGCCTGAGTCAACCGCGTACCGGCGACAACCGACTGCAAGACAAAATCCCCCTCATGCGCCACCAGTTTCGGAACCGATCCGGTCGGTGCAAGCGTGCGCAATGCTTCGGCCTCGAGCGCGGCGCGCCCGCTGCTTGCCCGTTTGGACAGTGCGTATTGTTCCTTTCCAAGCGTCAGAATGACAGTCTTGCGCCCGCGCCCTCCGGGATAGGAAATCGCGTCGGGCGAACGGCCAAATCGGGCGCGGCAGAATTCGACAATCTGGTCTTCTGTCAGTGGGTTACGCGACACTGGTCTGCCCTGGTTCTCCGCCATTTTGCGATGGGGATTTGTCAGTAAAATCCAAGCCGAATGCGGCTTAGCTTTGGGTTCAATCCTCTGACCCCATGTTTGGTTTTTGGGTGATACATGTCCATAGCCAATATCCGGCCTGTGCGGGATTTCAAAAACATGCCTTCCCGGGATTTGTTGTTTGCACGTTTTGTTTTCATCTCATCCAAAGTTTATCGATATTTTTCGCCTTGCTCCGAAAAACCGATTTCATGAAATTGACGCCCCCCGTTAAGTCGATTTATCTATTCGCGGAACACGTTCATCAACCGGAGATAAACCGTGACAGGCTATGCCTTTGCCCCGCCACCCGTGGTTGCTTTACCGGTCAAGGGAACCCCTGATCTGTTCCCCGTTCGCCGTGTCTATTGCATTGGCCGGAACTATGCGGCCCATGCCATCGAGATGGGCCATGACCCGGATCGCGAGCCGCCGTTTTTCTTTCAGAAGAACCCGGACAACCTTGATCCCTCGGGTCAATTTCCCTATCCGCCGCATTCCAACGATGTTCACTTCGAGGCCGAACTGGCCGTCGTTTTGAAAGCCGGTGGCACGAATATTCCGGTCAAAGATGCCATGGGCTGTGTATATGGCTATGCGCTTGCGCTTGATATGACCCGCCGTGATCTTCAGGGGCAGGCAAAGAAAATGGGGCGCCCGTGGGAAATCGGCAAGGCCTTTGAACGATCCGGCCCCATCGGACCGATCCACAGGATTGAGGATACCGGAATTCTGGAAAACGGCCGTCTTGAACTCACCGTAAACGGTGAAATCCGCCAACAGGGTGATCTGAACCAGATGATCTGGAAAATCCCCGAAATAATCTCGTACCTGTCCGAATATTTTGTGCTTGGCGCGGGTGATGTCATTCTGACTGGTACACCGGCCGGTGTCGGAGCCGTTGAAAGGGGCGACAGGATGGAAATTTCGGTCGAGGGTCTGGGGCGCTTTTCGGTGGTGGTGACATAAGGTGGCCAAAACCGTCAATAAGCCGTTACTCTTGACCTTGATTTTGGAAACAGCCCAAAACGGCCCCTGCCGGAAAGCGAAACGATATGACGACTGATCCGCTTATTCTTGGTCTGCTTCTCGTGTTCCTTCTGGCGATCGGGGCTTTCGCCGGCGTTCTGGCCGGTCTTTTGGGGGTGGGCGGCGGAATCGTTTTGGTGCCTGCATTTTTCTACCTGTTCTCGGTGCTTGGTTTTGGCGGTGCCTACATCATGCAGATTTGTCTGGGCACCTCGTTGGCCACAATCGTTGTGACGTCGATCCGGTCGGTCCTGAGCCACAACCGAAAAGGGGCTGTGGATTGGGACATTCTGAAAGGCTGGGCCATTTGGATCGCCCTTGGGGCAATTATCGGATCGCTTACTGTTTCGAACCTAAGCTCGGTCGTGCTTCAGGGTGTTTTCGGTGTTCTGGGCTTTGTCATCGGAATGTATCTGGGCATCGGCAAACAAGACTGGCAATTGTCCGACGCGATGCCAATGGGCATAAAGCGCCTTCTTCTTGCGCCAGCGGTCGGGTTTTTGTCGGTGCTTATGGGCATTGGCGGCGGCAGTTTTGGCGTTCCGTTGATGAGCTTGCATGGCATCACCATCCATCGCGCGGTCGCCACGGCGGCGGGGTTTGGTTTGGCCATTTCCATTCCGTCATTGCCGGGCTTTCTGTTTATCGACATTCCAGCCGACGCCAGCCCTCCCTTGACGCTGGGCGCGGTCAACATACCGGCGTTTCTGATTGTCATCGCGATGACGATAACGACGGCACCTTTGGGGGCGAACTTGGCTCATGCGATGAACCCAGGGATGTTAAAGCGTGTTTTTGGCGGGTTTCTGATCGTTGTGTCCCTGAACATGCTGCGAAGCGCAATTTTCTGATGCTCCCGCGGGGGGCGTCTGATATGGCACCTGTCGGATGCCCGAAGGCTTCGGATAGGCGCGGTACGCCCAAGCCAAAGCCTATCGGATGATCAGTGCTTTGGGGCCACCGTCTGCAACTTGTTTCCCAGACCGTCCAACATCGTCAGGCAGGCGCTAAGCTGATCTGTGCCAAGATATTCATCGGCTTTATGGGCCTGCTCGATGGAACCTGGCCCACAAATCACCGCAGACATGCCCAGCGACGCAAAAATACCCGCCTCGGTCCCGAAAGGAACAACATCTGCACCATTGCTTTTGGTCAGTTCCGCAACAATATCCCGCGCCTCGTTTTCTGTCGCTGGCTCAAGCCCGACAACCTCGGCAATCGTTTCGGTTGTTATGGACGCATTCGGATTGACCGCCCGCATTGCCGGAAGAAGGACGGTGTTCGCATAGGCTTCGATCTCGGATTTCACGAAGGTAAAATCACTGTCCTGAACCGGACGGAATTCCCAATCGACCGAAGCTGTCTGAGGGATCACATTATGCGAAATTCCGCCACGCAGCCCGCCGGTGTTGATGGTGGTCCAGGGCGGATCAAACCGGCTGTCCGAGGGCGCTCGGGATTTCAAAGCCTCTGCCAGTTCAAGCAGGCGCGAAACATATCGGACAGCATATTCAACGGCGTTCACCCCGTTGTCGGGCATGGATCCGTGGCCCGCCTGACCGCGGAAATGCGTCGTGTATTCGCAACAGCCCTTGTGGCCCTCGACCACGGCCATCATCGTTGGTTCGCCGATGATGGCCAGTGACGGACGGATGTCTTGCGCCTTCAGCCATATGGCAAGATCCTGAGCGCCAAGGCATCCTGTTTCCTCGTCATAGGTAAACGAGAAATGCAACGGGCGGCTTAACGGTCTTGCGGCAAACTCGGGCGCCTTGGCGACGGCGGCGGCAATAAATCCTTTCATGTCACAGGCTCCGCGCCCGAAAAGCTTGCCGTCGTTTTCGGTCATGACAAAGGGATCATAGCTCCAGTCCTGATCGGTCACAGGCACAACGTCAGTATGGCCCGAAAGCACGATCCCACCGGGTTCGTCGGGTCCAAGCGTGGCCCAAAGGTTGGCTTTGTCGCCCTTGTCGGAATGGGCCAGTTGAACATCGGCACCCGCAGCCTCAAGCCGTTCGGCCAGAAAGGATACAAGCGCAAGATTGCTGTCGCTGGATATTGTCGGATAGCTGATCAGCTGGCCCAACAGGGCCTTGGTTTCATCTAACGTGGTCATGGTCTAAGGCTTTACGAATAGCTTGCGTTCGATATCACACAGTACCTCGGCCGGGCCGTGCTCGGGTATCAGGATCGTTTCGGTGGTTTCCAAACCCCAGCTGTCCATCCACAGGGCGGGCATAAAATGAAACACCATACCTGGTTCAAGCACCGTTTCATCTTCGGACCGGAGCGAGGCCGTGCGCTCCCCCCAATCCGGCGGATAGCTTAGGCCAACGGGGTATCCCATACGCCCCGAGCGTTCGATCCCGTGATTTGCCAGAACCCGCATAAAAGCATTCGCGATATCGCACGTCCGGTTGCCCGCCCGGGCCATGTTAAGCGCGGCTTCGATACCTTCCAGTTGCGCGGCTTCGGCCCGCTTCATTTCGTCCGTGGGTGTGCCCAGAAACACCGTGCGGCAAAGCGGTGCATGATAGCGCCGATAGCAGCCGGAAAGCTCAAAGAACGTCGCTTCGCCCTTCCGCATCGGCGCCCCGTCCCAGGTCAGATGGGCCGCCGTTGCATCCAGCCCCGACGGGGTCAGCGGTACGATTGCCGGATAATCGCCCCAGTCATCTTCGACACCGGTGATCCCTGCATGCATGATATCCGCAACCAGATCGTTCTTGCGTACACCCGGTTCCGCCCGGTCAATTGCCGTCTGGACAATTTTGCCTGAAATACGGGCGGCCTTGCGGATAAAACCGATTTCGTCATCCGATTTGATCAGGCGTTGCCAGTTCACCAAAGCTGTGGCGTCAATCAATTCGGCGTCGGGCAGGGCCGCCTGCAACATCGAATGGGCTTTGGCCGAGTAATAATAGTTCTCCATCTCGACACCGACACGGGAATTGGCGAACCCGAGTGCCTTCAGGTGCCGGGCCAGGTCCTGCATCGGATGGCGTTCAGTGGACTGAACAAAATGATCCTCGTAGCCAATGATATTCTCAGGCTTCATCCAGCAGGTCCGCCGGCCGCCAAACATGTCCATCTTGCGGCCCCACCAGATCGGTTCGCCTTCGGGGCCCAGAATTACCCCTTGATGAACATAGAACGACCAGCCGTCATAACCGGTCAGCCAGGCCTGATTTGACGGGTCGGTCACAAACAGCACATCCAGACCGGCCAACTGCATCGCCGCGCGGGTTTTGGCTAGTCTTCGGTCATATTCCGACAGGGAAAATGGCGCGGGGTTCTGGGGCATCGGGCATTCAATCCAGATTGAGGCAAGTCAATTGACAGGGGCTTTGGTCGTGTGGTGTTCTCGGAAGACTGGAATGCCGTGACATAAACAGTCAACATAAATGATTTCGAGGGTTATCGATGAAATTGGCCCGCCCCGCGCATGACTGGCCCAAAGATGGCAAACAACGTCAGGCCATTCAGCCGGTTATCTGCTATCCGCCAGAGACATTGCCAAAGCCCGATTTCGGGCGCATGGCGGCACTCAGGCAATCGGCGGCCAAGACCGCTCAGATCATCGTGCTGCCGCGCGACGCAAGATGTGTCGAAGTGCCTGCCGGAGCGTTCTTTCGCATTCTTTGTGCCGAGGGCGCGCAGGTCGGCGATCTTAACCTGTGGAATGCCAAAGATTTTTCCGAACGCTTCTATTCCGGCAAAACCCGCGCCCTGCACGGCATGCATCTGTCAACCGGCGACAGGTTGTGGTCGGGGTTTCCGCATATGCGCCCCATGGCAACGATCTTTGACGACACGCTGGACTGGTACGGGTTCGACGAATTCGGCGGATCGGTACATGACGTGATCGGCACTCGATGCGACCCTTATACCGGGCGGCTGTTGTCTGGCGGGGATTACCATTATTGCTGTCACTCGAACCTGACACGCGCATTGGCATCACATAGTGGTCTTGACCTTCACGCGGCCGAGAAGCACGTCCATGACGTGTTGAACGTCTTCATGTGCACCGGTTTTACCCGCGACACCGGCCAGTATTTCATGAAGGCAAGCCCCGTTCGCGCGGGGGATTATCTGGAATTCTTTGCCGAGATCGACCTACTGGTCGGCCTTTCCGCCTGTCCCGGAGGCGATTGCTCGGCTCAGCATTCATCCGATGAAGCAACCTGCCACCCTTTGCACATCGAAATCTGGGATCCGGGCGAAGCGCTTCGAAAGCAGCACCAAATACCGGAAACGAACCCGTACCCACGCACACATGGTGTCGGTCAGACCAAATGAAATATCCAAGGATCGATGAATGCGCATTGTGAAAAACCCCCATCGTGGCAAAGGAAAACTGGCCCCCGACGCGCCATATCCGTCCACCGATGCCGTGCGTGTTTCCGGGCTTCTTGGCATGTGCCCGAAATTCGCTGAAACCGATCTGGTAAGCGCTGAAAACCTCGCACCAGTATCCGGCTTTTGGGTGAAAGACGAACGCAGCCGGATGGGGCTTGGATCATTCAAGGCGCTTGGCGCGGCCTATGTCATCGCGCGGCAGGCCTTTGAGCAAACCAAGACACCAAATGCCGAAACCCTGAAAGGCCGCACCTATGTCACCGCCAGTGCCGGCAATCACGGATTAAGCGTGGCCGCCGGGGCGAAAACCTTCGGCGCTTCGGCCATCGTCTATATCGCCGAAACCGTGCCCGAAACCTTTGCCGACAGGCTGCGCGACATCAATGCGGTTCCGGTTCGGGCGGGCGCAGACTATGCCGCCTCGATGCGGGAAGCAGCGAAAGCTGCACAGGACAACGGCTGGATCCTATTGTCAGACAGTTCCTGGGAAGGCTACACCGAGCTGCCCCACACCCTGATGGAGGGCTATTTGCAGATGGCGGCCGAAGCCGCCGAACAAATGCCCCGGCGTCCGACGCATATATTCTTGCAGGCCGGGGTCGGCGGCCTGGCAGGGGCCGTGGCAGCCTATGCCCGTCAGGTTTGGGGGGATGCGCCGGTAATCACGGTTGTCGAACCGGAAGCCGCCCCTGCGCTGCAAGCCAGTATTGAGGCAGGCAGTTGCGTTTTTGCCCCGGGTCCGGACAGTGTCATGGGTCGGCTGGACTGCAAGGAACCCTCGCTGATTGCCCTGAACGGTTTGGCGCGGGATGCGGACTGGTTTCTTACCCTGTCCGATGAAGCCGTGTGTGAGCACCTTCCCGCCATGGCCGCTGAAGGCCTTGAAACCACCGCATCTGGCGGGGCGGGAATTGCCGCTGCGATGAACGGGCAGGTGCAATCCGCCCTGGGGATCGGTCCTGCATCAACTGTGCTTTGCTTCCTGTCCGAGGTTTCGCAATGAGAGGGTTCGAACAGGCAGAGTTCGAAGCCCGCACTGCAAGGGCGCAGGCCCTGATGGCGCAAAACAGCCTTGCGGCCTTGTTGCTGACGACCGAACAAGAGGTCCGCTATTTCACCGGCTTTCTGACCCGCTTTTGGGAAAGCCCGAGCAGACCGTGGTTTCTGATCGTACCCGCCACCGGCAAACCGGTTGCGGTGATCCCGTCCATTGGCGCGGCCTTGATGGGGCAAACCTGGATCGACGATATCCGCACCTGGCGCGCGCCGGATCTGAGTGACGACGGTGTGAGCTTGCTGGCCGACACGCTGAACGAACTGGCCCCGGACGGTCTGATCGGTATCCCCGATGGGCATGAAACCCATCTGCGCATGCCACTGGCCGATATGAAACGGCTATCGGGCAAAGTGCGCCTGACAACGGATTTCGGCATCATCCGCCAATTGAGAATGGTCAAATCCACGGCGGAAATATCGAAGATCAAAATGGCGTGTCAGATCGCCGGAAACGCCTTTGCCCGTGTCCCGGAAATCGCCGGGGCCGGCGTGCCGCTGGACCGCGTGTTCCGCGCTTTTCAGATGCTTTGCCTGGAAGAGGGCGCCGATTGGGTGCCCTATCTGGCAGGGGGTGCTGACCAGGGCGGCTATTGCGACGTCATCTCGCCCGCGCGGGAAACACCGCTTTGCGGCGGGGATGTTCTGATGCTGGATACGGGGCTGGTTTGGGACGGGTATTTTTCGGACTACGACCGGAACTGGTCAATCGGCCCTGCAACTCAGCCCGTGAAAGACGCGCATGCAAGATTGATTGAAGCCTCGGACGCCGCGTTTGAAATCGCCAAACCGGGCGCCACCGCGGCCGATTTGTTTCAGGCGATGAACGCGGTGTTAACCCGCGACGCGAAGGGCACCGATGCCGGGCGTCTGGGGCATGGTCTGGGCATGTCGCTGACCGAATGGCCCTCGCTGATCCCGACAGATCATACGGTTTTGCAAAGCGGTATGGTTTTGACCCTTGAACCGGGGATTGCGGTTGGCGACAGAATTCTGGTTCACGAAGAAAATATCGTGATCACCGAAGGTCACGCCGCTTATCTAAGCCCGCGGATCGGGCCGGAGTTACCCGAGTTATGAGCAAAATCGCCTATTCCATGATCCCCGAAGTGGACCTGCCTCCTCCGCTTGGACTGATCGTTTTGCAGACCGATGAAACCGTCGAACCGGAATTTTCGCGAAGCTTTGCAAAGGTCCCGTCACCGATTTATGTGACACGTATTCCCAGCGGCGACGAAGTTACGACCAAGACGCTTTCAGAGATGGAAAACCACATCTCTGGCGCTGCATCCCTGTTGCCGAAATCCCTTTCCTTTCCGGTCATAGGCTATTGCTGCACCTCGGCCAGTTCGGTGATCGGTTCGGACAAGGTTGAAAAACTGGTCCAGACGGCCTGCAACGCAAAGATGGTGACGAACCCGTTGCGGGCGGCCATTGCGTTTGCCGGGCAAAAGGGCATTTCAAAGCTCGCGATGCTGTCGCCCTATATTGGCGAGGTGAACACGCCCCTGCGCACGGCTTTTCAACAGGCGGGCCTGTCCACCGACGTCTTTGGAAGCTTCGGAGAAGCCGAAGAAGCAAAAGTCGCCCGTATCTCGTCCCAATCGGTTTTCGACGGCGCGGTCAGGCTCGGCAGTGATCCATCTGTCGAGGGCGTTTTTCTAAGTTGTACGAATTTGAAGACCTATGATGTGATCGCCGAAATCGAGCGGCATATCGGAAAACCTGTCTTTTCAAGCAACTCGGCACTGGCGTGGCATATGAAAGCCCAGATAAATACCTGATCTTTGCCAGAAATTTGCAGTTGCGTGTACCGGACAGGGCTGTTCTTATGGGGCCAATCAAAAAATGATCGCAACACAGCGATCGAATTCAACAGGGTAAAGGATGGCCGATTTGGGTGATAACCAATCGTTCGTAAAGTTTGATCGCGTTCAAAAGTCATATGACGGTGAAACGCTCGTCGTTAAAGACCTCAATCTGGAAATGCCCAAGGGCGAATTTCTGACCATGCTCGGGCCGTCCGGCTCGGGCAAGACGACATGTCTGATGATGCTGGCCGGTTTTGAAACTGCCACGCACGGAGAGATCCTGCTGGATGGCAAGCCGATCAACAATATTCCACCGCATAAACGCGGGATCGGCATGGTGTTCCAGAACTACGCCCTGTTCCCGCATATGACCGTCGCTGAAAATCTTTCCTTTCCGCTGGAAGTCCGGAAAATGGACAAATCCACGCGCGAGGAAAAGGTGAAGCGGGCGCTGGACATGGTGCAAATGGGGGCCTTTGGCAACCGGCGGCCTGCGCAGCTTTCGGGTGGTCAGCAACAGCGTATCGCTTTGGCACGTGCGCTTGTTTTCCAGCCGGAGCTGGTCTTGATGGACGAACCGCTTGGTGCGCTTGATAAACAGCTTCGCGAACATATGCAGTTTGAAATCACCCGTCTGGCACATGAGCTGGGGATTACAACCGTGTACGTCACCCATGACCAGACCGAAGCCCTGACGATGTCAGATCGTGTGGCGGTGTTTGATGATGGCCGGATTCAACAGCTTGCCCCGCCGGATCAGCTTTACGAGGAACCCGAAAACAGCTTTGTCGCGCAGTTCATCGGCGAAAACAACACTTTGGAAGGCACCGTCAAATCCATTCAAGGCGATCAATGTCTGGTCGTTCTTGATGATGGAGAAGAGATTGACGCAAGGCCCGTGAATATCTCGAATGTCGGGGATCGCACCCGCGTTTCCATCCGCCCCGAGCGAGTTGAATTCAACAAGGCCCGCCTGCATGCCGATGCGCATACGCTGAAGGCGAAGGTTCAGGAATTCATCTATATGGGTGATATTTTCCGCTATCGTCTGTCCGTGGCTGGCAATGACGACTTCATTGTTAAAACGCGCAACGCGCCGGATGCGCTGCGCCTGTCTGCGGGTCAGGAGATTGAGATCGGTTGGCTGCCTGCCGACTGCCGGGCGCTTGACGCCTAAGAACCGAAGGCGCTCGGATCCGATGAGCGGCTTTCAAGCCATGCGTCCCGTCTGTGTGCATGGCTGTCACTAAAAAATCAGGCATTGTAAATGGGAGAAATAAATGACTTTGAACAAGATTCTCATGGCCTCAACCGTGCTTGCATTTTCAGCGGGTGCCGTTGCGGCTGACGAGAGCATCACCGTTGTAAGCTGGGGTGGTGCTTATACGAAATCGCAGGTTGAAGCCTATCACAAGCCCTGGATGGCAAAGACCGGCATTCAGATCGTGTCAGAGGATTACAACGGCGGCCTTGCCGAAGTGAAAGCACAAGTGGAAGCCGGCAACGTCACCTGGGATCTGGTGGATGTGGAATTCTCGGATGCGGTTCGCGGATGTGACGAAGGCCTGCTGGAAGAAATCGACCACTCGATCCTGCCGCCCGCACCTGACGGAACCCCGGCCGCTGAAGACTTTATCGAAGGCGCCCTGACCGATTGTGCGGTTGCAAACATCGTCTGGTCGACCGTATTCGCCTATGACAGCTCGAAAACTTCGGGCGTTGACAGCATCGACGATCTCTTTGATCTCGAAGCCTTCCCCGGCAAGCGCGGATTGCGGAAGAACCCGAAATCACTGCTTGAAATGGCTCTGATGGCCGACGGCGTTGCCGCGGCGGATGTCTATGACCTGCTGGAAACCGATGAAGGTGTAGATCGCGCCTTTGCCAAGCTTGACACCATCAAGGACAGCGTTGTCTGGTGGGAAGCAGGCGCACAGCCGCCACAGCTTCTGGCGGATGGCGAAGTGGTCATGACCACGGCCTATAACGGCCGTATCTTCAACGCGGCAGCCGGCGAAGGCAAGCCGTTCGAAGTTGTCTGGGATGGCCAGATCATGGACTTTGATTTGTGGGTCATTCCGAAAGGCGCGCCAAACAAAGAAGAGGCTTTGGACTTTGTCGCCTTCTCGACCGATACCCAGCGTCTGGCCGATCAGGCAAGCTGGATCTCGTATGGTCCGGCACGCAAATCGTCGGGTGCCCTGGTGGGCATGTACTATGACGGCTCGGTCGATATGGGACCGCATATGCCAACAGCATCGGCGAACCTGACCAATGCGCTGGTCAACAATTTCGAATTCTGGGCCGACAACCAGGACGAATTGAACGAGCGTTTCAACGCCTGGCTGGCAAACTGATCCATCCACGAAAACGGAAAGGGGCCACCGGCCCCTTTCCACCGTTTCCGAAAGTTAAGTAAGGTTCTGCTCATGACCGACACGACCGGCCCGCTATTTGCAGCTGATGGCACTCCGCTTAAACGGAAATTGTCGCAAGCGCTTTTCAAAAGCCGGGCAAGAGCCTTCGGACTTGTTTTTCCACTTCTGGGCTTCATTCTGCTGACATTCATCGTGCCGATCGTTCTGCTTTTGTGGCAGTCGGTCTATGATGATCGCTATGCAAGTCTGATGCCAAAATCGACCGAGATCATTTCAGGCTGGGACGGGGTATCGGAACCCACCGAAGACATGGCCGCCGCGATGGTGGCCGATCTGGTTGTTGCCCGCGAAACCAAAACCATCGGTCGCGTCGCGACCCGCGTGAACCGGGAACTTTCCGGTACACGCAGCCTGTTCACCAAAACCGCACGTTCGGCAGCCAAGATGGAGGCCCCCTATCTTGCGGCGCTGATCGACAAGGATGATGAATGGGCCGATATTGAGACCTGGCAGGCGGTCAAAATCGCCGCAAAAACCTTCAATCCGTCCTACATCGCCGCCGCCCTTGATTTGAAATACAACGCGGACGGATCATTCTCGCGTCAGGATGAAGACCGGCGAATTCACATCAAACTGTTCTTCCGAACGCTTGAGATCTCGTTCCTTGTGACTGTGTTCTGTCTGATACTCGGCTATCCGGTGGCCTATCTGTTGTCGACCTTGCCGGTGCGCACATCGAACCTTTTGCTGATCCTGGTCCTGTTGCCGTTCTGGACCTCGCTTCTGGTACGAACGACCGCGTGGATAGCCATGTTACAGGGGCAGGGTGTGTTGAATGACCTGTTCGTGGTGTTTGGAATTGCAACCGACGACGACAGGTTCAGTCTGATCTACAACAAAACCGGCACGTTGATCTCGATGACACATATCCTGCTGCCATTCATGATCCTGCCGCTTTATTCGGTGATGAAGACCATCCCGCCAAGCTATGTTCGCGCGGCGAAATCCATGGGGGCCACCAATTGGACGGCCTTTTGGCGGGTCTATTTCCCGCAGTCGGTTCCGGGCATCGGCGCCGGTGCGCTGCTCGTGTTCATTCTTGCGATTGGCTATTACATCACCCCTGCGCTGGTCGGTGGCCAGGATGGGCAGATGATCTCGAACATTATTGATTTCCACATGAGGAAATCCCTGAACTGGAACCTTGCCGCCGCGCTCGGTCTGGTGCTGCTGGTCTTTGTCCTGTTCCTGTTCTGGCTCTACGACCGGATCGTTGGCATCGACAATATGAAGCTGGGGTAAAGAGATATGAGCCAGGAATTCAAATATATCCCGCCCCGCCCGCCGATGGGTTTCAACCTTGGCATCCTTGGCGGTTTTGGAGCACTGATCGGCCTGATGACGGCACAGGGCGATTTCAGCCTGTTTCTGCCTTACCTGATTGCCGGTGCCGCGATCTTTGCCGCGATCGGGTTTGCAGTGATCAAATTCACCAAAAGCCGGCCTTTGGCGGGCTTTGGCACAGCCGCGCTGTTTCTGGTGATCGGGGCAGGGCTGTTCAGCTTTGCCTATGGTGTGCTGATGGCCTTTGTCGGTTATTTCATCGGACGCATGGCGCTTTGGCTGTCGTCGGGCAATTACCGTCTTAACCTGCCCCCCTATGCCACCGCGCGCGAGGTGCTGTGGTTCTATACCTTCCGCACCATCTGCGGGTTCATCTTCCTGTTCCTGATCACGCCGATCATCATCCTGATCCCGCTTTCCTTTAATCAGGAACCCTATTTCAGTTTCACCCCGGACATGCTGGCGCTCAACCCCGAGGGGTACAGTCTGCGCTGGTATTGGGACATCCTGAAAAACGGCATGGCCGCACCCGAAGCGACCGAGGGCTGGTGGAAAGATATGTGGAACAATGCCCAATGGGTGCGTTCGATCCGCAATTCGTTCTGGATCGGTATTTGGGCGACACTGCTTTCGACATCGCTTGGAACCCTCGCCGCAATCGGCCTTAGCCGGTCCGAGATGCCCTGGCGACGCCCCATCATGGCGATCCTGATTTCTCCGATGATTGTGCCACTGGTCATCACAGCATCGGGACTGTTCTACTTTTTCTCGGATGTCGGTCTGGCGAAAACCTATATCGGCCTGATCCTTGCCCATGCCGCCTTGGGAACACCCTTCGTGATCATTACCGTGACCGCCACCATGGTCGGGTTCGATCAATCCCTGACACGCGCCTCGGCCAATATGGGGGCAGGTCCGGTGCGCACCTTCTTCAAGGTTCAGATGCCGCTGATCCTGCCGGGCGTGATATCCGGCGGCCTGTTCGCCTTCATCACCTCGTTTGATGAAGTGGTGGTGGTGTTGCAGCTTGCCGATGTGAAACAACGCACCATCCCGCGGCAGATGTTCTCAGGCATTCGCGAACAGATCAGCCCGACGATTTTGGCCGTAGCGACGATCCTTGTGATCATCTCGATTGGTTTGCTGACCATGGTCGAGTTGCTTCGCCGCCGGTCCGAGCGTCTTCGCGGCATGTCCCCCGGTTAAAAGACAAGACGCCCGGGCCGCGCGGCCGGGCGTTTTCTTCGCTTGACCGAGTTCGGCCCTTTGCCTAATCAATCCCTTGTGACAGCTGCCGCGATGGCGTCGCGGCCCAGCCCCCTGTCATGGTCCATGATGTGACCTGCCCGCCCTGAACGCCGGGGTGTGTAGCCGGACATATCATAGCCTCGTCCGGCAAGTGACAAGGATTGTAGACCATGAGCGATCTCAACAACCGGCCTGAGTATTTTACCTGCCATAATGGTGACAAGGCGCCTTTGCCGTTTAGCAAGGGGGAATACGCCCGCCGTCTGGCAAAGCTGCGCGGCATCATGGCGGAAAGGGATATTCCCGCTGTTCTGCTGACCTCGATGCAGAATATCGCCTATTATTCGGGCTTTCTTTACTGCTCGTTTGGCCGTCCCTATGGCTGCGTCGTGACGCAAGGCGCCTGCACCACCGTTTCAGCCAATATTGACGCAGGCCAGCCATGGCGTCGGTCGGTTGAGGATAACGTCATCTACACCGACTGGAAGCGCGACAATTACTGGCGGGCGGTGGCCAGCCTGATCGGGGGTGCCAAGCGGATCGGGGTTGAGGGCGACCACATGACATTGGCCGCACGCAATACCGCATTGGCGATGCTGGACCAGCCCGAACTGGTCGATATCGCGGCTGATACGATGAAGGCCCGGATGGTCAAATCAGCCGAGGAAATCGAGCTGATCAAAGGCGGGGCACGCACGGCGGACATTGGTGGCGCGGCAATCCACGCAGCGATCCGCGAAGGGGCCACTGAGATTGAAATCGCAATGGCCGGCCGCGACGCGATGGAAGAGGAAATTGCCCGGGCCTATCCTGACGCGGAATATCGCGACACATGGGTCTGGTTCCAAGGCGGTCTGAACACCGACGGGGCGCATAACCCTGTGACCAAGCGGGCGTTACAGAAGGGCGATATCCTGTCGCTGAATACTTTCCCGATGATCTCGGGCTATTACACCGCGCTGGAACGCACCCTGTTTCTGGGCGAGCCGGATGCGGAAAGCCTGCGCCTGTGGAAGGCCAACGTGGCCGCGCATGAGTTGGGCATCAGCCTGATCAAACAGGGCGCGACCTGTTCCGGCATCACGGCAGAGATCAACCGTTTCTTCGCCGGCGAGGGTCTGTTGCAGTATCGGTCGTTCGGCTATGGCCATTCCTTCGGCATTCTCAGCCATTATTATGGACGCGAGGCCGGATTGGAGCTGCGCGAAGACATCGACACAGTTCTTGAGCCAGGCATGGTCGTGTCGATGGAGCCGATGCTGTGGGTGCCGGAAGGCACGGCCGGTGCCGGTGGATATCGCGAACATGACATCCTTGTGATTCACGAAGATGGCGTCGAAAACATCACAAAATTCCCCTACGGGCCGGGGCACAACATCATTCAGGCCTGATGAAGATCAGGAGGGCCAGTTTGGTGGCGTCAGAATTTCGCATCGCTTTTACCAGTTAAAGGATTGGATGAGCTGAAATTCGGCGTCCCCGGACGCTTGCCCCCTTGCCGAAAGGACAGTGCGCCCAACGTCGCTTTCCAGTATTAATTCGCCCCCGAGGTAGCTGTAACTGAACACGGAATAGTCCTTCACATCCAAAAGGGCCGAAGTCAGGTTGGTGTAATAGCTGGATATACGCTGACCTGGCCCTACGGCGTACCGAAGGCCCTGATCCCCAAACTCGGCAATCTGACCGGTCAGCGCTGCACGGATATCGACATCCAACGATGTCACGTTGAAGATCATCGGATCGACAAATGGCGTTATTCCGTCAGGAAGCGAATAGACAGTGGCGTTGTAGGAAAGGCCTGTCGTAAGCTCGACCAGGGTGGTGCCAAAGTGAACCTCTGTTTGATACGAAAGGCCGATGCTTTGGCTGGACTGAAGGTTGACGTCCACCGGCTTGGCTGATGAGACTGCCCCATCGTTCAGATCGACACTGTACCAAATATCCTGAATGCTGGGCGCGAAGTCTCCGACAAAGGTCTGGGCCAGACTGAAGAAAGCATCCCGATGTGTGGCATATGAAGCTGTGCCAACCGAAAACCGCGTCTCTGCAAATGCGGTTTGCCCGAGAAACGCAAGGATCAGACAGCAGAATATCGTGGCGCGGGTCAGCATCAAATCAAAGGCATATTATCGAAAAGACCGGGCCGCGAGGATACATCCCGGCGGCCCGATGGCAATGTTCTGTGAGTAGGTAGTATTATTGTGTTCCCGAGAAGGTGATCAATGCCGTACCCGCATTGGTTGCCGCTGTGGACGCATCAACCGTGGCCGCCCCTGCAACCTCGTCTGCTGCGGAACCGGCGAAGACACCGCCTGCGGTCAGAGTTGCCCCGGATGTGTCGATGGTGCTGACCGCACTGCCGAACCCGTCAACAACCGCCGTTGTACTGCCGCCAGTGGTGAAGGTTGCGCCCGAGATTACCAAATCGGTGATCGTGATATCCTCGGCCCCGCTGGCAACATAGGCGACCGTTGCACCGGCCGTTTCGGTTGCATCGGTGATCGTGTCCAGAACGATTGTCACCGTGTCACCGGCCGAACCGAAATTCGCGGTGATGGTGCTTTCCATCGTTCCCTCATATGTCGCGGATGCGTCAGTTACCGTCACAAGCGCCTGTCCGTTATAGACGATTGTCGTATCGCTTGGCAGGTCGGCGGCGTCGGTTACAACGACGACCATTTTATTCTCGTCCGTGACGTTCAGCCCCGAGACATAGGAATAGGCCGTGGCGCCTTGATCCTCGGACAGGGCGCTGGTCGCATCAAGCGTTATCGCCGGCCCACCAACGGTAAGCGTTCCCGTGGCATAGTCATACGTGCCGGTCGTGGTCGAGGCCGTCATTGTCCCCGGATCAAGGGTAACAACGCGAACGGTGGCGGTTCCACCGCTCGTGTCCGAAAGCTCAAAGTAACTCGTTGCCGGGGTTGTCGTGCTACACGCGCCCAATACACCCACCGAAGCAAGAATGACCAAAGGTTTTCTAAACAAGCTGTTCATATCTCTGCTCCGAAATTAAATGATGAAGTCATCTGCGCCGAGATCGGCGGAAAGGATGTCGTAGAAAGTGATCGTACCGTCGGTTGTCGTTAGTGTTGCATTACCGCCAACATCCGACAGCAGGGCCAGAACATCTGCCGACGAGGCAAAGCCAAAGTCCGTCAGATCGACCCTGTCCAACCCAACCTCGAAATCCGCGCCGGTGATCAGGATATCGGTGATATCCGTTGCACTTCCCACGGTTCTCAGGTCCACGGTGCCGATTGTGTCGTCGCCGTCGCCAGAGCGGAAGATAAACACATCCGCACCGCCCGAGCCTTGCAGGATGTCGTCGCCGGTGCCGCCCGTCATGGTATCGTCGCCGAAGTAAAAGGCCGATCCACGATCGCCAACCAACACGTCGTTGCCGCCGCCGCCGAAAAACTCGTCATCGCCATAACCGCCCGCATAGTAGTCATCCAGCGTGGTATCGGTTGCCTCGGTGGTTTCGTCTTCTTCGACAAAGCTGTTATTGCCCGACAGTGCAATACCGGTGTCCGAGCCTTGGCCGCCGCCGATCGTGTCATTGCCAAGACCGTCAAAGATTTCGTCGTCGCCGGTGCCACCCCCGACGGAATCGTCGCCCGATCCGCCGTTGATGGTGTCGGACCCCGCGCCGCCCTGAACTGTATCATTGTCAGCGCCTGCATCCACGGTGTCATTGCCCGACCCGCCCGAGACCGAGTCATCCCCGCCGCCGGAACTGAGATCCTGACCGTCGGTCGAACCGGAATCTCCGACATCGTCGCCGTCATTGGTCGCCCCGATCCGCAGCATGCCAGAGGTAAAGACCTGATCGCTGAACGAGAAAATCTCAACATTTTCAACGTCGTCCGAGATACCTGTGCCGGTTACGTCAAAGCCGTTTCCATCAACAACAATCGCATAGTCGTCATAGGCCCCCGCATAAAGCGCGGTATCCGTTCCGTCACCACCGTCAATCACGTTGGTTCCAAGATCACCCTCGATGAAATCGTCACCGTCTTCACCATTGACGGTATCGTCGCCTTCGCCCGCATAGACGGCATCGTCGCCACCTCCGGCATCAACCGAGTCGTCACCGCCGTCAAGATCGATGGTATTTGATGCCGAGTCACCCGTTACGGTCACATCGACATCGCCGATGACGCGCACACCCTCGATACTGTTAAGAAGGTCGGTCATGCGGCCCGTTGCACCCATTTCGCCAGCGTCGAGATCAATGGTGAAGGTGAAAGGATCGCTTTCGCCTGACAGGTCAATGTCGATAAAGTCGTATCCCCGTCCGCCGTCGTATTCGTCACTATCGCCCGAGGTATAGAAGAACTGATCATCATCCTTCCCACCATCGACTGAATCGTTACCTGTGCCGTCGCGAATGGTGTCATCACCGTCACCGCCAAAGATCGTGTCATCACCGCCACCCATGGTGATGTCGTCATCGCCCTCTTGGCCTTGGATCAGGTTGTTGATGGTGCTGCCATCCCGCGTGGCGTCGGTGCCTTCCACGACAACGTCATTGCCCGAACCGGCATAAACGAATTGGTTGAACAAGGTCGACAGAGTGATCGTGTCATTGCCACCATTGCCGAAGATCTCGCCCCAATTGGCCGAGCCATCCGCAGCAACATCAGGTGCGGTGATCGTATCGTCGTTGTCTGTCCCTGCGAACACAACTTCCTGAGACGTGAAGTCCGATTGATCGACAACCAGATCGAGTGTCCGGCTTCCCACTTCGTCGCCATTGTCGTCGATATCAACCCAGCGAATTTTCTCGATCACCGGAATGCCCGCCAAAGCATTAATGATCGTTGAATGACCATATGTTGTTGTGCGGGTCACGGTCGTGCCATTCCAGACGAAGGTCGCACTGTCGAGACCCGGATAGTTATAAATCACAAGCGTATCGGTGCCCGCGCTATCCGAAATGGTGTCTTCCGAAACGGTGTTGCCGTCGACGCGATATTCGTCATCGCCTTCGCCACCGTCCATATTGTCGTCACCGGCCCCACCGTCAAGGGTATCGTTGCCCACTTCGCCGGTCATGGTGTCATCGCCGTCATTGCCGTTGACTTGGTTGTCCAGGCTATTGCCGGTCAGGTCGTCGGCACCGTCTGTCCCTTCAATGACGAAGGCCTCAACAGGGTCGGTTTCGCCCGAGGTAACGCCCTCGGTGGTGCCCTGGCCATCCGTATAGGTGACTTCGACCGAGATCGCTTGATCCGCATCGTCGGCCGTCACGACATAGCTTACCGCCGTCGCGCCCGGAATTGGTGCGCCGCCCCGCAGCCATTGATAGCTGAACACTCCAAGACCATCCGCATCGGCCAAACCGCTTGGGTCTGCCGTCAAGGTTTCGCCTTCTTGCGCATCGCCTGTAATGACCACGCTGCCGGTCGGGCTTGTGTTGACGTTGGTTACAGGGTTGGTCGGGTCACTGGTGACGCTTTCGTCGGTGCCCTGACCGTCGGTATAATCGACCCGGACGGAAATTTCGGCATCCACATCCGCCTGAACCAGATTGTAGGCCTGACCAGTTGCGCCAGCGATTTCCACGCCATCGCGCAACCACTGGAACGAAAAGTCGCCAAGACCGTCTGTGTCGCTCAGACCGGCGGCGTTGGCTGTCAGGGTCTCGCCCTCGGAATTGGTGCCCGAGATCAGAACCGCACCCACGGGATCATCATTGACATTCGCGACAGCGTCGGTCGCCGCGCTGGTGCTGCTTTCATCAGTGCCCTGATCGTCGGTAAAGGAAACCTCCACCGATATCGCCGCGCCGACATCATCGCCGGTCAGGTCATAGGTTCCAAGGGTTGCCCCACGGATCGGCGCACCATCGCGCAGCCACTGATAGGCAAAGGTTGCCCCATCCATACCGTCCGGATCCGAAAGGCCCGACACATCCGCGGTCAGCATTTCCCCTTCGGTCGCATTGCCGGTGATCGTCACATTGCCCTCAACCGGATCGTTGACGTTTTCTACCGGATCGGTTGCATCGCTTGTGAAGGTTTCGACATTGCCGAACCCGTCTTCAAAGCTGACCCGCAAGGAAATTGGCAGGCCGATATCGGCCGATGTCAGGACATAATCCGCATCGGTCGCATCGGGAATATCCACACCGTCACGGATCCACTGAAAGCTCAGATCGCCCAGTCCGTCGTCATCCTTCAGCGCCGAGGTAAAGGCGGTCAGGGTTGCCCCTTCCTCGGGGGTGCCGAGGATCAGCAGAACGCCTGTTGGGGCATCATTGATGTTGGTCACAGGATCGGTCGGATCGCTGGTCGAGGATTCATTCGTTCCCTGACCATCGGTATAGCTGACACGAACCGTAATTGCTTTGCCCACATCGGCCTGAACCAGTTCGTACTGATCATCGATAGCGTCAGGAATATCCACGCCGTCACGGATCCACTGATAGTTAAGGGTTCCAAGACCATCTTCATCGCCAAGCGTGTTTTCGGCGGTCAGGGTCTGACCCTGTTCTGCCGTGCCTGAGATGGTGACGCCACCGGTTGGGGCATCGTTCAGATTGGCCACGGGGTCACTGGCCGCGCTCGAGATTTCCTCGGCATGCCCCTGGCCATCGATAAAGCTGGCCTGAAGGGTGATCGTTGACCCGACATCGGCCTGGGTCAGGGTGTATTCCGTTCCCGTCGCGCCGCCGATTGCGGTATCGCCCCGGAACCACTGGAAACTGTAGCCGGTGATATCACCAGGCAGGCCGTCATTGTCTGTCAGGCCCGTGATGTCAGCGGTCAGGGTCGAATCTTCTTCCAGATCGCCCGTGAACGACAACGCGCCCCCGGTCTCGGTGTTCAGTCCAATGGCTGAAATATACTCATCCGACGTCAGATCGGCGTCATTCTGACCAACCACCAATGCCAGATCGTCAATCGAGAAGATATCGCGATCCCCTGCATTGTCCTGCGTCGCATCGTAAGGCTCATAGAAGACCACGGCGACAATCGAGACATCGGATTCATTCGGATCGACGAGGAATGAAAAATACTGTTCCCCACCCTCTTGCTGACCATCGGAATCCGTAAGCGTGCGATAGACCGTGCCATCACTGAAATGGATATCCAGATAGACCGGCCGCTTGTCGTCCTGTCGGCCAATCAGATTGACACCGAAGCCATAGACCGTCGTGCCCTGATCAAAGCAAAGCAGAATGCCGCCATTGTCTTCTTCACCCGGCAGGGCTTCGAGATACTGACCAAGCTCGGGGTTGGTGACGGGGGTTTTGTTGTATCCGCGATCAGCATCATTTCCAAGATTGGTCGCAATGCCCGGATCGTCTCCGTTGTCGGGATTGGCTGCGGCGGCATTGCCGGTGTCGAACAGGCTGACCGACATCACATCGGTGACAACCAGCGTACCGTCGGCGGTGCCATCTGACATGCTGCCCGAGGCGTCGGTATGGGTGGTCCCGCCATAGGCCGACACGGTATAGGAATGCCCGGCCCCTGCAAAATTGCCCGAGGCATAATCTTCGTCGCCGGCCCCGTCTTCTTCAAAATCCTGAAGGATAAATCCGTAATTCGCGTTTGAAACGGCATTTCCAAAGGCGCGGATAACAAATTCCTGCGTGCCGGACTGATCAAGCGGATCAGCATCCGCGATCAGCGTGTATCCGGTTGGAGAGCTGACATAGCCACCGGGATGAGCGACAAAGGCACTGACAAACTGCGATAGGAAGGTCGGGTTTCCGTCCGTATCAGCATCGGTGACGGTCTGGTTATCAAGATAAAGCTCGTAATGTTCGCCCAGATCCACATCGCAAATCTCAGCGTCCGGATCAATCGCAACCGTGTCTGTGGTATCGCTATCGACCGATTCATCGGTGCCCTGATCATCGGTGAAGGAAACCGTGACACTGATAACCGATCCGATATCGTCCTCAGTCAGCAGATAGGTCGCATTGGTTGCCCCGGCAATCTCGGTTCCGCCGCGCTTCCACTGATAGCCGATCTCGGACGGCACGCCGTCTTCATCGTCGATGCCCGAGATATCCACGCTTAGGGTTTCACCCTGCTGCGCCGTCCCAGAAATCACAGGCACACCGGTGGCAGCATCGTTCACATTGCTGACCTCCGAAGTGCCGATTGCGGTTTCCACCTCGTCCGTGCCGGACCCCGTCACGATGACCGAGATCGAAAAGCCGACGTCATCCTGCCCCAATGTGTATTGATCACCGGTCGCCCCATTGATGTTCACACCATCACGGGTCCATTGATAGGTGATGGGTTCGGCAAAGCCGGTTAGCGAACCGTCAACTGAAAGGGTTTCGTCTTCGACCGCAAGCCCTTCGACCAGAAGCTGGAATTCTTCGGCATAAAGCGAAATATCGTGGGTAAGAACTTCGGTCTCATCAAGCGCGTTCAGGAATCGTATCTGGCTGACGCCTGACAATTCGGCAACCTGAACCTCGGCCCCGCCGTCTTCGATAAAGACCTTGAAATTCTTACCGGTCGCGTCAATCGGGCGGATGATATAGGGAAGCAGGTCGTTCGCATTAAGACCTATGCTGTCGTCGTCATTCACAACTTTGGTGAAGTCGAGGATCCCCGTTCCGCTTCCGTTATCGATAATCAGCATCTGAGGCGCAAACATCGGCGAAAATACATCCGACCCGCCGTTGCCAATTACCTTGACCGTGTTCTGGTTGTTCCAAGCCAAGGTTTCGATGTTTGAAAAAGCAGTCGTGTAATCAATCGTCGCCGAGTCCGTCAGATCAGACTGGCCCGTTGCTGTGCCAGTCGTCAGATCAATCAGCAAAACGGCGGAATCGATATCGATTATCGCAAGAAGGTCGTCGCCTGCGCCGCCGTCCACAGTCGCGTTATTCCGGCCAACACCAATGACATCGTCGCCACCATTGCTTTCAACGGTGTTTTCCCCTTCATCGGCAAGGATCGTGTCATTCCCTTCGCCCGAAATCAGATAGTTGTTCTCAGCGCTGCCGATAATGTCGACGCTTACATCACCAATTAAGGTAACATTCTCGATTCCGGTCACATCGTCGCGCAGCGTCGAAATCCCCACACCGCCCACGTTTTCAATGTCACCCGTCAGATCAACTTCTGCGACATAGGCATCGGCCGCTACCCCGGTCAAATCTATGACAAGCGTATCAACACCCAAGCCACCCTCGATCGTGTCATTGCCCGAGCCGAGCGTGATCGTGTCATTGCCTGCACCGCCATCAACAAAGTCGTCGCCATCCCCGCCTGCAAGGTTATCGTCGCCTTCGTCACCTTCAATCGTGTCATTGCCTGCACCGGCGTTTATGCTGTCATTGCCCGCACCGCCCGAAGCGAAATCATCGCCCCCAGCCATTACAATGGTGTCGTTTCCGTCCTCGCCATAAATCCAGTTTCTGGCCGGATCTTCATTGCTTGCATCCGCAGGCGCAGCACCGGCGTCACCCCCGATAACCGTTATCGCGTCGTTGCCTTCGCCACCATAGATACCCTGAGAGAACTGGTGGTAGACGGTGATCGTGTCGTCGCCACCATTACCGTAAATCACACCAAAGAAGGACCGCGCCGTGTCTGAATCTAGATTTGGTGCTTCGATAACATCGGCGGAATCGGTTCCGGCATACCAGGTTCCCAGCTCGGTAAAATCATCCTGATCCACGACCAGATTGAACGTCGTGGTGTAACGCTCGGCGAAATTGTCATCCAATGCCAGATATTCAATCTGTTCGATAATTGGTGCACCAGCGTCGCTTCCGAAAACGATTTGATGACCATATTCACTTGTTGCCGTGATGGTCGAACCATCCCACACAAATGTTCCGGGCCAGGCATCCGGGAAACCAAGCAACCGCATTGTGTCGGTTCCGCCACTATCGAGGATTGTGACGACGGCGTCTGTATCAATCAGGTCGTCCGAGTTTAATTCGGCACCAATGTCGTCAACCAAGCCTGCGGGGAATACCACATAGACGTCATCGCCCTCGCCGCCATCAAGCGTGTCGCTGCCTGGCCCGGAATTGATCAAATCCGGTCCGCCAAGGCCGGAAATGTCGTCATCGCCCGCAAAACCAAGGATCACATCAAACCCATCAGTGCCCCCAAGCGTATCTGGGCCTGTCGTTCCCACAATCGGATCAGGGTAAACCGCGATGTCTGCAAGATTAGCCCGCCCTCGGCCATCAACTGCGGATGCATCGTAATATTGAATTTGGGTTACACCCCGCAACTCGCCTATCTTGTTTCCGCGGGCACCCGCCGGATCAAGTTCGTAGATGTCGAAGTTGCGGCCCGTTCCATCTATGGCAGCCAGTTCAAACGCGCTTTCCAGCTCGGCCAAAGTCAGGCCATGGGTTCCGTCGCCATTGTCTGTCCAGCGGAACCCAAGTGTCCCTCTGCCGTCGCCGTTGTAAACGTAAAGTTCCGAAGGGACGGAATCGATGCCAAAGTAGAAGGGTGCGCCGGTTCCATAGAAATACGCGGCACCATTCGTGTTGGTATGTGCGTTTTCGACATTGGCGATCGTGGTTGTGTAATTGGCAACACCACCAAGGGTGTCATACCCTGAAATGGTGCCGCTGACCAAATCCACGACAAACACGGCAGAGCTGAAATCAAGAATATCAACACTGTCGTTGTCAGCGCCGCCGTCAACAGAATGATCGCCGACCTCTAGCCGCACATAGTCATGTCCGGCACCGGCATCGACCGTATCGCCGCCCCCTTCGTCACCATTGCCAAAAATGGAATCGTCGCCATCGAGGCCCTGAATATCATTGTCGAGACCATTCGCCTCGATCCGGTCGTCACCATCGGTCCCGATAAAATCAGTCACTCCGGCAAGTTCTGAAACCGGAATACTTACCTGATCATCCCGGGCGTCGTTCCAGAATTGAATGTCCTCAACGTCCCAAACTTCGCCAAAAACAGTGCCAGCGTCGGCACCTGTCAGATAGGTGATAATGAAATGCGTCGGATCGCTGGGGTCCGCATTGACGCTAAAGGCTGCTTCAAACTCGGCGCGGGTAAAGCCATCATCAACGTTGTCACCAAGGAACGTCCATCTGAAACTCAGAGTGTCAAATCCGTCGCTGGTTCCGTAATATTTGAATCCGCTTGGCAGGACGTCGATGCCCAAATACGAGCCGTTGCCATCATCACCGGCATGGAAGATCAAAAAGCCCTCGACGCCCGAAGCAAAGCCATCGAAGTTTTGCACAGCCGACGTGAAATAAACCGTTGCCGGGCTGGTCTCGCTGGATTGGCCCGTGATTGTACCGCTGGTCAGGAAATCAACGATGACTACTTCTGCCGTGGTGTCTTCCAGCCAAAGCGTATCCCAATCTTCATCATCGCCACCATCCAGATCGTGGGCGCCCCCTGCAACCGCAACAAAGTCGCTGCCAGCGCCTGCATCTATGGTGTTATCACCCTCATAGTCGCGAATTGTGTCGTCGCCGGCGAAACCGTTGATCGTGTTATCAAGGCTATTGCCCTTGATATCGTCATCACCTGCCGTTCCGTCGAACGGTGTTCCTGTAAAATCCGCCAGACCAAGGACTTCGGATACGGAATACTCTTCGGTTTGCCAATCGCTGCGCGCCACGCCAGCTTCTTCCACCAACAGGCGGATTTCTTCGACATTTTCCAGGACACCGATCTCTTGGGGGTCGCCTGCCTCCATTATCGCGATTTCGCCATTATCCTTGATCGCAAAGTCGAAGGCCGCACGTAATTCATCAAGCGTCAGACCGCGCGAGCCATCAAGGTTTTCGGTGCGGTGCAATTCCAAACGATCCCAGCCCGCGCCGCCGTCAAACTCAAAATACCCATTGACCTGAATCAGGCGCACACGGTTATTTCCGCCGTCTCCAAGAACCGTTGCACCGCTGCCAATCAGATCAATGTCGACACGTTCGAAATTGGTAAAGTTGACCAGATAGGACTCAACCAGCGAACCAAAATCGCCATTATAGGCCTGAATGGTCTGAGTGGTCCAATCGACGTCAATCGTTGTTGAAACCGACGTATCATTCCATTCTTCAACCTCGATGGAATCGTAGCCGTCGCCACCATCGACCGTGATCGGTGCCATAAAGCTGTAAGCATAGGCGCGGAAAGACCCGTCAATTTCAAAATTGTCGTCGCCAGCGTTCAATTCGACAACGACGTCCTGGGCATACTCATCCGTAAAATACGGATCTGCCACGTCATCATTGCCGGCGCTTCCTTCAACGGTAACATTGGGCAGGGTTCCATAGCCAAAGGATCCGTCCGCCCCGATTTCAGCGTCTCCAAAATCGCCCATCAACGACAGTATCGTATCTCCGTTCGCATCCGTGAAGTTGAACGAAGTGACATCAAGACCCGTCACGTCATCAAAGCTGACGGTTCCGTCTGCCATCAATGCGGCCATAATGTCGTTGTATGCACTCAGAAGCCGCGAAAAGCTGCCTGCCGGAAACGTGCCCAAGGCAACGATCGACGCACCTGCGATCTCAAGCGTCAGAACCGTACTGGTTTCGGTGTAGGAAAATAGTTCTGTAACAACCGTCTCGCCCGCAACCTCTTCACTGGTGGACAATGTGACTTCGTTCGTCGCGTAAAGATCAAAGACCGATACGATTTCAAGCAGACGCGCATCACTGACCGGTCCCGACAGCAAATCCTGAACCGCGGTTACGAGCGTGACAATATCGGCAAAGCTGGTGGGAAGTGTCCCGCCGAAAAAGATGCTCTCAGACCCGGACGAGAACGTATACCCGTCCGTTGCTAAAGCGAAATTGCCGATAACGGTTCCGCCATAGTAGATGTTGAATTCCGAAAAATTAGATGTTCCGAAAAGATCCTGTATCGCTTGATTGATATCAGCCAGCGATGTGATGGTGCCGAAGTTGGTGCCAAGGATTTCAAGCGCGTTGCCCGACGTATCGCCAAACACGACTTCGGTCGCGGCAATTGTCGATGGACCGGCATCGAAAATCGAATACCAGGCGTCCGTCGGATCAGTCAGAGCCGTAAATTGCGTCAGGTACTGGGGGGTGACGGCCTCAATCGCGCTGAAATCAAAGCGGCTTGAAATATCCACATCACCGGATGCAAAAAAATCGGACGTAATCGTAAGATCAAACATCTTAATCCCCCATAATCTTTAATCGGGGTGCCGACGAAGCCGCGAACCTGGGCACTAAACAACAATGAAAAATTCCAAATCGGCTTAAATCAAACACCTGAAAATCATTAGTGACGCTCA
>JASMHC010000007.1 GCA_030750975.1 Paracoccaceae bacterium
TGAGCGTCACTAATGATTTTCAGGTGTTTGATTTAAGCCGATTTGGAATTTTTCATTGTTGTTTAGTGCCCAGGTTCGCGGCTTCGTCGGCACCCCGATTAAAGATTATGGGGGATTAAGATGTTTGATCTTACGATTACGAAATACCGTCCAGCCTGCGATCCATAGCATTGGCGCGATTGAGAACAGATCGCCTCCGGCTTCGGGGAAGACACGCAAAACCGCGGCGGCCCAAAGCAGCGCATAGCCCAAAAGGTCTGCTCGGAGCGGGACCAGATGCGCGTTTCGTCGGGCGACCGCGCGGGCGGCGACGGCGTAGATCGAACCGCTGATTGCGCCCACCGTCAACGCATGCAAAGCGGTTGATGGCGGGATGGCGATCACTTCTGAACGGGCCAGCGCCAACAAGGCGAGGCCAACAGGAAGCCACAAATAGGCGAGGTGCAGCATGACCAACAGCCCGTCCCGCCAAATCCGGCGCGATTGCCAGCAAAGCAATTGGGTCAGCGTCATCCCAGCCGCGGCCATCAGCAGGGCATTTGCCACAAAATCCGCAGCAGGTTGGCCGCTTGCGTCCAGAAGGATCACCGCGAAAACCAAGAACGCCCCAAGGTTTCCTGCGTAAGTTCCAAATCTATATCGTTTTTGTTGTTCTGGACGTTGCTCGAGCCGCGACCAGCTAAACCCCGCGACCACACGTCCGCAAACGACGCTTAGCAGGATCGCAAGCACCAATACCGGGGCAAGGGGGCGGGTCTCGCCCATAAGGATCGCAGACTGATATCCGGTCAGCGCGAGGGCAATAATCGCCTGAAATCCGCCGTTCCATGATTTTGACCGCAGGGCCGCACGACCCAGTATTAGCGCAACAAGCGCCAAAAATCCGACGCCCAGGGGCACGACAATCAGACCTGCGTCTGAAAACGTGCCCAAGGCTGTCATGCGCGCGGCGACCCAAAGCAGGATCAGCACGGCAATCCAAATGCCAGAGGGACCTCCGGTGATCGACCAACTGCGCATCGCCGTCAGGGTATAGGCGGCAAATCCGGCACCGACAAAGCCAAACAACATCTCATGCGCATGCCATGCCACAATGCCGGGCAAAGGCCCGTCAGAGGGAGAAAACGACAGCATTCCGCTTGTCGCGGCCACAACGAAGATAGCAATGGCGGCCGCAGCGGGGAACAAAAGCCGATGGGACGAGGACAAGGCCCCGCTCATCACCCCCCGAATTTTCATTTGCGGCGCGGTGCGCATATTGGCCTCCCTGTTGCGCGAACTGGCCTGGCTAAGTCATTGCCTTCGTAATCCCGCGCCGCATTACGCGCGGGCCGCCTGGGCGATGCGGCGGTACCCGGCCTTTCCATAATAAAATCCGTTGCTGAACGACGTTCCCTGGCACAGCAAGCCGAGGGCTTCTTCGGCTGCCTGCGGGGAACGGGTGCCATCCAGCACGGCGCGATATTCCCGTGCGACCGCAACCATATCCACCCTTTGGGGCATGAGACGCATATGGCTAACCCCTGCCGCTACCAAGGCCTTTATTTCAGGCAAAAGGGTCAGATAGCTGTTGGACTGTGTTTGAATGCCGTTGACGCGAAGGATCGGTTGACCGTCTTGCGTGGTCAGCGGCAGCCCGTCCGGGTCTTCTTCGCAGACGAACTGGCAATTGTCCTTGGTCCGCCCGTGGGCGCGCGCATGGTAACATCGCGCCGACACAGCCAGCGAGGCCCGACCAAACACCTGAACTTCGACGCCAAGGCCAAGGTCGCGTGCGGCTTTGGCAGCCACTGCGACGGCATCGCCGGGCAGCTCGGCAGGCAGACAGACATGGGTGGCGCCTTTCGTGGCCATGAAGCCTATTGTTGCTTCATTATAAGCGTTCATGAACGGTCCGATTCGATGAGGGCGATGGCCACGCGCCAGCAATCCGGCAGCATTGTTGATCTCGATTTCCGGGCTGTTCAACTCGGCAAGATCGCTGGTTGCCTTGCGCTCGCGCTTGAGCATCACTTCGGCCAGCGAAGACAGGATGACGGTTTTTCCGCCACGCTCGAGCCTTTCAATGATTTCGGGAAGTTGCGCATGCTGAAAAGCCGAGCGCTTCGAGCAGATCACTTCGCCGAGGTACACTTCGTCGATGGGGGATTCATCCGCGATACGGGCGTAAAAATCGCGCCGCTGGTCTTCGTCCCAGTGATAGGTAATCGGACCCAGAGAAAGTTTCGTCATCATGTTACCGCCATTTCTTCGTGGCAAAGGCGCCTTGGGTTTGCTTTTGCCCCTCGGTCAAAGCGACGAGGTTGGCGATATCGGCTGTGCGGCCCGCGCGGATATCGTCAACGGCATTGCGAAAGGATGAAACGACCGACCGCACATAGCTTTTCGACCGCTGGCGCCCTTCGATCTTGAAAGCGTGAACACCGGCGTCGATCAGGTCCGGCAGCAGCCGGGCCAGATTGAGGCTGATCGGCTCTTCAAAGGCATAATAGCCATCGGTGCGGTGGGGCACCGTATATCGGCCCTTGCAGATGGTTGGATAGCCTGCCTTCTCCTCAGGCCCGAACGAGTCGATGGTAAAGCCCCCCAGTTTGGAAGACATCGATCCGTCGGAGTGGCGAATATATTCGACATCCGACGCGGGCGAGCATACGCCATCGAGATTCGTTGACTGGCCGGTCAGATAGTTCGTCAGGCTACAACGGCCTTCGACCATCAGGCCGTGGTTGCCGAAAATGAAGGTTTCAATCTCGCAGGGGATTTCCTTGCGAATTTCGCGGATCTCGGGAATTGTCAGAATACGCGGCAGGACCACGCGCTTCACGCCGAAGTTTTCGCAGTAGTACCGGATTGCCTCGGGGGAAGAGGCCGCCGCCTGAACCGACAAATGCAGACGGATATGCGGATAAGTGCGCGCGATGTATTCGGCTACGCCCATATCAGCGACAATAAAGGCATCCACGCCGAACTGCGCACCCTTGTCGGCGGCTTGCCGCCACAGATCGACCTTGCCCGCCGGGGGATAGGTATTGAGCGCCAGCAGAACCTTTGCACCACGTGCATGGGCGTAAGCAACCGAAGCCTCGAGTTCCTCGGGCGTGAAATTCAAGCCTGGAAAATTGCGGGCGTTTGTGGCGTCCTGAAAACCGCAATAAACGGCGTCAGCCCCGGCATCGACAGCGGTGCGCAGGGCAGCAGGCGTACCGGCGGGGCAGATCAGTTCGGCTAGGCTCATTGCTGCATTCCTGTTTTGGGTGTTGCGTTGTAGCTGAGGCGCAAACGCCTGAGAATGGCCCGGCCTGGTGCCCCAAACAGATCCGCCGCTTCTTCGGCGATCGAACCATCGACGTCATCCAGAGCGTTGCGCAAGCGGACCACGGCCTCGGTGTCGCCGGTGATTTCCAGATCGCGCGAAAAGAACGCTGCGTCGCCGTCCTCTTCGGAATCCATCAGCTCAAGCAGCAATTTGAAGCGCCCGCGTATGACCGCGCCCGCGACTGGGGCGGCGTCGCGGGGGACCGCGCGAAAGATCAGGTTCTCGGGGTCCGGTCGCAGGTGCAGGGCAAAAGGAAACTCGATCGGATCGATCAAAAAGTCCGTCGTTTGATGCGCGCCGAGCCGGTTAAACATCGTTTCGTGATTTTTGGCGATCCGCTTGACCACGCGGGACAAAAGCGGTTGTACGGCCCGGCAAGCCATATGGGACAAAACCGGCTGAACCGGACGGGGCCGGGAGGTATTGGTGATTGTGTCGGTCGGCATGACCGGCCTTTCGCATAAGAGACCGCTTGAAACGCATCTCGCAAGCCATCTGGCTAAAATGCGCGGTGGCCTGCATCCCCTTACGGCGTTCGCGTCGGACAGATTGTCCGGCTGTTCTTTACGACCAAAAAACACCGGTCAGATCAACGAGGCGAGTCGGTCTGACTCTCGTAAAACGCAGCCACATACGCACTTTCGGCAATGAACGAAAACTGCGGCAAAGCGCCCATGCAGACAATCGGCAGGGAATTGCCGAACCGTAAGCTTTCCTCCGATGGCTGGACGGTTTCCAGCGCAATTCAAGCTGCTCCTTTTTCCACGGGAAAGACATGATGCTTTGCCGCAGCATTGTCGCGGACTGGACCTTTGCCGCGCCTGTGATACATACGCCGGAAATCTTTCGGCCTCCCGATCCAGACAGGACTTATCGACATGAGTACGCCCAAACGCATCGTTCTTTCCTCAGACCACGCAGCGATTGATATGCGGCTGGCCATTGCCGAACATATTGCCGCGCAAGGTCATACAGTTGTGGATATCGGTCCCGTGACACCGGAAAGCACCCATTATCCAAAGCATGGCGAAGCCGCTGCACGTAAAGTGGCCGGTGGCGAAGCGGATCTTGGGATTATCCTGTGCGGCACCGGTCAGGGGATCATGATGGCGGCCAACAAGGTGCCCGGTATTCGCTGTGGTGTATGTTCCGAAACCTTTTCGGCACGAATGATCCGTCAGCACAACAACGCCAACATGTTGTCGATTGGTGCCCGTGTGGTGGGAGACTCATTGGCGATGGATATTGTTGATGCGTTTCTGAGCGCCGAGTTCGAGGGCGGGCGTCACGCGATGCGTGTCGATATGATCATGGATATCGAAACGCTCTAAGCTGCGATTGCAAAAGGCCGGTCCATCTGGGCCGGCCTTGAAATCCGCAAAAGGGATCAGTTTTTTACTGGTACATACCCAGCGAGAATACGGGGCTTGCGGTGACAAAATCGTAGCCGCCGCCGATCGCGATATCGTTGCTCAGGAATGCGGCGATCGCGTCATAAGTTACCTCGCCTGAGTTCAGGTAATAGGTGACACCGCCGCCGACGCTGATATCGGTTGTGATTGCGTCGATGGTGGTCAGGATACGCGCCGAGATACCAACTCCGCCGCCGCCGCCCGCGCCGACATTCCATGTTGCGCCGACCATATAGCTGGTGCCCGCATTTGCCGCCGGAACTGCCATCAGGGCTGCCAGGGATGCTGCTGCAAGAATACGTTTCATTTTGATGTGCCTCTCACTCTTACTACTTATCGGGTCCGGATGAACGCCATCCGAACCTTGTCGTGTCGTGTTCGGATTCAGCGGTGAAAGCGCCTGCAAAGTCAAGAAGTTTGCTGCCAAAAGCCGGGAAACCGGCATTTGGAAGCGTTTCGCCATATTGTTGAGACATAAGAAAGTGGCGAAAGGCGTGAAACTTGTTGGTGACGTGGGCGTTTCAAAATCAACATGTGTCTCAAAGCAATCCCGAGACGCTTTGGGTGATTTGATTGCGCCGCGCCTGTGGCGCGTCGCGGTTAAGGGGGCTTTGCCCCCTCCCCAGCCGCTGGCCGCGGCTGGGTTCACCCCCAAAGTATTTTGCAAAAGATGAAAGCCGTTTGGTCAGTCGTTATCGGTCAGGCCGGCGCCTGCGCCAAGGGCACGGCTTTCGTCGGTTGCGGGGGCATAGGTTTTGTGGGCATGCGCTGCCAAAGCCGCCATGGTTGCGGCATCGGTGAATGACCGGCAGGTTTCTGCGTCGGGTGACAGGCCAAGTGTGGTTGACAGATCTTCACCCGCCCATATGGCAAAGGGCATAAACAGCATTGGCTGGTCAAGGCTGGCGAGGTCGACATCCCCAACCGGAGTGACCCCGTCGGCCACGGCAATGCCCGTGGTGATCGGGCAAAGCGCCGTGTCGTTTTTGGCCAGATGCGCCACCAGAGCTGCGGCGCCCTTTAACCCTCGGGCTTCAAGCCAGCGCACGGCGCGGCCGGTGTCTTCGGCCTGACCCCAGCTATAGCCCGCCCCTTTGGCGGCTTTTTTCGCCAGGACCTCTACTTCGTTCAGAGACCAGCTCATGCCTTGTCCTCCTTCAGTTCTGGCAGGGTCCAGTTGTCGGCGTCGCTTTGGTCAAACTCGAATGGCAGCGGCGCGTGCTGGAACATATTGATCCGCACCCATCGGTCCGAGCGCGGATCGAAATGGGTGGCCCCGAAAATTGCCAGCTTGGCGCGGAGCAGATCGATGGGCAGCACCTTGTCCGAGATCGTATTGTCGCGGATTTCGGCATAGGGGAAGCGTCCGGCGATTTGCACCCGCCGCGCGATATGGCGGTGTTCGGGATGACGGGCAAGAAACCCGCCGGTGGTGCGTGCGTCCGAGGTTTGCAAATCCGCATGCATGTGCGCGGCATCTCGGGCGGGGCAAAGGGGCAGCTCGTATGCCTCGAGATCCTCGTCAAAGCGGCTGCCCAGGCGGGGTTCAAGCTTTTCTTCCGACGTGTACCAGACGTTTTCGCAATTGGCGCGTGCCGACCAGTCGGTATCAAGCGCCCAGGCATGAACGTTTTCGGTAAGCGCCTTCAGGGTTTCAAGCGGCATCTGCCCGTCGATCCTTGCGGCGGGGGCTTCTTCGGCATGCATGGTATCGCCCAGATCATCGATCAGATCGCCATGCGGTTCCAGCATCAACGAGAAGAGCTGCTCTTGTCCTTCCAGCCCGAGATTGCTTTCGGCCCAAAGCCAAAGCCGGTTCCACGGCTGGTCGCCGTCCAGTTGGTTATGGCCCAGCCAGTCGGACAGTTTTTTAAGATCACCGCGCAGATCCGCCAGTTTTTCGATCTGCAAAGGGTGGTCCGAACGCCAGCGGTCCGCGCTTGTTCGGGCGCGGGCGACGAAGGATTTGAACGCGGCGACCGAAATCTGGTCGGCCTTGGGCAACGAGCGGACGCGGGCCAGCGCCGTTTCCCGCGCCGTGATCCAGTTGTTCAGCAAGACAGGATGGTTGATCAGGTAAGGTGCCATGCCAAGGCCGGTCGAATTGCCGATGCCGAAGCCACGGCGCAAGCCGGGGTCCATCGTCGCGGCGGTCTGAGGCGCACGTGCATGGGCCATGTGATCGATCAGGTCCATCACGAATTGACGGGTCAGGAAAACGCTGAGCATCTCGATCTGGAACGGAGCTTTGAATTCGGGCCGGTCGCAGGTCAGTTCGCGGTCAGCGGCCCCCAGCTTGCCCGATCCGTAAACGGCCGTTGTGCGCATCAGATAGCCGACCTGTGCGATTTTCTCTGCCTCGGGCTGGCGCCCGGCGGCCAGTTCCCCGACCACATATTCCCACAGACGGACCGAGCGGTTGGCGCGGCTGACCGACAATTCCCTGTCGGTCACGCGGCCTGCTTCCTGCAAGGGCACATTGCCCGCCAGCCGGTCGATATCGGCTTGGGTTGGCACCCCGTCAAACAGGGTGAAGGTTGCGTCCCAGGCGGTTGCGATCACCCGGTCCGAGCGCATTTCCGGTGGCAGATCATGGGCAAAGGCAACCAGCGAATAGGACCGTTCCGGCCCATGCGCCGAATACACCGCGACCCCGACGCCCTTGCCGTCTATGTCAAACACCGGGCGGTCAAAGCGCCAGCCTTCGCGTTTCATCCGGCGCAGCAGCACCCGCATGAAGGACAGGCGCGATTGGTGGAACGCGCCCATGCGGGCCAGTTTCATCACCACGTCGGGGTCTCGCAAGGGCACGGTCATCTTAGCCTCCGTTCATTGGCGTAAAGTTGGTTTCGAAAAAGCGCAGCCAATTGTCGCCCATCAGGCCCGCGATCTCATCATCGCTGAAGCCCTTGGCTTTCAATCCGGTCTCGATATTGCCAAAATCGCGGTTGTCGCGGAACCAGTCGGGCTGGGGCGGGAAGCCGGGGGCCGAGGCCGAGCCTTCGCCATAGTCGATTTCCTTGGTCCAGCGGCCCACGCGCATCCATTCGACAATGCTGTCGGGCTGGTCCTGACACAGGTCCGACCCGATGCCGAAATGGGCGGCACCAAACCGGTCTGCGGCGTCGGCGATCATTTCACAGAAGCTTTCGACGGTGCAGCCGGATTTGCCCTTCAGGTGATGCGGATACAGCGAAAAGCCCATCATGCCGCCATTTTCCACAACCGCCCGCACCACGTCATCGCGCTTGTTGCGCAAGGCCGGTTGCCATCTGTGCAGATTGGCGTGGGTGATGGTGATCGGCCGTTCCGATATATCGGCGGCCTCGATGGTCGAGCGATCGGCCGAGTGGCTCATATCCACCACCAGCCCGACGCGGTTCATTTCCTTGATCACCTGTTTGCCCATGCGGGTGATGCCGGGGTCTTCAGTCTCATAGCATCCGGTCGCCAGCAGCGACTGGTTGTTATAGGACAGCTGCATGAAGCGCGCCCCCAGCTTGTGCCACACCTCGACCAGACCAATATCGTCTTCGATGGGCGAGGGGTTCTGGAAGCCGAAAAAAATCGCCGTCCGTCCGGTTTCGCGGGCTTTGCTTACATCGCTTGCCCATTGGCCGTGAAAGATCAGATCGGGGTGGGCTTCGAACCAGCGGTTCCATTGCTCGACACTCAACACAGTTTCGCGGAAATTTTCGTGATATGCGATGGTGACATGCACCGCATCGACACCGCCTTCGCGCATCTGGCGAAAGATTTTTTCCGACCAGTTGGCATATTGCAGACAGTCGATCCGATAGTTCATGACGGCTCTCCTGCCGCAACACCCACGGGTTCGCGGCGGAAGTCCAGTTCGAGGTGGTTCAATTTCAGATCAGTCATTGGGGCGGGCGGTCCTGTTGCGCGTATATACAGGTGGTAGGGTAGTCCTTGGACGTAAATTCAATCAATCAGAAAGAAATTGAATTTGGTTCAGAAAAGTTGAAGTTAGGGTGTTCTGCCCAAAACCCGTGATTCAGGTTTTGGGCAGAACTCGTTAAGATCAGCTACAGATTCCGCTGCGCAAGGCGTCCCGTAAAGCCCTTGCGGCAGGGGTCAGCATGGCGGCTGGTTGCGAAAGCATCCACACCTCGCGCTGGGCGGTGCTGTCCAGCAGGGGTAAGAATACCAGATCGGCAAACTCTGGCGGCACGGCCAGTTTTGGCAGGACCGTCACGCCGATCCCTTCGCGCACCACACCAAGAAGCGACGCGGTGTTATGCACGGAAAGCTTTGCCGCCGCGCGGATCGGTCGGAAATCAGGATCGCGGATCTGGTCGCACAGCCCGTTGGCGATATAGCTGACATCGCGCAGATCGGCCCAGGTCAGGCGATCCCAATCCCGCGACAGCGCATGGTCGGCGCGGCACACAACCCCGAACGGATCGCGGAACAGCGGCAGCGCGTCCACCCCCGACATCGGCCCGATCCCCGCCAGCCCGATATCCGCCCTCTCGGCCCGCATTTCGTGATGCACTGACTGGCTGTCCATATCGCGCAGGTCGATCTGTACGTTTTCGTGAGTGTCGAGAAACCGGCGGATCACAGGCGGCAGGATCATCTGCGCCACCGAGGGCGTGGCCACAAGGCGCACAAGGCCTTGTTCGGCCTTTGACAGGCCTTCGATCATCGCGACGGTGCGGTCAAAATGCGCAAGCTCGCGCCGCGCTTCGGCCAAGACCTGCACCCCCAGCGGGGACAGTTTGGATTTGCGGCTGGTTTCGAACAGGGGGGCACCGATATGATCTTCGAATTGCTTCAACATCATTGAAACCGCTGACGGCGTGCGCCCCAACCGGCCCGAGGCTTCGGCCAGCGATCCGCTTTCCGCCACCGCAAGAAAGCAGCGCAACATTTCGATTTTGATCGACATAGGTGGGATTATTTCAGCAAAACTGAAATCAATCCAGCACCGATGAAAAAGGGGGCCGTTGCGCCGCCCCCTTTTATCCCGCAAAGATCGGGATCAGTTTTGTGCTTCGGCCACAACCTCGGCGATGATGGCCTTGGCATCGGCGACCAGTGCCGCCGCGTCATACCCGTCAGCCGAAAGATCTGCGATCCAATCCAAAGTGACCTCTTCCCCAAGCGCCTTGATCTCGGCGGTCACATCCTCGGGGATCACGGCGATTTCATTGCCGCTTTCCTCCATCTGAGCCTTGCCGTCCGCATCGCCGGTGTCATGGGCACGTCCGGCCCAGGCGGCGGCGAATTCGCCGGAATTGGCGTCGATGATCGCCTTCAGATCATCGGGAAGCGCGTTATACTTGTCTTTGTTCATCGCCCAGATAAAGAACAGGTTATAAAGCGCCTCATCCCCCGACACGTCGGTGTGGCTGTCAGTAAATTCGTCCAGTTTCAGCGATGGCGCCATTTCCCATGTGATCACACCACCATCGACAACCCCTTTGGACAAAGCCTCGGGGAATGCCGGAACCGGCATGCCAATCGGATTGGCCCCGAGCTTTTCCAGCAGCAATGTCGCCGGTCGCGACGGGCCGCGCAGGTTCAGGCCGCGGAAATCATCCACTTCCTGAATGCCGGGGCCTTTCTTGTGCACCAGGCCGGGGCCGTGCATATGGGTCAGCAGTACCTGAACGTCGTCAAAATCGTCCATCAGGTACTTTTCCGTAAAGCGCCATGCGGCAATCGAGGCCAGCTCGCCTGATTTCGGGGTCATGAAGGGCAGTTCCAGCGCCTCGACCTCGGGGAAAACGCCCGGAGTATAGCCGGGGATCACCCAGCCGCCGTCAATGACGCCATCTCGGATCAGGTCGTACTGTTCAGGGGCGGCGCCACCCAGTTGCATGAACGGGTAAATGTTGATCTTTATACGCCCGTTTGACTCTGCCTCGACCTTTCTGGCCCAGGGTTCGATAAAGTATTTCGGGTTCGCCGAGTTGGGCGAAACGAAATGTTGGAAATTCAGGGTGACTTCCTGTGCGAAAGCCATGGTTGCCGACACGCCAAGCGCGGCGGCAAATGCGGTGGTTCTTAGGATGTTCAACGAACAGGTTCCTTTTGGTCAGCTGAAATCAGCGCTGCGACGCAGCGTCAACTTCTTACGAAGCCACCCGAAGAACGACAACGGCCGCAAGACGAAAAGATTTCATGAAGAAAATTCATATGGCTAAAGTGAAGTCCGTTCAGTTCAATAAAGGCATTTTGCGGCCATGCGCGATCCTGCGCAAATGCCGAAAGCGACGAATATCAGCGACAAAATTGAAAAGCGGGGGCAAACTGGCCCTGACAAGCCACCCAAAGGAGACCCCGATGAAGTACCTGCGGACAGCCGATACCCGGTTTCAAAACCTTAAAGACTATGATTTTGAGCCGCATTACCTGTGGGTCGACAATACCGTCGGCGGATCGCTGCGGTTGCATTATGTCGATGAAGGCCCTTCGGATGCGGCCCCGGTGCTGATGATGCATGGCGAACCGTCCTGGAGCTATCTTTACCGCCATATGATCCCGATCTTCACCAACGCCGGATACCGCGCCATTGCGCCCGATCTGATTGGCTTTGGCCGCTCCGACAAACCGACCGAGCGCTCAGATTACACCTATGAACGCCATGTTGCCTGGATGACCAGTTGGCTTGGGCAAATGGACCTGACCGGCATCACGCTGGTCTGTCAGGACTGGGGCGGTCTGATCGGACTGCGCCTTGTCGCTGCGATGCCTGACCGGTTCGCCCGTGTCGTTGTCGCCAATACCGCTTTGCCGACGGGGGACCAGCCGATGGGACCTGCCTTCGCGAAATGGCGCGACTATTCGCAAACCACGCCGGAATTTAACGCAGGCCGGATCGTCTATGGCGGCACCAGCCAGAAAATCTCGGACGATGAGGTCGCCGCCTATAACGCCCCATATCCTGATGAAAGCTATCAGGCAGGGGCACGGCAGTTCCCGGTGCTGGTGCCCGACGCCCCCGACAACCCGTCATCCGAAGCGAACCGTGCCGCGTGGGCGGTGCTAAAGACGCTGGAAACACCGTTCCTGACCCTGTTCGGGGCCGATGATAAAATCATGGCGGGGGTCGAGAAAGCGTTTCAAAAACTTATCCCCGGGGCGGCGGGGCAAAAACACGCGATCCTTCCCGATGCCGGACATTTTTTGCAAGAAGATGTCGGCCCCGACCTCGCCAAGCGGACCTTGGCCTTCATGAAGGACACTCCCTAAGCGTCACCACTGGCAAACGGGAAGGGGAGAGACCTCATAACGCTTTAGCCGAATGTCGGGTGAAACTTGCCCGCAGGTGACAGGGTGAAAATCTCGTACCCGTCCTTGGTCACGCCAATCGAGTGCTCAAACTGCGCCGACAGCGATTTGTCGCGCGTCACCGCCGTCCAGTCATCCGACAGCACCTTGGTTTCGGGCCGCCCCAGATTGATCATCGGTTCGATGGTGAAGAACATGCCCTCTTCCAGAACCGCCCCGGTGCCGGGCCGTCCGTAATGCAGCACATTGGGCGGCGAATGAAACACCCGCCCAAGCCCGTGCCCGCAAAAGTCGCGCACAACGCTCATCCGGTGGCTTTCGGCATAGGATTGGATCGCGTGGCCAATGTCGCCAAAGGTGTTGCCGGGCTTCACCACCTCGATGCCCTTCATCAGGCTGTCATGCGTCACCTGAACCAGCCGCTCGGCTTTGCGGTTCATCTTGCCGGCCACATACATGCGGCTGCTGTCGCCAAACCAGCCATCCTTGATTACGGTGACGTCGATATTCAGAATATCGCCGTCTTTCAGCTTCTTGTCGCCCGGGATCCCGTGGCAAACCACGTGGTTCACGCTGATGCAGCTGGCGTGCTTATAGCCGCGATACCCGATGGTGGCCGAGGTCGTGCCCATTTCAACAACGCGCTTTTCGATGAACGCATCAATGGCACCCGTGGTCTGACCCGGAAAAACATGCTCGGCCACTTCGTCAAGAATTTGCGCAGTGACCTGACCCGCCGCATGCATGCCGGCGAAATCCGCCTGCTCGTAAATCCTGATCCCGTCCCGCGTCACGCGGCCCTTATGGTCTTTCAACAGATCGCTCCGTTTTTTCCTGTGCTGCCGGTGACATAAACCTTCTTGGGCCAAAGAACCAGAGGGGCGGCCCGCAACAGTGACAAGCCCGAGGCCGCACAATCGGCGCGGCGGTGCCAAATGCCGTTCGGGCAACGCTAAAGCCCGTGCCATTGGCCTATTGGGTCAATTCGCCGTCCACCCATTCGCCCTCGGCCTCTTGTCCGCCGGAATAGGTGATCTTGCCCTGACCCTGACGTTTACCCTTCAGGAACGTGCCCTCGTAAACATCGCCATTGGCATAGGTTGCCACGCCTTGGCCGCTGATTGCGCCCTCGGCCCAGTCGCCTTCATAGGTAAAGCCGTCCGGCATGGTGATCCTGCCTTTGCCATGGCGCTGACCGGCGGCGAAATCGCCGTCGTAAATCGTGCCATCGGCATAGGTCGCCACGCCTTTACCTTCCCGCTGGCCTGCCTGCCAATAGCCCTCGTAGCGGTATCCATCGGCATGGGTCATGGTGCCGAAACCCTGATTGCGCGCGGCAACAAAGCCGCCCTCATAAACGATTCCGTTGGCATAGGTCGCGATCCCCTGACCTTCGATCAGACCGGCAACCCAATCGCCGTCATAGGTGCTGCCATCGGCATAGGTGATCTTGCCTTTGCCATCCGGCTGGTCGTCGCGGAACATGCCCTCGTAGACCGAACCGTCGGGATAGGTCACACGGCCCGCGCCGTCGATCTTTCCGGCCACCCAGCTGCCCGCATACACATAGCCGTCAGCACCGGTATAGGTGCCCTGACCATGGCGTTCGTCATTCTTGAACGCGCCCTCATAGACATCCCCGTTTGCATAGATCACCTTGCCCTGACCATTGCGGCGGCCATCGCTAAGCGCCCCTTCGTAAACGTCGCCGTTTGGCTGGCTCAGCTTGCCCGAGCCGTTGATCTGGCCGTTTTCCCACAGCCCTTCATAGACCAGCCCGTCTGGCATGGTCAGGGTGCCTTGGCCGTCGCGGTTGCCGTTGCGGATTTCACCGACATATTTCGCCCCGTCGGGATAGGTGATGGTGCCCCGGCCCTCTTTTTCGCCATTGACCCAGTCACCGTCATAAACATAGCCCGACGGGCTTTGCATGCGGCCGGTGCCATCATGTTTGGCATCGCGGAAGCTGCCTTCGTACTGAACGCCGTTCGAATAGGTCGCCACACCCTGACCGGTGATCTTGCCTTCGCTCCAGTCGCCCTCATAGACCCCGCCATCGGCAAAGGTGATCTTTCCGCTGCCATGGGGCTTGCCCTTGGCAAAACTGCCCTCGTAAACCGATCCGTTGGGAAAGCGGGCCACGCCCTGACCGCGGATTTCACCCTCGACCCAGTCGCCGGAATATTCGTACCCGTTGGGCAGCAGATAGGTGCCGGTGCCATGCTGCAAGCCATCCTGAAACGTGCCGGTGTAAACACCGCCGTCATCATATTGCTTGGTCAGCACCTCATCCGAGTTTTGTGCAAATGTGGCGGTCGCGCTGAATATCAGCAACGAGGCGCTCAGCAAGGCGGCGCGGCGAATCGCGGTCATATATGTCCCCCCGGTCGCGGAAAGCGTTTTGTTGAAACCCGTCTTTTCGGGAAATCTAATCGACCCACCCTGATCGGGCAACGCAAATTCGGGGCCTCGGCGCTTTCCCTTCGCAACCAGTCTGATAAAGAACACACATCGAAAGGCAAAGGGCTGAAGAATGGCGGATCATTTCCGGCTGACACTTGCGCAACTGAACCCCGCTGTCGGGGACGTGTCCGGCAACGCCGAGGCCGCGAAAAGGGCTTGGCAGCAAGGGCTTGAAGCGGGTTCCGATCTTGTGGCGCTGCCCGAAATGTTCATCGCGGGTTACAACCCGCAGGACCTGATCTTAAAGCCCGTGTTTATCGAGGCGTGTCAGCAAGCCATTGCCGATCTCGCGCGGGATTGTGCCGACGGGCCGGCTTTGGCGATCGGCGGGCCGCATCTGGCCGGCGGGGCCTTGTTCAACGCCTACTATATTCTGCAATCGGGTCGGATCAGCGCGGTGATTCACAAGCACCACCTGCCCAATGAAACCGTGTTCGACGAAAGACGCCTGTTTGCCGAGGGCGAATTCAGCGGACCCTACCGTATCGGCGACCTGCGCATCGGCAGCCCGATCTGTGAAGACGCCTGGCATTCGGACGTGGCCGAAACCCTTGCCGAAACCGGGGCCGAGCTGTTGCTGGTGCCCAATGGGTCGCCCTATTTTCGCGGCAAGCATGATGTGCGGATGAACCATATGGTGTCGCGCGTGATCGAGACCGGCCTGCCCCTGATCTATCTGAACATGATCGGCGGACAGGATGATCAGGTGTTTGACGGCGGCAGTTTCGTGCTGAACCCGGGCGGCGAACTGGCCGTGCAATTGCCCGCCTTTGACGCGGTGATCACCCATGTCGATTTTACCCGCACAGCCGAAGGTTGGCGGGCGGAACAGGGCGAAAAGGCCAGCATCCCCGACACTAATGAGGGCGATTATCGCGCCATGGTCGAAGCGTTGCGCGACTATCTGCGCAAAACCGGCTTTGGCAAGGTGCTGCTGGGTTTGTCCGGCGGTATCGACTCGGCCATTGTCGCCTCGATCGCCGTCGATGCGCTGGGGGCCGACAATGTCCGTTGCGTGATGCTGCCTTCGGAATACACATCCGAACATTCGCTCGAGGACGCCAGAGAAATCGCCGTCAATCTGGGCTGCCGCTATGATTTCGTGCCGATCTCAAAGGGGCGGCAGGCGATCACCAATACGCTGGCCCCGTTTTTCGAAGGGTTGAAACCCGACATCACCGAGGAAAACATCCAGTCCCGCCTGCGCGGTTTGCTGTTGATGGCCATGTCCAACAAATTCGGCGAGATGCTGCTGACCACCGGCAATAAATCCGAGGTCGCGGTGGGCTATGCCACGATCTATGGCGACATGAACGGCGGCTATAACCCGATCAAGGATTTGTATAAAACCCGCGTTTTCGCTATGTGCCGCTGGCGGAACGAAACCCACCGCGACTGGATGCGGGGGCCGGACGGGACCGTGATCCCCGAACGGGTGATCTCAAAACCGCCATCCGCCGAACTGCGCCCCGACCAGAAAGACGAAGACAGCCTGCCCCCTTACGAGGTGCTGGACGCCATTCTGGAAGGGCTGGTGGATAACGATCAAAGCGTGGCCGAGCTTGTGGCCAAAGGCTTTGCCCCCGAGGATATCCGCCGCGTCGAACACCTGCTTTATATCAGCGAATACAAGCGCTTCCAGTCAGCCCCCGGCACCCGCCTGTCGCCTCGGGCGTTCTGGCTGGACCGCCGTTATCCGATTGCCAATGGCTGGCGGGACAAGCGGTAAACCCGGCCGCCATCAAGCGCCGGTTGTCGGCGAAACGCTTTTACAGTCTGGTCACAGTGCATTCCGACAGCAGGCTATAAACCGTCTCGTGATGGCAAAGCTCGGTCGCCGTGGTGGTGACGGTCGCACTGGCCGCCGCCGCCCCCAGGCTGAACGCGCCAAGCAAGTCCTGACCGCTGGCCAGGGCAAAGACCATGGCGCCCACGAAACTGTCGCCCGCGCCGGTCTTGCTGTTCACCTCGACATCCGCCGCACGCACCGCCCAGACCCCGTCGGCATTCGCCAGAACCGAGCCTTCGCCGCCCCGCGCAATGATCACGTATTTCGCGGCCTTCCTGCGCACAAGGCTTTGCGCGAACTCCGCCGTATCCTCGGCCGTGTCCAGTGGCGCACCATTCAGCATCGCGCCTTCGCCCATATCCATCCGCAGCATGAACGCATCGGTGCCGCTGTCGGCAAAAGTTGTCAGGGCCGAACCCGACATATCCAGAACCACATCGCAATTGGCCAGCACTTCGCACAGATGCATCGGGAAATCAGCCGGCACCCCCGGTGGCAGGCTGCCCGAAAACACGATCACCGAACCGGCGGGGGACACATCCCTGATCTGGCCCAAAGCCGCCTGCGCCATGTCGCGGTCCCAAACCGGACCCGGCATGACAAAGCGGTATTGCCCGCCGGTTTCCCGTTCGACGACGGAAAAACTGTGCCGCGTATCGCCCGGGATTGCGAATACCGAAACATTGCCCGGATCGTTGCGCAGCATGCCTTCCAGCACCTCTCCGGTGGCGCCACCTAGCGCAACCATCGCGGTTGATTGCCCGCCCATCTCGGCCACCACACGCGACACGTTGATCCCGCCGCCGCCCGGGTCTTTGCGCGGCTCGGCGCAACGCAGCTTGGGGCCGGGCGTTACCGCGTCAACTTGTGTGGCCAGATCAAGGGCGGGGTTCAGGGTGATCGTGGTGACAGGGCGCAATGGGATAACTTTCTTCTCAGAATCGCATGGGTCTATGCTAGCTTACGGTGTTTCGACACGGTGTTGAGCCACAACATTATGGCGAAACGCGCGAAACCTACAGATATGATGCGCGAACACGAGGATGCCATGACCGAAAACAAAACCAGACAGACCGAAGAACCGGTTGAGGATTTTCTTTATGCCGTCGATCACCCCACCCGGCGTTCGGATGCGCTTGCCCTGAACGAGATATTCAAAGAGGTCACGGGCTTTGCCCCGAAAATGTGGGGACCATCCATCGTCGGCTATGGACATTACCATTATGTCTATGACAGCGGCCGCGAAGGCAGGTCTCTGGCGACGGGTTTTTCCCCGCGCAAGGCCAGCCTGTCGATCTATATCATGCCGGGCTATGCGGATTTCAGCGACATCCTTGGCCGTCTGGGCAAGCATAAGATGGGCAAGTCCTGTCTTTATATCAATAAGTTGGCGGATATAGACACCGAGGTACTGAAAGAGCTGATCCGCGCAGGTCTGGCCAATCTGGACAAGAAATGGCAGGTGAACCCGAGTTAATCGCTTGCGAGGGGCGGCAGGCACACTGTAAGCCGCCCTCATGTCAAAACCTTTTGAAATCTTCGTGTCGGTGCCTCCCGGCTTTGAAACGCTGATGCAGGCGGAAATGCTGGAAAAGGGCTTTACCGGTGCCACCGCAATCGACGGCGGGGTCACGTTCAAGGGCCATTGGAAAGGCGTTTGGCGCGCCAACCTTGAATTGCGGGGCGCGTCGCGGGTTCTGGCGCGGATTGGCGGGTTCCGGGTGTTTCAACTGAAAGCGCTTGAGGCGCTGACCATTGCGTTTCCGTGGTATGAGACCCTGCGCACCGAAGTGCCTGTCAGGGTCGAGGTCACGTGCAAAAAGTCGAAGATTTACCACCAAGGCGCGGCGGCCGAGCGGATCGAAAGGGCGTTGGGCATCTGCGGATATACCGTTTCTGACGATGCCGAGATCGTGCTGAAAACCCGCATCGAGAACGACTATTGCCAGTTTTCCATCGACACCTCGGGCGAAGCCCTGCACCGCCGCGGTTTCAAAGAGGCTGTCGGCAAGGCCCCCATGCGCGAAAACCTTGCGGCGCTGTTCCTGCGGGGCTGCGGGTTTGACGGAACCGAAACCGTGGTCGATCCGATGTGCGGATCGGGGACTTTTCCGATTGAGGCGGCCGAGATTGCGCTGGGCCTGAAACCCGGGCGGGCGCGGCGCTTTGCGTTTGAACAGCTTGCCACCTTCAAGGCCGAGATGTTCGCCGCTTTGAAAGAGACAACTCCGCAGTCATCGGACCTGCGTTTCTATGGCTCGGACCGGGATGCGGGGGCGATCAAAGGCGCGACCGAGAATGCCCGTCGCGCTGGGGTGTCAGATGTTGTCACCTTTGCCAATCACCCGATCAGCGACCTGACGCCCCCTGATGGCAAGCCGGGACTGGTGATCCTCAACCCGCCTTACGGGACGCGGATCGGCAATAAGAAACCCTTGTTTGCGCTTTATGGCACCACCGGACAGGTGTTGCGTGATCGGTTCAAGGGCTGGCGTGTCGGGATCATCACCAGCGATGCGGGCCTGGCCAAGGCCACGGGATTGCCGTTCAAACCAGCGAATAAGACTTATTCCCACGGCGGGCTAAAGGTGAGACTGTTCCAGACGGATCCTCTTTAACCGATCTTGCCGCGCTGGTTCACCGGCGTCACCCCGAACTGGTTGCGATAAACCCGCGCGAAATGCGCGGGCGAGGCAAAGCCGCAGAGAAAGGCAATCTCGGTCACGGGTTTTTCCGTTTGCAGCAACAGGTTCCGCGCCTTCTGCAATCGCATATCCACGTAATATTTCTTGGGCGAACAATTCATGTGCCGCCCGAACAACCGTTCAAGCTGGCGGGTCGAGATGCCGATTTCATCCGCGATTTCGGATGGGGGGATCGGGTGTTCCACATTCTCGGTCATCATCCTGATCGCGTTGGACAGGTGTTCATTGCGGATGCCATGCCGCGACTGCAATGACAGCTTTTGTTCCGCTGTCGGTTCGCGCACCGAATTGTACAGCATCATATCGGCGACCTCGACGGCCAGATCCGGCCCGTGGGTTTTCTCGATCAAATGGATCATCAAATCCGCCGTCGCCGTTCCCCCCGACGCCGTTATGTATTTTCCGTCTGCGACAAACACGTTGCGCACCAGCGATACCTCGGGGAATTCCTCCATGAAGCTGTCGTGGTAATCCCAATGGATCGCGGCCCGCCGCCCGTCCAGAATGCCGGCCTTGGCCAGACAATAGGCCGCCGAACACAGTGCCCCCGCCAATCGCCCCTTGGCCCGTTCGCGGCGGATGACCGACAGCAATTCAGGCGTGGTGTTTTCCTTGACCCGAATGCCGGACAGAATGAACAGTTTCTCGCCTCGGTTCAGTTCCGAATAGCCGCGATGCACCTGCGTGACGACCTCATTCGATGCGGTGGCGGTTTCGCCATTCGCGGACATGAAGCTCCAATCGTAAAGCTGCTTTCCGCTGATGAGGTTGGCGATTCGCAAAGGTTCAATCGCGCAAGAAAACGCCAGATGGGTGAAATCATGCACCAAAAGAAAGACAAAATGTTCCGGTTGTGGGTTGGTCATGTCGGTTTCCGTCGTGGAATGGCGTTGCGGGTTGCCCTGTAAAGATTATGGCGCAAATTGCACAAATAATTATTGTATTCAATTTGTATTTTGCTGCAAGCTGTCCAAGGAACGGGGGAAATCGATGCCTGAGACTGCCAAAGACCGCAAAGCCAATTTGCTTGCCGACCTGCGTCGGGATGTGCTGACGATGGTGTTGGAACCCGGCAGCGATCTGGACGAGGCGACCCTGGCCGAAACCTACGGCCTGTCGCGCACCCCCTTGCGCGATGCCTTCCGCGAACTGACCGGCGAAGGCTATCTGACCCTGCACCAGAATCGCGGTGCGCGGGTTACGGATATGGGCCACCGCACCTTGCGCGATTTCTTTCTGGCCGCGCCGATGATCTATAGCTCGATCACGCAACTGGCCGCCGAGAACGCGACACCCGCGCAACTGGACCAGTTGAAAGACGCGCAAACCGCGTTCAAAGCCTCGCTGCATTCGGGCAACGCCGCCGACCGGACGCTGGCGAACAACCGGTTCCACGCAATCACCGGCGAGATGGCGGGCAATGTCTATCTGCAACCCAGCCTCAACCGCCTGCTGATCGACCACGCGCGGATCTCGATGACCTTCTACCAGCCGCGCAACAGCGCGATGGCTGAAAACGTCTCGCTTGCCAGCGAGCAGCATGACGGCATCATCCGCGCAATTGAACAGGGCAACGGCGCGAAAGCCGCGCAGCTTGCTTTGGACCATTGGGAGCTTTCCCGTGGTCAGATCGAACTTTTCGTAATGCCAACGGCGCTGGACGCGCCCTTGGGGGCCGCCCCCGGCGCCCGCACAGCATGAGGACCCAATGACACCAATCTTCAACTTTGATGGCATCTACACCCCGTTGGTGACGCCCTATAACGCCGACGGCTCGGTCCATTGGGACGGGCTTGCGGATGTGATCGAATACCTGATCGCGGCGGGCGTGCACGGGCTGATAACCGGCGGATCAACGGGCGAGAACTACGCCCAGACCGTCGCCGAACGCATCGAGATCGCGCAATTCACCAAGGACCGGATCAAGGGCCGACTGCCTTTGGTAGTCGGCACCGGCACCATGCTGACCGACGATTCGATTGCCTTGGCCGTCGCGGCGAAGGACATGGGGGCCGATAGCATCCTGCTGGCCTCGCCCCCCTACGCGGTGCCGACGGACCGCGAAAATGCGCTCAACGCGCTGGCCATCGACCGTGCGGCGGACCTGCCGATCATGCTTTACAATTACCCGCACCGCACCGGCACGATGATGGGCGAGGAATTCCTCGACCGTGTGGGCCGCAGCCGCAATTTCTGCGGCATCAAAGAAAGCTCGGGCGACATCAACCGCGTGCACCTGTTGGCGCGGGATTATCCGCATATCCAGCTGGGCTGCGGCATGGACGATCAGGCGCTGGAATTCTTTGCTTGGGGCGCACCGTTCTGGGTGTGTGGCGGATCGAACTTTCTGCCGCAGGAACACGTCGCGCTTTACAATGCTTGCGTGGTTGAGGGGAACTTTGCCAAAGGCCGCCGCATCATGAGCGCGATGATGCCGCTGATGCGGGTGCTCGAACAGGGTGGGAAATTCATCCAGACGATCAAGCACGGCGTCACGATGAACGGCATTGATGCGTCCGTTGTGCGCCGCCCGCTGAAGGCGCTGAACAAGGACGACAAACGCGAGTTGGAACAGGTCGTGCGGGTTTTGAAACGCACAATCGCAGATATTCAGGCGGAAGGGTGAACCCATGGGACTGCTGACAAAAGACGAATACATTGCCATCGCCGCCGATCTGGACCTGCCGACAGGGGCGTTCATCAACGGCGGCTATCGTCAGGCGATTTCGGGCAAGACGTTTGAAACCTCCAACCCCGCGACGGGCGGAGTTTTGGCCAAGGTCGCAGCCTGCGGGGCCGAGGATGTGGATTTCGCGGTTGAGAAAGCCCGCGAAGCGTTCGAGGATGGCCGCTGGTCGCGTCTGCATCCGTCGGAACGCAAGGACGTGCTGATCCGCCTGTGCAAACTGATGACCCGCAACGCCCGCGAACTGGCGGTGATGGAAAGCCTCGACAGTGGCAAGACGATCTATGATTGCGAAACGGTCGATGTGCCCGAGACGATCCATTGCATCAAGTGGCACGCCGAGGCGATTGACAAGCTTTACGATCAGGTCGCGCCCGCGTCGGACGATCACATGGCGATGGTGGTGCGCGAACCTGTTGGCGTAGTCGGCTTGGTGCTGCCGTGGAACTTCCCGCTGCTGATGCTGGCGTGGAAAATCGCCCCTGCCTTGGCGGCGGGCTGTTCGGTGATCGTCAAACCCGCCGAAGAAACCAGTCTGACGGCCCTGCGCGTTGCCGAATTGGCGAAAGAGGCGGGCGTGCCTGCGGGGGTTCTGAACATCCTGCCCGGCACCGGCCCCGAGGTTGGCGAACCCATCGGCACCCATATGGACATCGATATGGTCAGCTTTACCGGCTCAACCGAAACAGGCCGCCGGTTTCTGCGCTATTCAGCCGATAGCAACCTCAAGGAAATCACGCTTGAGATGGGCGGCAAGAACCCTTGCGTGGTGATGGACGACGCAGAAAACCTCGATACCGTGGCGGCGCATGTGGTCAACGGCGCGTTCTGGAACATGGGCGAAAACTGCTCGGCCACCTCGCGGCTGATCGTGCATGAGGACATCAAGGACGCTTTGCTGACCCGCATTCTGGCGCACGCCCGCGAATGGCCGCTGGGCGATCCGCTGGACCCTGAGAACCGTGTTGGGGCCTTGGTCAGCAAGGCGCATTTCGACAAGGTTTGCACCTATCTGAGCGAAGGCGAAAAGGTCCATCTGGGGGGCGAGGCCGTGGATGGCGCCTATGTCCAGCCGACCGTCATGGACGTGTCGGAAGACAGCAAAGCCGCGCGAGAGGAAATCTTTGGTCCGGTCTTGTCGGTGATGACCGTCAAGACGTGGGACGAGGCAATCGCCAAGGCCAATGACACCGACTATGGGCTGGCGGCCTCGGTTTTCTCGGCCAATGGCAAGAAAGCCTTGCGGGCTGCGCGTCGGATCAAGGCGGGCACTGTCACCGTCAATTGCTTCGGCGAAGGTGATATGTCCACGCCGTTCGGTGGCTACAAACAGTCTGGCTTTGGCGGACGCGACAACTCGGTTCATGCGCATGACCAGTATACTCAGTTGAAAACCATCTGGCTGGACCTCAGCGACGACGACGAAGATCAGGTCGACTGATGCCCAGCGCTGTGCGCCTGCCGGTGCATCGCGGACCGGCGGCCTGGAACCTTATCCTTGGCCCGCAACCCGATCCGCTGCCGCTTGAGGCGGACCGCACCGCCGATGTGGTGATTATCGGCGGCGGCTTCGCCGGCCTGTCGGCGGCGCGGCGGTTGCTGCAAATCGATCCGGCATTGAACGTCGTTCTGCTTGAGGCCGGGCGACTGGCCGAAAGCTCGGCCGGGCGCAACTCGGGCTTCATGATCGACCTGCCGCACGAGCTGACCTCGGACGATTACGCGGGCGCGGGCGATGATCGCGCGTTGATCGGATTGAACCGTCAGGCGATTGATTTTGGGCGTCAGGCGGTGGCGGAATACGGCATCAAGCCGGATTATTTCGACGAATGCGGCAAGGTCAACGGCGCGGCAACCGCTGGCGGGGACCGTCACAACGCAAGCTACGCGCGGCATCTGGCGTCGCTTGGGGAACCGTGCGAATTGCTGGACCAAAAGCAGGTGCAAGAGCTGACCGGTTCACCGCATTACACCAGCGGGCTTTACACGCCGGGAACAGTGGTTTTGCAGCCCGCAGGATACATTCGTGGCTTGGGGGAAGGGCTGAAACCCAAGATCGGTCTGCACGAAAACACGCCCGCCACCGGCTTTGAACGCGCCGGATCGGGCTGGATTGTCAAAACGCCCAAAGCCAAGGTGACGACCGCCAAAATCATCCTTGCCAATAACGGCCATCTGGAAAGCTTCGGCTATATGCGCGGGCGGCTGATGCATGTGATGCTCTACGCCTCGATGACGCCTGAGTTGACGGATGACCAGATAAGGGCGCTTGGCGGTGCCTCGCGCTGGGGGATCACGCCGTCCGATCCGATGGGCACCACGATGCGCCGCATTGATACAGGGCAGGGGGGCAACCGCATTATCACCCGCACTTGCAGCCATTTCCGCCCCAATATGGAGGTGTCAGATCGCGGCATCCGCTGGGCGGCGGGGGTCCAGCAACGCAAGTTTGACCAACGCTTCCCGCAGTTGAAAGGCTTGCAGCCGGAATATTCATGGGCGGGGCATCTGTGCCTGTCCTATAATGGCGTCTCGGTCATGGGCGAGATCGAAGAGGCTGTGTATTCGGCTTGCGTGCAGAACGGGTTGGGCACGGCGCGGGGAACGCTGACCGGCATCGGAGCAGCCGAGATGGCGATGGGTGTGCAAAGCGACATTACCCGCTATTTCACCGCCGAGGATGTGCCGAGCAAATTGCCGCCCGAGCCGTTTTCGACCATCGGGGCCAATGCCTATCTGCGCTGGAAAGAATGGCGGGCGGGGGCGGAATAGCACCTTTTCGCGGCATCCTTGATTCTCTGAACGGTTATGGTCATCCTTCCAAAAGGGGGGAATTATGAACAAATCCGACATTCTCGATCATCTGATTGCCAATCAGGATCACCGTGGCATCGCCCATTGGGAAAACCACGCCGAGACATCCGGAGGCCTGAAAAGCTATGGCATCGGGCTGACCAAGCTGCGCAAATTCGCCAAGTCCGTGGGGCGCGACGCGGCGCTGGCGAACGAGCTTTGGGCATCAGACGTTTATGAAATGAAGATCATTTCCTTGCTGATTGACGATCCGAAATCCATGTCGATCGAGCAAGCCGAGTCTCAGGTCGAGCATCTGCAAGGCGGCTATCTGGCGCATGTGTTTTCTTCCTGCGATGCGACGCTTGCAAAGACGCCCTTCGTCGTGGAATTGGCCGACCGTTGGATCGCCAGCGATGACGCGATGCGCAAGTGCTGCGGGTATGGGCTGCTTTACGAGATTTCCAAGAACAAGAAGAAATCCGCGCCGGATGAGGTATATTTCCTGAACCACATCGCCCGGATCGGACAGACGCATTCCAAACAACCGACCGATATTTTGATGAGCATGGCCACCGCCCTGATGGGGATGGGCAAGCGCACAAGGGCGCTGAATGAGGCTGCGCTGAAGGTGGCAGAGGCTATTGGCCCGATAGATTTTGACCCGAACGGGCGTTGCGATCCGTATGATGTTGCGAAACACCTGAAAAGCGATTTCATCCTGCAAAAACTGGCGGACTGACCGCGAAAGCTCGCAGGTCGGAATCTGTCGGGATATTTCGCAAGCAGGGTGAGGGCGCTCTGCCAAATTATGCAAACTGTATGCAGTTCAAGTCGAAACGAGGTGTCCCATGACAACCCTTACCGCCCCCCGCCGCACCCGTGGCGGAGGCCGCGCTGCCCGTCAGGCCTTGCGTGCCGCCCCCGATCACCAGATGCTTCCCGGCCTCAACAACAAATTGCCCCGTTGCGAGGTGATGGATGAAGAGCAGGTGCGTAAGCTCGATGATGCCTCGATGTCGATCCTCGAAGAGGTGGGCGTTGTGTTCCGCGACGACATAGCGCTTGAGGACTGGCGCAAGGCCGGTGCCAAGGTGGTTGGCGAGACGGTTTATCTTGACAGGGAAATGGTGCGCGAGCTGATCGCGACCATCCCGTCGGATTTCACCTATCACGCCCGTAATCCGGCCAACAACATCCCGCTGGGTGGCAAACGGTCGATGTTCGTGCCGATGACAGGTGCGCCCTTCCTGCGTGACCTCGACGATGTGCGCCGAAACCCAACGCTGGACGACCTGGCGATGTTCCACAAGCTGGCACATATGTCGCCCGCGCTGCATAGCTCGGCCCACCATATTGTTGAGCCTTACGATCACCCGATCAGCCAACGGCATTTGCGGATCACCTATTCGTCGATGAAATACTCGGACAAGACCTTTATGGGGATGACCACCAGCCCCAAGAACGCCGAGGACGTTCTGGATATGTGCGATATCCTGTTTGGCGAGGGGTTCATCGACGATCACCCCGTTGTCACTGGCAACTGCAACGGCAACTCTCCGCTCGTTTGGGACGAAACCATGCTGGGGGCCATGCGAGCGTTTTGCCGCCGCAACCAGCCGGTGCTGTGTTCGCCCTTCGTCTTGGGCGGGGCCAACACGCCCGCTTCGATGGTGCCCTCGGTGGCGCAACTGAACGCCGAGGCGCTGTCGGCGCTGGCCTATACCCAAGTCATCCGCAAAGGCGCACCGGCGATCTATGGGCACTACCTGTCCACCGTTTCGATGAAATCCGGCGCGCCGATGGCCGGCACGCCCGAGATCAGCCTGATGAATTTCATGATCGGCCAAATGGCGCGGTTCTACGGCGTGCCATGGCGAACGTCGAACACGCTTGGCGGGGCCAAGACCTTTGACGCGCAAGCGGGCTATGAAAGCGCCACCACCCTGTCATCGGTGATCCATGCAGGGGCCAACTACATCTGGCACTCGGCGGGCTGGAACGAGGCCGGAATGCACTGTTCCGTCGCAAAATTCATCGTCGATGCCGAGCAATGCGCCATGGCCTATCGCATGGCCGAAGGCCCGCGCTGGGACGACTTTGACGAAGCTTTGGCGGCGGTGCGCGATGTCGGCCCCGGCGGGCATTATCTTGGCCACCCCCACACGCAGGAAAACTTCCAACGGGCGTTCTTCATGCCCGAGTTGTTCGACAACAACTCGATCGAACAATGGGTCGCCGAAGGCTCGGTCGAGATCACCGAACGGGCGCTGGGTGTGGCCCGCAAGATGCTGCGCGAATACGAGGAACCCAAGCTGGACGAGGCGGTGAACGAGGCGCTGCTCGACTATATCGCTCGGCGCGAGCTTGAAATTCCGGCGGCGGATGCGTTGAACCAGGAGTATTGAGGGCGAGGGCACCATGCGATTCAAAGACAAAAAAGCGCTCGTCACCGGCGCGAATGGCGGTATCGGTCAGGCGATAGTCGCCCGTTTGCGGGCCGAAGGCGCGACCGTTTTGACCACCGACCGCGACAGCGCGGACCTTACCGGAGACCTGCTGGACGGGGCCTTTTGCGACGCCTTGCCCGCGCAGGCGGCCGAGCAAATGGGCGGGCTTGATATCCTGATCAACAACGCAGGGATCATCACCCGTGGCAAGATCACCGAAGCCACGGACGAGGATCTCCGTCGCTCGATGGGCATCAACGTCGAAGCACCGTTTCGCCTCTGCCGCGCGGCGATCCCGATCATGGCGCAGGCAGGCGGTGGAGCCATCGTCAACACCTCAAGCTGTTGGGGCGTGCATCCCGGGCCGGACCATCCGGTCTATATCATGTCGAAGGCCGCGATTGCCTCGCTCACCCAATGTCTTGGTCGCGACCACGCGCATCAGGGTATTCGTGTCAATGCGGTCTGCCCGAACGAGGTCAACACGCCGATGATCCGCAGCGGTTTCGAAATTCGCGGGCTGGATGCTGATCGGGCGATTGATGAGCTAAACGCCTCGGTCCCCTTGGGGCGGATTGCCGAACCCGAAGATATTGCCGATGTGGTCGCCTTTCTGGCGTCGGACGATGCGCGGTATATGTGTGGGGCGCTCGTGGAAGTGAACGGAGGCAAGCCGGTCGGATGAGGTTTCAGGGAAAAGTGGCGCTGGTCACTGGCGCATCGTCAGGCATTGGCGCGGCGGTGGCCGAGCGGCTCATGTCCGAAGGGGCGGAAGTTTTCACCGCCCAGCGTCGCCCATTGAACGGGGCGCACCATATCGCTGTGGACCTGATGGACGAAGCCGCCTGCGCCGAGGTCATCCCCGAGGTCATCCGTCATGCGGGCAAACTCGATGTGTTGGTGAACAATGCAGGCCTGATGCGAGAAGGCACGGTCGAGGAAAGCACGGTTGAGGATTGGCACGCTTCGTTGCATCTCAACCTGACGGTGCCGTTTCTGCTGACCAAAGCGGCGATGCCGTATTTGCGAACTGCAAAAGGCGCAATCGTCAACACCGGCTCGATTGAGGGTCTGGGGTCAAACCCGCGCCACCCTGCCTATTGCGCCGCCAAGGCGGGGTTGCATGGTCTCACTCGCGCCGTGGCAGTGGATCACGGTCCTGACGGTGTGCGTTGCAACGCCGTCGCCCCGGGCTGGATCGATACACCGCTTAACGTGGATTTCATTGAGTCTCTGGATGATCCTGAAGTTTTCCGAGGCAAAATCGGCGGCATCCACCCCGTTGGCCGCACGGGTTCGCCGGACGAGGTGGCGGCGCTGATCTGCTGGCTGGCAAGCGCTGAGGCGAGCTTTGTGACAGGGCAGGTCTGGACAATCGACGGTGGCCGAATGGCGAAGTTGAGTTTGCCTTAAATTGTCATGAAAGGGGGCTATCCGCCCCCTCCCCAGCCGCTGGTCGCGGCTGGGTTCACCCCCGAGGATATTTGCGGACAAAAGATGTTCATGGTTTCGTAATATATTTGAGCCATTTCTTGAGGCGCGGTACAGGCGGGGACGCCGATGACCGTGTCAGAAGATGGCCCTCTGCCCCTCGCGGCAGGGGGCTACACACATCATCTTTTGACCTTAAATATCCAAATTCCACGATCTCCTTTGGGCGGGCGGCCCCGGCGCTTTCACCCAAGCCCTGCCACGGGCGGGGATTTTGCCAGCACGGGGCGGCGGGTCTGCAAGGCCCTTTGGGCCTCGTCCGTTCGGCCCAGTTTCAACAGGATATGGACATAGGCCAGTTCGATCAGATCGCGCTGGGCGCGGCTGCCGCCAAAGCGTTCGGTGGTGGCCATGACCGTTGAAAGCTCATCAAGGGCTGCGGCCCAGTTTTGATGCGCAACGTTTTTCCAGGCTTTGGCGACGGGTGCGACCAGATCGCCAGCATAGCCTTTCGCGGTGTCGATGATATGGGCGAGGCGGTCTCCGTCGCCGGCCATGGCGTGGCCAAGGGCGGCGTGAAGATCGGCAAAGCACTGGCCGGTGTTGGGAAAATACTGCGCCGCGTAGTCGCTGATTTGTCGCCAACGCTCTGACGCGACCGCGTGACCGGCAATTTCCGCGCGGAATAGCAGCGCGACCGTATCGGTCAACACGTTGATCGGCAGCCCCCGTGCCCTGCCGGGGCCGATCCGGGTGTCAATCGCCTGCCACATGGCGTCGGTATCTCCATCCTGCATCGCCCAAAGCGCCTGATGCCAGCTTAGGTGCCCGTGCAGCACGCTTTTGGGGTCGTAATCCGTCATCCAGCCGGACAGGTATGTCCGGCCCGTCGCGGCCTCGCCGCTTTCATAAAGTGCATGCGCCTTGAAATGGGCGGCGTTGGCATTGCGCGGGTTCAGCCCCAGCGCCGTTTCCATCAGGCGCAAAGACCGGCTGACCTGCCCTGTTTCGCAGAGTGCGACGGCGTGCATCGATGTCATCCACCAGTCGCCCGCATAATGTGGCACAAGCGTTTCGGTATAGGCCAGCAGTGCCGCTTCGCGCCCAACCTCGCCTGAGAATCCGATCAGGCCGAAGACGCTGGTACAAAGCTGCGCAACCATCGCATCACGGGGATAATCGCGGACATGGGCCAGCACCGCCGCGCGGCAGCCTGCGGCATCACCTGCAAGCATCAAAGCATGGGCAGCGATGTGGCTGGCTTCGCGGTCATCGACCGTATCGGCAAGCGCCACGGCCCGCGCGATTGCGGATTTGGCCTCGGCCATGCGGCCCGCCATCGCCGATGCGCGGGCGAGGGCCACATGGCCAAGCGCGAATTGCGGGTCGGCGCGGGTGGCGGCCTCGAACGTCTTAAGGGCCGCGAAATGACCGCCGAGAAAAAGATGCGTTCCCTGCTTATAGGCGTCGCAGGCGGCTTGTGATCCTGTGGTCAGGGCATTGCCATAACCGTCGCAAAACTGCTGTGTCATGAAAGGTTCCTGCTGCTAAAGCGTTTCGACATATTGTTGAGACACAACAATGTGTCGAAACGCGCGATACCTATTGATGTTGCGGGCGTTTCGAAATCAACTTTGTCTCAAGTCAATCTAGAAACGCTTTAAAGCATAAGGCTAGCAGAGGGGGCGGGTTTCGCATAGAGCTTTGGCTTTTGCGGGCCGGGCCATGTGCGCTCGCCCCGCGCAGAGCGTCTCTGGCAGGGGCAAGGGCAATCAGGGTTTGTTCGTTATGAAATCGGTGGGCCCACCTAAAGTGGTTCATCGCCGGACAGGGTTTCCCCCGCACCTTCCGATCTTCCGGTGTTTGGCTGGCCCCCTAAGAATCCTTGCTTTCGCTATCCGTAAGGCCTGTCGAACTTTTGTGACGTCGAAAGGGAAGATGCCCTGCTATCGGTTAATGTCCGGTAGCGGATGCGTTCGGTGTGTCATGAATCCGTTTTATCCGAAACAGATTGCATCAATTGAAGTTGGTTCACCATCTTCCTATAAACCGTTGTGGCTTCGTCGTAATCGCCACTTTCGATAGACGTCACAGATCGTAAAATGTTATTCCATGTATCTTCGGCAATCGCCTTGTCTTTTAGAAGCGGTGTCAATTGCGGAGCAATTCGATAGTATTCAGCTATTAGTTCTCGGCCCTCAGAGAATCGACTAAGAAAATCATCTCGAAATTTTCGCATCGTTTGCAATTCATAACAATTATCAGGCAGACCTTTATATTGGCAGGCAGCTGTAGTAAGAAAGCAGCCCTTTTCGTTGTCGTTCTTGGATTTATTTCTGGCTTTTCCGGCGTCGCTCCGTTTTGCCCGCCATCGACCGTTGTCGTTTCTGGACCTGTTCTTACCCCTCGTCGGACCGGTTTTTACAATGGGCCCCTTAGTTTCTTTCGGAGATTTTGCCATGATTTTTCCTACAGTTGGTGCCAACTCAACGTCAGATTAATTTACTATTATTTTTCGATGCTTGGGCTGATGACCAGCAAAGGGCTATGGGCAACATCCGTCAAGTAAGACAATCCTGACCCGATGATTCTCTTAGACTATCAAGTATGTCCGAAAGCATCCTCGGGATAGCCCACCCCCGCCAGATACAGCCCTTCGGGCGGGCAGACGGGTCCGCAGGCGGCGCGGTCGCGGGCCTCAAGTGCCTGTTTGACGCGGATCGGATCCCATGCGCCTGCGCCGACACGCTCGAGCGTGCCGACAAAACTGCGGACCTGATTGTGCAGGAAACTGCGGGCGCGGATGTGGAAATGATATTCGCGGCCCGACAGCCCCTCGACCTGCTCAATCGTGATCTCGTCCAGAGTTTTCACCGGCGAGGCCGCCTGGCAGATGGACGACCGAAACGTCGTGAAATCGTGGTTTCCGATCAGATGGGCCGCCCCTAGGCGCATCGCGCCCAGGTCAAGATCGTGCCCGACCTGCCAGACCAAACCCTTGTCGTGGGTTGCGGGCGCACGGCGGGTCAGAAGGCGGAAGAAATACCTCCGCTCACGGGCTGAAAACCGGGCGTGCCAATCATCCTTAACCTGTGCGGCTTGCAGGATCGCAACGGGCAGAGGCTTGAGGTGGTAGTTCAGCGCCTCGGACAGGCGGAACGGGTCCCAGCCTTTCTCCATATCGCAATGGGCCACCTGTGCCAGCGCATGCACGCCCGCATCGGTGCGCCCTGCGGCGGCTATGGTATGGGCGCGGGGTTCGAGCTTGGCCAAGGCGTCTTCAATCGCCCCCTGCACCGAGGGCTGGTCGGCCTGTCTTTGCCATCCGGCAAAGGGGGCACCGTGATATTCGACTTTCAGGGCATAGCGCGGCATGAGCGCTGACTTAGCCGTTGGGCGCGGCGCGGGCAATCCCCGACTGGAAAGCCGCCTGCTTGCTGCCTATGTTGGGGGCAACAGATATTACGAGGCAGCCATTGGCCCTTTCCACAATCGTCAAAGACGCCTCGCGGCAGGTCGGCGCCATCGGAGACAGCGTGAACGAAGCGCTTTTCGAACCGGTGATCCGTCTTGGTGTCACCGGACTTGCGCGGTCGGGCAAGACGGTGTTCATCACCTCGTTGGTGGCAAACCTGCTGGATCGGGGCCGGATGCCGGGGCTGGCCGGGCGGGCGAATATCCGCGCCGGTTTTTTGCAGCCGCAACCCGACGATACCGTGCCGCGCTTTGATTACGAGACGCATCTCGGGGCAATGACCGGCGCCCGGCCGGTTTGGCCGGAAAGCACCCGTTCAATCTCGGAATTGCGGCTGTCGTTCCGGGTTGCGCCCGAGGGTTTATTTGCCGGAATGCGCGGGCCGAGGACGGTGCATGTGGATATCGTGGACTATCCCGGCGAATGGCTGCTGGACCTGTTGCTGTTGGACAAATCCTATGATGAATGGGCCAGGGAAAGCCTGAGCCGCATGGCAGGACGGGCCGAGGCGGCGGAATTTCTGGCGCTGTATGATCGGACCGACGGTAGCGGCACCCATGACGAGGCGGCAGCACAGGCCCTGGCCCTGGCCTTCGCGGGTTATTTGAGCGCCGCGCGGGATAATGGCTGGTCGGTTTGCACCCCGGGGCGGTTCCTTTTGCCGGGGGATCTGGCCGGATCGCCGGTGCTGACATTCGCCCCCGTAAAGGGTGATCCCAAACGCGGCACATTACGGCGCGAGATGGAGCGGCGCTATGCGGCCTATAAATCGAAAGTGGTCCGGCCATTTTTCAAAGACCATTTCGCGCGGATTGACCGGCAGATCGTGCTGGTGGATGCGCTGGGCGCCCTGCATCGCGGACGGCCTGCGGTGCGCGAATTGCGCGATACGATGTCGGGGCTGATGCACGCCTTCCGGCCCGGCCGCAACCGGATTCTGGCGCGTTTGCTGGGGGGAAAACGGGTTGAGAAAATCCTGTTTGCCGCGACCAAGGTGGACCATTTGCATCACAAAACCCACGGCGATCTGGCGGCCTTTATGGAATCTCTGGTCCGACAGGCGCGGGATCGGGCAGATTTTGCCGGGGCCGACACGGCGGCGCTGTGTCTGGCGTCGCTGCGGGCCACGACCGAAGCCTCGGTGCCCCAGAATGGCGATATGCTGGAATGCGTACAGGGGCTGGTGGCGGGCAAATCCTCGCCCGTGGCATTCCATCCCGGCGACATCCCGACCTCGTTGAACGAGGTGCTCGAGGCCGAGGGGCGGTTCGGGTTGAAAGACATCGCCTACCAGCCCGCGCCACTGACGCTGTTGCCGGGGCAGGGGCCTCCGCATATCCGGCTGGACAAGGCAGCCGAGTTCCTGATCGGGGATATCTTCCGATGATCCTGCGCCCCGCCCGCCCCACCGACGCCGGCAAGACCGGCGCGATCCTGTCGGACTTCGTCGACAGGACCGGCTGGCTGCCCCGCATCCACAGCCGCGCCGAAGAGATCAGCTTTTGCGGCAAAATGATTGACCGGGGCTGGGTGACACTGGCCGAAGACGGCGAGGTTTTGGGATTTCTGGCACAGGACGGGGCCGAAGTGACCGGTCTTTTCGTGGCAACCCACGCGCAGGGGCGGGGGATTGGCAAGGCCTTGCTGGATCATGCCAAGTGCGGCGTTGACCGGCTGGAATTGTGGACCTTTCAGGCGAACAGGGGCGCAAGGCGGTTTTACGCGCGCGAAGGGTTTGCCGAGATCGCGCAATCGGACGGGGGCCGCAACGACGAAAATCTGCCCGATGTGCAGTTGGAATGGAGCCGTGGCGCATGAGCAAGGGACCGATCCTGATTGATCTTGATGTCGAGGCGGTCTCGCCCGCTGATGCGCCGCCGGTGCCCGAGCTGGGCGAGGCCGCCTTGCCCGCCATGGCACGGCATCTGGGCCGCCCCGGCGGCCGGATCAGCCGCATGGGGCGCTGGCTTGGGGCAACGCTGGCCGCGCTGATTACCGCGTGGATCGGCATTGCCCTGTGGGATTTTGTCAGCGGCCTGCTGCTGACGCGCCCGATGCTGGGGTGGGCCTTTGGCGGGCTTTTGGGCGTGACCGCCCTGTTGCTGCTGACAGTCGCGGGCCGTGAATGGCTGGCCTATCGCCGACTGGGGCAGCTGGACGGGCTGCAAGCGCAGGTGAAAGCGGCCCGGGACGGCTCGCGGGACGAGGCGCTGAAGGCCACGCGCAAGGTGATGGCGCTGTATCAACGACGCGAAGAGCTGCGCTGGAAGGCGCAGCGGGTGGACGAATTGTTGCCCGACCAGATGGATGCGGATGCGATCCTTCAGCTGGTTGAGGCCGAGATGATGGAACCGCTCGACAAGGCCGCCCTGGCCGAGGTCGAAAGCGCATCGCGCCGCGTGGCGACGGTCACGGCGCTGGTGCCAATGGCGCTGGTCGATGTTCTGGCGGCGCTGGCGGCGAATATGCGGATGGTGCGCGCGGTGGCGCAGATTTACGGGGGCCGCTCGGGCACGCTGGGCAGCTGGCGCCTGATCCGCGCGGTGCTGGCCCATCTTGTGGCAACCGGCGCGGTGGCGATTGGCGACGACCTGATCGGCTCGGTCGCGGGCGGGGCGCTGGCTGGCAAGATTTCGCGCCGCTTCGGCGAAGGGGTGATCAACGGGGCCTTGACCGCCCGCGTGGGGCTAACCGCCATGACGCTCTGCCGGCCGATGCCCTTTGTGGCCCGCCAAAAGCCGGGTACGGCGGGCACGGTCAAGCGGGCAATGACAGGGCTGTTCCGCAAAGGCTAAGGTGTAAGGGGGCGCTGCCCCCCACCAGCCGCAGGTCTGCGGCTGGTTTCCCCCCGAAGTATTTGTCAAAAAGATGAAACAGGGGGGTTGAAACGCTTTAATTGATGCCATTCGCCCGCTGGAGTTCGCGCACATAGGCGATGATCTGAACTAGTGCCTCGTCCGAGACATTTTCGACCGGAGGCATATTGCCGAACCGCCAATGGTGGGACTGGACGCCCCGACGCGCGGCAAGGATAAAGGCCGCGTCGCCGTGGTGGCCCGGTTCATAGGTCTTATGGACCAAAGGCGGGCCTGATCCGTCGCGTCCGGCGGCATTGGCCCCGTGGCAGGCGATGCAATTGGCCTCGAAGGCCTGTTTGCCCTTACGGGCGTTCAGGCTCAGGTCGGGGACCGTGATCTCAACCATTGGCCCGCCGTCGGTCCCGGCGCTGGGGGCCGTGCCTGTGTTGCGCAGAAGCGCCCAATAGGCGATTGCCCCGGCCACGGCAATGACAATGAGCAAAGGAATTGGTTTGATATGCATATCCGCCAGCCCCCCGGTCTGGTGCCAATATCAAACCCGCCCCGGTGATTTTGTCAAACGCCGGGCTTTGGCGGGGGCTTTGTCTTGGCTATGGACCTCGTTCCCTTGTCCCCCTATAACCGCCGCCATGACACGGCAATTCAAATGTTTTGCGAGCAAATTGGCTGCCAGGTTGATCGCAAAATATACGCACCAACAATGGGGCTTGGGCGTTTCACATCACACCTGCGATGCAGGTTCTATACGAAACGCTTTCGGCATCATTATTCGAATTAGTCACCCGGCGCTCTGAGGATCAGAGTTTGCCGGGCAAAGGCGTATGGATCACCGCGCCGCCTTTTGTTATCCCCCAGATGAAAAATGATGACGGAGCAACACGGATATGTGTGCCGAAACCCCTGACTATAAGTCGACCCTGAACCTGCCCCAGACCGATTTCCCGATGCGGGCGGGCCTGCCGAAACGTGAACCCCAGTGGCTGGACCGCTGGGAGAAGATCGGCGTCTATGACCGCCTGCGCGAGAAAGAGGGCCGTGCGCCCTTTACCCTGCATGACGGACCGCCCTACGCGAACGGGCATTTGCACATCGGCCACGCGCTGAACAAGACGATCAAGGACATGATCGTCCGTTCGCATCAGATGATGGGGTTCGATGCCCGCTATGTGCCGGGCTGGGATTGCCACGGTCTGCCGATCGAATGGAAGATCGAGGAACAGTACCGCAAGAAGGGCAAGAACAAAGACGACGTGGACGTGGTGGATTTCCGTCAGGAATGCCGCAAGTTCGCCGAGGGCTGGGTGGACATCCAGCGCGAGGAGTTCAAGCGTCTGGGCATCACCGGCAATTGGGAAGACCCTTACCTGACGATGGATTTCCACGCCGAGGCGGTGATCGCCGAGGAGTTCATGAAGTTCCTGATGAACGGAACGCTTTATCAAGGCTCGAAGCCGGTGATGTGGTCGCCAGTTGAGAAAACGGCCTTGGCCGAGGCGGAGATCGAGTATCACGATCATAAGTCGCATACGATCTGGGTGCCGTTCAGTGTTGCCCGCCCCGGCCGCCGAGCCGAGGACCCGACCGACCAAGAGGTCCCGGGTCAGGCCCGGGACGGGGACCTTTCTGAAGCCCGCGTCGTCATCTGGACCACAACCCCTTGGACCATCCCGTCCAACAAAGCCGTGGCCTATAACGACAAGGTGGCTTACGGCCTTTACCGCGTGGACGCGACCGAGGATGAAAGCTGGACCAAAGCGGGCGATCTTTACCTGTTCGCCGATGCTCTGGCCGAGGATTCTTTGACCAAATCCCGTGTGACCGAGTTCACTCGGGTTCGCGACGTGGCCCCTGCCGAGTTTGAAGGCATGATCTTACGTCACCCCTTCGCCGGTCTCGAAGGTGCCAACGGCTTCTGGGACTACGACGTGCCGATGATCGACGGCGACCATGTGACCGATGACGCGGGCACCGGTTTCGTTCACACCGCGCCAAGCCACGGGGCCGACGACTATGAAGCTTTCGTAAGCCGTGGATGGGCCAAGGAAATGACTCACAACGTGGGCGAGGAATCCGAGTTCTTGGCCCACGTGCCGTTCTTTGCGGGGCTGCAAGTCTTTGACCGCAAGGGCAAAGAGGGCAAGGCCAACAGTGCCGTCATCGCCAAACTGGTTGAGGCCGGTGGCATCATCGCCCGTGGCCGTGTTTCGCACAGCTATCCGCATTCGTGGCGCTCAAAAGCGCCTGTGATTTTCCGCAATACACCGCAGTGGTTTGCCAGCGTCGATAAGGCGGTTGGGGATGGCCAAGACGAGATAGGCACAACCATCCGTGAACGGGCGCTGAACAGCATCGACCAGCTGGTGAAATGGTGGCCTCAGACGGGGCGCAACCGTCTCTACAGCATGATCGAAGCGCGGCCTGACTGGGTGCTTAGCCGCCAGCGCGCGTGGGGCGTGCCGCTGACCTGCTTCACCAAGAAGGGCGTATTGCCGACCGATCCTGACTTCCTGCTGCGCAATGAGGCCGTGAACGCCCGTATCTCGGAAGCGTTTGAGGCCGAAGGCGCGGATTGCTGGTATGCCGAAGGCGCGAAAGAGCGTTTCCTTGGCAATGACGTGAACGCTGACGACTATGATCAGGTGTTTGACGTGCTGGACGTGTGGTTTGACTCTGGCTCGACCCATTCATTCGTGTTGCGCGACCGTGAAGACGGGACCGAGGACGGTATCGCCGATGTCTATATGGAGGGCACCGACCAGCATCGCGGGTGGTTCCATTCCTCGCTGTTGCAGGCGTGCGGCACCTTGGGTCGTGCGCCTTATCGCAACGTGGTCACGCATGGGTTCACGCTGGACGAGAAGGGCAACAAGATGTCCAAATCGCTGGGCAATACCATCGTGCCCGAGGCTGTGGTCAAGCAATACGGCGCGGATATCCTGCGCCTTTGGGTGGCGCAGACCGACTATACTGCCGACCAGCGGATCGGGCCGGAGATCCTGAAAGGGGTGGCTGACAGCTATCGTCGTCTGCGCAACACCATGCGGTTTATGCTGGGGTCTCTGTCCGAGTTCTCGGAAGGCGACCGCGTTGACCCCAAAGACATGCCCGAGCTTGAGCGCTGGGTGCTGCACCGTTTGGCCGAGTTGGATCACAAGGTGCGCAAAGGCTATGCAGAGTTTGATTTCCAGGGCGTGTTCTCGGCTGTGTTCAACTTTGCCACCGTGGACCTGTCGGCGTTTTATTTCGACATCCGCAAGGACGCTTTGTATTGCGACGGGGACACATTGCGCCGCCGCTCGGCCCGCACGGTTCTGGACATCCTGTTCCACCGGTTGACCACGTGGCTGGCACCGGTTCTGGTCTTCACCATGGAAGAGGTCTGGCTTGAGCGTTTCCCCGGCGACGACTCGTCGGTGCACTTGCAAGACATCCCCACAACCCCTGCCGATTGGCTGGATGAACCCTTGGCCGCGAAATGGGCGCAGGTGCGTCAGGCGCGGCGTGTGGTGACGGCAGCGCTTGAGGTGCAGCGGACTGACAAGGTGATCGGGGCCTCGCTGGAAGCCGCGCCTGTGGTGCATATCCGGGACGAGGCCATGCTGACCGCGCTCAAATCGGTGAGCTTCGACGATATCTGCATCACCTCAGACCTTGTTCTGACCGGCGATCCAAGCCCGGCCGAAGCTTTCCGCCTGCCAGAGATCGAAGGTGTGGGTGTGGTGTTTGAAAAGGCCGAAGGCGAAAAATGCCAGCGATGCTGGAAAGTGCTGCCGGATGTGGGCCACCATGGCCATGAAGGCACCTGCAAGCGCTGTGACGAGGCGCTGGGGTAAAACCGGACCTGTCGGACATTATAAAAGGGGTTGGTTTTCCAGCCCCTTTTTGTTGGGTTCACCCAAGTTGGGCGTTTTGCGCCTTTTGGAGCATGCACCGTTACCCCAACCTGACGCTATTGGCCTTGCCGCCCGCAATGCGGGTCTGCTCAGGGGGCGCAGGCGCGATTGAATTGCCGGGGCAATTTTCAGGCGCATTCGTCCTTGCAGAACAGCTCATATAGCAAACCGATCACCTGTTCGGTTTTTTCGTCGGCCAGACTGTAATAGATCGTTTTGCCGTCGCGGCGGGGTTCAACCAACCCTTCTTCCCGCAGACGCGCAAGCATCTGGCTGACCGCCGCCTGGCGGATATTCAGAAGGTCTTCCAACTCGCCAACGGATTTCTCTCCACCGCCCAGATGGCACAGGATCATCAATCGGCCTTCATGGGCCAAGGTCTTTAGATAGGTCGCGGCGCCTTGGGCGTTTTCCGCCATTTCTTCAGCCGGTGGGGCAACATGGGTGTTCATGAACCATACTCCTTCCACCCCTTACATAGCATATCTGTATCAGATTGCGAGGTTGGAATGTTTATTTCGCAGGTGCCCCTCCCTGGAAGGCGTTCCCATGCTGGTAGTCGCAGGGTTCGTCGCGCATTTCAAGATGCAGATTCCGGCCCTGATAGGGATTGGCACGGGCGAGGCTTTCGTCAATGTCGATGCCCAGACCGGGCGCGGTCGGGGCGGGGACAAACCCGCTTTCGATTTTGATGCTTCCCTTGATCAGATCGTTGTGGAACGGGGTTTCGATCGTTTCGAGCAGCAGCAGGTTGGGGATCGCGGCGGCCAGATGGATATTGGCCGCCCACTCCACCGGACCGGCATAAAGATGCGGGGCCATTTCGGCGTTGAAGGTTTCCGCCACGGCGGCGATTTTGCGGGTTTCCCAGATGCCGCCCGACCGCCCGAGCGCGGGTTGCAGGATGCGCACTCCGGCGCGCAAAGCGGCGGCGAATTCGGCGCGGGTGGTCATCCGCTCGCCGGTGGCCACGGGGATGCGCACGGCATTGGCGACTTTTTCGAACTCGGCGATGTTGTCGGGGGGGACGGGTTCTTCGAACCATAGCGGCAGGTAGGGTTCGATGGCTTGCCCCAGCCGGATCGCGCCGGGGGTCGAGAATTGCCCATGGGTGCCGAACAACAGATCGGCCTTGTCGCCCACCTCGTCGCGGATGGCTTTGCAGAAGGCAACCGACATGGAAATATCGCTCATGGCGGGCATATGGCCGCCGCGCATGGTATAAGGTCCGGCGGGGTCGAACTTGACCGCCGTATAGCCCCTGTCCACGAGATCACGGGCGGATTCGGCGGCCGCTTCGGGCGAAACCCAGAAACTGGCCATGTCGTGATGCGGCAGCGGGTAGAGATAGCTATAGGCGCGGATACGCGCGTTCATCAGCCCGCCGATCAGCACCCAGACGGGGCGGTCACGATCTTTGCCGAGGATATCCCAACAGGCAATCTCAAGCCCCGAGAATGCGCCCATGACCGTCAGATCAGGCCGTTGGGTGAAGCCCGAGGAATAGGTCTTGCGGAACATCCGCTCGACGTTTTCGGGGTTTTCGTCCTGAAAATACCGCTCGAACACGTCGCGGATCACATGGGTCATCGCCTCGGGTCCGACCGAAGCGGCATAGCATTCTCCCCAGCCGGTGATGCCGGTGTCGGTGGTCAGTTTGACGAGGATCCAGTAGCGCCCTCCCCAACCGGGGGCGGGGGGGGCAGTGACGATGATGTCGAGGTCTTGGAGTTTCATGGCATGTATCCCTGTTTGTCGGTAGGTTGGGCGTGGTCCGTGGCGCGATGCAAGTCAGAAAACGACCAAGCGGCGGAAAACCGGACGCATTGGGGGCCAGCCCCCAAACCCCCGGAGTATTGGGGCAAAGAAAAAGGGGAAGGACATGGAGATCAGGCGGCTGGGGATCGCGGATTTGCCGGTGTTGCTGGCGGTGCGTGAAGGGTTGTTTGATTTGCCCATTGACCCCGTGCAGGCCGAGGCGTTTTTGCGCGATCCCTTGCATGAGATTCTGTTGGCCTTTGACGGGGATGAGGCTATTGGGATGGTCTCGGGCACGGTGTTACTGCACCCCGATAAAGAGCCGTGCATGTTTATCAACGAGGTTGGCACGCGCGACGGCTGGTTGCGGCGGGGGATCGCCTTAGACTTGACCAACCGGATGATCGAGATTGCGCGGGAATGCGGGTGCGACGGGGTTTGGCTCGGGACCGAAACCGACAATGCGCCGGCCTTGGGGCTTTATCGCAAACTTGGCGGGGACGAGGTTCAGGGCGTCTATTTCGGCTGGGACGGGGCGCTGGACGACGATTGATGCGCATCAACGATAGCCTGAATTTTCGGCGCGAAATGCCAGAAATCGGGCGTGGCCATGTCAGGGTCTTTGCCCGCTTCATCAAGATAGCGCACCTGGATGATCTTTTTCAGGTTGGGGTTTTCTTCAAATGCGGCAACTTCCCCGACGTTCATCGGGCCGCCCTGCAATTCCAGCGTATGCACCGAGGCGGCTGACAGGCGGGCGAAATACCCGGGCTTGGTCGCGCAGAGATAGCGTTTGGCGGCGACATGGTATTTCACGCAATCGGTGATGAGGCTGGGGAAAAAGGGGGCCAGCACCTCGGCCCCTGCGTCTTCGTGATGGCGGTCTTTGGTGTCGCTGGGGTGGTAGGTGCCGAACTCGGATGTGAAATGGCCGATGTCGTGCAGCAGGGCGGCCACGACGATATCGTCACCAAGCCCCGCCTTTTCCGCCAGCGCGGCCCCTTGCAGCATGTGCTGGGCCATGGTGACGGGTTCACCGAGATATTCCTCGTCCCCGCGGCGGGCGAAAATGTCGGCAAGGAACGCGACGATATTGTCTTTGGTCAGGGGTGAAAAATCGGGTTTCACGATGCGGCCTCGATTGCGCTGAGTTTCGACAGCAGCGCGTCCTTGTCGGCATAGCACCCCTGTAACCAGCGATTGCCTGCGCCGGAATATCCCTTGCGGGCATGCAATACGCGGGTGTTGTCGACCACAAAGGCCTCGCCGGGTTCAAGCTTGAACGTCACCTCCATCGCCGGATCGTCGATGATATCCGACAAGCGGCGATATGCGGCGTAATAGGCTGGCATATCGCCGAACGGCACGGTGGTCAGCGGCGCGATTGAGCGCGAGTTGAAGCGGATGCAAACCAGATGACCTTCGGGGGCAAGCTCGATCATCGGGCGGAGCGATTGCAGCCTGACCCCGGCTTCGCCCGCATAGTCAAAGCGGACCGAATGACGGGCCAGAAGGGCAAAGCCTTCGGGGTCTTCGCGTCGCAGCCGTTCGGCACAGGCGAAACCGTCCACCACCATGTTCTCGCCGCCCTGGGCCGAGTTTTCCAGACAGGACAGCACCTGAATGGTCGGCACCGGATCGCGATAGGGGTTGTCGGTATGCGCCTGAAGCCCAAGACCGGTGAAGGCCAGATTGACCGGGTTCACCTCGGTCCGGACTTCGAAATGCCGCCCGTAATTGGTTTCGCGGACATACCCGAACAGATCGACGATCTTGAACAGATTTCCGCTTTCAACCGGCAGGCCGGTCAGCTTGGCAAACCCATAACGGCGGATGTGGGACAGCCAGTCGCGCAAGGCCGGGGTTTTGCTGCAAAGCTCGGGAAAATGGCCGCTGGGAACTTGGCGTGTTAACGCGGCATCCCAGCTTTCGGCATGTTCAGGCAGAAGTTGCGCCGAGCGTGCCTTGTCATACCCATGGGCAGCCAGCCAATCGGGGTCATAACAGGCCGAAACACCGCCGGGGGCAAAGGTAATCTCTATGCCCTCGGCGCTAAGTGAGGCCGACTGAACAATGGTTTCGGCCGGAAGATCCTTCATCGTGATCAGCCGCTGCCCGTTGCCCGGATCGCGGGTGGCCGTGTCGGGGGAATTGTCGCGCAGCCAAAGGGCGTGAAAGCGCATCGCCGCCCCGCTGTCGAAATCCAGTTGCAGGATGCTGCCCCCGTCCAGAATGGATAGGTTTGAAACCGCCATGGCTTACCCTTTGCCGAAAATGATGACATTCCTTTTCGCCGTGCCGGTCTTGGTGTCGGCAATCGCTTCGTTGATCTGCTCGAGGCTCCAGCGGCCGGAAATCAGTTCGTCCAGTTTCAGGCGCCCCTGCTGGTAAAGATCAACCATCCATGGGATGTCGCGTTTGATCACCACATCCCCCATTTTCGAGCCGACCATACCCTGACCGACCGCGGCCAGTATGCCCGGTTCGTATTCCGACAGCGCGTCCGAGGGTGGCATGCCCACGATGATCACCTTGCCGCCGGGGGCAAGGTATCGGGGGGCCGCGTCATAGGCGGGGATCGCACCAACCGTGACGATCACCGCATCGGCCCCTTTGCCCATAGCGGCCATCGCCTGTTTCCACGGCTTCTCGGACGATCCCAGAACCCCGTCCGTGGCACCGAATTCTTTGGCGATTTCCAGCTTGTCTTCGCTCATGTCCACCGCGACGATCCGGCGGGCACCGGCGATGCGCGCGCCCTGAATGGCGTTCAGGCCCACGCCGCCCGCGCCGATCACCACCACGTCCTGACCGGCCCGCAATCCGGCAGCATTCACCACCGCGCCAACACCGGTGATCACCCCGCAGGCGATCAGCGACGCCGCCTCGCGCGACATGTCTTCGGGGATCACCACGACCTGGCTTTGATCAACCACCACCTTTTCGGCGAAAGCACCCGCATACATGGCCTGCTCCATCGGGCTGCCATCGGTATCGGTCAGCGGGCCGTCTCCGTCGCGCGGCGTGCGGCAGATGGTCGGTTTGCCTTCGGAACAGCTGGGGCAGGTGCCGCAGGCGCGGATCAGGGTGACAATGACCGGATCACCAAGCGACAGGTTCTGCACACCCTCGCCCATGGCCGAAATCCGCCCTGCGGCTTCGTGCCCGTAAACCGCGGGCAGGGTTCCGCCCCATGCCCCGTCGGCATAGGAAATGTCGGAATGACAAATCGCACAGGCATCCAGTGTCACTTCGATTTCGCCATATCCCGGATCGGCCAGATTGATCTCTTCAATGGTCAGCGGCTGGCCGAAGGCGCGGCAGACGGCGGCTTTGATTGTGCCCATGTGGTTCTCCTTGTGCTTGGCGCCACGGTTGCGCGTCGGTTGCGGGGGTTCAAGCGAAAAAGCGACAGGCCGGGGGTCGTTCTTCAAGCCTTCCGGTGTTTGCCCGCCGGATCGGCGGGACAAACGCAAGGCCGGCCAGCAATGTCAGGGGTCAGTCAATAAGCCCGGTTATCTGACGCGCCAGATCGGCAGGGGCGGAAAAGAAAGGGGAATGACTGGTATCCATATCCACGACCCGGCCCTCTGGCCAGTCTGCCGTCATGGTGATCTGAAACTCGTAAGGGATCGCCCCGTCCTGCATGCAGCGGATATAGCTGCGCGGCACGCTGGCATAGCGTTCGGTCAGATCAACCACCGCGTCGCTGGTGGCGATCGATTGCGGGCAGAGCCTGTCGGCGGCGAACGCGATCTGTTCATCGCTGCAATCGGCATAGAAGCGCTGTTTGATCTGTGCCGGATCGAAGGTGAAGCTTTTGCCGTCCTCGGCCTTTTGAAACGCCGCCAACAAGGGCTGGCGCGGGGCTTCCAGCCGCATTTGCGCAAGGGTCAGGCCGGGTGCGGGAACATAGGCGCAGAGATAGACCAGATGCTGCACCAGATCGGGGCGGCGCTCGGCCACAAGACTGATCGGATACCCGGCCATCGAGTGGCCGACCACCACCATCGGCTGGGTCAGAGCATCGATGATCGCCTCGGCATACATCTCCTGCGTCACCTCGTTCACATGGGTCGGATCATCGCCGTGACCGGGCAGGTCGATGGCCCTGACCCGGTGCCCCAGCGCCTGAAGCGCAGGTATCGTGTCGCGCCATGCCCAGGCCCCATGCGCCGACCCGTGAACCAGCAGGATATCAGCCATCCAGATGACCTGTCTGTTTGATAAAACCGGTCAGGATGTCCAGATACTCTGCCGGTTTGTCGACACAAGGAAGATGACCGGCCTTGCGGATCAGATGAAACTCGGAACCGGGGATCAGGTCGATTGTTTCACGCACCAGATCGGGCGGGGTGGATTTGTCCTCGCTTCCGGCAATGGCGATGGCGGGCAGGCGTAAACCGCTGGTGGGCGTGTAGAAATCCGTACCCGAGATCGCGCTGGAACAGCCGATATAGCCGTCGGATTTGGTGCTTTCGAGCATATCCTTCCAGAATGTGAATTCTTCGGTGTCATGAAAGCTTTTCGGGAACCAGCGGTCCAGTTGCGGACCGGACAGCGCCTTGACGCCGCCTTGTTCAACCTCGGCAATCCGTTCTTTCCAGATTTCCGGCAGACCGATCTTGGCGCCGGTGTTGGACAGCACTATCGCCCGCACCAGATCAAGCCGCTTGACCGCCAGCCCCTGCGCCACCATGCCGCCAATCGACAGGCCGACAAACAGCGCGTCCCTGACACCGAGATGGTCCAGCAACCCCTCGACATCCCGCACCAGCGTGCCCATGGAATAGGGCGGCTTCGGGCAATCGGTCTGGCCATGCCCGCGCATGTCGTAGCGGATGATCTTCAGGCCGTCGGGCAAGCCCGCCACCACCTTGTCCCAAAGCCGCAGATCGGTGCCAAGCGAGTTGGCAAAAACTATCGGTGCGCCGTCGGGATCGCCATCGATGCGATAATGCAGCCGGATATCGTTCAGTTGGACAAAGGGCATCAGAGTGTCTCCATTGCGAGGTTGAATATAGCAGGGTCTACATTGCGACCCGTGACCACGGCAACAATCGTGTCGGACTGAATTTCAGCCGAGTGATAAAGCGCCGCCGCGAGCGAGACCGCCGCCCCAGGCTCGACAACGATTTTCAGGCGCAGAAACGCCTGCGCCATCGCCTTCAGGGCCTGATCGTCACTGACCACGATCCCCGGCCCGCATAGCCGTTTCAGGATCGGAAAGGTCAGATTGCCGGGGGCGGGGGTCAGGATCGCGTCGCACAGGCCGCCCGAAGTGCGGGTGTTGGACCGGATCGCGCCCGCCTGAAGGCTGCGGCACACATCGTCAAAGCCTTCGGGTTCCACGGGCCGGACGATCATACCGGGGGCTTTCGCCTCAAGCGCCAGCGCGATGCCCGAGGTCAGCCCCCCCCCGCCGCAATTGACCAGAACCTCGGCCGTCTCAACGCCCATCGCGGCGCAATCGCTTGCGATCTCGAGGCCGGTGGTGCCCTGGCCGGCAATCACCTGCGCATTGTCAAACGGCGCAATCAGCGTCAGGCCGCGCTCGGCGGCCAGCCTGTCGCCGATCTGTTCGCGGCTTTCTTCGTCGCGGTCGTAAAGCACCACCTCGGCCCCCAAGGCGTGGGTGTTGTCGATTTTCAGCTTTGGCGCATCGGACGGCATGATGATCACCGACGGCACCCCGTGCAGCCGCGCCGCATAGGCCACCCCTTGCGCGTGGTTGCCGCTGGAATAGGCCAGCACCCCGCGCTTTCGCGTTGCATCATCCAAGGCAGACAAGGCCGACCACGCACCGCGGAATTTGAAACTGCCGGTGTGTTGCAGGCATTCAGGCTTGATCAGCAGGCGCTTGCCAATCATCTCGTCCAGAAACGGCGATGACAGTAACGGCGTCCGCCGCGCCCGCCCTTCCAGCCGCGCGGCAGCGGCTTCGATCATGTCGATATTCATCGCATCAGCTCCAACCACCGGTTCAGCGCATCCAGCGCCGCCGGTTCATCCAGATAGGGCACATGGCCCCGATCCGGCACCTCGGCCGCGATTATATCGGGGCGGCGGCGTGTCATTTCGGCAAATGTCGAGACCATCAGAAGGTTCGATCCCGCGCCACGCAAGCAGGCGGTGGGAAGACCCTGCATCGCATCGAAGACCGGCCACAGATCGGGGGCCGGTTGTTCCGCAGCCGCGATCAGCGCGTCGCGCAACCTGTGGTCATAGAGGTTTTCCAGACCGTCCGGCGTTTCCTTGTAAAGGCGCGCAACCTCGTCATACCAGCGGCTGTCGGGCACATCCTTGAACCCTTCCATAAGCGACGGGCGGGTTCGGGCGGCCTCGGCCAGGGTTTTCGCGGCAACCGGTTTGCCGACAAAATCCATGATCCCCGCAATCCCGCGCGGGTCCAGTTCCGGCCCCACATCGTTCAGGGCCACCCCCAGCAACCTGTCTTTGGCGGTGGCCGCCAGAACCATCCCGATCAGCCCGCCGCGCGACGTGCCAAGGATTGCGGCCTTATCAATGCCCAAATGGTTCAGCAACTGCACCGCATCCCCGGCCTCGGCCGGAACGGAATAGGTGGTGAAATCACGGGCATATTCCGACTTGCCGCGCCCGCGATAATCCATGCGGATCAGGCGTACCCCTTCCAGATGCGGGGCGACGAAATCAAAATCGCGGCTGTTGCGGGTCAGCCCTGACAGGGCCAACACCGGCAGCCCGTCGCCTTCATCGGTATAAAATAGGTTCAGACCGTCCGCAGACTGGAAATGCGGCATCAGCGGGCAAGCTCCGGTATGGTGGTCAGATCGGTCAGAATGTGATCCGGCGTCCAGGGCATCCGGTCCACCGGATCGCCCGCGCGGTTGACCCAGGCGGTGGTAAAGCCGAACCCCCGGGCGCAGGCCGCATCCCAGCCGTTGGAAGACACGAACAGCACCTCGTCCCGGGCGCAGCCCATCTGTTTCTCGACCAATTCGTAAACCTGGGGCGCGGGCTTGAATATGCCCACATCCTCGACCGAGATCACCTTGTCGAGATATTCGCCAACCCCCGCAAAATCGACCGCGCCTTCCAGCATGTCGGGCGACCCGTTCGACAGGATCGCGGTTTTCATGCCTGCGGCCTTTAGCTTGGCGAGCATCATCGGCACTTCCCTGTAGGCGGACAATTCCCAGTAAAGCGCCAGCAACAGCTCGCGCAACTCCATATCCCCATCCAGCCCGGTCTTTTCCAGCGCCCAGTCCAACCCGTCCTGCGTGACATCCCAAAACGACGTATAGTCGTCGGTCACGGCCCGCAGCCAGGAATACTGTAACTGCTTCAAGCGCCAATGCTCGGCCAGTTCCGTGGCTTTTTCAGCCAGCTTTTCCCGCCCCGGCTGGGCAGCGGCATTGCGGGCAGCGGCGCTGACGTCAAACAGCGTGCCGTAAGCGTCAAAGACACAAGTTGTGATGGGCATTGGCAATCCTCCTGCGGTGAAGATTGGCACGGGGGGCGGGCAGGGAAAAGGGGAAAGGTTGCGTTTTGGGGCATCGGACAGATTTTGGATATTTGAAGACGAAAGAAGCAGGGGTTTGCTTTTTAAGCCTCAGCCGTTACCTATGTGGCAATCGACAAAGCCGCACGAGGTAAAGGGCGCGGCTTTCCATTCATCCCCGACATATACGAGAGAGTTATGACGCAAGCAAAAAGCGGCGACACCGTGCGCATTCACTACACCGGCACCCTTCAGGACGGATCGGTTTTTGACAGCTCTGAAGGCCGCGACCCGTTAGAGTTTCAACTGGGTTCGGGCCAGGTGATCCCGGGCTTTGACAGCGGCGTGACCGGCATGGCCGTCGGCGACCGGAAAACCATCACCATCCCCTGCGCCGAGGCCTATGGCGAAGTGATCGACGAGGCCAGACAGGTCGTCGCCCGCACCCATATTCCGGCGGATATTCCGCTGGACATCGGCACCCGGTTGCAGATGCAATCGGCAGATGGCCGCACGATGATGGTAACAGTGGCCGAAGTGACGGACGAGGCGGTGACGCTTGACGGCAATCACCCGCTGGCGGGCAAGGACCTGACCTTTGCGCTCGAGCTTGTGTCGATCGCCTGAAGGCGTGACTGCCAGGTGAACTATGCTAGCTTGCAGGAAAGTGATTTTCCGCAAGGTGCCCCATGACCGAAACATTGGACAAACTCCGCCAGAACATTCGCGAGTTGCAAGAGCAGCTTGAAGAGGAATACCGCAAGCGGCGCGACGCCATCGAGTATTCGCTGAAAGGCCGCAAGGTGGTGTTTCAAAGCGACACCAAGCGATGGCATCTGGGGCACCGCGAAACGCTTTTGCGGTATCTCAGTCACGCCCGATTGTTCGAAGTCGTAACCGCTCCGCTGATCTATTCGCTGATCGTGCCCTTTGCGCTGATGCATCTTTGGGTGTGGGTCTATCAGGCGGTGTGCTTTCCGCTTTACCGCATCCCCAAAGCGCCGATGCGCGACTATATCCGCATCGACCGCCACCATCTGCGCTATCTCAACGGGATCGAGAAACTGAACTGCGTTTACTGCGGCTATTGCAACGGCGTGGTGGCCTGGGTGCGCGAAGTGGCCGCGCGCACCGAGGCGCATTGGTGCCCGATCAAACACGCCTCGCGGGTTGAAGGGACGCATGACCTTTACGCGGAGTTCGTCGATTATGGTGATCCGGATGGGTATTTGGAGCGGTTGGTGAAGAGAAGGGAGAGGTAGGGGGACGCGTTTGTCCTATCCAAGCATTGGGCCGGCGAACCCGTAGGGTGTGGTTCCACCCCGACCACGAAAGATGGGTTAAAAACCCATCCTACAAGATTTCAATAATAGCTATTCTTTTTGGAGAAACAGACAATGGACTTATCAACAAAATCAGACCAGCAAATTCAAAACCTGATCGACAATCACCGCCGCCAAGGAAAGCTTGATGCGCCTTTGGCCGTGTCGGCAATCGAAGAACAAGCGCGAAGGAATAAGTCTTTCGACTTTCAAGCGGGAATTGAATTTTTTCTCAGGGCGGCACGTGACAGGCACCCAGTCAATTATAGGCAACTTGCGGAAGCGGGTGGTGTGTTGAATCCCGGCGATTCTTGGCATCAGCACATGGCTAGAAAGATACCTTTGTCGCAACTGGTTGACTATGCTCATACTCATGAAATGCCTGCGATCACTGCGCTAGTTGAAACCACTTAAGGAGTCACGGACAGTATTCTAGCGGGATTTCAAAAGGGTTTGGATGACACCGGAATCCGAGTGCCACTTGGGATGACGATAAGAGAGTTCTATATGGCGGAACGCCAACGCGTGTACGAATGGGCTGCCGCTCGGAATGACAAACCGTAGGGTGGGGTTCCACCCCACCACGCATTATGGGTTCAAATACCCATCCCACGATTTTCGGTGAACAAAGGGTTTACCCCTCTACCCGATCAACACCTGCGCCACGGTATCATGATCCAGCCACAGCACCGGCCCGTCGGGATTGCTGGCCGCGCCGAAGATCAGCTTGCCGGTGGCGTCCACCACATGCGAGCTTAGCACATCGCTGACCAGCGCTTTGCGATCCTTGTGCAGCGCCACGATGTCTTGCGAGGTGCCGACAGTCATTTCCACCTGCGCCGGCCCATTGGCCATCGGCCAGCCCTGAAAATCGTAATAGGGCTGCATTGCCGGGCTTTGTTGATAATTTTCAACGGTTTGCAGCACGCTTTCCAGCGCCACACCGTCTTTCAGCAAGTCCTGACATTGCTGCCACAGCCCGTTCACGAAGTCTCCGCCGCCTTCTTTGCGCAGCGCCTCAAGCAGCGGCAAAAGCGACAGCTCGATCCCAGCGAACACATCCGACGAGTTGGTGCGGATTTCGGGGCAGTTAAAGACCGTGGCCTTCACGCCCATGTCCCAAGCCGCTTGCGCGAAGCGTTCGAGCTTCATCTTGGCATAGCCTTGCGTATAGCTGGTGTAGGTCTGCCAGCGGTATTCACCGCCGATCAGCACGCGGGTGCCGTGATAGCCGTAGGCGGTATAGCGCACCTGATTGCCGCCTGCCTCAATCCGCGCGCGCAGGGCGCTGCTGGCCTCAAGCAGATGGCCGAAGCTGTTTGCCGTCACCTCGTCAAAGTTTTGCAGGATCAGCTTGCCCAGATCGCTGTCAAGCAGCGCCTGTGACGACAGGTGGCGCGCACCGCGCCCCTTGTAAATCCGGTTGGCGATCGCCAGAAACGCCTTGGCCCGCGGGATGCCGCCCGCCATGGTGTGGGCGAAGAACACGTTGCGGCCCGTGGGGATCATGCCGTCAAGCTGTTCCATGATCTGACCCAGCGCACCGGTGAAACGCGCCGTTCCAACCGCGCGGCAGCGATCCACCTGATCCCAGTCGAGCTTGAACTCTTGCCAGTTGTCCAAGGTCATCTCGGTCAGCATGTCGGTCGGGGTCTGGCCGCCCTCGGGCGCGTCCATGTCAAAGCCCGCCATCAGGGGGATGTTGATGATCTTGCCACCAAGATTTTCCTCGGCGGCGCTGTGTTCCTCATCCGTCAGGGGGCGCAGCGATCCGTCATCATTGCGGCGTCCGACCGTGATGCCGATCAACTCCATACCCGTCGCCTTGGCCTCGTCAATCAGACCGGTGGCATAGCCGCGTCCGAAAAGCTCGCCAAACAGAACGAAAATGTCGCCCTTGCCGAACAGGGTGTTGCTGGGAATGTGGGTCAGAGGAATGGATTGCTGCATCGTCACTTATCCCTTGAATTTCGACAGGATCATCGAGCCGTTGGTGCCGCCAAAGCCGAAGCTGTTGGTCATCACACTGTCAAGGCCAGCGTTTTCCACCAACTCTGTGGCAATCTCGCCCGCGTTGATCGCGGGGTCGAGCGTTTCCACATTGATCGACGGTGCGATGAAATCATTGTCCAGCATCAGCAGGCAGTAGATCGCTTCCTGAGCACCGGTGGCCCCCTGAGAATGGCCGGTCATCGACTTGGTTGAACTGATCGGCGGGGTCGACCCTTCGCCAAACACGCGACGCACGGCCTCAACCTCGCCCACATCGCCAACGGGGGTCGAGGTGCCGTGGGCGTTGATATACCCCACCTTGCGGCCCTCGGGCAGGGTGTCCAGCGCGATCCGCATGGCGCGTTCGCCGCCTTCGCCGGACGGGGCGACCATGTCGTGCCCGTCCGAAGTGGCCCCAAAGCCCGTCACCTCGGCATAGATCTTCGCCCCACGCGCCTGCGCATGCTCAAGGCTTTCCAGCACGATGATCCCGCCACCGCCGCCGATGACAAAGCCATCACGATCCGCGTCAAACGCCCGAGATGCCTTTTCCGGCGTGTCGTTGTATTTCGACGACATCGCGCCCATCGCGTCGAACAGGCAGGACAGTGTCCAATCGAGTTCCTCGCCACCACCGGCGAACATCACGTCCTGCTTGCCCATCATGATCTGCTCGGCCGCATTGCCGATGCAATGCAAGCTGGTCGAACAGGCCGAGGTGATCGAATAGTTGATCCCCTTGATCTGGAACGCCGTCGCAAGGTTGGCGCTGATCGTCGAGGACATGCACTTGGGCACCGCAAACGGCCCGATCCGCTTGGTCGCGCCGGTTTTCAGCACCGTCTGATGCGCCGCCAGCATGGCGCTGGTCGAAGGGCCGCCCGATCCGGCGATCAGACCGGTGCGGATGTTGACAACGTCGTCCTCGTTCAGACCGGCATCGGCGATGGCCTGCTGCATGGCGATATGGGCATAGGCCGCACCCGGCCCCATAAAGCGCAGCGTCCGTTTGTCCACATGTTCCTTGATGTCGATATCCGGCATGCCCGCGATCTGGCTGCGAAAGCCGTGTTCGACCATATCCGCATTGGCGGTGATCCCCGATTTCCCAGCCTTGAGCGAGGCCAGAACCTCGTCCGCATTATTCCCGATGGCCGAGACAATCCCCAAGCCGGTGACGACGACACGGTTCATGTGTGTCTCCCTATTTTGACGTTGGGTCTATGTAAGGTGACGGGGGAGGGGAGGGCAAGGGGGGGAGGGGGATAGTTGACGCCATTAGGCAGTCTCATGAGGCCGAATGAAAATGTTCTTGAAACAACTGTGTCGATAGTAAATCTTGTTCTACATAATTCTTGATTGCATGAGAGATTGGGATTGAAAGTCAATTGTATTTTTCAAGGGGGCGGGGCAAATCTGACGACCTTACTGTGCGCCGCCGAGGCGCTGGAGCAGCTTGTAGATGAGGGCTTTCTGGAAATCGGTGAAGTAGCCGGTACGTCCGCTGGCTCGATTGCAGCAGCATCATTAGCCCATCCATCTAAGGTTGGAGAGTTAAATCAGCGAATTGTTAGTATTGCTGGCAAACACATTAGCAAGTTCAGGATGCCAAAAAATAGGCTAAGTTTAGCGTGGAAAGTCGCGTGGGGTTGCCCTTTGGTTTCCAATCAAAAGCTGGAAAGTGTAATTCGTGAGTTCTTCCTAATTAACAACAAGCCCTATGAGTTTAATCACTCAGTATACCCGTTACACATTTCGTCAGCTGATATAAGAAGGTCGCAACCTCGCATTTTCAGAGGGGAATCAGAGAAACCACTTGACGAAGCAATAACGGATTCATGCTCAATTCCATTTGTTTTTAAAGGGCACGGATCTGGCTCTTCCCTTGTCGATGGCGGGGTAATGGCAAATTTGCTCGATCAATCAGTTTTTTCAAATAATGGCGCTTTCACACTTGCATTTTCATTCGAAAAAAGCGGGCTGAATGAAAGCACTGGTCTAATTCCGTATAGCAAATCCATTGTTAACTCTATGGTCGACAATGCAGTTGAGCAGGCAAGGGTTCGCATTCTTCAGTCTGGCGGGTATGTTTGTGAGCTTCCCAGAGTTTTTGATACGGTGAGTTTTTCAGAGGCATTGGAAAAAATGGAAGACGCCAAATTCCGCTCTGAAATGGTCCTAAAATGCAAAGAAAAGATAAAGTCCGGACTAGAGGATTTTCAAAGCAATTCATCTCTACTGGCATACGGCGACAGAGTGAGTGATCTTAACTCCCTTGTCGATGATGTGTTCTCAAAAGTTAAACTGTCGGACGATTATAAGGTTGTTGAGTGCGTAATTTTCTGCCAGGCAAACACTCTTTTTCCGAAATCGGATCCAAGGTCAAAAAATCCGGATATTCAGATTAAGAGAGTCAAAATTGAACCAACTGCAAATGGTATTCAACTCTTTAGAATTGGCATCGCCCGCGGTTCAGACTTCAGGTTAATGAACGAGATTTCTTGCAGAGTATACGATGTTAACGGAACCCGATTGGAGTCAGCCGTTGAAGTATCTACAACTGTTGAGGAAAATGAGGAAATCCACCGATTGTGTGTTGTTTTAGCGGAACGGCACAGCAGTTCGCTTGGCCCATTGACTGTAACCATGCGCACCTCCCATCAATCCGGGTTGATGGCTGGTCTTGAAAGTTCAAACGGGAACGAATGGATGCGTGCCCAAGCACATGATAGTGATTGCATAAAGTATCAGGACTATTTGCTTGCTGTTCCAAAAGATCACAGACCGATACATTTAAGTGATCTAAAGGAAAACTCTAGACGCTGTTTGCATCCCCCGCAGGGGATTGAAAATTCAGATGTACAATGGGTGGTTGGTGCGCAAATGGATGATGATGAATTGAACCAACACTTAGATTGGTTGCATCATGACCCAAGTTTGCGCTATCACGGCTGGCGCGCACGCAACATTGCGGGTCGAAATTTTTCCGGTGTCTTGATCGAACAAGATATTGGTGATTAAGTGTAGATGCGTACGACATATTGTCGACGTATCGAGCAGGAGGAACAAATGGTAAAGTCTATAGACACCATAGTTTAACGAATCGATTAAACTACGAGGGCCGAACAAGAGTTCGGCCCTTTTTGATTGTTTCAATCTAATTGTCTCAAATTTAGTGCCCCATTTTTTAGTTCCAGAAGACGTTAGGCACCGCTGGGCAGCACTCGTTCATCGGGCTTTCGCCGCGCCACTGGCGCAACGGTCCCTCTTCACCCCCATGGGCGGGGGCTTCACCCCCACCCGCGGTCGGGGACTGCCCTTTGAGGGTATGTCGTGACACAAAAGCCCGCCGTAGGGTGCGTGCTCGCACGCACCGATTTGCGCTCGCACGCACCGGTTAATAGTGACCGTTTGGTCTGGGTGCTCTGGCGCAGATTGGACGATCCCTGTTACGCTGCTGTGGCAGCGTAACGCCAGGGCATGAGTTCGTCCAGACGAGTGATCTTGTGATCTGCGATCCGGGCGAGAACCCATGTGAGCCAG
>JASMHC010000008.1 GCA_030750975.1 Paracoccaceae bacterium
GAACTACCGTCCGCAGTTCTACTTCCGGACCACCGACGTGACCGGCACCGTGAACCTGCCTGAAGGCACCGAGATGGTGATGCCGGGCGACAACCTGAAGTTCAACGTCGAGCTGATCGCCCCGATCGCGATGGAAGACGGTCTTCGCTTCGCAATCCGCGAAGGCGGCCGCACCGTCGGTTCGGGCGTTGTCTCGAAGATCATCAAGTAACACCGCCCCAAGCGTTGTTACCGCGACAATCGCTTTTGACACAAAAGCGATGCGCGCGCGAAAGTTGAAGAAAAGGGGCTGCCACCAGGCGGCCCCTTTTTTGCAGTTTGCAAAAGTCTGTGCGCGGCACTGCGCCGGGCATGCCGCCGAGCCGCTTTCAAGGCCGATGAAATCGCCGCATTTCTTCGTTTTCCGCCTTGCAAAGCAACGCGCCACCCCGTAAATCAAGCCTCGGCCATAGGGGTATAGCTCAGCTGGTAGAGCGACGGTCTCCAAAACCGTAGGTCCCGGGTTCGAACCCTGGTGCCCCTGCCACCAAAAATCAAACAAAATATAGCTTAAACCCAGCACCCGTGCTTCAATCCTGGATCGGGAGATGGAAGGAAACTGTGAAAAATTTTTCACAGTTTGTGAAAAAAATGGCATGGTCGATTCAGTCTTGATGGTTGCTGCTTGGACTTGCCAGATGGGCATTCTTACCGTGTTCATTGGCCGATTAGGCTAAAGCACTCGCTTATTCTGCGTATTTCGTGATGCGAATATTCGAAGTTGGCACCGTCTGATCGCTTTCTTCGGACGACTTTGAAGTTTGATCCAAGATTATCTTTAGGTTGAGTTAAAAGAAAGTTTTGCTCGCCAGCAACTTTGAAGCATCGTAGAATTAAAAAATGCATGACCTCCAAAAAATATTTGCCGCGGAGAAAAATTTGTCGACTTTCCCCGGTTGGTCGAGACCTGAAGCGGATACTCAGTATTCTTGGTTTGACGCGCCAATCGAAATCGGCGGAGTGACTGAGACAGGTCTGGTTCTACATGGAGGCTGTTTCCGAGACCGACCGAATTGCCACGTCACATTTGAGCTTCGAATTTCAAAAACGCCTGGCAGACGCTGTGTACCAATTGAAAGGTTTGATTGGCGATCGCTTGAAGGAGGCCATTCAAACCCGCGTCGAAGAGGACACCCTCTCTCAGCAATGATTTTGCCTCAAACTCATCTCCATGCATTTGAGCACAATTTTTCGGAGACCGATTGCAAGATGCGGGAAGGAAACTTGCGTATGGCACAAGAAGTTGATCCAGAGCCTACAGATTTCGAAGCCGTAAAGGAGTTCGTTGGAAATCGCCTTAAAATCAACAACATGGATATTGTGAGCGAACCTGAATGGCGGTATGATCTCTTCGGAGGGCTTTTTTGATGGGTGACCAATTGCCGCTTGAGGAGATCACCAATAACCTTTTTAGCCGGATATTTTCCGTTCAAAATTGGGGTGATGCGTCCTTTGTTAACATGCCAATGTCCTACCCTAGTGGAGCGTTTGTCACCGTAAGACTGTCGTGGGTACAAGGCGGCCTACGTGTTAGCGATTCAGGTTTTGCTTTCAGAGAGGCCGATAGTTTTGGGGCTGGTAGGTCTTTTCGTCGAACCGCAAATACAGTGGCTGCTGATCTTGGCATCAATGTAGGTAAGAAATCTGTTTTTGTGGATGTTCAGCGACATGAAATTGAACGTGCTGTCCTTGACGTAAGTGCGGCTTCGTACACAATTGCTGAACGAATTGTTGCAAAAGCATCAGCGGATGTATCTATTGAAGTCGTTGAGGCGCTTAGGTCGAAGCTTAATCACGTGTTCCCTAACAACATCTCTTTTGAAGAAAAGGTTGTAGGCGCTTCGGCAACAGAGTGGGACGTATCCGCTGTCGCATCGCTCAACGGCAGAAAAGCGGTTTTTCAAGCAGTTAGTAACTACCCAGTGGCAGTGTTCAAAGCTAGTACAGCCTTCCACGACCTTGCAGCGTTGGACAATCCACCTGTTCTTGTATCTGTTGTGGCGAACAAGATGGAAATGGGCAGTAATCTTTCGCTACTTGCTCAAGCAGGTAGAGTAATCGAAGTCTCCCAATCAGATGAGGTTTTCCTGCAAGCAGTTGCGTAACAATAGAATTTATGGGGATTTCAGATTCAGTGCAAAAAGTACAATTGCCGGCATTTTTTGATTAGCCTGCCAGCACTGAAATCACTAATTTTGCAGAGGAAAAACCTTCAATATTTTTCACACTCTTAAAGCCATTATTTGGTTCGGAAGGGTGTTTTTGGATGCGTTTTTCACAGAAAAATCGTTTAATATCAATACATTTCAACGAACTCCAAAACCGTAGGTCCCGGGTTCGAACCCTGGTGCCCCTGCCATTTTCCCGCCTTGCCTGTTTGCGCCGCCTTTTTTTGCCGCGCGTGTGACTTTGCATAGGTGCTTGTCAGATCAGAATTTATGGTGCGAAATGCGCGCATGACCTTGTCCCCCCGCATATCGCTTCATCTCGGGGCGCATAAAACCGCCTCGACCCATTTGCAGAAATCGCTGCAACGTTCGCCGGGGCGGCTGGCCCCCGCCGGGATCAGGTTCCTTGGTCCGAAGTTCCTGCGCGATCCCGACCACAAGCTGGCACGGGTGACAAAGACCAACGGGCCAGATCTTACTGATCTGTTCGGTGAGGATCCGCTGCTGCAATTGTCCGAGGGGGCCGGCAGATTGGTATTGTCGGACGAAAACCTGCTTGGGCCGGTGTTTACCGATCTGCATCCGGGCGTTCTGTATCCCCGCGCACGCGGGCGCATCGAGCGGCTGTTGGGCGCGCTTGCACCGGCCCCTGTTACCCTTTTTATCGGTATTCGAGATCCGGGTGCCTGGCTGGTGTCGCTGTATTCCCAGCGCATCAAGGGGGGGCATTACATGCGGTTCGAAGACTTTTGCGCAGGGTTCGTGCCGACAGATTTGCGCTGGGCCGGCCTTGTCCAACGTCTTCTGGGGCTGGACGGGCATCAGGGGATCGTTGTCTGGTCGTTTGAAGATTATGCCAAGCTTGGCGACAAGCTGCTGGCCGAGATGCTTGGAAAGCCGCCCCCGAAAGGGGTGAGGCTTTTGGATAAGCGGGTCAATTCCAGCATTTCGGCCGCCGCCATGGAAACGCTGCTGGACATGCACGGGCAAGGCCAGCCCCCCCGGCAGGACTGGGGGAAATCGGTCAGTGAAAAATACCCGCTTTCCGATACATACCCCGCCTATGATCCGTGGAGCGACACTGAAAAGGACCTGAGCCAAGCCGCATATCAGGCTGATATTGACCAGATTAAATCCATGCCCAATGTCACTTTTCTGACACCCGACACACCATAAGGAGCTGAGATTTGGAACAACGTCTTTCGATGATCACATTGGGGGTGGACGATCTTGCCCGCGCAAAAGCCTTTTACGAGGGTCTGGGGTGGCAGGCCGAGCCGATGCAAGATGAAGGGATTGTTGCGTTCAACCTGATTGGCATGGTGCTGGCCCTTTACCCCTGGGCGCATGTGGCCGCCGAGGTCGGCATGAGTGTGGCGGATTACGGCAGGCCGAATGTGATGGTGGCATACAACGTGCGCGAAAAATCCGAAGTCGCGTCCATTCTGGCGAAAGCCCAAAACGCGGGCGGCACGATCGTCAAACCCGCACAGGATGTGTTCTGGGGCGGGCATTCGGGCTATTTCCGCGATCTGGACGGGCATTATTGGGAAGTGGCGCATAACCCGTTTTCACCCGTCGGGCCGAAAGGTGGATTTCAATGGGGTGGCGGAGAAGGCGCATTGTGATGTGCTTCTCTCTTGAAATCACCCGCCGAAGGGCGTAACTGCCATCTGATCTTAACAAAGAGAGCATCCCATGGCCCAGACCAACCCGCTTCAGTTTATTCAGCAGGTCCGTTCGGAAGTATCGAAGGTCGTCTGGCCGAACCGCCGCGAAACTCTGGTGACAACCGGGATGGTGTTTGTGCTGGCATCGCTGACGGCGATTTTCTTTTTTCTGGTTGATCTGATCATCCGCTCGGGCCTGACCGGTGTGCTGAACCTGTTCGGGTAGCACCTTCCATCTGCCGCGTTTTTTTAAGTGTCAAGGGCAGGGACCGTCCGCGGGCGGGAAGCGAAGCGCCCGCCCATGGGGGCGGACGGGCGCTGCCCGGCGGTGCCGCCGGGCGGAATGTGCCGCGTATCGCGATCGTGCCCAGCAACTCGACCACCCAAGGCCGTGGACAAAATGTATCGCCGTTCGGGTTTTGACAGCGACCGTGAGCGGGTGGAGCATCTGTTTGGTCTTTATGAACAGATGGTAAAACCGCTGCTGGCCAAAGGGCCGAAGAGACGGCGGAAATCTTGACTGGCGCCCCGGACCTGATCCGGGGCCTCTTGGGCCAATCGAGGCCCCGGCTCAAGGCCGGGACGTGGGGATTCACCCAATCCCTCTTGATATTCCGTGACCACGGCGATACACCCGCTGCATTCCCGAAAATGGCGTGCTGCGAATCAAGCTGCACGCCCTTGTTTTATCCGGGACTCAGAATTCAACTTCCCGGCCCAATTCGCCGGAATGGAACGAGGACGAAAGCAAATGGCAAAACGGTGGTATTCGGTCAGTGTTCTGTCGAATTTCGAAAAGAAGATTGCCGAACAGATCAAACATGCCGTGGTCGAGGCAGGTCTTGAAGACGAAATCGAAGAGGTGCTGGTTCCGACTGAAGAAGTGATCGAGGTGCGCCGCGGCAAGAAGGTGACGACCGAGCGCCGCTTCATGCCGGGCTATGTTCTCGTGCGGATGGAGATGAGCGACCAGGGCTATCATCTGATCAACTCGATCAACCGCGTGACCGGTTTCCTGGGTCCGCAGGGCCGTCCGCTGCCGATGCGCGATCAGGAAGTGAACCAGATCCTGAACCGCGTACAGGAAGGCGAAGATGCGCCGAAGCTGATGCTGTCCTTCGAAATTGGCGAAAAGGTCAAGGTCAACGACGGTCCGTTCGAGGATTTCGATGGCATGATCGAAGAGGTTGACGAGGACAATCAGCGCCTGAAGGTTTCGGTATCGATCTTCGGCCGCGAAACCCCGGTCGAGCTGGAATATACTCAGGTGACCAAGCAAAACTAATACGTTTCGTCCGTGTGTCGGGGCGCGACCCGATTTAGAAATGTTGTGTTTTGAAGTTTGAACGAAAAGGGCTGTCCGGATGTTCCGGCCGGCCTTTTTTATGTCCCGCCAAAGCCGGTTTTGATCACACGTGCCGGGATGCCACCAACAAGCGCCCCCGCCGGGACATCCTTGGTGACAACCGCATTGGCACCGACCACCGCGTTTTTTCCGATTTTCACATCGCCCAGAATGGCGCAACCAACACCGATGTCCACTCCGTCGCCGATTGTCGGAAGCTTACCCAGATTATGGCGCGAGGTTACGCCGAACGTGGTGTTCTGGCGGATCAGAACATCATCTCCGATCGCCCGCGCGGCAAGCACCATGCCCCCGAAATGCTCGAGCTTTACGCGCCGGCCAACCACAACGGAATAGCCAAGGTCGATGCCGCTCATCCATTGGGTCAGCTTGAAGGCAACACGATAGAGAACAGAAAACGCAATCCGCAGGGCACGCGGGCGGATGCTCATCCGGGCGTTGCCGAACCGATGCCAGAACAGCGCCCAGAACCCCTGGCTGAACAGGTCCCGATCATGGGTGCGATAGTCTTCGGCAACAAGTGCCCAAAACCCTATTCCGCTTGGATTGCGGTTTTTCGTGCCGTCATTGATGTCAGATGTCAGAACCTGCCCGGACTCGATATCCGATTGCGCCTGGCTTAGCGCAACGGGGCTGTGTCCTTGCATGGTTACATCTGCGGAATGGCTGTTCAAAGCGCTTCACCAATTAACGATATCAAGACACAAATACACATGCTGTGCTTAGCAGGCCAGCAACGAAAACAAAACAATTCGTTGCCAAATGCGGGATTGTGTATCGATTGGCCAATGTGGTGCGGGAAAACCCCGAGGCCCAAGCCGATTTCCAAGCGCATAGCGTGCAAGGCCCTATGCGGACCAAAAGATAAGGTCTAAAGCTGAAACCGAGCATAAATAAAAAGGGCAAGTGCAACCGGTCTGGCTGCGCCTGCCATGTGAGGGTTCGAGATGAAGGTTGTTCTGATTTCCACCAATGCCGGCCTTGATATGGGGGGCGAGGCGATCAAGGCCTATCAGTATTTCCGCTATCTGCTGGACCAAGGCTTTGACGCCTATTTGCTGACACATGAGCGCAACGAGGCGGGCCTTAGGGCGGATTTTCCGAATGAGCGGCTGATATTTGTCCGCGATTCCGCGCTTCAAAAATTTCTGTGGCGCAGTGTCATATTCCGCCGCCTGCTGGCACCTGTCTTCCATCTTGAAGTCGCGAAACTGGCCCTGCAATTCGACAAGGCGGATACGGTGCTGCATTACATCGGTCCGGTATCGCCGGTGGAACCCCGCTTTCCGCCGCGCGGGTATCGGGTGTTGATGGGGCCGTTTACGGGCAATATCTATTATCCGCCCGCTTTCGCGCATCGCATGTCTATCGACAACCGGCTTGCGCAGGCGTTTCACAAATTCACCCAAAACTTCTATGGCGCGATATTCGGCGATAAGAAACGGGCCGCCCGTATTCTGGTTTCCGGCTACGAGCGGACAAGGGCCTCGCTTAAATGGGCGGGGTGCAGCGATGCACAATTGAAGGATGTCGTGGATAGCGGCATTTCGGCCGAATACGAAGCCATGGGCCGGGCCGGGCAATCAGGCACGAACACGGCTTTTGCCCTGTCTGGCCGGATGGTCGATCACAAGGGCACCGATCTGGCGATCCAGGCGTTAACCCTGTCTGACCCTTCGATCACGCTGACATTATACGGCGACGGTCCGAAAAAGGCCTCGCACGAGGCGCTGGCGAAATATCTGGGGGTCGCGGACCGGGTGAACTTTGCCGGCTGGCTTGACCATGACGAGGTGATCCAGGGCATTCACCGGCATCGCGGCTATCTGTTTCCCAGCCTGGCTGAGGCCAATGGCATCGTCATGCAAGAGGCGATGATGCTGGGCGTGCCGGTCGTAGCCCTGCGATGGGGGGGACCTGCCAATCTGGCCGATGACCATTCGGCGATCTATGTCGATCCGACCAGCGAAGAGGCCGTGGTAAAGGGGCTTGCGGCGGCAATGGACAGGTTGGCCTTTGATCCCGACTATGCCGAGACCCTCTCGGTCAATGCCCGCAAAATCGCCGAGGCGCGGTTTCCTTGGGATAAGGTGGCGAAATCCTATTCGGAAAACTATGGGGATATCCTCGGGTGACACAGGGCATTGCCCGCTTGACCTTGTTCTGAACCCCGTCTAGATGCAGGGCTTCTTGCACCGGCAGGTGTCGGGATGATTCCCGTATGCCGGTTCAGGTCCGCCGTGGGAGGCAAGGGTGTCGCGGCATCCGAACCGGACCACACAACATGATACCCCGAGGGTCGCGTCCCAAGGGGGTTGGAAAAGGAGACACCAAATGGCTAAGAAGCTTGCTGGTACAATGAAGCTGCAGGTTCCTGCAGGTCAGGCAAACCCAAGCCCGCCGGTCGGCCCGGCACTGGGTCAGCGCGGCATCAACATCATGGAATTCTGCAAGGCGTTCAACGCCAAGACGCAGGACATGGAGCCGGGCGCACCTTGCCCGACCGTGATCACCTATTATCAGGACAAGTCCTTCACCATGGATATCAAGACGCCTCCTGCGTCCTATTATCTGCGGAAGGCCGCGAACCTGAAATCGGGTGCAAACCTGCCTGGTCGCGAAACCGTGGGTACTGTCACCTCGAAGCAGGTGAAAGAAATCGCCGAAGCGAAAATGAAAGACCTGAACGCAAACGACATCGATGCTGCCATGCAGATCATCCTTGGTTCGGCGCGTTCCATGGGCATCGAGGTGAAGTAAGATGGCAAAGTTCGGAAAACGCACCACCGCCGCCCGTGAAGCCTTTGCAGGCAAATCGGACGTCACCGTTGAAGAAGCCGTTGCTCTGGTCAAAGCCAACGCAACCGCCAAATTCGACGAGACCGTAGAAATCGCCGTGAACCTTGGCGTTGACCCGCGCCACGCCGACCAGATGGTCCGCGGTGTTGTCGGCCTGCCAAACGGCACCGGTAAAACCGTGCGCGTTGCTGTCTTTGCCCGTGGCCCCAAGGCTGACGAAGCCAAAGAAGCAGGCGCGGATATCGTTGGCGCAGAAGACCTGATGGAAACTATTCAGGGCGGCACCATCGAATTTGATCGCTGCATCGCAACCCCCGACATGATGCCGATCGTTGGCCGTCTTGGTAAAATCCTCGGCCCGCGCAACCTGATGCCGAACCCGCGCGTTGGCACCGTGACCATGGATGTCGCGGATGCGGTCAAAAACGCAAAAGGCGGCGAAGTTCAGTTCAAGGTCGAAAAAGCCGGTGTGATCCATGCTGGTGTTGGCAAAGCATCGTTCGACGAAGGTCAGCTGGTTGAAAACATCCGTGCATTCGTCTCGGCCGTGGCCAAAGCCAAGCCGGCTGGTGCGAAAGGCGCATACATGAAGAAGATCGCCCTCAGCTCGACCATGGGTCCGGGTGTTTCGGTCAACGTGGACAGCGCAAACGCGGCCGAGTAACTAAGACAGTTTGAAGATTTCGAAAGGCGGGTCTTTTGGCCCGCCTTTTTCTGTGCCGGTGCTGTAAATTGGCCGGAAAGAAAGTCTTAAACCGTTTCGGGATGAACTTGAGCCGCGAAGCTGATTTCGAAACGCCCGCAACGCCTTTAAGTATCGCGCGTTTCGCCAGATTGTTGTGCAACAAAATTTGTCGAAACGCCTTAATGACTTTGCGCAAAGAACATTTTAACAAGGTGACAAAACTATTCGCATCAAAGCGGGCAGGGCAGCAGTAGCGATGACTTGGCATGTTGGCGCCATAATGAACGAGCCTCAGACCGAAGTGCTTCGGTTCGCGGCCTGGTATTTCGAAGCAGGGGCGCATGGCATGACCCTGTTTTTCGACAATCCGGACGATCCCGCAGCGGCGGTGCTGGAAGACCACCCCAATGTGACGGTTATTCGCTGCACACCTGAGTTTTGGGACCGGCTGGGCCTGTCACCCGAAACGCGCTTCCCGCGCCGCCAGAATGCGGCGATGACATGGCTTTACCGGCAATGCACCGATAGCTGGCTTTTGAATGTCGATGCGGATGAATTCATGTACATCCCCACCGGGGTTGACCGCTTCCTAAACACGATCCCCGAAGATATTGAAGCGGTGCGCATTCAATCCGCCGAAAAGCTGCTGACCGGCAATCCGGCAAACGGGTTTTATCGCCTGCCAATGGAGCGCGACGCCGCCAAGCGGGTGTACGGCGATGCCGCGCGCTTTTTCGGGCCGAAACGCAAAGGGCTGGTCGGGCATCCGCAGGGCAAGTCGTTTATCCGCACCGGCATCGACGATATATCGCTGCGGCAGCACTGGGCCCAAAGCACCGGCGGCCGCCAGATCCGAGAGGCGCATATCGAGGCGCGGACGGGATATGCGTTGCTGCATCATGTCGGGGACAATTACGAAATCTGGCGCGAAAAGGTGCAGTGGCGGATCGCCTCGCGCGGGTTTACCGGGCCGTTGACCGCCGCCATTCAGGCAGCACTGGACGGGGACGCGCCCGAAACCGGCATTCGCGCCATCTATGACGAGCTTCATTTATGCGATGCCGACCGGCTGGACCGATTGAAGGCTGAAGGGGCGCTGATGCAGGTGATGAAATCCCCCGATCAGGTTTATAACGCCGTGCTGGGGTGACGCCCGCCGCCTTCGGTGGATATTGCCGAGCCGTTACCAAGAGAAGGTTGGGGGGCGATTTCTGATTGCCCCTGCGAAAGGTAAATTCCCTCTTCACATTCCAGAATTCTAAGACTATACGCACCATCTATCCGGGCGGTTGTGCTTTGCAGCCGCCCGGATGATTCGTCCGAGACGGTGGGTGGCTGCAATCCTGTGGTCATAATTCCTGCCTGAGACGGGAAAAACCAGATTTCTTCGGGATTGAGTTTTCACTCTCCCCCGGGGCGAAATTGGCGGACCCGTAAGGACCCGACTGGTCGGGCACCTCGCCCGGCAGAACTGAGCCGGAGGGTCAAACCTCCCAATTTGGAGTGAAACTGTGGATAGAGCCCAGAAAGAGAAAGTGGTCGAGGAACTCGGCCAGATCTTCGAAAGCTCTGGCGTCGTCGTCGTAGCACATTACGAAGGCCTCACGGTTGCTGACATGCAGGACCTGCGTGCAAAGGCTCGTGAAGCCGATGCTGCGGTTCGCGTGGCCAAGAACAGGCTCGCCAAAATCGCCCTTGATGGTAAGCCATGCGCAAGCATGACCGAATACCTGACGGGTATGACCGTTCTGACCTACTCGGAAGATCCTGTGGCAGCTGCCAAGGTCGCCGAGGACTTCGCCAAGGAGAACAAGAAGTTCGAAATCCTTGGCGGTGCAATGGGCGAGAACGCTCTGGACCGTGCCGGCGTTGAAGCCGTGTCGAAAATGCCTTCGCGTGATGAACTCATCGCGACTATCGCTGGCATGCTTGGCGCACCTGCTTCGAACATCGCTGGCGCAATTGGCGCACCTGCTTCGAATATCGCATCCATCCTGTCGACCATCGAGGAAAAACAGGAAGCTGCGTAAGCAACTTTTGAGACCCGCGTATGGGTGAACACCCGACGTTGGAACACAAACTGAAAACGGAAAGAGCTGAACAATGGCTGATCTGAAGAAACTGGCAGAAGAGATCGTAGGTCTGACCCTGCTGGAAGCACAAGAACTGAAAACCATCCTCAAAGACGAGTACGGCATCGAGCCGGCTGCCGGTGGCGCTGTCATGATGGCAGGCCCGGCAGGCGACGCAGGTGGCGCGGCCGAGGAAGAGAAAACTGAATTCGACGTCATCCTGAAATCGGCAGGCGCTTCGAAAATCAACGTCATCAAAGAAGTCCGCGGCCTCACCGGTCTGGGCCTCAAAGAAGCTAAAGAGCTGGTTGAAGCCGGCGGCAAAGCTGTCAAAGAAGGCGTTTCGAAAGAAGAAGCCGAAGAGGTCAAAGGCAAGCTGGAAGCAGCTGGCGCCGAGGTCGAAGTCAAGTAATTGCTGCCGGGGCAACCCGGACGTGATTTTCAGGCTGGATGCGGAAAACCCGCGTCCAGCCGAACCTGTCTTAGCAAGGGGCCATTTCAAACGGGCCGTTTTCTAGGGCGAGGTTTCAGGATCGGGAGGCTTCTGGTGGGACAGAAGCCGGGAATTGATCCAAACCCCCTGTCTCATTTGGGTGAGGCGCCGATACCCAGCGGCGTCCTTAGCCGGCGAGAATCGAAAGGTGACACCGACCATGGCTCAGACCTACCTTGGCCAGAAACGTCTACGTAAATATTACGGCAAAATCCGGGAAGTTCTGGAAATGCCGAACCTGATCGAGGTTCAGAAATCCTCGTATGATCTATTCCTGAAATCCGGCGACCAGCCGCAGCCGCTTGACGGCGAAGGCATCATGGGCGTTTTCCAGTCGGTCTTCCCGATAAAGGATTTCAACGAGACCAGCGTGCTGGAATTCGTCAATTACGAGCTTGAAAAGCCGAAATACGATGTTGAGGAATGTCAGCAGCGCGACATGACCTATTCGGCGCCGCTGAAGGTTACTCTGCGTTTGATCGTATTTGATGTGGACGAAGATACCGGTGCGAAATCGGTGAAGGACATCAAGGAACAGGACGTGTTCATGGGCGACATGCCCCTGATGACCGGCAACGGGACCTTTGTTGTCAACGGCACCGAGCGTGTGATCGTTAGCCAGATGCACCGGTCGCCGGGCGTGTTCTTTGATCACGACAAGGGCAAAACCCACTCGTCGGGTAAACTGCTGTTTGCGTGCCGCATCATCCCCTATCGCGGTTCGTGGCTGGATTTTGAATTCGACGCGAAAGACATTGTATTCGCCCGTATCGACCGCCGTCGTAAACTGCCTGTGACCACCCTGCTTTATGCGCTGGGTCTGGATCAGGAAAGCATCATGGATGCTTACTATGACACCGTTGATTTCAAGCTTGAGAAGGACAAGGGCTGGGTAACCAAGTTCTTCCCCGAGCGTGTACGCGGCACCCGTCCGACGACAGATCTGGTTGACGCCGCCACCGGCGAAGTCATCGCCGAAGCCGGCAAGAAAGTCACCCCGCGGGCGGTCAAGAAAATCATCGACGAAGGCAAAATCACCGAGCTTTTGGTTCCGTTCGATCACATCATTGGCAAGTTCGTTTCCAAGGACATCATCAACGAAGAAAACGGCGCGATCTATGTCGAAGCCGGTGATGAGCTGACCTGGGAACTGGACAAGAACGGAGATGTCACCGGTGGTACGCTGAAAGAACTGCTGGATGCGGGCATCACCGACATTCCGGTTCTCGACATCGACAACGTCAATGTCGGCCCTTACATGCGTAACACCATGGCGCAGGACAAGAACATGAACCGCGAAACCGCGCTCATGGATATCTACCGCGTCATGCGCCCCGGTGAGCCGCCGACTGTTGAGGCCGCCTCGGCCCTGTTTGACACGCTGTTCTTTGACTCAGAGCGGTACGACCTGTCGGCCGTTGGCCGCGTCAAGATGAACATGCGTCTGGCACTGGACAAGGAAGACACCCAACGCACGCTGGACCGCGAAGATATCGTGGCCTGCATCAAGGCGCTGGTCGAACTGCGCGACGGCAAGGGCGACGTGGACGATATCGACCACCTCGGCAACCGTCGTGTCCGTTCGGTTGGTGAATTGATGGAGAACCAGTACCGCGTCGGCCTGCTGCGCATGGAACGCGCGATCAAGGAACGCATGTCCTCGGTCGAGATTGACACCGTCATGCCGCAGGATCTGATCAACGCGAAACCGGCCGCTGCTGCCGTGCGTGAATTCTTCGGTTCGTCGCAGCTGTCGCAATTCATGGACCAGACCAACCCGCTGTCGGAAGTCACCCATAAACGCCGCCTGTCGGCGCTTGGGCCGGGCGGTCTGACCCGCGAACGTGCAGGCTTTGAGGTCCGCGACGTGCACCCGACCCATTATGGCCGGATGTGCCCGATTGAAACGCCGGAAGGTCCGAATATCGGCCTGATCAACTCATTGGCAACCTTTGCCCGTGTGAACAAGTACGGCTTTATCGAAACCCCGTACCGCAAGGTACAGGACGGTCATGTCACCGACGAGGTGCATTACATGTCCGCGACCGAGGAAATGCGCCACACCGTGGCTCAGGCCAACGCGACGCTGGACGAGAACGGCAACTTCATCAACGATCTGGTGAACACCCGCCAGGCCGGTGAATACACCATGGCCCAGCGTGAAGCGGTCGACCTGATCGACGTTTCGCCAAAACAGCTGGTGTCGGTTGCGGCCTCGCTGATTCCGTTCCTTGAAAATGACGACGCAAACCGCGCCCTCATGGGTTCGAACATGCAGCGTCAGGCGGTTCCGCTGCTGCGGGCCGAGGCGCCGCTGGTCGGCACCGGTATCGAGGAAAAAGTCGCCATCGACTCGGGCGCGGCCATTCAGGCCACCCGCGCCGGTGTGATCGACCAGGTGGATGCGCAGCGTATCGTTGTCCGTGCGACCGAAGACCTTGAACTGGGTGACGCGGGCGTGGACATCTATCGTCTGCGGAAATTCCAGCGGTCGAACCAGAACACCTGCATCAACCAGCGTCCGCTGGTGAAAGTGGGTGACAAAGTTACCAAAGGCGAAGTTATCGCCGACGGTCCTTCGACCGATATGGGCGAACTGGCCCTTGGTAAAAACGTCGTCGTCGCGTTCATGCCGTGGAACGGCTATAACTACGAGGACTCGATCCTGATCTCGGAACGCATCGTGAAAGACGACGTGTTCACGAGCGTGCACATCGAGGAATTCGAAGTCGCGGCCCGTGACACCAAGCTTGGCCCAGAAGAGATTACCCGCGACATCCCGAATGTCGGTGAAGAAGCGCTGCGCAACCTCGACGAGGCGGGCATCGTTTACATCGGCGCCGAGGTTGGACCGGCGGATATTCTGGTTGGCAAGATCACCCCGAAAGGCGAAAGCCCGATGACGCCGGAAGAAAAGCTTCTGCGCGCCATCTTTGGTGAAAAGGCAAGCGATGTGCGCGACACCTCGCTGCGCCTGCCCCCCGGAGATCACGGGACGATTGTCGAGGTTCGTGTTTTCAACCGCCACGGTGTTGAAAAAGACGAACGTGCCTTGCAGATCGAACGTGAAGAGGTTGAAAGCCTTGCACGGGACCGTGACGACGAATTGGCGATCCTTGAGCGCAACATCTATGCGCGTCTGAAAGGCATGATCCTGGGCAAAACCGCGGTCAAAGGCCCGAAAGGCGTCAAGGCGAACTCGGAAATCACCGAAGACCTGCTGGAAACCCTGACCCGTGGTCAGTGGTGGCAGCTGGCGCTTTCGGAAGAAGACGACGCCCAGCATGTCGAAGCGCTGAACAGCCAGTACGAAGCACAGAAACGTGCATTGGATGCCCGCTTTGAAGACAAGGTCGAAAAAGTGCGCCGTGGTGACGATCTGCCTCCGGGTGTGATGAAAATGGTCAAGGTCTTCGTGGCGGTGAAGCGCAAGCTTCAGCCGGGCGACAAGATGGCCGGACGCCACGGCAACAAGGGTGTGATTTCGAAAGTGGTTCCGCAAGAGGACATGCCGTTCCTTGCAGACGGCACCCCTGTCGATTTCGTTCTGAACCCGCTGGGTGTTCCTTCGCGAATGAATGTCGGTCAGATCCTTGAAACCCATATGGGTTGGGCCGCTCGCGGTCTGGGCCTGCATATTGACGACGCCCTGGCCGAGTATCGCCGTTCGGGTGATCTGACGCCGGTCCGTGATGCGATGAAAGTGGCCTATGGCGACAATGTCTATGACGAAGGTCTTGCCGCAATGGACGAAGGCGAGCTGATCGAGGCTGCGGGCAACGTGACCCACGGTGTCCCGATCGCTACGCCGGTCTTTGACGGTGCGAAAGAGGCAGACGTGAACAACGCATTGGTTCGCGCAGGCTTTTCGGAAAGCGGTCAGTCGATTCTGTTCGATGGCCGCACCGGCGAACAATTCGCCCGTCCGGTGACTGTCGGTATCAAGTACCTGCTGAAACTGCACCACCTCGTGGACGAGAAAATCCACGCGCGTTCGACCGGCCCGTACTCGCTTGTCACACAGCAGCCGCTGGGTGGTAAGGCGCAGTTCGGTGGTCAGCGCTTTGGTGAGATGGAGGTCTGGGCGCTGGAAGCTTACGGCGCTGCCTACACCTTGCAGGAAATGCTGACCGTGAAATCGGACGACGTGGCCGGACGTACCAAAGTGTACGAAAGCATCGTCAAGGGTGAGGACAATTTCGAAGCCGGTGTACCGGAATCGTTCAACGTTCTTGTCAAAGAAGTCCGCGGCCTCGGCCTGAACATGGAACTCCTGGATACGGAGGGGGACGAGTAAGGCCCGCGCCTTACATCCCCACCCCTTCCACCCAAATTTGAGGTATCAAAATGAACCAGGAAATTACAACCAACCCGTTCAACCCGCTGACCCCGCCGAAGCAATTCGACGAAATCAAGGTCTCGCTCGCATCGCCAGAGCGGATCCTGTCGTGGTCTTACGGTGAGATCAAAAAACCGGAAACCATCAACTACCGGACCTTCAAACCCGAACGCGACGGTCTGTTCTGCGCCCGTATCTTTGGCCCGATCAAAGATTACGAATGTCTCTGCGGCAAATATAAGCGCATGAAATATCGCGGCGTTGTCTGCGAGAAATGTGGTGTTGAAGTCACCCTTCAAAAAGTCCGCCGCGAGCGTATGGGCCACATCGAACTGGCAGCCCCGGTTGCCCATATCTGGTTCCTTAAGTCGCTTCCCAGCCGCATCGGCCTGATGCTGGACATGACATTGCGTGATCTGGAACGTGTTCTCTATTTTGAGAATTACGTGGTGATCGAACCCGGTCTGACCGATCTGACCTATGGCCAGATGATGACCGAAGAAGAGTATATGGACGCGCAAGACGCTTACGGCATGGACGCTTTCACCGCCAATATCGGTGCGGAAGCAATCCGTGAAATGCTCAGCCAGATTGATCTGGAAGCCGAAGCCGAAACGCTGCGTGCTGATCTGGCTGTTGCTACTGGCGAATTGAAGCCGAAGAAGATCATCAAGCGTTTGAAAGTGGTTGAGAGCTTCCTTGAAAGCGGCAACCGGCCCGAGTGGATGATCCTGACCGTGATTCCTGTGATCCCGCCAGAACTGCGCCCGCTGGTGCCTCTGGATGGCGGTCGTTTCGCAACGTCCGACCTGAACGACCTTTACCGTCGTGTGATCAACCGGAACAACCGTCTGAAGCGCCTGATCGAACTGCGCGCGCCCGACATCATCGTCCGCAACGAAAAGCGGATGTTGCAGGAATCTGTAGACGCTTTGTTCGACAACGGCCGTCGCGGCCGAGTGATCACCGGCGCCAACAAGCGCCCGCTGAAATCGCTGTCGGACATGCTGAAAGGCAAGCAGGGCCGCTTCCGTCAGAACCTTTTGGGTAAGCGCGTCGACTTCTCGGGCCGTTCGGTGATTGTGACCGGGCCTGAGTTGAAGCTGCACCAATGTGGTCTGCCCAAGAAAATGGCGCTCGAACTATTCAAGCCGTTCATCTATTCGCGGCTTGAAGCCAAAGGCCTGTCATCGACTGTGAAACAGGCGAAGAAACTGGTGGAAAAAGAGCGTCCCGAGGTTTGGGATATTCTTGATGAGGTTATCCGCGAACACCCCGTTCTGCTGAACCGTGCGCCTACGTTGCACCGTCTTGGCATTCAGGCGTTCGAACCGGTTCTGATCGAAGGTAAGGCGATCCAGCTGCACCCGCTGGTCTGTTCGGCCTTTAACGCCGACTTTGACGGCGACCAGATGGCGGTTCACGTCCCGCTTTCGCTGGAAGCCCAGCTTGAAGCGCGGGTTCTGATGATGTCGACGAACAACGTTCTGTCGCCAGCAAACGGCGCACCGATCATCGTGCCTTCGCAGGATATGATCCTTGGTCTTTACTATGTGACCATCGAACGTGAAGGCATGGTTGGTGAAGGCATGACCTTCGGCTCGATTGACGAGGTTCAATACGCCCTGGACAGCGGCGCGGTTCACCTGCACGCCAAGATCAAAGCGCGTATCACCCAGATCGACGAGGAAGGTAACGAGGTCAGCCAGATTTTCGACACCACGCCGGGTCGGGTTCTGCTGGGATCGCTTTTGCCGATGAACGCCAAGGCGCCGTTCTCGCTGGTCAACCAGCTGCTGCGGAAGAAAGACGTTCAGCGCGTGATCGACACCGTTTATCGTTACTGCGGCCAGAAAGAGAGCGTTATCTTCTGCGACCAGATCATGACCATGGGCTTCCGTCAGGCGTTCAAGGCGGGCATCTCGTTCGGCAAGGACGACATGGTGATCCCCGACAACAAATGGGACATCGTGGACGACACCCGTGATCAGGTGAAAGGCTTTGAACAGCAGTACATGGACGGTCTGATCACTCAGGGCGAAAAGTACAACAAGGTCATCGACGCCTGGACCAAGTGTAACGACAAGGTCACTGACGCCATGATGGGCACCATCTCGGCGGCACAGACCGACGAGAACGGCGCCGAGCAAGAGCCGAACTCGGTCTACATGATGGCGCATTCCGGTGCGCGTGGTTCGGTTACGCAGATGAAACAGCTGGGCGGTATGCGCGGCCTGATGGCCAAACCGTCGGGCGAGATCATCGAGACGCCGATCATCTCGAACTTCAAGGAAGGTCTGACCGTTCTTGAATACTTCAACTCGACCCACGGCGCCCGTAAAGGTCTGTCGGACACCGCGTTGAAGACCGCGAACTCGGGTTATCTGACCCGCCGTCTGGTGGACGTGGCACAGGACTGCATCGTGCGGATGCACGATTGTGGCACCGAAAACGCCATCAACGCCGAGGCCGCGATCAATGACGGTGAAGTCGTCGCCTCGCTGGGCGAACGTATTCTGGGCCGTGTCGCAGGCGAAGATGTCTTGCGCCCCGGCACGGACGAGGTTCTTGTGTCGAAAGGTCAGTTGATCGACGAACGCATGGCGGACGCGATCGAGGAAGCGGGCGTGCTGAACATGCGCATGCGCTCGCCTCTGACCTGTGAGGCGGAAGAGGGCGTTTGCGCCATGTGCTATGGCCGTGACCTCGCCCGCGGCACCATGGTGAACGAAGGCGAAGCCGTCGGCATCATCGCGGCGCAGTCGATCGGTGAACCCGGAACCCAGCTGACCATGCGGACCTTCCACATCGGTGGTGTTGCGCAGGGTGGTCAGCAGTCGTTCCTCGAGGCATCTCAGGAAGGTAAGATCGAGTATCGCAACACGAACCTCATCACCAATGAAGCCGGCGAGCAGATCGTGATGGGCCGCAACATGCAGCTTGCGATCATGGGTGAAAACGGTGAAGAACGCGCCAGCCACAAGCTGGGTTACGGCACCAAGGTCTTCCACAAGGAAGGCGACGAGGTGGCCCGCGGTGACAAGCTGTTTGAATGGGATCCGTTCACCTTGCCGATCATCGCCGAGAAAGACGCGACCGCGAAATATGTCGATCTTGTCGCCGGTGTCGCCGTGCGCGAAGTCACCGACGATGCAACTGGCATGACCCAGAAAATCGTGTCTGACTGGCGTGCAGCGCCAAAAGGCAACGAGCTGAAGCCCGAGATCATTCTGGTCGACAGCGATGGTGAGCCAGTGCGCAACGAAGCGGGCAATCCGATCACCTATCCGATGTCGGTTGACGCCATTCTCTCGGTCGAAGACGGTCAGACCGTCAAAGCCGGTGACGTGGTTGCGCGTATCCCGCGTGAAGGCGCCAAAACCAAGGACATCACTGGTGGTCTGCCTCGTGTTGCGGAACTGTTTGAAGCCCGTCGTCCGAAAGATCACGCGATCATCGCCGAAATCGATGGTTACGTGCGCTTTGGCCGCGACTACAAGAACAAGCGTCGCATCGCGATTGACCCATCCGACGAGTCTCTGGAGCCGGTTGAATACATGGTGCCCAAGGGCAAGCACATTCCTGTTCAGGAAGGTGATTTTGTCCAGAAGGGCGACTACATCATGGACGGCAACCCGGCCCCGCACGACATTCTGTCGATCATGGGCGTTGAAGCCCTGGCCGACTATATGATCGACGAGGTGCAGGATGTTTATCGTCTGCAAGGTGTGAAGATCAACGACAAGCATATCGAAGTGATCGTGCGCCAGATGCTGCAAAAGTGGGAAATCCTCGATAGCGGAGAAACCACCCTGCTGAAGGGCGAGCATGTCGATAAGGTCGAGTTTGACGAAGCCAACGCGAAAGCCGACGCCAAGGGCGTGCGTCCGGCGCAGGGTCAGCCGATCCTGCTGGGGATCACCAAGGCGTCGTTGCAGACCCGTTCCTTCATCTCGGCAGCGTCGTTCCAGGAAACCACCCGCGTTCTGACCGAAGCTTCGGTTCAGGGCAAACGCGACAAGCTGGTTGGCCTGAAAGAGAACGTCATCGTCGGTCGTCTGATCCCCGCCGGTACCGGCGGTGCAACGCAAAAGGTTCGCCATATCGCAGCGCAGCGTGACAATGTCGTGATCGAAGCCCGCCGCGAAGAAGCCGAAGCCGCCGCCGCGCTGGCCGCTCCGATGGAAGACGATCTGGCCGCGGATGTGTTCGGTGACGACATGGAAAGCACCTTCGTCGAAACACCGGAAAGCCGCGACTAAGGGGTTTCGCAATTGAAATTGGAAAAGGCCCTGCCGACCGGCGGGGCCTTTTTGCATTGGTCCCGGGGAAGATTTCAATTAATCTGCACCCCATGACAATATCACCCGAAGCCCAAAACATCATCGACCGGTTCGATCCTGAAAACCCCCGCATGGGCGCGCTTAAAAAATGCGCAGCAGAGATCGGGACAAATCATGCGCTTGCAATGGAGCTGTGGCAGGACGGGGGCTATACCGCCCGATTGATCGCAGTTTTGCTGATGGACAAGTGCTTGCTGGATCAGATGCTTATTGAGACGCTGGCAGCGGATCTTGAACAAATGGGCGACACCAACCGCAACCGGATTTCCGAATGGTTGATGGCGAACCAGCTGATGAAATCCGCCAGAACCAAAAAGCTTCTGCTCAGCTGGGCGGATCACGATTCTCCGGTCTTGCGTCGGCTCTTCTGGTATTATCAGGCACGCCTGCGCTGGACGGGAAAGATCCCGGTCGATAACGCAAAAGAGCTTCTTGATGCTTTGCAGGGCCGCATGCAGCACGAACATCCCGATGTCCAATGGACGATGAATTTCTGCGCCGCCTGGATCGGCGTGTATCAACCGGAATTCCGCGACGAATGTGTCGCGCTGGGCGAAAAACTCGGCCTTTACAAGGGTGAAAAAGAAGTCGCGGGATGCACACCCAACTACCTGCCGCGGTTTATCGAGGTTGAAACAGCCAAACGCGCCTAGCGCCTTGCTGCCGGACACGCCCCCCCCGACAGCACCGAACGCAGCCCCAACCCGTTCTTAACGCCTGGCATGAGATAACCCTTTCCGACGTCACAACGGGTCATGGCCCCATTAGCTAGCGAAAGCGAGAATGCGAACGGGCCGCCAGACCACCGATAGATCGACAGGTGCAAAGGGTGAATGCCCTTTGATACTGGATGACCCCGCTTCCGGCGGGCCCGCCATTTTCCTTCGAGATGTAATGACAAGCCCTGATACGCTGCCCCCTGCCAGAGAACGCTCTGAGCGGGGCAGACGCACGGGGGTGGCCAATTTCTGCAAAACCATTTTCATCTTTTCCCAAATACTTTGGGGGTGAACCCAGCCGCGACACGCGGCTGGGGAGGGGGTGAAACCCCCTTCACATCGACCGCGTTGCTGGGCGAAACCAAAATGCCCTTTCAACGTCGCGGCGATTGGGATACCCCGCAAGAGTTGACCAAATCCCGAGACTTTCCCAATGGACATCATCGCGCCTTACATTGCCTATGCCGCAGCCCTCGCGGTTGCTGCGGTTATCCCCGGGCCGGGGGTGGCCGCATTGGTCGGCCAGAGCTTGGGCGGGTCGGTTCGCGCGTCGATGTTTTTCCTCTTCGGACTGTCGCTGGGCGATGTCACCTATCTGACCGTCGCCGTGGTCGGGCTGGCCGCCATCGCGCAGGCCTGGGCAGGGGCGCTGATGCTGATCAAGGCGCTGGGTGGGGCCTATCTTCTTTATCTCGCGTATCTGTTCTGGACCAAAGACGTCACCGTGTCCCAGGTCCGTTCGCGCCGCGACCGCTCAAACTGGGCGGCGTTTCTGGCGGGCTATGTCATCACCATTGGCAATCCGAAAACGGTGATCTTCTACCTCGCTCTGGCACCATCGGTGCTGGATATGGGCGCGGTGACGGCGGCGGGCTGGTTCTACCTCGCGCTGATCACCATTGCGGTTCTCTTTGCCGTGCTGACGCCCTATGTCATGCTGTCGGTGCGGGCGCGGGCGATGATGACGCATCCTGCGTCTCTGAAACGCCTGAACCGCTTTGCCGCCGGGTTCATCGGCGGGGCGGGGACACTGATCCTTGGCGAGGTTCTGATGGGCGCGGTGAAACGCGGCTGACACGGGTTGTAAACCCGCCGCCTGTGCGTACAGTCGCCCGCATGCTGCAACGCTTCTCATATCTTGATCTGTCTCCGGTGCCCGAAGGTGGTACGGTCGGGGACGCCCTGCGCAACACGGTTGATCTGGCCCGGCAGGCCGAGGCGCAAGGCTTTCACCGCTACTGGCTGGCCGAGCATCACAACATGCCCGGCATTGCCAGTTCCGCGACCGCGGTGATGATTGGGCAGGTTGCGGCAGCGACCGCGACCATCCGTGTCGGTGCCGGCGGGGTGATGCTGCCGAACCACGCGCCGCTGATGGTGGCCGAACAATTCGGAACGCTGGCATCGCTTTATCCCGACCGGATCGACCTGGGGCTGGGCCGTGCGCCGGGGACGGATATGAAAACGATGCGTGCCCTGCGCCGGCATATGGACGGCAGCAACGACTTCCCGCAAGAGGTGGTTGAGCTTTTGTCCTATCTCGAACCCGCCGCCCTGCATGCGCCGGTCAAGGCGATCCCGGGGCAGGGGACGCGGGTGCCGGTGTGGATATTGGGATCAAGTCTTGGCGGCGCACAGGTGGCGGCCCATTTTGGCCTGCCCTATGCATTCGCCAGCCATTTCGCTCCGCAAATGATCGACGAAGCGCTGCATGTCTACCGCACCACCTTCCGCCCGTCCGACACTCTGGCCAAGCCTTACGCGATGGTCGCCGCCGGTCTTTACGTCGCCGAAACAGATGACGCGGCCCATTTCCTGCGCTCGTCCCATATGCTGGGCTATGCCCGTCTGCGAATGGGGCGGCCCGGCAAGCTGCCCTATCCGGTCAGGGACCTGTCGCGGGAACTCCCTGAGGGCGTGCTGTCTGCCATTTCCGAAGACCTTTCGTTTGCGGCGGTCGGCAGCCCGGATACCGTCCGTGCCCAACTGGCCGACATCATCGCGCGCACCCAACCCGACGAGCTGATCCTGACCAGCGCCATCCATGATCACGGTGCCCGCATCCGCTCGAACGCGATGGGTGCGGAAATCCTGAAAGACCTCTGCCATGTCTGAGCATACCGCCCGCGACAACCTGACCGGATCGGTCATCATGATGGGGTCCATGGCGGCGTTCACATTCAATGACGTGGTGCTGAAAACCCTGTCGGGCGAGGTGCCGCTGTTTCAGGCGATTTTCCTGCGCGGCTGCATTGTCACCGCGGTGCTGTTTGCCTTCGTGGCGCTGACCGGGCAATGGAAGCTTGGCCATTCCGCTAAAGACTGGGGCCGCATCGGCCTTCGCACAATCGGCGAGATTGGCGCGACGCTGGCCTTCCTGACCGCTCTGTTCAACGCGCCGATCGGCAGCGTGACGGCGGTCTTGCAGGCAGCACCTCTTGTGATCACTCTGGCGGGGGCCGTGTTGCTGGGCGAAAAGGTTGGCTGGCGGCGATACGGGGCGATTGGCGTTGGTCTGATCGGCGTGTTGCTGATCGTCAGGCCGACCAGCGACGGGTTCAACCCGTTCGTTCTGTTTTCGGTTCTGGCGCTGGGCTTTATCCTGCTGCGCGATTTGCCGACACGCCGCCTGAGCAAATCGGTGCCGTCTGTGTTTGTCGCACTCGTCGCCTCGGCCGCGATCACGGCCACGGGCGGGGTGGCTTTGATTGGCGCGGACTGGGCGCCGCTAAGCCGCACGGAAATCCTGACCCTCGCCGGAGCCGCGGGCTTTTTGCTGATCGCTTACGTGCTGGCGGTGATGGTGATGCGCATCGGAGAGATCGCTGTGGTGCAACCGTTCCGCTATACAGCCATCCTCTGGGCACTGGCGCTGGGCTATCTGGTATTCGACGAAAGACCCGATGCGCCGACCCTTCTGGGCGTAGCGATTGTCGTGACGATGGGGGTTTACACGTTCTATCGGGAAAGACGGGTGCGGGGGTAGATCGTGGACTGAGTTGCATTGTCACTTTTGGCCCCGCCCGGCGGCACTGCCGGGCTGCGCCTGCCTGCCCCCCGGCAGGCGCATTCGCGCCTACCCAGGCAGTCGCTGCCCTTTCCTCTTTGCCACACCCCCACCGCTGTTGACACCCCCCCCTAAACCCCCTATAGCCCGCCTATCTCGGCGATAGGGGTCGCGCCCCGCCTGTCGATTTCATATCTGTAGTGGCCAAGTTCCGGGCAGTTTTGTTGTCCGCATCCTCTGGAAACTCACCGTGACGTTTGCCTCGGAATGGAAACGCTCACGGATTTTGCGTTTGGAATAATGCCAGACGTAACGAATTCGCCGCACACGCAAGTGTGCATGACATGAAGTTGCAAAACGGGGAAGAAACCGGATGCCAACGATTCAACAGCTGATCCGCAAACCGCGTCAGCCCAAAATCAAGCGTTCCAAGTCGCTGCACTTGGAAGGCAACCCTCAGAAGCGCGGCGTCTGCACGCGCGTCTACACCACCACACCGAAAAAGCCGAACTCGGCGATGCGTAAAGTTGCCAAGGTCCGTCTGACCAACGGCTTCGAAGTCATCAGCTATATCCCGGGTGAAAGCCACAACCTTCAGGAACACTCGGTGGTTCTGATCCGTGGCGGCCGTGTGAAAGACCTTCCGGGTGTCCGTTACCACATCCTGCGCGGTGTTCTGGATACCCAGGGCGTCAAAGACCGTAAACAACGCCGTTCGAAATACGGCGCGAAGCGTCCCAAGTAAGGAGATCAGCGAATGTCACGTCGTCACGCCGCTGAGAAGCGCGAAGTCCTGCCCGACGCCAAGTTTGGTGATCGCGTACTGACCAAATTCATGAACAACCTGATGATCGACGGCAAAAAGTCGGTCGCGGAAAAAATCGTTTATAACGCGCTGGATCGCGTTGAAGACAAAATCAAGCGTGCGCCCGTGGAGGTGTTCCACGAAGCGCTCGACAACATCAAACCGTCAGTCGAGGTCCGCTCGCGCCGTGTGGGTGGTGCCACCTATCAGGTGCCTGTCGAAGTGCGCCCCGAGCGCCGCGAAGCGCTGGCCATCCGCTGGCTGATCGGCGCCTCGCGCAACCGTAACGAAAACACCATGGAAGAGCGTCTCGCAGGCGAGCTTCTGGACGCGGTCAACAGCCGTGGTGCAGCCGTTAAAAAGCGCGAAGACACCCACAAAATGGCCGACGCGAACAAAGCGTTCAGCCACTACCGCTGGTAAGGAGAGGCCCACATGGCACGCGAATATCCGCTCGAGCTTTACCGCAACTTCGGTATCATGGCGCATATCGATGCAGGCAAAACCACCTGTTCGGAACGCATCCTGTATTACACCGGCAAATCCCACAACATCGGTGAGGTGCACGATGGTGCGGCCACCATGGACTGGATGGAGCAGGAACAGGAACGCGGCATCACCATCACCTCGGCTGCGACCACCACTTTCTGGGAACGCACCGAAGACGGTCAGACCGCCGAAACTCCCAAGCACCGGATGAACATCATCGACACCCCCGGCCACGTTGACTTCACCATCGAAGTCGAACGCTCGCTGGCGGTTCTCGACGGTGCCGTTGCTGTTCTGGACGCCAACGCTGGCGTTGAGCCTCAGACCGAAACCGTATGGCGTCAGGCCGACCGGTATTCGGTTCCGCGCATCGTGTTCGTCAACAAGATGGACAAGATCGGCGCAGACTTCTTCAACTGTGTTCACATGATCGAAGACCGCACCGGTGCGACCGCTGTGCCTGTTGGCATTCCGATCGGCGCTGAAAGCGAGCTGGAAGGCTTGATCGATCTGGTCACGATGAAGGAATGGCTGTGGCAGGGCGAAGACCTTGGCGCTTCCTGGGTTCACGCGGAGATCCGCCCCGAGCTTCAGGACATGGCCAATGAATGGCGCGGCAAGATGATCGAAAACGCCGTCGAAATGGACGACGACGCGATGATGGAATACCTCGAAGGCAACGAACCCGACGTTCCGACCCTGCGCAAACTGCTGCGCAAAGGGACGCTGGAAATGGCCTTCGTTCCGGTTCTTGGCGGTTCTGCCTTCAAGAACAAAGGTGTTCAGCCGCTGCTTAACGCTGTGATCGACTATCTGCCAAGCCCGCTTGACGTTGTGGATTACATGGGCTTCGCGCCGGGCGACGAGGCGGAAGAACGCAACATCGCGCGCCGTGCAGACGACGAGATGCCGTTCTCGGGCCTTGCGTTCAAAATCATGAACGACCCGTTTGTCGGATCGCTGACCTTTACCCGTATCTACTCGGGCACCATGACCAAGGGTGAAACGGTTCTGAACTCGACCAAAGGCAAGAAAGAGCGCATTGGTCGGATGATGATGATGCACTCGAACAACCGCGAAGAGATCGAAGAAGCGTTTGCAGGCGACATCATCGCGCTGGCGGGTCTGAAAGACACCACCACCGGTGACACGCTCTGCGCGGTGAAAGAACCTGTTGTTCTTGAAACCATGACCTTCCCGGATCCGGTGATCGAAATCGCGGTCGAGCCGAAAACCAAGAACGACCAGGAAAAAATGTCTCAAGGCCTTCAGCGCCTTGCGGCAGAAGACCCGTCCTTCCGTGTGGAAACCGACCTCGAAAGCGGTCAGACCATCATGAAGGGCATGGGCGAACTTCACCTGGACATTCTGGTGGATCGCCTGAAGCGTGAATTCAAGGTCGAAGCGAATATCGGTGCGCCTCAGGTGGCCTATCGCGAAACCATCGGTCACGAAGTCGAACACACCTACACCCACAAGAAACAGTCGGGTGGTTCGGGTCAGTTCGCGGAAGTGAAGATGATCATCTCGCCGACCGCGCCGGGCGAAGGCTATTCGTTTGAAAGCCGCATCGTTGGCGGTGCCGTTCCAAAGGAATACATCCCGGGCGTTGAAAAAGGCATCCAGTCTGTCATGGACAGCGGCCCCCTGGCCGGCTTCCCCGTGATCGACTTCAAGGTTGCCCTGATCGACGGTAAGTTCCACGACGTGGACTCAAGCGTTCTGGCCTTTGAAATCGCCGCCCGCATGGGCATGCGTGAAGGCATGAAGCTGGCGGGTGCCAAACTGCTTGAGCCTGTGATGAAGGTCGAGGTGATCACCCCGGAAGAATATACCGGAAACATCATCGGCGATCTGACCTCGCGTCGTGGTCAGGTTTCGGGGCAGGAACCGCGCGGCAACGCCGTTGCGATCAACGCTTTTGTCCCGCTGGCCAACATGTTCGGCTATATCAACAACCTGCGTTCCATGAGCTCGGGCCGCGCCCAGTTCACCATGCAGTTTGACCATTACGATCCGGTTCCGTCGAACATCTCGGAAGAGATTCAGGCGAAATACGCATAACAGCGGTGGGCCATTGGCCCACCCTACCAACCCTGTAGGGTGCGTGATTTCACGCACCGCAAAACCAAAAAAGGAGCTTTGCAATGGCAAAGGAAAAGTTTGACCGCAGCAAACCGCACGTAAACATCGGCACGATTGGCCATGTTGACCACGGTAAAACCACGCTGACCGCAGCGATCACCAAGTATTTTGGTGACTTTCAGGCCTATGACCAGATTGACGG
>JASMHC010000009.1 GCA_030750975.1 Paracoccaceae bacterium
TCACTGGAACGCCTCGTCAGCGCCGTGCTGGTCGAGATCGACGAAAAATGGGCCGTCGACACAAAGGCCTATATCAAATGGGAATGCCAGGATGCCTGATCAGCCCAAATCCGAATTTCCAGACAGCAGGTTGCGTAATCTTTTGACCTGCCTCTGGCAACATCCCTTCCGGAAACGCGGCACATCCCGAAAGATGAAGCCGATGTTTGAATTCGAGATTGTGATCAGTTTTCCGGGTGGAGAGCCTGACGAGGCGGATGTCTTGGACGCGTTGTTTCAAGCGGGGCTGGATGACACGATTGTTGGGAGCGGCCGTCCGGATGTGATCGCGCTCAGTTTCACACGCAATGGCCCCAACTTGGAGCAAGTCCTTACGGCCGCTGTGGCGCAGATCATGGCCGCCTCCCCATCAGCTTCGGTACAGGTTTTGGACTTGGCTGTGCTGGGCGACGTAAGTGGCAAGGCCGAAGTCATCCGTCGAGTTCGCGCAGCGGCGGCTCGAAAGGCCACGGCTGGCGACAGAGCTGCTTTCAGTCAGGACTTTCTGTACGGACCCGATGGGTTGCCATGATTGGCACAGGCCACATGGGCATGCGGAGAATATCCTTGGCTATCTCCGCACATTTCGCGGACAATCCCGCTTGAAACTTCCCTATAGCCGGCCACGAACGGCGCCTGACGGTGCACGTCCACGCGGGCGCCCGGTTTCATGGCATGTCGTGATAGCCGAACTCCCAGCGTTGCTCGGCCCACATCGGTGTGAAGGGATCGAGCAACTCACGAAGGGTTTTGTTGGGGTTTCGGCCTTTCAGGATCGCCTCGACAATGTCAGGCGCCAGGGTCGTTAGTCGCATGGTGCGGATCATGTAGGAGGCTGGAATTTTCTCGTGCTCAGCCAGGTCTTTGATCGACGCAAAATGCCCTTCATCAACAAGCCGTTTCCAGCGATGCGCCCGCGCGAGCGATTTTATCAGCGCGTTGTCCAGTTTCGGAGGTGGTGTGGCAAAATCTGGCAGGACCATCTCTTTGCGACCTCCACGCTTTTTAAGCTTGAAGGGAATAGTCAGGGTGATGGTTTCGGTTGTGGTGATTTTGTCCGTCATGCTGCGTCCTTTCTGGGGAGAGTTCTGGATTTCAGGTCCTGGGCGAGGTGGCACAGGCCGTCGACACGCAGGTGCACCTTCATGTCTGTTTCGGAGACGTCGATGTGATCGATCAGGATCGAGGCAATGCGCGCTTGTTCGGCTGGGAAGAGTTCGCTCCACAGCGGGTCAAGGCTTTTGAGCGCCGCGTGGATATCCTGCTCGCTGCAGGCCCGCTTGTCGTCTGCAGCGTTGCGCCAGGACTCGGCCACGATTTCAGGTTGACGGAAGACTGCGCGTAGCTGCGCGGTTACATTGGCTTCGATTTCACCGGCGGGGATGCGGCCCACAGGACAGCTGCCAGCACCGTGCTTCAAGATGGTCTGGCTGACATAGTACCGATAGAGCCGATTGCGCTTGCGGGTGTGGGTCGGCGAAAACATCGCGCCGTCAGGTCCACGTATGAGGCCCGCCAGCAGTGAAGGGGTCTGTTTGCGGGTGCTAGCGGCGCGAATGCGCGGGTTTTCACTATTGATCGCGCGGGCCTTTTCCCAGGTTTCCATGTCGATGATGGGTTTGTGCAGGCCGGGATAGGTCTCGTCCTTGTGCACGATCTTGCCGATATAGATCGGGTTACGGAGGATACGATAAAGGTATTTGTTGTCCATGGGCTTGCCCCTGGGGGTCGTTAGGCCGCGCTTGGCCGCTTCCTTCGCGACAAGTAAGGCTGACCCCAAGTTAACGAACCGCTCAAAGATCCACCGTACATCTGCAGCTTGGGCGTTGTTGATCTCAAGCCGGCGGTTGATACAAACGTAGCCATACGGTGGGACGCCGCCCATCCACATGCCTTTCTTCTTCGAAGCCGCGACCTTGTCGCGGATGCGCTCGGCGGTCACCTCGCGCTCGAATTGGGCAAAGGACAGCAGGATGTTCAGCGTCAATCGTCCCATCGATGACGTGGTGTTGAACGATTGCGTCACGGAGACGAAGGTCACGTTATTTCGCTCGAAGGCTTCGACCAGTTTGGAAAAGTCCATCAGCGAGCGCGATAGGCGGTCGATTTTGTAGACCACGACCACATCGACCAAGCCGTCCTCGATATCGGCCAGCAGCTGTTTTAACCCGGGCCGCTCCAATGTGCCGCCGGAGATGCCGCCGTCATCGTAGTGGTCACGAAGGACGACCCAGCCCTCTGAACGCTGACTGGCGATATAGGCCTCGCAGGCTTCGCGTTGGGCGTGAAGCGAGTTGAACTCTTGCTCGAGCCCTTCCTCGCTGGATTTGCGCGTATAGACCGCGCAGCGCATCTTTCTGGGTGCTGGTTTTGTCATTTGCGCTTCCTGTAATTGTTGAGGCCGAAAAACACCGGGCCATTCCAGCGCGTGCCGGTGATGGCCCGAGCAATGGCGGAGAGGGATTGATACGGGCGGCCTTGCCATTCGTAGCCATCGGCGGTGACGGTCACGACGTATTCCTCACCTTGCCACTCACGGATCAGGCGGGTGCCTGCGATGGGCTTGAGATCATGGCGAATCCGCCTTTTGGCGGAGTTGTCGCCGTCCCATTTCTCGGCCAATTCCTCGAGCCGCTTGCGGGTCTCTGGTTTTAGGCCGCCATAGGCGAGTTCCTGGATGCGATAGCTCAGACGGGTTTCAAGGTAGCGCCGGGTGAAGGGTGGTGGCTCTGTCCCCATCAGGTCGCGCCAGATTTCGCGCAATTCGGTGGGCGTCCTAATTCTGAGAGCTGCGACGCGGGCGTAGACGGGATCTTCTTTGGTCATGGGACCTCCTTGTGAGTTGGTTCCGCATGAACGCTCCGTCTTGCGCGAAAGTGTAGTGAACTTTCTCTCTTATTTTCAGTGTGTTGCCTGACTTTTCGAGCGCGCATCCGCAAATATCCAACTGCAAGGATTTTGCACAGTTCAGCACGCCGCTCGCGTGGCGTCATTTTCGTTGGATGCAAAGCATTGGCCGCAGTCAGCGGCGCGAAGATATCGTCGTACATTTTGGGTTCTCTTAGATTTGTACGCTGAGAGAACCGTCCTCTTCTCACTTATTCAAGCAAAAACAATAGCTTGTCGGCTTATGTCGGTTTGTGGCGCCGCATGTCGGCGGCTCGGATTAGACCCGGCGGCCGTACCAGCGAATCCGCCCAACGATGTTGACCTCATCGAGAAGGCAGTCATAGGGCGAGTAGTTGGGATTGTCGGAAGTGACGCGAATGCGTGGTGGGTCGCTGGACGGAATGTGCTCGATCCGTTTGGCCATCAGCCCCATGCCGTCATGCAATACGAAAAGCCCTGGCGGATAGGGTGACTTGCGCCCCATATCGACCAGGATTGTGTCGCCCTCATTCAATGTGGGCACCATGCTGTCCCCAGTGACGCGCAGGATCCTCAGGTTTTTCGGGTTGGCCTCCAACTCATCTTCAATCCAGGACAGCCTAAAATGATAGAGCTTGCTGGCTTGCTCGTCCTCGGCATGCACGATTGTGCCGCCACCCCCAGAAGCCTTTGCCTTGACGCCGGAAATGCCGACGAAGGTCGTGTCCGGAGAATAGATCTTAGGGGCTTCGCCCTCTATCGTCCCATCACCGTCGATCAGCCAGTCAACATCGACCTTCAAGACGTCTGCAACCTTCTGCAGCTTGGCACGGCTCGGCCGCACAGACTTACCGCGGATGATGTCGTAGATGAAGGAACGGTTCAGACCTGAAGCCTCGGCCACAGCCGCGGGCGTCATGTCGAGCTGGAACGCGCGGGCCTTCAGGCGCTGTGCGATGTTGGTGACGATCATGGTTATCCCCAGCCGGGTTGTGGACTAAATTGGATATCTATTCTGTTGAAAGTGGACAGTCAAACAGATAAGAACATTGAGTGAACAAAGGAGGCTGCCGCCAGTGTTGATTCCACGAGACTATTTCACCCTACAGGAGGTTCTGGCGGACTGGGGCATCTCCGAGTCGGAGCTGGGCTACGTCGTGGAGATGGGCCAACTGACCCTGTCAGTCCGCGTCTATGGCTCTTTCGTCGTTGCTGACCGGAAAGACCGGCCCGGCCGGTGCAACCCTGACTTCGAGGGGGTAGTGGATCTGGAACGGCGTGATGCGATGCGGGTGCTGCGCAAGCAGGCCTGTTCTGTCCCGTCCTTTGCTCAAAACGGTGGTTTCGTGACAACGTCAGAGGGCGGAACTGACTGGGTGGTCTATCGCGACGCGCTGCTTGTCCGTGCTGCTGAGCGCGAGCATTTTGAGGCGACGATTATGGCTGTGGGTGCGCCCCATGCCAATGATTATGATCGGTTTTTGTCCTTTGATCTGAATGGACAGCACTATCTTTTTACAGACATGCAGGCGCGCGCTTTGAACTATTTGTTCATCTGCGCCATCACGGGTGACCCAGAGCAGCGCGGCGCTCAGATTTTGGCGGCGGCAGGTTCAGCCTCCTTGAAGCTTAGCTATTTGTTTTCCAGCCGGAAGGGGTGGCGCGACATCGTGCATCCCGTCGTAAAGCGCCGAGGCTATTACATGCTCGAACCCGCCTTGGTGGTGACGATGCGTGTCGGCCCCTGATACCGAACCTCACGCTGAACAGGCCCGCTTCGCGCGGGCTTTTTTGTGTCCGGCGATCACCGTGATTCGATTTTGGCGCGAACTGAGCAGTGCACTTCGGTCGGTGTTCGGTCGGAGCTCGGTTGGTGAATGGTTGGTGTTGGGTTGGAGCTCCAACCGAAAATTTTCCGACCATTGATTTTCCAACAAAAAATAAATTCTATCACCGACCATTCATGCCACGACCTCCAACCCAAGGGTTTGGCAAGTTGCCCTCATCAACTCGATGAGGACCGCCATGGAACAAGATCACACCCTATTGAGCACGAAGCTCTTGTCCCGGCGCTGGAACATTGCGCCGCGCACCCTGGAACGTTGGCGCGCTGAAGGCCGTGGGCCGCAATTCGTCCGAATTGGCCGGCATGTGCGCTATCGCCAGACTGATATCCAGGCCTTTGAGGCCAAGCATATCGAGGCTGCCGGACCAGCGCCGGCTCTGACCCTTGTTGAGTGCGCCGCATGATCGCGCATCTCTCAACCAGTGCGCCCGTAGTTTCGGAAATCACGCTGATGGCGTGGGTTGACGTCGCCGAGCCTGGCGCGCGCCTCGTCTATCACCGCGGCTTTCTGGTGGTCGATACGACGCCCAATGTCTCGACGCTTGGCAAACCCGCGCTTGAGGATTTGCGCGCCACGGCAAACGCAGCGTACCGGCTTTCTGAGCTCGGTCGCATCCACCTTGTTCAGGAACGCCTTGGCCCGGACCGGTTCGCCTATCTCGCCATCGCCCGCCCGCACAAGGGCGCTGTTCCATCCGCTTCAGTGAAGCAGCTGGCGGCAGCTGCCTGACCCATCCCCCGAAAAGGAACCCCTCATGACCTACCCCGAAAACACCCCGAGCGTGGACGACATGCTCAACATGCCGACCGGCGATCTGGCGCAGATGCCGGTGGAATTGCTCGCCAGCCTGCAGGCCGAACTGGCCCATGCCACCAAACAGCTGAAGGCTGCCACAGCGCGGTTCAGCACCGCTCTGGAGGTGCGCTACGCCACCCGCGCCGCCGAAGCGCGGCGCGCCTGCGGCAAGGACACCGGCACGGTGCGCCTCGCTGATGGCGATTACACCGTGATCGCTGATCTGCCGAAGCGCGTCGACTGGGACCAGGAGGCGTTGGCGCAGATTGCCCGGAACATTGCCGACAGCGGCGAGGACCCGGCCGAGTTCATCGACACCAAGCTGACGGTCTCGGAGCGCAAGTACGGGGCGCTGCCTGAAGCATGGCACAAAGGCTTCGAGCCTGCGCGAACCGTCGGCTCTGGCAAGGCCAGCTTCAAGCTCGAGCCGGCCAAAGCCCCCTGAATGCGGCGGCGGGGACGCCCTGACCGAAAGGCTGGGCAGGCTCCCCTTCGGCGCCCGGTCACCCCCCGCCGCCGTTGATTTTTCACCCAACCAAAGGAGCGCGCCATGGCATTGCGCATCATCACCGCCGACGAACGATTGTCGGCATCTGAAAACAAGACGTCGCTGGCGGTATTCGGCCCGCCGGGTGTGGGCAAAACCACGCTGATCAAGACGCTGCCCGCAGACAAGGCAGTGTGTTTCGACCTCGAGGCTGGCATGAAATCCGTGCAGGACTGGCGCGGGCCCAGCATCCCGATCCGCAGTTTTCCTGATTTCCGGGATCTGGTGATCCTGATCGGAGGTCCGGATCCAGCGCAGCACCCAGGCAGCTATTATGGCCCCGAGTACCACGCCCATGTGCAGACGAAATATGCCGAAAGCGGGCTGGAAGCCTTTCTGAAAGACCGCTCGATCATTTTCGTCGACAGCATCACCGATCTGACGCGCCAAGCGATGGCCTATGCCAAACAGCAGCCGGAGGCGTTTTCAGACCGTACGGGTAAACCAGATGTTCGGGGAGCTTATGGGCTACTGGGCCGCGAGGTGATTCAGGCGCTGAAGCACCTGCAGCATGCGCGTGGCAAGACCGTCATTTTTGTCGGGGTGCTGGAAAAAGTCACTGATGAGTACGGGGCGTCGTCTTGGGTGCCGCAAATGGAAGGCACCAAAGCGGGCCGTGAATTGCCCGGCATCGTCGATCAGGTCATCTCCATGCAGCTTTTTGGCAAGGATGTAGACGAGGCCTGGACGCTCGATGTGACATCCACCGACCGCCGCCTCGTGTGCAAATCCGGCAATCCTTGGGGCTTACCCGCGAAGGATCGCTCGGGCCGACTCGACATGACTGAGCCGCCGGACCTCGCAGCGCTGCTGGCCAAGATTGATGGCCGCGCGGCACTGAACCCTCCCACCGCATCCTCCGTCTAAACAGGAAAGGACAACTCCCATGAGTTTTGATTTGAACGACGCCGGACCGCAAATGGCCCCGATGGGCGAGCTGATCCCCGATGGCACCTTTGCCAAGGTGATGATGAAACTCCGCCCCGGTGGTGCAAATGGCGCCAGTGAAATGGATGCGGGGCTCTTGAAGGCCTCGCCGCACAGCGATGCGAAGATGCTCGACTGTGAATTCACCGTGACCGAGGGACCCTATGCGCGGCGCAAGTTCTGGCAGAATTTCACCGTTGCGGGCGGCAAGCTCGACGAAAAAGGTCAATCGAAGGGCTGGAACATCTCGAAAAGCGCCTTCCGGGCGATGATCGACAGTGCCCTTGGTCTCAAACCTGACGATTTGAGCGAGGCGACCCGTTCCAAGCGCGTGATCGCTGGGCTCAAGCAGCTTGATGGCATCACATTTGCCGCGCGGATCATGGTCGAGGCCCCGGACAACCCGAACTACCGCGACAGCAACAAGATCGCGAATGTGGTGCTGCCCAATGAGCCGACCTACGCCGCGATCATGCGCGGAGAAACCGTCTCGCCCGAGCCGGTCAATGCGCCGCCACGCAAATCACCAGCGGCGGTGCCGGCAGCCTGGAACGCACAAGCCCCTGCCCAGACGGGCTGGTCCAACGCGCCGCAGCAGGGCTCAGCCGCGCAAGCACAGCCTAGCGCGTCCACATCGGCGGCAACACCTGGGGGTGCTCCGGCCTGGTTGAACAGCTGAGCCCATGACCCCGGATGAATGGCAGGCGCATGTCACGCGCGAAGCGGCAAAGGAGATCGGCAAATGGCTCGAGGCCCGCGGAAGATTGGATCGTCCCATCGCAAGCCTGCGGCTCGCGGATCTCGACGCCATGGCCTCGGTGGCCATCAGCCGGTTCGTCGTTCTGGCCTCCGTCAAGATACGGGAGGAACCGGCGGCGCATCCGGAGCTCGAAAACCTGCTGATGGGGTGAGCGGCGTCTCGGAAACCCTTCGGGGGAGGGTTTCCGCCGCGAACGAGCGGAGCCCAGGTGTCTGCGCGCTTTGCGCGCGAGAAGCCCAGGGCTTCGGCTTCTGCCTACGCCTCCAGTGGTCGCAGTTCCCGTTCCACAAATTCTGTTCGCGCCGGTGTCAGGACATCGGCGCGGACCTCGCCAAGAGGAGCCACGGAATGATTGATAAAACAGCCCGCGAGGCACAGGCCATCCGCGATGCGCGCAAGGATTTTGCGGAAGCATTGACGGCGCTTGGTTTGATGACCCCGTTTTTTGACCGCACAGCGGCCGAGATCGACCAGCTAATTGAAGCAGCGGTCACCGGCTACATCGAGAGCATGCAGACCCAAGGCGCGCAGCCGGAACGCGATGGCCGCCTGCCTGAAGACCCTATTCCATTTTGAGGTGTTCCCCCATGATTGATCTGAACCATGGGTCTGGCGCGCAATACGCGACCGCGCGCCCCACGCCCGACATCACCACAGCTCTCAGCGATGCGATAGACATCGGCCTTGGCGCCCGACAGCGCAGCGAGCGTCCGCGTCGCTATGTCAGCTCTTCTGGTCTTGGCCGCGCCTGCCTGCGGCAGATTCAGTATGATTATCTGGCCGTGCCAAAAGACGAAGGTCAGGACTTCACGCCCAGAACCCTCCGTATTTTTGAGGCGGGACATCGCGGCGAGGATATGGTCGCCAGCTGGATGCGCCTGGCGGGGTTTGATCTGCGCACCGAGCGCGACGATGGTCGGCAGTTCGGCTTCACGGCTCTGGGCGGACGGTTCAAGGGCCATATTGATGGCTGCATCGTCAGTGGCCCGATCCAGATGTCCTATCCCGCACTTTGGGAAACCAAGGCGCTCGGGGCCTCGAGTTGGAAGGACACGGTCAAACGCGGGGTTATCGTTTCAAAGCCTGTCTACGCGGCGCAGATCGCGCTCTACCAAGCCTATCTGGAGCTGCCGAACCCGGCGCTCTTCACCGCGCTCAATCGCGACACGATGGAAATCTATGCGGAACTGGTGCCATTCGATGCAGCACTTGCCCAGCAGATGAGCGATCGCGCTGTCGCCGTGGTGCGGGCGTCGGATGCACAGGACTTGCTGCCGCGCGAGGCGGCCGAGCCGACCTCGGTTGTCTGCAAGGGTGGCATGGCTGCGGGCCATTGGCATCCACCCTGTGCCTGGGCTCAGCAGTGCTGGAGGGCGAAGTCATGATCCCTCAGGCATATGAATTCAAGCGCATCGCGTCCCGGTTTCGGCAGATATCGACCTTCGGCTTTCTCTTTGAAGGCATCGAGACTGCGCCGGTCTATTATTTCGACGATCAGGAAAGCTTCGACAGCGACGAAGTCGGTGCACTGCGCACGCAAATCATTGCTGGACCGCTCCGGCTGCCGCACCCTTGCGTCGTTTTCGAGGTCAAGGACCGGGCACCGGAACGCGCCTCACTGTTGGTCTATGCGCGTCAGTTTGACGATCGCGTCGAAGCAGCCTTTGTCTTCAAGGACCAGCGCAAGCGAAAATGGACGGATTGCCTGATCCACGCCGTCTTCTCCGAACCCGGGTTGGCCGAAGGATACCCGAACCCAAAGCTGGGCGAGGATGAGATCAGCATTTACGGCGAGGTTGCGACTGGCATCGTCTGGCGGGCCCTGAGCATCCTGTCTCAGGTGGCAGAGGTGAAGCCGCGAACCATCATGCCAGCTTTGCGCCGAAAATATTCGAAGGCAGGCGTTCGCGGCTGGACCTGGCATCAAATCACGATCGATCCGGAGCGGCTGCGTGCGAAAAGCGCGCCGCAGGGCGGCACCCATGCCAGCCCGCGATGGCATATCCGCCGTGGCCATTGGCGCCAACTCGCAGACGGCCGCCGTGTCTTTGTTCGCCAATGCCAGGTCGGCGACCCCGCACAGGGAGGCGTGGTCAAGGATTACATCGTAAAGGGAACAGCCGCATGACCAGTTTCACGCCCTCCAATAGTCAGGCGGCTGCCATCCGCGCGATCAAGTCTTGGTTTGAAACCCGAACCCATGAGCAGCAGGTTTTCCGGCTTTTTGGCTACGCGGGAAGCGGAAAATCTACCGTGCTGAAGTTTGCACTTGATGAACTGGGCCTTTCGCCACACCGGAGCGCCCGCGAAGGCACCTGCGTGCCGGGCGTCGTCACCGCTACCTTCACAGGCAAGGCCGCGCTGGTCTTGAGTCGAAAGGGCACGCCTGCGCGCACCATTCACAGTCTGATTTATTCTGTGTCGGAGGCCACAGAAGAGGAAATCGCAGCGGTAGCGCAGAAAGTGCGCGAGGCAGAAATCAGCGTCAGATCTTTGTCCGGGTTCGATCGGACAGCGGCGGAGGCTGGAATTGAGGCAATGCGCCAGGCGCTATCGGCGATGAAAAAGCCCCGCTTTGCGCTGAACACACAAAGCGATGCCGCCGACGCCAAACTGATCGTGCTTGATGAGGTGTCCATGGTGGGCGAGGAGATGGCGCGGGATTTGATGAGCTTCAAGAAACCCATCCTTGTGCTGGGTGATCCCGGTCAGCTTCCCCCGATCAAGGGAAACGGGGCGTTCACCAACGTCGCTCCGGATGTGATGTTGACCGAAATTCACCGACAGGCATCCGAGAGCGCCATCATCCGTCTGGCCACCATGGCGCGCGAGGGCCAGCCGATTGGCTTCGGCAGCTATGACGACCATGTCGCCAAGATGCACAAGGCCGATATCACACCCGATCAGGCGCTACGCGGCGGGCAGCTGATTTGCGGCATGAACGCGACGCGGCTGCAGTTGAACAATGCCATGCGCGAGGCGGCCGGTCTGGCCGGTGGCGTCCTGCCGTCAGGAGCTGCCGAGAAGATCATCTGCCTGAAGAACCAGAATGACCTCGGGTTGATCAATGGCATGTTCCTAACGCTCGAAGAGATCGTGGACGAGGGCAGCCTCTACTTCTCGGCCGTGGTGACGGACGAGGACGGCCGTGAGGTGGGAACGCCTCACCCCAATGGCAAACCTGGCCGTCTGCGCATCTACAAGGGACATTTTGAGGACCATATCGATTTTGATCGCACGCGCCATGATCGGGATTGGAAGGAGAAAAAGCATCTGATCGAGGCGACGTTTGGTTGGGCGATCACCGCGCACAAGGCGCAAGGATCGCAGTGGGAGAATGTGATCGTCTGGGATGATGGGCTTGGTCGCAGCGAGCTTGACCGCCGCCGATGGCTCTACACCGCGATCACCCGCGCGGAGCGCGGCCTTGTGCTGCTTGCATGAGGTATGGCCCGTGATCGACCTCAACGATGTCTTCATCCCCACCGCCCGACATGACTTGACCGCTATCAAGGCGCGGCTCGCGGCCACGGCCCGCGATTGGCTGCCCCCTCTCTTCCCGGAGGCAAAGCTTACCCATGATAAACGCGCGATGCGGTGCGCCGACCTCTCCGGGCGCCGTTCCCGCGGTGAGGGCTCGTGTGTCATCCATCTTGATGGGCCCTATGCAGGCTGGGGCTTCGATTTTGCGACGGGCGAACGTGCGGGGCCAATCGACATGATCTACCACGCCACGGGCATGAGCGAAGGGCGCCTCTTTGATGAGGCGGCCCGTCTGGCTCGCCTGGAGCGTGACTTGCCAGCACGACCGGCTTCGCCAGCGCGCCCTGATCACAGCCTTGAAATTCGCCGCATTCTGGACGGGTGCGTGCCTCTGGCCGGAAGCCTTGCCGAAACGTATCTCCAGTCGCGGGGGCTGAGAGATCCGGGCTCGCCGGATCTCCTGTTTCACCCTGACCTCACAGATTACGACAGTCGACGTGGCTGGCCCGGCATGGTGGCGATCCCGCGCCTGGCAAATGGTGATCCAGTCGGGGGCATCCATCGCACCTTCCTCATGGACGACGGAAGCGGCAAGGCACCTGCGGGCAAGAAGATGTTGGGCACGATCGCAGAAGCGGCGGTGCGGCTCTTTCCGCTGCCTGAAGATGGTCATCTGGGTGTGGCCGAGGGGATCGAGACGGCGCTCGCGGCTGCCGCGATCTTTGGAAAACCTGTGTGGGCGGCCTTATCGGCCGATGGCATAGCAAGGTTCAAATGGCCTCAGTGCACACGCCGCGTCACGATCTTTGCCGATGCGGGCGAGGTAGGGCGTCAGGCGGCCGCAACATTGTCAGACCGGTTGAACATGGCGGACATCCCAAACGAGGTGATTGCCCCGCTCCATGGCGATGATTTCAACGACGATCTTCTGCGGGGGGCCGTTAAGACGGATTACGGCAGTCAAATAACGACCCCCGAGGGCAAGCTCTTGCGCGATGACAGCGGCGTGACGAAGCCTGCCACAGATCTGGAGCCTGCCGCCGACGCGCTGGCCACCGCAACCGAGGGGCTCACCAATCCGCCCGATCTCGCCGAGTTGGGCACCCTTATGGGGCGCATCGTCAAGGCGCGGCTCGAGCCCATGGAAGAACGCCATGTGCTGTCGCTGATCAAGGCGCGCACCGGGATTGCAATGTCGATCCTAGATAAGCAACTCAGCGTTCTGCGCCGCCGTTTGAACAGCACCGGCGACCTTATGAAGCCCGCTGCCCGCCCGGCTTGGGCGAACCGGCTGCGCCTTGATCTTTCGGGAACGCCCGAGCGCAACGAGGCCAATGTCATCATTGCGCTGAGCTCCGATCCGGCCTTTGCAGGCACTATCGCCTTTGATGACTTCCGCCAGGAGGTGGTCGTGTTGCAGCCAGTGCCTTGGGATGAGCAGAACACGGACTATCCGCGGCCGTGGGAGGACAGCGACGACATCCGGCTGGCCGAATGGCTTCAGCACCGGGAAGTGAATGTTGCGCCCCTCGTTGTTGGCCGCTCGGTCGGCGCAGTCGCCCGCGACCACCGCATTCACCCGGTGCGCGCCTATCTCGACCACCTGCAATGGGACGGCACAGGTCGCCTCGAGACCTGGGCCAGCCGCTACCTGGGCGCTGAGCCCACGGAATTGACCCATGCCATGGGAAGCCTGTGGCTGATATCTGCCATTGCGCGTGTCTATCGGCCGGGTGTGAAGGCCGACCACATGCTAATCCTCGAGGGCGAGCAGGGCGCGCGCAAATCCACAGCCCTCAAGATACTGGCAGGCGAGGACTGGTTCACGGACGAGTTGCCAGACCTCGGGTCCAAGGATGCAGCCATCCACATGCAAGGTGTCTGGATCGTCGAAATCGCGGAATTGGACGCCATCGGCCGCGCCGAGGTTTCGCGTATCAAGGCGTTCCTGACCCGCACCACGGACCGGTTCCGGCCACCCTATGGTCGCCACACGGTCGAGATCAAACGCCAATGCGTCTTTGCCGGCACGGTGAACCCGGACACTTATCTACGCGATGAAACCGGTAACCGCCGCTTTTGGCCAATCCGCTGCGGCGACATCGACATCGATGCTCTCGCGCGGGACCGGGACCAGCTCTGGGCCGAGGCCGTGGCACGGTTCAAGGATGGCGCCATCTGGTGGATCGAGGACAAGGAGCTCCTGAAATCGGCGCGCGAAGAGCAGGACAAGCGATACCAGTCCGACGCGTGGGACGGGCTGATCGAGCACTGGCTGACGCACGAGCTTCGCGTTGTGGGGGATAGCTATTCATCCTTCGATCCGCCCCGTCGTGAGAGCGTTCTGCGCCACGAGCCGCTGCGAGATGTGTCCGTAGGTGAGATATTGGAAGAGGCCATAGGAGCTGAACCGGCGCGATGGTCGCGGACGGATCAGATGCGGGTCTCTGGGTATCTCAAGAAGAAAGGCTGGGAGCGCTATCAGCGTCGCGAAGGTGGCGAACGCGAATGGCGATATCGCAGGCCAAACGAATAGCGCCGTCAACAAAACACACCACCATTGTGGGGGGGGGGGCGTCCAGGCCGGGCGCCCCTTTATTTTGTCACCAACCTGCGCATGTCACCAACCCCGCCGAAGGATGGTGACGGAAAAAATGGTTTAGAAACAATGCTGTCACCAACGTCACCAACCTAACGGCGATCTTCTACTCTTATCCATATATGCGTGTATTTTCCCCTCCCGAACCCATCTTCATATACATACAAAGTATTTGGTTGGTGACGTTGGTGACGTTGGTGACAGCGTTGTTTTTGTTGAGATATTCCTGTCACCAACCCCCTGAGAGGTTGGTGACAGGTTGGTGACAGGCAGTGCAGACCTGACCACCGCGATTTTTCTTGTTCCCCAGAGTCTGGCGGGGTATTTTCGCGCTGACCAAAGCCGAAGGCACACTCGAATACGTGAGCCTTCACAATGAACACAAATGAACTGATCTCGCCCCCGACGCTGCCTGAGACTTTTGGCGGCGCAAAGACCATCCTTGCCCTTGATCTCGGCACGACAACCGGCTGGGCGATCCGCGGCTTCGATGGCCTCATCACTAGCGGCACCGTCAGTTTCAAGCCTGGCCGCTACGATGGCGGCGGCATGCGCTACCTGCGCTTCACGAACTGGCTGTCCGAGATGGATCGCCTGCCCGGTCCGATTGAGGCAATCTACTTCGAAGAGGTCCGTCGGCACGCAGGCACTGACGCAGCCCACGTCTACGGTGGTCTGATGGCCACGCTGACAGCTTGGGCAGAGCTGCGGGGGGTGCCCTACCAGGGCGTCCCGGTGGGGACCATCAAGCGTCACGCCACCGGCCACGGCAATGCGAACAAGCAGGCCATGATCGATGCCGCCCGCAAGCACGGTTTCAGCCCAGCGGATGACAACGAGGCGGATGCCATCGCCATCCTACTCTGGGCGATTGAGACGCAGGGAGGGCTGACCTGATGGGCATGCGGTTCACCCCCAAGGGTTACGGCGGCAATCGCCGTGACCCTGAACAGGTCAAGCGCGATGGTTGGCATGAGCAGCACATGCTGGCAGTCTCGCTCGACGATCATCGGCTCACCTGGCCGGAACGTGAACTGGTTCGCCAGCTGGGCGAGAAGCTTTACGGCAAGCTGCCAGCCGTGAGGGAGGTTCGTCATGGCCGATAACTGGACACGGGCAATGGTAGCCGACCGGCTGGACCTCGCGGCAGACGTCATGCGCTCCATGCCGCCGGTCCGCCCACAGGGTTACGTCAGCGCTTGGCCGGAATACGTTTCCACCTTCGCGGATCAAGTCGAGCAAGAGCCAAGGATGAAAAAGCCGCTGCCATCGCCGCGGATGATCACGCAGGCCGATGAGGCGATGCTTTGGCTGCGGTGGGTTGACAAGGACATCGGCCAGATCCTCTGGGCGCGCGCTAATCGCAAGCCATGGAAGCGGATTAGCTGGCATCAGGGCATCAGCCGCTCTGCTGCAAACCGGCGGCACGAATACGGGCTGGCTGTGATCGTCTGGAAACTCAACGGCAGGACCGTGCCGCGCAAGCGGTCGATGGAGTTCGTGATTGAGCAGACGGTGTGATGCTGGGCGCTGTGCTGGCCTGGCGCGGCGCCTGACCTTGCATCCATCGCCCAAAACACGTATATACCGATGTATTCACGAGGAGGCCTGTCATGTTCGAAACCCGCATCCGCAAAGTCGGCAACTCGGCTGTAGTTACGCTATCGGCGGAAATGCTGGCGGCCCTTGATGCCCGCGAAGGGGATACGGTCTACCTGGTGCGAGGCGACGATGGCAGCCTGAAGATCACGCTGCAGAACCCTGAGTTGGCCGCAGCTCTCGCTGCAGCGCAAATCGTCATGGACGAAAACCGTGACATGCTGCAGGCGCTTGCGTGAGCGAGCCGGTATGGGTGCCGCTGCAGGCGGTTCTTATCATCCATGATCGCCAAATCGCGCGCCACGGCGGTGCGTCAGGCATGCGCGACATCCAGCTTCTCGAGGCCGCGATGGAGCGTCCCCGCAACAAGGCGGCCTATGGCGAGCCGAGCCTTGATGAAATTGCCGCGGCTTATGCGTTTGGGATTGCGAAGGCGCATGCTTTTGTTGATGGCAACAAGCGGACAGCCTTTGTAACGTCCGCCACGTTTCTGCGCCTGAATGGCTTCGGCTTGCGTCCGGATCCGCTCGACGGCGTCAGGGCGATGGAAGACTTGGCATCTGGCGTGATTTCCGAGGAAAGCTTCGCGACTTGGCTTGGCGGGCTGAAGTTCGCTATTGGGGCCCGCAGCGAGACGCCGGCATAGCGTGGTGATGACGTCGCACTTTCTCAGTCTGCGAAAGGATTGAGGATTTCGACACCAACGCCCTGAACATCCGTTCCATTTCGGGTTACAAAGATGAGGCCATTGGCTCTTGCGGTGGCTGCAATTAGGGCATCGATGACAGGAAGCGGACGAATAGCGTTCATCCGTCCCCATTCATCGGCAACTTGCGCGTCTACATGCAGAACGCGGTCGCCAAATCCGGAGACAACTTCTTCCAACCACGCTTCCAAAGCTTTTGCTTTTTGTGGGTCGCGACGCCTTGCAAGTTCGATGCCCCTACGAATTTCACCGAGAACGAGTGCGCTGGTCCAGAGTTCATCCTCGTCCACCTTTGCCCACCACGCGGCTACTGCCGGGTCGCATCGGTCGCCTTTGCGCAGTTCGGAGATGACGTTGGTGTCGATCAGGTAGCTCACAAATCAATCTCGCGACCGAAATCGCTTGGACGATCAAGCTCGATACCCTCCAAGGGCGCAGAGGCAAGAAGCGCCTTGAAGCTTTTGGAAGGCGAACGTGTGATTTTTTGGCGCAAGATCGCGCGGGTTGCATCGTGCCGCGCTGGATCGCCAAGCGCGTTGGCAATCTCTCGCACCAGGCTGGCGTCTTCTTTGCGCACTTGGACCTCGACCCGAACGAAGCCGAGTGCCGCCTGTCGCTTGCGCCACTGAGTGGTGTTGGACTGACTTACGGTCATGATGTTCTCCTTTCCGGAAATCTTTACCGGAAAATTTTGGTTGGCGCAATCGGGTTGTCGCAAAACCTGTCAACCCCTTTCGGTTCAGCGGGACACTTTTCAGCGGGACATCGGAAGGCGAGACAGAAAAATTTTCCAGGGGTATATAAACGATATACTCGGTGTCGTGTGCGTGGGAGGCAGGGGCTGTGAATGTCATCATCCGCGACCTCGATCAGACCCGCATTCACTTCGAAGCCGCTGTCGCCCGACTGGGTGAACAAGCGGCCACGCGCGCCTTCAATCGTGCGCTGAACAGCGAGGGCAACAAGGTCCGCACCCAGGTGCGCCGTGCCCTTCGTCAACAAACGGGCGCGAAGGCTGCGCTCATCAACCGCGAGACACGCTCGATCCGATCGACGTTCTCAAACCTGACCTACACGATCGAGGCCCGCGGCGACTATCTGGGCCTGTCGCATTTCAGCCCTCGGCAGTTTGCCTACGGCGTGCGCGCCAAGCCCTGGGGGCGCTGGCAGCGGTTCGAGAGTGCGTTCCTTGTCGGCTCGCTTGCCAACAACGCCTTCGTGCGCGAGGGGAGCGCGCGCCTGCCGATACGGAAGATGTTCGGCCCAGCCATCCCGAAAGAGATGGTGCAGGACGCAACACGCGACGCATTTGAGGCCGCGCAACCCGATGTGCTGGCCGAGGCCACGCGTCAGATTGAGCAGATTTTGGACATGTGACGGCCGAGCGGGACAAGAAAGTCGAGTCTTTCCAATGGCAACAAGAAAAGAAAACAGCGGGACATTTATTTGTTGGACCGCGAGTCTTGGCCGCGATAAAACACTTGCATGGGCCAAATCAGCGTGCTGACGGGCTACGACACAGACAGACGGGGGACCCCTTGGGTCCCTTCCTAGAGAAAGTTCGATGCGGGGCCGCCGCCTCGCGATATTTGAGCGTTTTTTCTCGTTTCAAAAAACCATTTCGCTTCGTTTCAAAGAGGGTCCGCCTCAATGAAATCAGGGCCTTAGGTCCAGAATTGGCGAAATGCACCCCCCTGAAATCCACTTCGTTTCGCGCAGGTTTTGATCCCTGAAACCGCGCTGAATCCCAATAAAACATGGAAGTTTCGCTGTCCGCAAAACGAAATGACCCCCTGCGGCTCGTTTCGGTTCAGCGGGGCGGTGACCCATGCCCGACAGGTATCTGATGACCGCACAATCTAAAATTACCCCGCAGGCTTGGCCCGCGGCGCAGGTCGAGATGTGGCAGGTGGCCGACTTGGTCCCCTACGCGAAAAACGCGCGCCAGCACCCACCGGAGCAGATCGACCAGATCGCGGCGTCAATGGAGCGGTTCGGCTTCACCATCCCGATGCTGGTGGCAGAAGACGGAACGATCATCGCGGGCCACGGCCGGCTGATGGCCGCCGCCCAGTTGGGCCTTGCGGAAGTGCCGGTGATGGTGGCACGCGGCTGGTCCGAAGAGGACCGGCGGCTTTACACGCTGGCCGACAACCGGCTCGCGGAGATTGCCGAGTGGGACCCGGAGATGCTGCGCATCGAGATCGTGGAGCTGCGCGAGGATTTCGGGATCGAGGACATGTCGCTGATCGGCTTCAGTGCCGAGGATCTGGCCGAGATCCTGCCGGACGCGCTGATCGACACCACGGGCGGCCTGACGGATCCCGACGATGTGCCGGAAGTGCCCGAGGCCCCGGTGACGCGGCCCGGCGATGTCTGGCTCATGGGCAAGCACCGGCTGCTCTGCGGCGACAGCACGGTGGCGACGGATGTGGCCAAGGTCCTCGGCGATGTGAAGGCAGACCTCTGCTTTTGTGATCCACCCTACAATGTGGACTACGCCGGCGGCGTCGGCGCCGAAAAGGCCGGCAAGGGCCGGCGGATCAAGAACGACGCCCTGGGCGATGGCTTCGGTCAATTCCTCTACGACGCCTGCGTGCTCATCAACGCGCACACGGACGGCGCGGTCTACATCTGCATGTCGTCCAGCGAGCTGCAGACGCTGCAATCCGCATTCAAATCCGCAGGCGGCCATTGGTCGACCTTCATCATTTGGGCGAAGGACCGCTTCACCCTGGGTCGCGCGGACTATCAGCGCCAGTATGAGCCAATCCTCTACGGCTGGCCCGAGGGTGTGAAGCGCCACTGGTGCGGCGACCGTGACCAGGGCGATGTTTGGAACATCGAGCGGCCCCATAAGAATGATCTGCATCCCACGATGAAGCCGGTGTCTCTGGTCGAACGGGCAATCCGCAACTCGAGCCGCAAGGGTGATCTGGTGTTTGACCCGTTCGGCGGCAGCGGCACGACGCTCATCGCCGCTGAAAAGACCGGTCGCCACGCGTCTTTGATCGAACTCGACCCGAAATATGTGGATGTGATCGTGCGCCGCTGGCAGGAGTTAACGGGTGAGGCCGCGGTGCTGGAAAGCAGTCGGCAGAGTTTTGATGATCTGAACTCTGGCGAGACCATGCCGGTCGTCGCCGAAACTGGGGTCTGACGCGGCTACGCCATTGACACTCCATGGGAAAACCGCGCTGATGGGCGTTCACCCAGAGGAGCGATGTGTGGCGCAAGGGCAGATGAAACTGAGACGGATGGCGATTGGCAGCGCGGTGACACTCGTTCTGGCGGTGGTCATTGCCGTGCTCACCCTGGCGCCGATGCCCGCCGGTGGTCCGGCAGGGTCGGACAAGATCTACCATATCCTGGCCTTCGCCTGTCTCGCGTTCCCGCTGCCGCTCGTGCGGCCACGCTGGACGGTGTGGGTTATTCTGAGCGTCATTGCCTATGGTGGAGCGATTGAGGTGATCCAGCCCTTCTTTGGCCGACAGGCCGAGTGGGTGGACCTTGTTGCAGACGGGATTGGCGCCATCTTGGGTGCGAGTGTTGCACGGCAGTTTGGGCTTCGGTTTCGCAGGTCTGGTGGGTTGAAGGATCAGGATGACCCAATGACCGCTGCATGGCTCGCCGAGGACGCCGCTCTCACCGGCGACGGTCATACGTCACCGCGTTCGAGGTCAAAATAAGGCAGGCCATCGAAGAGTAAGCAGCGGCTTGTGAATATCCTACCCTCGAGACGCCTTCAATTCTTTGAAAAAGCGTCTTGCCTCAACCCCACGTCCCGCCAGGGCTTGCGATAGCCCTTTGGTGATGCCGGCAATGGCCTCTCGGTGTTCGGCATCGGCGTCCGTCGATTGCCGTGTCTCTGATGCTGTTTCTGCCTGAGCCTGGTGGCCAAGCTGAGTATCTTGGTTTGGTTTGATCATTTTCGATTCCCCGACGGGTGGTTCGTGGCTGATCGCAGTGTCGCGCACGCCAAGTTGTTGCAATGCCATCGAAAATACCCTGTGCGTCAATGTCGAGGTGGTCAAGACAATCTTCACACGTGCCCCGCCGAAAAACTTGCCACTTGAAATCGTACAATATGTCGTACATGTATGAAGCGTTTTCGGGAGAGCTACTATGAACGTCATGACCTATTCGGATGCGCGTGCACAGCTAAAGTCTGTGATGGACCGCGCGATCAACGACAAAGAAGAAGTCATCGTCACACGCAAGAAGGGCGAGGCCGTCGTCGTCGTGTCTCTCGAAGCTTGGAGCGCGATCAACGAAACGCTTCATTTGCTTTCAAACCCGCGCAATGCATCCCGCTTGCGGTCGGCTATCGCCCAGCTTGATGGTGATGGTGGGCAAACGCGCGAGCTGCTGGATTGAAACTGATTTTTTCTGACGAGGCTTGGGAAGATTATCTTTATTGGGCTGACAATAATCCCAAGGTTCGTGATCGGATCAATGAACTGATCAAGCAATGCCAACGCACACCGTTCAAGGGTGTCGGTAAACCTGAACCGTTGCGGGGTGACCTCTCTGGTTGGTGGTCGCGCAGGATTTCGCATCAAGATCGGATGGTCTACCGCGTCAGTGGCTCGGGCGATCACCAAAGCTTGGAAATCGCACAGCTGCGCTTTCATTATTGAGCGGTGGATTGCGGAACGGCAGTGGGCTGGTGCTCACGTTAACCGATAGACCCGCCCGCGCTGATCCACTTTTTCGGAGGTGATGGTCAGCCCCAGCTTTTTCTTAAGCGCGCCGGACATGGCGCCTCTGCAGGTATGTGAAAGCCAGCCGGTCGCCTCGACTAGCTCTTCGATGGTGGCGCCTTCCGGGCGCGACAGCATGTCGATCATGATCTGTTGTTTGGTGACCCTCTGGACCTTGGGGGCCTCGGCTTTTTCCTCTGCAAGCGTCTCGGGTTTCGTGGTCTTTGCGGCCTTGGCCATGGTCTTCTCCGGCAGTTCGGCGCGGCAGCATGCGACGCCTTATACTGCCGAAAGCCCGCCACGCGGGCGGGCTGGGTCGGTTCGGCGCTGGTTCAGTGCTGCTCTTCCATGCTGGCGGTGACCACGAAATGCTGAACCCAGCCCGTGAGGTAAGGCAGGCCAGCGGGAATTCCGTCGCTGCGCTCTGTTGCGCGGGTGATGCGCCAGTCCTGCCATTTGGCTATAGCGGCGGCGATGGCGGCTTCGCAATCCGGCGCACCGCACTGGAGCGCGCCTACCACCTCGTCCGCGAAATGTCGCCCCGATCGGCTATCAAGGAAGTCGCGGATGCCGATCATCTCCTCCTCGGAGGTGGCGTTGACGGCTTGGGCGATCAGGCGGCTGGCGAGGATCCAGACCTCGCTCGTGCGCCTGTCGCGCTCCGGGCAGGTGGTCAGGGTTCCGAAGAACCCGTGATCGGTGTTGCGGCTGGGAAGAGTGGCGGCATTGATCATTGGTTTTTCCTTAGCTCAGGCCGCTGTTGCCGCTTCCAGCGTGGCGATGTGCTGCCGCAGTGTTGTGGCCTCTTCGCGCGCAGCATCGGCCCAGAAAACCGCGCGGGCATTGCAGGCTATGGCAAGGCGCTCAGCGTCCTCGCGGGTGAAGCGATTGACCTTGTGTGCGCTGCCATGCCCGGTGCAGATCGCGCGGTGCTTCTTGCCCTCGGGCGTCAAGGTGAAGGTCAGCGGCCCGAAATCGTCGATGACGATCCAGTTGTGCGAGGCGATCGTGGCGCAGCCAGTTGGGGCCAGCAGGCGGTCAATCTCATCTGCGCGGGTGCGAAAGTCGGCGATCAGGGGGGCGGCGGGGTTGGTCATTTTGTTCTCCGTGGGCTGAGTTGCGTCTCGTTCTGTGAGGTCAGAGTCGCTCGATCGCGTCGGAAAGTGTAGCAAAATCAGTGTTCTATTATTGCTATTGGATCATTCGGCGCGGTCCGTAAAATCGACCCAGCCGCTGTCTTGCCAGATGTAGAGATGCGAGAGCTCGCATGTCGGGCGCGGCAGGATGCGGGGCGCGCGCGGCGGATCGAAACAGTCCAGCGCGTCGGCACGAACCTGTCGGATTTCGCGAGCGGCGAGGATGTCCTCGGGCGTCCAAGGCGCCAGCGCGGGCAACATGTGCTCTGGGTAGCCGTCGTAATGGCAGTAAACATGGGCCCATTCATCGGGCCCAGTCTCGATCGCGATCTGTGCGCGGGTGCTCATCAGTGTTTTCCGTCAAATGAGATGAAGTTCGGCTAAAACGCGGCTTGCCTCGACCAACTGGTTTGTGGGCAGTTCAATCTTCAGATGCGAGAAAACGTCGGAGGCTTGAGCGGCGACCCCATCTTCGCGCAGTGCTGTCTGGATGGCCTCCGCAACAGCATCCGGCCGTGAACGATCGAAATGCGCGGGCAGCGTGTCGTGGTAAATGCGGATGGTGGTAATGGCACTCATGTTTGGGTCCCTCAGTTCTGCTGGTCGATCATGGCGAGGATCGCGATGGCCATGCCGCCGAGGAATTCGCTGCGGCGAAAGACAATCTCGTCGATGTGGTTGGCGTCGGTGATGGCAGGGTCGACCTCCAGGTCGGCAGCCATATGCGGCAAAAGTTTTGCGGCGGCGGCGTTGTAGCGTTCGGCGATGGTCATGGGCGAGGTCCTTGGAGTGCGTCGTTTGCGTCAAGGAATCTTCGCTCTGAAGATCCAGTATATCCACTATAATCGTAGCAATTACATTGCCTTAGAGGGGATCATGGCGCAATCAAGACGCGGGTCGCTGATTGAGGCCGCGACCAACACGGTGGTGGGCTACGCGTTGGCGGTTGCCACGCAGTTCGCTGTGTTTCCGACCTTTGGCCTGCGCGTCGGCGTGGTCGAGAACCTCGGTCTTGGGCTGATCTTTACAGCCGTATCATTGATCCGTGGTTATGCTCTGCGTCGGCTGTTCAACCGCTGTAGGCTATGACAAGGCGCCAACGGCAGATCGCGCCTTGCCGTGTTGCAAAAATGTAACGGGGGGGGGGGTAGAAGCACCTCGTTGCTTTACGGTGTTGGCGATATTGGGCCGATTGGCCTATTAGGCTCCATATCATCCTGAGACTTATCTCAAATCTTTGATTGGGGCCGCCCTTGGTTCACAACGCCATGTTGCATTTCGAATGGCACGAGTTTGTTTTGGCCGCGCTTGCGTTTGTGATTTGTGCTGTGGTTGTTTTGCTGCGCTCTCGGTTTCCGCGCCTGAGCGGGCGTACGGATGACTTGCGGGCGGTTCAGTCCATGCACACGCGGCTCACCCCACGTGTTGGGGGCGTGGCGATCTTTGGTGCACTGGGTCTGAGCGTGATCTTTGCTCCCGTTTCAATTTCTGGGCCGTATGCCAATTTCGTTCTTGCGACCTCGCTCCTCTTTGTTGTGGGGCTGGCAGAGGACCTTGGGTTCCACATGTCGCCTCGACGGCGGATGTTGTCTGCCATGGGCGCGAGTTTGCTGGCGATCTGGCTCTTGGGCGTTTGGCTGCCACGTGCCGGAATCCCTGGGCTAGACCTGCTGGTAGCGCACTGGGCGGTCGGCGTTCCGCTTACCCTTCTGGTGACGGCAGGTATCGCAAACGGCTTCAACCTAATTGATGGGGTGAACGGCCTCGCGTCTATGACGGCTATCGCAGCAGCCATGGCCCTGAGCCAAATCGCGGAGCTGGCAGGCTACGCCACGATGGTCCACCTCGCGATGATGGTTGCCGCAGGGATATTCGGGTTCTTCCTCGTGAACTATCCCTTTGGTCTGATCTTCCTCGGCGATGCTGGGGCATACACCATCGGATTTGTGCTGAGTTGGTTCGGAATAGCGGTTCTGCTCAATGCGCCTGATGTCTCGCCCTGGGCCATTTTGCTCACGATGTATTGGCCTGTGGCTGATACGCTGCTGGCGATCTATCGGAGGTCTCGCAGAAACAAGGACGTTTCGGCCCCGGATCGGTTGCATGTGCATCAAATGGTGATGCGCGCACTGGAAATATGCATCCTCGGCCGAAACCGGCGTCAAATTGCAAACCCGCTCACGACACTGGTCTTGTTGCCCTTCGTCATCGCACCGCCAATCGCGGGTGTGCTGCTGTGGAACCAAAATCAGAATGCGTTTCTGGCCGTTGTGATCTTCGGGGTGCTGTTCTTTGCGAGTTATGCGGCAGCGCCCGGTCTGATCCGCCGGTTCCGCCGATAATAACGGGAAGAGCAACTGTCCTCCCGTATTGAACAGGAGGCAGCTTGATGTCTGAACCTCGTACGCGCGGCCAAACCATTACGGTCTCTCAAGCCGCGGCCCTGCTGGGTCGCTCGGACCGCTGGGTCCAGGGGCTGGTCAAATCGGGCTACATGGATCGGGCACAGCGCGGGGAATACACGCTGGTCGGCGTCATTCGCGGGGCACTCGCCTATTACGAAGACCAGCTTTCAAAGAACAATAAGGCCGCGGTGGCCAGCCGGGCCACGGAAGCGCGCACGCGTGAAATTGAACTCAGAATCCAGGAACGCAGCCGGGAGTTGATCCCGATGGAGGATGCAAAGGCCGTGGTGGGCGAGATGGCGGCGCTGGTGCGGGCAGAGCTTGTCGGTCTCGCGGCGCGCTACACGCGCGATATGGAGGCGCGGCGCGCGCTCGAAGAGGTGATCGATGGCGCGCTTGAACGTATTGCAGGGGCGGCCGACAAAGCAGGCGCAGCTCTGGTCGCTGGCAGCGGCGATCTGGAGGCCGAGCGAGAAACGTGACCCGGCCCCTTGGGCGGCCGCACACCGGATTTATCCAGAAACTGCCGGCATTCCCGGCCCCCGTGATCCGGGGCTCACGCCTTACATGATCCCATGGTCGGCCGCTGTGCATCGCGGCGGCTATCGCCGGGTGGTGGCGGTGACTTCGGCGCAGTCGGGCAAGACCGACAGCATGCTGGACATTATCGGCGCAAGGCTCGATCAGCGCCCGGCACCAATCCTCTATGTGGGACCGACGAAGGAGTTTCTGACCGACCAGTTCGAACCGCGGCTGATGGCACTTCTTGATGAGGCCGACACGCTGGCAAACAAGGTTGTGCGCGGCCGCCGGATGAAGAAAACGCTGAAACATGTGGCCGGCGTTCGGTTGCGCCTCGCGCATGCGGGCTCCTCCACAGCCCTGAAATCCGACCCCGCCGCCTTGGCGCTGATCGACGAATACGATGAGATGATGGCCAATGTGAAAGGCCAAGGGGATGTTCTGGGCCTCGTCGAGGCGCGGGGCGAAACCTATGCCGATTTTGTGACGGCAATCACCAGCACACCGGCGCGGGGCCTCGTGGAAATCGAACCGGACGTATCGAGTGGCCTCGAGTTCTGGGCGCGCTCGGCGCCGGAGGATCTCGAAAGCCCAATCTGGAAGCTCTGGCAGGAAGGTACGCGGCATCACTGGGTCTGGCCCTGCCGACACTGCTACGAATACTTCATCCCGCGCTTCAAGCAGCTGCGCTGGCCCGAGCGCGCGACGCCGGCGCAGGCCAAGCAGGCCGCGACACTGGAATGTCCACGCTGCGGCGGCCAGCATAGCGAGGCCGATAAGGGTTGGATGAATGCGCACGGCGCGATGGTCGCGCCGGGACAGCAGGTTGAACTGAAAGACGATGGCCCGCATGTCACCGGCGCACCGGCGGAGAGCGCCACGCTGTCGATGTGGACCTCGGGGCTCTGCTCGCCCTTCGTGAGCTGGGGTCAGCGGGCGGAGACTTACCTCACCGCACTTGGATCGGGCGATCACGACCGGATCCAGACGGCGATGAATGCGGGCTTTGGCGAATGCTACGCCATGACCGCCTCGGGCGATGTGCCCGACTGGCAGGAAATCATGGAACGCCGCCAGCCCTACCGGCCGGGCGATGTGCCCGCGGGCGGATTGCGGCTGGTCATGGGCGTCGACGTCCAGAAGTTCAGCCTGGTCTATGTGATCCGGGCTTTTGGGGCGCGGGGCACGTCCTGGCTCATCGACAACGGCCAGCTTTACGGCCCAACGGAGGATGACGACGTCTGGTCGGCTCTTGCGGACCTGATGCTGACGCCGGTGGGCGGCATGCAGATCGAGAAGGTGTTCGTGGACTCCGGCTTCCGGCCGGACAAGCCGGAGCTTGGCAACGAGCACAAGGTCTACGAGTTCTGCCGGCGCTACAGCTGGCTCTGCGCCCCGACGAAGGGCAAGGACGTCCAGAGCCCGCCCTATCGGGTGTCTAAGATCGAGGTGAAGCCCGATGGCAAGAAGGCGCTCTATTCGATCGACCTCGTGACGCTCTCGACCGACTTCTTTAAATCGCTGGTGATGTCGCGCATCCGCACGCCGGCCGATCAGCCGGGGGCGTTTCATGTCCATGAAGCGGTCTCGGAGGATTACTGCAAGCAGCTGACCTCGGAGGTGCGGGTCGTGGTCGAGGGCAAGCCCATCTGGGTGAAACGGTCGCGCAACAACCACTTTCTGGACTGCGAGGCGCTCTGTGCGGCCATCGGATACACGCTGAACGTCCAGCGCATCCCGGAGGGGATCGAACGACAGACCACTCTGGAGGCCGCAGTGCCCGACGGGCATGACCCAACCTGGGTGACAGCACCTGAGCCTGAGACATCAAAGGCGCCGCCGCCGGCATCGCGCTCCTTCCCAGGCAGCAGTCGCAGCGGCGCTCTGCGCGGGCGGTTTGCCCGCCATGGCAGCAGGCTGAATGGATAACGCACATGTCCGTGATCGCAAAGTTGAAAGACCTGCTGGCTGAGGCGCTGCCTCCGGCGGCTGGGCCGGAGGGGATGAGCCTCCCCAGACCCTCCGGCAAATACATGCGCGGCGGGCGGGGCGTGACCTTCGCCGGTTGGAAACCGGCGCTGCGCGAGGCGCAGGATGATATCGGTGAGGCCTGGGATGACGCGGCGGCAAGGGTCAATGACCTTCTGCACAACAGCGGCTGGCTGGCCGGTGCGCTGGAGCAATGTGTCGCCAATACGGTGGGCACAGGCCTGCAGCTGAAGGCGCTGCCAGAGAACGAGACCTTCGGCATGACGCCTGTAGAGGCGTCAGACTGGGCCAAGACGGTGGAGCGGCGCTTCGAGCTTTGGGCGCGCAACGCCCAGGAATGCGATATTCAGGGTTTGCGGACCTTTGGGCAGATGCAGGCAGCCGCCTTCCGTTCCTGGCTGGTCACCGGCGAAATCCTTGCCGAACTGCCTTGGCGCAAGCGGCCGTGGAACCGCTACGGCACCAAGGTGCGTCTGCTTCCGCCGCAACGCCTGTCGCGCAAGACCGAAAGCATGCGGCGGCTGATCAACGGGATCTATACGGATGCCGATGGCATGCCCGTGGGCTACCGCGCGATCCGCAAGGACCTGTTCCAACACGACGTCGAATATGACGTCCGCGCCCGCGATGCTGCGGGCCGGCCTCGCGTGATCCACATCTTCGAAGGGGCGCCAGGCACGCATCGGGGCATCTCGCCTCTGGTACCGGCGCTGCAGGTCGCGCGGCAATTCGATCAGCTGGCGGATGCCACGCTGATGGCGGCGATCGTGCAGACGCTGTTTGCGGTGACCATCACCTCGGATGAGCCGACGGAACAGGTGCTGCAGGGTCTGCTGACGCCGCAGGAACAGGCGCAGATGCTGGCCCAGGGCATCTCGCCGATGGAGGCCTATATCGAAATGGTGGCGGGCTATTATGATGGCAGCACGCTGGATGTGGGCATCAACGGCCGCTTGGCCCACCTCTTCCCGGGCCAGGAGCTGACGTTCCACACCTCGAACCACCCGTCTTCGGACTATGCCGCCTTCTCGATGCACCTGCTGCGTGAACTCGCGCGGTGCCTGGGGCTGACCTATGAAAGCGCCACGGGTGACAATGTGGGGGCGACCTATTCGTCGCTGCAAGCGGCAACGACGGAGATCTTTGCCATCACCAAGGCGCGGCGGCGCAATATCATGGCGCCGTTCTGCCAGCCGATCTACGAGGCCTGGCTTGAAGAAGAGATCGAGGCGGGAAGCCTGCCGTTTCCCGGTGGCATTGCCGGGTTCTTGGCCAATCGCACGGCGGCGTGCCGCGCGGAATGGCGCGGTGATCCGCGACCACAGGCGGATGATCTGAAGAAGGCCAAGGCGCATGAGGTCTGGAAGCGGCTCGGCGTGATGTCGGACGCGATGATCTGCACCGATCTCGGGGCGGATGTGGACGATGTCTATCAGCAACTGGCCCAAGAACGAGCACTTCGTGCCGAGTACGGGCTGCCCGAGCCGCAGATGATGGGGGCGCAGGGTGGTGGCCCGACGGCGGCCTCAGATGAACAGGACAACACGGGCGATGAGGCCAAGGCATGACGATCAGCATCGATGAAGCGGATCCTTGCGCTGCCGCTGCCAGCCTTCGCCAGGTCTATGTGCGTCTGGTGGCGGGCGAAGGCGCCATGGAGGTGCGGTTCCGGGCGGGATCAAACGGGGTGGAACGGTCGGTGACCTATCACCGGGCGCATCCCGACCGGCTTTTGGCGGTCATTCGCTGCTTTGAGGAACAATGCGCCCAGCTGCAGGGCCGCGGTCCGCGGCGCTTTGCACTTGGTACAGGAGGGGTGAGGTGACGGAACCGCCCGATATAAAACGAGCCGCGGCAGGTCCGTCTCTCGCACAGATCGCAGGACGCGTTCTTAACCGGCCGCTGCTTCTGCATCCAGACAAGGCTGATCTGATCCTGCACGTGCTGCAGGGGCGGATCGGGATCGAGCCATTGTCGGCGCTGGACCCACAGGCGAACCGCTTCGTGGGCAGCTACCGCCGCGACAATGGCAACTTCAGCACGATGCGCCTCGAAAACGGCGTCGCCATCCTGCCGATCGTCGGCAGCTTGGTGAACCGTGGTGCCTGGATCGGCGCCAGTTCGGGCCTCGTGTCCTATGAGGGGATTGCAGCACAGTTGCGCGAGGCGGAAGCCGACCCGGATGTGCGGGCAATCCTCTTGGATATCGACAGCCCTGGCGGCGAGGCCACGGGCATGTTTGCCACGGCCAAGCTGGTCAGTGCCGTCAACAAGACCAAACCTGTCGTGGCCTTTGTAAATGATGTCGCAGCGTCGGCCGCCTATGGCATCGCCAGTGCGGCCTCGGAAATCATCGTCTCGCCCACCTCGATGGTCGGCTCGATCGGTGTGGTGCTGACCCATCTCGATCGCTCAGGCGAGCTTGAGGATCGCGGCGTGAAGCCAACGCTGATCCATGCTGGTGCCCACAAGGTCGACGGCCACCCGTTTGGGCCGCTGTCAGACGCCGTACGCGCAGACCTGCAGGCCGAGGTCCTGAAAATCTACGACCAGTTCGTCGGTCTCGTGGCCGAAGGGCGCGCCGGTCGGATCAGTTCTGAGGCTATCCGGGCGACAGAAGCTCGCACCTATCTTGGCGCCGATGCCATCGCCCAGGGCCTCGCTGATCGCATGGCGAGCCTTGAGGAGGTGATCGCCGCGCTCTCGCAACCGCCCTCCGGGGCAAGCCCCCAGAGAAAGGGAGGACCTATGACCAAAACACCCCAAAGCGAGGCGCCCGCGAGTGACGTCGCTGCCATCAGCCCCGCAGATTTACAGGCGGCTGTCGAAGCCGCGCGGACGGAGGCCCATGTGGCTGGCGTTACTGCCGGTAAGGCGGAGGCCACAGCGCGGATCAAAGTCATCCTGACCGCTCCGGAAACGGAAGGTCGGGAAGCGCAAGCCTTGGTGTTGGCGCTTGAAACTGAAATGACGGCGGCCGACGCGGCCAAGGTTCTGGCCGCTTCGCCGAAGGCCAGTGCAGCAACGTCCATCGCTGACCGAGCTGCGCAAGAGGCTGAACTCGGGGCCGAAACCCCGGCCGATCACCGCAACCGGTCTGAACGAAATGCGGCCGGGTGGGCGAAAGCTATCACCCAGGCCAATGCGCGCTTCAGCTAAATAGGAGAGACCGTCCATGACCGTTCTCATCGAAGGCCGGCATCCCGGCGAATTCCTGATGACCGAGGCCAACGGCCAGCGGTCCCGAGAAAACATCACCATCGCCAGCGGCGCGGGTATCATCGCTCCGGGCTCGGTACTCGGCAAAATCACCGCCAGCGGCAAATATCTGGCGAGCGCCGTCGGCGCGACCGATGGCAGCCAGACGGCCGTGGCGATCGCGCTCTACGGCTGCGATGCCACGGGCAGTGATGTTGCGGTGGCCGCCATCACGCGGGATGCAGAGGTCAACGGCAAGATCCTGATCTACCATCCCGACCGCGATGAGGCGGCGGAAAAGGCAGCTGCCCAAGCTGATCTCGCGACGGCCGGGATCATCGTGCGGTAATTTGATCCCGTCTTGCGATTATGTGTCAGGCTTGGCTGGTGACTTACCGACAATCTGGCAGACGTCAAGATAATCGTCCACGGCTTCCCTGAAGGCTTCGCGCAACGCCTCAAAGCTTTCCGCGTGGAAACCAACCCGGTCTCGAATGACGGAGATGTGCCCGACCAATAGCTCTCCCTCTTCGGAAACTTCGGCCTGATACCCGCGATATTCCATCGTTTTTTGCATGTGGCAACGGTGGCGCGCCGAGGCCTGCAAGGCAAGGCGAAAACGCCGTCCACTCAACCAAAGCGATCTCCTGCAGCCTCGGGCCGCAGGGTGATCTTGCGCGACCAGTTGCTGGCGCGCCGACGCAATAAAAGGACCTCCCATGTCGATCCTCAACATCTTCAGTCAGGACGCCTTCAGCGTCATGCGCCTCACGGACGCGCTTCGTGAGATCAAATACACCCCGTCCCGCATCGGGCAAATGGGGCTGTTCCAGACCACCAGCATCGATACGCTCGACATCGCAATCGAGAAGGACAAAGAGCAAAACCGCATGCTGGTCTCCGCGAGCCCGCGCGGTGGTCCAGGCCAGACCTTCGATAAATCGAAACGCGCCGTACGCATGCTGAAGGTGCCGCACTTCCAGGTCGATGATGCGATCTATGCCGACGAGGTGCAGCAGGTCCGCGCTTTCGGCCAAGAGGTTGCCGTCGAGCGCCTGCAGCAGAAGATCGCAGACCGCGCGGCCGAGGCGAGCCAGTTCTTTGCACTGACCGAGGAATACCACCGGCTGAACATTCTCAAGACCGGCCAGCTACTCGATGCTGATGGCTCGGTTCTGTTCGATTACTTCACCGAGTTTGGCGAAAACCAGCAGGCAGTGGTGGACTTCGACCTCGACAATGCGAGCGCCGCCGATGGCGCACTCCGCAAGAAATGCGCGGGTGTCATCCGTCAGATGGCAGGCATTCTCGACGGGCTGCCCTATACAGGCATCATGGCGCTTTGCGGCGACGCGTTCTTCGATGATCTCATCGCCCACCAAGAGGTCCGCGAAACTTACAAGGGCTATGCAGACGCGGCATCGCTCCGGAACGCCTATATCAACTCGGGCAATTCCGGCATTTACGGCGCCTTCGAGTTTGGCGGCATCACCTGGATGAACTACCGCGGCGGCCAGAACGTCGGCATCGACACTGACAAGTGCCACCTCGTGCCTTCGGGCGTGCCTGGTCTCTTCCGCACGGTCTATGCACCGGCCGATTACATCGAGACCGTGAACACGCCGGGCCAGCGCCTCTACGGCAAGCAGTGGGAGATGCAGAACGGCAAGGGTGTGAACCTCGAGTTCCAGATGAACGCGCTGCATTACTGCACACGGCCGCGGGTCCTGATCCCGGGCAAGCGGACGTAATCGAGCAGGGCCGGAAGAGGCGTTGCGTTGGAATGACATCCAGAGCAACGTTATGCTGGCCGCATCAAAGAAAGCAGCTATATGCCTCACGAAATCTCCCAATGGGATATTCAGGAACATCTTCAGACGCGTGTCGAGCAGGACGCGTATTTGGAAGCTGCTTTCGATGATGGTGACGCTCTGGTGATCATTGGCGCCATCGGTGACGTAATCCGAGCACGCGGCCCCGAAGGCATAGCCGCGCAAGTTGGCATAGAGCATACTGCATTGCTTGAGGCATTTCGTGATGGGAATGACCCGCCATTTTCACTGGTATTGGCGGCAGTCAGAGCCCTTGGCTTTAAACTCGGGGTCTGCCGAACCAGTAAGTTCTGACAGCGGCTGTCAGCCTTGGGTCTGCTCCTCGTCCCACCCGCTGAACTTCTGCGCTTCATAAGCCTCCACTGCGGTCACCAATTTTTCCAGTCTGACTTCGTCGGGTGAACCGGGGGCGGCGTGCCATAGTCGTTCGATCTGCTGAAGGGCCTGTCGATGCTCCTCGGTGGTTCTGATGGGCGTGTCTTCCATCTGCATTTCCTCGTGGCGGTGATATTCTCATGTCTCTTTTCAATGACTTGGATGCCCACACCAGCGCAGCAGTCAAGGCGGTCTTTGCCGAGCCGGCCCTTCTGCGCCCTCGCATGTCCACCCAATATGCGGAACGTAGTGCCGACCCGGACCGCCCCGAGGCAATGGCCTACGGCATCTTTTCGGCTGGTCCCGCGCAAGAAGATCTGCGCGGCCAAGCGCGTGGTGGGCAAATGTCGGGCACGACCAAGCTGTCGACCGCTGCTGCCGAGTTCTGGATCGCCAAACCGCAGATCGATCAGCTGCCATGGCTGCCGATCACCGGCGACGCCGTCATCCTGACGGCCCGCAGTGGCCAGCCGATCTATGCAATCTCGAGGGTTGCAACCTCGGATCTGGGCGATTTGAACCTGATGCTTGTTCGAGAGGATGAAACTCCATGAGCCTGACGCGACTTGTCATGCGATTGACCGCGGCTCGCGCGCTCCGGGACCGCACCCTTGCTGGAGTACGTGTGTTCGACAGCGCGGTCGATCCGATCGATCAGACCATCGCAGAAAACCGTCAGCCGCTTCTGGTGCTGACGACGGATGAACATGAGGCCGACATCATCGGTCGTGACCTTGCAGGCGATAATCAGCGCTGCGATCTGGTCATCGAGCTCGCCATCGCCGCGCGGGTCGAGGTTCCAGCACGCGACGGTCAGGGCGGGCAGATCACCATTGCCATTCCGCATACGGATGAGGGGATGGAACTGACGCTCGACATGATGGAGCACCAGGTTGTCACCGCGCTCACCCGCGATGACAGTGCCTGGGCGCGCGCCTGGATGAAACTGGTGCCCCGTGTGACCCGGCGGCTCTCACGTCGCGGGGCCTCCACGGAAAACGGCGTGCGCTTCGCCGCCCGACAGCTGGTTTTGACCTGCGATCTGGTCGACACGCCAGCGATAGGGGCGGACATCCCGTCCGGCACCGCTTGGGGCGAGGTCTTTGCGCTGATGGACGCGGATCAGACCCTGGCGCCAATTGCGGCCATGCTGCGCGAGCAGATCGAGGGTAATGATGTCCGCGATTGGGCGCGCACTGCGCAGATGCTGGGTGTGCCGCTAGAGGTCATGGATCAACTGGGTGTTTTGCCCAAGCTCGATGCCCAAGGTGATCCCGTGACCATGGATGCGGTCATCTTCGACGAGGAAGGCGAGCGCGTCACGGTGATCGATGCAACAATGACCGCGGCAGAGGCATCATGACATGGCGATCCGCGAATTGGTGGAATTGGCCGCGCGTATCGCTGAATTGGAGCGCCGGTTCGCGGGTATGATGCGGCACGGCACTGTGGCCGAGGTTGATACAAACACGCAACGGATCCGGCTAGACTTTGGGCCTGCGCATGGGACCGAGGGGCGGTTTCTCTCTCCGTGGATCCCGTACGCGCAGTTCTCTGGCGCCCTGCGGGTCCACACACCGCCCACGGTCGGGCAGCAGTTCACCGCGATGTCGCCGAACGGGGATTTCCAGCAAGCGGTCGCCGTGCCGCTGACCCACTCCAGTGGTAACCCGTCGCCCTCGACGGCAGCCGACCAGAATGTGCTGCGTTTTGGTAGCGTTACTGTGACCCTGGCAGAAGACAGCCTCGAGATTGCCGTTGGGGATGTGCGTTTCAAGGTTGACAGCGCCAACGTTGAAATCACCGGCGGCGAGGTCCGTCACAACAGCAAAAACATTGGCGACAGCCACATACACAGCGGCGTGTTGTCCGGGCCGTCGGTCACCGGCACGCCTGCGAACTGACAAGGACGACTCCATGCCACGCTACGCTATCACCGAAACCGCCGGCCGCTTTGTCGCGGGCCAAACCAACACGGGCGTCGGTACGATCCTCACCCTCACCGAAAAACAGGCCGAACACGAGGTTCGCCTCGGCTCGCTGCGGGCGCTGGATGTCAAACCAGCCGCCAAACAGACCAAGCCTGCAAAGCCTGTGTCGAAATCTGACACCCCCGAGGCCACGATGTAACACTGGACCATGGTAAGCCTTTCCCCCAATCCGTCAGTCGGGCTGAATGCCGCGACGGGCCGCATCCTTGAGGGCTGGCCGCATGTGGTGCAAAGCCTGCAGGATATCTTCACCACACGGTTTGGCAGCCGGGTGATGCGCGAATGGTATGGATCCTTCGTGCCGCATCTGATGGGGCGCACGATCAGTCCAAACGAGGTGACGCCCTTTTTCGCGGCGGTGACCTCGGCCATCGAGCAATTCGAGCCGCGCTATCGGGTGACGCGCATCCAGGTCGTTGAGGTCACACGCGCGGGCGCCTTGCATGTCTTCCTCGAGGGCGAATATCGGCCCCGGGCGATGTTCGGTGATTATACCGTAGAGGGCGCGCGCCGGATTGATGCCTATGCCAATCTTGATGGCGTCCTGATTGAAACCCGGGAGGCCCTGGTATGAGCCGCTTTACTGCGATCAATCTGGCAGGTCTTCCGCCGCCTGATGTGATCGAGACGCTGGACTATGAGACCATTGTCAAAGACATGCGTGACGATCTCGTCACGCGTTTTCCGGACATCGCCGGCGTCATCGATCTCGAAAGCGAGCCCGCGCGCAAATTGATCGAGGCCTTTGCCTACCGCGAACTGCTCCTGCGCGCGCGGATCAATGATGCCGCCCGCTCGGTTCTGCTGGCGTCATCCTTCGGCAGCAACCTCGATCACCTGGCGGCCCTCTTTGCCACAGCTCGGATGCAGGTCGAGGACGAGACCGGTGCGCTGGTTGCTGAAGACGATGCGCGCCTGCGGCGCCGGGTGCAACTCGCGCCTGATGCGTTTTCGGTCGCGGGGCCAGAGGGGGCCTATGTCTATCACGCCCTCAGTGCCGCCCCATGGGCGCGGGATGCCACCGCGATCATGACGACGCCGGGTCGGGTGCGCGTGACGATTTTACGCGCGGGCGAAGACCCCATTCCGAGCCTCGAAGAACGGGAGACCGTCCGGCTGGCGCTCATCGACAATGACGTCCGGCCGCTCACGGACATGGTTGAGGTGCTGGGACCTGCCGTACATCCGGTCACCATCAACGCGACTCTGACGCTCTATCCGGGCCCGGACGGCAACCTGGTGCGCGATCGCGCGGTCAGCGCGTTGACCTCGTGGGTGGAAACGAACCGGATGCTGGGCATGAACCTGCGTCGCTCGGCCATCTTCTCGAAACTGCATCAGGAAGGTGTGCATTCGGTAGACCTGACCTCACCTGCCGCGGACATCGTTCTGGGGCCGACCGAGGTCTACGCCGTGGAGGCTATTACCATTACGGTCGCGGATTCGCGCGATGCTTGAGGAAAGTTCACCGAGGATCTGAAAAATCCAAACAGGGCTGATTTTTGCGATCCGTCAGGAATTGTCTGTGGGTTTGTCACAGGCTGGGCCGATGCCAATTCATGCTTTGGAGCCTCGGGTCCTCGGCAAAAGAGTGAGGAGGAAACTCCAAGCCGAGAGCGGGGTACTCGCGAATAGCCTGCGCGCCGCTTCGGCTAATGCGAATGCGCCAGGTCTGCCGATCAACCGGAGTTGAGGAGCGGAACGCAGCACAGTCCAAAACAGCAAGATTAGCCAATTGATTTGGGTCACGGATCGACATGTACCGGATGACCTGACCTCCAGCCTCCCTGGTTGCATCCGCCAAGCTTTGGCAATGTTCGTAATCTGTGAGGTGCGTCCAGGTTGGGGAATCTGCAGATAATTTACCCTTTGTCAGATCGATCGCGGAATTGGAGGCAATGTCAGCAGCAAAGGCGGTGTAGTCTGCAGCATCATCTGGAAACGGAGTATCTGGGCTTTCTGCGTAGAAGAGAAAACGATAAAAGACCATCTCTGCCGCCGCAGTCTCTGGCTGCTCGGCGCCATACCAAACACCGGGTGTAAAGCCGGCTCTGCGAAACCTAGACCCTGCAGGATACGGCCGGTAACGAAACGGAGTTGCCAAGAGATAATCGAGGTGCGCGCAGTTGCTTGGAAGCGCTGGCTTGGTTTCATCAAGAATGGCTTCAAGAGCGGCTTGGTCGTCAAGGTTGTCGGTCAGCTTGAGTGTTGAAACACGGTGCTGCGCTTCCACCAACCGCCACGCCCGAGTTTCGAGTGCTTCGAGTTCAGAGCGGAGCGCGGCGGGTGTCCAGATAGGCGACGACATCAACGAGTCCTTGGGCTGTGGTAATTCGGTCAGCAGGGCGGGCCCCTAAAGCGGTATTGGGTGCTACCAACCAAGCGCGTGCTACGGCTTCATTGCCACCAGTAATCGCATCCAGAGATCGGAAGGCGCGCACAAAGAGGGCAGCCAATTCAAATGCCTTCGACCGATCGTTGATAATCGCCTCGCCTTTCTTGAAGCGTGACACTTGCGCCTCAGATACGCCAAGCATCTCGGCCAACTTGCTGCCAGGCAATTCAAGACGCTCGGCGGCGCGCACAGCAGCTTTGGTTAGAACCGCACCACGCCCTGTCGCGTGTGCTTGAGAGAGTCCGTTCAACATGGGCAGAATCCTTCCTGATGGAATCATAGTGGATAAATATTCCACAAGGAAGAATTTTCTGACCAGGGGACCGGACGTCCTCAAGCACATCCCCCTTATGTAACGGGAAGGCGGCACGATGGCTCAAGAAACCCTGCTGCCCGACAACCGAACTTCCTTCGAGGAGGCCGTCGATCTCACCGGGGCGCGCATCGCTGACCTGCCCATCGCCCTGCGCCAACTCGTCCAGCCCGCGTTGGTGCCAGCACCCCATTTGCCTTGGCTCGCCTGGGGCTTATCAGTTGATCTCTGGGACAAAGATTGGCCGGAGGAGAAAAAACGCGCCCGGACGGCCCGATCGCTGCCGTTTCATGCGATCAAGGGCACACAGACGGCGATCGCTGAAGCCCTTGCCGTCATGGGGGCGGAAGCGCGGCGCTTCATCGTGCCGCCGGCCAAGACCTATTTGTCAAAGGCGCTCACGGAGACGGAACGTGGCGCCTATCTCGACCGCTTCTCGCAACTGAGGGTCTATCCCTTTATCGCGCGGGGTGTTTCCGGCCGGAACACCCGGTTTTTGTCGGCGCCGGACGGCCCGGGCACGGCTTTCGCGGGGCCAAACAACCCTGTCTCGATTGCTGAGACCAAATACATCCGAACGGCAAAACTCTTTGACCGTGGCGAGGAGACCAATCTGATGCTTCGCACGGTGACCCCAGAAAGCGTTGGGGACTTCAACGCGATTGAGTATGACGAGGTGGTGCTGGCACCCAAGCCCACGGCGGCCATTCATCTTGGCGATAGGCCGAAAGCGCAGCCTTTCCTGATCGACGACATTGGCGTGCGTCAGCGGATCGTTCGCATCCCGCGCGACGAGACCTACAGCTATCGGCTGGGCCGGGAGCAATACACAACCGTCCTGCCCAAGGGCGATCTCATCGATGTTCGCCCGCAGCAGGTCGCCGAGACCCATGCGGCACAAGCGATGTCCCTGTTTCCGGGTGCTGCGTGGCAGCGCGTCTCTGGCGCCTGCCTGCCGGCAACAATCGCCTGGCGGCACCTCTACGATCGCTGGCACATCCATGATCCGGGCCGCGTGCTCGATGAGCGCAAGCGGTCCACCCATCTGGGCTACACCCGCCTTGGGATGCCGCCCTATACGGCCGAAGTGCTGACCCGCATCAAGGGGAAGCGACATCCGCGGACCGCGGGCCGGTTCGTCAATGGCTATGTCGTGGCCGCCAGCACCAAGCCGGTCGACGATACGCGTGCGGCGGTGATGGTCGCCAAATCACTCCGGGACAAGGTCCTGATCAACACAAAGACCTGGCGCGTGCCGCGACCGGGCGACCGCCGCGCTGTGGGGGATCTCACGCTTGGCGCATTAACTGAGGTTTGAGGCATGGAACGCAACGTCATCTACCGCGATCGGCAGGAGCTGCAATCCGCCGATCTCAACAACATGCAGGATTTTGGCCGCGCTTCGATGGACCATATCGTTCGCGATGCGCTTGAGGCCGGCAAAGCCTATTCGGGGTTTTCCGCCACGAAAACAGCGGCCACAGAACTCACGCTGTCGGCAGGCAGGCTGTACGCCGGCGGGGCGGTCTATGCGCGCGGCGAGGACATCATTGTTGATCTCTTCAACGTACTACCACTGGTGACCCGTAAACGCGTGGCCATCGTCAGCTTCGGCCAAGAGGTCGAGACGGACGTCCAGCCGCGGGATTTCCTGATCGACGCACAAACGGGCACCACCGAGCCGCAGTCCGTGGCGATGGAAAGCCTTCGCCGCGCGGAGATTTCCACCGTGGCTGGCACCGAGGGGCCAGACCCGAGCTATCCGGCGACAGATGCCAATGTGACAGTCATCGCCTATGTACTCCTCGACACCTCCGGTGTGGTGGCCATTGAGCAGTGGCAGGCGACGCAACTGCCGAACCTGCGCAATGTTGCAAACCGCACGATTGCCCTGGAAAACTGGCGCGGGCAGATCAGCGGTCAGGTGGATACGCTGCGCACGGACCTGTCTGCGCTGGCGGATCGTCTGGCGGGTTATGCCACCAAGGCCGAGATTGTCGAGCTCACCGAACAACTCGATGAGTTGCGTACCGAAGTCTATGCGCCGGGCGCCTATATTTACTATGGCACGAACCACTTCCTGACGGCGGAGGGCTCGAACGTTGACCACCCCAGTTTCGATGCGGTGGTTGAGGAAGGCATACGCTTTCCGCGGGCCGGGGCGGAAACCTCGGAACTCGCGCTTCTGAACCCGAACAACGTCTATATTGCCAATGCCAGCGGCTTTGTGCTGCCCAAATATGCCCATGGCGTCCGGCTTGATCTGACGGGCTACGCCTCTGAAACCCGGCTTGCGCAATACACCTTCGAGACCACAGACATCCGCCAGCTCACGCGCGCCCGCACGCGGCGGCGCTATGGCAATTCCATGGTGGTCTGCACCAACAGCCGCTGGTGGCGTCAGGGCACCTATGATCTGGCAGACAATATTTTCCGCCGGGCGGGCGAGACTTGGGAAGTGACCAACGGCCTGCCGGACCGCATGCCGAATGGTGCGCGGGTGCCCAATGGCAATGTGCACTGGATCCGGGTGCGCCGCTTCTGGATCGACACCTATGAGGAGCAATACTGGGACCGGGTGACCACCACGGCCACGATCAATGGCCAGCAGGTGGCGCAGACCTTCCTGAACTCCCAAGACGGCTGGCTGAGCCAAGTGGGGCTCTACTTCTCACGCAAGGCCGCGGCAGGTGATGTGACAGTTCTTGTGACCGAGACCGCCTTTGGCATGCCAGACCTGTCCCGGGTCATCTCGCGCACCACGCTGCCGGTTCTGGATATCCAAGTGGGGGCGATTTCCACGGAAGTGGGGCTGCCGTCGCTGGTGGAAACCAAGCTGCCCATCACGCCGACCTTCCTGACGGCGGGACGGCGCTATGCGATCGTGCTGGTCACCACCGGTGATCACTATGTCGCCATGACCAATACCGACAACGGGGTGGTCCAGGGCACCTTCTTTGTCTCGACCGACGGCGCCTTTTTTGCGGGCAATCTCGTTGATGACATGAAGATGCGGCTTTACTTCGCGCGGTTTGAGCGCACGCGGCTCTCGGTAGAACTGACGGCACTGCAACTTGCGGGCGGCATCCTCGATCTCGACGTGCTGCATCCCGGCGTGACGCCGCCGGCCTGTCGCACCGATATCGAGGTGCAGGTGAATGGGGCCTGGGTGGCGCTGGATGGTGAGGCGAATGGGCCCGACCTTTCGGGCCTGCCCGCACTTCTGCCGCTGCGCGTGACCCTCACCGGCACCACGGACCTGATGCCGGGCTTTGGCTTAACAGGATCGCAGGCTGTGGCGACGCGCCCGAAAACGGCCTTCACCTGGGTGTCAGACGCCCGCACGCTCGGCTCGCCCACAACCAGCGTCAAGGTGGTGACCGATCTGCAGCATTTTGAAGAGGCAAACCACGATTGCACCATCACCTTGCTAACCGGGGCGGGTTTGACCGGCTCCGAGGCGGCTGATGTGGTCGAGGACGTTGTGCTGGCCGATGGTACGGTGCGGCGGACGTCGATCTTCAATGTGACCTCGGTCAGCACTTACGCGGTCAAGATCGTGGGCTCGACCGTCAGTGCGGCACTGCCGTTTCTGGTCAGTGAGCTGATCGAATACGCGCAAAGCTGATCTGGTTCGCCCAAATCCACACAAGGAAAATCAACCCATGGCCTCCAAACCGACCCATTACCGGGTGACGGTGAACCGTCCCCTTGAATTTGCCGGCGCCCGGTTTCGGCCGGGCGCGCGCTATACCGTCACGGCGGCAATCTTCGACAGTTTATCGGCAGATCATCCCGAGGCCATCGCGACATCCGAACTACTGAAGAAAGGCTGACGCCATGCTGAGGTTTGAAGATCTGCGCGTGCGCGACAATCAGGATCTCGACCGAGATTTCTTCAACCGCCGCTATCGACTAATCGCGGAAAGCCTCGCGGAACTGAATACGCAGCTTGCCCAGATCGGCACGGCGACCGACAATCTGGTCACGCTTGGTCTGACCCGGGTGAATGAGGTCCTCGGGCCCGCACTGGCCACAGCATCGGCCGCGGCAGAAAATGGGTTTCTGGTGGCTACCTCAGCGACGCCGCTGACTCTTACACTCGGGCTCGAGACCACCTTTGAGATCAATGACACGCCGGCGCGCGCGCTTTTTGCGCCTACGCCCTATGTGGTGATCTCCCGCGGCGGCACGGACAGCTTGAACGACTGGGCAGTGTTTCGGGTGGCCGCTTATGCCCGCGAAAACGGCGGGCTCGCAGGGGAGGTTGTCGCCATTCATGGCAACATCGGCGCAGCCCAGCATGAAGACTGGGTGATTTCCGCGAGCGCTGGCCTTGCCTCATCGCTGATTGAGGCGGCCGCCAATGTGGCCAACACGTTGCTCCTGGCCCAACAGGCGGCGCAAGATGCCGCCGATGCAGCGGCCGTCGCTGAAAGCGTTCTGGCAAACGGACCAGTGTCATCGGTGAATGGGCAAACCGGCTCAGTGGCGCTTGGGATCGGCGATATCCCGACGCTCACGGCTCAGCTCGCGAGTAAGGCGGCCAGCAGCCACGGGCACACGATTGCCCAGGTTTCAAATCTGCAAAGCACGCTCGATGGGTTGCAGGCCCAAATCGCCACGGTGGATGGCGGGTCTTACTGACCGGCACCTTTTGCCCTGATAAATTCAAGGAGGGACAGCCATGTCCGACCCGACTTTCGGGATTTCGATCACACGGATCGACAATGAGCCTCGCCCACCGGTCTGGAGCGATATGTCGGTGGTCGGCGTTATCGGCACCGCACCGGATGCGGATGCATCGGTCTTTCCCGCCGATACACCGGTGTTTCTCTATTCCGACGATGCGGCCAAGCTGACCGCGCTCGGGGACGCAGGTACGCTGAAAGACGCGCTGGTTCTGCTCAACGCGCAGCTTGGCGAATTCCAGGTCGCGGCCAAAGTGGTCCTGGTTCGCGTCGAAGAGGGCGCCGATCCCGCGGCGACGATTGCCAATGTCGTGGGCGACGGCGCGCTGACGGGGCTTTCGGCTTTTCTACGCTCCGGCCCCGAGATTGGCATGATCCCGCGGCTCCTTTGCGCGCCGGGATTCACCAGCCAGCGCACCGGGGCTGAGGCGAACCCGGTTTGCGCCGCGCTGCCGCCCATCTGCGAGAAGCTCTTGGCCCATGCGGTGGTCGACGGCCCGGCCACGACAGAGCAAGACGCCATCGACTGGCGCGAGACCATTTCCTCGTCTCGCCTCATTCCGGTCGATCCGGCAGTGAAGGTCTACGCCGAGGGCGTGAGTGTGGTTCAACCCGCATCGCCCGCCATCATCGGCATTGGCGTGCGTCGTGATCACGAAAAGCAGGGCCGACCTTTCCACTCCTGGGCCAACCAGCCCGTGCAGGGGATTGTGGGACCATCGCGCCCGATTAACTTCTCGCTGACGGACGGCGCGACCGAGGGCCAGCGGCTCTTGTCGGCCAATATCGGCGTGATCCTGCGCGGTGAAATGGGCGTCGAAAGCGCCATCGGTCAGGGTGGGTTCATCTTTGTTGGCACCGACAATGCCGGAGAAGATGATCTCTGGCGGTTTTACAACGTCACCCGCGGGAGGGACTTCATTCATCTGATGCTGCTCCGGACCCTGCGGTTCTATCTTGGCCGCTTCAACGTCACCGGCCAAACCATTCAGGCGATCCTGAACACCATGGAAACGGGGCTGCGGAACCTCAAGGCCGATGGCGACATCCTCGGCTTCGAGTTGAAGTTCACCCGCGATCAGAACACGCCCGAGGAACTGCGCCAAGGCCGGTTCACCGTGAGCTTTGCGGCCGAGGAGGCGCCGGTGCTGCGGTATCTTGGCATTCAATCTGCCCGCTATCGCCCTGCGCTGGACGCGCTGCTCGATGATCTGCTTGCGCAGGTCGGCACCATCACCGGCTGAGGGAACACAGCATGAGCAACATCTACATCATGGAAGCCGCAAACCTTTTTTGCGGCGATGAGGACCCGACGGCCTCGAAACACCTGACGCTGACCGAGTTGCAGCTGCCCAATCTGCAGGAAAGCTTTCAGGATTATCACCCCGGCGGGTCACGCGTGCAGATCGAAGTGGCCGTCGGTATCCAGAAACTGGAGGCCAGCTTCAAGCTGGCGGGCTGGGACCCGGACCTCTTGACCCAGTTCGGGCTGGGGGCTGCCTCGCGCAAGAAATTCACAGCCTATGGCTCGATCCGCTCAAAACGCACGGGCGAGGCTATCGAGGCGAAAGCCGTGCTCGAAGGCCGGCTTGGGGCGGCAAACCCCGAGGCCTTCCAACGCGGTGAAATGCAGGGCTTTGACTATTCGATCTCGGAAATCCTGCATTACGAGCTGCATTTTGGCGGGGTCGAGAAACTCTACTGGGACTTTTTCACCGCCGATTGGCGCGTGGATGGCACCTCCCAGAATGCCGATGAACGCAACATCCTGCGCATTCCCAACGGATTTTGAGAGGGCCCATGGCACAGCATCACAATAAACGACTGCCGCTTTCGGTGCCGATCGCCTTGGGCGATCAGACCCTCACCGAGGTCAGCGTCAAGAAGCCGAAAGTGAAGGATCTCAAGACCCTGCAGGATGCCTTGGCCGGGATCGAGGATCAGTTGGAACAGGGCATCATCATGGCTGCTGTTCTGACCGATCTGCCGCGAGAAGCGATCGAGGAGATGGACACAGATGATTTTACCGCGATCTCCGAGGTGATCGCCGGTTTTTTCCCAAAGGGCACGGCATCTGCGACTGGCGCGCTGTCACAGCCGAAACCGCCCACTGGTTGAACACGCCGATCACGGATCTGATGGACATGGACTGGCCGGAGCTGGTGCTTTGGCATGCCGAGGCCCGTCGCCTGGCGCGCGCCGCAATACTGAAGTGAGCCTGACCCCTTGGCAACGCTGACCTCCCAGCTGGTGATCGAGCTGCTCGATCGCGTGACGAGCCCTGCGCGCCAAGCGGCCAGTGCGCTCGCCGGCATTTCCACCCGCATCCGAGAAAACAACGGTCTGCCGATGACCTTCGGCGACCGGTTGAACGCTGCGATCACGCGCAACAATCGCGCGCTGGCCACTGCACGGGGTGGGCTGGTCGATGCGGCCGCCAGCTTCTATGCGCTGCGCGAAGCCATCGGTGGTCCGATTGCCGCGGCGTCAGAATTTGAAAGCGCCATGGCGGATGTGCGCAAGGTGGTGGATTTTCCGACACCCGAGGGCTTCAGTCAGTTCCAGCAGGATCTCTTTGCTCTGTCGCGCGACATTCCTATTGCGGTGACGGGCCTGGCTGAAATTGCCGCCGCGGCCGGACAGGCAGGCATTGCGGGGCAAGACCTAGTTCGCTTCACCGATGCTGCCGCGCGGATCGGGGTGGCGTTCGACATCAGCGCTGATCAGGCCGGCGCCTCTATGGCGAACCTGATGACGGCCCTGGGGCTCACGATCGATGAGACGGTTTCTCTGGCGGATGCCATGAACCATCTTTCCAACAGTCAGGCCTCGAGTGCGGCTGATATTCTTGATGTGGTCCGCCGCGTTGGGGCGCAGGCGACGCTCTTCGGGTTTTCTGCCGAAGAGACCTCGGCCTTTGCCTCCGCAATGCTCGCCGCAGGCGCACAAAGTGAGGTGGCGGCGACGAGTTTCCGGAACATGGGGGCGGCCTTGACCCGCGGCTCGGCGGCGACGCGCGCACAACGGGAGGCGTTTCAAGAGCTTGGGCTTGATGCAGAAGCTGTCGCACGGCGCATGCAGGAAGACGCGGTGGGCACGACGCTTGATGTGCTGCGCCGCATCAGCCAGATCCCGCGTGAACAACAGGCCGCAATTTCGAGCCAGCTCTTTGGCAATGAAGCCAGGGCCCTGGGGCCGCTCCTAACCAACCTCGGCCTTGTCGAAGACACGCTTGGGATGGTGGGCGATCGCGCCAATTACGCGGGCTCCGCCTTTGCCGAGTTCGAGGCGCGCAACAACACCTTCCAGGCCAATATGCAGCGGTTCCATAACGTGCTGACCGAACTGCAGGTCACGATTGGCAATGCGCTGATGCCGGCGATCACCTCGCTGGCAGAGGCGATCACCCCGCTGATCCTGCGGATCTCGGAATTGGCGGCCGCCTATCCGGAGGTGACACTCGCGGTGGTGGGCGCCACTGCGGCGGTCATCGCCTTCAAAGGCGCGATGTCGGCGCTGCAATTCGCAGGGCTCTTTGGCCGCGGCGGTCTGCTGTCGATGATTGCGGCGGGTTACAACACCATCGGACGCGCAGCCATTGGCGCGCGAACCGCTGCCACGGAAATGATCGGGCTGCAGTCGGCCTTGGCGGCGATGGGTGGACAGCCCCTCGGGACGCTGGGGCGGCTTCGTGCGGGCCTGACCGGCATTGCGCTGGCGGTCCCGGGTGTTGGGGCGCTGTCCTCTGGCATTGCCGCGATCGGGACGGCGGTGGCGACGATTTCGGCGCCGGTTTGGGCGACTTTTGCAGCGGTGGCGGCAGCCGTTGCTGCGGCAGGCTTCACGATTTACCGCTATTGGGACCGGATCACGGCCACGCTTTCTGGCGTCGGCCAAGCGATCTCTGAGCGCTTGCAGGGCCCGCTCGACTGGCTCGGCGAAAAGCTCAGCTTTCTGACGCCGATCACTGATGCCATCTCGGGCGCTTTCTCGGGGTTGGGATCAGCCCTCGGGGCGGCGGTCGACGCAATCACCGGGTTCTTCAGCTCCGGGCTTTTTGAGCAAGAGGTACTCTCAGAAGAAGAGCAGGCCCGCATTGCGCAAAACGCGTCCAATCTGACCGGCCGGATCATTGACGGTTTTGCGGGGCTGGTTACCGGGCTCTACGACAAGGGGCTTGAGGCAATCCAGGCGCTTTGGGATGGCATGGTCGCCAAGTTCGAAGAGCTGATCGCCTGGATCCGGGGCATCCCAAGCCGCATTGTCGATGCGATCGGCAATATTGACCTTTCGAACATAATCCGCTGGCCGTCGATGCCGGCCTGGCTTGGCGGTGGGGATGAATCCCCAGCCGTGGCTGTCGATGAATTCTCCGGTATTGATGGCACCCGGGCCGCCGGTGGGCCCATCTCGCGCGGTGGCACTTATCTGGTGGGCGAGCGTGGGCCGGAGCTCATTACGGCCAATCGCAATGGCTATGTGAACCCGACAGGCAGTATGGGCGGTACGGGGCCGGTGGAGGTCTCGGTCAATGCGCCGATCACCATCACGGGCGCGACGGCGGACCCGCAGCAGCTTGCCGCGGAAATCACCCGCCAACTACGGGACCAGATCCGCGAAGCGTTTCGTGGGGTCTATGCCGATACCGGGCTGAGGTTTGCCTGATGCTGATGATGCTTGGTCCGGTCCAGTTCGAAATCCTGCCCTTCAACACCGATGGCTATAGCCACGGCACGGAGGCCAGCTTTGCCGAAAAGCCCGTGCTCGGCGCGCGACCCATCCTTGAATATGTCGGCGAAGGCCCGGAAAGCTGGACGATCAAGGCGCGGCTCTATCCAGAAAAGTTTGGTGGCATGGGTCAGCTGACGCTTTTGTCGCAAGCCCGCGCCTCGGGACGGCCGCAATATATGATGCGGGGCGATGGGGCCTTGATGGGCTGGGTCAATATCCTCTCGGTGACCGAGCGCGCCTCCTATCTGGGCCGCAATGGCGTCGGCAAAGTGATCGATGTCGACATCACGGTGAAACGGGCCAGTGCGCCAAGCGCGGGGTCCTTCTTCTCTCTTCTGGCAGATGTGCTCCTATGGACCAGGTGATCGAAACCGTGACCGTGGAAGGCGAAGGGCTAACTGTTGCGACCCTCGTTTGGCGCAGGTTCAAACGGCCAATGCTGGGGCTCGTGGAGGCGATCTACGATCTGAACCCGGGGCTTGCCGATCTGGGCCAGACCCTGCCGGTGGGCACAAGCTTCGAGATGCCGATACCGATCCCGCGGGAGCAGCAGGTTCTGGATCCGATCCGGCTTTGGTGAGGCAGGTGGATCATGTCAAAGCATGCGCTATTCAACGTGACCGTTGCGGGCTCGAATATCACCACGACGCTAATGCCGGTCCTTTTGGGTTTGCAGGTCTCGGACAAGGTGGGCACCCATACTGACAGCGCGGATTTGGAGATTGATGATACCGATGGGCGCATAGTTCTGCCCCAGATCGGCGCGCTCGTGTCGATTGCGCTTGGCTGGGAGAGCGAGGGGCTGCGTGTCGTTTTCGAGGGCACGGTCGATGAGGTGAAATCCTCCGGCACCCGCAGTTCTGGCCGACGTCTCCGCATCACGGCAAAAGGCATGGATACGACAGGCCGGGCCAAAGAAGGCCAGCAGCGCCATTGGGATGGGGCGACGGTGGAAACGATCCTGCGCGAGGCGGCGGTGCATGCGGGCATCACGCAGATCGAGATCGATCCGGCGCTGCGTAATCTCACCCGCGGCTATTTCGAGATGCGCGACGAAAGCCTGATCGCCATGGGCGAGCGGCTCGCTCGTGAAATCGGTGGCAATTTCCGCGTCACCGGCGGGCGGATTGTGCTCTCAAAACGTAACGCCGATTACGCGACGGCCATTGCCGCCACTTGGGGTCAGAATCTGCAAAGCTGGGACATTGCCCCTAGCCTCGGTCGCCCACAGTTCGGGGCGGTCCGTGGGCGCTGGTATGATGTGGCGGCCGGGGCTTGGCAGGTTGTCGAGCGCGAAACAGGCGTCGATGTTCTATGCATCTACGCAGATCGCTTCGCCCGGGCGGGCGAGTTGGAAACCACCCAGCAGGGTGAGAGCGATGCCGCCACGACGGCTCGAGATGCAGGTGAAGGCACAGTGGTCATCGAGGGCAATACGGCGGCGATGCCCGATGGGCTGTGCCTTGTGTCTGGCACACGGCCCGGTGTCGATGGGTCCTATCGCATTGAAGCGGTGACCCACACGCTGACGCGCGCGGGCGGCTTTGTCACCACCTTGGAGCTGAAACAGCCAAGCCAAGGCGCAGGCACAGATGTGCGGGCGGAGACCACCGCACCGGCGGCGCCAAGCTCGAATGTGCCGCCCATCATCGATCCGGATGCAACCGGGCCGTTCTGAGACCAAGGAGGCAGGGAGATGCCGGACAACAGTTTTATCGAAACCATCAACCACCTCTTTGGCGGGGCCATCACCACCCTGATCGGTGCCTTCACCGGCCGGCTCATGTGGCATTCCGGCGAGGTGAAACTCGGCAACCGCCGCTTCTTCGGCAAGGAACTCCTGTGGGAAATTCCTGTCGCCGTGGGCATGGCGCTGATCGGTGATGCCGCGGCAAATTACATCGGTCTGACCCAGCCGGTCTCAACCGGGTTTGTCGCCACGCTCGCCTATCTCGGGCCCCGTGGCGCCGAAAGCCTGCTCTGCGCCTGGATCGGTTGCAAGAAATAGCACCCGCCCAACATCGATCGCCTGATCACACGCCGTCCTCGGGGGCGGCGTTTTCTTTTGCAAGGAGGCTCGCATGACCCCTTTTGAAATCGCCCAATCCTACATCGGCACCACCGAGGGCCTGGGGCCTGAAGACAATCCCGCCATTATGGATATGTATGCCTCGGTTGGACATGACTGGGTGGAACATGACTCTGTCGCCTGGTGTGCGGCTTTCGTGGGCCACTGCTTGGAAAAGGCTGGGTTGAGCTCCACTCGACGCCTTAACGCGCGGTCCTATCTCCAGTGGGGCATTCCCGTTGATCTGGCGGATGCGCAGACAGGCGACATCGTCGTCTTTTCGCGGAGCTCGAAAGCCTGGCAGGGCCATGTCGGATTCTTCGTGAAGGCGGCAGGCTCCATGATTGAGGTTCTGGGCGGCAACCAGTCCGATGCCGTCAATATCCAGCGCTATGCGAAATCGCGGCTGCTCGGGGTGCGGCGCGCGGGCAATGTGGCGCCAGCCGTGACGCTCTCGGTGCGTGAAGTACAGGCACGCCTCAAAGCGCTTGGCTATCACGAGGTGGGCCAGGTTGATGGTCAGGTCGGGCCTCGCACCCGCGCGGCGATCCTGGCGTTTCGCGATGACCATGGGATGCCACTTGTGCCGATCATCGATGTGGCACTGACGAAGGCACTGACGACGGCGGGGCCGCGGCCGGTCGCGCCGGAACGGGCCGCGGGCGTGCCAGAAGGCAGTCGCATTGTCACGGCGGCGAATGCCCAGGTGGGGCTTGGCGTCCTGGGTGCTGCAGGTTCTGTGGCCGCGCAGATTGCACCGGTGCTGACTCAGGCAGAAGAAGCGCGTGATACCGCGGAGCGGGTGCTGGATCTGGTTGGGCTGACGGACGCCGTACAAGCGGCATTGCCCTGGGTCGGGGTGGCTGTGTTCATTGGCGTTATCTTCTACGCCCTGAAAGCCCGCAATGCCCGGATTGAAGATCATCGCAGCGGGAAGACCCCGTGATGTGGGTCTTGATCGTTTCCGCGTGCATATCGATTGGCGAGGCTCTGGCCTGCGGGTCTGATCTCTATCCGGGGGTGATGCGCACCTTTGCCGCATGCGAGGACGCGGCTGTCATTAGTCATGACCGAATTCGTGCCGCCGCCGAGGCTGACGGTGTCACCGTGCTGTTGCTCGACACCCACTGCTTCAGAACGTCGGGCCAGCCCATCTCAGGGGAGGGCGAAAAGTGATCTCGATCCTGACCGCCATCTTTTCCGGGATCGGCCGGAAGGCCACTCTGCTGGGGGCGATCGTTATTGCGATTGGTGCCGCGATCTGGATCGCGTTTCGGCGTGGGCGTCTGGAGGCTGAGGCCGAATTCCTGGTCCGGCGTGCTGATGCCCGGATCCGATCCTTGCAAACAGCGAAGGAGGTGTCCCATGAGGTGCAAACCGCTGATCGCGCTGATCTTGAGCGCCGTCTTGACCGCTGGATGCGCGATTGATCCGAGGCGCGATCGCGATGCCTGCGATTGGGCGGCCCCCATCAGACCATCTCGTGCCGATGTACTGACCGACGGCACGTTGGCCCAAATCGTCACCCATAATGAAATCGGTGCGCGCCTCTGCGGCTGGCGGCCCTGAAGTTTCGAAGCCGCTGAGGTGATCTGTGGACGGGACCAAGCATGACCTGAGCCCGGATGTCTGGACCATGGTAGCTTTCAACGCCTCCAGCGCACTGGTGGTGCCGCAAGTCGGCACCCGGATTTGGGGCCAGGTGGCACCGGAAGATGAACCGCCCGACGAGGGCGGATTTGCGATCCGGAGGATGCGCCTCATCCGGGGCATCGCACCCTTTGAGGCGCTTTGGCTGTGCGCGGACACCGCGCCGGCAGCAGTCACTGTTTACCAAGGAAACAGCATGTCCGGTGTCGTCTATTTCGGGAAATCGCCGTTTCGATTGCGCGCCGCAGGCCCCGTCGAGATCGATGTGCCTTACGTCCCGCAGATCCTCGATGGTGGGGCACCCGATACCGATTACGCCGGCCTTGCCGTCATCGACTGCGGTGGCGCTGCCGCCGATCCAAGTCTCCGTACAATCGATGGCCGCGTCCAGGGAGAAACCCCATGACTTCAACTGTCTTTGCCAAAATCCAGATGCGCCGCGGCACCGCAGCCGAATGGACCGCCGCCAATCCGATCCTGGCCGAGGGCGAATTTGCCTTCGAGATCGATACGGGCATCACCAAGGTCGGTGATGGCGCCTCTGACTATGCAACCCTGCCAGCCTATGCGACCTACAGTCAGATGCTGACGGCGCAAGAAGCCATTGAGGCTGGTCAGGCACAGCTTGCCACCTTCAACAGCCAACTGACGGCAGCACAGAATGCCGCGACCACCTCGGTGGCCAAAGCATCCGAGGCCTTTGTTTCTGCCGGGAATGCCAAGGTGTCTGAAGATGCGTCCGAGGTGAGTGCATCGCAGGCGGCGCAGAGCGCAATTGATGCCGCGGCGTCTGCAGTGCAGGCGGCCGGATCCGAGACCAATGCTGCAGGCTATGAACAGGCTGCTGCTGTTTCCCAAGCGGCGGCTTTGTCGAGTGAACAAGCCGCTGCCCAAAGCGAAGCCAACGCCGCTCAAAGCGAGACCATCGCCTCGGCCGCTGCCGCCATTGTTCAGCCGCTTGCCGAGGACATCGAGGTGATCGCGACCAACATCGGTACCGTGCAGGACGCGGCTGGACCACTGACCGACATCCAGACCGCCATGTTGGAAATGGCGACCGCCTTTGTCAATTCGCAGACGCGGTATGTCTCCGCCGTCGCCTTTTCGTAAGGAGCCCCGCCCGTGACAGTTGAACAGCAAGTGGATGCCCTGACGGCCTCGGTCGACAAACTGAAGGGGGCTGTGGTGTCCAAGAAAGCCACCCTTGATGCCTCGGTTGCCGACGCGCAGTCAGCGACCGCGCAGGCGCAGGCCGCCAAGGCAAATGCGCTTTCGGCCCGCGATCAGGCTGGGGCTTTCAAGGATACGGCGTATAGCGCGGCGCAGTCGGCCGCCTCGGCTGTGGCCTATCAGGATCTTTCTGCGGTTGCGCTCACCAAGGCTGTCAAGGCCGTCGATGTGTTCATTTATGACACCTCGAAAGACAGCGATGGTGGAGCCTGGCGGCATCGTTGCGCCGGGACAAGCTGGTATCGGGAGCCCCTTAATACCGCGACGCGGGGCGCGCGGCGGGAGTTTCCGGCGGTGGTGGCGCTGGTCTTGGAAAAGGGAAAGCTGACGATCTACGACGGCGACGATCCTGATCTGCCGATGTGGATGGTTATCAACGGCTACTCTATCGGCGCGTATTTGTTCGTTGACGGCTATGGGTGCGAGGCGACGTCGATCGCAGCTAGGAATGGCGCACTTGTGGCCACGGGAAAGCCGATCGGAGACCCGTCTGAGGGCAATAATTTTGGCGGTGCTCTGATTTTCAACTTTGTATCAGACACAACGCAGAAGATCGGGACCTATGGATACAATTCAAATTATGGGAGCAAGAACGGCGTGCGCGTTGTCAATTTTGGACCATTGGGAACCTTCCAGCGGTCCCCTGTTGTCCGCCTACCTAATGGGTGGATCAACGATGTTGCGATGACCGTCCTCCCTGATGCTCAGGAAAATCCATCAACCGGCCTTCCTGAATTGACACTGGCTTTTGCAACCAAGGGCGGGGTTGCACTCTTGCGCCAAGATGGTTCTGTTACTTCTAGTGCAGAGACGCTCGAGGCCGGAGATGTTGTGTTCAACCCAGAGAACGAGTTGATCTCGGGCTATTACGCGGCGCACCTTCGCATCTACGGGCCAGTTAATCAGCTTTCATCGCCGACTTTCACCCAGAAAGGGATTGTCGCTGGCGTGGCGGGCGGGACAATCAACGTTCCATTCTACATGAGCAGCTTTACTGACGGGCGCGCATTTGGGGGCGCAGGGATACGTGGTGGCCTCACCAAGCTGATGCTGAACAGCGCATCCATTGGCAGCCTTTGCGCAGCAGCAATTTCGGCGTCCTACACGACAGGGTGGATGCCGGGAGCTATTAAAGGGGCGTGGTTGGCCGACACAGATGATTCTGTCCTCGTCGGCGAGGACTTGGCTATCAATGGATCGTTTGATGCTGACGCCTCAGGCTGGTTCCTTGGAACTGACTGGCAATACGACGCTGCAAATCGACGCGTTGCTCGCGTGGGGTCGACGTATCACAATCTGATCCCGGCTGCGACAATCGCAAACCTGATCACAGGTGAGACCTACACGATCGAAGTCGAGTGCGGATCAGGAGCCGGAACTGTCGGTTACTATACCGCAAGCGCAACCAATGGAGCCCTTGCCACTGGCGTAAATCACATCACTTTCACCTACACTGGGGGGCAGTACCCATTCTTCTACTCATCGTCAAACGATCGCTGGATCGACAACTTCAAAATCTTTAGATCGATTCCTGACCGCTCTGTCGCTGCTGATGGAAAGAAGGCGTCTGGTTTTATTGTCAAGGGCACAATTGGCAGAGCTCCTGTTGCCGTCGGTGCGGAGTTGGTTGGATATTCCGGGTTTTCGTCCACAAACTATCTTGAGCAGCCTTACAATAGCGCCTTGGATTTCGGTACTGGCGATTTCTGCATGATGGGGTGGTATCGGGGTGGTGCTCTCAACAGCACCGGAACATTTTTTTCCCGTCAAAGCGCTCCGCATACCGGTTTCCATTTCTTCAAAGACACTGCGACCGACCCATCTGATGAGCGGCTGGCGTTCAGAGCAAATGGGGCCACCTATTATAGCTCGATCAAAGGCGAAATCTCGAAATGGCTCCACGTAGTCGCGCTTCGTCGAAATGGTGTGCTGGAGATTTATCAGGACGCGGTTCTCGGTTTCATAGGCCCCATGGCTGGTGATATTTCCGACCTCCGCCCGACGGCATTCATCGGCTACAATCCCATTGCCCCGACGATCACCGTCGTTCTTGGCATGGCACTCTGGCGTGTTGGAGGCACCGCCCCGACAGCAGACCAAATCCGACGTATCTACGAAGACGAAAAGGTGCTGTTCCAAGAGAACGCCGCATGCACGCTTTATGGCGTGTCTGACGCGGTGGCAGCGCTAGCTCACGATCCTGACACCGGTCTACTTCACGTTGGGACCAGTGCTGGCCGGTCGGTTTTCAAAGGCCTGCGCCGGGTGGCGAATACGACGGCACCGGTGGCAACGGCCATTGCGGCGGCCGGCGATCTGGTCGTCGAGCAATAAGCGATTGGGGCGGCGCTGACTGCGTGATTGCGCCCCTTTTTCTCACGCCCCCGCTAAGGACAAAGACATGACACTGATGAGCTCGATCTCGAAGCTGACGATTTCGGTAGACCAGCTGACCGGCGAGACGAACGTCACCAAGTCGCAGCTGGACGCGAAGGTCTCCCAAGCAGACGCTGAAATAATTTCCACACAGGCCGAGCTGGCGGCGACCGAAGGCTACCTGGGCGAAGCAGCCGCAAACGCGACTGACGCCGCCACCCATCTTGCGACCGTGAAAGCCGACGTGACCTATCAGGGCATAAGCGCGATCCTAGCCGAGAAAGCCGCAACCGCCGTGGACGTGTTCGTCTACGACACGAGTCTCGACAGCGACGGCGGGGCATGGCGCAGGCGGTGCCAGCACACGAGCTGGTATAACGAGAACCTGAATACTGCTACTCGTGGGTCGCGCCGGGAGTTCCCGGCCGTTGCAGTGATTGTGGCTGAGGCTGCGAAGGTCACGATCTATGATGGAGATGATCCTGCGCTGCCTATGTGGATGGTTTTTGACGTCGGTAGTGACAAGTTTTTCAATACCGCGGGCGGCGGGGCAATAACTGCTGCAACAATGCAAAATGGCTGGCTTGTCGGCTCGTCTTCATCTCGAAGCATTAGCCGTGCAAACTTCATCAGTGAGGAAGCCTATATTGGGGTCGGCGGAGGTTCATACAAACTGAGCGTGCTGATTGCGAAGTTCAGAAATGCGGTTGCTTTCCCCGCGTATTCTGGTCCGCCATCAATGTTTGTCCTGGCTCACCCTTCGGCAAACGACGTCGCTATAACTGTCCTCCCCAACGCCCCGGTTGATCCGGCCACAAGCCTTCCCATACCAACGATTGCAGTAGCTACCGCTGGCGGAGTTTCTGTGATCAAGGACAGCGGTACGGTCGTGGACATCACTGCGTCTGTCTACACGATGAACGCTGGTTCGATTGCATTTTTTGGCGACAGACTTTTGATTGGTCAGGACAGTTCCACCGCTGCAAGCCGCGTCGTTAATGTGCACAAAATCCCATACGGTGATGAGGTCTGGGCTGGCGCTGACTATAATTCCCAGGCGGCTGATGAGCGATATATCTGGTATCCCGGCGGTGCCTGGTCTGGTGATTTAGCATTCCCAAAGACTGCTTTTGGCAACATTGGCAAAGGTGCAATTCCTTATGGCGACATGCTAGCCGCTCGCGCCTTGGGTCTCGGACTTGTCAGCAGGAAACCTGACAGTCCTGAAAATGGCATGGCTGCGTTTATTTCGACGCAACACAATACAGGCTGGATGCCCGGAAAGATCAAGTTGGCTGCGCTTGCCGGCATAGATCAAACCGTTCTCGTCTCGTCGGAGCAGATCACGAACGGCACGTTTGACACAGACATGACCGGCTGGGTTTCTGGCAGTGGTGATGCGGACTACGCGGAGGTCATTGATGGTGCGCTTCGCGTTTACGGAAACGCATACATCTATCAAGCTGTCCCCACAGTCATGGGCCAAACATACCGCGCTCAGTTCGAAATCATCGGTGGCACTGGAGGGGTGGCAGACTTCCGGATCGGCTATGGACCCAACGGAACGCAGCTATACGATCACCCCGCCAATGTGGGTGTGGGCGTTTACGAAACCTACTTCACGGCTACTGGTCCTACGACCTACATCACGCTTAAGACCCATTTCCAACCCGGCGCGCTGTCGGACTTCATGGATTTTGACAATATTTCCGTGCGGCCGGGGGTCCCGGATCGCTCGGTGAACAATAGCGGCTTCACTGTGCACGGAACCGTTCGTCGCGAGGCTGTAGCGGATGGAGCCGAGCTAGCCTCATACGGCAACATGGTAACCAATGTCGATTTCTTGGGAAAAGACTTCAAAGGTTCTCTTTCTGGCGCATCGACCTTCGCAATGGTGTTTTGGGCAAAAGGCAACCCGTCCTCACAAGTTTTCGGTTGGCATGAGGCCTTAGGTAGCGGCACCAGCGCGCAATTCTTTAACCTCTACTTCGACGGCACAACCGGACAGCCACGGTTTATCTGGCAAGGACGCCGCAGCCTAAACGCTGGCGGGGATTGTCCCCCGCACAACGGCCAGTGGGCGCTGCACGTGGCGATCTTCGAGGGTGGTGATTTCCGCCACTATCAAGACGGCAAATTCATGTCACAGTATCTGAATCACGGGATCGTGTCGGATCTGCATGAGCTTCGCATCCATCCCGTTGGGACAGCGTCGCTTTCTCTATTCCGTATTACAGAAACGATCCCGGCCCCGGATCAAATCGCCAAAATCTACGAGGACGAGCGCAAGCTGTTCCAGCCGGGCGCAAAATGCACGCTGTTCGGCACCTCGGATGCGGTCACGGCGCTGGCGCACGACCCCAAGACCAATCTGCTGCACGTCGGGACTTCGGCGGGCCGCTCCACCTTCGACGGCCTCCAACGGGTGGCCAACACCGAAACACCGGTCACGACCGCCATTTCGGCGGTCAACGGCCTGATCGCGGAGCAATGACGACATGGCAGTTAGCATTTCCAAGCCGGAGCTGAACCTGCGCGAGGAGCTTGCGGCTCTGCGCGCCAAGGTCGCTGCGGGCGTCACGCAGGAGGCCTTCTGGTTCTCTGGCGACGGCGCGACCACCACATTTGCGCTACCGCGCGGGTGGAAACCGAAGTTCGCCTATGTCGGCGGCGCGCTGAAGCGTCCCGGCACGGGCGAGGATTACACCATCTCATACGACGGGTTCATCTACTCGCTGGTGTTCGCGGTGGCCCCGGCCACGGTGGACGTTGGCGTGATCTGCGTGCGCGAGGTCTGATCCATGACGATTTTCATCAAGAAGGGCGACGCGCCGCTGGATGTGCGTCAGGCGACCAAGCGGGGCATGGCCCATGTTGCGGCTGAACTGGCGCAGGCGGGCGCACGGACGGGCGATGAAGAGCTGCTGCGGGTGATCCCGCACGCTGACCTCACTCCGAGGCTCGCGGCCGTTGTGCAGGCGTTGGGGCACGTTTCCTACCAAGCCTATGCGTTGGGCTGGGAGGCCGACAACCTCGTGAATGGAGAACACAACCTGTTTAACCACCAGCTGGCGGCCTACCGGGAGGCGCAGTCCCGTCTGGCGCGGTATCGGCTGGCGGACGGTCGCCCCGAGATCACCGAGGAACTGCAGGCGATTGACGACCTTGGCCAGCCCGTGTTCGACGAGACAAACGGGGAGCCGGTGATGGAGACCGTCGTGGTGCAGGCGGCGATCGGCCCGCTCCCGGCGGAGGTCGCGCGGCCCATCTACGATGAGGTGACCGGCGAGCAGACCGGGACCGAGATGGTGCCGAACCCGAAGATCGTCTGGGACGAAGCCGAGCGGGCGGACGCAAGAGCGGTTGTCGATGAAGCGCCCGCCGAAGTCATTGAATTTGCGAGCGCAGAAGCAGGCTTTTCGTCATGACGTCCAGGGTCTTGAACAAAAGGTCGGCCGTCCCCGGCAAGGTGCCCACAACGGCCCAAATCGACCTTGGCGAACTTGCAATCAACACCCGAGACGGCAAGCTCTTCCTTAAACGCGATAACGGAAATGGCACATTTACGATTGTCGAGATCGGGTCGCCGCAGGCGGTCGCATCAAGTCTGGGGCTTGGTGCCCTTGCATATGGGCAAGTTGGCGACTGGACCATCACGGCTGATGCAAGCGGCAATCTGCGGTTCTATCACGATGGCGCAGCACGGATGCGTCTTGATCCAGACGGAAATCTGATCGTGTCCGGCGATGTCACCGCATTTGGAGCACCTTGATCATGGCAGTTGTGGTATCTGGGGCTTTGTCTCTCTCGAGCATCGCTGCCGAATTTGGTGGCGATGCTGAGTTGCCCTTGAGCGCCTTCTATCGCGGAGCCGGTCGCGTCCCTGCTGCGGGTGCGCCCAACCTGCGGATTCCCGCGAACGGTACAATATCGTTTTCTGAATTCCGTGGCGGCGCTCTGACGGTAGTCGTCGATTATGAAATCATCGGTGGTGGCGGGGGCGGCGGACATGGTGTGGGGGATGGCACTGCCTCGGGAAGAGCGGATTCTGGTGGTGCCACAAAGATCACATCAGCAGGTAAACAGTTGGTTTCAGCGGCCGGTGGTTTGGGGGGCTTGAACGGTCAGGCGCCACGTTCCGGAAATGACGGCGAATGGTCGGTGTACGGGCCTGGTGGTGCTGGAGGAAACGTCAATTCTGCTGGCGGTGCCGCGCCCAGTTCATCCTACGGCGCAGGTGGCGGTGGAGGGGGTGGTGACAATCCGTCAACTTACGATTCCTCGGGCGCCGGCGGGTTTGGCGGCTCGGCTGGGACACGGCGCATCGGCTCACTCGAGGTGGTCTACGGTGATGTGTTGACCGTCAGCATTGGTGCAGGCGGCCTTGGCTCTATTGCCGGATATCGCGGAGGCGACGGGGCTGCGGGATCTGCACACCTCACTTGGGACGAAAAAGCCGCCAGCTTCACAGCGAGCGGCTCGGTGGTCGTCGACTAGGAGGCGAGAAAATGCAGTTTCGAAACATAAACGCTTTGACAGGATATTCGGCTGCACTGGATACCCTGAGTGCGCACCAGCGCGCGGCGCTCGAGGAAATCGTGTTTTGTTACAGGCTCGGGTTCTTATCGGTCACGGCCGTGTTCGGAGACATTGAAGCTCTGCGCGATGTTGCCGGTCAGGTCCCAGCTGAGATTGAGAGAGCCGTCACCCGGCGATACGGCGTCGACCTTGAAAGCCTGTCGTGCGGACAACGCGCCCGGTTCTACGTCGATGGCGACGAACCGGAAACTGTGCTACTTGGCTTCACCTATTCCGCCGTCGGGGAGCTGGAAGAATGGAAACGATATCGGCAAGACGTCGATTGCAAACAGCGCCTTCTAATCGATCGGTTCGATGCCGCTGACGAAGCAAAATCGAGCGGAGAGGTGGAACGCGCTGGTGGTCCAGATCTATGGAACGGGCCGCAAGATCTGCCGGAGAAGGCAAAGCAGGCAGGGTTTCAGGTCATTTACCTCGCGAAAGAAGCGAAGGATCAGTGCTACTTGCGCATACTTCCACAATGAGCGCTCCGCGTGGTGAAGTTCACGAAATGTTCTTTAGCGCAAACCTGAAAAAACCATCTCACCCGAGCAAAACCCGTTTCACTCGTTCCACGCCCTGCAAAACGAGTTCAGCGTCGCCACGCGCCTCAACGTTCAGCCTCACAACCGGTTCGGTGTTGGAACTGCGCAAATTGAAGCGCCATTCGCCCATGTCAAAGCCCAAGCCGTCCTTTTCGTCGATGGATAATGCTTCGGGTTCAAATGCTGCTCGGACTCTTGCGATGGCAGCCTTGGGATCATCGAGCGTGAAATTGATCTCCCCTGAGGAGGGAAATGCCGCTTTTCGATGCGCGACAAGATCCGCAAGGGGGCCGTGCCGGCTGACAAGTTCGGCAACAAGCAACCATGGGATCATGCCACTGTCGCAGTAGACGAAATCGCGGAAATAATGATGCGCGGACATCTCACCGCCGTAGACCGCGTTTTCGTCACGCATGGCTTGCTTGATGAAGGCGTGACCCGTGCGGGTTTGGACGGCTTGCCCGCCAGCTTTCGCCACAAGGTCCTGCGTGTTCCAAATAATCCGGGGATCATGGATGATCGTCGCACCTGGATCTTTGGCGAGGAATGCCTCCGCGAGCAGACCGACGACATATTCGCCGTCGATGAAGGCTCCCGTGTGATCAAAGAAGAAGCAACGATCGAAATCGCCGTCCCACGCAACCCCGAAATCAGCGCCTGAAGCGCGAACGGCTTCTGCGGTCGCAGGTCGATTTTCTGTTAAGAGCGGGTTGGGAATGCCTTGCGGGAATGTACCGTCCGGTTCGTGGAATAGACGTTCGAACACCAGCGGGGCCCCAAGCTTTGCAAGCCGTTCAGCAATGGCATCGAAAGTCGGCCCAGCAGTTCCATGGCCTGCATTCACGAGTATTTTCAGCGGCTTCAGAGCAGAGACATCAACAAACTGGCAGATACGCTCAACATATGCAGCGGTCGCTTTTTCGGCGACGTTGCGAATATTGCCAAGAGTAGCGCTCTTCTCGAACGTGTTTGCTTCAGCAAGCTCTTTGATGAGCGCCAAGCCACTTGCTGAATCAAGCGGAGCAGAACCAGCACGCACCATCTTCATGCCATTGTAATCCATCGGGTTGTGTGAGGCAGTCACGCAAATCCCGCCATCGGCCCCGAAATGGGTGGTCGCGAAATACATCTCCTCGGTGCCAGACAGACCAAGATCGAGGACATCGCAACCTTGATCGGTCAGGCCCTGCGCAACGCTTTTCGCGAGTTCCTCCGAGGATCCTCGGACATCACGTCCCAGAACGACCGTTTTGGCCTCAAGAGCAACCGCAAAGGCTGCGGCGATGCGGTAGGCGATGTTTTCGTCCAGATCGATGCCGAGCCGACCACGGATGTCGTAGGCTTTGAAGCAGGTGAGAGGCGTCATCCTTTTGCCCCTTGCCCACGTGCGTAGACATCTTCGTATCTAATAATGTCGTCCTCACCGAGGTAGCTGCCGGTCTGGACTTCGATCAGTGTCAGCGGCACTTTGCCTGGATTTTCCATGCGGTGTACGGCACCGAGGGGGATGTAGACGGACTGGTTTTCGGCGATCAACTTGACCTCGGCATCGACGGTCACCTTGGCCGTGCCTTCGACGACGATCCAGTGTTCCGCGCGGTGATGGTGGCTTTGCAGGCTTAGCGCTGCGCCGGGGTGGACAACGATGCGTTTCACTTGGAACCGCGGGCCGATGACGAGGCTTTCGTACCAGCCCCAGGGACGATAGTCGCGGGGTAGTGTCTCGGCTTGCGGGGCTGATTTCGCTTTAAGAGTGGCGACAGCCTGCTTGACCTCTTGCGCACGGTCCTTGTGGGCAACCAACACCGCGTCGGGCATGGCCACAGCGATGATGTCTTTCAGGCCGATACCGACAAGCCGCTGCGCCTCGCTCGTCGCCTGCAAAAGCGTATCATGGCAATCAAGCGCATTGGCGGGGCCGGCAATAACTGTGCCGGAGGCGTCGGCCTCGGCCTCGCGCCAGACCGCCTGCCAGTCGCCCAAGTCGGACCATGCGCCGGCATAGGGGACAACGGTCAGGTTCGGAGCGCGCTCCATCACCGCGTAGTCGATCGAGATGTCTGGGAGCTCGGCCCAGGGGGCAGGAGCGAGGCGGGTGAAGCCGAGGTCCTTTTCGGCCGCGTCAACGGCTGCGCGGGTGGAGGCCATAACCTCGGGCGCATGTACGGCGAAAGCCTCAAGGATCGTGGTTGTCGAAAATAGGAAGATTCCTGCGTTCCACAAGTGCATGCCGCCAGCCAGAAGCGCTTCTGCTTTTGCGAGATCGGGCTTTTCGACAAAGCTGCGGAGGGGCTGCGGAACGGGCGCGAAGTCTGGCGTCGGAGTGGAGAGTTCAAGCCAGCCATAGCCCGTCTCGGGCCGGTCTGGGCGGATGCCGAAGGTGACAAGCTGCCCTGCTGAGGCGGCAGGAGCTGCGGCCTGAACGGCTTCGCGGAATCGTGAGGCGTCAGGGATTACATGGTCCGAGGGCGCAACCAGCATCAACGCGCCGGGCGCGCGGGCCTCAAGCGCCAGAGCGGCGGCGCAGATGGCGGCGGCGGTGTTCTTGGCGGAAGGTTCGATCAGGATGTCGGCGGGGGCAATTTCAAGCGCGGCAAGTTGTTCGATCACGATGAAGCGGAAGTCGGCAGCGGTGACGATTGTCGGCTCGGCAAACCCCCTATCAGACAAGCGTCGTGCCGAAGCCTGATAAAGGCTTTCGTCGCCCGTCAGTTTGACGAATTGCTTGGGGTAAGACTTGCGCGACAAAGGCCAAAGCCGCGTGCCGGAGCCGCCACAGAGGAGAACGGGGTGAATGATATTTTCCATAATAAACTCTTAACGCCTTAAGGTCCTGGAATTGGCCAGAAACCATTGGTAGGTTTCCGCAAGCCCCTGATCCAGCCCGATCTGCGCGGACCAACCCATCTGGGTAAGCCGCGAAACATCCATCAGCTTGCGCAATGTGCCGTCAGGTTTGCTCGGGTCGGTCTCGATACGGCCCTTATACCCCGTGACAGCGGCAACCTTCTGCGCCAGTTCAAGGATCGAGATGTCGGTGCCGGAGCCAATGTTGATATGGCTGAGCATCGGCTGGGTGTTGGCCTCGTAGTCGGCCTTCGGCAGGTCGAGGACAAAAAGCGAAGCGGCGGCCATATCGTCCACATGCAGGAACTCTCGTCGCGGCGTGCCGCTGCCCCAAATCACGACCTCTTCGGCCCCGGATTGCTCAGCCTCGTGGAAACGGCGGATCAAAGCCGGTAGGACGTGGCTGTTCTCCGGGTGGAAGTTGTCGCCGGGGCCATAGAGGTTGGTCGGCATGACTGAGCGAAAATCGGTGCTATGCTGGCGATTGTAGCTCTCGCAAAGCTTAATTCCCGCGATTTTGGCGATGGCGTAGGGCTCATTTGTTGGCTCCAGCACGCCGGTCAGCAGCGCATCCTCTCGCATCGGTTGCGGCACGGCGCGGGGGTAGATACACGACGAGCCAAGCTGCAAGAGCCGCGTGACCCCAGCGGCAAAGGCCTGATGGATGACATTCGCTTCGATCATAAGGTTTTCGTAGATGAAGTCAGCGGGGTAGCTGTTGTTCGCCATAATCCCGCCCACTTTGGCGGCGGCAAGGATCACCACATCGGGGCGCTCGACCTGCATAAACGCCCGCACGGCGGCCTGATCGGTCAGGTCCAGTTCCGCATGGGTGCGGGTAATGATGTTAGTTTCGCCGCGCGACTGCAGTTGCCGCAGGATCGCCCCTCCGACCATCCCTCGGTGGCCTGCAAGGTATATTTTCCGCATCGCCTCAGCCCTCGATGGATATCGGTAGATCTAAACCGTGATCGCGCAAGAGGCGGGTGCGGCGAGCGTTCTTGAGGTCGTGGGCGACCATTTCGGCGCACATCTCTTGAACGGTGATCTCGGGCGTCCAGCCGAGCTTGGCCTTGGCCTTGGAAGGATCGCCGAGCAGGGTTTCGACCTCGGCGGGGCGGAAATAGCGCTGGTCGATTCGAACGATCACGTCGCCGACCGAAAGCGCCGGAGCCGCATCGCCGTCAATCGCGACGACAATGCCGACCTCGTCCAGCCCCTTGCCCTCAAAACGTATCGTGATGCCCAACTCGGCGGCAGACCATTCGATGAACTGACGCACGGAGTATTGCACGCCGGTGGCGATGATATAATCCTCGGGTGTGTCCTGCTGCAGCATCATCCACTGCATGCGGACATAGTCCTTGGCGTGTCCCCAATCCCGCAGAGCGTCGATGTTGCCCATGTAGAGACAAGGCTCGAGCCCTTGGGCGATATTGGCGAGACCACGGGTGATTTTGCGGGTCACAAAGGTCTCGCCCCGGCGCGGGCTTTCGTGGTTAAAGAGGATGCCATTGCAGGCATAGATGCCATAAGCCTCACGATAGTTCACCGTGATCCAGTAGGCATACATCTTGGCCACCGCATAGGGGCTGCGCGGGTGGAACGGCGTCGTCTCGGTCTGGGGAATTTCCTGCACGAGGCCGTAAAGTTCCGAAGTAGAGGCCTGATAGAAGCGGGTCTTCTTCTCGAGCCCTAGGAAGCGGATCGCCTCGAGAAGTCGCAGCGTACCGGTGGCGTCGACATCGGCGGTGTATTCGGGAGCCTCGAAACTGACAGCGACGTGCGATTGCGCGCCAAGGTTGTAAATCTCATCGGGCTCAACTTCGCGGATTATTCGGGTAAGGTTGGAGGTGTCCGTCAGATCTCCGTAATGAAGCTTCATCATCACATTCGATTGATGCGGGTCTTCGTAAATATGATCGATCCGTTGCGTGTTGAACGACGAAGCGCGGCGCTTGATGCCATGCACTTCATAGCCCTTCTCAAGCAGAAACTCGGTGAGATAGGAGCCGTCCTGGCCAGTGACGCCGGTGATGAGTGCTTTTTTCATTTATTTAGACTCCGCTAGTCCTTCTGCAGTCTTGTTAGTAATAACGGAATGATCTTGCGACGATTCCAGAGCTGTTCGTTTCAGGAAAATTATTTTCAGCAGTAGGTAAACTGGGTACATAGACAAAAAATAGATTACCCCCTCGAACACCCAGCCAAAAAGCTCGTTTCGTACGCCTACAAGGAACCTGGGACCAAAAACAAAGAGGATCAAAAGCCCGAACGGATGCAGTCGGTCCATTTTCCTCTGGAAAAAAAACGAAATCCAGGCTGCCGCAGCTCCGTAAAGGACAACCCCCAGCATGCCGAGCGAATAGTAGCTCTCCGCAATTCCGGAGGACGCAAATGTAACACTGCGATCAAAGAAAAGATCTGGCGCAAAATATTGCGAAAATGCGACTCCAAAGCCATTCGTGCTAAGGCCCAAATCAATTCCGAGCACCCGCGAAAAGACAACATTAAGTGTCAGGTTTAGCCGAGCAAATAGGTTTACACTCTCCACGGTGGTCTGATCGCTTATTATGGCTGCCTTCAGGGTGTCTAGGCTGTGGCCGATCACGGCCCAAAAGTCTGTGAAAAAGTAGAGGAGGTCGACGGTTTCCAACCCGTCAAAGCCGACCGCACGCAATGTCTGCACAATCATAAAGAGCGGTGGGGCTACACCAAAGCCCAAGGCGCAAATCAGAAAGAAACGGCGCCTGAGAAGGCCGCTTGGATAGGCTGTTGCGGCAATCAAAATGACCAACATGGCTCCAGGCATTCGTTGCCCAGACAAAACCAAGCTTGCAGCATAAATGGCGAGAAGAACTGTAGGCAGAAACTTTCTTGAGGTGATCCCGAAAATAGCCAGAACGATAAATGTGTATTCCACCATGAGTACCGGAATACTCTTTTGAACCCCGAGGCCTCCTGAGAAGTACAATTGGTACCCTTGTGAGTACACCGCAAGGGCCTCTGCTACGTTGAATGAAATAATGATCGCAAAAGAAATTAGGAGGATGGGGTAAAAGGACGAGATATTATTGATCTTAGTGACCGTCGGCCCTGCGAGTGTAGGCTGTTTGTTTTTCGTCAGGAGGATCACGCCGGCAAAGGTTGCAAGAAAGATGAAAATTGCCACTTGCATTTTGACAACGTCAACTGGGGTGAGGTTAATATTTTGAAAGAACTGACCGACCGAGAGAAATTCAATGTCGTTTGAAATTGCTTGAGGCAATACAAAGAAGACGCCAAATAGCATGTAGTAGAATCGAGCAAAAAATTGCCGTTTGTCCACCATTGAAAGTGAAGTTAGCCAAACAAGCGCCAATGACACATGGCCAACGTATTCAGTTGCGCGAAGCAGCGTGAATGGCAGGCTTGCCGCAAATATGGCTAGCGACACCAAGAACTTCAGACGCACAGATTTCCCTGTGGCCATTTTGGTTTCATACGTCATTGGTAAGCTTGCGTCGTCATTTCTGCGTCCGAATAGAAGTAAGCTTGCGGTAACATCAATCAGATTGCCTTGGGTAGGCTTGTGAAGAAAAAAGCGGACATTGTGGCTTGGGCACAAAAATAAGACCACGGAGGCAGATCAAGCGCCCAACATAGAAATGGTGTAAGCACGACGTAGGCCAGCAAAAATACCATTGTCTTCGCTTTGTGATCGCCTTCACGGGCTGCTGCAATGACCAGTTCGGCCTTCGGCCCGAACAGCATGATCGGCACCACGCCACTCAGCACGGCAAGTGTGGTCAAAAAATCTGTGCCGCCCTCGAAGAACAATGTCCCGAAAAGCCCGGATAGTGCAATCGCGGCGATGAAGGTGACGGCCAGCAAAATCCGGATCAGGGCAATCTCGCGTCGGCGTGCGGAGGTTTCGACACCGGTCCGGAGTGTCCGCGAAAGCCGGTCGAACGCGAACATTAGGTAGACCTGCAGGGGCAACATGGTCAGGCTGCGCAATTGTTGGGCCACGCGAACTTCGGCTGTCACATCGGCACCGTAGAGGTAGGTGGTGACGATGATGTCGAAGTTCACGAAAAAGGTTTCGAGCCCGGCCAGAATGGTGAGAGTTAGCGGGAAGGTACCATAGGGCCATAAGACACGGCGCGAAAATTCTATCGAGGGCCAGTCGCCCCGGGCAAACATAAGGAGCAGAAGCCCGATCGCTACAGCGCCAAGATAGGACAATTGAGCCACGGGAACGGCAAGTTCCCGACCAAACAGCATTGCGATTGCAAGGATCGCCATGAATACTGTCGAGCGGATTACTCCGGCCTCGATATTGCCGATCACATAGCGTCCTATACCGCGGAAATAAGCTGAATAAATCGCCGCGGCGAAAATGACCGCGACCGTTGCCACGATAAGGGCGAGGTCTGTTTCTCCTAAGAACAGGGCAGCGAGGGCAACTGCGGCGGACAAGATGATCCACAGATGAGCGTTGCCGATAAATTCCTGGGCGAGCCGCCGGCGCTCGGTCAGGCCGAACGCCCCGAGCTCTCGGACGAGTTGTCGGGTTGGGGCGGAGGTGGCTAAGAAAGTGAGTAAAAGGACCATCGATATGAAGGTGTTTATCTGCCCAAACGCTACTTTCGTGGTGACGTTCGAGAGCAACAACTGCACTGCAAAGCCGGCGGAAATGGCGTAGCCGCGAAGCGCACCAGAAAATACGAAATCCCTTAGCATCGAAGGTTGCTGTTCACGGTTAAAAACCATTGCTGCCCAGAAACTCCAGCGCATGCCAGAAGCCCTCGCCGTCGTTCTTATGACCCTGCCAGATCTCCGGGATGAATTGCGCTTCCGGAGCCGTCTTCCTCAAGATCTCGCCGAGCCGCTTGAAGTTGATGTCACCCTCCCCGATCGCGATGCCTTCGCCATCCGTGCCATAGGCATCGACGATGTGCATATGTGGGCTGAGTGGGGCGATCTTCTCGCAGGCGTCGTAGAAATCGAAACCGAAGTGCTGCGCCGACATCGAGGTGTGCGAAACGTCAAGACAGACCCGCGCGCCGTGGCGCTGGTTGAAGTCCACGATGTGGCCGGGGTTGCAGAACAGGTTGTGATAGCGCTGCCCGCCGAAATGCCAAGGGAAGGGCGGCATGGTTTGGAAAATGAGCTCGACGTCGGACTCGTTCAGCAGCTTGTAGGCCTCCGCGACGCGGTCGTACTTCTCCGCCACAACGTCATCGGGAAGAAATCCGTCGATGCTGAAGCCGCCGGCATTGACGACGACGTAGGTTTTGCCGGCGGGCTTCAAGATGTCGCGCAGCTGGTGGCTCACTTCGATTACACGCCTGAGATGGGCGATGCTTTGGTCACGGTAGGCGGTGTTTTCCGAGGAGAGATCTAGGATGTGGTCGTTCTCGAACAACTCGGGCGCGTGAACCGCGAACTCGTGCAGCGTAAAGCCGGCAAGCAACCTGGCCGGATCGAGCGTTAAGTCGGAGTAGCTCAAGTGAAATTCGACGAAATCCAGAGGGTGCTGGCGCGCAAGCTGTTTGGCATCGTGGTAGCGCACCGGGATGCCGACGGGGCGGGAGAAGCTTGTCTCGGCAGCGGCGGCAGCAGTGCTGGCAAGGTCGCTTTCGAAGAAGAAGTCGCCTGCCTTCTTGGCCTTGACTGCTCGGCGCCCCACAAGCTCCTGGAACCTGTTTGGCTGCAGGCCTTGGCCCGGGCTACGGATCTCCAGGTCGTCGGCGGTGATGACCCGGCCCTCGGGCAAATCGTGCTTTGCGACGATACTTTTTGACAAGTTCTCGCGGTTGATGAGTTCGCCTTGGCCAAGGCTCTTCTGGCCGTTGCCGAGCGCTTCGTGGACGTTGTGGATGGATTTGACCATCTGCGCGAACTCGTCTGGCAGCAGCGAGACCTTGTGGTCGTTGCCTTCCCAAGACCGGTCGAAGGTGAAGTGTTTCTCGATGATCTTCGCGCCGAGCGCGACCGCGGCGATCGGCACTTCGATGCCGCGCTCGTGGCCGGAATAGCCCACCACCCCTTCATGGAATTCGCGCAGCCGGTCGAGATAGGCAAGGTTCACGTCTTTGAACGGGGTCGGATAGGTCGAATTGCAGTGCAGCAGCGCATATTCCGCATCGACCGATTCCAGCACCGAGATCGTGTTCTTCAGCTCCCATTCGTGCGACATCCCGGTCGAGAGCAGCATCGGTTTGCCGCTCTGCGCGATGGTCTTCAGAAGCGGCAGGTTGGTGAGATCGGCCGACGCGATCTTGTAGGCCGACAGCCCGTAGCTTTCGAGCGTGCGAAACGCCTCGCTGTCCCAAGGGGTGCACATCACGATCGTGCCTTTCGCCCGAGTATAATCGAAGGCTTCGAAGATGTCATCTTGGCTCAGTTGGAACCGCGACAGAAGATCGAGCGTATATTCGACGCCGAGATCGTTAGCCTGGTCGTCGGAATCGGTCCGGCGGTAGAGGGTCTCCATGTCCCGATACTGGAACTTGACGCAATCAGCCCCGGCCTCGACGGCCGCGTCGATCAACTCTTTTGCCACCGACAGGCTGCCGTTGTGGTTGTTGCCGATCTCAGCGATCACGAACGGCGGGTTGTCGGCGCCGATCTGGCGATCTTCGATCTCGAGGATCGAACGTCCCGGGATGCGGATCGACACCAGCCGCCGGTCGCGCCGGTCGACGACCGGGATGAACTTAATCCGGTCGGAGAATTTTGGTCCGAAAGCGTCGTCATCATAGGCGAAGGAGAAGCGGTGCCGCATGACCTCAGCAACCCGGTCGGGGAAGGCGCCATTCTCGACGATCGCCCTGCGGATGTCGCCGTCGGTGACGGTACCGACCACGCGCCCAGCGTCGTCGAGGATTACGAGGAAACCGCGTTTGTTGTCGTTGAGTTTGACCATCGCCTCCACGACCGAGGCGCCATGCCCGAGGACGAATGCCGAGACGTTGCGAATTACCGCCATGTATTCTTCTCCCGCAGAATGGCTTCGATGATCCGCCAATCGTCTAGGTCATCGATTTCGAAGCTTTCCAGCTTCGACGTTTCCATTGCTTCAATCTTTCCGCCGAGGCGGTTTTTCAGGGTTTGCAAAATGTGCCGCGCCGTCACGTAAAGCGAGCCGGTCTCACGAAACAGCACGTCTTCCCGCGCAATGTCCTGGCGGCGTGGCCGGTTCATGTGATCGTAGGTCGCCTCCGCGCCATCGGGGCCGCGGCGCCAGAAAAACGATTCGTTCAGCGTGACCGTGAGCAACGAATCAGCGCCGGTCGTTTCCCACCTGGTGATGCAATCGTCAACCAGCCCGGGGCGGCGTACCGGCGAGGTTGCCTGCGCCAGCACCATCGCGTCGTAGTCGTAGCCCTCGCCGCTGAGATAGTCGTCGAGGTGCATCATCACCACTTCGGTGGAGCTGGTGTCGTCGGAGATGTCATCCGGGCGCAGGAACGGCACCTCAGCCCCGGCCTGGCGGGCGATGTCGGCATAGGCCTCGGAATCGGTCGACACGATCACCCGGTCGATCTTCTCACTCGCCCGGCAATGCTCGATCGTCCAGGTGACGAGCGGCTTTCCGGCGATCTCACGGATGTTCTTGTTCGGTATTCCCTTGCTATTGGAGCGGATGGGAATGAGCGCGACGGCGCGGGTCATGTCCTGTCAACCTTCTGAAGTCTGTTTTCGCGTATGGACTAATCGTATGTCGGGTCCGGTCGACCGCATTTGCCTATTCCAGGCGGTCCACGAAGCTTTCGTCGAACACTGTATTGCGGATCTTGCGCATATGCGCCTCGTCATTTCCCTCGGGAAAACGTCGCTTGATCGGCCTCGCGGGATTGCCACCGACAATCGTGAACGGCGGCACGTCGCGCGTGACCACGGCAGCGGCGGCGACAATGGCGCCATCGCCAATCGTCACCCCGGCACGAATGATAGCGCCCGTGCCGATCCAGACATCATCGCCAATAACAGTCTCGGGCAAGGGTTCGCGGCCTGAAAAACAGATCGGCAGCCCGACCACGTCGTATTTGTGATCCGCGCCAACGATTTTTACGTCCGGCGCCATCAGGCAATAGGTGCCGATGTGCACCTTCGGGTAGATCGTGCAGTTCGTGCCGATGAAGGAGAAATCCCCGACGACAATATCCCGGGCGATCATCCGCTGACCTCCCGCGAGATTGCAGGTCAGCGGGATACGCGTCCGGTAGCGCAGGTTCCGCAGGAACATTCGGGTTTTTCGAAGGGCCCAATAGAGGCGCGGGATGTTGCGGATACGTTTCAGCATTCGGTTCGCTTCTGTGCGGGCATCATGCGTCTGCCGGGTCGGTCAGCGGGATCTCGTCCAACGGCACATAGGGGATGAAGTCGAGCCATCCGTCCGGGGAGGTGTGAATGAGTTCGACACCATGCTTCTCGCAATACTTCTGGTACATCTGATACTGCGTGAAGACATTCAACGCGTTTTTCAGATGCTGAACAATCCCCGCGGACCAGTTGGCCCCGGACGTGGCGTTCGAACGCGGATCGGCGCCTTGTTTGTAAAAGTTCGAGACGCTCTTGCCGTAGTCCTTGAGGATGTTGTGGTCGCAGCCGATCAGGACAATCCGCTTGTATCCCATGAACAGAAGCACCGGGAGAACCATCAGCGGAACGGATTGCGGGCGCATCACCGGGTAACGCAGATCAACCCCGTTCGACATCGCGGCCTTTTCCAGCCCGATGTAGTGCACGGTGCGGTCTGCAAACAGGTCGTTTTGCCTGACCAGCCCCTCTGTGTCGATCCCGAGGGTGATTTCGGTTTCTTTTGGCAAGGATTGATCGGACGTCCTCAGCCAGGAGACATACTCCTCAAGGACGAGCGGCTCATGGTAAGGGGCGAAAAAGTGCATCTTGGGCCGCAGGTCTTGCACGAGCGGATGCAGGAAGAAATTGCTGACCGAATAGCAGTCCTGTCCAACGATACGTGTCAGGTCGAGGTCGCGTACGCTCGGACCGGTTGCGAGGATGAATGCGGTCTTGCCGAGCGCGACGCTTCTCAGGGCGTCGTTGCGCCGGAGTGCCTGTTTGCCGGCCTGCGGGTAGGTGGCGTATTGCACAGCGCTCGCGAGTTTCAGGATCGGATGCAGCAGGACCGGCGGGGTCCCATCCAGAATGAGCCTGTATATCTTCTTTTTCCACGACATTTAGGGTCAGCGATTCTGTAGATGTGCGTTCAGGAGCTAGTTCGTAACTTGAAATCTGGCCGCGATCCGCCAGTTTGTGGTGAGGCCTTCAATATGCATGTCCCGTTCCGTGATCGCTGGTTCGAAGGAATGGGGCTACTTCGCCGTCGGGAAGAACTGCGAAATTTTCGACAGGTTCTTCCAGGCGATTGTTCCGGCGCCGCCAATGCCATTTTTTCTGAGCGCGCGCCTGTCCTCACCCGTCTTCTCCACGATCCTGGCCAGGTTTCGGTTGCTGACGCCCCCAACGCGCATCTTGTAGAGCACCTCGGGGATGAAGACCGTCCTGGCCGTGGTCTGTGAAAAGAAGCGCAGGATGAAGTCGTAATCCGCAGCGATGCGGAAACTGGTGTCAAATCCACCTAGGCGCTCATAGACGTGACGGCGGACATAGAGCGTGGGGTGCGCGGGCATCCAGCCGCGGCGCAGCTTGCGCGGGGTGAAGTCGCTGCCGACCCAGTGTCGGATCACGCGGGATGTGTCGTTTTGCGCTACATAGTCGAGGTTGCCAAAAACGGCCTCCACGGCCGGGTCGGCGAATTCGGCCGCGATCCGTTCGACGACCTCGTTGTTGGCAAGGAAATCGTCACTGTGAACAAAACCAATCACCTCTCCAGTCGCCTTTTGTATGCCCTTGTTTAACGCGTCGTAAATCCCGCTGTCGGGTTCGCTGATCAGCACCATCCGGTTATGTGCGGCTCGGTTAATTGCCGCGAGGGATCCATCGGTCGATTTGCCCTCCACGATGAGATGTTCCATCTCGCAATGTGATTGCGCTGCAACGCTTCCAATTGCCTCGCAAACAGTTGCCTCTGAATTAAAGACAGCAGTGATGATTGAGACTTTCAAAGGCTTCGTCCAAGTATTTGAAAAGTATAATTATCCACGGTCGTCACTGCTTTCCCGCCATCAGGCAGCTTCTCGCCCTAATGCCTGATGGTGCAGATCAGGGACGACCACCCACGGACACTTCCGCGTTGTCTTCAATTTCAGACTTTAGAGCGTCGATTTCCGACTTAAGGGCTTCGTATTCCTGTATTTTCCGAGCTAGGAAGCGACGTGTGATGGAGGCTTTATCTGCGAGGCCCTTGGGGGTCAAAATATAAGCATAACGCCGCTTATCCTCTGCCGCCGTAAAATTCCCCAGCTTCACCAGACCCTTCTCAATCAGGGCATTCAGTACATAATGAATGCCTCCCACGCTTACCCCGACCGCCTCAGCCAGCTCTCGCTGGGACATTTCCGGGTTTTCTTGCAGAAGCCGAAGCACGCGAAAATTCGTATCTTCCTGCAGCTTGGTGCGCTTACTGGTCATTATGGAATTCCTTCAGGCTACCGCACAAGGCCTGCCCGCAGGGCGCCTTGTTGGATGCAAAGGTGATGATGAGAATAGGTTCCGCATCGTTCGATTTCGAGCGATAGCAAGTGCTGTGGGCGCAAACAAGAGGAAAATTCAGCGACACAAGAAGTTTTCGTCAAATCGCGGGCGGTAGTCGATCTGCGAGTTTGGCGCTCAGACGTCGGCGGAGCCTTGCGTGGGTCGACGGCCGCGGCTGGAATTCATGCACACTTCCACGCCGTAGCCCTTGCGCTTAAGAAAGCTCTTAACTGAACGACTCTGTTAGCACAAGATCACATTATGAACCCGGTTGGGCGCCAACCCCGAGCGAGGCATGGCGATGGGTCCTCGGCACACGGGCACACGTCGATTTTGTGTCAGTCACTTTGCCAAATATTTTCAGAAGCTCATCCCGAGCCGGGCCAATCACCCGAGTTGTCCGTCCATGTTCGGGTCCGACATAGCATCGTCGCCATCTTGCGACGGTTGGGCCTGCGCCGCCGAAGCGGTCCCGATCGGTCTTTCCTCGCGCTCAGCTTGTTCCACCGCCTCTTCCATGCTGACCGTATTCAGCACCAGTTCGAACTGCTCGAGGATCTCTAACGCATGCCGCGCAACGTAGGACCGGACGGCCTCATTCTCCATCAGCTTTTTCAAGTATCCCTTGGCGACCACGAGGTTCAGCAGCTCAGACCCGTAGTTTTCCTCGGCATGTTTGTACTTTTCCTGCACCTGGCTCATTTCGCGCTCAAGCTTGACGATCTGTTCCAGCGGATCGCCTTTGGGCTGCTCCGGCTGCGGTGGCTTGTAGTCCGTGCGCTGTTCCGGCGGGGTCGCCTTCAGGAGAGCGTCCGCATGCGCGGCTGTGATCGTGTTTGCCACGATCATCAGTTCCACCGCCTCAATCTGCCGAGCAGCTTTCATCTTACGCAGGTGCCGAGTCACATCCGGTGTGAACTGCTGGTCTTGCAATAGTTCCACCGCCTTGGGGCAGATCCCGTGCAGCAGGTTGATCCGGCTGTTGATGGTCGAGAGGTTCACGTTGAAGGCGCGCGCAAGCCGTTCTTTGCTGACGCCTTTGTCGATGGCACGCCGCAGCATGTAATGCTCCTGCACGGTTGAGAGTCGGTTAACCCGGTGGTTGTAGGTGTAGGTCTCAAAATCCTTAGCGATCAGGCAGGGCGCGGTGTCTTGGCCGAGCTCTTTCAGGGCCAGCACTCGCAAGTTGCCGTCGAGGAGAAGAAATCCCGCCGTGTCCGGGTCTGGCTTGATCACTGACAGCGGCTCGATCAGGCCGATTTCTCGGATTGAGGACACGATCTGCTTGAATTTGCGCGTGGTCATCACGCCGTCCGGCACTTTTTTGGAGGGCATCAACTCCTCGAGTGGGATCTGGAAGGTTTCAAGATCAAACCCGAGGGTTAGGTTCAACGGGGCCTTGAGATAGGGCGCGTCGTCTTCGCCGGCGTCAGGCTCGGGAAAGGCGCCAGGGTAAAGCGGCTTCACTGTGCTGAGGTCATTCATGGGTTGTTCCTTTCGAGGATTAGGCAGTTTCAATGCGGTCGGCGAGGTATTTTGGCAGGCTGTCGAGGCCTTCGGCGCGCAGGAGCGTCACGAAATGCTCGTCGGCAAAGAGGCGTTTCAACCCCTGAATCACCAAGAGCAGTTGCTGATGGGCGTGATCGGCTTTCAGCATCAGCTTGTGCTGGCGGGCCACCTCGCGCTGGTAGGTCTTAACCAGCGAATGTGCCGAGTTCGGCAACTTCGGGCGATCACCACCGGTCTTGGGACCCTTTTCTCTGCGCTTCTCGATCAGCCGCTTGGCATCCGTGATCTGGTGACCCTTCAGCTGTCCGGTCTTGTACGCCTCTTCCAGCATGTCACCGAGGTTTTCATCGTCGTGCTTGGCGCGTGCGATTTCGAGGGCGGTGGTCAGCGGAATGGTCCCGTTTTGCACCGCCTCGATCAGACGCTCCTCACCCTTTTCCAGCAGAAAGACGATGTCCCGCACGTATTTCTCGGAAAGCCCTGTGCGGGTAATGATGTCGTCGATGGTGTAATCCCGCGCCAGCAACAGCTCGATGTCGGCCAGGATCTCCAGCGGCCTGTGGCCCCGTCGGGCGATGTTTTCGGCGAGCGACATGATGAAGGCGTCTTCATCGGTCACATTGACGACCAGCGCCGGGATGTGGCTTTCACCCAGCAGGCGGAAGGCATTCAGGCGGCCTTCGCCGCAAACCAGCAAATAGGCGGGCGCCCCATCCGCACCCTCGCGTTCGGTGACGGTGATTGGCTTTTTCAGGCCAATGGAGCGGATGTTTTCGACGATCTCCTCGAAGACCTTCATGTTGCGATCCCGGGAATTCAGGACCTCAATCCGGTCGATGGGGACGAGCGTGACGCTCTCGGGTGTGTCAGTCATCATGGATGTGGTTTCCTTCTTTGATGTAATTGTTCATGTTTTGTGCTTTTGTTGGTTTCCATAAACCCGCCCTCATCCCCATTTCCGGCGAATGCCGACCCGTTCGGCCATGCCGTAAAAGAAGCCGAGGTCCTCAAACCGGAAGGCTTCAAAGGCGATGCTAGTACGGTTGCAGAGGCGGATTTCCTGCCGGGGCAGATCGAGCCAGGGCAGCAGGTAGTAATCGAGCTCCTCGCGGTTGTCGGGATCGAGACGCACCGCCAACGTGACGTCAGCGTGATAGCGCATTGGATCAAACCGGATCCGCCAGCGCAGCCGTCCGTCGCCCTGAGGCTGGCAACGCGCTAGGACCAAGCTGACGACCATTTCATCATTGATGGTCAGTAAGTCGGTCTTGGGATCACGCGCCACCGTGCCGCCTACCTCGGCAATCGCCGCCTCTGTTCGGGCGATGATCTCAGGGTGCATCCCGCGCAAGCGCTTGTTGAGCGCAATGCGCTCCTGATCCCGGTCGGAGCGATAGCCGATCATCTCGTAGGCCCGCGCAAGCGAGCCGAACCGGTTGCGATAGGCCGAGGACGATGGCATGTCCGGCGTCTGATCGATCAGCACTCCGGAAAGTTGGCCCGCGTCCGCGTAAAGCCGTTTCAGGTGATCTAGCAGTTCTTCGTCCGAAAGACGCGCGGACCGCGCCGTGATGATTTCCTGCGCGGTCAGGAAAAATTCGAGCGGCACAATCCCCTCAAAAGCACCTTCCTTGCGGACCCACATGTCGGGTGGGTTTTCCACATGCAGCTTCTTCAGCTTGAAGGAGGAGCGGTTGTAAACGTTGTTGCCGATATATTTTTCGTTGGTCAGAACTGTGCGAACCGTTCCAGAATTCCATGGCCGGTCCAGATCGGTGGTCACGCCTTCCTCGTTCAGGCGGTCAGCAATCTCGCGGAAGGACAGGTCCTCCTCAATCAGCCAGCGATACATCTTGTTGACCCAGGCCACTTCCTCATCAGGCCCCGGCATCAGGATCACGCGATCGGTCTGCAGCGATTTGTGCTCACCACGCTTCAGCTCGCCCTTGATTTCACCACGCTCGTTCACAAGAACCCGGCGCAACCCAAACCCGGCCGCTCCGCCCTGACGGAAGCCCAACTCAATCAGGCGGCACTGGCCTGCAAAGACCTTGACCGAAAGCTCCCGGCTGTATTCCCCGGCCATGGCGCGTTTGACGCCTTTGACGATGGTTGAGACGGGTGAGCCATCGTTTTCGAACTGTTCGGCGCAATAGGCGACATTGATGCCGGCGCGCTTGCAGATGTATTCGTAATAGGCACTTTCGTCGGCGTCCTGGAAACGTCCCCAGCGGCTGACGTCATAGACCAGGATCACGTTGAAATCGGCCGCGCCGGATTCCACATCTGCAATCAGCTGCTGCAGCGCCGCGCGCCCACCGATCGAGAGGCCGCTCTTGCCGTCATCGGCGTAGGTCTTGACGATCTCAATGCCGCGCTTCTCGGCATATTCGCGGATCTTGTCGGACTGGTTGTGGGTTGAATACTGCTGGTGCTCCGTCGACATGCGCACATATTGCGCCGCCCGAAACTCGGTAATCTCGCCACTCCCGTCCAACTCAGCCTCCGATCCATCCTCAAGTCGGTCGGACGTTTGCTCGGGCTGCAAAACGTATCAAGCTGATAGTGCTGGATTACCCCATTATATCAATGTTCTGAGGGTGGGGCGCGTCAGCATTTTCATCAAAATATCACATACCTTCCGTAAAAGCTGACTTGCATCTGTTCAAGTTCGAGCGATATGTGGGCGGTAGAGTTTTAACAGGCTGCTGAAAAAGTCCCGGAGTTGGACGGGGTTTTCCCCGGATGGAGCGGCTTAGTTGGGGGCCGGTCTGTTCTCGTGAACATGTGCCTCCCGCTGCGCCTTTTCGATTTCATGCGGCCAGCAACCGGGGCAACCGGGCAAGATTGTTGGCAGCCATTGTCAGAATGAACCGGGATCTCACCCGTTCGACGCCGCGATAGACGGTTTGTGCCATGCCGCCGACGGTCTTGGCCCAGCCGAAGGCCTCCTCGATGCGCTTGCGATGTTTCAGCGACAGCCCGTAACCCTCGTGCCGGGTGGTGCGCCGGTCGATGGCCGAGTGCCGTGCCTTCTGCGCGACATGCGGGGTCACGCAGGCCTGCCGCAGTTCGGCGACGAAGCCGGCGGCGTCATAGCCCTTGTCCGCACCCAGCGTCAGCCGCCGGGTCGATCCGGGGGAGTGGCGGTGGATCATCTCCAGCGCCGCGCGTCGTTCGGCATGCCCGTCGGCCCGCGTCAGGTCGCCCTGCACGATCAGGCCCGAGCGGTTCTCCATCAGGGCATGCCCCATGAAGCACAGTATCGCGCCGGTGCCGGGGGATTTCCTGTAGAGCCGGGCGTCCGGATCGGTGGTCGAGGCATGGCTGGCGTTCGAGCGCTTCTCGCCCCTGAAGTCGACCTCGGCGTTGCGGTTGCGGCGAGTGGAGCGGGGCATCGGGGCGGTCTCGGCTGCGGGCGTTTCGGGCTGGTTCCTGGCAGAAGTGTCAGCCGTGGGCGGATCGCCCGGCCCCGCATCGTCGGGCGGGCAGCCCTCCGCTTTCGGCTGGAAACTCTTTATCGAGGCCCAGGCCTTGATCAACGTGCCGTCGACCGAGAAATGCTCGTCCGAAAGCAGCGGCGCCACCTCGCGATGGGCCAGGATCGCGGCCATCACCTTGCGTGACATCTCCGTCGTCAGCAGCCGGTCGCGGTTCTTGGTGAACACCGTGGGAACCCAGACCGGGTCGTCGATCCCGAGGCCAACGAACCAGCGAAACAGCAGGTTGTAGTGCATCTGCTCCATCAGCTGCCGCTCAGAGCGCACCGAGAACAGGATCTGCAGCAGGCTGGCCCGGATCAGTCGCTCCGGCGCGATCGAGGGGCGCCCGCAACCGGTGTAGAGCGCCTCGAACTCGGAATCCAGGCTGGCAAGCGCGTCATTCACCACCTGGCGGATCTTGCGCAAAGGATGCCGAGGCGGGATGCGCTCCTCCAGATCGACATAGCTGAACAGCGATCCGCTCGTCTCGTCCGTCCCACGCATAATCACCCCCTGCGTTTCCCTCCAGAGGGTGAATCACGTTCTCAAAACCGTGTCGAGAGCCGACTTTTTCAGCAGCCTGTTAATGAGGTTGCAAGATGACATTCCACGATCGCGGCACCAGCTGGTTTTTAGCGCAGCTGAAACCGAACTGCGCCAACATCGCGGATAAGAACCTCAAGCGCCAGGGCTTCAAGACCTTCCTGCCAATGGAAGAGGAAACGCGGCAGCGGAACGGCAAATTCGTCACTGCAATGCGACCCCTATTTCCCGGTTACATCTTCGTGGCCTTCGATGTGGCCCGCGGGTTCTGGCGCACGGTCAACTCGACCTACGGCATCACGCGGCTGGTGAGCTTCGGCAAGGAGCCAACGGCGGTGCCGCTGGATCTGGTTTCGCAGCTGATGCTGCGCTGCGATGCGAAGGGCAAATTGCTGCCGCCGAAGCTCTTGAAGCCCGGCGATCATGTGACCCTGACCAAGGGGCCCTTTGCCAATTTCGTGGCAGAGGTCGAAAAGATCGCGCCAGACCGGCGCGTCTGGGTCCTGATGGAGATAATGGGTGCTCAGACGAGGGTTGCGGTCGGAGCCGATCAGCTGCGGGCGGTTTGAACCATAACGCCTGCGCTGCCAGTGCGTGGGTCAATCGTTGTAAATCATTGATGCAGCGTCTAAATTTTCAGCGTCGCCGGAGTGTGAGCAAGTTCCTGTTCGCGACAACGATATATGGTTGTCGCTTGACAACCTTGCTGCATGGGATTAGATAATGGCGCGAACCAAACACCCATCAAAGGACATCGAAAGCGCTTTGCAAGAGCTGGAGGCCTTGGGCTGGAGTGTCGAGGAAGCCAAAGGGCGTAGCGCACATTCATGGGGATATGTCTTGTGTCCGGCCAATGCGGGAAATGCATGTCGGTCTGGAGTGTTTTGCCGGATGTCGGTTTGGAGCACGCCCAGGAACCCGCGCAACCATGCACGTGAGCTGATCCGGAAGGCCTCTGGATGCGTGATGAAGGAGAATGATGATGGCTAAAGATGTTGAATTCGAATTTGATATCGTTGTCTCGCTGCCGAAGGGCGCTGGAGACGAGGATGCCATCATGGACGCCCTTTTCGAGGCGGGCTGCGATGATGCTGTCGTTGGTCTCGGGGCCTCAGGCCTCGTTGGCCTGGGCTTCACGCGTGCCGGCGAAGATGCCGAGGTGGTGATCTCTGCTGCCGTGAAGCAAGTATTGTCGGCGTTGCCAAAAGGAGCTCAGCTTCGCGAAGTGAAGCCAGATCTTGTGAGTTTGGCGGACGTTGCCGCTCGCCTCTCAGTTTCGCGTCAGGCGCTGCAAAAGAGAGACATGCCCCCGCCGTCGCTCGGTGGGTTGTATCGTGCCTCGGAAATGCTGCCTGCTTTGGAGGCACATCCTGGAAAGGTACGTGACGCACTCGAGGCGGCGCGCGGTTGGTTCGCTTCCGCATCAGCTGCCCAGAAGATCAACGCTCGCGCAAGCCTTGGGCAGAGCTGACCTCTGAAAGCCGGCCCAAACGGTTCGCTGCCAGAGCCGTTTGGGCCGAGTGACTTTCGAACTCACACTCGCATCAATGATTACAATGCCTTAAGGGGTAGAGAGGGTTCGCGGCCAGACCCATCCCCTCCGCCACTAATCCCTATCATCGCCTGCATAACCAACGGGTTTGGTGCATCGGGGCGGCTTTTGGATTTTCCGATATATTGTGTCTCAAAAGACCCGCCTGATCATCCCAAGTGAAATAGCGTTTCTCATGTCCAAACCTCACATTCGGGCCACTTGCGAAGGTTCGCATAATGGCGCTATGGCTGTGGTGCAAAAGCCTGTGTGCTTCCTTTCGCGGTGCGGTACATCTTGCCGCAAATGGGGTCGTTTGGCGGGAAAACAGGACGCATCGAAGAAGAAAATTGCTGTCTTTTGAAGCGGCAGCCACCCAAGGAGCTTTGAGCACCCATGCCAGCGCGTAGATTGCCCGATATCATGGTTGCGCCCAACGGCGCGCGCCGGGGAAAGCAGGATCATCCTGCCCTGCCGATCACGATCGAAGAAACCGTTGATACGGTTGTCGCGTGTCATCAGGCCGGTGCGGGTGGGGCGCATTTGCACATACGTGACGCGGAAGGAAAGCACATATTGGATGCAGGGATGTATCGCGAGCTTTTGGCTGAGCTGTCCCGTGCCGTGCCTGATCTGGTGGCCCAGATCACCACAGAATCTGTCGGGATGTATTCATCCCGGCAACAGCAGGCCCTGGTCCGCGAATTATGCCCGGAACACGTATCCATCGCTTTGCGGGAAATTTGCGCGGGTGAAAGTGAAACGTCGGTGAAGGCCTTTTTTGACTGGGCCGGGCAGGAAGGCGTTGTTGTTCAACACATACTTTACGCGCCGGATGACGTGGACTGGCTGGCCGATCTTGTTCGGCGCGGCATCGTTTCCGAGCAGGATCTAGAAGTGCTGTTCGTGCTGGGGCGCTATTCGGTTGGCCAGCAAAGCCAGCCTTCGGACCTGGACCCGTTTCTTGAAAGCGCAAAACGGTCCGGGCTGGATATGGGCTGGGCGTTATGTGCTTTCGGGCAGCTGGAAACCGATTGTCTGCTAAGGGCGCTGGAACTTGGTGGCAAGGCCCGGATCGGCTTTGAAAACAGCCTTTTCAATCGTGACGGAACGCTTGCGCGGGATAATGCCGAACGTGTCAGCGAACTGGTCGCCGCCATGGGGTCAGACAGGCTGTAACCGGTTATTGCGCGTCGCAAAGCCGACCAACGGGCAGGACCACCCGTTCCCGGCTTTAGACCTTATGTTGCATATCGCGTGGCCCCCCGGCGGCGCACGTCAACCGGCGCGTTCAGCAAAATCGCGTTATGGGCGCGTTGGTCGCAATTGGCGCGCGGGCAGATGCGGCAGTTGATGCCGACCTCGGTGAATTGCGGCGTGCCTGAAATCGTCTCTTCGGCATATCCGACAGCATCGAGATTTTCAAAGCTGCACCCCATGGCGATGGCCAAACGCTTGTCGACCGAATGGCGGGTAAAGCGGGGGCGGTTAACGGTGCGGGCAAAAACGAAAAACCGGCCGTCATCCGGCATTTCAACCAGCTGGGGGATGACCTTTCCGGGGCTCAGGAAACAGGAATGCACATCCAGACGCGGGCAGGCGCCCCCGTATTCGGCCAGATGAAAATCGGTTGAGTTGAACCGCTTGGTGACATTTCCGGCCTTGTCGATGCGCAAAAAAAAGAACGGCACACCCAGCGACCCTTCGCGCTGCATGGTCGTGGCGCGGTGGCAGGCCTGTTCAAAGCTGACACCGAACCGCAAGGACAGATGGGCGAAGTCGTATTTGCAGCTCAGCGCCTCGGCCAGAAAACTGTCATAGGGCATAAGCACCGCAGCGGCGAAATAATTGGCCAGTTCAACACGGCAGCGGTTTAATCCCGCTTCGTCGTCGATATTCAGGCGCGACAGGATTTCATCGATGACATCGCTTTGTTCGATCAACCCGATCGTATGGGCCAGCTGAAAGGTCCGGTTTGGGTGGTCGAGACCTTCGGACAGACGAATTTCGCGTTTGGTTTCAATATATTCACGCAAGGTATCCGGCATTTCGGCCACCGGGACCACGCGGGCCGTCAATCCCAGCTTGTCGCTTAGACGGCGTTTCAGCGCGGCATAAAGCTCGTCATTCTCGGGGCGGCCGTTTTCCCAGAATTGGGCGGCGGCGATTTCGAGTTCGGGGAAGTGGTTTTTGTTTTGACGGAAAAAATCATGCACCACCGCCTCGGGCGAGGCGGTCAGGATGTTCAGGTCAGCTTCGCTGGCGTTCGACAATGACAAAAGCCGCTCGGTCGCGGCGCGATAGGCCGAGTGGAGTTGCAGAAAGCTTTTCGCCACATCCGGAGCGTCCGACAGGATTGCCCGCAGTTGGGGCAGATCAGGGCTGTGGGCCTCAAAAAGCGGGTCCTGAAACGCCGAGCGCAGGCTGGCCAGTGTTGCGGCGTCGTCTTCGTCCGCGATGTCCCGCCAATCCACGCCATAGGTCTGAAACAGCCGCAGCAAAACCGGCACGGATACGCTGCGCTCGTTCTTTTCCAGCATGTTCACATAGGAATTGCTGATGCCCAAGGCTTTGGCCATTTGGGCCTGCGTTTGGTTGGCGTCGCGCCGCAGCCGCCGCAGCCTGGGTCCGATAAATGTTTTCATACGCCATGTGATATCACAATATTCACAACTTCACAATTTGTAAGTTTTGTGAATTTTTGCCTTCACAGCGCAACCCGTTTGCTTTTGCAGCATCGCAGGCTGGTCGGTTAGGGCTTGTCTCAATCGAGAGGAAATCCCATGAAAACTGGTCTTACACATCTGTACATCCCTGGCCCCACCAATGTTCCCGAGGCCGTTCGCCGCGCCATGAATGTGCCCATGCAGGATATGCGGGCACCGGATTTTGGCGATCTGACACTGGACCTGTTCACCGGCATGAAAAAGGTTCTGCGCACCGAAAAAGGCCGTGTCATGTTTTTCCCCGGTTCGGGCACCGGCGCCTGGGAAGCCGCGATCACCAATACGCTGAACCCCGGCGATAAGGTCCTGATGGGCCGCTATGGCCATTTCTCGACCCTGTGGGTCGAGATGGCGCAGCGTCTTGGTCTGGACGTTGAAGTCATCGACATTCCCTGGGGTGCAGGTGCGCCGGTTCGCGATTTCTCGCGCAGGCTGGGCCGTGACACCACCGATGAAATCAAGGCCGTATTCGTGACCCATAACGAAACCGCAACCGGCGTGACCTCGAACATCGCGGCGGTGCGTCAGGCGCTTGACGAGAATTTTCACAATGCGCTTTTGTTTGTTGATGGTGTCTCGTCCGTCGGATCGCTTGAGTTCCGCATGGACGAATGGGAGGTCGATCTGGTTGTCACCGGCAGCCAGAAAGGGCTGATGCTGCCTGCGGGCCTTGGCATTCTTGGTGTCAGTGAAAAGGCGATGGAGGCATCGAAAACCGCGACCATGCGCCGGGCCTATTTCAATTTCGCCGATATGGTGGCGATGAATGCCGACGGCTATTTCCCGTACACACCGCCAACCCAGCTGTTCCACGGTCTGCGTGAATCGCTGGCCTTGATGGAAAGCGAAGGTCTGGATCAGGTGATTGCACGGCATCACCGACTGGCCGAGGGTGTGCGCCGCGGGGTTGCCGCCTGGGGTCTGAACCTGGTCGCCGAACATCATACGCTTTATTCCGATACCGTTTCCGCCATCCGCGTCCCCAAGGATGTCGATGCGCGCGAAGTGATCCGCATCGCCTATGAGGATTACAGCACATCGTTTGGCAGCGGGCTTGGTCCGCTGAACGGCAAGGTGTTCCGCATCGGCCATATCGGAGACCTGAATGAAGGCATGTGCCTGACCGCCCTGTCGATTGCCGAGATCGCGCTGGTTCGCGCAGGTGTCCCTTTGCAAATGGGCAAAGGGGTCGGCGCCGCGCAGGAATGGTTCTTATCCGCCGCCAACGCTGCCACCTCATACGGCGTAGCCGCCGAGTAACCTCAACACCCTGTTTATTTCTGAAATCACATCCACGGAGACCGTGATGTCACATACTCTGCATCCCCTGCGCCAACAGCGCCTTCAGCGATCCGAGCTGGCCGTTCCTGCCTCGAACCCGACTATGATCGACAAGGCGGCGGAAAGCCCGGCCGATTTCGTCTTTCTTGATCTTGAAGATGCGGTGGCCCCGCCCGAGAAACTTCAGGCCCGAAAGAATGCCATTCAGGCGCTGAACGATATTGATTGGGCCGGAAAGGGCAAAACCGTTTCCGTCCGGATCAATGGTCTGGACACCCAATACATGTACCGCGACGTCGTCGACGTGATGGAGCAGGCAGGCGATCGCGTGCATACGCTTCTTGTGCCAAAGGTCGGCGTTCCGGCTGATCTCTATATGGTTGAAGCGATGGTCAATCAGGCTGAACAAGCCTGCGGCCTGACCACCCGCGTTGGGCTTGAAGCCCTGATCGAAACCGCTTTGGGCATGGCCAATGTCGAAGCCATCGCCCAATTCGGGGGCCGTCTGGAAGCGTTGCATTTCGGTGTGGCGGACTATGCCGCAAGCATGCGGGCGCGGACGGTGAATATCGGCGGGTTGAACCCTGACTATCCGGGCGATCAGTGGCATGCCTCGATCACCCGCATGGTCATCGCCTGCCGCGCCTACGGCTTGCGCGCTATTGACGGGCCGTTCGGCGATTTTAGCGATCCCGAAGGCTATATGGCCGGTGCCCGCCGCGCCGCCGCGCTGGGGTGTGAAGGCAAATGGGCCATCCATCCAAGCCAGATCGACATGGCGAACGAGGTGTTCAGCCCGCCCGAGGCCGAGATCAGCAAGGCGCATCGCATCATCGAGGAACTCAAAACCGCCGAAGCCGCCGGTAAGGGTGCCGCCAGCCTTGACGGAAAGATGATCGACGCCGCCAGCGAAAAAATGGCGCAGAACGTCATCGACGTGGCCAACGCAATCGCTGCCAAAGCCGCAGCCGAATAACCCAACCGGAGATTTATCATGGATATTCACGAGCATCAGGCCAAAGACATACTTGCCTCATTCGGTGTTCCGGTGCCCAAAGGCGGCGTGGCCTTCACCCCCGAACAAGCGGGCTTTCGTGCCCGCGAAATCGGTGGCGGGACCTGCGTGGTCAAGGCGCAGATATACTCGGGTGGCCGTGGCGAAGCGGGCGGTGTGAAAGTCTGCAAAAATGAAACCGAAGCCCGCGAATTCGCGGCCCGCCTGCTTGGAACATCTCTGGTCACAAAGCAAACCGATGCCAGTGGCAAGCGGATTGACCGTATCTGGGTCGAGGAAGCGTCGGATATCGACCGCGAGCTGTATCTCGGATTTGTGCTCGACCGAAAGACCGAACGGATCATGATCGTCGCTTCGGGTCATGGTGGCATGGAGATCGAAGATCTGGCCGAGGAAGACCCCGACAGCCTGATCCGCATGGTGATCGATCCGGCGGTTGGGCTGGCCGAATACCAGGCCCGCGAACTGGCCTTCAAGCTGGGGCTGCATGGCCCGCAAATCCGCGAAATGGTGACAGTGCTGAAAGCCTGCTACCGCGCCTATCGCGATCTTGATGCGATGATGGTTGAAATCAACCCGCTGGTGGTCTGCAAGGATGGCGCGATGGTGGCGCTGGACGCGAAAATGTCGTTCGACACCAACGCCCTGTTCCGCCGCCCGCACGTGGCTTCGCTGCGCGATCCGGGTCAGGAAGACCCGCGCGAAAGTTATGCGCAGGATCATGGCCTCGCCTATGTCGGGCTGGACGGAGATATCGGTTGTATCATCAACGGCGCCGGTCTGGCGATGGCGACGATGGACATGATCCAGCTGGCAGGCGGCGAACCGGCGAATTTTCTTGATATCGGCGGCGGGGCCAGCCCTGAACGTGTCTGTCAGGCCTTCCGCACGGTTCTGTCGGACGCGAAGGTCAGCGTGATCCTCGTGAACATCTTTGCCGGCATCAACCGCTGTGACTGGATCGCGAATGGCGTCATTCAGGCCTACAGGGATGTAGGCATTGATCTGCCTGTCGTCGTCCGCCTGTCCGGCACCAATGTCGAAGCGGGGCGCAAGATCATCCAGCAAAGCGGCCTGCCGATCATCAGCGCGGACACTCTGGCGGAAGCGGCAGAGGCTGCGGTGAATGCCCGCCCAACCTCTATTGCGGCAGAATAACACGGAGAACTCTCATGGCGATTGTCATCAATGAAAACACCCCCGTTGTGGTACAGGGCCTGTCTGGCCGGATCGGCCAGTTTCACGCGCAGGAAATGATCGAATACGGCACCAGGGTCGTGGCCGGTGTGACCCCCGGAAAAGGCGGCACCACGGTTCTGAACCGCCCTGTGTTCAACACCATGCGCGAAGCAGTCGAAACCACGGGCGCCGAAGCCAGCCTGCTGTTTGTTCCCCCCGCGGGTGCGGCGGATGCGATGATGGAAGCGGCGGATGCGGGGATCAAAACCGCGGTTTGCGTGACCGACGGTATTCCGGCGCAGGACATGATGCGGGTCAAACGCTTTTTGCGCCGCTTCCCGCGTGACAGGAAAATGCGCCTGATCGGCCCGAACTGTGCGGGCATCATCAGCCCCGGCAAAGGGTTCATGGGCATCATGCCCCCGCATATCTATACCCCCGGCCGGGTCGGGATTGTCGGGCGCTCGGGCACTTTGGGATACGAGGCCGCCTCGCAAATGTCGGCACTTGGCATCGGCGTGTCCTCGTCAATCGGGATCGGCGGCGACCCGATCAACGGCTCGTCCTTCAAAGACATTCTCGAACTTTTCGAAGCCGACCCCGAGACCGACGCCGTGATCATGATCGGCGAAATCGGCGGGCCGCAGGAAGCCGAGGCCGCGGCCTATGTCCGCGATCACATGACCAAACCGGTGGCGGCGTATATCGCCGGTCTCGCGGCCCCGAAGGGGCGGCAGATGGGACATGCGGGGGCGATCATTTCGGCCTTCGGGGAAAGTGCGCAGGAAAAGGTGGCGCTGCTCAGCTCTTGCGGTATCGAGGTAGCCCCCAACCCGTCGGCAATGGGGGAAACCGTTGCCCGCATCCTGACCCCGACCCGCAATGCGGCCTAGGCCATGGACGGAGGGCAGACAATCGCACAGCCTAACCTGAAAGACTGGATCGGGCGGCAGGAAACGGTGAAAGGCTGCGTCCCTTTCACTGTTGCGCAAACCATCCACGCCACACTCGGACGCGGCGATGCCGTCTGCCCGACCGAGGGCGAGGCAATGCCCCCCCTGTGGCATTGGTACGCCTTTCCCCCGGCGGTCAGCATGGGAGGGTTGGCCGAGGACGGGCATCCGGCCCTCGGGGGGTTCCTGCCGCCCGTACCTTACGAGCGCCGCATGTGGGCCAGCAGCAGCCTGCATTTTGTCGGCGATCTGCGCGTGGGCGAGGACATCACCAAGCAATCGACCATCACGGCGGTGGACGAGAAAACCGGCTCAACCGGCGGTATGGTGTTTGTCGTGGTTGAACACGAACTATTCGGCAACCAGGGGCTGGCCGTGCGGGAAACGCAGGCGATTGTCTATCTGCCCATCGCGCCGGAATTCACCCCGCCGCCCAAGCATCCCGGCCCGACCGAAAACCTGTCGGTCGACACCAGAGAGCCGATCTCGACATCGCTTCTGTTTCGCTACTCGGCCATCACGTTCAACGCCCACCGCATTCACTATGACCTGCCTTATACGCAACAGGTCGAACACTATCCCGGCCTCGTGGTGCATGGGCCGCTTCAGGCCAATCTGCTGATCGCCCGGGCGACGGCGTGGAAAGGCGTGCGCCCGGACCGCTTCAGCTTTCGCGGGGTGCATCCGATGTTTCACACATCCGATCTGCATCTCCGCGCCACTGAAAACGGGGTGGGCAGTCTGGATATGTGCACTGTCGCTGCCACGGGCGGACATGTCTGCATGCGGGCCAAAGCCGAATGGGAGAACTGATATGACCGGAATTCTGAATGGCATGCGCGTGGTTGAAGGCTCTGCCTTTGTCGCTGTGCCTCTGGCGGGCATGACACTGGCGCAAATGGGGGCCGATGTGATCCGGTTTGACCGGCTGCAAGGCGGGCTGGATGCAGGCCGTTGGCCGCTGGCCCCGTCGGGCAACAGCCTGTTCTGGGCCGGTCTGAACAAGGGTAAACGATCCATCGCGGTGGATATGAGCCATCCCGAAGGGCGCGAGCTGATCACCCGCACGATCACCGCTCCGGGCGACGATGCGGGGATATTTCTGACCAATTTGCGCGTGCGCGGCTGGATGGATTACGAAACCCTCAGCCAGTTTCGCGAGGACCTGATCATGGTCACGTTGCTGGGCGACCGGCAGGGGCGGCCTCAGGTGGATTATACCGTCAACCCCGCGCTGGGTATTCCCGATATCACCGGTCCCGAAGGGCATGACGCCCCCGTCGCCAATGCGCTGCCCGCATGGGATCTGATGGCGGGGCATATGTGCGCAACCTCGGTTCTGGCGGCGGAACGGCACCGCTTGCGGACCGGTGCGGGCCAAGACGTGGCGCTAAGTCTCAAGGATGTGGCCGCAGCCACGCTGGGGCATCTGGGGATGATCGGCGATGCGGTTCTGAACAAGGCGCAACGCGGGAAATCCGGCAATGCGCTTTACGGGGCCTATGGGCAGGATTTCATCTGCGCCGACGGGCGCCGTGTGATGGTGATCGGCCTGACCGCGCGGCAATGGTCGGGCCTTGTCAAAGTAACCGGAACCGAGGCCGCGATGACGGCGCTGGGCAAACGCCACCGCCGCGATATTCGGGACGAAGGCGTGCGTTGGGAGCTGCGCCACGAGATCACCGAAATCCTGAAACCGTGGTTTGCGGCGCGGCCGTCCAAGGTTGTCTCCAAGCTATTCGATGATGCCAAGTTGACATGGTCAGAATTCCGAACCGTTAAAGAGGCGGTGCAGAACGACCCTGACTTAAGCACCGACAATCCGATGTTCGCCGAACTGACCCAATCGGGTCTTGGCCGGTTCCCTGTGCCGGGCCATGCGGCCACGTTCTCGGCCCTGGATCGTACGCCCCCAAGGGCAGCCCCCACTTTGGGCGCGAATACCGAGGAAATCCTGTCCGATGTCACCGGTCTGGATGACACCGAAATTGCCCGCTTGTTTGATCAGGGCATTGTCGCCGATACCAGCCGGTCCAAATTGAATACAGCCGCCTGAGACAGGGGCGCGGCAAAGCCCAATCCCCCAAATTCTGGCCGACCCGGGGCCAAGCTGACATTTGCACGATCACCGGACCTAAATGCGTTTAACCACATTGCTGATGCACAGCAATGTGGTTAAACGCGCGATAGCTAAAGGCGTTGCGGGCGTTTCGAAATCAATTCCGCGTCTCAAGTTAATCTCGGAACGCTTTAAGGCAACTTCCACGGTTTGAGGCTTCTCAACCGCATACAACTTGTGCAGGATGCGGCGAAAATACGAGGGAAGACATGCCGCAATTTCTGGACACGCAATCCGGCCGCCGGATCGCCTTTCATAAAACCGAAGGGCAGGGACCAACGGTGGTTTTCCTTGGCGGCTTCATGTCCGATATGGAAGGCAGCAAGGCGATTTTCCTTGAAGACTGGGCCAGACATACCGGCCATGCATATCTGCGGCTGGATTATTCCGGCCATGGCCAGTCTTCGGGCAGCTTCACCGAAGGTTCAATCGGCGACTGGTTTGCAGATGCAAGAGAGGTGATCGAAGCTCGGACCGCCGGAGATCTGATCCTTGTCGGTTCATCCATGGGCGGATGGATTTCGCTGCTGCTCGCCCGTGAAATGGCGCATCGGATCAAGGGGCTGATAACCATCGCCGCCGCTCCCGACTTTACCGAAGACAGCATGTTTGCCGGTTTTGACGACGCTCAGAAAGCGGCGTTGGACCGGGACGGTATCGTCTATCTGCCGTCTGATTATGGCGATCCCTATCCGATCACCAAACGCCTGATCGAAGAGGCGCGGAACAATCTGGTGATGCGCAGCCCCATGCGCTTTGGGTTTCCCGTCCGTATGCTGCAAGGCACCGAAGACACAGCCGTCACCCGCGAAACCGCGCTGCGCCTGCTGGACCATATCGAGGCGGAAGATATGCGCCTGACCTTCGTCAAGGGCGGTGATCATAGCCTGTCCACACCCGAAAACCTTGCCCTGATCCGCGGCGCGATTGACGGGGTTTTGCCAAGATGAGGGGGCTTTTCCGCATCATCCGCAGCTTTTTCGCCCTGATGATCGTGGCGCTGATCGCCCTGTTGCTTTGGATCGGTCTTGGCGACCACGCCGAAGTTGACGGCAGCTATCGGTTCGATCCGTCCCGCATTCCGGCTGATCTTGATACCTACCTCGCCCAATCCGAACAGCAATTCGACGATATCGTCCCCGGCGTTCAAAAGCGCATCGTCTGGGCGGGCAGCAAGGGCGCGCGCACGGAATGGGCGGTGGTCTATCTGCACGGTTTCTCGGCCTCGTCCGAAGAAATCCGCCCCGTGACCGACCTTGTGGCCGACGCGCTGGGGGCCAACCTGTTTTATACCCGTATCGCAGGGCACGGGCGCGACGGGCCGGCCATGGCCGAACCAGGCGGTGCGGACTGGCTGGCTGACACTGCCGAGGCGATCGAGATCGGTCGCCGGATAGGCGACAAGGTGCTGGTGATCGGCACCTCGACCGGAGGCACTCTGGCCACCGCCGCGGCGCATGACTCGAAGATGCGCGAAGGGCTGGCAGGTCTTGTGCTGATTTCGCCGAATTTCGAAATTGCCAACCCTGCAGCGATGCTGTTGACCCTGCCAAATGCCCGCTGGTGGGTGCCGAAACTGGCCGGAGAAACCCGCAGTTTCACCCCGCGCAATGCCGCGCAGGAAAAATATTGGACCACCAGCTATCCCACCGTGGCCACCGTCACCCTGGCCCATCTGGTCAGCTATGTGGACGGGCTGGATCATGCGTCGCTGACCACCCCTGCGCTTTTCATGTTCTCGGATGCGGATCAGGTCGTTTCGCCCGAAAAAACCCGTGAAGTGGCCGCGCAATGGGGCGGACCTGTACAGATGGACGTGGTTGATCTGGGGCCGGGGGATGATGCCTCGGCCCATGTCATTGCGGGCGATATCGCCTCGCCCGGGCAAAACGACCGGACGGTTCAAACCATTCTGAACTGGGTCAGCGGGCTTTAGCCCCTATTCAGCGGCAGTAACCTTCTTGACCGAGGCCTTCTTCTTGCGGCTCGGCGCTTTGGTCTTGTTCGCCGGACCGCCGGAGTTGGCGTCGATGAAGTCCAGCACCAAGGGGCGGATGTTGTTCCGCCAGCTTTTTCCCGCGAAAATACCATAGTGACCGGCGTCCGGCTCAAGATGTGCGGCTTTTTTCGATGCGGGCAGACCTGTCAGCAAATCAAGCGCCGCAACACATTGGCCGGGGGCCGAAATATCATCACGCGCACCCTCAACGGTTTTCACCGCCACCGTGGTGATCTTGCCGAAATCCACTTTCTTGCCATCAACGACAAATTCGTTCCGCGCAATTTCGCGGTTTTTGAAAACGCGCTCGACCGTCGATAGGTAGAATTCCGCCGGCATGTCCATCACCGCCAGATATTCGTCGTAGAACCGGTTATGGCCATCGTCGTCATAAGCCTCGCCCTTGGCTACGCGGCCGATCTGATCGACAAAGGCTTTCGAATGGGTGTCGGCATTCATCGTCATGAAGGACGCCAGCTGTAACAGGCCGGGATAGACCATCCGGCCAACGCCCTTGTATTTGAAACCAACCCTCTGGATCATGGTTTCTTCCAACTGGCCCATGGTCACGCGCGATCCGAAATCGGTGACTTCCGTGGGGGCCGCGTCAGGATCTATCGGGCCGCCGATCAGGGTCAGGGTCTGCGGCTGTGCCTTTGGGTCTTCCTCGGCCAGATAGGCGGTTGCGGCCAGCGTCAGAGGTGCGGGCTGGCAAATCGCGATCACATGGGTGTCCGGCCCCAAATGGCGCATGAAATCAACAAGATACAGGGTGTAATCTTCGACGTCGAACTTGCCTTCCGACACCGGAATATCGCGGGCATTGTGCCAGTCGGTGACGTAAACCTCGTTATCAACGATCAACGATTTCACAGTTGACCGCAGCAGCGTGGCATAATGCCCCGACATCGGCGCGACCAACAGGATCTTGCGCTTTTGTTTCTCGCGGCCTGCGACCTCAAAATGCAGAAGATCGCCGAACGGGCGCTCGACCAGGCGTTTTTTCTGGACCAGATGATCCTTGCCGTCCGAGCAGGTAAAGGTGCGGATGCCCCAGGACGGTTTGGCCACCATACGCTCAAAACTGCGCTCGGTGACTTCGCCCCAGGCGGCCAGCCATTGCATCATCGGGTTGGGCGTCAGCGCGAATGCCGGATACGAGGCCATCGACTTGGCGGTTGCTCCGAGCCACTGATTCGTGTTTCGGATCGTTTCCATCAGGTCGTAAGTCGCCATGTAACGCATATGCTGCGCTCCTTGCCTGTTTCAGTCATTGTGTCGCGCAACGTCACAACACAAAAGTTTGTGCCAGACTACCCAACTATGCTAATGCTGCATAGCAGAAAAAATAGTCTGGATATTTGAATATGACAATAGATGACACGGCCGCAGGCCAAAATATTGAGCGTCTGACCGATAATATTCATAAAATTGAAGAACTTACCGCCAGACTGGTGACAGCATTGTCGCATCGCAGAAACGTCAATCCCGCGATCGAAGCCCCAAGCGGCGAGCTTTTCGTCAAGGCGGCCACGGCCTATTGGTCCGATATGCTGTCCGACCCGACGAAGATCATCGAAAGCCAGCTTGAGATGTGGGGCAAGTCGCTGCAATTCTATGTGGACGCACAGAAAATGATCGCCGAGGGCAAGTTTGAACTGCCCGAGATGGACCTGCCCAAAGATCGCCGTTTCAGCAATCCGATGTGGGAAACCAACCCCTATTTCGCATTGATTCGCCGCCAATATGTGATGAACTCGGATGCGATCCGCGATGCGGTCGAACAAATCGAGACGCTGGAAGACAAGGAAAAGCGCCGTCTGCGCTATTTCACGGATCAGATCATCAACATGATGGCGCCCACCAACTTTTTTGGCACCAACCCGGACGCGCTGGAAAAAGCGGTCGAGACCGAGGGCGAAAGCCTGGTCCACGGGCTTGAGAACCTGATTTCCGATCTGGAAGCCAATAACGGTGACTTGCTGGTCAAGCTGGCCGATGAATCCGCCTTTTCCATTGGCGATAACATCGCCACAAGCCCCGGCAAGGTGGTGTTCCGCAACCGCCTGTTTGAACTGATCCAATACACCCCCGCCACGGAAAAGGTTTACGAAACCCCGCTGCTGATCTTTCCGCCGTGGATCAACAAATTCTATATCCTTGACCTCAAGGCGCAGAACAGCCTGATCAAATGGACGGTCGAGCAGGGCTATACGGTGTTCGTCGTCAGTTGGGTCAATCCCGATGCGTCATTTGCCGAGGTCGGCATGGAAGACTATATCGAAAGCGGTTTTTTGACCGCGATTGATCAGGTCAAGTCGATTACCGGACAGCCGAAAATCAACGCGGTCGGCTATTGTATCGCCGGCACCACACTGCATTTGACCCTCGCGCTGATGAAAAAGCGCAAAGACAACTCGGTCAAATCGGCCACCTTCTTTACCGCGCTCACCGATTTTTCGGATCAGGGGGAATTCACCCCGTTTCTGCAAGACGACTTTATCGACGGGATCGAGGAAGAGGCGTTTTCCAGCGGAGTGCTGTATTCCCGCATCATGTCGCGCACTTTCAGCTTTCTGCGCTCGAATGATCTGGTATATGGCCCGGCGATCCGCAGCTATATGATGGGCGAGGCACCTCCGGCCTTTGACCTGCTTTACTGGAACGGCGATGGCGCCAACCTGCCTGCCAAGATGGTGGTCGAGTATTTGCGCAAATTGTGCCAGCGCAACGAATTCGCAGATGGCGGGGTTGAGTTCTGCGGCGAAAGGCTGACGCTTCAGGATGTGGACATTCCGCTGATGGCCGTGACATGCGAAACCGATCACATCGCGGCGTGGAAAGATTGCTATCGGGGGTTCCAGCAGACCGGTTCGAAGAACAAGTCCTTCATCGTGTCGGAATCCGGTCACATCGCGGGAATCGTCAACCCGCCGTCAAAAAACAAATACGGCCACTATACCAATGATGATTTGTCGCTTGATGCGGATGACTGGATCAATTCCGCGGATTTCCACAAAGGGTCATGGTGGCCGCGCTGGGAAAGCTGGCTGAAAAAGCGGTCTGGCAAGAAAATTGACGCGCGCGACTTTGGTGATTCCGAGCATCCGGTGCTGTGCGATGCGCCAGGAACCTATGTGAAGGTCAAGGCACCTCAATAAAATCAGTAGCTTACAAAATTTATTCTGCACTGCAGCAAAAAACCTTGAAATGCTGCGGTGCAGAATGTATATATGTTGCAGGCGCAGAAACGCTGGGGTGGGCCCGGCAGCGCAACAAGGTATCAAGGATTTAGAAAATGGCTAAAGCACAAGACTTCACCGCGATCGCAAAAGACTTCATGGGCGCGTTCCCGGTTGACACCAAAGCAATGGAAGATGCTTTCAAAAACACCGCAGCTCTGAACGAAAAATTCGCAGCTGTTGCTCTGGAAGCGGCTGAGAAATCGACCGAGATTTCGTCGAAGTGGACCAAAGACACCATCACCAAGCTGGGCACCGCATCGAAGGTTCAGGACGAACCTGCCGACTATGCCAAAGCAATGACCGATTTCGCTTCGGCATCGGCTGAAGTTGCCGCAGAAAACATGGCGGCTTTCGCTGAAGTTGCGAAAAAAGTTCAGATGGAAACTGTTGAGCTGCTGATGGCTGCTGGCAAAACCTTGGGCGAAGACGCAACCGCCGCGGTTCAGAAAGCAACCAAAGAAGCAACTGCCGCTGCCAAGAAAGCAACTGCAGCTGCCAAGTAAGCTTTTCAAGGAATAGCCGGTTTTCTCCTCCCCAACCGGTACTCCTCAAGGGCGGGCCATTGGCCCGCTCTTGCTATTTCTGCATCTGCAAAATCACGAAAATGCTGCGCAGCGAAAGGCACCTTTCTTTTTTCGCCGCACTGCCGTAAGCTTTTCTGCAATGCTGCATAAATCGGGGAGGATTACCTGTGGCTGACACCAACGAACCGCTGCTGATCAAACGCTACGCGAGCCGTCGCCTCTATAACACCGAGACAAGTGACTATGTGACGCTCGAAGATATCGCGGGCTTCATTCGTGACGGGCGCGAGGTCAAGATAATCGACCTGAAATCGGGCGACGATCTGACCCGCCAATATCTTCTTCAGATCATTGCCGAACATGAAAGCCGCGGCGAAAACGTGCTGCCGATCAATGTTCTGAACGATCTGGTCCGCAGCTACACCAACCAGGCTTCAAGCGTTGTGCCGCAATTTCTGGCCGCCAGCTTTGATATGCTGCGCGAAGGTCAGGAAAAGATGGTCGAGAATATGTCGACCATGAACCCCATCGCCACGATGCCCGGCTTCGAAGCGATGCAGGCGCAGCAAGAGGCGTTTTTCAAAGCCCTGACAAATTCGATGGGCGCGGCCTTTGGCGGCGGCGGCGAAGCGGCCGAGCCTACGCAAGCGGATGACGGCGGCGAGGATTTGTCGGATATCAAGAAACAACTTGCCGAATTGCAGGCCAAGCTGTCCAAGCTTAGCTAACCAATGCAAAACGGTCCCGGGCGCATTACCCTTTGGGCCATCGAAATCTTCGTCGCCACCGCCGAAGAAGGCTCAATCTCGGCCGCCGCACGGCGGCTGGGGGCCAGCCCGTCGACCGTCAGCCAGCAGCTGACAAATCTGGAAACCGCGGTTGGCACCATCCTGTTGGACCGCAACGCCCGCCCCGTCGGGCTGACCCCGGCGGGCCGGGTGTTTCTGCGCCGGGCAAAAGCGATTATCGCCGAGGCCGAACTGGCGCGATCCGAGCTGTCCAGCAATGACCTCAGCGCGCTGACCCAATTTCGTCTTGGTGTGATCGAGGACTTTGAGGCCGACGTCACGCCCAGCCTTCTGACCCGCATGTCGGATCAGTTGAAGGATTGCCAATTCCTGCTGGAAACCGGTGCCAGCCATTCGCTGATGGACCAGCTTGAGCATCGCGAACTGGATGTTATCGTTTCAGCCGATACCGGCGAACGGGCGGATTGGATGGATGTGCACCCGCTGCTGACCGAAAGATTTGTCGGCGCCGCCCCGAAAGGCGCATTGCGCTTTGGCGCGGATCTTGCCGGCCAACTGACCGCCTTGCCCTTGGTGCAATACACCCGCCGCCATTATATGGGCCGGTTGATTGACGCGCATCTCAGCCACAATACCATCCGACTGTCCCATCGGTTTGAGCTGGACAGTTATCACGCGATCCTTGCTCTGGTCGCGCAAGGCGTGGGCTGGACGATCCTGACACCGCTGGCGCTGCAACGCGCCCGGCGCTTCGGGCCGGAGCTGGACGTGTTCGAACTGCCCTTCCCGCCGCTCAGCCGCAGCATATCCTTGACCGCACGCAAGGATGTGCTGGGCGATATGCCTGCCGAAGTGGCCGGTCATCTGAAATCATTGCTGCGGGAAATCGTCGTCGATCCGTTCAGTGCGATCCACACGGATATCAAAGACGCCATCCGAATTATCTGACCAAACGCCCTTGGAAAAACGCTCAGGCGGCTTTCGCTTTCATCACCGCATCTGCGGCACCTAAAAGCGCCTCGACGATCACGTCCAGCTCGGCTTTGGTCAGCCGCGCCGGAAGCCGGGTGTCGCAGGCATTGCCCAGCATCGCCCGCGTCATGGGCAGATCAGGCATATCGCCCGGTATGAACTGCCAATTCCAAAAGGCGCGGGCGTTATCCTCGGACCTGCCGAAAACCTGCACTTTCACACCACGATCCGCAGCGGCGTTCTGGAAGGCTCCGATTTGATCATAGCTCATGCCGGCCAGATTGAACTGGATCGAATCCGGCGCACGTTCCTCGGGGGGCAGCTTTTCCGGCACGGTGATCCATGGGGATGTGTTCAGACGCTTTGCCACATAATCATGGTTTGACCGGCCATCACGCACCCGCCGCGCCACTTCGGGCAGTTGCGGGCGGATCACCGCTGCCGACAGGTTGGACATCCGCAGGTTATAAAGCGGCAGCTTGTTCTGCCAGCGGGCAAACGCCTCGTTTAGCTCGGATTGGGTCTGCCCGTCGGGTCCCGAATGCTTTTTCCACATATGCTCGTAAGCCCCCGACATAATCACGGCTTGCGCAACAACATCGGGATCATTGGTGATCATCACCCCGCCTTCACCGGCATTCACCAGCTTGTAGCTTTGGAACGAAAAGCAGCCGATCTTGCCAATGGTGCCGATCTTTTCACCATGCCATGTGGTGCCCAGCGAATGGGCCGCGTCTTCGACCACCGGAATATCATGCGCTGTGCACAGCGCCATGATCGCATCCATGTCCGAGGTATGGCCCCGCATATGGCTGATGATGACCGCCTTGATATCCCCGGTCTCAAGCTTGATTTTGAAATCGTCCAAATTGACGCGGTAATTGTCACCGACCTCGCATAGCACCGGCTGGCAGTCAGCATGAACAACCGAAGATGGCACGGCGGCAAAGGTAAAGGCCGGGATCAGCACCTTGGCATCGCGGGGCAGGCCAAGCGCCTTAAGCGACAGGAACAAAGCCGCCGAACAGCTTGAAACACAAAGCGCGTATTTCACCCCCATGAACTCGGCGAATTCGCGTTCCAGCAAAGCCACCGGAGCGTCTTCGGGCGCGGTATAGCGAAACAGGTCGCCTGATTGCAGCAACCGGTCAATTTCGGCGCGGGCCGCTTCGGGGATCGATTCAGCGTCGTAAACATTCGGAGCAAGTGTCATGCTTTCGGCTTTCCTGAAACTTATTTTCAGAAAATACATACGACGAATTTTGATTTTTCAAAAGTGTTAATTCGGAATTTCTAAAACCCGAGGCGATCGCGCAACGCAAACCATGTCATGCCCAACGCCATCAGCGGCCAGCGCATCGCCACTCCGCCCGGGAAGGGGCCGATCGGGACCGAGCCTTGCAGATCAAAGCCCGACGCCTGTCCGTTGATCGCCAAAGCCGTCAATTGCCCCGCATGTGTCGCAGCCGCGACCCCGTGGCCGGAATAGCCCGAGGCGTTGAAGATATTCGGAGTGATCCGCGCCAGATAGGGCATCCGCCGCAGGGTGATCCCCAATGTCCCGCCCCAGGCATAGTCGATTTTCGCATCGGCCAGTTGCGGGAATATTTCGCCCATCGGTTTGCGGACCTTTCCGGCAATGTCGTGGGGAAACTTGTAGCGATAACTTTCGGTGCCGCCGAACAGCATCCTTTGGTCGTGGGACAGACGGAAGTAATTGATGACGAACTTGGTATCAGCCACCGCCACGTCTTGCGACAACAGCTTGTCGGCAAGATCGCCAAGCGGTTCGGTCGCCGTGATGTAATTGTTGATCGGCATCACCCGTCGCGCCACTTCCGGCACCAAATCGCCCAGATACCCGTTCGCCGCCAATACCACATGATCGCAAGTGACCGATCCTTTGCCCGTGTGAACCGTGGGCTTTGCGCCCCGGTCGATCCTTGTCACTTCGCTGCGCTCGTGCAGGACCGCGCCTGCGGCCAGGGCCGCGCGGCCAAGACCGACGACAAAGCGCAGCGGGTGCAGATGCAGCGCGCCCCTGTCCAGATACCCGCCGTGATAGGCTGGCGAGCGGCACAGCTGATATCCCTGATCCTTGTCCAGCACCTGATTGCGGGCATAGTCATAGCGGTTCGCCAGATGCTCGGCTTCCTCGTGCAGCTCGTCCATTTCGCGCCGGTTCAGGCCCAGATGGGCGACGCCGTTTTTCAGACAGCAATCGATCCCGTGCTGGCTGGCCAATGACCGGACCAGCCCTTTGGCGTCCTCTGACAGGTCCCACAGCATTTTCGAGCGCTCGAACCCAAAGGCCTTTTCCAATGTGGCCACGTCATTGCGCTGGCCGCTGCTGATCTGCCCGCCGTTGCGCCCCGACGCGCCAAAGCCCACCCGCTGCGCCTCGAGCACCCGCACGCTGTAACCCAGTTCCGCCAGATGCAGCGCCGCGCTTAGCCCGGTGAAGCCCGCGCCTATGACGCAGACATCGGCGGTGACAGGCGCATCCAACGCCGGTTGCTCGGCCAGAAACCCGGTCGTTGCCGCGTACCAGCTGTCGGGATAGGCGCCGGGGCGGTCGTTCACATGCAGCAGGTTCATGGCTTACACGTTCAGCAGCAAATGCTCACGCTCCCACGGGCTGATCACCTGAAGGAACTCGTCATACTCGGCTCGTTTGACGATGGAATAGACCCGCGCAAATTCCGGCCCCAGAATCTGATGAAGCTCTTCTGCGCCGTCAAACAGCTCTAACGCTTCGCCCAGAACGCGGGGAACTTCGCCTTCACCCTCGTAGGCATCGCCACGGAATTGCGCGTCGGGGCGGATCTGGTTTTTCATCCCCAGATAGCCGCAAGCCAAAGACGCCGCGATCCCCAGATAGGGGTTGCAGTCCATCCCCGCGATGCGGTTTTCCACCCGCCGCGCCGCCGGAGATGAAATCGGAATACGGATACCGGTCGTCCGGTTGTCGCGCGCCCATTCCAGATTGATCGGTGCCGCGTGATCTTTCACATAGCGGCGATAGGAATTCACATAAGGCGCCAACACGGCAATCGCCGCAGGCAGGTATTTCTGCAAACCGCCGATAAAGTAGAAAAACGCATCCGTATCGCCCCCTTGCGGGCCAGAGAAAATATTCATCCCGGTGTCGCGATCGACGACCGAATGATGGATATGCATCGCGCTGCCCGGTTCATCGGCAATCGGCTTGGCCATGAAGGTGGCAAAGCAGTTATGCCGCAACGCCGCCTCGCGGATCAGCCGCTTGAAATAGAAAACCTGATCGGCCAGCGCCACCGGTTCACCATGCAGCAGATTGATCTCTAACTGACCGGCCCCGCCTTCCTGCGTGATGCCGTCTATTTCAAACCCTTGCGCCTCGGCGAAATCGTAAATGTCGTCGATCACCGGTCCGAATTCATCGACCGCCGTCATCGAATAGGCCTGACGCGCCGCCGCCGGACGACCAGAGCGGCCCATCATCGGCTCGATCTCTTTTGCCGGATCAAGATTGCGGGCCACAAGGAAGAACTCCATCTCGGGGGCGACAATCGGCTCCCAGCCTTCCTTGTGATAAAGATCGACCACCCGTTTCAGAACATTGCGCGGGGCAAAAGGGATCGGTGTGCCGTCACGGTCATAGGAATCGTGGATCACCTGAAGCGTCCAGTCCGCCGTCCACGGAGCCGCCGTTGCAGTCGAGAAATCCGGCTTCAGGATCATGTCCTTCTCGATAAAGCCGTCATCCCCTGCGGCCTCGCCCCAGCCACCTGTGATGGTTTGATAGAAAATCGAATCGGGCAGATGAAATTTATCCTGCTTGGCGAATTTCTTGGCCGGTACGGCCTTGCCACGGGCAATGCCCGGCAGGTCCGAGACGATGCATTCCACCTCGTCCAGTCGTTTGCCGTCTAGATAGGTCCGCGCGGCTTCGGGAAGTTTGTTGGTCCAGTCACTCATGTGTCCTCGCCTTGGCAAAGAAGTCGGCGATCTTTTGCGCCATGGCTTCGTTTGCCGTGGGTTTTTTCAGATTTTCGGTTGCTGTTTCCAGCAGTTGCTTGTCTTCGATATTGGCCCCGCGGGTCTTGATCAGCTCGCTGACCGCCGCGGGGCTGAATTCCGGATGGGGCTGCACCGACATGATACTGTCACCGTAAACCAGCCCTGCATATCTGCAAAACGGTGTCGACGCGATCACCTGCGCCCCAACCGGCGCGTCAACGATCTGGTCCTGATGCCACGCATTCAGCGCCAGTGTCTCGCCCTCAAAATCGTAATCGACCAGCCCGATAGACCAGCCGCCCTCGTACTTTTCGACCCTGCCGCCCAGCGCCTGTGCGATGATCTGGTGGCCAAAGCAAATCCCGACCAGCGGCACCTTGGCCGCCTGAATGCTGCGGATCAACTCTTCCAAAGGCGCAATCCACGGCAAATCCTCGTAAGCCCCGAATTTCGAACCCGAGACCAGCCAGCCGTCGGCGTCATGCGGCCCGGCGGGGAATTCGCCGTCAACCACATTCCACGTCTGAAAGGTAAAGCCATGCCCTTCAAGCATGCCTTCATACATGACGCTATAGTCGCCCATTTCGGCCATCATCTCGTCCGGCAGGTGGCCTGTTTGCAGTATTCCGATCTTCATGGATCACCTTTTGATCAAATTATTGCCCGCAGGCTAGACCGCCTCGATGTAGATTTTCCACAACTCGTCATGGGGGATTTCCGACATGCGCTGCATTTCCTGCCGCTTGGTATTGCACAGGTTCTCGATCAGCAGATCGGGGAAGATGCGGCGATTGATCGGCGCGGTCTCGAACAGGTCGATGGCCGAGGCCCAATCGCCTGCCAATTGCGGCAAATCCTGATCATAGGCATTTCCGGTCAGCGGCTCGCCCGGATCCATCTGATCCTCGATCCCGACCATTGCGGCCCCCAGAATTGCCGCCATGACCAGATAGGGGTTGATGTCGCCGCAGGCCACGCGATGCTCGATCCGCCGCGCCTTGTGCGATCCGCCCGGAATGCGGATGGCGGCGGTGCGGTTTTCATAGGCCCAGCCCGCGCCGGTCGGCGCATGGGCACCGGGCACCATGCGATCATAGCTGACGCCATGCGGCACAAAGATCAATGTTGAGGGCGGCATCGCCGCAACACACCCGCCAACCGCATGACGCAGCAAGTCGGTGCCTTCAGGCCCGCCATTGTCAAAGACATTCCGGCCATCCTGATCCACGACCGAGAAATGCACATGCATCCCGTTGCCTGCATCACCGGCAAAAGGCTTGGCCATAAAGGTCGCCGCCATTCCGTGCTTTCGGGCAATCCCCTTGGTCAAGGCCTTGAAAAAATAGGCATCATCCGCCGCATGCAGCGCGTCGCGGTGCAGCAGGTTAATCTCGAACTGGCCATGCCCGGCCTCGGAAATCGCGGCCTGGGCCGGAATATCCATCGCCGCGCAACCGTCATAGAGATCACTGAAAAACGCATCAAAAGCGTCCAGCTCGTAAAGCCCCAGCGTGGCGTCGCCGGTCATCGGCCGGCCCGTGATCGGGTTATGCGCAGGCTCCATCATAGCGCCGCTGTCATCGACCAGATAAAACTCCATCTCGGTCGCTGCATGAACATCCCAGCCACGCGCCTTGAAACGGTCCAGTACGCCGACAAGCGCATGACGCGGGTCTCCGGCAAAGGGCGTGCCGCCATCGTGGTAAAGCGACATCGGCACCAGCGCCGAGGGCCGATCCAGCCAGGGCATCGGCAGAGGCCCGCGCCCGGTGGGCAACAGCATCCCGTCCGCATCACCGGTTTCAAAAACCAGCGGGCTGCCGACAATATCGGCCCCCTGTATATCGATGTTCAGCGATGACAAGGGCATCCGCGCCCCGCCTTTTTCCAGCTTGTCAAAATCCGAAGCCGGCAACCGTTTGCCGCGCATCTGACCGTTCAGGTCGGATGCGGCAATGCGGATGGTGCTGAGATCGCTGAGGTCCATAAGTCACACGATGGAATATTTTGATCAAATTTTCACGACTCGGTCAAAAAGTCCAGAGAATTATTGCACCGGTCACTCGGCCGCTGGCAATTTCAACTCGGCTGCCTCGGCTTTGGTCAGCATCGCGCCCTGTTTGCGCTCAAGCAGAATTTCCCGTGCCTTGGCATAGATATCGTCCTGCCAGAAGATCAGACAGCCGTTGCAACCCTTGCCGCAACAGCCCTCGGTGCCCTTGCGGTTGGTCTTGTGCCGCCGCGTGCTGGTATCCGCCTCGATCGCCTGCACCAGCGCGTCGCGGCGGCGGCGATAGGCGGTTTCGTTGGCCGTATCCTTCACCTCCATCGCCAAGGCCGTCTTGTCCAGCTTCAGCCGGTTCCACTGTTCCTCGGTCAGAGCGCGTTCTTTGCGCAGCACCGTGAAGGGTGGGAAGTTGCTGCGCAGATCGTCAAGGTCTTCCAATTCGAACATCGCAAAGGGCAGGCGGATCACCGTCTTTGTGCCGCCATGGATCACGTCCTTGCGCTCACCGGTCGCGGCGACCTCGTAATCATAGGCGCGGAACAACACCGTGTTGCGGGCCACGGGCGAGACCATTTCGATCACATCCCCCGGTTCCAGCTTGTTCTTGGCCTCGACCAGAAACGCATCCTCGGTCACTTCCGTCACGACACCTGCATATTCCCAATGCGCAATCGTCTGCGTCTGTTCATAGCCATGCGCCAGATTGGTCAGCCGCCCCTTGTGAAAGGCCAGCGTGTAGCCCCGGTTGCCGACGGTTTCCAACTCTTCCATATAGTCCGAGGCATCCCAGTTTTCGGGATCGGCATAATAGTCATCAATCGCCATCCGGTAGGCCCGCGCCACCACGGCGGCGTAATATTCCGACTTGCCGCGTCCCTCGACTTTCAGACTGTCAACGCCGATCCGCAAGTAATCGTCCAGCTTCGGCATCAGGCAAAGGTCTTTTGAGTTGAGGATATACGACCCGCGCTCATCTTCTTGAATCGGCAAAAATTCACCGGGCCGCACGCCTTCTTCCAGTAGAAACTCGAACATATGCTGGTTGGTCTCATCGACGATCAATTCCTGCACCGTGCCGTCTTTCATCCGCATGTGGAACTTGTAATTCCAGCGGCAGGAATTGGCGCAGTTGCCTTGGTTCGCCCCGCGCTCGGCCATGAAGTTGCTGAGCAGGCAGCGCCCCGAATAGGTCATGCACATTGCACCGTGCACAAAGGCTTCCAGCTTCACATCCGGACATTCCGCGCGGATTTCCTCAAGCTCGGGGAACGAAACTTCCCGCGCCAGCACCACCAGATCAGCCCCTTGGCCCTGCCAGAACTTCACCGTCAGCCAACTGGCGATATTGGCCTGTGTCGACACATGCAGCGGAATCTCTGGCGCCCGTTCGCGGACATATTGGAACACACCAGGGTCCGAGATGATCAGCCCGTCGGGGTTCACCTTGCGCACGGTGGTCAGATATTCCTCGAATTTCGGAATGTCCTTGTTGTGCGAAAACAGGTTCAGCGTCAGATAGGCCCGCCGCCCATGGGCGTGGCAGAAATTCACCCCCTCGATCACGTCTTCCAGCGAAAACTCGGACTTGGTGCGCAACGACAAATCCGGCGTGCCCAGATAGACGGCATCCGCCCCATAAAGCACGGCCATCTTGAGTTTGCGCAAATTGCCCGCAGGCATAAGCAGTTCCGAGCGGCGTTCCATCTTGACGATCCCTTCGCGATAAGGCCCGCGCTATACATCACAATTGGCGACGTGGCAAAGGGGCACCGTTCGCAAGCGCTACCGGATGTTAATGCCCGCTCTGCAATCTCCCACGTGTCGACAAAAGTGGCTCCGTGTCTTTTCGGGGTAAAACCCAAAAGGCCACCGAGACCCCCACAGACCACCCGGAGGGTGCAGGGGAAACCTTGCGCTCGGTGAGGACACTTCGCCAACAGGCGGGCCCGCCACTTTATCTCCCGATGGAATGTTTATGCCGATTTAAGGCGATCCCCTGCCGGACATGATCCGAGTGGGGTATTGGTGATGGGTGCAGAGCACCCATCCTACGTCTAGGCGAATGGAATTGAGGGGTCATATACACCTGTAGGATGGGTGGTTTCCACCCATCACACCCCACCGCCTTCATGCAAGGCCACCAAACTTTCTTCACAATAGCCATAGTCCAGCCACTGGCACCCCTCACACACCTGCGCCAAATCGCCGGGCTGCACCAAAGACCTGATCCGCGCCTTGGCCTGCCCCCATGTCAGCCGGTCGCCGGGGCGCACCCCCAGACGTTTCGAATGCTGGAGGTCCAGCTTGGCGATGTTCTCTTGGTTGGTGCAAAGATCCCCACGCCGCTTGGGGCAGGGGCCGCAGATGTCGTCGGTCGCTCCGATCACTTCGATCTCAACCGCATCCCCGCCATCGGCGCGCAAGCGGCCCATGATGATCCCGGTCATGTTTTCCGTAAAAGCCTCAGAATACCCCGCGCCGCGAAAGCCCAGCGAACAAAGAAAATGATGCGGGCGGAATTGTAGCGGGCGGGCCATTACTCGGCCGCCTTCACCTCGAAGCCTTTTTCGATCATGTCCGAAGGTGCAACCGGATATTCGCCGCTAAAGCATGCATCGCAATATTGCGGGCACTCGTCGTCGCGCCCCTTCGTTTCGCCGACCGCACGATAAAGGCCATCGAGCGAGATGAATTTCAAACTGTCCACTTCAAGATGCGCGCGCATCTCGTCTTCCGACATGGTCGCGGCCAGCAGTTTTTCACGCTGGGGCGTATCGACCCCATAGAAACACGGCCACGCTGTCGGGGGCGAAGCAATGCGGAAATGCACCTCGGCGGCGCCTGCATCCAGGATCATTTCCTTGATCTTCCGGCTGGTCGTCCCCCGCACCACGCTGTCATCCACCAGAATGACCCGCTTGCCCTTGATCAGGGCGCGGTTGACGTTCAGCTTCAAACGCACACCCATATTGCGGATCTGTTCGGTCGGCTCGATAAAGGTGCGGCCCATATATTGGTTGCGCACGATGCCAAGACCAAAAGGAATGCCGCTTTCATGGGCATAGCCGATCGCCGCCGGGGTGCCGCTGTCGGGCACGGGGCAAACCAGATCCGCCTCAACAGGATTTTCACGGGCCAGTTCCACGCCGATCTGACGGCGTGTCTCATAGACCGACTGCCCTTCGATAATGCTGTCGGGGCGCGAAAAATACACATGTTCGAAAATACAGAACCGTGAAGGCTGGGGCCGGAAGGGGAAATGGCTTTGAATGCCGCTTTCGGCGATCACCACCATCTCGCCGGGTTTGATCTCGCGGACAAATTCCGCACCGATAATATCCAGCGCACAGGTTTCCGATGACAGTGCCCAGCCGTCTCCGATCTTGCCCAGAACCAGCGGACGCACGCCCAGCGGGTCGCGCACGCCGATCAGCTTGGTGCGGGTCATGGCAACGACCGAGAACGCCCCCTCGACGCGGCGCAATGCGTCTTCCATCCGTTCGGGGATGTTGCGCTGAAGCGAACGTGCCATCAGGTGGATAATGCATTCACTGTCGCTTGAGCTTTGAAAGATCGAGCCGCGCTCGATCAGCTCGCGTCTCAGCGCAACGGCATTGGTGATATTGCCGTTATGGGCAATCGCCGCGCCACCCATCGAGAACTCGCCAAAAAAAGGCTGCACATCACGGATGGCAGCCCCTTTTGATCCAGCGGTGGAATAGCGCACATGGCCAATGGCCAGCGGACCGGGAAGGGTCTCCATCAGCGATTGCTTGGTGAAATTGTCGCGCACATAGCCAAACCGGCGGGCGTTGTTGAAACCCTTTTGCGGGCAATGGCTGACGATGCCTCCGGCTTCCTGACCGCGATGTTGCAGGGCATGAAGGCCAAGAGCGACGAAATTCGCCGCATCTTGCACGCCGACGACGCCGAAAACGCCACATTCCTCTTTCAGTTTGTCATCATCGAAAGGGTGGGCGGGTGGCATATGCTTGGACAAGGGGGCAGCTCCGAATCCAGATGTGAGTGTTCGTGCCCTCTCATAGTGGCATGAACGGAGCGTGTCACGGAAGTTTCATGAAGATTGCCCGCTTAATTTTCCGGTCTGACCTGTGTGGGGGGTGGATTGCAGATGGCACTCTGGCGCGGTGGGTGATCTTCTTTCCTCCAACGCCTGACGCACGATCTGGAATGAAGACGACAAAAACAGCCCGGCCATGACGCTGGCAACAATCAGGTCCGGCCAGCCGGTGGCGGTTCCCCAAACGCCCAGCGCGGCGGCCATGACAGCAACGTTGCCTATGGCGTCATTACGCGAACACAGCCACACGGACCGGACATTCGCGTCGCCGTCCTTGTATTTCATCAACAGCAGAACACTGGCCAGGTTTGCCGCCAATGGCTTACGCCTCACATGCCCCAACAAGTTCTTCATACTGGGCCGTGATCCAACCGAGCGCCTGCTCGGGGTCGCGGTCTTCGACCTGTTGGGTCACGTTGGCAAAGATTTTGGCCGAGCGGCTGTCATCCACCATTTCAACCGCCTGATTGGACATGATCGTGTCATAGGCAAAGAACGCCACGGCGACCAGAAGCCCGCCGCGCAGAACGCCGAACAGAAAGCCCAGTCCCTGATCAACAGCACTGACTTTGGATTTCTGGATCAGGGTCGAGAAATAGGGGGTGATCAGCGACACGATCACCAGCGTCACCGCAAACACAGCGGCAAAAGCGGCGACCATGGACAGTTCACAGCTATCGGTCAGAAGATCACCGATCACCGGGATTTCCGCGACAAGCGGTTCGACCTGCGGGGCAAAGGCAAAGGCGACCATACCCGCGACGACCCAGCCGAGGATGGCAAGGCTTTCGCGGACGACGCCGCGCGAAAAGGCCAGAATTGCAGACAGAATGATGACCGCCGCAACGATCGCATCTATCAAAGTAAAGCCGTCCATGTTTTTCCTGCCTTGCTGTCTTGCGCTACCCTGCGCCGAAAACCTCGCCTACAAATCCGGTCAGGTCGCCCATCTGACGCAGGCTGAGACCGGCACCGGTTCCGGTTTTGCCCCCGGACGGAACCATGGCCGACGTGAAACCAAGTTTTTGCGCTTCTTTCAACCTGTTTTCGGTCTGGCTTGCGGGTCTGAGAGCGCCAGAAAGCGAAATTTCCCCGAAAACAACGCAATCGGCGGGTAAAGCGGCGTCTTCCCGCGCACTCAACAATGCGGCCGCAACGGCAAGATCTGCTGCGGGTTCGGAAATTTTGATGCCGCCCGCGACGTTGAGATAGACATCGAGACCGGTAAACGGGATGCCGCAACGTGCCTCGAGCACGGCCAAAATCATCGCCAGACGCCCGCCGTCCCAGCCCAGGACGCTGCGCCGTGACTGGCTGTGGGGGGAAGGGGCGACCAGCGCCTGAAATTCGCACAGCACGGGGCGGGTGCCTTCGATCCCGGCAAAAACCGCCGATCCGGGGGCGGGTTCTCCGCGTTCCGACAAAAACAGGGCCGAAGGGTTGGCGACCTCGGCCAGCCCTTTTCCGGTCATCTCGAACACGCCGATTTCGTCGGCGGGACCGAAGCGGTTCTTGACCGCGCGCAGGATGCGGAACTGATGGCCGCGTTCGCCTTCGAAATACAGCACTGTGTCGACCATATGTTCCACCACGCGGGGACCGGCGATCTGGCCTTCCTTGGTGACATGGCCGACAAGGATCACCGCCGTTCCGGTGCGTTTGGCAAAGGTCGTCAGCTCATGGGCCGAGGCGCGGACCTGAGAGACGCTGCCCGGCGCGGATTCGACATTGTCCAGCCACATGGTCTGGATGGAATCGATGATCGCAAGGTCGGGCTTTTCAGCCTCGAGCGTGGTCAGGATATCCCTTAGATTGGTTTCAGAGGCAAGCTTGACAGGGCTGTCCGCAAGGCCAAGACGCTGTGCCCGCAGCCGCACCTGTGCGCTGGCTTCCTCGCCCGAGACATAGACCGTTCGGGTGCCCCGTGCTGCGAATTTTGCCGCGGCCTGCAACAGCAGCGTCGATTTGCCGATGCCGGGATCGCCGCCGACCAGAACGGCCGAGGCATTCACCAAACCGCCGCCCAGCACACGGTCGAGTTCTTTCAGGTCCGATTGGTTGCGCGGGGGCGGGGCTTCCTGGGTGCTCAGGTCGTGCAAAGGCACCCTGGCCCCGCGTTTTGCCCCCAGCGATTTGGCGGACGGGCCAGCCGAAAGCGGTTTTTCTTCGACAATGGTATTCCATTCGCCGCAAGCGTCGCAACGCCCCGACCATTTCGAGAATGACGCGCCACAGGCGGTGCAGGTGTAGGAAAGCGATTTGGCCATGGTGACGTGATGCCTGAAGCTGCACGGGGTGGCAAATGGTTTCGCCGCGCGTGCCGCGCGTCGATGTGGGTGGGGGCGCTGCCCCCCACCAGCCGCAGAGCGGCTGGTTTCCCCCCGAAGTTTTTTTGAAAAGATGAAATGCAGAGGTTGTTTCCCATGATTTTGGGGAAACTATAGCCTACCGCACCGTCTCGATCGGTCCCTCGGCCCGCCCGTTGATGAACTGGTCGAGGTAAGGATCGCCCGCGCTGTCGATCTGGTCCACGGGGCCGACCCAGCGGATTTTGCCGGCGTGCAGCATCGCCACCTGATCGGCAATCGCCCGGACCGAGGTCATGTCGTGGGTGATGGTGATCGCGGTCGCGCCCATCTCGGACACAATCTCGCGGATCAGCGCGTTGATGACACCCGCCATGATCGGGTCCAACCCCGTGGTAGGTTCGTCAAAGAAAATCACCTGAGGATCGGCGCAGATCGCACGGGCCAGGCTGACCCGTTTTTGCATCCCGCCCGAAAGCTCGGCCGGAAACAGATCGGCGGTTTCCGGCGTCAGACCCACGCGGCGCAGCTTTTCGATGGCGATCTCTTTCGCCTCATTCAGCGGCCGCGCCAGCGATCCGCGCAGCAGGCGGAAGGCGACGTTTTGCCAGACGGGCAGGCTGTCAAACAGCGCCCCGCCCTGGAACAGCATGCCGAATGTGTCCAGAAACGCTTCGCGATTGGCCGCGTCCAGCAGCTTGCCGCCAACGGTGATCTCGCCCCGGTCAGGCACCACCAGACCGAGGATGCATTTCAGCAGCACCGATTTGCCGGTGCCCGAGCCGCCGATCACCACAAGCGACTGGCCTTTTGGAACCTCAAGGTTGATCCCTTGCAGCACTGGCTTTTCGCCAAACGACTTATGCACATCCCGAAGCGTGATCATGTGGTGAAAAACGCCTCGGTCAGGATGAAGTTTGACGCAAGGATCAGCACGCTGGCGCTGACCACCGCCGCTTTGGTGGCGCGGCCCACGCCTTGTGCGCCGCGGCCCGAATTCATGCCGTGATAGCAGCCCATCAGCGCCACGATAAAGCCGAACACCGCGCCTTTGACAAGGCCCGAGGCCACGTCCCAGAATTCCAGATAATCCACGGTGTTGTCCATATAGGTGGCAGGGTTGAAGCCCAGCCGGGTGACGCCCACCAGATAGCCGCCGAAAATACCGATTGAATCGCCGACCGCCACCAGGACCGGCACCGACAGGGTGGCCGCCAGCAGGCGGGGCATGGTCAGGTATTTCATCGGGTTGGTCGAGAGTGTCACCAGCGCGTCGATCTGCTCGGTCACTTTCATGGTGCCGATTTCGGCGGCGATCGAGCTGGCGACACGGGCTGCCACCATCAGACCGCCCAGAACGGGGCCAAGTTCGCGCACCATGCCGATGGCGACAATCGAGGGCACCACGCTTTCCGCCTGAAAGCGCGATCCGCCGGCGTAGATTTGCAGCGCCAGGGCACCGCCGGTGAAAAGCGCGGTCAGACCCACCACCGGAAGCGAAAGCCAGCCGATATTGATCAGCGCGAGGAAAAATTCGCGCGGGTAAAAGGGCGGGCGAAACAGGTGGCTGACGGCATTGCCGGTAAAGATCGACACCCGCCCGACCGCGGCCAGCATGGCCAGAAAGGATCGGCCCAGAAGGGCCAGGGGGGTGGTTATGCTCATGTGCTTAGGTACTCGCGCTTGTAGCGATGGCCCAGCGAGGTGAGGATTTCATAGCCGATTGTACCGGCGTTTTCGGCCAGAATATCGACCGTCTGGACCGGGGTCAGCAAGTCGAGCGTGTCGGGGATTTCGGACAGGCCGGTGACATCGACGCCGATCATGTCCATCGAGATGCGGCCGACTATGGGGCAGGTTTGATCCCCCGCATGAAGCACCGTTTTCGCACCCATTGCGCGGATTATGCCGTCGGCATAGCCGCCTGCGATTGTGGCAATCCGGCTTGGGCGCCGGGCGGTCCATGTGTTGGAATAGCCAACGGTTTCGCCGATGGCGACATCGCGGGTCTGGATCACGGGGATCGAAAGGGTCACGACCGGGGCGGCATCCGTAAACGGGAAACCGCCGTAAAGGCCGACACCGGGGCGGGTGATGTTGAAGTGATAGTCCGGTCCCATCAGGATGCCGCCCGTGGCCCCAAGCGACAAGGGCACGTCCAGCCCGCCCGTCATCTGCCGGAAGGCGGCCAATTGCGACGGGTTCATGGCATGGTCGGGTTCATCGGCGCAGGCCAGATGGGACATGATCATCTCCGGCCCCTTGGCCACAACGCCCGCGCGGGCGCTTGCCCATTCGTCAGGCTCAAGCCCAAGCCGGTTCATGCCGGTATCCAGCTGCACGCCAAAAGGGTGATCGGGCAGGGCATTGAAATGGCGGTTGATCTGGTCGTGCGAATTCAGCATCGGGATCAGCTGCAAGGCGCGGATCAGATCCGTGTCGCCTGCCATATGGCCCGAGAAGACGCAAATCCGCGCGTCCGGCCCGACGGCTTGCCGGACGGCGGCGGCCTCTTCCGCGGCGGCGACAAAGAACCGGCGGGCGCCGATATCGTAAAGCGCCCTGGACACGCGCCCGCTGTCCAGGCCATAGCCATCCGCCTTGACCACGGCCGAGGTTTCCACACCGGCACCGGACATGGCATCCAGCGCCTGCCAGTTGCGCTGAACGGCACCAAGATCGATTTTCAGGCTTGCTGTGCTCATGCTGCCCTTGTTGGGCAATGCGTCCGAAAGGGTCAAGGGGAATTGCCCTGACGCGGCAACATGGTATGAGAATGGCAACGCATAAGAACATCAACAGATTTTGCGCGTTTCACCACAAAGCCTGTCTTAACAATATGGTGAAACCTTTCAGGAGACGCATATGGCAACCCGCGACGAATTCTACTCGGCCCTGCGATTTATGACCCGCCTGCCGGTGCCCGATACGGTCGAACATAGCGATGAAAGCTTTGCCCGCTCGGCGCGGTTCTATCCGGCGGTGGGGCTGGTGGTGGGTGGTATCGCGGGGATCAGCTATTACCTGCTGGGCATGATCTTTCCTGAAAACGTGGCCACCTTCCTGTGCATCATTATCGCGGTGGGCCTGACCGGCGCGCTGCACGAAGACGGCCTTGCTGATACGGTTGACGGTTTGTTCGGCGGCAGGGACAGGGACAGCATGCTGGCGATCATGCGTGACAGCCATGTTGGTGTGTTCGGGATGATCGCGGTTTTTTTCGTGGTGGCGCTGAAATGGTCGGCCTTGTTCGAATGGCCCAGCTGGTCGGTGGTCTGGGTGGTTGTGGCCGGCCATGTGATCAGCCGCCATGCCATTGTCGAGATTATTGCGCGGTATGATTATGCCCGCGCGGAGAGCGCGAAATTCTCGCGGCCCGCTGTGGCGGATGACGACCTGACCTATGCGCGTCTTTGGACCCTTGGCGTTGTTGTTGCCGCGCTGTTTCTTGTCGGGATTACCGAGACCCTGATCGGGATCGCGCTGGCCGTGGTGGCTGTGATGGTTCTGTCCCGTGCCTTTGTGCGCAAGATCGGCGGGTATACCGGTGATTGCCTGGGCGCGACGCAACAGGTGGCGGAAGTGGCGTTTTTACTGGGTGTCGTCGCTTGGCTCTGACCTTTCTGCGCCACACCACGCCGGATGTGGCCAAAGGGGTCTGCTATGGGCGGACGGATCTGGGATTGGCGGATAGTTTTGACGAAGAACTGAAGCAGGTGCTGGATACGGTGCCGAAGGCCAGCCGCATCGTGACCAGCCCGCTTACCCGCTGCCGTAGGCTGGCAGAACGACTGTCTCAAGCGCATGGGCCTAAGGCGGAGGTTCTGGTCGGTCTGACCGAGATGGATTTCGGGCGCTGGGAAATGGTGCCATGGAGCGACATCCCGCGCAATGAGCTGGACATCTGGGCCGCCGATTTCATGGGGGCGCGTCCGCACGGGGGGGAAAGCGTGGGCATGCTGCGGGATCGGGTGGCCGAGGTGTTGGACGGCTTGTCTGACGATACGCTGGTCGTCACCCATTCCGGCGTGATCCGCGCAGCCGCTGTGGTGTGCGGGCATCCCGACGGGTGGGAGATTGATGTGAGATTCGGCGGGTATGTGAAGATGGGTGCATAGCACCCATCCTACAGCCCGCCGCTTTTGAAAGCCTGCGCCGGTAAGAGGGTGCGGGCAGTGATTGGCTAGATTAATTGCAATCCAAGAACGGGTTTGCGCCACCCCGCGGGCAGGCGCTTGCGCGGCTCGGATTAAAACTCGCCCGCGCCCTGTTGCCACGGTTTCACGAGGTTGCCAAAGCGGGTGAATTGCGCCTCGAATGACAGTTCCACTGTGCCGATGGGGCCGTGGCGCTGCTTGCCGATAATCACCTCGGCCTTGCCGTGCAGACGCTCCATATCCTCGCGCCATTTTTCCATCGCGGCCAGATCGTCGTCGCCGGGTTTTTCACGCTCTTTGTAATATTCGCCGCGATAGACAAACATCACCACATCGGCGTCCTGTTCGATCGAGCCGGATTCGCGCAGGTCCGAAAGCTGGGGCCGCTTGTCGTCGCGGTTTTCCACCTGACGGCTAAGCTGTGACAGGGCGATGACGGGGATGTCCAGCTCTTTGGCGATGGCTTTCAGCCCCATGGAAATCTCGCCGATTTCCTGCACCCGGTTGTCCGAAGTGCCGCGCACCAGTTGCAGATAGTCGATGATCAGCAGGTCCAGCCCGTGGGTGCGCTTCAACCGCCTTGCCCGGGCAGCCAGTTGGGCAATCGGGATGGCGGCGGTGTCGTCGATATAAAGCGGGCAGGCCTCGAGCGTTTTGGCGGCCTCGACAAAGCGGCGGAATTCCTCTTCGGTCATGTCGCCCTGCCGGATTTTGTGCGAGGATATTTCCGACGCCTCGGCCAGAATGCGGCCCGCCAGCTGTTCGGCGCTCATCTCGAGTGAGAAAAAGCCAACCACCCCGCCGTCAATCGCGCCGTCGCTGCCATCGGGCATTTTGCCCTTCTTATAGGCTTTGGCGACATTGTAGGCGATGTTGGTCGCCAACGAGGTTTTGCCCATCGAGGGGCGACCGGCGAGGATCAGAAGATCGGATTTGTGCAAGCCACCCAGCTTGCCGTCCAGATCGATCAACTGGGTCGGAATGCCCGCCAGCCCGCCGTCGCGCTGATAGGCGGCGTTGGCGACATTGACCGCATCGGTGACAGCCCGCAGGAAGGATTGAAAACCGCTTTCCGCCTGGCCTTGCTCGGCCAGCTGATAAAGCTTTTGTTCGGCCTCGACGATTTGTTCTTTGGGTTCGCTATCCACATCAACGCGGGCCGCCTTGGCCGAGATATCCTTGCCGACGGAAATCAGCTCGCGCCGGATGGCCATGTCATAGATCATCTGCGCATAGTCCCGCGCCGCGAAAGACGAGATGGCCGCGCCCGCCAGACGGACCAGATAGGCCGGGCCGCCAAGCTCTTTCAGACCTTCGTCGTCTTCCAAAAACGCCTTCAGCGTGACCGGCGACGCCAGATTGTTCTTGGCGATGCGCTGGGCCGCGATGTCAAAAATCCGCTGATGCACCGGTTCGTAGAAATGCTCGCCCCGGATGATCGCCGCCACCCGGTCGAAAATATCGTTATTGGTCAGAATAGCGCCCAGAAGCTGTTGCTCAGCCTCGATGGAATGCGGCATCGGCATGGCTTGCTCAATGTCCGAACCGGTCGGATTGAATACCGAAATCTCGTTCATTTTTGTCCCCGTTTATTGCCGTCCAGTTAGCGGATCGGAAGGGTTGAGGGCAACTTGTATGTTTCTGTGCAAAGCCTGTGGATAAGCCCAAACATAGCTGATTTTGGGGTAAGATCGCCCGATTTGCCGATATATAGTAGCATTAAAGCAAAACCCTGCGGAAAAAAATTCCCGCAGGGTTTTCGATTTGTTAACCGATTGGGTCAGGCCTTTTTGTTGGCCTCTTGCCAGGTGCGCGGGTCGTTCAGGAATTTTTCAACCTCGGCCAAAGTGCTATCGCTAAAGGCTTTTTGCGCCTTTGCCTCGGCCAGCACATCCCACCAGGTGCACAGATGATGCAGGCTGACGCCGTGATCCCCCAGCGTTTTCGTGGTCTCGGGGAAGATGTCGTAATAGAAAATCACCGCCGTGTGGGCGCAGGTCGCGCCGGTATCGCGAATCGCGTCAACGAAGCTGAGTTTCGAGCCGCCATCGGTGGTCAGGTCTTCTACCAGCAGCACCCGCTGGCCTTCGGTCATGGCGCCTTCGATGCGGGCATTGCGGCCATAGCCTTTGGGTTTCTTGCGCACATAGGTCATCGGCAGGGCCATCCGTTCGGCCACCAGCGCGGCAAAGGGGATACCGGCGGTTTCACCGCCGGCGATGTTGTCAAACGCTTCAAAGCCTGCGTTGCGCATGACGGTGACGGTCAGGAAATCCATCAGCGTGGCGCGGATGCGCGGGAACGAGATCAGCTTGCGGCAATCCACATAGGACGGGCTGGGCAGACCGGATGCGAGGGTGAAAGGCGTGTCGGTGTTGAAATCCACCGCCTTGATTTCCAGCAGCATCCGTGCGGTCAGGCGGGCGATTTCGTCTTGGGTCGGATAGGCGGTGGGGATCATGGTGGCCTCGTGTCTGGATGCGATTTTGGAAGCGTGGGACGAAGTATTTTTTGAAAAGATGAAATCAGGTGACGTGCCAGTGGACTGGGAAGCCGGGGTCAAAGACAGTGACCTCTCCGTCCGGTGTGGCGAGTTTGGCGGGAAAGGCGACGGGGCCGCCCTTGGTCAGGGTGATCGTGTCGGGGTTGGTCGGCAGGCCGTAGAATGAGGGTCCGTTCAGCGAGGTGAAGGCCTCAAGGTGGTCAAGCGCACTGTCTTCCTCGAACACATGGGCGAGCAGGCTCATGGTGTTGGTGGCGGTGAAGCATCCCGCACAGCCGCAAGCGGTTTCTTTCAACGCATCGAGATGCGGGGCACTGTCGGTGCCAAGGAAGAACCGAGCGTCGCCCGAGGTGGCGGCGGCGCGCAGAGCAAGGCGGTGGGATTCGCGCTTGGCGACCGGCAGGCAGTAATAATGCGGTTTGATTCCGCCCACGAGGATGTGGTTGCGGTTGATGATCAGGTGATGGGTGGTGATCGTCGCGCCAAGGTCTTGGTCATTGGCTTTGACATAATCCACGCCGTCTTTGGTGGTGATATGCTCCATCACCACGCGCAGGCCGGGGGTGGCTTGGCGGATCGGATCAAGCACGCGGTCGATGAACACCGCCTCGCGGTCGAAAATGTCGATGGCGGGGTCGGTGACTTCGCCATGGACGCAGAGCGGGCAGCCGATTTCAGCCATGCGGTCGAGAATATGGCGGACGTTCTCGAAATTGCTGACGCCCGAGGCCGAGTTCGTCGTGGCGCCTGCAGGGTAGAGCTTGACGGAAGTGATCAGACCCGAGGCATGGGCAGCGGCGAGATCATTGGGATCGGTGTCCTCGGTCAGGTACAGGGTCATCAGCGGCTCAAATGCCGCGCCCTTTGGCATCGCTTCCATGATCCGGTCGCGATAGGCGGCGGCTTGCGCGGCAGTGACCACCGGCGGCACAAGGTTGGGCATGATGATCGCGCGGCCAAAATGGCGGGTGGTTTCCGGCAGCACCGCGTGCAGCATTGCGCCATCGCGCAGATGCAGGTGCCAGTCATCAGGGCGGGTGATTGTCAGGCTTTGGGTCATGGGGCAGCGATTACCCGATCGCTGCCTGACGTGCCAGAGGCTTTATTCCGCGGGGATCGGCAGCGGCTCGGGCAGGCGGATGCCGGTGGTGAGCAATTCGTCAAGTTTCTTGCGGAACATCGGCCGGTTGGTGCGGCGCACGACCGAGCGGCAATAAAGCGCTGTCAGACCGTCGCGGCCACCCGCCTCGAGATGTTTGAGAAGCCCGCGCAAGTAAGGCAGATAGCGGCGGCGGATGCGATAGGCGCGATAGAAGACATCTTCGTCCAGAATACCTTCGCCCGCTTCGAAAATCATTTCGGGCAGGATTTTCATCTGGGTCAGGTGCCTTTCCATCTGATAGCCCAGATGGCGCATCCGCAGCTTGGTCACGTTCGGTTTGGTGAACAGGGCGGCATGCATCGCATCTTCGGCGATTTCGGGATCAAAGAAGATATAGGCGGTATCAGCCGCATCGATCATATCAGGCGCATAGCCGTAGCGGTCGGTAAAGTTCAGGCGCCGCTGCTTGCGATAGCGGGTGTCCCAATTGGCAATGCGCGGATCAAGCGTGGCCTGCGGGCGCAGGGCGACAACCTTGGACCCGGGGGCGGCCACGGAATAGGCCGCGGCGGCATAGCCGCAAGCCCCTTCGCCATAGAAAACCACGTTGTCGAAATCTTCAAAAAACCCGTCGTCAACCAGACGGTCGAAATAGGCATAGATGCGCGGGCTGCGGAACCAGCTGTCGCCATCGCTTAGGATCGACAGGGCGGACCAGCCGTGATCGGCGATCAGGTGAAAGGCCATGGGCCGCGCGTCGGGGCGCGACAAAACGGTATCGATATTTTCAAAAGACACGAGCAGCGTTTTGCCTTCGTCAAAAAAGGCGGCGCTGTGATTGTCACCGAGGGATTCGAAATACCCGGTTTCCTCGGCCTTGGTTTCAAACCTGCTCAGCCACTCGGGCTTTGGCAGGTCTGCCAGATTGGTCTGATACTCTTCAAAAGACATCGTTACTTGCCCCATTACACAAATTCATGGCTATTCAGACCAAGGAATAGTTTCGAATTTGGGCAGAATTGGGCAGAAAGAATGCGGCTTTTAAGGTAAGATTTGCGCTTATTGTTGACGTTTTGAAAACGCCCGCCGCCCATAGGCCTGCAATGTCTTTGCCAGTTTCTCAGGGATTGGCCGGGTTGGCGGGGTCATCAAAAGGCGCGAAAAAAGTGCGCGGTTGGGTTCTTCCAGCATAAGTTCTTGAAAGCGGTTCACGCGCCACTCGACCGAGGATTTGTGCAGGTTTTCAAGGGTTTGGTCCTGCATCAACATGGCCTGGATGCGTTTTCGCGGGGCGGCCATGGTTTGGATCGAGGTGTCTTCATCGGTGCAGAAATTGCGTTCGACCCAGTAATCCATCGCCAGTTTTTCGCCCTCGTGCACCGCACGCCCACGGTCGGATTTCAGCACATAGCTTTCCATCGCGCCCAAGGGATAGTGGTTGAGTTGAACCAAATCGTAATTGGATTGGCCGTAATCCGAAAACAATCTTTGCGCCCTGAATGCCGGTCCCAATTCGCGACCGCAGCCGTCGAACCATTTGATGTCAGCCGAGGCGCCGGGCTGGCGCGGGCGGTGCACGCCGAGCTTTTTGTAAGACCCGTCGTTGCGGTATAGCGTTTTGAACATCACCGCCCGCCACGGCCAGTGCAGCACCTGGGGCGCGGCATGGGTAAAGGTTTCGGTGATCGGGCTGTCGTGAAAGCGGATCTGGCCCGCATTGCCGAACAATCGCCATGTCAGGGTGATCGCCGTGGCCTCGGGCAGGGCGTTGATCAGGGCCGGCACTGTGTGATCGCCGGTGTGGATGTTGACGAATTCATCCACGTCCAAGGGCAAAAGCCAGTCGGCAGAGGTCACAAGCGGGTGTTTCTCGGCCGCTTTCAACGCGGTGAACTGGATACCGCGTTTGTCATACGGGCCGTCATTGCGTTCATGGGTCAGCCACCCCAATTCGGCCAGCCGGTCAAGCATCGCATCGGTGCCGTCCTGACAATTGTTGGAATAGACCAGAAAATCCGTCACCCCCGCTGCACGATGATGGGCCAGCCATTCCAGAAGAAAAGCGCCTTCATTGCGGACAGTCAGGATGGCGGTGATGCGCATGGGCTTACCAGTCGCTGCGGAACACGGCGACTTTGCCATGCGAGAATTGCGGGTAATAGACCAGCCCCGCCTGATCGAGGGTGCTGAATACCGACCCAATGCCCTTGCGCCCCAGCCATTGCGGGTGAAGCTCGATCAGTACCGCGCGGACACCGGTAAAATCGAGATTGGGAAACAGGTCAGCCTCGGCCCCTTCGATATCGCAGACCACGACAGTGGGCTTGATCTGTTGCATGAAATCCCTGCCGTTACGAACACGAATGCTGACGACCGAAATATCCTTTGGGTCGTTGGCCAGGGGTGACATGGACGACCCGAGGATGTTGTCGCGGATGAAGAAATCAGCCTCGCCGTCTTGCGCGCCAAGCAGGACGTTGTGGATATGGGCGTTCTCAACCCCGTTCAGCTTATGCACCTGCTCGATATAGTCGATCAGAAGGGGGTTTGCCTCGCAGCAATGGATTTCCTCGGGTCCGATCATGGTGCCGATCAGGGTGGACATAAAGCCGATCCCCGCACCAAGCTCTAATACCCGGTCGTGTTTCTTGATCAGCCGCAGCGCGGCCTCGGCCTCTTTCTGTTCATAGCCGTCGAACCGCAGAAGTTTGCGCACCTTGGGCGGCAGAAGCGTCTTGTCGAGCGGAAACTTCAATCCGCGGCTGTGCAATATCGGTTGGGGGGTGATCTGTTGTCCGTCCATGATCAGTTATCCATATCCAAAGCCAGCGCGTAGGCGACACGCTCGGTTTCTGTCAGTCTGATTTTCAAAGCCTGATTGTAGAGGTCCGAGAATTCTTCGATCCCGTGCAGCTCATCCGCTTTGCGCCGGTGCCAATCGCGGCCGAATTCATGCCATTTGCGCAAGTCCGCATCCTGCATCAGCCGGTCATATTCGGCCTGTAGGCGGGGCAGGTTGCGTTTGATGGTGATGTCGCGATTGTCCGACCAGTCCATACGGATCCAGTAATTGAGGCCGATTGACCGATCCACATGCAGGGCGCGGCCACGCTGGCGTTTGACCAGATAGCTTTCGGCGCTGCGCAGGGCGTAGTGGTTCAGTTGGATCATGTCATAACCGATGGATTTGACCGAGCTGCGCCAGCCCTTGTCAATCGCCTCGCGCGTCATGTCGCGGCCCGAGCCATTGATCCATTTCACCTGATCGCGCCGTTCTTCCACCAGCTTGTTGGGTCGATGACAGCTGATTTTCTGATAGGCGCCAAGGTTCCTGAACATCGTCTTGAACCCCCAGACCGTGTGCGGCTTGGGGCAGAATTTCGGGGCGGCGCCGTCAAACTGGTCGATCACAAACTTGTCTTGCAGGGTGGTGACGCCGTTATGGCCGAACAGCCGCCATGTCATGGCGACATTCGAGACATCGGGGAACTGGTCAAGAAAGGTTGGCAGCGTGCCGTCGCCGAAACGGATGTTCATGAATTCATCCACGTCAATATGGATGATCCAGTCGGCATTTTTGATCACCGGCTCTTTCAATGCCTGGTTCAGCGCGTATTGCTGGGGAGAGTTGCCTTTCCACGTGTCGTTATTGCGGTGCTGAAGCACGCCCAAGTCCTGCAACCGGTTCAGGATTTCGCTGGTGCCGTCGGTGCAATCATTGGTGTAGATCAGAAAATTGTCCACGCCGATCGCCCGGTGATAGGCGATCCATTCGATGATATAGGGCGCTTCGTTTTTCATACAGCCGACAATGACATTGCCGCTGCTGCCCTCGGGCAGACTGCGCGGGGCAAGGGGGGCAAAGTGGGATTGTTCCCTTTGCTCGTTGATGGTGCCGATGCGATTATGCGGGCGGAAACTGCTGGTTTGCAGCATCTGGAAATTCTTTTTGGCCAGATCGGGCATCAGCTCGCGGGCGGCCGGGGTCAGCCCGTCGGCGGCCTGCCCATTGGCCCGGGCCGGGGCTTTCCGGGCCTGCGCCAGATCGGCGGCTTTTTGTTTTTCTTCCTTGGTGGCCTTGTCGATGCGGAACATAAACGACAGCAGATACTGGGTGGCGCGGTAGCCGAATTTCGGATCGGCTTCTGTCCAGTCGTCTGCCGGTTTTGGCGGGCGGAAGGTTTCCGATGTCAATGCCGGATGGTCCTGCACAAGCTGGGCGTTTTTATCGGCAAACGTCTCGGAAATTGCCCAAAGGCTGCCGGGATCAAGCGGCGGGCCGTCAACATCAACATCGCTGATCAAATTGCGCCAAAGCTTGCGCGGGATGATGCGGCCCAGTTTGGCCAGCTTGACCAGTTCCACGTTCAACCTGCGGGCGCGGCTCAGATAGGCGTCGGGGGCGGGGGGCGGCGGTTCGGTCGGCGTGGCTTTGCCAAGCGTGCCGTCAATGCCGAAGGCTGTTGTGATCTCGTCGGTCAGGCGGGAAGACTGAAACAGCGCCTCGTCATAGGGGCGCAACGTGACCGTGCCCTGGCCGAAGGTTTGTTCCCAGTGCCGGACCAAGCCGCCATAGTCCAGCCAATGGGCGGGCGCCTGAACCTCGGCAAACTGTGCATGCGCCGGATTGGGCGTCGGACGCTGGGCCAGCGCGTCGTGCCACCAATCCGCGGTGTCGGCCAGCGCAAGCTCGGTGGCCAGCGACGCGGTTCGCCCCTCCATCACCTGTTTTTGATAATGGCGGGCCAGGGTTTTGGCAGGCTCGTCCACATAGGCCAGAACACGGATGTCATCGCTATAGCGGGAGAGAAAGGCTTTCAGCCGCTCCATTTCCGATTGGCTGACCAGCGCGGACCCCAGTTGCGAGGCCGAAATGATCACATGCGACGGCTGCGTTCGGGCAATCTCATTGGCCAGTTCCTGAGCGATTTTTTCACGCAGAAGCTGCTGTTTGTGCAGGGTGATAAAGCCGCGATTGAACCGAAGGGCGTCGATATGGGCGGGATCGGTCATCGCCATGAAAAGGCGGGTATGGTTTTTCGCACCCAAAGATTTTGGGAACAGAACGCCGTGACGCAGCAGATTTTCGGATTTGTCTGACAGAACGGTTTGCAGGCGGTCCGCGCCCATGCTTTCAGGGCCGATATGCAGGGTGATGCGCATCACGCTTCTTCATCTGCCGGGTTGCGGGTGTTTTCGTTGGCCTTGCCCCACCAAGGCAGGTCGATACCAAGAAAGGCACTGATTTTGCCCTGCGCGTCGGGATCGGCGATATCATATTCCAGAAAACACGCCTCGTCCCCGAACACGCGGCGGCAGAAATTATAATGGCCTTCGATCCAGCGTATGCGGTCATTATCGGTGCTGCCGAAGCCTTCGGGCAAACCGGGGATCGCGTTATTGGGCAGTCGGGTGCGTCCGAGATTGGACCAGCGTCCCATCGAATCCGAGAGTGCCGCCGCATCGCGATGGGTCAGGATGAACCTTGCACCGGGGTGATTGCGGCGGATGGCGTCAAGCAGGCCCCAATCGGTCTGAGGCCAGAGGTTCAGCCCGTTGCGGACGATGTCGATCTCGGTAAAGGCGTCAAATTCGGGCATCATGCCCAGCGGATCGCCGGTTTCGAAATAGCTTTCATACATCAGCTTGCCGACAAACTGGCGGCGCAAACGGTCGCCCACGCTTTGGCCCTGCCGGATGCGCCAGTCGGCCACGCGCAGCCCGGCGCGTTTCAGCGCTTCGCCCAGCGTCGTCGTGCCCGATTTCGGCAGGCCGAGATTGATGACCTTCAATTCACTCACCCGGCGGCCTCCAGCATGGCGATAAGCGCAAGCTCGTTCGGTGGAATGGTTGGCAGGGCTTTCAGCCGGTCCCGCAAGGCAAGGTAATCGGCATCGATTAACAGCCGGTCACGGGTCGCCTGATGGGCAGTGACCGAGGCTGCGTGCAAAGGTCCGATCACCGGATCGGCCTTCATGTCTTCCATCGCGGACGTCAGCGCGGGCAGATAGCGGTGGATCGTGCAGTCCGTCCATGACTGGTCATTGCGTTCGCGCCAGTAGCTGTCGTCGAAGTTGCGGTTCTCGCGGTTCACATCGCCACGGTCGTTCTTGACAAGATAACTGTCAAGCGAGCGCAAGGCGTAGTGGTTCAGCGTCGCCAGCACGCGCGCCCCTTTGGCGGGGAATTTGCGGATACGGCGCTTGTTGTCGGCAATCTTGAATTTCCACGGCACTTTTCGGCCGGACCCGTCTGTCCAGTCGGGGCGTTTGTCCTGCGGGATGCGATCGGGGAAAAACGGACGGTGCGCGCCGTAATACTTCAAGGGAAAGTCCTGACGGATCAGGGTTTTGACCTCTTGCGCGGTCTCGCCACACCAGATGTCGGGGTTGTGGGTCAGGTTGAATTGCTCAATGACCGGGCGGTCCTGATAGAGGTCGATGCCGCCATTGGCCATGAACTGAAAGGTGAGGCTGATCGCCTGAGGATTCCCGCAAGCGTCGATCAGCGCGGGGATGGTGTGGTCGCCGGTGTGGATGTTCAGAAACTCGTCCACATCCGCGATCCAGACCCAATCGGCCTTGCGCACCACGTCCTGATGGGCCGCGTCTTTCAGCGCCTCCATCTGGTAATTCCGCCCCCGCGCCGGGTTGGGCAAATGGACCACGCCATACTCGCCCAAAGCGTCCAGCAGGCTGTCGGTGCCATCGGTGCAGTCGTTGGAGTAAAACAGGAAATCGGTAACACCAATCAGCCGGTTGAAGGCGATCCATTCCAGCAGGAACGGGCCTTCGTTCTTCACGCAAGTGACGGCTGTGATACGCATAAGGCGTGCCCCGATAATCTGCCCGTGTCGCGCCTTGTTTTACTGGCGTCTTTGGTTTCGGGCAGAATGGCACGGTCAGGGGCGGCGGGTCAATGATTGGAACGGCAAGAAGGGGAAGGATGATGGGTGGGGACCACCCATCCTACCAAACCTTAAAAGAACGCCTGCAAACCGGTCTGCGCCCGTCCCAAGATCAGCGCGTGGACGTCATGGGTGCCTTCATAAGTGTTGACCGTTTCAAGGTTCATCATGTGACGGATCACCTGAAACTCTTCCGATATCCCGTTGCCGCCATGCATGTCGCGGGCGTGGCGGGCGATGTCGAGGGCCTTGCCGCAATTGTTGCGTTTCATCATCGATATCATCTCGGGCGCGGCGTCGGCTTGGTCCATCAGCCGACCCACCTGAAGCGAGCCTTGCAGGCCAAGCGTGATCTCGGTTTGCATGTCGGCCAGTTTCTTCTGGAACAGCTGGGTCTGCGCCAGCGGTTTGTTGAATTGCTTGCGGTCCAGCCCGTATTGACGCGCGGCATGCCAGCAGAACTCGGCCGCGCCAAGAACGCCCCAGGAAATGCCGTAACGGGCGCGGTTCAGGCAACCGAACGGACCCTTTAGCCCTTGGACGTTTGGCAAAAGGGCGTCCTCGCCCACTTCCACGCCGTCCATGACGATTTCGCCGGTGGTCGAGGTGCGCAGGCTTTGCTTGCCTTCTATTTTCGGCGCGGACAGGCCCTTCATGCCTTTTTCAAGCACAAAACCGCGGATCTTGCCGCCATGGTCATCGGATTTGGCCCAGACCACGAAGACATCGGCGAAGGGGCTGTTGGATATCCACATTTTCGAACCGGTCAGCCTGTAACCGCTGTCGGTTTTTTCCGCGCGGGTTTTCATGCCGCCGGGATCGGAACCGGCATCCGGTTCGGTCAGGCCGAAACAGCCGATCAACGCGCCGGAACACAAGCCGGGCAAGTATTTTTTGCGCTGCTCTTCGCTGCCATAGGCATAGATCGGATAGATCACCAGCGACGACTGCACCGACATCATCGAGCGATATCCGCTGTCGATGCGCTCAATCTCGCGCGCGATCAACCCGTAGGAAACATAGCCGACCCCCAGCCCGCCATATTCCTCGGGGATCGTGACCCCCAGCAGGCCGGCGGCCCCCATCAGTCTGAACAGATCGGGATCGGCGGTTTCGTTCGCGTAGGCTTTGATCACCCGAGGTTGCAGCACGTCCTGCGCAAACTGGCGGGCCGCGTCGCGCAACATGCGTTCATCCTCGGTCAGTTGGGATTCGAGGCGCAATGCGTCGTCCCAAGAAAAGGTGGACAGGTCGGGGGCATCCTTTGCGCGAAGGGTCATGGGCGGTCCTTTGGGGCTAAAATATCTGTCTTATGCGGCCATATAGGAATATGAACAGCAAAAAAATCGACTATTTGGAATAAATACATTACAAATTGGAATAGATGAGCCGATCACGTCGACATATCCCGCCAAACGGCTGGCTGATGGCCTTTGAGGCTGTCGCCCGCCTTGGCTCGGTGACGGCCGCCGCGCGGGAACTGGACCTGACCCAGGGGGCGGTCAGCCGACAGCTGAAAAAGCTCGAGGCGCTTTTGGGGGTGGAGCTGTTGCGAAGATCGGGCCGTCAGGTGGTGCCGACACCGCAAGGGGCGCAGTATGCCGAACAGGTGCGTGGGGCGCTGAGCCAGATCAGCAACGCGACCATCGCCTTGCAGGCCAACCCCGAGGGCGGGGCGCTTAATCTGGCGATCCTGCCCGCCTTCGGGGCGCATTGGCTGGCCCCGCGATTGCCCGAGTTTCTGCGCCAGCATCCGGGGATCACGATGAACATGGCGACGCGGATCGAACCGTTTGATTTCGCCGCCGAGGATTTCCACGGCGCGATCCATCACGGGACAGCGGACTGGCCCAATGCCGGGGCGTTGAAACTGTGGGACGAAGAGGTGGTGCCGGTCATGGCGCCCGACCTTTATGAAAAGGGCATGGGGGCTGCGGATATCGCCGCCTTGCCCCGCATGCAATTGCAGACCCGGCGGTCGGTTTGGGGGCAATGGCTGGCGGCGCACGGGGTTGAGGCGGGCGAAGCGCCGGTCATGGTGGTGGACCAGTTTGCCACCATGCACAAGGCGGTTCAGGCCGGTTTGGGTGTGGGGCTTATGCCCACCTATCTTGTGGGTGCCGATCTGGCCGAAGGGCGGCTGGTGTCGCTGGCGGGCACCCAGCCGGTTCATGACGGCGCCTATTATCTGGTGTGGCCCGAGGGTGGTTCGGACTACCCTCCGCTGGTGGCCTTTCGCGAATGGCTGCGCGATGAAAGTATCGGCCCTTAAATCGGCGCACTTGTTGATTGTTGGCCGCGATTGGCCAATATCAGCGTTCAAACGCTGGAGAGACAGATGAACCGTTTCGACGATATTCCCGAAAAGGCACTTGGCTGGATACACGCGGGAAAGAACGTGGCCCTGGCGACGGTTGTGCAGACCTGGGGCAGTGCTCCGCGTCGGGTGGGGTCGATGATGGCGGTGTCCTCGGATGCCGAGATCGAGGGTTCGGTCTCGGGCGGCTGTGTCGAAGGGGCCGTGGCGGCCGAGGCGCTGGACGCGATCAGCGATGGCCTGCCCCGGATGCTGGAATACGGGGTGTCGGATGGCGATGCTTTCGCCGTGGGTCTGGCATGCGGCGGAACGATCCGTATCTGGCTGGATCCGGTTTGCGCAAGCGGGATGGCCGTGCAGGATCTCGAGGTGATCGTTGACAGGCGGCAGGCGCGTGTGGCGGTTGGCTATCAGGTCAACACGGTAACGGGTGGGCGCGAAGTGATTGAGCCAAACATTTTCCCCGACAGGTTCCGGCTGGACCGGTCGGGGTTGCAAGAGGACGGTGAAACATTTGTGGCTGTCCACAACCCGCCGCTGCGGATGGTTGTGGTGGGGGCGGTGCATATTGCGCAAGCCTTGGTGCCGATGGCGCGGCTGGTTGGATATGACCCGATTGTCGTTGACCCGCGCGAGGCTTTCGCAACCCAATCGCGGTTTCCCGGCGAGCGGCTGATCCTTGATTGGCCGGACGAGGCTTTGCAGGCGATCGGGCTGGATGCCCGCACGGCGGTGGTTCTATTGACCCATGACCCCAAGCTGGACGATCCGGCGATCCATGCGGCGCTGGCTTCGGATGTGTTTTATATCGGTGCGCTGGGATCAGTCCGCACCCATGCAAAACGGCGTGAGCGGTTGCGAAAGGGCGGTTTTTCCGACAGCGCCATCGGACGTATTCACGGGCCGGTGGGGCTGGATATCGGGTCAAGCGGGCCGTCGGAAATTGCCCTGTCGATCCTTGCCGAGGTGACGGCGGTTCTAAGGGCGGCGCAATGAAGTTCGGAGCGGTTCCGGTAGAACAGGCGCTGGGGGCGATCCTTGCCCATTCGGTGCAGTTGACGGGCGGGCGTCTGCGCAAGGGGGCGGTTGTGTCAAAATCGGACCAGTCCGCGCTGATGAACGACGGCGTGACCGAAATCGTCGTCGCCCGACTTGAGGCGGATGATCTGGCTGAGAATGACGCGGCAGAGCGGCTGGCCTCGGCCATTGCCGATCCCGGAAAGAAGGGTCTGAGCGCCACCAATGCCTTTACCGGCCGTGTCAACCTGCGGGCCGAGATTGCCGGGGTGGTGCGGGTGGATGCCGACAGTATCCGGGCGTTCAATTCGGTCAATCCGATGATCACCATCGCGACCGTGCCCGATTACCATTTGGCCGATGCGCGCACGATGCTGGCCACGATCAAGATCATCTCGTTCGGGGTTCCCTCAAAGGATGTCGAAGCCGCGCGGCTGCATCTGGCCGAGGCGATCCGGATACGGCAACCGGTCGTGAGAAACGCAAGTTTGATCGTGACCGAAATCCCCGGCGTGGCATCCGCCAAAGGGATCGAGGCGATCAAACAGCGGCTTGTGCGTTGGGGTGTTGCGCTGGATCACGTCGTGTTCTGTGCGCACCGGCAGGATGCGTTGGAAGAGGCATTGGCGGGCGTCTCGTCCGAGCTTGTGTTGATTCTGACCGGTTCGGCCACGTCGGATATCGCCGATGTGGCCCCGGCTTCGGTGGTGGGTGCGGGGGGGCGGATCGAGCGTTTTGGCATGCCGGTCGATCCCGGCAATCTGCTGTTCCTGGGGGTGATCAACGACGCGCCGGTGATCGGATTGCCCGGATGTGCCCGCTCACCGGCGCTGAACGGGACCGATTGGGTGCTGGCCCGCGTCGCCTGCGGGGTCGGGGTGTCGGCCAGCGATATCTCGGATATGGGGGTTGGCGGGCTGCTGAAGGAAATCCCGACACGGCCCCAGCCCCGGTCACGTCACGGCAAATGAAAACGCCGCCCAAAGGGGGCGGCGCTGTCAAAAAATCGTGGGGCAAAGCTTACTTTGGCAGCGGCCCGATCATCATCACCATCTGGCGGCCTTCCATCTTCGGCATGTTTTCAACCTTGCCGATTTCGGTGATATCCGCCGCCACACGTTCAAGCAATTCGCGCCCCAGATTGGTATGCGCCATTTCGCGGCCACGGAAGCGCAGGGTGACTTTTACCTTGTCGCCCTTTTCAAGGAACTTCACCACGTTGCGCATTTTGACATCATAGTCATGGGTGTCGGTGTTCGGGCGGAACTTGACCTCTTTAACCTCGATGACCTTCTGCTTCTTGCGGGCCTCGGATTCGCGTTTTTGCTGTTCATATTTGAACTTGCCGAAATCCATGATCTTGCAAACCGGCGGGTTCGCGTTGGGCGAGATTTCCACAAGGTCCAGTCCGGCATCTTCGGCCATTTGCATGCCTTTTGCGGGGTGGACAACTCCGACGTTTTCGCCGTCGGCGCCGATCAGGCGGATTTCCGGTGCACGGATACGATCATTGACGCGGGGTCCGGTATCGCGCTGTGGTGGCGCGTTATGAGGTCTGCGGGCTATGGTTTTGTTCCTTTAATTGTTGAAAAACCTGTGGATGCGCAAAGTAAACGCGCCAAACGGGCAGCGCAAGGCGCAAAGCTTGGGAAAACAGGCGTTTTCGTGGAAATGTTGCCATGCAGCATTAAGGAATGATTTACATTCCGCGCCAATCGTCGAAGCGGGCCGGTCAGACGGGCGTAAGGGTATCACCTTGGTTGCCGGAAATATCGATGCAGTGATCAGCGGCGGCGAACGGGAGGGTTCGGGAAACGCCTGCCGCCGCCGGAAAAGCCTTAGGGCTGAGGCCTGTCATGGCCTTTGCTGCGTCGCAGGGCTTTCAGCAATTTCGGTATGTCAGCGGGGCCAAAAACCGATCCGTCGGGCGTATCGGAAAGGGCGGTGTCGACCATCACCCAGGCCAGATCATCGGCGGTGGTGCCAATAAACGGCAGCAGGCGGAACGCAAGCTTGCCCATGGTGTCGCCAAACCCTTTGTGGTTTTCGGGCCGGGTCGGGACGATCAGACCCGGGCGAAAGGCGATTTTCACCGGAAAACCGCTGGCAAACAGGGCGTTTTCAGCGCGGCCTTTGGTGTTCAGCGCCTTGTACCAGCTTTTGCCATTGGGTGCCGCGCCGGATGCCGAGAAATGGCAAACCCGGGCGTTCGGGCTGGCCTTGGCCAGGGCTGCCAATGTTGTTTCAAGATAGGTGACGGTTATGGTCTCATAGGTTGCGGCATCGACCTTGTGGGCATAGGTCGCGATGCAGTGAAACAGGATGTCCGCCCCCTGCATCGCGGCTTCCAGACCTTCGGATGTGCCAAAGTCGGCAGTTTGAATTTCGGTCAGTTTGGCATGGCTCAGACCGGTGGAGCGGCGCGAGATTGATGTGACTTTGGTGATGCGGTTGTCGGACAGAAGCGCCCGAAGCACCGAGCCTCCGACCATTCCGGTGCCGCCGGTTAGAACTGCGTGCATGAGGTTCCCCGTTTGCGCGTTTGCGTCAAGCGAAAGCGTTTCGACAAATTGTTGTTGCACAACAATGTGGCAAAACGCGCGATACTTAAAGGCGTTGCGGGCGTTTCGGACTCAACTTCGCGTCTCAAGTTAATCACGAAACGCTTGACGGACTGGCAGGTGGGTTTCAAGGGGTATCGCCCCACTCAGAGACAATCTCTGGCAGGGTGGAACGCTTTAGGGTTTGTATGATCCATCTGGAAAAGTGGCGGGCCCGCCTGTTGGCGTAAGTGTCCTCACCAAGCGCAAGGTTTCCCCTGCACCCTCCGGGTGGTCTGTGGGGGTCTCGGTGGCGTTTTCCGGAGTCTTCCGGAAAATGCACGGAGCCACTTTTTGTCGACGGGAAGGTTTTCTCAATCAAGGGTTAAGAAAGGGTAGGGTGAGCGTTCGCTGCACAGCACGCCCCGGCCTTTGAGCCGGGGTTTCGACTGGTGCGAGCGGCCCCGGGTCAAGTCCGGGGCGTGAGTGAGGTTTGGCCTGCGGACGGGTTAATCCAAAAACGCTTTCTCAACCACATAGGTTTTCGGATCGCTGTTCGCGCCTTCCTCAAGCCCGTAGCCTTCCAGCATCTCCTTGATTTCAAGGTTGAAGGCCAGATTGCCGCAAACCATCGCCCGGTCTTCTTGCGCGTTGATGGGCGACACGCCGAGATCTTCGAAGGCTTCGCCCGAGCGCATCAGATCAGTGATGCGTCCCATTTTCCGGCTCGGTTCGCGGGTGGTGGTAGGGTAGTATTTGATCTTCTTCCAAAAGCCTTCGCCGATCACTTCGTTCAAAAGCTCATCGTCTTTCAGCGCGTCGATCAGATCCCGGCCATAGGTCAGCTCGCCAACCTCGCGGCAGGTATGGGTGATGATGACCTCGTCATAATCCTCGTATGTCTGCGGTTCGCGCAGCAGCGAGGCGAAAGGCGCAAAGCCGGTGCCGGTGGCAAAGAACCAGATGCGTTTTCCGGGCAGCAGGGCGTCATGCACCAGGGTGCCAACCGGTTTGGGGCGCAGGATCACCTCGTCCCCCGGCTGGATGTGCTGGAGCTTTGAGGTAAGCGGGCCGTCCTGTACCTTGATCGAGTAGAACTCAAGCTCTTCGTCCCATGAAGGGGATGCGATGGAATAGGCCCGCAGCAATGGCTTTTGCTTGCCGGTGTCCGGGTGCGGATCACCCATCAAACCGATCATCACAAACTCGCCCGAGCGGAAACGCAGGCTGGCGGGGCGGGTGCACTTAAACGAAAACAGCCGGTCGGTATAGTGCTTTACTTCGGTCACGGTTTGCGCGTCGGGCAATGCCGGTGCTTTCGGGACGGGGGTCGCTTGGGCTTGGGTCACAGGGGTTTGCTCGGTCATCATAAAAACAGGGGCCGTGGCCCCTCACCTATTCGTCTGGGATGGGGAGTTAAAGGGGTATTCTGATTGCGTCTTTGATATATCGCAAATTCTGGATGTATCAGCCCCGAAGGCGGGACTGATAATCATGCGATTGCCAACGGGCGCGGAACAGCCATTGATCAACGGGCTGGCGGGCGGCCAGATCCGTGCTGATTTCCACTTCGTCAAAGCCGCAGCGGCGGGCCATGGCGTATTGATCTGCGATCACATGGCCACGTGCGCGCAGCCGTCCGCGATACCCCATCAGCCGCAATTGGCGGGCGATGGTAAAGCCGCGGCCATCCGCGAAGCTTGGGAAATCCACGCGGATGATGCCCACGCCGTCCAGCTGTCCGGCAAGGCTGGCCGGATCGATGTCAGATGGCACATCCAGCGCGACCACATCATTTGCGGCTTCGCCCAACCGGGTGAAACCGTGCGTCCAGTCATCGGCTGCAAAGCCGCTATCGGTTACGATCACGCTCATGATGCAAATCCGTTCTGCTGCAATTTTCCGTTGTCAAAGTGAATGCCACATTCGGTTTTCTGCTGACCCTGCCAGCGGCCCGACCGCGGGTCGCTTCCATCGGTCACGGCATTGGTGCAAGGGGCGCAGCCGATCGACGGATAGCCCTTTTCGACCATCGGGTGCTTGGGCAGATCGTTGTCGCTCATGTAGGTGCGAATATCCTGCGGCGTCCAGTGGGCCAGCGGATTGATCTTGATCCGGCCCGTGCCGGTTTCGGCCTCGAAAAATGCAAGCTTGGCCCGTGTGCCCGACTGAAACCGTTTGCGGCCGGTGATCCAGCCGTCAAACCCGTCCAGAGCGGCATGCAGGGGCCGCGCCTTGCGCAGAGCGCAGCAGGCCTCGACATCGGTCTTGTGCAGCGTGCCATGCGGATCCCGCGCCGCGACTTCGTGTTCGTCGGGGCGAATGATGCGGACATTCCACAAGCCGAGATGTTCGGTCAGGTCCGCCTGATACTTCATCGTCTCGTAAAACAGCATCTGGGTGTCGATGAACAACACCGGCGTGCCCTTGTCGATTTGGGCAAGCATGTGCAGCAGCACCACCGATTCGGCCCCAAAGCTCGAGACCAGCGCCAACCGGCCGGTCAGCGGTGTTTCCAGCGCACCGGCAAGAACTTCTGCCGCCGATTTGTCGCTGTAGTTGCTGTTCAGATCGGCCACTCGGTCCGACAATTGATGGGCAAGAAGATCACGCGGCATTGGCTTTGGTCTCCGGGTAAAGGGCAGCCTTGAAAGGTGCGGCGCCGAGGCGGCGATAGGTTTCTAGAAAGGTTTCGCCAGAGGTTTCACGCAAGGTAAGATAGGCGGCGATCAGGCGTTCAAGCGCGGGAAGGATTTCCTCGTATGAGAAACCCGGCCCGACCCGAGAACCGATCTCGGCGGTTTCCGTGGCGTCGCCGCCCAGGGTGATCTGATAGTTTTCAACCCCGGCCCGATCCAGACCCAGAATGCCGATATGACCGACATGGTGATGGCCGCAGGCGTTGATGCAGCCCGAGATCTTGATCTTCAGCTCACCAATGTCATTTTCCAGCTTCAACTCGTCAAAACGGGTGGCGATCTGCTGGGCAATCGGGATCGAGCGGGCGGTGGCCAGCGCACAGTAATCCATGCCGGGGCAGGCGATGATGTCGCTGACCAGCCCGATATTTGCCGTCGCCAGGCCGGCCTTTTTCAGCTCGGCATGAATTTGCGGCAGATCGGCCATATGGACATGGGGCAGGATCACGTTCTGCTCGTGGCTGACGCGCAGTTCGTCATAGCCAAAGCGCTTGGCCAGCGAGGCCATAACCCGCATCTGGTCCGAGGTCGCATCCCCCGGCGTTTGTCCATGGGCTTTCAGGCTGATCGAGACGATGGTATGGCCCTCGGCCATGTGCGGTGTCAGGTTCGTATCCGCCCACGAGCGGAACACCGGATCATTGCGATAGGCGATGTCATAGGCGTCCACATCGCGCGAAGCAAACTCGGGTGCCGCGAATTGATCCTCGATATCGGCCAGAAGGGCCTGATCCACACCCGAATAGGTCGGGCGCAGCTTTTCAAACCGTGCTTCCACCTGTTCGCGGATCGTGTCGATTCCCAGCTCGTGCACGGTGATCTTGATGCGGGCCTTGTACTTGTTGTCCCGACGTCCGATCTGGTTCCATGTGCTGACGGTGGCCTCGAGATAGGCCAGCAGGTCCGCGCGGGGCAGGAAATCCCGCAACACCTTGCCGATCATCGGCGTGCGGCCCAGACCGCCGCCGACAACCACCTCAAAGCCTTCTTCGCCGTCGCGTTCGACAATGCGCAGGCCAATGTCATGCGCTTTGGTCACGGCGCGGTCACTGGCGGCTCCGGTGATGGCGATCTTGAACTTGCGCGGCATGAACTGAAATTCCGGATGGTCGGTCGACCATTGGCGGATCAATTCAGCCACCGGGCGCGGATCGGCGATTTCATCGGCTGCGGCACCGGCGAAATGGTCGGCGGTCACGTTGCGGATGCAGTTGCCGCTGGTCTGGATCGCATGCATTTGCACGTCGGCCAGCGCGTCCAGAATATCCGGCACGTCGCGCAGTTTCGGCCAGTTGAACTGGATGTTCTGGCGGGTGGTGAAATGGCCATAGCCCTTGTCCCAGCGGTCGGCGATGTCTGCCAGCTTGGTCATCTGACGGCTGTTCAGCGTTCCATAGGGCACGGCCACCCGCAGCATATAGGCATGCAGTTGCAGATAGAGACCGTTCATCAGGCGCAGCGGCTTGAATTCGTCTTCGGTCAAAGCGCCGGAAATGCGGCGCTCGACCTGCCCGCGAAACTGGGCGTTACGCTCGGCCACGAAATCGGCGTCGAAATCGCTGTACTTATACATAGGCCCGGCCTTCCTGCTTGCCATGCGCATAGTTCGAAGGGCCACGGCGGCGGAAATCTTCGCGGAAATGGGTGGGTTCAGGACCGTTTGGTCCCGGGGCTGCATCGGCCAGATAGGCGCCTACGGCTTCCGACGGACGGCGCTGAGCGTCCAGCAGGCGCAGCTGGGCGTGGGCCTCGTCGGTGATCAGCTCGGCCATGTGCATGTCGCGGGTCCACATGTCGCGGTCGGTCAGATAGATCACATCACCCTCGATCAGGGCATTTGCAGTGACGACTTTCGGCGTGAACTGACGGGCCATTGGACTCTCCTGAAATGGCTGTTGGTGAATTGGTTGCCCTTAATATAGAAAATAGTTCTGGTTATTGGCTATATCTGCGGCTAAATAAGGAACATTGTTCCAAATCCTTTCGAATTCAGAACGGGATTGCCAAACAGACAAGGATATAGGGATGACAGCCCGCATAGATGACACCGACAGGAAAATCCTTGCAGAGCTTCAACGCGATGCGGGCCAGTCACTGGACGAGATTGCCAGGAAAATCGGGTCATCCAAGACGCCGGTATGGAATCGCATTCGCAAACTGCGCGACTCGGGCGTTATCCGGCAAAGCACGGTTTTGCTTGATCCGGAATCGCTTGGGTTTGACGCCTGCTTTTTCGTTCTGATCCGCACCAGCGAACACGAGGCCGACTGGCAGGCCAAGTTTCTGAAGGCGCTGCGTGACCGGCCCGAGGTGCTCGAGGCGCACCGGCTGGCCGGTGACATCGACTATATCCTGAAGGTTCAGGTGGAAAACGCCCGCGCTTATGACCGGTTTTATCAGGCTTTGATATCCGAGGTGAAGGTCCACAACGTAACGGCGCTTTTGTCGATGGAAGAGATCAAATCAACGACGATGCTGCCGATTTGAAACGCCCACACCCTTTAGCCCTTGCTGACCATCAACCGTTCAAGCCCGTGGAAATGATAAAGATTGGCATATTGCGGATCCTCTGCCAGCCTTAGATCGGGCAGGCGTTCGAACAGTACGCGCAAGGCAATCTGTAGTTCCAGCCGCGCCAATGGCGCACCGACGCAGAAATGCAGGCCGCCTCCGAATGCCGAGTTGGCTTTGATCGGGCGGGTTGGGTCGAACACGGATGGCGCATCCCATTCGCCCGGATCACGGCCCGCGGCGGCCAGCATCAGGGCAACCTGATCCCCACGCTTGAACCTGTGACCGGCCATGGTGATGTCCTCGTAGGCGTAGCGGGTGAAAACGTGCAATGGCGGGTCATAGCGCAGGATTTCCTCGACCGTGCCTTCAATGGCGTCCGGCGTGGTCCAGCCGGGGTCGGCGCCGTGGTCCAGCAGGGTTTTCACACCGTTGCCCAAGGTGTGAACCGTTGCCTCGTGCCCGGCGTTCAGCAGCAGGATGCAGGTGGTGATCATCTCGTCGGTAGACAGCTTCTGACCGTCTTCCTCGGCCGCGATCAGCTCGGTCAGCAGATCGTCGGCGGGCTGGGCGCGGCGGGTTTCGATATAGCCGCGCATGAAGTCGGTGAACTCGGTCGCGGCCTTGGCGGCGGCCTGTTCGATCTTTGCTGTGCGGCGGGCCTGATACATCGCGACCATATCGTTTGACCAGCTTAGCAACTGGTTCGACATCTCCACCGGAACGCCCAGCAGCCAGCAGATCACGGCGACGGGAATCGGTTGGGCATAGGATCTGATCAGATCAAACGGGCGGTCGGGGAAACCGTCGATCAGCTGGTGGGACAATGCCTCGATCTCGGGTCCCAGCGCGTTGATACGGCGGCTTGTAAACGCCTGTAAAACAAGGCGTCTTAGGCGTTTGTGCTTTGGGCCTTCAAGCTCGAGCATCGAATGCGCTTCGAGCTTGTAGAAGGGTTCAAGATGCGGTGGAACCGGCTTGGCCAGTTCGGCGGGAATCTCGCGCCCGAAGCGCCGGTCGCGCAGGATGGCCTGCACGGTGCTGGCGGGAAACACGGCGACCATATCGTAGTCGTCCCACAAAACCAGCCTGCCTGCCTGACGGCAGGTTTCATAGAACGGATAGGGGTTCTGAACGAATTCGGGATCGGTCGGAGATTGGGACAGGCGCTGCATGGGACAGTCTTGATCCAGACCTTGCGGCAAATCAATAGCGGGTCATACGCCGGTTGCCGAGGCTTCCAGCGCGTTGACGATCGCAGAAAAATCCGCCGCTTTCAGACTGGCCCCTCCGACCAGGGCACCATCGACATTGTTCAGGGCAAAAATCTCAGAAGCGTTGTCGGGTTTGACCGAACCGCCGTAAAGAATGCGCATCCCGTGGGCCTCGGCGGTTTCGTGATGCGCGGCAAGAAAACCGCGGATGAAGGAATGGGTTTGGGTAATTTCATCCAGACTTGGGATCTTGCCGGTGCCGATGGCCCAAACGGGTTCATAGGCGATCACCGTGTTCGCAGCCAGCGCGCCATCCGGGACCGAGCCTTCCAGTTGTTTGCCAAGAACTTGATTTGTCACACCTTTTTCGCGCTCTTCCAGCGTCTCTCCGATGCAGATGACAGCGACCAGCCCGGACGCCCACGCGGCCAGAACCTTGTCGTGGACCTGTTGATCAGTCTCGCCATGATCGGTGCGGCGTTCGGAATGGCCGAGGATCACATGGGTTGCGCCGGCGTCTTTCAGCATGTCGGCGGAAATGTCGCCGGTATGGGCGCCCGAGGTGTTGGCGTGGCAGTCCTGACCGCCGATTCGGATCGGGCCTGCGGCGTCTGCGGCCTTGGAAACAAGAGTTGCGGGGGGGCAGATCAGGATTTCAACCGAAGGATCCGGATGATTTGCAGCAAGGGTTTCAAGCTGCGCCAGCGAGGCCGAAACCCCGTTCATTTTCCAATTGCCTGCTGCCAGTTTACCGGGCATGTGCGCCTCCTGTTGTTGGTTGCGCCCACGATGGCAATTCGACCGGCAAGGTCAAGGTCTTCAGTGGTCGCAAGCCGGTAAAACGGCAGGCGATCAGCCTTTCTGCTCGGCCTGAAGCTGTTCTATGTCTTTGAATTTGATGGATTCTCCGCAACCGCAAGCGTCCGTGACATTGGGGTTGCGAAATTTGAAGCCGCTTTCCAGAAGCGAGACCTCATAGTCGATTTCGGTGCCGAACAGGAACATCTGTGCCATCGGGGCGATCATCACGACGGCGCCGTCCTGTTTGACGATTTCGTCATTGGGATCGGTTTGGGCGACATAGTCCATGGTGTATTCCATACCCGCGCAGCCGCCCTTTTTGACGCCGATGCGAAGGCCGGAATGGCCTTCCCTGTCCATCAGCTTCTTGATCTGGGCCGATGCTGACGGGGTCATGGTGACCGCTTGTTTGCCTGGAATTCCGAACATTTTATGTCCTGTTTACAGTGGCTTACATAAAGCCCAGCTCAAGCCGGGCTTCGTCGCTCATCATGTCCATGCCCCAGGGCGGTTCCCATGTCAGCTGGACATTGACGCTTTTTACACCGCCCAGCGGTTCGACCGCATCGACGATCCATCCGGGCATGTCACCGGCCACGGGGCAGCCCGGCGCGGTGAGGGTCATGATGATTGATACATCATTTTCCTCATTGATTTCAACGGTATATATCAGACCAAGGTCATAGATATTGACCGGGATTTCAGGGTCAAAGACCGTGCGGCAGGCCTCGATCACCTGATCGAATAGGGGGTGATCAGTTGTGGAGGGCACGATCAGTGGTGCACCTTCGACGGGATCGGTGGCTTGGCTCATGGGTCGTCCTGTTCATTTCCTGAGTGATTATATAGGGAACTCCGCATGCATCGTCCAGAGGCGACGCGAATGATGACATTTGTAAAATTTGTACATTGAAACAGTACAAATGCCCCGGGGGGGTCGGTTTTGCTGCGAGACGCTGTTTGACGTAGGGGGTATCCTTGCCGGAGACGGCGTATGATCCGGTTGGGGCGGATGCCTCCGGCGGGGATATTTGTTGTCAAAAGATGCAGTGGATTGCGCATGGGCCGAGGCCGGAGTATGCGGGGGGCTGTTTTAAGAACGGGGCGGATATGCAGCGGTTTTCCTTTGAGCTGAAAGCGACGGATGGACAGGCACGAACGGGGGTGATTTCAACCCCGAAGGGGGATATTCGCACGCCGGCCTTCATGCCGGTTGGAACGGCGGCGACGGTGAAGGCGATGATGCCGGAAAGCGTGGCGGCGACTGGCGCGGATATTTTGCTGGGCAATACCTATCACCTGATGCTGCGCCCGACGGCCGAGCGGATCGACCGATTGGGCGGGCTGCACAAGTTCATGAATTGGGACAAGCCGATCCTGACCGATAGCGGCGGGTTTCAGGTGATGTCACTGGCGGCGTTGCGCAAGCTGACCGAGGACGGAGTGACCTTCAAATCGCATATCGACGGATCCAGGCATGTGCTGACGCCGGAGCGCTCGATGGAGATCCAGCGGTTGCTGGGAAGCGATATCGTCATGTGCTTTGACGAATGTCCGGCCTTGCCCGCGTCGGATGAAGATGTGGCCCGATCGATGCGTCTGTCGATGCGCTGGGCCAAGCGGTCGCGCGAGGCGTTCGGCGACCGGCCGGGCTATGCCCTGTTCGGCATTCAGCAAGGCGGGGTGACAGAAGACCTGCGGGCCGAGAGCGCACAAGCTTTGCGCGAGATCGGCTTCGAAGGGTATGCGATTGGCGGTCTGGCGGTCGGCGAGGGGCAGGACGCGATGTTTGGCGTTCTGGATTATGCGCCGGCGCAATTGCCCAGGGACAAGCCGCGCTATCTGATGGGGGTCGGCAAGCCTGACGATATCGTCGGTGCGGTCAAGCGCGGTGTTGATATGATGGATTGCGTGTTGCCGTCACGCTCGGGGCGGACGGGGCAGGCATTTACCCGCCATGGGGTGGTGAATATCAAGAATGCCCGCCATCAGGATGATCCGCGCCCGCTGGACGAAAATTGCGCCTGTCCGGCGTGCCGGAATTATTCGCGGGCCTATCTGCATCATGTGTTCCGGTCTCAGGAAATGATCAGCGGCATGCTGCTGACATGGCACAATCTGCAATATTATCAGGATATCATGGACGGCATGCGGCAGGCCATTGCCGCGGGCACGTTCGCTGAATGGGAAAAGGCGTTCCATGAGGGCCGCGCCGAAGGGGATATTGCGCCCTTGTGAATGTGATTGCCTTGGGCGGGGGCAGTGCACTAGCCTTTGGGGCGGGCAGAGAGCGGGCGGTTATGGATAGCCATCATTCAAATCTGTGGCAGGCGAGTTGCCGCGAGGATTTCCGAAGCGCAGCGCTTGAGGGGGCTGCCGAGGTCGATCTCGTGGTGATTGGTGGCGGCTATACCGGCCTTTCGGCGGCCCTGACCGCGGCAGAAGGCGGGGCGCGCGTGGTGCTGCTGGAGGGCGAGCGTATCGGGCACGGAGGCTCGGGCCGCAATGTGGGGCTGTGCAATGCGGGGCTTTGGCTGCCGCCGGAAGAAATCACCAAGCGGCTGGGCAAGCAGCAGGGCGGGCGGTTGTCGCAGAGCCTGGGGGCGGCGCCTGATATGGTATACGGCCTGATCGAAAAACACGGGATCGATTGCGAGCCGGTACGCAATGGCACGCTGCATTGTGCCCATTCCGCTGCCGGTAAGCGCGATTTGGAAGACCGGCACCGTCAGCTGCGCGCGATCGGGGCACCGGTTGAGTTGCTGGACGCGACGGCGGCGCGGGCGCGGGTTGGCTCGGGCCGCGTGAAGGGGGCGCTTTTTGATCCTCGGGCGGGGACGATCCAGCCTTTGGCCTTCGCAAAGGGATTGGCGCGGGCGGCGGTTGCCGCGGGGGCGCGGGTTTTTGAACAGACGCCGGCTTTGTCGGTCGGCTGGGAAAACGGCAAATGGGAGGTGGCAACGCCCGAGGGCACGGTGTTTGCGAAATCGCTGATACAGGCGACCAATGCCTATGGGCGGCGCGACAGTTGGGTGCATTCGCCGCGAATGGTGGCGGTAAGCTATTTTCAGGCGGCGACGGTGCCGCTGTCTGAGGCGCAGCGCGGAGGCATATTGCCTGGGGGCGAGGGCTGTTGGGACACGGCGCAGGTGATGTCGTCGTGGCGGCTGGATCAGGCCGGACGGCTGGTGATCGGCGGCATGGGGCAGTTGGACCATCTGGCCAGCCGTGCCCATGCGAACTGGGTTCGGCGGAAAATGTTGCGGATGTTCCCCGCTTTAAGGGGGGTCGCCTTCGACTATTTGTGGCACGGGCGGATCGGGTTGTCGCAGATATACCTGCCGCAAATCCTGCGGATCGGGCCGGGCGGGCTGTCTTGTTTCGGGTTTTCCGGCCGCGGGATCGGGCCGGGGACGGTGTTCGGGCAGGCGATGGCGCAAGCGATCCTTGAGGATAGTGAGCGGCCTTTGCCGGTAACGCCGGTGGACCGGCAGGATTTCCCGTGGCGGCGCAGCAAAACGGTGTTTTACGAAGCGGGTGCCACGCTGACACATTTGCTCAGGGATCGGGTTTAGGCGGGTTTTCGGTTAAAAGACCTGCACGTGAGCCGATTTGGGATCACTCGACCTGAATATACACTTGGGTCCGCAGGTTTTCGGGGGGTGTTGAGGAGGGATCGTTCAGGTAGATTTCCCAGCAGGGACCGCCCCATTGCAGGCCTTCCGCCTCGATATGTTGCATCATTGCGCCATAGGTGTTGCGCAGAGTGTCATAGGGGCCGGTATGCAAAGCGGTGAGCACTTTGCCTTCCGGGGTGTTGCCCGCCTTGATCGGGTCATGGCCCTTGTCCAGGTCCTCGGGCGATATTTCGAAGCCGACATGGAAATCCATCTGGCCGTTCTCCATCCTGGTGTAAAGCACCAGGGCCGAGCCTGCGGGCGGCACGCCATTGCCCTGCATATGGGCATAGACCTGTCGCAGGCCCGAGCCGATCGCCTCTGAGATGTCGTCCGGGTTCATTCCGGTGCTGCGCTCGGTGAAAAGGTAGGGTTGGGCTTCGACAGTGGTCAAAGATATGTCTGACATAAGGATTTTCCTGCGATGATGGGTTGCAAGAAGGCTATCCGCCTGATCAGGTGGCGTGCAACAGGTTAAACCGGTCAGGCAGGTCGTCAGGTGGTCACGGAGTTAAGGCGCAGTTCGTTCGTGCGCGTCCCCGAGGGGGCGGCTGCGGCATTGCGCGCGAAGTTTCGTGTGCCCGAAGGCGAGAAGCTGCGGCTGTGTTACCTGTCGATTGCCGATGACGCGGCGCGGGTGCAGCAGAATTGGGCTGCGGGGCGGCAGGATCCGCTGGCCATCAAGCAGGCCCATGCGGCGATGTTTTTCGAGGCGGTGGAAAAGCTTGAGGCCGAGGGGCTGATGCTGTCGCGTTTTGATACGGCGCCGGTTGCGGGGCATCCGGTGCGGATCGCGCAGGTTGGCGCGTTTCCGGATCGGGCGGACAAGCCGGCGATGCGGCGCAAGCTGGTCGAGGTTGAGCGCGAGATTGACCTTTTCGATCCCCACGCGATTATTCTGGCGCAAAGCCTGCCGGTCTGGACGGTGCCGCAATTTGCCCGCAAATACCCGGCATTGTTGTTTTTGGGGTCGCTGCAATGGCCTTTGCCATGGGACAGCAACCCGTCGTTGAAAGAGCGGCTGCGGCTGGGATTGCGAAAAATGCGCGGACGGCGGGAATTGCGCCATGTCCGCGGGATCGTTTCGGGATCGAAGGCCGGGTTAGCGCAGGTTCAGGGGCTGATCGCGCGGGATTTGCCGTCGGCATGGGATATGCCGCAGTTCACCGGCGACTATCTGTACCGTGCACGGACGCAAGCCCGAAAGCTGATCTATTGCGGGCCGCTTTTGGCGTCGAACGATGTGTTTGTCCTGTTGAATATCGTCCGAAAGCTTGGCCGCGAGGTGCCCGGACTGGAGCTTGCCTTTGTCGGCCATGGTGCAGATGCCGGGCGTCTGGCGAAGGCTGCGGGGGATCTGCCCAATGTGCGGGTCGAACCGGATGCCAGCCACGCGCTGTTTCGCGAGTTGATGACACAGGCGGATCTGTGCATTGCCAGTTTCGGGCGCATGTCCCAACACGGGGCGCTCGATATGCTTTATGCCGCCGGATTATGCGGTGTGCCCGCGCTTGTCAGCTCGGGCCTGCCTATCCAGCCCTATCAGCAATCCAGCGTTCTGACGGTCGAGGCGTCGGATCATGCCGCGCTTGAGACGGGCTTGCGCCGTCTTGTTCTGGACGATCAGGAATTTGTGAAGCTGACGGCGGATTTGCCCCCTGATCGGGCCAGACATTACGATGAAAAAAACTCGTTCGGGACGGGTTTGGTGCGTGTTTTGCAGAAAATGAACGTCTAAATCCGCATTTTGGCCGTTTTTCACCGTCATTATGCAAAAACAGACCAAAACACCGTAAAAGGCCGCTTGTACCCCGTACATTTGGCTGTCAGGGTGTTTTTTGAATTTAAGTCCGGCTTGAACTTGGGGCACCCGCGCCCCATTTCTTAAGTCCTGAGTAGGAGACGATTTGCGCTGCCGCTGACGGGGCCTGATCGTCTTGCCAATAAACAAGGAAACCCAATGCAAGAAGCTTTCAACGCATCCTATCCGGTCCTGCCTTTGCGCGACATCGTGGTGTTCCCGCATATGATCGTGCCGCTTTTCGTCGGACGAGAGAAATCGGTCAAGGCTCTGGAAGAGGTGATGCAGGACGACAAACAAATCCTGCTGACCAGCCAGATTGATCCCGGTGAGGATGATCCGAACGAAGACGGAATTTACCGCGTCGGCGTGCTGGCCAACGTGCTGCAACTGTTGAAATTGCCCGATGGCACCGTCAAGGTGCTGGTCGAAGGGCAGGGACGTGTGGAAATCACCCATTTCATCCCGAACGACGATTATTTCGAAGCAGGCGTGCGCGAATTGCACGAGGTCGCAGGCGATCTTGCGTCAACCGAAGCGATGTTCAACTCGGTCGCAGATGAGTTCGAGCGTTATGCGAAGGTGAAAAAGAATGTCCCCGAAGAGGCGCTGGCCTCGGTCGCTGAAGCGCAGGAGCCGGACAAGCTGGCTGATCTGATTGCCGGTCATCTGGGCATCGAAGTGGCCCAGAAGCAGGAATTGCTTGAAACCCTGACGGTCAGCGAGCGGCTTGAGAAGGTCTATGGCCTGATGCAGGGCGAGATGAGCGTGTTGCAGGTCGAGAAAAAGATCAAGACCCGTGTGAAATCACAGATGGAGCGCACGCAGCGCGAATATTATCTGAATGAGCAGATGAAGGCCATTCAGAAGGAACTTGGCGACGGCGAAGAGGGCGCGAATGAGATCGCGGAACTTGAAGCCAAGATCGCTGAAACCAAGCTTTCGAAAGAGGCCAAGGAAAAGGTCGATGCCGAGCTGAAAAAGCTGAAGTCGATGTCGCCGATGTCGGCGGAGGCCACGGTTGTGCGCAACTATCTGGATTGGATGCTGTCGATCCCGTGGGGGGTGAAATCCCGCGTGAAGAAGGATCTGAATCGTGCGCAGTCCGTGCTGGATGCGGATCATTATGGTCTGGACAAGGTCAAGGAACGCATCGTCGAATACCTTGCTGTTCAGCAGCGTTCGAAAAAGCTGAAAGGCCCGATCATGTGTCTGGTTGGTCCTCCGGGTGTGGGGAAAACCAGCCTTGGCAAATCTGTCGCCAAAGCGACGGGGCGCGAGTTTATTCGCATCTCATTGGGTGGGGTGCGCGACGAAAGCGAAATTCGCGGACACCGCCGGACCTATATCGGTTCGATGCCCGGCAAGATCATTCAGGCACTGAAAAAGGCGAAAACCACCAATCCGCTGATCTTGCTCGACGAGATCGACAAGATGGGGCAGGATTTCCGTGGCGATCCGGCTTCGGCGATGCTTGAGGTGCTTGATCCCGAGCAGAACAACACCTTTGTCGATCACTATCTTGAGGTGGAATACGACCTGTCGAACGTGATGTTCCTGACGACCTCGAACAGCTATAACATGCCCGGGCCATTGCTCGACCGGATGGAGATCATTCCGCTGGCGGGCTATACCGAGGATGAAAAGCTTGAAATCGCCAAGCGGCATCTGCTGACCAAGCAGGTGAAGAACCACGGTTTGAAAGACAAGGAATTCTCGGTCGGGGATGATGCCATCCAAGAGATCATCCGCCGCTATACCCGCGAGGCCGGCGTGCGGAACCTTGAGCGCGAGCTGGGCAAGCTGGCGCGGAAGGCCGTGACCAAGATCGTCAAGAAAGAGGCCGAGACTGTTGCCGTGACGGCGGACAATATCGACGACTTCCTTGGTGTGAAGAAGTTCCGTTTCGGCCTGACCGAAGAAAAAGATCAGGTCGGTGTTGTAACCGGATTGGCCTATACCTCGGTTGGCGGTGATCTGTTGCATATCGAGGCGCTGAAACTGCCCGGTAAGGGGCGGATGAAGACCACCGGTAAGCTTGGCGACGTGATGAAGGAATCGATTGATGCGGCTTCGTCCTATGTCCGGTCGATCAGTCCCGAGATCGGGGTGAAACCACCGAAGTTCGACAAGATGGACATCCACGTGCACGTCCCGGACGGGGCGACGCCCAAGGACGGGCCGTCGGCGGGTTTGGCGATGGTCACGGCGATTGTTTCGGTTCTGACGGGCATTCCGGTGCGCAAGGATCTGGCCATGACGGGCGAGGTGACTTTGCGCGGCAACGCCTCGGCTATTGGTGGTTTGAAAGAGAAACTGCTGGCAGCACTTCGGGGCGGAGTGAAAACCGTGCTGATCCCCGAGGAGAATGAAAAAGACCTCGCCGATATTCCTGACAACGTGAAGGAAGGGCTGGAGATCATTCCGGTGACGCATGTGTCGGAAGTGCTGAAATATGCGCTGACGGAAGTGCCGGAAGCGATTGAATGGGATGAAGCGGCGGAAGAGGCTGCGGCTTTGGCGAAGGCTGAGGCGGGCGAGGCGAAGCCGCTGGCGCATTGATCGGGTGATGGGTGCGGAGCACCCATCCTACGAATGAGGGGCGCGTGGGCGAAAGCTTGCGCGCCTTTTTATGTCCCGAACTTGATCCGGGATCTCTGCTGCAAAGAGGCCCCGACTCAGAGGCCGGGGAGCGTTGGGCTATTCACCCCGCGCGGAATCAAGGCGTAGCCGCCGTGCGAGCGCCGACCCGCCCCGATGGGGCGGCGCTTTTCCGATCTCACGATAAAACAATCGTTCAGCGGTTTGGAGAGATAAAGTGCCCCACGAGAGCCATGCGATGCCACCCCGCGGGTCGGCGCTCGCGCACCTTTTCGTATACCGTAAATGTGGGTATTGATGGGGCAGCCCTCCATCCTACGAGTCGCCCATTGCCCCCACCCCTCATCATTTTTCGCCACGGTCAAACCGAATGGAACCGAGAGGGGATATTTCAGGGGCGGTTGGATTCTCCGTTGACCGCAATGGGGCGGCAACAGGCCGAGGGTTTGACAGCGTTAATCGCGCCTCTGCTTGGGGATCAGAGTTGGTCTGCCTTCACCTCACCCACGGGACGGTCCAAGACAACCGCGAATTTGGCGTTGGGGCCTTTGGGCATTGAGGCTTCTCAGGATGACCGGTTGGTCGAGGTCGATGTGGGTGATTGGTCAGGTCTGACAGCAGCGGAAATGATGGAAACCGCTGGCGTGGATGTGCCTGACAATCCGTTCCTAAGGAACTACCACGCGCCAAATGGCGAATCTTTCGATGCCATGTGTTCCAGGGTGCAAAGCTTTCTGAGCGATCTGACAGGCCCAACCATCATTTCCACCCATGGAATCACTTCGCGTGTTCTTCGCGGCCTCGTCCTTGGCTTGGATCAGGAAGGGATGCGGACAATCGAAGGCGGGCAGGGCTGCGTATTACTGATCAAGGACGGAAAACAGCAACGATTTGGATAGGATTAATGGGTTGAAAACCCACCCTACGGTGCCGCGCCAATCTTTCCTGACAAAAATCGCCAAAGTCCGCTTGACGGGTCTTCGCGCTCAGAATATGACACGCCTCACGCTTGGATTTTCCAGCGGCAGTGAGCGGTTGTAGCTCAGTTGGTTAGAGTACCGGCCTGTCACGCCGGGGGTCGCGGGTTCGAGCCCCGTCAACCGCGCCACCACTGCCCCGAAACGTCCAGCTGAAGATGCGCGGTTGTAGCTCAGTTGGTTAGAGTACCGGCCTGTCACGCCGGGGGTCGCGGGTTCGAGCCCCGTCAACCGCGCCATTTTTCTTCCCTCGGAACACTTGCAAAAAGCTGAATATTACTATTTGGTGCGGGCATGAAAATCCTCGATTCCCTGTCCTATCAGCTTCTGATCATTGCGGCGCTTTTTCTGGGTCTGGCCCCGTTCACACCCGAGCCGCATCTTTGGGAAAAGCTGAAAATGCTGTCTGGTGGCATGCTGACCGAGACAATCGACATATTTGACCTGTTAATGCACGGTGCGCCTGTCTTGCTATTGCTGCTGAAAATCCTTCGAGACGCGGCAAAAGGCGAAAACGCCTGAAGTTTTTCACAAAATTTTCCCGACGATGTAGCTTAATGTTGACGGATTTGTTAACGTCACCACATCATATGCTGTCATCGGGGAAAAATTTGTGAGTAAGACGGTTCTGGGCGAAGTTCGCCGTAAGATTGCCAGTAAAGCCACCGCGGCCCCTCCTTCGCCAAGGGTCACAGTTGTGACCGAAGTGGAACCTAATGTTACGGAGCCGGAAATGAAAAAGGTCGAACTGGTCAACCTGATCGTTGAGCGAACAGGGATGAAGAAAAAAGACGTGAAGCCCGTCGTTGAAGCCACGTTAGAGGTGTTGGGGGAAGCGATCTCGAACGGGCAGGAACTGAACCTTCAACCTTTCGGCCGGATCAAGGTGAACAACACCAAGGATCTTGCCAATGCCCAGGTGCATTCGGTGCGCATCCGCCAGTCAAAGGCCAGCCGCTCAAATGACGACGAATTTATCGACGCGGCTGAATAAGTCTTTCATATCAGGTCAAAAAACGCCGCTGCGAAGAATCGGAGCGGCGTTTTTCGTTCGGGAGAGGCTGGATTTGTCTCAGGCGGCGCTTAGATCCGACGCTGTTAGCGGGCGGCGCTTTTGGAAGATGTCGATGCTTTTCAGCACCCATAGCAGAAGCGCGGGCGCGGCAAGCGAAACTGCCAGATAGGTCAGGCCTGCCTGAGCGAAAGTGGCATCGGTCGCAAGAAAGCGCACAAGGGCGGTCAGAAAGCCCAGCATCGACGCGGGAAGGATCATCAGGGGTGCCATGGGTGCCTCGTTCTTGTTCTGCTGTCCGAGATTTGCAGAACAATGAGGCGAAATTATGGAATCGGCGGATTTCGTCAGGTCGGGGTTATTCGTGCCAGCGGCACCGGCGGGGTCCAAAGTCAGGCTTGATCCGCCCGTGTTCACCGTCTATACGCGCCCGGTGGCGAAACGCGCCGCAGAATCAAAAACCAAGAAACGCCGTGGCTGGCCCTTTTCGCTTCATGGGTCACATCCGGCAAAGGAGAAGCGATATGAAACTGAATGAACTTCGCGACAATCCGGGCGCAACCAAAGCGCGCACCCGCGTCGGCCGTGGTCCCGGTTCGGGCAAAGGCAAGATGGGTGGCCGTGGTATCAAAGGCCAGAAATCGCGTTCTGGTGTTGCCATCAACGGATATGAAGGCGGTCAGATGCCTTTGTACCAGCGTCTTCCCAAGCGTGGCTTCAGCAAGCCGAACCGCAAGAAATTCGCTGTTGTCAATCTGGGCATCCTGCAAAAATTCATCGACGCCAAGAAAATCGACATCAAATCGACGATCACCGAAGATGTGCTGGTTGAAAGCGGTCTGGTCCGTCGCAAACTGGACGGTATTCGCGTTATGGCGAAGGGTGAGTTGACCTCGAAAATCGATCTTCAGGTAACAGGCGCATCGAAAGCAGCCGTGGCAGAAGTCGAAAAGGCCGGTGGCTCACTATCGGTCACTTCGGCGCAGGCGCCTGAATAAGGAGTTGTAGGAGGCGCATGCGCCGCTTACATAGCCTTAGAGTTTTCCAAAAACGCCGCCTGAGCCGGGAAACCGCTTGAGGCGGCGTTTGTTTTAGAGAGACCCGCAATGGTATCTGCAGCAGAGCAAATGGCCGCGAACACCAGCTGGGCCGCCCTTTCCAAGGCGACCGATCTGCGTAATCGCATTTTCTTCACCCTCGGACTTTTGATTGTCTATCGTCTTGGCACCTATATCCCGGTGCCGGGGATCGACGGGCAGGCGCTGAAAGACTTTATGGATTCCGCCTCGGCGGGGATCGGCGGCATCCTGAACATGTTCACCGGCGGTGCGATCAGCCGGATGGGAATTTTTGCGCTGGGTATCATGCCGTATATCTCGGCCTCGATCATCGTTCAGCTGCTGACCTCGATGGTGCCGGCGCTTGAGCAGCTCAAGAAAGAGGGCGAGCAGGGGCGCAAGAAAATCAACCAGTACACCCGGTACGGGACGGTCCTTTTGGCGGTTTTCCAGGGCTGGGCACTTGCGGCAAGCCTTGAGGCCGGTGATCTGGCAACCGATCCGGGGCTGTTTTTCCGGATTTCCTGTGTTGTGACCCTGGTCGGCGGCACAATGTTCCTGATGTGGCTGGGTGAACAGATCACCAATCGCGGTATCGGCAACGGAATTTCGCTGATCATCTTTGTCGGGATCATCGCGGAAATTCCGGCAGCTTTGGCGCAGTTCCTGTCGCAGGGCCGTTCGGGCGCCATCAGCCCTGCGGTGATCATCGGTGTGATCGTCATGGTCGTTGTCACCATCGGTTTCGTGGTGTTCATGGAACGGGCGCTTCGCAAGATCCACATCCAGTATCCGCGTCGTCAGGTCGGTATGAAAATCTATGACGGCCAGTCCAGCCACCTGCCGGTTAAGGTCAACCCGTCGGGCGTTATCCCGGTGATCTTTGCCAGCTCGTTGCTGCTGTTGCCGACCACGTTGGCGACATTCTCGGGCGGGAATACCGGCCCTGTGATGTCAACCATTCTGGCCTATTTCGGCCCGGGCCAGCCGTTGTATCTGCTGTTCTTCGCCGGCATGATCATCTTTTTCGCGTATTTCTATACGTTCAACGTGTCGTTCAAGCCGGATGATGTGGCCGACAACCTGAAAAACCAGAACGGTTTCGTACCGGGTGTGCGCCCCGGCAAGAAAACCGCCGAGTATCTGGAATATGTCGTCAACCGCGTGCTGGTCGTCGGATCGCTATATCTGGCGCTGATCAGCTTGCTGCCGGAAATCACCCGCAGCCAGCTGTCCATTCCGTTCTATTTCGGCGGAACATCGGTGCTGATTATCGTGTCGGTCACAATGGACACCATCCAACAGGTTCAGAGCCATCTTCTGGCGCACCAGTATGAGGGCCTGATCGAGAAATCACAGCTGCGCGGTCGTTCCGGCGGCAAGAAACGTGGCAAGCGTAATACAGGACGTCGTTAATCCATGAATATCATCCTTCTCGGCCCCCCGGGCGCAGGCAAAGGCACCCAGGCGGGATTTCTTGTGGAAGATCGAGATATGATCCAGCTTTCGACCGGCGACATGCTGCGCGAAGCCAAGGACAGTGGCACCGAGATGGGCAAGCTGGTTGCGGGTGTCATGGCCCGGGGCGAGCTTGTGACCGATGAGATCGTGATCGGCCTGATCCGCGAGAAGCTGCAGGGCGACAAAAAGGGTGGTTTCATTTTTGACGGCTTCCCCCGCACGCTTGCGCAGGCGGACGCATTGGGTGAGCTGCTGGAAGACTGCGGCGAGACGCTGGATGCGGTGATTGAGCTTGAGGTCAATGACGAGGTTCTGGTGGACCGCATCGTAGGCCGCGCGGCGGAAACAGCGGCGGCAGGCAAGCCGGTACGCGCGGACGACAATGAGGAAAGCCTGAAAATCCGCCTGATGGCCTATTACAAACAGACCTCGCCGCTGATCGGGTATTACCACGCCAAGGGCATGCTGCAAGGCGTTGACGGGCTGGACGAGATGCCAGCGGTCAGGGCGGATATTGCAGCGATCCTTGATAAGTAAAGGAAAGGTCTTGACCCTAAAGGAAATTCCCCTTAGCGAGACCTCTCATTCAAGAATCAGTTGATCGAGTCGGGTCGCACCCGTCAAGAACAACGACCACCTCGATCAGTTGTGGCCCGTTGGCGTGATGCCCCGGGCCTCAGTTGTGAAAAAAGGTTCTGGAGCTACGGAACCGCAACGAAAAGGAAAGTGACACGTGGCACGTATCGCCGGCGTTAACATCCCGACCCATAAACGGGTCCCGATCGCCCTGACTTATATCACCGGAATTGGCCATGCTTCGGCCAAGGAAATCTGCGAAAGCGTCAACATCGACGCCGCTCGTCGTGTAAACGAACTGAGCGACGCAGAGGTTCTGGCCATCCGCGAACATATCGACGCGAATTACACCGTTGAAGGTGATTTGCGCCGTGAAGTGACCATGAACATCAAGCGCCTGATGGACCTTGGCTGCTATCGTGGTCTGCGCCACCGCCGTAACCTGCCGGTTCGCGGTCAGCGTACCCATACCAACGCTCGCACCCGTAAGGGCCCTGCGAAGCCAATCGCTGGCAAGAAGAAGTAAGGGGAGCATAGGACAATGGCACGTGATACCCGCCGTGGCGGCAAGAAAAAGGTCTCAAAGAACATCGCAACCGGTGTTGCGCATGTGAACTCGACCTTCAACAACACCAAAATCCTGATCTCTGACGTTCAGGGCAACGCAATCTCGTGGTCGTCGGCTGGCACCATGGGCTTCAAAGGCTCGCGCAAGTCGACCCCTTATGCCGCTCAGATGGCTGCGGAAGACGCCGGCAAGAAAGCTCAGGAACACGGCATGAAGACCCTTGAGGTCGAAGTTCAGGGTCCGGGTTCGGGCCGCGAATCGGCCTTGCGCGCTCTGGCTGCGATTGGTTTCAACATCACCTCGATCCGTGATGTAACCCCGATTGCGCATAACGGCTGCCGCCCGCCAAAGCGCCGCCGCGTTTAATCAGATTTTTCTCGATGGGGCTGTGTTTTCACGCGGCCCCATTCCGTCATTTTAACCTCGGGCGTCTTTGGCCTTTGGACATGGGGCAAAGACAAGAATGGAGGGACGTATGATCCACAAGAATTGGGCAGAACTTATCAAGCCAACCCAACTGGACGTTAAGCCGGGCCACGACCCGTCGCGTCAGGCAACAATCGTAGCAGAGCCTCTTGAGCGCGGCTTTGGTCTGACCATGGGCAACGCGCTGCGCCGCGTTCTGATGTCGTCGCTTCAGGGCGCCGCGATCACCAGCGTTCAGATCGACAACGTCCTGCACGAGTTTTCGAGCGTTGACGGTGTGCGCGAAGATGTCACCGACATCATCCTGAACCTCAAGGGTGTTGCGGTTCGCATGGAAGTCGAAGGACCAAAGCGCGTTTCGATCTCGGCCAAAGGCCCGGGCATCGTCACCGCAGGTGACATCGCGGAATCGGCAGGGATCGAAATCCTGAACCGTGACCACGTGATCTGCCATCTGGACGATGGGGCAGACCTTTACATGGAACTGACCGTCAACACCGGCAAAGGCTATGTTGCCGCCGACAAGAACCGCCCCGAAGATGCGCCGATCGGTCTGATCCCGATTGATGCGATCTATTCGCCGGTCAAAAAGGTGTCCTATGACGTGCAACCAACCCGTGAAGGGCAGGTTCTGGATTATGACAAGCTGACCATGAAGGTTGAAACCGACGGTTCGGTCACGCCGGATGATGCGGTTGCTTTCGCGGCGCGTATCCTTCAGGACCAGCTTTCGATCTTCGTCAACTTCGACGAACCGGAAGCCGCTGGCCGTCAGGACGAGGACGATGGTCTGGAATTCAACCCGCTGCTTCTGAAGAAAGTGGACGAGCTGGAATTGTCTGTTCGTTCGGCCAACTGCCTGAAGAACGACAACATCGTTTACATTGGCGATCTGATCCAGAAAACCGAAGCCGAGATGCTGCGCACTCCGAACTTCGGCCGCAAGTCGTTGAACGAAATCAAGGAAGTGCTGTCGGGCATGGGTCTGCACCTTGGTATGGATGTCGAGGATTGGCCGCCGGACAACATCGAAGATCTGGCGAAGAAATTCGAAGACCAGTTTTAGGTGCGTGTGAACACGCACCCTACCACGCCGTAGGGTGCGTGATTTCACGCACCATCCAACAAATGCCCGGACTGCCGGGGTAAATCAGGGCAATCGCGCCCCAAGGAGAGCCAGAGACACGCATCGCTGGCCAGACAAAGCAAAACGAAGACCTAGGAGATAAGATATGCGTCACGCAAAAGGTTACCGCCGCCTGAACCGCACCCACGAGCACCGCAAAGCGCTGCTTTCAAACATGGCCGGTTCGCTGATCGAGCACGAGCAGATCAAAACCACCCTGCCAAAAGCAAAAGAGCTGAAGCGCGTCATGGACAAGCTGATCACTCTGGGCAAGCGTGGCGATCTGCATGCCCGCCGTCAGGCCGCTGCACAGCTGAAAGAAGACAAGGACGTCGCCAAGCTGTTCGAAATTCTCGGCCCGCGCTATGCCGAGCGTCAGGGTGGCTATACCCGCGTTCTAAAAGCAGGTTTCCGTTACGGTGACATGGCCCCGATGGCCATCATCGAACTGGTCGACCGCGACGTGGACGCCAAGGGCGCGGCTGATAAAGCCCGCGTCGCAGCCGAAGAAGAAGCGGCACTCGCAGAAGAATAACCGCCGGTCCAACCGGAGGGGAGGAGAGAAGGCCCTGCCGTTCGCGGCAGGGCCTTTTTTGTTTCTTCATAAACTGGGGTTTAACCCGCCAAAATAAACCCCATTCAGATAGACACCCGGCCCCAAGCCCCGGCAAATACCCTGCGAACAAAGTTATTCAGTGGGTATATTCATGCGTTTTACAGGCATCTTTCTTATCGCTCTGGCCTTGGGCCTGCCCTTCATCTGGTTCCCGTCGGTTGGTGCGGGGAAAGACCAGATCGCGCTTTTTAGCCAATACATGGGCATTACGGCGCTGATCGCGATGAGCATCGCCCAACTGATCGCCACCCGTGCGTTCTTTGTTGAATGGATCTTCGGTGGCCTTGATCGCAGCTATATCGTGCACAAATGGCTCGGGATCGGGGCGATGGTTGCCTTGCTGATCCACAATACGATAGATGCCGAGATGCCACGGCGGGGCCGGCAGAACGTATTTGAGGATTTGGCCGAGGCTTTGGGCGAACTCAGCCTTTACGGGCTGATAACTCTTGTCGTCATTTCGGTCGCGACCTTTATCCCCTATCGTCTGTGGAAATGGACCCATCGGTTGATGGGCGGGTTCTTTCTGGTCGGTGTTCTGCACTATCTGATTATTCTGAAACCTTTTTCAAACGGCGATCCGCTGGGCCTTTACACAACGACGATAAGCGCCTTCGGCCTGCTTGCCTTTGTCTGGCGCCTGCTGCCTTCCAGAATGCGGCTTTCGTTTTCTTACAAGGTTGCCAGTATCGAAACCTCGGGCAGTGCCATATCCGTGTCCTTCGTGCCAATGGGGCGGAAGTTAAGGCATCAGGCCGGTCAATTCGCCTTTGTCAGTTTTGCCGGTCAGGAACCCCACGCTTTCACCATCTCGAGCGCCCCGCGCGAGGATGGCCGAATTCGGATGAGCATTGCGGCCCGCGGCGATTATACGCGGGGGTTGGGCAGGAAAATCACGGTTGGTATGAAAGCGCGTTTTGAAGGGCCTTATGGCCATTTTACCCGGTACAAACCCGCGAAACCTCAGATCTGGATTGCGGCGGGTGTTGGGATCACCCCGTTCCTGGCCAGGGCACAGGCGCTGCCCGCTGATGATGCACCGGTCCATCTGGTCTATACTGTGCGCAACCGCGCCGATGCTGTGCATCTTAACGAACTAAGCGCACTGGCGAAGGCCAAGCCAAATTTGAAGCTGCATCTCCATGTCAGCTCGGACCGGGGTCGGCTTCACGCCGCGCAGATCATTGACCAAACCGGGGCCGATCCGAAAGACGTTGTCATATCGTTCTGCGGACCACAGGTGATGCGCGAAAGCCTGAAACGCGGTTTCGGCAAGCTTGGGATCAGAGGCCGGAAATTCCGCTCTGAGGAATTCGAAATCCGAACCGGGATTGGTGTGCGAAGGCTGGCAGACTATGTGCTTGAACGTGGACAGCCCATACTTGCCGGATTTGCCGGGCGCCGCCCTGCCAATTGATCCGGCGTGACCTGTCTTTCGGTTGGGTCGTAAAAGGTTTAGGTTTTGTTCATGGCCGATCTGTTCGACACACCACCACTGGAAGACACCGCCCCGCGCCCGCTCGCCGATCGCTTGCGGCCGCGCAAACTGTCGGATGTGATAGGGCAGGAACAGGTGCTCGGGCCAGAGGCGCCTTTGGGGGTGATGCTGGCCTCGGGGTCGCTTGGGTCGCTGATTTTCTGGGGGCCGCCCGGGGTGGGAAAAACCACCATCGCACGGTTGCTGGCGGATGAAACCGATCTGTATTTCGTCCAGATCAGCGCGATTTTTACCGGTGTGCCAGAGCTGCGCAAGGTGTTCGAGGCCGCCAAACATCGTCGCGCCAACGGCCAGGGGACCTTGCTGTTTGTGGACGAAATCCACCGCTTCAACAAAGCCCAACAGGACGGTTTCCTGCCGCATATGGAGGACGGCACGATCCTGCTGGTCGGCGCGACCACCGAAAACCCTTCGTTCGAATTGAACGCGGCATTGCTTAGCCGCTCGCAGGTGCTGGTGCTGGATCGGCTTGATCTGGCGCATCTGGAACTGATGGCACAAAGGGCCGAACAGGAGTTGAACAAAAGCCTGCCTTTGGACGGGCCTGCCCGCGAGGCCCTTCTGGAAATGGCCGATGGCGACGGGCGGGCGCTGCTGAACCTGATCGAGCAGGTCGTGGCCTGGAAGGTTGACGGCAAGCTTGACACCAACGCACTGACCACGCGGCTGATGCGCCGAGCGGCGAATTACGACAAGTCCGGCGATGCGCATTACAATCTGATATCCGCGCTGCATAAGTCGGTGCGCGGCTCTGATCCGGACGCGGCGCTTTATTGGTTTGCCCGCATGCTGGAAGGCGGAGAAGACCCGCGCTTTCTGGCCCGCCGCATCACCCGCATGGCGGTCGAGGATATCGGCCTTGCGGACCCCAACGCGCAAACGCAATGTCTGCATGCATGGGAAACCTATGAACGGCTCGGCAGCCCCGAAGGCGAGTTGGCGCTGGCTCAGGCGGTGATCTATCTGGCGCTCGCCCCGAAATCCAATGCGACCTATGTGGCCTATAAGGCGGCCCGCAATTCGGCCCGTAAAACCGGCTCCGAACCACCGCCCAAACATATCCTTAACGCGCCCACGTCGCTGATGAAAGATCAGGGATATGGCGACGGTTACGCCTATGACCACGATGCCGAAGACGGGTTTTCGGGGCAGAACTATTTTCCCGACGGCATGAAACATCCGGTTCTTTACCAGCCGGTTGAGCGTGGTTTCGAGAGAGAGCTGAAAAAGCGGCTCGACTATTTCGCGAAGTTGCGGGCCAAACGCCAAACCTAAGCGTGGGACGCCTCCGGCGGGAGTATTTCGGGCAAGATGAAGATGCGGGTAAAGCAAAAGGTCCACCCCGCCCGGAAGAACCGAAGCGGGGCTTCACCTTGCGCGTCCATCGGCTCTCCAGCCTGTAACGCAAAGCCATCATGTCCGCTTTTGGTTACCAAATCCTTTTCATCTTGCCAAAAATACTCTGGGGGTGAATTGAGCCGCAGGCTCAAGAGGGGGTGAAACCCCCTGGCCTGCGCCGCGGCTTGACAAGCCGTGGCCACACTGAAACAGAACCCCCATGATGACCTCGCTTCTGTCCATAGCCCTTGGCGGTGCGCTTGGCGCATCGGCCCGTTACCTGACCGGTCTTGCCGCGCTCAGATTGTTCGGCGCGGGCTTTCCCTGGGGCACGCTTACCGTAAATGTGCTCGGGTCGTTCCTGATGGGTCTTCTTTTCGTATTGCTGGGGCAGGGCGGACGGTTTTCTCCGCTGCTGATGACCGGCCTGCTTGGCGGGTTCACCACTTTTTCGGCCTTTTCGCTTGATGCTGTCGCACTTTACGACAAAGGGGCGGTCGGGCTGGCCGGGATTTATGTTCTTGCCTCGGTGATCCTGTCGATCACGGCGCTGATCGCCGGTATCGCCCTCGCCCGGAGTTTCGCCGCATGAGCCGTGTTCAAACCATTACCGTCGGTCCCGGCGACAGCGATCAGCGGCTGGACCGCTGGCTCAAGCGGATGTTTCCGCATGTCCCACAGGGCCGGATTGAAAAGATGTGCCGCAAGGGTGAACTGCGCGTCGATGGCGGACGGGTGAAGGCCTCAACCCGGTTGCAGACCGGCCAAAGCGTGCGCATCCCGCCACTGCCGGAACCCGGCCAGATCGAGGCCAAACCCAAGCCAAAGATTAACGAGGCCGATGCGCGGCTGATGCGCGATATGGTGATTTATCAGGATGACCATATCATTGCGCTGAACAAGCCTGCGGGCTTGCCGACGCAAGGCGGCAGCAAGCAGACGCGCCATATCGACGGGCTAAGCGAAGCGCTGCAATATGATTTCGCAGAAAAGCCCCGATTGATCCACCGGCTGGACAAGGACACATCCGGCGTGCTGTTGCTGGCCCGCACACGCGAAGCGGCGCAGAAACTGACCGCAGCGATCCGCCACAAGGAAACCCGCAAGATTTACTGGGCGCTGGTGGCCGGAGTGCCGACCCCCTATCTGGGTGAAATCCGCTATGGTCTGGTCAAGGCGGCAGGTCACGGAAAGCATGGCGAAGGCGAAAAGATGATCGCCATTCATCCCCGTGATGTCGATCACACCGACGGGGCCAAACGCGCCCATACGCTTTATGCGACGCTTTACCGTGTCGCCAGCCGCGCCGCCTGGGTGGCGATGGAGCCGATCACCGGCCGGACCCACCAGTTGCGCGCGCATATGGCCGAGATAGGTCATCCGATAATCGGCGACGGGAAATATGGCGGCTCGGGACAGGAAAACCTTGGCGATGGCTGGGGCGCTCAGATGGGCGGAGAGATTTCAAAAAAGCTTCACCTGCATTCCCGTTCGATGACGGTGATGCATCCCTTTACCAGAAAACCGCTGACCGTGACCGCGCCCTTGCCCGATCACATGGCTCGCAGCTGGGAAACCTTTGGCTGGACCGAGGATCTGGCCGCGGACGACCCGTTTGAGGCGCTTTAGATGACACGCACCTTAAGGCTGGTCATGTTCGATATGGACGGCACCTTGATCGACAGTCAGGATTTCATTTACGAGGCCATGCGACGGGCCTTTGTGCAGATGGGTTTGCCCGAACTCGGTCGTCAGCAGGTGTTGTCGATTGTCGGGCTGTCGCTGGACAAGGCCATTGCCGCTTTGATGCCGCAGCTGACCGGGAAAGATGTTCACGAGGCCGCGGAACTATACAAGCAGTGCTTCATTTCCTTACGCGCCGAAAAAGGCGGCGAAGGGGCCGCGCCGCTTTATGACGGCGTTCGGGAAACGCTTGAATCCATGGCGCGGGATGATTTTCTGCTGATGGGGGTTGCAACAGGCAAAGCGCGGCGTGGCCTGGACCATGCATATGACAGCCACAAGATTGGCCATTATTTTGTCACCCATCAAACGGCGGATCATCACCCGTCCAAACCACATCCTTCGATGCTGGAAACCGCGCTGCGTGAAACCGGGGTTGAGGCGTCGAATGCGGTGATGATCGGTGATACGCAATTCGACATGGAAATGGCAAAGGCCGCGGGATATCACGCAATTGCTGTTGATTGGGGATATCACCCGATTGAACGGCTGGGTGCGGCGGATGCGATGCTTAGCAGAATGTCCGATTTGCCGGACTATCTGAATACGCTGTGGGGGAATGAAGCATGAGCGGTTGGGCAGCCAAGAAATTCTGGACCAAAGCGACCGCCGCGCCGGTTAAGGGCGGCTTTACGGTTCAGCTTGATGGCCGGTCGGTCCGCACACCGGCCAAGGCACCGCTGGTCGTTCCGACTATGGCAATGGCGGAAGCAATCGCGGCCGAATGGGATGCGCAGGAAGATCAGGTTGATCCCGCAACGATGCCTGTAACCCGTTCGGCCAATGCGGCCATCGACAAGGTGGCGCATCAGTTTGACGAAGTGGCGGACATGATTGCCGATTATGGCGATGCTGACCTGCTTTGCTATCGGGCCGACAGCCCGATGGAACTGGCTGCGCGTCAGGCCGAGGCCTGGGATCCCCTGCTTGACTGGGCCGACAAAAAACTGGGCGCACGGCTGGCACCGCGTTCAGGCGTTCTGCACGCGCCGCAAGACCCCCGCGCCATTGCCGCTTTGCGGACCAAGGTGCATTCCCTGACGCCATTTCAGCTGACGGCCTTCCACGACCTCGTGGGAATCTCCGGCTCATTGGTCATCGGTTTTGCCGACACGGCAGGTTACGCGACTGCTGATTCTTTGTTTGATTTGTCGCGAATCGATGAAAATTGGCAGATCGAACATTGGGGTGAAGACGACGAAGCTACTGAAATTGCCGAAAAAAAGCGCGCGGAATTTCTGCATGCGCATAATTTTTACTTGCTTTGTAAATAAAGCGGAGAGCGTTTTGCCGCCTTTCAGCTTGACCAAGGGTAAGCTTGGCAAGTTTCCTTTAGTGGACCCTCTTGACGGGTAGGTCCGAATAGGACCAAACTCGCTCTACTGAGAGGGGAGATCTCTGACAGTACTCTTAACGACCGCCCCAAAGCGCTTTGGGGTTTACCATGGCTTTTTGCAGTGCAAGGGGCCGATCAATAGGATGAGGTAAAAATGAAAAAATCTGTTCTACTAGGCACATTGACAGTTGCAGGCCTTGCGGCCGGTGCGGCTGCCGCCGGCACGCTGGATGACGTGAAGGCGCGCGGCGTGCTGAACTGTGGTGTGACCACCGGTCTTGTGGGCTTTGCGGCCCCGGACGCAAATGGCGAATGGCAGGGCTTTGACGTTGCGGTTTGTCGCGCGGTTGCAGCAGCTGTTCTGGGTGACGGCAATGCCGTCGAATTCGTTCCAACCACTGGTAAGACACGCTTCACCGCTCTTGCTTCGGGCGAGATCGACATGCTGGCGCGTAACACCACCTGGACCTTCAGCCGTGACGTTGACCTGAAGTTCGAATTCACCGGTGTCAACTACTATGACGGTCAGGGCTTCATGGTTCCGGCGGATCTGGGCGTAAGCTCGGCGCTTGAACTGGACGGTGCAACCGTCTGTATCCAGACCGGCACCACGACCGAGCTGAACCTGGCCGACTATTTCGCTGCCAACGGCATGAGCTACGAGCCGGTTCCGATCGAAACCAACGCGGAAGCACAGCCGCTGTATCTGGAAGGTGCTTGTGACGTTTACACCACCGACCGTTCGGGCCTGCTGGCAACCCGTGCCGCGTTCGAAAACCCGGGCGACCACGTTGTTCTGCCCGAGATCGTCTCGAAAGAGCCGCTCGGTCCGCTTGTACGCCACGGCGACAACGACTGGGGTGACATTGTCCGCTGGACTTTGAACGCTCTGATCACTGCGGAAGAAGTCGGCGTGACTTCGGAGAACCTTGACACCATCGCCGGTGAAACCAAGAACGCGGAAATCAAGCGCCTGCTGGGTACCGAAGGTACGCTGGGTGAAATGCTTGGTCTTGACGCCGAATGGGCCAAGCGCGCAATCGCGGTTGGTGGTAACTATGGCGAAATCTTCGACGCCAATATCGGCCCTGACACCGCGATTGGTGCCGAGCGCGGATACAACGCGCAGTGGGTAGACGGCGGTCTGCTGTACTCGCCTCCGTTCCGCTAAGAACGACTAATGAAAGGGGCGTGCTAGTCGCGCCCCTTTTCACTTTTCTTATAATCAGAAACTCCGTCCTGGCGATGACCGGACCAAACCGGCACCCAGCAAATCGGCGGATCACGACAGGGGAAATCAAATGGCGACGATGTCCGACGCACCCTCGGAGTCGTTCCGGTTATCGATGCTTCTTAACGACAAGCGATACCGGGCTTATACGTTCCAGTTCATCGCGCTCTTGCTGCTTATCGGTTTTTTCTCATATCTTGGCGTAAACCTTGTGAGAAACCTTCAGGCGGCCGGGCTTAATATTTCATTCGGATTTCTTGGCGATCCGGCTGGTTACGACATCAACCAGCGTTTGATCGAATACTCAAAGGACAGCACCCATTGGCGCGCGTCCGTTGTTGGTGTTCTCAACACTTTGCTGGTCGCGGTTGTCGGCTGTTTCTTCGCGACGATCATCGGTGTGGTCGTCGGCGTGCTTCGCCTTTCCAATAACTGGATCGTCTCGCGGCTGATGTCGGTCTATGTCGAGATTTTCCGCAACGTGCCTGTGCTGATCTGGATCCTGATCATCATGGCCATTTTCATCGCCGTTCTTCCGCAGCCACGCGATTTCCGCGGGGCCAATGCAGAAGCGTCGATGTTCCTTGATCTGTTCGCCTTCACCGGGCGCGGATTTTACATGCCGAAACCCTATTTCGCAGCCGAATGGGCGGCGGGGGCCACCGGTTGGCTGATTGTCATCGCCTTGCTTATTCTGGGCTTCATCGGGTCGCGCATGATCGCCGGTAACGCGACGAAAATCCAAGAGGCAACCGGCAACCGCCCCACCACATGGTACTGGACCTTGGGCATCTGGTTCGGCCCTCTGATTATTGCGTTCTTCGTGATGGGCCTCAGCTGGGACGTTCCGGCGCTTAAGGGCTTCAACTTTCAGGGCGGCATCTATGCGCGGAACTCGTTCATCGCGCTGACCTTCGCATTGTCGATCTACACCGCGGCCTTTATCGCGGAAAACGTGCGGGCCGGTATCCTGTCGGTCAGCAAGGGCCAGTCCGAGGCGGCGGCGTCGCTGGGTCTTCGCCCGAACCGGATCATGAACCTTGTGATCCTGCCGCAGGCGCTGCGGGTGATTATCCCGCCGCTGATTTCGCATTTCCTGAACCTGACCAAGAACTCGTCTCTGGCGATTGCGGTCGGTTACATGGACCTGACCGGCACCCTGGGCGGCATCACGCTGAACCAGACCGGCCGCGCGATTGAATCCGTCCTGTTGTTGATGGCCTTCTACCTGACGATCTCGCTTTCGATTTCGGCAATCATGAATGTCTACAACAAAAGCATTTCCCTGAAGGAGCGGTGATATGAGCAACTCTGATAACATCGTCTTCGTCCGCACCGAAATGCTGCCCGAGCTTCCGCCTCCGGCAACCGAAACCGGTGTGATCAAATGGCTGCGCGAGAACCTGTTTTCGTCCGTGACCAATTCGATCCTGACGCTGATTTCGCTTTACATCATCTACCAGCTGCTTTCGGGCTTCCTGCCCTGGCTGTTTGGTGGTGTCTGGACGACATCTTCGCTTAAGGAATGCCGCGAGGTTCTGGATGGCGCCACGGGTGGCTGTTTCTCGGTTCTGACCGAACGCTGGAACCAATTGCTGTTCGGCTTCAAATATCCGCCGGACCAGTATTGGCGCATTGCTCTGGCCTTTGTGCTTTTGCTGATTGCAATCGCCCCGGTGCTGTTTCAGAAACTGCCGCGCAAGCTGATGTACTTCACCGGCCTTTTCCCGTTCATCGGCTTCTGGCTGATCTGGGGGGGCACCCTTATGACCCCGATTGTCATTCTGGTGGGCATTATCGCAGGTTACATCGCCTTCACCCGGCTGGAACATAACAGCTTTGCCATGGGCGCCGCGGGCGGCATCCTGACCGCTGCGGTCATCATCTGGCTTGGGGGCTTCGTTACAGGCTCGATGAGCGGCTTTCTGGCGCTCGAGCAGGTGCCGTCGCGCGACCTTGGCGGGTTCATGCTGAACCTGATCCTTGGGGTGGTTTGTGTGTCCCTGTCGCTGCCAATCGGCATCGCGCTGGCCCTTGGCCGGCAATCGGACATGCTGATCATCAAATGGATCTGCGTGGTTTTCATCGAGTTCATCCGCGGTGTGCCGCTGATCACCCTGCTTTTCGTGGCAAACGTGGTTCTGGCCTATTTCCTGCCGCCGGGCACCAACTTTGACCTGATCCTGCGCGTGATCATCATGATCACGATGTTCAGCTCGGCCTATATCGCCGAGGTGATCCGGGGTGGCCTCGCCGCCCTTCCGAAGGGTCAGTATGAAGCAGCGGACAGCCTTGGACTGGACTATGCACAGTCGATGCAGCTGATCATTCTGCCGCAGGCGCTGAAAATCTCGATCCCGGGTATCGTGAACGTGGCGGTGGGTCTGTTCAAGGACACCACGCTGGTTTCGGTCATTTCCATGTTCGATCTTGTCGGCATGATCCGTGGCCCGATCCTTGCCTCGACCGAATGGAACGGCGTCTATTGGGAGCTTTGGGGCTTTGCCGTCCTGCTGTTCTTCGTCGTCTGCTACTCGATCTCGAAATACTCACAATGGTTGGAGCAGCAGCTCCGTACCGATCATCGTTAAGAAAGGCTTGGACCAATGAACGAACAAGCTCAGCAAATGGCTGTCTCGGACGAGGTGGCAATCCAAATCGAAAACATGAACAAGTGGTACGGAGCCTTCCACGTGCTGCGTGACATCGACCTGACCGTCTATCGCGGCGAACGGATCGTGGTTGCGGGGCCGTCGGGTTCGGGAAAATCGACCCTGATCCGCTGCATCAACGCGCTGGAAGAGCATCAGCAAGGGTCGATCACGGTTGATGGCACCTTGTTGTCTTCGGACATCAAGAACATCGATACGATCCGGTCCGAGGTTGGTATGGTGTTCCAGCACTTCAACCTGTTCCCGCATCTGACCATTCTGGAAAACTGCACGCTCGCCCCGATCTGGGTTCGCAAGATCCCGAAGAAAGAGGCGGAAGAAACCGCGATGCACTTCCTTGAGAAGGTCAAAATCCCCGAGCAGGCCAACAAGTACCCAGGCCAGCTTTCGGGTGGTCAGCAGCAGCGTGTGGCGATTGCCCGTTCGCTTTGCATGCGCCCGCGCATCATGCTGTTCGACGAACCGACATCGGCGCTTGACCCCGAGATGATCAAGGAAGTTCTCGACACCATGGTCGAGCTGGCCGAAGAAGGCATGACGATGATCTGCGTGACCCACGAAATGGGCTTTGCCCGTCAGGTCGCCAACCGCGTGATCTTCATGGACGCGGGCCAGATCGTGGAACAGAACGAACCGGAAGAGTTCTTTAACAACCCGCAGAACGAGCGGACGAAGCTGTTCCTCAGCCAGATTCTGGGGCACTGATCCCGTTCTGGTAAAATGTTTTGAAGGGGGGCGCGTCCGGCACGCGCCCTTTTTCGTTTCAGCGGGTCGCGCGATGCGCGGTCAGCGGCAGGATGGCCAGAAACACCGCCAGCAAAAGAAACGCCGCCGCAAGGCTGGTTCGATCGGCAAGCAGCCCGATTAGCGCAGGCCCCATCAGGATCCCTGCATAGCCAACCACGCTGATCGCGGCGATGGCCAGCTCAGGTGGCATCACCTTTTGGCCGCCTGCAAGGCTGAACAACACCGGCACGATGTTCGACGCGCCAAGGCCAACCAGCGCAAAGCCCAGCATGGCCCCGGCCTGACCGGGTGCCAAAACGATCAGCAGAATTCCGGCGGCGGTGGTCAGGCCTCCGTAGAAGATCACCCGGAATGCACCCATATAGCGGGTGATCCGGTCCCCGTTCAGGCGGGCAACGACCATTGCAATCGAAAAGACGATAAACCCGATACCCGCCCCTTCGGTTTGGGCCAGATTGCGGTCGATCAGCAAAAGCGCGCCCCAATCCAGCATCGCCCCTTCGGTCAGAAACATGATGCCGGTCAGCAGCGACAACAGCAGAACCACACCTTTCGGGCGCACGATGGGTTCCGGTTTGCCCGCCCTTGCCCGCATCAGATGCGGGGCAGTGACCAACATGATGGTAAATGACACGACGCTTACGAAAAAACCGGCGAATACAGGCGATAGCCCCAGGCTTAGAAATCCCGTGACTATGGCCGCCCCGGCAAGGGCGCCGATGCTGAACAGCGCGTGAAAGCCCGACATAAGCGGGCGGTCCTCGATCTCTTCAACCTTGGCGCCGTGAATATTCATCGAAACGTCCAGCGCCCCCAGCGTGGTGCCTGTCAGCAACAGCAAACCGGCCAGAACCCACGGGCTGTTGGTCATCATCAAAAAGGGAATGACGGCCGAGATTCCGAACCCTCCGAAAAGGATGACGGGTCGGGCACCAATACGTGCGGCCAGCACCCCAGTGATCGGCATGGACAGAACCGATCCGATGCCGATGAACAGTAAAAGCAGGCCAAGCTGAGCCTCGTCCGCGCCGACATTCTGTTTTGCATAAGGCACCAGAGGCGCCCAGCAGCTGAACGCAAAACCGGCTACGAAGAAGGCCGCATAGGTGGCGAAACGGGCTTTGCTCACGATCAACTCAGGTCACGCGGTACGGCGAAGTCTGCCACGGTTCCGGTCGCTTGCTGCACGTCTTCCCAATCGTCAATGTCGAAATCGATGACCGTCGTCGCCCCGGTCGGGTAATCCGAGAATCGCCCATGCTCGGGCGGCTTGGCCACCATCTGGGCCGCGAAAAAGGCGATTCCCGGATTATGCCCGATCATCAACACGCATTCGCCGGTGGCCTTTTTCAAAACAGCAAGCAGCATCGCCGCATCGGCCAGATACATCTCGTGCAGGTAGGTGGCTTTGACGCCAAGATCCAGACGGAACAGCGTCTCTTGCGTGCGTTCAGCCGAGGAACACAGAACCTGATCGGGCTTGTAATCATTCAGCCCCATCCAGCTTTTCAGCATATAGGCCGATTGCCGCCCGCGTTTGTTCAACGGGCGCTCGTGATCGTCCAGATTGTGGGACCAGTCGGATTTGGCGTGGCGCATCAGGATCAGGCGTTTTGTCATTTCGGGTGGAATGCCTTCATGTGAAATTCGGATTGCTCGGGCAACCTGCCATAGCTTTGACTGACCGGGCAAGCCATCCTGACCTTGCAGCCCCGATAGCAATCTGCCCCGGCGTCTGTTTCGATATGGGATTTGCAGGCCGCCACATCATAGTTTCCCGCCGTCAGGGCCATGGCAGGGCAGGCCGAAATGCACGGCCCCATGCAATAGCTGCACGGGCTGCGAGGCGGGGCTTTGGGGATATCGATATGTCCGCCTAGCCGAAGCGCACCGCGGAAGGAAACAAACAGCCCCGCCCTGTCATGGACCAGCAGATTGACTGGCGAAGACCAGCACCGCCCGGTGGCAAGCGCCCACGCGATGAATGGTGGGTAGGGCGGTCCGTCCGACGGGAAAACCGCGCGACCCTCGAACGCCCTGGCCAGCCCGCCGATCACCCGCTTCGACCAGCGGTCCAGCGGGTCGGGTTGCCCATCCGCGTATTCCTGCGACGCGGTGAAAATTGCCCAAAACGCCGGTTCATCCGGGCCAAGCAATACAACCGTGTCGGCGCCCTCGTGCAAGGCGCCCAGAACCGTCAGCCCCTCGGCCCGTGCGGCGGCATCGAGATCAGCGATCATTTCCGGCGGAAAGGAAGCAGCAGTGACCAACCCAGTTTTGACGGGCGATCATCCTGCCATTGCAGGCCAATTGTCATGTTTTCATGCCCCTTTTCCGGCTGCGCGATATAGGTGCCGAAGATACGATCCCAGATCGACAGCGCAAAGCCGTAATTGCTGTCATGTTCGTGCCGGCGCACCGAATGATGCACGCGGTGCATATCGGGTGTCACCAGCACCATGCGCAATACCCTGTCCAGCCCCAGGGGCAGTTTCAGATTGGCATGGTTGAACATCGCCGTACCGTTCAGCAGGATTTCGAATACGATGATCGCCACGGCGGAAGGTCCGACCGCATAGACCAGCCCGATCTTCAGCAACATGGAAAAGGCGATTTCGACCGGATGGAACCGGATGGCCGTTGTCACGTCGATATCGCGGTCCGCGTGATGCATCCGGTGAAAGCGCCACAGCAGCGGCACTTTATGAGTGACCAGATGTTGCAGCCAGATTGCGAAGTCAAAGAACAACACGGCCAGAACAAACTCAAACCCCGCTGGCCAGTCACGCCGGTTGAAGAGCCCCCAGCCATTGGCCGCCGCATCCAGCGCAGCCCCCACGGCCAGCAAAGGCAGCGCCATGGCCAGAAGCTGTAATGTGCCGGTGTTAAGAAAGCTGATGACCCAATTTGTCAGCCAGCGTGTGCGGCGGGTCTGGGTGCGGCCGCGCCTGGGCTGCGCCGCCTCGGCCACGGCAAGGATAACGAAAAGCCCGATAAAGACAGAAAGGCGGATCAGCGCTTCATTTTCCATTTTCGGAACCTATCCCCCTGGCCTGCGACGCAACCCTTAGGTCAGCCGGATCAGCGACCCCGCGCCATGCTCGGTATAAAGTTCAAGCAAGCAGGCATTCGGTGCCCGCCCGTCTAGAATAACCACCGCCCGCACGCCCTGTTCCAAAGCATGCAGCGCGGTTTCGGTTTTGGGGATCATACCGCCTGCAATCGTGCCCTCGTCGGTCATGTCACGAATTTGCTGGGCGGTCATCTCGGTCAGAACCTCTCCGCCCTTGTTTTTCACCCCCGACACATCGGTCAGCAACAACAAACGGTCGGCGCTCAGCGCCCCGGCTATGGCCCCGGCCATCGTGTCACCGTTGATGTTGAAGGTCTCGCCCTCGCGCCCCGCGCCCAACGGGGCGATCACCGGAATGGTGTTGCTTTCAAACAACGTGTGCAAAATCGCCGGATCAACCCGGTTTGGCGACCCGACAAAGCCCAGATCGGGGTTTGTCTGGTCACAAACCACCAGATTGGCATCCTTGCCCGAAAGGCCCACCGCCTTGCCACCCTGGGCATTGATCGCCTGGACGATCCGCTTGTTGACCGTGCCCGACAGCACCATTTCAACCACTTCAACGGTGGCCTGATCGGTGACACGTTTGCCGTTCACGAATTCCGACCGGATATCCAGCTTGTCAAGCATCGCGTTGATCATCGGACCGCCGCCATGCACGATCACCGGATTGACGCCAACCATCTGCATCAGCACCACGTCGCGGGCAAACATCTCCATCCCTTCATCGCTGCCCATCGCATGGCCACCCAGCTTGATCACGACAATCGAGTTGTCATAACGCTGGAGATAGGGAAGGGCCTCGGACAGGGTCCGGGCGGTGGCGATCCAATCGCGGTTCATGTTTTGCTTCTTCATTTAGGTCCTCGGGCTTCGAAGACTTATCGGAAATGCGCGGCCTTAGTGCAAGGGGACTCAGACAAGCGTCGCGATGATCGCGCGCAAGGTGGGGATGCCCCAGCCTTTTTCCGACGATGTGACAATCATTTCGGGATAGGCCGCAGGATGCCTGGCCAGCGCCTGCCGCACCTGATCAAAGATCCGGTCGCGATCCTTGTCCTTGACCTTGTCGGCCTTGGTCATCACCACCTGAAAGGTGACGGCGCTTTGGTCCAGCAGGGTCATGATCTCGTCATCGACCTGTTTGACCCCGTGACGGGAATCCACCAGCACGAACACCCGACGCAAGGATTGCCGCCCCGACAGGTATTGCTTCAGCAGTTTCTGCCATTTCGCCACCACGGCCACCGGCGCATTGGCAAAGCCATAGCCCGGCAAATCGACCAGATAATGGCTGTCGCCTGCGGTGAAAAAGTTGATTTCCTGCGTCCGCCCCGGCGTGTTTGACGCCCGTGCCAGACCTTTCCGGCCGGTCAGCGCGTTGATCAGGCTCGACTTGCCGACATTCGACCGCCCGGCAAAGCAAACCTCCATCCGGTCGGCAGGGGGCAAGCCGCTCATTGCGACGACACCTTTCAGGAATTCGGTCTCACCGGCGAAAAGCAACCGGCCCTTTTCGGCGGTCAGATCGTCAGGTTCTTCGGCCATCGGGAATGCCAGCTGCATTACAAAAACACCTCGATCTCGGCGTCTTGCTTAAGCCAGCCACCTTTCTGCACCACCAGATACACGCCGCAATCGGTATGCCCGAACCCGTCGCGCAGGCCCGCCAGGGTGTTGGCATCTTTCTCGCCGGTTTCCGGGTTTGCCATCGTCGCGTTGCAGCGGGCAATCCGTTCGCGCACTTCAAGCTCGACCTCGCCGATACGAAGGAATTTGCCGATCCAGTCGTTCTCTTCCCAGGGTGCAAGCCCCTCGACCAGCAGGTTTCCGCGCCAGCGCAGCGGAGACAGGCTCTGGCCCATCTGTTGTTCCAGCGCCCGATGCGAGGCCATGTTGATCAGCGAAATCGAACCGTAATCGGTGTCGGTCATCTCCCTGTCGCCCCGAACCAGACGCGCGGGAAGATAGCGCCCACCGTTTGAGATCGGCATCACCCACTGGATGAATTTGTTCGCATCGTCATGGTCGTCGGGATCAATCGTCAGATCGGGCCTGTCGGGATGCGACAGGGTGATGCTGCGATAGGCCGGATCGGTGAAGCAGCTGACCGCCTGCAATCGCGGCGATTTCGAGCCGATAGAAAACTCGTTACAGGGCTGCCAGCGCGGGCGGTCCACGTCAAAGCACGACCGTTCATGCGCCACCGCCCAGCGGCGATCCCAGGGCAATCCCTTGCCCATGGTCACTTCGGCCTGATCAATACGCTCGCGGCTGTGCGACTTGATCGGGTGCCGCCATATTTCGGCGACACGCCCGGTCATTTGCCCTCGGCCTTCGGTTTTCGTTTGAAGCTGTCGCGGATGTTGCCAAACACGTCGGGCTTATAGCCATGACTGCGCATGATCAGGTATTGCTGGGTGAAGGTGATCACGTTGTTGGCAATCCAATAGATCACCAGACCGCTGGCAAAGCTGCCCAGCATGAACATGAAAACCCAAGGCATCCAGGCAAAGATCATTTGCTGGGTCGGATCGGTTGGCTGCGGGTTCAGCTTTTGTTGAAGCCACATCGAAATGCCCAGCAGGATCGGCAGCACACCAAGGCTGATGATGAACAGGAACGATTCGGGCGAAGGGGTTTCGTTGGGCAACAGGCCGAACAGGTTCAGGATCGAGGTCGGATCCGGCGCCGACAAATCCTTGATCCAACCGATCCAGGGGGCGTGACGCAATTCCAGCGTGACGAAGATCACCTTGTAGAGCGAGAAGAAGATCGGGATCTGCAACAGGATCGGCAGACAGCCCGAGGCCGGATTGACCTTTTCCTTCTTGTAAAGCTCCATCGTGGCTTGCTGCATTTTCTGACGGTCGTCGCCGAATTTTTCCTTCAGCTCGGCCATCTGGGGCTGCAACTCACGCATTTTCGCCATCGACGAATAGGACCGGTAGGCCAGCGGGAACAGCACCGCCTTGATCAGAAGGGTCAGGGCGATAATCGCCCAGCCCATCGACCCGGCGATTCCCATGCCGGCCAGTGTGACGTTCAGCCAGTGAAGGACCGCGAAGATCGGCTTGGTCAGGAAGAAGAACCAGCCCCAGTCGATACTGTCGAGAAATCCGTCAATTCCCGCCCGCTCATAGTTGCGGATGGCTTCCCATTCCTTGGCACCGGCAAACAACTGGCTGGTGATCTCGACCGATTGGCCCTCGGCCAATGTGACCGGCAGGCCGACCGCCTCGGTCTGGTAGATGTCATAGGTTTCGAAATATTTCGCGACCGAGCGGAACCCCTGCGCCTGATCGGGGATCAGCGTGGTCATCCAGAAGTGATCGGTAAAACCGATCCAGCCCTTTTCGGCCACTTCGATACGATCGGCCGTGGTGCCTTCCCGCTCATCAAAAGCGAAATCGGTCATCTTGTCGTATTTCTCTTCCTGCAATTCGCCGTCCGACATGCGGACAAGGCCTTCGTGCAAGATGAAAAAGCTTTTCAGGTCGGCAGGCTCGCCATGGCGGCGGATCAGGCCATAGGGCCGCAACGAGATTTCTGCGCCATTATTCTGGATCGACTGGGTGATGGTGAACAGATAGTTTTCGTCCACTTCGATGGTGCGGTTGAAAATCTGGCCCACGCCATTGTCCCAGGCCAGCGTGACCGGGGTGGTCTCGGTCAGAACGTCGTTGCCGACGACCTGCCAGGCGGTGTCCGGGCCGGGCACCGCATCGGCGCTGATCCCGGCGGTGGCGGCCCAGCCGTGCAGTGCGTAATACGCGCCATCGGTGCCTTGCGGCGACAGGAAGGTCACGATGTCCGCGTCTTCGTCCAGGGTTTCGCGATAGTCTTTCAGACGCAGATCATCGATGCGTCCGCCGGTCAGCGAGATTGAGCCTTCAAGCCGCGCTGTCTCGATCGCGATGCGCGGGGTTTCCACGACCGGCGTATCGGCGACGGCTGGTGTACCGGCAGGTTGCGCCGGATCTGCCGTCGGCAGGGCGATTGCGCCGGTTTCGGCACTCGCGACGGATTGTTCCACCGCTGCGGCGTTTGGATCGGTTGCGGGATCTTCCGGCGGCGGGAACAACACGAACCAAATGAGAATGACCACAAAGCTAAGCGCTGTTGCGAGAATGAGATTTCTGTTCTGATCGTCCATCGGGACCGCCACCTGATCTTGTTTCATGGTGGTTCAACAGATCACGGGTGGAAAGGTCAAGCGGTTTTCCCGATTCTCATGGTCTTTGCGCCCTTTTGCCTAAGGCACTGCGCCATATTGTTGAAACAGTGGCACCGTGGCGAAACGCGCGAATCCTGTTGCTATCCTGCGCGTTTCAAAATCAACTTCGCGTCTCGGGGCGAATTTGAAACGCTTTAGCCGGTTTTCCGGCCGATTTGCGGTGTTTTTGCCAGTTTTGCGCGATACTGCGCCATCCATTCACCGGTTTTTTCAAGCGGTAAGGGGCGCGATACGGCATAGCCCTGAATATGGGTGCAGCCCAGAAGCGATGCCTGGCTATATTCCCCCACCGTCTCGACCCCTTCGGCGATGGTTTCCAAATTCAGCCGTTCGGCCATGGTCAGAATCGCCTCGACCATGCGTTGCTGTTCCTTGTCTTCGTTCAAATGGGTGATGAACGACCTGTCGATCTTCAGCCGGTTGATCGCCAGCCGCCGGATTGCGGTGATCGAGGTTTGACCGGTGCCGAAATCATCCAGATCAATCAGACAGCCCATTTGCGACAGGGCAGACAGGTTGCGTGTCACCACATCGCTTATCCCCGGCGCCACCACGTTTTCCAGGATTTCGATCACCAGACGTTCGGCCGGAACGTCGAACCGTTCCAATGACCAGCGGATCCGGTCGGGCAGGTTGGGATCGGCCAGTTCTGCCTGTGACAGGTTGATGCTGACCTTCGGAACATCCCCCGTCGTGTTGTCCCAGGTGTTCAGCGCATGCAGCGCTTCGTGCAGCATCACCTCGGCCAGGCGGGGCAGCAGCCCGGCCTGTTCGATGACCGGCAGAAAATCCGAAGGCGGCAGCATGCCGCGTTCGGGATGTTCCCAGCGGGCCAAGGCTTCAAACCCCGTGATCGCGCCGGTATCCGACGACACCTGCGGCTGGAACCAGGCCCGCACCTGCCCCTGTTCCAGCGCAAGCTCAACCTCGTCGGCGATGCGGCTGCGCGACAATTGCCGCGATTTCATCGCCTCGGTAAAGGCGCGGATCGTGCCGCTGCCCTGGGCGATAGCTTCGGCCAGTGCCGCCTGCGCCGCATCCAGCAGGCTGGCCCCCGTTGCCTCGGGGCTTTTCGAGGTCAGGCAAAAACCGCAACAGGCATTCAGGTAAAGCGTGGTTTCATCCAGCTTATAGGGGGCTTCAATCGCGCCTTGCAGACGCCCCGACAGGGTGATCCCCATTTCCAGATCGCAGCGGGCCGAGGGCGATAGCGCAACGGCAAACCGGTTATCCGCGATGCGAAATATCTGATCATCACCGCGCAGCACCGACATCATTCGCGAAGGCATGTCCGACAGGATCCGGTCCATCGACGCGGCGCCGTATCGATTGGTCAGGTGTTCCACCCCGTCGATGGCCAGCACGAAACAGGCCGATTTGCGCCCGCTGCCGGTACAATCGGTCTGAATGCGCGTCAGCCGCGCCGTTGCATCCTGCAGCGGTGTGGTCGTGTCCTTGCCCGCCTTATGGGACTGCATGGCCAAAAGCATCATCAGCGGCGCGGACAGGGCCGCGGTGATCAGGGCCACCTCACCCCCCAGCCAGAAAGCGGCCAGGGTGATGGCCGGAACAAAGGCCGTGGCATGCGGGCCGCTGAAAAGCTGCCGGTTGACGCGGATCAGGGAAGACAGGGCCATGCGCACCTCAAAGACCAAAGATTCTGGTCCAGCATAGGCGCAAGCCTGTAAGCAATAGATTAACGCAGATCAGGAATATCCGCGGGTGGTTTCACATCGCCCAGCGCCAGCCCCGCGAAGTCAAACAGCTTGGGGTCCAGCATATGCGAGGGCCGGATATTCGTCAGCGCACGGAACATAACCTGACGCCGCCCGGGGGAATTCTTTTCCCACGCATCAAGAATTTGCTTCACCTGTTGGCGCTGCAAACCATCCTGAGATCCGCAAAGATCACACGGAATGATCGGATAGTTCATCGCCCGCGCAAATTTTTCGCAATCGTCCTCGGCCACATGGGCCAAAGGCCGATAGACGAACAGATCCCCCTCTTCATTCACCAGCTTCGGCGGCATTGTCGCCAGACGCCCGCCATGGAACAGGTTCATGAAAAACGTCTCAAGGATATCATCGCGGTGATGCCCCAGCACCACGGCGGAACAGCCCTCTTCCCGCGCGATTCGGTAAAGGTTCCCCCGCCGCAAGCGCGAGCACAACGCGCAATAGGTTCGCCCCGCAGGCACCTTGTCTTTGACCACCGAATAGGTGTCCTGATACTCGATCCGGTGCGGCACCTTCATCTTTTCCAGAAATTCAGGCAGCACGGTTGCCGGGAAATTCGGTTGTCCCTGATCCAGATTGCAGGCGAGGATCTCAACCGGCAGCATCCCGCGCCACTGAAGCTCGTGCAGCACGGCCAGCAGGGTATAGCTGTCCTTGCCACCTGACAGGCAGACCAGCCACTTCGCACCGCGCTCGACCATGCCATATTGCTCGATCGCCTCGCGCGTCTGCCGCACAATGCGTTTGCGCAGTTTCTTGAACTCGGTCGTCGAAGGCGCGCCGTGGAACAATGGGTGGATATCGTCGGGATCATCAAGCATGGCGCGGCTATAAGGGGCAGGGGTCTTCGGGGCAAGTATCTAGATTTTGGTCCGTCCAAACTGCGAAAAAGTTTCTACCAATAGCTCTGAAACTTAACGGAGTCGTCAGAAATCATGATCAAATTGTCCACCATCTTCGCAATCGCCGCCCTCGGGCTGGCAACCTCGGCACAAGCCCAAGAGGACATCGTCAAACAATATTGCGACCGGCTTGGGGAACTGGCGGCAACGGCCATGACCCTTCGGATGGAAGGACAGGAACTGGCCGAGGTTTCCGCCTTTGTGCGCGAAGAATTCGCCGAGGATGAAGTCCCCGAAGAGCTGTTGAACAGCATCACCGAAATCGCGTTCCTTCTGCCCCCCATGCCCGCGGGCGAGACACGCGATATGTTTATCCAGGAATACAGCGGAATCGTTGAGGCATCCTGCCTTGAGGATGCCCAAAGAAACTAAGGCACCCGCACCTGAACCAGGCGCCCCCGGGCGGGGCGCGCATCAGGCCGCGCAGGCCGGTTCGCCATGCTTGCCCTGTGAAACCTGTTGATGTTGTGCCCGTTTCGGGATCAACTTGGGCCTCAAGTTAACCTCGAAACGCTTCAGGCAGGCCCTGACCGCACGGCTAAGAAATCCGCATGACGCAGCGCCCGGCATCCGTCTTAAGGCCGCTCTGGCTTGCCCTTGGGCTTCTCTCGGTCGCCATCGGGGTGATCGGGATATTCCTGCCGATCCTGCCGACAACCCCGCTGATGATCCTTGCGGCGTTTTTCTTCGCCCGCAGCTCAAAACGGCTTGAGGCGAAGCTGCTTGACCATCCTGTCTTCGGACCCGTCATTCTGGATTGGCGCAGGAACCAGACCATCGCCCCGCGTATCAAGATTATCGCGGTCGGTCTGATGGGGATTACCCTGATCAGCGCATGGATACTCGGGGTCGGTCCCCTTGTCCTGACCATGCAGGCGCTGTTTCTCGGTGCCGTGTCCGCCTTTATTCTGACACGGCCAAATCAGTGAAACCTACCGGCAATCACGTGCGACGCTGGCTTTTAACGCAACGCTTCACACAGCCGCCACGTTCTTGACGCCCGGCAAGGCCCGCCGGTCAAAGCTGACCGACTTGATCAAGGCAAACACCAGCCCGCCCTCGGCCAACCCCAGCTGGGCCACAGCCGCCCGGGTGATCCGCGCCTGCACATGGGCTGGTCCCAGATCAATCAACACTTCGGCAAAGGCGGTCCCTTCCTCGGGCATCAGCTTGATCACCCGCCCCTCGTGGATGTTCCGGGTGCTGATCCCCTCGGGGCGCTTGACCGCAAGGGTCACATCCCGTGCCCGCACACGCAAACGCACCGAAAAGCCCACCGGCACATCCATGAACGGCATTTCGAATGGCACCCCGCCGACATCGACACAGGTCAGCAGCATCGCCCTGTCATGGCTGGCGACACGGCCCTCCAGAATCGTTCCCGCCTCAAACCGTCCGGCCAGCCCCTGCATTTCGGGCTGTTCCAGCATCTCGGCCACGGGGCCAACGCCGATCAGACGGCCCTCTTTCATCGTCACCACATGATCGGCCACCTGAGCCACCTCGTCCAGCGCATGGGTGACATAGATCACCGGCACCCCGAAGCGTTTGGGCAGATCGGCGATCAGCGGCAGAATGCCCGCCTTTGCCCGATGATCCAGCGCCGCCAAAGGTTCGTCCATCAGCATCAACCGCGGCTGGCTTAGAAGACTGCGGGCAATCGACACCCGCTGGCGTTCGCCGCCCGACAGATCCTGCACCGCGCGATGCATCAGACCCGACAGCCCAAGCGCCCCGACCACCGCATCGCGCGTAATGCCGTTATCGCGCTTGGCACGTTTTTCGGCAAAGCCCAGATTGCCCGCCACATCCAGATGGGGAAACAGCCGCGCCTCCTGAAACACGTAACCGATCTGCCGCCGATGCGCGGGGACGAAACCGGCCCCCTGCCAGACATCCCCGTCGCACGAAACCGATCCCCCGGCGCCTGGTTCGTGCCCGGCAATGACCCGCAGCAGCGATGATTTTCCACAACCCGACGGCCCGAACAACGCGGTCACGCCCCCGGCCGAAAACCTGTGCCGCACCTTGACCGAAAACCGGTCGCGCGGCAGGGAAATGTCCAGCGCCAGCATCTTAAATCACCTTGACCGGAAACCGGCGGTTCACCGTGAAAACCAGCAACAGAACCGCAAAGGAAAAGCCCAAAAGCACCGCGCTTAGCCAATGGGCCTGAGCGTAATCCAGCGTTTCCACATGTTCGTAAATCGCGATCGAGATCACCCGCGTCTGGCCCGGAATATTGCCGCCCACCATAAGAACGACCCCGAATTCCCCCAGCGTATGGGCAAAACTTAAAACCAGCCCGGTGATATAGCCGCGCAGGGCCAGCGGCGTGACAACCGTGAAAAACCGGTCCAGTGGCGCCGCCCCGAGCGATGCCGCCGCTTCCAGCGGTCCCCGACCCAAAGCTTCAAACGATGATTGCAGCGGCTGCACCATGAAAGGCAGCGAATAAAGCACCGAGGCCACCACCAGCCCGGTAAAGCTGAAGGTCAGGCTGGTGCCGGTCAGCTTTAAGAAAAATCCCCCGAACCCGCCGGACGGAGAAAACAGGATCAGCAGGTAAAACCCCAAAACCGTTGGCGGCAGCACAAGCGGCAGGGCGGTGATCGCCTCGACCACCGGCTTCAGCCGCCGTCGGGTCATCGCCAGCCACCAGGCCAACGGCGTGCCCAGCAGCAACAGCACCAACGTGGTCACAAAGGCCAGCCGCAGGCTAAGCCATAACGGGGCCAGATCAATGGTCATTCGCTTGGGTCCGGGCGGTCATATCCAAAGCTCTCAGTCACCGCCAAGGCGGTCTCCGAGGCAAGATAGGCCAGAAACCCCTCAGCCGCCAGATCGCCTTTGCCACGGTCAAGCAGCACCGCATCCTGCCGGATCGGGGCATGCAAACCGTCGGGGATCACCGTGTAAGAACCGTCGCCCTCTTGCGCCTGCGACAGCGCCACCAGCCCGCCTTGCACAGCGCCCAAGGCCACCATGGCATACGCCTGACCGACATTCTGGCCCCGCACGGGCGACAGGCCGTCCCACAATCCCACCGCCTCAAGCGCCTGTTGCGCGGCGCGGCCGTAAGGGGCCAGTTCGGGGTTGGCGATGGCGATCCGACCGGTGCGGCGGATGGCCTCTTGCCAGACGTCATCTGGGTCCACCCCCGGGGCAAGAAATGCCAGCCGCCCGATGGCATAAGTCACCGGTTCACCCGACAGCCCCTGCTCAGCCAGCAGGGCCGGACGCTCTTGATCGGCGGCAAGGAACAGATCATAGGGTGCCCCGTGCAGGATTTGCGCATAATGCTGGCCGGTTGATCCGCCCGCGATCTGGATTTCCAAACCGGTTTCCGCTGTGAACGCCTCGGCCAGAACCTTGGCCGGTTTCAGAAAATTCGACGCCACCGCCACCAAAGCCTGCTCGGCCCGCAGGGGCAGGGTGCCGACAAGAAACACGAAAAGGGCCAGGCGGATCATGGGCGCGTGCATTCCAAAGGCGTCAGGCTTGCCGCGCCCCCCGCACCTCTTCGAAAGCGCCAAAAATCAAAGCGACGTAAAGCGACATAAAGATCATCTCGCCGCCGTCTTCGATCACACCGCTCAATTCGGTGATGGCCCAGCCCTGACTGGCCCCCGCGATCAGATTGTGCAGGATATCAAACGGCACCCCGCTTAGAAACATGCCGCCGATCGCGACGATCACCAGCAAGACCGTCCTGCGCAGCATCGCGCCCGAGGTCAGCCAGCAAAACGCCAGCGCCGCGAGCACACCCAGCCCCAACAGCGCAAAGCCGAACAGCTCGCCGGTTGAAGCGGCATCCAGACCAAATATCCCCGGAACCTCCATGCGGACAAATTCTTCGCCGACGGATTCATGAAACTGCCCCGCATCATCCATGAACAGAAACGCCGAAGCCGCCGCCAGTCCCAGAAACCCGCGCTGGCGCGACAGTGCGAACCCCAACACGGAAAAGACGAACGCAAAGGACCATTTGCCAAAGCCAAAGGATTCCGGCAGCGCCGTATCGCTATAGATCGTCAGCCGCCCATAGGCGATCTCGGCCAGGCGGCTTTCGCCCGACTGAAGAAACGCGCTGGCCAGAAGATGCGCACCGATAAACGCGGCATCGATTGCCAGCAAAGTGAAGACCAGCGTCTTCGCCATTTGGTTGGGAAGTATTGGCATGACCCGTTTCCTCGTTTGTATGACACGATACTGCCCGCAGGACTCGGTCATGGCAACCTCCCGTGGCACGACGCGCGAAATCACGCTTTTGCCGGTTAAGACTGCAATTTCCCCAAAGCCCAAATCGCGCGGCTAGCAGCCCCGGGGCCGCCCCGCCCCCATGGGGTGGCGAACGCGGGTACCCCATGAAACCACCCAACCCCGCTTGACCAATCCGCATTTCCCGCGCATACGGCGCTGCATGACCGATCTATCCAAAATCCGCAATTTCTCTATCGTTGCCCATATCGACCACGGCAAGTCGACCCTTGCCGACCGGCTTATCCAGATGACCGGCACCGTGGCCGAGCGGGACATGAAACAACAGCTTCTCGACAGCATGGATATCGAACGCGAACGTGGCATCACCATCAAGGCCAACTCGGTGCGGATCGAATACCCCGCCAAGGATGGGGAAACCTATATCCTCAACCTTATCGACACCCCCGGTCACGTCGATTTCGCCTATGAGGTCTCGCGCTCGATGAAGGCGGTCGAAGGTTCGTTGCTGGTGGTGGACGCCACCCAGGGGGTTGAGGCCCAGACCCTCGCCAATGTCTATCAGGCCATCGACGCGGATCACGAGATTGTTCCGGTTCTGAACAAGATCGACCTGCCCGCCGCCGAACCCGAGCGCGTGGCCGAGCAGATCGAAGACGTCATCGGCATCGACGCAAGCGACGCCGTGGAAATCTCGGCCAAAACCGGCATCGGCATCCCCGATGTGCTAGAGGCCATCGTCACCCGTCTGCCATCGCCCGAGGGCAACCGCGACGCGCCGCTCAAGGCGATGCTGGTGGACAGCTGGTACGATCCCTATCTGGGCGTCGTCGTGATGATCCGCGTCATGGATGGCGTGATCAAAAAGGGCGACCGCATCAAGATGATGCAAACCGGCGCCGTCTATCCTGTCGACCGTCTGGCCGTTCTCAAACCCGAGATGCAGAACATCGCCGAACTTGGCCCGGGCGAAATCGGCGTCCTGACCGCAAGCATCAAACAGGTCCGCGACACCCGCGTCGGCGACACCATCACCCATGACAAGAAGGGCTGCGAAACTGCGCTGCCGGGCTTCAAACCCGCCCAGCCGGTGGTTTTCTGCGGCCTTTTCCCCGTCGACTCGGCCGAATTCGAAGACTTGCGCGACGCCATCGAAAAGCTCGCCCTGAACGACGCCTCGTTCAGTTATGAAATGGAAACCTCAGCCGCACTTGGCTTTGGCTTCCGCTGCGGCTTCCTCGGGCTTCTCCACCTTGAGGTGATCCGCGACCGGCTTGAGCGTGAATATGGCATCGAACTGATCACCACCGCACCGTCGGTAATCTACCATATCTATATGAAAGACGGCTCGATGTTCGAGCTGCACAACCCCGCCGACATGCCCGACCTCAGCAAGGTCGACCACCTTGAAGAACCGCGCATCAAGGCCACCATCATGGTGCCCGATGAATATCTGGGCGACGTGCTGAAACTGTGCCAGGACCGACGCGGTATCCAGCTTGACCTGACCTATGCCGGCACCCGCGCAATGGTTGTTTATGACCTCCCCTTGAATGAAGTTGTGTTCGATTTCTACGATAGGCTCAAAAGTGTTACCAAAGGGTATGCGTCGTTTGATTATCAGATGATCGGCTATTCCGAGGACCAACTGGTGAAAATGTCGATCCTTGTGAATGACGAACCGGTGGATGCGCTTTCGACCATGGTCCACCGCGCCCGCGCCGAAATGCGCGGCCGCGCGATGGTTGAAAAACTCAAAACCCTGATCCCCCGCCACATGTTCAAAATCCCGATCCAGGCTGCGATCGGTGGCAAGGTCATCGCCCGCGAAACCCTATCGGCCATGCGCAAAGACGTGACGGCCAAATGCTACGGCGGCGACGCCACCCGCAAACGCAAACTGCTGGACAAGCAGAAAGCGGGCAAGAAAAAGATGCGCCAGTTCGGGAAAGTGGATATCCCGCAGGAAGCGTTTATCTCTGCGTTGAAGATGGATGATTAAAGCCCCGTAGTTGGTTGGTGCGTGCTCGCACGCACCAACCAACCATCCCCCCACTATCGGTGCGTGAAATCACGTACCCTACACCGCTGGCATTTGAGTGTTAACACTCACCTAACCTGACCCATCTACCCTCGGCCTCATGCCGACGGTCTTCACCCAAAACGGGTTCCGCTTTTTCTTCTATTCAAATGAGGGCTATCCCCGCGAGCCCATCCATATTCATGTCCGCAAGGGCGGGGCGGAAGCCAAAATCTGGCTCTACCCGAAACCTTCCATCGCTCGAAATTCAGGCTTTGATGGAAAAACCCTGCGTTTCCTGCTAAACCTTACCCAAGAGAAATCCGATGAGATCACCTATGTCTGGCACTCCTATTTCGGCTAAGGCCGTCCGCTTCGACGACACCCGCATGTGGGTCACGCTCTCTGACGGGCGCGAAATCGGCGTGCCGCTGTCATGGTTTCCACGCTTGCAGGTCGCCAGTCCGCAAGCCCGCAAACAGGTTGAAATCAGCCCCTTCGGTCTTCACTGGCCCGATCTTGACGAAGACATCTCCATCGAAGGTCTTCTTGCAGGTCGCGGAGACCAAAGCAGCTTTGGTGGTGAAGCCGCGTAGGGCGGGGTTCACCCCGCCTTATATCGCGATGGCAAATATGGCGGGGTAAACCCGGCCCTACATCCCCAAATCCATACCTGCCTCAAACCTTGCATCCCAATGCACCGACGAATGCGGCCAATCCTCTGGTCGCACCGCCAATCCGTGTTTCACCGGGTTCATCCAACAGTATCGCAAATGCGCCGCGAAATCGGCCTCGTCGCGGATGTGATGCTCCCAAAACCGGCGCTGCCAAATCCCGCGCTCATGGCGGGCAATGTGGCTCGGGCGTAGTTGCCCTTTCGGAAGCTCGCGTGAGGATCTCGATTTGATCAACCGCCATCTCGTTCCAAATTCACGGTCGCCCTCAGGCATTTGCCAAATGCAGTGTATGTGATCGGGTAAAACAACCCATGCTTCAATCCCGAAGGGGCGTTCGGTTCGGGTGGTTTTCACGGCGTGCCGCAGTAAGTCAACATGACGCACAAGTAAATCGCCTTGGCGATCCGCGATAGCAACCGTGAAGAATATCAATGCGCCGGAGGTTTTGGGGCGACGATAGTTTGGCATGTTTAGACAATGCCGGACAATGGTTAATGGTGCGTGAAATCACGCAGTCTACAACGCGGTCGTCTACAATCGATCGAACCGTAGGGTGCGTTCGCGCACGCACCGCCCCTAGGTCGATCTCTGCCCTTCTGCCACCGCCGGCGAAATCAACCCGTCCGCCTCGTCCCCGTCCAACACGGCCCCATCAGCCCCAACCAGCTCCTGATCCGCGTCGTTCCAGCCCTTCACCCCCAGCTTAACCGATCGCACGTCCGCGAACCCGATCACCTGCATCACCTCGCAGGCCAAAGCCGACCGGTTGCCCGAGCGGCAGATAACCACCACAGGCCGATCCCGCGCCTCAACCAGCTCTGGCTCGGTCTCGGCATAGTCCCACTCGGCCGCGCTTTCCAAAATTCCGCGCGGCACATTCAGCGAACCCGCAATCCGCGCCCGCGCATATTCGTCACGTTCGCGAATATCCAAAAGCAGCGTTGAGGGGTTGGCCGCGATAAACTCCGGCACATCCCACGGCATGATCTCGGTGATCCGCTCGGCGGCCTCGGCGGCCAGTTGGCGATAGGTTTTGCGCGGCATGGGTTCTCTTTGGTGGTCACATTCGGAAATAATGCGTTTCGAGATTAACTTGAGACGCGAAGTTGATTTGAAAACGCCTTAGGCATTTGTTCCGCGCCACTCAAGATCAATCCGCCGGTCCACCCCCGGAATCGTCATTCTGGATCTGCCACAGCAGCATCTCGGCGCTGTCCTCATCGCCATTCTTCACGGCCTTCCAGCGCTGGTAAAGCCGTTCCAGCCGCCGCCGTTCCTCGGCCAGCGACCGCCCCTCGAAATCCTCGAGCTGCTGGCACTGGAACATCGGCACCACCGCGCATACCAGCTTGCCATGTTTCGATATCCAGACCCGTCCACCCTGATGGCGGACCCATTCGGTCTGACGTGTGGCGTCGCGCCGGAACTCGGTCAGCGAGACGATGCGGTATTCTGACATAGACATGGGCAGCAGTCTGTCCGCCACAGGTTAACGCAATCTGACCCTACCGGACGGCGGGGATCGGCATTTGTAGCGTTTCGACGTACAAATTTGGCAAATGTCATCAACTACGATTGCGTCGAAACCGGCTCTTGCCCGTCGCGCCGTGCCCCGATCCGCTGCTCGCGCCAGATGATCAGAACACCCGACAGGATCACCAGTGCGGCACCCGCCAGCATGGTCATCGTGGGGATTTCAGCGAAAAACACATATCCGGCGACCATGGAAAACAGGATCGAGGCATAGTCGAACGGCGCCAGAACCGACGCATCCGCATGACGGAATGCCGAAGTTACCAAAAGCTGCGCCACCCCTCCGACAAAGCCGGAAGCGATCATGTAAATCAATATCTTAGGATCCGGCATCACCCAGCCAAAAGGCGCGGTCAGCAAGCCGCCGACACTGACGGTGATGGCAAAATAAAACACGATGGCCGAGGTTGCCTCGGTCCTGATCATCCGCCGCACATGGATCTGCACCAACGCCCGCAGGCTTGCCGCCAGCAGCGCCGCCCCGACGCCGATCATCGCCAGCCGGTCCGCCTCGCCCCCGCCCAGACTTATTCTTGGCCAGATCACAATCAGCACCCCGGCCAACCCCATCACCACCATGGACCAGCGGAAAATCCTGACCGTTTCCCCAAGCATCAGCACGGCGAGGATCAGCACCAGGATCGGCGTGACAAACCCGACCAGCGTGGCCTCGGGCAGGGCCAGATATCCCAATGCGACAAAGGTCAGACCCATGGCCGACCCGCCGATCAAACCGCGCCAGATATGCAGCATCGGCTGGCGGGTGCGCAACCCGGTGGCCAGTTCTTTGCGCAAAGTCAGCCAGATCAGGATCACTGGCAGCGAAAAGAAAGCGCGGAAAAACACGGCCTGTCCGGCGGGCACCTCGGCCACCGCCGCTTTGACAAGCGAGGCCATGATCGTGAACAGTGCCAAGGCGCTGATTTTAAGAAGAATTCCGCGGGCGGGAGACATGGAGCACCTTTCAGGGCGACGCGCCCAAATTCGCCCAGCGATGCGGAAAGGTCAACCAGATACTAAATCTGTTAATGGTTTACAGCACCCAATCGTCCCGCGGAAAATGGCAGGTATAGCCATTCGGGATGCGCTCAAGGTAATCCTGATGCTCCGGCTCGGCCTCCCAGAACGCACCGGCCGGTTCCACCTCTGTCACCACCTTGCCCGGCCACTTGCCCGAAGCCTCGACATCCGCGATGGTCCGCAATGCCTCGTCCCGCTGGTCCTCAGAGCACCAATAGATGGCCGAGCGATAGCTTAGCCCCAGATCATTGCCCTGCCGGTTCAAGGTCGTCGGATCGTGGATCTGGAAAAACACCTCAAGCAGCTTGCGAAAGCTCAGCTGCGCAGGGTCGAAAACAATCTCGATCCCCTCCGCATGGGTTCCGTGATCGCGATAGGTCGCATTGGCCACGTCGCCGCCGGTGTAGCCCACGCGGGTCCGCAGCACGCCGGGCAATTTGCGGATCAAATCCTGCATGCCCCAAAAACAGCCCCCCGCAAGAACCGCGCGTTCTTCCGCCATCACAGATCCTCCACCTGGTCCAGATAGTCGCCATAACCTTCGGCCGCCATGTCGTCGCGATGGACGAACCGCAGCGAGGCCGAGTTGATGCAATACCGCAAGCCGCCACGATCTGCCGGTCCGTCGGGAAAGACATGCCCCAAATGGCTGTCCCCGTGCAAGCTGCGCACCTCGGTTCGCACCATCCCGTGCGAGGTATCCTTGCGTTCGGTCACATGCGCCGCCTCAATCGGTTTGGTGAAACTCGGCCAGCCGCAACCGCTTTCAAACTTGTCGGATGACGCAAAAAGCGGCTCGCCCGAAACGATATCGACATAAATCCCCGGGTCCTTGTTGCCGTTCAGCAGGCCGGTCCAGGGCCGCTCGGTGCCGCTTTCCTGTGTCACGTGATACTGGATCGGATCGAGCGCTGCGATGGCGTCGGGTGATTTGCTGTATTTCGTCATCAATGCCTCCGTTCCCCCAATGATGGGGCATTCGCCCCAAAAAACCAGCCCCTGCTTTTCATCTTGCCAAAAAATCTCTGGCCAGGGCAGTGCTCCAGGCAACCACGATGCGCCGCAGGCGCAGCGCAAGCCCGTCACCCATCGGCAATCCTTGGCCGGCCCGAGGCCTGCACCGTCACAAAGGCCTCGATAAACACATCCTTGCCTTCAACCGTCGCCCGGCGCAGGTCGCGTTCGATATGCACCTGAATATCCCCGGCCCCCGAAGCTTCTGCCGCCGAAACAGCGTCGCCACGCAAGGCATCCTCAAGCCGGGCCATCGCCCGTTCCAGATCGCTGAAATCCTCGTTTCCGGCCTCAAGATGCACGCGGTACGCCCCCTCGGACGGCGACGAGACCGAGCCAGACCGCCGCATGGTCACGCGCCCCACCACTGCGCCAATGGCATTCGCCACTCCGGTATGTTCCGGCAGCACCATCCGGCACCCCAGCAAGTCGCCCACCGCCGGATAGTAGCTGGGGGCCGAGGCCCCCAGACCGATCACATCCACCGCAAGCCCGGTTTCAACCCGCACCAATTCGCGATGCCCCCGCAGCCCGCGTTGCATCAAAACATGTCGCGCCAATGCGGTCTCATCGCCTTCAAGCCCGTGTTCCTCCTCGGCCAGGGCGCATTCCAACAGCGCCAATCCGGTCTGATGTGTCAACTGGTCGACTATCATCTGCGCCATATGGACAGCATCAGTTGACAGCCGCTCGCCCGCACCGGTGCGCCGCCGCCCGAACAGGATCAGCGCCTTTTCAGCCGCCTCGCGATCCCAGCTGTCCAACCGGTTCAGCACATGGCTGGCGTCCGAAGGCGTCAACCCCGCCACCTGCACCAGCCCCCGTTCGACCAGACGCCGCAGCGACTGGACATCCAGCCGGGTGCGGAACAGCCGGTCAAGCGGCATCACGGTGTCACCGATCCGCGAAAGCAGCGCCGCGTCGCGCTCGGCCAGACCGTCCTGCGCCACGCCGGGCACGGCCCGCACAAAGCGCCCGTCATGCTCGCCAATCAGTTCCGATCGCATCTGCCGGTCCAATGCCTCGTGCACCACAACCGGCGCTTCCACGGCCATCAGGCTGACCGGCATCAGTCGGCGCGGACCCAGCGTGATGCCACCCGTCAGTCCGGAGGCGATAAAATGCACCTCGCTGTCGCCCCCCAGCCCCGTGGTGCGCATCGCCACGGCTTCCACCATTGTCCGGTATTGGCCCACACGGGCACCCGCCGGATCAATCGCAGGCCGGCCGCCGCGCAGCACTGCCACATCCGTCGTTGTCCCGCCAATGTCCGAGACCAGCGCCGCCTCTGCCCCGGTCAGCCATCTTGCGCCGACAATTGACGCCGCCGGGCCGCTGAGGATCGTTTCGATCGGACGCTCCCGCGCCATGTCCGAAGATATCAGCGCCCCGTCACCGCGCACCACCATCAGGGGCGCGTGGATGCGCAACGCCTCAAGCTTGCCCTTGGCTTGCGCAATCAGCCGGTCGATCATCCCGATCAGCCGCGCATTCAACACCGCCGTCAGCGCCCGTTTCGGCCCGTTCAGCTTGGCCGACAATTGATGCGACTGGCTGACCGGCTTGCCGGTCTTCGCGGCCAGCCGCTCGGCCACGGCCAGTTCATGCGCCGGATTGCGGGTCGCGAACACCCCCGCCACCGCATAGGCCGAGACCTGACCCCCGTCCCCCTCAAGCCAGCTATCCAGAGCCGCCATATCCAACGCCGCCGCTTCACCGCCTGCATGATCATGCCCGCCAGCCATCACCAGCGCCGGATCGCCCTTCAACGCCTCAAGCAGGCTGTGCGCTTGCAGGTCTTTTTGGGAAAAGCCGATATAGACCAGCCCCACGCGCCCGCCCTGACCTTCCACAAGGGCATTCGTGGCCAAGGTGGTCGACAGCGATGCCAGCGATATCTCGGACGGGTCAACACCGCTTTGCGCCAGCACCTCTTCAACCGCACCGCCGATGCCAATCGCCAGATCACGCCGCGTGGTCAATGACTTGGCCGAAGCAATCACATCCCGCTCATCGCGGATCAGCACCGCGTCGGTATAGGTCCCGCCGGTATCGACACCCAGCAAAAGGCTCATGGGGTTCTCCTGTTCGTTCGCACAGCATGACTAGCGGGGCAGGGCGGCTCAATCCAGCCCGTTTGCGACCTCTGACAGCTGTTCCACCGCCCATTGCGCCGCGTCAGCAACCGTTGGATCGGGGTCTTCCAGAAGCCCCTTTGCAACCTCGCTCAGCCGCGCCGAACCCGAATTGCCCATTGCATACAGCACATTGCGCACGAATCGGTCCCGTCCGATCCGCTTGATGGGCGAGCCTGAAAACCGCGCCCGAAACGCCGCGTCATCCAGCCCGGCAAGCTGGGCAAGATCGGGGGCCACATTGCCAGCACGCGCTGCATATTTCATCTCGCGTGCTTCAACCGCGAACTTGTTCCAAGGGCAGGCCGCCAGACAATCGTCACAGCCGTATATCCGGTTCCCCATCATCGCCCGCAACTCGGGCGCGACCGGCCCGTGATGTTCAATCGTCAGATAGGAGATGCAGCGCCGCGCGTCGATCCGGTAAGGCGCCGGAAACGCACCGGTCGGACAGGCATCCAGACAGGACCGGCACGAGCCGCAATGATCCGCCTCGGGCCTGTCCGCCGGCAAGTCCAGCGTGGTGAACACCGACCCGATGAAAAACCAGCTGCCCAGGTCACGCGACACAAGGTTCGTATGCTTGCCCTGCCACCCAAGGCCCGCCGCCATACCCAACGGCTTTTCGGGCACCGGTGCGGTATCCACAAACACCTTCACCTCGCCGCCCGCCTCGGCAATCAGCCACCGCGCCAGCCGTTTAAGCTTTTTCTTCACCACATCGTGGTAATCCCGCCCCCGAGCATACACCGAAACGGCCCCGGCCTCGGGCTGGCCAACCACCGCCATCGGGTCGCAATCCGGTCCGTAATTTTCTGCCAGCATGATGACCGATCGGGCCTCGGGCCAAAGGTGATGCGGCGCACCGCGCCAATGCATCCGCTCGGCCATCCAGTCCATCTGCCCGTGAAAACCCGCATCAACGAAAGCCGCCAGCCGCTCGGGCATCTCGGGCACATCCCAGGGCCGGCAGACGCGCACAAGATCAAACCCGATCCCGTGTGCCTCATCGACCAACCGTGCCTTCAAATCAGCCAAGCGCAGCCTTTCATTTAGTCAACAACCGCCCCCACGGGGCAAGAGCAGCCATTCCTGTCCGCGCCACTGGCCCAAGTGACCAACAGACGCCGCTTTCTCAAAAATCCAGATCCGCATAATGGCGCGGCGGCGGAAACCCTGAAACATGATCAGCCAGCAGTGACCGGAAGGCGGGCCGCGATTTTATCTTGGCGTACCAGTCCTTGACCGCCGCCGAGCGGTTCCAGTCGACATCCGAGATATAGTCCAACGCCGATAAATGCGCAGCGGCTGTGAAATCCGCCAATGTCATCTGGTCCCCGGCCAGCCAACTGCGGTTTTCCAGCAGGAAGGTCATGTAATCGAGGTGGAACTTGATGTGCTTGCCACCCGCCTTGATGTTCTGACTGTCGGGATAGCCTTTTCCCATCGTTTTCTTGACCACCCGCTCGTACAGCAGGTTCTCGGTCACTTCGCGATGGAATTTATCGTCAAACCAGCCCACCAACCGCCGCACTTCGAACCTCCGTTCAGCCGTGCGCGGCAAAAGCGCCGGTTCGGGGTGGATGTCCTCAAGATATTCGCAGATCGCCGCCGAATCCGAAAACGTCTTGCTGCCCATTTTCAGAACCGGCACCTTGCCCGCCGGATTGCGGCGCAGGAAATCGGCGTCTTTCAACCAATAGCGTTCCTCGACCAATTCAACTTCGATCTTCTTTTCGGCCAGAACCAACCGGACCTTTCGACAAAAAGGAGATAAAGGCATATGGAAAAGACGGTTCATGGCCAACCCGGTTTACTGATCTGTTTCACCAATGCACCGCGACGCGGCGATAATCAATCCTCGAAACAGGCTGCGCGCCCACTTGCTTCCAGACTGGCCGCCCCGATTGAGATATCCGTGGCCCGGTCTTTCAGAAACTGCGTCGGCGCGGCGGCCGAACGCGCCTTGGGATTTGGCAAAACCGCCGCCAGCAAGGCCCCTTGCGCCAATGTCAACCGGGCGGCGCTGGTGCCGAAATTCTTCCTTGCCGCTGCTTCGATGCCAAACACACCCTCACCGAATTCCGCCACGTTCAGGTAAACCTCAAGGATACGGGCCTTCGGCCAAAGCAGTTCGACAAAGGGCGTGATCACCGCCTCGGCGGCTTTGCGCTCCCACCGGCTGGCTGGCCAAAGATAGACATTCTTCACCACCTGCTGCGAAATGGTCGAGGCCCCGCGCTCGGCCCCACCGGCCACGGCCTTGCGGATTTCGCCCATGTCAAAACCCCAATGCAGGCAGAAATTGGCATCCTCTGCCGCGACAACCGCACGCGCCATGTCAGGCGACACATCGCTCAAAGCCACCCAGCTTTGGGAAATCTGCCCCAGACGGCGCTTTTCAGTAAAGGTCAGATAAGTCAGTGGAGGATCGACAAAACGATAGATCGCAACCGCCAGCACCACCACGGCCAGCAGGGCCAGCATCGCCCGCCCCAACCAGACCAAAGCGGCCCGGCGCAACCGCACCAGCCACCCCCGTATTCCCGTCCGTTTCCGGCTTTTCTTTGCCACTGCCCACCTCTTTGCCGCCAAACTACCACGACCGCGAACCCGAATGCCAACCCCCAATATCTTTTGTCCGAAAATATCCCGGGGAGCGCGAGGGGCTGGCCCCTCGCACAGCGCGACGGACCGCAGGTCCGGCGCAATAAAAAAGGGCGCCACGTTGCCCGCAGCACCCTTCATAAACCCGCTCTTGCCGAATTACTCGGCCGGGATCGCCCTTGGTTCTACCCCCAGCGGATGCACCAGCTTGTCCAGCATCTCTTTTGGGCAGACCTGAAGGAAATTGCCTTTTTCCAGGTCCCAATGTTGCAGGATATCGGCCGCTTTCCGGCTATAGGTCTCGTCCGCGTGGCTTTGGATCAGCCCTTTCAACTCGGCCTCGTAATGCTCGGTCGATACCGCGCATGTCACCAGCGATTCCGGGTTGATCAGCTTCAGGGCCTCGCCGTCAGGATCATAGAGATAGGCCATCCCCCCGGTCATGCCCGCGCCGAAATTCGATCCGATCGAGCCAAGGATCACCGCGATCCCGCCGGTCATATATTCGCAGCCGTTCGAACCACAGCCCTCGATCACCACTTTCGCGCCCGAGTTGCGCACCGCGAAACGCTCGCCTGCGCGGCCTGCGGCGAAAAGATACCCGTCGGTCGCGCCATACAGCACCGTGTTGCCGATGATAGTGTTCTCCGAGGCATTCAGCGGCGACGCCATAGGTTTGCGCACGGTGATCATGCCGCCGGAAAGACCCTTGCCGACATAGTCGTTCGCATCGCCCGACACTTCGATCTTCAAGCCCGGCGCCGCGAAGGCCCCCAGCGACTGACCCGCCGATCCGGTCAGCTTCACCGTCAGGTGATCCGGCTGCAACGCATTGCGCATGCCGAAATTCCGCACAATATGGCTCGAGGTCCGCGTCCCCACCGTCCGGTCGGTGTTCTGCACCGCGTAAGACAGCTGCATTTTCTCGCCGTCCTCAAGAAAGCGCGCCGCGTCCCGGACAATCTCGGCATCCAGCGTGTCCGGCACCGCGTTGCGGGGCTTGTTCACATCATAGGTGATCTTGTCCGCGCCATCGACCGTGATCAGCATCGGGTTCAGGTCCAGATCGTCCAGATGCGCCGAGCCTCGGCTGACCTGAGACAGCAAATCGGCCCGGCCGATCACCTCGTCCAGCGACCGTGCACCGATGCTGGCCAGAACCTCGCGCACTTCCTGAGCATAGAAGGTGATCAGATTGACAACCTTGTCCGCATTGCCGGTGAACTTGCCGCGCAGCGCCTCGTCCTGCGTACAAACGCCGACCGGGCAGGTGTTCGATTGGCACTGGCGCACCATGATACAGCCCATCGCGATCAGCGCGGCGGTGCCGATGCCGTACTCCTCGGCCCCCATCATCGCGGCCATCACGATGTCACGACCGGTCCGCAAACCGCCATCGGTCCGCAAGGTCACACGCCCGCGCAGCTTGTTCATCGCCAGCACCTGATGCGCCTCGGTCAGGCCCATCTCCCACGGCAGACCGGCGAACTTGATCGAGGTGGCAGGCGAAGCACCGGTGCCACCGTTGTGTCCCGAAATCAGGATCACATCCGCCTCGGCCTTGGCCACACCCGCTGCAATCGTACCAACTCCACTTGAGGCCACCAGCTTGACCGTCACCTTGCAGCGCGGGTTGATCTGCTTGAGGTCATAGATCAGCTGCGCAAGGTCTTCGATCGAATAGATGTCGTGATGCGGCGGAGGCGAAATCAGCGTCACCCCCTTGGTCGAATGCCGCAGACGCGCGATCAGGTCGGTCACTTTCATGCCCGGCAGCTGACCGCCTTCACCCGGCTTGGCACCCTGGGCCACCTTGATCTCAAGCTCTTCGCACTGGTTCAGATACTCAGCCGTCACCCCGAAACGCCCAGACGCCACCTGCTTGATCTTCGCCGACGGATTATCGCCGTTCGGTTCGGGGACAAAATGCGCCGGATCTTCGCCGCCTTCACCGCTGTCCGACTTCGCGCCAATCCGGTTCATCGCCACGTTCAGCGTCTTATGCGCCTCGGGCGACAGCGCCCCCAGCGACATGCCCGGGGTGACAAAGCGCTTGCGGATCGAGGTGATCGATTCCACCTCTTCGATCCGCACAGGCTCACCCAGCGGCTTGAAATCCATCAGGTCCCGCAAATGGATCGGCGGGTTCGACCGCATCTTGGCCGAATACTGCTTCCACATCTCATAGCTTGACCGGTCACAGGCCGATTGCATCATATGCATGGCTTGCGCGGTCCAGGCATGGGTCTCGCCGGTTTTGCGCGACTTGTAAAAGCCGCCCACCGGCAGCACATCCGCGCCGCCCTTCCAGCCCTTGGCGTGAACCTGTTCCACCTTGCGCTGGATACCGGTCACACCGATCCCCGAAATGCGGCTGATCATGCCGGGGAAATATTCCGCGACCATCGCGCGGCTCAGCCCCACGGCTTCAAAGTTCAGACCACCACGGTACGACGAAATCACCGAGATCCCCATCTTCGCCATGATCTTCAGCAAGCCCTGATCCACCGCTTCGCGATAGCGTGCGACATTTTCGGTCAGGGTGCCGTCCAGCAATCCGCGCCCGATGCGATCCGCAATCGAATCCTCGGCCAGATAGGCGTTCACCACGGTCGCGCCCGCGCCGATCAGAACCGCGAAATAATGTGGATCAACGCATTCCGCCGACCGCACATTCAACGACGTAAAGGTGCGCAATCCCTTGCGGGTCAGCCAGCTATGCACCGCCGAGGTTGCAAGGATCATCGGCATCGCAACCTTGTCTTCCCCCTGATGCTGATCGGTCAGAACCAGATGCCCCGCCCCCGAGCGCACAGCGTCTTCGGCTTCGGCCCGGATACGTTCCAGGGCCGAATTCAGCCCCCCTGCCGTGCCGTCGGCCGGAAAGGTACAGTCGATCTCGGTGACTTTCGCATTGAAGCTTTCAACCAGCGTGTCCCACTGGGCATTGCCGACAAACGGGCTTTCCAGCACCACGATTTCGGTCTGCGAGCTGCTTTCGTCCAACACGTTCTTCAGGTTGCCAAACCGCGTTTTCAGGCTCATCACGCGGTATTCGCGCAGGCTGTCAATCGGCGGGTTGGTGACTTGCGAAAAGTTCTGGCGGAAGAAATGGCTTAGCGGGCGATAGGTTTTCGACAAAACCGCGCTTGGCGTGTCATCCCCCATCGAGGCCAGGGCCTCTTTGCCATCCTCGCACATCGGCGACAGGATATGTTCCAGTTCTTCCACGGAATAACCGGCTGCGATCTGGCGTTTGCGCAATTCCGCCCCTTCAAACAGCGGGGCCTCGGTCACACCGGCCAGCTTGCCGTCAAGCTCGGAAATCTTGGAAACCCACTCCCCGAAGGGTTGGCTCGCGGCCAGCTTGTCCTTGATCTCGGTGTCGTGGAACAATTTGCCTTCCTGCATGTCCACGGCCAGCAACTGGCCCGGACCAAGCGCGCCTTTTTCCACAACGCTGGTTTCATCGATTGCAACCATGCCCGCCTCGGACCCGGCAATCAGCAACCCGTCGCCGGTCACGACATAGCGCATCGGGCGCAGGCCATTGCGGTCCAGACCAGCACAAACCCAGCGGCCATCGGTCATCGCCAGCGCGGCAGGGCCGTCCCACGGCTCCATCACGCTGTTGCAATAGGAATACATGTCTTTCCATGCCTGAGGCAGGTCCACCGCCTGTTTCGACCAGCTTTCCGGCACCAGCATGGTTTTGGCCATCGGCGCCGAGCGGCCCGCGCGAACCATCACTTCGAACACCGAATCCAGCGCCGCGGAATCCGACGATCCGCCCGCGATGATCGGCTTGATATCCTCGGCATAATCCCCGAACGAGGCGCTGGCCATGCGGATTTCGTGGCTTTTCATCCAGTTGGTGTTGCCTTTCAGCGTGTTGATTTCGCCGTTATGGGCGAGCATGCGGAAAGGCTGTGCCAGCCACCATTGGGGGAAAGTGTTGGTCGAATAGCGCTGGTGATAAAGCGCAAAGGCGCTTTCGAACCGGTCGTCCATCAGGTCGGGGTAGAAAACCGCGACCTGCTCGGCCAGCATCATGCCTTTATAGATGATCGACCGGCAGGACAGCGAAGCGAGGTAAAGCTCGCTTATGCCAGCCGCGGTGGCCGCTTTTTCGATCCGGCGACGGATCACGTAAAGTTCGCGCTCAAAGGTCTCTTCATCCACACCCTTGCTGTTCGAGATCAGGATTTGCTCGATCTCGGGGCGGGTTGCGTTGGCCTTTTCACCCAGACAGGTCACATCCACCGGCACATGCCGCCAGCCATAGATGTAATAACCCATGCGCAGCACTTCGGTTTCAACAATGGTCCGGCAGGTTTCCTGAGCGCCGAAATCGGTGCGCGGCAGAAAGACCTGACCGACGGCCATCAGCTCGTCCAGTTTCGGCTCGTGGCCGGTGCGGCGGATTTGATCATAGAAGAACGGGGCAGGTATCTGCACATGAATGCCCGCGCCGTCGCCTGTTTTACCGTCCGCATCCACCGCGCCCCGGTGCCAGATCGCTTTCAACGCCTCGATACCGGCCTCGACCACCTTGCGCGATTTCTTGCCGTCGATGGACACCACCAGACCCACACCGCAGGACGAGTGCTCCTCTTCGGCCGCGTACATGCCGTTTTCTGACATCCACGCGCGTTTGGCCGCTTCGTGCTTGGCCCATTCCACATCATACTTGGTCATCTTAGTAACCTTTCCTTAACCGGATGGGTTAGGTTTGCTGTCCTAAATCCCGTCCTTCATGTCTGTTGTCCGGCCCGTATCAGGGCAGGGGGGCATTTGTAGTGTTTCGCTGTACAAATGCGGCAAATGTCATCAAACGCGCCTATTCCGCCGCTACTCCGGCGGCGGCGTTCAGGTCTTCAAGAACCGCATCGGCGCAGTCCCGCCCGTCCTTGATCGCCCACACCACCAACGAGGCCCCGCGCACGATGTCTCCGACGGCGTAAACACCGTCTAAGGTGCTGCGTCCGCTGATAAATTCGGTTTTCACCGTGCCCCAGCGGGTCATCTCCAGATCCTCGGTGCCCCATTGTCCGGCCAGATCTTCCGGCTCAAATCCAAGCGCTTTCACCACCAGATCCGCAGGCTCGACATAATCGGCCCCTTCGATCACTTCCGGCGTCTGACGCCCCGACGCATCCGGTTGGCCAAGGCGCATTTTCTGCACCATGACACCGGTTACTTTATCGTCGCCGGTAAAGCCTTTCGGGGCGCTAAGCCATTCAAATATAACGCCTTCTTCCTCGGCATTCTGGGTCTCGCGCTGCGATCCGGGCATGTTCGCACGGTCGCGGCGATACAAGCATTTCACGCTTTCGGCCCCCTGACGGATGGCCGTGCGCACACAATCCATCGCGGTGTCTCCGCCACCGATCACAACAACCTTTTTGCCCGCGGCATTCAGCGTTCCGTTTTCAAATTCCTCAACGCTGTCACCAAAGCTCAGACGGTTCGAACAGGTCAGATAGTCAATCGCTTTCACGATCCCCTTCGCCCCAGCGCCCGGCCCGCCAAGGTCGCGTGATTTGTAAACACCGGTGGCGATGATCACGGCCGTATGCTTGGCCCGCAGATCCTCGAACGAGATATCAGTGCCGACATTGCAGTTCATCTCAAATTCAACGCCGGACTTTTTCAACAGGTCCACTCGGCGCATAACCACTTCTTTTTCCAGCTTAAATCCGGGGATGCCATAGGTCAGCAAACCGCCTGCGCGGTCGTGTCGATCATAAATCGTCACCTGAACGCCCGCCGCGCGAAGACGCTCGGCCGCGGCCAGGCCGCCCGGTCCGGCACCGATGATGCCGACGCTTTCACCACGCTCAGCAGCGGGCGAGACCGGCTGCACCCAGCCGTTTTCCCAGGCCGTATCGGTGATGTATTTCTCGACCGAGCCGATGGTCACGGTGCCGTGGCCCGACTGTTCAATCACGCAATTGCCTTCGCACAGACGGTCCTGCGGGCAGATGCGGCCACAGATTTCGGGGAATGTGTTGGTGGCCTGCGAGGTGCGATAAGCCTCTTCCAGACGGCCGGTCGCGGTCAGCATCAACCAATCGGGAATGTTGTTATGCAGCGGGCAATGCGCCTGACAATAAGGCACGCCGCACTGGCTGCACCGGCTGGCCTGCTCTTTGGCTTTCTCGGCGGCAAACTCGGTATAAATCTCGTTAAAATCGGTCTTACGATCCTCCGATCCACGCTTCACCGGCATCTGCCGGTCAATCTGGACGAATTTCAGCATAGGTTGCTTGGCCACTGGGAATCCCTCTGCTACCGCTTTCAAAATGAAATAGGTCCATAAAACATGGCTTGAAAAATTAAAAGTAATAAATACTGACCTAAAATACGGGTTTTTGGCGGAATTATCAGGGTTTTGAGAGGTAAGCGGTGCAAATTTAGGACCAAATCGGACCTAAATACGTTCTTTTCTATTTCTTACAATGGGTTATACCGTTGGCATTCTACGAGGCGAAAGTAGCATTCATGCCAGTATTTCAGTTGATTATTATTGCGGTTGTTCAGGGTATTACCGAATTCCTGCCGATTTCATCGTCAGGGCACCTGATTCTGCTGCCGAATCTTTCCGGCATGGAGGATCAGGGGCAGGTCATCGATGTTGCCGTTCACGTTGGCACCCTGTTCGCTGTTTGCCTCTATTTCCGTGCAGAAGTTGCCTTGGGGATACGTGGTCTGGGGCATTTGCTGACGGGTCAGACCAAGACACCGGCCGCCCGATTGGCGCTGTTGCTTATCATTTCGACCATACCCGTCGTTCTTGCCGGTCTGGTGCTTTCAGTGACCGGGCTGGACGAGCAATTGCGCTCGGTCGCGGTGATCGGCTGGGCGATGCTGGTGTTTGGCATCGTGTTGTACTGGTTTGACCGAACAGGCGCCGAGCTGCGCGAGTTTAATGACTGGTCGCTGAAACATGCCGTTATCATGGGGTTGTGGCAGGTTCTGGCATTGATCCCGGGCACATCGCGGTCGGGCATCACCATTACAGGTGCCCGGTCATTGGGCTATGGCCGGGAAGACGCCGCGCGGATCGCCATGCTGATGTCCATTCCAACCATCATCGCCTCGGGCACATTGTTGTCGATCGAGGTTATCGCAACGGCTGACATGCAGGCGGCGAAAGACGGAGCGATTGCGGCGGTCTTTTCCTTCGTGGCCGCGTTGGGGGCCTTGACGCTGATGATGCGATTGTTGAAATCGGTCAGCTACACACCCTATGTGGTTTACAGGGTGATCCTTGGGCTGGCCCTGTTGTGGATCGCGTATCGCTGAGAACTCAGGCCTTCAGGTTGTTGGCGGATTCCTTGATGCTGGCGTATTGGCCAGAGGGCCGGAAGCGCCAGAGGTAGCCTGGAAGGATCGAATTCATCGGTGTCGGGGTGATGCCCAGATCGGCCAGACCTTTTGCACCGTCCGATACGATATTGTCCGAACGCAGGCTGCGCACCTGATCCGGCGTCAGAATCGTGTTGTGAAACAAGCCCACGGTGACGGCTTGCGCAAAGGACAGCAGGCCCGCGATGATGCCTGCCACCCAAAACGGCAGGTTCAGCACCAGACGCCGACGGCGGATGATGCCAAGCATGCCTTGCATCAGGCTGCGGAAATCCGCGACTTCCGGACCGCCAAGCTCAAAGACGCCATGCGCTTGCCCAAGAACAGCCATTTCAGCGGCCTGCGCCACGTCATCCACATAGACCGGCTGGAACTTTGCGTCACCGCCCACAATCGGAAGGATGGGAGAGAAAAGGGCCATGCCGGCGAAGCGGTTAAAGAACCCGTCCTCGGTGCCGAATATGGCGCTTGGGCGCAAAATCGTGGCGTTGGGTATGTGTTTCAGCACGGCGGCTTCGCCAAGGGCCTTGGTGGCCTGATATGTGCTGGCCGAGTCAGCGTCGGCGCCAATGGCGGAAATATGCACCATCCGCGAGATGCCTTCGGCGGCGGCCAGTCGGGCAATACGTTCGGCCCCGTCGACCTGCACAGCCTCAAAATTGTTTTTACCGCCTGCGTCGAATGTGCCAACGCAGTTCACAACCGCGTCCGCGCCATGCATCGCGGCGGCGACGCTTGCATCGTCGCGGATGTTGCACAACACCGGTTCGACCTGACCGACGACTCCGAAGGGACGCACGAAAAGCGCTTCGTTCGGCCTGCGAACGGCGACGCGCACGCGCCATCCCTGAAGTGCCATGCGACGGGCAATATAGCGTCCGACAAAACCGGATCCGCCGTAGATTGTAACGAGCTTGGACATGGGGCTGGCCCTCGGTGACTGTTAAGGTTGACCACTACCTACAATTGCCAATGCCGGTGAACAAGCATATTCCAGAGAAACTGGAAAAAGGGTGGAAAATGGCGTTGACTCTGATTTGCAGCAGGACTATTTGCCTGCCTCACCAACCCGTGCCCAGATGGCGGAATTGGTAGACGCGCTAGCTTCAGGTGCTAGTGTCCGTATGGACGTGGAGGTTCGAGTCCTCTTCTGGGCACCAAACAATCCCGATTATTGCTGCTTCGAAACGCTTCACCCAGCGGTAAACGCTGCTTGAGTGGTTTCGTTCAGGATCGCCTTTAATTCAGGCACGCATGAGCCACAGTTCGTTCCGGCGCGCAGGCTTTTTCCCAAGTCGTTTGTGTTGGCTGCACCCGCGGTAATGGCTTGACGGATCTTGTTCACGCCAACGCCGAAGCAACTGCAAATGATGGCTCCGTTGTCTTCGATACCACTGGCAGGCCGACCGGCAAAAAAGTGAAGCGGCGAAATCGCTGTCCCGACCTGATCAACGATGTGGGGACGGGACGCCAGAACAGGTGCGGTTGCCGCGAACATGGCTGCAACGAGCCTGTTGTCGTGCCAGAAACCAATTCTGACAGTACCTTTCGCCACATCTTCGTACATGACCGCGTTTCCGTCAGATAGGTCCAGCAGATTTCTTGCAACGGCTTCCCAGTCGCCTTGCGGTTTTGCCTCTGCGACCTCAGCGCTCCAGCCGGTGGAGGTTCTTGCGACTGCTGCATATTCGGTTTTCGGGACTAGTTGGTTCGTGCTGACAAGAAACCCATACCATTTTGCGTCGAACCTCTGTAGCTGGACTTCGCTGTTTTTCAAAGCTGGCTGGCCCGAGATCGGGTCGGTTGTCGGCGGGACCAACGTGTTCACACATGCATTGCTGGCCGTGCAATCCGTCCAGTGCATCGGCGCAAAGGGACGACCCTGTTGAACTTTGCCGGAGATGAGCGTGCGTAATATGATTTGCGCGGACCCCGAGCGGACCATGCAAAGATCAGCATCCTGAAGCGCATATCTGGACGCATCGGCCGGATGAATTTCCAGATACGGCTCCGCAAGATGCGCACCAAGGCGCGGGGCGCGTCCTGTGCGGGTCATGGTGTGCCATTGGTCGCGTATCCGGCCCGTATTAAGGCGCAACCCGTCCGAACTGCGCGTGGGCGAGGAAATTGCCAGCATTCTGGCTTTGCCGTTGGGATGGTAAAAACCGCCATTGGCAAAAAATCGGCGGGGCTTTGGTCCGTCCGAGGCAATGGGCCAAATGGCCGGGGACAGCTGATCAAACGCTTCATCCGAGATGTTGCTTTGGCCGGAGATATCAAAGTCTTTGCCGTGATTGTGCGCCAGTATGCTCATCCGGGCGTATTCGCGAAAAATAGCGGCCTCGTTTTTGTAGTGAAATGCACTCGCCCAACCCATGCGTTGCCCGACCCCGGCGATGATTTCCCAGTCGGCCCGCGAGTTTTCGGGCGGTGTTAGGAAAGGGCGCTGCCGCGAGATGCACCGTTCCGAATTGGTAACAGTGCCAGATTTTTCGCCCCAGGCTTTTGCGGGTAAAAGCACATCCGCCAGACGGGTCGTGTCGGTATCTTCCATGATATCCGAAACGACGGTAAACGGTACGGATTGAATGGCTTGCCGTACCTTTTTTGCGTTGGGCATCGATACGGCCGGATTTGTTGACATGATCCAAAGTGCTTTGATGTCGCCTTTCAGGCAGGCGTCAAACAAGTCGACGGCTTTTAGCCCCGGTTTTTTCGGGATTGCGGGAGATTTCCAAAAAGACTGAACGTCGGCACGATGGGACGTGTTTTCAATATCGAGGTGACATGCCAGCATATTCGCCAGACCGCCGACCTCTCGGCCACCCATTGCGTTTGGCTGACCGGTTACGGAAAACGGCCCCATGCCCGGCCGGCCGATCCTGCCGGTTGCAAGGTGACAGTTCAGGATCGCGTTGACCTTGTCCGTACCAACAGCGGATTGGTTGACGCCTTGGGAATACAAGGTAACGACTTTTTCCGAGCTGCACCAAAGGTCCGCAAAATGTTGCAGCTGATGGTTTGCAAGCCCGGTTTCAGCCGCGTCGCTTTTGGCAGCGGAAAAGACAGCGTCTTCGACCCCTTCGACAAATTGTTCGGTGTAGGCGCGATTGATCAACCCGCGTTTCGAAAGCTCGGACAGCAGAAAATTGAAAAGCGCCACATCGCCATCCGGTTTGATCTGCAAGACGAGATCAGCAAGTTCCGAAGTCGCCGTGCGCCGTGGATCAATAGTGACCACCTTCAGATCTGGGCGTTGTTCTTTTGCGTAAGCCAGCCTTTGAAACAAAACCGGATGACACCAGGCCAGGTTTGATCCAACCAAGACGACAAGATCGGCCTGTTCGAGATCCTCATACTGGCCCGGAACGGTATCCGTTCCAAATGCCCGCTTGTGGCCAGCGACCGAGCTGGCCATGCATAATCGCGAATTGGTATCGATATTCGCGCTGCCAATAAACCCCTTCATCAGTTTATTGGCGACATAGTAATCTTCGGTCAGAAGCTGGCCCGAGACATAGAACGCGACACTGTCGGGACCGTGTTCTTCGATCGCCGCTTTGAACCTGCCGGCAACCAGCCCAAGCGCTTCGTCCCAGCTTGCATTCCATGCCCCGATCTTCGGGGTACGTAATCTGCCCTCGAGACCAATTGTTTCGCCCAGGCTTGAGCCTTTGGAACATAAACGCCCCTTGTTGGCCGGATGATCCGGATCGCCACGGACAGTGCCATCCGATCTGGCGATAATTCCGCATCCTACGCCGCAATAGGGACAGGTCGTCCGAACTTCTGTCACGCAGCTGTCCTTTTTTCCAGAAATGACCCGTCGAGAAGTATCCGACCGGCTTCGATCCGCGCCGGATAAGTGGCCACATTCCCTGCATCCGCGCCCTGGGCCTGACCCGTTTCAAGCGAAATGACCCAGTTGTGCAGTGGGCAGGTCACGGTCTTGCCATGCACGATCCCTTCGGCCAGCGGGCCAGCTTTGTGGGGGCATGCGTTATCAAGCGCATAAACCGCGTCTTCGCCGGTGCGAAACAGGGCCACACACCCGAAAGGGGTTTTGATCACCCGCGCCCCCCGCTTTTTGATGGCCTCAAGTGGCCCGACATCAATCCAGTCGCTCATTCGGCTGCCTCCAATGTGAGAGTGGCAATCGGCTTGTAAGATTCCGCTTCGGTTTTCACATGGTCCGCCCAAGGATCGTGGCGGTAGACCGATTGGCTGATCTCAAAACGCTTGACCAGTTCTTTGCGGTTCTCAAGGTCGTCAACAATTTGCTCGATGACCCATTTCAGACCGACCTTGGCCAGCCATTTGTAAGGCCGATCCAGATATTTCGCGTTTTCACGGTAGAGCTGGACAAAGGCAATCGACAAATCGATTGCCTCTTCTTCGCTCGGCACCTGAGCGAGGGCCTCGGTCTCTTTCACCTCCATGCCCGCCGCGCCGCCAACGCTGACCTGATAGCCGCTGTCTACACAGATCACTCCGAGGTCCTTGCAGGTCGCTTCGGCGCAGTTTCGCGGGCATCCTGAAACGCCAAGCTTTACCTTGTGCGGGGTCCACGACCCCCAAAGGGCCTTTTCCAGCTTGACGCCAAGTCCGGTGCTGTCCTGCGTTCCGAACCGGCAATGATCCGTGCCAACGCAGGTTTTCACCGTGCGCAGACCCTTGGAATAGGCGTGGCCAGACACCAAACCGGCCTGATTTAGATCGGCCCAGATTTCGGGCAGATCTTCACCGCTGACCCCCAGCAAATCTATCCGCTGGCCACCTGTTACCTTGACCGTTGGTACGTTGAATTTGTCAGCCGCGTCCGCAATTGCCCGAAGCTCATCCGGTGTGGTGATCCCGCCCCACATTCTTGGAACAACCGAGAACGTGCCGTCTTTCTGAATATTCGCGTGCTTGCGTTCGTTGATGAAACGGCTTTGCGGATCATCGCTGTATTCCAAGGGCCAGTCGGCCAAAAGATAGTAGTTCAGGGCAGGGCGGCAGACATGACAGCCGTCTGGGGTCTTCCAACCCAGTTCCTGCCAAACCGCAGGCATCGACTTGAGTTCCCGAGACTTGATCAAACGGCGCACATCTTCATGCGAAAGATCCGTACAGCCGCAAATCCCCTTGTCCGCCGGAACGATAAAATCATCGCCAAGCGTGACCCCCAAAACCTGTTCGACAAGGCCGGTACAAGTGCCGCAGGACGCGCTTGCCTTGGTGACGGCTTTGACGGCGGCCAGATCGGTCGCGCCGTTCTGGATTGCCGCGACGATGGTGCCTTTGGATATGCCGTTACAACCACAGATTTCTGCGTCATCTGGTAAGGCTGCAACGGCCGCCATAGGGTCCAGAGGGGTGCCCCCCTGGAACGCCGGGCCAAAGATCAGCGTATCACGCATCTCGCTGATGTCTTCGTGGTCGCGGATCAGTCCGAAGAACCAGTTGCTATCGGATGTGTCGCCATAGAACACAGCGCCCACAAGCTTGTTGTCTTCGATGACAAGGCGACGATAAACGCCGCGCGCTGGGTCGCGGAAGACGATGTCTTCGCGGGTTTCGCCTACGGCAAAGTCGCCCGCACTGAACAAATCACAACCGGTGACTTTAAGCTTGGTTGAAACCTCACGTGGTTGATAGGCGGCTTTTTCGTCCAAAAGCGTCTTGGCAACGATTTTCGCTTGGTCGTAAAGCGGTGCCACCAGTCCGCAAAGCTGGCCATTATGCTCGACACATTCGCCAACCGAAAGAATATCAGGATCAGAGGTCTGCATCGCGTCGTTGACGGTGATGCCGCGCTCAACCTCAAGGGCTGCGTCCGTGGCCAGGCGTGTTTCGGGCCGGATGCCGACAGCCATGACGACAAGATCGGCAGGTATCACCTCTTTGTCTTCAAGCAGAACGGCTTCTACCTTGTCATTGCCCAAAATCGCGGACGTTGACGCGCGGCACTTGACGGTGATGCCCTTGTCTTCCAGTGCCCGTCGCAACAGATACCCCGCCGCTTCGTCAAGCTGCCGCTCCATCAGGTGGCCCATCAGATGAAGGACGGTGACGTCCATCCCGCGCGAAGCCAGACCAGCCGCTGCTTCCAGCCCCAAAAGCCCCCCACCGATGACAACGGCTTTTTGATCGGGAATGGCGGCCGCATCGATCATGGCGTTGGTATCGTCCAGATCACGATAGGTGATCACGCCGTGCAGATCCTTGCCCGGCACCGGAATAATGAACGGGGCAGAGCCGGTGGCGATCAACAGCTTGTCATACGCCACATCGCCGTTCTGGCCTGTTACGACTTTGCGTTCACGGTCGATCCCGACGACATGTTCGCCAAAGCGGCAGGTTACGTTGTTTTCGGCGTACCAATCGTCGTCATGGGTGACGATGTCGTCATAGGACTTATCGCCACTCAAAACAGGGCTGAGCATAATCCTGTTATAATTGCCGCGAGGCTCGGCGTTGAACAGGGTTACGTCATAGGCCTCGGGATCGGTCTCAAACAGGTGTTCAAGCACCCGGCCCGAGGCCATGCCCGCGCCGATAACGACGAGATTCTTCTTCATGTCAGTCATTCCGCAGCAATTTTTTTAGGTTGTTCGGCTTTCGGTTTCGGCTTCGCGCCGTGTTCGTATTCTTCAAGGAAATCAAAAACATCCTGCCGGTATTTGTAATAGTCGGGATGCTCAAGCAGCGCCTTGCGGCTGCGTGGGCGCGGCAAGTCCACATCGACGATCTTGCCGATGGTGGCCTGTGGGCCGTTGGTCATCATCACCACGCGGTCCGCCAGCAGGATTGCTTCGTCCACATCATGGGTCACGCAGATCGCGGTGACTTTGGTGCGGTCCCAGACCTCCATCAGAACTTCCTGAAGTTCCCAGCGGGTCAGGCTGTCGAGCATTCCAAAGGGTTCATCCAACAGCAGCAATTTCGGGCTGAGCGCAAAGGCTCGGGCAATGCCGACCCTCTGCTTCATGCCATTGGACATCGAGCTTGCAGGACGATCCATCGCGTCGGCCAGACCGACACGTTCAAGATAGTATTCGACAACATCCTGACGTTCCGATTGCGACGCGCGCGGATAGACCTTGTCTACGCCTATTGCCACATTTTCTTTTGCTGTCAGCCAGGGGAACAAGTTGGGTGACTGGAACACCACTGCGCGTTCGGGATCCGCGCCGACAACGCCCCGGCCATCCAGATTGATTACGCCTTTCGAGATTTCATTCAAACCCGCCGCCATGGTCAGAACCGTGGATTTCCCACATCCCGAATGGCCGATAAGCGAAATGAATTCGCCTTTCTCGAGCTTCAGATCGAAATCCTCGACAACCGTCAGTGGCCCCTTTGGAGTCGGATAGATTTTGTGAAGCTGCGAAAACTCAAGATACTTGTCGGATCGCTGACTTTGCTTTGCCTTCACATCAGCCTGCGCTTTCGGAAGGTTGTGAATTGCGGTGACATTTGGCAGCGCCTTTGAAACCTCGGTCTTGGCCTCAATCCCCACATCCATTAGATATTTGGTGATATCGGCGCGAAGCTTCTTGAACCCGTCATGGTGGTTCATGGCCATCCGGTCGCGGGGGCGCGGGATTGAAACTTTGAATTCGCCGCCAAGCGTTCCATCCGGGTTCAACGCAATGATCCGGTCAGCAAGGATGATCGCCTCGTCTACGTCGTTTGTGATCAAGACGCAGGTTTTCTTGTCCGTGGACCAGATCTGCTCAATCTCATCGGCAAGGTTCGCCCGGGTCAAAGCGTCCAAGGCCGAAAGAGGCTCGTCGAGCAGCAACACTTCGGGATTCATCGCCAAAGCCCGCGCGACGTTCACACGTTGGCGCATACCGCCTGACAACTCAGCGGGGCGCCGGGCGGTTGCGTGGCCAAGACCGACCATTTTGACGTAGTGATCAACCTTTTCGGCTTTCTCGGATTTTGGCATATCCGGGAAGACTGCATCCAAGGCCAGCCGCACATTTCCGTTCACGGTGAGCCAAGGCATCAGCGAGTAGTTCTGGAAAATCACGCCGCGCTCAGGTCCGGGGCCGATGATCTGCGACCCCTTAAACGTAACCTTGCCTTGGGTTGGGGTTTCCAGCCCGGCCATAAGGTTGATCAGTGTCGTCTTACCCGACCCCGAGAAGCCCAAGAGAACAAGGAATTCGCCCTCTTGAACTTCAAGATCGATGTTTTTCAGAACTTCGGTGTGGGCTGTTCCCTCGCCGAAGCCTTTAGAAACATTATCAAACTTTAGAATGCTCATGCCGATCACCGGTTCGAGCTGAAGGTGAACAGTGACTGGATCGCGAACATCAGGCGGTCAAGCAGGAAGCCGATGATGCCGATGGTGAACACCGCGACCATGATCTTGGCCAGCGATTGGCTGGAGCCGTTTTGAAACTCATCCCAGACGAATTTGCCTAGGCCGGGGTTTTGGGCCAGCATTTCCGCCGCGATCAGAACCATCCAGCCCACACCAAGGCTGAGACGGAGACCCGTAAAGATCAGCGGCAGCGCGGATGGCAGAACAAGCTTGGTAATCTTGGTCCATGTGTTCATTTTCAGAACCTTGGAAACGCTCACCAAATCCTTGTCGATGGACGCAACTCCCAGCGACGTGTTGATCAAAGTCGGCCAGAGCGAACAAAGCGTGACGGTGATCGCTGAGTTCAGGAAGCTTTTGGAAAACAGGCCGTCGTCCACCGTGTAGACAGCGGAAACAACCATTGTGACAATCGGCAACCATGCCAGCGGAGAGACCGGTTTGAATATCTGCACGATGGGGTTTACGGCCGAGTTTGCGATCGGGCTAAGGCCCGCCAGAATCCCGACAGGTATCGCAATGGCTGACGCGATCAGGAAGCCGAAGAACACGGTTTTGATCGAGGTCCAAATCTGATCGTAATAGCTTGGGGCGCCCGTGTAAGGGATGTCCTTCACCTTGTCCGGTTGACCGTTGTCGATGAAACGCTGGTTTCGCGCGTCGACACGCGCGTAAAACTCGGCCTCTTTCGCGGCTTTCGCTTGTGCGTCTTTGTGAAGGTTGATGGTTTCTTCCCAAACGGCGGCTGGACCGGGGACGGCACCAAGCGAGGTTTGAACCGTGGGTGCCAGTGTTCCCCAAAGCAGAAGAAAGCCAGATATTGCCAGGATCGGAACGCCCAGAAGCCTCCAAATCTCGGAGATCTGCGCTTTGGGGTTATCCCCCGCCGCCGCTTTCAGAATAGGTGTCATCCACGAAAGGCCAAGCACCTGAAACCAAGCGTCTGCTTTGTTGATGCGGGTAAAAAGCCGCGCCTTGCGGGCTTCTCGCTCTTGGTCCGGGATGGCTTGATTATCAATTGCGGCCATAGCTATGTCCTTGGTTTCGCCCTGATCCTTGTCGATCATTGCAGTTTTATGTTGGAAGAGGTCCGGCGCTGTTGCGCCGGACTTGGGTTGTGGGATTAGCCCTCGACCTCGGTGCCAATGACGGTCTGGCCCTCTTTCAAACCAATTGGCAGGCTTTCGAGATAAGCGTTCGGCGCGCGCCCGTCGTAGGGGATCCCGTCGATGATATCTTCTGCGGGTGTCGGCGCTTTGTAACCGTCGCTATCCCAGGGGAAGTCGGCTTCCTTAACCAGACCTTCTTCGACCAGCAGCTTCGCCGCTTCGAGATAGATCTCGGGCTTGTAGACCGATTTGGCGACCTCGTCATACCAGCTATCCGGTTTGGATTCGGTGATCTGGCCCCAACGGCGCATTTGGGTCAGATACCAGATGGCATCCGAATAGAACGGGTAAGTCGCGTTGTAGCGGTAAAAGACGTTGAAATCCGGAACGTCGCGCTTGTCGCCTTTTTCGTATTCAAAGGTACCGGTCATGGACGCAGCGATCACCTCATAGTCGGCCCCCACATATTCAGGGCGGCTTAGGATCTCGACCGCTTCTTCGCGGTTGGCATTGTCGTTTTCATCCAGCCACTGTGCCGCGCGGATCAACGCCTTAACGATGGCGAGCGTGGTATTCGGGTTCTCTTCTGCGAATTCGGCGGTGATACCAAAAACTTTCTCGGGGTTGTTCTTCCAAAGCTCGTAGTCTGTGATGACCGGAACGCCGATACCCTTGAAGACCGCCTGCTGGTTCCAGGGTTCACCCACGCTGTAGCCGTAAATCGTGCCAGCTTCGAGTGTTGCGGGCATTTGCGGAGGCGGCGTGACCGACAAAAGCACATCCGCTCCGATCTGGCCGGTGATATTCTGCTCGCTATAAAAGCCGGGGTGCAGGCCACCCGCGGCCAGCCAGTAGCGTAGTTCATAATTATGTGTCGAAACCGGGAAGACCATGCCCATGTTGAATGGCTTGCCGTCTTCCGCATAGTCTTCAACAACAGGCTTGAGGGCCGCTGCGGAAATCGGATGCTGGGGGCGGCCGTCCTCCATCACAGGGATGTTCGGCTTCATCTCGTCCCAGACCTCATTGGATACTGTGATGCCATTGCCGTTCAGGTCCATTGAGAATGGCGTGATGATATGTGCTTCGGTGCCAAAGCCAATCGTAGCGGCCAGAGGTTGCCCTGCCAGCATATGTGCACCGTCCAATTGACCGTCGATCACGCCATCAAGCAGGACTTTCCAATTTGCCTGAGCCTCAAGCGTCACAAACAGTCCTTCATCGTCGAAAAAACCCTGCTCATACGCGACGGCCAGCGGTGCCATATCTGTCAGCTTGATGAAGCCGAAGGTAAGAACGTCTTTTTCAAGCTCCAGCACGTCCGCCTGTGCCGAAAGCGGGAACAAAGCCGTTGAAGTTAAAGCCAAAGCTGTGAAGGTCTTTTTCATTTTGTGCCTTTCGAACGGGATGCCAAACCCCTGATTTGATAACAAAAAAAGCCACCCAAACTGCGCGCCCTTGAAGAAAAAGGGCGTCACGGCTTGAGCGGCGTTGCTCGGGAATCTCCGATACTCGGAGACTTTTTGCTGACGACGTTGCCAGCGTATTGACGTCAGCCTAATCGCAGATGCCGCGTTGCGGCGAGCGATTTTCTGCGCTGCAGCAATGCGCTGCCTAAAAAATGTGCGCATTTGTGCATCCGGGTTGAAAACATGACCGCCGAAGAAACGATAGGGCTGTAGAATCAGGCGTTCGTTCGATGATGAACGGGTGTCTGCGCAATCGGTCTACAACCGGCTTATCCGAGCAACTTCGAAGCCGTGATTAATGCCTGCGCGACGTCTATCATGCGCCTGCCTTGATCCATCGCGGTCTTGCGAATGAGCTGATAGGCTTCGTCTTCTGTTAACCCTTTGGCCTGAATCAAAAGCCCTTTCGCCTGATCGATGGTCTTTCGTGCAGCCAAGGCAGATTTGGCGGCCTCAAGTTCGGATCGCATTTGTGAGGTCACACGGAAACGCGCAATTGCGGCCTCGAGAATAGGGCGAATACGGTGGCGTTCCAGCCCCCCGACGACATATGCGCTTAGGCCTGCGTTAATGGCCGCGTGAATGAGTTCCGGATCGCTTTGATCGACGAACATTGCAACCGGCCGCAATTTTGCACCAGCGGCTTCCGAAAGTGACCCAAGACTGTCGCGCCCCGGATTGTGCAGGTCAATGAGCACCACATCGGGGTTTATCTCGTCAACTTTTCGCGCAAGAACGCATTCATCGGCAATTACGGTTACGTAGGCCCAGCCACCATCGTTAAGAGCGTCAAAGACCTCGTTCGCGCGCAGCCGCGATTTTTCGACAACGATTATTGTAAGCTTTTTTTGCTGGGACATACTGCAGATACAGAGCGTATTCGTCCCCAAGGCAATTGATTTGCTGCACTGCGGCATTCGCGCGAACCAATGTGCACATTTTTTTGTCGGAATGTTTGGGGTGAGAGCAAAAAAAATGCACCGGTTTGAGGCAGTTTGCCAAAACCTTGGCAATTTAGGGGTGCAACGCGACGTCTTGGCGGATCATCCCCAAGAAAAAAATGGGTGCCGCACTTTTGAAGGCGGCACCCTTTAGAGGTTGATTGGGTCAGGCTTAGGCGCGGTCCCACCAGGTTCCTTTGAAAGGCGCACCGCCAACAAAACTATGCGCGCCCAATTCGTCCTGAATGCGCAGGCATTCATTCCACTTTACCATCCGCTCAGAGCGTTGGAATGATCCGACCTTAAGCTGTCCGCCGCCAAGGCCTGTCGAGAGGTGGCTGATGGACGTGTCTTCGCTTTCCCCAGATCGGGCAGAAACAATCGCGCCCCACCCGGCAGCTTGGGCGGCCATGAAGGTTTCCACTGATTCCGATACCGTCCCGGCCTGATTGACCTTGATAAGTACGGCGTTACAGGCCGCGTCTGACGAGGCTTCCTTGACCAGATTAGCGTTTGTAACCAAATAATCATCGCCGATGATCTGCACGTGATCGCCAAATCGGCGCGTGAATTCGATCATCCCGTCCCGATCATCTTCGCCCACCGGATCCTCGATCGAAAGGATGGGATATGCGTCCATCCAACGGCCAAGCATATCGATCAAAGCGCCGCTATCCATTTCGCGGTCCTCAAGCGCCAGGCGATACTTGCCATTTGATCCGAATTCGGACGCCGCTATGTCCAGCGAAATCGCAACATTTTTGCCGGGTGTTTCCCCAGCCTTTTCGATTGCAGCAACCAGCGTTTCCAATGCTTCTTCGTTGCTGTCAAACATCGGCCACCAGCCGCCTTCGTCAGCTACACCGGCAAGCTTGCCGCGCTGGGCCATGATATCGCCCGCTGCAAAGTAAATCTCACTGGTGATTTCCATGACCTCATCGAACGAGAATGCGCCGGGTACGACGACCATGAAATCCTGAATGTCGACGCGACGCCCGGCATGTGCGCCGCCGCCAAAAATCTGGATTTCCGGCAAGGGCAGTGAAGGGGTGCAGTTATAGTGGTCGGCGACGTGCCGCCACAAAGGCTTTCTGGCATCGGTTGCGGCGGCATGAAGAACGGCCAAAGATGTGGCAACCGTGGCATTCCCGCCCAGAGTTTCCTTTAGCGCAGATGCATCCAATGCAAGAATGGCCGCGTCCACTTCCGCTTGATCAGATGCGTCCATTCCCCTGAGTGCACTGGCAATCGGACCGTTGACACTTGCCAGTGCGTTCTGGATGTCCTTGCCGCGCAATTTGGGGCCGCCGTCGCGCAGATCAATCGCCTCGCGCGTGCCGCGTGACGCGCCTGCGGGGGCTATCGCACGCCCCAAAACTCCGTTTTCAAGGATGACATCAACTTCGACGGTCGGGTTCCCGCGCGAGTCCCATACTCGGCGGGCATTGATTGATTTGATCAGACTCATGTGTTCATTTCCTTCAAGTCGGCCGACACGCGATTGGCAAATTCAGAAATCGTGTCCGCGGGCGTTTTCAGTAGAGATTTCGATATCGCCCGCACGATGTCTTTCTCGGCATCGTTCAGGTATTCGACGGGTGATTTGCCATCGACACGCGCCAGCATGAGTGCTGGCAATAAGCGGCAAACACGGCTTTCAAGTGTGGTCGGCGGCTCCCATGTGATATGGGTGGCGTAGGCTTGCCAAAACGCCACGACGTCTTTCAGCAAGTGTTCGCGGGTGGCGGGCAGATGGATCGCCTTCAACACCAGATGATTAAGGCAAAAGGACGGATCAAAGCTGGCGTCGCCCATGGTGGCGCATTCGGCGTCCAGCAATACCGGACCACCGGAACGCATCAAAATGTTCTTTGGGCTGACGTCGCCGTGAACAAGCACCTGATTGCTTTGATAAAGCATATCTTCGAGTTCATTAAGATGAGGCGACAGGTCCGAATGCACTTTCGCGGTGGCTGACAAATACGGTTCGATCCGCAGCGCGTGGAAATCATCGCGATTTTGGAACGGCGTCGTGTCAAATCCCGATTGCGACGATTTTTGATGAATGCGCCCGATCATGTCTGCGACCAGAAGCGCCTCGCCCTTGTTTGGCTTTTGTTCCAGAAGGCTTGTTTTCCAAAGATACACGTCCTCGCCCGAGACAAATTCCATCGCAAATCCATGCTGGGCTTCGGAACGTCCAAAAAGCCGGACCGCGCTTTGGGGAAGCAAATCAGCCGCAACTTTCAACCAAGCATATTCGGCGGCATTGCGATGGACGGGGGCCTGCCAATCTGCCGCCACTTTCAGTTTTGGCAGTGCAAACTTAACGCAGATGGTGCGCTTTCCCAGATCCACCTTTGCGATGTCCGAGGCCACCCCGCCGGTCAACGGCTCAACCGAAAGAATGTCGGACGCATCGGCGATGCCAAGTTCGCGGACCAGACTTTCACATCGTTCTCGAATATTCATTCTTTTAGGCACAATCTTCTTATGTTCACGTGAACATTAATATCTGGCGACCCCTATTGTCAAGCCATATGAAATCCGTATTGAATGATTTTGAGCACGCAGGAAAATGATTTGGCAAAACGAGTCACCATAAAATCCATCGCCGAAGATTTGGGCATTTCGCATATGACCGTCTCGCGCGCATTGTCGGGCAACCCGAATGTATCCAGCCAAACGCGCATTTTAATCGAAAATCGGGCGCGTGATCTGGGCTATGTCAAAAGCGCGGCAGCGAAAGCGATGCGTGGGGATGGCACCAAAATCGTTGGCTTGTTGCTTCCGAATATCACGAATGACTTTTATGCGCGGTATGCCAATGCTTTCGCCAAGGAATGCGACCGGCATGGTCTTCATTTGGTCATTCATCTGACGGATGATGAAATCGAAAAAGAGCGTGTTTCCATTCGGCAATTGCGGGAAATTCAGGCCATGGCTGTGGTCATGGTTCCCTGCGCACATGGCGTGGCACGGCAAGATCGGGATATAGAGGGGCTGAATGTCATTCAGCTTGTCCGATCAAGAGAGATGACGTCAAACTCATCTTCGCTTGTTATTAATGACGCCGAAGCGATCCATGATGCGGTGGTTCATCTGCGGACGCTTGGTTTCGATCGAATAGGCTATATCGGCGCTGATCCGTCTCTTTCCACTGGCCGAGACAGGTTCCAGTCTTATCACAACGGGCTGACGAGCGTGGGTCTGGAGTTGGATGCAAACTTGGTTATTCGCGGTGCGCCGAATTTCGATCTGGGATTCAGTGGTGTGCCCAGATTGCTTGAAGGGCAGGGCGCAACTGCTCTGATCTGCGGCGGTGTCGAAATTTCAAACGGTGCGATTAGCGTCCTTATGCAGCGACATGATGGCTCGGGCGACACCTTTGGATTTGTCGGCTATGGTGATCCGGCGTTTTTGTCCTGGATCGGCAAGGGTCTTGCCGGAATTCAGTTGCCAATCGAGGAATTGGCAGCGATCACAATCCAGCAAATCGGGGCATTTAACGGCGAGGCGCGTGACGTTCCCCCGGCAACCCATGCCTTAAAAGCGGAATTGGCCGGACGTGTCGGGAAAATCACGTTTACTTAACCTGTGGCCTCTATCGGCAGAAGGCAGACATGGAAATTGTGCGTTTCGAGATTAACTTGTGCTCAGGCTAATCTCGAAACGATTTTAATTCAGGCGCGAACAAGCTCTTCGTAAGATTGCGCAACATCGCGTGTGATATCGCCAACTTCGAACGTATACTCACCGATTTGACCGACGGGTGTCACCTCAGCCGCGGTTCCGGTAAGCCAGCATTGTTCAAAACCTGCAAGCTCATCCGGCAGGATGTGGCGTTCGTGGACGGTCAGCCCCTTGTCTTTCAGCATTTGAATGACGGTTTGTCGGGTGATGCCGTTCAGAATTGCATCAGGGATCGGTGTATGCACCTCGCCGTCTTTGACAAAGAACACATTGGCACCGGTCGCTTCGGCGACATAGCCACGATAATCCATGAACAAAGCGTCCGAGCAGCCCTTGGCTTCGGCCTGATGCTTGGACATGGTGCAAATCATGTAAAGACCAGCGGCTTTGGCGGCGGTCGGGATGGTTTCCGGCGATGGCCGTTTCCACTTTGCGATGTCCAGTTTGGCACCCTGCATCTTGGCGTCGCCGTAATAAGCGCCCCATTCCCAAACGGCGATGGCCATGCGAACCGGATTGCGCGACGAGGCGACGCCCATGTCCTCTCCGGCACCACGCCAGGCGACAGCCCGAACATAGGCGTCGGTCAGATTGTTCGCTTTCAGTGTTTCTTCCTTCGCGGCTTCGATTTCGTCAACCGAATAGGGGATTGGCATGTCCAGCAGCGCGCCGGAATTTTTCAGGCGCTCGGAATGTTCACGCGATTTGAAAATCTTGCCATTATAGGCGCGCTCACCTTCGAATACGGACGAGGCATAATGCATGGCATGGGTCAGGATATGCACCGTTGCATCCCGCCATGGAACCAGTTCACCATCCATCCAGATGAAACCATCACGATCATCATATGCGCCAGCCATTGAGAAACCCTTTCAATTTTCATTTGTTGCGTAACTTATGGCCGATACGGACATAATATTGCGCAAAACCGTCGATTCGGTACCAGTTGAACCTTGGAAAGTCAACAAGGCTGACATATAATGCCGGGTGAATTAATGTATTTTGCGTAATCAGGGTATTTCTATGGACGACACAGCGGGCCGGGGCGGCGAAAATCTTCTTTTTCTGACAGATGAGCAGTTAAGAAAAGGGATCGAGGCGATGTTCTTTGCCTATCGCGGTTTCACGGCAGACCCTGATCGTATTCTGGCGCAGATGGCCTATGGTCGCGCGCATCATCGGGCGATCCATTTCGTTAATCGTGCGCCTGGTACGACGGTAAACAATCTTCTGGCCACTTTGGGTGTGACCAAGCAGTCGCTGAACCGGGTGCTTCGAACCTTGATCGAAGACGGGCTGATCGAAAGCCGCGTGGGTACACGCGACAAGCGTGAACGCCATCTATTTCTTACGGATGAGGGGCGAGAGCTTGAACAAAAGCTTTCGGATGCGCAGCGTGCACGCATGCGGGCCGCGTTTCGCAAGGCCGGACCCGAGGCTGTCAGCGGGTTCCGCACCGTGTTAGAGGCGATGATGGACCCGGAATTGCTGCGCCATTTCCACAATGACCGGAGCACCATGTAATGTCGGATGTCGCCGCCCATCTTCTTGTTGTTGACGACGATGAACGCATTCGTGAATTGTTGCGACGCTACCTTGTCAAACAGGGTTTTCTTGTCAGTGTCGCCCGCGACGGCGATCATGCAAGGCGGCTGCTTGAAGGGCTTGAGTTTGATCTTATCGTCATGGACGTCATGATGCCGGGGGTGGATGGGATCAGCCTGACGCAAGAGCTGCGAAAAACCCTGACCTCGCCCATTTTGTTACTGACGGCCAAGGGGGAAACTCAGGACAGGATTTCCGGGCTTGAGGCCGGTGCGGACGATTATCTGACAAAACCTTTTGAACCGCGCGAGTTGCTTTTGCGCATCAACGCGATCTTGCGCAGGGTTCCGGACATGCCGGCATCTGACACCGGTCCGAAACTGATCAAGCTTGGCCCGCTGACCTATGATGCGGAACGATCCGAGCTGCAAAATGGCGATGATCCGGTTCGGTTGACCTCAACCGAAGTGCAGTTGATGCGTATTTTCACGTCGAATCTGGGTGATCCTGTCACGCGGTCGCAATTGGCGGAAGAACTGGGCCGGGACCGGGGGCAGGCGCAGGAACGCGCAGTGGATGTACAAATCACCCGGCTGCGCCGCAAGCTCGAGGCGGATCCGAAGCAACCGCGTTATCTGCAAACGGTGCGGGGTGCAGGCTATATGCTGGTTTCCGACTGATCACCGGATCACGAAATCGGCGTAGATCGCTCCGGCGGCTTTTACGCTTTTCAGGATGTCAATCATATCGCGCGGTCCGACGCCCAAGGCGTTTAGGCCGGCTACAACCTCGGATAAGGTCGCCTCGCCCTTCAGTTCGGCCATGGCAACGCCAGGCTCGTCGGTAATCTCGGCCGAGGTGCGCGGAACAGTTACGGTTTCGCCTTCCGCAAACGGGTTTGGTTGAACGGCCATTGGCGTCTCTTCAACCCGAAGCGTAAGGTTGCCCTGGGCAACCGCAACCCGGGATATCCGCACATCTTCTCCCATCACGATGGTGCCCGATCTTTGGTCGATCACCACTACGGCCTTGCGTTCGGGCACGACCTGGAGATTTTCAATTCTGCTGACGAAATGGGCCGGGCTTGTGGTTCCTCGGCGTTCCAGATCGATCGCGATGGTTCCTGAATCCAACATCAGGGCGGTGTTCTGCCCGACAGCTGTGTTGATCGCCTGCTCGATCCGGCTGGCCGTTGTAAAATCCGGAATACGTAAGGCAAGGCGCAGTTCGGTCAATTCGGAAAAGTCGAAATTGACCTCTTTCTCGATACGTCCACCGCCCGGAATACTGCCGGATGTCGGCACGCCGGTTGTGGTTGAGGCCGCCTCGCCTTCGGCAGAGACGCCGCCCGCCAGCACGCTGCCTTGCGCAACCGCATAGACAAAGCCATCCGCCGCATTTAACGGGGTCATGATCAGGGTCCCCCCCAACAGGCTTTTGGCGTCACCAATCGCCGAGACTGCCACATCGACGCGCGACCCGGCGCGGGCAAATGGGGGCAATTCCGCGGTGACAAGAACCGCGGCGATGTTTTTGGGCCTGAACTGTTCGCCTGAAATGTTGATCCCAAGCCGCTCAAGTACATTCGCCAGAATTTCTTCGGTGAAAGGGGCGTTGCGAATGCCATCGCCTGTCCCGTTTAGGCCCACAACAAGGCCATAGCCAACAAGATCATTTCCGCGGACCCCGTCAATTTCGACAAGGTCTTTCAGGCGAACGACTTCGGCAAACGCGAAGGTCGGACACAACAAAAAAATCGCGAGCAAACGCGGTAAAAATGCTTTCATCATAGGTAATTCGTCAGGCTGAGTTTCGAAATTCTGGCGGTCGCCGCGAGCAGTGTTTCCAAACGCAAGGTCGCCGTTTGAAGCTGTGTCGCGGCTTCGTACGGATCTGCCGCCGTCAGCTCATTTCGAAGGAATTCCAGGGCCTCATGCTCGGATGCATTCCGGCTTAGAACACTGTCAAGGCGATCCTCGCGCTGGCCAATATTTGCCTGTGTCGAAACCAGTTGGTCTTGCATCTGCATTACACTGGTCGCGATATCCTGTCGCTCGGGCGCGGTTTCCCCGGAACGCCCCAAAGCGAGCAGCGACAGAGATGACAGTATGTCGCTGAATTGCGGCTGAATTGACGGATCGTTTGTCGAGACACTTTGGTTCGGGGCCACGGGCACCGGTGCCTGCGGCTCAGAATTCTCTGGATCAATGGCCTGTTGAATAACCGAACGGGCGACATCCGTTGGCGGTTGATCCGGTTGCGCAGCTATTGCGGCACCGATTTGCGTAAAAAGCTGATTTGGTTCCATGACTGCCGAACCTTGATTGAACACAGTCCGACCGCCGATATTTGATTTAAGAAGGCTGACAACCGCGTCAAAGGATTGTCGGGCGACCACCTGCAAGGGGGGCTGGACGCCATCTTCATTCTGGAAAGAAAGTGCCGCATCGGCCACATTCGCAAGAATTGAGCGAACCTGATCCAGCCCGCGTTGTTGCGCACCGAATATTGTCTGAACCTCATTGATATTGGTTTTATAGGCTTGCAACAGGTTCTGATCGCTTTGAAGGGCGCGCAGCTGGCCGGTTTCTCCGTTCAAGTATTCACGCAATTTGCTGACACGACCGGTGGCGAGTTCGTCGGTTTTAACCTGAATCAAACTGCGCAGGTTTCGGGTTTGGTTTTGCAGCAAAGCGTTTCGGGCAATGTCACCAATCGGGGTCATGTGTTCATCCTATTTTAATCAGGTCGTCCAACATGTTGCCAACAACCTGCAAAGCCTTGGCATTGGCCGCATAGATTTTCTCAATCCGGATCAGTTTTTGAAGCTCACTGTCGGTGTCAACAGCCGTAGAATCCTTCAATTCAATCAGCGCCGCGCTTGAAGACCGCGCAGAACCAAGACGATCTTCTGCGTTCAGGACCTGTGTTGAAAGGGACGTCGACAGATCAGAAACCAAAGCCGAAAACCTGCGATTTCCGGTATTGAGTGCGGTTAATGCGGCGTTTGCGTCAATTGTCGAAACGTCACCAGAATATCCGAGCGCAACGGCGTCGGGTGACGGCGCATCGAAACCAAATAAGGGTCCGTCTGAAGCCACACCTGAGAGGCGCGAGACCAGAGTTTCGGAAAGCGCGGTTATCTGCGAATAAATTTCGGGTGCAGCCGTATCGCGAATTTCCAGAAGAGACGCGAGCTTGCCCGAGGTCGGTATTTGGAACGCATTTCCGTTCAGGATGGGAAGGTCAAGTGTTTCGCCCTCAACCGACATGTCACTGGTAACGACATTTCTGGAATTTAAGTCGATTGCCGATGCGGATTGATCCAGCAGGAATTGCCCCTTTGGGGTCATCAGGGCGATCCGGCCGTAATCCCGGGCGACCGCCTTGACGGGCACGATTTGTGATACCTTGTCGATTAATGCCTGACGCGCATCCTCGAGCGCGGCTGTGTTTTGGCCGTGCGACTTGGCTATACTTCCGTTAAGTTCGGCGATTTTTTCAAGGTCGGCATTCAGCGCAGAGATCACGCCGGAAATCTCTCGGTCGGCATCTGATCGGATGTTTTGTATGCCTGAGCCGATGGTTCTGATTTTTTCGGCAAGATCGTCCGCCGCCTGATTGGCGTTCGATTGGCGAACGGTATCCTCTGGTCGGCTTGCCAGGGAAACGAGGCTTGTCTCAAACTTTGAGGAAATGTCATACAGGCTGCCCGGATCATCGAAAGTGCCAACCAACCGGTCGATTTCCTCGAGACTTCTCAAGGACTGGGCGTTTCCGGCAGCTTGCGCATTCACCAGCCAGATTTGCCCTTGCGTGCGCTGATCCACAAGCCGAGAGGTGCCAGTGACCCGCGCACCACCTTCGGTCCGCGACATGATTGTCACCTCGCGCTTGCCATAGTTTTCCGTCAGCGCATTGGCGAGGTTTGAGGATGTGGCCCCAACTGCCCTCAGGGCAACTGTCAGACCAGAGGAGGCATTGTTAAAGGCGGCGCCAAGGCTCATAATCGTTACCGTTTGATGTTGGTTGTTTCCTGAAGCATTTCATCGACTGTCTGGATGACTTTCGCATTTGTCGAATACGCCCGCTGGGTCTGGATCAGGTCGGTCAGTTCACCGGCCACGTCGGTGGCTGATTCCTCGCGCGCGTAGCCAACAATCTCACCCGTCGGACCGCTGCCCGCATCCCAAAGGAAGAACGTGCCGCTGGTTGTGGAAGGCCGATATGTTTGCTGATCAAGAGCGGTCAGCCCGTTGGCGTTGGGCATGTCGACCAGCGGAATCTGGTATATTGTCCGGTACACGCCGGTGTCGAACAGCGCGTTCACACGCCCGCTTGCGTCAACCTCCACCCCGATCATCGCGCTGGTCGGAGAGCCGTTTTTGCTAAGCTTCAACGGCACAAACGTGTCTGACAATTGTGTCATTCCCGTCTCATCGCCAAGACCGCCAATATGGATATCGATGTCTCCACGGGCGGCTGTGACCGAGATTTTTCCTGTGTCTGAACTGTATTCGCCGCCGATGGATGTTGTGACTGAGGCAAGCGTGCCACCCGCCTCGCGGCTGTCTTCGAAATTCAGGATATAGTCGCCGACTATGGCGTTTTCCGATGCACCGTCGCGCAGGATCATCCGCCACGAATTCGAAGCACCGCTTTCAGGCACAACGGGAACAAATTCAACATTCATGGATTGGACCAGCCCGAGGTTGTCGTAATAGGCGACCGAAAGCTCTTGTGTGGTTCCGGCAGAACCGGCGATTGTGTCGGTTGCCGGAAGGTTAAGGCCAAGATTGATTTCGGTCGTTGCCTGACCATCCAATTGGTTCGCGTTGATCTGAATCGGTTTCAATCCTTCGGCGGTATCGCGTGGATAGGTCGGGATTGTGCCGTCGGAATCTGCCGGCCAGCCCATCAGGATCATTCCAGATTCATTTCGCAGATATCCCGCATCGTCTGGCCGGAATGACCCGGTCGTCGTCAACAGCATCTCGGGCGAGCCTTCCGCCCCCGGAACAAAAGCGCCCGGCGTCACCGGCAGCAGGCCGCGGCCACGAATGGCAAGATCGGTCGGGTTCGAACTGGTGACCAGTGTGCCACCTTCCGAGATCAACCGTTGCGTGCTGGCCCTGACGCCGCCTGCGGCGTATTTGCCGCCATTGCCGCCGGTAACCATTGATTGAAACGTGGTTTCCACCCGCCTGTATCCATAAGTGGATGCATTGGCGATATTGTCCGAAATCGACGCGAGTTTTGAGGCATTGGCGTTAAGCCCGGCCACACCGGCATTAAGCGAAGAGGAAATCGTCATGAAGCGCCCTTACTGTTCAAGAATCAACTTCTTCAACAGCTACAGGAACAGGCTTAACGGCCTCCTAAGGCGTTTCGCCCGATTGTTGAGACACAGGCAATCTGGCGAAACCTATTGATATTGAGTGCGTTTCAAAAGCAACTTCGCGTCTCAGATTAACCTCGAAACCCCAAAAAAATTTTCAGGAATCACCCCCACTGCGCAGGACTATGACCTCGATGCGGTTGTTGCGGATCGACATCGGGTTGAAGTTATTCGGCCTGGAATCGCCAAAACCCGTCACTTTTCGAAAGCGCTTGGGGTCCGAACCGTTGGCGCCCAGTAATTCACGCATCACATCGGCTTTGGCCGTGCTTTCCTTCCACACCGGATTATTCTGCAACACAATCGGTCTGGCCCGAACATGTGCCCCGACGGCCAGATCATTGGTCAGGCTTCGCAAGTTGTGGGCAAGCACAACGGCCATGTCGCGAAGGATCGGCGCGGGCGTCACCCCGTCTGCCAGAAACAGCGGTGATCCTTCCAACGCAAAAAGCTCGATCACAAGACCTTCGTCTGTCACGCGGGTGATGATTTGCCGGAAAACATTGTCGTCCACCATGCTTTCCCCGCTGCGACCCAAAAGACGCTCCTCCAGAGCGTTCAGGGCATCGTTGCTTTCACCATCTTCGCGGGCGGCGCCTTCCACGCTTGCGCCCTGTGCACCGCGGGCCTGACGCGCCTCGGTCGGATAGCGGTTTGACGCGCCCATGCCCATTTGCGGCAGCACCTCTTCCGAGAACACGCTGTCACCGCCGAACGAACCGTCTCCGCCGCCGGAAATCCGGTTCACGGGAATCGTCGGGTTGAAATAATCTGCAATACCTTTGCGTTGTTGTTCCGTTGTTGCGTTCAGCAGCCACATCAACATGAAAAAGGCCATCATGGCAGTGACAAAATCGGCATAGGCCACTTTCCACGCGCCGCCGTGGTGCCCGCCGGCTTCCACGACCTTTTTTCGTTTGATGATGACCGGTGCCGCGTTTGACTGCGCACTCATTCATCCACCTAATCTCCCACCCGGAGATCAGGGATAGTTCATGTGTGTGAACGAGGGGTTAAAAACGGTGCGCGGCGCGGGCCTACCCGCCGGATAGCGCGGACAATTTGAATCGCTTTGTGTCTGTGCTGCTTTGCCTCTAAACAAGCGATATGGGGGAACAAAGAAATTTTGGTCAGGAAGTACATATGAAAGCTTCAAGCTCAGCTTTGATCGTTGTTGACGTGCAAAATGATTTTTGCCCGGGCGGAGCGTTGGCCGTCCCCGGCGGGGATGAGGTCGTACCAGTTATCAACGCTATGATGCCCGAGTTTCAAACGGTAGTATTGACACAAGATTGGCACCCTTCCGGGCATTCGTCATTTGCCAGCCAGCATGACGGAAAGGCACCTCTAGAGACCACCGAGATGAGTTACGGCACACAGGTTCTTTGGCCGGATCACTGTGTACAGGGATCACGTGGGGCCGAGTTTCACGCGGCCCTGAACACTGATCCCGCCCAATTGATCATCCGCAAGGGGTTCCGTGCTGGGATCGACAGCTATTCAGCGTTTTTCGAGAATGATCAGAAAACACCGACCGGGCTGTTGGGCTATCTGCAAACACGCGGTGTTACCTCGCTTGTGATGACCGGATTGGCGACGGATTTTTGCGTGAACTACTCGGCCCAGGATGCGGCGCGCCTTGGGTTCGAGGTAACTGTTGACCTTCAGGCCTGTCGTGGCATCGATCTGGGTGGAAGTTTGAATGAAGCCTTGCGGGATATGAAGGCAATGGGCATCACGATCAGCGCTTAGCACGTGACACGAGCGGTCATTTCCAGATATCAAACCGCCTGAACATTACGGGAGTTTCCCTTGGACATTGCGACGCGCGTTTATAACCACAAGTGGAAAATCGATCCGATTGTGCGGTCGTTGATTGATACGGATTTCTACAAACTTCTGATGTGTCAAAGCATCTTTCGCTACAAGCCGGATACTCAGGTCAAGTTTTCCTTGATCAACCGTGCGAAAGACATCCGCCTTGCCGAACTGATCGACGAGGGCGAGTTGCGCGAGCAATTGGATCATATTCGCGGGCTGTCCTTGTCACGCGGGGAAAGCACCTGGATGCGCGGCAATACGTTTTACGGCAAGCGCCAGATGTTCCGGCCGGATTTCATGGACTGGCTGGAAGGGGTGCGTTTGCCGCCTTACCATCTGGAAAAACACGACGGACAGTACGAGCTGACTTTCGAAGGCAACTGGCCCGAGGTGATGCTTTGGGAAATCCCCGCACTGGCCGTTCTGATGGAGCTTCGCGGCCGAGCGGTTCTTGGTGAAATGGGCCGGTTCGAATTGCAGGTTCTGTACGCTCGGGCCATGACCAAGCTTTGGGAAAAGATCGAGAAGTTGCGTAATGTCGACGGATTGCGCATTGCCGATTTCGGCACCCGCCGCCGGCATTCCTTTATGTGGCAGGACTGGGCCGTGCAGGCGATGATAGAAGGGTTGGGCGACAAATTTGTCGGTACGTCCAACTGCCTGATCGCTATGCGGCGCGAGGTTGAGGCGATTGGAACAAACGCCCATGAATTACCGATGATCTATTCGGCTTTGGCCGAAACCGACGAAAGCCTGAAACGGGCGCCATATGATGTTCTGGCAGACTGGCAGGAAGAACATGACGGCAATCTCAGGATCATTCTGCCCGATACATATGGAACCGAGGGGTTCCTGAGAAACGCACCGGATTGGCTGGCGTCATGGACGGGTATCCGCATTGACAGTGGTGATCCTGAAAGCTCGGCCGAGATTGCGATCCAGTGGTGGAAAGATCGCGGTGAAGATCCGGCGGAAAAGCTGATTATTTTCTCGGATGGTCTGGATGCCGAGAAGATGGTGCAGTTACACAGACAATTCAGTGGCCGGACCAAGGTTTCCTTCGGTTGGGGAACGCTTCTGACCAATGACTTCCGCGGGCTGGTTGAACAAGATGCGCTCGCGCCGTTCTCACTGGTCTGCAAGGCGGTTTCCGCCAATGGGCGGCCCACCGTCAAACTGTCCGACAACCCGAATAAAGCCATGGGGCCTGCCAACGAGGTTGAGCGCTATAAACGGGTGTTCGGCGTTGGTGAGCAGGTTGCCCAAGCGGTCGTCGTTTAGGGTGCCCCTTAGGCGCGCACCCGACGTTTCAGCTTTGAAACGATTTCTCGATCCGGTCCAAAGTCTCCATTGACGACAGAACCTCATGCACCGACCCGTTCGGTTCACGGCCTTCCTTGATCGCCGAGATGAATTCGCGGTCGATCAGTTCGATCCCATTGTTTGAAATCGCGACGTCGGAAAGATCGATCTGGGTTTCACGACCATCAAAAAGATCATCATACCGTGCGATATATGTTCCATTGTCGCAAATATAGCGAAAGAACGTGCCCAACGGGCCATCGTTGTTGAACGACAATGACAGGGTGCAAATTGCACCGGACGGCACTTTCATTCCGATGGTCATATCCATGGCGATGCCAAGTTCCGGGTGCGCCGGGCCTTGAATGCCGAACGCTTCCGACGCGACTTCACCGGTTTGATACTGGAACAGATCAACAGTGTGACAGGCATGGTGCCACAAAAGGTGGTCGGTCCAGCTGCGCGGTTCGCCCTTGGCGTTCATGTTTGATCTGCGGAAAAAGTAGGTCTGCACATCCATCTGCTGGATTTTCAGCTCACCAGCCCGGATCTTGTTATTGATCCACTGATGCGAAGGATTATAGCGGCGCACCTGACCGGCCATCGCCAGAACGCCGGTTTCTTTCTGTACCTCACAAATGCGCCGCGCATCTTCGAGCGAGTCCGACATCGGAATCTCGATAAACACCGGCTTGCCCGCTTTCATACAGGCAATCGCCTGCTCCGCATGCATCTGGGTCGGCGTGGCTAGAATGACCGCATCCACATCGTCGCGGTTGATGCATTCATCCAGATCGGTCGAGGCGTGGCCGATACCACGCTCGGCTGCCAGAGCTTCAATTTTTGATAGGGTCGGACCCATGACCGAGGTCACAGTTACCTCGTCAATGGCTGCAAGAGCATCAAGGTGCTTGATCCCGAAGGCGCCATAGGCCCCAGCTACGCAAATCCGCATGTCGCGTTCCTTTCTCAGGCGTGGTTTTCAAAAATGATATGGCCCACAGCGGTATTCGATGCGGGGACGTGATAGAAGCGGTGAACCTCGGTGATGTCGTCGTTCAACGCCCCGCGCATCACGTGCCACATGACCATCTCAACCCCTTCGCTGCCTGCTTCGCGCAGGTATTCCACATGGGGCATCTGGCTTAGGCCGACCGGATCAGTTGTCAGACGATCAAGGAAATCGTTGTCCCATTCAGGATTGATCAAACCGGCGCGTTTGTACTGCAACTGGTGGCTCATACCGCCGGTGCCATAGATGTGGACGTTCAGATCTTCGTCGTAGCTTTCGATCGCCCGACGGATCGCTTTCCCGAGGTTGTAACACCGGTTGCCGGTTGGGGCAGGGTATTGCACCACGTTGACGCAAAGCGGGATCACCAGTGCGGGCCATTCTCCGTCCTGGGGGATTTCTCCATACATCACAGACAAGGGCACGGTCAGGCCGTGATCAACCTCCATCTCGTTCATGATGGTGATGTCGAATTCGTCCAGAATAAGCGATTGCGCAATATGGCTTGCCATTTTCTGGTGGTTCTTCACGACCGGCACCGGACGGGGACCAAAGCCTTCGTCTGCGGGCTGAAACTCGGCCGCGCAGCCAAGCGCGAAGGTCGGGATGCAAGAGGCATCAAATGCCGTGCAGTGGTCGTTATAGACCATGAAAATCACATCGGGATTATTCTCTTTCTGCCATTCACGCGACTTTTCAAAGCCTTTGAACACTGGCTGCCAATACGGCTCATGCGTGTTGCCCAGATCCATTGCAACGCCAATCGCGGGAACGTGGGAACATCCGATGCCTGCGGTTATTCGCGCCATTATTCTTCTCCCCATTCGGATTTGTAGCGATTGCCTTCGATCGGTCGGCCCCCTTCGACCATCATTTTGCGATATTCCTCAACCCCCATGCCGGTCATAAGCCCCGCGAGGTTTTGGAAGTTGATCCCGTCATTCGCAGCCAGTTTGCTGGTGTAGTAAATGTTACCACCCAGTTCGAGAAGGCGATTCCAGTCTCGGTTCAACACCGCATCGCGCTGGTCGGACGTCATCGGATAGGCATCAAGATAGGTCTTTTCGTCGGCCTGAAACCTGTCTCTGTTCGCCTGCAGCCTCAGCGATATGCAAAACTGGTTCAGGTGATAGCCTTCCCGACTGCGGTCGGCGTCGAAAACAAAGGTTCCGGGAATATCCTCGTAATCCTTTTCCATTGGCGTTCCTTTCTTCCCTGACGATACACGATCCGTGTTTCGGGGCTGTTCTCTTATGTCTTCATAATGACTGCCGACACGAATTATCCAATTTGAATCCGGTGTGCCGCATAAGCCCAGGCTATACCGATCAGGATGTGGCCTCATGCGCGGCTTGTTTTAGTGTTGCAAGGAATCGGGTCTGCGCTTGCGTGGGCACCCAGTTTTTCCGCATCGTCAAACCAATTTTCCGCCTGTTGCCTTCAAGCGCCACCGGAAGCTTGGTCAGCAAGCCGGATTCTATTTCGCTGCGGAATTGCTGCTGAGAGATGACGGTCACGAAATTGTCGCGTTGGAGTAATGAGCGGATCAATACCAGCGATGATGACACCACCCGAATGGGCGTTTGCGGTCGCTCTTCGATTTTTAGTGTTTCAAAAATGTATGTCCCCGCAGGGGTCGCCATTGGCGAGGCGATCCAAGGATAGGCCAATGTGTCCTCCAGCGTCGCATAAGGCCGACCTGCCAGCGGGTGTTCAGGCCTTGCGATGACCGCGAGTTCATCTTCAAACAAGGGCTCTTCGAACACATCATCGGCAGGCGCCGGATCGCGCAAGGCACCGATCAGGCAATCCAAACCACCTTCGCGCAATTCACGCAGCATGTCTGCATAGCGGCCTTCCTGAACCCGGACCTGCAAGGCTTTTTCCTGCGTCACCATTTGCCCTATGGCTTCGGGAACAATCTCGCTTCGGGCCAGAGGCATTGAGCCTAATGTGAAAGTGATGCGCCCGATCCCGGACAATGCGGCCAGTTCCTCATAGGCCTGACGGATTTCGGAACGTGCCAGTTTGGCGGCCCGGTTCAAAAGCTGGCCCGCACTGGTCAACTCAATCCCGCCAAGAGCCGAGCGGAAGACTTCGAAACCGCAGGATTGCTCAAGCGATTTGGCGGTGCGGTAAATGGTCGGTTGGGCCAGCCCCAAGGCCCGCGCGGCAACGGTATAGCTTCCATGAATACCTATGGCGGTCAGCGCCCGCAATTGGGCCGATGTCAGCTTTTGCGCGAGCTTCTGATCTCTGTCGTCCACTCCGGCCGCATTCTGCGCCGCCTCAACCCCCATTTTAAGAAATCGGATCGACCGTCTTGCGCGATTGGCAAAAATCGCGCCCTCGTTTGATGTTGACAGACCCTTGCTGCCGCGGATCAGAAGGGTCACGCCCAAGTCTTTTTCAAGCTTGGCAACCGCCTGGCTGGCGGCGGGCTGGGTGATGAACATCCGCTCGGCGGAAACCGAAATCGAATGATACCGCTCGGCGATGCAAAAAACATGCATATGCCGGATATTCGGAAGGTCACGTTCGTTCGGTTCAGGCAGCATTTTTCACCTCATAGATAAAACTTATATTCTTTCCTTCTTTCGAAATTGGCAAGCCCGCTGCCAGACATCATGCTTGGGCGACTCGTTGCCAAGGGAAAACAAACAGGAAACCCGAATGTCTGACAGCAAATCCGCCCTCGTCATTTCAGCCCATGCCGCCGACTTTGTCTGGCGTTGCGGCGGGGCCATCGCCCTGCATCAGGAGCTTGGTTACAATGTTACCGTTGTGTGCCTCAGCTTCGGCGAGCGTGGCGAAAGTGCGCGTCTTTGGAAAGAGGGCAATACGCTGGAGCAGGTCAAAGCCAACCGTCGCGGCGAAGCCGAAAATGCGGCCGAAGCGTTGGGTGTGCATGACATAAAATTCCTCGACATGGGCGATTATCCACTGCGCTTCACCGAAGAGGCGGAAAATCAGGTGGTGGACATTATCCGCGATGTGCAGCCGAATTTCATGTTCTCGCATTCGAAATGGGACCCGTACAACACCGACCACATGAAGACCACTGACTTTGCCCTGACCTGCCGCATGATCGCGCAAGCCTGGGGGCATAATCCGGGTCAGAAGGTTTTGGGCGCACCGCAAATGTATTTGTTTGAGCCACACCAGACCGAGCAGATGCATTGGAAGCCCGACGTGTTCTTGGACATTACGCCCGTGTGGGAGAAAAAGCGCAAAGCAATGGAATGCAATCAGGGCCAGATTCACCTGTGGGATTTCTACACCCGCGTGGCGCAACAGCGGGCGAACCACTTCAAACGCAACTCGGGCGGCATGGCCGGTGGGCGGGATTGTAAATACGCGGAAGGGTTTGAAACTATCTTCCCGCGCACCGTGGACGAACTGAGCTGATGGGCTATCAACCGGGACAAACGGGCGTTGTCGTCCAGAATATTGAACGCGCTGATCAGGCGGTGATTGACGCGCTGGGTGAATGTGGTGTGGCCACCGTGCACGAGGCGCAGGGGCGCAAGGGGTTGCTGAATTCCTATATGCGGCCGATCTATTCCGGCGCGCGGATTGCCGGATCAGCAGTGACCATTCTGGCCCCGCCGATGGACAATTGGATGATCCATGTGGCGATCGAGCAGTTGCAGGCGGGGGATGTGCTGTTGCTGGGCACAATCTCGCCATCGGATGCGGGGTATTTCGGCGACCTTTTGGCGGCCTCTGCCATGGCGCGGGGCTGTCGGGGGCTGGTGATTGACGCGGGCGTGAGGGATGTGCGCGACCTGACCGAGATGGGATTCCCGGTATGGTCCAAAGCTGTTGGGGCGCAAGGCACGGTGAAAGAGACGCTTGGTTCGGTGAACGTGCCGGTTGTCTGTGCCGACGAGTTGGTGAACCCCGGTGATATTGTTGTGGCGGATGATGACGGGGTTGTTGTCGTGCGTCGGGACGAGGCAGCGGATGTTCTGGCCAAGGCGCGGGCACGGGAAGCCAATGAGGGCGAGAAACGCGCGAAGTTCGAAGCGGGCGAATTGGGATTGGATATCTACAATATGCGTCCGCGGCTTGAGGAAAAGGGTCTGAAATACGTTTGAAAGCATATCGCTCAAAAGTGGGAACCGGTTTTGAGCTACTTGGATATGCGATGAAATGAGGTTTGGTTTTCGGATCGCTTGCGCGATCCGACCGGGTGAGGGGGCTGTCTGCCCCCTCACACTCCCCCGAGGATATTTTTGGACAAAAGAAAGTAGGAAGTTCGGCTGATGTCTGGTGTTCGGTGCATGTGGATGCGGGGGGGGACCTCGAAAGGTGGGTATTTCCTGGCCGATGATTTGCCGAGCGACCGTGATGCGTTTTTGTTTGGCGTCATGGGGTCGCCGGATGCGCGCCAGATTGACGGGATGGGGGGCGGGGATCCTCTGACCTCGAAAGTCGCCGTTGTGAAGAAATCCGAGCGCGATGGGGTTGATGTGGACTATCTGTTTTTGCAGGTTTTCGTAGATCAGCCGATTGTCACGGATGCGCAGAATTGCGGGAATATTCTGGCTGGTGTTGGGCCGTTTGCCATTGAGCGCGGCTTGGTTGAGGCTGTGGACGGTGTGACGCCGGTGACGATTTTCATGGAGAACGCCGGTCAGGTTGGCGTGGCGCGGGTCGAAACACCGGGGGGTATCGTCAATTACAAAGGCGATGCCAGGATTGACGGTGTGCCTGGTGGGGCGGCACCTTTGCCGATTGAATTCAAGGACACGGCGGGATCGTCATGTGGGGCACTTTTGCCAACAGGGAATGTTTCGGATGTGGTCGAGGGTGTCGAAGTCACGATGATCGACAACGGGATGCCTTGTGTTGTGATCCGGGCCGAGGACATGGGGATCGTGGGGGATGAAGCGCCTGAGGATTTGGAGGCCAATGCCGCGTTGCGGGCAAAGCTGGAAGCGGTGCGATTGGCTTGCGGCCCATTGATGAACCTTGGCGATGTGACGGAAAAGTCGGTGCCCAAGATGACCATGGTTTCAGCACCTAGGGACGGCGGTGCGATTGCGACGCGGACCTTTATTCCGCATCGCTGTCACAAAGTGATCGGTGTGCTGGGGGCCGTCAGCGTGGCGACGGCCTGTCTGTTGGAAGGCAGCACGGCATATGACCTTGCCGATAAGGGTGTGGGCAAAGAACGCAGCCTGTCCATCGAGCATCCGACCGGCGAAATGACGGTTGTTGCGACGCTTGATGAGAATGGTGGAATTGACAGTGCTGCGATCCTTCGCACCGCGCGCAAATTGATGGATGGAGAGGTGTTCGCATGACCGAAGAGGTTCAAGTCATGGACGCGGATTGGCTGGAGTTTCATCCAAGCCCGAAGAAACCGGATTTAATGTTGCCGAATGGCGCAGTTGATGCACACTGCCATGTGTTCGGCCCGTCCCCCGAATTTCCCTTCGCGCCAGAACGCAAATACACGCCGTGTAACGCAGGCAAGGATAAGCTCTATGCGCTGCGCGATTATCTGGGGTTTGAGCGCAACGTAATCGTTCAGGCGACCTGCCACGGCAAGGACAACCGTGCGATGGTCGATGCCTGCCGATCAGCGGGCGATAAGGCACGTGGCATCGCCAGCGTTGGCCCGGACATCACCATGGCCGAGCTGCAAGAGATGGACGAAGCTGGCGTGCGCGGCGTGCGGTTCAACTTTGTCAAACGTCTGGTGGATGCCACCCCGCAACAAGTTTTCCTGGATATTGCCGACAAGATCAAAGATCTGGGCTGGCATATCGTAGTTTATTTCGAGGCACAGGATCTTGAGGAACTGGTTCCGTTCCTTGAACGAATGCCAACGATACTCGTGGTCGACCATATGGGGCGGCCCGACGTGACCAAGGGCACAGATCATCCGGATTTCCAAAGGTTTATCCGGTTGATGGAAGAAAACGAAAACATATGGTCCAAGGTCACTTGTCCGGAACGTCTCTCGGTTGAAGGTCCGCCCTATGCTGATGTCGTTCCCTACTGTCAGGCTATTGTCGAGCGTTTTGAGGACCGTGTCCTCTGGGGCACCGACTGGCCGCACCCGAACATGAAATCGCATATGCCTGATGACGGCGCATTGGTCGATTACATACCGAAAATCGCGCGAACTCCTGAACAGCAGCAAAAGCTGCTGGTTGATAACCCAATGCGTCTCTACTGGGGGCGCTGACCGAGGAGAATAAAATGGCTGAGTACGTACTTGACCAACCGGGGCATGATTATCACATCGACATCCCCGGAACGACCCTGTTTGACGGGAAGCAAGCCATGAAAGGCTATGCGCTGAACAAGATGTGCTACGACTTCAACAAAGAAGTTAACCGCGAAGCCTTTAAGGCCGATGAAGAAGGCTGGATGGAGAAATACAGTCTGAACGAGGGCCAGAAACAGGCGATCCGCGACCGCAATATTCTCGCTATGATCGAGGAAGGCGGCAACATTTATTACCTCGCGAAATTCGCGGGCATTTTCAGACTAAGCGTTCAGGACGTGGGCGGGCTTCAAACGGGCCGCACCACGGAAGAATTTAGCGACTATCTGAAAAGCCAGGCGTGAGGAGGATTGACCAATGGCAACGATCTTAGGCGGCATCACCACTTCGCATATTCCGGCGGTGGGCAACGCAATTCAGAAAGAGCTTTACGATGATCCCTATTGGAAGCCTTTCTTTGACGGATACCCGAAGGTTCATGCGTGGATCAAAGAACACAAGCCGGACTATGTGATCAACATCTACAATGACCACGGGCTGGGGTTCTTTCTTGACCGGATGCCAACCTTCGCAATTGGCGCGGCGCATGAATACAAGAACGAAGATGAGGGCTGGGGCCTGCCGTCGCTTGATCCGTTCCCGGGGGCACCGGAACTGTCGTGGCATATAATTGAATCGATGGTCGCGGATCACTTTGACATCACCTCTTGTCAGGAACTGGCGGTGGATCACGGCTTTGTCGTGCCGATGCAGCTGTTCTGGCCTGGTGCACCCAATAACCCTGATATGCCGAAGGCGGTTCCGATCAGCGCCAATACGGTGCAGCACCCGATCCCGACGCTGGCGCGTGCGCTTGATTTTGGTAAGGCGTTGCGCAAAGCCCTTCTAAGCTTTCCCGAAGATGCAAAAATCGTGGTCCTTGGTACGGGGGGGCTGTCGCATCAACTGGACGGTGAGCGCGCAGGGTTCATCAACAAGGATTTTGATCAGTATTGTCTGGAAAATATTGTTAGTAACCCTGATGTCCTGACCAAGATCACCCGGCAGGAATTGGTCAAGAATGCGGGTGCTCAGGGCACCGAATTTCTGATGTGGATGATGATGCGGGGTGCCCTGGGTGACGAAGTGAACGAAATCACCCGTAACTATCACATTCCGATTTCCAACACGGCCGCCGGAACATTGCTGTTGGAATGCGTGACTTAGAGCGTTGGTCTGATTATGGCCTTTCGGTCTATAGCAGAAGTTGCAGGGCAATTGATGCCGAACTCATCTGGTTGAGGGTGTTGATCTGGGTCAGCAATTGGAATCTTTGAACAACAGCCTCGATCACCTTGGGTTTCGAGAAATCGTCGAAACTTTCAATGCCGAAATTGCGCTTTGATTTTGATTTCAACTCACCAAGCTGTTGATCCAGATCGATTTGCCCAAACCCACGGGGTAATCCCAAGGCGGTTTCAAGGAACCGTCTAAGCGGTGGGCGACCAATGGCTTTGTACCATTTGGTATCGTCGGTGCCGGACTGGGTGGCAAGCTCGGTCAGTTCGCGCTTGGCTGATAATGCCAGCCGCATGTCCTGCGAGATTTCGCCAACCGAGATTTCGAATTCCTGGGTCTCGTAGCGCGCTATCATTGCGCCAGCAAATCCGGCGCGTGTGGTTTTTGGACCGAGACCTGACGAAAAGTCGAATGCGTTCGCCAGGTCTTTGTATCTTTGGTCCGTTATTCTGTTGACCAGTGACTTTGTGTCTGTCGGGTCGCTTTCCAGAATCGTGCGGATGAAGGCCCGGCTGTTTATATCGTCCTGTAATCCAAAGGCGCCCAAGGCCACTTTTAACAGCCGCCGGTCTGATACGAGTTGTTCTGCCGTTGTAACGGATTGAATATTGTCCTGAAAATACGCGGCATCTCTTTTCTGGACCGGGGTGTTTCGGAACCCTTGCATTTGGCGGTCGTATGTTGATTGCAAAAACCGCCACCCGGTAAGACCCGTGGTTGGTATGACGGGCGTGTAACTCATGTCCCGACGCTTGCCAGCAGGGTGTCTTCGACCGAGATGAGTTGGCGAAGAACCTTGAGGCACTGATAGAATTGACCGGCTTGGGCCGCTTCATGTGCGGTATTCAGGGCCTCAAAACAGCGGCCGCTGGGCAGAACCTGCTTTAGCTGTGAAATACCAAGGGTCAACTGGGGCAGGGCCTGCTGTCTTGTGATGTCGCCGGATAAGACCAACTGGGCGATGTAGCATACCCGACGTACCGGCGTTTTGGTGTCTTCGGGATGCAGCGCGTCCTTCAGTCTAAGAATATTTGCGTTAGGAGTTACCACTGACAATCGACTGCGCCGAGGCCCGTTTTCCAGCACCGCCCCATTGATCAGCAACCGCTCTTTCGGGCTGAGTTTCAATACAAGGCCGCTCATCCCGCGGCCCTCGTGTTAAGCCCTTGCATGATTGACATATTGATATCGACCAGAACCGACCCGTCTGCGTTTTCCATTAGAACTTTCGCACTATGTTTTCGGACGAATTCAGCAAGCGAAAATAGACCTGCGCGAAGCTCGTCCGGCAATAGATTGTCCTCTTCTGCGACGCTTGATGCCAGAATGACCCATAGCTGGCGGTTGCGGTGGATCGCATCGGCAAGCAAGGACATGTCTTTGTTGTCAGCAGGGCTTAACGCAGCTTTCAGTTTGCGCGTAATCTGGCTGATCGCTTCGTATTCCGTGTTTCGGGGCGTCCGGATCGGTGCTGCGCTTTGCGCATAACATTGGGCCGCAAGCTTTTGTGCGTTCTGCATGGATTTTCCAATTCAGGGAGCATTTGGGGTGCGGGCCGAGAAAAACCCCGGCCCACGATTAATTTAGCGGAACAGAGACAGGATCGTCTGCGGAGCCTGGTTCGCGATCGAGAGCGACTGAACCCCAAGCTGCTGCTGCGACTGCAACGCCTGCAACCGAGCAGAGGCTTCTTCCATATCGGTATCAACCAGCGAACTGATGCCTTGTGTCATGGCGTCCTTCACCTTGCCAACAAAGACGTTTTGATCCTGAATGCGCTTGGCCGAAGCACCCAGCTGGGCGGCGCCGTCTACAGCGGTCTGGATCAGGGTCTCCATGGCGGCAATAGACGTGTCGGCGTTGGCCGAGCTGGAAACATCGATGGTGGTCAGGTCAAGGTTCGCCTCAAAATCTACGGATGCGACCGTGATGTTCGCGGCAGTTACCGTACCGCCGGAATCCCTGTCCAGCGAGGACAAGACCGTGATGCCGGCGTTGCCTGCCGTGTCCAACAGGTTCGTGCCGTTAAACTGCGATGCTGCGATGATCGACGTGATCTGGCTTTTCAACTCATCCACATCGGCGGTGATCTTGGCGTTATCGACGTTTTCACCGGTTGCCGCGACGACCTTTTCCTTCATTTCATTCAAGATATTCGTAATCTGCTCGGCCCCGGCCGAGGCAACCGCGACCGTGGATTCACCCAAAGACAGTGAATCCGACACGGCCTTAAATCCGGCCACATCGGATTCCATCACTTTTGAAATCGCCCAGATGGCCGAATTGTCTTTGGCCGTTCCGATGCTTTTGCCGGTTGAAATTTCACTTTGAGTTTTCGCAAGGTTTGAGTTGATCGACTTCAATGTCTGCAATGCAACCATTGCGCTGTTATTTGTCAGAATGCTGGACATGATTTTTCCTTTCAGCATGCGGCGCTTCCGGCCGTGTTTACCCGCCCCCAACAGGCGGCCTTAGTGTCGTTCTGACAAATGCAGTGGGCTGATCCGCTGCGCCATTCAGCATTGAATGCCCGGGAAGTTTGACATTGAGGGTCCTAACAATGTGCTAATTGCTGTCGGCGCATTGATAAGAAATTTGTTCAAATCTTAGCTATTCCGGTTCAGGCGGTTGTGGTTTCCGACCGGCGTCAGGATGCGTCCTTTCGATGGGGAATAGCGGGCAAAATTTTCAGACAAGGTACGGATTTCGCGAACGCTTCGGATCGCGGATCGAATGCCCCGTTCGGACGCTTCAAGCAACTTTTTGTTGCGCTCAAGCTTGTGTTGAATACCAATGACCTGCGTTTCGTCAGGCCGCCCGTCAGCCCAGGATTTCAAAAGCTCAGACCGTCGTTCCTCGCAGGCTTCGATCTGTTCAAATTTGCCGTTCAAAAGCATCCGCCGTTCCTGATCAAGGAACCGGCGCAATTTGTCGAAAGCCTTAGTCATTTTCCGCCCTCATCAATGTGGCAAAGATCGGTTCAGCCAAGCCAAATCCGCCGTTTTGAACGATTGCCTTGGCCTGTTCGTCGCGCATGAACGACGCGAATTGTTGCTCGCCCACGCCGCCGGAAAACGAATCTTTTAATTCACCCAGTCCCGCAGATTTCAACATTTGCGATACAAAAGCAGTTTCCAGTTTCTGTGCAGATTGCATAAGTTCTTGCGTTCGGTTCTGGGCAGCAATCCCGATTGTTGTTGAATTCATGTCTAAACCTTTCGTGATTTCTTCCTTTCAATCAGGCTTTGGTAAATGTCCGGTAACTTTGTTCTGGGAATCTTTGGCCATGATGATCGTGCCTGAAATGATTCTGCCCGCCTTTGACCGGCGCCAAAACCTGGACCAGCCTCAGGAAGACGGGGCGGTTTCTGCATTTGCGCCGGTGTTTTTCGAATTGGGCGTTGGCGAAGAAAGTGATCCGGGTTTGCTGGTGGATCAGACGCCCAATGATGACATCGGCGAGATTGACGTTGAAAACCCCGATCCGACTCAGCTGTTTGAGAAAGACCAAAAGATCGTCACGGACCCTCGCGCTGACAGTTTTTTGGCAGAAGCCATTACCCCAATCCCACCAGCAAACGGGCAGGGGATACCAATCGCGCAGCCATTACCGTTGGATTTGTCAAACAGTCGTGCACCAGTTGCGCCCGAACCTGCTTCACCGCCCGTTGAACAGGTACATGCCGCAGCATTTGGGGCTGACCAGCAAATGCCTGTTCCGGCGCAACTCTTCGCAGCCATTGGAAAAGGGCAAGACATTTCCCAGCCACCGGATCTGATGGAAATTTCTTCGAAACCCGTTTCGCTATCCAGTGTTTCGGATGATCTTCGCGCAAGTGTTTTGCCCTTTGCCGGAAATCCCGAAAAATCCCGTGAAGGTTCACCTTCCAAGCTTGCAGAAAACCGCCCGATTTTTGGTGATCCAAAACCTGTGGCGCTTTTGAATCCGGCCTTGGTTTCGGCAGTGGCTGAACCACTTGGCGATCCTCAGATTGTGGTGCCGGTCGAAACAAAACCCGCGCCGTCCCCCCTTCGGTTTGAGTTGACGGTGCCAACGCCACCCTCGCAACCGGCCATGGGAAGGGAAATTGCCGCGCAGATTGTCGATCAGGTAAAGCCGCTGAAAACCGGAGGGATGGAATTGCACCTGTCCCCGAAAGAGCTTGGATCGGTGAACATCCGGTTTGTTCCGAACGAAGCAGGGGTCTTTGTGAATATCACGGCAGAACGCCCCGAAACCGGCGAGCTTTTGCGCAGAAATGTTGATGCGCTTCTGCAAGAGTTTCGTCACGCCGGTTACGGCGGGGAAACGGTGCTGTCGTTTTCGGCAAGGGACAACCGTCAGGACGACATGCCAAAGCCCTATGTCATGCAAAACCCGCCGGATACAGGTGTTGACGGCGAAGAGCTGGTGCTGCCCGCCGTGACGGTTGTTTCGAGCAGACTGAATTTGCTTCTTTGAGGTGACATAATGGAAATTTCTACCACAACGCCCCATTCCACCGCATCGTCAGAGCCGAAAAATACTTCGCAGATCGGCGGAGATTTCACGACTTTTCTGGAAATGCTGACGGTTCAGCTGAAAAACCAGGACCCTATGGCTCCCATGGAAAGCTCGGATTTCGCAGTGCAATTGGCGACGTTTTCGTCTGTGGAACAACAGGTGCAGACAAATGACCTGCTAAAGGAAATTCTGCAAGACCGCGGTACGGGGTTAACCTCGTTCGCTGAACTGATTGGTAAACCTGTGCGGGTGGAAGGAAAGGCGGCCTTCGGGGCCGAACCGGTTGAGGCGGCGCTGCCCGGGAATGCGTTGGCCGATACGGCGACCCTTATCGTCAAAGATGAAAAAGGAACCATCGTCGCATCACTGGCCGTTGGGACAGACCGCACTACCCAATTGATCAGTCCGGAACTTGTCCCCCAGGGGAACTTTTCCGTTATGGTGCGCTACGCCCAAAACGGGGATGAGCTGGAAACAGTGCCCGTGTCATTCACGGAAACTGTTTCAGAGATCGCACTGACATCCGGCGAGGCCAAGATTGTCTTGTCCAACGGGCTGCGCCTGGCACCTGATGAAATCAGCGCGGTCCTGTCGTCATGACAGTAAAAATACCGCCGCGACAAATCCAATTGTAGCCCCACAAATGCCGATAAAAAACCCGCTTGAATACCAGTTTCGTGGCGCTGGTTCGGCAGGCGTGTTCTGGTTGACCAGAGCCTCTTCCAACAGCCCCGGCAGCTTGGGGCCAAAGCGTCCGATAATCCTTAGCGCATGTCGCAAATCATTCAACATCGCGACAGGGCCGATACTGGTTTTGATATAGTCTCCCACCACCGGTTTGGCAACTTCCCAGATATTGATATGCGGGTCCAGCGAGCGGGCAACGCCTTCGACCACCACCATGGTGCGCTGCAACAAAAGCAGCTCAGTACGGGTCTCCATGCCGAAACGCTCGGTCACTTCAAGAAGATGGCTAAGCAGTCGCGCCATGGAAATCCGTGTCGCATCCATGCCGAAAATCGGCTCGCCCACGGAACGCAAGGCGCGGGCAAATTCCTCGACATCCTGATTGGCGGGCACATAGCCCGCCTCAAAATGAACCTCGGCCACGCGGCGATAGTCGCGCTGGATGAATCCATAGAGGATCTCGGCGTAAACGCGGCGCGTATATTCGTCGATATAGCCCATGATGCCAAAGTCATAGGCGATCACATCCCCGTTTTTGGCCACTTTCATGTTGCCCTGATGCATGTCCGCGTGAAACAGGCCATCGCGCAGGGCGTGGCGCAGGAACAGCTGAAGGATCCTTTCCCCCAGTTCGGGCAGGTTATGGCCCGCAGCCAACAGGGCTTCGTTGTCGCCAAGCGGGATGCCCTCGGCCCATTCCATGGTCATCACCCGGCGCCCCGACAACCCCCATTTCACAGCGGGCAAAGCAAATCCGGCGTCCGCTTGCGTCGTTCCTTCAAATTCGGACGCGGCCGAAGTTTCCATCCGCAAATCAAGCTCGCCCTTCACCCCGCGATCGAAATGGGCAACCACATCCGTGGGGCGCAAGCGGCGTGACGAGGGCAGGAAGAACTCGATGAATTTGGCGACGAAATAAAAGGCGTCAATATCCGTCTGAAAGGCTTTTTCAACATTCGGGCGAAGAACCTTCACGGCAACGGCTTCGCCTGTGTCGTGCAGCACGGCCTTGTGCACCTGCGCGATCGAGGCGGCCGCGACGGATTCGCTGAATTCAGAAAACAGCTCGTCAACCGGCACACCCAATTCGGTTTCAACGCTTGCCATAGCGATTTCGCGGGAAAACGGCGGCAGCTTGTCTTGCAAAAGGCGCAGTTGTCTTGCGAGATCACTTCCCACAACGTCTGGTCGGGTCGAGAATATCTGGCCGAATTTGATATAGGCAGGCCCAAGTGCGGTCAGCGCACGGGTTACTGGCGGAAGGGTCTGATCGCCCCGATACCCCAGCCAACGGAAGGGCCAGCCAAGCACACGGGCTGAAATCCGCAAGGCCCGCGGCGCTTCCATCGCGTCAAGAACGACGCGCATGGCGCCTGTACGCTCGAACGTGGCACCGGTGCGGATCAGACGAAAGATATTATGAGGGCCGCGCATGTCAGATTTTCCAGCCGGAATGCAGGGCGGCAATGCCCAGACTTAGGTTGCGGTAACGGGCGTTTTCAAATCCGGCCTGTTTGACCATCGACAGGAAGGTTTCCTGATCGGGAAACTTGCGGATCGATTCCACAAGATATTGATAGCTGGCGCGATCATCGGCGATCAGCTGCCCCATTGCAGGGATGAGGTTGAACGAATAGCGATCGTAAAGCCACTGCATGCCCTCATTCGGGATCTGCGAAAATTCCAGAACCATCAGGCGGCCACCCGGTCGCAGGACGCGGAACGCCTCGTTCAGCGCCTGTTGCGGGCGAGTGACGTTTCGGATGCCAAAGGAAATCGTATAGACGTCGAAACTGTTGTCTTCGAAGGGCAGCGCCATGGCGTCTCCGACCAGCCAGTCCAGGCTGTGGGCCATATCCTCGGCCTCGGCGCGTTTGCGGCCCTCAATCAACATGGATTCGGTCAGGTCCAGAACCGTCGCATGGGCCTTGCCAGCGCGTTTGAGAAAACGGAAGGAAATGTCTCCGGTTCCGCCCGCAACATCCAAAAGCCGCTGGTCAGGACGGGGCGCCAGCCAATCCATCATCGCGTCTTTCCAAACGCGGTGAATACCGGCGGACATAACATCGTTCATGACATCGTATTTCGATGCGACGTTGGTGAAGACACCTTGTACTTTCCCCGCCTTTTCCGCTTCGGGAACAGTCGTGAAACCGAAATGCGTGGTATTTTGCCCGGAATTGCTCATAAGGTCTTGCCGTCCTGGTTTGTCACTCATCTTATAAAGCGCCTAGGCTGCGATACAATGCGGCGCGGAAACAGGGAAGAGCCAATGCCCGAATTGCCCGAGGTCGAGACAGTCCGCCGCGGAATTGCGCCGGCGATGGAGGGTCAGAGGATCGGGTCGGTTCAGCTTAACCGTCCTGATTTGCGCTGGCCCTTGCCCGAACGGATGAAAGAGCGGCTTGAGGGCTGTACCGTTGAAAGGCTGCACCGGCGGTCGAAATATATCTTGTGTGACCTCAGCAGTGGCGAAACTTTGCTGATTCATCTGGGCATGTCAGGCCGTGTGCTGGTGTCCGGTGATCCGCAGGGGCGGTTTGTAAACGATCATCCGGCAAAGGAAAAACACGACCACGTGGTCATCGATATGACGACAGGCGCCCGGATCACCTATAACGACCCCAGACGCTTTGGCGCGATGGACCTGTTCGCGACGGACAGCATGGATCAGAACCGCCATCTGCGCATGCTGGGGCCTGAGCCTTTGGGAAATGCGTTTCACGCGGACTATTTGTTTGACACAATCCGCGAACGCAATGCACCGATAAAAAACGTCTTGCTGGATCAAAAGGTCGTGGCAGGGCTGGGCAATATCTATGTGTGCGAGGCGCTGTTCCGCGCAGGTATTGATCCGCGCCGAAAGGCCAGCCAAATCTCGCGAAAACGTGTCGATCAATTGACGGGCTGCATCCGCGATGTGCTTGTGGAAGCCATTGATGCCGGTGGGTCATCATTGAAGGATTTCAAACAGGCAGACGGGGAATTGGGGTATTTCCAGCACAGTTTCGATGTCTACGGGCGCGAAGCCAAAGCCTGTAAAAACGACGGTTGTGAAGCCCCGATTCGCCGGATTTCCCAGTCTGGACGCTCAAGCTTCTTCTGTGCGCAATGCCAAAGATAGCTTGATCAACCGTGCTGGAATGGTAATGACTCGGCTTTGACTGAAACAGAATAAGGCTGTTGTGATGGCTTTTGAGACGATCATCGTCGAGATCAACGATCATGTATCTCTGATCAAACTGAACCGTCCTGATGCATTGAATGCGCTGAACACCCAGCTTCTGGCCGAGCTTTGCACGGCGCTTGAGGAAGCTGATGCCAACGAAAAGGTCCGCTGCGTCGTTCTGACCGGTAGCGAGAAAGCCTTTGCCGCCGGTGCCGATATCAAGGAAATGTCCGGCATGTCCTTTGTCGATGTGAACAGGGTGAACCTGTTTGCCGAAGCAAACGACCGTATCCGCAATATCCGCAAACCGATCATTGCGGCGGTGTCCGGCTATGCGCTGGGCGGTGGCTGCGAATTGGCGATGGCTTGCGATTTCATAATTGCGGCGGACACGGCCAAGTTCGGACAGCCCGAGATCAATCTGGGCGTAATCGCCGGTATGGGCGGCTCTCAGCGTCTGACACGCTATGTCGGTAAGTCTAAATCGATGGATATGAACCTGACCGGTCGCTTCATGGACGCAGAAGAGGCCGAGCGCGCCGGATTGGTTAGCCGCATCGTCCCCGCCAAAAAGATGCTGGACGAAGCAATGGGGGCTGCGCAGAAGATTGCCGAAAAGTCGATCATCAGCGTGATGGCGGCGAAGGAAGCGGTGGAACGCAGCTATGAGACAACGCTGACCGAGGGGCTTTTGTACGAACGCCGCCTGTTCCATTCGATGTTCGCGACCGAAGACCAGAAAGAGGGCATGGCCGCCTTCCTTGAAAAACGCGAAGCGCAGTTCCGCGACAAGTAACAGAAGGCCGGCCGTCACCCGTTGCAGGTGATGGCCCGCCGGTGGCTTCGGCAATTCAGACCGTTGCGTGCCCTTTCAGGCGCATCACCAGCGGCACCATTGCGCCGACCAGTATCGCGCTGAACAGGAAAGGAGCGCCGGGGAAATATGGTCCCTGATCATCGACCGCTCTGTGGAAAATCCCTGTCATCACCAGCGGCGACATGATCGCCGCAACAGACGAGAGCGAGGCGATGACGCCTTGCACCAGCCCCTGACGATCCTCATCCGCCTGATTTGCCGCCATAGCGGTGATAAGCGGTGGCACGAAATCTGACAGCGCGGCCAGCAATACAAAGGCGACCAGTCCTGCGACGGTCACGGTGAAGCCAAAGCCGATCATACCGGCCAATGCGGCCGTCATTCCGATCATCAGGGTGCGGTAATCTCCGAACCATTTGATGAAATGGGGCATAAGCCCGCCCTGTACCAACGCCAGCAATACCCCATATCCGGCCAGAGACAGGCCAATATACAGCGTCGGCCAGTCAAAGACCTCGCGTATCCAGAAGGCCCATAGGGTCGGGTAGACCATTCCGGCGAATTCAAACACGAAAATGCAAATCAGTGGCAAAGCCAGTCCCGTGAGGCGGAAGGCGTCGATGATGGATTTGAACGGATTCAAATCACGCCGACCGAAGGGGCGGCGTTTCTCTTTGACAAGGCTTTCGGGCAAGACAAAAAACCCAAAGACCGCATTGGCGGCAGAAAGACCGGCTGCGATCCAGAACGGGGCTGCGATACTGATTTCGGCCGCCACACCGCCGATTGCCGGTCCAAGCACAAAACCAATACCAAATGCGGCTCCGATCAGGCCGAAATTCGCAGCCTTTTCCTGAGGCGCGGATATGTCGGAAACATAGGCCGTGGCCGTGATATAGGTCGCCCCGGCAAGGCCAGCAAGCGTGCGCCCCAGAAGCAACAGCCAGAAACTGGTGGCAAGGGCCATGATCACATAATCCAGCGCCAGCATGGCCAGAGCTGCAATCAGGATCGGCCGGCGGCCGATGGCGTCTGATATACTGCCAACGATCGGACCACACAGAAACAATGCGCCCGCATAGGCGGCCATCAGCAGACCCCCCCACAAGGCCCCTTGTCCTGTATCGCTGGCACCGACCCGCGCCATCAGGTCGGGCATGATGGGGAATACGATGCCAATGCCGATGGCATCGATCACCAGTGTCACAAGGATGAAAACAATCGCACGGTTTTTGAACATGCCAATCTATCGAACGGGCGTGCGCAGAAATCAAACAGTATCGTGAATTTGGCAGGGTCGGGTATTCATATCTGGCATGAATTGATCGGTGGCACGGGGGAAGGTTTTTCCCGTCCCCAATTCGCTTGCCTTTCCTGCATAAACCCACTAATAGCCCGCGTCATACATGCGCGTGCAGCCCGCTCAGGCTAGAATCATCCGGGTTTTGGACCGGTCGGGTTTGGCATCGTGCTAATAGAACATATCGAACCCTAGACAAAGGTCCAAAGACACATGGCAAATTCGCCCCAAGCAAAAAAACGCGCGCGTCAGAATGAACGCCGTTTTGCAGTAAACAAAGCCCGCCGTTCGCGCATTCGTACATATCTGCGCAAAGTTGAAGAAGCCATTGCCGCGGGCGATCAGTCTGTCGCACAGGCCGCTCTGCGCGAAGCTCAGCCCGAACTGATGCGCGGCGTCACCAAGGGAGTTCTGCACAAAAATACAGCTTCGCGCAAAATGTCGCGCTTGGCTGCACGTGTGAAGGCGATGGCCTGAATTCAGGTTCTTCAGAATTTTGAAAAGGCGTTGCGATGAAGCAACGCCTTTTTTGTTTCTAAAGGCCTTTTTTTCTCAGTTAGAGATTCTTTTTCGGGAATGCCCTGTCAAGTATCAAAGATGTGTTGCCGCAGTCTTGGCCGAAACGCTAGGTTCTGGGAAGCGATTCATCGCGGTTCGGGGATCCGGAGCTCGTTAACTTGGGGTAATGAAGTTCCGCTGCTGCCAAATCCTGACCAGCCTGAAATAGGCAAGGGTTTCCGTTTTTACGGGCAAACCGCGTGAAACCTTTTGTGCGTTGCCGGGGTGAGGCTCGTCAACATTGCACGGAATGGGGGGCAACTGAAAAGGGTCCTGTCAGGACGATCTATGTCCGGTGCACTCATCGGGCGCGGATTTTTCGTGTTGCTTCTGCTGCCAATAATTCGGCCGTGCATCTGCCGCACGGGGTGAGTGCCAGACAAGAAAAAAGAACGGACGAAAATGACGCGGGACCACTGGGGACAGGTTCAAAAGGAACTCTCGAAAACAATCGGGCAAAACAATTTCACGACATGGATTGAACCGCTGGATTTGAAAGCGGTCAAGCAAGGTACTGCGCATCTGACAGCGCCGACCAGCTTTCTGGGGAACTATGTCGCACAGCATTTCGGTGAACAGATTTTGTTCCAGCTGTCGCTGATTAACCCTGAAATCCGTAAACTGAATTTTGACGTGGCCTCAACGGGCAGTTCGACGCCCAAGCCTGCGGCCAAGGTCAACAAAACCCAAGACCCTAAGGCGGCGGATGCAACTTTGCCGGGCGCGCCGCTGGACGAGCGGTTTACGTTTGACACTTTCGTCGTGGGCAAACCGAACGAACTGGCCCATGCGGCGGCCCGTCGGGTGGCCGAAGGCGGCCCTGTCACCTTCAATCCGCTGTTTCTTTACGGGGGCGTCGGCCTTGGTAAGACCCACCTGATGCATGCAATATCATGGGAGCTGAAGCAAAGCCGCCCTGATCTGAACGTCGTCTACCTGTCTGCCGAGCAATTCATGTACCGCTTTGTGCAAGCCCTGCGCGAACGCAAAATGATGGACTTCAAATCCCTATTCCGGTCGGTGGACGTTCTGATGGTGGATGATGTGCAGTTCATCGCCGGCAAGGACAGCACGCAGGAAGAGTTCTTTCACACATTCAACGCGCTTGTGGATCAGAACAAACAGATTATCATTTCAGGCGACCGTGCGCCGGGTGAAATCAAGGATATGGAAGACCGTATCAAATCGCGTCTTCAGTCCGGTCTTGTTGTAGACCTGCACCCGACGGATTATGAGCTGCGTCTCGGTATTCTTCAGGCGAAGGTGGATTTCTACCGCAAACAATACCCTGATCTTGTGCTGGCACCGGGCGTGCTGGAATTCCTTGCCCATCGCATCAGCACCAATGTGCGGGTGCTTGAAGGCGCGTTGACCCGTCTCTTTGCTTTCGCCTCGCTGGTCGGGCGCGAGATTACGATGGAGCTGACGCAGGATTGTCTTTCGGATGTTCTGCGCGCCTCCGAGCGGAAAATCACGGTCGAGGAAATCCAACGCAAAGTGTCCGAGCATTACAATATCCGCCTGTCGGATATGATCGGTCCCAAGCGGGTGCGGACCTATGCGCGTCCGCGCCAGGTGGCGATGTATCTGGCAAAAACCATGACCAGCCGATCCTTACCGGAAATCGGGCGTCGCTTTGGCGGGCGCGATCACACCACGGTCATGCATGGGGTGAAGCGGATTGAAGAGCTGAAGGCGATTGACGGCCAGATGGCCGAAGACCTTGAATTGCTGCGCCGCTCGCTTGAGGCCTGATCAAGCGGCTTCAATACGCATTTTCCGTGCCTAACCTGACGCATCGGGCTTTGCGTCCCTTGACGCCCCGATCAAAGCATCGGAAAAACAATAAAACGCTTGAGCCGACCGGGGATTGCGGTAACGTGCCCTCCCCGGCACCGAGGAGGATTGAGGTCATGAAAATCAGCATGGAACGCGGCGCATTGTTAAAGGCCGTGTCGCAGGCACAATCCGTTGTCGAGCGCCGGAACACGATTCCGATCCTGGCCAATGTGCTGATCGAAGCCGAAGGCGGCACCGTTCAATTCCGCGCCACCGATCTGGATATTGAAGTGGTGGACAAGACCATCGCCCAGGTCGAGCGGGCAGGGGCCACAACCGTGTCGGCCGTCACCTTACATGAAATTGTCCGCAAGCTTCCCGACGGCGCTTTGGTCACTCTGACAGATGACGGTGCGGCTGGCCGGCTGAGTGTCGAGGCTGGCCGGTCAAGCTTTTCGCTGGCCACGCTGCCTAAGGAAGACTTTCCTGTCATGGCCAGCTCGGAATATGCATCGAATTTTTCAGCACCTGCCCCGCTTTTACGCCGACTTTTTGACAAGGCGAAATTCGCCATCTCGACCGAGGAAACGCGGTATTACCTGAACGGTGTCTACATGCATGTGTCCGAAGCGGATGGCGGCCGTGTGCTGCGCTGCGTTGCAACCGATGGCCACCGTCTTGCCCGCATCGATGGGGACCTGCCCGACGGGGCCGAGAATATGCCCGGTGTTATCGTTCCGCGCAAAACCGTCGGTGAGCTGCGCAAGCTGTTGGATGACGATGATCTGAATGTTGCTGTGTCGGTTTCGGAAACAAAAATCCGCTTTGCCACGCCCGAGATCACCTTGACTTCAAAAGTCATCGACGGAACCTTCCCTGACTACACCCGCGTCATTCCGGCCGGAAACACCCGCCGGATGGAAGTTGGCGCGGCTGAGTTTGCCAGCGCCGTTGATCGCGTGGCCACCGTCAGCTCAGAGCGTTCGCGCGCTGTGAAACTGGCTTTGGGCGAAGACCGCCTGATCCTGTCTGTGAACGCGCCTGATAGTGGTGCCGCGGAAGAGGAACTGGCCGTAGCCTACGGGGACGAGCCGTTGGAAATCGGGTTCAACGCGAAGTACCTGCTGGAAATCGCCAGTCAGGTGGACCGCGAAAACGCTGTATTCCTGTTCAACACGTCCGGTGATCCGACTTTGGTGCGCGAAGGCAATGATACGACCGCGGTCTATGTGGTCATGCCGATGCGGGTCTGATCCGCGCATTTTCCGGAATGCGTCACGCAGGCAATTCCGCGGACGGGATGACCGGAAAGAATTCGCCACCGGACCAAAGCCCGAACCATTCATCGTGATGGGTGCCAAGCTCAACCAGCCGGTAAAAGCTTTTTCGGTCGATCAAGGCCTCTAAACCGGCTCTGACGTGGACATAGGGCGCAGGCTCGCCCGTTTCCTTATCCCGAACCACGCGGATTGGATTTTCAGCACCGGCTTGCGCATGGTCGCCAACATTTGTTTCAAAAACCAGCGTCTGCGCTGTCCCTTCGCCCGAGGTCTCAAAATCCACGGCGACAAAGGGCGCATCATCAACGGTAATGCCCACTTTCTCGACCGGGGTCACAAGGAAATAGCTTTCACCATCCTTGCGCAAAATGGTTGAAAACAGGCGAACCAGCTCTTTCCGTCCGATGGGGGTGCCAAGGTAAAACCATGTGCCATCACGGGCAATGCGGATGTCCAGATCACCACAAAACGGCGGGTTCCATAGATGAACAGGCGGCAACCCCTTGCGCGACTGGGCGGCGCGGGCCGCTGCTGCCAATGTGTCTGCTGTGGGCGACTGCCGAGAGGCTGACATGCAAGCTCCTATCTTTGCGCACGAAATCTGGCGATATTGTGCGTGTTTTCAATATCACCACATGGTCCATGTTAATCCCGAAACGCTTTATGGCCACGCCGAAAATTTGCCGCAAGGACCAATTCCCGAAATCCGAGCAATGCCATTCGGGGTTGTTAAAAGTGTAAATTGGTTATATTGTTTTACCAATTAAGGGATATTGCCATGGAAATGCCAGCGCCAAACTCTGAAATCCTGTCACGAAAGCATGAATTGCTGACCCGCCTTCGCGCCGTTTTGCCCGATGATGCGGTGATCGGGGACGAGGCGGAAACCCGGGTTTATGAATGCGATGCCCTGACGGCCTATAAGTGTCCGCCACTTGCAGCGATCCTTCCTTCCAGCACGCAAGAGGTCTCGGACGCTCTGAAAATCTGTCACGATATGGGGGTGCCGGTTGTTCCGCGCGGGGCGGGAACCTCATTGGCGGGCGGTGCATTGCCAACGGCGGATTCCGTGATTTTGGGGATTGCCCGCATGAACGACGTGTTAGAGGTGGATTATGACAACCGCTTCATCCGCGTTCAGGCGGGCCGCACGAACCTGTCTGTATCGGATGCGGTGGCCGAGGAAGACTTCTTTTACGCGCCCGATCCGTCGTCTCAGCTTGCCTGCGCGATTGGCGGCAATATCGCAATGAATTCGGGCGGGGCACATTGCCTGAAATACGGCGTGACCACGAATAACCTGATGGGCGTGACCATGGTCACGATGGATGGTTCAATCGTGGAAATCGGCGGGGCGCATCTGGATGCGGGCGGGCTGGATCTGCTTGGGCTGGTCTGCGGGTCCGAGGGGCAGCTCGGGGTTGTGACCGAAGCCACGCTTCGTATCCTTAGAAAACCTGAAGGTGCCCGACCGGTTCTGGTGGCCTATGACAGCAATGAAGTTGCCGGACAATGTGTGTCAGACATCATTCAGGCGGGCGTTTTGCCCGTCGCGATCGAGTTCATGGACCGCCCCTGCATCCGCGCGACCGAAGCCTTTGCCAAGGCGGGTTATCCCGATTGCGAAGCGCTGCTGATTATCGAGGTTGAAGGCTCGGAAAGCGAAATCGCGGATCAGCTGGCATTGATCCGCCAGATAGCCGAGCGTCACAACCCGATTGAGTTCCGCGAGGCGATGGATGCCGATCAGGCGGCGCGTATCTGGTTGGGCCGTAAATCGGCGTTCGGTGCGATGGGGCAGATCAACGATTACATGTGTTTGGACGGAACAATCCCGGTGTCGCAACTGCCTTACGTTTTGCGCCGCATTGGCGAGATGTCCAAGGAATACGGTTTGGGCGTTGGCAATGTGTTCCACGCGGGCGATGGAAATATGCATCCGCTCATCCTTTATGATGCCAACAAGCCGGGCGATCTTGAAAAATGCGAAGCTTTCGGGGCGGATATCCTGAAGCTCTGCGTCGAGGTTGGGGGGTGCCTGACAGGTGAACATGGCGTCGGTATCGAAAAGCGCGACCTGATGGTCAACCAGTTCGATCCGGTTGATCTTGAATGCCAGATGGCCGTGAAGGATGTGTTTGATCCGGCGTGGTTGCTGAACCCTGCCAAAGTGTTTCCCCTTGCCAGTAGTCACGGGCGCAGGATGGCAGCCGAGTAGGGGGGCTTTGCCCCCATGACCTTCGGTCATTCCCCCAGGATATTTAGAGACAAAAGATAATGAGACCACAGACTGAGGCCGAACTGGCTGCGATCATCACCGAAGCGTCGGGACCATTGTGTATCACTGGTGGTGGCACAAGAGGGCTGGCCGTGGCCGGGGCAACGGTGAGTGCGCAAGGGTTGTCGGGTATCCGCCTTTATGAACCCGGTGCGCTTACGATGGTTGCCGGGGCGGGCACACCGCTTGCCGAAATCGAAGCGGAACTGGCCAAGCAAGGCCAGCGTCTTGCGTTCGAGCCGATGGATCACCGGGGGCTTCTGGGCACAGGGGGCGAGCCGACCATTGGCGGTGTTGTTGCTGCAAATATCTCTGGTCCGCGCCGCATTCAGGTGGGGGCTTGCCGGGATTTTCTGCTGGGCGTGCGCTTTGTCGATGGCAATGGTCAGATCATCAAGAATGGCGGTCGGGTGATGAAGAATGTCACCGGCTATGATCTTGTAAAGCTGATGTCGGGGTCCTTCGGCACACTCGGCGTTTTGACGGAACTGTCGTTCAAAGTCATGCCGAAACCCCAGACGCAGGCGGATTTGCTGATCGAAGGTCTGACAGAGGAAACGGCTGTTGCCGCTATGTCGGCCGCATTGGGGTCGCCCTTTGATGTCAGCGGTGCGGCGCATATAGCCCTTGGTCAGGACGGAGCGCCCGTCACGATGATCCGCGTTGAGGGGTTTGAAGCGTCGGTGGCTTATCGTGCCGACCGGTTGCGGGATTTGCTGGCCAAGTTTGGCGCTTTTCAGATCGAAACCGATCCGCAACGCACGGCGGCAAGGTGGATAGCGGTGCGGGATGTCGAGGTGTTCCATGGGCGGCAGGGCGACGTCTGGCGGATTTCGTGCAAACCCTCGGATGGTCCGCAATTGGCGGACCGGCTTGGGGCGGACGGGATTTTATACGATTGGGGTGGTGGCCTGATCTGTTCCTTGGTGCCCGATGGAACGGATGTTCGGGCCAGACTTGGTGCTTTCGGAGGTCACGCCTCGGTTATCCGCGCCTCGGCGGAAACCAAAGCGCGATTGGGTGTGTTCCAGCCCGAACCTGCGGGTGTCGCTGCCCTGTCGTCAGGACTGAAAGCGAAATTTGATCCACGGGGCATCCTGAACCCCGGGCTGATGGGGTAAATCATGCAAACGAATTTTACCGAGGCACAGCTGACAGATCCCGGCATCCAGCGGGCCAATGAAATCTTGCGCTCTTGTGTGCATTGCGGTTTTTGCACAGCCACATGCCCGACCTATCAGGTGCTGGGGGACGAGTTGGACAGTCCCCGCGGCCGGATCTATCTGATCAAGGACATGCTTGAAAATGACCGCATACCGGACGAAAAACTGGTCAGGCATGTCGATCGCTGCCTATCCTGTCTGGCCTGTATGAGCACCTGCCCAAGCGGCGTTCACTATATGCATCTGGTGGACCACGCGCGGGCCTATATCGAGCAACACCATAAACGCCCGTTCTCGGACCGGGCCTTGCGCTGGCTGCTTGCGCGTATACTTCCCTATCCGATGCGCTTTCGCGTGGCCCTTCTGGGGGCCAAGATTGCCAAACCGTTCCGGCGTCTGGTGCCTGATGCGCGACTGAGGGCGATGCTTGAGATGGCACCGAAGCAAATCCCGCCGGTCAGCCGAAACGATGATCCGCAAAGCTTTGCCGCCACCGCGCCGAAGACGCTGCGCGTGGCCTTGATGACGGGCTGTGCCCAAAAGGCTCTGAACACGGATATCAATGACGCGACGATCAGGCTGTTAACCCGATTGGGGTGTGAAGTCGTGGTAGCCGAAGGGGCAGGCTGTTGCGGGGCATTGACCCATCATATGGGCAAGGAAAGTGAAAGCCACGCGACCGCGGCCCGCAACATCCGGGCCTGGACGCGGGAAATGGACACCGATGGGCTGGACGCCATTGTGATCAACACAAGCGGGTGTGGCACGACTGTGAAGGACTATGGCCATATGTTCCGCAATGATGCGCTTGCCGATGACGCGGCGCGTGTATCGGCCATTGCCAAAGATATAAGCGAGGTTCTGATGCAGTTGGATTTGCCCCAATTGCCGGATCAGGATGTGACGGTCGCCTATCATGCCGCATGTTCACTGCAACACGGACAGCAGGTGAAAACCCACCCGAAAACCTTGCTGAAAAAGGCCGGGTTCAAGGTGGTTGAACCCGCCGACAGCCATTTGTGCTGTGGATCGGCGGGCACGTATAACCTGTTGCAGCCGGAAATATCGGGCCAGTTGAAAGACCGCAAGGTCAAGACGCTGATGGCCAAATCGCCCGATATCATTGCCGCCGGCAATATCGGCTGCATGATCCAGATCGGATCGGGCACCGATGTGCCAATCGTGCATACGGTTGAGTTGCTGGACTGGGTGACAGGCGGCCCAAAGCCCAAGGCCCTGCAATCAGCGCCTTGAAAGCGGCAGACAGCCTGCCCATCTAAGCATGGTCGGAGGCGCCATTTCGGGCCTCGGCACTGAACCGCCTGTCCATAACGGAAGGCAAACCTACCTGTTGTCGCTCATTGGAGGATAACCATGAGACATTTTGATTTTTCGCCGCTTTACCGTGCAACCGTTGGTTTCGATCAGGTTGCGGACATGATGGACCGCATCATGGCATCGGATGGCGGTCAACCCAGCTATCCCCCGTATAACATCGAGAAAACGGCCGATGATTCCTATCGCATCAGCCTTGCCGTGGCCGGTTTTGCCTCGGACGAGTTGAATGTCGAGGTGAAAGAACGTGCGCTTGTCGTCACCGGACGCAAGAGGGACGAAGAAGCGCCGCGCGAATATCTGCATCGGGGCATCGCAACGCGGGCCTTTGACCGGAAGTTTCAACTGGCCGACCATGTGGTCGTCAAAGGTGCCAGCCATGTGGACGGGATGCTTCACATCGATCTTGATCGTGAAATCCCGGATATTCTGAAACCCCGCCGGATCGAGATTTCAGGCACTGCCGAACCTGCTCTTGAAGCCAAATCGGTGAACTGATCACCACGCACCTGAAGTGAACCGGCCCTCTGCTACTTGGCAGAGGGCCAAAACGCTCTAGGTGCAGCGATCCAACTGGCGGTCATACATCGCCGCGCGATTGCCAACGTCACGTGCGACACGCAGCAACCAGGCTTTGGATCTGTATGTTCCGCGCAAATATCCGCCCTGACCTTCGTGATAGGCGAGATATTGTTGTTCGGCGTTGCCTAGTGATACGCCGGCCCGCCGCTTGGTTTCGCTCATGTACCAACCGATAAAGTCAGCCGCGTCGTAGATATTATTCCGGCGCCCGGCCCAGTTGCCTGTGCTGTCGCGGTATTCATCCCACGTGCCGTCAAGCGCTTGTGCGTAACCATAGGCCGAACTGATCCTGCCCTTGGGGAAAACACCCAAAAAGTATTCTTGTCGGGTCTTCGCGTTTCCGACGAATTTGCTTTCCTGATAGATCGTCGCCATTTGCACCGATACCGGCACACCCCAGCGACGCTCGGACATTTCCATGGCCCGCAAATAATGGGGGCGGTCTTCGACAATGCTGCACGCATTATCCAGATTGCGCGGCGCTTCATACCTTGCTGCACTACACGAGCCCAGCAGGATCAGGAACAAAGCGGCGCGAAAGAAACTGCTCATCTGCCTCTCGCTTATGTTTTTTATTTTGCCCCAGTGTAGCGATTCGCACCCGAAAGGGGAAATCACAAATGTCTCACGGTAACAGGAAGACCAAAAGCAGCGGCAAATACCCAACCGACAATAGCGTGGACGCCACAACCAAACCTGCCACGGTTTCGGCCTCGGCCCCGTATTTTTGCGCCACAAGGTACGAGGTTACGGCAATCGGCGTTGCAACCTGAACCACCAGAACGGCATAGGCGATTTGGTCCAACACAAAAAACTGAGCGACACCTGTGGCGACGGCCACGCTGACCACCAGTTTAACCGCGGAAATGATCGTTGCCTTTGCCATATGTTCTGGCGAAAGCCGCGCGACCGCTACGCCCAATGTGATCAGCATCAGCGGAATGGCCATCTGCCCGGCAAGCTGGATCGAGTTGGTCAGAAACTCTGGCGTCTCCCAGCCCTGCCACAGGAACAACGCGCCCAGCAAGGTTGCGGCCACAATCGGCTCTTTCACCACTTTCCAAAGGCTGCCACCGCCGGAAACCAGCCAAATTCCAAAGGAAAACGCCATTACCGACATCACCGCCAAAATCACCACCGCATAACTCAGCCCGATCTGTCCAAAGGCAAACAGCGCCAGCGGCAAGCCCAGATTGCCGGTATTGCCAAAGATCATCGGGGCAACGAAAACATCCGTGCGCATGCCCGCAAGTTTTATGCCAGTCCAGAAGACAACAGCCAGCACCGCATAGGCGGCAATACTGGCCAGCGCCAAAGCGGTCAAAGCCGTCGGATCAATCTCGGTTTGCATAAGCGAGACAAAGATCAGACACGGCAAAGCGAACGTCATTGAAAGCTTGGTGACAAACTCGGTCGGATAGTCAAAACCGGCTTTAACCCAGGCGAATCCTATCCCTGCCAGCAAGAACACAGGGGCGACAATTTGAAGGACTGTGGCAAGAAGGTTCACAGACTGTTTCCCGAAAATTTAATCATGACAGTTGCACTATGTGGCAAGAAAAAGGTAATTCTGTGTCACAGGGGGCTGTAAATTGATGTTGAAGACAAGAGCGAAATACCACCTTGGCCAGGTTGTGCGCCACAAGAAACACCCGTTCCGCGGCGTGGTTTTTGATGTGGACGCGGAATTCAGCAACACCGAGGAATGGTACGACGCCATCCCGGAAGAGGCACGTCCGATCAAGAACCAGCCCTTCTATCATCTTCTGGCGGAAAATGAGCAAAGCTATTATGTGGCCTATGTCTCCGAGCAGAACCTGATTGCCGACTATTCGGGCGAACCGGTCGACCATCCGGATATTCCCGACCTGTTCGGCCCTCTGGAAGACGGCTCTTACCCGCTTCACTTCCAACTGAATTAAAACCTTCGACAAAGTATCGCGGGTTAATCTCGAAACACCTTAATAGCCTAGGGCTATTCCGTCTTTTCTGGGGTCAGACGCCCCTTCCAGAATTCCTGTGTCATGCATGTATATCGCTTGCGCCCCGCCAATCGGTGTCGGGCTGCGGAACACGTCATGCCCCAGATCGGCAAGCTGTCGTGCCACCTTTTCCTCGATGCCGGTTTCCAGCTTCAGGCGACCCTTTTCCGCAAAAGCCCTTGGGAAATCCACCGCGCTTTGCAGGTCCATCCCATAGACGAAATGGTTGGTCAGAAACCGGGCATGTCCGGAGGGTTGGTATTGCCCGCCCATCACGCCAAAAGGCATGGTGACACGCCCGGCCTGTTTGACCATGCCGGGAATGATCGTGTGCATTGGCCGCTTGCCACCGCCGTATTCATTGGGGTGGTCAGGGATCAGATTGAAGCCGCTTCCCCTGTTCTGGAACAGAATGCCAAATTTCTCTGAGGCGATGCCGGACCCGAATCCATTGAAAATCGAATATATCAACGAAACCGCCATCCCGTCGCGATCCACCACGGTAATGTAAACCGTATCCTTGTGTACCGCTTCCGCAACGCTGGCGGGGACGTCAATCACCCTGTCAGGCCGGATCAAACCGGCCAGCCCGTCGGCAACTTTTTGCGAAAGCATGCGTTGCGTTGCCGAATGTGACGGGTCAGCGATAAACCGGTTGCGGGCGTCATAGGCCAGTTTGGATGCCTCGGCTTCGATATGCAGCCGTTCCGCACTGCCCGCTTCCATCGACGGCATGTCGAAATTCTTAAGAATGTTGAGGATCAGGATGGCCGTCGCACCTTGCCCGTTGGGCGGATGCTCAAACAGATCGAAATCGGCATAGGTGCCTGAGACAGGCACCGTTTCCGCTGCCCTGTATTCGTGGAAGTCCTCGGGCCTGTGCGCCCCGCCCAGCTTGGTTAGGGTGGCAAGCATATCCTCGACCACCTCGCCTGAATAAAAACCGTCGCGCCCGCTTTTGGCGATCCGGCGCAGAACCTCGGCCTGCCCGGGTGCCTGAAACAGATCACCGGTTCGCAAGGCCCTGCCATCGCGCATGTAGAACCTGCGCCCGTTATCATTCAGCACATCCGATTGCGAGGCCAGATCAAATGCCACGCGCGGCGCGACAGGAACGCCGGCTTCCGCATAATGAATGGCCGGTGCAAGACTCGCATCCAAACCCAGCTTGCCCCATTTTTCCGACAATTGGCAAAACGCATCCACCGCGCCCGGAATTGTGACGGATTGGACAGAAGTTTCCCCAATGCGGGCAAAGCCCCGCCCGCGCAGCTTATCCGCGTTTGCGGCTTTTGGCGCAGGCCCGGACCCATTCAGGGCAAGGATATCCTCAGACCCAGCGGGCTTGAATAAAACGAAGCAATCACCGCCGATCCCGGTCATCTGGGGTTCGCAAATCCCCAGCAATACGGCCCCGGCTATTGCCGCATCAACAGCGTTTCCGCCTCGTTTCAGGATCGCAAGCGCCTCTTGCGCGGCAAGCGGGTGCGAGGTTGCGCACATGCCGTTTGCGGCAAATACCGCTGATCGTCCCGGTTGTTGAAAATCCCGCTGCATGATGCCCCAGCCAATCGTTCACAAACGAATTGGTAAATAAAGACTGGCTGGAAGGAAAGTATAGTCCTCGGTGCCGCGCTCTGGGTGGGGGCTGTTGAATCACGGCACCGAGGGAAGCCTTATGCAGCTACAAGACCTGTCTGACCGGGAATGTCGGCGGCATTACGAGGAGTTCGTGTTAATTTTGGGGCAATACAAAATTTGCAGGCCCATTAGCGTTTCGAGATTATCTTGAGGCGCGAAGTTGATTTTGAAACGCATCACTGTCGATCAAACTCCAACGTCAGAATATTGGTGCCAGCGCTTCGGTGATAGCGAAGCGTCTGCGTCAGCGTGTGGATCAGCATCCACCCAAACCCGCCTTCCGGCAACTCTGCGAAGTTGGGGGATGCGCTTTCCGGCACGGTCCCTTTCGGATAGGCGCGGCCACGATCAATAATGGCGATCCGCACGCCCGCGCCTGTCACCCGGGCCAAAACCTCAATCTTCTGACGGGGCCTTAGCCCGCCATGTTCCACCACATTGTTCAGCGCTTCCGCCATTGCAATCTCGATATCGGCTTGCCTTTCAGCCGGGACCGCGTTTTGTGCAAGCCAGTCCGTCAGCTTGCGCAGCAGCGGCGCGACCGCGCAAAACTCGGCCCGCAATTGTCCGGTAAAAAGCAGCGATCCATTGCCCACCGACGCCACCAATACAGGCGCACTACGCCCGGGCGCCGGGGACGGCATCTGCCACGCTTTCATGAATGGCAAACACCCGGTCCATGCGGGTCAGGGAAAACACTTTGGCCACGGTTGTCCCCATTCCGCAAAGTTCCAGGCTTGTGGCGGGGGCCAGTAATTTCATCACCGCAACAATCGCCCCCAATCCCGATGAATCGACAAAATCAACCTCGGACAGGTCCAAAACCACCCGTTTTGCGCTGTCCGGTGCCAGATCCCTGACCCTGTCTTTGAAACGGATCGCCAAGGCCGCGTCGATTCGTGGTTCAAGAACAGATATGACCGTATCGGTCCCGAATTCATGTGCCCGCAGGTTCATGCCGCAACGTCCTTTCCCTCAGATTAAGGGGCAGCCTAGACGGCAATCCTTACCATTCTGTATGCAAGTGCCGACAAAGAAGCAGGAGATGACCATGCGTGACGTAGTGATTTCGGGCGCAGCCCGCACCCCGATGGGCGGCTTTCAGGGTGTGTTCAACGGTGTTCCAGCCGCCGAGCTTGGCGGCGCTGCCATAAAGGCGGCCCTGAACGATGCGCATGTCTCTACTGTGGACGAAGTTTTGATGGGCTGCGTACTGCCCGCCGGCCAGGGGCAGGCTCCGGCCCGTCAGGCCGGCTTTGCCGGAGGCTTGGGTGAAGAGGTCCCCGCAACCACATTGAACAAAATGTGCGGCTCGGGCATGCGCACCGCGATGATGGCGTTTGACCAGATCGCGCTGGGCCATGTGGACACGATGATCGCCGGCGGCATGGAAAGCATGTCAAACGCCCCCTATATCCTGCCAAACATGCGCGGTGGGGCGCGGATCGGACATCAACAGGTACAAGACCATATGTTTCTCGATGGGCTTGAGGACGCCTATGACAAAGGCCGCCTGATGGGCACTTTCGCCGAAGATTGCGCCGAAAGCTTTCAGTTTACCCGCGAAGCGCAGGATGAGTACGCGCTGAAATCCCTGTCCAACGCCCTGGAAGCTCAAAAGAGCAACGCATTTGAAGCCGAGATTGCTCCGGTCACGCTGACAACCCGTAAGGGCGAGGTCCTTGTCAGCGAAGATGAACAGCCCGCCAAGGCCCGCCCTGAAAAAATCCCCCATCTCAAACCGGCGTTTCGCAAGGACGGCACAGTCACTCCGGCAAACTCCTCGTCGATTTCTGATGGCGCGGCCGCCTTGGTTATGGCCTCGGCGGAACATGCCACGGCCAACGGTCTGAATATCCGCGCCCGCGTTCTTGGCCATGCCAGCCATGCGCAGGCCCCGGGCCTGTTCACCACCGCACCGGTTCCGGCCGCGCAAAAACTTCTGGACCGGATCGGCTGGACAAAGGACGATGTTGACCTATGGGAAGTCAACGAAGCCTTCGCTGTCGTCCCCATGGCCTTCATGCATGAAATGGGATTGCCGCGCGACAAGGTCAACGTCAACGGTGGCGCCTGTGCGTTGGGCCACCCGATTGGCGCATCCGGCACCCGTATCATGGTGACATTGCTGAACGCATTGGAAACGCGCGGTCTCACACGCGGCGTGGCCGCCATCTGTATCGGTGGCGGTGAAGGCACCGCCATCGCCATTGAACGCATTTGAAGCACTTTAATCTTCTTTTGTCCTGAAATATCCTCGGGGGGTCCGGGGGGCAGACAGCCCCCCGGCCTATCCCAAGGACATGCAATGGCGGATTATCCAAGTCTGAAACAAACCATCGCCGCCCTCACCGAAGGCGAAACCGATGTGGTTTCCCTCATGGCCACATTGGCGTGCGAACTTCACCATGCCGACGACCGGTTTCACTGGACTGGCTTTTACCGCGTCACCGGCCCAGAACTGCTTAAAATAGGGCCGTATCAAGGTGGCCATGGCTGTCTGGTGATCCCGTTTTCACGCGGTGTTTGCGGTGCCGCCGCCCGCACCGGCAAGACGCAGCTGATCGCCGATGTCGAGACCATCTCGGATCATATCGCCTGCTCGACCAGCACGCGGTCCGAATTGGTGATCCCCATCTATGACAGCCACAAAACCCTGCTCGGTGTTCTGGATATCGACAGTGATTTTCCAAACGCCTTCACTCAAGACGACGCCGACCAATTGGCGGCAATTCTGCACGACACATTCGGGCGGCTGAATTGACTCTTCTGTCGTGAAATTTTTCTTGATAATTTCACGAAACTGAAACAGAATCTCCCCTGTTCACGGGAGGGACTGTTTTGCTGCCAGCCGAATCAACAGAAGCCACATCGCTCGGGGCCGATATCCGCGCCTTGCGCAAAGTGCGCGGTCTGACATTGTCGGGCATGGCCGAAGCGCTGGGCCGGTCCGTCGGTTGGCTTAGTCAGGTGGAACGCGATCTTTCGGTGCCGACGACCCGTGATTTACGCCAATTCAGCGCGGTTCTGGATGTACCCGTAACCATGTTGGTGGCAAACCAGCCGGCAAATGACGCTGAAACCGGCTATATCGTGCGGCGACACGCGCGGCGGCCGGTCAGTTCCGGCAAGGCGGGGCTGGTTGAGGAATTGCTCTCACCCGATCTGACCGATGATTTCGAGGTGGTGCATTCGACGTTTGAGCCGCGTTCCAAGATCACCGAGACCGTCACCCGCCCGACGCAAGAGCTTGGTTATCTCGTCTCGGGCCGGATGAGCATCGAGATCGACGGACAAGTCTTCGACATCCGCGCCGGCGACAGCTTCCGCATTCGCGGCGAGGCGTTCCGCTGGTCTAACCCGCATGATGACCCCGCCGTGGCGATCTGGGTGATCGCACCGCCGGTCTATTAGGGGGGGGGAAGAATGCTTGAAACGCTGATCAATATGGACCCATGGACCGTTGCCTCATTCGTCGGGGCAGGGGTGGTACTGAACCTGACCCCGGGCGCGGATGTGCTGTTCACCACCGCTTCCGGCATCAAGGGCGGCTGGCGCTACGGCGTGGCCGCTGCGTTCGGCATCACGCTGGGCAGCGCCATTCATGTCATCCTCGCGGTTCTCGGGGTTTCTGCCGCCATCGCGGCAATTCCCTTTGGTCTTGAGATTATCCGTTATCTCGGCGCCGCCTACCTCGCCTATCTCGCCGTTCAGGCGTGGCGTGCCAAACCAAATGTCCACCAGCCCACGGCCGCTGACAGCCTGACCAGCGCCATCAAACGTGGCCTGATTACCAATATCCTCAACCCCAAGGTGGGCCTGTTCATCCTCGCCTTCCTGCCGCAATTCACCGATCCCGCCATCGGTCCGGTCTGGCAACAGATGCTGTTTCTTGGCGTTCTGTTCATCCTCACCGGTTTCACAATCACGGCCCTTTACGGTGTCATCTCGGGCCTGTCCCGAAACGCCTTTCAAAGCCGCCTTTCCATTCTCAACAAAATCTCCGCCCTCATCTTCGGCGGCCTTGCAGCGCGTCTCGTGCTGAACTGACTTAGGGAGACCAAACCATGTCCGACTTCCCCACAAAAGCCCGCGTCGTCATCATTGGCGGCGGCGTCGTTGGCACCTCAACGCTTTATCATCTGGCCAAAAAAGGCTGGACTGACTGCGTTCTGCTGGAAAAGAACGAGCTGACGGCAGGCTCCACATGGCACGCGGCGGGCAACGTGCCGACATTTTCGACCTCATGGTCGATCATGAACATGCAGCGCTACTCGACCGAGCTTTATTCGGGTCTGGCCGAAGAAGTCGACTATCCGATGAATTACCACCAGACCGGATCCATCCGCCTGGCGCATACCAAGGAACGGATGCAGGAATTCGAACGCGCCTGTTCCATGGGCCGCTATCAGGGCATCGAGATGGAGATGTGGACGCCCGAAGAAGCCAAAGAGCGTTACCCCTTCCTTGAAACCCACGACCTGATGGGTGTGCTTTGGGATCCGTCCGATGGCGACATTGACCCTGCACAGGTCACGCAGGCATTGGCCAAGGGTGCCCGCGACATGGGCCAGAAAATCCTGCGGTTTACCCCGGCAACCGGTGTGACCCAAATGGAAGATGACACATGGATCGTGCACACCGAAAAGGGCGATATTGAATGCGACTATGTGGTCAACGCCGCCGGATACTACGCCCAGCGTGTGGGCGAGATGTTCAAACCCTACGGCGGGCGCACCGTGCCGATGATGGTGATGGAGCACCAATATCTTCTGACCGAACAAATCCCCGAAATCGAAGCGTGGTCAAAAGAACATGGCGGCAAGCTGCCGCTGATCCGTGACGTGGACGTGTCCTATTATCTGCGTCAGGAAAAAAACGGCTACAACCTTGGCCCTTACGAGCCGAACTGCAAAGGCCACTGGCTGGGCGATGACGACAAGATGCCCGAGGATTTTAGCTTCCAGCTTTGGCAGGAAGACCTAGACCGGATCGAAGACATCGTCGTCGATGCGATGGCCCGCGTGCCGCTGATGGAAAGCTCGGGCGTAAGCTCGGTCATCAACGGCCCGATCCCCTATGCGCCCGATGGTCTGCCGCTGATAGGCCCGATGCCCGGCGTGAAAAACGCCTTTGAGGCGTGTGTTTTCACCTTCGGCATCGCCCAGGGCGGCGGCGCGGGCAAGGTAATGGCCGAATGGATCGTCGATGGCGGTACCGAATGGGACATGTGGGCCGTCGATCCCCGCCGCTACACCGATTACACCGATCAGGACTACTGCAACGTCAAAGGGATGGAGGTTTACGGCAACGAATATGCCATGCACTTCCCCCACCACGAATGGCCCGCCGGCCGCGATAAAAAGCTCTCACCGATCCATGACAGGATCATCGCGGCTGGCGGCGTCATGGGTGCCTATAACGGCTGGGAACGCGCCAACTGGTATGCGCAAGCTGGCGACGACACCAGTCACGAAGCCACCCAGACATGGGGCCGCCAAGGCCCATGGCAACAGAGGATCAAGGAAGAATGCGAAGCAGTGCGCGACGCGGCAGGCATTCTCGATCTGCCCGGTTTCTCGCGTTACCGCTTGGAAGGCGAAGGGGCGGCCGAGTTTCTTCGCGGCCTCGCGACGGGGGGAATTCCCAAGGTGGGCCGCATCGGTCTGATCTATATCGCGGATCATCGCGGGCGCATCGTGACCGAAATGTCTGCCATGCGCATCGCCGAAGATTTCTTCTTCCTCATCACGGCGGCGGGGGCCGAGTGGCACGATTTCGAGCTTTTGCAAAAGCACGCGCCCAAGGACGCAGGTTTCACGCTGACCAACGTCACCAAGGATTTCATGACGCAAATCTTCACCGGTCCGAAAACCCGCGACATTCTGGCGGAAATCTCGGACGCCGACCTGTCGAAGGGCTGGCTGACCCACCAGTCGGCGCAGATCAACGGCACCTGGGTGCAACTGGTCCGCGTCTCCTTCGCGGGCGAGCTTGGCTGGGAAATCCACACCAAAGTCGAAGACACCGCGAAAGTGTTCGACGACGTGATGGCCGCAGGCGAAAAACACGGGTTGAAACCCTTCGGCATGTACGCTCTGAACAGCTTGCGCATCGAAAAAGGCTACCGCGCGTGGAAAGGCGATCTGTCTACCGACTACACCATGCTGCAAGGCGGGCTTGGCCGTTTCGTCAAGCTCGACAAGCCACAGGATTTCCCGGGCAAGGCGGCGATCCAGATCGAAAAGCAACAGGGCGTTACCAAATCCTTCGTCACGCTGATCGTTGACGCGGGCGATGCAGACGCGCCTTACATGTCCTGCATCTGGCATAACGGTGAAATCGTCGGTGAAACCACCAGCGGAGCTTACGGCTATCGCGTTGGTGCCTCGATCGCGCTGGGGATGATCCGCCCTGATCTGAATCAGCCCGGCACCGAGGTTGAGGTTGAAATCTACGGCGAGAAATACAAAGCGGTCGTCCAGAAAGACGAACCGCTGTGGGATCCCGCCAACGAACGTCTGCGGGCGTAAAGACCACGCGGCCCCGGATCATGTCCGGGGGCGGCAAGACAACCTCGCCCCGGCCCCCGCGCCGGGGTCTCACCCCAAGGATCCAACAGTGCCAAACCTGCCCACACATATGTCCGGCGTTTATCTGACCCGCCACGGCGGACCCGAGGCGCTGGAGTGGCGGACGGATATTCCCGTGCCAACCCCCGGCGCGGGGCAAGTGCTGGTGCAGGTGCTGGCGGCAGGCGTCAATAACACCGACATCAACACCCGCATCGGATGGTATTCCTCGGATGTCACAGGTGCCACCGACAGCGGTGAGGTCGGCAAAGCGGGCGGGCACGCAGGCGCCCTCGACTTTCCCCGAATTCAGGGTGGAGACATCTGCGGACGCATCGTCGCACTCGGGCAGGGCGTCGAAGGCTTCGCTATCGGCAACCGCGTCACCTGCGCCATCAACCTGCCTCGTCCGACACCGGAAAACCCGACCGCCTATATCGCCCTTGGGTCCGAGATTGACGGGGCCTTCGCGCAATTCTGCCTGCTGGACGCTGCGGATATTTTCAACGTCACAGCTTCCCCCCTCACCGACACCGAAATCGCCGCCATGCCCTGCGCCTACGGCACCGCCTATAACCTTCTGCATCGCGCGGGCGTTTCCAAAGGCCATAACGTCCTCATCACCGGCGCCTCCGGCGGCGTCGGCATGGCCGCCGTACAAATCGCCGCCCTCAAAGGCGCATCAGTCACCGGCGTCGCCTCAGCCGCCAAACAACAGGACGTGCTGACCATGGGCGCAGCGCAAACCCTTGACCGCGCCGATACCCCACCCGAAAACACCTACGATATCGTCATCGACGTGGTCGCAGGCGACGCCTTCCAAAGCCTGATCCGGGCGCTCAAACCGGGCGGTCACTACGCCACCTCGGGCGCCATCGCAGGTCCGATCGTGCAGGCCGACCTGCGCGAGGTTTACTTGCGCGACATTACCATCCACGGCTGTACCTTCACCCCGCGTTCCGTCTTCGCCGAGCTTATCGTCCTGATCAATCAAGGCGCCCTCACCCCCCTGATTTCAGCCACCTACCCGCTAAGCAAAATCCATGAAGCGCAAGACACTTTCATGCAAAAATCCCTGCCCGGAAAATTCGTCCTCCTCCCGCCAAAGGTGCCCTCATGACAGCTATCACCCTTCTCGACGGCTCTATCGGCCAAGAGGCCGTCAAACGCTCGGGCGACCGCGCGACCCCGCTTTGGTCCACCTCGGTCATGCTGGAACATCCCGGTGTGATCGAAAGCATCCATGCCGATTACTTCAAGGCAGGCGCAACCATCGCCACCACCAACACCTATGCCGTTCTGCCCGACCGGCTGGCAATGGTCGGTATCGAAGATCAGTTGGACAGCCTTCTGGAACAAGCCCTGAACGAGGCCGAACTTGCCCGCGATAACTTCGGCGCTGGCCGTATCGCGGGCGCGCTTGGTCCCATCCGCGCTTCGTATCGCACCGATTTCCAGATTTCCTTTGAAGATACCGCCGCAGGCTATCAACGCCTGATCAGGGCGATGGAGCCGCGCGTTGATTTCTACATCATCGAAACCGTTGCCAGCCTGCATCAAGCCGAAGCGACGTTGCGGGCCACCAGAGCCTGCACCAAACCGGTCTGGCTGGCGCTTACGGTCGATGACGATGACGGAGACAAACTGCGCTCGGGCGAACCACTCTCAGCGTTGGCCCCTCTCGTGGCGCAATTTGATCCCGAAGCGGTGCTGATCAACTGCTCGCGCCCCGAAGCGGTCGCCGCTGGTCTCGAATGTCTCAAATCATTCGACAAGCCCTTCGGGGCCTATGCCAACGGCTTCACCCGCATTTCCGAAGGTTTCCTCGAAGACTCTCCCACAGTCGATGCCCTCGAACAACGCCAGGACCTCGACCCTGACGCCTACGCTGACTTTGCCATGCAATGGATTGCCCAAGGGGCCACCATCGTCGGCGGCTGCTGCGAAGTCGGCCCCGCCCATATCAAGGAACTCGCAAATCGCATTCACGCCGCTGGTCACAGCATCGTCTAATTTCTTTTGTCCCTAAATATCCCGGGGAGCGCGAGGGGCTGGCACCTCGCTCCGGTCCGGGGCGAAGCCCCGGAAACCAGAAAGGTAAAACTCATGGCTGACCTACCCACCAAAGCCCGTGTCGTCATCATCGGTGGCGGTGTCATCGGATGCTCCGTCGCCTACCACCTGACCAAGCTTGGCTGGAAAGATGTAGTCTTGCTTGAACGCAAACAACTAACCTCGGGCACCACGTGGCACGCCGCCGGGCTGATCGCGCAACTTCGCGCCACCGCCAACATGACCAAACTGGCAAAGTATAGCCAGGAACTCTACGGCAACCTCGAAGCCGAAACCGGTGTCGCCACCGGCTTCAAACGCTGCGGGTCGATCACCGCTGCCCTGACCGAGGAACGTAAAGAGGAAATCTTCCGCCAAGCTGCCATGGCCCGCGCCTTTGGGGTCGAAGTCGAGGAAATCTCGCCCAAAGAGGTGAAAGAGAAATACGAACACCTCAATATCGACGACGTGACTGCCGGCGTTTGGCTGCCGCTCGACGGGCAGGGCGATCCGGCCAATATCGCGTTGGCTCTGGCCAAGGGCGCACGGCAACGCGGGGCACTGGTCAAGGAACGCACCAAAGTGACGGGCATCGCCAAGAACGGCCGCCACGTCACCGGAGTCGATTGGGTCAGCGACGATGGCCAGCAACAGGGCCATATTGCATGCGACATGATCGTTAACTGCGCTGGAATGTGGGGCCACGAGGTTGGCCGTATGGCAGGGGTCAACGTGCCGCTGCACGCCTGTGAACACTTCTACATCGTGACCGAGGCAATCGAGGGCCTTACCCAAATGCCGGTGCTGCGGGTGCCGGACGAATGCGCCTATTACAAAGAAGACGCGGGAAAATTCCTGCTTGGAGCCTTTGAACCCAACGCCAAGCCTTGGGCGATGAACGGCATTCCCGACAGCTTTGAATTTGACCAACTGCCCGAGGATTTCGATCATTTCGAACCGATCCTCGAACAGGCAATCAACCGTGTGCCGATGCTGGCCGAGGCGGGGATTCACACCTTCTTCAACGGGCCGGAAAGCTTTACGCCGGACGATGCCTATCACCTTGGCCTCGCGCCCGAAATGGACAATGTTTGGGTCGCGGCGGGCTTCAACTCGATCGGCATCCAGTCGGCGGGTGGGGCAGGCATGGCGCTGGCGCAATGGATGGAAGACGGGCAGAAACCGTTCGACCTCGGCGACGTGGATGTCAGCCGGATGCAGCCGTTCCAAGGCAATAAGACCTATCTATTCGAACGGTCGAAAGAGACCCTCGGCCTGCTTTACGCCGACCATTTCCCCTATCGCCAAAAGGCCACCGCGCGGGGCGTCCGCCGGTCGCCCTTCCACCACGACCTTCTTCAAAACGGCGCGGTCATGGGCGAAATCGCCGGTTGGGAACGCGCCAACTGGTTCGCCAATGAAGGGCAGGAACCCGAATACCAATACACATGGAAACGCCAAAACTGGTTTGAAAACTCCGCCGCCGAACACCGGGCCGTGCGCGAAAATGTCGGCATGTATGACATGTCATCCTTTGGCAAAATCCGCGTCGAAGGACCCGACGCCGAGGCATTCCTGAACTACATCGGCGGCGGCGACTACTCGGTCCCGAATGGCAAGATCGTCTATACCCAATTCCTCAACACCCGTGGCGGGATCGAAGCGGACGTCACCGTCACCCGCCTGACCGAGACCAGCTATCTGGTCGTTACCCCCGCCGCCACACGCCTGGCCGACCAGACATGGATGGAGCGCCACAAAGGCGACTTCAACGTGGTCATCACCGATGTCACCGCAGGCGAAGGCGTTTTGGCCGTCATGGGTCCCAATGCGCGGAAATTGCTGGAAAAAGTCTCGCCCGCCGATTTCTCGAACGCCACCAACCCCTTTGGCACGGCGCAAGAGATCGAGCTTGGCATGGGCCTCGCCCGCGCGCATCGCGTGACCTATGTCGGCGAGCTTGGGTGGGAGATCTATGTCTCGGCCGATATGGCGGGCCATGCCTTTGAAACGCTCTTTGAGGCGGGGCAAGAAATGGGGCTGAAGCTGTGCGGGATGCACATGATGGATAGCTGCCGCATCGAAAAGGGCTTCCGCCATTTCGGCCATGACATCACCTGTGAAGATCACGTAATCGACGCAGGGCTTGGCTTTGCCGTCAAGACCGACAAGGCGGATTTCATCGGCAAGGCGGCGGTGCTGACGCGCAAGGAGACCGGCCCCAAAGCCCGTATGATGCAGTTCAAACTGACCGACCCCGAGCCATTGTTGTTCCACAACGAACCGGTGATCCGCGATGGCGAGATCGTTGGCTATCTCAGTTCAGGCAATTACGGCCATACGCTCGGCGGAGCAATGGGCATGGGATATGTGCCCTGCGAAGGCGAAAAAGCCGCAGATGTTCTGGCCTCGACCTACGAGATCGACGTGATGGGCACACGGGTGCGGGCCGAAGCCTCGCTCAGGCCGATGTATGATCCGAAATCCGAGCGGGTGAAGGTCTAGCGAAAGTTCAAAAACCGGTCTGCATCAACACCTCTGAGGATAAAAGCGTCGCCACGATCAGAAGACTGAAAGCAGCAAGGAATACGGATGGAAGGATTGTCTTCATGTCATCTTACCCGGGGTCTGTGTCCTCCGGTGAAACGGGCCTGGGATGAAATTCCGTCGCAAATCAAAAAGGCGAAACGCAGAATTTGAACTTTTTCCGTAGCTCAGCGGTGGTATGAAGCAGAAATGACCGAAGCCTATACTCCGCCAACCGATCCGCTGGACATTCTGCACGAAGATCACGAAATCGTTGTCGTGAACAAACCCGCGGGTCTGTTGTCGGTGCCGGGACGAGGCGAGCATTTGGCCGATTGCCTGCTGACACGGGTAAAGGATGTCTTTCCCCAGACATTGCTGGTGCACCGGCTTGACCGCGATACGTCCGGCGTGATGGTCTTTGCACAAACGCCGCATGCGCAGCGCAACCTGTCGATGCAATTCGAAAAGCGCAGCGTGAAGAAAACCTATATCGCAAGGGTTTGGGGGCGGTTAGAGCCGAAAACTGGCACGGTCGATCTGCCTCTGATCGTTGACTGGCCCAACCGTCCGCGCCAGATGGTCGATCTTCACAACGGCAAACCCGCAATGACCAATTGGCGGGTGCTCAAGGCGTCTGACGCGGAAAGCCGCGTTCGCCTTATGCCCAAAACCGGGCGGTCGCACCAGTTGCGGGTGCATATGCAGGCGCTCGGCCACCCAATATTGGGCGATCCGTTTTACGCCGAAGGTGAGGCACGTGATCACCCCCGTCTGATGCTGCATTCGGAAGAGCTGCGCCTGCGCCATCCCGATGGCGGGGAAGGCATGAAGTTCAGGGCCAAAGCGCCGTTTTAACCCAGTTTCGAGTGCCTTCGGCACCCGACAGGGGCGAGGGGCCAGCCCCTCGCGCTCCCCGGGATATTTTTAGACAAAAGAAACTAAAGCGTCCGACCTTTAACCTGAGACAGGGGAAAGGCCGGACGCTGCAAGACCCATCAACTGTTGTGGGCGCCCTGCCACAAACCCGTGATTCAGGTTTTTGGCAGGACGCTTTAAGATCAGAACCATTTGCCGACCATCAGGCTGACATAGGGGAACACGCCCAAAGCGGATAATTCGTCTTCGATATCTGCCTCGGCATTGGCCAGATCTCCCGCCGGAATGGTGGTGCCGGCCGTTTGTGTCAACGATACGTTATACCCGCCGTTCCAAACCACACCGGTGTCGGTCGACAGGACGAAATCATAGAAAATCGGGATATCGATTCCGATCGTCGTGATCGGTGCGGTGCTGCGCACGAATGACACATCGCTTTCCACCGTGACCGCCCCCGCAGGACCGCCAAAATCGGTGCCGTCCCCCGTCACCGTTCCGGTGATCGAACTGTTTGAGAACATCAACCCGCCCGAGAACCGGATGCCCGCAGGCAGGTGATAGGCCACCATCGCCGCGGTGCCGCCCAGCGAGCCGCTCAGCGTGTAATCCAGCCCGTCTGCCGACTGGGTTCCCGAAGCGTTCAGCCCGCCCGCATAGATACCCCGGACCGTTACGTTACGCCCGATCTTGGTCTGCGCTTCAATTGCCGGACCAAACAGTGACAAACCCGCGCCAAAGCGGGTTTCCTGGGATGCGGCTGTCGTGCCCAAAACGGCAAGAACCGCAGCGCTTGCTGCTTTTAGAATTCTCATGCTCATAACCTCAATACAGTGATTTTTATGTGTTTTTATTGGGTTGAGTATCCCAAAAAACAAAGGCCCTGACAAGTATTGTCAGGGCCTTGGAAATTTCAGAGTCTTTTGAATCACTTAAAGTGTTCCGAGGTCAAATACAGAGCGATCCGATCCCGAAGCACCCTCGAATGATCAGTCCTCTTTCTTTTCTCTCTTCTCAGGCACGATCTCTTCGCCGGTTTCCTGATCGACGACTTTCATCGACAGGCGCACCTTGCCGCGATCGTCAAAGCCCAAAAGCTTGACCTTCACGTCCTGACCTTCTTTCAGAACGTCCGACGGATGGTTCAGGCGGCGGTTTTCGATCTGGGACACGTGCACCAGACCATCGCGCTTGCCGAAGAAGTTCACGAAGGCACCGAAGTCGACGATCTTGACGACCTTGCCGTCGTAGATCTGGCCTTCTTCCGGCTCTGCCACGATCGAGTGGATCATGTCATAGGCCTTCTTGATCGAGTCTCCGTCCGGCGATGCGATCTTGATGATGCCTTCGTCGTTGATATCGACCTTGGCGCCCGACACTTCCACGATCTCGCGGATCACCTTACCGCCCGAGCCGATCACTTCACGAATCTTGTCGGTCGGGATCTGCATGGTCTCAATCCGAGGCGCGTGAACGCTGAATTCACCGGCTGTGGTGATCGCCTTGGCCATTTCGCCCAGAATGTGCATCCGGCCCGCTTTTGCTTGCTCAAGCGCTTTTTCCATGATCTCGGGCGTGATGCCTGCAACCTTGATGTCCATTTGCAAGCTGGTGATACCGTTCTCGGTGCCCGCAACCTTGAAGTCCATGTCGCCGAGGTGATCCTCGTCGCCCAGAATATCGGTCAGGATGCCATAGCTTCCGTCTTCTTCCAGAACCAGACCCATGGCCACACCGGCAACCGGCGCTTTCAGTGGCACACCGGCGTCCATCATCGACAATGAGCCGCCGCAGACCGACGCCATCGACGACGAGCCGTTGGATTCGGTGATCTCGGACACAACGCGAACGGTGTAGGGGAAGTCGGTTGCCGCAGGCAGAACCGCCTGAAGCGCGCGCCATGCCAGTTTGCCGTGACCAATCTCACGACGGCCCGGAGGGCCAACGCGACCCGCTTCACCAACCGAATAGGGCGGGAAGTTGTAGTGCAGCAGGAAGTTCGAGCGATAGTTGCCATGCAGCGCGTCGATGATCTGCTCGTCGTCGCCGGTGCCCAGCGTGGTGACAACCAAGCCTTGCGTCTCACCTCGGGTGAACAGGGCCGAACCGTGGGTGCGCGGCAGAACATGGGTTTCGGCCACGATGTCGCGCACCTCGTCCAGTGCACGGCCGTCGATACGGCGGCCATTCTTCACAACGTCAGACCGCAGAACGCCCGATTCCAGCTTTTTCAGGGCCGAGCCGAGGTTTTCGTCTTCTTGCTGTTCTTCGGTCAGACCCGCAATGATCGCCTCTTTGCAGGCGGCAACAGCGGCGGTGCGCTCTTGCTTGTCGCCGATGGCGTAAGCGGCCCGCATCTGCTCTTCGCCCGCCGCCTTCACGACGTCGAACAACGCGCTGTAATCCGGCGCTTCAAATTCAAACGGCTCTTTTGCGGCTTCTTCGGCCAGATCAATGATCAGATCAATCACCGGCTGGATGTTTTCATGCGCAAAGTTTACCGCGCCCAGCATTTCGGCTTCGGTCAACTCATAGGCTTCGGATTCCACCATCATCACGGCGTCTTTGGTGCCTGCAACCACGAGGTCCAGACGCTGGTCCGGGTTGTTGCGCAGCTGATCCATATCGTCGACGGTCGGGTTCAGGATGTATTCACCATCCTCAAATCCAACACGTGCACCGGCAATCGGGCCACGGAACGGAGCGCCCGAAATCGTCAGCGCGGCCGAGGCGGCTATCATCGCAACGATATCGGGGTCGTTGACCAGATCGTGACTCAGAACCGTACACATCACCAGAACTTCGTTCTTGAAGCCCGGCACAAAAAGCGGACGGATCGGACGGTCGATCAGACGTGCGGTCAGGGTTTCTTTTTCGGTCGGACGCGCCTCGCGCTTGAAAAAGCCACCGGGGATCTTGCCCGCCGCATAGTATTTTTCCTGGTAATGAACGGTCAGCGGGAAAAAGTCCTGACCCGGCTTTTGCGTCTTGGCAAAAGTCACCGCCGCCATCACCGAAGTTTCGCCCAAAGTGGCGATCACGGTGCCGTCGGCCTGACGGGCAACCTTGCCCGTTTCCAGCGTCAGGGTCTCTTCGCCCCACTGCATGGATTTCGTCGTTACGTTAAACATGTATCGTATCCTTGTTGGAAGCACTCCCGGGCCCTCCCGGGTCTTCCGTTTTCATGGTGGCCCCATTGCCACCGACCCCAATCCTTTTCATGCGCCCGGGGTCAAAGGCATCACGTCTCAGATAGCGGGCCACATAACGCAGTTTTCCTTGTTTGGAAAGGGATCAGTTTGCAGCGGCCGACCTTGCGTCAACGCCTTCAAATACGGAAATATGTTGCACTTTACCGAACATCTGCCCAAACTTGGCCCGTGTCCGTTATCTGGTAATTCGAGAGGGAGAGAAATGGCGGGAAAATTTGAGGTTTACACCGACAAGGCAGGCGAAACCCGCTTTCGTCTGAAAGCAGGCAATGGCGAGATTATTCTGGCCAGCGAAGGCTATAAACGCAAAGCCAGCGCCATGAATGGCGTCGAGTCTGTCAAGAAGAACGCTCCGAATGACGACCGTTACGAGCGCCGCGAAACTTCGTCTGGTGCTCCGCGCTTTAACCTGAAGGCCAGCAACGGTCAGGTGATCGGCACGTCTGAATCCTATTCCAGCGAAGCTGCCCGCGAAAACGGGATTGAATCGGTCAAGAAAAACGCGCCGGACGCGCGGATTGAAGATCTGACCTGATCGCGCATTGATCCGAACCTGTTCCCAAGGTCCGCTTTTCACCGAAAGCGGGCCTTTTCGCTTGTACATCGCGAATGCGCACAGGACGCTTGATTTTGAAGGGCCTGATGGGGATAGTCCGCGCGGAACATCACAGGATTGTGCGAACCTCACCCTTTTGTTGTGTCATAACAACAGGGCGAAACGCTTTTAGTAAACGGTTGACGACATGCCCCTGACCCGATTTGCCGCGATATGCGCATTCACGGCGCTGATCAGCCCGGTGCAGCTGTTGGCGCAGCAAACCCCCGCACCCCGTATTCTGGCCATCGGTGACAGCCTGATGGCCTGGCACACGATGACTGGCCAGTCGATTGCCGATGTGGTGGGGCGGGAACTGGGCGAGGCGACCGTCAACCGGTCGATCGGCGGTGCGCGGATGATCTTTCGCATTCCGGCCATGGCCGAGATGGGGATGCGCATCTCAAGCCAGTATACCGAGGGCGATTGGGATTGGGTCATCGTCAATGGTGGCGGAAATGACCTTTGGTTCGGCTGCGGCTGCAAGGCCTGCGAAGCCAAGCTGGACAAGTTGATTTCCAGCAAGGCAGCGGGCGAAGGGGCGATCCCCGAAACGCTGGACGAGGTGCTCGAGAGCGGTGCCAAAGTGATCTATGTCGGCTATATGCGCAGCCCCGGATTTGACTCGGTGATCGACGAATGCCGCGACGAGGGCGACGAGTTAGAGCGCCGGATCGAGGATTATCTGGGCGAGGTGCCGGATGCGTATTTCCTGTCGTTGAAGACTCTCGTGCCGATGGGCGACAAATCCTATCACGCGCTGGATCGGGTGCACCCGTCGCTTAAGGCAAGCCGCGAAATCGGCCAGCGCGTGGCCGATCTGATCCGTCTGATTGATCCTGACCGCTAAGGCGTTTCCGGCGTTAATCCGCACCACAAGCGGATTTTGAAACGCTCAAAGCCCCAACACGTCCACCATGTCATATTCACCGGGGCGCTGGTTTTGGCCCCACAGGGCGGCCTTTAAGGCACCACGGGCAAAGACCGAGCGATCACTGGCGACGTGGCGCAGGATGATGCGTTCGCCGGATGCTGCGAACATCACGTCATGTTCGCCGATGATGTCGCCGCCACGGATGGCGTGAAAACCGATGGCCCCTTTCCGGCGGGGTCCAGTGATGCCGTCGCGGCCGCGATCTTCGACCTCGTCCAGCGAAACGCCCCGGCCTTCTGCGGCCGCTTCACCCAGCATCAGCGCCGTTCCCGAAGGGGCGTCCACCTTTTGGTTGTGATGGGCTTCGATCACTTCGATGTCGTAATCCTCGTCCAAAGCCGCCGCGACTTTTTTGGTCAGCTGGGTCAGCAGATTGACCCCCAGGCTCATATTGCCGGCGCGGATTATCACCGCATGATGCGAGGCGGCGTTCAGCTTTTTCAGATCATCGTCGCTCAGCCCCGTCGTGCCGATCACATGCACCGCCCGGGCCTGCGCGGCCAGACCGGCGAAAGCCACGGTTGCCGCCGGTGCGGTGAAATCGATCACCGCCTGCGCCTTGGCAAATTCCGTTACCGGATCATCCGACACCACAATGCCATTTTCCGTGCCGCCCATCATCTCGCCCAGATCGCGGCCGACCCAGCCATGGCCCTCGCGCTCGATCGCGCCGATCAGCCGGGCCTTGTCGCTGGCCAGCACGGTCTTGCACAGCATCTGCCCCATCCGGCCCGATGCCCCTGTTACCACGATCCCCGGCAATTCGCTCATCAACCTGTCTCCGTCTGATTTTCGCACCTTCCATAGACCACATGCTTGTGCTTGGCAAAGCCCCCCGAAAGGCGTATTGGCCCGCCTATGGCAAAGAATAAATTCCATGATGGCCCCGGGCCTTCCCAGCGTCAGCTTCGCGTGGGCGAAGTGATCCGCCGTTCGTTGTCGGAAATCCTGATGCGCGGCGACATTCACGACCCCGAGCTGAACGCCCTGTCGATCACGGTTGGCGAAGTCACGACCTCGCCCGATCTGAAAATCGCTACCGCCTATGTCTGCCCGCTTGGCGGCAAGGGGCAGGACGACGTGATCGGATTGCTGGCCCGTAACAAGGGCGAATTGCGCCGGATGATCGGCAAGAAAGTGGGTTTGAAGTTCACTCCCGATCTGCGGTTTCGCATCGATGAAACCTTTGACCGGATGGACGACACCCGCCGTCTGTTCAGCGACGACACGGTGCGCCGCGACGTGGATGGCGACTAGGCCGGATGGGACGCAAACGCAAAGGACGCGCCGTTTCCGGCTGGCTTGTGGTGGACAAGCCCGCGGGCATGACCTCAACCGCGGTAGTCAACAAGGTCCGTTGGGCATTGGGGGCGGCCAAGGCCGGGCATGCGGGCACCTTGGATCCCGAAGCGACCGGCGTTTTGGCGGTGGCCCTGGGTGAGGCTACCAAAACCGTGCCCTATATCACCGACGCGCTGAAAGCCTATGAATTCTCGGTGCGGCTGGGTCAGGCCACCAACACAGACGATGCCGAGGGCGAGATGATCGCCGAAAGTGATACCCGACCGTCGGATGACCGGATCAAGGATGCGCTGAACAACTTCATCGGCGATATCCGGCAGGTGCCGCCGAAATTCTCGGCGGTCAAGATCGACGGCCAGCGAGCCTATAAGCTGGCCCGTGATGGTGAGGATGTCGAGATCGCGGCGCGGCCGTTGTTTGTTGACTCTCTGATCATGCTCGACCGCCCGGACGAAGATCACGTCCGGCTCGAGATGGTCTGCGGCAAGGGCGGCTATGTCAGGTCCATCGCCCGCGATCTGGGCGAGGCTTTGGGTTGCTTTGGCCATGTCGAATGGCTGCGCCGCAGCTGGTCTGGCCCGTTTGAGGCGTCGGACGGCATCAGAATCGAAGACATCGACCGCATGGCAAAATCGCCGGAACTGGACGACCACCTGCTGGCGCTGGAGGTCGGTCTGGACGATCTGCCCGAGGTGACAACAACCATCGATGGCGCCACGAAGCTGCGCAACGGCAATCCGGGGATCGCCTTCCCGAAGGACGAGGTTGAGTACGGCGACGAATGCTGGGCCAGCCTGGACGGGCAAGCGGTGGCCATCGGACGGTTCAAGGGTGGCGAACTGCACCCGAGCAAGGTGTTTGTGGGCTGATCTACAAAGAGCGAAACTGAGACTTGTTTTCAGGCAACTGAAACAAACCGTTTAACATATTCTTTCGTTGCTCCAACATTCTGCTCCAATGCCAAAGAATAGACGCAGCTTGTTCGTTCACGCGCTTTTTTCTCAGTGCGGGCGACAAGTAGAACGCAACTATGTTGTTTTGCAGAATTGCCGTTCGCTCAGCCTTTTTCTTCGAATTTTGCAGGTCCTTTGAAATGACTATCCAGTCACGATCAAGAGCATTGAAATAGTCAATATCCGAGATGTTTGTTGGAAACAAATCTCTCAACGCAAATGAGTCGTGGCCTTGAACACTAACAATTTCGTGCACCGCTTTCGCGATACAAGGAGGCATATTATGATCAAAAAGGATTTTAACCATTAACCTCATCGAGACTTTTTTCAAAGCCAAGAGCTACTCGAATTTTCTTAATTGGAATATCATAGATTTTTGACAAATACTTTTCATCTGAAAAGATTTCGAATTCTTCAGCCAGCACCGAAGTCGACACCCCGAATTCATCGAGGATTGGATCACCAAAATGTCTGGTAGGATCAATTACCACTGCTGAAAATCGCTGCGGCCTCCAGCGAACTACATTGTCCCCATCGTACTCGAGATCATTCAGTGATTGAGATACAATTTCGCGGAAAACCTTTTGTCCGGGCCGTTTGCGCGAAAGGCTAACAAGTTCACCGTCATTTTCAATTGCATCCATCAAAATCTCTGTGCCATCTGACTTGAACGACTTAGAAATGAGGGGACGTTCCAGCCCAAGTCGATCTTGGGCGAAGGAAATCGCAAATTTTATGGATTGTAATGATATCCCGGCTCGTCGCATGGCCGATACAACACGAACTTCGATTAAGTCCAGAAAACTAATTTCAGTAACGTCTTCGTCGAGAAATTGATAATACGCCGTCAAGAAGGGATCAGTCGGTCCGCTACCGCGCGTCCATCTAAGCACTTGTTGTGCATTCGCACCTACTAGCCTCGCGGCTTCTCGAGGCGTATATACTCCTTGTCCTAGAATTTGATGATCAAGCGGCATGGCTTCCTCCTGCTTCAAGTTCATAACTGCAAACGCCATGCTAGGGAAACCTGAAAGAGAATTATTTCATGTCTTCGCAGGCTGTAGGATTCGTTGAGCAAAGTTAACATTTGATTAAATGCAATATGCGATGCCTGCTGATTTCCACGCCACCCCCCATTTGCAGCGTTTCCCTGTACAAATGTTACAAATGTCATCAAACAGGCAGCATGATTACACGCAGCCATCTTAAGGGCGATGCCCAGTCGGAAGCGGTCTATTCGGACTGCGAAAACTACCGCTATTCGTTAACCAGAATCTGGGATCCACAGGGCCGAAAGGCGGCTTTTGTGATGCTCAATCCCTCGACCGCGACCGAGGTGCAGAACGACCCGACGGTTGAACGCTGTGAACGCCGGGCGCGGGCCTTGGGGTTCGGCGCATTCCGTGTCACCAACATCTTTGCTTGGCGCGATACCGATCCGCGCAATATGCGTGCGGCGGCGGATCCGGTCGGCCCGGAAAACGACAATGCGATCCGCGAGGCCTGTGAATGGGCGGATCAGATCGTGGCCGCCTGGGGCACACATGGGGCGCATCTAAACCGAGGGCCGAGTGTAGAAGCCTTGCTGCGTGATGAAGGATTTTCCGTTTATCATCTGGGGCTTAGCAAAGCAGGCCATCCCAAGCATCCGCTCTACATTGCCTATGCCCAAAAGCCGGAACCATGGTTTGGCACATGACCAAGGACCTGCAAAAAGACCCGATTGAGCAACTGACGGACGAGGTTCGAAAGTTGAACAGCCACAATTTCATTCGCGTCCAGAATTCCCTGTGGCGCGTCCTGGGCTATCAATTTCTTCGCGGTCTGGCCTTTGGTCTTGGAACGGTGCTGGGCGCCTCGGTTCTTGTATCGCTTCTGGTTTGGTGGCTGTCGCAATTTGAATTTCTTCCCATCATCGGTGAATGGGCGGCCGAGCTGGTCAAACAGATCGAATCATCACCGTAGGTGTTAACCACAAAATACTGATTTCATTGAATTTCCTTTTTCTCTGGCGCTAGCTGATCATAGGAGAATAGGGGATGATCATGCTCGTACTTGCAGGCCTTTTTGGCGTTCTGGTCCTCGGCGCAGCCGCGATTTCGGGTCTGGGCGATATGGATGCCGACGACGGAATTATCGTTGGAAATCAAGAGGATGACAGCCTTTCTGGCGGCGACGGGGACGACCAGATTGGCGGATATGACGGCGATGATCTGCTGGCGGGACAGGATGGCGGAGATGCGATCTACGGTCACGACGGCAGCGATACGCTGGACGGCGGCGCGGGCGACGACACGGTTTATGGCGGAGACGGCGATGACCTAATGCTGGGAAGTGCCGGAAATGATTTGATTTTTGGCCAGATGGGCGACGACGCGCTTGGCGGTGGGGCGGGCGATGACGCTTTGACCGGAGGCGATGGCCAAGACAGCCTGTCCGGCGGGCAGGGCAATGATTCCCTGATCGGCGGGCTGGGCAATGATCTGCTGACCGGCGGCGATGGTGAAGATGTGTTGAACGGCGGTGCGGGCAACGACCGATTGGATGGCGCTGTGGAGGATATGCAGGCGGCGGATTTTCTGAATGGCGGGCAGGGCGAAGACACGGTGGTTGCCGGTAACGGGGATGTTGTTTCGCTGGGCGAGGGAAATGATGTGCTGGTGCTGGGCGACTGGATCGAGGCCGGGCTTGCGGTAAGGGTGACGGATTTCGATCCGGCGGCGGATCGCATCGAACTGGTGGCCGAAGGTGTGCCTGAAATATCGGTGGTGAAAACCGCCGATAACAGCTTTGCGCTGTTTGCCGATGACGACCTTTTGGCGGATATCAGCTCGGCTTCGGACGTCACACCGGACAATGTGGTGATCGTCAAAGGGGCTTAAATCAGCCCTTCCCATTGGCAAAAGAATCCCCTATACGCGCGCATCTGCAACTTTGCAGACATCTCCACGGGCCTTGCTGGACGACATCCCGGCTTGTGCCATAACCCTTAACTTCGAAAGGAGACCCCGATGTCGATTACTGCGGAAGAAAAAGCCCGCCTGATGAAGGAATACGCAACCAAGGAAGGCGACACAGGATCGCCGGAAGTACAGGTTGCCATTCTGACCTCGCGTATCTCGACCCTGACCGAGCATTTCAAAAGCCACAAGAAAGACAACCACTCGCGTCGTGGTCTGCTGATGATGGTTGCTCAGCGTCGTAAGCTGCTGGACTATCTGAAAGGCAAGGATGAAGGCCGCTATCAGGACCTCATCAAGCGTCTGGGTATCCGTCGCTAAGGAAATTCTGATCCGTCTGGATCCAATGCGCCCGTTCCGGTTGGAGCGGGCGTTTTCTTTTGCGCCGCGCCTAGGCGCATCGCGGGGAATGGGGGCGCTGCCCCCGACCAGCCACATGATATGCGGCTGGTCCCCCCCGAAGTATTTGTGAAAAGATGAAAGCAGTTTGCCTGGGGTTGGTCGGCGTGGTTTTTTCAAAAGTCGACGGCGATGCCTTTCTTTTCCCAGTCCCCGAAGCGGACCGGTTCCGGGCCATCGCGACCGCCGAGTTCTTTGGGCAGGTCGGGTTTTTTCGCATTGCGGCGGCGTTCCTCGGCCTCGGCAAGGGCGCGTTGTGCGGCGGGCGGCAGGTCTTTTGCGGGCTGGTCGCTCATTCTCGGCTTCCTTCGGTGGGATGGCCCTGATATACGCGGCCATCCTGCGCGGGGAAAGCCCCGAAACGAAATCGAGATTGACATGAGAAGCCAGCCCCTTCCCGCCCGAAAAGCCGCGATTTACCTGTTGGATCAGGTGATCGAGCACGGCAAGCTGTTGCCCGAGCTGGTACAGGGCGGGGCGCTTGACCACCTGTCGCCGCCCGATCGGGCGCGGGCGCAGCGGCTTGCTGTCGAAACTCTGAAAGGGATGGAACGGGCGGATCGCATGCTGCAAAAGCATTTGCGGAAATATCCGCCATTGACCGTTCGCAACGCGCTGCGTTTGGGCACGGTCGAGATTTGTGCATTGGGTGAGGCTTCGCATGGCGTGGTCAATTCGATGGTCGAGATCGTGTCGCGCGACAAACGCCATGGCCATATGAAGGGTCTGACCAATGCGGTGCTGCGCAAGGTGGCCGATGCCGGACCTGATATGTGGAACAGCCTGCGCGTGCCGCGCCTGCCGAAATGGCTGCGCGGCCCTTTGGTGCATGCCTGGGGGGATGACGCCGTGGCGGCGATGGAGGTGGCGCATTGTGCGCCCGTGCCAGTGGATATCACGGCCAAAACCGATGCGGCCAAGGTGGCGAACGAGCTGAACGGTGAGATGCTGCCCGGAGGAACGGTCCGACTTGGAAATGCGGGTCAGGTCTCGGCCTTGCCGGGGTTTGACGAAGGTGACTGGTGGGTGCAGGACGCAGCGGCGGCGATACCGGTGAAATTGCTGGATTTGAAAGAGGGCGAGACGGTTCTTGATCTTTGTGCTGCCCCGGGTGGCAAGACATTGCAGGCGGCCTCGGTTCGGGCACGGGTGACGGCGGTGGATATTTCGAAAAACCGTCTGAGACGGGTACGCGAAAACCTGGAACGCTGCCGGTTGCATGCAGTGGTCAAGAAGGGCGATGCCCTTGCGTTTGAAGGGGCGTATGAGGCGATCATTCTTGATGCGCCATGTTCGGCCACGGGCACGATCCGGCGGCATCCGGACCTGCCATTTGCCAAGGACGGCAGCGATTTTGGCGAACTGATCGCCTTGCAGGCGCGGATGCTGGACCATGCTTTGGGTCTGTTGAAACCCGGAGGGCGGCTGGTTTATTGCACCTGTTCGCTATTGCCCGATGAAGGGGAATGCCAGGTCGAGGACGCACTGGCCCGCCACAAGGATATCGAACTGGCCCCGCTAGAGCAGGATTGGATCGAAGAGGCATGGCGTGCGCCCGAGGGCGGGTTGCGTCTGCGCCCGGATTTCTGGAGTGAAAAAGGGGGCATGGACGGGTTTTATATCGCCGTTTTGCGCAAGAACTAGCCACCAGACCTTTCTGTTCGCGGCAGCGCGGCGTATATGAAACAGGACAAAGCCCAAGGACAGACTTTCGCGGAATGGCACAAGGCCCAGGGATAAAGCTGACGGCGTTTCGGCGCACCGGCAACCGGCTAGGCGGTTTGGCAACCGGTTTTGGCGGCAAGCGAGCCGCGCTTGTTGATCTGCCCGGGCCGCGTTCGCTGGGATCGTTGAAGATCGGTCAGGATTTTCTGGAAGGCAATTGCAAGTTTGCCGGTCGTCTGGTGATGGCGCCGGGTATCTCGGTCTGGGATATCAAGGCACCGGACAATGCTTTCCGCGCGGATATGCACGGGTTTGGCTGGCTGGATCATGTGCTGGCCGTGGCCAGCCCTGACGCTTTTCAAAAGGCGCAGGTTTGGGTGTCCGAGTGGATCAGCAGCTTTGGCAACGGCCATGGCTTGGCCTGGGCGCCCGAGGTTCTGGCGCGGCGTCTGATGCGCTGGCTGCATCATTACGACGAGCTGACGCGAAAACTGCCCTCAAGCGAGAAGATGTTGCTGGATCGGCAAATCTGGCGGCAGGCGGTTTATCTGCAACGTCGCTGGAAACTGGCGTCGGATGCGAAAGGGCGGATCGAGGCGCTGGCCACGCTGCAACTGGTGCGCCGTGTGATTGTCGGGCTGGGCGACACCGGTGCGGCTGGCGGCCAGGCGCTGATGCGCGAGCTTATGCGCCTGACGGCAGGTGACGGAACGCTGGTGTCGCGCAATCCCGAAGAATTGCTGGGGCTTTTGAACCTGATCAACTGGGCGGTTGCCGATATGCAGGCCACCGGTGTTGTGGTCCCTTCGGACCTGATCGAGCGGCAAAAGAAAATGGCACGGGTGTTGCGATCACTGCGCCATTCCGACGGGGCGCTGGCCCGGTTTCAGGGCGGAGGACGCGGGGTGATGTTCGGGCTGGATCAGGCGCTTGCCGGATCGGGTGCGCGGGGGCATGAACCGGACGGCGGTATGGGCTTTGTGCGCATGGCTTCGGGCCGGACCAGCCTGATCGTGGATGCGGCCCCCCCTGCGGCGAACGGGGCGTCGTTCAATGCCCATGCCTCGACCCTGGCGATGGAGCTGACCTCGGGCCAAAGGCCAATGATTGTCAGCTGTGGTGCTGGGGCACCTTTCGGGCCGGAATGGCGTAAAGCTGGACGCGCGACACCGTCGCATTCGGTTCTGGGGCTGGACGGCTATTCCTCGTCCCGATTGGGAAGATCGCGCGAGATCATGGGCCAGTCCCGAGAGCCGATGGAGACCCGCCCGGCCTCGGTCCCGGTTCAGATGGAACGCCATCTGGATTACCTGCGGATTGAGGCCAGCCATGACGGCTATCTGCGCAGCCATGGTATGTTGCAGGGGCGCGCTTTGGAATTGACGGTTGATGGCAGCGCCGTCGCCGGGGAAGAGGTTCTGCTGTCCGAAAGCACCAAAGCCCGCGCGAAATTCGACAAGATCATGGATGGTCTGAAGGGCGAAGGCATTCCGTTCACCTTACGGTTTCATCTTCACCCGGATGTGGCAACGCGCCTTGATCCCGAAACCGGAACCGTCCAGTTGCTGCTGAAAAGCGGGGAAGTATGGGATTTCCGCCATGATGGCGGGTTCGCCTTTGCCATGGAAAGCTCGGTTTATCTGGATAGCGAGGCCACAAGGCCCACTGCGACGAAACAAATGGTTTTATCCGGGCGGGCAACCACCTATACGACGCGCATCCGCTGGTCGCTGGCGAAAACGCCTGAAAGCCTGAAGGGCATTCGCGATCTTGCTGCGCTCGAAGCGGACCCGATTGACTGACCCCTTTGGAGACCCCGATGACCGAACTGCACCAAGTGCGCCGCGCCCTTCTATCCGTATCTGACAAAACCGGCCTGACCGCGCTGGGGCAGGCGCTGGCCGCACGCGGGGTCGAGCTGCTATCGACCGGCGGGTCGGCCAAGGCGCTGCGGGATGCCGGTTTGACCGTGCGCGATGTCTCTGAGGTGACAGAGTTCCCGGAAATGATGGATGGCCGTGTAAAAACGCTGCACCCGCGTGTGCATGGCGGATTGCTGGCCCTTCGCGACAATGACGACCACGTGGCGGCGATGAACGCCCACGGGATCGGCGGGATCGACCTGCTGGTGGTGAACCTTTACCCGTTCGAGGCGGCTTTGGCGCGTGGCGCGGGATATGACGAGATGATCGAGAATATCGACATCGGCGGCCCGGCCATGATCCGCGCGGCGGCAAAAAACCACGGGTTTGTCACCACCGTTGTCGATGTTCAGGATTATCAGGCACTTCTGGCCGAATTGGACGCGCATGACGGGGCAACATCCTATGGCTTCCGTCAACGCCTGGCCCAGATTGCCTATGCCCGCACCGGTGCTTATGACGCTGCGGTATCGAACTGGATGGCCGGGGCCATCGGCGAAAAGGCACCGCGCCGGCGTGTTGTGGCGGGCGAGATCAAGCAAACCCTGCGATATGGCGAGAACGCGCATCAGGACGCGGCGTTTTATGTGGATGGATCGAACCGTCCGGGCGTGGCTACGGCTGTTCAGCTTCAGGGCAAGGAACTGAGCTATAATAACATCAACGACACGGATGCCGCCTATGAGCTGGTGGCCGAGTTTGATCCGGCCAACGGACCGGCCTGTGCGATCATCAAACATGCCAACCCGTGCGGTGTCGCTGTGGGCGCGTCCTTGGTTGAGGCCTACCAAAAGGCGTTCGATTGTGACCGCACCTCGGCCTTTGGCGGGATCGTGGCATTGAACATGCCATTGGATGCGGAAACGGCGGAAAAGATTGTCGAAATCTTTACGGAAGTCGTCATCGCCCCGGGGGCCTCGGACGAGGCAATGAGTATTTTTGCAAAGAAAAAGAACCTGCGTTTGCTTTTGACCGAAGGCCTGCCGAACACCCGCGAACCGATTGTCGCCCATAAACAGGTGGCAGGCGGGATGCTGGTGCAGAACAAGGATGTGGGCTTTGTCGGCATGGAAGACCTGAAGGTCGTGACCAAGGTCGCACCGACGGATGCGCAGATGGCGGATCTTCTGTTCGCCTGGAAGGTTGCCAAGCACGTGAAATCAAACGCGATTGTCTATGTCAAAGGCGGCGCGACCGTCGGCGTTGGTGCAGGCCAGATGAGCCGGTTGGACAGCGCCAATGTGGCCGCTGATAAGGCCAGACGCATGGCCGATGCGCTGGGTCTTGAGGACGTGCCGACCAAGGGCTGCGCGGTGGCCTCGGATGCGTTCTTCCCGTTTGCCGATGGTCTTCTCGAGGCGGCAGCGGCGGGCGGCACTTGCGTGATCCAGCCAGGCGGCTCGATGCGCGATGACGAGGTGATCAAAGCCGCAGACGAAAAAGGCATTGCCATGGTGTTCACCGGCATGCGCCACTTCCGTCACTGATATGAAGACACGCCGTTATATCGCCATTGCCGCATTGGCGGCGTTCTTGCTGGATCAGCTTGCCAAGGTCTATGTGCTTTTTGGACTGAACTTGCTGGAACGCTATGAAATCAAGGTTTTGCCGCCTTTCGTGACGTTCCGCCTGGCCTGGAATGAGGGCATCAATTTCGGCCTGTTCTCAGGGGCCGAGGCGCGTTGGGTGTTGATCGCGATTGCGCTTGTTCTGGTCGCGGCGATCTATATCTGGGTCATGCGCGAAAAACCGGGCCGTCTGGGGGCGATATCCGGCGGCATCATGATCGGTGGCGCATTGGGCAATGTGCTGGACCGCTTTGTCTATGGGGCGGTTGCGGATTTCCTGAACGTAAGCTGCTGCGGAATATCAAACCCGTTTTCCTTCAATATCGCCGATATTGCGGTATTTGCCGGCGCGGCTGGGCTGATCCTGTTCACCGGAAACAAGAAAGCCGGTTGAACCGCTGTGCTGAACTGGCCGAATCGCACCAGGTCATGCTAGGTTTTGCGTTATGAATGCGCATACCCCCCATATAGGCGATTCCCGGCCGGTTATTCGCCAGCTTGACGATGCAGCGATCAACCGGATCGCGGCGGGGGAAGTGGTGGAGCGGCCTTCGTCTGCCGTTAAGGAACTGGTCGAAAACGCCATTGATGCAGGTGCGCGACGGATCGAGGTGGCCTATGCTGATGGTGGCAAGACGCTGATCCGTGTGACCGATGACGGTTGGGGGATTTCCGGCACGGAATTGCCCTTGGCCTTGTCGCGTCATGCGACCTCGAAAATTGATGGCAGCGATTTACTGAATATTCATTCCTTCGGGTTTAGAGGTGAGGCGTTGCCGTCGCTTGGCGCAGTCGGGCGGTTAACGATCACCAGCCGCGTTGACGGGGGTGACGCGCATCGGATTTCGGTGAATGGCGGCCAGATGTCCGCCGTTAAGCCTGCGGCATTGTCGCAAGGGACCGTGGTTGAGTTGCGTGATCTTTTTTATGCCACGCCTGCGCGGCTGAAATTCATGCGCACGGACCGGGCCGAGGCGCAGGCGATTGGCGATGTGGTCAAGCGGCTGGCGATGGCGGAACCGTCGGTCGGGTTCACGCTGCGCGATGTCTCGGGCGGCGGAGAGGGGCGCGTGACATTTCGCGCCGATCCCGAACAGGGCGATCTGTTTGATGCCCTACACAGGCGCTTGGCGCGGGTGATCGGGGCCGAGTTTGCCGAAAACGCCCTGCAAATTGATGCAGAGCGGGACGGGTTTCGGCTGACAGGCTATGCCGCTTTGCCGACTTATTCGCGGGGGTCTTCCGTTGCGCAGTATCTATTCGTCAACGGGCGGCCTGTGCGGGACAAGCTGTTGATCGGGGCGTTGCGCGGGGCCTATGCGGATTTTCTGTCGCGGGATCGGCATCCGGCGGTGGCCTTGTTCGTGGATTGCGATCCGCATCTGGTGGATGTGAACGTGCACCCGGCGAAATCAGAAGTGCGCTTTCGCGAACCGGGGATTGTGCGCGGGCTGATTGTTTCGGCTTTGCGACATGCGCTGGCCAATGCGGGGCACCGGGCCTCGACCACCGTGGCGGGGGCGACTTTGGGGGCGATGCGGCCCGAGGCGCCTTTTTCTCCGCGCTATCAGATGGACAGGCCCTCTGCCGGGGCAATGCGGGCGAATTATCAGGCACAGGCGCCGCAAAGCGGGTTTGCCGAAATGGCTCAGGAATATTCGGCGCGGGTGGAACCTTTGGTTGAAGAGCCTGAGCTTCAGCACGAAACCCTGCCGCTTGGGGCCGCCCGTGCGCAGCTTCATGAGAATTACATTATCGCCCAAACCGAAACAGGCATGGTGATCGTCGACCAGCACGCCGCGCACGAGCGGTTGGTCTATGAGCGGCTCAAGGCCCAGATGGCCGAAAACGGCGTTGCGGCACAGGCGTTGTTGATCCCCGAGATTGTTGAGTTGTCAGAAGGCGATGCGGCGCGGTTGCTGGCGTTATCGGGGGATTTGCAGAAACTCGGCCTCGGGATCGAACCCTTTGGCGGTGGGGCGGTTGCGGTGCGCGAAACACCCGCCGTGCTTGGCGAAATCAATGCCGATGCGCTTGTGAAGGATGTATTGGACGAGTTGGACGATTACGGCGACAGCCAGTTGGTGCAGGAAAAGATCGAAGCGATCCTTAGCCGCGTGGCCTGTCATGGCTCGGTCCGGTCGGGTCGCCGGATGCGGGCTGAGGAAATGAACGCGCTGCTGCGCGAAATGGAGGCGACGCCCCATTCGGGCCAGTGCAACCACGGGCGGCCGACCTATGTGGAACTGAAACTGGCCGATATCGAACGGCTGTTTGGGCGGACCTGATGAGCGATTTACTAGCTATTGATTCGGCATTGTTGACAGCTGACAACTTTTTGATCGTCGGGGTCGGTTTGATCATTTTGATCGCGGCCTTGTTATGGTCGAACCTGGCGCATCGGGCGCGGGTGCGCGAATTGCTGGCGACCGAACACGATATCGGTGATTTGCGCGTTGAGTTGGCCAAAGCGCAAGAACGCGCGGACCGTCTGACGATGGTTGAGGGGCGGTTGACTGTCGTGACCGAGGAACGCGATGGCTATCTGCGCGACGTTGAGCGGCTCGAGGCTGAACAGCGCACCACCTTGCATGCGCATGAGGCACGGCTGGAAGAGCTGCGCGGGATGAAGAAAGAGCTTGAAGACCGCTTCGCGGCACTGGCCTCGGGCGTGTTGGAAAGCAATAGCCAGAAATTTCTTGGTCTGGTCAGTGAACGGTTTGAAAAACACAAGGTGGATGCGGATCAATCACTGGAAAAACGGCACGAGGCGATCCAAAGCATCGTAAAGCCGCTGGACGAGAAACTGGGCAAGTTCGATACCCGCATTCAAGAGATCGAGAAGCACCGGCAGGAAGCCTATGGCGCTATCAAAGAGCAGGTGACGGCGCTGCACAATAGCCAACAATTGCTGGGGCAGGAAACCCGCAAGCTGGTGCAGGCGTTACGCGCGCCGAAAACGCGCGGGCGTTGGGGCGAGATCCAGTTAAAGCAGGTCTTCGAGATGGCCGGTATGACCGAGCATGTGGATTTTGAGCTGGAAAGCCACATCGAAACCGACGCAGGTGCCCGACGGCCGGATGCGATCGTGCATATCCCCGGCGGGCGGTCGATTGTGGTGGATGCGAAAACCTCGATGGAGGCTTATCTTGATGCGCTTGAGGCCGAAACCCCGGCCGACAAAGACGCGCATCTGCTGCGCCATGCCCAACAGGTGAAAACGCATGTCAAACAGCTGGCATCGAAGGATTATCAGAAAAACCTGACCGAAGCGCCGGATTTCGTGGTGATGTTCATCCCCGGCGAAAGCTTTGTTGCCGCCGCAGCCGAAGCTGACCCCGGGCTGATTGAATTTGCGTTCGAGAACAAGGTGCTGATCGCCTCGCCGACCACGCTGATGGCACTGGTCAAAGCGATTGCCTATGGCTGGCAGCAAGACCGGATGGCAAAGAATGTGATCGAGGTTCAAAAGCTGGCCACCGAGATTTACGAGCGTCTGACCACCTTTGGCAGTCATCTGGACAAGGTCGGGCGCACATTGGGGCAGTCGGTAAGCGCCTATAACAGCGCGGTAGCATCGCTTGAGGGGCGTGTGCTGCCTTCAACCCGCAAGTTCGAGGCGTTGGGAGTGGTGCCCGAAAACAGCGAATTGCCCAGCCCGAAAGGGGTGGAACAAGACCCAAGGCAGCTGACCGCGCCCGAGTTTCTTGTCGGCGATACGAAACCAAAAGCCGGATAAGTTGCGAACAATGCGGGCGTTGAAAGCGGGGTTATTTCGCTATCCGAAACAGTCATAAACTAATGCGGGTATTTCCACAGAAAAAGCACAATTCGCCCCATTTGTGCTGTAATCTTACACAAGAAGAAGCCTGTATTTTATCAGGTCTTGTAACGGAGTTTCAGTGTGAACGGTAATTCATTTGGAAATGTCAAACGTCAGCTATATTTTGCGCTGTTTTTGTTTATTGGATGCGTCATCGGCATCAGCGCTGTGCAGGCCGAGGCGGATCGTCCGCCGTCGGCCCCGATCCAGCAATATTAAATCCGCACGAAGGGCTGAATAAGCTTCGGCAGAAGTGATTTGAACTTGAGCGACGCATCCGTCACCGCCAGACAATAGCAATCCTCGGACAGGTCCGCGACGGGCGTGTGATCGGTGTTTTCGTCGGCGATTTCCACGTCACCGGGTCCGAAATGCCCGTCTTCGTCGGTGAAAGCGCCCTTCAGAACCAGTGTCAGCTCTAATCCGCCATGCGAATGATGCGGAATGGCCACTCCGGCGGGGATGTGCAGCAAACGGGCCACCGCTTCGCCTTCGGTTTGAAGGATGGCCTGACGCACCCCCATGCCGACCGGACGCCAGCGGACATCTGACAGCGACCCGCCGATATAGCCGGCCAAGGGTGCGGGAACGTCCGAGATGACGGGCTTCGCGGCTGTAACCTTCTGCTCGCCGATCAGCGCCAGAGTGGCGGCAAGGCTGCCGTCATCCATATCGGCGATGTCGGTGATCAGGGTGTCATCCTCAAGCAATGCACCCCCAAGCGCGTCATAGCTTTCCATGGCCGCGCGGCAGTCGTCGCACATGCTGATATGTGTCGCGATCAGAAGATCTATGGCCTCGGGCAATTTGCCGGCCGAATATCCCATGATCAGTTCATCGGTTAGATGGTGGTTTATGTTGGTCATCTTTGTCATGCCATCGAATGTCTCAGTCTTTCAAGCGCCAGCCTGATCCGTGATTTGATTGTTCCCAGCGGAAGGCCTGTCTTTTCTGCGATCTCGCTATGGGACAGGTCCCCGAAATATGCGTGTTCAATTAGAACCCTTTGCTTGTCCGGCAAGGATTTTATTGCCTCGTTCAAGCGCGCAGTGTCCTGCTGAAGCGATAACACGTCTTCCTGATCGGGTTCCGCTTCCGGCCCCCAGCCGATATCTTCGGGTTCGGGGCGTCTTTGTTTGCGTATCGCGTCAATTTTACGGTTTCGGGCGATGGTGAATATCCAGGTTGCCACCGAAGCCCGGGTCGGATCGAACAAATGCGCCTTGTTCCAAAGCGTCGCCATGACCTCTTGCGTGGTTTCTTCCGCAAGCGCGGCATCCGTTCCGCCCCGCATCAGAAAGGCCTTCACGCGCGGCGCGAAATGGCGAAATAGATCGATAAAGGCACTCTGGTCCTTGTCGTCCCGGATGCGCCTGATGCAGTCAATCCAGTGTTGCTGGTCTGGCTCCATAGCAGAAGGGTTCCTGTTCACGCGGCCACCTTGCCTGTTTGCACCGTCAAACGCTGTGCGAACGGGCGGGGCTGGTCTTGTATCGGTTTCCATCAGCATACCCATCATACGGGGCGGGTGCAAAACCGGATCACTAATTTAATCTGACATTTTTTTCATCCGCCGCTCGGGGGGCTGCGTATTCCGAACAACCATTCAGTTACAGGAGACGCGGCATGCCATTCGAAGCGGCAGGACAGGGGTTCAGAAAACGGATTGCGGTGATCGGGGGCGGAATTTCCGGCATGAGCGCCGCCCACATGCTGGCGGACCACCACAATGTCACGTTGTTCGAGGCCGCACCGCGCCTTGGCGGTCATGCACGCACGGTTCTGGCTGGCAAGCACGGCAACCAGCCGGTCGATACCGGTTTCATCGTATTCAACTATGCCAATTATCCGCTGATGGCGGATTTGTTTGCCAAGCTGGATGTGCCGGTTGAAAAAAGCGACATGAGCTTTGGCGCTTCGGTTGCTGGCGGGCGGATTGAATATGGTCTGGCAAGTTTGAACGCGGTCTTTGCGCAGCGTTCAAACATCGCCAATCCCCGCTATTTGCGAATGTTGCGCGACGTTTTCCGCTTTAATGCAAACGCTTTGGATTTTGCCAAGGCGCATCCTGATCTGACGATTGGTGCGTTCATCAGGCAGATGGGTCTGTCGGATTGGTTTCGCGATTTCTATCTGCTGCCCTTGTCCGGCGCGATCTGGTCAACCCCCGTTGACGCCATTCTGGATTTTCCTGCTCATGCGATGGTGCAGTTCTTTGAAAACCACGCACTTCTCCATCACACGGGTCAACACCAGTGGTACACGGTCAGCGGAGGCTCGGTCGAGTATGTCAAAAGGCTTGGGTCCCGTCTGCAAACCCAAGGTGCGGAGTTGCGGCTTGGGGCGGCCGTGAAAAGCGTCACGCGCCGGGCCGGACAGGTTGAAATCAACATCGCCGGACAGGCGCCAGAGTTCTTCGACGAGGTGGTATTTGCCACCCATTCGGACGACACGCTTTGGATGCTGACAAATCCGACACCCGGTGAACGGGCGGCGCTTGGCCAGATCGCCTATCAGCCAAACCGGATCACGCTGCACGCGGATGACGCGGTGATGCCGAAGCGCAAGGCGTGTTGGTCCAGTTGGAACTATTCGGATGCACCCGGTCGTTTGAACGGGCAGATCGATCTGACCTATTGGATGAACCGTTTGCAGAACATTGATCCGTCCGACCCGCTTTTCGTTACGCTTAATTCGTCGCGCCCCATTCGGGACGAGATGATCTATGACGAGGTCACAATGCGCCATCCGGTCTATACGCGGGACGCATTGAAAGCGCAGGATCAGATCGCCGCGTTCAATGGCGCTAACCACACATGGTTCTGCGGGGCGTGGATGCGCCACGGCTTTCACGAAGACGGTATCTGGAGCGCGGCCCAGGTGGCCGAGAAGCTGAATTCAAGCGTATCCGTCGGGGTGGCGGCATGAGCGGTTCCATCGATCATATCCAGGGGCATACCTTTCACGGTCGGCAAGGCCGGGTGAAAAATGCGTTCCGCTATTCGGTAGACTTTGTTTTGCTGGATGCGGAAAAGCCAGGCAAAACCCCCATGCTGTTTTCCCGAAATGCCGCCAATCTGTTTTCGTTGCACGACAGGGATCATGGTGGCGCGCCCGGCGACGGCGCGGGCGGTCGTTGGGCGCGAGAGGTGTTTGAACAGCGCGGGATTGTGCCTGTCAGGATCAAGCTGCTGGCCCAGCCCCGTATTCTGGGTCATGTGTTCAACCCTGTCAGTTTTTGGCTGGCTTGCGATGCCGGGGACCGGCTGGTTGCGGTGATTGCCGAGGTCAGCAATACGTTCGGCGACCGGCATTCCTATTTCATTGCCCGGCCCGATCACGCGCCCATTGATCCGGGGGACACGCTTGAGGCGCGAAAGATCTTTCACGTGTCACCCTTCCAGCCTGTCGAAGGGCGATACCGGTTCCGCTTTGATATCAATGCGGATCGGATTGATGTCTGGATCAGATATGACAGCGAAAAGGGCGCGTTGATTGCCACGCTGGGCGGAGAACGCGGCAAGCTTGGCAATCGCTCGATCCTGCGGTCCCTGATCCGGCGGCCATTCGGGTCGCGCCGGGTGCTGGCGCTGATTCACTGGCAGGCGTTGAAACTTTATCTCAAAGGGGCCAGCTATCGGGCGCGACCGGCGGCCCCCCGAACAGAGGTGTCTTGAATGTGGTGGTTTCTTGCAGGCGCCGCCCTTGTGGCGGCTGGTGTTTTCGCACGCAGCCGGATGTTTTCTTTCTACGGCCAAATGCCAAACGATTATGCCACCGGCGGCGGTGACATCGTGCTGAGCGATCATTTGAAGGGCGAGATGGAGTGCCACGGGGTGCTCTACGGACCCTTGGGAAAGGTGGTATCGCGCTTCATCGCTGACATGCGCATTTCGTGGGAAGGCAAAAAGGGCCGGCTGGACGAGCTTTTTACCTATGACAGTGGCAATACCCAAACCCGTGTCTGGGATATGGAGCTTCAGGACGGCGGGCGGTTGACCGCGACGGCCAGTGACTTTGAAGGCACGGCCATCGGGCGGATATCCGGCAGCACTATCCAGCTGAAATACCGGTTCCGCCTGCCTGATGAGTCCGGCGGGCATGTGCTGAACGTCGTGGATTGGATGTATCTTCTTGAGGACGGCACATTGGTAAACCGCAGCCAGTTCCGCAAATTCGGCATCAAGGTGGCCGAGCTTGTGGCCACCATCCGGCCAAAGCCCTGACCATGCGGGATTTCAAGGGCAAAACATACTGGCTGGTTGGCGCGTCCGAAGGGCTGGGGGCAGCCCTGGCCAGCAAGCTAAGCGCGGCGGGGGCCGATCTGGTGATCTCGGCCAGAAATGCGGACAGGCTGGGCGAAGTCGCAGATCGCCTGACCGGCAATGTGGAGATTTTGCCGCTGGATGTGACCGATGCGGGGGCGGTGCAAAGGGCGGCAGAGGCTCAGCAGGATGTGGACGGCGTGGTATTTCTGTCGGCGGTCTATTGGCCGATGAACAGCAAGGATTGGGACAGCGACAGGATATTGTCGATGATTGATGTCAACCTGTCCGGCGCAGTGCGGCTGGTTGGTGCGGTTTTGCCGACGTTCCTGAAACGGGGCAAGGGCCATATCGTATTCACCGGCTCGCTTGCCGCGTTCCGCGGTTTGCCCGGCTCGGTTGGGTATTCCACGTCGAAAGCGGCTTTGCTTTCGCTGGCCGAGACCATGCGTTTGGACCTGAAAGGCACGGGCGTTGACGTGCAGATCGCCCATCCGGGCTTTGTCAAAACACGTTTGACCGACAAGAACGATTTCAACATGCCCAGCCTGATGACCCCTGAACAGGCCGCGACACATCTGGTCGACGCCATGCGCCGCAAACGCTTTTCCACCAGCTTCCCCGGGATATTCGCTGTAACCATGCGATCCCTGCGGCTGGTTCCCGATTGGCTCTATTTCCGTCTATTTGCGTGAGATCAAAGTCACGACGTGCTACAATCCGCAGAATGCGTGCGTGCATTGAACAGGAAAACGGAAATGCTGGAAATTTCGAGCTACAAAGTCGCCCAGATTATTCTGATGGCCCGCGAATTGGACCGGGCCGAAGGAGAGCTGCGCGCATTCATCGACAACCTTCTTCCCGAAGAACAGACCAGCCTTGTCGCCATCATGTGGGTCGGACGTGACACGTTCGACGCGGATGATCTGGAAGAGGCGCTGGCCACGGCAAAATCGGAAGCGACGACCCCGACGGTTGATTACCTGATGGGTTCGCCGCATTTGTCGGACCATCTGGAAAACGGTCTTGATGCGCTGGGTATCTCGGTCACGGATGACGAAGACGACCTGATCCGGGGCGGTTAAGCCCAGTATAAGGGCGTCATGCCATGTGGTCGACGATTGTCAGGTTCTGGGCCAGATCCTCAACCGTTTTCATCCAGTCCGCAACCAGCGCCGGATCACTTGGAGCGGCTGAAACACCTGCGGGAATTTTCCGCGCCAACACGGATTCTACGGCCAATGCCACGGTAACAGACACCAGCCGCGCCATCGCCGTGCCGCGATTGTCGCCCCATGCGTCCATCGCGTAGGTCTTGTGCCAAACCGCTGCGCCATCCTTTTCCGCTTTCAAGCCTACGCACAGAACCACGCGGTCCGGTTCGCCCGGGTCATAGGCGTTTTCGGCCCAGAACTGATCGGACATTTCCTTCAAACGGTTCTCCCCGGTGGCGCCGGTCAGGGTTTCAATTTCCCTGAACACATCCGACCAGGCCTCTTGCCAGCCATTCAGACGCAAGGTGCCGCGAACGAATTCCCTGACCTTCCAGTCTTCGCCGAACCTGTAATCTTTCATAAAGGGGATTGAATCGCGATTGGGGTAAACCTCAAAGCTTTCGGGCGTTTCCAGCGGGGCTTCATAGCTTGTGATTGCGTCCCAGGGCCGCGCCACATCCAAAGGCTTGAAATCGCGGATTGAACGCGAGGGCGAGCGCAGAGCTTTCAGAACCCCCAGAGGCGACCAGCTGAATTTATAGCGAAACGGGTTCGGGGTTTTCGGAATACCGCCGCAATAGCTGATAAAGCTGATCTCGTTGGCCGGATCAAAGGCCTGGGATGCCTTATAATCGGCCACCAGATGATGCGCCATCAGGTGGTCGATACCGGGATCAAGCCCGACCTCGTTGACCAGCGCCACTTTGGCCAGTCGGGCGGGTTCATCCAGTGACCGCATTTCTGGCGCGATATAGGATGAGCTGACGAAATTGGCGTGTTTCTCGATGCAAAGTTCCGCCAGCGGCACGTGCCAGTCACCGGGTAGCATCGAAACAACCACATCGCCGGGCGACAGCTCGGCCGCTAATGCATCCTTGTCGAAGACATGGATATTGTCGGTCAGATCGCCAACCGCTTCACGCGCCTTGTCGGCGGTCCGGTTCCAGACACAAACATCAACGCCCGCACGCAGCAGGCGGCGCAGTCCGGGAATGGCCGACAGGCCGGTGCCACACCAATGTACAGTCATAGTCATACCCCCTTGCTATGGGTTTCAAAGTCTTTCAGCGCGCGTGTCCAGATGCTGTTGTCCAATTCGTCAAGCGTCAGCAGGGTGGGCAAAAGCTGCGCGGCGTAATCCTCGGAGCTTTCCACCGGCAGCATCGATGGCAGGTTGTCAATGGCGGTCACGTCCAGCACCGGATCGTCCGACACGCGCAGCGCCGGCTGCGTCCAGTCGGTTGCGCGGTCATACACGGGGACGGGGTTGTAATCGCTGTCCGGATCACAGGACACATCGCCGATGACCGACAGGTTGCGTTCGCCGGTCAGGGCCGATTTCGGCACAAAGACCGGTGTGCCGGGGCGGGCGAAGATGCAGTTGATGAACAGATCGTGGGCCAGAACCTCGGGGAAGGGACCGCCGCTGGCGGTTTCTTCCATGTCCCACTTGGTGACAGGCACGCCAAGCCCTTCCAGCAGTTCGGATGCCCCCGTGCCAACACGGCCCAAAGCGCCGATCACGATGGCAGTGGGGATCGAGGCACCCGAGTTTTGCAGATCGTCAATCAGGTCATTCACCATGTCCTGCGAGGAATGGAACACGCCGACCGGTCCGGCAATCTCGCCTCGGGCCTGGGCGGCCCAGCAGCGCATGGCCACGGCCGCTCCGGCAAAGCCGGCCCAATAGCCAAAGGCGGCCACACGGCGGCCCATGTCGTTCACCAGATATTCCAGATCGTAAAGCGTGCCACCCCCCGCCTTGAACCGGCGCAGCAATTCCCTGCCGGAATGCTGCCCCTTATAGGCGTGGCCGAACATGATGTGGCGATGGGGCAGCGGGGTGCCATCCTCGGGCAGTTCTTTCAGACCAAAAATGATTGCATCCGCAGGCGCATTTGGCCACGAGTTTTCGTCTGCAACCTCAACGCCGGCGTCGATATAGCCCTGCATCGGTATGGCGCGCACGCTGCTGTGCTCGACCGTCACACGGATGCCCGCATCCAGCAGCGCCTTGGCCCCGTCGGGTGTCAGACCGACCCGCTCTTCATGCGGCCGTTGCTCAGCGCGGACCCAGAGATGTGTCATCGCTTCATCCTTAGTAAAGGGTTTTCATGGCCTGCCTTTCGGGCAGGTCCAGATGAGGTGTGGCACCAAACTGGGTCAGGTGCAATTCCTTGCCGCGCAATTCGAATTTATGGACCGAGGTGTTTTGCACCGTCAGGAACATTTTCGATTTGGCTGCGGTTTCCAGATGCAGCGCGATCGCAACCAGGGTCGAAATCACCCCGGTTGACGTCACCAATACCGCCGGGCCATCGCTGGCGGCATCGTTCAGCGCGGCGAAAATCCGGGCGCGAAAACTGTCATAGCTTTCCAAACCCTGTGCGGTTTTCTGGTGCCGCCAGACGTCCAGAACCTGCGGAATTTGCGCGGCGAAACTGGCGGGGCTGTCGGGGAAGGGCACGCCGTGGCTTTCCTGCGCCCAGTGCGACAGGCCGAAATAATCCAGCTCGTTCAGACGGGCGTCGGTGCTGTGCGGGCGCTGGTCGATATTCAGCGCGCGCGCGGTTTCGATCTGCCGCTGCATCGCACCCGAGATCACGCGCTCAAAGCTGCCGGTGTTTTGCAGGTATTCGCCCAGAAACCGCGCCTGACGCCGCCCCAGATCGGACAGCCGGTCATAGCTGGCTTCGTCGGTGGCGCCGGTATTGGCCTGTCCGTGGCGGATCAAAATCAGTTCGGTCATGGGCTTTCCAGATTTGCGCCTGACAGGCTTAGGATAAGCCAGACCATGCTGCAATGGCTGATCGTGTTTGGCGGATTGGCAGGTTTGCTTGTAGGGTTTGGTCAGGTAGCAGGGGATAGGATATGTGGCGCGGAATTCTGGTGGTAAGTATTGCGATCTGGGCGGCGGGTGCCCGGGCCGAGGCGGTGACGATTTCAGGCGCTGACGATCCGCAATTCGCCGATGCCCGCACGGCCTGGCTGGATGGGGATGATCTGACGGCGCTAGAGGCATTTCGGGATCTGGCACGGGCCGATAATATCGCGGCGCAAATCCTGTTGGCCCGTATCGCCGAAGAACCGCATATGCACCGGAATGTCACCGGCGACATGGACCGCAGCACGCGAATTGACCTGCTGAAATCCCCCGGTGGTTTGTCCGGCACCAGCTGGTTGCGCAAGGCCGCCCCGTCGTCCGAGCTGGCCTCGGCCCTGATCCTTCGCAATGTCGCGTTTTCGTCGGCCGAAGTGGACGGCCTTGCCATCGCGCCCGAGGCGATGGCCGCGGTGCGCGTCTTGCTGGATCATGGCGAAACCGCTTTGGCAACCGAAGTGGCCTTCAAACTGATCGACGGGGTTTTTTATCGCGAAACCCTGAATTTGCTGGACAGGTATCAAGACCAGTTGGATCCGATCGCCAAATCCTTGCGGGCCGGCGTTACCGCAGCCCTTGCCGCGGCTTCCGACGATCCGGACGGTGCGCTTTCACAGGCCACGGAACTGCTGGAAACCCTGACCCCCGAGGATGAATTGGCGCTGGCAAAATTCTATCCGTGGCAGGTGCAGACTGACCAGGCATTTCGCGATCTGATCACCCGCTATGCCGAATTGGTGCCCGCGTGGGAACCGTTGCGGGACCTGTGCGAAAGCTCGTGCGCCCATAGCTATGACAGCTGCCTGTTGGCGGGCGGCACGGCCATCGGCTATGCCCGCCGCTTCCCGTTCAGCAGCCCGCTACAGACTCTGATCCCGGACGCGGAGTATTGGAGCAGCGCCCGCATTCGCGGGGATATCGCCCGGAAAATGACGGAGATCAAACCGGCATTCGAAGCGGCTGCGGAAATTGATCTGTGTTTTGGTGAAACCGTCGCGGCGCTTGCCCGCTGATCACTGCCAAGTCACATCGCCCAGAAAGATATAGCCTGCCCCGTAGATCGTTTTGATCAGCTGCGGGTTTTTCGGGTCTTCCTTCAGCTTGGTGCGCAGCCGCGAAATCCGTACATCCATGGCGCGGTCAAAGCTTTCGCCTGCCGCTCCGCCAAGCTGTTCCTGCATCTGGGTGCGCGAAATCAGCCGTTTGGGATTTTCCAGAAACAGCCGCAGAACCTCGCCCTCGGCATGGGAAAACGGGGTTTCGCCGCCTTCTGCATCTGTCAGAGTGTATTGATCGAAATGCGCAGTCCACCCGTTGAAACTGGCCGTTTCGCTTGCGGGTTGGGCCACGCGATCCTTGCGCAAACGGGCGCGGATGCGTGCGACCACCTCGGACGGTTCAAACGGTTTGATGATGTAGTCATCGGCCCCCAGTTCAAGCCCGGTCACACGGTCCTGCACCTGTGCGCGGCCCGAGATGATGATCACCGTCGCGCCTTGTTCAAGCGCGAGCCGATGCACCAGTGTCAGCCCGTCGCGATCCGGCAGGGACAGATCGACAAGGCAGACATCCGGCGTGGTCTTTTTCAACGCCGCTTCAAATTCGGTCGCGCGGCCAAAGCCCATGGTGCGAAACCCGGCCTCTTCCAGCGCATCGGCAAGGATGCGGCGGATTTCCGGTTCGTCGTCCAGTATAGTGACCAGAGGTTGGCTCATGCGAGAAATGCCATCAGTTCGGTTTTCGTAAAGGGTTTCGACAGGACGGGGGCGGTTTGCTGCGCTTCCGACCAAACCGGACTGCCGGGCGGCAGCGAGGTCATCAGAAACCCCGGGATATGGTCGTGGGACAAGTCGCGCAAAAGGTCAATCCCTGTCTCGTGGCCCAAAAGCTGGATATCCGACAGCACAAGCGCAATTTGGGGCAATTCCCGGGCCAGCACACGGGCTTCTGCGGCGCTGCTGGCCTCGATCACCGAATAGCCGGTTTCGGTCAGCATGATGCGGATATCCTCGCGGATTGCCGCGTTGTCTTCGACCAGCAAGACCAGCCCGGTTTGTGGCGTGGCCCGTGCATGCCGCAGCGGCAGGCGCAAGGTGACTTGCCCGCCCAGCTCGGTGTTCGACAATTTGATATCGCCGCCGACGGTTTTGGTCATGTCATAGACCATCGCCAGACCAAGCCCCGTCCCTTCGCTGCCCTTGGTCGAGAAAAACGGATCCAGCGCATGATCCAGCGCTTCTTCGGTAAAGCCCTGTCCCGTGTCGCCGACCAGAAATTCGATCCACGTGTCCCGGACCGTAGAAACCGTCAAAGTGACCTGCCCGCTGTCGCCGCAGGCATCCCGCGCATTCAGGATCAGGTTCAGAAGTGAATCCTGTAAAAGGCCGGGATCAAGCAGATAGGGGCCTTTTTCCGCAAGCACATTCAGCTTCAGCGCCACCCCGTCGGGCAGGCTGGGGCGGGCCAGAATGACCAGATCGTTCAGGAATCGTTCAAGATCGGTGGATTGCGGTCTGGGCGAACGGCTGCGCGTCATGTCCGCGATCCGGTTCAGCAAATTGCCGCCGCGCCGGGCCGCGGCCAATGTTCCGTTGATCAGCCGCTCGGCCCTGTCATCCGGGGCAAGCGGCAGCAATTTGGACTGCATCCCCAGGATTACGGTCAGCAGGTTCGAAAAATCATGCGCCAGCCCGCTGGTCAGCTGTGCCGCCATCTGACGGCGGCGGGTTTGTTGCAGGGCAACACGGGCCTGGGTTTCCTCGGTGATGTCCATCGACAGGATATAGACCCCCCGGATCAGGTCATCCGGCCCGCGATCCGGCGTCAGCGCCACCCGGATACGGCGGGCGCTGTCCTCGTCGGTAAACTCAAAGACGCTTGCCGTGCCTTCCAGCGCCTTCAGCAGATTGGGGCGAATGCGCCCATAGGCGGTCGCCCCAAGCGCATCGGCAAAACGCATACCCAGCACGTTGCCCGGGCGCCCGGGCATCACCGCGCTGAGGCGGCGGTTCGAATAGGTATAGATCTGATCGGTACCCAGATGGGCGATATGGGCGGGCATCATTTCGGTGGTCAGGCGGGTGCGGGCCTCGATCTCGGTCAGTTGCTGCTTGGTTTCCTCGAGGGCGGCGTTGGTGGCCTCGAGCTTGCGGTTGGTGGCGGCCAGTTCTTCCGAACGCGACAGCACGAGTTCGGACAGTTCCTCGGACCGCGCCCGCAGCATCTGGTCTTGCTGCTTGGTGCGGGTGATGTCGGTGTAAACCGTCACCCACCCCCCCTGAGGCAGCGGAGTGCCCTCGACACTGATCACCCGGCCATTGGCGCGGGTACGCTCCATGTAATGCGGCTCAAACGCGCGGGCCAGTTCCACGCGGGCTTTGACGAATTCGTCAACATCGCCCACCTCGCCATATTCGCCGTTTTCCACCAGCCAGCGGATCACCGATTCAAACGAGGCACCGGGGCGGGCGATATTCGCCGGAATATCGAACATTTTGACCATCGGGCGGTTGAACGTGACCACCTGCAAATCCTGATCGAATACGGATATGGCCTGCTGGATCAGGTTCATGCTGGCCAGCATCAGGGTATCTGCGCGGGATTGTGAATGGCCCATCCTTGTTTCCCTGTTCGCATTCATCGGACTGTCTGCCACATCACCAGTCCGAGCATTTTTTTACAAGGGCCGAGGCGTCAGACGGGACTGGCCTTCAGCCAGACACCCCCTTCGGGACGCAACGTCAACAGCATGACCGGCTTCGGCGGGTTATCCCAGGCGCATTCAAACCGGAAATGTGCCAGCAGGCTGGCCAGGATAATCACCGCTTCCTGCATGGCAAAGCTTTGGCCAATGCACACCCGCGGGCCATCGCCAAAGGGAAGATAGGCAAAGCGTTCGGGCTTGGTGCCGCCCAAAAACCGGTCCGGTTGAAAACTGTCGGGATCATCCCAAAGCATATGGCTGCGATGCAGGGCATAGATCGGGATCATCACCGTATCGCCCTTGCGGATTTCCCGCCCGCACAGCCGGTCCGGTTTGCGGGCTGTGCGCGACACCAGCGCTGCGGGGGGATAAAGGCGCAAGGTTTCTTCGATTATGGCTGTGATATAGGGCAACGCGCCCAGATCGTCCTGCGTTGCGGCCCTGTTGCCAAGAACCGCGGCTGCCTCTTCTCGCGCTTTCGATTGAACCGATTGATCGAAAGCGCACAGATAAAGCGCCCAGGACAGCGTCAGCGCGGTGGTTTCATGCCCTGCGACAATGAAGGTCAAAAGGTTGTCGCGCAGCTCTGCCGTTGACATCTGCCGGCCGGTTTCCGGGTCGGTCGCGTTCAGCAGCAGGTCCAGCAGATCGGGCACCGCTTGCGGGCCTGATATGCGCCGCGCCTCGATCGTTGTGTCGGCAATCTTACGCATGGTGCGCAGCGCCCTGCGCGATCTGAACCAGCCACCGCGCGGCACCCAGCCAGGCAGGCCGAACATATCGGCAAGGGTTATCCGTCCGGCGGCGGCAATATAATCGTCGATGGCCTTGTGCACCACGTCGCGGTCAAAGCCTGACTCGCCGGACAGGGTGACATCGGAAATCACCTGAAACGTGGTGCTGACCATTTCGTCAAACATGTTCATCGGCGCGGCCTGGCCCGCTTTGATCCGCGCCAGCGTCGCCTCGGCTGCGCGGGTTATCACCGGCCCCTGCGCGCGCACATTGCGCACCGAAAACGCAGGCGCGGCGGCACGGCGCTGCCACTGCCAATGGGCATCCTCGGCAATGAACAGACTGTTGCCAATTGCCGGTTTCAGCAGGGTCTTCGTCACCGGTGATTTGGGATAGTCCGGCAGCCTGTCGCGCATCACCTGCCGCAGCGCCGCCGGATCCATCACCATATGCCAGCGAATGCCCACCCTTCCCGAAACCATCGGCTGGCGGGTTGCAATTTCGGGCAGGATGGACAGCACGTTGCGCCGTGCCGCTGACAGGCTTTGCATCAGCGACAAGGGGCGCGTCACCAGGGGAACTCGGACCGGATTGGACATAGGCGAAGTCTAGGGCACATCCGTCAAGTGACAAGCCCGTGAATTGCACATGGCATAAAGGCGCGATAGACCGCATGCGAATGCCCGCGATGCAGGAGACCTTAATGCCTCGGATTTTAGCTACCTTTCTTGTTCTGCTTGTCCTTTCGGGCTGTACGGCGGGGTCCCTTATGCCAACCGCCGCCCCCAGGGCCGAGCTTGGCGATTTTTCGCTGGCCCATAACATCGTGATTGCCCCGAACCCCTATAAAGGTCCCGGATCGCGCGATGCCACGCCGGACGAGCTGATCAAGGCGGTCGAAGCCGCCGTTGAAACCCGCCTGCGCCCCTATGAGGGCCACAAGCTTTACAATCTTGGTCTCAGTATTGACGGATATGCGCTGGCCGAACCGGGTGTGCCTTTGGTGATGTCTCCGAAATCGGCACTGATCCTGCATGTCACCCTGTGGGATGATGCCGCCGGTGAAAAGCTGAATGAAGACGCCTATCAGATCGTCGTGCTTGAGGATCTGTCGGCAAGCACCCTGTTTGGATCGGGTTTTTTCAACACCCCGGATCAGCAATTGGATACACTGGCCCGCAAGGCCGCCGAAGCTTTGGAAGAGTGGCTGGTCGAGAACAATCAGTGGTTCGGCGTTGAGCCGGATTTGGCCGGGGACTTGAAAGAAGAAAGCGGTGCCTGAAGCGTTTCGGGATTACCCTGAGACGCGAAGTTGGTTTGAAACGCTTTTACATGACAACAGGTGCTTGATTTTCACCGCTTAAGCCAATAAATGCGCCCGCAGTGTTAATCGGGTCGCAGGGGCCCCCCAATCACGAGGCGCCAAAACGAATGGCAAAGGAAAAGTTTGACCGCAGCAAACCGCACGTAAACATCGGCACGATTGGCCATGTTGACCACGGTAAAACCACGCTGACCGCAGCGATCACCAAGTATTTTGGTGACTTTCAGGCCTATGACCAGATTGACGG
>JASMHC010000010.1 GCA_030750975.1 Paracoccaceae bacterium
AATACTTCTTCCAGGCCATCATGATACCGGTGCTGATCTACTCGCTGGCCGCCATCGGCCTCAACATCCTGACCGGCTACGCCGGCCAGGTCAGCCTGGGCACCGGCGCCTTCATGGCGGTCGGGGCGTACGCCACCTATAAGATGTCGACGGCGTTTCCGGAAATGAACATTTTTTTAATTTTCCTGCTGTCGGGCGGCATCGCGGCCCTGGTCGGGCTGGTTTTCGGCGTCCCCAGCCTGCGCATCAAGGGCTTCTATCTGGCGGTCGCCACCCTGGCCGCTCAATTTTTTATTTTGTGGCTGTTCAACAAGGTCGGCTGGTTCATCAACTACAGCCCGTCCGGCACCATCACCGCCCCGCCGCGCGAAGTGTTCGGGGTCCTGGTGACCGGACCACGGGCATCGCCGGAAGCGCGCTATTTCGTTTCGCTGACGTTTCTGGCAGTGTTCGCGCTGGCCGCCAAGAACATGGTCCGCGGCCACTTAGGCCGGTCATGGATGGCCATCCGCGACATGGACATTGCCGCCGAAATCGTCGGCGTGAACCCCCTGACCGCGAAACTGTCGGCCTTTGCCGTCAGCTCGTTCTTCGTGGGTATCGCGGGCGCGTTGTTCTTCTCGGTCTATCTGGGCGCGGTTGAGGTGGGCGAGGCTTTCGGCATCAACAAATCATTCCTGGTCCTGTTCATGATCATCATCGGCGGGTTGGGGTCTATCTTCGGCAGCTTTGCCGGCGCGGCCTTCCTGGTCTTGCTGCCGGTTTTGCTGAAAAACGTTCTTGTGGGCGGCCTTGGCTGGCCAACCGATCTGGCGGCACAGCTTGATTTCATCATCGTCGGCGCCCTGATCATTATCTTCCTTGTCCTCGAACCGCACGGGCTGGCCCAGCTCTGGCGCGTGGTCAAAGAAAAACTGCGATTGTGGCCCTTCCCGCACTAAGGCGGGGCCACATTCAAACGCGCAACGCGCATCACCATCGGTCCAACAAAAAACGGGAGGAATTATCCGATGAAATTGAAACTAGCAACCATGGCAGTGACCGCCGTATTGGCTGCTGTACCAGCAATGGCGACCGAGCTTGTGTTCCCATCGCTGAGCTACCGCACCGGTCCATATGCGGCAGGCGGCATTCCCTTCGCGGACGGCTATGCCGACTATTTTGCCCTTCTGAACGAACGTGACGGTGGTATCGGCGGCGTTCCGACACGTCTGCTCGAATGTGAAACCGGCTATAACACCGAAAAAGGGGTTGAGTGCTACGAGGCCACCAAAGGCGAAGGCGCACTTGTGTATCAGCCGCTTTCCACCGGCATCACCTACCAGCTGATCCCAAAAACCATGGCGGATGGCATTCCGATGCACACCATGGGCTATGGCCGGACCTCGGCTGCGAATGGCGACGTGTTCAGCAACACCTTCAACTACCCGGCCAACTATTGGAACGGCGCGTCTGGTGTTATCAACCACCTGCTTGATATCAATGACGGCGACATCAACGGCAAAACCGTTGCGCTGCTCTATCACAACTCGGCCTACGGCAAAGAGCCGATCCGCACGCTCGAAGCACTGGCCGAAAAGCACGGCTTCAACCTGAGCTTGCTGCCTGTTGACCACCCCGGTCAGGAACAGAAATCGCAGTGGCTGCAAATCCGCCGCGAAAAGCCTGACTATGTTGTAATGTGGGGTTGGGGCGTGATGAACCAGGTCGCCATTCAGGAAGCCGCGAATATCCGCTTCCCGATGGAAAACTTCATCGGTGTCTGGTGGTCCGGTGCGCAGCATGACGTTCTGCCCGCAGGCGACAAGGCTGACGGCTATAAGGCGATCACCTTCCATGCGGTTGGCAACGACTTCCCTGTCTTCGACGACATCCAGAAATACGTTGTCGATGCGGGCCTTGCCGCCGGAGCCGGTGATCAGGTCGGAACCGTTCTTTACAACCGTGGTGTCTATGCGGCGATGCTTGCAGCGGAAGCTGTGAAGACCGCACAGGAAATCCACGGCGTTGCGGAAATCACCCCTGCGATGATGCGTGACGGTATGGAAAACCTGTCGATCACCGAAGAGAAAATGACAGCTCTTGGTATGCCGAACTTTGGTCCGAGCTTTGACGTATCGTGTGAAAACCACGGAGGTGAAGGCTATGTCGGCGTCGCCCAGTGGGACGCGAGCGCACAGGAATGGAACCTCATTTCTGACTTCGCACCGACGGATGGCGATGTGATCGGTCCGCTGATCGCCGAAGACTCGGCCGCCTATGCTGCCGAGAACGGCATCGAAGGCAACTGCAACTAAGCCAAATTTCCCCGGCCCGCCCAAGTCAGGGCCGGGGATCCCCAAACGAATTTTTTAGGAAAGACCTGAGCCATGCTGGACGCGGCCCCGACCAAAGAGACCGTTTTGGAGGTCAACAATATCGAGGTGATCTACAACCACGTGATCCTCGTACTGAAAGGTGTCAGCCTGTCTGTCCCCAAAGGCGGTATCACCGCATTGTTGGGGGGCAACGGCGCGGGCAAGACGACCACGCTCAAGGCCATTTCCAACCTTCTGCATTCCGAACGCGGCGAAGTGACAAAAGGGTCCATCGAATATCGCGGTGAAAGCGTGCAGAACAGCGATCCGGCCCATCTGGTGCAAAAGGGTGTGATCCAGGTGATGGAAGGCCGTCACTGTTTCGAACACCTGACCGTGGAAGAAAACCTTATGACCGGGGCCTATACCCGCAAAGACGGCAAAGGGGCGATCGAGGCCGATCTTGAAATGGTCTACAATTATTTCCCGCGCTTAAAAGAGCGCCGAAAAAGCCAGGCGGGCTATACCTCGGGCGGCGAACAGCAGATGACGGCAATTGGCCGCGCATTGATGTCCAAACCCGAAACCATCCTGCTGGACGAACCATCCATGGGGCTGGCCCCGCAGCTGGTCGAACAGATTTTCGAGATCGTCAGATCGCTGAACGAAGAGCAGGGTTATACCTTCCTGCTGGCCGAACAGAACACCAATGTGGCGCTGCGCTATGCCCATTACGGATACATTCTGGAAAGCGGACGCATCGTGATGGATGGCCCCGCAGCCGAGCTGCGCGAGAACCCGGATGTCAAGGAATTCTATCTGGGCATGTCGGATGAAGGGCGCAAATCCTTCCGCGACGTGCGCAGCTATCGCCGCCGCAAACGCTGGCTGGCGTAATGAGGTCGGGCGAACCCAAAGTCGCCTGCCGAACCCCGACGCCTGGTCGAAAGGGTGTCACGAACATACCGCAATGGCGGTTCGACATGATCCGTGGGGCAATCATCGATGTGATGGCCACGGGAGAGGTGAAATTTGCCGAGTTGCCCGATCTGGTGCGGGACCGGCTTGGCGACGAGGATACAAGGCGGCTCGGCTCGATCAGCTGGAACGTCACAACGGTGAAACTGGAAATGGAAACACGCGGCGAGATTATACGGCAGACGGGCAAAGGCCCCCAGCGCCTGGTGCTGGCGGGAAAGGTTCAGTCTTGACCTTTCATCGCGGCAATAAGCTCGGCTCGCAGTTCGGCAATCCGCTCGAGCGCCTCTTCGCGGGTGTTGCGGATGTTCGGGCGGAAATCCTGACTTTCCGAACGCATGCGGATTTCCTCTTCGGTTTCCGATCCCGGCGCATAACGCACCGACCCGAGCGAGGCCGCGATGTTCAGTTTCTTGCCCCGATGGGCGTATTGAACCCAGGCCTCGGGCATGATCTGACAATTCTCGAGATTGACCAGAAAGAACCACTTTCTGTCAGTGGCCCTGATCCGCGTTTCAACATGGTCGTAGACATCGTTGACATCCCGGCTGTGGTGAAAAGTGAAATCGCTGAAATCGACATCCATGATCACAAGGTCATGGTCAAAACTGATCCTGCGGGCAATTTCCTCTTCCGAATGGCTGGAAACCTTGGTGCTTTTGCGCACCCGTTTGCTGGGAAGGGATTTCAGCCGCTCAAGCGCATCGTCGCGGTTGGAAAACAGGTTGGGATCAAAGGCTTCGGTATTGGCCGCGCGTTCGATCTGACGGCGGGTTTCCTCAGAAGCGTCAAACCGCACCGAGCCTTGGGAGAACGCCATGTTCAGATCACGCCCGCGGCGGGCATAGGCGATCCAGGCGCTGCTGTCGATGCGAGTGCCGCACAGGTTGACCAGAAAGAACCATTTGTTTTCGCCCGTAGCGGTGATGCGTTCCTCAAGCCGGTCATAAAAGGCATTCACAATTGCCGAATTGGCAAAATTGAAGTCCGAAAAATCGGCCTCCATGATCTCAAGCGCGTCATGGAAAGAGATACGAGCATCAAGGACGCTTTGCGTAATCTGATCGGTTTCGGTCATGGGCGGACAAACCTCTACAAGGCAATTACAAAAACAGTACACAAATGCATACATTCGCATACTGATAATGCGGCAAGCCGTTCGGCCAATCAATTGGTCAAGCTGTCGCGGCGTCAATTGCGCGTTCAGGGAGTACCGGTATGAGCATTTTTTTCGACAATCTGGAAACCCGAAGCGCCGATGCGCGCAGTGCGGATATCGCCAAAGCCCTGCCGTCCCAGATTGCCCGTGCGCAAGGGATCGCTGGCTATGCGGATAGTCTGAAAGATGTGGATCCGGCGGATATTTCGACAGCCGCCGATCTGGCCGCCCTGCCGGTGCTGCGCAAATCCGAGATCGGCAAATCGCAAGCCGAAAACGCGCCGCTTGGCGGGTTCGTTACGCGGGCCGTGTCGGGCTTTGCCCACATATTCCAATCCCCCGGTCCGATCTACGAACCGGGGGGCGCGGATCACGACTGGTGGCGGATGGGGCGGTTTCTGCATGCATGTGGCATCGGGCAGGGGGACATTGTGCAAAACTGCTTTGGCTATCACCTGACCCCGGCCGGCATGATCTTTGAAAACGGGGCCCGCGCCGTGGGGGCGTCGGTTCTGCCTGCCGGTGTCGGCCAGACCGAGCTTCAGGCCCGCGCGGCCTATGATGTGGGCAGCACCGCCTATGCCGGCACGCCGGATTATTTGAAGGTGATCCTTGATAAGGCCGACGAAATGGGGCTGGAACTTGCCATCACCAAGGCCGCCGTTGGCGGTGGCGCGCTGTTCCCGTCGCTCCGTCAGGACTATGCCGACAGGGGCATCACCTGCCTGCAAAGCTATGCCACCGCCGATCTGGGCAGCATCGCCTATGAAAGCCCCGCGATGGAGGGCATGATCGTCGACGAAGGCGTTCTGGTCGAGATTGTCCGCCCCGGCACCGGTGATCCGGTGGCCCCGGGCGAGGTCGGTGAAGTGGTTGTCACGACCTTCAACCCCGACTACCCGCTGATCCGCTTTGCCACCGGCGATCTGAGCGCCGTGATGGCGGGGCAAAGCCCCTGTGGCCGCACCAATATGCGGATCAAGGGCTGGATGGGCCGCGCAGACCAGACCACCAAGATCAAGGGCATGTTTGTCCGCCCCGAACAGGTGGCGGCCCTGGTTGCCCGGCATGACGAGATTTCCAAGGCGCGGGTGATTGCCGGTCGCGATGGCGAAATGGACACGATGACCGTTCAGATCGAAGCCGAGGGCGGACGGCCCGACGCCTATGCGGGCAGCATCGCGGATGTGCTGAAGCTGAAAGGCAAGATCGAGGTCGTCGCCATCGGCAGCCTGCCCAATGACGGCAAGGTTATAGATGACCAGCGGGTGTATGATTGAGGGATATGTCTGCGGGGCGAGTGCGCCGTGCGTATGGACTATAACGAATGGTTTTTCATGATGAAAATGTCGTGCTCAATGCGCCATTGAAAATTGTGTGCCCTTGCCCAATCCACAAGAAAATCGATTGAAGGATACGAGCCGTCGTTTTCTTCGGCCGGATAAAAACAACGAACGTCATCAATCAATACGACGACCTTTTCGAAATTTGCTAAGTTCGTTTCAATCGCCATGAGTTCATCTTCGACAGGGCATTCTTTTTGCCCCTTAAACGTGACCCCTGCCGAGTAGTGACCGTCCAGCCAGAAGTTTACGTCTCCGTTTAGTCGCGGGAGGAGATCTTTTAAGGCGTTTTCACTGACATCATTAATTAGTTCAACATTTGCGTTGGCGAATTTTCTTTGAGCTTTGGCAAAAAGTGAGGGTTCAGGTTCGATGCTGTAAACAAACTTGTAGTTGGCTGCCAAAAATTCTGTTGTGGTGCCCCGAAATGTTCCGGTCTCAACCCACTGTGCGCCTTCGATTCCGTACCGTTTAAATACATTTTCCTTAACTATTTGTGGGCTGTTGTCCAAATAATTACGCCGTTTCCACGCTCTTAGTTGGCTGATTTCTTTAATAAGCATTCGCGTTTCCAAATGGTAAAGAGAAATTGAAAATCTAATACTTCTTTAAGTATAGGTGAGAGGCTGGACATCGACCCAAACGGGACTCGTTGCGGCTGCTTCCTTCCGGACCTGACCGGGTTGGCGAGGCGTTTGCCCGCGCCAACCTCTCGGTCTTTCATTTAGGAAATCCGGCGCGGGAACGCAAGGGGTGTCGCGGGGGGCGGCGCAATGGGGTTTGTCACGGATCAAAAGAAAAACGGCCCGATCGTGCTATGCTTGCTGCCGGTGCAACAAGGCGGAGAGCGGGTGATGAAACTTGACGGCACAACCATCGTGATCAGCGGCGCGGGCAGCGGGATAGGGCGCGAGCTGGTATTGAACCTTGCGGCAAGGGGCGCGCGTGTGGCGGCTGTGGACCTTAACGCGGACACGCTGGCAGACACTTGCGATATGTCGGGTGCGGATAAGCGGATCAGCCGCCATGTGATCAATGTCACGGGCCGCGAGGCGGTTCTGGCGCTGCCCGAACAGGTAATCGCTGCGCATGGACAGGTGGATGTGGTGATCAACAATGCCGGTGTCATCCAGCCTTTCAAACGATTCGAGGCGCTGTCGCTGGACGAAATAGATCGCATGGTATCGGTCAATCTGACCGGCTGCATCAACATGACCTATGCTTTCCTGCCGCATCTGAAGCGGCGGCTGAGGGCGCATCTGTGCAATGTCGCCAGCATGGGCGGCTTCCTGCCCTTTCCGGGGCAGACCATGTATAGCGCCAGCAAGGCGGCGGTGAAGCTGATGACCGAAGGCATCTATGCGGAATGTCTTGATACCCCGGTTGAGGTAAGTGTCGTCATGCCCGGCGCAGTGGCGACCAATATCACCGAAAACTCTGGCGTCACACCGCCCGAAATGGGGTCTGACGGACCAGCGATGGCGGCCTTGGCCGCCGACGAGGCGGCAGCTCAGATCATTGCCGGGATCGAGGCTGGGAAATTGCATATTCTTGTTGGCAAGGACGCCAGGTCACTTTGGAAAATGTCGCGCATCGCGCCAGCCTGGGCGATCCGGACAATTCAGAAACAGATGAAAAAAGTGATGCAAATTTAAGGATGTGCAGACTTTCTGCTTTTGACCGCTTTTCCTGCCCGCAACTCCGTGGCAAAGCGGGGCAGGGAGGACATCATGCGGAATGCGGAAGATGTGACATTCGGAGGTTCCGGCATGGACCGCGCCCCCGATTTGCGGGCCGGCTGGAAGGATCTGATCAAAGCGGGCGAGGGGCAATGTATCGTCCTGTGGCGCGGCAAACCGCTGATGGCCGAGGCCGGTCTGGTGCGTGTCGCGCTTGGCAACCCGATGCTGGCGGAAACCAAGGTGCCTTTGGTGTTTGTCGGCAAAGAGGATGACGGCACGTTGATTTTCGCCGCCGATATCTCGGCCTGGGAACCCGCTATGCAAGACATCGGAACCGTTGGCCAGTTTGTCGATGCCAGTCTGCAATCCCACCCGGCGGCCCCCGAAGGGGCGGTATTTGCCGAACTGCGGAGCGTGATGACAAAGCTGACCGCGCGGGATGCCGAGATTGTCGCCTCGGCCAAGGCCAATTTCGAATGGCACCGGACCCATCGCTATTGTTCAAAATGCGGCAGTCCCAGCGACATGACCATGGGCGGCTGGGAACGGCAATGCCCGTCTTGCGGGGCTAAACACTTTCCGCGCACCGATCCGGTGGTGATCATGCTGATCACACACGGCAACAGGGTGCTGTTGGGGCGCAGCCATTTCTGGCCCGAGGGCATGTATTCCCTTCTGGCCGGATTTGTTGAACCGGGGGAACCGATCGAGGCAGCCGTGCGCCGCGAAGTTTACGAGGAATCGGGCATTCGTGTCGGGCAGGTGGACTATCTTTCCAGCCAGCCCTGGCCTTTTCCCAATTCGTTGATGTTCGGCTGCCATGGCCATGCGCTGACCGACGAAATTACAATCGACCCCGAGGAAATCGAAGATGCGCTCTGGGTCAGCCGCGAGGATATGACGCTTGCATTGGCGGGCGATCATCCGAAAATCAAACCGGCACGACGCGGCTCGATCGCGCATTTTCTGCTGCAACGATGGCTTGCGGACAGGCTTGATTAGGGCAAGAATGCCCAAGGGGTGAGCAAAGGGTACTGAGTATGATTTTCGAAACCAGAGAAGACATTAACGCTCGGATCGAGCAGGTGTTCCCAATCATTTCGGATTTTGCCACCTTTGAACGCTCCGCCCTGCGGCGGGGGGCCGAGGTGAAGCGCCTTGATACCCTGCGCCAGCCCGGCGCGGGTATGATTTGGGACATCAAGGCGGGCCTGCGCGGCAAGCGGCGCGAATTCCAGCTGGAACTGGTCAGCTTTACTCCGCCCCAAAGCATGCGGTTTCATACCAAAACGACCGGCGTTGACGGCGTGATGGATATCGAGCTGATTGCCTTGTCACGCGCTTCAACCCGTTTGAACATCAAGCTTGAAATGACCGCCGGAAACCTGACCGGTCGGCTTTTGCTGCAATCGCTGAAACTGGCACGCGGTGGCATTGCCAACCGCGTGAACAAGCGTTTGCATGAATATGCCCGCGGGATCGAGGAACGGATCGGCGGATCTATGGCCTGAAGCGTTTCGGGCTGATCTTGAGACGCAAAGTTGATTTCGAAACGCGCACCCCATCAACAGGTATCGCGCGTTTCGAAAAAGCGTCAGTGCCTCAACTTTAATGCGAAACGATCTAGAAGTCGCAGTTGAAAACCACCGGTCCCATCGTCTTGTAGCCTTTCGAGCGCATGTAAACGACTGCTTGCCCGTCTTCGGGTTTCAGGGTGACATCATAACGGACCGACATTTTCCGTTTGCGGCCCTTGCTGTCGCGCATCTCTGTATTCATATGGGCCGAGGCTTGCGCATCGCTCCGGCTGCTAAGCGGGATCGGATTCCATCCCTCATAGCTCAGCTCGTCTTGTGTCAGAACAAAGGATGACGGAATCCAGCTGTCAACGATTCTGGCGCGGTCGCGGCTGCTGCCGCCTGCTGCGTTTTTACCCACAAGTTTGGAATGGGCGGTGCAGGTTATTGTTTGCGCCGAAGCCGCGGTTCCCAACAGGATCAATGCGCAGGCGAAAAGGTTCTTTAGCATATCATTAGGTCCAAGATTTGATTCTAAACACACAACCCATGCATGAATTTTCGCACAGGTTAAAGTCGAATTTTATCTTGTACCGTCAATTTATCCGAGAAACCCGCCCATCACTCCAAATGGTGCTTAGTCGCCGCCGGATAGGTGCCGAGCACCTTTATGTGATCGGTGAAGAAATCCAGTTCCTCCATCGCCAGCCGGACATTTTCGTCGTCCGGATGACCTTCGATATCCGCGTAGAACTGGGTTGCGGCAAAGCTGCCGCCAACCATATAACTTTCCAGCTTGGTCATGTTCACCCCATTGGTCGCGAAACCGCCCATCGCCTTGTAAAGCGACGCCGGAATGTTGCGGACGCGGAAAACAAAGCTGGTGATCATTCCGTGTTCCCCGCGCCGGCTCATATCGGCGTCGCGTGACATCAACAGGAAACGGGTGGTGTTGTGACCGTGATCTTCGATACCGCGCGCCAGAACGTCCAGACCGTAAATCTCGGCTGCCAGATCGCTGGCCAATACACCGGTCGTGCGGTCCTGTGATCCGGCCAGCTCTTTCGCGGCGCCCGCGCTGTCGGCGGCGGATTCCGCTTGTATGCCGTGACGCGCCAGAAATCCCCGCGCCTGAGGCAACAGCACCAGATGCGCCCGAACTTTGCCAACCTCGTCCAGTTTGACACCGGGCAGGGCCATCAGGCTGATCTTCACGCGGGTAAACGCCTCGTCCACGATATGCAGCCCCGAATCCGGCAACAGCCGGTGAATGTCGGCAACACGCCCATAGGTCGAATTCTCAACCGGCAGCATGGCCATTTCGGCATTGCCCGAATTCACCGTGTCGATCACATCCTCAAATGTCCGGCAGGGCACGGCTTCGTAATCCGGGCGCGACGAGCGGCAGGCTTCGTGTGAATAGGCTCCGGGTTCCCCCTGAAAAGCGATGCGACGGGTCATCAAAACCCCCCTCTGATTAAAAAAATGCCCCCTTGGGCGTTTGGTCGCGGTAACTACACCTTGCGTCACCATAGGGGAAGCGGATACACACCCGCAAAAGCTAAAATCGTAAGCCAAAAAAGTGGAACGAAAAACATGCTCGATACGATGACCATGACGAAAGTAGTCGGCGGTGTCTGCGGTACTTTCCTGATCTTCCTGCTTGGTAAATGGGCCGCTGAAGAGATTTACTATGTCGGCGGGTCGGATTACGGCGAGAAAGCCGTGCAAGGCTATGTCATCGACACCGGCGAGGATACGGAAACCGCCGAAGTCGAAGAAGGCCCGACCTTCGCAGAACTTTATGCCGTTGCCGATGCCAGCAAGGGCGAAAAAGTGTTCAACAAGTGTAAAGCCTGCCACAAGGTGGACGGCTCAAACGCTGCCGGTCCTTACCTGAACGGCGTTGTTGGCCGGTTGGTCAATTCCGCCGAAGGCTTTGGCTATTCGGGCGCGCTTAGCGCCATTGGCGATAGCTGGTCCCCCGAAGCCCTGGACGCTTTCCTGACCAACCCGAAATCTGCGGCGCCGGGCACCTCGATGGGTTTCAGCGGATTGGGCAAAGAAGCCGACCGTGTGAATGTGATTGCCTATCTGGAATCTCTGGGCAACTGATCCCCGTTCCAAACCGATATGGAAAGGCCGTCCCATTGCGGGGCGGCCTTTTGATTTGACCCCAAAGATTGCGGCCGAAACGAAAGACGCTCCGGCCGCTCCTGTTGGACTTGCCAAGTTGGGCCTTCACCAGGGAGGAGGAGTGGCGCGGCCCTTTATGCAGCCAGATTGCTGCATTGCAGCATGGGTGGAAAGAGGAAATCCGACAGCTCAATCCGAAAATCTGCAACTGCCGAAAATTGCAGCAGAATTTCCGACCGGTTGCTGCCTGTAAGGGCGTTGTCAGATTGCCGAACTGTGCTTTGCCGTGGACATGTCATAGGCATCGAAATGCCGGGCGATCATGCGGGTCAGGGGGCGGGCCTGTTCAGGGATGAATAGATAGTCGCTATCCACCACCAGCAAGCCGTCAAAGGCCGCGTTCACCTCGTCAAAGCATTTGCGCAGCTCCGGGCGGCTTATGCTGAAATTGCCGGTAATCTCATCCGTCGACACCTGAAAATCACACATCAGCGCTTCGATGATCCGCCCGCGCAGCAGGTCGTCTGCGGTGAAGACATGCCCTTTGGCGATTGAAAACCGGTCATCGCGGATTGCCCCCGTATGGGCCGAGGTTGAGGGCGCATTCTGCGCATAGCCCTGCGGAAAGCGCGAGATGCTCGAGGCACCGACCCCGATCAGCACATCCGCCTGATCATCGGTATATCCCTGAAAATTCCGCCGCAACTTGCCCGCTGTCTGGGCCGTTTCCAGCCCGTCGCCATGCAGGGCAAAGTGGTCAATCCCGATATCGGCATAACCGTCCCAGCGAAACAGCTTTGCAGCGGTTTCAAACAATTCCAGCCGCTCTTGCGGTGTGGGCAGCTGATCCGAGGGAATCATTTGCTGGCGTTTTGCCATCCACGGTACATGGGCATAGCCGTAAAGCGCCACACGGTCGGGGGACAGTGACAGCAGTTTTTGAACGCTCTCGGTGATCCGCGCATTCGACTGGTTTGGCAAACCGAACAGAATATCCGCGTTCAGGCTGTTGATGCCCCGTGCACGGATCATATCGACGGCTTTCTTGGTCACGTCATAGCTTTGCACCCGCCCGATGGTTTCCTGGATCTCTGGGTCGAAATCCTGCACACCAATCGAGGCGCGGTTCATCCCAGCCGCGGCCAGCGCATCCAGACGGGCGGCGTCAATCTCGTTCGGGTCGATCTCGACCGAAAATTCGGCGTCCTCGGCCAGGGGGGCCACGTCGAAGATCGCGTTTGCCAATTCGGTCATCATCGGCGCGGTCAACAGGGTCGGGGTGCCGCCGCCCCAGTGCAGGCGCGACAGGGTAACGCCTTTGGGCAGAACCGTTTTCAGAAGCGCCAGTTCCTGTTTCAGCGTCTCAAGATAGGCCTGAACGGGGGAATCGCTTTGCGTGCCTTGTGTCCGGCAGGCGCAGAACCAGCACAACCTGCGGCAAAAGGGGACATGTACATAAAGGGAAATTCGGTTCCCTTCGGGTATCGCCTTGATCCAATTAGAGAAAACCGTTGCATCAACCGCATTCGAGAAATGCGGAGCCGTGGGATAGCTGGTATATCGCGGGACCTTCGCGTCGAAAAGACCCAAGGATGTAAGTTGTGCAAGACTTGTCATGTTGGTACTACTGGGGCCAACGGTCATTGCTAGCATTGACCTAGATCAATGGTATGAAGGTTTCGATGCAGGCATCCCCAACTCTTTCCACCTCCGTTGAATGCGGTGATTGCCCGATTCGACACAATGCCGTCTGCGCCCGTTGCGACAATGACGAGCTGGAGGCGCTTGAGAAGATCAAGTATTACCGCAGCTTCGAAGCGGGCCAGACGATTGTCTGGTCGGGCGATGAAATGGATTTCGTGGCTTCGGTCGTGACAGGCATCGCAACCCTGAGCCAAACGATGGAGGACGGGCGCACCCAGATGGTTGGTCTTCTGTTGCCATCGGATTTCGTCGGGCGCCCCGGGCGCAGCATTGCGCCTTATGACGTTGTGGCGGTCAGCGATATGCTGATGTGTTGTTTCCGCCGCAATCCGTTCGAACAGATGATGACCCAGACACCCCATGTGGCGCAGCGCCTGCTTGAGATGACGCTGGATGAACTGGACGCCGCACGCGAATGGATGCTGGTGCTGGGCCGCAAAACCGCGCGTGAAAAAATCGCCAGCCTGCTGATGATCATCGCCCGTCGGGACGCCTCGCTTCACCTGAAAGAGGCCTCGGGCGCCATGGTCTTTGACCTGCCGCTGACCCGTGAAGCGATGGCCGATTATCTGGGCCTGACGCTGGAAACGGTCAGCCGCCAGATTTCGGCCTTGCGCAAAGACGGCGTGATCGAGCTTGAGGGCAAGCGCCATGTCACCGTGCCCAACTTTGGCCGGCTGGTCGAGGAAGCGGGCGACGACAGCGACGGCGGTGTCTTTGCTTGAGCTGACAAGGCCGGACGGTCGCGTCCGGCCCGGCAGGTTCCACCGATGCCGGATCAGTGCGCCAGAAACAGCGGCACCTTGGCCTCTTCCATCATGTCGCGGGTGGCGCCGCCGAAAATGGCCTCGCGCAGCCGCGAATGGCCATAGGCGCCCATCACCACCATATCCGCCTCGATATCCGAAATATGGCGCTGCAACACATCGGCCACGCGGGGCAAGGTTTTGCTGAGCACGGAAATTTCCGCAGTCACCCCGTGGCGGGCAAGGAATTGCGACAGCAAGCCGCCGGGATCCGACCGGTTGGGGCTGTGCATGGGCGGGTCGATCACGGTGATATTCACCTTGTCCGCCTGTTTAAGCAGCGGCAGCGCCATGCGGATCGCCGACATGGCTTCCGAGCTTTCGTTCCAGCCGATCACGATCTTTTTGGGGGCAACCAGTGGGCCGCTATCGACCGGCACCACCATCACCGGCGCTTTGCCTTCAAACAGCGAGGATTCGATGATTGCCTCGTGTTCGGGTCCTGCATCGCCGCCATACGGGTGGGCCAGGATGACCAGATCGGAAAAACGCGCCCGCGCAGCGATGTGGCGGCCCAGATCGGCAAGGGCTGCCACGGCGGCAGAGGTGCTCCAGGTAATGGTCTCGCCTTCAAGCCGCTCCGACACGGCCTCGGTCAGGTTTTCCGCATCCGCAAGCGCCCGACCTATGGTTTCCTGAAGAATGGCCGCATTGGCACCGGCATAATAGGACGTGACCTGTGTCAGATCGACACCAACACAAAGGACTTCCAGATGGGCGCCTTCGGTCTGCGCTGTCACAACCGCTTGTTCAAGCGCCACGCGGCAGTGATCCAGGTCCGACACGACGCATAAGAGTGATTTATAAGCCATTTTCTTACTCCGGGAGAATTTGACGCCCGCCCGGCAGGACATGCAGGGCTTGTGCGACATTTCTATCAGCCCCTTGCGCGCGCGATCTTGATGCAGATCAAGGAAGCACAACCGGCAGCCCTTCATACCCGAAGTGTCAGAGTAAAGGCTGCAGGGTAAGAATCATGCGGCCAAATACGAAGGGACGCGGAATGACAAATACTCTAAAACTGGTGGCATTGGCCGCCGTCACGCTTTTTGCGATGATGGCGATCAACTTTGCCCGGGATTTGTCCTATCAGGTTCACGCCATCATTGTGATGCTCGTGGCCGGTGGGCTTTTTATTATTCATGTGCGCAGAATCGGTGAACCAGCCGGCCCTGCACCAACCGGATATATGGACGATGTTGTCCGCTACGGGGTTATCGCAACCGCCTTTTGGGGCGTTGTGGGCTTCCTCGCAGGGACATTCATCGCCTTCCAGCTGGCTTTCCCGGTACTCAATTTCGAGTGGGCGGAAGGCTACGCAAACTTTGGGCGGCTTCGCCCGCTGCACACCTCGGCGGTGATTTTCGCCTTTGGTGGCAACGCGCTTCTGGCGACGTCTTTCTATATCGTGCAGCGCACATGCGCGGTGCGTCTTTGGGGCGGCAACCTGGCGTGGTTCGTTTTCTGGGGCTATCAGCTGTTTATCGTGCTGGCGGCAACCGGCTATTTGCTGGGTGGAACGCAGTCGAAAGAATACGCCGAACCGGAATGGTATGTTGACCTGTGGCTGACCATCGTCTGGGTGTCCTATCTGCTGGTCTTCATGGGCACCGTGATCATGCGCAAAGAACGCCACATCTACGTGGCGAACTGGTTCTTCATGGCGTTCATCATCACCGTGGCGATGCTGCATGTGGTGAACAACCTGTCCGTCCCTGTATCCATCTGGGGATCGAAATCGGTGATCGTCTGGGCCGGTGTCGCGGACGCGATGGTGCAGTGGTGGTACGGCCACAACGCCGTGGGCTTCTTCCTGACAGCGGGCTTTTTGGGCATGATGTATTACTTCGTGCCGAAACAGGCCGAACGACCGGTGTTTTCCTACAAACTGTCGATCGTTCACTTCTGGGCGCTGATCTTCCTGTATATCTGGGCCGGTCCGCACCACCTGCACTACACGGCGCTGCCGGACTGGGCCTCGACCCTTGGTATGGTGTTCTCGGTCGTGCTTTGGATGCCGTCCTGGGGTGGTATGATCAACGGTCTGATGACGCTTTCGGGCGCATGGGACAAACTGCGCACCGATCCGATCATCCGGATGATGGTTATCTCGATCGGCTTTTACGGCATGTCGACCTTTGAAGGTCCGATGATGTCGATCAAGGCCGTGAACTCGCTGTCGCACTACACCGACTGGACCATTGGCCACGTGCACTCGGGCGCGCTGGGCTGGAACGGCATGATCACCTTTGGTGCTCTGTACTTCCTGACCCCGAAACTGTGGAACAAGGCCGGTCTTTACAGCCTGAAACTGGTGAACTGGCACTTCTGGCTGGCGACGATCGGTATCGTTCTTTACGCCGCCTCGATGTGGGTCACTGGTATCATGGAAGGCCTGATGTGGCGTGAAGTGGATGCCAACGGCTTCCTGGTGAATTCCTTCGCCGATACGGTTGCTGCGAAGTTCCCGATGTATGTGGTTCGTGGTCTGGGCGGGGTCATGTACCTGCTTGGTTCGCTGATCATGGTTTACAACCTTTGGATGACCGTCAAGGCGGCTCCGGCGAAAGCCGAAGCTTCCGCAGCGGTTCCAGCCGAGTAAGGAGGGCACAGCAAATGGCACTTCTCGACAAACATAAAGTCATCGAGACCAACGCGACGCTGCTGCTCGTTCTCAGCCTTCTGGTCGTGTCTATCGGTGGTATCGTGCAGATTGCACCCTTGTTCTATCTCGAAAACACCATCGAGGAAGTCGAAGGCATGCGTCCGTATTCACCGTTGGAACTGGAAGGCCGCGAGGTTTACCTGCGCGAAGGTTGCTATGTCTGCCACAGCCAGATGATCCGCCCCTTGCGGGACGAGGTCGAACGCTACGGTCCTTACTCACTGGCAGCCGAGTCCATGTATGACCGTCCGTTCCAGTGGGGCTCAAAGCGGACAGGTCCTGACCTGGCGCGCGTGGGCGGCCGTTACTCGGACGAATGGCATGTGGACCACATGGTTGATCCGCAGTCGGTCGTTCCGGAATCGGTGATGCCGAAATATGGCTATCTGATGGATCGCGTGGTCACGGGCGAATATATCGACGAGCTGATGTCGACGCATAAATTGCTTGGTGTGCCATACACCGACGAGATGATCGCCACCGCCAAGGCTGACTTCAAAGCGCAGAACGATCCGTGGGCAGACACGGACGGTCTTCTGGAACGCTATCCCGGTGCTCAGGTCCGTAATTTCGACGGACAAGAGGGTATCACCGAGATGGACGCTCTGATTGCCTATCTGCAAATGCTGGGCACTTTGGTCGACTTCTCGACCTTTACCCCAGACGCATCACGGTAAGGAGGAACTGAAATGGAACTCTATACCATGTTGCGAGAGTTTGCGGATAGCTGGATGCTTCTGTTCCTGTTCTCGTTCTTTGTGTTGGTTGTTCTCTGGGTCATGCGCCCGGGGGCAACCCGCAATTACCGCGACACAGCAGACATCCCGTTCCGTTATGAAGATGCGCCCGCGGGCGACGCCAACCAGAAGGAGGCGTAAATTATGAGCGACCAAAACAAAGATCAGGTCGGCACAACAGGCCACAAGTGGGACGAAGACCTTGAGGAATATAACAATCCTCTGCCGAAATGGTGGGTCTGGGTGTTCTACATCACGATCATCTGGGGGATCGGATATACGATCGCCTATCCGGCATGGCCGATGATCGAACGCGCAACCCCCGGTTTGCTGGGGTATTCGAGCCGCGCAGAGGTTGCCGCCGATATCGCAGCGGTTGACGCGGCCAACGCGCCGATCAACGCCAGGCTGGAAGCCACCGAGTTGACCGAGATTGAAGCAGACGCCGATCTCAACACCTATGCCAACAACGCTGGCCGGGCCGTGTTCCAGACGTTCTGTGCCCAGTGTCACGGCTCTGGTGCGCAAGGTGCCAAAGGCTATCCCAACCTGCTTGATGATGACTGGCTTTGGGGCGGTGATATCGCCGCGATCCACGAAACCGTGTCTTACGGTATCCGCAACGATCAGTCGGACATGGCCCGGTATTCGGAAATGCCGGCCTTCGGGGAAATCCTTGAAGAGGACGAGATCGATCAGGTGGTCAACTATGTGCTGGCCCTGTCGGGTCAGGCGCCGAACGACGCCACATTGGTCGATGCCGGGGAAGAGGTCTATCTGAGCAGCTGTGCCGCCTGTCATGCCGATGACGGCAGCGGTGACACCGATCAGGGGGCACCGAACCTGGCAGATGCGATCTGGCTTTACGGCGGAGATTACGACACCGTTAAGGCGACCGTGACCAACAGCCGCTACGGGGTGATGCCCGCTTGGGACACCCGCCTGAGCGAAGCGGAAATCCGCGCCGTTGCGGCCTATGTCCACCAATTGGGTGGCGGCCAGTAATGGCCTGAAAAGAACACCCCGGCCGAGAAATCAGCCGGGGCTCTGGCGTCGGTATCCTGTCCTGTTCGCGCGTTTCCTGGGATACCGACGCTTTTTTTCTTTTCCACAAAAACAGAAATTCGTGGATGACGAAGGGTCGTTGATATTAATCCGTTTCGATATGGTGTTAAGACACGGGCGCTGCGGCGAAACAGGCGAAACCTGCTGAGGTTTTGCGCGTTTCAATTACAATTCGTGCCTTAAATTCACCTTCAAACGCTTTAGGTGTAAGTAGAATGTTGTTTTTGACCCAAGTCAATGCGGCCCTCAGCCTGGCCTGAAAAAACCCAACCATCCAATGCCACTCACCGGAGAGAATCAGTGAGCAACCCAGACGCCCCCGAAAGCCTTTACGCCGCACGCGAGCCGATTTTTCCGCGCCGCGTCACCGGTTGGTTTCGCAATTTCAAATGGGTGCTGATGATCCTGATGTTGGGGATCTATTATCTGGTGCCCTGGATTCGCTGGGATCGCGGCCCGCAATTGCCCGATCAGGCCGTGCTGGTTGATCTGGCCAATCGCCGGTTCTTCTTCTTCTGGATCGAGATTTGGCCGCATGAATTCTATTTCATCGCCGGTCTTCTGATCATGGCCGGGCTTGGCCTGTTTCTGTTTACCTCGGCGCTGGGGCGCGTGTGGTGCGGCTATGCCTGCCCGCAGACCGTGTGGACCGACCTGTATATTCTGGTGGAACGCTGGGTCGAAGGCGACCGCAACGCGCGCCTGCGCCTGCACCGCCAGAAAAAGCTGGATTTCCGCAAGGCGCGGCTGCGTGTCACCAAATGGGCCTTGTGGCTGCTGATCGGTCTTGCGACCGGCGGGGCTTGGGTCTTTTACTTCGCGGACGCGCCGACGCTGCTGGTGGATCTTGTGACCGGTAATGCCCATCCGGTGGCCTATACCACCGTGCTGGTGATGACCGGCACCACCTTCTTCTTTGGCGGCTTTGCACGGGAACAGATCTGCATCTACGCCTGCCCCTGGCCGCGCATTCAGGCCGCCATGATGGACGAAGACACGCTGACCATCGGCTACCGCGAATGGCGTGGTGAACCGCGCGGAAAGCACCGCAAGGGGGCGAATGCCGCGGAACTCGGCGATTGCATCGACTGTATGGCCTGCGTCAATGTCTGCCCGATGGGCATCGACATTCGCGACGGGCAGCAGATGGAATGCATCACCTGCGGTCTTTGTATCGACGCTTGCGACGACATGATGGAGAAAATCGGCAAACCGCGTGGTCTGATCGACTATATGGCGCTGTCCGATGAGGCGAATGAACGGTCGGGGAATTCGGTCAAGCCGGTGATGCAGCATATCATGCGCCCGCGCACCATCCTTTACACCGGCCTCTGGGCCTTGGTGGGCGTCGGCCTGCTTTTCGCGCTGTTCATCCGGTCCAGCATCGACGTCACCGTCGCGCCTGTGCGCAATCCGACCTATGTCACCTTGTCCGATGGCTCGATCCGCAACACCTATGACGTGCGTATCCGCAATATGAACGGCGAAGACCGTCCGTTCCAGATCGGCCTGACCGGCGATCCGGCCTTCCGCATCATGCTCGAAGGCGAAGATGCCGATCTCGTGACCGTCGGCGCCGACGAGCTGAAGCTTCAGCGCGTCTATATCGTGGCCCCCCGAGCGTCAGAGCCAGCCGGGGCCGAACGGACCGGTGTGCGCATCTGGATCGAGGATACTCAGACCGGCGACCGCGCCTTCAAGGACACCATTTTCAATGGGAGAGCGAACCAATGACAAAAGAATTCAAAATCACCGGATGGCACGTGCTGTTGGGCTTTGGCGGGGCCTTCGGGGTCATTATCGCGGTGAATTTATATCTGGCCTATAACGCGGTTGCCACCTTTCCGGGGCTTGAAGTGCGCAACACTTATGTTGCCTCGCAGCAGTTCGATGCAAAGAAAAAGGCGCAGCTGGCGCTTGGCTGGACGGTCGAGGCGGATCACAAGGATGGCGTGCTAAGCCTGTCGATCACCGACGAAAACGGCCCGGTCAAGGTTCAGTCCCTGACCGCGACATTGGGGCGTGCCACGACCGTTGCCGAAGATATGACCCCTGATTTCACCTTCAACGGCACGACCTATGATGCGCCGGTTGATCTGCGCGACGGTAATTGGAACATCCGCATGGTCGCGGTCGCACCGGACGGTACCCCGTTCGAGCAGCGCGTTGTGCTTTACGTATTCAAGTAGGGCCGGATGACCGCGACATTCACCCCTTCGGTTTCGGCCTGCCCGGCCTGTTCCGCCGCCCCCGCCGCGGAAGAACTGGCCGAACGCGCCCTGCCGGCCCAGGCGCGGATCGCGCTGTCGTTGCCGTCGGCCCATTGTGCCGCCTGTATCACGGCGGTCGAGGACGCGCTGATTGCGCATCCGGGCGTGAAAGAGGCGCGGGTGAACCTGACGCTGAAACGCGCGATGGTGGATGCCGACCCGGCTGTCACCGCGGCTGATCTGGTCGATGTGCTGGACGGCATCGGCTACGAGGCGCACGAGCTTGACGCCAGCGCGATCGCCGCCACCGCGACCGACAAGGCGGGCCGCGATCTGCTGATGCGCATGGCGGTTGCCGGTTTCGCCGCGATGAATGTCATGCTGTTGTCGATCTCGGTCTGGTCCGGGGCCGAAGCCGCCACCCGCGATATGTTCCACTGGATTTCGGCGGCCATCACCCTGCCGACCATCGCGTTTTCCGCCCAGCCGTTTTTCAAGAACGCCTGGACCGCCCTGTCGAAGGGGCGGCTGAACATGGATGTGCCGATTTCGTTGGCCATTGGTCTGGCGCTGGTGACGTCGCTTTGGGAAACCTCCCTGTCGGGCGAATACGCCTATTTCGATGCGGCCATCGCGCTGACCTTCTTTTTGCTGACCGGCCGCTATCTGGATTACCGCACCCGCTCGATCGCCCGGTCCGCGGCGGAGGAACTGGCCGCGCTCGAGGTGCCGCGCGCGTTGAAGCTGGTCAATGGCGAACCGGTCGAAACCCCGATTGCCGAGCTTCAGGCGGGCGACCACATTCTGGTCAGACCCGGCGGCCGGATGCCGGTGGACGGGGAAATCATTGAGGGCCAGTCCGAGATTGACCGCTCGCTGCTGACCGGAGAAACCCTGCCGGTCTTTGCCGATCAGGGCCTTCAGGTCAGCACGGGCGAGATCAACCTGACCGGTCCGCTGACCATCCGCGCCACGGCGGTGGGTGAACAAAGCAGTCTTTACCGGATGGCCGAACTGGTGGCCGTCGCGGAAAGCGGGCGCAATCTTTACACCTCGCTCGCGGATAGTGCGGCCAAGCTTTACGCGCCCGGTGTTCACATCCTTGCGGCGCTCAGCTTTGTCGGCTGGTATATCTATTCCGGCGACGTGCGCACCGCGCTGAATATCGCGGCGGCGGTTCTGATCATCACCTGCCCTTGCGCCCTGGGTCTGGCCGTTCCGGCCGTCACCACCGCCGCCTCGGGCCGGTTGTTCAAAAAGGGCATGCTGATCAAGCATGCCACCGCTCTCGAACGTCTGGCCGAGGTGGATACGGTTGTATTCGACAAAACCGGAACGCTGACCGCCGGTGCGCCTGTTTTGCTTGATGTCTCTGACCATGACAGTCAGGTCCTGTCGGTGGCCATGGCTCTGGCTTTGGCCTCGGGGCATCCGCTGGCGCAATCTCTGGTCAAAGCCGCCACGCAAAGCGGGGCAAAGCCCGCACAGGTGGAAGCGTTGAAAGAGGTGCCGGGCTTTGGCACCGAAGGCCAGTGGAACGGCACCCGCGTCCGTTTGGGACGGGCCGCCTGGGTCGGGGCCAAACCCCTGTCGACAACCGCCACATATCTGCAAATCGGCGACGCAGCCCCCGTGGCCTTCCGCTTTGTGGATGCGTTGCGCCCCGGTGCGGCGCAAACCGTCGCCGCGCTCAAGGCAGCGGGCAAAGAGGTTCTTCTTGTGTCGGGCGACACCGCCCCCGCGGTTGAAACGCTGGCCGATCAACTGGGCATTGACCGCTGGACCGCCGAGGCGCTGCCCGAAGACAAGGTCAACCGCATTCAAGAGCTTGCGGGCCAAGGCAAGCATGTGCTGATGGTCGGCGACGGGTTGAACGATACGGCGGCACTGGCGGCAGCTCATGTGTCGATCTCGCCTGCAAGCGCATTGGACGCGGCCCGAGTGGCGGCGGATATCGTCCTTTTGGGCAATGATCTGGATCCCATCGCCGACGCGGTTTCAACCGCCAAATCGGCCACCAGACGGATCCGCGAGAATTTCCGGATCGCGACGGTCTATAATGTGATCGCCGTGCCGATCGCGGTCATTGGTCTGGCAACACCGCTGGTTGCCGCATTGGCGATGTCGGCCAGTTCGATTACAGTGTCCCTGAACGCATTGCGCCTGAGGTAATCCATGGAAGCCCTGATCATCCTGATCCCGATTTCCCTTTTGTTGGGCGGCCTGGGCCTGTTGGGCTTTTTCTACACGATCCGTTCGAACCAGTATGACGATCCCGATGGCAACAGCCAGCGCATCCTCAGCGGGCAGTATGACGACAACCCGAAAGAGTGATCCGGCGCTCTAAGTCGGAGGCCCGATCACGTCGCAGCCGACCTGACGGGCCGCCAGCCGTCGGCAGGCAAGCCCGGCCAGTTCCTGGTTCATGCCAAGGAAATTCGCCTCATACCCCCGCGCCGATGACTGGACCTTTCGCAAGGTGCCATCCAGCGTGCTCATCTCGGCCAGGGCTGTTTTCAGCAGGGCTTTCTCGGCGTGATAGCGCGTGGGATAATTGCCCAGCGATATCCCCCAAAGCCGGTCGCCTGCTGTAGAGACACGGGTGACAACCTCGGGTCCTCTGTCCTCTTCGGGCAGGGGGATGGCGGGCAGGGCGGCCAGATAGATCGGCGGCTCTTCTTTGACCGGTTCGGTTTGCGGACGCAGGCTGGGGACCGGAACGCTTGTAAGGGCGGCGGTTTGCACGCGCGTCTGTTCCGGTGCCGCCTGCGCGGCCGCAACCGCCGCAGCGATCGAGATCGTATCGGCCCCGCCGGTGGCAGGGCGCAATTGCGGATAGGGGCTTTTGCGCACGGCTGTAACCGCGCGGATCGTGCGTCCTGCGGTTTGCGTCGGGTTGTAATTCGGCTTGCGCGGGGCGCGGAAGGTCACATTGGTCGGCGCCCGCTGGAACCCCATATCCAGCAACTCCGCCACGCGGGCGTTTCGGGTGGCGCTCGAGCGGCCGCCAAATACCGTGGCGATGATCCGTTCGTTGCCGCGTTTTGCCGACGCCACAAGGTTGAAACCCGCCGCCCTTGTATATCCCGTCTTGATCCCGTCCGCGCCGCGATAATCGGCCAGCAGGCGGCGGTTGGTGTTGTTGACGGTCTTGATCCCCGCATTCGTCGATGTGCGCGAGAACAGGTTGTAGTAATCGGGATAGTTATAAAGCAGGCTGCGGCCCAGCACGGTCATGTCCCGTGCGGTGCTGACATGGCCAACCTCGGTCAGACCATGGGCGTTCTTGAAGTTTGAATTTGTCATCCCCAGCGCTTTTGCCGTGCGGTTCATCCGACGGGCAAAGGCCGCTTCCGAGCCGGATATCGCTTCGGCCATGGCAGTGGCCGCGTCATTGGCCGACCGGACAGCCGCGGCCCGGATCAGATAGCGCAGGCGGATTTTCTGGCCCGCGCGCAATCCCAGTTTGGACGGCGGTTCGGCCGCTGCCTTGCGCGAGACGGTGACATAATCATCCAGCTTGATTTCGCCGTTTTCAATCGCTTCGAAGACCACGTAAAGCGTCATCATCTTGGTCAGCGAAGCCGGGTGCAGCGGCGTATTGGCATTGCGCGAATGCAAAACCTCGCCCGTGCGGGCATCCATCACCATGGCGGCATAGGGGGCGGCAAAGGCCATTGCGGGCAGCAAAAAAACCACCGCCAAAAGCGCCACGAGTCCGCGAAGGACCGCAATAAGATTGCGAGAACTGCTAATCACATTCATCTGCCTCATCGACGCCGGATTGTTTCCGATCTGTCTGCTTGGCCCGAAGCTAGCACAGGGTGATTCGCCGATAAAGTCACAATTTCCGTAAGTTGCGGGAAAATGCCGGTTTGATTTCACCGCCCGGATTAGAATTCCAATTGCCTGACCAATTCCGGCAGGGCCTGCAATGAGGGCAGCGCCCGAAACCTTTGGTGGGTCTGCGGCGCTTCGGCATGCTCTAAAGCCCAGGTCAGATCATGGGGCACATGGACGCCCCAGCCGCCGATTTCCAGCACCGGCAGCACGTCGGATTTCAGGGAATTGCCGACCATCATGCTGGTCTCGGGCGATTGGCGGAAGCTTTGGAAAATACGGGCATAGACGGCAGGGGTTTTCTCGCTGACGATCTCGACCCTGTCGAACATCTCGCCCAGACCCGATTGCGCCAGCTTGCGTTCCTGATCCAGCAAATCGCCCTTGGTGATCAGCACGATCGTGAAGGTTTCGGACAATTCGCCGATCACATCCCGTGCCCCGGGCAGCAATTCGATCGGGTGGGCCAGCATGTCCTGACCAACCGCCAGCAATTCCGATATCACCTCGGCCGGCACTTTTTGTGCCGTCACCTCAATCGCCGTTTCGATCATCGACAGCATAAAGCCTTTCACGCCATAGCCGTAATGCCCCAGATTGCGCCGCTCGGCGGCCAGCAGACGGTCGCTTAGATGGTCGGGATCGGAATAGGGGGCCAGCAGATCGCGGAACCGGCTTTGGCTGATCTGGAAATACCGCTCGTTATGCCAAAGCGTGTCATCGGCGTCGAAGGCTATTGTGGCTTTGTTGCGCGACATTGAAATCCTTCCTGCATTGGCTCTTTTCTGTTGCCCCTGCATGGCTATATATCCATGAGGACGCATTTGCCGTAAATTGGAATCTCTTCAGGCGCGTAACGGAATAGAATGTCAGACAAGTTCGAAGACGACACGGACGGCTCGGTCGCGGTTCAGACCAAGCCAAAAACCAAGCGGCCTCCGCTTTACAAGGTGATGTTGTTGAACGACGACTACACCCCGATGGAATTTGTCGTGCATGTGTTAGAGCGGTTTTTCGGCATGAACCATTCGCAAGCGTTTGAAATCATGCTGACCGTGCACAAAAAGGGCCTGGCCGTTGTCGGCGTGTTCAGCCACGAGATTGCCGAGACCAAAGTGTCTCAGGTGATGGAGTTTGCCCAGCGTCACCAACACCCGCTGCAATGCACGATGGAAAAGGAATAGACCGCCCGCCGGTCTGCGTTTCGGATGTTAAGCCCGCGTCTTACCCTTGCTGTTGAAAGCAACGCGCTTGCCATACCGGAAGGGCGGATCGCGGTGTTTGGCGCCCGCGCAGGGCAGGACCTGTCTGTGTTTCCGAAAGACCGGACGCAACTGATACAGGGGCTTTTCCCCGATCATCAGGCGCTGAAGCGGCAGGGCTGGACGGTTGTTCTGGCGGCGCAGGGGCCGGTGGACATGGCGGTGGTCTTTCTGCCACGCGCAAAGGTGCAGGCGCGCGATATGCTGGCGCAAGCCGCAGCACTCTGTCCGCAAGGCACGATTGTCGTGGACGGACATAAGACCGACGGCATCGATTCGGTTCTCAAAGAGGTGAAAAAGCGCGTCACCCTTGCGGGCAGTTTCTCGAAGGCGCATGGCAGGCTGTTCTGGTTTGCGTCATGTGATTTTTCCGACTGGCGCAAAGGACTGGCCGAAAACGCCGACGGTTTTGTCACCGCGCCCGGCGTGTTTTCAGCCGACGGGATCGATCCGGCATCGCGGTTGCTGGCGGAAACCCTGCCGGACAAGATCAAAGGCCGCGTGGCGGATTTCGGGGCGGGCTGGGGATACCTGTCCGCCAGGCTTCAGGACCGCGCGGCAATTTCCGAATTGCACCTGATCGAGGCCGATCACACAGCGCTTGAATGTGCCCGCCGCAATGTCACATCCGATAAGGCCCGCTTCCACTGGGCGGACGCGACCGAATTTCGTCTGCCGGACCGCGCGGATGTCATCGTGATGAATCCACCATTTCACAGCGACCGGAAAGCCGACCCAGAGTTGGGCCGGCGGTTTATTGCCTCGGCCAGACAAAATCTCAAACTGTCCGGGCAGCTTTTTCTGGTCGCCAACCGGCATTTGCCGTATGAACGCATCCTGTCTGACCTCTTCGCCGTGGTGAAAGAGGGGCCGGGAACCGGGCCGTTCAAGACATTCACGGCGATCAAGCCGCGCCGCTGACAGAGAGAGGGAGATCTCATGTCGTTTTCTGTTTCGGGGAAATCAGTCATCGTTACCGGCGGCGCCAATGGCGTCGGCCTGGCCATTGGCCGCCATCTGGTTGAAAAAGGGGCAAATGTCATGTTTGCCGATATCGACGACCAAAACCTGTGCAACGAGCTTGAGGATATGGCCGAGGGATCGGAAAACGTGCGGTATTTCGCCGGTGATCTGCGGGAAAAACTGACCATCGCCAATCTTCTGTCGGCCACGCTGGATGCGTTTGACGGGGTGGATGTGCTGGTCAATGCCTCGCGCCAGCTGGCATCGTCTGATCCTTTGGAGCCCGAGGGCGACATGGTTTCGGAATTGCTGGAACAAAACCTGATGACCGCGTTGCGCCTGACCCAGCAGATTGCCAAACGGATGATCAAGGACGGCAAGGACAACGAAGAAAGCTGCTGTGGGACGATCATCAACCTGTCATCCATCGCCGCCCGCCGCAGTCATCCCGATCTGCTGGGCTATTCGATCAGCTGTGCCGCACTGGATCAGATGACCCGGTCCATGGCGGTTGCTCTGGCACCGCATCGCATTCGGGTGAACTCGGTCGCTTTTGGCAGCGTGATGAGCGCCAGCCTGAAAAACGCCCTGAAAGAAAACCGCAGTTTCCGCACCGATATCGAGGAAAGCACGCCGATGTCGCGTATCGCCTCGCCGGGTGAACTGGCCGAGGCGGTGCAGTTTCTGGCCTCGGACGCGGCGGGGTTCATGACCGGCCAGATCCTGACCGTCGATGGCGGGCGGACGCTGCTTGATCCGGTCTCGGCGCCCGCGCATTAAAGCGGTTCAGGATCAAATCCTGTCTCGTCAATCCGCCGAAACGCTTCAGGTTTCAGGCGGATAGGCCGCGCGGCAGGCTTTTTCCGCGTCACTATAGCGGCTTTCCAGAACCTTGCGCTGTTCCAGAAGCTGGGCCAGCTTGCGGCGTTCGGCATCCAGATCAACCGCGACCGGCGACTGATAGGTTGAGCCGACCTCGACCAGACAGGTGGCTTGCTCTTGTTCGGCGGTCAGGCAGACGACCTCTTTGAATTCGGTTGAGATCAGGGTTTCAAAATCATACCCGCGGGCAACGGTTGCCTGCGATTGCCGGATCAGATCATCGACGATCCGCAGGTCTTTCGAATTGTTGCGCAGGCATTGTTCGTATTGATTGGCACAGCCCGCCACGACGAGGGCGGCTGACAGCGGCAGAAACTTCCATAGGCTCATCACATGTCCTTTAGTTGCGTTACGCGGGCCGGTCCTGCGGCAAAGTGGTTTTCTGATCGCCGCAGGATGGCCCCGCCAGTGTGGCACTGGTAATAAAGGACAAAATTTGCGGAGGTTATGCAATGACAGAGGCCATGGAGAAGCAAAAAGCGCGGGCAAGCGCGTGGTTCCGGCAATTGCGCGACGATATTGTTGCGGCATTCGAAGGGCTTGAGGACAGCCATTCCCAAGGTCCCCTGTCTGACGCCGCCCCGGGCCGGTTCGACGTGACCGAGACCAAACGCGCCGCGGCTGATGGCGGCGATGCCGGTGGCGGATTGATGAGCGTCATGCGCGGAGGCCGCGTGTTTGAAAAGATCGGCGTCAACGTCTCGACCGTGTATGGCGAGCTGGGCGAGGCGGCGCAGAAATCCATGGCGGCGCGGGGTATTCCGGGCATGGACAGCGATCCGCGCTTTTGGGCGTCGGGTATTTCGCTGGTCGCGCATATGCAAAACCCCCATTGTCCGGCGGTTCACATGAACACCCGCATGTTCTGGACCCCCCACGCATGGTGGTTCGGCGGCGGTTCAGACCTGAACCCTTGTATCGAGTATGCCGAGGACACCGCCGCATTCCATGCAATGCAGAAAGAGAAATGCGATCTGCATGACGAAGGCTATTACCCGCGTTTCAAGGAATGGGCGGACGAGTATTTCTATGTCCCGCATCGCGGACGCGCGCGCGGGGTGGGAGGGATTTTTCTGGATGATCACAACACCGGCGACTGGGAAAAGGACTTTGCCTTTATTCAGGATGTGGGGCGGGCGTTCCTTCCCGCTTTCGTGCCGCTGATTGAAAAGCGCCGGGTTCAGGACTGGTCGGATGCCGACAAGGACGCGCAGCTGGTGCATCGCGGGCTTTATGCGGAATATAACCTCGTCTATGACCGCGGCACCAAGTTCGGGCTACAGACCGGCCATGATGCAAACGCGGTTCTGATGAGCCTGCCGCCGATGGCGAAATGGGTGTGATCTGCCTTACCGCAAACTATCCAATCGCGCCCCGGACCTGCTCCGGGGCCTCTTGCCGCTGTTGATCCCACCGCGCGGTCCGGTCATCCCGCCTTAACCCCTGGATGAGAAAACCTTTCTTGCGCGCAAAACGGTGAAACGGTTCCACGACTAGCGAGAGCGAGGATGTACGGGAACCGGCCAGAGACCGAAGATCGACGGATCGGGGGCAGAAAAATCCCCGACTGGCAGCCACCGCTTGGCGGGCCCGCCTTTTCCTACCGATGACAGATACATGATTTATCGAATAACCCTGCCGAGGTGAGACTTCGAGCGGGGCAAAGGCGCATGTCATCCCAGCGAAAGCTGGGATCTCCCGTAAAGTGGCGCTTGGTTAAAACAGATCCCGGATCAAGTCCGGGATGACACCTTCGGTGTCACCTATCCTTCTTATCGGGCACCGGATCATACCCCGACCCGCCCAAAGGATGGCACGACCCGATCCGTCTGGCCGCCAGCCAGCCACCCTTGATCGCCCCGTGTTTTTCCAGCGCTTCAAGCGTGTATTCACTGCATGTCGGCTGATAGCGGCAGCTTTTTCCCACCATTGGCGAAAACACCAGCCGGTAAAACCGGACGGGCAGGGCAAGGATATGGGCAAGCGGGGTCATCTGGTATCCTGATGCACATGTTTCAGCGCATAGATAAGATCGCCCTGCAAATCTGAAAAGCCCCGCGAAGCCGTGACATCTTTGCGCCCGATCAGAACGTAATCCCAGCCCGGGCGACCAAGGCCGGGCAATACCAGACGCGCCACTTCGCGCAAGCGGCGTTTTGCGCGGTTGCGGGCCACCGCATTTCCGACTTTCTTTGAACAGGTGAACCCGACGCGGATCACCTCGGGGGCTTCATCCCCTTGGCGCTTTCGGGCTTGCAGGGTCAGGCCCTTGGTCCCTTTCCACCGTGCCTTGGACGCGGCAATGAAATCGGCACGCCTCGTCAATACCTCCAGACAAACGGAAACCGCCGGGGGCGTATTCCCCGCATCCATATCGGGGGCCTCCGGCGGTGTCATTTCCGATTGTCCCTGAGGCGCTTTACGCGCTCAGCGATTTGCGGCCGCGCGCACGACGTGCGTTCAGGATCTTGCGGCCAGCTTTGGTGGCCATGCGAGCGCGGAAACCGTGGCGGCGCTTGCGTACCAGGTTCGAGGGTTGATAGGTGCGTTTCATCGCTCCGTCTCCGTCTTGGCGGTCAGCCGCGCGGGGAATCGCGCGAAAACCGTGAATGTTCGAAGCCCGCTCTATAGGCAGGGTTCGGATATATGTCAAACTGCTGTTACAGGAATTCCGTGAATTTCTGCGGCTTTGGCGGGGAATATTTCAATCCGCCCGATTGCGAAAGCAAAAACGCAGTAAAATGTCACCTCGGATCACTGCCGCGTGATCAGACTGTTCTTTTGCGCAGCCGCGTATCATGTTGTCGTTGAAAGATTTTCCCGCTGTGAAGGGCCGAGCATTGGAACTGGTGCGACAAAAAATGATCAAGGCCGTGCCGATCTGTGTCATCGGGGTTGTCGCGGTTTTGGGGTTTGTGTTTCTGCGCGACTATCTCAGCTTTGAAGCCCTGGCGCAGAACCGCCATGCGCTCGAGGCGTTTCGGGATGCCAATTACGCCGCTGCGGTCCTGGTGTTCATGCTGATCTATGTCTTGATCGTCGCCTTTTCGCTGCCCGGCGCAACCATCGCCACCCTGACCGGAGGGTTTTTGTTCGGCGCTCTTTACGGCACGCTGTTCAACGTGGTCGCGGCCACCATCGGCGCGACGGCGATTTTCATGGCGGCGAAAACCGGGATGGGCGACCGGCTGGCGGCAAAAATGGATGCGTCTCAGGGGCGCTGGCACGCGATCAAGGCGGAAATCGACGATGACCAGTGGTCGATCCTTTTCATCATGCGGCTGGTGCCGGTGATCCCGTTCTTTGTGGCCAATGTTCTGCCGGCGCTGGTCGGGGTGCCGCTGTCGCGCTATGTGATTTCCACCTTTGTCGGGATCATTCCGGGCGGGGCGGTCTATACCTCGGTCGGGGCGGGTCTGGGGTCGGTCTTCGACCGTGGGGAAAAACCCGATCTGGGCATTATCTTCGAGCCGCAGATATTGCTGCCGCTGCTGGGGCTGGCCACTTTATCGCTGCTGCCGGTCATTATCCGAAAATTCCGCAAGGGGATCTGAATGGAACGCATCAAATGTGATCTTCTGGTGATCGGAGCCGGGTCGGGCGGGCTGTCCGTCGCCGCCGGAGCCGCCCAGATGGGCGCCAGAGTGGTTTTGCTGGAAGGCGGCAAGATGGGGGGGGATTGTCTGAACTACGGCTGTGTGCCCTCGAAATCTTTGCTGGCGATGGGCAAGAAGGCACTGACCGGGGATGTGAGCTATGCGCAGGCCATGGGCCATGTGCAGCGGGTGATCGACACAATCGCGCCGGTGGACAGCCAGGACCGGTTTGAGGGTCTGGGCGTGCGGGTGATCCGCGACTTTGGCCGCTTTGTCGGGCGAAACACGGTTGAGGCGGGCAACCACCTGATCAAGGCCCGCCGGATCGTGATCGCCACCGGATCGTCCCCGATGGTGCCGCCGATCCCGGGCTTGGAAAGCGTGCCGTATCTGACCAATGAAACCCTGTGGCAGGTGACGCAGAAGCCCGCGCATCTGATCATCATCGGCGCAGGCCATATCGGCGCCGAGCTGGCTCAGGCGCATATCCGGCTGGGCAGCAAGGTCACGGTGATCGAGGCTGACAGGGCGCTGGGCCATGCTGATCCGGAATGCGCAAAGCTGGTTCTGGACAGGTTACGGGCCGAAGGCGTCACCTTGCTGGAAGGGGTCAGTGCCACCGGGGTCGAGGCCGGACCCGTCGTCGCCCTGTCGGACGGGCGCAAAATCAGCGGCAGTCACCTGCTGATCGCCACGGGGCGGGTGCCGAATACCGACGCTCTGAACCTGCCAGCGGCGGGGATCACGACCGAGGGCCGCACCATCCGCGTGGATGCGCAGCTGAAGACATCCAACCGCAAGGTCTATGCCATCGGCGATGTGACCGGCCTGCTGCCTTTCACCCACACCGCCGGTTATCACGCGGGCGTTGTCATTCGTTCGGCCCTGTTCGGCCTGCCGGCCAAGGCCAGCCACGCCCATATCCCCACGGCGACCTATACCCAGCCCGAACTGGCCCAGATCGGCCCGACCGAGGCCGAGGCCCGCCAGCAATATGGCGACAGGCTCGAGGTTGCGCGCTTTGATATCCATCACAATGACCGGGCGATTGCCGAGGACAGGGCCGAAGGGTTGATCAAGCTCATGGTGGTCAGGGGCCGCCCCGTCGGGGTTTCCATCGTCGGCGATCAGGCGGGCGAGCTGATCGCGCTTTGGTCGCTGGCGATTGCCAACCGGATGAAGATGTCCGGGATATCGGCGATGGTTGCGCCATACCCGACCTATGCGGAAATCAACAAACGCGCGGCGGGGGCCTATTTCACACCGCGTTTGTTTGATAACCCTACGGTGAAACGGGCGGTCGGGCTGGTCCAGCGGCTTCTGCCCTGAGTTTCGGAGGCACAATGCTGAACACCTTGTCAGGACGGTTTCTGATTTTGACCATCATCTTCGTGATGCTGGCGGAAGTCCTGATTTTCGTCCCCTCGGTGGCCCGGTTCCGCGAAGAGTTCTACCTGTCGCATCTCGAACGGGCGCAGATCGCATCCCTGACCCTGCTGGCCAATGACATGCTGGACCCCGCGCTCGAGGCGGAATTGCTGACCAATGCGGGGGTCTATAACGTGGTTCTTTACCGCGACGAGATCCGCCAGCTGGCGCTGTCATCGCCGATCCCCGAAATGGTGTCCAAGGCCTATGACCTGCGCGATGCCAGCGCCTATGTGCTGATCCGCGACGCGCTGGGCCGCATCCTTGAACCCGACAATGAAATCGTCCGTGTCATGGGAACCCCGGTGCAGCAAGGCGGGCTGGTGATCGAAGTGACGATGGGAACCGACGGTTTGCGCAAGGCGATGATCGCCTATGGGCTGAACATCCTCGGCCTGTCCTTTGTCATATCCATCGTCACGGCGGGGCTGTTGTTCTTCGCTGTCCGGCGGCTTTTGGTGCGGCCAATCGAGAAGCTGGTTGAAAACATGCAAGCCTATGCCGCCGAACCACAGGACAGGCGGCGGATCATCCGGCCCGCAACCTCGGCGGTTGAGCTGCGGCAGGCCGAAGAGGCGCTGCACGGGCTGCAATCGGACCTGACGCAATCGCTCAAGCAGCGCGAACGGCTGGCACAGCTGGGCGAGGCGGTGGCCAAGATCAGCCATGACCTGCGCAATATCCTGACCTCGGCCCAGCTGTTCACCGACCGCATCGAAAGCAGCGAAGACCCGCTGGTCCGCCGTCTGGCGCCCAAGCTTGAAGGGTCGATCCGCCGCGCGGTGTCGCTGTGCGAAAACACCCTGTCCTTCGGCCGCGCCGAAGAACCGGCGCCGATGATCAGCCGTTTCGCACTGGCCAATCTGGTCGGCGACGTGATCGAGGCCGAACGTCTGGCGGATCAGGACCATCCGCTCAGCTATGCCGAAGATATTCCCGCCGGTCTGATGATCAGCGCCGATGCCGAACAGATGTTCCGGGTGATTTCAAACCTCGTGCGCAATGCGCGGCAGGCGATTGTCGCCTCGGGGCAGCCGGGCGAGATTGCCGTATCGGCCAGCGAAACCGATACCCATTGGCTGATCCGCGTCAGCGACACCGGCCCCGGGCTGCCCGAGAAAGCCAGAACACATCTGTTCCAGCCGTTTCAGGGCAATGTCCGAAAAGGCGGGGCCGGGCTGGGGCTGGCCATCGCGCAGGAACTGGTGAAGGGCCATGGCGGCAAGCTGGATCTGGACTATTCGACAGATCAGGGCAGCGCTTTCGTCATCCGCCTGCCCGTCGGGGGCGCAACTTTTTCCTGAATATGTCAAAGTCCCCCTTGCACAGGTTTTCGCAAAGGTCTAAACGCCACCCTCACGGACCGATAGCTCAGCTGGATAGAGTACTTGACTACGAATCAAGGGGTCGGGGGTTCGAATCCTCCTCGGTCCGCCATCCTCCCCGACGGGATGTGATGGCCCCCAACTTTCCCTCATCTGTTGAGATTGTTCGGCAGTTCGTTTCCGGCAAGCGGTGTGGTTTGGTCCGGTCGCGCCTCTGACTTTCTCGCGCCATCCGGTCACACCCCTTCACCACTGCGCGATCTTTGTGACAGCCCGTAGGCAAGCCTGCGCTGGCGGCCTATTCTTGGCTTGAACATGCACCGGAGGGACAGATGTATTTGACACGCCGCACGATGATCACCGGCCTCGCGGCCACAGGCGCATTTGCACCAACCGCGCTTTGGGCCAGGGAACCCGACGTGTTCCAGACCAACGGCGTGGCGATCAATGGCACTGATCCGGTGGTTTATTTTACCGACGGCAAACCGGATTCGATTTTCAATGCCCATCGCGCCCAGTGGAACGGGGCGGAATGGCATTTCGACAGCGCTGAAAACGCCCAAACCTTCATCGCTGATCCCGAAGCCTATGCACCGGTATTCGGCGGCTATTGCGCCTATGCGGCCTCGCTCGGGTATCTGGCCAAAACGGTGCCCGAGGCCTGGACGATCTATGAGGGCAAGCTTTATCTCAACGCCAGCCTGCGGGCGCGGGAATTGTGGCGGCGTGATATCCCCGGCAATATTGCCAAGGGTCAGGCCAACTGGCCGGCGATCCTGGGATAGGGCTGCTGCTTCGGGCAGGTCTCTTGACCCCTTCGCGGCAGCACGGTAGCCGGATGGGATGAAACCGTTTCTGATCCTGCAACTGCGCCCCGAAGACGAAGCCGCCGACAATGAGTTCGCGGCGTTCCTTGAAAAGGGCGGTTTTTCCCCTGACGAAGTTCAGCGCATCCGGCTGGACCAGCACCCGCTTCCCGACAACCTGAACCTTGATGATTATTCCGGCATAATCGTCGGCGGCGGTCCGGGCTGTGTCTCGGACCCGCTGGACGGCAAGGACCCGGTTGAGAAGCGGATCGAGGACGAGATCATGGGCCTGATGCCCGAGATATGCGCCCGCGATGTTCCGTTTCTGGGATGCTGCTATGGGATGGGCATTCTTGGCCATCACCTGTCGCCCGGTGTCGTGTCGAAAGCGCGTTTCGGCGAACCGGTCGGAGGCGTGGATTGCGCCTTGACCGACGCCGGCCGGTCGGACCCGCTGATGGTGGGCGTGCCAGACAGGTTCCGCGCTTTGGTCGGCCACAAAGAGGCGGTGCAATCCTTGCCCGAAGGGGCGGTGCATCTGGTCAGCTCAGGCCCGGCACCATATCAGATGCTGCGCTGCGGGCAGAATGTCTATGCCACGCAATTCCACCCCGAGGCGGACGCGAAAGGATTTGAAACGCGCATCCATATCTACAAACACAAGGGCTATTTCCCGCCCGAGACAGCGGATGACCTGATCCGGCAAATCCACAAGGAAGACATCCGCTTCCCCGAGATGATCCTGAGAAATTTCCGCACGAGATACGCGGCGGGGCGTGACAATGGCGATCCCTGAAGGACTCGAACCCTCAACCTGCTGATTAGAAGTCAGCTGCTCTATCCAGTTGAGCTAAGGGACCGCTGGGCTGCCTTCTCGGACAAGTTGGCGGGCAATTCAAGCACCTGATGCAAAAAAGTCAGGTGTGATCAGTGGGTCCAGGGGCCGCGCCGGTTGGTGGCGAAGTTTTCGCCATAGCCGCCCTTGCGGATATTCGGCTTACGGGTGTGGGGGTCGAACACCTGGGCGCTGATACCGTGATCGGCCGCGTATTCCAGTGCGGCCTCTTTGCTGTCGAATTTCAGCTTGACCTGCGCTTGCGTATCCGAAGACGAGGTCCAGCCCATCAGCGGATCGATGTCACGGGCCGAGCTTTGGGCGAATTCGAGGATCCAGACTTTGGTTTTGCCCATGCCCGATTGCATGGCGTTGCGGGCGGGCTGGTAAATTCGTGCTTGCATGGCTGACTCCGGGTTTGTACCGCTTATCCCGAAAATCCGGGCCGGGATCAAGGTGGCAATCGTGCGAAACCTGTTGATCCGGTGGGCGTTTCAATATCAACTTGTGCCGCAGGTTCGTTTCGAGACGCTTTGGACGGGGGCAAATGACGCGGGCCTATTGGGCCGAAGCGCGCAACAGTCTGTTTCCATTTTGTAAAAGCCCGATAACTTGAATGTGTTAACCTTACCGCTTAACATTCAGCCCTGCCTTTGCGAGCTGTGAGCAGAGGCTGTGGGGGTAATGATATGGGACTTTTGACCGCTCTGCTCGGGCTGTGGGGGCTGTCCTTTCTGATTTCAAAAATCGATTTTGGAAGCGACACCACCAGCGACACCAGTGATGACGATGGACGCATCAATGTTGGCGCGGAAAATCAGGTAACATCCGGATCGACCGTGGAAGACATGATCTTCGGGACCGAGGGCAACGACACGATCGAGGCCCTTGGCGGGGCCGATACGGTCTATGCCCGTGGCGGCGATGATGTTGTGTCGGGCGGTGCGGGCGACGACCGCGTGTTTCTGGGGGCGGGCAACGACGGCTGGAATGAAAGCGGCATTTCCCAATCCGGCGACAGCGGTAATGATTTTGTCCGCGGGGGTGCGGGCAGCGATCTGATCCGTGGCGCCTCGGGCGATGACACGCTGTTCGGCGATACCGGTGATGACGTCATTTACGGCCATAACGGCGCGGATTCGATAAGTGGCGGGTTCGGCAATGATTATATCGGGGCCGGTGACGGTAACGATACGGTGCTTGGCGGCGAGGGTAATGATGATCTGCGCGGTGCGGGTGGCGATGACCTGATCCGCGGCGGGACCGGTGACGACAATCTGAATGGCGGTGCCGGGGCCGACACGCTTTTGGGCGAGGACGGCAATGACCGTTTCGTCATGGATGACGGCGACCGGGCCGAAGGCGGCCGCGGCGATGACCGCTTTATCGTCTCTGGCGGGTCGGAAATCACCGGCGGCGGTGGAAATGACCGTATCTGGGCGCAATACGAGGCCGACTGGGCCGGGCCTGTTATCATCAAGGATTTCGATCCGACCGAGGACTTTTTGACCATCGACCCGATGGGCACGATACCGGGCGCGTCTTACAATGGCAGTGGCGAGCTTCTGGAAACGTCCTATCGCTTTGCCACGTCCGGTGGCCATACCGGGATTTATGTCGGTAGCGAACTGGTGGCGGTGATCGAAAACACCGCTCCGGGCGATTTTGATGCGGGCAATCTGCTGCTGGTCCACGCCTGACCCTTGGGGCTGCCCGGCCCAAAGGGTTGCATCTTTGGCAGATAAGAACAAATATGGAACTTGCGCCGATTGCGTTTCGTCCTAGTGCCAGGATACTGGTCCTTTGGCGGAACGCGCGAAACCTGTTGAAACGCTTTAATGCGAGTTTCCCATGTCCTATTCACATACCGACACGAAGCCCATCCTGCATGCCCCCGCCGAAGATGTGGCCAGCCGGTTGAAACTGGAAGGCGGCAAGCGGTTTGTCATGCATTCCGAATTTGATCCGGCAGGCGATCAGCCCACGGCGATCGCCGAATTGTCGGAAGGGGTGAACAGCGGCGAGCGCGATCAGGTGCTGCTGGGGGCGACCGGCACCGGCAAGACCTTCACCATGGCCAAGGTGATCGAGGAAACCCAGCGGCCCGCGATCATTCTTGCCCCGAACAAGACGCTGGCGGCCCAGCTTTATGGCGAATTCAAAGGGTTTTTCCCTGAAAACGCGGTCGAGTATTTCGTCAGCTATTACGACTATTACCAGCCCGAAGCCTATGTGCCCCGCTCGGATACGTTTATCGAGAAGGAAAGCACCATCAACGAACAGATCGACCGGATGCGCCACTCGGCGACGCGGGCGCTTCTGGAACGGGATGACGTGATCATCGTGGCATCGGTCAGTTGTATCTATGGCATCGGTTCGGTGGAAACTTACGGCGCGATGACGCAGGATCTGGTGGCGGGGAAAGAGTATGACCAGCGCCAGATCATCGCCGATCTGGTCGCCCAGCAATACCGCCGCAACGATCAGGCGTTTCAGCGCGGGTCGTTCCGTGTGCGCGGCGATGTACTGGAAATCTGGCCCGCGCATCTTGAGGATCGGGCCTGGAAGCTTTCGTTCTTCGGCGAGGAATTGGAAGGGATCACCGAATTTGACCCGCTGACCGGTGAAAAAACCGACCAGTTCGACCGTATCCGTGTCTATGCGAATTCCCACTATGTGACCCCGAAGCCGACGATGCAGCAGGCCATTATCGGCATCAAGAAAGAGCTGAAACAACGGCTGAACCAGCTGGTGGACGAGGGCAAGCTGCTGGAAGCGCAGCGGTTGGAACAGCGCTGCAATTTCGATCTCGAGATGCTGGAAGCAACCGGCGTCTGCAACGGGATCGAGAATTATTCGCGCTATCTGACCGGCCGCGCCCCCGGTGAACCGCCCCCGACATTGTTTGAATTCATCCCCGACAACGCGATTGTCTTTGCCGATGAAAGCCACGTTTCGGTGCCGCAGATCGGTGGCATGTACAAGGGCGACTATCGCCGGAAATTCACCCTGGCCGAACACGGGTTCCGCCTGCCGTCCTGTATGGACAACCGGCCTTTGAAGTTTGAGGAATGGGATGCGATGCGGCCCCAATCGGTGTTCGTGTCGGCCACCCCTCAGTCATGGGAGCTTGAGCAATCGGGCGGCGTGTTCACCGAACAGGTCATCCGCCCGACCGGGCTTTTGGACCCCCGGGTCGAAATCCGGCCGGTGGATATGCAGGTGGATGATCTGCTTGATGAGGTCCGCAAGATGGCCGATCAGGGGTTCCGGACGCTGGTGACGACCCTGACCAAGCGGATGGCGGAAGATCTGACCGAATACATGCACGAACAGGGCATTCGTGTGCGCTATATGCATTCGGATATCGACACGCTGGAACGGATCGAAATCCTGCGCGATCTGCGGCTGGGGGCGTTTGACGTGCTGATCGGCATCAACCTGCTGCGCGAGGGGCTGGATATTCCCGAATGCGGGCTGGTGGCCATTCTGGACGCGGATAAGGAAGGGTTTTTGCGGTCCGAGACATCTTTGATCCAGACCATTGGCCGGGCCGCGCGCAACGCCGAAGGGCGCGTGATCATGTATGCGGATCGGGTGACAGGCTCGATGGAGCGGGCGCTGGCCGAAACCGACCGCCGCCGCGCCAAGCAGATCGCCTATAACGCCGAGCACGGGATTACGCCGGAGACTGTGAAGAAGAATGTCGAGGACGTACTGTCGGGGTTGTATCAGGGGGACACCGATCAGGCCCGCGTGACGGCGAAGATCGACAAGCCTTTGCACGGAAGCAATCTTGAGGCTGTTCTGGAGGGGCTGCGCACCGATATGCGCAAAGCCGCCGAGAACCTGGAGTTCGAAGAGGCCGCACGTCTGCGCGACGAGGTCAAACGGCTTGAAGCGGTCGATCTGGCGGTCTCGGACGACCCGTTCGCACGGCAAGCGGCGGTTGAGGCGGCCTCGGAAGCGGGTGCGAAGAGCCGCGGCCGGAGTTCGGCAGGCCGGGCCGGGCAAAGAGGGGGGAATGTTAGACGGAGGGGGAGGTTATGAAAACTACGCTTGAAAGGATCCTAGTAGAATATTTTGAAGGTAAAGGCCCGTTTTGCGGGCTTGGCTTTGATCGTAGTAAATTTCTATGGAAAATACCGGCCAGACGTGAGTTTGAAGTTGATCTGTGTGGTGATGCTGCAAAGGACAACGTGACCCTAAGATACGCTTTTGAAACGTATTGGAAGGATAACCCTCATCGACACTACGAGCTTGCCCGTTGGGTGGTGAAGGAGTGGGGCAAAATACCTCGTCTCAGTGAAACAAATATTCACTCATTTACCAAACGCGCTGAAACTCCACGAAATTTTACGCCAATAGATAATATTGCCAGTTATTCAAAAGTGCTTTCTTTCGTTTTCCCGGACCGTTATGCGATTTTTGATGCTCGAGTTTCTGCGAGTCTGAACGCTATTCAGCTTTTGTCGCAAACCGAAGGGGATCGAATGTGGTTTCCCAGGCTTCCAAGCCGGAACGCCGGAATAAAAGATTTCAATAGTTCCCTGCCTGATTTCAAGGGCAAATTTCAAAATCGCTCTCAGAATTCGGGAAGTGAAATCCTACCTGATTTCGCATATGAAGAGTATGTTCACCATCTACGTTATGTAAAAATGCACGTACAAGAATCTCGTGAATTGACTTGGTACGAGATGGCTTTGTTTTCGGACGCACCCAAGCTGGTTGAGTTGGCATCGATACGCTTTCGCTCATAGTTTGAGGTGTAAGGGGAAATAAAAAACGTCCGTCCCCCGCGCGAATAGCAGCCGCAGGCTGCCGCGCGAGCGTCATGCTGGAAGCATGCCTCCGGCATGACCCGCCCCGTCGCACCTTTGGTGCGCCTTTATGATTGCCCACCGAAGGTGGGGTGGGCGGCGCTTTTGCACCCTCGCGCCATACGCAATCGTAGGAAGATTTGGATAAATAAACTGCCCCACGACAGCGCACCGATGCCACCCCGCGGGTCGGCGCTCGCGCGGTCTGTGATACTCACCATCATCTCTCACATCCCTTTGGCGACGGGTGGGACCCGTGCGGATGGCAAGCGTAGCCTCTGCACCCTGTCAGACCAAGTCACCTGCAAACTCGGCCAACGGGGCAATTGATGAATTCTTGCAGCCGTGACAAGGTTCGTAGGTGTCACCCCAAAACCAAGATTGATCCAATTCTTTCCTGCCCCGTATTATCCATAAAACAGGAGAATGCCATGCCGGGACTATGGCGCACTTTTTGGGTTAGTGTGATGGCTGCGGGGGCCTTGTCTCTGGCCATATTGTTGTTGGCACCCCGTCTGTCAGCGATCGAGTTGCTGCCGGATACAGGTTTTGCGTGGTATTACTGGAAGCTTCCCGAACAAACGCTGGGCGGCCAGATCAGCGCATGGGGGTTTTACCTGCTGCATCAGCTTTTTTTCTGGGGTCTGATCTGGTGGGCGCAAAAAAACCGGCACCTGTTACGAGACCGGGCCAAGTTGCATCCGGTCAATCTGGTCGGACTTTTGGGGATGGGGGCGTTCGGGCTGCTGCATTACCTGCAAACCTTTATTTGGTATGACGGGTTGGCGCAGGATACTTCGGTGTTTTCATCGCAGGCGTCGGTGATCCTTCTGTTGGTGCTTGTGCTGATGATCGAAGCGCCGCGACGCGGGCTGATATTCGGGCAGGGTGGTACGTGGCTTTCGGCTGTGCGGCCGATACTGATCCGCTATCACGGATATTATTTCGCCTGGGCCGTCACCTATACGTTCTGGTTCCACCCGATGGAAACCACGTGGGGCCACATATTGGGCTTCTTTTACACATTTCTGCTGATGATACAGGGGGCGCTGGCCTTCACCCGTGTGCATACCAATAAATGGTGGACGCTGACGCTTGAGATTTCGGTGCTGGTTCACGGGGTGGTTGTGGCACTGGTGGCGGGGCAGGAATTCTGGACGATGTTTTTCTTCGGTTTCCTGACGATTTTTGTGGTCACGCAGATGCACGGTCTGGGCCTGTCGCGGGTGGTGCGCTGGGGCATTGTCGTGCTGTGGCTGGCGGCGATCGTCTTTGTTTATCAGGGTAAGGGTTGGGGCAATCTGAACGAGATCGTGCGCATTCCGGCCATCGACTATTTGCTGGTGCTGGGGCTGGGAGGTATTTTGATCCTGGGGCGCCGCGTCATACTTTCCCGCAGACAGCCCTAGGGTAAAAAGAACGTCGCTTGCGCCCGGGCGATTTGTTTGGCCGAGGGCAGGCTGATCAAATGCGCCTCGACCGTGGCCAGGGATTTGCCCGCGCGGGCGATTTCTGCCCGGCACTGGATCTGCTCCCCCGTGCCGGGGCGCAGGAACTGGCAGTTAAAATTGGTGGTGGCCACGGGGCGGAATTCGCCGAATGCGCCGGCGGTGGCCAGAACCATGGTGGTGTCCGCAAGGGTCATCAGTGCCTGGCCCGAAACGATCCCGCCGACGCGGGCCAGTTTTGGCGATAGCGGGATATGGGTGACGCAGGCGGTTTCGCTGATTTCGGCCACGGTGATGTCAAGATCACGGACCCAGTCCGAGAAATTCAGCTCGAGAATTTGCTGCGCGTCGCCCGTGGTCAGCATGCGGTCCCCCTTTGGGCTTGACCAAAGACGGATACATTAGGCGGGTTCGATAGAGGGCGCAACAATCAGCCGCCGGTATGGCTCATGTGGCGGGTCATCTGCCCGTCCACCTGATCGCGGGAGTAATCGAAATCATGGCCTTCGGGTTTCAGACCGATGGCTTTTCGGATCGCGTGTTCCAGCGGCGCGTCGGTGTCGGGATGGTCGCGTAAGGCGGGGCGCAGATCGGCCATGTCCTCTTGTCCGAGGCACATGAACAGCTCGCCGGTGCAGGTCATCCGCACACGGTTGCAGCTTTCGCAGAAATTGTGGCTGAGCGGGGTGATAAAGCCGATTTTCTGGCCGGTTTCCTCAAGCCGGACATAGCGGGCCGGGCCGCCGCTGCGTTCGGCCAGATCGGTCACGGCGTAGGTTTGCGCCAGCTGCGCGCGCACATCGTCGAGCGACCAGTATTGGCCCAGCCGGTCCTCGTTACCAAGATCGCCCATCGGCATTACCTCGATCCATGTCAGGTCCATGCCGCGCTCGGCGCACCATTCGGTCAGGCTGAACAACTCGTCTTCGTTGAACCCTTTCAACGCCACCGCGTTGATCTTGATCCGCAGGCCCGCCTTTTGCGCCGCGTCGATGCCGCGCAACACCTGCGGCAGGCGGCCCCAGCGGGTTACATCGGCGAATTTCTTTTCGTCCAGCGTATCCAGAGACACATTCACCCGCCGCACGCCCGCGTCAAAAAGCGGCTGGGCAAAGCGTTCCAGCTGAGAGCCGTTGGTGGTTAGCGTCAGCTCGTCCAGCGCACCGCTGTCAAGATGGCGCGACATGCCCTGAAAGAAGGTCATGATATCGCGCCGCACCAGGGGTTCGCCACCGGTAATCCGCAGCTTTTTCACCCCCATGCGAATAAAGGTCGAACACATGCGGTCCAGCTCTTCCAGCGTCAGCAATTCCTTTTTTGGCAGGAAGGTCATGTTTTCCGCCATGCAATAGACGCAGCGGAAGTCACACCTGTCGGTGACAGAGACGCGCAGATAGGTGATGGCGCGCTGGAACGGATCGATCAATGGGGCGGTCATTGGACTTAGGTAAGGCGCATGCGGATAAACGGCAAGTCAAATACCCCACAGAAAGGCTTTGAACAAATGGCGTATCAGTCTTTCGGCAGGTATTTTGCGGCCTCCTTTCGGGCGAAGGCCTTCATCCGTGCGCCGTACAGGTCCAGAAAGGCCCGCACCCGCGCGGGATCGCGTTTCGACAGATCGCGCAGCCACCAGGCGACGGCTTTCTGGATGAACCATTGCTTGTCGTCCACATAGCTTGCGGCCCAGCCCAGCACCCGTTCGCGGATGGCCAGTTCCTCGGCCGAGGCATCCCGGCTGCGGTTGAAGCGCAACGTGATGACCAAGGCCGCGCGGCGGGTCCACATATGGTCCGACGTTGTCCAGCGCTCGATCTCGTCCAGGCGCGTGCTGTCCGCCACGACCCGCCGCTGCCCCGCCATCATCGCGTGATCCGCAATCGCCCAGCTGTCGAAATCGGGGACCCAGGATGCGATCAGCCGCCAAACGGCGTCGTCATCCCTGATCCGCGCCTGGGTCAGCAGCTTGGCCGCCAGAACGCGGGCCTCGTAGATGTCGGTCTGCCAAAGGCTGTCGGCCAGCGCGACCCGTTCCCCGACACTCAGGCCGCGCCGCCAGTCCTTGGCCAGATCATCCAACGGTCCGTTGGCTATCCCCAGATAGGTGCGGTCGATCTTGTGATAGCCGCGCATGCCCTCGGCCCGACCGGGTTCGACATGGGTTTTCATCAGGGTCAGCGCGTCATCAAGGGTCATGGCTCTTTCCTTTGTGCGGCGTTCGTTCTAATGCGCAACACCTATTGATATTGTGTGCGTTTCAAAATCAACTTGTGTTTCAGGTTAATCTCGAAACGCTTCAGGCAGGCAAAGCAGGGCAGATGCGCACGGTTATCTTCGATCTTGACGGCACATTGGCGGATACCAGCGGCGATCTGATCGACGCGGCGAATGGTTGTTTCCGCCAGATGGGCGCGGGCGATCTGCTTTGCCCGTCCGGTGATGCGGCCACCGCCATGCACGGGGCACGCGCCATGTTGCGCCTGGGTCTGTCCCGGATCGGCCGCGCCGGTGACGAGGCCGAGGTCGAGCGGCAATATCCGGTGTTTCTTGACCTGTACGAGGCACAGCTGACCCGGCACAGCCACCTTTATGACGGGGCGGAACAGGTTGTCGAAGATTTGAAATCCGCAGGCTACAGGGTGGGCGTGTGCACCAACAAGCCCGCGCGGATGGCTCGGGTTCTTCTGATCCATTTCGGGGTTTTTGAAGCCTTCGGCGCGCTGGTCGGGGCCGACACGTTGCCGGTGCGCAAGCCCGATCCCGAACCCTTGCGCGAAACCGTGCGCCGCGCGGGCGGAGACCCGGCGCAATCGCTGTTGGTGGGCGACACGATCACCGACCGCAAAACAGCATCGGCGGCAGGCGTGCCATCGGTTCTGGTCACGTTCAGCCCGGCGGGGCGCAGTGTTGCCGCGCTTGAACCCGACGCGCTGATCGATCATTTCGACGAATTGCCCGCGCGGGTTCAGGAATTGATCGGCTGATACAGGTGTTTGGTCAGCTCGGACAGGGGCGTGTGATCCAGCCGGTCAATGGCAGCTTCGATCGCCCCGGCCCGTGTCTGCCCAAGGATCGGCTCTGCATATTTGTGGAATTTTTCGCGCAAGGAGTCTTCGCTTGGCGGGGCGGTCGGATCCCAGCGCGGCTCGAGCCAGTCGCCGGCAAGCTTTTGGCCGTTTTTCAGCACCAAAGTCACTTTGGCCAGTCGGGTATTGGGGAAAACGGCGTTCGCGTAGTCATCCTCGGCCATGGACATATTGGCAGACAGGCGCAGGATTTCAGGGTCGGTCAGGGCGTCATCCGCGATATCTCGCGGGGTGACATCGCCACGGACCATGGCCACCGCACAGGGGAACGAGGTGGAATATTGCGCCTCGTCCGAGGCTTGCGGTCGGCTGGTCGCCAGCCGGGTGCTTTCATGAAAGGTTGAAACCTCGATCCGTTCGACCATGTCCGACGTCAGATTGTGCCTTTGCCTGAGGCTCAGAACCCCCTCGATCGGTCCCTGCGCCCAGCGACAGACCGGATAGGGTTTGTAATATTGCTCCATCACATGCCAGCGCTCGCCCAGATCGGCCCAATAGTCAGGCGCCTGTTCGACAGTGATCGCAGGCGCGCCGGTAAAGCCGTTGGCCGCCAGCCTGACGGCCGAGACCGCGCACATGGCCCCCCAGCCCGATCCGTCTTTCAACATGGTCGGGTGGTCGATGCAGCGCATCATCTGGCTGCGCGGACCATGGTATTCGGCAATGCCCAGGGCGTGGCGGGTCCTGTCGTGGTCAAGCCCCAGCATCCGCGCCCCGGCGGCGGCCCCCGTGACCGCGCCCCAACTGCCCGAGGTATGGTAATCCGGCACCGTCCCATGTTGCGCCACCGATACGCGCGCTCCGAATTCATAACCCATCACAAGTGCCGTCAGGAACTCTGCACCGGACATGCCGGGATGTGCCAAAGGTAACATCGCCGCCAGAAGCGGGCAGCCGATATGGCCTTTGGCGGGGTTAAACCCGTCATGCCCGTCAATTGAATCGATGGTCATGCCGGTGGCCAAGGCAACCCCGCTGGCCGAGGCTTTGCGCCCGTCAAACAGGACCGGTTGCGTGCCTCCGAACTCTTCATGCGCATGGGTGCGGATGATGGTGCTTAAGCGGGTTTGGGTGCCCGCCACCGCGATGGCCAGCAGGTCCAACAGGTTCAGCTTGACCTGCAACCGATGGGTGTCGTCCAGATCCGACCATCGAAGAGTATGGACAAAGGCTATCGGATCGGGATGTGGCATGGCGGTTCCTCCTGGGATCAGCTTGGCGGTCGGCGTTTGCCGGCTCTGCGACGTTTCCGACACCGCTTTCACCGCTTTACGACATTGACGGGCTGCCCGCGCTCGGCCAGTGTCGGGCCTATGAAAGAGACATTCACCGGCAGTTTTACCCAGCAGGAACCGATCCCCGACACGGCGATTGCCGCCGCGGTCGAGGTTATGAAAACCGGCCGCTTGCACCGCTATAATCTGGTGGATGACCAAGAGGGCGAGGTCTCTGCTCTCGAGCGTGAATTCGCGGCCTATACGGGCGCGACATACTGCCTTGCCGTCGCGTCCGGCGGCTATGCGCTGGCAACCGCCCTGCGGGCGGTTGGCGTGAAACCCGGTGACAAGGTGCTGACAAATGCGTTCACCCTGGCCCCGGTGCCGGGGTCCATCGCCTCGGTCGGCGCGGTGCCGGTCTTTGTCGGAGTGACCGAACAGCTGACCATTGACCTTGAGGATCTGGCGGCAAAGGCGGATCAGGCCGATGTGCTGATGCTGTCGCATATGCGCGGCCATTTGTGCGACATGGACCGGCTGGCCGGGATTTGCCACGCCAAGGGCATCACCGTGATCGAGGATTGCGCCCACACGATGGGGGCTGCCTGGCGCGGCATCCCCTCGGGCCGGTTCGGGGCGCTGGCGGCCTATTCGACCCAGACCTATAAACACATGAATTCGGGCGAAGGCGGGCTGCTGATCGGCGACGATCCGGTGGTGATGGCCCGCGCGACGATGCTGTCGGGCAGCTATATGCTGTATACCCGCCACGGTGCTGCACCCGAAGCCGAGGTTTTCGAGCAGGTCAAATACGCCACGCCAAATGTCTCGGGCCGGATGGATCATCTTAGGGCGGCTATATTGCGGCCACAGCTGGCCGACCTTGCCACCCAATGCGCCCGCTGGAACGAGCGCTACCAAACCGTGGAAACCGGTCTGCGCGACACGCCCGGCCTGACCGTGGTCGAACGCCCGCCCGAGGAAACCTTTGTCGGATCGTCGATCCAGTTTCTGCTGCTTGACTGGCCGGAAGCAAAAATCGATCACGTGTTATCGCGCTGCCTTGCCCGCGGGGTCGAGCTTAAATGGTTCGGGGGTGCGGAACCCAGCGGTTTCACCTCACGCTATGACAGTTGGCGCTACGCCCCGTCCGACCCCATGCCCAAAAGCGACCGCGTGTTGCGCAGCATCATCGACATGCGCCTGCCGCTGACCTTCAGCCTTGACGATTGCGCGCTGATCGCGCGGATCATCCGCGATGAGGTTTCGACCGTTTTCCAATCAGGGTGAACCGCCATCAGCAGCGTGGTTTATCCAAAAGAACTCTGCCCTTGCAGCAAGCAACCCGCCCGCATCTTCATCTTTTCAAAAATACTTCGGGGGTGAACCCGGCCGCGCCAGCGGCCGGGGAGGGGGCTGCTGCCCCTTGCCGGTTCGCAAGGGGCAGCAGCCCCTGCGAAACCTAAAGCGTCCTGCCAAAAACCTGAATCACGGGTTTGTGACAGGGCGCCCACAACAGTTGATGGGTCTTGCAGCGTCCGGCCTTTCCCCTGTCTCAGGTTAAAGGTCGGACGCTTTATTGTGCCGCGACGTTCCGAAACTGCAAGATTGACCGCATCCGGCCATTCCCCCTATAAATTGAACAAGCGTTCATTAAAGCGGAGGGGACAGCCCCATGTTTACGGCCACAATGCATTTCGATCTGGGTGACGACGTCAACGCGATGCGCGAAATGGTGCATCGCTTCGCGCAAGAGCGTATCAAGCCGATGGCCGCCGAGATCGACAAGTCGAACGAATTTCCCAACGCGCTTTGGAAAGAGTTCGGCGATCTGGGCCTTTTGGGCATCACCACCCCCGAAGAATACGGCGGTGCGGGCATGTCATATCTGGCGCATGTCATCGCGGTCGAGGAAATCGCGCGGGCCTCGGCCTCGGTCTCGCTCAGCTACGGGGCGCATTCCAACCTCTGCGTCAACCAGATCAAGCTGAACGGCAATGAAGCGCAAAAGCAAAAGTACCTGCCACAACTGATCTCGGGCGAACATGTGGGGGCGCTGGCCATGTCTGAACCCTCGGCTGGTTCGGACGTGGTGTCGATGAAGCTGCGGGCCGAGAAGCGCAATGATCATTACCGTCTGAACGGTAACAAATACTGGATCACCAACGGCCCTGATGCTGACACTCTGGTGGTCTATGCCAAGACCGACCCCGAGGCTGGCAGCAAGGGCATCACCGCCTTCATCATCGAGAAGACGATGACCGGGTTTTCGACCTCGAACCATTTTGACAAGCTGGGCATGCGCGGCTCGAACACTGCCGAGCTGGTGTTTGAAGATGTGGAAGTCCCGTTTGAGAACGTCCTGGGCGAAGAGGGCAAAGGCGTGCGTGTCCTGATGTCGGGACTGGATTACGAGCGGGTGGTCCTGTCGGGCATTGGCACCGGTATCATGGCCGCCTGTCTGGACGAGATCATGCCCTATATGGCCGAGCGCAAGCAATTCGGCCAGCCGATTGGCAACTTCCAGCTGATGCAGGGCAAGATCGCCGATATGTACACCGCGATGAACACCGGCCGCGCCTATGTCTACGAGGTCGCCAAGGCTTGTGACCGTGGTGAAGTCACCCGTCAGGACGCGGCGGCTTGTGTGCTTTACGCCTCGGAGCAAGCCATGGTCGTGGCGCATCAGGCGGTGCAGGCCATGGGCGGCGCGGGCTATCTGAACGACAATGCGGTTGGCCGGATTTTCCGCGATGCCAAGCTGATGGAGATCGGAGCCGGAACCAGCGAGATCAGGCGCATGCTGATCGGCCGTGAAATGATGGGGGCGATGCTGTGAGACCGGCGGCGTTGATCGCGGCGCTTGTCTGGGCCGGTCCGGGTCTGGCCGACGGCGACGGGCTGGAGTTCTCGATTGCCGGCACCGAGACCTGTTTGTCGCAGATCGGCGGCGCCGAGTGCATAGGTATTTCGGCCGCGTTATGCATGACCGCAACCGAGGGCGGGGCATCGACCTATGGCATGGGGGGCTGTCTGTCGAAAGAGGCGGATTATTGGGATGCGCGGCTGAATGCGGCCTATCAGAATCTGATGCGGCGGGCCAGGGAAAATGACGGCGATTTCAACCCGCCGCAATCGCAGGCCGAGGCTTTGCGCGACATGCAGCGGGCGTGGATCGCCTATCGCGATGCGCGGTGCGGCTATGAATACAGCCTGTGGCAGGGCGGCACCGGAGGCGGGCCAGCCTCGGTCGCGTGTTACATGGAGGTAACGGGCGAACAGGCGCTTTACCTCGAATCCGGCGGGGCAGGCTTTTGACCCATGCTGCCGGCTTCGGGATCATATGAGGACCTTTGTGCGGGTTTCCGCTGGGAGATCCCCGACCGTCTGAACATGGCGCGTCAGGTTTGTGACGGTTGGGCGGATGCCAACACCGATCGCGTGGCAATCATCGACATGACCGGTGACACCCGCCGTGATGTCACCTATGGCCAGTTGCGCGGGCTGGCGGATGGGTTGGCCCATGAACTGGCAAAAACCGTCAAGCCCGGCGACCGCGTGGGGGTGTTGCGCAGCCAGTCCGTCTGGACGGCGGCGGCGCATATCGCGATCTGGAAAATCGGGGCGATTTCGATCCCGCTGTTCAAGCTTTTCGCCCGCGACGCACTTGAGACGCGGCTGAAGGATGCCGACGCGGTTTTGGTTGTTACCGATGACGACAGCCGGGCATTGGTGGGTGCGCTGGGGTTTTCCACCCTTGTGCCCGAAGACCTGAGCCATTCGGATCAACCCTTTCCAGCCGCCGACACCGGCCCCGAGGATCCGGCGGTGCTGATCTATACCTCGGGCACCACCGGAAGCCCGAAGGGTGCCCTGCATGCCCATCGTGTTCTGACCGGCCACCTGCCGGGTGTCGAGATGAGCCATGACCGGCTTGGTCAAAGCGGCGATGTGATCTGGACACCGGCGGATTGGGCCTGGATCGGCGGGCTGTTCGACGTGCTGATGCCGGGTTTGGCGCTGGGCGTGCCTGTGGTCGCCGCGCGGGCGGATAAGTTCGATCCTGGCAGCTGCCAGCACTTGGTGGATGCGGCGGGCATTCGCAACGTCTTCTTTCCGCCCACCGCCTTGCGGATGCTGAAAGCGGCGGATGTTTCGATCACCGGCCTGCGCTCGGTCGGGTCGGGCGGCGAACCGCTGGGAGCGGAAATGCTGGATTGGGGGCGCAAGGCCTTCGGGCTGACAATCAACGAATTCTACGGCCAGACCGAATGCAACATGATCGCCTCATCCGCCGGATCTATGTTCGCCCCGAAGCCGGGATGCATTGGCAAACCGGTTCCCGGGCATGGTTTGGCGGTTCTGGATGACGCGGGCCAGCCCACCGAAGACGAGGGCGACATCGCCGTCAGGCGCGGGTCGGCCAGCATGATGCTGGAATACTGGAACCGTGCCGAAGCGACGGCAGAGAAGTTCAGAAGCGACTGGATGCTGACCGGGGATCGTGGCGTCTGGGATGGCGACTATCTGCGCTTTGTCGGGCGCGAGGATGATGTGATCACCAGTGCGGGTTATCGCATCGGCCCGGCGGAGATCGAGGATTGTCTGCTAAAGCACAAAGCCGTGGCGACTGTTGGCGTGGTGGGCAAACCGGACGATCTGCGCACCGAAATCGTCAAGGCCTATGTGGTTTTGAAGCCGGACTTTGCACCCTCGGATCAGTTGGCCGCTGAGTTGCAGGATTTTGTCAAAGAACGGCTCGCAAAGTATTCATATCCAAGAGAAATCGGATTTCTGGATGCCCTGCCCATGACGGTGACGGGCAAGGTGATCCGCAAAGAATTGAAACGCCGCGCGACGGCAGAGATCCGATATTGACTAAACAACAAAAACAAACTATGTTGTATGTAGTAATAAAACAACATAAGGAGCAATGTGATGATAAGCACATCATTTGAAAAGGAGCTTTCTGGAATAAAGACCATTTCCGACAAGATTCGATTTCTAGATCGAAAGGGAATGGAGCGGGCAGAAATCGCCCGAGTTCTAGGGAAAAGGTATCAGCACGTACGAAATGTTTTGGAGCGTGACGCTTCATTGTCAAAGGCAGATGTGGCGGACTCGGACGATGTTTCTCTCACACGACTACCGGCAAGTCTAAGTGTAAGTTCGACTGGAACAATTGAGATGCCGAAATGGATATGCGAAGCAATTGGGCTTTACGCTGGGCAAAAAGCTGTAATTCGACTTGAAGGTGATTGCTTGGTCATAAAGTCAAGTTCAAACGCGCTTGACGAAGCTAGGCGTAAGTTGAAACAGCTGTTGCCAGCAGGCTCAAGTCTTGCAGAGGAACTTTTAAAGGAGCGCAGAGAAGAAGTTGAGGCGACTCAATGAGTGTCGTTCTAGACGCTTCTGCAGTTCTTGCATTCCTCCAACAAGAGATTGGTTGGGAACGAGTCCATAAAAGCATATCTGGCGCGAAAATCTCGTCGGTTAATGCCTCGGAAGTGTTGTTGAAACTCTACGACGCGGGCATGTCAGAAAATGATGCACTTGGTGTGTTTGCGGCAATGGATTGCTCGGTTTCCGTTTTCTCAACGCATCAAGCTAACCTGTGTGCCAAGCTTAGGAAGCAAACGAGACATTTAGGTCTTTCGTTGGGTGACCGAGCGTGCATTGCGCTAGCGATTGATGCTGGATCCAAAGTTTTAACGGCCGATAAGGCATGGGGTCGATTGGAACTAGACGTTGAAATCGAGGTTATCAGATAAATGAAACTCCAATCCAAAATCCTGACCAATTCCGAGGATTTCAAACGCAATCGTGCGGCGCATGAAGAGGCGCTCTCGGTTGTGGCAGAAGCCGCTGAGGCGGCCCGCTTGGGCGGGGGCGAGAAATCCCGTGCCCGGCATGAAAGCCGGGGCAAGATGCTGCCGCGCAGGCGGGTGGCGAACTTGCTGGACCCGGGCTCGGCCTTTCTTGAGATCGGCGCGACGGCGGCGCATGGGATGTATGACGGCGCAGCCCCTGCCGCTGGCGTTGTGGCGGGCATCGGTCGGGTGAACGGCATTGAGTGCATGGTGGTTTGCAACGACGCCACCGTGAAAGGCGGCACCTATTATCCGCTATCGGTGAAAAAACACCTGCGGGCGCAGGAAATAGCCGAGGAAAACCATCTGCCCTGCATCTATCTGGTCGACAGCGGCGGGGCGAACCTGCCCAATCAGGATGAGGTTTTCCCCGACCGCGATCACTTCGGGCGGATTTTCTATAATCAGGCGCGGATGAGCGCCAAGGGCATCCCCCAGATCGCGGTGGTGATGGGGTCGTGTACAGCGGGCGGGGCTTACGTGCCTGCGATGTCGGATGTGACGATCATCGTCAAAGAGCAGGGGACCATCTTCCTTGCCGGTCCGCCCTTGGTCAAGGCGGCGACCGGCGAGGTGGTGACGGCTGAGGATCTGGGCGGCGGTGACGTGCATACGCGGCTGTCCGGTGTGGCCGACTATCTGGCCGAGGATGACGCCCATGCGCTTGCCCTGGCGCGGCGGGCGGTCGGCCACCTGAACCGCCGCAAGCCGGAAACGGTTGAGTGGCAGGCACCAGAGGATCCGGCCTATGACCCCGAGGAAATCTTCGGTGTGGTTCCTGCTGACCTGCGCACCCCCTACGATATCCGCGAGGTGATTGCCCGCGTTGTGGACGGATCGCGCTTTGACGAGTTCAAGCCGCGTTTCGGAGAGACGTTGGTGACGGGATTTGCCCATGTGAAGGGCTGCCCAGTGGGGATCATCGCCAATAATGGCGTGCTGTTCAGCGAAGCGGCACAGAAGGGCGCGCATTTTGTTGAGCTATGCTCGCAGCGGAAAATCCCCCTGGTGTTCTTGCAGAACATCACCGGTTTCATGGTGGGCCGCAAGTATGAGAACGAAGGGATCGCGCGGCACGGGGCCAAGATGGTGACGGCAGTGGCCACCACCAATGTGCCGAAAATCACCATGTTGGTGGGGGGGTCTTTCGGGGCTGGTAATTACGGGATGGCGGGGCGGGCCTATTCTCCGCGCTTTTTGTGGACATGGCCGAACAGCCGGATTTCCGTGATGGGCGGCGAACAGGCGGCGGGCGTTCTGGCGACTGTGAAGCGGGATGCGATTGAGCGCTCGGGTGGTGAATGGTCGGCGGAGGAAGAGGCCGAGTTCAAGCAGCCGACGATTGATATGTTCGAACGTCAGTCGCATCCGCTTTATGCCAGTGCGCGGCTGTGGGACGACGGGATCATTGACCCGCGCAAGACCCGCGATGTTTTGGCGCTGTCGCTGTCGGCGTCGCTGAATGCGCCGATTGAGGACACCAAATTCGGCGTCTTCCGGATGTGAGGTGGGATGATGAGTATTTTTGCAAAGAAAAAGACTGGGGGACGTGCCCATGTTTGACAAGATCCTGATTGCCAACCGGGGCGAGATTGCCTGTCGGGTGATGGAAACGGCTCAGGCGATGGGTGTGCGTTGTGTGGCGGTCTATTCGGATGCGGATGCGGCGGCCAAGCATGTGGCGATGGCGGATGAGGCTGTGCATATAGGTGGGCCTGCGCCGGCGGAGAGTTATTTGAAGGGCGACGAGATTATTCGGGTCGCACAGGTAACGGGCGCTCAGGCAATCCATCCGGGCTATGGCTTCCTGTCGGAAAACCCTGACTTTGTTGAGGCTGTGGAGGCGGCGGGGCTGGTCTTTATCGGGCCTTCCGCCAAAGCGATCCGCGCGATGGGGTTGAAGGATGCGGCCAAGGCGCTGATGCAGGATGCGGGCGTGCCGGTGGTGCCGGGCTATCATGGCGAGAACCAGGACCCTGAGCATCTTTCGGGGGCGGCGGATGCGATTGGCTATCCGGTGCTGATCAAGGCGGTGGCCGGTGGCGGCGGCAAGGGAATGCGTCTGGTCGAAAAGCCTGAGGATTTCATGGACGCGCTGGGGTCTGCGCGGGCCGAGGCGCGGACGGCTTTTGGCAATGATGCGGTGCTGGTTGAAAAATTTGTCAGCAAACCGCGCCATATCGAGGTGCAGGTCTTTGGTGATGGCGAAACGGCGGTGCATCTGTTTGAGCGGGATTGTTCGTTGCAGCGCCGTCATCAGAAGGTGATCGAGGAAGCTCCGGCCCCCGGAATGACGCAAACCATGCGCGAGGCGATGGGGGCAGCGGGCGTTCGGGCCGCCGAGGCGATTGGCTATAAAGGGGCGGGCACGGTCGAGTTTATCGTGGATGGCAGTCAAGGGCTGCGGCCAGACGGATTTTGGTTCATGGAGATGAACACCCGGTTGCAGGTGGAACATCCTGTGACAGAAGCGATCACGGGTGTTGATCTGGTCGAATGGCAATTGCGGGTGGCGAGCGGCGAAAGCCTGCCGAAATCTCAGGGTGAACTGGCGATCAACGGGCATTCCTTTGAAGCGCGGCTTTACGCCGAGGACGTGCCGGCGGGGTTCCTTCCTGCGACCGGACGGCTGGATCATCTGGCGTTTCCCGCGATGGCGCGGGCCGATAGCGGTGTGCGGTCGGGCGATGTGATCAGCCCGCATTACGATCCGATGATCTCGAAGGTGATTGTCCATGGGCCGACCCGTGCGATTGCGTTGAAGCGGCTGGAAACGGCTTTGGCACAGACGCAAGTGGCAGGGACGGTGACTAACCTTGCCTTCCTTGCTGCGCTGACGCGGCATGAGGGGTTTGCCTCGGGTGATGTGGATACCGGGTTGATCGGGCGCGATATTGATGTGTTGACCCAGCCCCCGGTGGTGACGGTTCAGATGAAGGCGCAGGCGGGCATGGCGGCCATGGGTCTGCTGGATAGCCAGAACGGGGAGCGCGGATTTTCCCTGTGGCAGCCTTTGATGCAACAGGTCATGCTGGAACAAGGCGAGGGCGAGATTGCGCTGAGTGTCGAATGCCTCGGGCCGGAACGGGCGCGGGTGCATGTCGATGGGGTATGTGTCGAGGCGCTGCGCGTTGGCGGCGTCTGGTCGATGGATGGCGACGCGGCGGTGCCGCATATCCGCCATCGGGAACAGGTGACGCTTTTTGTCGAGGGCGGCGTCCGCTTTTCCGTCGTCGACCCGTTGTTGCGCGATGCCAGTGGCGGGGCGGTTGGCAATGTGATCGAAGCCCCGATGCCGGGGGCGGTGCGGGCGGTTCTGGTACAGGCGGGCGATCCGGTATCGGAAGGTCAGAAGTTGGCGGTTCTGGAAGCGATGAAAATGGAGCATGGATTGCTGGCGGCGCGAGACGGGATAGTGGCCACGGTGCTGGTGGCCGAGGGCGATCAGGTCGAAGCGGGAATGGCGTTGATCCAGCTGGAGGAAGACGAGTGATCCGGCTTCATCATGTGGCCCAGTCGCGATCTTTCCGGACCATGTGGTTGCTGGAAGAGATGGGGTCGGATTACGAGATACGGGCATGGAGCTTTTTTGACGGCTCGATGCGGTCGCCGGAATTTCTGGCCATGTCGCCCGCCGGGCGGGTGCCCGCGTTAGAGATTGACGGGCGCAGGCTTTTTGAAAGCGGGGCGATTGCGCAATATTTGTGCGAAACCCGGCCCCAGGCCGGTTTGGCACCGATGCCGGGCGAGGCCGAACGGGCGCAGTTTCTTGAATGGCTGCATTTTGCGGAAACCATCGGAAATCTGCTGGCGAACCTGACCCAGCACCATATCGTGCTGCGCGATCCGGCGATGCGGTCGGAAACGGTGATGCGGCTGGAAGCCAGGCGTCTTGAGAAATGTCTGGGCGCGATTGAGGCGGCGGTGGCGGGGCGCGAGTATTTGCTGTCGCGCGGATTTTCGGCGGCGGATATCGCGGTGGCCTACGGGATGATTATCGGTCAGCGATTTGTCCGCTTGGAGAAATTTCCGGCGGTGATGGCCTATTTCGGGCGGTTGCGCGCACGTGACGCCTATCGGGCGGCCGAGGCGAAAGACGGCGAGGCGCAGATCTACAAACAGGATTTCTATCCGCCGCCTCAGACATAGGGGGCGCTGCCCCCGACCAGCCACATGATATGCGGCTGGTCCCCCCCCGAAGTATTTTGGAAAAGATGAAATGGAACAGGTTGAGATATTCGAAGTCGGGCCGCGTGACGGGTTGCAGAACGAACAGCGGCTGATCCCGACGCCCGAGAAAATCGCGCTGGTCGATTTGCTGAGCCGTGTCGGGTTTCGGCGGATCGAGGTGGCAAGCTTTGTGTCGCCGAAATGGGTGCCGCAAATGGCCGACAGTGCCGAGGTTCTGGGGGGGATTACCCGGGGTGCGGGCATCAGCTATGCGGCGTTGACGCCGAATATGACGGGGTTTGACCGGGCGCTTGCGGCGAGGGCCGATGAGGTGGCGATTTTCGGCTCGGCCTCGGAAGGGTTTTCCAAGGCCAATATCAACGCGACGATTGACGAAAGCCTTGAACGCTTCGCACCTGTGGCCGCGGCGGCGAAGGCGGCGGGTCTTCCGGTGCGGGGCTATGTCTCGTGCGTGGTGGAATGCCCTTATGACGGGGCGGTTGATCCGGGCGATGTGGCGCGGGTGGTGGAACGATTGCGGGGTTTGGGGTGCTACGAGCTGTCCCTGGGCGACACGATCGGGCGGGCCGTGCCGGAAAAGATGGATGCGATGCTGGCGGCGGTGCTGGATGTGGCCCCGGCTTCGCAGCTGGCGGGGCATTTCCATGACACCTCGGGGCGGGCGCTTGAGAATGTAAGCGTGGCGCTTGAGCGGGGATTGCGGGTGTTTGATGCCGCCGTTGGCGGATTGGGCGGCTGTCCTTACGCGCCGGGGGCTGCGGGGAATGTGGCGACCGGGGCCGTGGCCCGGCATGTCGAGGCTTTGGGATATGCCACCGGTCTTGATTTGGAGCTGCTGGAACAGGCGGCGGTGATGGCGCGCGCCATGCGAAAGGAACGAGATGTCTGAGACAATCCGAATTGACGTTGATGATCGTGGTGTGGCGACCATCTGGATGACCCGGGTCGAAAAGCACAATGCTTTGTCGGCGCGGATGATGGACGAGCTGACCGGGGCGGCAAATACGCTTGGGGCTGATGATAGCGTGCGTGTGGTGGTTCTGGCGGCTGAGGGCAAAAGCTTTTGCGCCGGTGGCGATCTGGGCTGGATGCAGGCGCAGATGGACATGGACACCGAAACCAAGGCGCGTGAGGCGCGGCGGCTGGCAGACATGCTTTGGGCGCTGAACTTCATGCCCAAGCCCTTGATCGGGCGCTTGCAGGGCAATGCCTTTGGCGGCGGTGTGGGCATGGCCAGTGTTTGCGATGTGGCGATCGGGGCCGATTCGCTGAAAATGGGTCTGACCGAAACGCGCTTGGGGCTGATACCGGCCACCATCGGGCCATATGTTATCGCCCGCATGGGCGAGGCGATGGCGCGGCGGGTGTTCATGTCGGCGCGGCTTTTCGGGGCAGCGGAAGCGGTGGCGCTGGGATTGCTGGCAAAATCCGTGGCAGCCGATGATCTGGACGATGCGGTAGAAGCCGAAGTCACCCCCTATCTGGCCTGCGCGCCCGGGGCGGTGGTCGAAGCGAAAGCCTTGGCGCAGCGATTGGGCGGGACGGTCACGCAAGAGGCGGTGGACCATTCCATTGCGGCCCTGGCGGCGCGTTGGGAAAGCCCGGAATCGGCCGAAGGGATTGGCGCGTTCTTCGCCAAGCGCAAGGCGTCGTGGATGTAGGGTTTTCCGCCCGTCCGCATTTGGGTAAACAAATTCAAGTTTTGGCACGTTAGAAAAATTGCCGCATGTGCGGCATGAAGCTTTGTATACAGTTGCATGCAAGGCCGTTTCTCACATAAAATCACAAAAATGAATGTGACTCAGCTTGGTTGACCCTCTGACAGACGGGGGCTAAACCGAGCGCATTGAGTCATTAGCCAATTGAAGGCGATATTGCCGCCTGAAAGGAGCCGCCCGTGGAAGAAATGCTCAGAGAATACCTGCCTATTCTTGTGTTTCTCGCGGTAGCTGTCGGTCTTGGTCTTGTCCTGATCCTTGCTGCCATTCTTGTCGCTGTTCGTAATCCGGACCCGGAAAAGGTTTCCGCTTACGAATGTGGCTTCAACGCATTTGATGATGCGCGGATGAAATTCGATGTGCGCTTCTATCTGGTGTCGATCCTGTTCATCATTTTCGACCTTGAGATTGCCATGCTGTTCCCCTGGGCGGTGGCGTTCAAGGACCTGTCGATGGTCGCCTTCTGGTCGATGATGGTTTTCCTTGGCGTGCTGACCATCGGGTTTGCCTATGAGTGGAAGAAGGGGGCCTTGGAATGGGAGTGATGACCGGAGCCAACACGACCTCGGGCAATGACCGCGAGGTTGCCACTCAGGCCCTTAACCGTGAATTGCAGGACAAAGGCTTTCTGCTGACAACGACCGAAGACCTGATCAACTGGGCGCGGACCGGATCGTTACACTGGATGACCTTTGGTCTGGCCTGCTGCGCGGTCGAGATGATGCATGCTTCGATGCCGCGCTATGACCTTGACCGGTTCGGTGTCGCGCCCCGCGCTTCGCCGCGTCAGTCGGATGTGATGATCGTGGCGGGCACCTTGACCAACAAGATGGCACCGGCGCTGCGCAAGGTTTACGACCAGATGCCCGAGCCGCGCTATGTGATCTCGATGGGGTCCTGCGCCAATGGTGGCGGATATTATCATTACAGCTATTCGGTTGTGCGCGGCTGTGACCGCGTGGTGCCGGTGGACATTTACGTGCCGGGCTGCCCTCCGACGGCGGAAGCTCTGGTTTACGGTGTCATGCAGTTGCAACGCAAAATCCGCCGTACCGGCACATTGGTGAGGTAAGCGATGACCGAAGCACTGAAAGAACTGGGGGAACTGGTCAGCCTGAAGCGCGGCGATTGCGTGCTTGGCTGGGATGTCAGCTTTGGCGAGCTGAATGTTGATGTGGCCCCGTCGAATATTGCCGGTTTTGTCGAGTTTCTGAAATCCGACATCAATTGCCGGTTCTCAACGCTGGTGGATATCACGGCGGTCGATTACCCCGAGCGGGCGCAGCGCTTTGACGTGGTCTATCACTTCCTGTCGATGCATCAGAACCAGCGCATTCGCTTGCGCGTTTCCGTGCGCGAAGATGATATGGTTCCGTCGATCGTCGATATTCACCCCTCGGCCAACTGGTTCGAGCGCGAGGTGTTTGACATGTTCGGGATCATATTCTCGGGCCACCCCGATCTGCGCCGCATCCTGACCGACTATGGTTTCCGGGGCCACCCGCTGCGCAAGGATTTCCCGACCACCGGGTATACCGAGGTGCGCTATGACGAGGTTGAGAAGCGGATCGTTTACGAGCCGGTGTCGCTGACACAGGAATACCGCCAATTCGATTTCATGAGCCCGTGGGAAGGAGCGAATTATATCCTTCCGGGCGACGAAAAAGGCGACACCAAAGCATGAGCGTAAACGGGGGCATAATGCTGTTCGGGCTTGGGGCGCCAAAAGCCGGAACAAGCTGGCTGCACGGGTATCTTGCCAGGCATCCAGAGGTATTTGTGCCTCCGCTTAAGGAAATGCATTTTTTCAACGCGGTGGATGAAGGTCCGCAGGCGCGTTTGGCAAAAATCCTTGAAAAACGCCGCGCTGTCGTAAAACGCATCGCCAAACATGGCGCGGCCGAGGTGTCGTTGTCTGATCTTGACGATGTAAAGGCGCTGATCGAAGACGGGACGGATGCCGCCTATCTGGACTTCATGCGCAGCCGGTCTGGTGGGCGCAAAGTCATGGCCGATATTACCCCTGCTTACGGGCTTTTAAGTCTGGAACGTCTGAAGGCGATGCAGGCGATGGGCGAAAGCCGCTTTATCTATCTGATGCGCGATCCCGTTTCACGTTTGTGGAGCCATGTACGGATGAATGCCGTGCGCAAGCTGCGCAAAACCGGCAAGGGCGATATTCAGCACGAATGCCGCAGTATTCTTGACAACGTGCTTTCGGGCAAACTGCCCCGATTGCAGGCGCGCAGCGATTATGCATCGGTGCTGAAAAAGCTTTTGACGCTTGAACCAGCCCGTGTGCTGATCGCCTTTTACGAAGACCTGTTCACCAACAAGACCGTTCAGCGGATTTGCGACTTCCTTGAGATCGCAATGAAACCGGCGGATTTTGCGACACGGGTCAACGAGGGGCGCGCCGCAATTCCGCTGGCGGCGGCCGACCGTGCGCGGGCAGCGCAGTATTTGAAACCCCAATACGCCGCCGTTCAGGCGCAGATGGGACGGCTTCCGGAAGCCTGGAAGCAGAATGCAGGAGAAGCTTGACATGATGGATGGCTCAAAAGGATTTGAAGACGCCAAGACCGGCGAACAGCAAATCCGCAAGTTCAACCTGAACTTCGGCCCGCAACACCCAGCGGCGCACGGGGTTTTGCGTCTGGTTCTTGAGCTTGACGGCGAAATCGTCGAGCGTTGCGACCCGCATATCGGTCTGCTGCATCGTGGCACCGAGAAATTGATGGAAAGCCGCACCTACCTGCAAAACCTGCCCTATTTCGATCGCCTTGATTACGTGGCGCCGATGAATCAGGAACATGCATGGTGTCTGGCGATTGAAAAACTGACCGGTGTGGAAGTACCGCGCCGCGCGTCGCTGATCCGCGTTCTGTATTCCGAAATCGGTCGGGTACTGAACCACCTTCTGAACGTCACCACCCAAGCGATGGACGTTGGCGCATTGACCCCGCCGCTTTGGGGCTTTGCCGAGCGTGAAAAGCTGATGGATTTTTACGAACGGGCTTGCGGGGCGCGTTTGCACTCGAATTATTTCCGGCCCGGCGGTGTGCATCAGGACCTGCCCGAGGCGTTGATCAATGACATCGAGACATGGGCGCAGGAATTCCCTGAAAAGCTGGACGACATTGACGGTCTTTTGACCGAGAACCGGATTTTCAAACAGCGCAACGTGGATATTGGCGTCGTTGACGAACAAACCGTTTATGATTTCGGATTTTCGGGCGTTATGGCGCGTTCGGTTGGTTTGGCATGGGATTTGCGCCGTGCGCAGCCTTACGAATGCTATGACGAGTTCGATTTCCAGATACCGGTCGGCAAGAATGGCGATTGCTATGACCGATACCTGATGCGCATGGAAGAAATGCGCCAGTCGACCAGCATCATCCTGCAAGCCATCGAAAAGCTGCGTGCCCCCGAAGGGCAGGGCGACGTTCTGGCCCGTGGCAAACTGACACCGCCGAAGCGGGGCGAGATGAAGACCTCGATGGAGGCGTTGATCCACCACTTCAAGCTTTACACCGAGGGCTTCCATGTTCCCGCCGGCGAGGTTTATGCCGCCGTTGAGGCACCCAAGGGCGAATTTGGCGTCTACCTCGTGGCGGATGGCACCAACAAACCCTACCGTTCGAAAATCCGCGCACCCGGGTATCTGCACCTGCAAGCCTCGGACTTTTTGATGAAAGGCCACCAATTGGCCGACTGCGCCGCGATTATCGGCACAATGGACGTCGTATTTGGGGAGATTGACCGCTAATGCTCCGCCGTCTTCACCACGAACAGCCTGAAAGCTTTGCATTCACCCCCGCAAACCAGGCTTGGGCCGAAGCCCAGATGACGAAATACCCCGAGGGCCGACAGGCCTCGGCTGTGATCCCGCTTTTGTGGCGGGCGCAGGAACAAGAGGGCTGGGTGTCAAAGCCCGCGATTGAATATGTCGCGGATATGCTGGGCATGGCCTATATCCGTGTTCTGGAAGTGACCTCGTTCTACTTCATGTTCCAGATGCAACCTGTTGGGTCTGTGGCCCATGTTCAGGTTTGCGGCACCCTGTCCTGCATGATTTGCGGCGCGGAAGACCTGATCAAAGTGTGTCAGGACAAGATCAACCCCAAAGCACATGAGCTGTCGGCGGATGGCAAGTTTTCTTGGGAAGAGGTGGAATGCCTCGGGTCCTGTTCGAACGCGCCGATGGTGCAGATCGGCAAGGATTATTACGAAGACCTGACGGCGGAAAGCTTTGCCGCGATCCTTGATGATCTGGCGGCTGGCAAGGTGCCGACACCCGGCCCTCAGAACGGGCGCTACGCGGCCGAACCGCTGGGCGGATTGACCAGCCTTCAGGAATATGAAGCGGGCAAGCCTGCACATAATGCCTCGGCTGAACTGGCCGTCGCCATTGGTGACACGGTAAAGCGCATTGACGGCACCGAAGTGCCTTTGCTGACCCCGTGGCAGGGCACCGGCAAAAAAGCGGATGTTCCGGCTGAAAAGCCGCGCCCCAAGCCGGTTGCGAAACAGATTGAGGAAGAAAAAGCCGTGCCTGATGCGGCAGAGGTCGAGGAACAGCAACCCGAAACCTTGTCACAGGCCCGCGAAGGCAAGGCGGATGATCTGAAAAAGATTTCGGGCGTAGGACCGAAGCTTGAAAACCTGCTTAACGAGCTGGGTTTCTACCACTACGACCAGATCGCCGCATGGACGCCCGAGCAAGTGGCCTGGGTTGATAACCGTCTGAAATTCAAAGGCCGCATCCAGAGGGATGATTGGATTTCACAAGCCAGAACGCTTGCCGAAGGGGGCGACCAGTAAATGAACAGTGAATTGGATCAGAAACTGATGCGGCAGTCGCGTGTTGCGGCTGTTGTGATCGCCATTGGCGGGTTTCTGGCCATCGCGGCACCGTGGCTGACCAATATTCTGGGTCTGCCCCTGCGCTTTGAAATGCTGTTCTACCTAATCGCAATCGCCGCGTTCATCTGGGCGCTGGTGGTGACATTACAGATCCGGCGCAAGCGCCGGGAGAACCAAGGATGATCTCGCTATGCTGAAGGATCAGGATCGGATCTTTACCAATATCTACGGGATGCACGAGCGCACCCTGGCAGGCGCGCGGGCGCGCGGCCATTGGGACGGTACCGCCGGTATCATCCAGAAGGGGCGCGACTGGATCGTTGAGCAGATGAAGGCCAGCGGTCTGCGCGGGCGCGGAGGCGCGGGCTTTCCGACCGGTCTGAAATGGTCGTTCATGCCCAATGAAAGCGACGGGCGTCCGTCTTATCTGGTGGTGAATGCCGACGAATCCGAGCCGGGCACCTGCAAAGACCGCGAGATCATGCGCCACGATCCGCATACGCTGATCGAAGGCTGTCTGATTGCCAGCTTCGCGATGAATGCCAATGCCTGCTATATCTACATTCGCGGCGAATATATTCGCGAGCGTGAGGCGCTGCAAAACGCCATAGACGAAGCCTATGACGCGGGTCTTCTGGGAAAGAACGCCGCTGGTTCTGGCTGGGATTTCGATCTGTATCTGCACCACGGCGCTGGTGCCTATATCTGCGGCGAGGAAACCGCGCTGCTGGAAAGCCTTGAGGGCAAAAAGGGCATGCCCCGGATGAAGCCGCCGTTTCCGGCGGGGGCGGGTCTCTACGGTTGCCCGACCACTGTGAACAATGTCGAATCCATCGCTGTTGTGCCGACCATCCTGCGGCGCGGCCCTGAATGGTTCGCGGGCTTTGGCCGTCCGAACAATGCGGGCACCAAGCTGTTTGCGATCTCGGGGCATGTGAACAACCCCTGTGTAGTCGAAGAAGAAATGTCGATCAGCTTTGAAGAACTGATCGAAAAGCACTGCGGCGGTATTCGCGGCGGCTGGGACAATTTGCTGGCGGTCATACCGGGCGGTTCTTCCGTGCCTTGTGTACGTGGTGAAAACATGCGCGACGCGATCATGGATTTCGATTATCTGCGGGGCGAGCTTGGTTCGGGTCTTGGCACGGCGGCGGTGATCGTCATGGACAAGTCGACCGACATCATCAAGGCGATCTGGCGGTTGTCGAAATTCTACAAGCACGAAAGCTGTGGTCAGTGTACGCCATGCCGCGAAGGCACCGGCTGGATGATGCGCGTGATGGAGCGGTTGGTGAAAGGCGAAGCAAGCGTCGAAGAAATCGATATGCTTTGGGACGTCACCAAACAGGTCGAAGGCCATACGATCTGCGCCCTTGGCGACGCGGCGGCCTGGCCGATCCAGGGCCTGATCAGGAATTTCCGCCCGGAAATCGAAGACCGCATTCGCGGCAAACAAGCGATTGCGGCCGAGTGAAACAATGAATCAGCAAGCTTTTTCAGAACGGCAAGACGAAACGCGCAGAAAAACTGCGCGTAAGGTTGCCAATGGAAAAGCATCAAATGATTTGGTTTTAAGTGCCTCTGTCGCCGGAAACGAAGAGGTGTTTCCTGAAGTTCTTGCCATGTACGTTTCCAAAGGGGCCACCGTTGCAGATGTAACCTTTGGAAAAGGGGTATTCTGGCGAAATATTCCAGAGGGAAAATATGACCTAGTGGCGACAGATATTTCGACTGGGACAGATTGCCGAGAATTACCCTACGCTGACGAAAGTATTGATTGTGTTGTTTTGGACCCCCCGTATATGCACACACCGGGGGGATCTGCTCATACTGTTCATACCGAATTTGAAAGCTACTACAAAAATAACCAAACTGGTAACTCAACCAATTCTAAATACCACGAGGCTGTTGTTGAGTTGTACTTGGACGCAGGTATAGAGGCGCTTCGAGTTCTAAAAGACAAAGGCGTTTTTATTGTCAAATGTCAGGATGAGGTTTGTTCGAACCGGCAAAGATTGACCCACGTCGAACTAATCAATGCCTTTGAAAACAATGGGTTCATTTGCGAGGACTTGTTTGTTGTCGTTCGTAACAACAAACCAGGTGTGAGCCGCATGGTTAAGCAAGTTCACGCACGCAAGAACCACTCTTACTTTCTTGTTTTCTGGAAACCGGGACAGGCAGGAAAGATTTGGAGGGGGCCGGTTGAATGATTGACCCCATTTTGTTGATGATTGAAGTGATTAAAGAAAACACGCCAAATTCTAAGTGGGTTAACGCCCCATTGGAGTCCTTCCGGCAGGTTGCAAACACAAATCGTGGAGACATTGGTGAAGAATTTATTGTCAGATTACTGACTGAAGTGTCGATCCCGGTCGAGAAAAGCGCTAATCGAATGCAGGAATGGGACCTTACGATTCAGGGCAAGCGATACGAGGTCAAAACGGCCTCAGAGGACACAAGCGGTATGTTTCAGTTTAATCATATTCGATTAGATCGAAAGTACGATCGGCTATTGTGCCTTGGAATTCGGCCAGACGAAATCCTTTTCAATTTGTGGAGAAAATGGGAAGTCGCTGAAGGTAAGGCTGGAACTTTGGTACGCATGGCTGAGGGCCAGAGCATCACATTCAAGCTGACAAAGAAGCCTCAAGATATGCGCCCGATCAATGTGTTGCCTAGCATCGTCAGTGAGACTGCCGAGTGAGCGCCGTCGCTCTCATATCCCCAATGGCGGCCCCGCGTTATTGCATAGCGGCCGAAGGCACCCCGATGTCCAAGCGGGAAGGGGGCAGTGCGTCTGCTTTCCTGACCTCAATGGATAACGGAGTGAACACCATGAAATCGAAATTTCTGACGGCTCTGGCGGTTGTTTTTGCGCTGGCAAGCCCTGCTGCGGCCCAAGCCGACCGCCCGAATATCGCCGAGAACGTCAAGCTGAACGACACATTGTTCGCGATCCTTGTGGCCGATGAAATCCGTAAGCAATGCGATACCATTTCAGGCCGCGTGCTTAAGGGGATTGGGATGCTTTGGGAACTGGTGAATGACGCCAGGGACGAAGGCTATAGCCAGGAAGAAATCGAAGCCTACCGAAACAGCGATGAAGCGAAAGCTGCGCTGCGGGAACGTGGCGACGTGCTGATGGCCCTGAAGGGTGTCAGTTACGAAGACCCGACAACATTCTGCCGCTGGGGGCGCGATGAAATCGCGGACCAATCCCTTATCGGTTCCTTACTAAGAGCGAATTAACGATGTCAGACCTACGCAAGATCATCATCGACGATCAGGAGATCGAGGTAGACGGCGCAATGACGCTGATCCAGGCCTGCGAGCAGGTGCAGACCGAGGTGCCGCGTTTTTGCTATCATGAACGCCTGTCGATCGCCGGCAATTGCCGGATGTGTCTTGTCGAAGTGGTGGGCGGCCCGCCCAAGCCTGCGGCTTCTTGCGCGATGCAGGTCCGCGATTTGCGGCCCGGCCCGAACGGAGAGCCTCCGGTGGTGAAAACCAACTCGCCCATGGTCAAGAAGGCGCGGGAAGGTGTGATGGAATTCATGCTGATCAACCACCCGCTGGATTGCCCGATCTGCGATCAGGGCGGCGAGTGTGATTTGCAGGACCAGGCCATGGCTTACGGCATTTCGGAAACCCGCTTTACCGAAGGCAAGCGTGCTGTGGACGATCTGAACCTTGGCCCGCTTGTATCAACCGCAATGACCCGCTGCATCAGCTGTACCCGCTGCGTGCGCTTCACGACCGAGGTCGCGGGTATCACCCAGATGGGCCAGACCGGTCGCGGCGAGGATGCGGAGATCACCAGCTATCTGAACCAGACTTTGGACAGCAATTTGCAGGGCAACATCATTGATCTTTGCCCTGTCGGGGCGCTGACATCGAAACCCTATGCCTTCACCGCGCGTCCGTGGGAATTAAGCAAAACCGAAAGCATTGATGTGATGGATGCGCTTGGGTCGAACATCCGTATCGACACCAAAGGCCGCGAAGTGATGCGTATCGTGCCGCGCAACCATGATGGCGTGAACGAAGAATGGATCTCGGACAAGACCCGGTTCAACTGGGACGGTCTGCGCCGCCAGCGTCTGGACAAGCCCTATATCCGCGAAAACGGCAGGCTGCGCCCGGCAAGCTGGCCAGAGGCTTTGGCAGCGGCGGCGACTGCGATGGACGGCAAAAAGGTTGCCGGTCTGGTGGGCGATCTTGCGCCGGTTGAAGCGGCGTTCGCGTTGAAACAGTTTGTCGAAGGGCAGGGTGGTTCGGTGGAATGCCGCGTGGATGGTGCGAAACTGCCTGCGGGCAACCGCTCGGCCTATGTCGGGACGGCCTCGGTTGAAGATATCGACAATGCGAAGGTGATTTATCTTATTGGCACCAACCCGCGCGACGAAGCGCCGGTGCTGAATGCGCGGATCCGCAAGGCGTGGCTGAACGGCGCCGATGTGAAACTGATCGGTGTTGCGGCTGATCTGACCTATGACGCCGAACACCTCGGGCCGGGGCGGGCCACGGTTGAAAAGGTCCTTTCAGATGCGTCCGAAGCTGAAAACGCGCTGGTGATCATTGGCCAGGGTGCCATTTGTGACGATGACGGCGAGGCGGTTCTGGGCAAGGCCATGGCCCTGACCGAGGCGCTGGGCGGCAAAATGCTGGTTCTGCACACCGCCGCCGGTCGTGTTGGTGCGATGGATGCAGGGGCTGTCACCGGCGGTGGGATAAACGCGGCTTTGGACGGTGCCGAGGTGATCTATAACCTTGGCGCGGATGAAATCGACATGCCGGACGGTGCTTTTGTGATCTATCAGGGCAGCCATGGCGACCGTGGCGCACATCGTGCGGATATCATCCTGCCCGCCGCCGCCTTTCCCGAGGAAAACGGTTTGTTTGTAAACACGGAAGGCCGTCCGCAACTGGCACAACGCGCGTCGTTCCCTCCGGGTGAAGCCAAGGAAAACTGGGCGATCCTGCGGGCCTTGTCGGCGCAAGCGGGGGCGGCATTGGGTTACGACACTCTGGCGCAACTGCGGCAGGCGCTGATCGCCGAAGTGCCGCATCTGGCGCAGATTGATCAGGTTGTTGAAAATGAATGGCAGGCCCTGCCGGTGATGCCGATTGAAATGGCCAAGTTCGGCCTTGCGGTTACGGATTTCTACCTGACCAACCCGATCACCCGCGCCTCGGCCCTGATGGCCGAACTTTCGGCGAATGCCAAAGCACGCATGGCAACCAAGGTGGCGGCCGAGTAATGATCGCGCGTCCCGCATATCTTCCCGCGATGGGTCTTGCCCTTTTGGGCGGGGCCTGTGCGCCTGCAAACGGTGACAATCTTAACTTTTCCCGTGCCGATTTTGATTATTTCGGCGCTGAAACGCGGTTGCTGGACGATGATATCGTCAACTTCCGTGTCCGCATGGCCGGAACGGAAAGTGCAACCGATGTGGCGGAATACGCGGAATGCGTGGCCGCGCAATACACGTTGATCCGCGGGTTCGGTTTTGCCCGTCATGTGCGGACCACGGTTTCACAAGAAGACGAAACATGGCTGGCGGATGCGTTTTACGTCATCTCGGCAGCTCTCCCGCGGGGCAGGCGGCAGATCGACGCGGAAGTCGTCGTCGCGGCCTGCAACGAAAACGGAATACCTACGGTGTGAGGATCTATGGCTGAATTCTTTACCAATACCAACCTCGGCATCTTTCTTGTCATACTTGCCAAGACGTTGCTTTTGATCCTGCCCATCGTCGCCTCGACGGCGTTTCTGATGTATGGCGAGCGGAAAATCTGGGCGGCTGTGCAACTTCGCCGAGGTCCGAATGTGGTTGGCGCATTCGGTATCCTGCAAAGTTTTGCGGATTTCATCAAATATATCGTGAAAGAGGTCGTCTTCCCCGCGGGCGCCGACCGTGTGGTGTTCCTGCTGGCACCGATGATCTCGGTCGTGATGGCGGTGATTGTCTGGGCCGTGATCCCGTTCGGTGACGGTTGGGCCATTGCCGATATCAACGTGGCGATCCTTTATGTCTTCGCGGTTTCCTCGCTCGAGGTTTACGGCGTGATCATGGGCGGCTGGGCCTCGAATTCAAAATACCCGTTCCTTGGGTCTTTGCGCTCTGCCGCGCAAATGATCTCATACGAGGTGTCCATCGGTCTGATCATCATCGGGATCATCATTTCAACCGGATCGCTGAACTTTGGCGATATCGTAAATGCGCAGAAGGGCAATTACGGATTGCTTAACTGGTACTGGCTGCCGCACCTGCCGATGCTGTTCCTGTTCTACATCTCGGCGCTGGCGGAAACCAACCGCCCGCCTTTCGACCTGCCCGAAGCGGAATCCGAACTGGTGGCCGGTTATCAGGTCGAATACAGCTCGACCCCGTTCATGTTGTTCTTCCTTGGTGAATTGCTGGCGATGGTGCTGATGACAGCCCTTGTAACGCTGTTGTTCTTCGGTGGCTGGCTGTCGCCTATCCCGGGCATCTCGGACGGTTTGCTGTGGATGGTCGGCAAGATGTTCCTGGTTTACTTCACCTTCTCGATGGTGAAGGCAATCACCCCGCGTTACCGCTATGACCAGCTGATGCGTCTGGGCTGGAAAGTCTTCCTGCCGCTGTCGCTGGCATGGGTCGTGATCGTGTCGTTCCTGGCAAAATTCGAAGCTTTCGGCGGCGTTTACGCCCGCTGGGCGATAGGAGGGTAATTCCACATGGCAAGCATCGACTACAGACGTGCTGCGGGTTACTTCCTGCTTTCGGATTTCTTCAAGGGGTTCCGTTTGGGGTTTAAGTATTTCTTCGCGCCCAAGCACACGGTGAACTACCCGCACGAAAAGGGTCCACTCAGCCCTCGTTTTCGTGGAGAGCACGCCCTGCGCCGTTACCCGAACGGCGAAGAGCGTTGCATCGCCTGTAAACTGTGCGAAGCGATCTGCCCTGCACAGGCGATCACCATCGACGCCGAGCCGCGTGAAGATGGCAGCCGCCGTACCACGCGCTATGACATCGACATGACCAAATGCATCTATTGCGGTTTCTGCCAAGAAGCCTGCCCGGTGGATGCGATTGTCGAAGGTCCGAACTTTGAATTCGCCACGGAAACCCGTGAAGAGCTGTTCTATGACAAGGCGAAGCTGCTTGAGAATGGCGAACGCTGGGAAGCCGAGATTGCACGCAATATCGAACTGGATGCCCCGTACCGATGACTGATGCAAAAACCCCATTCGAGCTGATGATGTCCCAGGCACAGGAGATGGCGAAAGCCTTCAACCCTGCGCTTGAGACATTTTCGCCCAAAGGCTTCGAAGCGCTTTGGCCTACCATGCCGAAAGACATGATGGAGATGGCCTTTGGCAAGGGCATCAGCAAAGACGGGCTGGACGCGAAAACGCGCCTTCTGCTGACGATTGCGGGCATGACCATGCAGGGTGCGCAGGCGGAAACGCCGTTTCGCATGACAGTGCGCCATGCCATGGAGGCTGGTGCCTCGAAAGATGAAATCGCCGAGACCATCGCCCAGATGTCGATGTTCGCCGGTATCCCTGCCATGACCCGCGCCATGGATTTGGCCCGCGAGGTCATGGAAGACAACAAGGAAGATGAGCAATGACCATCGCAGCCCTTGCCTTTTATCTGTTTGCCATCACCACCATCGCCGGTGGGCTGTTCACCGTGATCAGCCGCAACCCGGTGCATTCGGTGCTTTGGCTGATCCTCGCCTTTCTCAGTTCCGCGGGGCTGTTCGTTCTGCTGGGGGCAGAGTTCGTGGCGATGCTGCTGATCATCGTCTATGTCGGCGCGGTCGCGGTTCTGTTCCTGTTCGTGGTGATGATGCTGGACGTGGACTTTGCCGAGTTAAAGGCGGAAATGGCGAAATATATGCCGCTTGCCCTGCTGATCGGGGTGATCCTGCTGATGCAGCTGGGCATGGCGTTCGGCGCCTGGACCGAAGCCGATCAGGCGCAGGCGCTGCGCGGTGCCGTGACGCCAACCGAAACGCATAACACCGCAGCACTCGGGGCGCTGATCTATGACCGGTATTTCCTGATTTTCCAACTGGCGGGGCTGATCCTGCTGGTGGCGATGATCGGCGCGATCGTGCTGACGCTGCGCCATCGTCAGGACGTCAAGCGGCAGGATATCTTTGAACAGCTGTACCGCGATCCCGCGAAAGCGATGGAGCTGAAGGACGTCAAACCGGGGCAGGGGCTTTAGGGGATGGAAGGTTTCTGGGCTTTCGTATTCTCGCCTGCCGGCATCGGGGCCTATCTGGTGTTCTGGGCGGTCAAGCTTAGCGCAGGGGCCTGGGTTTTACGGCAGGTCACGATGCGTCTGCCCGAAGCGGTCACGGATTGGCCGCAACGAAATATAAGAATGCCCGCATTTGCACCGCGTAAAAGCGCTGCCGGGCCGAGGGACATGAAGTGAGGACGGTATGATCGGAATTGAGCATTACCTGACAGTGGCGGCGACCTTGTTCGTCATCGGAATATTCGGGCTTTTCCTGAATCGAAAGAACGTGATCGTTCTGTTGATGTCGATTGAATTGATGTTGCTTTCGGTGAACATCAATTTCGTCGCCTTCTCCAGCTTTCTTGGCGATCTGGTGGGGCAGGTCTTCACGCTTTTCGTCCTAACGGTCGCGGCGGCAGAAGCGGCCATTGGCCTTGCGATCCTCGTTTGTTTCTTCCGCAACCGTGGCACCATCGCGGTGGAAGACGTTAACGTGATGAAAGGCTGATCAGATGGAAACGGTAATCCTATTCGCCCCGCTGGTAGGGGCCATCATCGCAGGGTTCGGCCATCGGATCATTGGCGACAAAGCGGCCCAGGTGGTCACGACCGCCATGCTGTTCCTGGCGATGGCGCTAAGCTGGATCGTGTTCCTTGGGCATGACGGTCAGATGCAGCAGATCGAAATCCTGCGCTTTATCCAGTCAGGCGATCTGAACACAAGCTGGGGCATCCGTCTGGATCGTCTGACCACGATCATGCTGGTCGTGATCACTTCGGTTTCGGCGCTCGTGCACTTCTATTCGATCGGCTATATGGCCCATGACGAGAATTTCTCGGAAGAGGAAAGCTACCGTCCGCGCTTCTTTGCCTATCTGTCGTTTTTCACCTTCGCGATGCTGACGCTGGTGACTTCGGACAACCTTGTGCAGATGTTCTTTGGCTGGGAAGGCGTGGGCGTTGCGTCCTATTTGCTGATCGGTTTCTACTTCCGCAAGGACAGCGCCAACGCCGCGTCGATCAAGGCGTTCGTTGTGAACCGCGTGGGCGATTTCGGCTTTGCGCTGGGTATTTTCGGGCTGTTCATGATGACCGGCTCGATCCAGTTCAACGACATTTTCGCAGCCGCCCCCGAGTTAGCGGAAACCACGCTGACCTTCCTGTGGAGAGACTGGAACGCGGCGAACCTGCTGGCCTTCCTGCTGTTTGTCGGTGCGATGGGTAAATCGGCGCAGCTGTTCCTGCACACCTGGCTGCCCGACGCGATGGAAGGCCCGACCCCGGTTTCGGCCCTGATCCACGCGGCAACCATGGTGACGGCGGGTGTGTTCCTTGTCGCCCGCATGTCACCGCTGATGGAATTCGCACCCGACACGATGGCGTTTGTCACCTTCCTTGGTGCGACCACCGCTTTTGTCGCGGCCAGCATTGGCCTGGTTCAGAACGACATCAAACGGGTGATTGCCTATTCGACCATGTCGCAGCTGGGTTACATGTTCGTGGCAGCAGGTGTCGGCGTTTACTCGGTGGCCATGTTCCACCTGTTCACACATGCGTTCTTCAAGGCGATGCTTTTCCTTGGCGCCGGTTCGGTGATCCATGGTATGCATCACGAGCAGGATATGCGGAACTATGGCGGATTGCGTAAGAAATTGCCAATGACCTTCTGGGCGATGATGATCGGTACTCTGGCGATCACGGGGGTCGGTATCCCGCTTTGGACAATCTCGGGCATGCCAATCGGGTTCGCCGGTTTCGTGTCGAAGGATGCAATCATCGAAAGCGCCTATGTGGGCACCATGGGCGGCTATGGGTTCTGGATGCTGGTGATCGCAGCCCTGTTCACCAGCTTTTACAGCTGGCGCCTGATGTTCCTGACATTCTATGGCGAGGCACGCGGAGACAAGCACACCCATGATCACGCGCATGAAAGCCCGATGATCATGCTGGTGCCGCTGGGCGTTCTTGCCATCGGTTCGATCACCGCGGGTATGATCTGGTACGGCTCGTTCTTTGGCAAACAGAATGAAGTGATCAAGTATTTCGGCGGCCATTACACCGCACCGGCCGAGGAACTGGCCAAAGAGGTGGCCGCGAACAATCCAAAAGCGTCCAAGCTGAAATATGTGATGGAGGATGCACCGGGCGAAGCGGCAATCTATATCAAGCCGGAAAACACCGTGTTGCACGAGGCGCATTATGTCCCGACATGGGTCAAGCTGTCGCCATTCGTGGCCATGGTTATCGGTTTCCTGACCGCCCTTTGGTTCTATATCTGGAACCCGTCGATCCCGGGCCGTCTGGCGGCAAACCAGCGTCCGCTATACCTGTTCCTGCTGAACAAATGGTACTTTGACGAGATTTACGATTTCCTCTTTGTCAAACCCGCCAGCATGATCGGCCGCTTCCTGTGGAAGCGTGGCGATGGCAGCACCATTGACGGAATGCTGAACGGGCTTGCCATGGGAATTATTCCATTCTTCACCCGTCTCGCCGGCAAGGCGCAGTCTGGATACCTGTTTACCTATGCCTTCGCGATGGTGATCGGCATTGTCGCCCTGATCACCTGGATGACGCTCGCGGGAGGAGCGCGCTAATGGCCAATCTTCTTTCCATTGTGACCTTCATCCCCGCCATCGCGGCGTTGATCCTTGCGATCTTCCTGCGTGGCGAAGACGAGGCAGCCAATTCCCGCGCCAAAATGCTGGCGCTGGTGGCCACCACCGTGACCTTCCTTGTTTCGCTGTTCATCATTGGCGATTTCGACCGGTCAAACCCCGGCATGCAGTTTGTCGAGGAACGCGAATGGCTGATGGGTCTGACCTATAAGATGGGTATCGACGGGATCAGCGTTCTGTTCGTGATGCTGACGACCTTCATCATGCCGCTGGTCATTCTGGCCAGCTGGGGCGTGAAAACCCGCGTCAAGGAATACATGATCGCCTTCCTGCTTTTGGAGACGCTCATGCTGGGCGTGTTCATGGCGCTTGATCTGGTGCTGTTTTACCTGTTCTTCGAAGCGGGCCTGATCCCGATGTTCCTGATCATCGGGATCTGGGGCGGCGCCAATCGGATCTATGCGTCGTTCAAGTTCTTCCTTTACACGCTTCTCGGCTCGGTCCTGATGCTGGTGGCGATGATTGCGATGTATGCGGATGCCGGCACAACCGATATCGTTGCATTGTTGAGCCACGAATTCGGATCGGAAAATTTCGAGCTTTTAGGCATCACCGTGGTCGGTGGCCTTCAGACCATGCTGTTCCTTGCCTTCTTCGCCAGTTTTGCCGTGAAAATGCCCATGTGGCCGTTCCACACCTGGCTGCCTGATGCACATGTTCAGGCCCCGACCGCCGGTTCGGTGGTTCTGGCGGCGATCCTGTTGAAGATGGGGGGCTATGGTTTCTTGCGTTTCTCGCTGCCGATGTTCCCGGTGGGCGCGGATGTGATGACAGGTCTGGTCTTGGTGCTGTCGGTGATCGCAATTGTCTATACCTCGCTGGTGGCTCTGGTGCAGGAAGACATGAAAAAGCTGATCGCTTATTCCTCGGTCGCGCATATGGGCTATGTCACCGCCGGTATCTTTGTTGTGAACCAGCAAGGTGTCGATGGGGCGATTTTCCAGATGATTAGCCACGGCTTTATCTCGGGCGCGCTTTTCTTAAGCGTTGGCGTGATCTACGACCGGATGCACACCCGCCAGATCGACGCCTATGGCGGTCTTGTGAACCGGATGCCGGCCTATGCGCTGATCTTCATGTTCTTTACCATGGCCAATGTCGGCCTGCCGGGCACCTCGGGCTTTGTTGGTGAATTTCTGACCCTGATGGGCATGTTCCAGTACAACACCTGGATCGCGGCAATCGCGACCTCGGGCGTGATCTTCTCGGCGGCTTATGCCTTGTGGCTTTATCGCCGCGTGGTCTTTGGCCAGCTGATCAAAGAGGCGCTGAAAACCATCGAGGACATGTCTGCCCGTGAAAAGTGGATCATGGCACCGCTGATCCTTATGACTTTGCTTTTGGGTATCTACCCGGCGCTGGTTCTCGATGTTACCGGCCCAGCGGTTGAGAACCTTCTGAACAACTTCCACGCGGCCATCGGACCCATGGCCGAAAGCGGCACCGCCGCCGTGACAACGCAATGAGGACTTGAACGATGCTTCAGGCTGATCTGACTATAATCCTGCCGGAAATCATTCTTTCCATCTATGCGATGCTCGCTTTGGTGGCCGCCGTCTATACCGGCAAGGACAAGGCCGCGCCGATGCTGGTGTGGATTACGTCGGCTCTGTTTGTGGTGCTGGCGGTCTGGATCGGGATGAATGGGGAAGGTTCAACCGAGGCCTTCGGCGGCATGTTCATTGAGGACGCCTTCAGCCGCTTCGGCAAAGTGACCATTCTGCTGTCGGCCGCCGCGGTTCTGGTGATGAGCCAGGACTATATGCACCGCCGCGGCTTGCTGCGGTTCGAATATCCGTTGCTGGTGGCACTGGCGGTTGTCGGCATGATGGTGATGGTGTCGTCCGGTGATTTGATGACGCTTTACATGGGGCTTGAGCTTCAGTCGCTGTCGCTTTACGTCATCGCCTCGCTGCGTCGTGAAAGTGCCAAATCGACCGAGGCGGGCCTGAAATATTTCGTCCTTGGTGCTTTGTCCTCGGGTCTGCTGCTTTACGGGGCCTCGCTGGTTTACGGCTTCTCGGGCACCACGCTGTTTGCCGGTATTATCGAGGCGGCACAGGGCGACTACCTGCCGCTGGGCATGCTGTTCGGGCTGGTCTTCATGGCGTCGGGTTTTGCCTTCAAAGTCTCGGCCGTGCCGTTCCACATGTGGACACCGGATGTGTACGAAGGCGCTCCGACACCGATCACGGCCTTTTTCGCAACCGCTCCGAAAGTTGCGGCCATGGGGCTGTTCGCCCGGGTCATGCATGACGCTTTCGGAGGTATGGTTGGCGACTGGCAGCAGATCGTGGCGCTTCTGGCGGTTCTGTCGATGTTCCTGGGGGCGATCGCCGCAATTGGTCAGCGTGATATCAAACGCCTGATGGCCTATTCTTCGATTGCCCATATGGGCTATGCGCTGATGGGGCTTGCCGCGGGCACTGCCTTCGGCGTACAGGCGATGCTGGTCTATATGGCGATCTATGTGACGATGAATATCGGCACATTCGCTTTCATCCTGAGCATGGAAAAAGACGGGCAGCCGGTGACTTCGATCGACAGTCTGAATCTGCTGGCGCGGGCCGAGCCGGGCAAGGCGCTGGCGATGCTGGTTTTGTTGTTCTCGTTGGCCGGCGTGCCGCCGCTGGTGGGTTTCTTCGGCAAGTTCTATGTGCTGCGGGCCGCTTATGATGCGGGTTTGGTCTGGCTGGCGGTGGCCGGTGTGGTCGCTTCGGTGATCGGGGCGTTCTATTATTTGCGGATCGTCTATTTCATGTATTTCGGCGAAGAATCCGAAGGGCTGGACGGCGGCAAATCGGCCATGCTGTCGGGTTTCCTGATGGCCAGTGCGGCGATTATGCTGATCGGCATCGTCAATCTTTTTGGTATCGAAACACCCGCAGCCATGGCGGCGGCGCAGCTTGTGAATTGATGTGATCCAATTCAGGCCGATCCTGAGTGTGACGCGCCCGCTGGGCGCGTCGCTTTGTTTTCCGACCCCTTTGCGGGGTGCGCGAATTTTGGGACAGATGAAATGACCGGCTGGCCTCAGGGATACGGGCGGCGTGTACTGGCCGAGGTTGACAGCACCAATGCCGAAGCCGCGCGCATTGCCGACGGGCTTGCCGGTCCGGAATGGATATTGGCGCTGCGCCAGACCGCGGGCCGCGGACGGCGCGGGCGGGATTGGGTGGCGCCCGAGGGCAATTTTTCCGCAACACTCGTGATGCGCCCAAACGAAAGCCCCGATCAGGTGGCACTGCGTAGTTTTGTGGCTTCATTGGCGCTTTATGATGCGCTGGACGCTGTGTCTGGCCGGTCGGACATTTTGGCTTTGAAATGGCCCAATGACGTGCTTTTGCGTGGTGGCAAGGTGGCAGGTATCCTGCTGGAAAGTGCCGGTGTTGCAGGTGGATCGGGGCATCTTGCCATCGGGATCGGCGTCAATCTGGCCGCAGTGCCAGATATCGGGGCCTTGGAACCCCTGGCCCTGCGCCCCGTTTCCGTTGCCGCCGAATTGGGTGTTCGCGTGACGCCCGAGGCATTTCTGGATTTGCTTGCCGAAGCTTACGCACGCCACGAAGAAACGTTTCGGACATTCGGTTTCCCCCCCATCCGCGAGCTGTGGCTGGCGCGGGCCGCCAGGCTGGGCGAGGTGATCACTGCCCGAACCATGCGCGATGAGGTCTCAGGCACGTTTTCTACGGTCGATGCCGGTGGCAATCTTGTGTTAGAGACGTCCAAAGGCCGCATGGTGATCCCTGCGGCAGACGTGTTTTTCTAGGGGTAACGGATGCTTATGGCAATTGATTGCGGCAACACCAACACCGTCTTCTCGATTTGGGACGGCGAACAGTTTCTGTGCACCATGCGCACCTCGACCCATCACGGGCGCACGGCGGATGCGTATTTCACCTGGTTTTCGACGCTGGTGAAACATTACGAGCTTAAGCTCGACATCACCGATGTGATCATCTCGTCCACTGTGCCACGGGTTGTGTTCAACCTGAGGGTCTTTGCCGACCGGTTCTTTGGCTGCCGCCCTTTGGTGGTGGGCAAGCCGGAATGCGAATTGCCGGCCAATCCGCGCGTGGATGAGGGAACGCAGATCGGTCCGGACAGGTTGGTGAACACAGCCGGGGCCTATGACCGGTTCGGCGGGGATCTGATTGTCGTGGATTTCGGGACGGCAACGACCTTTGATGTGGTCGCCTCGGACGGGGCTTACGTGGGCGGGGTGATTGCGCCGGGTGTGAACCTGTCGCTTGAAGCTTTGCACATGGCGGCGGCCGCATTGCCGCATGTCGACATCGCAAAGCCGCAAAACGTGGTCGGAACCAATACCGTCGCCTGTATCCAGTCCGGCGTGTTCTGGGGCTATATCGGAATGGTCCGCGAGGTTTGCCAGCGCATCAAGGCCGAGCGCGACCGCCCGATGAAAGTGATTGCAACCGGCGGTCTGGCACCGCTGTTTGGGCAGACGGAAGACCTGTTTGATGCCTATGAGGAAGACCTGACCATGCATGGCCTGACCGTCATTCATAAATACAATAAGGAACAAAGCGCGTGAGCAAAGACCGCCTGATCTATCTGCCATTGGGCGGGGCCGGTGAAATCGGCATGAACGCCTATGTCTACGGCTATGGCCAGCCGGGGAATGAGCGTCTGATCCTTGTCGATCTGGGCGTGACCTTTCCTGATATGGACGGCACCCCGGGGGTTGATCTGATCATGCCGGATATGGCGTGGCTGCAAGAGCGTAAGGACCGGATCGAGGCGATCTTTATCACCCACGCACATGAAGATCATATCGGTGCGGTCGGGATGCTTTACAACACGCTGGGTGCCCCGATCTATGCCCGCGCCTTCACGGCGAATATCGCGCGTGGCAAGATGGATCAATGGGGCCAGCCCGATGAAGCGGTGATCACGGTCCCGGCATGGCCGGACGTGACCGAGGCCGGGCCATTCAGGGTGGGCTTTGCGCCGATTTCGCATTCGATCCCGGAAAGCTCGGGCCTTGTGATCGACACCCCGGCGGGGCGGATCGTTCATTCGGGGGATTTCAAGATCGATCACACGCCGCTGGTCGGAGAAGCTTTTGACGAAACGATGTGGAGTGCGATCGCTGAAGCCGGTGTCAAAGCGCTGGTTTGCGATTCCACCAATGTGTTTTCGCCCCATGAAGGCCGCTCAGAGGCAGAGCTGGCCGAACCGATCGAGGCATTGATTGCGCAGGCGCCGGGTATGGTTGCGGCAACGACATTTGCTTCCAATGTCGCGCGAGTCCGCACCTTGGCCGAGGCGGGTCACAGGGCCGGGCGCTCGGTTGTGCTTTTGGGGCGCGCCATGCGCCGGATGATCGAAGCATCGACAGTAACGGGTGTTCTGACGGATTTTCCGAAAGTGGTCAGCCCCGAGGATGCGGCAAATCTGCCGCGCGAAAACCTGATGCTGATCACCACCGGATCACAGGGCGAACCCCGGGCGGCGTCCTCGGCCCTGTCACGCGGCAAGTATCTGGGGCTGGAGCTGAAAAAGGGGGATCTGTTCCTGTTTTCGTCCAAGACAATTCCGGGCAATGAACGCGGCGTGATCCGGGTGATGAACAATTTCTCGGAAAAAGGTGTGGACGTGGTCGATGACCGTGGCGGGCTTTATCACGTATCCGGTCATGCCAACCGGCCCGATCTTGAGAAAATGCACGATCTGATCCACCCCGAAATGATGATCCCGATGCACGGGGAACACCGCCATTTGCGAGAACACGCCAAACTGGCCGAGGCCAAGGGCATCCCTTCAATCACCGCCGTGAACGGCATGATGCTGGATATCACCGGCGCAATTCCGACGGTTGCCGGCTATGTTGAAACGGGCCGCACCTATCTGGATGGAAAGGTGAAGATTGGCGCTTTGGACGGGATTGTTCGTGCCCGCATCAAGATGGCGCTGAACGGGCATGTGGTGGTCGCGCTGATTGTGGATGACGAAAACGAACCCCTGGGCGAACCTTGGTGCGAAATCCACGGGTTGCCCGAGACCGGTGCATCAAACGCGCCGCTGATCGACGTTCTGGAAGAGGATCTGACCCAGTTCATCGGTCGGGCAAGTGGCAAGACATTGTCAGATGATGACAAGCTTGAGAAAGAGCTGAAACGCATTGCCCGAAAGACCGTGCAGGACGAGATCGGCAAAAAGCCGGAAGTCACGGTCATCGTCTCGCGGCTGGTCTGAAACCGACGCGGCGCGTGTCGCAAGGGCGGTTGAAGACGCGACCCGTAAAGGCTTCGCTGGTTGAAGTCAGAGGAGGGCGAGGGATGTTTCAAGCCGAAGATTTGATCGATCTTGAGCGGTATCCGATCCATCGGGACGGACCGGACCGGGATCACTTGCTGGCCGAAATTCGCGCTGACCTTGAACGGGACGGCTGTGCTGTACTGAAGGGGTTTCTGACGGCTAAGGCGATCGAGGCGATATCCCAAGAAGCAGACGGCGCGTCAGCAAATGGGCACCGATCATTCAATCGCACAAATGTCTATTTCTCGGCGGATGATCCCAGCCTGCCCGAAAGCGATCCGCGCCGACGGTTTTTTGATCGGTCAAATTCGTTCATCGCGGCCGATAATTTCGAAACCGACGGGCCATTGCGCACGGTTCACGATTTCCCTGCCTTTGATCCGTTCATCCGCGAGTGCTTGCAGGAAGATGCGTTTTTTCGTTACGCCGATCCGCTGGCCGATGTGATCGTCAACATGGCCGAAGAAGGCAACGGCTTTCCGTGGCATTTCGACACCAACAGCTTCACCGTCACCCTTGCGATTCAGAATGCCGATCAGGGGGGAGAGTTTGAATATGCGCCGTGGATTCGTTCGGGCGATGAAAACTATGACGAGGTTAGCCGCGTGCTGGATGAAACCTCGGATGTGGTGAAATCGCTGACGCTCGAACCGGGCGATTTGCAGTTGTTCCGGGGGCGGTATTCCCTGCACCGCGTGGCCCCGTTGAAGGGTAAGACCCCCCGGTACGTCGCGATTTTTTCGTATGTGGACATGCCGGATATGGTGGGAAGCCCCGAACGGACCAAACAGCTTTACGGGCGGGTGCTTCCGATCCATCTTGAGAGGGCCGGAATGCGCAATGACGCCTATCTTGATTGAAAGTGGCGGTGGAAGGGGGCGCTGCCCCCGACCAGCCACATGATATGTGGCCGGTCTCCCCCGAAGTATTTTGAAAAAGATGAAAGGGTTTAGCTGGCCATTCTTTCCGAGAAGCTGAGCGCGATGAACTGGGGCATGTGATCACCCATCCCGATGACCTTGGGACCATCGTCGCCTTTGCCGCGCCCGCGGCGCGGGCGGTTTGCGCTGCGCTCTTGCCGGGTGTCTTTCGGTTTTTCCGCGGTTTCGGCTTTCCCGGGGTCCGCTGTCTTGGCTTCGCGCTTTTTCGGTTCCGGTTTTTTCACCGGGTTGCCAACGCGCGGGATTTCTTTCTGGATGAGCGCTTCAATCGCCGCCAGCGCCTTTTCATCGCGCGTTTCGCAAATGGTAAAGGCTTTCCCTTCGCGACCGGCACGGCCGGTGCGGCCGATGCGGTGCACATAATCCTCGGCATGGCCGGGCACGTCAAAATTGAACACGTGGCTGACGCTGGGAACGTCCAGACCGCGCGCGGCGACGTCCGAAGCAACAAGCAGACGCAAGTCGCCGTCGCGGAAAGCGTCCAGTGTTTTCATCCGTTGAGACTGGTCCAGATCGCCATGGATTGGTGCGGCGTTATAGCCGTATTTCTTCAGCGATTTGGCGCAAATATCGACATCGGTCTTACGGTTGCAAAAGATGATCGCGTTGGTGCATTTCTCGCCTTCCAAATCGATGATCGCCCGCAGGACCTTGCGTTTTTCGCTGGCGGCGCGGTCGCGGCGCGAGGCTTTGAACATCACCACGCCCTGTTCTATCGTCTCGGACGCGGTTGCCTGGCGGGCCACTTCGATCCTGGCCGGGTTTGACAGGAAGGTATTTGTGATCCGTTCAATCTCTGGCGCCATGGTGGCCGAGAAAAAGAAGGTTTGGCGGGTAAACGGTGTCAGGCTGAAAATACGCTCGATATCGGGGATAAAGCCCATATCAAGCATCCGGTCAGCTTCGTCCACGACCATGATCTGCACGCCGGTCAGCAACAGCTTGCCACGTTCGAAATGGTCCAGCAGGCGGCCGGGGGTGGCAATCAGCACATCGACACCCTTGTCGATCAGCGCGTCCTGTTCCTTGAACGAAACGCCGCCGATCAACAGCGCCTTGGTCAGTTTCAGATGCTTGGAATAGGTGTCGAAGTTTTCCGCCACCTGAGCCGCCAATTCCCGTGTCGGGCAAAGCACCAGCGAACGCGGCATGCGTGCCCTGGCGCGGCCACGGGCCAGAAGCGACAGCATTGGCAGCGTAAAACTGGCGGTCTTGCCAGTGCCGGTCTGGGCGATACCCAAAACATCGCGGCCTCCCAATGCGGGCGGGATTGCACCGGCCTGAATGGGTGTGGGGCTTTCATAGCCCGCCTCGTCAACAGCTTTCAGAACTTTGGGGTTCAGATTCAGATCTGAGAATTTTGTCATGTGTATCCACAGTTTGCGGACACATGGCGCCCGCGCGTAACATCAAGGTTGGACCCGGCTGGCCACTTCATAGCGCATTTCGCAACCTTCGCGGACCCTTACAGGATTGGTCCGGTTTGATCAACAACATGCCATCGCGCCAGAGTTAAAGACGCAGATTGGCCCGTTTGGGTTACCATTTTGCAACGAAATCGCTTGAAAACAGGTGTTTACACCATCATTTCCTTGGTCGCGGTCAGCTTTATGTCGGGATAGTCACGCTCGATCCGGTCGATATCCCACTGCAAACGAGTCAGATAGACAATATCGCCGTCATGGTCATGACTGATATGCTGCTTGTTGGCGTTGACGAATTTGTCGACCGCCTGTTTGTCGCCATTGACCCAGCGGGCGCTGGTGAATTGGCTTTGCTCGAACCGGACAGGCAATCCGTATTCCAGCTCGATCCGGCTGGCGAGCACTTCGAACTGCAACGCCCCCACGACGCCGACGATAAAGCCCGACCCAAATGCGGGCTTAAAGACCTTGGCGGCGCCTTCCTCGGCAAATTGCATCAGGGCCTTTTCCAGATGCTTGGCCTTCATCGGATCGCCCGCGCGGCAATTTTGCAGCAGTTCCGGCGCGAATGATGGAATGCCTGTCACACGAAGTGTTTCGCCCTCGGTCAGGGTGTCCCCGATGCGCAACTGGCCATGGTTCGGGATGCCGATAATGTCGCCGGCCCAGGCCTCTTCGGCCAATTCACGGTCCGAGGCGAGGAACAGCACGGGGTTCGAAACCGCCATCGGCTTTTTCGTCCGCACATGGGTCAGCTTCATCCCGCGTTTGAAATGTCCCGAGGCCAGCCGCATGAAGGCCACCCGGTCGCGGTGCTTTGGGTCCATGTTTGCCTGAACCTTAAACACGTAGCCCATGACCTTTTTCTCTTCCGGCGCAATCGCGCGGGGCGAGGCCGCCTGAACCTGTGGCTCTGGTCCGTAAGACCCGATCCCGTCCATCAACTCTTTCACCCCGAACGAATTGATCGCCGAACCGAACCAGATCGGCGTCATATGCCCTTCGAGCACTGATTGCGGATCAAGCTGGGGCAGCAATTCCCTGGCCATCTCAACCTCTTCCACCAGCTTTTCCAGAAGATGCGCGGGCACATGCTCGGCCAATGCTGGGTCATCCAGACCGTCGATCTTGATCGATTCAGCCACGCGGTTCCGGTCGGCGCGATCCATCAGCTCGAGCCGGTCGTTCAGCATGTCGTAGCAGCCCATGAATTCTGACCCGACACCAATCGGCCAGCTGGCAGGGGTTACATCGATGGCCAGGTTTTCCTGAATTTCGTCGATGATATCGAAAGTATCGCGGCTTTCGCGGTCCATCTTGTTACAGAAGGTCAGGATTGGAAGATCGCGCAGGCGGCAGACCTCGAACAGTTTGCGGGTCTGGCTTTCCACGCCCTTCGCCCCGTCGATCACCATCACCGCCGCATCCACGGCCGTCAGCGTGCGATAGGTGTCTTCCGAAAAGTCCGAGTGGCCCGGCGTGTCCACCAGATTGAAGCGGAACTCTTTGAAGTCGAACGACATGGCCGAGGCGGAAACCGAAATGCCGCGATCCTTCTCCATCTGCATGAAGTCCGAGCGGGTCCGACGTGCCTCGCCCTTCGCACGTACCTGACCGGCCATCTGAATAGCACCGCCGAAAAGCAGGAACTTTTCGGTCAGCGTCGTCTTGCCGGCGTCGGGATGCGAGATGATAGCAAAGGTCCGGCGGCGGGCAATCTCGGGCGGCAATTCGGGGCGGTTTGAGGTCGTGTCCAACATGGGGATGCCTATAGTGGGGCGGGGGTTTTGGCGCAAGCGGGCAAAGAAAAAGGGGCCCGCGACAGGCCCCTTTGAAATCCGTGATCCGGCGGTGTTATTCCTGAGACCCCAGGAACATCAGCAGGAACTGGAACATGTTCAGGAAGTTGATGTAGAGGCTCAGCGAACCGTCAATGGCAGCTTTGTCCAGCCATTCCTGATCGCCATGCGCCGCATGTGCAACATAGTCTGACTTCAGACGCTGCGTATCAAAGGCGGTCAGACCGGCGAAGATCAGAACACCAATCGCCGAGATCGCCATCATCATGACGCCCGATTGCAGGAACATGTTGACGATAATCGCCACCAGCAGACCTATCACACCCATCATCAGGAAGGTGCCCATGCCCGACAGATCGCGCTTGGTGGTATAGCCGTAAAGGCTGAGACCAGCGAAGGCGATTGCCGTCACAAGGAAGGTCTGCACGATCGAGAAATCGGTGTAGACAAGGAAGATCGAGCTTAGCGAAACACCGATCAGCGATGCGAAGACGAAGAACGCGAACTGCGCCATCGCCGCGCTGGCATTACGCAGAACCGCGCCCCAGCCGAAAAAGATGAACGCGAGCGGTGCAAACATTACAACAAAGCGCAGCGGCGAGGTGTAGATCAGTGCGCCAAGGCCGCTAAGATATTCACCCGGGCGGACCATCATCAGTTGACCATCGGCATTTACCGCAGCCGATGTGGCATCGCCTGTCACGGCAAGGCCCGCAATCGCCCAGGCGGCGGCCGCTGTGATCAGCATGCCGACGGACATGGTGCCGTAGACCTTGTTCATATGGGCGCGCAGACCCTCGTCAATCTGGGCGGCGGTACGTACACCAGCGTTCCGGATTGTGTTGTATTCAGACATTTCGTCCCTCCAAAAACCCAAAAGACACAGCTGCCAAACCAGTTTGGCAGTGTTCCTGCCAGATATTGGCAGGAACGGCCTGTTTTTCAAGGGGCGATTTGATCACTTATGCCAGTGAACCGGCGCATCCCATACAGGGCGGGCGCTTTCGGTTTCCGCTTCATCGGCGGTTACGCCGATATCAGCAAGGGCATAGGCGTCCAGTTCGGCCAACGCGCGGCGCTGGCGGCGCAATTCAGCCATTTCATTCAGACGGGTAAAAATCGAAAAGCCGGTCACGCGGGTCAATCCCGCAAGGAAGGTTGCGCTGGCGGCAGGTGCGTAGGACATGTCGTTTCCTTTCAGAATTGTGATGTGTTGCGTTGTTTCATCAGAATGCTTGATCATATGGCATAGTTTAATTAATAACGGAAACGAATGTTTGTTGGGTGCTTCATCAAGGATTGTGATATGAGCAGAAATCTGGATATGACCGCTTTGCGCTCGTTTGTGGCGGTTGCCGAAGCCGGGGGCGTAACCCGCGCCGCAGGGCGGCTGAACCTGACCCAATCGGCGGTGTCGATGCAGCTTAAGCGGCTCGAGGAAAGCCTTGGTGTTTCGCTTCTGTCCCGCTCGACCCGGCGGGTGGCTCCGACTGCGGCGGGGGACAAGCTACTGTCCTATGCGCGCAGCATGTTGCGTTTGAATGATGAAGCGGTGGCCCAAATGAACATCTCGGCCGACGCGGGCGAGATCGTGTTGGGCATTCCGGTCGATATTCTTGATCCGGTTATCCCGCAGGTGTTGCGCCGGTTTCGGTCAGAGTTTCCGATGATACGGGTGCAGATGCTGACGGAAAACACCATGTCGCTGAAACAGGCCTTTGCCCATGGCGATTGTCATATGACACTCGCGACCGAGCAGGGTTGCGACAGCAATGGGCGCACCATTGCCGAATTGCCGATGGTCTGGGTTGGTGCCGCCGATGGCCATGCCTGGCAGTCCGAAACCATTCCTCTTGCGGTAGGCAGACAATGCCTGTTCCGGCCCTACGCGGTGAAGGAACTGGACAAGATGAACATCCCCTGGGAAATCGTGCTCGAAGCAGCCGGGCATCGCGCGATCGAGGCCGCTGTTGCCGCCGATCTGGCAATTCACGTGCTTTTGAAAGGCACCAACCCGCCAAGGTTCGAGGTTGTTGACCACAAAGGGGAACTGCCGCAGCTGGGCACCTGGCAGATCAACCTGTATCGCGACCGCAACCAATGGTCCGCTCCGCTTGACCGGCTGGAAGAGCTTCTGGCCGAAGGGTTCGCAGAAATTCAAACCTCAGGCGTCTGAGACCCTGATCACGATTTTTCCCGTGGATTTCCTCTCTTTTAACAACCGCAACCCTTCGGCGGCCTGATCAAATGGCAGGACGTGGCTGACATGCGGACGCAGCTTGCCCTCGCTGTGCCATAGCATCAGCTGGGCCATGCTGTCGGTCAGCGCCTTTGGGTTGAATTTCAAATAGCCACCCCAATAAAAGCCGATCACCGTGATGTTTTTGACCAGCATATGGTTCAGCTTCGGTTCGGGCACCTGTCCGCCCGCAAAACCGATGGTCAGAATGCGTGCATCCGGATTGCAGGCGCGGAAGGCATCCATGAACAGATCACCCCCCACCGGATCATAGACCACATCCGCCCCGCCAAGGGCTTTGACGGTATCGCGAATATTATCCGTCTCGGTGTCGAGCACGTGATCCGCGCCCGCGGCCTTGGCGACGGCAAGCTTGTCCGCCCCCCGCGCGCAGGCAATGACATTGGCCCCCATGACCTTGCCGATTTCCACCGCGGTCAGGCCAACCCCGCCAGCCGCACCCAGCACGACAAGATTTTCACCGGGCTGCAACCGGGCACGGTGGGCATAGGCAAGGTGACTGGTGCCGTAGGCCACCTGAAACCCCGCCGCGATTTCATCGCTCATCGAATCGGGCACAACCACCGCGCGTTCTGCGGGGAAGACGCCGTATTCAGCCAAGCCCCCGCTGCCGCCGAAAATGGCCACTCTGGTCCCGATGGCCGGACCATCCGTATCAGGGCCAAGGGCCTCGACAATGCCCGCAACCTCAAGGCCCAGTGTAAACGGCGCTTCTGGCGTTTCCTGATACTGACCTTTGATCATTAACAGATCGGCAAAGTTAAGACCGCAGGCTGTGATTCGCACGAGAATTTCACCAGGACCGGGTACGGGGCAGGGGATTTCCGTTAACAGCGGCTGTTGACCGGAGGATGTGACCTGAAAGGCTCTCATTGGGCTGGATCTCGTAGAATCGGCAGAAATATTAAGTATTTCGGACATCTAATATGAGGGATCGCCGGAAAAATTAAGTGATTCTCCTTAAAATTGTTCACCAAATATTAATAAAACCTAATGACGAAAACCTCTGCTTGATTTTAGACCTAAACCGAGTAGTCTAGATAATCATGTCGCCCCATGTGATGTTTCGGGCAGGTATCCCAAAAGTTTACCACTTACGGACAAGGATACTTAGTGGGGCGAAGCAAGTAAACTAAAGGAGCCTAAAATGGCACATCCTGTGGATGTTCACGTTGGCAAGCGCGTCCGTCACCGGCGCTGGCTTGTTGGCATGACACAACAACAACTGGCCGAAAAGGTCGGTATCAAGTTCCAGCAGATTCAAAAGTACGAAACCGGTGCGAACCGGATCAGTGCGTCGCGTCTTTGGGACATATCAGAAGCTATGGACGTTCCTGTGTCTTTCTTCTTTGAAGGTCTGGATGACGGTGCCCAGACGGGCGCTGACGCACAGGTACCAGCTGATCTTCTTGGGGATAAAGAAGCGCTGGATCTGATCCGGTCGTATTATGCGATCCCGGAAAACCAGCGCCGCCGCCTGTTCGAACTGGCGCGTGTTCTCAGCGACGTTGCTTGAGTTTTACGCCCTTCTGCTTTAGCGCAGTGCAAAGCTGAAGGAGAAGGGCGTGGCACTTTCAGATTCTGAAAAATCCGATCTGATCCGCGTGGCGCGTCTGATGGCGGACGCCGCCCGGACCGAGACGTTGAAATTCTTCCGCAGCCATGATCTTGGGCTAGAGAACAAGCTGGTGGACGGGTTTGATCCTGTCACCCATGCAGACCGCGCGGCCGAACAGGCCATGCGCGAAGTCCTTTCGAGCGAACGCCCGCAGGATGCGATCCTTGGCGAAGAATTTGGCGAAAAAACAGGCACTTCCGGTCTTCAATGGGTGCTTGATCCCATTGACGGCACCCGTGGATACATGAGCGGCACACCCACTTGGGGGACGTTGATCGCGGTGTCGGATGCTTTTGGACCTGTGCTTGGCGTGATCGACCAGCCCTATATCGGCGAACGGTTTACCGGCGGGTGGGGCGAGGCAAGCTTTTCCGGGCCTCATGGTCAGGGCGTGATCCGCACCAAAACGACCGAGGATTTGCCCAAGGCGGTTCTGTTCTCCACCTTTCCCGAGGTCGGAACGCCGCAAGACCGCGCCGGATTTGAACGGGTCGCGGCGCAAGTGCGGCTCGTGCGGTATGGGATGGATTGCTATGCCTATGCGCTTTTGGCAGCCGGGCAGATTGATCTGGTGATCGAGGCGGGGCTGAATTCCTATGATATTCAAGCACCTATCGCCGTGATCGAGGCAGCGGGCGGCATTGTGACCAATTGGGAAGGCGGTCCGGTACACCAAGGCGGCCGTGCTGTGGCCGCAGCCAATGCAGAGATTCACAGCAAAGCCCTGAAACTGCTTCAATCCGTCTAAGGCTTGAGCCTTCGCGGGTTTTCGGGCCATAACACCCAAGCGGTGCCCGAGCCCTTCGCCCTTTTCTGTCGGCCCGCCTTTGCCTACGGGAGCACCGAAAAGGGTCTGGAAAACAGACGGAGGGCATTATGGCTGAAATCCTGATCAAAAACGCGGATACGGTCCTGACGATGGACGACAACCGGCGCGAATTGCACGGCGCGGATGTGCGGATGCGCAATGGGGTAATTGCTGAAATCGGCCATGGGCTGCAAAGCGACGGTGCGGTTGTTCTGGCCGCAGGATGCGTGGTGACGCCCGGGTTAGTGAACACACATCACCATTTATATCAAACACTTACACGCGCGGTGCCGGGCGGACAGGATGCCTTGCTGTTCGGCTGGTTACAGCGGCTCTATCCGATCTGGGCACGTTTTGGACCCGAGGAAATGCGCGTTTCGGCGATGGTTGGGCTGTCTGAAATGGCCCTTTCTGGATGCAGCATGTCGTCGGATCATCTCTATTTGTATCCCAACGGCTCGCGGTTAGACGACACGATAGACGCGGCGCGTGAAGTTGGGTTGCGATTCCATCCGACCCGTGGGTCGATGAGCATTGGTGAAAGCGCAGGGGGCTTGCCGCCGGACAGCCTTGTTGAGAATGAAAACAACATCTTAGAAGACTGCATCCGGGTGATTGACACCCATCATGATGCCTTGGACGGGGCAATGGTGCGGGTCGGCCTTGCCCCCTGTTCGCCGTTCTCGGTCAGCCGGGACCTGATGCGCGATGCGGCTTTGCTGGCGCGGGACAAGGGGGTGATGCTGCACACCCATCTGGCGGAAAACGACGAAGATATCGCCTATTCGCTTGAGACTTTCGGCTGTCGCCCCGGGCAATATGCCGAGGAATTGGGGTGGACAGGCGATGACGTCTGGCATGCGCATTGTGTCAAACTGGACAGTCAAGAGATTGATTTATTTGCAAAAACCCGAACCGGTGTTGCGCATTGCCCCTGTTCCAACTGTCGGTTGGGGTCAGGCATAGCCCCTGTCCGCCGGATGCGCGATGCCGGTGTGCCGGTCGGGTTGGGCGTGGACGGTTCGGCCAGCAATGACAGCGGCAATCTGGCCGCCGAGGCGCGGCAGGCGATGCTGTTGCAGCGGGTCGCCAACGGGGCGGATGCGATGAGCGCACGCGAGGCGTTAGAGATCGCCACACGCGGCGGTGCACAGGTGCTTGGGCGAAATGATTGCGGCCAGATTTCCGTTGGAAAACGGGGGGATATCGCGATTTGGGATGTCTCGGGCATCGAAAGTGCCGGATCATGGGACAAGGCAGCGCTGTTACTGGCGGGACCGACCAAAGTGAAACATCTGTTCGTCGAAGGGCGTCAGGTGGTGCGTGACGGGCAAATGACAACGATAGATTTGCCAAGGGTGATCGAGCGGCAGAATGAACTGGCGCGGAAATTGATGGGGTAGAAATGGCGGGCCAAATCCCACCCGACGGCTTCAAAATGGCAGGGCGGGCATTGGCCGGCCCCTGATTGCGTTTGATGACATTTGTGAAATTTGTACGCCGAAACGCTACAAATGCCCCGGCGCCCAAATGTGACCAAAGGGTTAACGTAAAAACCGGTCAGATTTGCCGGCCGCCGATCCACACATCCTGAACCGCGCGATCATCGCCCATCATGATTGTCGGGAAGACCGATTCCCAAATATCCGCCGCACGGGCATTGCGCTGGGAGATGGCTTCGGTCGAATTCAAATTCAGAACGACGATATCGGCCTCGTGACCGGTCGCTAGGTTTCCGATTTTTTCATCCATTCCAAGGGCGCGGGCCGAACCTTGGGTGGCCAGCCACAAAAGCTGCGCGGGGTGCAGGGCGGTGCCACGCAGCTGTCCGATCTCATAGGCGGCGGCCATGGTGCGCAGCATGGAAAAGCTCGATCCGCCGCCGGTATCGGTGGCAAGGCCGATCCGGTGGCCGTCGGACATCAGACCGGACATGTCGAACAGGCCCGAACCGATAAAGGTGTTCGAGGTCGGGCAATGGATCAGTGCGGCATCAACATCGCGCAAGCGGTCTTTTTCGCGCGGCTCAAGATGAATGGCGTGCCCATAAATCCCGCCCCGGCCCAAAAGCCCGAAACGCTCATACGTATCGAGGTAATCGCGGGCATCGGGGAACAGCTTTTTCACCCATGCGATTTCATCGGTTTGTTCCGACAGGTGGGTTTGCATCAGGCAGTCGGGGTGTTCGGCCCATAACGCGCCCATGGCGTCCAGTTGTTCAGGCGTCGATGTGGGCGAAAACCTCGGGGTGATTGCATAAGACAGCCGGTCCAGCCCATGCCATTTCGAAAGCAACGCCTTACTGTCGTCATAGGCGGATTGTGCGGTGTCACGCAGCCCCTCGGGCGCGTTGCGGTCCATGCAGGTTTTTCCAGCCACCACGCGCTGGCCGCGTTTTTGCGCCTCGGTAAAAAACGCCGTTACGGATTCAGGGTGGATGGTGCAATAGCTGGCAATCGTCGTGGTGCCGTTCTGCGCGGTCAGATCGAAATAGCGCGTGGCGATCTTGGCCGCATAGGCGGGATCGTCAAAACGCTGCTCTTCGGGGAAGGTATAGCTGTTCAGCCAGTCGATCAGCCGCTTGCCCCAGGATGCGATCATCGCGGTTTGCGGATAATGGGCATGGGCGTCAACAAAACCGGCCATGATCAGGCCATCGCCATAGTCGGTGTTTGCGGCATCGGGATTGCTGGCCTGAAGCTGCGCACGGTCCCCGACGGCCCGGATCATGCCGTCTTGGATCAGAACCGCCCCGCTTGGGTTAAACTCAACCGCCTCATCCACCGGGCGGTCAAAAGGCGAGGCCTTGAATCCAAGGGTTTGCCCAAGAAGAAGTGTGGCTGGCATGATCGGTCCTTTCGCGGACCTCAGGGTATTTGCAGGCAAGCCAAAGGTAAATCACCGATAGGGCTGTCGCTTGCAGAAGCACTTGTTTATGTTTCCAGCAAATCACCACGGGAGACAGGCATGAGCGATCACGATCTCGACGCGGAAGACGTCTATGCCCTGGATTCCGGCTTGGTCACTTCGGTGCAACTTGCCTTGGCAGTGGATGATGCGGCCCGCCTGACGGAACTGTTCGCGCCATTGCACTCGGCCGATATCGCGGACCTTTTCGAACAATTGGATCATGGGCAGCGCACGGCGTTGCTGCTGCTGGCACCGCATCTGATCGAAGGCGACGTTCTGTCAGATATGGACGAGGCCCTGCGCGAGGAAATCATCGGGTTCCTGCCCAAAGACGTTCTGTCAAACGCGGTGCGCGATCTGGAATCGGACGACGTGGTCGATCTGGTCGAGGATCTTGACGAGGTACAGCAGGAAGCCATTCTTGATGTGCTCGAGGACGCCGACCGTGTCGCGGTCGAGCAGTCGCTGGCGTATCCTGAGGAATCAGCCGGGCGCCTGATGCAGCGCGAGGTCGTCTGGGTGCCCGAGGACTGGACCGTTGGCGCCGCCATCGACCGGTTGCGGGCCGAGGATGATCTGCCCGAGCAGTTTTATCACGTGGTACTGGTCGATCCGTCGATGACGCCTGTGGGGCAGGTGACTTTGGGCCGCCTGATGGGATCGCGGCGCGAGGTTTTGCTGAAAACCATCACCGAAGAGACCTTTCAGATCATTCCGGCCACCCAGCCCGAGGACGAGGTGGCCTATGCGTTCAACCAGTATCACCTGATTTCGGCCCCCGTCGTGGACGAGGACGAACGGCTGGTCGGGGTCATCACCATTGACGATGCGATGGTGGTCTTGGACGAGGAACACGAAGAAGACATTCTGCGTCTGGCGGGGGTCGGAGAAGGCTCGTTGGCGGATCGCGTGTGGCAGACCACCAAACGCCGCTTTCCCTGGCTCGCGGTCAATTTGGTGACGGCGATCCTGGCCTCGTTGGTGATCGCCCAGTTCGAAGACGCCATCGCCACGCTGGTCGCATTGGCCGTTCTGATGCCGATCGTCGCGTCGATGGGGGGCAATGCGGGTACACAATCGCTGACCGTTGCGGTGCGGGCGATTGCCACCAAAGACCTGACCGGATCAAACGTCTGGCGGGTGATCCGGCGAGAGGTGTTGGTCGGGCTGGTGAATGGTCTCGGGTTTGCGGTTTTGATGGGCGGGGTCGGCTGGGTCTGGTTCGGCTCGTTCGAACTGGCCTATGTGATCGCCGCGGCCATGGTGATCAACCTTGTTGTCGCCGGTCTGGCAGGGACGGTGATCCCGGTGTTGCTTGAGCGGATGAAGATCGATCCGGCCCTGGCATCGGGGGCCTTCGTGACCACTGTAACGGATGTGGTCGGCTTCTTTGCCTTCCTCGGGATGGCTGTGGTGTTCATCCTATGACGGGGTTGACCGATATCAAGGCGGCCGCGCGCAAAGCGGCCTTTGCACGGCGCAAGCTGGCGTATGACAGCCACGGGCCGGGGCAGGCGGCCATCCTGTCCGAAGTGCTGGCGGGGTATCGCGGTGTGCCACTGGCAGGATATATGCCCATCCGCACCGAGATTTCACCATTGGCCACGATGGCCGAAGCGGCCGCATATGGTCCGGTTTCTGTGCCGGTGATCCGGGCCGCCGGGCAACCGCTGTGGTTTTCCCGATGGGAACCGGATTGCGAGATGGTCGATGGTCCCTTCGGCGCTTCGATACCGGCGCTGGGCGAAGACATCCTGCCCGAGATCGTCATCGTTCCGCTTGTGGCGTTTGACCGCAAGGGCGGTCGTCTTGGCTATGGCGGCGGCTTTTATGATCGGACGCTCGAAGGCTTGCGGGCCCGTGGCCCGGTACTGGCCATCGGCTTTGCCTTCTCGGCCCAGGAAGCCGACGACCTTCCCCTTGAACCGACCGATCAGCCTTTGGACATGCTGGTGACAGAGCGCGACATCATCACTTTCTGATCCTGCTTTCACTTTTTCAAAAATACTTCGGGGGAGGCCGGCCACATATCATTTGGCTGGTCGGGGGCAGCGCCCCCAGCCGGGGGGGTGGCGGCACCGCGCCGGGAAAAACAATGGGGCCGCCCCCGGCGCCGCGGGGTTTGGGGGCACTTTTTTTTTTTTTTTTTGGTGTGGGTTATCGTCGGGGGTGGGGGGTGTGCCCCGTACTATAAAATTTTTTTGTGGGGGGCCTCCCCTTTTTTTTTTTTTAAATTTTTAATGCTGTTTCTTAATTTGACG
>JASMHC010000011.1 GCA_030750975.1 Paracoccaceae bacterium
AAAACCAAAAACCACGCCAAACAGTGAAGCTGACACTCTATCATCGCCTCGCGGCTAAGAGCGCGATATACAGACATTCAATCCGTCGAAACAAACCAAACCGCCCGCATATCTCTTCAGATACCAATCATGTCAAACAGCGAACAAACCCTTGTAGAAGACAAAATCAAACCAGTGCGCCCTTGTCTTGTTCGGCGCGCCGCCTTGAACTTCCCAGTGTTTGCTACCGAGTTAAGCGTCTCCGCTGCGTCGGTGAAGGGGTATCTAGTCCCAGTGTTTCCGAGTCGCAAGCGGTTTTTACAAAGAAAGTGCGATTTTTTTCAGAAATCTGATTTTTAGCTTGTTTTCAGGTGGTTAGCATTTTCGAATTGCGGAAAAGCCTTGTTTGGCGCAACTTTGTTGCTGCAACGCGGCGGGACGTGGCGACAGAGTGAAGCCCCGCACCTGAAACCCCCGGAAATCAAACCTTTCAGGCCTGACGTGTCCGCAGAACGGGCAAGCGCAGGCGCAGCAGCAGCAAACCGGCGATCACGGCCAGATAGACCAGCGGCACAATCTGAAACCCTTTGGCCACCATCACGTAATGCACCGCCCCAAGGATCGCCACCGCATAGGTCAGCTTGTGCAGCTTGCGCCAAACAAGGCCCAGTTTGCGCACAGACAGGTTGTTCGAGGTCACGGCCAAGGGCAGCATCAGCACGAAACCGGTCATCCCAATGGTGATATAGGGGCGTTTCAGAATATCCGCCCATATCCGGTCAAGCGTCTGAACATCCAGAAACAGCCAGACCAGCAGATGCACCAGCACCACAAAAAAGGCCGACACCCCGATGGCCCGGCGATGCTTGATCAGGTTGATCCTGAAGTGCTTGCGCAGCGGCGTCACCGCCAGACCAACTGTCACCAGTTGCAGCGCGGTGATCCCCAGTTCGCGTTCAAGCGCGTTGATCGGCTCGGCCCCCAGCCCGCCGGTCATGCCCAGATAAAACAGCCAGACCGTGTAAGCGACGGTCGCCAGATAGATCAGCCAGCTTGGGACGCGGCGGACAGATGTATTGATACGATCAACCACAGCAGTGATCCCCGGCCTGTAACGGTGGGCATTTCTGATCGGCATAGGAACAAAACACGCAGCAATCCCCTTCAAGCGGTGTCAGCACCGTTTTGCAGGCGGCGCATTCGTAAAACCATTGGCATGCGTCTGTCGGCATGACCTCGTCATGGACGGCGCCGCATTTCGGGCAAGTAAGCCTGGTTTCGAGAATAGCATTGGTCATGTCTGTTACCCAGCTAGTGATACTTCACAAGGTCCATATCTTTATAAAGCGATGCAACCTCTTGTTCATAGCCGTTGAACATCAGCGTATCGATACGGGACGAAAACAGGCCGCCGCCGATGCGCCGTTCGCTGGCCTGCGACCAGCGCGGATGATCCACCGTCGGGTTCACATTGCTGTAAAAGCCGTATTCGGATGGCTGCGATTTATTCCAGCTGGTCGGAGGTTCCTTGTCGGTCAGGGTGATCCGCACGATCGACTTGATCGATTTGTACCCGTATTTCCAAGGCACCACCAGACGCAGCGGTGCCCCGTTCTGTTTTGGAATATCCCGCCCGTAAATGCCGGTCGCCATAATGGTCAGCGGATGCATCGCCTCGTCCAGCCGCAGCCCCTCGACATAGGGCCAGTCCAGCACGCGCGACCGCAGGCCAGGCATCTCTTCGGGGCGGGCGACGGTTTCAAAGGCCACGTATTTCGCCGCGCCTTGCACGCCGACCATGTCCAGCAGGTCCGCAAGCTCGAACCCGTTCCATGGCACCACCATCGACCATGCCTCGACGCAGCGGAAGCGGTAGATCCGTTCCTCAATCGTCATATTCTTCATGATGTCATCAAACGCATAGTCGCCGGGCTTGTCGACCAGACCATCAATCCGAACGGTCCACGGGCTGACGGTCAGCCTGTGCGCGTTGCGGGCCGGATCCCCCTTGCCGGTGCCAAACTCGTAATAATTGTTATAGCTGGTGATATCGTCCCAGCTATTCGGCTCGGGCAGTGATTGGCCACGCGCCATTCCGGGCAAGGCCGCAGAAGCGGCCAGCCCCGCCAAAAGGGTGCGGCGGTTCATATAAATATGTTCGGGGGTTACATCCCGCCCTGACAAGTCGTTGGTCCAGCGATTGGCCATAGGTCTCTCCATATCTCGTTGGCTAGGATGTAGCGGCTTGATCTAACCGAGAAAACAAACATCGTTTCACGTTTCTGTGCCGGGATTGAAACCTTTCGCAACCCGCCCGGCATTTGACCCATCGCAATGTTATGCACTATGTTGAATGTATAAAGGGCCTGTTTGCCCGCATTGCCAAGGAAAATCCCCATGAGAAAATTCCTGCTTACCGCCGCCACGATTCTGGCCGCCGGCTTCGCCAACGCCCAAAGCGCCATCTTCTATTCCACGAGCGAAGATTTCGACGATGTCTCGTTCAGCGTTGAAAGCGCCATTCTGGATCGCGGGTTGGTGATCGACAATATCAGCCGGGTCGGCGACATGCTGAAACGCACCGGCGCGGATGTCGGCTCAACCAAAGAGCTGTATGACGCGGCAGAGGTCTATAGTTTCTGCTCGGCATCGGTCTCGCGCGCAGTGATGGAGGCCCATCCGATGAATATCGTTTACTGCCCCTACGGTATTTTCGTCGCCCAAATCTCTGGTTCGGACGAGGTTGTGGTCGGCTACCAGCAATATCCCGAAAATGAAATGCAGGCGGTCGAAGACCTTCTTGACGGGATCGTCCGCGACGCGCTCGAACTGGATTAAACCGCGCCCGGTCACATTAAGGTGACTTGAAAACAAAGAAGGGGCAGGCTTAGGCCGCGCCCCTTTTTCGTCAAGCCGTAAAATTTCCCACATCCTCTGATCCGGTAACGAAAACACCGCGTAGCACGGTACATGCCACTTCCGGCATGATACTGGAGGACCCATATATGTTTCGCAGAACTTTCATCGCCCTGACCGCCGCAACCGCTTTGGGCAGCGCGGCCTATGCAGACGGCAATTCAAAAGACATCGTCGATACCGCCGTCGCGGCGGGCAGCTTTTCCACGCTTGTGACCGCCGTTCAGGCTGCCGGTCTGGTCGATGTGCTGAAAGGCGACGGCCCGTTCACCGTCTTCGCCCCGACCGATGACGCTTTTGCCGCCCTGCCCGCAGGCACGATCGAGGCGCTTCTGGCCGATATCGACGCGCTGACCGCGATCCTGACCTATCACGTCGTCCCGGGCATGGTGATGTCGGGCGACCTCAGTGATGGCATGATGGCCGAAACCGTGAACGGCGCGTCCGTCACCATTGGCACCATGAACGGCGTGACCGTTGACGGCGCCAATGTGGTGTCGGCCGACATCAAAGCGTCTAACGGCGTGATCCACGTGATCGATGCTGTGATCCTTCCGCAGTAATTTCGGCCTTTCCCTCTCTTGCTGCTTGGCCTTTAGTGGGGCAAACCGTGAGAGAGGGATTTTCATGCACTCAGTCGCCGTCGTCACCGGCGCCGCCCGAGGGATCGGGCTGGCCACCACCAAACTGTTTCTCGCCGAAGGCCGCCATGTGGTGATGATCGACCGCGACGGCGATGCGCTGCTGCCCGAGGCCGATGCGCTTAAGAACGTCACGCCAATTGTCCGCGACGTATCGATCCCGTCCGATGTGGATGCGATGGCCGCTCAGGTGGAAACCGAACTGGGGCGTGTGGACGCTTTGGTCAACAACGCAGGGGTTGCCGATTTCGGCCCGATCGAGGACACCACATTCGAACGCTGGCGCACCGTGATGGAGACCAATCTAGACGGCGTTTTCCTGATGTCTCAGGCCTTCACCCCCCTTCTGAAGCAATCCAAGGGGGCAATCGTCAACATCGCCTCGATCAGCGGCTTGCGCGCCTCGACCCTGCGGGTGGCCTATGGCACCTCGAAAGCCGCCGTCATCCATCTGACCCAACAACAGGCCGCCGAACTGGGCGAATACGGTATCCGCGCCAATTGCGTTGCCCCCGGCCCCGTGCGCACCAAGCTCGCGATGGCGGTGCATACGCAAGACATCATCGACGCCTATCACGATGCGATCCCGCTGAACCGCTATGGATCAGAGGATGAGATCGCCCATGTGATCGCGTTTCTCTGCTCTGACAAAGCCAGCTATGTAACGGGTCAGCTGATCTCGTCGGATGGCGGCTTTCAAAGCACCGGAATCGGACTTCCAGCCTTAAGGACAACGCCATGAAACCCAAATTTCCCAATTGGGACGCCCGCTTTGACACAGACACCTATATCTTCGGCACCGCCCCGGCCGATTTTCTTGTGGCGCAGCAGGACAGGCTGAAAGCGGCCGCCGGTCAAAACGCCCTGGCCATCGCCGATGGAGAGGGAAGAAATTCGGTCTTCATGGCCGAATGCGGGCTGAACGTGACCGCGATGGATTCAAGCGAAAAAGGTCTGGAAAAAGCCCGAAGGCTGGCAAGCGACCGCAAGGCCGACATCGATTTCCAACTGGCCGACCTGAAAACCTGGGACTGGGCCGAAAACCAGTGGGATATCGTTGTCGCCATTTTCATCCAGTTCGCCGACCCGCAATTCCGGTCCGAGATTTTCAGCGGGCTTAAACGCACCGTCAAACCCGGCGGGCTGATCCTGCTGCACGGCTATACCCCGAAACAGGTTGAATACGGCACCGGCGGACCGCCGACGCCCGAGGTCATGTATACCGAAGACCTGCTGCGCGACGCCTTTGGGGACATGCAAATCGAAACGCTGAAAGCCTATGAAAAGGTCATCGACGAAGGTCCGGGCCATTCGGGCCTGTCTGCCCTGATCGATCTGGTGGCCCGCAAGCCTGGCTAGAGCCTAGACCTCGGTCTCGAATCCGGCCGCTTTCCAGCCTTTCAGACCGCCGGTCATGTTCAGCACATTAAGATGACCCTCTTTCGCCAGCATCTTCCGCGCCGCTTCCGAGCGTTTGCCGACGGCGCAATGCATCACGATCCGCATCCCCGGCAGAACCGGAAAAGCGGCCGCATCGAAATGCGACAGCGGCACCAGCATCGCGCCGGCAATATGTTCCTGCTCGTATTCCGAGGTCTCGCGCACATCCACCAGCAGGATCTCTTTGCGATCCAGCCAGGTCTTGACCCGGGCAACGTCCACTTCAGTGGTCTGGTCGGTAAACGCGAAATCTCTCATGGGGCACCTTTACATGCGTGTGGGATGCGATGTGCGCCCCGCGCTGGCCCAAAGCAATATCCGCTGACGAACAAAAGGACGGGTTTCCGGGGTTTCGCACCCCGTTGGGAAAACGGTTTCCTCCTGAACGCGGGTTCAGAGAAATATTCTTCGGCCTTTGACGCCCAATTCCCGCCCGTCCGAACCTCCGCCCGCCGATTCGCAACGTACGCAGGGCAAACCAGTTGGAAACCTTTGCCCGCCATCTTTTCACCCGTCGACAAAAGTGGCTCCGCGTCTTTTCGGGCAAAAACCCCGCAAAGACCGCCGAGACCCCCACAGACCACCCGGAGGGTGCAGGGGAAACCTTGCGCTCGGCGAGGACACTTACGCCAACAGGCGGGCCCGCCACTTTACCTTACGCGAAACCCGACAAACCCTGTCATCCGCCCCTTGCCGGCCTCCCTGCTGTGCAAGGCCAAACGCCGTTGCTCTTTCATCTTTTCAACAAATACTTTGGGGGTGAACCCGGCCGCGCCCCGCGGCTGGGGAGGGGGCAAAGCCCCCTGACCCGCGATGCGCGTCAGCGCAGCGCAAACAAAGCAGGGCGGGGAAATCCCCGCCCTTCCACCTGGCCTACAGCGTTTCGATACGCATCAATGAACCACCGCATCGTCCGGCTTTGGCCGGTTCGTGGCCCCGATCTTGTCGCCGATGATCAACCCTTCGGTTCCGGCGCTGACCGCAACAACCGAGCCATCCAGCACCTCGCCGCCAAGAAGCATCTCGGCCAGCGGGTCCTGCAAGGCCCGCTGGATCACCCGCTTCAGCGGGCGGGCACCAAACACCGGATCATACCCCTCATCGGCCAGCCACTGACGGGCGTCCTTGTCCAGTTCCAGCGTGATCTTGCGACCCGCCAGACGTTTGGCCAGAAGGCCAAGCTGGATATCGACAATCCCGTCCATATCGGCGCGGGCCAGACGGTCGAAAATGATGGTTTCATCCAGACGGTTCAGAAACTCGGGCCGGAAATGGGCGCGGACCGCATCCATCACATCGCGTTTCGCGTCCGAGGCATCCGCCCCGTCGGGCAGCTGGCTCAGCGCCTGCGCCCCGAGGTTCGAGGTCAGGATAATCAGCGTTTGCTTGAAATCCACCGTGCGGCCCTGACCATCGGTCAGCACACCGTCATCCAGCACCTGCAACAGCACGTTGAACACGTCCGGATGGGCCTTTTCAACCTCGTCGAACAGCACCACCTGATAGGGCTTGCGCCGCACCGCTTCGGTCAGCACGCCGCCTTCGTCGTAGCCGACATAACCCGGAGGCGCCCCGATCAGACGGGCGACGCTGTGCTTCTCCATGAATTCCGACATGTCGATCCGCACCATCGCGCTGTCATCGTCAAACAGGAACTCGGCCACGGCCTTGGTCAGCTCGGTCTTACCCACACCCGTCGGCCCAAGGAACAGGAAAGATCCAAGCGGACGGTTTTCGTCATTCAGACCGGCCCGCGCACGGCGCACCGCATTGGCCACGGCCTTGACGGCAGCCTTCTGGCCGATGACGCGCTTGTGCAGACCGTCTTCCATCCGCAGCAGTTTCTCGCGCTCGCCTTCCAGCATTTTCGCGGTCGGGATACCTGTCCAGCGTTCGACCACCTGGGCGATCTGTTCGGGACGCACGGCCTCTTCAACCATCGCGCCGTCGCCTTCACGCTCTTCGGCCTCGGCCAACTGCTTTTCAAGCTGCGGGATGACCCCATAGGACAGCTCTCCGGCCTTGGCCAAATTGCCCTCGCGCTTGGCGATGTCCAGTTCGGCGCGGGCCGCTTCAAGCTGTTCCTTGATATCCCGCGCACCGGCCAGCTTGTCGCGCTCGGCCTGCCACTGGGCGGTCATTCCGGCGGATTTCTCCTGCAAGCCGGCCAGGTCTTTCTCAAGCGTCTCAAGCCGGTCCTTCGAGGCCTGATCATCCTCGAGCTTCAGCGCTTCAACCTCGATCTGCATTTGCAGGATCTGGCGGTCCAGCGCATCCAGTTCCTCGGGCTTGCTGTCCACTTCCATCCGCAAACGGCTGGCCGCCTCGTCCATCAGGTCGATGGCCTTGTCGGGCAGGAAGCGGTCGGTGATATAGCGGTGTGACAGGGTCGAGGCCGAAACCAGCGCACTGTCGGAAATCCGCACCCCGTGGTGCAGCTCGTATTTCTCTTTTATCCCGCGCAGGATCGAGATCGTGTCCTCCACCGTCGGCTCTTGCACCATTACCGGCTGGAAACGCCGCGCAAGGGCTGCGTCTTTTTCCACATGCTTGCGATATTCGTCCAGGGTCGTTGCGCCAACGCAGTGCAACTCGCCCCGGGCAAGCGCGGGTTTCAGCAGGTTCGAGGCATCCATCGCCCCGTCGGCCTTACCGGCCCCCACCAGCGTGTGCATTTCGTCGATAAACAGGATGATCTCACCCGCGGCATCGGTCACTTCGGTCAGAACCGCCTTCAGGCGTTCCTCGAACTCACCACGGTATTTCGCGCCGGCGATCAACGCCCCCATATCGAGCGCCAGAAGTTTCTTGTTCTTCAGGCTTTCGGGTACGTCGCCGTTGATGATCCGCAGGGCCAGACCTTCGGCAATGGCGGTCTTGCCCACACCGGGTTCACCGATCAGAACAGGGTTGTTCTTGGTCCGGCGGCTAAGCACCTGCATCGCGCGGCGGATTTCATCGTCGCGCCCGATGATCGGGTCGATCTTGCCCTGTTCCGCCGCTTCGGTCAGATCGCGGGCGTATTTCTTCAACGCTTCATAGCCTTCCTCGGCCGAAGCCGTGTCGGCCGTGCGCCCTTTACGGATATCGTTGATGGCCGAATTCAGCGATTGTGCGGTCACACCGCCTGCGGTCATCGCCTCTTTCGCTTTCGACTTGACCAGAGCCAGGGCCATCAGGATGCGTTCGACCGGCACGAAACTGTCACCGGCTTTCTTGGCAACCTTCTGTGCTTCGTCCAACACCTTGGCGGTCTGGCCGTCCATATAGATCTGAGCCGCATCGCCCGAAACCTTGGCGACCTTCGACAAGGCCTGGTCGGTGTCGGCGGCAATGCGCCCGGCATCCCCGCCCGCGCGGGTGATCAGGTTTGCGGCCAACCCTTCTTCGTCGTCCAGCAATGCTTTGAGGATATGTTCGGGAAGCAGCCGCTGATGGCTTTCCCGCATGGCGATGGTCTGTGCAGCCTGAATGAACCCACGCGACCGTTCGGTGAACTTCTCTAAGTTCATCGTTTTCTCCTTTTGTTAAGCGCCCGGTTTGGCGGCACCCGCCTGGCGGCGTACCTTTTGATGGGCCTCGGGAATAATCTGGGATTTTCGCCCTGTCCGTTCAAGGGGTTTGGCCTAATTTGAAAGCGTTGCGGGCGTTTCGAAATCAACTTCGCGGCTCAAGTTCCTCTCGAAAAGCTTTCGCCTTCATCTTCTGTTCACGGATCAAGGCGAAACTGGGGGCACAGGCAATGGAAAGGGGCCGGTATGCATGTCACAAGTATCGAATTTTCCAATCGGCGGGTCGATCCGGCCACGCGGGATGATTGTGCCGATGTGGCTTTTGTTTCGGGCGGGGTCGTGGCGCGGTTTCTGGCGACGGGGCCGCGGGCCTCTCCACGGCTCGAACTGATCCGCGACGCGATAAGGCAGTTAAAGCGGATGCCAGAGTTTCGATCAGGTCAGCTTGAGCTTAGCTTTGAGGGGCTGTGTATCCGCTCTGCCTAATGCGTTCCATCCTTGATACCGCGCGGCAAGCCCATAGAAACGGGACGGCCATTGCTTGCTGTCTTTCACTGCTATGCTAAGCTTATGCAATGTCCCGCCTGAACGATATCCGCAGCCGGTCCAGCTGGGCCGACATATTAGAAGGTCAGCCGCAACATGTGATGCTGGCGGTCTTGCTAAGCCTTGGCGCGTTTTCATTGCTGGTGCCCTCGGACGTCAGGCTTTGGGGCCTGACAGCCACCGGCTGGGCCGGCTGGTCGATCGGTTTGGCCCTGGTGCATCAAATCCTTGTCGGCTTTGTTTTCCGCCTACAACTTCACCGCAACATCATGAGCCGCGCCTTTGGTGATCTGGACATGAAAATCTGGGCGGTGATGTTCATGCCGCTGCTCGCGGCCCGGCCCCTGACGCTGCTGATGACCGGGCTGTCTGACGGGGTGCCGATCATGGCCGACCCGCTGCCGCTGCAAATCCTTGGCTGGGTGCTGGCCATCCCGGCGGTCTGGGCGCTTTACAGCACCTTCGTGTTCTTCACGATCCCCCGCGCCCTGGGCGGTGATCACTTCCGAGATGAAATCGCCGAAATGCCGTTGGTCAACCAAGGCTCGTTCAAATATGTCGCGAATTCGATGTATGGGGTGGCGTTCCTTGGCCTGTGGTCCATCGCGCTGATCACCAATTCGTGGAACGCATTGATCGTGGCGTTGTTCCAGCATGCCTATATCTGGGTCCACATGTATTGCACCGAAGGCCCCGATATGCGCTGGATTTATCGCGACCGGTAATCTTGCCCCCTGCCCCGTGCGGGTCTAAAGACAGGCGACCACCCGATACAGGAGCCTGCCCCATGTCCGACGACCGCCTGATTGTCGCCCTCGATGTCCCGAACGCGCTGGAAGGGTTGGCGCTGGCCGAAAAGATCGGCGACGCGGTCGATTTCTACAAGATCGGGCTGGGCATGCTGACCGGCGGCGGGCTGGCGCTGGCGAACGAGCTGAAGACGGAGCACGGCAAGAAGATTTTCCTCGACATGAAGCTGTTCGACATTGGCGCAACGGTTGAAAATGCCGTGCGCGGGCTGGCGCAGTTCGATCTGGATTTCCTGACCGTACATGGCGACCCCCATGTAGTGCGCGCCGCACAGGAAGGCAAAGGCGGCAAGGATATGAAAATCCTCGCCGTGACCATCCTGACCTCGCTTGATCGCGCCGATCTGGATGCCAGCTGTTACAAGGCCGGAGACGTGCAGGACCTGGTTGAGGAACGCGCCGCCAAAGCCTTGACGGCAGGGGCGGACGGGGTGATCGCCTCGCCCCGCGAAGCCGCCATGATCCGCGCCCTGCCCGAGGCCGAAGGCAAGCTGATCGTCACCCCCGGTGTGCGCCCGGCAGGGGCAGCAAAGGGCGACCAAAAGCGCATCGCGACACCGGCACAGGCGATTGCCGACGGTTCGGATCACATCGTCGTCGGCCGCCCGATCTGGACCGCCGCAGACCCGCGCAAGGCCGCGCTGGACATTCTGGCCGAGATGGCCTCGCCGCAGGCAAAGCAACCCAATTCTTAAAGCGTTTCGAGATTAACTTGAGACGCGAAGTTGATTTCGAAACGCCCGCAAGGCCTTTAAGTATCGCGGGCTTCTCACATCCATAAAGCGTTGGTATCCTGTCTCGTGCCACAAGACCAAGCACGGAGGCAGCCATGGGCGACGCAAACCCGACAGAAGACAAGAACGCGCTGGTCACGTCATATTTACGGGTGCGCACGGCAGTGGGGGCCTTGGCGATCCTGTTGCCGATCATGCTTTCGCTGTCCGCCATCCTGTTTGACGCGGTGGAATTTGTTCCCTCGATATCGGAATTTTTCTTCACACCAATGCGCGAAGCGCTGGTCGGCACCATCGGCGCGATTGCGGTTTTCCTGATCAGCTATAAGGGCTACCCACGCGACGAAAAACGCGCCTTGTCCAACCGGGCCGAGCATTGGTTTACCGACAGGCGGGTCTCGTATGCGGCGGCCATTGGGGCGTTGGGGGTTGCCAGTTTTCCCAGCCGGACCGATCTTGACATCGTTTTGTCACCCGAACCACTGGCTTTCGCGCTGATGAGCATCAAAGCCGCCGGGAACCTGCACACGGCCAGCGCCGCGCTGTTCTTTGCCGCGCTTGCAGTGTTTTGCCTAAGCAATTTCCGCCGTGGCGCTGCGCGGGAACGGCGCTTTCTGCCCGGCCTGACCGAAGACGGGTTTTACCGGGCCTGCGGCATCATCTTGATCCTCTGCATTCTGGCCCTTGGGTTCGTATTCTTGGGCAATAGCGCCGGATCGCAGGCGTTAAAAGACCTGTTCAAATCCCTGCGGGTGATATTCTGGATCGAAACCATCGGTCTGATCACCTTTGCCGCCGCGTGGCTGACCAAGGGCAAGGCCCGCCAAACCGTGCCGCTAGCCCTACGGGAAATAGTTGGCCGGACGTAAATCTGAGTCATAAATGACACAATAAGGGTCTACACCGCGCGAATTCACCAACATGTAGACAGAATGCACCTATTTTGTTAGTCTGGGGATGCGTCCTACTAAAGCGGTTTGCCCTATTCGCCAGACAGAATTATGGGGCAAAACGCTCGTCACACAAGAATGTCGCGCGCGTTTCGAAGTCAACTTGTCCCTCAAGGTCATCCCGAAACGCTTTAGATAGAGACGACAACGGCCCGTTCTCCCAGGCCGGTCCTGCCCCTCTCTCACATCATCCCAGTTTGTCCGAGAGGGGCGGTAGACTGCGACAGCGTGATCCCTGACTGCGTTTCGACATTTGGATAAGACACAGGCAATCTGGCAAAACGCGCGAAACCGATTAAAGTCGTGCTCGTTCCCCTGGACAGGTTGTCATGCCCGCCTTTTGCCGAGATTGCTTTGCAGACGTTTCCGATGCCGCCCGTTGCCCGTCTTGCGGCAGCCCAAGGGTGATGGCGCATCCCGAGCTTTATGACCTCAGCATCGCGCATATGGATTGCGATGCGTTTTATGCCAGCGTCGAAAAGCGCGAGAACCCTGAACTGGCGGCCAAGCCGGTGATCATCGGCGGGGGTAAGCGCGGGGTGGTGTCGACCTGCTGCTATATCGCGCGGATCAACGGGGTGCATTCGGCGATGCCGATGTTTCAGGCGCTGAAAGCCTGCCCCGACGCGGTGGTGATCAAGCCGCGCATGTCGCTTTATGTCGAGGTTTCGAAACAGGTGCGCAAGATGATGGACGAGCTAACCCCATCGGTCGAGCCGCTGTCGCTGGACGAGGCCTTTCTTGACCTAACCGGCACCGGAAAACTGCACGGCCATCCGCCCGCCGTGATGCTGGCCAAGCTGACCAAACGGATGAAGGACGAGCTTGGGATAACCGGGTCCATCGGGCTGTCGCATAACAAGTTTCTTGCCAAGATCGCCTCGGATCAGGACAAACCGAGGGGATTTCATGTGATCGGCAAGGCCGAAACGCAGGCGTTTCTGAGCCGCCAGAAGGTCGGGATCATCTGGGGCGTCGGTCAGGCAACGCAAGCCTCGCTCGAGCGGGCGGGGATACGGATGATCTCGGACCTGTTGCGCTGGGAAAAGGAAGACCTGATCGCGCGGTTCGGTCAGATGGGGGAGCGGCTTTATTATCTGGCACGGGGTCAGGACCGGCGGCGTGTGTCGCCCCACGCGCCGGTCAAGTCGATTTCGAACGAAACCACGTTTTTTGAAGACACATCCGACATAGACCTGCTGGACGGCCATATCTGGCGGCTGGCCGAGAACGTCGCCGACCGCGCCAAGGCCAAGGCGCAGGCCGGGCGGGTGGTTACGCTGAAACTGAAGACCGGCGATTTCAAAACCCTGACGCGCCGCGTGACCTTGCCGGATGCCACGCAATCGGCTGACCGGATTTACCGCACCGCGCGGGCCTTGTTTGATCAGGCGGGGCACAAAGGCCCGTTTCGGCTGATCGGCGTCGGGGTTTCCCATATCGTGGCCGAGGATCAGGCCGATATCGCCCCCGATCTGCTGGACTCTGACAGCGGCAAACGGGTGCAGGTGGAAAAAGCGACCGACAAGATCCGCGCAAGGTTCGGCAGCGACGCGATTTTGAAAGGGCGGTCGCTGCGCTGAAACTACTCGGCTGCAAGGGCGTTCCGGGGACGCCCCAGATCGGCGATTTCGGCGGTGATCAGGCGCATCGCCTCGCGCACGGTGCCGAAATGGTTGTTCGGCTCGATCCGCGCTTCGTCCATGTAAAGCGAGCGGTCGATTTCCACCTGAACCGCGTGGTGGCCTTTGGCCGGTTTGCCGTATTGCTGCACCATATAAGCCCCCGCAAAGGGCGAGTTTCGCGCGACATTGAAACCGAATGACGCAAAGATCGATTCGATCCGGTCGACGATCGCGGCGTCGGCCGAGGTGCCAAACCTGTCGCCGATCACAATATCGGGCCGACCGGCACGGGTGCGGGCCAGCTGCATCACCGCTTCGCGCGGCATCGAATGGCAATCGATCAGAACCGCCTCGCCAAAACGGTCCCGGTTTTCGCGCATCACCCGCTGCAAGGTGCGGTGATAGGGCCGCCAAAAGGTGTCGATCCGGTGCTGCGCCTCGTCCATCGACAGCTTGCCATGATAGATCGAGCGGCCATTGGCCACGACGCGGGGGATCACCCCCAATCCGGTCGCGACACGCGGATTGTTGCGCCGGGGCGGTGCCGCTTCGATCAGCGCCGGATCCAGTTCGTCTGCCGCGCGGTTCAGATCAACATAGGCCCTTGGCGCACCAGCTTTGATAAACACCGCCCCCTGACGCGGGGCCGAATCAAACAGGCGGTCCACAAAGGCGTCTTCGGAAGATCTGACCGTATGGGCATCCAGCACGGTGGTGCGCAGAAAGCTTGACGGATAGTCGCGTCCACTATGGGGGGACGCGAAAACCACGCTTGTTGTCCGGCTTTCCGGGTGGATCAGGTGATAAGACGCCTTGGGCACGCTCGATTCCTCTATATGACAACAACATAGCGCAATAAATTAGTTTGCCAAAAGCCCCTTGATCCCTTGTGCGACTCCTTTTATAGACCAGCGGACCGACGCGGAGTTCCGCGTCCTATTTGTTTGGGACGTTGGGCTTTGAAAAGGTTTCATGGGCGATTAGCTCAGCGGTAGAGCACTTCGTTGACATCGAAGGGGTCACTAGTTCGATCCTAGTATCGCCCACCATGAATTCACCGCCCCGTCCCGTCTGGGATGTCAGGCACCCGCAAACACTGGCGCTGGTCGCGCCGCGACAGACAGGAGAGTATGATGAAAGTCAAGAATTCACTCCGCTCGCTGAAGAACCGGCATCGTGATTGCCGCGTGGTACGCCGCAAAGGCCGCGTCTACGTGATCAACAAGACGCAACGCCGTTTCAAAGCCCGCCAGGGCTAAGAAATCCGAGCATTTGCGAAAGGGCCGTCCATCTGGGCGGCTTTTTTGTTTGCCGCAAGGCATCCCGGACCCGATCCGGGATCTCGATAGGCCCGGCGCAACAGTGATACCGGTCCCCGCATTCGCGGGGATGACAGGGTTTTGCATCTGGTCTGTGTTGCGCTACCTTCTCTGACATGAAACGCCGCTCATTCATCGCTGGCAGCATAGCCACCTCAGCCACGGGCATTCCCATGGCCCAGGCCTTGCAGCCCACGCTTTACGTCCCGCCCGAGGAATCCCCGCATCAGGCAACCTTCATGCAGTGGCCGGTCAGCCGGAAGGTCTATCGCGACCGCACTTTTCTGCAAATGGTTCAGCAGACCATCGCGGATATCGCCAACACCATAGCCCAGTTCGAACCAGTGATCATGCTGGCGGACGCAAGTGATCACGCCTCGGCCCGTGCGAAATTGACGGACACCATCGAGCTTTGGGACATCCCGACCGAAGATCTCTGGTGCCGCGATTCGGGTCCATTGTTCGCTTTCAGCGGTGATGAGCTGGTCGTCAGCCACATCCAGTTCAACGGCTGGGGCCGCAAGCAGGTACATGAGCGCGACAGCAAGATTGCGGAACGGGTCGCGAAGCGTCTTGGCGTCAGGATCGTCCCCTCGGGTCTTGTCGGTGAAAACGGAGGCGTAGACCATGACGGCCATGGGCTGCTGATCGCCCATGCAAGCTCGTGGGAGATTGAAAACCGCAATCCCGGCAGGGCCCGCGATGAGATAGCTACGCTTCTGCTGAAAGCCTACGGGGCGGCGGATATAGTTTGGGGAGAAGGTGTTTGGGGGCAGGACATCACCGACTACCATATTGACAGCCTCGCGCGTTTCACCGGCGCTGGCCGCGTGCTGATCAACCTGCCGGAAGACCCTGACCCTTACGACCCGTTCCACACCGCAGCGCTGGAAACCCGCGACCGCTTGGTTGCCGCTGGACTGGATGTTGAGGTCATCCCCGAACCCTTCAAACGCCGCGTGAAGGACATCAACTTCGTCGCATCATACGCCAACTACTACGCCTGCAACGGCGCGATCATCGCCGCTGAATTCGGAGACCCCCGCACCGACGAACTCGCCCGAAACGCCTTGAACAGACACTATCCAGGGCGCGAGATTATCACGCTGAACGTCGATCCGCTGGGCGAGCTGGGTGGCGGCGTCCACTGTGCCACCCAGCAGATGCCGGAGGTTTGAAAAATCGTTGCGCGCGTAGTCTGAAGCTCGAAATGACTTCTATCTTTCGCCCACCACCCGAAAAACCGCCTGCTTTCGCAGACGGCTTTTTGCAAGGAAATCACGATTGGTGGATCACCACTCGGACGGGCCTTTGTCGCCGAACTGGTAAACCAGGAAATCGATAAAGGCGCGAACCTTGGGCTGGGTGAATTTGCCCGGCGGATAAACCGCGTAAATCCCTTGTGTCTCGACCGGAAGCTCGGGCATCGCGTCTTCCACCAGACCCTGCTCCATCGCATCGGCGTAAAGAAAGCTGGGCAGGTAGGCGATACCAAGGCCCGAGATACAGGCGTTCAGCAGCGACTGGCCATCATTGACCGACAGCCAGCCCGCGGTGCGTACCTGACGGCGCTCGCCCGACGGGGCGGTCAGTTTCCACACATTGCCCGCCGACTGGTTGGAATAATGCAGAAGCTTGTGTTCGTTCAGATCGTCGATCTTTTGCGGGCGGCCGTATTTCTCGAAATAGGACGGTGCCGCGATCATGCGCTTGTCGGTCTCGGCCAGTTTACGTGCCCGAAGCGAGCTGTCCTCAAGCTCGCCCATGCGAACGGCAAGATCGAAGCCTTCGCTGATCAGTTCCACATACCGGTTGTTCAGCACCATGTTGACGGTGATATCGGGGAATTCCGACAGGAACTCGCCCAGGATCGGGCTTAGATGGTTCACCCCGAAATCGGTGGCGACCGAAATCCGCAGCAATCCTGACGGGTCGGATTGCATCGATGTGACCAGTGCGTCGGCCTCGCCTGCGTCGTTCAGCACGCGGCGGGCGCGGTCGTAATAGGCCAGACCGATCTCGGTCGGGCTGACACGGCGCGTCGTGCGGTTCAGAAGGCGGGCGCCCAGACGGGTCTCAAGGCTTGAAACATGCTTTGAGACCGCGGATTTGGAAATCCCCATGCGCTTGGCGGCATCTGTGAAACCTCCCTGATCCACCACTGTGGCGAAAGCTTCCATTTCAGTTAAACGGTCCATATTCGTACCTCGGCTAATGCGTTCCTTGCCAAGGTGTATGACGGTCAAATCGGGCGGGATTGGGACAAGCCGCGGACAATATCGGGGTATTGACGTGGTATGTTGTTGCCGGGGAAACAGCGAAACAATCGCCGTTTTGGCAAAATCGCGGCTAGAAAACGCGGTGAATGACGGCGATCCAAAGCGGCAGGGTAGCGGCGGATAAAAGCGTCGACTGGGCAACCAGCGTGGCCGACAATTCGCGGTTCGCGCCAAAGCCCGCCGCCAGCACATGCGCCGCACTTGCCGTGGGCAAAGCGGCAAACATCACCAGAACCGAGGCCAGCGCCGGATCAGCCCCCAGAAACAGGCTGCCCGCCAATGTCGCCGCCGGAAGCGCCACAAGCTTGGTGGCCACCAGAATGCCCGAAAACGGATCAAGCTTGGCCAGGGCGCCCCAGTTCATCGTCGCCCCGACCGATATCAGCGCCACGGGGATCGCCGCTTGGGACAGCAATTCCAGCGGCGCCATGATCAGCGCCGGGATCGTGATCCCGGAAAGCCCCACCAGCGCCCCGCCAAGGCTGGCAAGCAGGAACGGGTTGGTGATCACCTTGGCAATGATCGTGGAAATGCTGCCGCTGCCGCGCGACAGGGCGGTCACGGCGAACACATTGGCCATCGGCACCGCCATACCGATCGCTACCGCCAGTATCGCCACCGGCTGGCCCGGCAGGGTGACGACCGCCACAAAGCCCATCGCCGTGTTGAAGCGCCAGGCGGTTTGCCACGCCCCGGCAAAGTCGAGAAAGCGTTGCGGCCCGAACCGCCGCGCCAGATAACCCAGCGCCAGACCCAGCCCGAGGATCGCCCAGACCATCGGCGCGATGCGGATCACATCGCTGGCCGCGATGGGTCGGGACGAGGCCGCGACGAATAAAAGGGCCGGGAACAATACCTCGAAATTCAACCGGTCCAGCCCCGCCCAGGCATTCTCGGACAGCCGCTTGCGCACCAGCCCGCCAAGGACCACCATCAGAAAAGACGGTATCAGCCCGGATAGAATCGTCGCGAATACCATGCGCCCTCCTGCATCCGGGCCGAGTTAATGCGTTTCAAAAGGCAGGGGCAATCCCCTGCATTTCTTTTGTCCCGCAAATATCCCGGGGGTGAAACCAGCCACGCAACGTGGCTGGTGAGGGGGCAGCGCCCCCTACAACGCCGCCGCCAGGCGCGTCCCCTGATTGATCGCCCGCTTGGCGTCAAGTTCCGCCGCCACATCCGCGCCACCGATCACGTGGCAGGACACACCCCTGGCCGAAAGCGCATCCGCCAGCGACCGGTCCGAGACCTGGCCCGCGCAAAGCACAATCGTGTCGGCTTCGATCAAAGTCGGCCGTTCCCGCGCCTCGCCAAAGCTGACATGCAGCCCGTCGCCATCGATCCGCTCGTAATTCACGCCCCCGATCATCTCGACGTTTTTCATCTTCAGCGCCGCGCGGTGGATCCAGCCGGTGGTTTTGCCCAACCGCTTGCCCAGCCGCTCGTTCTTGCGCTGAAGCAATGTCACCTTGCGGGCCGCCGCTTCGGGTTTCGGGCCGCCTGCTGCCAATCCGCCGCGGGTTTCTTCGGGGTCGCCGACCCCCCATTCCGCCATCCATTCAGGCAGGTTGACACTCGGGCTTTCACCCAGCTGGGTCAGGTATTCCGAAACATCAAAACCAATTCCACCGGCCCCGATCACGGCCACTTTTTCACCGATCTCGGCCTTGCCGCGCAGCACATCGACATAATCCAGCACGTTCGGCCCGTCCTGACCGGGAATTTCCGGATCGCGGGGCAGAACGCCGGTGGCGATGACCACTTCGTCAAATCCGGCCAGGTCATCCGCACCCGCCTCTTTGCCCAGTTCCAGCGTGACACCGGTCTTTTCCACCATCGTGCCGAACCAATCGACCAGACCGAAGAATTCCTCTTTGCCCGGCACCTGTTTGGCCATGTTCAACTGCCCGCCGATTTCGTCCGCGCGGTCAAACACGGTTACTTTGTGCCCACGCCCGGCCGCTGCAATCGCGGTGGACAGGCCCGCAGGCCCCGCGCCGACAATGGCCACCGTTTTCGGTGTGTCCGTCCGGGTCAGATCAATCTCGGTCTCGTAACAGGCGCGGGGATTGACCAGACACGTGCTGATCTTGCCGCCGAATGTATGGTCCAGACAGGCCTGATTGCAGCCGATACAGGGTGCAATCTCGTCGGCCCGCCCCTCAATCGCTTTCGCCACAAAGGCGCTGTCCGCCAGAAACGGACGCGCCATCGAAACCATATCGGCGCAGCCTTCAGCCAGAACCTCTTCGGCCACGTCGGGCGTGTTGATCCGGTTCGAGGTGATCACCGGAATGCCCACCTTGCCCATCAGCTTTTTTGTCACCCAGGCAAAGGCCCGGCGGGGGACGGACGTGGCAATCGTCGGAATCCGCGCCTCGTGCCAGCCGATGCCGGTGTTGATGATCGTGGCCCCTGCCGCCTCGATCGCCTGCGCCAGTTGCACGACCTCATCATGGGTCGAGCCATTGGGCACCAGATCAATCATCGACAGGCGGTAGATGATGATGAAATCACTGCCCACCGCTTCGCGGCAGCGGCGCACCACTTCGACCGGCAAGCGCATGCGGTTTTCATAAGAGCCGCCCCAGCGGTCGGTGCGTTTGTTCACATGGGTGACAAGGAACTGGTTCAGGAAATAACCTTCGGACCCCATGATCTCGACCCCGTCATAGCCCGCCGCGCGGGCGCGGAGCGTGGCGGTGACGAAATCCTGTATCTGTTTCTCGATCCCCTCTTCATCCAGCTCTTTCGGGGTGAACGGGCTGATCGGGGATTTCACCGCGCTGGAGGACACGCATTCCTTGCCATAAGCATAGCGCCCCGCATGCAGGATCTGCATGGCGATCTTGCCGCCTGCCTTATGTACCGCGTCGGTGACGGTCTTGTGATTGGCGATGTCCTCGTCCGAGTAAAGCCCGGCGGCCATCGGAAACACGCCGCCTTCGCGGTTCGGCGCCATGCCACCGGTGACGATCAGCGCCACGCCCCCCGCCGCGCGTTCGGAATAGAATCTTGCAACGCGGCTCCAGTCCTTGGTTTCCTCAAGGCCAGTATGCATCGAGCCCATCAGAACGCGGTTTTTCAAGGTGGTAAAACCCAGATCGAGCGGGGCCAATAAATGAGGATAATCGGACATGGCAAATCTCCTTGTGTCCGTTCACACTTCCAAGGGCCGGACTTATCTGTCACGCGAAACCTAACGTAATTCGCGCAAGCGACCCAACGGCAATCGGGATCGGTGGCAAATGGGCGATACCAGCGGTTGAAGGGCCGCAGGGCACGGGGTATCCCAAGGCATGCAAAGCCTGACCGAGATTTACGACCAGCGCTGCGCCTGGGGCGATCTGACCGCCGATCCGGCGCAGGAAGCCGTGCTGCCCGAGCTTGAGCGGATCCGTGCGGCTCTGGCCGAGCCGGTCCGCAAGGGCTGGTTCCGCAAAGCGCCGGAACCGCCGAAGGGTCTGTATCTTTGGGGCGGCGTCGGGCGCGGCAAGTCGATGCTGATGGATTTGTTTGTCGGGTCTCTGACCGTCCCCGCCCGGCGGGTGCATTTCCACGCTTTCATGCAGGAAATCCACGAGGCCATGCACAAGGCCCGCGCCGACGGGATTGAGGACACGATCAAACCGGTCGCCGCAGCGGTCGCGGCCGAACTGCGGTTGCTTGCCTTTGACGAAATGCAGATCACCGATATTACCGACGCTATGATTGTCGGGCGGTTGTTCCAGCTTCTGTTCGAAGCCGGTGTCGTGGTGGTGACAACATCCAACCGCGTACCGGATGATCTGTACAAGGACGGGCTGAACCGGCAATTGTTCCTGCCGTTTATCGACCTATTGAAAGACAAGCTGGTGGTGTGGGAACTGGTCAGCCCGACCGACTATCGTCAGGATCGTCTGGCGGGAAACCCCACCTATTTCACACCGATCACCCCCGCCAACCGGACCGCGATCGAGGCGGTCTGGCGCGATTTCGCAGGCGGTGGGGGCAAACCGCTGACATTGAAGGTCAAGGGCCGCGAGGTCGTGATCCCCGCCTTTCGCAACGGTATCGCGCGGGCGACGTTTTATGACCTTTGCGGCAAGATGCTGGGGGCGGCGGATTATCTGGCGCTGGCCGAGGCGGTACATGTGCTGGTGTTGGAAGACATCCCCACGCTGTCGCGCAACAATTTCAACGAAGCGAAACGCTTTGTGACGCTGATTGACGCCTTGTACGAGGCAAAGGTGCGGCTGATCTGCTCGGCGGCAGCGCAGCCCGAGATGCTTTATCTGGAAGGTGAAGGCGTGTTCGAATTTGAACGCACCGCCAGCCGGTTGCGGGAAATGCAATCAGCGGATTGGGGCAGCTAAAGCAGTTCGCCGGATCGTTGAGACGAAAGCACCGTGGCGAAAGCGCAGGAAACGGGTCGCGTCACGGGGCGGCCCTGTCTAATCGGTACGTGCACCTGCGAAACCTGCGAGCTGACTATGACGAAAACACTTACACCGTCTCTGGATTTGAAATCCTGGGGGATGCTGTTGGCCCTTGCCGCCGTTTGGGGCGGGTCTTTCTTTTTTGCCGAGGTGGCGCTGGACGAGGCCCCGCCTTTGACCATCACCTTTTATCGGGTGTTCTGGGCTGTGCCCATTCTGTTGACCATCGTGCGTTTCAAACGCATTCCCCTGCCAAGTTCATGGCGTGTTTGGGGGGCGTATCTGGTAATGGGGGCACTGAACAATGCCATTCCGTTTTCGCTGATTTTCTGGGGCCAGATCCGGATCGACAGCGGGCTGGCCTCGATCCTGAACGGAACAACGGCCATGTTCGGCGCGGTGGTGGCGGGTTTGTTGCTGAAGGACGAAGCCCTGTGCGCGAACAAGATCATCGGGGCCGGGCTGGGTCTGGCGGGCGTGGCTTTCATCATGGGACCTCAGGCGCTGGCCGGGTTCAATCCGGCAAATCTTGCACAGCTCGCGGTGCTTGGGGCAACCCTGTCTTACGCATTTGCCGGAGTTTGGGGCAAAACGGCGTTGTCCGGCCAGCCGCCGCTGATGAACGCCCTTGGAATGCTGATCGGCAGCACGGTCCTGATGGCTCCGATCGTGATGATCATGGACGGAGGCCTGGCTTTCAGCTTTTCGCGGTCTGTTTGGGGCGCGCTGCTAGGGCTTTCGTCGCTGTCAACGGCGCTGGCATATGTTTTGTATTTCGCAATCCTGATGCGGGCCGGTGCGGCAAATCTGTTGCTGGTGACGCTGCTTATTCCGCCCTTTGCAATAGTCTATGGGGTTTTGTTTCTGGGCGAAGAAATGGCCGCAGAAGCCTGGGGCGGGTTTGCCATCATTGCGGTTGGATTTGCGGTCACGGACGGGCGATTGCATGCCTTGCTGACGGGCAGAAACCGTCCAGCCTGACGATCAGCCATGGGTTTTCAGGATACTGCCCGCCAGATATAGCGACCCGCAGATCAGGATGCGGGCCTTGGGGTTCGCGGCGGTGATTGTGGCCACGGCCTTGGCCACGGTTTCAGCGGTTGATGCCGGAATACCTGCCCTTGCCGCGTGACCGGCCGTGTCTTCTGCGGGCAGGGTGTTGGTTTCGCCGGGGATGGACACGCCGGTCAGGCTGGCGGCATGGGGGACCAATGGCATAAGATAGCCCGCCACGTCCTTGGTGTTCATCATCCCGCACACCAGATGTGTTTCGCGTTCGGGCAAGCGGGTCAGGCTTTCGGCCAGGGTTTCCCCGCAGGCGGCGTTATGGCCGCCGTCAAGCCAGAACTCGGCCTCGGGGGCGCTGTCCAGCAAAGGGCCGGTTTTCAGCTTTTGCATGCGGGCGGGCCAGACGGCCCGGGTGACAGCCGCTTCGCAGGCGGTGTCGTCAAACCCCAGATGGCGCAGCGCAGCGATCGCCACACCGGCGTTCTGAAACTGATGCGCCCCCATCAGAGACGGCGCGGGCAGGTCCAGCAAGCCCCGGTCATCCTGATAGACCGTGCGACCGCGTTCTTCGGCCACGTGCCAATGCTGCCCTTCGGCAATCAGCGGCACACTGAGCCTGGCTGCCCGCGCCTCGATCACCCCGGCCGCGTCGTCCTGCTGTCGGGCGACGATGCAGGGGACCCGACGTTTCAGGATACCGGCCTTTTCCCCGGCAATCTCGGCCACGGTTTCGCCCAGAAACTGCGGATGATCGTAAGAGACCGGCGTGATGATCGTCAGCGCCGGCTGTTCCACCACATTGGTGGCGTCCAGACGCCCGCCAAGGCCGACCTCAAGCAGCACGAAATCCGCCGGGGTTCGCGCAAAGGCCAGAATTGCCGCGACCGTGGTGATTTCAAAATAGGTGATGCTGTCCCCGCCATTGGCGGCATAGCATTCGTCAAGGACCTCGGTCAGTTGGTCTTCCGAGATCAACTCGCCTGCCAGCCGGATACGTTCGTGGAACCGCGCCAGATGCGGCGAGGTATAGGCATGGACACGGCTGCCCGCTGCCTCAAGCCCGGCCCGGATCATCGCCTGGGTCGATCCTTTGCCGTTCGTGCCTGCGATATGGATCACCGGCGGCAGGTCGTTTTGCGGATTGCCCAGACGGTCCAGCAGGCGCCAGACACGATCCAGCGTCAGGTCGATGATCTTGGGATGCAGCGCCATCATCCGGTCAAGGATGATGTCCGATGTGACCGCGCTCATTCCTTGGCGGCTTCTTCGGCGGGGGCGGTTTGGGGCGCGGGCGCGGGCAAATCGCCCTTGATCGCCGGGGACTGGCCCATCAGCATCCGCACGATGGTGATCAGCTCGTCCCGCATGTCGCCGCGCGGGGTTACGCGGTCCAGCATGCCGTGATCCAGCAGGTATTCGGCCCGCTGGAAGCCCTCGGGCAGTTTTTCACGGATCGTCTGTTCGATCACACGGGGACCGGCAAAGCAGATCAGCGCATTGGGTTCGGCAATCTGGACATCGCCCAGCATCGCGTAGGAAGCGGTCACGCCGCCTGTTGTCGGGTGGGTCAGCACGACGATATAGGGCAGGCCCGCCTCTTTCAGCATTTGCACGGCGACCGTGGTGCGCGGCATTTGCATCAGCGACAGGATCCCTTCCTGCATTCGGGCGCCACCGGCGGCGGAAAACAGGATCAGCGGGCGTTTCAGCTCGACCGCGCGTTCGGCGGCGGCGATGATGGCGTTGCCGACATACATGCCCATGGACCCGCCCATAAAGGAAAAGTCCTGACCGGCCGCAATGATCGGGGTTCGGCCGATTTCGCCTTCGGCCACCAGCATCGATTCCTTTTCGCCGGTGTTTTTCTGCGCCGATTTCATCCGGTCGGGATATTTTTTCTGATCCTTGAAATGCAGCGGGTCAGTGACCGGTTCGGGCACATCGACCTCGACAAACACACCGCCGTCGAAAAGGGCTTCGAAACGGGCGCGGGGGGTCAGCGCCATATGATGCCCGCAGCTTGTGCAGACATTCAGATTCTCCGACAATTCGCGGTGAAACAGCATGGTGCCGCATTCATCGCATTTCTTCCACAGATTCTCGGGCACTTCGCGGCGCGAAAAGATCGAGTTGATCCGTGGACGGACATAGTTGGAAATCCAGTTCATTTCATAACCCTGTTGGCGTTAACTTGACCCTAAATAAGCCCCCTTCGCGGCAGTTGCAATCAATGCCGGTGGGCAAGAAGGCTTGTGCGAAGTGACAGGCTCAATTATTCCGGTCCGAACAAACAGGGAAATACGGCGGCGCATATAGGCCCCGATAAAAACAGCTGGAAGAGACACGGGCTTGAAACGTCTAATCGGAACGATTTTCTTGGCCGCCCTCGCGGGCTGCTCGGGTGTGAGCATGCCCCAGATGATGCGGCCCGCGGACGTGGTGCCGTCATTTTCCCTAAGCGCGGGCGACCTGATCATCACCGGACCTGACGGTTTCTGCGTTGACCCGTCGCTTAGCGACGCCGAGGCCCGGTTCGTGGTGCTGGGGGGCTGTGACGTCCTGAGCCGGGGGCGCGAGATCGGACCGGGGGCGCGCGCGGTGTTGACGGTATCGGCCTCCGAAGACCGCTCGGTCGATGTGACCAGCGCCGCGCAGATGCGCAATGTGCTGGGCGATGTTCTGGTGCTTGACCAGATCGACGCCGAAGGGGTGCAGGCGTTTCAGCTGGCCTCGGGCGGCGAGCGGTATCTGCCGAAGGGCGATCCGGTCCACTGGCAGGCGGTGACGACGGTAAACGGGTATCTGGTGGTAATGACGGCCCTTTCGCCCAAAGACGGGGTGGCCACGCAGAAAGCCGGCGGCAACCTTCTTTTGAACCTCGCGCAGCGCATTCGCCTGAACAGCCCGTCACGGCTATTGCCCAAACCACCAAGGCCGAGACCTTCGAATTTGGGCTAACCCTGAATTGCGGGTTTTTTAGCATCCCGTCATCCGGTAAACAGTTGTTTAAGAATCTGGATTACGACCGGACCAAGATGGCACGATCCGAACGCATGAACCTGACCGAATGGCTTTCCACCGCCTTGCTGCGGATCTGGAACCGCGCGGCTGTGCGGGCGGACAAGGTGGAATTGTCCAGACTGCGCAACCAGCGCACGCGGGCAAGGTTGCTGCGCTATCATCTGAACCGGCTGATCCATACCGCCGACAACCGTCTGGCGCTGCCGATGATCGGATCGACCGCGATCCAGAAACCCTATGACGCCGATTGGGCCTGGCGGCCCGAATTGTGGCGCGGCTCATTGCCCGCGCCGGGCATGGCGGCGGTTGAGAACAAGCGCAAGATGGGCGACGAGGTTACGCTGTTTCACGATTGCACCGTGTCGGAACTGACCCTGCGCCAGTTGCGCAACACGCGCGAGGCGGATCTGGCCCCTTTCGGGCTGCGCATGGATGTTTTCCGCTTTGACGGGTCGTTCCTGTCGCTGGCCGTCGATCTGCCGGACGAGGTGATTGCCGGGCTGGGCAAGCGCCATCTGATCCGGCTGGAAACCATTGTCGAGATGGAAAAACCGCTTGAGATTTTTGCCCGTCTGAACATTCGACACGGTCCCAATACCGAACAGCTGGTGCGCGAATTGCCGCTGAACCAGAAGGATGTGATGGTCGAGTTTGACCTGGGCTATACACGTCTGAACGAAAAACGGGTCGAACGGGCCTGGATCGATTTGATTTTCGAAGGCCCCGAGATGAACCAGGTGACGATCCGCGACCTGACATTCTCGCGTAGGCCGCGGGCCGAGTTCTGAGGAGGACAGGGATGGCTGACATCACTTTGACACCGAAGCGCCTGTTCGAAGGCGTGTGGGAAGCGATCCTTGAAGGGGCGGCGGTAAAGCCCGAGATCACCGTGTCGCATCTTGACCGGCCAGTGGACGGGGTAACTCTGACCGAAGCCGGGAAGGGCGGACAATGGCTGCTGAAAGTTCCGGTGCCCGCCAGGGCGATTTGCGACGGGGTGCAGACCTTTCTGGTGCAGGATGTGACAAGCGGCACGACTTTGGGCAGCTTTTCGATAATCTCGGGCGAAGCGCTGGGCGACGATATCCGCGCCGAGATGGACCTGCTGAGGGCCGAACTGGACATGCTGAAACGCGCCTTCCGGCGGCATTGTCTGGAAACCATGTGATCCGGTCGAGGGGGGGGGGGGGCGCCGCCGCCCCCGCGGGGGGGGGGGTTGGGGGGGGGGGACCCC
>JASMHC010000012.1 GCA_030750975.1 Paracoccaceae bacterium
ACCCCCGTAGAAGCACGCCGAGCGCTTGAGCTAAATGAGGGCTCCACGCCCGGCGTGCTTGCCCAAATTGAAACCGAAGACTATGAAAACCAAACCCGCAGACTCTCGTTATAATCGAGGGACCAAAAGGGGGCAGGTCACAGACCTTCGCGCGAAGGATTATCCGCCCCGGCCAGAATGGTCACATGGGGCATATCGGCAAGTCCAGGCAGGTTGCCGACGCCTTTGATCAACGCATTGGTCAAATGGAACTCGTAGTCGTGGATTGCCCGCCCCGCCGCTTCAATTCGGGCACGTGGATCGGTTTCATCCGAGACCTGCCGACCCAGCCAGTCAAAATAGCTTACAACGTCCGAAACAGTCGCAAACGAACCGGCATCTCGGGTTCCAAACTCCCACCCGTCTTCCGGGGCACCGATCAGCCTATCATGAGGAAGCGCCGTCATGCGGTCGGATATCCATGCAATCCCATACCCGTGCCGTGAAAACACCTTATAGGGCGAAATCGCATAGCCGTCGGCCCCGTAACTGTCGAGATCAATCAGCCCGTGGGCCGCGTGCTGGATGCCGTCGATAATGATCACGCATTCGGGCGAGATCTCTCGTATCGCTTTGACGATCGCGACCACGTCCATGGCCATGCCTGTCACGGGCGACCCATGCAGGACGGTGGCGACCGAAACATCCGGCGACATATGCGTCGCGTAATGTGACGCCGTAACAAGGCCCGTTTCGTCATCATGCGGCACGTTCACATAGGTCAGACCGGCAATGTCAGCCCATCGGCGGGCGGCGCTGCGGGTTGCAGGATGTTCAATCGATGACCCGATGACCTTTGACCCTTTGGGGGCGTTCACACATGCGGTGCGGATCATCCGAAACAAAAGCTCGGTGCCGCTTTCACCCGCGAAGAATTGACCCGACGAGGCATTCATAAACAACGCCAGATCAGTCTTGGCCTTGTTGATGACTGCCTGCGTCCCCTGCCCTGCCGGATTGATCCGACCGGGATTGTCAGGGATCGCCGCATAGAAGGCCGAAGTTTCGACCACTGATTTCAAAGTCAGCGCCCCGCCTGCATTCTCAAAGAATATGCGTTCGCCCTGAAACGGACAGCGATCCACATGGGCGAAGCGGTCTCTGATTTTCGCAATGAGTTCGGGATTGTCCTTGATCATGTCCTGTCCTGTGATCTGCAAATGAATAGCCGCGCATTCGATGCGCACCCAAATCGGTCAGGCCCGATCACGGCTTTTATTGGCCGCAACGTCAATACGAAAAATATTGGTCTTTGATCACCAGACGCCAAGCTTTTTCAAACCAGCGGTTCAGCCGCACACGTCATTCACCGCCAGTGTCAGCTTCCCAACGATTTCGTCGACCTGAAGGTCTGAGGTGATAAATGGCGGCGCAAGCAGAACATGATCGCCGCTTTTACCGTCGCGGGTGCCGGGCATCGGATAGCAGATCAGACCGCGTTCAAAAGCAGCGTTTTTCAGCCTTGCCGCCACCCGCCGAGAGGCATCGAACGGCGATTTATCTGCCCTGTCTGCCACCAGTTCAACGCCCATGAACAACCCTCGCCCCCGAATATCACCGACATTGGGATGTTGCCCAAGCGCATCTGTCAGACTGGATCGAAGCCGTTCGCCCCGTATGCGCACATCGTCAATCAATCCCTTGCCGATAATGGCATTCACAACCGCCAACCCGGCGGCACAGGCCACCGGATGGCCGATATAGGTGTGACCGTGCTGAAAATAGCCCGATCCTTGTTCGATTGTCCGATACAGCCGGGATGTGCAAATCATCGCCCCGACCGGCTGGTATCCGGCGCCCAACCCTTTGGCGATACAAAGAATATCGGGCACGATCCCTTCAGCCTCGCAGGCATATAGATAACCGGTACGGCCCATGCCGCACATGACCTCGTCCAGGATCAGCAACACTCCGTACTGATCACAAATTTCCCGAATGCGGCGGAAATACCCTTCGACCGGCGGCACGGCCCCCAAAGTGGCCCCGACGACCGGCTCGGCGATAAAGGCCATAACAGTGTCGGGGCCAAGCCTGAGGATTTCTTCTTCCAGTTCCTGCGCAACGCGCTGCCCATAGTCATGGCTGCTTTCGTCGTCGCGCTTTTCGGCATATTCATAACAAGGCGCGATATGGCTGGCGTTGATCAGCAAGGGTGAAAACTGTGCACGGCGCCATTCGTTTCCTCCGGCGGCAAGAACACCCAGCGTGTTGCCGTGATAACTTTGTTTGCGGGCGATGATGTGACGCCGCTGCGGTTCTCCGTTTTCGACATGATATTGCCGCGCAAGTTTCAGCGCCGCCTCGGTTGCTTCGGAACCGCCAGAGACGAAATAAACACGATCAAGATCACCTGGTGCATGGCCGATCAAAATATCCGCCAAAGCCTCGGCCGGTTCGGACGTGAAAAAACCTGTATGCGCAAAGGCCAGGTCCGACAGCTGTTTTTGTACCGCTTCGATAATTTCCTGATTGCCATGACCAAGGCAGGAAACGGCGGCCCCCCCTGACCCGTCGAAATACTGCTTGCCGTTGCTGTCATAAAGATAGCATCCCTCGCCGCGCTGAGCTGTGGGAAGGCTTACTTTGGTATGGCGTGGAAAGACGTGGCTCATGCCGCTTGTCCAAGCGGAAACCTATTGAGATCAATTCCGCGCAGAAATGCCCCGGCTGAAGCAACAGTCAGTGAATACTGCCTGCCCATCATTTATCCCCTTTTTAATCGCGCCGCATGGATTTGCCCGACAAAAGAATAGGCAGGGAAACACATTTCTAGTCAACATTGGCAAAAAATAACATATGTTATTAAAATCACTCCCTTCAATTTGCGACGAATCATATGGACCCAACCCAGAAATCCCAAACTATTCTTCTTTTGAAACAGATGATTAGCGAATTATCCCCTCAGCTTCGGACGGCTGCGAAATACATCATAGATTCCCCTGGCGACTTTGGATTGGACCCGATCCGCGAGACCGCGAAGAAGGCCGGGGTCAGCACATATACGCTGGTTCAGATAGCAAAACGGCTGGGGCACGCGAGCTTTGAGGAACTGCGCGAACCCTTCCGCCATGCACTGGTTTCGACAACGGATTCCATCGCCGAACAGGACTGGCTGAAAGAACATCGGTCTGCGTCCGAAACAGGCGTTGTTTATGCGGACGCATCGCGCAACGCCTTGGCCATTGTCAAAAGCTCGCTCGAGCGGCACAGCGCGGAAAAACTGGAAAAGGTTGCTGATACATTGCTTCAGGCTGACACTGTCTATTTGACGGCTGTGCGCGCCAGTTATTCCATTGCCTATTATCTGAATTATGTTGGCCGTATGTGTTTGACTTCATTACAACTTATCCCCCGGCATATGAACAGCGCGATCGATGAATTAAAAGACGCAGGGCCGAATGATGTGCTGGTGGCAATAACCATCACGCCCTATTCGCGTGAAACAATCGAGGCTTGTCGATTTGCCAAAAGCCGGGGGGTCAAACTGGTGCTAATCACGGATTCCGACGTCGTTTCAGCCGACTTTGATCCCGAGCATATCTTGTCAGCATCCGTCATCAGCACTCACCGGTTTGGATGCTTCGCCGGGATGATGGCGCTGACCGAAGGGCTTGTTGCTGTGTTATACCAAAAAGGGGGCGAAGAGACGCAGGAAAGAATCAGGTCTTACGAGAATCTGCGCCGCGACTTCAACGCCTACTGGATTGCCCAAAAAAAACATTAGTTATTGGTGACATTCACCTTTTCATTGGCAACCATCCCGACACCAAATTGGCAATGAATCTGTTTCCTTGCCTGACATAGGGAGAGCTTTATGACACTAAAATCCGTAATCGGCGCCGCTGTCACCGCCGTTGCAATGCTTGTTGGCAGCCATGCGGCCGCACAGCAGCAATTCATTTCGATCGGTACAGGCGGCGTGACCGGCGTATATTATCCCACCGGTGGCGCAATCTGCCGTCTGGTAAACCGCGAACGGAAAGAAACCGGCATCCGCTGCGCCGTCGAGTCAACCGGCGGTTCGGTGTACAACATCAACACCATCAAGGCAGGTGAGCTGGAATTCGGTGTGGCACAGTCGGATTGGCAGTACCATGCCTATAACGGCACGTCGAAATTCGCCGACAATCCGTTCCCGGAAATCCGCGCGATGTTCTCGGTCCACCCCGAGCCGTTCACTCTGATGGCACGCGCTGACGCAGGCGTGAATTCGTTTGAAGATCTCAAAGGCAAGCGTGTCAACGTCGGCAACCCGGGATCGGGCCAGCGCGCGACCATGGAAGTTGTCATGGACGCCTTCGGCATCACCATGGACGATTTCGCCCTTGCGACCGAGTATAAAGGCTCGGAGATGGCCAAACAGCTTTGCGACGGCAACATCGACGCGATGATCTATACCATTGGTCATCCGTCGGCGGCTGTTAAGGAAGCAACAACCACCTGTGACGTGAAACTGGTGGATGTATCGGGACCTGAGATTGACAAGCTTGTGGCTGACAATCCGTTCTACCGCGTCGCGACCATTCCGGGCGGTATGTATAGCGGCAATGACAGTGACACCACCACTTTCGGTGTTGGCGCAACCTTCGTAACTTCGGCAGATGTTTCGGAAGAAGTGGCCTATGTTGTCGCCAAGGCGGTTATGTCAAACCTCGATGACTTCCGCGGTTTGCACCCGGCATTCGCCAATCTTGACGCATCGCAGATGGTAAGTGACGGCCTGTCCGCACCGCTGCATCCCGGTGCCGAAAGGGCCTATAGGGAACTGGGTCTCATCGACTGATGACGCCTAAATCCTAAGCAAAAATAGCCAGCGCATTCATCAATGTGCTGGCTATATTTTTCTGATTATTAGAATCTCGGACCAACCGAGGGAGAGTGAATGATGACAGATGCAGCCGCAAAATCCGCCGAGGACATGGTCGCAGAGGCCGATACCGGCGCACGTCATGTCACAGGATTTTCCGCCAAGCTGATCTTCTGGATCTGCATCCTGTGGTCCGTCTTCCAGCTTTATATCGCCTCAAAAGTGCCGGGCATCATCGCCCAACTGACCGGTATCAACGACTTTGCCAATATCGTGGCCCAGGCGCGTTTCGTGCATTTGGCATTTGCTCTGACCCTGGCCACTTTGGCCTTTCCGATCCTTGGCCATCGCAACCGCATCCCCTGGTATGATTGGGTTCTGGTGGTGCTTGGCATATCGGCCAGCCTGTATCTGATCGTTTTCCGGTTCGAGATCGCCGACCGCCCCGGTCTTTGGACACCAACCGATATCGTCATGTCGGGCATCGGCATGGTCGTGCTGCTGATCGCCGTGTTCCGGTCACTTGGTCTGCCGCTGGTCATCATCGGCAGCCTGTTTTTGTTGCTTGCCTTCTTCGGAGGATACTCCGAATGGGTCGGCAGTGTTACCAACTATGGCGGCGCATCGTTCAAAAAGGCGATGGGTCACTATTGGATGCAAACCGAAGGGGTGTTCGGCGTTGCCTTGGGCGTGTCGACGACGATGATCTTCCTGTTCGTGTTGTTCGGAGCGTTGCTTGAAAAAGCAGGCGGCGGAAACTGGTTCATCAAAGTCGCAATTGCCTTGCTCGGGGCCTTGCGCGGCGGACCGGCAAAGGCCTCGGTTCTGTCATCCATGATGACGGGGATGATCTCGGGTTCATCTATTGCCAATACGGTTACAACCGGCACATTCACGATCCCGTTGATGAAGCGGATCGGATTTGCGCCTGAAAAAGCCGGGGCGGTCGAGGTCGCCTCGTCTACCAACGGTCAGTTGACACCGCCCGTCATGGGGGCCGCCGCCTTCCTGATGGTTGAATACGTGAACATTCCTTACATCGACGTTGTTAAACATGCATTTCTACCGGCGGTGATCTCGTATATCGCGCTTTTGTATATCGTGCATCTGGAAAGCCTGAAACTGGGTTTGCAGGGTCTGAAAAAACCGGGCCGGCACATCGGCGTGGTGATGATCCTGATCCTGTTCCTGACAGGCTTTATCGCGATGTCGGTCATCACCTTTGCCGTTGTTTGGATCCGGGCAGCGCTTGAACCCTTCATGCCCGGTGCAACCGTATATCCAGCGCTGGTCATGCTGGCGATCGCCTATCTGGCGCTTCTATACGTCTCGTCACGCTACCCGGATGTCGAGGTGGACGACCCGAATTCCGACGTTGTTGCCGCGCCGCGACTAACCCCGACATTCTGGGGCGGCGCTTATTTTGCGTTGCCGATTTTCGTACTGGTGTGGAACCTGATGGTCCGTACCGAGTATCTGGACCGTCTTTCCCCTGCCCTGTCCGCGTTCTGGGCAACCATTGCCATGATTGTTGTAGCGCTGACACATAAACCGCTCAAAGCGATCATCCGTGGGGAAAGCGGCCTTACCGCCGGATTGGTCTCGGGCTGGAGGGATTTTGTAAACGGGCTGGAAAGCGGTGCACGGAATATGATCGGTATCGGCGTCGCCACCGGCGCGGCAGGGATCATCGTTGGCACGATTTCCCTGACCGGCGCCCACCAAATCATCGGGCAGGTGATCGAAGTCGTCTCGGGTGGCAATCTGATGATCCTGCTGATCCTTGTTGCCATTCTTTCCCTGATCCTTGGTATGGGGCTGCCAACCACGGCCAATTACATCGTGGTCTCGTCATTGATGGCACCAGTCATCGTCAGTGTTGGTGCCCAGTCCGGTCTGATCGTTCCGCTGATCGCTGTGCACATGTTCGTGTTCTACTTCGGCATTCTGGCCGATGACACGCCACCGGTCGGTTTGGCCGCCTATGCGGCGGCGGCGATTTCCCGGGGTGATCCGATCCGAACCGGTATTGTCGGCTTCAGCTACGACATTCGCACAGCACTGCTGCCGTTCATGTTCATCTTCAACACCGACCTGCTGTTGATCGACGTGGGATTTGCCAAAGCAATCCTTGTATTCGTCGTCTCCCTGATCGCCATGCTGCTATTCGCGGCAGCCACCCAGGGTTATTTCATTGCAAAAAGCCGAAAATGGGAAACCGCTGTCATATTGTTCATCGTCTTCACCCTGTTCCGGCCCGACTTCTGGCTGAACCAGTGGCAAGACCAGTATGCGCGCACGTCCGGTCCTGCTGCGGTTGAAGCAATCGGCGCCGTTCCGACCGGCACGGCGATGCGGCTTGTCGTGTCAGCGCCCGACTTTGACACCGGTATCGTGGGTGAGAAAACCATACTTATGACCGCCGAAGCCGATGGAACAGGCATTGAACGCCTGCAGGATGTTGGCCTGACCGTCTTTGCCGAGGGCGAAATGTTGCTGCTGGACGAACCCTTCCCGGGCACGCCGTATTTCGAAGCGCTGGCCAATGACTATGATTTCTATGGTGATGAACCGGCGCAGATCGTCGCCGTGGAAATTGAAAATGATCGGCCACCGAAGGAAATTTTCTTCATACCGGCCCTTCTGCTGGCCGCCCTTATCGGCTGGCATCAAAGCCGCCGCGCCACTCAAGCCCCGTTCTGAGGAGAGAAGTCATGTTCAAAACTCTACTGGTCTCAATCGATGCAACGGTGCCCGAGGAAGCCAATGCCTTGCTGAAAACAGCGTCGGATCTGGCAAAAGGATGGGGGTCGGGTTTGCATGTTTGCACAATGGTACCCGATGTCTACATGGCTATTGTGGGCACCCAATTCTCGGATGACTTTGAAGCGCAATCCCTGTCTGCTGCGTCCGACGAACTGGCAGAATTGTGCAGGCAAGCTGGTGTAAATGCCACACCGCATGTGCGCTTTGGCACGGTTTACGATCGGGTCATCGCCTTGGCCGGTGATCTGAATGCGGACCTGATTGTCGTGGGCGGCAGCCACCCCGATCTGAAGGATTATCTGCTTGGCTCAAACGCATCACGGATTGTGCGCCACGCCAACACCTCGGTTCTGGTTTTGAGGGCAGAGGATTAGGGCGTTTCGAGATTAACTTGAAACGTAAGTTGATTTCGAAACGCGCATAACATCAAAAGGTTACGCGCGTTTCCCCACGGCCCAAATAGAGCCACGATCCTATTGGCGAACGCTTTTCACAATAGCGCGAAACTCGGGTTCGCTCAGGAAATCACGCTTGGCGATTCCCGCTTGTTTCACTTGGGCAAGCATTTCCGAAACCTGTTCATCGGTAGCCTCACCAAGCCCCAGTTCACCAAGCTTGTAGATGATCGAGGCTTTGCCGCTTTTCTTGCCCAACACTACCTCGCCCGAGCGGCCGGTCAGTGAAGGATGCGTGCCGAACATGACCAGCGGATCGTTCATGACATACTGAATACCAATCCCGCTTTCGCGAATAAAATTGCCGTGGCCCAAAACAGGCTTGTTTCTCGCAATCGGTATATTCGCGATCTCGGACAACATGCTCGCAAGCTCTGGCAGCTTGTCGAACTTATAGTTGGTGTCATAGCCAAGCAGCAGATGCAGACCAAGCATCAGCTCTTCCATAGCCGCATTGCCGGTCCGTTCGCCCAGACCGTTTGCACAGCTATGCACAACCTCGGCCCCGGCCTCAACCGCGGCCAATTCCGTCGCAACGCCCATACCAAAGTCGTTGTGAGTGTGTATTTCAATCGGCAGCCCAGTCATACCCTTCACCCAGCGCACCATATATTTGATGGCTTCCGGGGTGGCGCAGCCCATTGTGTCGACAATGCCAATGGAATCCGGCGGGCTTTCGTTCATGATGCCCTTACACAGGTTGGACAGATCCTCAGGGCGCGCGCGCGTGGTGTCATAGGGAAAAAAGACAGCATAAAGCCCCTGTTCGCGTGCGTAATTGATCACGTCCCGGCTTTTCTTGAAAACATCCTCCCAGGTCCATCCGAACTGGGTGGTGATTTTCGGATAGCCGATCGGAACTTCGATAATCACGCCGTGGGCACCGCATTCCAGCGCCATGTCAATGTCCTGCTTCATCGCGCGGGCGAAGGTAAATATCCGCGACTTCAGGCCGAGCTTTGAAATTTCCTTAATGGCTTCAGCATCTTGCGGGGATACCGCAGGCATGCCCGCCTCGATGCGTTCCACCCCGACCTCATCAAGTTTGGTCGCGATTTTTATTTTGTCTTCGACGGAAAAAACAACGCCAGGCGTTTGCTCGCCATCCCTTAGCGTGGCGTCATGAATCTGAACTTGCGGAGGCAGAGAAAGCCCATTGCGGACTTCCGGCTCAAAATTGTAGGGGCTAACCCACCATTTACCGTCCTCAAAATGGGTCTCGCGCATGTTCATCCCTCCAGCAAAGCCTTCAATGTCTCTGCAAACATTTTTCACATATTTTTTCTCAACACAATAAAAAAACGATATTTTATGTCAAATCTAAAAACCATACCGCTTTTTACACACGCATCCTTCGACACCCTTCGTTCCTTCACATCGGGTATTCCAAATCTTGACCCTATTTTTTATAGAAAAATTTGCGCATAGTCATAGAAACCCATCGGCAAAAACGCATATTTAGGCAGAAAAATTGAATCTAATATCGATATTATTTGTTGTCCGGGTGCGAAGTTGTTAAATTATTGAACATGGACAAAGCAGTGAAAACAACGACAACCACTCAATCCTCAACCCAGCGGGCCTATCTTGATCTGCGAACCGCGATCATAACCGGCCAATTGCCACCGGGCCAACGTCTGAAGGTTGAAGCCCTGAAAGATTCGCTTTCTACCGGAGCCTCGCCAGTTCGCGAAGCGTTAAGCCTTCTTACGTCGGATCAACTGGTGGAACGTATTGATCAACGCGGATTCCGTGTTGCCCACGCCAGTCGTGAGCAGTTTCAGGAAATTCTGGATTTACGATGCCAGCTGGAAGAAATGGCGCTGAGGGAAAGCATCACAACGGGTGATCGTGATTGGGAAGAGGCTTTGGTGCTTTCACACCACCGAATGTCCAGAACGGACCGAAGTGATTCAACCGCGTTTGATCCATTGCACAAAGACTTTCACATGGCGCTGCTTGCCGCCTGTGGTTCGCCTATCCTTTTGCGCTTTTGCAGCCAGCTTTACGATCTGAATATCCGCTATCGCTATCTGGCGGGTACGTCAAAATCCTATGGTGTGCGAGACGTCGATGCCGAACACCGCGCCATACTGGATGCCGCAGTGGATCGTGATATCGGTCTGGCATCGAAGTTGCTTCAGGACCATTACCGAAGCACTGGCGACTTTCTTGCGGACTTGATTGACTAAAGCGATCAGGCGGCTGGCAAGACAAAATCAAAGTCAACGCGCGCAAAGCTGTCTGCGACCTGACCGGACAGCGCGTAACCATCCGGGAAACTTCCGGCAGGTTGGGGCACATAGGTCATCACAAGGTCTTCCCGAACACCAAAAACCGTGTCTTCGTCAAGGTAAGGGTCATCGGCTGCGAACACTTCAGTCACCAAATCCCTGTGTCCCGCTGCCTTTACAACAAAATGCAGATGCGACGGGCGCCAGGGGTGACGCCCCGCTGCCCGCAGAATTTCACCAACCGGCCCATCATCAGGCACGGTATAACTTACGGGACGCACGGTCGTAAATGCGTAGCGACCGTTTGCGTCGGTCGTCATCAAGGCATGGAACGAATGGATATCCTGTTCCGGGTCCTGGCTGGAATACATTCCGTTTGGTGCCGTCTGCCATATATCGAGTTCAGCCCCGGCAATGGGATTACCGGACATGTCCTTGACCCGGCCTTCGACAACGACGACTTCTCCTTCGAAATCACGCTTCATATCGCCGCCAATTTCAAGCGGCGGCGGGTTTGACACATGGAAAGGCCCAAGAACCGAGCTGCTGGTCGCTTCGGGTGTTGAATGCATCATATCGACCAGCGATGACATGCCCAGCACGTCTGAAAGCAGAACAAATTCGTTCCGTTCCGGCGACGTGATTTTTCCTGCCCATTCCAGAAATTCCAGTCCTTTGCGCCACTCATCATGGGTCAGCTTGGTTTCCCGCACGAATTCGTGGATATGGTGTGCAAGGGATGACAGCACCTCTTTTACTCGTGGGTCGGTATCGTCTCCGAAATATCCCGTGAATGTTTCGGTGATGTTTTCTTTGGTCACATTACGCATTGTGAGGGGTCCTAGTTCAATATTGCGAGGCTGAGCGCAGGGAAACGGATCAGCAGGATCAAGACGAACAGCATGACGCCCGCGAAAGGCAACGCGCCAAGGAATACGTCCTTCAAAGATATGCGGTCGTCATTCAGGGTGGCTTTGATGACAAAGCACGATATGCCAAGCGGTGGTGTCAGCAGGCCGATTTCTGCGCCGACCACAGTTACGATTCCGAACCAAACCAGCGACAGGCCCATTGGCTCGATCAGCGGAAGGAAAAGCGGAACGACGATCAGTATGATCGAGGCCGTATCAAGCAATGTGCCCAGAAACAGCATCAGTATCACGTAAATCAGCATGATCATGAAAAAGCTGGCCTGGCTTTGGGCCAGCAAGTCGCCTAGCTCATTGGGAAGTCCCGCAAGGCCCAGCATCCGAGAATAGATCGACGCAGCGGTAATCAGGAACAAAATGGCCGCCGTGATATGGCCAGTCTCCAGCAAAGCCTCCCATGCAAGTTTGGGGGTAAGTTTGCGGCGCACCACGGCGATGAAGACGCCCAGAAGCGATCCGGCAGCACCTGCTTCAACGGCGGTCATCCAACCGGTGTAGATACCTCCGAGAACAACAACGATAAGCGAGAGGATCGGAAGGGACTTCGCGGCGATCTCGCTCCAGGTCAACGGCTCGATGTCCTCGGCATTTCGTCCACCGACAAAATTCGGTGTGAAACGTCCCATCGCCCAAATTGCGGCCACATAGGCCACGGCAAGCAAGATACCAGGAATGACCCCCGCAAGGAACATATCCCCGACCGATTGCTCGGCAACGAAGGAATAGATGATCAGCATGGCTGAAGGCGGGATAATCATGCCAAGAACAGATGACCCTGCCACTACCCCAACTGCAAAGCGCGGGTTGTAATCCAGATTCAGCATCTGAGGGACCGAGACTTTCGAGAATACCGAAGCAGATGCAATCGACGAACCGGTCACGGCCGCAAATACGGCATTCGCACCGACCGTTGCCATTCCGATCCCGCCTTTCACACGGCGGAAGCCCGAGCTCATGACAGCGTAGATATCGGCGCCCAATCCGGCCTTTGAGACGATTAGCCCCATAAATGTAAACAGCGGAACCGTGGCGAAGGCGTATTCCATCACGCTGTCACTGACCGCGATTTTCAGCAAGTTTATCGCCAGATCAAAGTTGTCTCGCATAAGCCAAATCGAGACAAACGACACAACACCGAGTGCAATCGGAATATAGACGCCAAGATAGATCAGAATGACGATCGCTATGACCGATACAAGGCCAATTTCGATAGGGGTCATTTGGAGTCCTCGTGTTCCGGGGCTTTGATAAGTTCAGGCTTCTGCGCTGGGCTTAGGATTTTGAGCACGAAGATGATCGTACAAAGCGAAGCACTTAAAAAAATCGCGAGCTTGGTAGGCCACCAGGGGGCTGTGAAAACTCCTGGAATGCCAAAATAATCTTTCGTGTGCCACATCTCGATAAATTCAGGATAAATAGCCACGGCGATTGCCGCCATAAACAAGGCCGAAATGCCTTCAATGACATGCCTGAGAAAGGCCGTGAACCGCGGGAATCTGGGACCGATAACCACAAGAAACCCGTCTGACCGCGTCAGTCTGTTTACCCTCACCACGTCTGGCAATTGAAGAAACACAATCAAGACCATCGTGAATTGGACAACCTCGACCGCACCGCGGAATGGTGCGTTAAAAAAGCCGCGGGCGATAACGTCGTAGTTTACGACCGCGACCAGTGCCAACACGACCAAAGTACCGGCAACATTGGCCAACATCGCGATCGAGTTGGTGAATTTCGAAAGGGCGCCTACCCAGTGTCGAAATAGTGCTAACATGGGTAAGCGCCCCCCCGTGAGTGGTATTCTTATTCGGTCCAATCGCGAACGCCGGTATAGCCGGCCGCTTGCAGTTTGCCCAAATATGCTTCAAGCATTTCCGATCCAGGCTTGCCGTTCGCATCCAGATCGGCTGCCCATTCGGCGGCAATATTTGGCATCGAGTTTGCCCAAGCTTCACGATCTTCATCGCTCACCGGTACGATGGTCCCGCCACCTTCGACGAATTTCGCGCGGCTGGCTTCGGCGCGGTCCATCGCAAGACCTGCGACGTGATCACGATACAGCACGGCCACCTCTTGCATCACCGATTTCACTTCGTCCGGAAGACCGGCCCAGTAATCGGCATTGACGGTAACTGTCTTGGTATTCACCGAGCCGAAATTCGCTTCCAGCATATAAGGTGCGACTTCTCCGATCTTATATGTAATCGCAGCTTCCGGCCAAATCATCGCATTATCGGCAAGGCCGGTTTGGACCATGTTGTAAAAGTCGGTCAGGCCACCGCGAACACCCGCAGCCCCTTCGATACCTTCAAGATAGCGCAGATTCAGACCGGCGCCTGCAACTTTGTCACCTTCAAGATCGGCAACACCCGAGACCGGTTCGGCCGAAAATACCTGATAGGTGTCAAGAACGACGCCGGTTGCAAGATAGACCTGGTTCTGCGCTGCGAATTCTTCCTGCATTGTCGGGAATTCACGCGCAATCTCGTCTACCGCTTTCGCCACCGCACGGGCGTCGGCTGCAACAAACGGAGTTACCGCAGAAATCGCCTGGCTGGGGATCTTTGAGGAATGGAAGATTGTAGTAACAACGCCGATGTCACCAAGCCCAAGCTTAATGCCATCAAGGACACCCCGTGGTTTGACAATCGAGCCACCATAGCTTTCCTGCCAATCAATGACATAGTTTCCGCTTTCTGCCAGTCGTGCATCGACTTCAGGAATAAAGAAATTTGACAGCTCCTGCACCCACAATGCTTTCGCGGGATAACCGTCAATGACGACGGCTTTGATCGTCTCTTGCGAGAACGCCGGAACAGCGGCGACAGTCGTCATAAGTGCACCTATTGCGGTGCTTTTAATCCAAACTTTCATTTTTTCCTCCCTAGAAAGTTTCACATATTTGTAAGGCACACCCACGAAAGTCGGCACATATCGCGGGTCTTTTCAGAGGCGGATGCCCTTGCGTCTTATCAGTCTCATCCTGCGTTGCCGGTGATTTTCCCTATTGGAACGAGCAGACTTGCTCGAACGTGAATCTTGGCAATTTCTGGAACAGCGCGCTTTCGTCCGCGTATCCCAAGTTGCACAAGAAATTTGATCTCAGTGATGTACCTGCAAAGAATTCGTCGTCGACATTCTCATTCGAAAAGCCAGACATCGCCCCGACATCAAGCCCAACAGAGCGGGCGGCGATCATGAAATAGGCGCCCTGAAGCGTTCCGTTGCGAAACGCGGTTGTTTCGGAATGGTTTGGTTTTCCGTCAAAATGTGGCCGGCGATCTTCGTGCGGGAACAGAAACGGAAGCTCTTTCCAAAAATCCAGATCATACGCAATGATTGCAGTGACCGGTGCTGCCATCATCTTGTCGATATTCTTGGCCTTGAGCGATTTCGCCAGCCGCGCCTTCCCTTCGTCGGACTGAACAAAGACAATCCGAGCCGGCAAAGTGTTCATACTGGTCGGACCGGAAATCATGATGTCGTAGATTTCGCGGAGTGTGTCTTCGGAAACCGGCCGATCCTGCCATGCATAATGCGAACGTGCATGGCGCAAGATCACATCAATAGAATCGCCGTCCAACCTGGGCTTGCGGGCTCTGAGGTCCCTATAGGCTTGCTGAGCGTCCGCTCGCGCAGAAGCAAGTGCTTCACCGGTCAGTGCATTCATGTGTCAGCTTCACTTATCTTTATCAGTCGCATTCATTGGGATCACATCCTCCCTACAATCAATCTCTGCCTATGTTTTTTCATCTTGTCAAATAAAATCGATATTTTTAGAGTATACGCAATTTGGGAGATAAAAATGGTAGCATGGTCAGAATATATGCAAACTGCGAAGTCGCGGGGCGCGCTAGCTTTAGAGCTGTTTGTCGTGGAATCTTTGCCCGGCGGCACAGCTGCGGATGTGAAGGCGAACCTGCCGGATCATCTGGCCTATCAACGGACTTTGGAAGAACGGAACATTCTGGTTCTGGCCGGGCCATTGTCAGATGCTTCGGGTAAGGAAATGCAAGGCGCGGGCTTGATCGTTTATCGAGCGACGTCAATGGACGAAGCGCAAAAGCTTGCCGAAAATGACCCTATGCACAAAAGCGGCGCACGCAGCTTTACGCTTCGAAAGTGGCTGGTCAACGAGGGAAGTTTGAACATCAGCATCGGCCTATCAACCGGCCGGGTGTCGCTGGATTAACAGAACAATGCCTGCGTCAGCATCTTTAGGCGAGCTTCTGTCGACCATCTTCGAACGACGCCCCTTTGGACGGATCGAGGACGATTCCCGCGCGATCGAAGACTTGTGTCAGTCACTTTTGTCGCAAAAAAATGAACGCTCTGGCCTTCAGGTCGCTGCGGCTGCTTTAGAGCATTACAGGGGCCTTGCCCAAGACCAAAAGCTCGCGTTTTTCCATTTTCTGAATTCGAAGTTCGATCTGGATCGTCAACACGTTGTCAAGCTTGCATCGACATATGCCGAGGACCCCTCGCCTCGGAATTACGCGGCCTTGACCGAAGGGACAGAATCCAAGCGACTAACCCTGTTGCGGCGCCTGAATGAACCCCAAGGTGCCACGGGCGAGCTTGTCAGAATGCGTGCCGACCTGCTTGGGTTCACCAAAGAGAATCCCGAATTGAAAAGGCTGGACAGGGATTTTGTTCACCTTCTGAAAAGCTGGTTCAATCGGGGATTCCTCGTACTTCGACAAATCAACTGGGACAGCCCGGCGGCCATTCTTGAAAAGGTCATATCCTACGAAGCTGTTCACGAGATCCATACATGGGACGATCTGCGTCGTCGTTTGCAACCCGGCGACAGACGTTGTTTTGCATTTTTCCATCCGGCAATGCCGGACGAGCCACTTATTTTTGTCGAAATTGCCTTGGTCAGCGGGATTCCCAATTCGGTGCAGGAATTGCTTTCGGAAGAACGCGAATCCGTACCGGAAGAAACCACCGACACGGCTGTTTTTTATTCGATCTCGAACTGCCAGAAGGGCCTTGCCGGAATTTCATTCGGAAACTCGCTGATTAAACAAGTTGCTCGTGATTTATCGCGCGACCTGCCCAATCTTAAGACCTTCGTAACTTTGTCGCCCCTACCCGGATTTTCAAAATGGATGGAAAATGAGGGTCGCCCGGTTGACCTAGCTGATGATGCATCCCTCAAACAACTCGCTGCACACTACCTGATCAATCAGAAATCGCGCGACGGCATCCCGCTTGATCCCGTTGCCCGGTTCCACCTGTCAAACGGCGCGCAGGTCCATGCCGTACACAGCGCAGCTGACATTTCGGAAAACGGGGTGCGTCAATCTTTCGGAGTGATGGTCAATTATCTGTACGATCTTAAAAAGATCTCAAAAAACATGCAGCAGTTCGACGAATTGGGAACCATTTCCGCGTCCGGGCCAGTGAAAACTCTGGCGCGTCAAGCATCGAAAGTGTTGGCCGATTGATGCATTCCGCACTCTTGTTGGCACACAGGCATTATGGCGAAACGCGCGAAACCATTAAAAATTGTGGGCGTTTCAAAAACAACTCGTGTCAAAAAACCGATCGCGAAACCCTTTCATTTTGCCTTGATAAGGTCAAAGGATTGGATCAGCAAAATTGCCTCGGCTGAAACCAATTGGCACCCTGCCCCATGCGGGCAAATCCAAATGAAAGTGAAATTTTCGAAGGCCAAAAAAACCAGCAACAAGCTGTCCAAATTGGCAGAAAATGGTGCCCGGGGGCGGAGCACACCTTGCGAGTAATTTCAGCAGGTTAATTGATAGTGGGACAGTCCAGAATCCCGTGGATGTCCATCTCGCCTAATTGAAGTGTCCCATCGGCGTAGCGCAGATACCTGCTCTAACTGAGATTGGTAGCAGCGACTGGAGAGGCTGCCTTCAGAGAAACTCGTGTAGCTTTGACGTTGACTACTATCTTGATGAAAAGCTTGATACAATGATTGAAACGTTTGGACCTGAATCGATATTTCGGTGGCGGGCCCCGCAAACTGTGTCAGCCGCATGAAACCCAACAAGTACCAAAGTCATGAGAGGAAGAGCGACAACGTTTGGCTGAACGTATGGCATCCAGATGGCAGTTATCCTTGTGGACAGATTCAGGTGCAAGGTGACTCTGATCGTGGCTACAGGATTGTCCGCCAAGGCCGATTGGAGGGGGAAGATTTTGCGGGTCTGTACAATATTATTCTAGGAGACGCTGGTGTATTCTTTGAGAAGCGCAAGGACGCAGAGAACTTCGCGCTTCTACTGGCAATGCACATAAGTGGAGACCTGCCAGATGAGCACCTGCTCAACCCCGGTGCATTCAATGGGCGCGAAAGTAACAACGTATTGTATTCAGCCGCCCGAACCAATTTGTTTTGGAGTGGAGTTGCGGACATCGATCCAACTGATGGATGGAGTGATCTGGACCCCAACGAGTTCTTGGCGAAGTTGCCAAACGCGCAAGAACCGCTGCCCTTCGACTACGAGACCGAAGAATACATGGACGAAAACGCCTACGGGATCATCGACGCGGTTGAACACCTCGTGCAGTACTATTCCCTATGGTTTCTGACGCCAAAGGTTGAGAAAGATATTCACAAGATAATGAGTAACCGTCCGGTCTGCCCGCTCTGCCGCAGTTTGAGGGAGAGTGATAATGTCCATTTTCGATAATGGACATCTTGAGGCGGTTTATGGCGGGGAAGAAGGGTCAGAAGAAGCGATTTTGGTCAGATGATGAGAAGCGCTC
>JASMHC010000013.1 GCA_030750975.1 Paracoccaceae bacterium
GCGCTTCTCATCATCTGACCAAAATCGCTTCTTCTGACCCTTCTTCCCCGCCATAAACCGCCTCAAGATGTCCATTATCGAAAATGGACATTATCACTCTCCCTCAAACTGCGGCAGAGCGGGCAGACCGGACGGTTACGCCCAAGCGACCCAAAATGTGTGATCGGTGTTAGTGGCCGATCTCTTCGGCGTGCACTACTTCGCCGCCTTCTTCCCCATGTGCGTGATCCATCATTTCCCGGATCTCGGGCGGAAGAGATGCTTCGGTCAGTTCATGCTGCTCGGAATCATCGTGCAAAAAGGCGATAATGTCAGCCAGTTCATCACCTTCGAAAAGGATCTGTTCGTCAAAGGCTTCCATTTGCGCTTCGATCATGTAGGGCGCCATCATCCACATCTTTGCTGCGAAATCGAACGGGTTCATGGACAGGTCCATGTTATGCGCATCAAGCGGCGAGGCATCTTCGCCACCAACGCCGTTGACCGCGTGGCAGGCGACGCAGCCTTTGCTGACGAAAAGTTCGCGGCCGCGTTCCGAATCCAAGATCGGCATCGTGAGCTGAAGTTCAATCGGCTCGTGTTCGTCTGCCGCTGAGTCATCATCATGACCGACACCGGCCATCATCGGCGAAGCTGTCAGGCCAATCGCGGCTATGGCCGCCAGTGTAAATTTGATTTTCACGTTGAGTCCTTTCTGAATGGTGAGCGCATACTATGTATTATTTGGCCATAAAATATGATCAGGATCAATCTTGGTCCGGTTTGAACCCTTTTTCGACCCATTCTTTGCCGAATTGACGGGGGTAAAGCGGTGTTTTTTGGAATATCGTATATAGTTTTTGAAAGTAATAGGCGGCGAAGCGCCGCCCCTTCCTAGATGAAAGTCATGTGTCTGGGCGCAGGGCGAAACACTTTCAGAGGCAATTTGGACGCGCAATGCGAGGTTAAACGACTCTGTATTTTGACTGAAAATTTTCTTTCCAATTCTGGTGGGCGGTTTTGCCACACGACAAAATTCAGGGCGAAATTGCTGCGGACGCATTGGGTGTCAAATTGTTAGCGCCTGTCATTGTATGCAATGGTATGCATCCAATCTGATAAAGCACTGAAATCATTGAATCTCTCTATGTTTGTAAAAAATATTACATAAATCGGATAATTTCGAGAAAATAATTTACAGAAAAACGTAATAAAAACACGATGATGGTTCTTGTTCTCGCTTCCTGAATTACACTGCGCCTCAACTTCATCCATTGAGTCGCTTCAAGCCGACCGCAGTGGATAGGGGGTGAATTGGAGGACATTTATGAACATTCAGACCAAAGACCAACCGGAAGCTGATCGTACCTATCCGCCGGCCAAGGAAATTGCTGCAAACGCAAAGGTGGATGCAAGTGGTTATCAGACGATGTATGATGAATCGATCAATGATCCGGTGGCGTTCTGGGCAAAGCAGGGGCAGCGTCTGGATTGGATCAAGCCTTACACCAAAGTTAAAAACACATCCTTCGCCTATGATGATGTCTCGATCAAATGGTTTGAAGATGGCACTCTGAACGTCTCGTCGAATTGTATCGATCGCCATTTGGCAAGCCGTGGTGATCAAACTGCAATCATCTTCGAACCGGACGATCCGCAGGAAGAGGCGCAGCATATTTCTTACAAGGATTTGCACCGTGAGGTATCGGTGTTCGCCAATGTCCTGAAAGAAATGGGTGTCGGGAAGGGTGATCGCGTGGTCATTTATCTTCCGATGATCCCGGCGGCGGCTTACGCAATGCTGGCCTGTGCCCGTGTCGGGGCGATCCATTCGATTGTCTTTGCCGGTTTCTCGCCTGATGCATTGGCAGATCGTATTAACGGCTGTGATGCCAAGCTGGTGATTTGTGCGGATCATGCGCCGCGCGGTGGTCGTTCGACACCGCTGAAGTCCAACTGTGACAAGGCCCTGCGTCGTGTTCAGCATGAGTGCAAGTTGTTGGTAGTCACCCGCACTGGCGGGCAGATCGACTGGATCGCGGATCGCGACTATCGGTATGAGGATATGGCCGCAACGGTCAGCGCCGATAACATCCCGGTTGAGATGAACGCCGAGGATCCTCTGTTCATTCTCTATACCTCGGGTTCGACCGGTCAGCCGAAAGGGGTTGTGCATACGTCCGGTGGCTATCTGACCTATGCGTCGATGACCCATGAGTATGTTTTTGATTATCAGGATGGTGACATCTATTGGTGCACCGCCGATGTTGGCTGGGTGACAGGCCACAGCTATATCGTTTATGGTCCGCTGGCCAATGGCGCTACGACCGTCATGTTTGAAGGTGTGCCAACCTATCCCGATGCTGGCCGTTTCTGGGCCGTTTGCGAGAAGCACAAGGTTACGCAGTTCTATACCGCGCCGACCGCAATTCGTGCGTTGATGGGTAAAGGTACCGACATCGTGGCCAAGTACGACCTGTCCAGTTTGCGTATCCTTGGTTCGGTCGGTGAGCCGATCAACCCGGAAGCCTGGAATTGGTATAATGAGAATGTCGGCAAAGGGAATTGCCCGATTGTCGATACATGGTGGCAGACTGAAACCGGCGGTATACTGATCGCTCCGCTGCCGGGTGCAACGCCAACCAAGCCGGGATCGGCGACAAAGCCGTTCTTTGGGGTTCAACCCGTTATTCTGGATGATCAGGGCAATGAGCTGGAAGGCGCTACCCAAGGCGTTCTGGCCATCAAAGACAGCTGGCCCGGGCAGATGCGCACCGTGTGGGGCGACCACGAGCGTTTCGTTTCGACCTATTTCGAGATGTTCAAAGGCTATTACTTTTCGGGTGACGGGTGTCGTCGGGATGAGGACGGGTATTATTGGATTACAGGCCGAGTGGACGACGTTATCAATGTATCGGGCCACCGAATGGGCACTGCCGAAGTGGAAAGCGCCCTTGTTGCACATGAGACCGTCAGCGAAGCGGCCGTCGTGGGGTTCCCGCATGACGTGAAGGGGCAGGGGATCTATTGCTATGTCACCTTGATGGATGGTGTCGAAGCGACTGACGACCTTTTGGCCGAGCTTCAGAAATGGGTGCGGACCGAGATTGGCCCGATTGCCAAGCCGGATGTCATCCAATGGGCACCGGGCCTTCCCAAAACCCGCTCGGGCAAAATCATGCGCCGCATTTTGCGCAAAATTGCCGAGAACGATTTTGACAGCCTTGGCGACACTTCGACCCTGGCTGATCCCGCGGTCGTTGACGAACTGATTGCCAATCGCGCCACCTTGTGAGGATTTGATAATGGACGGAACAACCACCGCACAAACCGCGGCTAACCTTGTTTTGCTTGGACCTCCGGGCGCTGGCAAAGGCACGCAGGCCCGCAAGCTTGAAGAAGGATTTGGCCTGATCCAGCTTTCCACGGGTGATCTGCTGCGCGCAGCCGTGGCTGCCGGCACCGAGGCTGGCAAGGCGGCGAAGGCCGTGATGGAGCGCGGCGATCTGGTGTCGGACGACATTGTGATAGCGATCCTACGCGATCGTCTTGGCGAACCCGATTGCGCCAATGGTGTGATTTTCGACGGTTTCCCGCGCACTGCCGCGCAGGCCGAGGCGCTGGATGCGCTTATGGCCGAGGCCGGAAGCAGCATTACCTCAGCCATCAGTCTCGAGGTTGATGACGCGGCCATGGTTGACCGGATTTCCGGCCGCTTCACCTGTGCGGGCTGTGGCGAAGGATATCACGACAGTTTCAAGCAGCCCGCCAAAGACGGCGTCTGCGACAATTGCGGCAGCAGCGAATTCAACCGCCGCGCCGACGACAATGCCGAGACGGTGGCACAACGGCTGAAAGCCTATCACGCCCAGACAGCCCCGCTGATCGCCTATTACGGCGAACGCGGTGTTCTGAAAGGCGTCGATGCCATGGCGCAGATCGATACCGTCTCTGAAAGCCTGACCGCCATCGTCCAAGAAGCGTTGGCGTGATGATCCCCGGCATCGTTCGCGGTGCCGGATTTTTTCGTAACCAAACAGACGGGAGGGGGAAACTCTATGTCTGACAACTCCAAAGACGCGGCCTATTGGTCCGCCAACCTGCGTCTCATCATCTGGAGCCTGGTCATTTGGGCCATCGCTTCGTTCGGTTTCGGGATCCTGCTTCGGCCGTTGCTTTCGGGCATCGCGGTCGGCGGCACCGATCTTGGTTTCTGGTTCGCCCAGCAGGGGTCGATTCTGGTCTTTCTTGGCCTGATCTTCTTCTACGCCTGGCGGATGAACAAGCTTGACCGTGAACACGGTGTGGACGAACAGTAAGGATCTGACAACATGAGCCAATTTGTTATCAACCTGCTGTTTGTAGGCGCGTCTTTCGCGCTTTACATCGGCATCGCGATCTGGGCCCGCGCGGGTTCCACATCTGAATTTTACGCCGCAGGCCGTGGCGTTCACCCTGTCACCAACGGTATGGCAACGGCTGCTGACTGGATGTCCGCTGCGTCGTTCATCTCGATGGCTGGTCTGATTGCCTTTGTCGGCTATGACAATTCGTCATTCCTGATGGGCTGGACCGGTGGCTATGTGCTTCTGGCGCTGTTGCTTGCACCTTACCTGCGTAAGTTCGGCAAGTTCACGGTATCCGAGTTTATCGGCGACCGTTTCTACAGTTCGACCGCCCGTCTGGTGGCCGTGATCTGTCTTATCGTGGCTTCGGTGACATACGTTATCGGTCAGATGACCGGTGTTGGCGTCGCGTTTGGCCGCTTCCTTGAAGTGTCGAACACCACCGGCCTGCTGATCGGTGCCGCTGTTGTTTTCGCATACGCGGTTTTCGGCGGCATGAAAGGTGTGACCTATACACAGGTTGCCCAGTACGTCGTTCTGATCCTGGCCTATACGATCCCGGCAGTCTTCATATCACTTCAGCTGACCGGAAACCCGATTCCGGGTCTTGGTCTGTTTGGTGATCACGCCGCTTCGGGTGAACCGCTTCTGGCCAAGCTGGACCAGATCGTGACCGAGTTGGGCTTTGCTGAATACACTGCGCGCAACGCCGATACGCTGAACATGGTGCTTTTCACCCTGTCACTGATGATCGGCACCGCCGGTTTGCCGCATGTGATCATGCGCTTCTTCACCGTTCCCAAAGTGTCTGACGCACGTTGGTCGGCCGGTTGGGCGCTGGTGTTCATCGCCTTGCTTTATCTGACGGCCCCGGCCGTGGGTGCGATGGCGCGTCTGAACATCACCGAGATGATGTGGCCGAATGGCACGGACAATGCGGCAGTTTCGGTGGAAACCATCGAAACCGATGCGCAATACGACTGGATGCTGACATGGCAGAAAACCGGTCTTCTTGATTGGGAAGACAAAAACGGCGACGGCATGATCCAGTATTACAACGACAAAAGCCCTGCGATGCAGGAAAAAGCCGAAGCCGCAGGCTGGACCGGTAATGAGCTGACCAAGTTCAACCGCGACATCCTGGTTCTGGCGAACCCTGAAATCGCCAACCTTCCAAGCTGGGTGATCGGTCTGGTTGCTGCGGGTGGTCTTGCCGCCGCGCTGTCAACCGCTGCCGGTCTGCTTCTGGCGATTTCGTCTGCGGTTTCGCACGACCTGATCAAAGGCCAGCTTAATCCTGCGATTTCTGAAAAGGGCGAGCTTTTGTCGGCGCGTATCGCAATGGCGGTGGCCATCGTGGTTGCCACCTATCTGGGTCTCAACCCTCCGGGATTTGCGGCGCAGACCGTGGCACTGGCCTTTGGCCTGGCCGCTGCGTCTATCTTCCCGGCGCTGATGATGGGTATCTTCTCGAAGAAGATCAACAACCACGGCGCGGTCGCCGGTATGCTGGCAGGTCTGATCGTTACTCTGATCTACATCTTCCTGCACAAAGGCTGGTTCTTCATCCCGGGCACCAACAGCTTTACGGATGCTGATCCGCTATTGGGTACCATCAAGTCGACCTCGTTCGGCGCGATTGGTGCGGCGATCAACTTCTCGGTTGCTTACATTGTCGCCAACATGACGAAGGAAACCCCGCAAGAGATCAAGGATCTGGTCGAAAGCGTTCGTGTTCCCCGTGGTGCAGGCGCTGCAGCCGCAGATCACTAAGTAAGGGACGGGGCGGGGCGCAATATTCGCGCCCCGCTCTTCTTCTTGCCGATATTTCCTGCAAGACTGACTTTTAGGTAATTTCCGACACACGAAGGCGAACCCGAGATGCCTGATGATCCTTCCGATCTGAGCGAACGGCTTGGCCGTTTTCCTCCGTTCGACATGCTGCCGGTCAACGAACGCATGGCCCTGACTGACGGACTGTCCGAGCTTTCGCTAAGCCCGGGCAGTGTTGTCTTTGAAGAGGGGCAAGTGTTGGCAAACCTGTACCTGATCGAAGACGGCCTGATCGACGTGCGCACCAGCAGCGGAGATCGCGTTTCGCGGCGCGGAACGGGCGATATCATCGGCGAGCGGGGCTTGCTTCGCGACGGCAAGGCGATGTTAACCGCGACGGTCAAGGAACAGGCCAGCCTTCTTTTGATCAAGGCCGACACGTTCCACGCATTGGTCGCGGCCCATGCCGAGATTGCCGGATGGTTCGACCGGGCCACGCCAACGGATGAAAGCGAAGATGAAGGGCCTTACGCCACGGGTCTGACGGCATTGAGCGTGTCAGACATGATGGCGAAATCGCCAGTGACGTGCAGTCAGACAGACTCCGTAACCTTTGTCGCACGCATCATGCGCGACAATTCGATCAGTTCGGTACTTGTTGTGCAGGATCAGGCACTGGCCGGTATCGTGACCGTTCATGACATGACCAACAAGGTTTTGGCCGAGGGCCTTACGGGTGAGATTCCGGTCGGAAAGGTCATGACCGCGAACCCAAGAACCATCGCTCCGGATTCTACGGGTCTGGATGCATTGGTCGAAATGGCCGAGCACCGGATCAACCACCTTCCGGTCAAAGAGCGATCCGGCCGCATCGTCGGCATGATTGCAAAAACCGATCTGTTCCGCAGACAAGCGGCGACCGCCAGCCATATGGTTGCCGAGATTGTGGCCGCGGAAAGCGCCAGCGACATGGCGGTTATCATGCAGCGCCTGCCGGATCTGTTGACCCATTTGGTTTCTGCCGGGGCCAAACCTCAGGCCATTTGCCGCCGGATCACGGATTTGACGGATGCGGTTACGCGGCGGTTGCTGAAACTTGCCGAGAATAGGCTGGGGCCGGCACCGGTGCCTTACCTGTGGGCCGCTTGTGGCAGTCAGGGTCGTCAGGAACAAACCGGCGTTTCGGATCAGGATAATTGCCTGATCCTTGATGACGCAGCAACACCCGCGCACGACCCCTATTTTGAAGCCCTCGCCACCTTTGTCTGCGATGGGCTGGCCCAAGTTGGATTTATCCATTGTCCGGGCGATATGATGGCCACCAATCCCCGATGGCGTCAGCCGCGCAGGGTTTGGCAGGAATACTTCGCCAAGTGGATTGACCAGCCGGACAATGAAGCGCAGATGCTTGCCTCAGTCATGTTCGACCTTCGCGCAATTGCGGGCACGTCCGATTTGCTTGAGGGGCTTCAGAACGAAACGTTGGACATGGCGCGTAAGAACTCGATTTTCGTGTCGCACATGGTCGGGAATTCGTTAAAGCACACGCCTCCGCTTAGCTTGTTTCGCGGTTTTGCACTGATCCGATCGGGTGAACATAAAAACACTGTCGATCTGAAACATGCCGGGGTGGTGCCAATTATCGATCTCGCGCGGGTTTACGCCCTAAGCGCCGGAATTGACGCGGTCAATACGCGGAAGCGATTGCAGGCGGCTGGTGCGGCAGGGGTAATCTCGGCATCGGGTGCTCAGGATCTTGTTGATGCGTATGACCTGATCGCGTCAACCCGGCTGCGCCATCAAGCCCAGTTGATTGCCGATGGTAAACCGGCGGATAACTATCTTGCTCCGGGGCAATTGTCCGAGCTTGAGCGCAATCACCTGCGCGATGCGTTTTTGGTGGTGCGCACCATGCAATCCGCAATTGGCCACGGCCGTATCGGGATGGGATAGTAGATGTTTCTTGAGTTGATTGCCGTATTTGCAGCCGGATTTGGTGCGGCCGGGCTGGTTTTGTGTTTGAACATCATCACTCGCGGGCGCTTGCCCAAATGGGTCATGCCCGTGGCTGCCGGTGCCGCGATGATCGGCATGTCAATCTGGTCCGAGATGAGCTGGGCGGACCGCACCGTAGCCGGTTTCCCCGACGGGTTGGTCGTGGTGGAAGAGATTTCCGAGACCGCGTGGTGGCGGCCATGGACATATCTGAAACCTCAAACAACCCGCATCATGGCCGTTGATCTGCCTTCTCAGCGTAGCAACGACGCAAATCCTGCGGTTGTTCTTGTCGATGTAATCCTGTTCGCCCGATGGCAACCGGCAAATGCCATTCCTCAATTTGTTGATTGCGAGCTGAAAAAACGCGCCAAGGTCACAGAACGCGCCCTTGCTGATCTGTCCCAAGCGAATTGGCAGGACTTTCCCGAGGGCAACAGCTTGCTTCCAAAACTGTGCGGGGGCTGAGCGATTGACATCAGAAAAGAAAAAAATCCTGCTTGTTGAAGACGAAGACAATATCGCGCTGGCGCTGGAATTTCTGATTTCCCGCCAAGGCTTCGATCTTCATCGCGTGTCAGATGGCAAACAGGCTTTGCGGGTCCTGTCCGGTGATCTGCCGGATTTGGTGGTGCTTGATCTTCGCCTGCCTGACCGTTCGGGATACGAAATCCTACAGCATATCCGCAACACCGAACCGCTGAAGGTGTTGAAGGTTTTGCTGATGACCGCATCGGGGGGCGAGATTGAACAACGCAAAGGGCTTGCTCTGGGCGCGGATGAGTTCATGACCAAGCCGTTTGATACAACCGAATTGACCCGCAAAATCTGCCAGATGCTTGGCGAGGAATACAATGGATGAAAAGCTTGGGCTAAGACTTAGATTTGCGCTGTTTTTCGTGGCGCTGGCTGTTGGTGGCTCTGGCATTGTGGCGCTCGGATTGTGGCTTGGCTACTCTCGGGCAGACGACGGAATTCAGGAAGCTTTGATGATTGCCGGTCTGGTTTCCCTGTTCGGAATTGTCGGTCTGGCGGTCTGGGTGGGATATCTTTTTGATATGAACGTCGCCCGCCCGATACTGGCACTTAGTGCGGAATTGCACACTCGCGCCAAATCAGAAGTGTCGGTTGATATTGACAAAGGCACGGCGCGCTATCTCGGGGCGCTGGCCCCTGCCGCTCAGGCAATCCATGAAGCCTTGGAAGACACCCGCGAGTCGCTGGAAAGCGCCCTGGCGGAAAAACTGGCCGTAATGACCCGCGACAAGGCGCTGCTCGAAGCATTGCTGCGCGAGCTTAAAGACGCGGTTTTGGTGGTTTCCGCGGATGGTCGTATTCTGATGTACAACCGTGCGGCGGTTGCATTGCTCGGGCCGCTTGGGCTGGATCGTCCGTTGTCACAGGTTGTCCCGACTGAGCCTGTCATGAGCGCGGTCGCCCATCTTGAGACGGCCCCGCATTGGGATAAAACGGCTCATGCCGGTTTTCTGACCGCAGCGAAACGGGACGGTCGCATTCTTGCGGGCGCGGTATCGAACGTATCCTTTAGCGAAGATCGGATCGGCCATGTTTTGATGTTCCGTGACCGGACAGATGACCTGCGGGTGCATGGTGAACTTGAACATCTGCTTCGCCAGATGATTGAAGCGGTGCGCCGTCCGGCCTCGGCCATTGCCGCGATGCTGGACGTGGTCGAGCAGGTGCCCGATATGCAAAGCGACCGGCGCAGTGAAATTCGCGATGCAATGCGATCCGAGCTGTCGCGGCTTTCAAACGCCATCGAAACGGCGTCCGAAGGTGAAGCGCGTGCGTATCGCGCAATGTGGCCGATCCGCGACGTGTCGGTTGGGCAAATATTCAAAGCCATGGATTTGCATCTACCCGAAGCGGTTTCTTCGCGAGATGAAGGCGAAGTAGTGACCTGCGATGGTTTCGCCATCACCGAGGTTCTGTCAAATGTCGTGCATTCGATGATGACAGAGGCAGGGCGTTCAAACCCGCGCATGTATGCCGAAGCGCAAGACAACGAAGTGCTGCTTTGTATCGCCTGGGACGGTAAGCAGGTGCCGATAGCCGAATTGGAACAATGGTTGGATCACCCGATTGCGGCAGCCTATGGCCGCTATACCGGACGCGACGCGCTTGTTGCGCATAAAACCGATATGTGGGTCGAAAACGCCGAAGACGGCCCCCGGACCGTGCTTCCGTTGAAAAATGGAACAGCTTCCAGTCAGGACGCGCCGGACCTGCCGTTTGAGTTTTATGATTTCAATCTGACCGCCAAAATCGATGCAGAGCTTGAGGACCGGCCGCTGCGTGATGTGCCCTACATCGTGTTTGATACTGAAACCACTGGTCTGGATACCAATCGCGACGAGGTCGTGCAGATCTCGGCCGTGCGTATCCTGGGCGGCAGGCTGCTTGGCGGAGAAAACTTCGATCAATTGGTCAATCCCGGTCGGGCAATCCCAAAAGCGTCCGAGGAAATTCACGGAATTTCAGACCAGATGGTCTCGGACGCCCCGCCTTTTTCCGAGGTCGCGGACCATTTCAAGACTTATTGCGATGGTTCGGTTCTGGTTGCGCATCACGCGGCATTTGACATGGCGTTTCTTGGCCGCCTCAAAGCGGCAGGGGGTCCGGCGATTGACAACGCAGCATTGTGTACGGCGCGGCTTTCGCTTCAGCTTTTCCCGCACGAAGCAGATCATACGCTGGACGGGCTGGCCAAGCGGTTCGGAATTCAGATACCGTCAGAAAAACGCCACACGGCCTTGGGCGATTCCATTGCGACAGCTGAGGTCTTGTTGAAGATGCTGCCGCTATTGCAAGAGCGTGGTGTGACGACACTGCGTGACGCATTGAAATTCCAAAATCTGGTGCTTTAGGGCGCATATTCAGGTTGCCCAATTCGCAAAACTTGGTTTGCAGGCTCGGTACCCCGCCAAGCAATGCTGCGTATTCCGATCTGAAAGCTCTGATCGCCGCTAAAATCAACTCAGTTGGGTCCTCAACCTGAACACGGTGAAGATGCAGTGGCAGTTACAAATGGCTTGACGAAAGCGCTCGGCCAAAGAGTTGAGAAACGCGCGAAACCTATTGATGATGTGGGCGTTTCATTATCAACATGTTTTTCAGGTAAATCTCGAAACACATTTTTCAAACAGCAAGCAGTTTGGACTTCGGAAAAGGAAATCAGGCCCGCATGAACATTTTGTTTATAATGTATGACCAGTTGCGGTTTGATTACCTAAGCTGCGCCGGTCATCCGCATTTGCAGACCCCGAATTTTGACAAGGTCGCCTCGATGGGGGTGCGCTTTACCAATGCATTTGTTCAATCTCCGGTGTGTGGCGGGTCTCGCATGTGTTTTTACACGGGCCGCTATGCCTCGTCGCACGGGGCGCATTGGAACGGGTTTCCTTTAAGGGTCGGCGAATTCACGATGGGCGACCATTTGCGCAAGCTGGGCATGGAGTGCTGGCTGATCGGCAAAACCCATATGAAGGCGGATGCCGAGGGCATGGCCCGTCTGGGCCTTAGCCCCGATAGTGTCATTGGTGCCCGTCAGGCAGAATGCGGGTTTGATACGTGGATCCGGGATGACGGACTTTGGGCAGAAGGGCCGGACGGCTTCTATGATGAAAAACGGTCGCCTTATAACGAGTATTTGAAGACCAAGGGGTATGATTCTGAAAACCCTTGGGCCGATTTCGCCAATGCCGGTGTCGAGGGCGACGAAATCGCAACTGGCTGGATTTTCAGGAATGCCGATAAACCGGCCAATATTCGCGAAGAAGACAGTGAAACGCCTTGGCTGACCTCGAAAACCATCGAGTTTATTGAAGCCAATGATGGCAAACGCCCGTGGATGGCGCATGTCAGCTATATCAAACCGCACTGGCCCTATATCGTGCCCGCGCCCTATCACGATATGTTCGGTCCCAACCAGGTTCCGGCAGCAACACGACACGAGGTAGAACGGCAAGACCCGCATCCGGTTTTCGGGGCGTATCAGGAAAACAAAATCGCGCAGGCCTTCCAGAAAGACGAGGTCCGCCAGAAAGTCATTCCCGCCTATATGGGCCTGATCAAACAGTGTGACGATCAACTCGGCCGTCTGCTGGATTATCTCGAGGAAACGGGGCGGATGCAGGACACGATGATCGTTCTGACCTCAGACCACGGCGATTACCTTGGCGATCATTGGCTGGGGGAAAAGGATCTGTTCCACAATCCGTCGGTCAAAATCCCGATGATCATTTACGATCCACGCGCCGAAGCCGATGCCACGCGCGGAACGGAATGCGATGCTCTGGTTGAATCGATTGATATCGCGGCAAGCTTTGTCGAAGCCGCTGGTGGCAAGGTGCCAGACCACATCATCGAAGGGCGCAGCCTGTTGCCCTGGCTGCGGGGGGAAACGCCTGAATGGCGCGAATTTGCGATCAGCGAGTATGATTACTCGGCAACGCCACAGGCCGCAAAACTTGGGCTTGCACCACGCGATGCGCGGCTGTTCATGGTTTTCGATGGACGCTTTAAGCTGATGCATGCCGAAGGCGGCTTCCGCCCCATGTTGTTCGACCTCGACGCTGATCCCGAGGAATTCCACGATCTGGCCAAAGGCGGCGCATATCAGGCCGAGATTGACCGCCTTTACGGATATCTCGCCCAATGGGGCCGCCGAATGAGCCAGCGCGTCACCAGATCAGACGATGACATCAAAGCGATGCGAGGCCGCTCTTTGCGTCGGGGAATCCTGCCTTTTCTTGCCGATGGCACGGAAGTGGACGAGGAACTGCTTGCCCGCTATCGGGGCAAAGTCAAACATCGTTATGACGAAAGCTGATTGAATTGGTGCCTGACGCAGGTTCAGCTTGCGGCCCGAAGCCCGTGAATTGTCTGTCGCAAATGGGCGATATCGGCCTGTCGCGACAGCGTCGGGGCGTGACCGCAATCCTCAACCACGGTGACGGCCATTTCCGGCAGGCTTTCTTTCATGCGTTGCAGGATATCCCCTGTCAGCAGGTCCGAAGATTTGCCCTGAATGACATGGGTTGGAAGACTGATTTGCGCGAACCTGTCCCAACTGGTCAACTCGTCCGGCGAAGCCTCGAACTGCACGATAATCCTTGGATCGTAATGGGTGGTAAAACGCCCATTGTCTTTCCGTCTTACCGATGTCCGGGCCATGCGCGTCCAGAAAGCATCGCTTGCCGGGCCAAAAGGCGCATAAGCCGCACGCAGCCATTCTTCGGCTTCGCAAACTGATCCGAATTCGGGCGAGGTTCCGGCGTAATCGACGATACGGTCAATCGCTTCTTGCGGGATTTCGGGGCCGATGTCGTTGATTACCAGATAGCAAAGCCTGTCGGACATGGGACCCGAGGCCATCCGCATTCCGATAAGGCCACCCATCGAAGTGCCCACCCATCCGGCCCTGTCTATGCCGTAATGATCCAGCAAATCAGCGGCGATGCCCGAATAGAACTCGATGCAATATTCTGCTTCGGGGTTTCGTGACCAACTGGACAAACCCCGCCCGATCGTATCGGGGCACAGTACATAAAATTCGTCGCTCAGCGCCCTTGCCAGCTCATCGAAATCCCGTCCTGTCCTTGCCAGCCCGTGCCACATTACCAATGGTTCGTTTTCCGGGTTCCCCCATTCGGTCAGGTGAATTTCGTGATCGAGGACCGGCACAAACGAAAAGCGGGGTTCGGTCATGGTTTGGCACCTCGTTCCGCAATCGTGCCGGCAATCCCTTTGGGAAAGAAATAGACCAGCAGAATAAAGATGATGCCCAACCAGAAAAGCCAGCGATCAGGCTCGAGCGCATATGGCAGGATCGGTATGCCATGCAGGGCTTCGGCGGCTGTGCCCATCAGGTCGCGCAGATAATATTGCGCGAGCACCAGAAGCACAGCCCCGATCACCGCGCCCCAAAGGGTGCCCATACCTCCGATCACGACCATAAGCAGGATGTCGATCATGATCGTGAAGCTTAGTGTCGTGTCCGGTCCGGTGTATTTCAGCCACATCGCATAGATGGTGCCCGCCAGCGAAGCGATGATCGCGGCGATGCAAAACACGAATGTCCGGTACGCCACAACGCGGTAGCCAACGGCCTCGGCCCGCGCCTCGTTTTCGCGGATCGCTTTCAGGACCGTGCCAATCGGAGAGCCGACAAGGCGCAACATCACCAGAAACAGCATGAGGCAGGTGGCAAAGACAAAGTAATAGGCCGCCAGCTTGCCGTTTAGTTTGACGCCGAACAAACGCACGACCTTGTTGTTGTCATCCACCATCAGCTTGGTGGCGGTTTTGAAAATGTCCGGCGTCTTGTAGGTGATACCATCCTCGCCGCCCGTGAACTGAGACAGCTGGCTGGCCAGAACCATTGCCACGCTTGCCGCGGCAAGTGTGATCATTGCAAAGAATATCGCTTTGACCCTCAGGGAAAGCAGGCCGATTGCGATCGCAACGATTGTGGACACCAAGACGCCGGACAAGGCGCCGACCACTACGGCATCCCATCCCGGCCCCATCTGCTTAAGCGAGATGGCGGCGCCATAGGCACCGAAACCGAAAAACATCGTATGTGCAAAGCTGACGATCCCGGTGTAGCCGATCAACAGATCATAGCTAGCCACCAGCACGATAAAGACACAAATACGCGCCGCCACCTCCAGTGACCGGATATCCTGAAACAGGAACGGCGCGAATAGCAGCAGCCCCGCGATGATCAGGACGGCTGCTTTGACGATGCGGTCGCCTTTTGTCGGAATGGTCGTCATGTCACCCTCACTTCACTGCCGGTTTCAGGCCGTTTGGCCGCCAGAGCAGGATCACCATCATAAGGATCATGTTTGACGCAAGCGCGAGCTTGGGGGCCAGAAACCCCACATAATTCGCCACAAGGCCCACCATGATTGCACCCAGCAATGTGCCCTCGATTGACCCAAGCCCGCCGATGATCACAACGATGAACACCACGATCATCATCTCTGCGCCTAGGGCAGGGGTGATCAGCGTCTCATAGCCTGCCCACATGACACCGCCCATCGCGGCCAGGGCCGAACCGGCCATGAAGACACCAACAAAAAGGCGATCAATGCGAAAGCCAAGGGCTTCGACCATTTCGCGGTTTTCAACACCTGCGCGGATCAGCAGGCCAATGCGGGTGCGGTTCAAAGTCAGATAAAGCGCGATATAGACCAGCCCGCCAAGGATCAGCGCATAGACGCGGTAGATCTCAATCGCCACATCGCCGATTAGGAACGCGCCTTCCAGAAATGACGGTCTGGGCACGCTCATCGGGGCACCGCCCCAAATGGCCAGGATCATCTGTTCCGCAACGATCAATGCACCCATCGTGATCAGAATCTGACGCAAGTGGTCATGGTAAACCGGCTTGATGACGACGGTTTCAAAAAACCAACCCGCTGCCAGACCAAACTGAAACGCCGCAATGAACGCGGCAAGGATTGCCATCGAGTTCAGGATGATACTGTCTGATCCAAGCCACCCGCCCAGCCAGGCCAGAACCGAGGCGGCAATGAACGCGCCAAAGCTGACAAAGGCCGAATGCCCGAAGTTCAGAACATCCATCAGACCAAAGACCAGCGACAGGCCGGATGCCATCAGAAAGATCATCATTCCCATGGCCAATCCCGCCACAGTCAATGTGACCCAGGACGAGGGAACCCCGATCAGCACAAGGGCGATCAGTGACACGGCCACCGGCAGCAGATAGACGCCACCCAACCGTTCAATAAGTTTGTTTACTTGATCCATTCTTTTTCCCTCAGGCCGACAGGCTGAGCAGGCTTTCCTGCAATTCTTTATCGGCCACGAAATCAGCCATTGTTCCCGCGTGCGCGATGCGCCCGTCGTCAATCACGGCCATGTCGCGGCCCAGTGACTTGGCAAACTGGAAATTCTGCTCGACCAGCAGAATGGTTGTGGTTTCCGAGATTTCCCGGAACGCATCCGCCATGGCGTCAATGATCGACGGGGCCAGACCTTTGGTCGGCTCATCGATCAAGATCAGGTCGCGCTGTTCGATAATGGCCCGCGACACCGCCAGCATCTGTTTCTGACCGCCAGAAAGCGACCAGGCCTGTTTCGTCCAGAAAGTCTTCATCGCTGGGAACAGCTCCCACACGCGATCCAGACGGGTTTGGTCAAACTGGCCGGTCTTGGTGGCAAGGATCAGGTTTTCCTCGATGGTCAGCCCGCCAAAGATGCCCATGTTTTCGGGCACAAAGGCGATGCCCAGCCTGGCAATATCTGCGGTGTGCAAATTGGTGATGTCCTGTCCACGAAAAGTCACCGAACCGGGCGAGGGCTTCCAAAGCCCCATAATCGACCGCAGGGTGGTGGTCTTGCCTGCGCCATTGCGTCCAAGCAGAACAAATACCCCGCCTTCGGGGACGTTGATGGAAATATCGTGGAGCACCGAATATTGGCCGATATTGGTTTTCATCGAATTCAGGGAAAGCAGGGTCATGCCGCCTCCGTCGATTTGCCAAGATAGACATCACGCACGATCTGGCTGGACATGACTTCGTCCGGCGCACCGTCGGCGATCAGAGCGCCATTGTGCAAAACGATGATCCGATCCGCCAAAGCGCGGACCACATCCATCTTGTGTTCCACAAGCAGGATGGTTTTCGAATGGTCGTGTTTCAGTTCCGCGATCAGATCCAGCACATCCGGCGCGTGATCCAGAGACATCCCCGCGGTGGGTTCGTCAAACATATAGATATCCGGCTCCATCGCCATCAGCAAAGCCACTTCCAGCTTGCGCTGGTCGCCATGGGGCAGGGCGGTGGCTGGAAGATGCGCGACATTCCCCAGCTTGGTTGCTTCAAGATAGCGTTCGGCCTTCGCGGTCAGCTCGGTCAGGCTGTCAACGCGGGTCATGATTTTCCAGCTCTGACCCGAATGCGCCTGCACGGCCAGCCGGATATTTTCCAATACGGTCAATTTTGGAAACAGGTTGGTCAACTGAAACGCCCGCCCGATCCCGTGATGTGCCCGTGCGGATGGGGGCATTTTGGTAATCTCGATCCCGTCCTTCAGAACGCGCCCTTCCGAAACGGGCAACTGGCCCGAAATCAGGTTGAAATAGGTGGTTTTTCCAGCCCCGTTCGGTCCGACGATAACCGTCAATTCCCCCGGTCGAAATTCGCAACTGACCGAGTTTACCGCCACATGTCCGCCAAAGCGGATCGTCAGGTCTTCGGTGACAAGAGATGGGTGCGACATGGTTCTGACTTTTCTGGATGCCCCGGCCCAAATTTCGGGCCGGGGCAATGGTTTCAATTACTGGCTGTTGTCACGGCCGATCGGAATGTTCATCTCGTCCGCGGTGATTTCACGCACCAGTTCCGGGATTGCCCATTCGACATCATCGTCAACTCTGATCTTGAAGTGATACATCGACTGAAGCGCCTGATGGTCTTCGGGGCGGAAAGTCATGGTGCCTTTCGGGGTTTCCCAGCTCATGCCTTCCATGGTTTCGATCAGCGTTTCAGTGTCCCAGTCTTCGGCGGTTTCCAGGGCTTTCACCACTGCAAGGGCTGCGGCCATACCACCTGCGGTGAAGAAATCAGGCGGACCGTCAAAGCGTTCCTGGTGGGTTGCAACCAGCCAGTCATTGACCTCGTTTTGCGGGATTTCATAGTAATAATAGATTGCCCCTTCCATGCCGGGCACCCGCTTATAGGTCGGCAGGACAGGCAGGATATGACCGCCGGTTGAAATCTCGATGTCAAAACGCTCGGGCTGCATCGCCTGGATTTTACCCATCGGATCGCCACCGCCCGCAACATAGATCAGGATCACCTTGCGGCCCGGTTTGTCCTTCAGCGCGTTGAACATACGTTCGGTCGGCGCGGTGAAATCTGTGGTGCCTTGCGGGATGTATTCCTCGGTCACAACCGTCGCGCCCGATCCGTCCAGCGCGTCCTTGAAGGCCGCAATGCCGTCACGGCCGAAGGCATAGTCTTCGGCCAGCGTGGCCACATAGAGGTTCTCGTCCGGGGCCAGCGCCAGAGCCTGCGCCTGCATATCCATCGACGAGTTACGCGAGGTTTTGAAGATATAGCGGTTGCTGTCCGGTCCGGTCAGGCTGTCTGCCACGGCGGGTTCGACAATCAGGATCTTCTCGTATTCCTCGGCAATCGGCAGCAGGCCCTTGGTCACACCTGATGAGGTCGCGCCGACCGCCAGAAGCACGTCGTCATCCCCATAGGCTTCGGCCAGAACGGCGCGGGCCACGTCGGGTTTGAATTGCGTATCCTTGTAAACGATCTCGATCGGGTGGCCATTGACCATCCCGGTGCCTCCGGTGGCGTATTCGATGCCCAGTTCAAAACCGGTTTGCGCCTGCTTTGAAAAAACCTCGAATGCATGGCCTGAAACGCCATGCACCAAAGCGATTTTTGCCGCCTCGTCGGCGACCGCTGCCGAGGCAAGTGTTATGCCCAGCCCCGTTGTCGCGATTATTCTGTTGACTATTTTCATTGGTTCCTCCCGATAATGTGCGGCACCCGCAACATTGCGCAGGCACCATCAGTTCAGTAACTTCGTGATACCCAATGGTTCCAAATGCGCCCGGAGCAAGCAAGATTGTGGAAATACGTATCGACGAATGTTACCGGAACGGAGAATTCGCAGAGCTTGCGTTTGTCTATGCGCCGGTCGGGCTTGTAGTGACCGAAAACCGGATAATCCGCGATTGCAATCCGGTGTTTGCAGCAATGTTCGGCTACACCGTTGAAGACCTTAAAAACCGAGAGTTTTCAATGCTCTACCCGTCAACGGAAGAGTTTGTGAATATCCGCGACCGGGGCATCAAACAGCTTCAGGATACCAATACATATTGGGATGAACGCATCATGGCCCGCAAAGGGGGCGAGCTGTTTTGGTGCCGGGTACGCGGCCATTCCTTTACGCCGGATCAACCGCTGATGCGCGCGGTGTGGAGCTTTGCCGACCTGTCTGAAATCAGACCGTATAAGGAACTGACAAGGCGTGAACGCGAAATTGTTTCCTATCTCGCGGATGGCTTGACCAGCAAGGAAATCGCCTTGAAGCTGGAAATCTCGTATCGCACGGTTGAGGTGTATCGCGCAAAACTTCTTAAAAAGTTTGGCGTCGCCAATTCCAGTTCGCTTTTGCAGGCGCTCGGCTCGCTTGATGACGAGCACATTGTCGGGAACTGAGGCGTTTCGCCACGATGTTGTGTCGCATAAGAATTTCGAAACGCTATGGCTTTCCCGCTCAGTGATCTGACAGAAAGCTGTTTATCGCGGCCTCGACCCCTTCGTCCCAGATCAGCGACAGCCACTGTGCAAAGCTGCTTGCGAATATCTGGTTTTGCGCAAGTTCACCATAGACCTGCGACATTTCAAGCCAGACGATTGGCGTGACTTTCGCCTTTACTGCGGTAGCTTGTAAATCGGTCCAGAACGGATCGTTCGGTTCGATTTTGCTGCCGTCTTCGCGAATGCCCGCGCACATACGGGCCCAGATAGCCTCGACCAATGCAAGGCCGTTGATCGGGGTGCCCGCTTCAAGTGCATCACGGATTGAGGGTATCACAAAACCCGGATGGCGCGATGATCCGTCAAACGCAACGCGCCGCGTCGTGTCATAGATTTTTGGGTTGGCGAAGCGACGTTCCACCAGTTTCACATAGTCAGCGGCGCTCATGCCCGGGACGGGTGTCACAAGCGGCGCGATATCTTCGGACTGAACCTTTGCGAAGAATTTGGAAATCACCGGGTGGGCCATGCAATCCGCGATGGTCTCGAGCCTTAGTAATTCCCCTGCATTGGCCAGAACCTGATGGCCTGCATTCAGAATGCGCAGCTTCATCGATTCATAATCGTGAACAGAGTTGGTCAGTGTCACACCCACCTCCTCCCATTCGGGGCGGCCGTTACAGAAATTGTCTTCGATGACCCATTGCCGGAAATTTTCGTGGGTCACGGGCGCTGCGTCCGAAATGCCGATTTCGCGCACCAGTTCAAGCTCGGCCGGGCCGGTGGCGGGCACAATGCAATCCACCATCGAGTTGGGGAATGCGCCATTTTCATCGATCCAATCCGCCAGATCCGGGTCCGAAAGGCGCGCCAGAGAACAGATAACCTCGCGAAGGATGTCTCCGTTTCCCTGCAAATTGTCGCAGCTTTGGCAGGTAAACGGTTTTTCATTGGCGGCACGCCGCGCTTTCAGTGCTGCAACCATCGCTCCGAACGCCGTGTGCGGGGTGTCTGGGTGGGCGGCGTCGTGTCGGATGTCCGCATGTTCCTTATCCAGCTTGCCGGTGGCCGGATCATAATAGTATCCGCCTTCGGTTACGGTCAGCGACACTATGCGGATCGCCGGATCGGACATGGCGGCGATAAGTGAGGCGTTCTCTTGCTCAACCGGAAGAAAGTCGATCATCGAACCGGACACCTCGACCGTGCGGCCGGTGGGGTCAAGTTCGATCAGGGTGACAAGACAATCCTGATCCAGCAGTTTTTCACGCATCACCGCGTCGGGCGCGCGTACACCAGCGCCGATGATTGCCCAATCATGTGCCTGTCCCGATTGCATCAAACGGTGCAGATACCATGCTTGATGTGCACGGTGAAAATTTCCCACACCAATATGAACCATCCCGGCGGTTAAGACCGAGCGATCATAGGTCGGCGTCAAAACACCTAAGGGCAAATCGGCCAGAGTTGCGTTATTCAGATCCATTGTTTCCAACCTCCCTGCAAAGTCGTCCATCAGCTCATCCATTGTCCGCCGTCGACGTTGAAACATTGCGCGACGATGTATCTGGCCTCATCCGTGGCCAGAAACACCGCCATCCCTGTTAAATCTTCGGGCACGCCCATGCGCCCGAAAGGAACCCCGTCGCCAACTTCATTTTTCTTTTGACCCGGTGCTTTGTTTTCATATTTGGCAAAGATCGCATCGACACCGTCCCAGTGTTCACCATCAACCACGCCTGGTGCGATGGCGTTTACATTGATGCCATGCTTGATCAGGTTCAGACCCGCAGATTGCGTCAGGCTGATCACCGCTGCTTTGGTCGCACAGTAGACCGCCACCAAAGGCTCTCCGCGACGACCGGCCTGGCTGGCCATGTTGATGATTGTGCCACCCTTGCCGCGCTCGACCATATGCCGCGCGACGGCCTGCATGGTGAACAGCGTACCAGAGACATTGATGTCGAATGCGCGCGCGAAGTCTTTCCGCTCGATTTCAACGATAGGGGCGGCTGTGAAAATCGCAGCGTTGTTGATCAGAATATCAATCCCACCCAAAGCGTCGATGGTTTCGGCAATGCCCGCATCGATACTGCTTTGACGGGTTACATCCAGTTCGACGGCCAAGGCGTTTTCGCCGATTTCTGCCGCCGTTTTTCTTGCCCTGGCAAAGTCGATATCTGCAATCGCAACGCGGGCGCCCTCGCGGACATAGGCCTGGGCAAAGGCGCGCCCGATTCCTCGGGCGGCCCCCGTAATCAAAGCCGTTTTGCCCGCGAGACGTTTCATTCGACCCGCATTCCTTGCGCGTCAAATTTGTGAAGCTGATCGGCCTGAGGGGTCAGGTAGATCGTGTCACCATGTTTGACCGAAATATCACCGCTGATCCGAACCGTGACCATATCGGCCAGTCCAGTGTCATGCACGTGAATGAACGTGTCTGACCCAAGATGCTCGGCCACGCCAACGGTGCCTTTCCAGGTGCCCTCGGTCATGCTGACATCGGTGTGCTCGGGGCGGATACCGACCGTATGCGCACCCAAAGCCTCGGCGGCTGGGCCCGAGAAGATGTTCATCTTTGGCGAACCGATGAAACCTGCCACAAAGACGTTGCGCGGCTTGTGGTAAAGCTCCAGCGGCGAACCGACCTGTTCAATCACACCGGCCTGAAGCACGACGATCTTGTCGGCCATGGTCATCGCCTCGACCTGATCGTGGGTCACGTAGATCATGGTGGTTTTCATGCGCTCGTGCATTTCGCTGATCTCGAGACGCATGCCAACACGCAAAGCCGCGTCGAGGTTCGACAGCGGTTCGTCGAACAGAAACGCCGACGGGTTGCGGACAATCGCGCGACCGATGGCAACTCGCTGGCGCTGACCGCCCGACAGGGCCGCAGGCTTGCGATCCAGATAATCCATCAGGTTCAAAGACTGGGCGGCTGCTTCGACTTTTTTGTCGATTTCGGCTTGGTCCAGCCCTTCCATCCGCAATGGGAACCCGATGTTCTTGCGCACCGACATATGCGGATAAAGCGCGTAGGACTGGAAAACCATGGCAAGCCCACGCTTGGAAGGTGGTGTTTCGGTTACGTTTTCACCGTCGATCTCGATGTCGCCCGAGGTCAGATCCTCAAGCCCCGCGATCATCCGCAGCAGAGTGGATTTCCCGCAGCCCGAGGGGCCGACGAACACCGCGAATTCTCCGTCTTCGATGGTCAAATCCAGCGGCGGGATGACCTGAGTTTCACCGAAGCTCTTGGTCACATTGTTCAGTACGATACGTCCCATAAGTACGTTTCCTTTTCATTCGCTACCGCTGGGCGGTTATTTCACGGCGCCGAAGGTCAGACCTTGGACGAGTTGTTTCTGGCAGAACCAACCGAGTACAACGATGGGTCCGACGGCGGCGGTTGAGACAGCTGACAAGCGTCCGAAGAACAGGCCCTCGGGGGCGCGGTTGCCTTCGATCAGTTTTGAAAGCGTGGCCGCGTCGATGGTGGTCAGGCGGACGGTCCAGTAGGCTTCGTTCCAGCAGAAGATGAAGATCAACAGCGCGGTCGAGGCGATGCCCCCCCAGGCCAGTGGCACAAGGATTTCCTTGATCTCGCCCCAGGTGTTCACCCCGTCCATTTTGCCGGCTTCAATGATGTCCTTTGGGATTTCCTTGAAGTAGGTGAACAGCATCCAGATTGCGATGGGCAGGTTGATCAGGGACAAAACCGTCACAATCAGAACCTTGGTGTCATAAAGCCCGATCCCTTTGGCAAGATAGATCATCGGGTACAGCACCGCCGCCGCCGGAAGCATCTTGGTCGACAGCATCCACATCAGCACGTCCTTGGTCGCCCGGCTGGGATTGAACGCCATTGCGTAGGCGGCTGGAATGCCGACAAACATCGTAAAGACTGTCGCAAGGACCGCTGTGATGACCGAATTCTTGGCGAAGCGCCAGTAATCATAGTTCTCGGCCATGTTCAGATAGTTGTCGAGCGTCGGTGTGAAGAAGAACAGGAACTCAGGCTTCACCGCGTCGGCATCTGTCTTGAAGCTTGTCATCACCATGTAGAAAATGGGGAAAAAGAACAGCAGACCGACAGCCCAGGCCAGGATTGGCCGCCCATATGTTCCGAACTTCGAGGATTGTGCAACAATTGCCATTGGGTTTCTCCTCTTATTCCATCAAGGTTTTGCCAACCATGCGCAGCAGGAAGATCGCTACGATATTGGCTAGGATGACAGCGAAGATGCCGGTGGCGCTGGCAGCACCGATGTTGTTGTTGGCAAATTCACCGATTAGATAGGGCAGGTTTTTGTTTCCGTTGCCCCGGCTTACGATTTCGATCTCCGCATAAAGCGACAGGTGGAAAATCGCCTGGATCATCACCACAATCGCAATTGGACGACCAAGGTGCGGAAGTGTCAGAAAGCGGAATTGTGACCAGACTGACGCGCCATCCAGAACCGCAGCCTCTTTCTGCTGCTGGTCCTCGGACTGAAGCGAGGTCATGAAGATCAGAACCGCGAAGGGGGTCCATTGCCAGGTTACCATCATGATAACCGCTATGGCTGAAGTCTGGGTTGCCCGGAATGAGATGGGTTCAAATTCAGGCCAGAGCGAGAAGAAGCCACCAAGAACCGGCATTGTACGCAGATTGTCGAGCACGTCGTTGATACCATTGACCGCGATACCCTGAAGACCAAGGACCGGATCAAGGATCATATTGATCCACAGAACCGCGTTCACGGCGGGCATGACAAAGAACGGTGAAATCAAAAGGACCCGCACAATGCCCTGTCCCGGGAAGGCCTTGTTGATCAGCACTGCGATCAGTACGCCCAGAATAACGGTCAGAAACAGGATGCTGACCACGATGAACAGGCTGTTTTGGATGGCCAGAACGAAGTCTTTCGAGTTCAGAACAAATTCGTAGTTTCCGAAGCCGCGCCAGTTGCTAAGGCTTGGGCTTGTCCATTCGGGGCGGCGCAGGTTGTTCAGCACATACCGGATGAACGAGAAGTACAGTGTCATCCCAAGCGGGACCAGCATCCATACCAAAAGAAGCAAAACCGCCGGTGTTTGAAGAAGACGTGGAAGCTTTCTGTCAGACATAAGTCAATCCTCCCAGCAAAACGAGGTTGTCGTTATGCTCGTAATTTGTCGTTTAGATTTCTGGACATCGAGTGTCGCTGGGTTGCCATGACAATTCAAGCGACTGAGCTTTGAAGGTGGAGGGCCCGGCCAGACCGGACCCTCCGGGGAGAACCCTTAGTCGTAATAGCCTGCTTCACGCATGATCGCATCAGCGGCGGCTTGCGAAGCTGCCAGAGCCTCTTCTACCGACTTGGCGCCAGACAGTGCAGCGGCCATTTCCTGAGCGACAACCGAGCCGACCTCTGGGAATTCAGGGATCGCTGCGAACTGAACACCTACGTAAGGCTTGATGTCAGTTGCTGCCGGTGCGGCGCTTTCGATTGCGGCCATTTCAGCGGCTGCAAAGCCTGCGGCTGCCTGGAATTCGGGCAGTTCATAGGTCGAGGCACGCTGGCCTGTCGGAACCGCACCCCAGCCGAAGTCAGGATGGTTGCCTACAGCCTGAACATAGTCTTTCGACGTTGCCCATTCGATGAATGCGACAGCAGCTTCGGTGTTTGGCGAACCGGCTGGAACAGCCATAGCCCATGCCCACAACCAGTTGGCACCAACCGGATTACCGGCGTTCGGCGACTGGGCGTATGCAACGCCGTCAACTGTCAGGAACGATGCTGCGATTGTCGCGTCGATCCACAGACCACACTTGCCTTCGTTGTAAAGCGCAAGGATTTCGTTGAACGAGTTGCCTTCCGAACCCGGAGGTCCGTAGTTGCCCAGAAGATCAACATAGAAGTTAACCGCTTCGTTCCACATTGCAGTGTCCAGCGCAGGACGCATATCCGCGTCGAACCATGCGCCACCGAACGAGTTCACGACTGTGGTCAGGAACGCCATGTTGTCGCCCCAGCCCGGCTTGCCGCGCAGACAGGCGCCGTAAACGCCGTTGTCAGGATCATGCATTGCCGATGCGGCCTGCATGATGCGTGCCCAGCTGTCATTGTCTTTGATGGTAACGCCAGCCGCGTCGGCCAGATCTTTACGATACATGACCATCGACGATTCACCATAGAAAGGCGCGGCGTAAAGCTGGCCTTCATACGACAGACCTGCACGCATGGCTGGCAGAATGTCGTCAACGTCATAGTCGGCACCAAAGTTCAGCGGCTCGATCCAGCCGGCCTGACCCCAGATCGGGGCTTCCTGCATGCCGATGTTGATGATGTCATACTGACCGCCGCCAGTTGCGGTGTCCGAAGTAACCTGTTCGCGCAGGACGCCTTCTTCCAGCGAAACCCAGTTCAGCTCAACGCCGGTTTCGGCGGTGTAAGCTTCGGCAACAGTTTGCATGTTGATCATGTGACCGTTGTTTACGATCGCGATCGTCAGCGATTCCTGTGCATATGCAGCACCAGCCACCATGGCCACAGCGCTTGCAGTGCAAAGTGCGTTTCTCAGTTTCATCCCATACCTCCCTGTGTTCGGATGTTGCCCGCTAACATTAGCTAGCTATGCAACGCGGCGTCAATTAAATTTTTACGCGCGTAAATTTTTATTGCGTTTATGTTTTATAACAAAGGCTTACGCTGACCCGCGCATGATCAAACGCCCTTCAAACAGGGTAACTTCGCGATTTTCGCGTCGCTTTTCGAGGTCAATAATGCCCAGAATCGTCTCGACACTGCGGGCGGCAATCGATTCGTAATCCTGTGAAACCGTGGTCAGTGACGGGCAGGTGTAGCGCGAAAATGGATGGTCATCATGACCGGCAATCCGCAACGCACTGCCCGAGCCATGCCCAACCCTAAGCCCGCTTTCAAACGCAGCCGATAAAAGGCCAATCGCCAGCCGGTCATTCGAACACAGCACCGTGTTCGACGGCAGGCCCCGGTCTGCCAGAATCCGCGATCCTTCGCGAAACCCGATTTCTTCAAAGTTCCAACCGTCGCCATCTACCTGGATCAGATGCGGCGTGTGATCCAGCCGCTCCATCGCCGCCAAATAGGCCGCACGACGTTTATAGGCGTTCGGATTGATCGGGTTTTTCATCTCGAAAAACACCGGAGGCTCACCGGTCCGGCAAAGGTAGTCTACGATCAGCCCAATGCTCTGATCGTTGTCCGACCCAAAAAATGCCTCGCCAATCCCATCAATATTGGCGTCGAACAGCACCGTCGGCAGCTCTTCGGTGAACTCTGCCAATTGCGCATTGTCTGATGCGCGGCCCAACGGTGCCAGCAATACTCCGGCCGGTTTGATCGATCTAAGACTGTCGAGATTGGCAATCTCTTGCTCTGGCCCGCCATGGGAGCTGAGCAAAAGCGGGTTATAGCCTTGCTTGACGATAAGACCTTCGATGTTGCGGGCGATACTGGCGAAGAAGGGGTCGGTCAGGTTCGGAACAACAAGACCGATATTCTTGGTCTGACGCCTGTTTTGGTTGATCGCATAAATATTCGGCCGGTAGTCGTGCGTTTTCAGCGCTGCTTCGATCTTTGCCCGTGTGGATTTCCGCACGCTGTCGGGATCGTTGAAGTATTTCGAAACAGTCGGGCGTGAAATTCCGCTGGCAGCAGCGAAATCCTCCATGTTGCGGATTTTGGGTTCGTTCATTTCTTAGTTTCTTCTTTGTGAAGCGGACAGCCGGATGGAATGGCGGTCAGCTGGGTGACTTCTTTCCATTCTTTACACCCCCTTTGCGCCCGTCAAGTTTTTACGTTCACCTGTAAAATATTACGCAGGGCCGAGCGGCGATGCGCGGCGGATCGTCACTGAATCCGATTATCCGCGCCGCCGCTTCAGGGTTCAGGAGCTGTAGTTGAATTAAAAATAGCCGAGTTTACGGGCAGCCCCATCTTGCCGGTATTTGGCAAAATACATCCCGACGATGTCGCGAATTTCATAGAATGCAGGTCAAATCTATAGGCTATCTGATGCTGACTCTGGCGAAAGGATATTCTGAATGGCACGTCGCGCACGCTCGGCTCGTAGATCGACGCAGGTTGAAACCAAGGCACCGGCTTCACCGTTCATTCAGCGGAGATTGCCGTTTTTTGAGGTGCTGATCGAAGACCAGCTTGAAAAACTGGACGCTCAGGTGGACTGGATATTCGAAAATGTCGGCGTTGCTTTTCGCGATGACCCTGCGGCGTTGGATATCTGGCGCAAGGCCGGTGTCAAACCGACAGGCGAGTTCGGGGATCTGATCAAGGCCGATGCTGGATGGATTCGGGGCCTTTGTGCCAAAGCCCCCAGCGAATTCACCCAACTCGCCCGCAACCCGAAACGGTCAGTGACCATCGGGGGCAATAATCAGGTCTTCGCCCCGATCTATGGCGCCCCTTTCGTGCGGGATCTGAACGGCGGACGGCGATACGCAACTTTCGACGACTTCGAGAAATTGGTTAAGCTGACATATATGCACCCCAACCTGCATCACGGCGGGCTGGTGATTGCCGAACCGACCGACATTCCGGTCAGCAAGCGCCATCTTGATATGGTTCTTGCCCATATGACCCTGTCGGATAAACCGCATTTGGGCGCGATCACCGAAATGAGCCGTGCCCAGGACAGCGTGGATATGGCGGAAATCATCCACGGTTCTGAGGTGATGCGCGATAATTGCGTGATCATGGGGAATGTGAACACCAATTCCCCGCTTCTCGTTGATAAAGTCGTGACCGAGGCCGCCCGCGTCTATTCAAGCCGGGGCCAGGGGATGATCGTCGCGCCCTTCATTTTGACCGGCGCGATGGGACCGGTCAGTACAGCGGCCTCGATTGCGCAGGCCATGGCCGAAGCGATGATGGTCTGTGCCTTCATCCAGTTAATCCGTCCGGGCGCGCCCTTTGTGATGGGGAATTTCCTGTCTTCGATGTCTTTGAAATCCGGCGCCCCCACATTCGGCATGCCCGAACCGGTCATGTCGAATTACGTGATCGGGCAATTGGCGCGGCGTGCGGGGCTGCCATTGCGCTGTGGCGGATCGCTGACCGCCTCGAAAATCGAAGATGCGCAGGCAGCCTATGAAAGCGCCGACAGCATGCATTCGACAATGCTGGCCGGTTCGAATTTCACGCTGCATTCGGCGGGCTGGCTCGAAGGGGGCCTGTGCACAGGATTTGAAAAGCTGATCATGGATGCGGATCGCCTTGGTTCCTATCAGAAGGTGCTAAGCCAGGGGCTTGATTGCTCGGACGACGCCTTTGCCCGCGACGCCTATGATGAGGTCGCACCGGGCGGTCATTTCCTTGGCTCGTCCCATACTATGCGAAACTATCAGACAGCGTTCTACGAGCCGAAACTCAGTGACAGCGAAAACGTGGAAAGCTGGGAAGAGGCCGGTTCGAAAGACATGCGCAGCCGTGCCTATGATCGCTGGAACCAGATGTTAGAGCACTATGAAGCGCCGCCGATCGAGATGGCCAGAAAAGAGGCGCTGGAAGCCTTTGTGACCCGTCGCAAGGAAGACCTTCCCGACGCTTGGTACTGAAGTTTCGCCAAAGTGCCGAGACACAGGCAATATGGCGAAATGCGTGAACCCTATTGATGTTCTGTGTGTTTCAAAATCAAACTGTGTCTCAGGTTAATCCTGAATGCATCAGGGGCGGGGCATCGGAATAACCAATATGTCCGGCGTTCAAGGAACGGAGATCAGAAATGACGCAGAATTTCATAGACCATATCCGAGATGAGCTGGACGGCCTGCGCGAGGCGGGTCTTTACAAGACCGAGCGTGTGATCACCTCGAAACAGGCTGGCTCAGTCGCCTTGGGCAGTGGCAAGCAGGTGATCAACCTGTGCGCCAATAACTATCTGGGGCTTTCAGACAACGCTGATCTGATCAACGCCGGGCGCGAGGCCCTGTCGCGCTATGGCTATGGCATGTCCTCGGTCCGCTTCATCTGCGGCACACAGGAAGAACATATCGAGCTTGAGAAAAGGATATCGGCCTTTCTCGGGTTTGAGGACACGATCCTTTATTCAAGCTGTTTTGACGCCAATGCAGGCCTGTTTGAAACGCTTCTTGGCGCGGAAGATGCGATCATTTCGGACGCGCTGAACCATGCCTCGATTATTGACGGCGTTCGCCTGTGCAAGGCCCGGCGATTTCGCTATGCGAATTCCGATATGGCCGATCTTGAAGCGCAGCTTCGCGCGGCCGAGGGCTGCCGGTTCAAGCTGATTGCCACAGATGGCGTGTTTTCAATGGACGGCTATATCGCAAAACTGGCCGAAATTTGCGATCTGGCCGATAAATACGGGGCGATGGTGATGGTCGATGACAGCCACGCGGTCGGGTTTGTTGGCAAAACCGGGCGCGGTTCGATTGAACATTGCGGCGTAATGGGCCGCGTCGATATCGTGACCGGCACATTGGGCAAAGCCCTTGGCGGGGCGTCTGGAGGGTATACCGCAGCCAGAAAAGAGGTCGTGGACTGGCTGCGCCAGCGTTCGCGCCCTTACTTGTTTTCCAATACGCTGGCCCCGGTTATCGCCCAAACCTCGATCGCGGTTCTGGACATGCTGGAAGCATCAACCGAAAGGCGTGACAGGTTGATGGAAAACGCCGCGCATTTCCGGGCGCGGATGTCGGCGGCGGGGTTTGATCTTTTGCCCGGCGAACACCCGATCATCCCCGTGATGTTACGCGATCCCAAACTGGCGCAAAACATGGCGGCACGGCTGGACGAAAAAGGCGTTTATGTTGCCCCTTTCAGCTTTCCGGTCGTTCCGCGCGGTCAGGATCGCATACGCACCCAGATGTCGGCTGCCCATAGCAGGGACGAATTAGACCGCGCCATTGATGCCTTTATCGCGGTGGGTCGTGACATGGAGATCATCCGATGAGCAACGAAATGAAAGCATTGGTTAAGGCCCGTCCCGAAGAAGGTCTTTGGATGGAATATGTACCCGTCCCCGAACCCGGACCTGATGAGGTGCTGATCAAGGTCCGCAAATCGGCGATCTGTGGTACGGACGTGCATATCTGGAAATGGGATGAATGGTCGGCCAGAACAGTGCCTGTGCCGATGGTTGTCGGTCACGAATTCTGTGGCGAGATTGTCGACGCCGGCAAGGCAGCGTCCAAGTTCAACATCGGTCAGCGGGTATCGGGCGAAGGCCATGTGGTGTGCGGCATCTGCCGCAACTGCCGCGCGGGCAGGGGGCATCTTTGCCGCAACACCAAGGGCGTCGGGGTGAACCGCGCGGGATCATTCGCCGAATATGTCTGCATACCGGAAGACAACGTGGTGCCGATCCCCGACGATATACCCGACGAAATCGCCGCGATCTTTGACCCGTTAGGCAATGCGGTGCACACCGCGCTGTCTTTTGACCTTGTTGGCGAGGACGTCCTGGTCACAGGTGCCGGACCCATTGGCATCATGGGGGCGCTGGTCGCCCAAAAGGTCGGGGCGCGCAAGGTGGTGATCACCGATATCAGCCCCTACAGGATCGATCTGGCCAAACGTCTGGGGGTTCAGCACGTGGTCAATGCCGCCGATGAGCGCCTGTCACATGTGATGGACCGCCTTGGTATGTCCGAAGGTTTTGATGTCGGCCTTGAAATGTCCGGAGCGGCCCCGGCGATGCGCGATATGATCGACAAGATGAACAACGGCGGCAAGATCGCACTTCTTGGCATTGCGCCAACCGAATTTGCGGTCGACTGGAACAAGATCATCTTCAAAATGCTCAACGTCAAAGGCATCTATGGCCGCGAGATGTTTGAGACCTGGTACAAGATGATCGCATTGGTGCAGTCGGGTCTGGATCTGACAGAGCTGATCACCCATCGGATTTCCATTGACGACTATAAGGATGGCTTCGCCGCGATGCTCTCGGGCGAGGCTGGAAAGGTGGTGATGGACTGGGACAACACGGCTTTGCAATGATGGCACAGGATTGGCGTTTTGGCCTGGGTATGGGGAACTGGCCGGACGAGGGGCGTTTTCCGGTCAAAGCGCATAAAAGCGGGCAGCGGAATTTTTGAACACCGCCGAATGTGCGGCCTTGGGAACGAGGTTCCTGAAAGCCGCAACCAAAGTTGCGTAATCGGAATAAAGCTTATCGACGGGAAAATTTGACCCGAACATCACGCGGTCTGCGCCGAACTGAGACAAAACCTCGTCAACGATGGGTCTTATGGATTGCGTTGACCAATGGTGATCAAACATCCCAAGCCCCGACAATTTGCACGATACATTGGGCAGGGCCGAAAGGCATTTCAGGGTATCTGCCCAATTTTCCAGCCCTTCGCGGCTTCGATCATGCGCCGAACCCGCATGGCACAGGGCAACCTTGAGGTCCGGCACCTGTTCAAGCACGCCTGCAGTCTTTTCCATAAGCTCGGGGATCAGTTGCAAATCAAAGCTTAACCCCCGAGAGGCCGCTTCACGCAGACCGAACAGAAATCTGGGATCATCCAGCAAAGCATTGGTGCCGGTTTGCGCATCCTCTCCGGGTGCCCGGCCGACGATCTGGCGCACACCCCGCACCGTCGTTAGACGTTGGTATGCATCCAGACGCTTAGGCAAGTCGTCCGCCGTCAGATCGCAAAACACCACCTGGGCAAGCGGCCAGTCAGGCGAATTTTCGGCCACCTGCTGCACCCAACGGGCCTCGGCCAGTCCATCTTCGGCACCGACTTGGATATGCACGGAGGCGGCAAACCCTTCGGGGGTCGCGTCGGCACGAAATTCGTCAATCAGAAAGTTGCGCTGAATGGGCGAAGGGTCCCCGAAGAACCTTTCGACACCCTTTGCCATCAGCCACGGATACTTGACGGCATTCAGATCCCAAAGGTGGTGATGTGCGTCGATCAATCCGGTCATGGCCGTCCTGTTCCTTGCGTTTTTCCAAACTTCAAAAGGCCGAAGAAAATCCGGCGTTCCGCACCTTATCACCTTCGCAAAGGCAAATATCAATCATACGCATTTCATCCCGCCTGTCAGGGGCGGCAACCCGGTGTACCAGCTGGCAGGGTGGGCCTGATATTCTAAAGGACCGTGCCAACCCAGACAGCGCGATCCGGGTGTTGGAATGGGCCGGCACTTTCCTTTAGGGTTCACCTGAAATGACAGAAAAGGATTTGTGATGTTCATGAGCGTTCTGACAACCCTGCCCGAAGGTGTGGATGTGTACGCATCATGGCAACCCACTAGCGGTTCGGGGGTTGATATCCCAGCCGGTGTCGGGCGGATTGGCGGGCGGGGGCATCTCTATTTCACACTGACCGCTGATCCGTTGGTGGGGGGCGGGGTGATGGGATGTGATGCGATCCAAGGCCTATCTGAACCTTTGGTCTTGCGGGTTGACGAGGTTGCATTTCCGGTAGGAGCGGTTGCGCATCGTCATACCCATGCGGGCGCTGGCTGGCGTCATCTGGTCAGCGGTTGCTTCCGGATCGAAACCGACCACGGATCGCAGGTCATTCAGCCGGGTACAAACTGGTTTGAGCCAAGCAACAGCCCCGTGCGGGCAGTGGCCCTGCAAACGGAAGGGGAAACCAGATTTGTGCGGTGCATGGTGATCCCGAAAGAGTATGAAGGTCGCTCGACCTTTCGTTTATGCGATCCGAAAGACGCAGGCTTGCCACGACTGCAAGTCACTCACCGGCATTTCGATCACAACCTTTGATGTGATGCGGGTTCAACTTCAGATCCCTTTTTTCAAGGGCTTTACGTCGAAGCGGGATAGTGATCCGACAAGGATGATGTGCGCCAGTAAGGGTTCGGCTCGGCCGGTTCCGGGGCGTATCCGGCGAATTTGATCGCTTCGATGGCGCAGTATTCATCCTTGTCGGACGTATCCCCCGAAACGCCCACCGCGCCCAAAGTGATCCCTTCGGATGTTTCGATCAAAACACCGCCCGGCACCGGGATGAACCGCCCCTCGGACGCCGCTGCAATCGCGTTCTGAAAAGCCGGGCGTTCGGACAAGCGGTCGCGGATCAGCCGGCTTGAAATGCCCATGCCAAGTGCGCCATAGGCTTTGCCGAATGCGATGTCGAAACGGGTCAGGCCCGAGCCATCCTCGGATTGCATCGCCACCAGCTTGCCACCCGCATCCAGCACAACCACCGTCAACGGCAGCAGGGATGCTTTGCGCCCCAAGGCAAGGGCTTCGGTTATTATCGCATTGGCCTTGCCCAGAGGCAGGGTGGTTTGCAGGCGCATGTACTCTCCTCAGTTGGTCGCGGCCCAAAGACCGTCCCACCATGCAGCAAAGTCAAAATTTGGCAACCATGTCACGATTTCGGGAAACATCAGCAAAGCGGCGATGGTGATCACATCGGCGACAAAGAACAGTGCAACCCCGCGGAAGACGGTGCCAAGCGGGATATCCGGCCGCACGCCATTCACGACAAAACAGTTCAAGCCAATCGGCGGAGTGATCAGGCACACCTCGGCCATTTTCACGGCGATGATACCAAACCAGATGGGATCAAACCCAAGCGCGATCACCGCCGGATATACCACCGGCAATGTCAACAGCAGCATTCCGATGGCATCCATGAACATGCCCAGAACCGCATAGGCCAGCAGGATGCAGATCATGATGGTCATCGGCGACACATCCAGCCCGACGATCCATTCCGTGAATGCCCCCGGTATGCCCGAGAATCCAAGGAAGCGCACAAAGATCAGGACGCCCCAGATCAACGAAAAGATCATCACCGTCAGCTTGGCGGATTCCATCAGGGAATCCTTGATCGATTTAAGATGCGTGCCGCGCAGGATGGCCAGAACAAAGACGACAAAGGCCCCCAACGCGCCAGCCTCGGTCGGGGTGGCCCAGCCGCCATAAATCGCGGTCATGATGATCACGACCACCAGCAGGATCGGGGAAATTCCAGGCAGAGTGCGCATCCGCTCGCCCCAGGTGAACCCCCTGACCGACGGGGCCGAGCCGGGCTTGATCATCGCCCAGACGACAATGATTCCCGCATAGACAAATGCCGAGAATATGCCGGGCAGGAAACCGGCCAGCAGCAGTTTGCCGACGGATTGCTCGACGATAATGGCATAAATCACAAGGATCGCTGATGGCGGGATCAGCGTCGCCAATGTGCCCGCCGAGGCCACGACGCCCGCGGCCATGCGCCTGTCATAGCCGTATTTCAGCATTTCAGGGATCGCAACGCGGCTGAAAACGGCAGCGGTCGCGGTCGAGGCCCCCGACACCGCGGCGAACCCCGCCGTGGCGAACACGGTCGCAACCGCCAGCCCGCCCGGCATCCAGCCCAGCCATTTGCGGGCCGCATCAAACAATTGTTGGGTCATGCCTGCGTGAAATGCCAGAAAGCCGATGAATATGAACATGGGCAGCACCGACAACGCATAGGCCGAAGATTTCGAATGCGGCACCGTGCCGACGATCCCCGCCGCAGGTCCCCAGCCCCGCAATTCCACCAGACCCAGCAATCCGACGATTGCAGCGGCAAAGACGACGCGCACGCCGAGAACAATAAGTAAAAGCAGCAAGCCAAGCGTGATCATCCCGACCAGAAACGGGTCGGACATTCCGATGCCGATAATCATGGTGTCTCTCCCGGGTCTGTTCCGGGATCGGCAAGGTCTGCGTCGTCCCCCATAACCTCGTGGATTTCGTCCTGAGCCTGTTCGGCCACGTCTTTCATCACCACAACCGCAACCGTGTCGCGATGCGGATTTACAACAAGGCGCAAAGCCCCGAAGAATTGCAGGGCCAGCCGGCCCCACCAGATTGCAAAGGCCACGGGCACCAGTAATTTAGACGGCCAGGTGACGTATTCGGCGTCAATTGTCGTGTCGCCCAGCGTATAGGCCCGCAGAAAGTGGCCGTAGCTGTAATAGATCAGCACACCGATCACGAACATGGCCACTGCCGCGCCAAAGGCCTCAACCGCCCAAAGCGCCCGCCCGTGCAGGCGGCTCATAAGCAGTTCCATGCGAATATGGCTGCCCATGCGTTGCGTATAGGCGGCCCCAAGAAATGCCATCGAGGCCATCGAAAGCTCGACCAGATCAATGTAGCCGTCGATGGGCGAATTGAAGACCGTGCGTAATAGAACCTGCAAAACCCCAAGGAACATCAACGCCATGATCGCGGCGGCTGCCAGCAGATTGGCGGTGTCCTCAACGGGGATCAGCCCCTTGTTCAATCGGCTCAGAAGGCCCGGTTGGGTCTGATGTGGCGTCGCCATTGCTGATCCTTTGAATGAAATAAAGTGAGGTCTGGACGCCATAAGACGTCCAGACCAGATTTATTGCCAGGATTTACTGGTTTTTGGCTTCTTCGGCATAGGCCCAGATCGCGTCAAAGACCCCTTGGGCGTCAAATGCGTCTTTGTTCGCCTCGATCCATGCATCCCAAACAGGCTGACCGGCGATTTCGCGGAATTCCGCAAGCTGTTCCTCGGAATAGACGATCTCGGTCATGGTTTCGCGGAAGACCGGCAGGTTCTTTTCGTCCTGCGCCGCGTAAGCCGCCTGTTCCACATCCATGCCCATATCGCGCAGATCCATCAGCAGGGTCTGGTACTGCTCTGGCAGGGCTTCATAGCTGGTCTTGTTCAGAACCCATCCACACTCGGATGTGCCCGGTGCAAGGTTCGAAGTGAACCAGTCTGCCTCGTCCGCGATACCAAAGCTGACATGCGCATAGGTGTATGGGAAGGCTGCCGCGTCAAGCGCGCCGCGCTGGAAGGCTGTCGACGTTTCGCCCGCTGGCAATGTCTGTTTGGTTGCCCCAAGTCGTTCCATGGCGTCGCCAAGACCGCCACCGGCGCGGACCCGCAGGCCTTCCCAATCAGACAGCTCGGTCGGTGCGTCGCCTCTGCCAAGGATTTCATATTGTGGCAGCAGGCCAGACAGATAAGGCATGGCGTTCCAGGCGTCCATGTCGGCGACGATCGCCGGATGATCGAACATGCGGGATCGGACATATTTATCAACCGCCGGGTCGCCCAGCGGCAGGAACGGCAGTGAGAATACCATCCACGCGGGGTTTTTGCCCGGGTGGTAGAAGTTACAAATCGCGGCCCCTTCGAACGCATTCAGCTGAATCCCGTCAAGGTTTTCACGGCTGCCCGATAACTGCCCGCCATAAAAGACCTTGATGTCAAAATTCCCGCCGGTCTGCTCCCGAACCTCGTCGGCAATCGCTTCGATACCCGCAGACAGCGCACGCGGGTTGCCCCACATGGACAGGCTCCAATTAACCTTCGGACCTTCAACGGTTTGCGCGCTTACGGCGGTGGATGCCAAAAGCAACGACCCACAGGCCAGTTTTTTCATTAGTTTCATGTTCATCCTCCCAGATGTATTTTTGGCTTGGTGCCAATCGTATTGCTAGTGTGTTTGACCAGGGGCTTTCCAAGCAGGCCCAGCCGGTGTGAGTGTACCGTTGGCGTCCTTTTTGTTTTGCTCGGCAAGCCGGTCAAAGAGAGATGCATTGATCAGACCCGACGTTGGTGTTCCTTGCTTATTGGTCCGGTAAATTTCGTATTCCCAACTCGGCATTTCTGGACTCTCCCTGAGTCACCGATATTAGCCGCGATATTATCAGCCGCAAACAAAAAATCGATTTTATCTTTTAAGAAGCGAAAATACGACAAATTTGCGGGGAGATGAGGCAAGGTTCAATTACACAGCCGCGCTTTGAAGCCCTATGACAAGGACAGCTGGTCGATCTATTCCACCCAAACGGGGCCAGTTTGGCAGGCTTTGGACTAGCTTTGTATTCGTATCATGACTCCCGCCAAAAGCGTTAAGCCAACCGCAGAAGCGGCAAATATCAGCAGCGCGATGGCAATCGGGCCAATCGAACCGGGAAAAAGACGAACGATCGGTTTCATGCGCGGCGAACGCCCAATGGCCGAGACATAAAGCGGGACCGCGCTGATCAGCGTCGCATAAAGGTAGACCCCGGAAACATTCTCGAATAGCGCAGAACGTGCCAAAGTTGGCGCGACGACCTGTAAGGCGGTTACACGGCTGCCGCCGAAAGAACCAAACCAGTCGGCGGAAACGACATAGATCAAAGCATGCAGACCAAAGAAAAGCGCCAGTCTGGCGATAAAGTCTGCCCCGATAAAGGCAATTGAATCGTGATCTTTTGCGTCGCTTTGGCGTGAAAGCGCGAAGAGGAAGAAACCAACATAGTTGATGACGAAAACCACGGGCAGACCATTGGTAAGAACCTGCCTTAGAAACCGCCGCAGCGCCGGCCCGCCTTCGACCAACGCCGAAGCGAAGCCCGGTGAGAGCAATACATAAAGCGCCAACACCGGCGCCAACCCGGCAAGACTGAACACCAGTACGTTCCAAAGAAACCGCCACCCGGCCATGTTGGTTGAAAAATATCGGTCCATGTGCATCCCGTTTCCTCAGGCATCTGAAAAGCGTTTCCAGACCAAATTCATTCAAAAGTCGGCATCGGCAATACCCCTTCCGAACCCGGACCCACCGGTGATAGCGGGCGAAGACTGTCAAGCAATTCGCGGGTTTCGTTCAGGCGTGTCGTGGCATCGCTTTCAGGCAATGCCGCGCCAGGTTCCGATGCTTCGCCGCGATAGCTATCATAGAACTCCTGCCGTGCCTGATCGGTGCCCAGCATCGCGGGGTTCAAGCCACCCGTGGTGCCATCAAACAGCGACGGTTCAAGCCCCAGATCCTCCCAGAAATCGTCAGGAAAATCCTCGATTTCCGGGGCATTTTCACGCAGGCGGTCAAGATAGGCGTTGATCGGCCCTTCCGTGCAATCAGGTTGCGCAATCGCCTCGGCCAAGGCTTTTTCAAGCGCCGCGACCGAGCGTTCAGCGTCAAGTAATTGCAGAACCACCAGATCGAGACGAGTTTTCAAATTCTCAACGTCAGATTTCGCGACGTACAACATAATCAGACGTTGATTTTCAACTTCTCGCGCGCGGGACTCTTCAGATTTCAATCTGTTCAGAAGCGCCATATCCGCCTCGAACCCGGGAGCGGAAGATCTGACTTTTCCACCCTGATACACGATCTCGCCGCCGCCTTTGGCCACGGCGTTTTTCACGTTTTCAAAGGCCGTTCGATAATTGGCATAGGCCCTTGCGGCGACGTCATACGCTTCGTCCGCGTCTTTTTGCAATTTGGCAACGTCTGTTCTTTTGTAAAAGAGGTCCAGCTCAAGCTCATCAATTTCGACGGTCGCGTCTTCAACCCGTCTTCTGGCGGCCTTCAGCGCTTGTTCGGTTCCGTAGATCCGCATGGCATTTTCATACGCACAATTGTCGTGCGAGGTTTGCGAAAGCGCAGGCGCGGACGGGGAAAGACCATTCGATTGCTCAGGGCCCGGGTCGCCGATTCCCAAAGGCATGCGAGGTATTCCACCCAAAATCGCATCGACACCAGTGGCTTGCGGCGGGGTCAAGGGAATGGCCGGAAACAAGGTGTCGTCATTGTCGATGACGTCCGAACCCAAAATCGCACCGTCAAAGTCGGGCAAAGTCATCGGTTCCAGACCAATCATGGGAAGATCGGTGGCACTGTTCCCGGTACTTTCGCTTGGAACGCCGGTGCCCTCAAAGGCTTTGATGGCCTCTTCCAGCATCGCTTCGAGCAAAAGAAACGTTCCGTCGTCGGCGGGGTTGCTCGCGGACCCGAGTTCGCCAATTGCCGCGAAGTCGGTTTCCAACAGATCTTGAATAAACGCGGCAGCTTCCCTGGCTTTGTCGCGGCTGTCATCGTAAAATTCTACACGCGGGGTCAGGTCCTCAATCGCCTCGGTGTTCAAACCGCCGTTTGCGTCATCGAATAGAGATGGCTCTGTATCGGCGTTGTCCCAATAATCGTCCGAGACATCTTCGACTTCCGGTTTATTCTCCTTCAGGCGATCAATATAGGCTTGGATCAGGCTGTCGTCGCAGCCATTTTGCGTGCTCAGGTCGGTCAGCGCGCGTTGCGCCACTGCCATCTCGCGTTCGGCCCTAAGCTGGGCAGGTTTTAGATTTTCAATGCGAATAAGCGGCGAGATCATCGCCTGTCTAACCGATGCCAATTCACTCGTAAGGCGCAGTCTGGCGTTCCGTGCCTGCAATTCTTCCGCCCTGAGATCATCAAGAATGGACATCTCGCCTTCAAACCCCGGTATCGAGGCGCGAGGACTGCCATCGCCATAATGCAGTTCGCCTCCGCTATCAAAGATCGCCCGCGCGGTCTTTTTGAAAGCGGATAAGTATTTGGATTGCGCAACCTTCCAGACGTTTTCCGCTTGCTCGCTGTCTTTTTGCAGCGCCGAGATATCTTTGCGCATATTGGATAATTCCAGATAAAGCTCGGATAACTCAAACGCGGCGTCTTCCGCGCGACGTGTCGCTGCCTGCAATTTATTCTGGGCTTCGAGGATCAAACTGGCCCTTTCGTAGGCGCAGTCTGTGCCCGCCGCATCTTGCGCACTGACCATCGGCGCGGTGCCAATCAAGGCCGCCCCAAGGGCAAGACTGCGTAGCATGGACATTTCAGACCCTCCGGCCTTTTCCCAAGAACACCTGTTAGCGGCGCACGACCTCCACCCGCCTGTTTAATGAGCGGCCGGTGGCCGTTTCGTTGCCGCTGACAGGGCGGCTTTCGCCAAATCCTTTTGCGCTTAAACGGTCGCCGCTGATCCCGTTATCAATCAGCCACTGCCGCACCGAAGCCGCCCGGCGGTTCGACAATTCCAGATTATAGGCATCGCTGCCGGCGGAATCCGTGTGCCCTTCGATTTCGATGGTCCAGTCACTGTTATCTGCCAGCGCCTCGCGCAGAAGCATCAACGTGGGCAGGGCGCTGGACTTCAGCCGATCTGAATCAAAATCGAAATGGATGCCATACAGCACCGCACGGCTTGTTCCGCTAAGGGCGTCTTCGACGTTGTTTGTATCAAGCTGGCACTCCGGCTCGCCCTCAAGATTGCGCTGGCCCCACCAGATCCCCTGCATTTCACCATTTTCGTAGAAAAATCCGTTGAACCGGTTTCCGTCGCCGGAAATCGCCATGACGGATGTGCCGATTTGCTCGGGCACCTCGGTCCATTGGAACCGGAAAATCCGGCCATCCGTATCGCCGCTCAGCGTTCCTTGCTGCCAGTCGTAACACCCGACGACATCCGCCCCAGACATCGACAATCGCATGTCGCGGAAATTGGTGCTGAAATTGCCCGAAAGGTCGGCTTCATACACGGTTTCCGATACCGCTTCGCCGTAGGCTTCGACCTCGGTGATGGCGATGTATTTCGCGTCGCCCCAATTGCCCGAAAGATCGAGTTTCAACCACTTTGCCGGGGCCTTGTCTTGTGGAATTGCGATGACATTGCGCCCATTTTCCGGGGTCATCTGGAAACGCGCAAGTTCGGACCATGGACCTTCCGAGGACGTAGACGATCCCCAAAGCACAACATCCTTAGGTGCGCGGGTGTTATATTCGCTCGAGGTATCCATCACGAATTCCTGCAAAGCCACGGTTTGCGCCAACTCGTATGTTATGGACTGGGGGCCAACGTCATATTGCTGCGTGTACCAGGTAAAGCGGCTATTGCCCGAAATCGTTGCGATTGCGGACGAGTTGCCGCTGTCATACTGGCTCGTGACGCCAAGCACGACCGCACCCGCCGAAGCGTCCAGCCAATCCGGTTCCGCGGTCGATGAAACTGGTGCCAGCGCAAGCAAAATGGCACCGGCAAAGGAAAGCATGGATGAAGTGAAAAGCCGTCGCATGGAACCTCCGGACAAAAGGTGCGTCCATGTTAGTGCACTATCGGTAAATCTCCAAACCGTCAGAGTCCTTTTACGGCAATGCCTCGGCTCTGTGGTTGCCTGCGCTTTGGATTGCGGTACTGGCGAGGCCCTCCGGCATTCAAACCCATCGATTTTGGGACGCCTCGTAGGGCCGCAGGCGGGGCAATCTTTAGCTTTGCCCCGAAAGGCAGATCAGGATTGCCGGATCAACTGGAAAGTGGCTGGGGTGGTAGGATTCGAACCTACGATACGCAGTACCAAAAACTGTTGCCTTACCACTTGGCTACACCCCAACAGTGACGCGCTAAATACGCAGAACAATCCGAGTCCGCAAGACCCGAAAACGGAAAAAATTACACCGCACCGAAGAAAAGAAATTCAACGATATACTTGATCTTCTCCGGGGAAGGCGCGTGATTTGACGTCCTTGGCATAATCCTCGACCGCCTTTTCGATCATACCGCCCAGATTGCCGTAAACCTTGACGAATTTCGGGGTCCACGGGTTCAGGCCCAGCATGTCCTCAAGTACCAGGATCTGACCGTCACACTGATTGGACGCACCGATCCCGATGGTCGGAACGTCAATGGCGTCGGTGATTTTGACCGCCAGCGGTTCAACCACGCCTTCAACCACGACGGCAAAGGCCCCAGCCTCGGCCACCGCCTTGGCGTCGTCGATATGTATCTGCCAGGTGTCTTCGGTGCGGCCCTGGGTTTTGAAACCGCCCATGGCGTTGGTGGCTTGCGGGGTCAGGCCCACATGGCCCATCACCGGAATGCCGCGCTCGGTCAGGAAGCGGATGGTTTCCGCCATGCGGGCACCGCCTTCCATCTTCACCGCCTGACACTGGGTATCCATCATGATGCGGGCGGCGTTGCGAAAGGCCTGTTCAGGGCTTTCTTCATAGCTGCCAAAGGGCATATCCACCACGACCAGCGCCCGCTTGGTGCCGCGTACGACGGCTTTGCCATGCATGATCATCAATTCCAGGGAAACCCCGATGGTGCTTTCCATCCCGTGCATCACCATCCCGAGGCTATCCCCCACCAGAATGAAATCGGCGAACTTATCCACCACGGCGGCCGTATGCGCGTGGTACGAGGTCAACGACACGATCGGTTCGCCGCCTTTGCGGGCGCGAAGCTCGGGCACGGTGATGCGGCGGATTTTCTTTTGGGCGCTCATGGTGGCTCCTTCAGGGCGTGATGACACGTTGGTCGATCAATAGCACAGGTCCGATCTGGACCGACAACATAATGGCGGTCGGCCCGGAAATCGGGCCGGAAATGGCGTTCAGGCTTTCCGCCTCAACGATATCGCAGCCTTCCAGGTCGGCACCGGGTTCGGCGGCGATCAGGCTGGCGATCTGGTTCTGCAACGCGGTGACAGTGGGCTTTGACGGAGCAACCGCCTCGGCATGATCCAGCGCACGCGACAGGATCAGGGCGGTCTGGCGCTGTTCGGCATTCAGCCGCACATTGCGCGACGACATGGCCAGCCCGTCCGGTTCGCGCACCGTCGGCACGCCGATGATCTCAATCGGCATGATCAGATCGCGGACCATGCGTTTGATCACCTGCAGCTGTTGATAATCCTTTTCGCCAAACATCGCGAAATCAGGCTGGATGATATTGAAGAACTTGGCGACAACCGTTGTCACCCCGCGAAAATGGCCGGGGCGCACCAGCCCGTGCAGCATATTGGCCATGCGGGTCGTCTCGACGATGGTCTCGGCCCCCTCGGGATAGATTTCATCCGCTTCGGGGATGAACACGGCATCCACCCCTTCGGCCCGCAGCATCGCCAGATCGCGGTCCAGATCGCGCGGATAGGCCGCCAGATCGTCGGCCTTTTCAAACTGGGTGGGGTTGACGAAAATCCAGACCACCACCCGGTCGCCAACCTCATGCGCCTTGCGCACCAGCGACATGTGGCCGTCATGCAGAAATCCCATTGTGGGGACAAGAGCGACGCTTTCCCCAGACTTGCGGTATCCGGCGACCTGTGCTCGGATATCAGCGACGGTGTGACAGACTTGCATTTCAGCCCGCTTCCTTGTGACCATTACCCACCGTGATACTGCGAGCGCAGCATAGTCACAACAGGCAGAGGTCGGTTTTGCACCAAACTCGGTCGGCTGGACCGCACGTCACAACCTCAGGGGATGCATAGTCCCTCCAAACAAATTTGGGATTCTGTGGACATGAAAACGAATGTGAAAGCTCTGGTCGTTGGCGGCGGCGCCGTTGGAACCTCGATTGCCTATCACCTTGCCAAGGCGGGCTGGGACGATGTGATGCTGCTTGAACGGGACGAGCTGACATCCGGTTCGACTTGGCACGCCGCCGGTTTGCTGCCGCTTTTCAACATGTCCTATGCAACGACCCATATTCACCAGTATTCGGTGGATTTCTACAAAACGCTTGAGGAAGAAACCGGCCTGAACGCAGGTTTCGCCGTGGTCGGCAACCTGCGCATGGCGCAGACACAAGAACGCATGGACGAATACATGGTCTATGCCTCGACCGCTGAAACCTGCGGTGTGAAATACGAATGGCTGACCCCCGATCAGATCAAGGAACGCTGGCCCCTGATCAGGACCGACGATCTGAAGGGGGCGATCTACCATACCGAGGACGGCTATATTAACCCCGCCGACGTGACACAGGCGATGGCCAAAGGCGCCCGTCAGCGTGGTGTGATGATCGAGCGCAAGTGGCAGGCGGATGCGTTCCACTGGAATGGCGAAGCGTGGGAAGTCACCTGCACCAAAATGGTCGAAAAGGGCGGCAATCTGGTACCGTCGGATGAGCAGGTCGTGATCACCGCAGAACATGTTGTCACCGCGTCCGGCAACCACGCACAGCGCACCGCGAAAATGCTTGGTATCAAAATGCCGGCCATTCCGGTCGAGCATACATTCATCGTCATGGACACCGACCCCGAGCTGGTAAAATACCGCGAGGCCGGAAACCCCGAACACCCCGTCGTGCGGGATGCCGACGCGCAATCCTATGCCCGCGAAGAACGAGGTGGCTGGATTTTGGGCATTTACGAGGTTGGTGCGCCAGCTCGTTTCGAACATGGCGTGCCCGACAGTTTCCGCGCCGATCTGTTCCCGCTCGATCTTGACCGCATAGCCGAGCAATATATGGCCATGACCGAACGTGTGCCCTCTTGCGCCGAATCCGGTCTGAAAGACGATTTCAACGGCCCGATCTGCTATACGCCCGATGGCAACCCGCTGGTCGGCCCCGCACCGGGTCTGCGCAACATGTGGCTGGCCGAGGGCTTTTCCTTTGGCATCACCGCCGCGGGCGGCACCGGCTATTATTTGGCGCAAATGATGGTCGATGGAGAGGCTGAAATCGACATGGCTTCGCTGGACCCCAAGCGCTACAGCCAGAACTGGATGACCACCGAATTTGCCGCCCGCAAGAACGAGGAATGCTATAACCACGTCTACGTCCTGCACCACCCGGACGAAGAACGCGAGGCCTGCCGCCCCTTGCGCACGGCCCCGGCCTATGACCGGCAAAAGGCCCGAGGTGCGCAATTCGGTTTCGTCAACGGATGGGAACGCCCGAACTATTTCGGGCCGCTGGATGCGCCTGACAGCTTTGACCACGACAGCCGCAGCTTCCGGCGCGGCGACTGGTGGCAATACGCCAAGGCCGAAGCCGAGGCCGTTCGCAACGGGGTCGGCCTGATCGACGCCACAGCCTTTACCAAACACGTGGTCAAAGGCCCCGGTGCCACCGCGTTTCTGGATTGGTTCACCTGCAACAAGCTGCCCAAAGTCGGCCGCATCAACCTGACCTATGCGCTGACCGCTTCGGGCACCACCCGTACCGAATACACCATCGTGCGCAATGGCGAGAACAGCTATTATCTGGTGTCAGCCGGCGCCTGGACCGAATATGACGCGGATTTCCTGCGCAAGGCGGCCGAGGATAAAATGGACGAATTCGGCTATGTCGAAATTCAGGATGTGACCAGCCAATGGGGCGTGTTCGCCATTGCTGGCCCCAAGTCGCGCGATGTGCTGAAAGAGGTGATCAACGACGCCGATCCCGAAACCGCGCTGTCGAACAAACGCTTCCCATGGCTTTCGGCCCGTCAGATCGAACTGGGCATGTGTCCGGTCAACGCGATCCGCGTGGCCTATACCGGTGAATTGGGATGGGAACTGCATCACCCGATCGAGATGCAGAACTACCTGTTCGACCTTCTGGATAAGGCAGGCGAAAAGCACGGGATGAAGCTGGTGGGTGCCCGTGCACAGAACTGGCTGCGGCAGGAAAAATCCTATCGCGCCTTCGGTAACGAGCTGGGCCGCGACGCGACCCCGGCCGAGGCGGATCTGCCACGGTTTATCGACCTTTCGAAGGACTTCCACGGCAAGGCCGAGATGGAGGCCAAGGGCATTCGCTCGAAATGCATCACCGTGCTGATCGACGGACCGGATGATGCCGATCCATGGGGCCGCGAGGTTCTTTACGCCGAAGATGGCACCCGGATCGGGCGCTTGACCTCGGGCGGCTATTCGGTGGCCTTTGGCAAGCAGATCGGTATGGGATATGTGAAACCAGACCACGCGGTTGTGGGTGGCAAGATCAAGGTCAAGATGTTCGACCAGCTTTGGGATGCGGAAATCCAGCCCGACAGCCCCTATGATCCGAAGAACGAGGTCATCCGTCAGGACGGATGACGGCGGGCGAGGGGGACGCTGTCCCCCTCGCGCTCCCCCTGGGATATTTTAAGACAAAAGAATGCATGATGGGGTTTGGCAGGTCACTGCCCCGTTCAGGATCATCTTGTTCGAAGCCGGGCCGGTGTTCACAACGATGAACGATCAGTCTTCTGCCGTTTCGTTCAGCTCCATATGGCCGCCGGACTTGGCCAGAATGCGGCGCAGCATCGGTTCGAAAAACTCAAGCGGTTTGGTCGGATAATCGGGGTCAAAGGCTTTCTGATCGTATTCATGGCAGAAATACCGGCAGTCTTCCCAATGCGGGCTGTCGCGGTACTTGTCGCGGGCATTGCGGTCGCCGCCCAGATGGTGGTTGTAATACCAGCCCTGAAACACGCAATGGTGCTTTAATATCCAATAGGTTTTTTCGCTGACATAGGGTTTCATCATCGCCGCTGACAGTTCGCCATGGTTATAGGGTGACAGGATATCGCCGGTGTCATGGATCAGCGCGGCCACCACCAGTTCCTCATCCGCCCCGTCCTCGTAAGCGCGGGTCGCGGCTTGGAGCGAGTGTTGGTAGCGGTTCACCGGATAGGGTGTCCAGTCTTCGTCCAACGACCGGATGGCATCAAGGATCCGATCGGGCAGGGCGGCGTTATAGGCCTCTTCATATTCCATAACGGCGTCCCAATCCGCCTTGGTCGCTGTCTCGAACGAGGTCCATTTCGGTTTGTGGCTTTTGTCCAGCATGGCAGGTTCCCTGAATTGTCCTTCACGGCAGGTTAGCCGCAATCCAATAAGCAAAAAAATGAATTGAATTGCTCAAACTGATCAAGAATAGTTATCGCTATGCAGATCGAAGCCGTGCAGACATTTCTGACCATTGCACGCCTTGGCGGGTTTCACGCCGCGGCGCGCCAGCTGAACCTGACCCAAACGGCGGTCAGTGCCCGCATTCGCGTGCTGGAACAGTCCTTGGGATCGGTCTTGTTTGATCGCGGCCCGTCCGGCGCACGATTGACAGCGGCGGGGCGGCAATTTCGCCCCTATGCCGAACAATTGGTGCGCACGTGGGAATCGGCCGCCTCGGGTCTGTCGGGCCGCTATCACGCGCGGTCCTCGCTGCGGCTGGGGGTGCAATTGTCAATCTGGGATCCGGTGCTGGTTGATCTGGCCATCTGGCTTGAGCAGGCGCGCGGCAAGTTGCCGATGACACTGAATTATGACCACACGCTGGATATGGTGGACGCGGTTCAGCAGCATCTGGTGGATGTCGCCTTGGTCAACCAGCCCCCGCAAGGGGCCGAGGTCGAAGCGGTGGCGCTTCAGCCCGAAGTGCTGGAACTGGTATCAAACAGGCCGATGGCGCTGGGCGAAGGTGATCCGCTGTTCATCAATCTTGATCTGGGTCATCAATATGCCGCCCAGTGGCAGGGGATCATTCCCCTTCAAATGCGCCAGCAGATCGTGCTGGGGGGTGCCCAAATGGGGCTGCGTTATCTGAAAATGCGCGGCGGGATCGGGTTTTTCCCAAGGGCGATGATCAAAGGTGATCTGGCCTCGGGCCATCTGTTCAAGGTTGACCAAGCGCCGTCGATCAGACTGGATTGTCTGGCGGTTTACCGCCGTGAAGCGGAAACAGAGGAACAGATCGCCGAGGTTCTGACCGGCCTGCGCCATATCCGATAGGCCAGACCCCGCTTTGCTTAATCTTCGCTCAGCTCGTCAAAGCATTCCAGCGCCTTGGCCGCATACATCATCGCCGGACCGCCGCCCATCTGGATGGTCATGGCCAGAACGTCCGAGATTTCGTCGCGCGATGCGCCAATGCGGATCAGGGTCTGGATGTGAAGAACGATACAGGTCTCGCAGCCGGTGGCGATGGCAATGCCAAGTGCCACGAACTCCTTGGTTTTGTAATCCAGCGGGCCGTCGCCGTCTTTCACCGCTTTGCCAAGTGCGCCAAAGGCTTTGGTTGCGGCGGGATGGGCTTTGTTAAGGGTGCGCAATTGTGATTTCGTGTCGCTCAGCTTGTCTTTCCAGCTCATTTGAATTCCATTTCTTGAATATCATATGAGCACCCCCAAAGCACGGCGTGAAATGTCGTTCCTTGATCCTGATCAGAAACTGCGCCGGGCAATCAAACAAAGATTGTTGGCGGGCATCTCGATCACCTCGGCAGGCTCCAGACCGGCCTGGGTGATCCATTCGAGCATGTCGAAATCGTCCTTGTACCCGATCTCGGGGTTATGGGCGGTCAGGTTTTGGTGAAACCGGGCATCCCCTTCGCTGGTCAATGCGCCTGCCCGCATGAAGGGTCCATAAATGATCAGCTGACCGGCAGGGGCAAGGGCCTGGGCGCATTCGTTCAATATGGCTTTGGTGTGCGCTTCCGTAATCAGGTGAAACAGGTTGCCGATATGGATCACGTCCACCTCGACCGTGATCCCCCAGCCGGGATTGGCCGCGTTCAGTTCGACCGGAGCGGCGATGTTGTCGGCGCCGCTATGGGCGATCCACGCGCTTATGGATGCGATCCGCTCGGGGTCGACATCTGTCGGCTGGAACCGCCAGTCGGGCAGACCCGCCGCGTAATGAACGGTGTTTTCCCCCGTGCCTGAGGCGATTTCAAGAAACCGCCCGCTTTTGCCCAGACGGGCCTGCAGAAGGTCCAGGATCGGTCCCTTTATCCGTGGCGAATGGGGCGCAAACAGGCGTCCGTCTTCGCCCTTGTCGGCCCTGTTGGCTGTTTCGGGAAGATCGGGCTTCATGTGGCAAACCTCTTCGGTGAAAGCTGGTCAACGATGTCCTGATCCAGTTCGGCCGACCGGCCAAGGATCAGGTCGGCGGCCAACTGGCTGGCGGCGGGGGCAGACAGGAAACCATAGCCGCCCTGACCGCATAGCCAGAAGAAATCGGGCTGGGCGGTGTCATGGCCGATCACCAGATGACGATCGGGCGAGAAAGTGCGCAAACCCGCCCAGTTGGACTGCACGCGGGTGACATCTTCGGTGACAACCTCTTGGTATTGGGCGATCCCTTCGGCCAGCACCATATCATCGGCCCAGGCGTCATGTGGCGTGGTCGGGTCTTCCTCGGCCGGGGACACGCAGAGCGATCCCGCATCGGGCTTGGCGTACCAGCCTTCGCCGACACCGAAGAACATCGGCCAGCCGGACACCGCATGCCCGCCGGGGGCGGGGATGCGGGCAACCGAGCGGCGGCAGGGCAGGAACCCGATGGGGGCAACCCCGGCAAGCCTTGCCGTTTCATCGGCCCATGCGCCCGAGGCGTTAACCAGCAGGTCGGCCTCGAAGTCGCGCTTTGCCGTCTTGACGCACCAGCGGGGTTCCTTGCTGATTGCCGTCGCTCTGGCCCCGGTGACGATCTCTCCGCCATTGGCACGGATCGTTTTGGCGAAATCCTGCATCATGCGGTCGGTGTCGATATCCCATGCGGCCGCATGATACCCCGCACCGGTGATGATTTCGGGGTTCAGGATCGGCACCTTGGCGCAAGCCTCATCAACCGAAATCGCCTCAAGGTTCATCGTTTTTATGTCCGACGCCAGCGCCGCGTCCTCGCCCGCCTTGGCAACCACCATCAACCCGCGTGGCGACAGGTAATCCGTTTGCTCAAGATAAAACGGCCCGCTTGCCCGCGCCAGAGCGACGGTCGAGGACATGCCGTAATTCGCCTCGTACAGGGCCATGGACCGGCCCGAGCTGTGATAGGCCAGTGCGTCTTCGGCCTCAAGCAGCGTGACCTTGGCAAACGGTGCCAATCGCGCCCCGGCCGAAAGCCCGGCAATGCCGCCGCCGATGATAAGTATCTCTGTCATGGCCATGACCGTGCCACGCGATGCGGCGGGTCTCAAGTGGCCAATTGGCCCGAAGGCGCCGAACCGCTACGTCCGCGCAACACAACCATGAGAATGATGCCGATATTCAATATGTTCCACGCGATGCCGTTCAGGAAGGCCCATTGATACGAGCCGGTGACATCAAATATCCAGCCCGACAGCCAGCCGCCCAGAGCCATGCCCAGAATGGTTGCCATCATCACAAACCCGACCCGTTCGCCCGCTTCTTTCGGGGGCATGTATTCGCGCACGATGATCGCATAGCTCGGGACGATCCCACCCTGAGACAGGCCGAATATCAGGCTGACCAGATAAAGCGAAACTATCCCGTCAAACGGCAAATAAAGGAAAAGCGCAATGGCTTGCAGGGTCGAGCCGATCAGCAAAGTGGGCACCCCGCCGATCCTGTCGGCCAGCAGGCCTGAGATCAGGCGCGAGAAAACCCCGCCGACCAGCATCAGTGACAGAACCTCTGCCCCCACTGCCGGTCCATAGCCACGGTCCACGCTCAGCGATACGATATGAACCTGCGGCATCGACATGGCGACGCAGCAGCCGATACCGGCAATTGCCAGCAGCCACATCAGCATGCGCGGCGAAAACCTTGTGCTTTGCGCCCGTGCCTGCGCGGCAATGGCGACCTGCGCTGTCACTTCCTCGGGCACTTGTCGGCGCAAAAGCAAGGTCAGCGGCACCACGATACCTGTGACCGCCACCGCCAGCACCCAATAAGCCCCGCGCCAGCCGTAATCGGCCAGTACGCCCTCAAGCAGAAGGGGCCAGATCGCGCCTGCCAGATAATTGCCGCTCGCCGCAAGGGCGACGGCAATGCCACGGCGTTTGTGGAACCACTGGCTGATATCGGCAATCAGCGGTCCGAAACTGGCCGCGGTGCCAAATCCCACCAGCAGGTGAAGCGCCGACACGATCGCGAATGACGGCGACATGGCAGCCGCCGCAATGCCCAGCGACACGGCAACCGCCGCCGCGATCAGCGTGCGGCTGACCCCGAACCGGTCCACCGCTCGGCCTATATAGTAATTGCCAAGGGCAAAGCCGATCATGGTCAGCGTATAGGGATAGGTGCTTGCCGCCCGCGCCACGCCGAATTCGGCCTCGACCGACGGCATGACGACGATCACCGCCCACATGCCGACATTGCCAACCATGGCAATCAGCAAAGTCACGGCAAGGCGAAACCAAGCGTATCGGCTATCGAGGATCGTCTGGGTCATCGGGTCACGGTAGGGACGGGACTGGTGCTTGTATAGAGCGAAAAGAAACCGCCCCGCTGCATTTCAAAGACGGCAAAGCGAAAGGTAGGGTGCGTGATTTCACGCACCATTGCCCTAGGATCACACGCCGGTCGAATAGAAAAAGCCCCACCAAACGTGGCGGGGCTTTTTAGAACCTATCAAAAGATCCGGCTTATTGCGGGATCGTGCCTTCCAGCCCTTCGACATAGAAGTTCATGCCGGCCAAAGTGCCGTCATCGGCGGTTTCGCCGTCGGCCAGCCAGACCGATCCGTCCTGCTTGTTGATCGGGCCGGTGAACGGCTCATACTCGCCCGAGGCAATCGCCGCGATCATCGCTTCGGCTTCCGCTTTCACGTCTGCCGGAACCGCGTCAGAGATTTCGCCGATCTTGACCATGCCGGTGTCCATGCCGTCCCATGTGTCAACCGAGGTCCAGGTGCCGTCGATCACGGCCTGGGTCCGCTCGATATAATAGGGCGCCCAGTTGTCGATGATCGAGCTGACGCGCGGCAGCGGGCCAAACTCGGCCATGTCGGACGCCTGACCAAAGGTGATCACGCCACCCGCCGCTTCTGCCGCTGCCTGAGGCGCGGTGGAATCGGTGTGCTGCAAGATCACATCCGCACCCTGTTCGATCAGAACCTTGGCGGCGTCGGCTTCTTTCGCAGGGTCGAACCATGTGAAGGCCCAGATGATCTTGAACTGAACGTCCGGGTTGACCTTGCGGGCATGCAGGTAGGCCGAGTTGATGCCACGGATCACTTCGGGGATCGGATAAGAACCGATGTAACCGACGATATTCGATTTGGTCATACGGCCCGCGATGGTGCCCTGAACCGCACGGCCTTCATAGAAACGGGCTGAATAGGTCGAAACGTTATCCGCGCGCTTGTATCCGGTGGCGTGCTCGAACTTCACATTCGGGAATTTCGCCGCGACATTGATGGTCGGGTCCATATAGCCGAAAGAGGTGGTAAAGATCAGATCCGCGCCTTCCAGCGCCATCTGTGTCATCACGCGCTCGGCATCCGGGCCTTCGGGCACGCTTTCGACATAGACGGTTTCCACCTCGTCGCCGAAATATTCCTCAACGGCCAGACGGCCTTCGTTATGTTCATAGGTCCAGCCGCCATCGCCGACGGGGCCGACATATACAAAGCCGACTTTGGTTTTTTCGTCGGCAAAGGCCGGAACCGCAAGGCCCAGCGCGACCGCCGCGCTTGTCAGTAGTTTGGTTAGTTTCATAATCAGGACTCTCCCAGGTATAGTTGGTTGCAAATTGGCCCCTAGTTTGAGGCATGGAATATCTTGCCCAAAGCAGCCGGTGCCCGGCTGCGATCGGCAGACATGAAAACCAGCACGAGAATGGTTATCAGATATGGCGACATCGACAAGTACTCGACCGGAATTCTGGCCCCTGCGGCCTGCGCATTCAGCTGAAGCACCGTGATCCCGCCGTAAAGATAGGCACCGATCAGAACGCGCCAGGGTTTCCAGCTGGCAAAGACCACCAGCGCCAGCGCGATCCAGCCCGCGCCCGCGGTCATCCCCTCGGTCCATTGCGGCACGCGGATCAAGCTGATGAACGCCCCGCCAAGGCCGGCACAGGCCCCGCCGAACATGATCGCCAGAATGCGCACGCGCACCACCTTATAGCCCAGCGCATGGGCGGCGTCGTGGTTTTCACCGACCGCTTTCAGGATCAGGCCCGCGCGGCTGTATTTCAAAAAGGCCCAGGTGCCCGCAACAATGCCCAGCCCCAGATAAACCACCAGATCATGGCCGAACAGGATCGGCCCGATCACCGGAATATCGGCCAGCGCCCCGAAATTCACCTTCGGCGTTGGCGGCGGTTTGACCCCCACATAATCCTGCCCGATCAGGGCCGACAGCCCCAGCCCGAACAATGTCAGCGCCAGACCCGAGGCGACCTGATTGGCCAGCACGAACTGGGTCAGGAAGGCGAAAACCAGCGATAAAAGCGCCCCGCCAATGGCGGCCATGATAAACCCGAGGATCGGCGAGCCGGTCTCGAACGCCGTTACAAACCCGGCGACAGCGCCGACGATCATCATGCCTTCGACCCCAAGGTTCAGCACCCCGGCTTTTTCGACCACCAACTCGCCAATGGCGGCCAGCATGATCGGTGTTGCCGCAACCATCAACGAGGCGATCAGCAGGACCGGATTGATTGCCGAGAAATCCATTACACGGCCTCCTTCTGACCAATGCGGACGCGGTAATTCGTCAGGAAATCCACCGCCAGCAGGAAGAACAGCAACATGCCCTGAAACACCTGAATGGCCGCCGATGGCAGGTTCAGCGTCATTTGCGCCATTTCGCCGCCGATATAGGTCAGCGCCAGCAACAGCCCCGCCAGCAGGATGCCCAGCGGGTGCAGGCGACCAAGGAAGGCGACGATAATGGCGGTAAAGCCATAGCCGACATTGAAATCGATGCTGACCACACCCGACGGGCCAGAGATTTCGAACATTCCGGCCAGCCCGGCCAATGCGCCCGACAGACCAAGGCAAATGACGACCAAACGCCCCGTATGCACCCCGGCAAACCCCGCGGCGCGCGGGGCTTCGCCGGTGACGCGGATATGAAAGCCCAACACGTGACGCCCCAGCAGAATATAGGCCATGATCACCGAGATCAGCGCCGCGACCACCCCCCAATGCATACCGGTGCCGGCAATGATTTCGGCATTATAGGCCGCTTCGTATTGCTGGAGATTGCGCGAACCGGGAAAGCCATAGCCCTCGGGGTTTTTCAATGGGCCCAACGCCATCGCCGCGAGCAATTGCTCGGCGACGTAAACCAGCATCAGCGACACAAGGATTTCGTTGGTTCCGAACCGCGTTTTCAGCAGCGCCGGGATCATCGCCCAGAGAAATCCTCCAAGCCCCCCGAACAGGATCATCAGCGGGAAAATGAAAAACCCGTCCATCGGGTAAAACGCCAGGGCCACCGCCGCGCCACAGATCGCGCCGACGATATACTGGCCTTCCGCGCCGATATTCCAGATACCGGCCTTGAACCCCAACGCCAGACCTATGGCGATCAGGATCAGCGGCCCCGCCTTGATCAGCAATTGCGGCCGCGAATACGAAGCAAACGGCCCGAATAACGGATCCCAGAAGATCGTCTTGATCGCCTCGACCGGGGGCTTGCCCAAGGCGGCAAATAACAGCCCGCCGACGATCATCGTTGCGGCAACGGCGATCAGCGGGGTCAGATAGCTCCACATCTTTGACGGTTGCGGGCGTCGTTCCAGTCTTAGCATTGCGCCGCCTCCTGCACCGTTGTGTCGGGGGTTTGATCAGTGGACATGGGCCACCTCCATGTCGTGGGCACCGCCCATCATCAATCCGATCTGGTCGACCGTCAGACCCGCCGTGTCGCGAACGTCGGACAGACGCCCTTCGTTCAGCGCGGCAAAGCGGTTTGAGATTTCCATCAGCTCGTCCAGATCCTGCGAGATCACCACAACCGCGGCCCCTCCGGCGGCCAGATCCAGCAAAGCCTGCCGGATCGCAGCCGCTGCCGAGGCATCCACCCCCCAGGTCGGCTGGTTGACCACCAGCACATCGGGGCGTTGCAGGATTTCCCGCCCGATCACGAATTTCTGCAAATTGCCGCCCGACAGGGCCTGTGCCGAGGTTTCGGTGCCGGGGGTGCGGACGTCAAATGCGTCGATAATGCGCTGGGCAAATCGTCTTGATCCGCGCCAGTTGATGAACCCCCTGGTCAGCAGCCCTTCGCGGATCGCACCTGACAATAGCGCGTTTTCGGTCAGGCTCATCGCCGGGGCGGCGGCATGGCCCAGCCGTTCCTCAGGCGCGGCCAGCACCCCCAGACTGCGCCGTGCATTCGGCCCCAGATGCCCGATCGGCTGGCCCCGCAGGGTGATTGTGCCCGAGGTCACGCGGGTTTCCCCCGAGATCGTGGCCAGCAATTCGTCCTGCCCGTTACCGGCAACGCCGCCGATCCCAAGGATTTCCCCCGCCCGCACCGCAAAGCCGACCCCTTTCAGGGTCGTGCCAAACGGGTTCGGGGATGCCGCCGTCAGATCGCTCAGTTCCAGCAACACCTCGCCTGTCGGTTCGTCCTTGCGTTCCGGCGTGTGCAGGGCCGACCCGACCATCATTTCGGCCATGTCTCTTGCGGTGGTTTCGGCGGGCACGCATTCGCCCACATTCCTGCCCAGCCGCAGGATTGTCGCGTGGTCACACAAGCTGCGGATTTCCTCAAGCTTGTGACTGATATAAAGGATCGAGGTGCCTTCCTCTTTCAGCTGCCGCAATGTTTTGAACAGAATTTCCACCTCTTGCGGGGTCAGCACACTGGTCGGCTCGTCCATGATCAGAAGCTTGGGGTTTTGCAAAAGACAGCGAATGATCTCGACCCGCTGGCGTTCCCCCGCCGACAGATCTCCGACGATCTGGTGGGGTTCCAAAGGCAGCCCGTATTCTTCCGACACATCGCGAATGCGCCCCGAAAGCTCGCGCGGGCTGGGCGGGTTCTCCATGCCCAGAGCGATATTCTCGGCCACGCTAAGCGCATCGAACAGGCTGAAATGCTGGAACACCATCGCCACGCCCAATTGCCGTGCCGCCGACGGGTTGACCGGCTCATACCCGATGCCGTGCAGCTCCATCTGCCCGCTATCGGGTTTGACCAGCCCGTAGACCATTTTCACCAACGTGGATTTTCCGGCCCCGTTCTCGCCCAGAAGCGCGTGGATTTCCCCCGGCTGGATCGCGAACGAGACGTCATCATTAGCCACAACGCCCGGATAGGCCTTGGTCAAGCCGGTGATTTTCAACAACGGTTCCGTCATGCCACCCTGCCTTTTGATTGGTCTTTCTGGTTGTGAATATCTAGTAGCCCCGCGGCCACGCCCACCGCAATGGCCTGCGGGTGCTTTCCAAGGCTCTTTTGCCCGATGGGGCAGGTGATGCGGTCGATTTGGGCAGGACGGTGACCCAATGCCCCCAGCCGCGCCCGAAACCGCGCCCATTTGGTTTTCGATCCGATCAGCCCGGCGAACCCAAAATCGTGGGACAGCAGCGCATTGCACAATTCAAGGTCCAGCGCATGGGAATAGGTCAGGATCAGATGGGCGGCCCCGACCGGCGCATGGCGGGCCAGCAGGGCGGGATGGGTGGCGGGGATCGCCCGTACCCCGTCGGCAATCCGCGCGGGAAACCGTGACGGCCCGGTGTCCACCCAGGTGAGGTCAAACGCGGGCAAGGGGGCCAGCACGTCAACCAAGGCCCGTCCCACATGGCCTGCGCCCCAAATCCATAGCGGCATTCGCGCGGCCTTAAGCGGTTCGACAAACCACCCGTCGATCATCGCGGGGTCCGGCATCAGCCCTTCGCCCCGCGCTTGGGTCAGGATACGTTTGACAGCCAAAGGCATGTCGCCCCGGCCCCGCGCGTAAACCGGCCCTTTGATCGCGGCCAGCCGCGCGCGGTCGTAAACCTCGGTTATCAGGGTCACTACCCCGCCACAGCATTGCCCGAGGTCGGGTCCCAGGGCGTGACGATCCACACGATCACCCCGCAAGGCCCGTTCCGAGGCCATCCATTCCAAGGCCCCGCCACCGATTGTGCCCGACTGGCCGCCATCCCAAACCAGCATCGCGGCACCGGTTTCGCGCGGCGACGATCCTTTGATCTCGGCGATCACGACCCGCGCCACGCGCCCGTGCTGCGCGACCAGCGCGTTCAGGGCCTCAAGATCAAATGCCATCCCGCGCCCTCCGAACTGCGGCCAGCACCCGTTCGGGCGTGGCAGGGCCGTCCAAGCCGGGATAATGCGGGCCACATGCCGCGCAGGCGTCACTTAGGGCCATCAACGCGGAAATCCCCAGCATAAAGGGCGGCTCGCCCACGGCTTTTGAGCGGTGAATGGTGTTCTCGCGGTTTTCATTGTCGAACAAATCCACGTTGAACACATCGGGCCGGTCCGAACAGGCGGGGATTTTATAGGTCGAGGGCGCATGGGTGCGCAAACGCCCCTGGCCGTCCCAAACCAGCTCTTCGGTGGTCAGCCAGCCTGCCCCCTGCACGTACCCCCCCTCGATCTGGCCAATATCCAGCGCCGGATTCAGACTGCGCCCCGCATCATGCAGGATATCGGCGCGCAAGATACGGTTCTCGCCGGTCAGCGTGTCGATCACCACCTCGGTCACAGCCGCCCCGTAGGCGAAATAGTAAAACGGACGCCCCTTTCCTTTGACGCGATCCCATTGCAGATCGGGGGTTTTGTAAAACCCGGTCGAAGACAGCGATACCCGCGCCTGATAAGCCGATTGCGCGGCTTGCGCGAAAGACACCTGCTTTTGGCCCGCACGAACCTGTCCGCCGGCAAATGTCACCTCGTCCGGGGCGCAATGGCCCGATTGCGCCATATGCGCCGCGATCCGGTCGCGGATCGTCTGACAGGCGGCGCGAACCGCCATCCCGTTCAGGTCCGAACCGCTCGAGGCCGCCGTCGCCGAGGTGTTCGGCACTTTCGCCGTATCGGTGGCGGTGATCTTCACCTGCGCGACCCCGATCCCGAACACTTCGGCGGCCACCTGGGCCACCTTCAAAAACAGCCCTTGCCCCATTTCGGTGCCGCCATGGTTCAGCATGACCGAGCCATCCTGATAGACATGCACCAAAGCACCCGCCTGATTAAGATGGGTCAGGGTGAAGGAAATCCCGAATTTCACCGGCGTCAGGGCCAAGCCGCGTTTCAGCACCTCATGCGTCGCATTCCACTCGGCCACCGCCGCCCGCCGCGCCTGATAGCCGGAAGAACCCTCAAGCTTGTCGGTCAGAGCGCCCAGCACGAAATCCGTCACCTCCATCCCGTAAGGGGTTCTGTTCTTTTTCTTTTGTCTGAAAATATCCTCGGGGGGGTGCGGGGGGGCAGACGGCCCCCCCGCTTCGCTGTAGTAATTCGCCCGGCGCACCGCCAGCGGGTCCATCCCCAATTCATGGGCCACATGGTCCATCACCCGCTCGATCCCGATCATGCCTTGCGGCCCGCCAAATCCGCGAAAGGCCGTGGCGGATTGGTGGTTGGTTTTCAGACGGTGGCTTTCAATGCGAATGTCGGGCAGGTCATAGGCATTGTCCGCGTGCAGCATCGCCCGATCCGCGACCGGCAATGACAGATCCTGTGCCCAGCCGCAGCGCAGGAAATGCTTGAAATCCACCGCCTGCAACCGACCGGATTTGTCGAACCCGACGCGATAGTAGATCCGTATATCGTGGCGCTTGCCGGTGATCATCATGTCGTCGTCGCGGTCATACCGCATTTTGCATGGCCGACCGGTGGCCCGCGCCGCCAGCGCACAAGCCACCGCCAAAGCATTGCCCTGGCTTTCCTTGCCACCGAAACCACCACCCATGCGCCGGGTTTCAACCCGCACCGCATGCATGGGCAGCCCCAGCGCATCGGCCACCTTGTGCTGGATTTCGCTGGGATGCTGGGTCGAGCAATGCACCACCATATCGCCGTTTTCCTGCGGCAGCGCCAACGAGGACTGACCCTCGAGGTAAAAATGCTCTTGCCCGCCAACCTCAAAGCGGCCCTCGACCGTATGGGGGCTGGCCTTCATCGCCGTTTTGGCGTCACCGGCGCTCCAGACCACCGGCCCGCCCTCGAACCGGCTGTCCGCGGCCAGGGCGTCTTCGACCGTCAGGATCGGCGGTGTTTCTTGAACCGAGATCTTGCCCAGCCGGGCCGCCTTGCGGGCATAAAGTTGCGACGTGGCGATCACGAGGAACAAGGGTTGGCCCAAATAGTGGATCGTGCCGTCCGACAATAGCGGTTCGTCATGGACCGAGGGCGAGACGTCATTGGCGAACGGCAGATCATCGGCGGTCAGAACGGCGATCACCCCTTCGGCAGACGCAACATCCGACAAGTCCATTCCGGTGATCCGGCCCGCCGCGATCCCAGCAAGCCCAAAGGCCAGATGCAGGGTGTTTGACGGTGTGGGAATATCATCCACATACCGCGCGGCACCGGTGACGTGCAGGGTGCCGCTGTCATGCCCAAGCGATCTGTGGACGCTCATGGGGCCACCTCCAGCACATTGGCGGGCGTGCCCTGATCCTCATGCCAGACCCGTCGCAGCATATTCTGCGCCGCGCTTAAGCGATAACCGGCGCTGGCGCGCATGTCGCTCATGGGTGTGAAGTCTTGTTCGAATGCCGGCAGGGCCTTGGTAATCGTCGCCCCGGCCCAGGGCTGCCCGGTCAGGGCCGCTTCGACATGGCGCGCGCGTTTGGGAATACCGGCCATTCCGCCAAATGCAATGCGGGAATTGGTGACGATGCCTTTTTCAATCGTGATGTTGAATGCCCCCAGAACCGCCGAAATATCCTGATCAAAGCGTTTCGACAGCTTGTAGACTTTCAGGTGGTCGGCTTGTTTGGGGATGCGGATCGCTTCGACGAATTCACCCGGTTTGCGATCCTGTTTTCCGTAGTCGAGGAAGAAATCCTCAAGCGGCAGGGTGCGGCGGGTGTCGCGGTGGCGCAGCTCAAGCGTCGCACCAAGTGCAATCAATGCTGGGGGGGTGTCGCCGATCGGTGATCCGTTGGCGATATTGCCGCCAATCGTTGCCGCCGCCCTGATCTGGGCCGAAGCAAAACGGCGGAGCATTTCGACGAAAGACGGATGGCGGTTTTGCATGGCGTCATAAAGACGGTCGATAGTGACCATCGCGCCGACCCGAAGGCTGTCGCCGGTCTCGTCGATCTGTTTCAGGTCGTCGCAGCGGTTGAGAAAGGCAATCTTGGGCAGGTCGCGCAGGTGTTTGGTGACCCAAAGCCCCACATCCGTCGCCCCCGCGATCAGGGTCGCATCAGGATTGTCCGCGTAAAACGCGGCCAGCACGTCTCCGGTTTGCGGGGCGCAAACCGGACCGGTGGGGGGCTCTGCCCCCGTCCCTTCGGGACCCCCCCGAAGTATTTCGGTAAAGATGAAATCGGGGGTGTCGAGCCAGTCGGCCCGAACTTCGGTCTCGGCCGCTTTAGCGGCTTTGATGATCGGGGCATAGCCGGTGCAGCGGCAAAGATTGCCGGCCAGCCGGTCGTCATGGTCGGTCTGGCCGTTTTGATGCGCCGCGGCCATCGAGGTGACAAAACCCGGAGTGCAAAAGCCGCATTGGCTGCCGTGATGATTCACCATGGCTTGCTGTACCGGGTGGAGCGCCCCGTCGGGGGACGCGATGCCTTCGACCGTGTGAATGGCGCGCCCGTGAAGTTGCGGCAGGAACAGGATGCAGGCATTCAGGGCGGTGATGCGGCCAGGCTCGGACACCATCACCGTGCAGGCACCGCAATCGCCTTCGTTGCAGCCTTCCTTGGTGCCGGTCAGCCCGTTTTTCGTGCGCAGCCAGTCCAGAAGGGTTTGCGTCGGGTCCGGGTCGGTCAGCCGGACGGTCTCTCCGTTCAGAAGAAACGTGATCTCCATTTTCAGTTTGCCAGCCGCGGTACCCTAAGCGCCCCTCCCTGATGTGTGCCTTCGATGCGGCGTAGAAAACACACGGGCTTTTTATGGGCCTATGGAACACGGGAATCAGGCGGTCTGGCAAGCCTTTCCTTGGGGTTTTTGTGGTGGCGAAAGGTGAAAGCGCATGAAATTCAGCAGGTTGGCGCGTTTTTTCGCATTTCTCCGAAGAGTGCTTTCGGCAAGGCGGGTAAAACAGGCGGGTGAAAATCATGTTTCAGCCGGTTGATCCTGGGGCTAGGGTGCGGGGCATGAGCAGTGATCCCCGATTCATCCATCTTCGCGTCCATACCGAGTATTCGCTTCTGGAAGGGGCGGTGCGGGTCAAGAAACTCGCCGGTCTGTGCGAGGCCGCAGGCATGCCCGCGGTGGCCGTGACCGACACCAATTCGATGTTTTGCGCCCTGGAGTTTTCCGTCACCGCAGGCGGCGCGGGCGTTCAGCCGATCATGGGCTGTCAGGTCGACATAACCTATCTGCCGGTCATTCCGGGCGAGCGGCCCAAGGAACCCGCGCCGGTGGTTCTGCTGGCCCAGAGCGAGGCGGGTTATGAGAACCTGATGAAACTGTCGAGCTGCCTTTACGTGGACAAGGGCGATCAGCTGCCGCAGGTGACATTGGACGAGTTGCAGGCGCGTTCCGAAGGGTTGATCTGCCTGACCGGCGGGCCTGAGGGACCGGTTGGCAAATTGTTGCAAAACGGGCAGGGACCTTCCGCCGAGGAACTGGTGGATCGGTTGCACGCGATGTTTGGCGACCGGCTTTATATCGAGTTGCAACGCCATCCGGGCGAGGACGGGCAGCCATTGGCTGAACGCCAGACCGAGCAGGGGTTTATCGAGATGGCCTATGCCAAGGACATCCCTTTGGTTGCCACCAACGACGTCTATTTCCCCAAACCCGATATGTACGAGGCCCATGACGCGCTGATTTGCATCGCCGACGGGGCCTATGTCGATCAGCATGAACCGCGCCGGAAGCTGACGCCTCAGCATTATTTCAAGTCGCAGGAAGAAATGGTGACGCTGTTTGCCGACTTGCCCGAGGCGGTGGAAAACACGGTCGAGATCGCCAAACGCTGCGCCTTCGGCACCTATCGCCGCGATCCGATCCTGCCGAAATTTGCCGACGACGAGGTTGCCGAGCTGCGGCGCATGGCCAATGAGGGCCTGCAAAAGCGTTTGGCGGTGATCCCCCACGCGGTCTCGGTCGCGGAATACCAAGAGCGGCTGGACTTTGAGCTTGGCATAATCGAGAGCATGGGTTTTCCCGGCTATTTCCTGATCGTGGCCGACTTTATCCAGTGGTCGAAAGATCACGATATTCCGGTGGGACCGGGGCGCGGTTCGGGCGCGGGGTCGCTGGTGGCCTATGCGCTGACGATCACCGACCTTGATCCGCTGGCCTATTCGCTGCTGTTTGAGCGTTTCCTCAACCCCGAACGGGTGTCGATGCCGGACTTTGACATCGACTTCTGCATGGATCGCCGCGAAGAGGTGATCCAATATGTGCAAGAGAAATACGGCCGTGATCGGGTCGGGCAGATCATCACCTTCGGGGCTTTGCTGTCCAAGGCGGCAGTGCGTGATATTGGCCGCGTTTTGCAGATGCCCTATGGGCAAGTGGACCGGCTGTCAAAGCTGATCCCGGTCGAGGGGGTGAAGCCGCTTTCCATTGCCGACGCCCTGAAGGAAGAACCCCGCCTGCGCGAAGAGGCCCGCAACGAAGAAGTGGTGGATCGGCTGTTGAATTATGGCCAACAGGTTGAGGGGTTGCTGCGCAATGCCTCGACCCATGCGGCGGGGGTGGTGATCGGCGACCGGCCATTGGATGCGCTGGTGCCGCTTTATCAGGATCCGCGCTCGGACATGCCCGCGACGCAGTTCAACATGAAATGGGTCGAACAGGCGGGGCTGGTGAAGTTTGACTTTCTGGGGCTGAAAACCCTGACCGTGATCCAGAACGCCATCGACCAGATTTTGGCCGCAGGCCGCCCGATCCATATCGCCGCTGACGGAACCGAGCTTTATGAACCTGCCGAGGGCGCTGAAAACCAGATCAACGCGATCCCGCTGGACGACGAGGCGAGCTATAAACTCTATGCCGCTGCGAAAACCGTCGCGGTGTTTCAGGTGGAAAGCTCGGGCATGATGGATGCGCTGCGGCGCATGAAACCCACCTGTATCGAGGACATCGTGGCCCTAGTGGCGCTTTATCGCCCCGGCCCGATGGAGAACATCCCGACCTATTGCGAGGTCAAGAACGGGTTGAAGGAACGCGAATCCGTCCATCCGCTGATTGACCACATCCTTGAAGAAACCCAAGGCATCATCGTCTATCAGGAACAGGTGATGCAGATCGCGCAGGAAATGGCGGGCTATACGCTGGGCGGTGCCGACCTGTTGCGCCGCGCCATGGGTAAAAAGATCAAAGAGGCGATGGACGCCGAGCGCCCCAAATTCGAAAAGGGCGCGGCCGAAAACGGGGTGCCGAAGAAAAAAGCGTCCGAGGTCTTTGACCTCTTGGAGAAATTCGCCAATTACGGCTTCAACAAATCCCATGCGGCGGCCTATGCGGTGGTCAGCTATCAGACCGCCTGGCTGAAAGCCAATCATCCGGTTGAATTCATGTCGGGCGTGATGAACTGCGATATTCACCTGACCGACAAGCTGGCGATCTATGCAGAAGAGGTCCGGCGGGGGCTGGATATCGAGATCGTGCCGCCTTGCGTGAACCGCTCGCTGGCATCGTTCAGCGTGACGGACCAAAAGCTGGTTTACGGGTTGGGGGCGCTGAAAAACGTCGGTTCGGACGCGATGCAACTGATTGTGGACGGTCGCGGCGGTAAACCCTTCGCCACGCTTTTTGACTTTGCCCGTCGGGTGGACCTGAAACGCATCGGCAAGCGTCCGCTTGAGATGCTGGCCCGTTCCGGTGCCTTCGACCAGCTCGACCCAAACCGTCGTCGGGTGTTCGACAGCCTTGATCCGCTGGCCGGCTATTCGGCTGCGATCCATGAACAGCGTGCCAGTAATCAGGTGTCGCTTTTTGGCGAGGCAGGCGAGGACCTGCCCGAGCCGCGCCTGTCGCCCGTGGGCGACTGGCTGCCCGCCGAACGGCTGGAAGAGGAACACAAGGCCATCGGCTTTTACCTGTCGGGCCACCCGCTGGATGATTACCTGCCAGCCTTGAAACGCAAGGGCGTGATGACACTGGACGCCTTGCGCGAAAAGGCCGAGCACGAAGGCGCGGCCATCGCCAAGGTGGGGGTGATCGTCACCGGATTGCAGGAACGCAAATCAGGGCGCGGCACGCGGTTCTTCCGCATGAACATCTCGGACCCGACGGGACAGGTGGCGGGGATAGCGCTGTTTCCCGATGATGCCGACCGCGTGCGGCAGGTGTTCGACAAGACCACCCAAGTGGTGATGACGCTCGAGGCGAAATTCAACGAGGGCCAGTTCGACCCGATCGGCCGCTCGGTTGCGCCGGTTGATTCCGTGGTGGCCGATGCCGGGGCCTCGGGTCTGCGCGTCATGATCGAAGATCCGGCCGCTGCCGTTCCGGTTGCCAGCCTGCTTGCGCAGGCCTCGGCGGCCAACACCACTGCCGGAAAAGGGCCGGTGCTGTTCCGTCTTCTCAACCCCACGCTTCCGGGCGAGGTCGATATCGACACAGGCGGGGAATACCCGATCACCCCGCAAATCAAGGGCGCGATCAAAAGCATCGAAGGTGTGCTTTTGGTTGAAGAGGTCTGAAGTCGCCCTAAATTGAACTTATCGCGTGGATTGGACGGCGCGGCTTTGTGCCGCTATATTGTTGTAATATTTGGATAGTATCTGACGGGGCAATGCCTGCGAACAGCATTCGTGGACCAAAGGCCCCAAGACCGCGGGAAAGGTGGGTAAAGTGGGGGATCAGATGACCATTCGCGAAATCACGCGCCAATATTGCACGCGCGATGACCGGCTGGCTGCGGTCAGCTATTTCGGCACGTTCACCGTTTATTTCCTGACCTTGTATCTGGCCATCCAGTCCTATGGCACCTGGTGGCTGGCCGCGCCACTTGTCGTGTTGAACGCCCTGTCGGGGGTGCGGCTTTACGTGCTGCAACATGATTGCGGGCATCATTCTCTGTTCTCGGACCGCCGGGCCAATGACTGGGCCGGATACGGGCTGTCGACCTTTACGCTGACGCCCTACCGGATGATGCAGCATAACCATAACGAGCATCACAAGTTCCTTGGCGATCTTGAAATGCGCCGCTCGGGCGAGATTCACACGATGACCTTGGCGGAATGGCAAAAGGCCGGCTGGCTGCAGCGGCTGGGCTATCGGCTTTATCGCAACCCGCTGTTCCTGATCCCCATCGGCGGGGTGTTCATCTATGCCATCCGCTATCGCTGGCCCAAGAACAGCTGGGCCATTGGGCCGGTCGGGGTGATCATTCATGATCTTCTGCTGGCCGTCTGGATCGGGCTGTTGTTCTGGATGGGCGGCTTTGCGGCATTGATCGTCTATTCCAGCACCGTCGCCGTAGCAGCGGTTTTGGGCGTGTTCCTTGTCTATCTTCAGCATAATTTCGAAGACACCTATTGGGAACGCCGCCCCGATCTGCGCCATGACGAAGCCGCCCTGAAAGGATCATCCGCGCTTGATCTGGGCTGGTGGTTTGATCTGGCAACGGCCAATATCGCCTATCACGACATCCACCATTTCAACGCCCGCATCCCGTCGTACCGACTGCGAAAATGTCATCGTGAAATCCGTGCGACCTATGGGTTGGCAACGATAGAATGGCCCGAGGCATTCCGCAGCTTCACCCTGAAACTCTGGGACGAGGAAGCCGGGCGGCTGGTGCCGTTTCCAAAGCGGGATCGTTGGATGGGTGCGGGACACTCTGCGAGCGTTTGATTGTATGACATCGCGCGGAATCAAGGCGAAGCCGCCGCGCGAGCGCCGACCCGCCCCATGGGGCGGCGCTATTGTGACCTATCGCCACTCACAGTCGTTTTTTGAGTTTGAGGGATAAATTGCCCCATTGAGAGCACTCCGAAGCCACCCCGCGGGTCGGCGCTCGCGCCCCCCGGCCACGCTTTAGTAATGCGGCGGTCTCTCGTCGCCCATCACCACAGCCACGCCTTCCGCCGCCTCGCGCTGGGCTTCGCGCTCCATCAGCAGCTGCACTTTTCGGGTCAGCATGGCGATTTCATCGGCCTGACGGGCAACGATGCCCGAAAGCTCTTCGACCTCGCGGGTCAGGTGGGCGGCGGTTTCTTCCAACTCGGTGATACGTGTCTCCATACCGCCCCGATAGCACGGGCCAATGCGCCCATCCAGCCCTTGTGTGCTTGCCCCCTTGCGGCCAACGGGCTACACCGCGCCGGAATGACCAGCCCAAGCCGGAAAAGCACCATGGCCAAGCAAAAGAAACAACCCCGCCCCAAGGCGCAAACGCCAAAAGGATTTCGCGACTACTTCGCCCATGAAGTGACCGAGCGCAGCGACATGCTCGGCAAGATCGCCGGGGTCTATCATCGCTACGGGTTTGACGCTTTGGAAAGCGCGGCGGTGGAAACGGTCGAGGCGCTGGGCAAGTTCCTGCCCGATGTGGACCGCCCGAACGAAGGGGTGTTCGCCTGGCAGGACGAGGACGACACATGGATGGCCCTGCGCTATGACCTGACGGCGCCTTTGGCCCGCGTCTATGCGCAACATCGCAACGATCTGCCAACGCCCTATCGCCGCTACGCGATGGGACCGGTCTGGCGCAACGAAAAGCCGGGACCGGGGCGCTATCGTCAGTTCTATCAGTGTGACGCGGATACGGTGGGTACGGCGTCGATGGCGGCGGATGCCGAGATTTGCGCGATGTTGGCGGACACCTTGGAAGAGGTTGGGATTCCGCGTGGCGATTACCTTGTGCGGGTCAATAACCGAAAGGTTTTGAACGGGGTGCTCGAGGCGATGGGCGTCACCGACGAAGCCCAAGCCGCCGACGTTCTGCGCACCATCGACAAGTTCGACAAGGTGGGCGAACAGGGCGTTCGCGAATTGCTGGGCAAGGGCCGTTTGGATGCCTCGGGGGCGTATATTGACGGCGTTGGATTAAGTGACGAACAGGCCGAACCGGTGCTGGCTTTCCTGACCGCCAAGCGGGCAACAAATGCCGATACGCTGTTGAAACTGACGGTCGCGGTCGAAGGTTCGCAGATCGGCCAAGAGGGGATCAACGAATTGCAGTCTATCGTCAATCTTCTCGAAGCCCAAGGATATGGCGAAGACCGCATCGTCATTGACCCCTCCTGCGTCCGGGGCCTCGGCTACTACACCGGTCCCGTCTACGAGGCTGAACTCACCTTTGAAATCCTCGACGAAAAGGGGCGCAAGCGGCAATTCGGCTCGGTCGCTGGAGGGGGCCGCTACGACGGTCTGGTCAAACGCTTCACCGGTCAGGAAGTTGCCGCAACCGGTGTTTCCATCGGCGTTGACCGCCTTCTGGCGGCCCTGCGCGAAAAAGGCCGGATCAAGTCGCAAGACCAAGGCCCCGTTGTCGTCACCGTGATGGATCGCGACCGGATGGCCGACTATCAAACCATGGTGGCCGAGCTTCGCAATGCGGGCATCCGCGCCGAGGTCTATCTGGGCAACCCGAAGAATTTCGGCAACCAGCTCAAATACGCCGACAAGCGCAATTCTCCGATTGCCATCATCGAAGGCGGGGACGAGAAGGAAAACGGGATCGTCCAGATCAAAGACCTCTATCTGGGGGCCAAGATCGCCGAAAGCGCCAGCCTTGAGGAATGGAAGGGCAACCCCAGCCAGTTCGAAGTGCCGCGCGATCAGATGGTCGCCAAGGTGCGCGACATCCTTGCAGGGCAGGACTGATGGTCAGCCGAACTGAAACCCGCGCTGAAGCGTTGCGTCTGCGGCGATTGTTCGAACAGGCCGGAGCAACAGCGATCGAGGCGGATATTCTCCAGCCTGCCGAGGTGCTTCTTGACCTTTATGGCGAAGATATCCGGGGCCGCGCCTATGTGACCTCGGACGCCCTGCGAGGCGAACAGATGCTGCGCCCCGATTTCACGGTTCCGGTTGTGCGGGCGCATATGCAGGACGGCGCGGAACCGGCCCGGTATACCTATGCAGGCGAGGTGTTTCGCCAGCAGGAAAGCGCCCCCGAGCGGGCGAATGAGTATCTGCAAACGGGATACGAGGTGTTTGACCGCTCAAATCCCGAAGCTGCGGATGCCGAAGTGTTCAGCCTGATCCGTTCTGCGCTTGGTGATTTGCCACATCGCGCCGCGACAGGCGATATCGGGTTGCTGATGTCTGCGGTCAGCGGGTTGAACACCACCGAGGCCCGCAAAGCCGCCCTGATGCGCCATATCTGGCGGCCCAAACGGTTCCGCTGGTTGCTCGACCGGTTTTCAGGGCGCCTTCCGGTGCCGGAAACCCGTGCGGCCCTGCTGGCGTCGGATGACCCCCGGGCAGAGGCTGGTCCGATGATCGGGCTGCGCAGCGGTGCCGAAATTGACGCGCGGATTTCTGCTTTGCACGAGGATGCCCGCGCGGCCCCGATCAGCGAAGCCGAGATCAGCCTGATCGACGCGCTTTTGTCGGTTCGCGAAAGCCTGCCAAATGCGCTGGGGCATCTGCGCGACATCGCCGTGGACCTGCCCGCGATTGAACCGGCGGTCGAGCGTCTGTCCCGCCGGATCGGGGCGCTGGCCGACCGGGGCGAAGAGGTCGAGAGGCTTGATTTCGAAGCCAGCTATGGACGCACCTCGATGGAATATTACGACGGTTTCGTTTTCGGCTTCTATGTCGAGGATCGTGCCGACCTTCCGCCGGTCGCGACCGGCGGGCGCTATGACGCGCTGACCCGCGTGCTTGGCAAGGGCGACGCCATTCCTGCGGTCGGGGGCGTGATCCGGCCCGGATTGCTGTTGGAACTGGAAAGGGGCGAGGCATGATCAAGCTGGGTGTTCCGTCCAAGGGGCGGCTGATGGAGAAGACCTTTGACTGGTTCGGGGCAAGGGGCATCACCCTGAGCCGCTCGGGGTCGGACCGCGAATATGCCGGTGCGGTCGAAGGTATTCAGGGCGTGCAGCTGGTGCTGCTGTCGGCGGGGGAAATCCCCCGCGAACTGGCGGCGGGGCGCATTCATCTGGGCGTGACCGGCCAGGACCTGATCCGCGAAAAGCTGGCCGCGTGGGACACCCGTGTCGAGGAACTGGCCGAGCTGGGCTTTGGTCAGGCCGATCTGGTGATCGGCGTGCCGTGCGCCTGGGTGGATGTGGATACGCTTGATGATCTCGATGCAGCAGCAGCGGCCTTTCGCAAGGTCCACGGGTTCCGGCTGCGCATTGCCACCAAGTACCACCGTCTGATCCGCGACTATCTGCGCGATCACGGGGTGGCGGATTATCAGCTGGTGGATTCCCAGGGCGCGACCGAAGGCACGGTCAAGAACCTGACGGCGGAAGCGATTGCCGACATAACCTCGACCGGAGAAACCCTTCGGGCAAACCACCTGAAGATACTGGCGGAAGAGCCGGTGCTGCGCTCGCAGGCGACGTTGTTCCGCAGCCGCTTGGCCGATATGGACGACGCCGAGCGCAAGGCTTTGGCGGCTTTGAAGGAAAGGCTTGGGGTATAAGCGATGGGCGGGGGCACGCACCGGCCACGCAGCCGTGGTAAGGGGCATTCCCCCGACAGCACCGAACGCAGCCCCAACCCGTTCTTAACGCTTGGCATGAGATAACCCTTTCCGACGTCACAACGGGTCATGGCCTAATTAGCTAGCGAAAGCGAGGATGCGAACGGGCCGCCAGACCACCGATAGATCGACAGGTGCAAAGGGTGAATGCCCTTTGATACTGGATGACCCCGCTTCCGGCGGGCCCGCCAATTTCCTTCGAGATGCAATGACAAGCCCTGATACGCTGCCCCCTGCCAGAGAACGCTCTGAGCGGGGCGTTTGTGATGGGTGCAGAGCACCCATCCTACGGGTGGCTGTAGGATGGGTGGTTTCCACCCATCACTCCGCCCGGACCGGTCTGGGTCTGCCGTCCTCGTCTATCGCCACGAAGGTGAATGTTCCTTCGGTCACTTTCTCATGTTCACCGATGACCGAGCGCAGCACCCAGGCCTCGATGCCGACCGCCATGGACGAGGTGCCGATCCGCTCAAGCCGGGTATAGACGCAAAGAATATCGCCCATTTTCACCGGCCGGATAAACTTCATCGCATCAACCGCCACGGTCGTCACCCGCCCCTTGGCGGTTTCGCGTGCCAGAATGCCGGCGGCGATATCCATCTGCGACAGCACCCAGCCGCCGAAAATATCGCCGTTTACATTCATATCTGCGGGCCGGGCCTGAAGGCGCAGGGTCAGCTCTCCGTTCGGGGTGTCCTTGGTCACGATCGCTCTCCTATAAAACGCCGATATCGGCCAATGCCCCTGCCAGTTCCGGCGGCAGGGCGTCTTCATCGGCACGGCCCTCGGGCAGGTCGGCGGGGCTGTCCTCGGGCCTGAGATAGCGCCAGCCCTGAAACGGGCGTTTGGTGGCCTGCACGGTGCGGTGCAGTTCAGGTTCCAGCACGATGGCGCAGCGGCGGATGCCATCGCTGCCGATCACCTCGTCCAGCCGCAGGATGCGCTGGCGGCATTGTATGACACCCTTGATCACCCAATAGATCGACCCGCCGTTCAGCACCTCTTTCTCGCGCTTCGGCCACATGCGGGTGACATGGCGCGGCAGCCCGTCCGGTCCTTGCGCACGCGGGTTCTGGTGCCATTCGGCCAGCCCCTCGACGCTTTCTGTGCCGACGCTGAGTTTGATCAGATTGGTGGTGGCCACAAGAATCCCCTTATTGCCGGATATTGTGCTTTGAATGGAGACAGGCTTCAAGGTATTGTGTCATCTCCACCTAACCGAGGGATACGCCAATGAGCCGTTTCGCCGCCCCGATTGCCGAGCAGATTTGGGATATGAAATACCGTTTCAAACAAGCGGACGGCACCCCTTTGGATCAAACGGTCGAGGATACCTGGCGGCGGATTGCCCGGTCTTTGGCCGTGGTCGAAAACGACGCCGGACTGTGGGAAGAAAAGTTCTATCACGCGCTTGAAGATTTCAAATTCCTGCCCGCGGGCCGGATCACCGCAGGGGCGGGCACCGACCGCCGTGTGACCCTGTTCAACTGTTTTGTCATGGGCACGATCCCCGACAGCATGGGCGGAATTTTCGACATGTTGAAAGAGGCCGCTTTGACCATGCAGCAAGGTGGCGGGATCGGCTATGATTTCTCGACCATCCGCCCCAAGGGCGCGGATGTGATGGGGGTTGCGGCGGATGCCTCGGGGCCTTTGTCGTTCATGGACGTGTGGGACGCGATGTGCCGCACGATCATGTCGGCGGGCAGCCGTCGCGGGGCGATGATGGCGACGATGCGCTGTGACCACCCCGATATCGAGGATTTCATCACCGCCAAATCCGATGCCGCGCGTTTGCGGATGTTCAACGTCTCGGTTCTGGTGACGGATGCCTTCATGGAAGCGGTGAAAGCCGACGGCCCGTGGGAGCTTGAGTTCGGCGGCAAGGTTTACCACACGGTCAATGCCCGCGATCTGTGGAACAGGATCATGCAGTCAACCTATGACTACGCCGAACCGGGGGTGATCTTCATCGACCGGATCAACGCGGCGAACAACCTAGGCTATGTTGAAACCATCGCGGCGACCAATCCTTGTGTGACGGCCGAAACCTGGGTGCAAACCGACAAAGGGGCACGGCAAGTTTCCGACCTGATCGGCGTTCCGTTCACGGCCATGGTCGATGGCAAGCCATTTGCCAGCGGGGTTCAGGGTTTTTTCCACACAGGTCACAAATCTGTAAAACGCCTGCGAACAAAATGCGGACGCGAGCTTTGCTTGACACCAGATCACAAGGTCCGCCGCGTCGTGCGGCAAACCCGGTGGCGGGTTGAAACCGAATGGCAACCTGCTAACAGGCTTTTTGCAGGGGATTGGGTGGTTCTGCACGACCACAAACCGGCGGATATTCCCGTGCAGAAAGGCGATGAGCTGGGCTATCTGCTTGGTTTGCTGATCGGCGATGGCGTGATCCGCGATGATAAAACGCTTTTGTCTGTGTGGCCCAACAAGATGCAGGTGAATGGTGCGCACCAAGGCTCGGCCGTCATGGACGAAGTAGAGAACCTGCTGAAGGCGCTTCCGCACCGGTCTGATTTTCGCGGTTGGCAAGCGGTTGCGGGACGTGGCGAATATCGTATCGGCACGGCGGCACTTACCGGGCTTGCGCGGCAATACGGAATGCGCCGAGGGCACAAGACCCTGACGCCGGAGATCGAGAAAGCAACGCCGGAGTTCTCGGCCAGCGTATTGCGTGGGTTGTTTGATGCGGATGGTTCCGTACAGGGAAGCCAGCAAAAGGGCGTGTCTGTGCGATTGGCGCAAAGCGACGCCGAGATGTTGCAGGCGGCCCAGCGGATGTTGGCGCGATTGGGCATAAACAGCACGCTGTATCGAAATCGGCGCCGTCAGGGTGTGTCTGCTTTGCCTGACGGCAAGGGCGGGTATCAGGACTATGACATCAAGGCCCAGCACGAACTGGTTATTTCGGGCGACAACCTGATCCGGTTTGATGCGGTTGTCGGTTTCACGGATAGCGACAAATCCAATGCTTTGAAGGAACGGCTGGCCGGCTATCGCCGTGCTCTGAACCGTGATCGGTTTGTTGCCCAGATCGAGGCGATCGAGGATGGCGGCACCGAGGACGTGTACGATGTTCAGGTGCCGGGGGTGAATGCTTTTGATGCCAATGGCCTCTACGTTCATAACTGCGGCGAACAGCCCTTGCCGCCCTATGGCGCTTGCTTGCTGGGGTCGGTCAACCTTGCGCGTCTGGTGAAAAACCCGTTTGAGGCGGATGCGGACCTTGACCCTGCGGCGCTGAACGATCTGGTCGCCACGGCGATCCGGATGATGGACAACGTGGTGGATGCGTCCAAGTTCCCGCTGCCTCAGCAGGAACAAGAGGCCCAAGCCAAGCGCCGCATCGGGCTGGGTGTCACAGGGTTGGCGGATGCGTTGCTGATGACGGGCTTGGAATATGGCACCGATGAAGCGGCCGCGAAAACCGAGGAATGGATGAAGGCGATTGCGCGGGCGTCCTATCTGGCGTCGGTGGAGCTGGCCAGGGAAAAAGGGGCGTTTCCGCTGTTTGACGCCGAACCCTATCTATCCTCCGGTAACATGGCGCAGATGGATGATGACGTCCGCGAGGCGATCCGCGAACACGGCATTCGCAACGCACTGCTGACCTCGGTCGCTCCAACTGGGACGATCAGCCTTTATGCGGGCAATGTCTCAAGCGGCATCGAACCGGTGTTTGCCTATGCTTACACACGCAAAGTGCTGCAAAAAGACGGGTCGCGCACCGAGGAAGAGGTGGTTGATTATGCCGTCCAAATGTGGCGCGACAAGTTTGGCGATGCGCCCTTGCCCGAGTATTTCGTCAATGCCCAGACGCTTTCGCCCAGTGCCCATGTGAAAATGCAGGCGGCGGCGCAGAGATGGATCGACTCGTCAATTTCGAAAACCATCAACTGCCCCGAGGACATCAGTTTTGACGATTTCAAGGATGTCTACATGCAGGCATGGGACACGGGCTGCAAAGGCTGCACCACCTATCGCCCCAACGACGTGACGGGCAGCGTACTCAGCGTCAGCGAAGAAAAATCCGCCCCCGAAGTGGTGGCCAAGGATGATGACGAACCGATGCAGCCGCATGGCGATGTGATTTACATGAGCGAACCTCTGGATCGGCCCCAGTCGCTGGAAGGGTCGACCTACAAGCTGAAATGGCCTGACAGCGAACACGCCATCTATCTGACCGTCAACGACATCATCGTCGGCGGGCGTCGGCGGCCGTTTGAGGTGTTCATCAACTCAAAGAACATGGAGCATTACGCCTGGACGCTGGCGCTGACCCGCATGATCTCGGCGGTGTTCCGGCGGGGCGGGGACGTGTCGTTCGTGGTGGAAGAGTTGAAAGCTGTGTTCGACCCGCGCGGCGGGGCTTGGGTGCAGGGCAAATACATCCCCTCGATCCTTGCAGCAATCGGCGGCGTGATCGAGCGGCATATGGTGGCGATCGGTTTCCTTGAAGGCGAAGGGCAGGGGCTGAAGTCAGACCCCAAGGCCGAGGCGATGGCGGTGAACGCTGAAAGCAAACCACGCGGCAAAGCCTGCCCCAGCTGCGGTCAGTTCGACATGCGGATGGTTGAGGGCTGTATGACCTGCGCCAGCTGCGGGCATTCGAAATGTGGTTAACCACCCCCTAACCCTTGCGCCCTAAATTTGCCCCAATCTCTGACTACCCTGCTTTACGGGTGGGTTGTGTCGCGTTTTGCGGCAGGACTGGCTCGATGAATGCAGGTGACGGTCGGCGCGGTGCCGGGCGGGCAGGACAGGCAGGGTTTGAGGCAGGGAATGAGCATCCGTTTCGCATCAGCGGCTTTGATCGCCATGATTTACGCCTCGTCCGCTTTGGCGGCCCAGGATGTGACCCGCGATGATGAACCGGCGACCAGCCGGATCAAGCTGGGCTTCGGCGATTTTCTGAACAACGATTTTCTGGGCGACGGGCGTGACCGCTGGCAATCGGCCTCATACGTGGCCAGTTGGGTGCGCGGTTATGAATGGACAGGCGAGCTGCCGGATAATCCGGGCGATATTCTGGAATACCGCGTTCAGGCGCGGATCATCGCACCCGCGGATGTCGACACCCCCGCGGCGGACGACCGGCTTTATGCGACCTCGTATTCGCTGGGGGCCTATACCTATTTCAACTATGGGATTCACGAGGTCAGCCTTGGGGCCGATCTGGTTGTGACCGGCGAACAGACCGGCCTTCCGGCCTTTCAAACCGCGCTGCATCAGGAAATCGGCAACAATGTGCCCTCGGCCTCAACCGTCGCTGACATGATCCCCGACGGCCTGTATCCGGGTTTTGTGGTCGAGCTGGGCCGCCCGATGAGCCTGGGTGAAACCACCGAAATCCGCCCCTTTGCCGAGCTTCGGGCCGGTGACGAAACCCTGATCCGCTCGGGCGTTGATCTGTATCTGGGCGGCATCATCAACAACAACCTGCTGTCGCGCGATCAGGTGACAGGTCAACGTTACACCACCGTCAAGGGCGCGGCGGATCCGGGGCTGGGCTTTGTGCTGGGTGGTGATATCGCGCAGATGGGGACCTCGATCTATTTTCCTGATGACCGTGGTCCCGACATGACGGAAAGCCGTGCAAGATTGCGGGCAGGGGTTCTGTGGCAGGATGACAGAAATTCGGTCTTCACCGGCATGACCTGGCTAAGCGAGGAATTCGAAACCCAGCCCGAAGCGCAGATTGTCGGGTCGATCCGTCTGAAATTCGAATTTTGACCGCCGAAGCGAATCAGGGTCTTCACAGGTTGCGAATCACCTGATACGATTCTCGTATAAAAATAAACAAGAGGCAGGCATACAGGCATGGGGACGAGCTTTCGTGGCACGTTCGTCATCTCCTGGTCGCAAACTGAAGTGGACGGTCTGAGGGCCGGAACACTTCAGTCGTTAATGACAGGATCGGTTTGGTCCTGGCGGGGTGAGGCAGTGCGCGTGGATGGTCCGCATGGCGTGCTCAGCCTGACCGGCGCGATGGGAGAGACAGAAACCCGTGAACGGGCGGCGAAGGCCGTGCGCCGTTTGGTCGGCGCCGCCGTCTCGGGCATGGCCTTGCCTCTGGAAGAGGTCGACAGCGACATCCCGCGCGATGAAAGCAGCTTTGTCGTCACCGACGGCAAGCGGGCCTATACGATCACCATAATCGAATTGGGCGAAAGCGGCGCGCGGCTGTTGATGTTTGTCGATTGCATCCCGCCGGCCAATACCGATCTGTGGATCGTCCATCATTCGTTGAAGGAACGCGAAGTCACCCGTCAGGTGACTGATGCGGGCGGGGTGATCTGTTTTACACCGGGCACGATCGTCGACACGCTTGACGGGCGTATTCCGATTGAACATCTGCAAGAGGGCGATCTGGTGCTGACCAAGGATAACGGTCCGCAGGAAGTGCAATGGATCGGCCGCCGCCGCATGACCGGTGCGCGTCTGTTTGCCATGCCGCATCTGCGCCCGATCCGTATCCGCTCGGAATCGCTGGGCGTGCTGCGGCCGGATCAGGAATTGCTGGTCTCGCCCGAGCACCGGATTTTGCTGCAAGGCCCGCTGGCACGGGCGCTGTTCAACACGCCCGAGGTGCTGGTTTCCGCGCAGGAACTGGTGAACGGCAAGGATGTGTTCGTGGATCACGCCTTGAAGGAAGTCACCTATATTCACGTTTTGCTGCCCCGGCACGAAGTGGTCTGGGCCAATAACGTGGAAACCGAAAGCTTCCATCCGGCCAGTGCTTCGCTGAGCACTTTGGATGACAGCGACCGCGAGCGTCTGCTTTACTGGATGCCCGAGATTGGCCATGATCCGGATTATTACGGCGATCTGGCCCGTCGGGCATTGACCCCGGCAGAAGCGGCCCTTCTAAGCCAGGGCGTGGCGTGATTTTTGGGGGCGCTGCCCCCGGCCTTCGGCCTCCCCCGGGATATTTGAAGACAAAAGAAACAGGGTTGTTGACTCTGGCGGGCGCACCGCTATAAGCGCGGCTTCATTGGTGTTGGTGGCCCCCGCAAGGGGAATCCTGTCAATCCGGCAAAATCCGGAAAGAGGACAACGCCCTCTCGTGCGCTTCATCCCGAAAAGTGGGAACCGGTTTTCGGATCAGATGAAGCGACAAACAACTGAAGAGGAGATCAGCAGATGACGAAAAGAACTGCTGCCAAGTACAAAATCGACCGCCGGATGGGCGAAAACATCTGGGGCCGTCCGAAATCCCCCGTTAACCGCCGCGAATATGGTCCCGGCCAGCATGGTCAGCGCCGCAAGGGCAAGCTGTCGGACTTTGGTTTGCAGCTGCGCGCCAAGCAGAAGCTGAAAGGCTATTACGGCGATCTGACCGAAAAGCAATTCAAGCGCATCTTCTCGGAAGCGGCGCGGGTGAAAGGCGACACCGGCGAAAACCTGATTGGTCTGCTCGAGCGTCGTCTGGACGCGGTCGTTTACCGTGCCAAATTCGTTCCTACCATGTTTGCCGCGCGTCAGTTCGTGAACCACGGCCATGTCAAGGTGAACGGCCAGCGCGTCAACATTCCGTCCTACCGTGTCAAGGAAGGCGACGTGATCGAAGTGCGCGACAAGTCAAAGCAACTGACCGTTCTTCTGGAAGCTGTCCAGCTGGCCGAACGCGACGTGCCGGATTACATTGACGCGGATCATTCGAAAATGACCGCCACTTTCGTCCGCACCCCCGGCCTGTCGGACGTGCCCTACCCGGTGATGATGGAACCGAACCTCGTTATCGAATACTACGCTCAGAACTAAAGCGTTTCAAAGGGTCGCCGGATTGGCGGCCCTTTTTTCTTGCGGGCTATAAAGGAAGCGGGCGGTTTTCGGCAATCGCTTCCATGGCGAAATAGCTGGTCACGCTGTCCAGCTCGACCCCTTCGATCAGCCTCTGATATACCCGATCATAGCTGGCCATATCTTCGGTCACGACTTTCAACTGATAGTCATAATCCCCGCCGATCCGGTGGAAATCCACGATCTCGGGGATGGTCAGCACATGGCGGCGGAACCTATCAAGCCAGTCTTTTGAATGGTGCCGCGTGCGCAGCATCACAAACACCACCAGATCAAGCCCGAGGGCGCGCCGGTCGACAACGGCGCGGGTGCCTTTCAGCACGCCCGAGGCCCGCAGCGCCTGCAAGCGGCGCCAGCAGGCGTTTTGCGACAGGCCGACCTGATCGGCCAATTCCCGTTGGCTTTGGGATCCATCCCGGGCAAGGCAGGAAAGGATTTTGCGATCAATATAATCTATATTTTGGGTCATTTTGCAATCATATGACACAAAATTAGGCAGTCAACGTATTAAATAAGTGAAATAATCCCACCAATCAGGGGATATTCTTGGCCAAAGACTAAGGAGACCCCGATGACCCTGGCCAAGTTTCGCGCCCGTATTTCAACCCCGACGGCTTTGAAGGACATTGCCGACGGCGTGATTGGCGAAGGCACCTTGATCCCGGGTGTGCGGGGGGATGTGCCGCTGGTCTATGCCGATTACGTAGCCTCGGGCCGGGCCTTGCGGCAGGTCGAGGATTTCGTGGCGGAAAGCGTTCTTCCCTATTACGCCAATTCGCATACCGACGCCTCGTATTGCGGGGGGCGCATGACCGGATTGCGGGCCGAAGCGCGGGCCGAGATCAGGCGACTTGTCGGTGGAACTCGTGACCACGAGGTTATTTTTGCGGGCGCTGGCGCAACGGCCGGTCTGAACCGGCTGGTTCATCTTTTGGGGTTGGACAAGACCATTGGCGGGAAAACCAGCCGGATTGCGCGGATATTCGGGGCGAAATCCGCGCCAAGGGGCGTGGTGTTCATCGGTCCCTACGAGCATCACTCGAACATTCTTCCCTGGCGCGAAAGCGGCGCGAAAGTGGTGGAAATCGCCGAAGGCGCCCAAGGCGGGCCGGATCTGGCAGCACTAGAGGCGGCTTTGACGGCCCATGCCGAGTATGACATCAAGGTTGGCAGCTTTTCGGCGGCCTCGAATGTGACCGGGATCATCACACCAACCGCACCGGTGATTTCGATGCTTAAAAAACACGGCGCGGTGTCGGTCTGGGATTATGCGGGGGGCGGCCCCTATCTGCCGATCAATATGGCCGAGGGTATGGACGCAATCGTCGTCTCGCCCCACAAATTTCCCGGAGGGCCGGGGGCTTCGGGCGTTCTGGTGGTGGACCGCCGGGTGGTGCGGGCCACAACCCCCAGCTGGTCGGGCGGCGGCACGGTCGAGTATGTGTCGCCCTGGGGGCATGATTACCTGTCGGATCTTGCGGCACGCGAAGAAGCGGGCACGCCGAACGTGATTGGCGATATCCGTGCGGCGCTGGCGTTCCTGGTGAAAGAAGCGGTCGGTAACGCGGCGATTGAAGCCCGCGAGGCGCGCAGCAATGCAAAAGCGCTGGCGGTCTGGGGGCAGGTTGAAAACCTGCAAATTCTGGGGGCGGATCATCCGCACCGATTGCCGATATTCTCGATGATCGTGCGGGATCGCACTGGCGCGGTGGTTTCCCCGCAATTGGTCACTCGATTGCTGTCGGATGTTTACGGCATTCAGGCGCGGGGCGGATGTGCATGCGCGGGACCTTATGGCCATCGTCTGCTTGACATCGGCCGGTCGCAATCGGACAGGATCCGCCAGGCGCTGATCGCCGGAGAGATGGCCGAAAAGCCGGGCTGGACCCGTTTGAACTTTGGCTACCTGATGTCTGACGAAACGGTGGATTACATCATCGAAAATCTGGCCGACCTTGTCCGAGATATCGACAGGTGGATTGCGCTTTACAGCTTTGATCCGGTGACTAAACACTATGTCTGCCGCGAAGCCGCGGCTTAAGGGCCGCACTATTCGGGTAAGATCGCTTTGCGTGTCTTTGTCTCTTCCCGTCCTTTGTTTGTGCGGCTAAGAGATGCGCGACCAAGGAGTTGCGCAAATGAGCAGACCCAAACCACAGCCGGGCATCACCAATATCGCGCTCTACAAGAGCGGCGAATCCGGTATTCCGGGCGTGTCAGACGTTCTCAAGCTTTCAGCCAATGAAAGCCCCTATGGCCCGTCGGAGAAGGCAAAAGATGCGTTTTCAAAGACGGTCGCGAATTTGCATCGCTATCCGGCGACCGATCACGCCGGATTGCGGGCGGCGATTGCCGAGGTTCACGGGCTGGATGCCGCGCGGATTATCTGCGGGGTCGGGTCGGACGAGGTGTTGCAGTTCATCACCCAATGCTATGCCGGTCCGGGCGATGAGGCGATCTATACCGAGCACGGGTTTTCCATGTATCCGATCCTGACCCATGCGGCGGGGGCGACACCGGTTTGCGTGGCCGAAAGCGGGCGGCAGGTGGATGTCGACAAGGTGCTGGCGGCGATCACCGGCAAAACGCGGATTGTGTTCATCACCAACCCCGGCAACCCGACCGGAACAATGCTTGAAGCGGCGGAACTGGCGCGTCTGGCCAGGGGCGTGCCGGAAAACGTGCTGCTGGTGCTGGACGGGGCCTATGCGGAATTTGCCGACGGGTTTGATGGCGGGGCGGCATTGGTCGAGGCGCATGACAATGTGCTGATGACGCGGACCTTCTCGAAAGCCTATGGGCTGGGCGGGCTGCGGATCGGTTGGGGCTATGGCCCGCAAGCGATCATCGACGTGCTGAACCGTGTGCGCCAGCCGTTCAACCTGTCACCCACCCAGCTGGCCACCGCCGAAGCGGCGGTGCGTGATCGCGACTGGCTGGACAAGGTTGTCGGCAACAACACAAGGAACCGTGCCTGGCTGGTGAATGCCCTGCGCGATGCCGGTGTGGAGTGTGACGACAGCCACGCGAATTTCGTGCTGGCCCGTTTCGCGTCAGAGGACGAGGCCGCCGGATGCGACGCCGCGCTGCGCAAAGACGGGATCATTGTCCGCCGGGTCGGCGGCTATGGCTTTCCTGAGGGCTTGCGGATTACTGTGGGCGATGAAAGCGCCTGCCGCCGGGTGGTCCATGCGATCGTGCAACATAAAGGAACTCTTTGATGGCCCAGATTTATGACCGCGTCGCCCTGATCGGATTGGGATTGATCGCGTCGTCAATGTATTGGGCGATCAAGCGCGGCGGTCTGGCAAAAGAGGTGACGGGCTATGCGCGGTCGCAAGCCACCCGGGAGACGGCACGCGGGATCGGTCTGTGCGACATTGTCTGCGACAGCGCGGCCGAGGCTTGCGACGGTGCTGATCTGGTGGTGCTATGCGTGCCCGTGGGCGCGATGGCCAGCGTGGCCGCCGAAATTGCACCGGTGCTGAAACCCGGTGCGACGGTTTCGGATGTCGGCTCGGTCAAGAAATCGGTGATCTCGGCGGTGGCGCCGCATCTGCCCGAGAATGTGCATTTTGTCCCCGCCCATCCGCTGGCAGGGACTGAGCATTCCGGCCCGACATCGGGGTTTGCCGAACTGTTTGACAACCGCTGGTGCATTCTGGTGCCCGAAGGGGCGGATGCGGATGCAACGGCGAAGCTGCGCGCATTCTGGGAAGCCATGGGCGCCAATGTGGAAACGATGGATGCCGAGCACCATGATCTGGTGCTGGCCGTCACCTCGCACACGCCGCACCTGATCGCCTATACGATGGTCGGTGTGGCGGATGATTTGCGTCGGGTGACTGACAGCGAGGTGATCAAATACTCGGCAGCGGGATTTCGGGATTTCACCCGGATTGCCGCCTCGGACCCGACCATGTGGCGTGATGTCTTTCTGACCAACAAGGACGCGACGCTGGAAATCCTTGGCCGGTTCACCGAAGAGCTGTTTGCCCTGCAGCGGGCGATCCGCACCGGGGACGGGGAAATGCTGCACGATTATTTCACCCATACACGGGAAATCCGCCGCGGGATTATCGAGGCGGGGCAGGATACCGATGCGCCGGATTTCGGACGCAGCGGCACCAAAGCCGGGGAATAGGGTGTTTCGCCTGCGATGCAGGCGATGTGGCAAGGGGGCGCTGCCCCCTCACCAGCCACGGTGCGTGGCTGGTTTCACCCCCGGGATATTTGCGGTCAAAAGATAGGATTATGGCAGCGATATCCGTGGGGCGTCGCCCAGCATCAGCGGGCCGAGCCAGATTTTGCCATTGGTGAAATCAAAGGGCAGGTCGAGCGTTGACGGATTGCCGGACAGGCCGGAAATCAGGGTTAGGGTAAAGTCGATCTGATCCAGAACCCGGGGCGAAAGGCGGCCGGATTTGCGTTCCTTTGCCAGCATGTCGCGCCAGTTGCGGACCTTGACGGTGATCTGGCCCACCGGGGTGCCGGAGGGTGTGATGTCAAGATCTCCGGCCGCGGCAAGGGTCAGGCCCGACCACCGGGCATCGGCCAGGTTCAGGCGCAGCGCAACCGGTTGCGGGCGGGCGTTTTCAACCGCGCTGCGGTCCAGCGGTGCCGACAGGGTCAGGTCGATATCGGCGGTCAGCCGCTCGATCGGCGGCTGGTTGCCATCCTGTCCGGTGATGTTGATCCAGCCGGGCAGGGCGCCTTTGACCCCGCGCGCATCCAGCGCCAGCTGATAGATGGCGTCGCCGGTTTCGGATTGTTGCAGGCTGAGCTGCATGACATCGGCGGTAAGATCCCAGTTGGCATCCGAGGCGACATTCAGCCCTTCGGTCACAAGGATCACCCGCTGGGGCTGCCAGCGCGAGACATCGGCCATTTCCAGGCTGGCCCGCATGTCGGCGGTGGTCAGGGTGATCGCCTCGTCCGGGGTGGCGAAGCTTTGCGTATTGGGCCAGACGGTGATCAGGTGCGCCGGGTTATAGGTGAAGCGGAAGAATTGCAGGAACGGGGCTTCCCAGAAGAGACCGCTTTCGGGATCGCCCAGCCTTGGGGCGGTCAGGGTGGTGTCCAGCCGGTTGGGGAAGCCGAAGATTTGCAGATCGGAATAATCCGCTGCCCAGCCTTCGGCGCGGCGGGCGTCAAACCAGTTGGCAATGGCGGTTTTCTGGGCACTGGCCGACCAGGCCCAGAAGCCCGCCCATAAAAGCGCCGCCGCAATGACGATAAATGTCAGCCGTTTCATGCGTGATCCCTTTTGCTTGCGTGCCATATGGTGTTTAGAAGGGCGGAAAGGCAAGGACCTGATCATGACTCTTTGGGTATTCGGCTATGGATCGCTTTTGTGGAACCCCGGTTTTGAACCGGCGGAGACCGAGATTGCCACGCTGGAAGGCTATGCCCGCAGTTTCTGCATGCGGTCGATTCACCATCGCGGCACCGAGGACGACCCCGGCCTGGTGCTGGCGCTGGACAAATCCGAGGACGCCATGTGCCACGGCATGGCCTTGCGCGTTCGCCCCGGCGAGGAAGACCGCGTGCTGACCGAACTGCGCGAGCGCGAGCTGATATCCTCGGCCTATTACGAGGATCACGTGATGCTGGGGCTGGAAGATGGCCGCCGGATCGAGGCGGTGGCCTATATCATCGATCCCGATCATGTTCAGTATTGTCATCTAGAACTGGAAACCCAGGCCCGGATCATTGCCCGCGCGGTTGGCGGGCGGGGTCCGAACTGGGAATACCTGTTCAACACCTCGGCCCATCTGAACGAGGTGGGGCTTGAGGATGCCGATCTGAATTGGTTGACCCAGCGGGTGGGCGACCTGATGAAACAGGCGCCGGGCGGATCGGACCGGGCCTGATCCCGCAACTGGCAGAGGCTTGAAGGGATCCTTGCGTGATCGGGCCGCGCCGTCTTTGTGCCCATTGGCGCAGTGCTTTTGGATAGCCCTTGGCTTGGGCCAAGCTTTTGCCTATGGTCCGCGCTAAATCACCAGCCTTGGGAGACGTCCGAATGGGCATGCTGGAACCAGAGGTCAAAGCGCAGTTTTCACAACCTTTCCGCCAGATCATGCTGATGCTGATCGTGCTCGGCCTGACGGCCGCGCTTGTGGTGCTGGCCTATCCGCGCGTGTCGTCGGTGTTTCTGGCGAACCCGTGGTTGAACGGGGTTATCGCCGGTGTGTTTGTCATCGGCGTGTTGGCCTGTTTTTTTCAGGTGGCGCAGATGATGTCATCGGTGCGCTGGATCGAAGGCTTTGCCGCCCAGACACCGGGGCACGAGCTGACGAAGGCTCCGCGCCTGCTGGCCCCTTTGGCGGCGTTGCTGCGGTCGCGTGGCAAGCAGATGCAAATCTCGGCCAGCTCGTCGCAATCGATATTGGATTCCGTCGCCAGCCGGATCGAGGAAGTGCGCGACATCACGCGCTATATCGTCAATACGCTGATCTTCCTTGGCCTGCTGGGCACATTCTATGGTCTGGCCACGACCGTACCGGCGCTGGTTGATACGATCCGGTCGCTTGTGCCCGACGAGGGCGAGGCCAGCGTTGCGGTATTCTCGCGTCTGATGGCGGGGCTGGAATCGCAGTTGGGCGGCATGGGCATTGCCTTTGCGTCGTCGCTGCTGGGGCTGGCGGGATCGCTGGTTGTGGGCTTGCTGGAACTGTTTGCCGGTCACGGCCAGAACCGGTTCTATCGCGAGCTTGAGGAATGGCTGTCGACCATCACCCGGCTGGGCATTGCCACCGGTGACGGCGAAGCGTCGCCTGAACAATCGGCGATGGTGATGATGGCCGATCATTTGTCGCAGCAGATGGAAATGCTGCATGCGATGATCGCCAAATCGGACCAAAGCCGGCAGGCGGCGGATCAGCGGCTGGAGCAATTGATGGTCTCGATGGACCGGATGACCGACCGGATGCGCAGCGACGACAGCTCGGAACTGATTGCGCGGGTGGTTGACGGGCAGACCCGTCTGATCGAAGCGCTTGAAAAGACCGGCGCCGGTGGCGGGGCCGAAATTGACGCCGAAAGCCGGATGCGTCTGCGCAGCATGGATCAGCAGCTTTTGAAAATCCTGGAAGAATTGTCTGCCGGACGGCAGGAAGCCATGGCCGAGCTGCATAACGATATCGCCGCCCTTCACCGCAGCCTGCAACAGCTTGCCCCCGGACGCGGCGGCCCCTTTAGCGAGGGCTAGGGATGGCGCTTCACCGCCGAACGGGTTCGCGTTTCCAGGCCTCGATCTGGCCGGGATTTGTGGACGCGATGACAGGGCTGCTTTTGGTTCTGATGTTCGTGCTGACCATCTTTACCGTGATCCAGTTCGTGTTGATGGAAACCATCTCCGGCCAACAGGACGAAATGGGCGAACTGACCGCCGAGGTTTCGGCCCTTGCAGATGCGCTGGGTCTGGAGAGGGACCGAACCGCGCAATTGACCGATCGGGTCGGGTCGCTTGAAACCACGCTGGATGACGCCGAAGCGCAGGTGGCCGCGCAGATCGCGATGATCGCATCGTTGCGCACCGATCTTGCGGGGCGCAACGCGGCGCTTGACGACGCCAACGCGCGGATCACCGCGTTCGAGGATCAGGTTGCCGCCCTGCTGTCGGAACAGGCGGATGCCGTCGCGCGGATTACCGATCTGGAAGCGGCGGAAGATGCCTTGCTGACCGAGCAAGAGGCGTTGAACCTTGCCCTGGCCTCGGCCCGGTCCGAGATAGACGCCCAGGTCGAAGCGGCGCGGCTGGCGGCAGCGCGTGAGGAAGCGCTGAATGCGCTGGTTGAGGATTTGCGAAGCCAGAATGCCGACACCAATGACAGCCTTGCCGCCGCTTTGGCCGAATTGACAGGCGAACAGGACAAGGTTCAGGCCCTGTCGCAAGAGCTGTTTGATACTTTGGCGAAACTGTCGGACACGGAAGACAGGCTTTCGGATACCGAACTGGCGTTGCTTGAGGAAGAAAAGGCCAAGCTGGCCGAACAGGCCGCCGTGGCGGCGCTGCGTGAACGCCTGTCGGAAACCCAGGCAGAGCTGAGCGACGAGGAAAAAGCCAAACTGGCCGAGGCCGCGGCGGCGGAAGCCCTTCGCGAGCGGTTGAAGAACGCCCAGGCCGAACTGACCGCGATGACGCTTGCCTTGGACGAAAAGCGCAAAGAAGCCGAAGAAACCCTGACCTTGCTGGCCGCGTCACGATCGGCAGAGGAAGGATTGAACGAAAAGCTGGCGGCGGCTTTGCTGGCCAATGCCGAACTGGACCTGAAGCTGAACGAAACCCGTGCGGCGCTGGACGCCGCATCGCAGGCGCGTGAAGACGCCGGATCGAAGCTGACCTCGGTCGAGGCGGCTTTGGTGCAGGCCTTGCTGGATCTGGACGAAGGTACAGCGGCGCGGAACGAAACGCAGGCCCGTCTGGCCGAGGCTGATCAGGCGCTGTCGCGGGCGCGGGATCGCGAACGGGTGCTCGAGCGGCAATTGGCGGCGTTGCGCGTGCAGATCGACAGCGGCGAGACCGCTTTGGGTGACATGACCCAACGCTACGAGGCGGAACTGGCGGCACGGCTTGAAGCCGAGGAAGCGGTCAATCAGGCAGGTGCAGCGCGCAGCGAATTGACCAGCCTTCTGGCCTCGGCCCGCACGGCCGCCGAAATCGCCAATGAAACAGCGCAGGCGGCGTTGGCCTCGCAGGCGGCCAGCGAAGCGCGGGTTGGCGAATTGAGCGACGCCCTGGCGCGGGCGCGAGCCAGCGCCGAAGAAGCGGCGATTGACGCGGATCAGGCCCGCGACCTCGCGGCCGAGCTTGAGCTGCGTCTGGCCCAGGTTCTGGCAACGCGCGACGAACTGACCGCCAGCCGCGACGATCTGGAAACCCGATTGGCCGCGGCGCTTGCCTCGCGTTTGGCGGCGCAGGCCGAAGCGGACAGCGCGGCTGATCTGCAACAGGCCTTGGCCAAGGCGCTTGAAGCCAAGCTTGCGGCGGAAAGTGCCGCGCAAAACAGTGATGCGCAACTGGCCGAGGCCGAAAAATCCCTGACCGAACTGCGTGCCCGTCTGGCAGAGGCATTGTTGCAGCAGCAAACCGCCGACGAAATCGCCGCCGCCCGCATAAGCGATGCCGAGCGGGCCGAGGCCCTGTTGGCAACCGCAAGGCAGGAACTGGCCGAGGCGGAAGACATCAATGCCAAATCGCAGCGCGAAATGGAGTTGCTGAACCAGCAGGTTGCCGATCTGCGTGTGCAAATGGGCAAGTTGCAGGCGCTGGTGGACGAATCCGAAGCCAAGGACGTGGCCGCGCAGGTGCAAATCACCGCGCTGGGCAACAAGCTGAACACCGCTTTGGCCCGCGCCACCGCAGAAGAGCGGCGGGCGCGTCAGGCCGAGGAAGAGGTGAACGCGCTTCTCGAGGCCGAGAAGGCGCGGCTTGAGGCCGAAAACGAGGCTTTGGCAAGATACCGTTCAGACTTTTTCGGCCGCCTGCGTGAATTGATCGGCGACCGCGAGGGTATCCAGATTGTCGGGGACCGTTTCGTGTTCTCGTCCGAGGTGCTGTTCTCATCCGGCGAGGCCGAGCTGTCGCCCGAAGGCCGAAACGAGATCGGAAGCATTGCCGATCTATTGCTGGACGTCACCCGAGAGATCCCGCCCGAGATCGACTGGATTATCCGTGTAGACGGTCACACCGATAATGTGCCGTTGCGCGCCGGGGCCGAATATGCCGACAATTGGGAATTGTCACAGGCCCGTGCCCTTTCGGTCGTGCGCGATCTGGTCGACGGGCACGGCTTTGATCCGGCCCGGCTTTCGGCCAACGGGTTCGGGGAATTCCAGCCACTGAACCGGGAAAACACCGCCGCGGCCCGTGCCCAGAACCGCCGGATCGAATTGAAACTGACGGAAAGATAAGGCGCTGATGCTTTAGGTGATGTGGCTGCGGATTACCCGGCCAGATAAGCCCGGGCCTTGCGGCGCACATCATCGGGAATGACAACGGCTTTGCGTGTCTCAAAGCTTAGCAGGGCCAGTTTCGCCGTGCTTTCGAAGCACAGCTTGTCGCCGTCCGTCTGGAAAAGCCGATGGTGGAAGGTCATCGATTTTGTGCCGATGGCTTTGATTTCGGTCGTCATGTAGATGGACTCGCCTACTTCAAGCTCGGCGTGGAAATCTGCCTGAATATGCACCACGGCAAAAGACAGTTTGCGGCCCTCGCGCAGGTCTTTGGCGGTCAGACCCAACAGGGTTTGAAAATTCGCCACCGCATCGGAACATGCCACGAAATAGCGCGACACATTCATATGTCCAAGCGCATCGCAATCCTTTGGCTCAACGGTGCTGCGATAGGTTTCGGTGGCTGGCATTGCAGGCTCCTGCTGGGTGTTATGCAAGCGTAGAGGGCAAGCGCAATCGGCGACAAGAGAAAACCCGCGGACGGGGCCGCGGGTTTTGCTGTGACGTTGCGAAACGCCAGGCGCTTCGCCCTTTTGTTGGGACATGGCGACGGGACGAAAGGCTTTAATCGGCCGTCAGAAGCGGCGGCTTCTTGCCTTCGATCCGCGGTTTGTCCGGGCCGGAAAGCTGTAGGTCCAGTTCGCCGTCCTTGATCGCGACCTTGACCAGACCGCCTTTGGCCAGTTTGCCAAACAGCAGCTCTTCGGCCAGCGGTTTCTTGATATGCTCCTGGATCACGCGGCCCAGCGGGCGGGCACCCATCTTGTCGTCATAGCCCTTGTCGGCCAGCCATTCTGCGGCGGGGCGGGTCAGTTCGATATGGACGTTGCGATCCATCAGCTGCGCCTCGAGCTGAAGTACGAATTTTTCGACCACTTGCAGGATCACCTCTTTCGGCAGGCTGCCAAAACTGATCACCGCGTCCAGACGGTTGCGGAATTCCGGTGTGAACATCCGTTCGATCGCGGCGGTGTCTTCGCCGGTCCGGCGGTCGCGGCCAAAGCCGATAGCCTCTTTCGCCTGTTCCATGGCACCGGCGTTGGAGGTCATGATCAGCACGACGTTGCGGAAATTCACCGTGCGGCCGTTATGATCGGTCAACTGGCCGTGATCCATCACCTGCAACAGGATGTTGTAGACATCCGGGTGAGCTTTTTCGATTTCGTCCAGCAGCAGCACGCAATGCGGGTGCTGGTCCACTCCATCGGTCAGCAATCCGCCCTGATCAAAGCCGACATAGCCCGGAGGCGCACCGATCAGACGGCTGACCGCGTGTTTCTCCATGTATTCGGACATGTCAAAGCGCAGCAACTCGACCCCCAGCGTGTCGGCCAGCTGTTTGGCAACCTCGGTCTTGCCGACACCGGTGGGACCGGCGAACAGATAGTTGCCGATGGGCTTTTCGGGTTCGCGCAAACCTGCGCGGGACAGTTTGATGGCGCTGGACAGCGCCTCGATTGCGGTGTCCTGACCAAAGACCACCCGTTTGAGCGAGGCTTCGAGATCTTTTAGCAGCTCGGCATCGTTCTTGGTGACATTCTTGGGCGGGATGCGGGCGATCTTGGCGACTACGGCTTCAATCTCTTTCACGCCGATGGTTTTGCGCCGCTTGCTTTCGGGCACCAGATGCTGGGCCGCGCCCGCTTCGTCGATCACGTCAATCGCCTTGTCCGGCAGTTTGCGGTCATTGATATAGCGGGCCGACAGGTCGACCGCAGTTTTGATCGCGTCAGCGGTGAATTTCACGCTGTGGTGATCCTCGAAATAGGGTTTCAGCCCTTTGAGGATCTTGATGCTGTCCTCAACCGTTGGTTCGTTCACGTCGATTTTCTGGAACCGGCGCGACAGGGCGCGGTCTTTTTCGAAATGCTGGCGGAATTCCTTATAGGTGGTCGATCCCATCGTGCGCAGCTTGCCGCCCTGCAACGCGGGTTTCAGAAGGTTCGAGGCATCCATCGCCCCGCCCGAGGTGGCGCCGGCGCCGATCACGGTGTGAATCTCGTCAATGAACAGAACCGCGTCGGGATGGGCCTCAAGCTCGGTCACGACGGCTTTCAGCCGTTCCTCGAAATCGCCGCGATAGCGGGTGCCGGCCAGCAATGCGCCCATATCAAGCGAATAGATCGTGGTATTGGCCAGAACCTCGGGTGTGTTGCCTTCGACAATGCGGTGGGCCAGACCTTCGGCAATAGCGGTTTTGCCGACGCCCGGATCACCGACCAGAAGTGGGTTGTTCTTGCGGCGGCGGCAGAGCACCTGAATGCAACGCTCAACCTCGGAATCGCGGCCGATCAGCGGGTCCACATCGCCTTCGCGGGCTTTGGCATTCAGATCGACGCAGTATTTCGCCAGCGCGGTTTCCTTTTCCGCCCCGTCCGAAGGTTCGGCGGCGGCGGTGTGATCCTCGGCCGGTTCATCGGCCCCCTGCACGGGGCGATTTTCCCCGAAGGCGGGATTTTTCGCCACGCCATGGGCGATATAGTTCACCGCATCATAGCGGGTCATATCCTGTTCCTGAAGGAAATAGGCGGCGTTTGATTCCCGTTCGGCAAAGATGGCGACCAATACGTTGGCGCCGGTGACTTCGGCGCGGCCCGAGGATTGCACATGGATCGCCGCCCGTTGCACCACCCGCTGGAAGGCGGCGGTTGGCACAGCTTCGGATCCTTCGACATCGGTGACGAGGTTGGAGAGATCTTCCTCGATATACTCTTCAAGCGATTGACGCAGGTCGTCCAGATTCGCGTTGCATGCCTTCATCACCCGCACCGCGTCGGGTTCTTCCAGCAGCGACAGCAAAAGATGTTCCAGCGTCGCGAATTCATGCGAGCGAGCGTTGGCAAGGGCCAGTGCCGCGTGGATTGCCTGCTCAAGAGTGTTCGAGAATGAGGGCACTTCGTGCGCTCCTTTATTGTTGTGTTGGCGATCACGAACCAGTGTAACCGCAGATATCTTAAACTTTGGCCCTTCTGCGCCTGTCTTCAAGGCTTTTTTTGCTTCAAGCTGTCATCAACCTGATCACAAATTGTTAAAGCGTTCGGCCCAAATCCTGAAAAACCGGTTTTGGGCGGACCATGCGCGGCAGTGATCTGGCGCACAGTGCCCCCGCCTTGTGCCAACCGCAATACCGGCGCCGGGCGTGATTTGCGCAAGGAGACGCTTGCGTTCAGAAATTGTCTTTGGCTTGCCTGACCTTGGCGAAAACGGCACCTGCATCCTGTCCGGTCATACCGACGCTTTTCTGCACCTCTTCCACGTGGCCGCGCAGGAACGGGTTGGTGGCAAGTTCCTGCCCGAGGGTCGATGGCACGGTCGGTTCGCCTTTGGCGCGGGCGGCTTTGACGCTGTCGATGCGGGCCACCAGATCGGGGTTTCCCGGTTCGATGGTCATCGCGAACCGGCCATTGGCCAGGGTATATTCATGGCCCGAACAGACAAGTGTTTCGGGCGGCAGCGCCATCAGCTTTTGCAGGCTCGCCCACATCTGGTCGGCGGGGCCTTCGAACAGGCGGCCGCAGCCAAGCGCCATCAGGCTGTCGGCGGTGAAAACGGCATTGGCGGCTTCGACATGGAAGGCAAGATGCCCGAACGTGTGGCCCGAAACATCCATCACTCGCGCCGCCCCCGACCCGATGGGCACCATATCGCCCTCGGTCACTTTTCGGTGCAGCGGCGGCAGGCGGTCGGCGTCTTGCGCATTGCCGATCACCTCGGCGCTGTGTTCGGCCAGAATGCCCGCCAGGCCGTCAACATGGTCATAGTGGTGATGGGTGAGGAACACCTGATCCAGTGACCAGCCACGTTCGGCCAAGGCCCTTAAGATGGGTGCCTCTTCCGGGGCGTCGAACAATGCGGTTGTGCCGGTGTCATTTTCGTGCAGCAAGAAGGCGTAATTGTCTGCTAGACAGGGGAGTGTAACAATTTCGAATGACATGGGCTTACCTCTGGGCGTTTCTGTGCTTAACTCAGATTGACCCATAGGCGGGACCTTCGCAATGCATCTGGATGTTCAGGACCTGAGAAACTTCTATTACCGTAGCGCCCTGGGGCGAACCGTCCAGAAGTCGATCCGCGAACAAATTCTGCTGCGCTGGCCCGAGGCGAAGGGCCAGACCGTGGTCGGATATGGGTTCGCGGTGCCGCTGCTGCGGCCCTATCTGAAGGATGCGCGCCGGGTCACGGCCTTGATGCCGGGACCGCAAGGGGTGATGCCCTGGCCTGCGGGGCTGCCCAATGTTTCGGTGCTGTGTCACGAAACCATGTGGCCGATTGATACAGGGCAGGTGGACAAGCTGGTGATCATGCATGGCCTGGAAACCAGCGACGACCCGAGCAACCTGCTGGACGAGGCGTTCCGCGTGCTTGGCCCGGGCGGCAAGCTGATGCTGGTTGTGCCCAATCGCGCGGGCCTGTGGATGCGCAACGACGACACGCCGTTCGGCTATGGGCGACCTTATAGCCTTGGTCAGCTTGAAACCCTGCTGCAAATCCACGATTTCATGCCCGAGTACCACTGCGGTGCCTTGCATTTCGGCCCGTGGCAGACGCGATTCTGGCTGAAGGCCAGCGGCATGTTGGAACGGATGGGCAACCGGCTTTCAAACGTGCTGACCAGCGGCGTGCTGATCATCGAGGCCGACAAACGGGTCAACGCCCCGATTGATCGCGGGTCGGCAGTTGCTGACCGCCCCCTTAAAGTGCTCGGTGCATTGCGTCCTGCGGACGCGAGACCGGTTTAACGCTAACTGACTCGTAAAAAAGTGCCGAAAATTGATCTTTTAGCCTTTGCTGCGTGTGCGCAATAGGTCGCATGTTTTCTAACCTGCTGTAATCATTGACACATCCATATTTCAGAATGCAACATCACGTGTTGCTGAACAGGAATGTGTCTGCTAAATCGTCGCTGATTTTAACGCTGCGGGGCAACCGTAGCCCGTAAACGCCCCCGGGTCGGTTTCATCGAACCGTGAACCGGGGCCAGAAATCGGAAGGGTGGACGTGTCCGAACCAGCTTCGATCTCCTCTGGCATAGCCGCGCGCTATGCCTCTGCGGTCTTCGAGATCGCAAAAGAAAACAACGCGCTTTCACGTCTGGAAAGTGGCCTGGACGATCTGGCCACCGCCTTGGATGACAGTGCAGACCTGCGTGACCTGATCAACTCGCCTTTGATCAACCGCGAGCAGCAGGGAAAAGCAATCGCAGCCATTGCCGACGCAATGAAACTGCAGCCGGTGCTGAAAAAGGCACTGGGTCTGATGGCACAAAAACGCCGTTTGTTCATCCTGCCATCGCTGATCGCGCAGCTTCGTGCGATGATTGCGGAAGACAAGGGTGAAGTGACGGCAGAAGTCACCACCGCTAAGGCGTTGACCAAGGCACAGACCGAAAAGCTTGCCGCAGCGCTGAAAGCCAGTGTCGGTAAAGACGTGAAGATTAATGCGGCCGTCGATAAGGACATTATCGGCGGTCTTATTGTTAAGGTTGGCTCGAAGATGATCGATACCTCGATCCGCTCCAAGCTCAGCTCCCTCCAGAATGCAATGAAAGAGGTCGGATAAATGGGTATCCAAGCTGCAGAAATTTCTGCGATCCTGAAGGACCAGATCGACAATTTCGGTAAAGAAGCCGATGTTGCCGAGGTTGGTCGTGTTCTCTCGGTCGGTGACGGTATCGCCCGCGTATACGGGCTGGATAATATCCAGGCCGGTGAAATGGTCGAATTCCCGGGCGGCATTCAGGGCATGGCTCTGAACCTCGAAGCGGACAACGTGGGTGTTGTTATCTTCGGGACCGACCGCGACATCAAGGAAGGCGACACCGTTAAACGGACCAACGCCATCGTGGACGTTCCCGCAGGCGACGCCCTGCTGGGCCGCGTTGTCGACGGTCTGGGCAACCCGATTGACGGCAAAGGCCCGATTGAAGGCGCCGAGCGCCGCATCGCCGACAGCAAGGCACCGGGCATCATCCCGCGTAAATCGGTTCACGAACCGATGGCAACCGGCCTCAAGGCTGTTGACGCGATGATCCCGATCGGCCGTGGCCAGCGCGAGCTGATCATTGGCGACCGTCAGACCGGTAAAACCGCCGTTGCTCTGGACACCATCCTGAACCAGAAATCCTATAACGACGCCGCAGGCGACGACGACAGCAAAAAACTGTACTGCATCTATGTTGCGGTTGGTCAGAAGCGGTCAACTGTTGCCCAGCTGGTGAAGAAACTGGAAGAAACCGGCGCGATTGAATATTCTATCGTTGTTGCCGCAACCGCGTCCGACCCGGCGCCGATGCAGTTCCTGGCGCCTTACGCCGCAACCGCGATGGCGGAATACTTCCGCGATAACGGTAAGCACGCGCTGATCATCTATGATGACCTTTCCAAACAGGCTGTTTCCTATCGCCAGATGTCGCTGCTTCTGCGTCGCCCACCCGGACGTGAAGCCTATCCGGGTGACGTTTTCTATCTTCACTCGCGTCTTCTGGAACGCTCGGCCAAGCTGAACGAAGATCACGGCGCAGGGTCGCTGACCGCGCTGCCGATCATCGAAACCCAGGGTGGTGACGTTTCGGCCTTTATTCCGACCAACGTGATTTCGATCACCGACGGTCAGATCTTCCTTGAAACCGAGCTGTTCTATCAGGGTATCCGCCCCGCTGTGAACACCGGTCTGTCGGTTAGCCGCGTTGGTTCGTCGGCCCAGACCAACTCGATGAAGTCGGTCGCAGGCCCGATCAAACTGTCGCTCGCGCAGTACCGCGAAATGGCAGCCTTCGCGCAGTTCGGTTCCGATCTTGACGCCGCAACCCAGCAGTTGCTGAACCGTGGTGCGCGTCTGACCGAGCTGATGAAGCAGGCACAGTATTCGCCGCTGACCAACGCAGAGATCGTCTGCGTGATCTGCGCCGGTACGCTGGGCTATCTCGACAAGATCGACACCAAAGATGTCGGTCGCTTCGAGCAGGGCCTGATCAATCACCTGCGTGGCAAGCACCAGGATCTTCTGGACTGGATCACCAATGACGATCCGAAGATCAAAGGTGAAGCCGAGGACAAGGTCAAAGCAGCTCTGGACGAGTTCGCCGCTGACTTCGCATAAGGGAGAGACAGGCACATGCCCAATCTCAAGGACCTTAAAAACAGGATCGAGTCGGTCAAATCGACCCGCAAGATCACCAAGGCCATGCAGATGGTCGCGGCTGCAAAACTGCGCCGCGCCCAGGATGCAGCCGAGGCGTCCCGCCCATACACCGCGCGTTTCAACGCGGTGATGGCCGGACTGGCGTCGTCGGTTGGCGGAAGTGACAGCGCGCCGAAACTGCTGAGCGGCACCGGAAGCGATCAGACCCACCTGCTGGTGGTGATGACCGCGGAACGCGGCCTTTGCGGTGGCTTCAACTCGAACATCTCGAAACTTGCCCGCAACAAGGCCCAGGAGCTTCTGGCCGAAGGCAAGACGGTCAAGGTCGTGACCGTCGGCAAGAAAGGCCGCGACGCCCTGCGCCGCGACCTTGGGGATCACTTCGTGGCTCATGTGGATCTGTCCGAAGTCAAGAAAATTGGCTATGCCAATGCTCAGGACATCGCCAAGGATGTTCTGGCACGCTTTGACGGCGGAGAGTTTGACGTCGCAACGATCTTCTTCTCGCGTTTTGAAAACGTGGTCAGCCAGATCCCGACCGCGCAGCAGATCATTCCTGCCGTATTCGAAGAGGGCGAGGCCGAAGGCACCGCGCTTTACGATTACGAACCCAGTGAAGAGGCCATTCTGGCCGACCTGCTGCCGCGCGGCGTTGCCACCCAGATCTTCGCGGGTCTGCTGGAAAACGGCGCATCGGAACAGGGCGCGCGTATGTCTGCAATGGACAACGCAACCCGCAACGCTGGCGAGATGATCGACAAACTGACAATCGAGTATAACCGCTCGCGTCAGGCCGTCATCACCAACGAGCTTATCGAAATCATTTCGGGCGCCGAAGCGCTCTAAAAACCGGAGATACGACACATGGCAAATGCAGTCGGCAAAATCACGCAGGTCATCGGCGCCGTCGTTGACGTGCAGTTCGAAGACAACCTGCCCGAAATCCTTAACGCGCTGAACACCGACAACAACGGTAAGACGCTGGTTCTGGAAGTGGCACAGCACCTGGGCGAAAACACCGTCCGTACAATCGCAATGGACGCATCCGAAGGTCTGGTCCGAGGTCAGAAAGTGACCGACACCGGTGGCCCGATCTCGGTTCCGGTTGGCAACGCCACCCTGGGGCGCATCCTGAACGTGGTTGGTGAACCTGTGGACGAAAAAGGCCCGGTTGAAGCAACCGAGACCCGCGCGATCCACCAGCCCGCACCGGAATTCGCCGAACAGGCAACGGAATCGGAAATCCTTGTGACCGGCATCAAGGTCATCGACCTGCTGGCCCCCTACTCGAAGGGTGGTAAAATCGGCCTCTTCGGCGGTGCGGGTGTTGGCAAGACCGTTCTGATCATGGAACTGATCAACAATATCGCGAAGGTGCACTCGGGTTACTCGGTATTCGCGGGTGTGGGCGAACGGACCCGTGAAGGTAACGACCTTTACTGGGAAATGATCGAATCCAACGTTATCAAGCCGGACAACCTTGAAGACAGCCAGGTTGCGCTGGTTTACGGCCAGATGAACGAACCTCCGGGTGCGCGTGCGCGTGTTGCTCTGACCGGTCTGACCCTGGCAGAACAGTTCCGCGACCAGTCGGGAACCGACGTTCTGTTCTTCGTCGACAACATCTTCCGCTTCACCCAAGCGGGTTCCGAGGTTTCGGCGCTTCTGGGCCGTATTCCTTCGGCCGTGGGCTACCAGCCGACGCTGGCAACCGACATGGGCGCGATGCAGGAACGCATCACCTCAACCAAGCAAGGTTCGATCACCTCGATCCAGGCCGTCTACGTGCCTGCGGACGACCTGACCGACCCGGCACCGGCCACCACCTTCGCACACTTGGACGCAACCACCGTTCTGAGCCGTGCGATCTCGGAACTCGGCATCTATCCGGCGGTTGACCCGCTCGATTCATCGTCGCGTATCCTTGACCCGCAGGTTGTTGGTGAGGAGCACTATAACGTTGCCCGCGACGTTCAGGGTATCCTGCAACGCTACAAGTCGCTTCAGGACATCATCGCCATCCTCGGCATGGACGAACTGAGCGAAGAGGACAAGCTGACCGTGGCCCGTGCCCGTAAGATCCAGCGTTTCCTTTCGCAGCCCTTCGACGTTGCGAAGGTCTTCACCGGTTCGGACGGTGTTCAGGTTCCGCTGGAAGACACGATCAGCTCGTTCAAAGCTGTTGTGGCCGGCGAATATGACCACCTGCCGGAAGGCGCGTTCTACATGGTTGGCGGCATCGACGAAGTGATCGCCAAAGCCGAGAAAATGGCCGCTGAAGCAGCCTAAGGAGGGCCTTGATGGCTGATACGATGCAATTTGACCTGGTCAGCCCCGAGCGAAGCCTTGCTTCGCTTCAGGCGACCTCGGTCCAGATTCCGGGCGCCGATGGCGACATGACCGCAATGCCGGATCATGCACCGACCATCACCACCCTGCGCCCCGGCATCCTGACCGTTTCCGGCCCGGACGGTGAAGCGCAATTCGCGGTCACTGGCGGTTTCGCCGAAATCTCCGGCGACAGCACTTCGGTTCTGGCTGAAAAAGCGGTGGCCACTTCGGATATCACCGCAGCCGAAATGGACGCGCTGATCGAAGCGGCGTCGGACGCGGCAGCAAACGCCGCTGCGGAAGACAAGGACATCGCCGACAAGTCTCTGGCCGATATGCAGGCTTTGAAAGTGTCGCTGGGTCTTTGATCTGATCGACACGCTATTGCTAAAGGCCCTGCCGGATCGGCGGGGCCTTTTCTTTTGTGGCCGGGCATTTTAATTCTGGGGCCAGAGGATGATCCGGGGGCAGGCAATGAAACGCTGGAATTCGATGCAGACCGGTGTGGCACAGGGCGATGTACAGCTGTTTGCGGATTACATCGACGACGGTCCGATGTGGGTCGGCCACGGGGATCGGGAGTTCCGCCTTGAGATCAAGTTTGGCGGGCGCTTCCGGTCAGAACCGCTGGTCCATGTCAGCGCCTCGATGCTGGATGTCGACCACACCGCAAACACCCGATATGAAATCGTCGCCGAGAATGTGACGCCAAAAGGGTTTGAGATCGTGTTCCGCACCTGGGGCGACAGCCGGTTTGCCCGTGTTCGCGCGGCCTGGCTGGCGATTGGTGATATGCGAAACGCGGACGACTGGGATATCGATTAAGGCGTTTCGGTATATTGTTGTCGCACAACAATGTGGCGAAACGCGCGATACTTAAAGGCGTTGCGGGCGTTTCGAGATCAACTTCGTGTCTCAAGTTAATCTCGAAACGGTTTAACCCTTTTGAAACCAAGCGGGATTAACCTTGAACGCCAACTCTGTTGGCGCAGGTAAGTGGCTCGTGTATGGTTCATGAAGGGTGTGTTTTATCAATGGTTGCCATCTTGGAAAAGATTAGCCGCAAATCCGTCGCTGTAGATGCTGCGCTATTGTCTGAAGCGAATGCGCATGGGCTGGATGCCACAGGCATCTCCGAAGCAGCCCTGCGCGAGGCGTTAAGGCAGGCCAGGGCGGCCAAAGCCTGGGCGGAAGAAAATGCAGAAGCGATGGCTGAGCACAGGGCGTGGGTGGAAAAGAACGGTCTGCCGCTTGCCGAGTTCGCGGTACTGAAAATCGATTAATGGCCCAATTTCATGTCTATGACATTGGGCAGGACTTCCTGGTCCTGGACCTGCAATCGGATTGGCTTGAGGTTGGGACGCGCGTAGTTGCGCCGCTCTACCGCTCGCATACGGCCCCGCGGCCGATTGGAAATCTCACACCCGAATTTAACATTAACGGCACGCCACATACCTTGCTCACAGCCAAAATGACGGCTGTTTCCGAACATTCGCTGCACGCCCCCATCGCCAGCCTTGCCGAACAGGATTACGATATCCGCAAGGCGCTTGACATGGTGTTCTCGGGCTTTTGATCAGGCTTTGAAGATACCCTCGTAAAGCGGCTCGAGGGTTTCATGCTCGAACAGCGAAGAAACGCTGGTGCCGTTCCAGATGTTCAGGATGGCTTGCGCGAACATCGGGGCGGTCGGCACGATGCGGATATTGGGGGCGGCCAAGGTCGCGGGCGTCGGGGCGATTGAATCCGTGATCACCAACGATTTCATCACCGATTTGGTGATCCGCTCAATGGCCGGGCCGGACAGCACACCGTGGGTGATATAGCTGTGCACCTCGGTCGCGCCGTGTTCCATCAGCACCTCGGCGGCCTTGCAAAGCGTTCCGGCGGTGTCGCAGATATCGTCAACGATGATACATTTCTTGCCTTCGACATTGCCGATCACGGTCATCTCGGCCACTTCGCCTGCTTTCTCGCGGCGCTTGTCAACGATCGACAATGGCGCACCGATGCGTTTTGCCAATTCGCGGGCGCGGGCCACGCCGCCCACATCGGGCGAGACCACCATGATATCGTCCATCGACCCTGCGAATTGCGATTTCACGTCCAGCGCGAAAACCGGCGAGGCATAAAGGTTGTCGACCGGAATGTCGAAAAAGCCCTGAATCTGCGCGGCGTGCAGGTCCATCGTCAGAACCCGCTCAATTCCGGTGCCGACCAGCATGTTGGCGACCAGCTTGGCCGAGATCGGCGTGCGGGCCTTGGCGCGGCGGTCCTGGCGGGCATAGCCGAAATAGGGGATCACGGCAGTGGTGCGCTGGGCCGATGACCGGCGCAGCGCGTCGGCCATGATCAGAAGCTCCATCAGGTTGTCATTGGCCGGGTTCGAGGTGCTTTGGATGATGAACATATCCTCGCCGCGCACATTGTCGTAAACCTCGACAAAGATTTCCTGATCGTTAAATCGCTCAACGCGGGCGTCCACCAGACCGACGCTTGACCCCAGGTGCAGCGACATGCGTTTGGCGATGCTGGTAGCCAATGGCTGGTTCGAATTTCCGGCGATCAGTTTTGGTTCCGAGGTCGTGGCCATTGCGAATATCCCCAAGCAGCAATGTTTAAGATTCGTGGCGTTGCGGACCGCTTAACATGGCAATAGTCTGAGGCAAAGAATTCCCTTAAAAGGACGCCGAAAATGCCGCATATCGACTATTATTTCTCAACGATTTCCCCCTTTGCCTATCTGGCAGGAACGCGGATGGAAGAGGTTGCCGCGAAACACGGGGCAAGCGTCACCTATAAACCAATGGATTTGATCGGCCTGTTCAGCCGAACGGGCGGCACCGCACCGGCGGACAGGCACCCCTCGCGGCAGGAATTGCGGGCGCAGGAAATCCGGCGGCAGGCGAAAAAGAACGCGATGCCGATCAACTTGCAACCGGCCTTCTGGCCCACCAATCCCGCGCCGTCATCCTATGCGATCATCGCGGCCCAAAACGCGGGTGGCGGGGATCTGGGCGGATTGTGCCAGGCCATTTTGCGGGCGTGTTGGGCGGAAGAAAAAGACATCTCGCAAGACGATGTCATCCAGTCCTGCCTGACGGCCCACGGGTTCGACGCCGGGTTGACCCTGTCAGGTATGCTGACCGGGGCCGAGACCTATGCCGCGAATACCGAAGACGCCGTTTCCAACGGGGTGTTCGGATCGCCGTTCTATATCGTCGACGGGACCGAGAAATTCTGGGGTCAGGATCGGATTGCCGATCTGGATGCTTATCTGGGCGGGGCGTTGTAGCCGAGGCCTGACTGGTGGCGGGCCGAAGCCCGCCCTACGAAATCAACTTCAAAAACCGCTCGATCTCCTGATCCGTCGTGCACCACGAACAGACCAGCCGCGCGCTTTCAAGCTCATCATCCGGTCCGTCCAAAGTGCCGTCGGACCCCCAGAAGTAATATTTGGCACCGGCCTCCATGGCGTTTCGATGTCCGATCCGGGGCCAACTGGCAAAGACCGCATTTGCTTGTGTCGGGTGCACCAGTGACGCGCCCTTGATGCCCAGTATCCCGCCGGACAGTTTCGCCGCCGAAGCGTTTGCTTTCGCAGCCAATTCCAGCCACAGCCCGTCTGTCAGATAGGCCAGCATCTGCGCGGATAGATACCGGTGCTTTGAAAACAAATGCCCGCCGCGCTTGCGGCGCAGTTCAAACTCCCAGGCCAGTTTCGGATCAAACAAGATCACCGCTTCAACCCCCATCAGCCCGTTCTTGGTGCCACCGAACGACAATACATCCACGCCTGCTTTCCAGCTCATCTCGGCCGGGGTGGCACCGGTTGAAACCACTGCATTGGCAAAGCGCGCACCATCCAGATGAACGGGCATGCCATGGGCTTTGGCCACATCGCTTAGCAATTTCAATTCACCGGCTGTGTAAACCGTACCTGCCTCGGTCACATTGGTCAGGCTTAACGCGCCCCTTTGTACCGAATGCACATCACCTTGCACCTGCACCTTGATTGCGGCCCGCAACGCTTCGGGGGTCATTTTGCCATTGTCACCATCAACAAGGGTCAGCTTGGCGCCGCCGGTGTAGAATTCCGGCGCTCCGCATTCGTCCACCGAGATATGGGCCTGGCGATGGCAATAGATCGCCTGCCACGGTTCGACCAGCGTCGCCAATGCCAGCACATTGGCCGCGGTGCCGGTGGCCACCAGAAAAACCTCGGCCCTTGGTGCTTCGAACACTTCGCGGATCAGGCCCCGCAGCATTTGCATTTCAGCATCCGCGCCATAGGCCGCCGCATAGCCTTCGTTCACACGGACCATGGCGTCGAGAACCGGCTGCGGCACGGGCGAGGCATTGTCAGAGGCAAAAAACATCAAATCGGCTCCTCGATGATATGATCTTCCCAATCGTCTTCGTCGATACTGTCCTCGCGCAGGGTTCGCCCACGCATCGACACGCCCGCGCGGTGCACCGTTTCGGGGTCGCCCGAGATCAGCGGGTGCCAGTCATAAAGCGGCTTGCCGTCCCAAAGCAGGCGATAGGCGCAGGTGCGCGGCATCCAATAGGCGTGCCGGTCGATGTTTTTCGGTTTCAGCACGATACATTCGGGCACGAAACTGTGGCGGTTTTCGTAATTCGAACACAGGCAGGTGCTGTCATCCAGCAGTTTGCAGGCCACCCGCGTCAGGGCGACATGACCGGTATCCGCGTCTTCCAGCTTGTTCAGGCAACATTTGCCACAGCCGTCACACAGGGCTTCCCATTCGCGGCGGCTCATCTTTTTCATCGGCACGGTTTCCCAAAACCGGTGCCGCAGGCCTTTGCGGTCGATTGTGCCCCTCATTCCGCCGCCAGAATGTCGCGGCAGCGGTCGCAATCCGCATTCATCTGCGCAATCAGTGCATCAAGGCTGTCGAATTTCAGCTCGGGCCGCAGGAATTCAACCAGAGCAATCGACAGGGTGCTGCCGTAAAGGTCGCCGGAAAAGTCAAAGATATGGGTTTCCAGATTGGCCTTGTTCTCGCCGAACATCGGCCTTACACCCAGCGATGCCGCCCCCTGATAGCTGCCCTGATGCGGCCCGTCGAGCACATCGACCAGCACCGCATAAACGCCGTGCTTCGGCTCGTGCAGCCCGTCGATGGACATATTCGTCGTCGGAAAGCCCAGCTCGCGTCCGCGCTGTTCGCCGCCGATCACCTCGCCTTCGATCCGGTGCCAGTGGCCCAGCATCGCAGCCGCAACCCTCGGCCGTCCCTCGGACAGGGCATCGCGGATCGCGGTCGAGGATACCTGATCGCCATCATGTTCCAAAAGCTGCGCGATGGTCACGCCAAAGCCCAGATCCCGGCCAAAGGCGATCAGATCATCGGCCGTGCCCGAGCGCCCCTTGCCAAAGCAGAAATCCGCGCCGATCACGATATGGCGCAGACCCAGCCCCTCAACAATCACATGCTCGGCAAACTCACGCGCGGTCAATGAAGACAGGGCGGTGTTGAAGTTCAGCTCGTAAAGCCGTTCAACGCCGATTTTCTCAAGCCGCGTGGCGCGGGCCAGAGGGCTCATCAGGCGAAAGGCGGGGGCGTTTGGGGCGAAGTATTCGCGTGGATGCGGCGCGAAGGTCATCACCCCCAAAGGCGCGCCGATCTTGTCGCCTTGCGATTTGGCAAGGGCAATCACGCTTTGGTGGCCCAGATGCACACCGTCGAAATTGCCAATCGCGACCGAGGCCCCCCGATCGTCTGGATCCACGAATTGATAGTCCCGGATAATACGCATGTGGCAGGGTTAGCGGCCCGCGCGAAAGGGTGCAAGCCAAACCGGCATGGCAGGCTTGCCCGTGATGCGGTGATCAGTCGAACTTGGCCGAAGGCGCCAGCACCATCGCTTCGCCGACAAGAACCTTCTTGCCGCCGACAAGGCAGCGGCAATCCAGCTTTACGCGGCGTTTGGCATATTCGATGTCAATCACTTCGACTTCCGCCCGCACCGTGTCGCCTGGCCGGACAGGCGCCAGAAACTTGAGGTTTTGGCCCATATAGATCGTCCCATGGCCGGGCAGCTGCTCGCCGATTACCGCCGAGATCAGACCGGCGGTCAGCATCCCGTGGGCGATACGTCCTTCAAAGATGGTGTCCTGGGCGTACTCATCGTCCAGATGTACCGGATTGCGGTCGGTCGAGACCTCAGCAAACATCTCGATATCGCGGTCGGTGACGGTTTTCTGCACATAGCGCATCATCCCCATCTCGATATCTTCGATGCAGATCGTTCCGCGCGGTAGATTGTCCAACATCCGGCCCTCCTGTCAGGCGGTGAGGTAATTATAAGACTGCCCAATGGGGCGTTTTGAAATATAATTACTTCGCAGGCGCAGAAAATCAAGCCCTAAATGGTCAGCGCAAAAAGCCGATCGCATAGGTCGGGTGTTGCATTTCCCGTTGTAAATAAGCGTCCAATGCATCCGGATCGGGCTGGTGCGACGTTTTGGTTTCATCGACCGCCAGCCCGCCGGTGATGAACAGAGAATCGATGTCTTCGCCCATCGCGCCGGCGATATCGGTCTGAATTCCGTCGCCAATGGCAAGAATCCGATCCTCGGCGACGCGCTTGCCCATGGCCGACAGCCGCCGCCGCGCCAGATCGTAGATCGGCGGATGCGGTTTGCCGAAATAAAGGCTCTCGCCGCCCATTTCGGTATAAAGCCGCGCCAGCGCCCCGGCGCACCATTCGCGCCGCTCGCCCCTGTCGACCACGATGTCGGGGTTGGCGCATAGCAACTTTAGCCCCTTTTGTTTGGCATAAAGGAAATCCGCGCGGTTCACCGACGGATCGGCAAATGGATCAAACGGACCGGTGCACAGGATGCCCTCGGCCTCGGCCAGTGGCACAAGCTGAATATCCACCGGATCATCCAGAATTTCCGGTGGCTGGAATATCCGCGTATCCCCGTCCATTCCGATGAAATAGACCTTGCGCCCGATCGCCCCCTGATACAGCGCCACGCGGGCGCTGTCACCGGATGTGGCGATACTGTCCCAGGCATCCCCGGGCACGCCAAGCTGTTTCAAATGGCTTTCGACGGCGGTACGGGTGCGCGGGGCATTGGTGACCAGTACCACCAGCCCGCCATTTTGACGATAGGCCTGCAACGCGGCAACTGCCCGGGGAAAGGCCGAAACCCCGTTATGCACACATCCCCAAAGATCGACAAACAATGCGTCATAATTGGCGGCAACCTCGGATAGCGAAGGGATTATTCGGGTCATGCAAACACTCCGCGCAGGTCGGCCAAGCTTCCCCTGCTTTCATCTTTTTTCAAATACTTCGGGGGGGACCAGCCGCATTTCATGCGGCTGGTCGGGGGCAGCGCCCCCAACCGGTCCGATCGGCGCAAGCCGCTCGGTCCCAGAATAAATCAAACCTTCAGGTTCGGGATGATCTGCTTTTTGCGGCTCATGATGCCCGGCAACACAACGGCGTCCCCATCAACAGAAACGCCAAAGGATTTTTCGGCGACGGTCTTCACCAGATCATTCGGCACCAGCAAGGTGGCTTGCTCGTTCAGGATGTCCACGACAAACAGCAGCACCTGATCCACACCGTCTTCCGACGCAACCAGGTCCATGGCTTCGATCAGGCTGGCCTTGCGATTCAGAACTATACCGGGGGCGGTGGTTTCCAGAACCGAAACGCGGAAACGGGTGCCTTCGACCTCGTATTCCTTCGAATCCATCCGCAGCAATTCCGCGTCCGAAAATGCCGACACATCCGACTTCGCCGCAAACATCTCGGCCGCATAGGATGCGATGTCCAAACCCAGCTCGTCCGCCAGTTTCTCGGCCACGGCCTTGTCATGAGCGGTGGTGGTGGGCGAACGGAATTCAAGCGTGTCCGACAGGATGCATGTCAGCGCCGCGCCCTTCACCGCTTCGGGCATACGGGCCATGTCCGCGCCAATCAGATCATGCATGATGGTCGCGGTGCAGGCCAGCGGCCGCACGGTGATGTCGATCGGGCCTTTGGTTTCCAGTCCGCCGACCAGTTTGTGGTGATCGATAATGGCCCGGATATCAGCGCTGTTGATGCTGGCGGGCAGCTCGGCGGGGTTGTTGGTGTCCACGATCACCACCGGAGCGCCTTCGGCCACGTCGTCAATGATCTCGGGCTTGTCCAGCCCCCAGCGGTCCAGCATGAAGGCCGCTTCGGTATTCGGCTCGCCCAGCAGAACCGGCGTGGCGCTTTCGCCTTTGATTTCGTTCAGGTACCAGGCCCAGATGATGGGTGATCCGGTCGAATCCGTGTCGGGGGCTTTGTGGCCAAACACTTTGGTGGTCATGTCGCAATCCTAACAAGCTGAAATTTGCGGGCGTTATATGCAGCCGCAGCATTGATGTCACGTGTTGATCACCCGCTGCGACCACCGGTCGTGGGGGGCATGCCGCAACAGCATTGGAGAGCGCCGCAAGCTGGGGTAACAAAGCCTATGTCCAACCTGTCTGAAACCGATCTCTATGCGCCCGTCAAAACCTGGCTGGTGGCGCAAGGGTTTGAGGTCAAGGCCGAGGTTGCAGGGGCGGATATCGTCGCCCTGAAGGATGGCGCCCCACCGGTGATCGTCGAGCTGAAGCTCGGGTTTTCCCCGACATTGCTGCAACAGGCGGTTGCACGGCAGAGGGTCAGTGATCTGGTCTATGTCGCGGTGCCCCGCTGGAAGGGCAAGGCGGGGTGGCGCAGTTTCAAGGGCAATGTCGGGCTGTGCAAACGGCTGGCGCTTGGGGTGATCTCGGTACGGGTCGAAGACGGATTCGTGCAGGTTCATGCCGACCCAAAACCTTTTCAGCCGCGAAAATCCAAACGAAAGCAAGCCCAATTGCTGTCCGAATTCCAGCGCCGGACCGGTGATCCCAACACCGGCGGCACCCGTGGCAGGATCGTCACCGCCTATTTGCAGGACGCGCAGCGCTGTGCCGCTTATCTGGCAGAGCACGGGCCGACCAAAGGCGCGGTTGTGAAAGAGGCTACCGGAGTTCAGCAGGCCACCACGATGATGCGCAACAACCATTATGGCTGGTTCACGCCCTTGGGCAAAGGGGTCTATGCGCTGACCTTGGACGGCAAGGCCGCCGTAAAGGCGGTCAAGGGATAGGGCAAATTAATCAGGCATGGGCGACACCGCCCAGCCGTTCTCGGCCAAAAGGCCGATGACGCCGGTTTCTCCGCCCAGATGCATGGCCCCCACCGCCACGAAGATACGGTCGTTTTCTTTCGCCGCGGTTTCGATTGCGCGCACCCAGATCTTGTTGCGCCCTTCCAAAAGCTCGTCGTCCACACGCTGCATATAAGTGTCGTAAGTGGGGCGAAGCCCCGGGTCGATGAAGGATGCCAGCCCCTTCGTCACCGGCCCCATCATCTGCGGATCGCCGTCTAAATAGGCCCTGATCGTTTCCACCGTGACCGGTGCCAGATAGGGCAGAGTTGCCAGGCTCAGCAAAAGCTCGTCCGCTTGCCGATCAAAATCCGGCCCGGAAAAAAAGCCCAGCCCGACCCGCCAGTCCTCAAGCGATGCCATTGGTGTGCCTTCGGGCGTCATGGCTTGCAGCATGTCTTCCATCCCCGGTTCACCGGCCTCGATCACCTGCAGCGCACACGGGGGCAGCAGGAAGTTCATGTTGATGATCCAGGGCTGAAAAGCGGCCACCTCGGCCGGGTCAACCCCGACACGGGACAGCGCGGCCGACAGGGCCAGCCATTTTTCAACCGAAAGAACCTGCGGCAGTTTCTTGTTTTTCGGCAATAGCAGCATGCTGGTATCCGTCATCATCGCCTGTTCAAGCGCGGCCTCATCGGCGGGGGTAATTTCGAACATCACCAGATCGGCCTGCGCCAGCGCGGGCTGGAATCGCGCGGCGATATCCTCCAGACCTTGCGCATATATGTGCAGCGTTCCGGCGACATTGATTTCAGTGCCGTCTTTTTCCGCCCGCCAGTAAATCCCGTCTGAATAGGGGATGGAGGCGCTTTCGGCCTTGAACCCGGCGATTTGCGCTTCGGAAAAAAGGCTTTCCACCCCCGGGCCGGTGCATTCGGCAAGGGCGCCTGAGGCAAAGGACATAGCCGCCACAAGCGGCGCTGCGAATTTGAACATGACGGACCCTTTGGCTGAAAATACCTGTTCTGGCTATGAGGTGGCGGCCCAATGGTCAACGATCCGTTTGCCCACATGGTAGGATTTACCGAATTGGGCTGTTGACAGCCTGCGATCCACTTCCTAACTATGCGCCGTTATCACTCGACTTAGGTGAGTGCTAACGGCGCCCATGAGGGGCCGAATTTGGGAGAAACTTTGAGCTTAAGGAGTCTCAAGGAATGGCTTTGAAACCACTTCACGACCGTGTTCTGGTTCGCCGTGTTGAAGGCGAAGAAAAAACTGCTGGTGGGCTGATCATCCCTGACAGCGCCAAGGAAAAACCTGCAGAAGGTGAAATTATCGCAGTAGGCGAAGGCCTGCGCAATGCAGACGGCGAGCGCGTGACGCTGGACGTCAAGGTTGGCGATAAAGTTCTGTTTGGCAAATGGAATGGTCAGGACATCACTGTCGACGGCGAAGAGCTGTTGATCATGAAAGAATCCGACATCATCGGCATCCTCAGCTAAGCGCTGGCTGCCTCAGACATCTGAACAACACCTTAAATACCCGGGAGCTATATAAATGGCTAAGGAAGTAAAATTTGAAACAGACGCACGCAATGCCATGCTGCGCGGCGTCAATGTTCTGGCAGACGCTGTCAAAGTGACCCTCGGCCCGAAAGGCCGCAACGTGGTTCTGGACAAGTCGTTCGGCGCACCGCGCATCACCAAAGACGGTGTTTCGGTTGCCAAAGAGATCGAGCTTGAAGACAAGTTCGAAAACATGGGCGCGCAGATGGTGAAAGAAGTCGCCAGCCGCACCAATGACGAAGCCGGCGACGGCACCACCACCGCAACCGTTCTGGCACAAGCCATCGTGCGCGAAGGCATGAAGTCGGTTGCCGCGGGCATGAACCCGATGGACCTGAAGCGCGGCATCGATCTGGCGACATCAAACGTTGTTGAAGCTCTGAAAGCGGCAGCACGCGAAGTCAAAGACAGCGACGAAGTCGCGCAAGTTGGCACCATCTCGGCCAATGGTGAAGAAGCCATCGGTCAGCAGATCGCGGACGCGATGCAGAAGGTTGGCAACGAAGGCGTCATCACCGTTGAAGAAAACAAAGGTCTGGAAACCGAGACCGACGTTGTGGAAGGCATGCAGTTCGACCGTGGTTATCTGTCGCCTTACTTTGTCACCAATGCCGACAAAATGACCGCCGAGCTGGAAGACTGCCTGATCCTGCTGCACGAAAAGAAACTGTCGTCGCTGCAGCCGCTGGTTCCGCTGCTGGAATCGGTTATCCAGTCGACCAAGCCGCTGATGATCATCGCGGAAGATGTTGAAGGCGAAGCGCTGGCAACTCTGGTTGTCAATAAACTGCGCGGCGGCCTGAAAATCGCAGCCGTCAAAGCACCCGGCTTCGGCGACCGCCGCAAAGCCATGTTGCAGGACATCGCGATCCTGACCGGTGGTCAGGTTGTTTCGGAAGATCTGGGCATGAAGCTGGAAAACGTCACCATGGACATGCTTGGCACCGCCAAGAAGGTTCAGATCACCAAAGACGAAACCACCATCGTTGACGGCGCGGGCGAGAAGGCGGAAATCGAAGCACGTGTTTCGCAGATCCGTCAGCAGATCGAAGAAACCACGTCGGATTACGACCGCGAGAAGCTGCAAGAGCGTGTGGCCAAGCTGGCCGGCGGTGTTGCTGTTATCCGCGTGGGCGGCATGACCGAGGTTGAAGTGAAAGAGCGTAAAGACCGTGTGGACGATGCCTTGAACGCAACCCGTGCCGCTGTTCAGGAAGGCGTCATCGTTGGTGGTGGTGTCGCGCTGGTACAGGCGGCAAACGGCCTTGACGGTGTGACCGGTGCGAACTCGGATCAGGACGCCGGCATCGCCATCGTGCGCCGCGCTCTGGAAGCCCCCTTGCGTCAGATCGCAGAAAACGCTGGTGTTGACGGTGCTGTTGTTGCTGGCAAAATCCGCGAAAGCAGCGACACGTCCTTCGGTTTCAACGCGCAGACCGAAGAATATGGCGACATGTTCGCATTCGGCGTGATCGATCCGGCGAAAGTCACCCGTACCGCGCTGGAAGACGCGGCCTCGATCGCAGGCCTGCTGATCACCACCGAAGCCATGGTTGCAGACAAGCCGTCGGAAGGCGGCGGTGCCCCTGCAATGCCCGACATGGGCGGCATGGGCGGCATGATGTAAGCATCATCCGTTTTGGATTGGAAAAGGGCCTGCTTGCGCGGGCCCTTTTTCGTTGGCGGATGAATGTGAAATTCTTTTTTTGAAAAAGGGACGCATTTTGGGAAAATGCGACTATCTTAACCGGATGACCCAACGGAGATAGACATGCGCAAAATTCAGGTGCAAGGCGTGCATCACATCACTCTGACCGGCGCTGACCGGCAAACCAGTATTGATTTCTGGGAAGGTGTGCTGGGCATGCCCTTTGTTTTTGATCAGCCCAATCTGGACAATCCGGACGAAGGGCATTTGTACTTTGACCCCGGTGATGGCCGTCTGATCACCGTGTTTACAAACGAAACCCGCGTGCCCGACCGGCGACGCACCCCAACGGAACCGGGCTGTGTTCATCACATCGCCTTCAACGTGTCAAAGGCCGTATTTTCACAGGTGATCGAACGGCTTGAAGCGCGCCAGATCGGACATTCCGGCGTCAAGGATCGCGGGTTCATGGATTCGATCTATTTCAAAGACCCGTTGGGGCTTTTGATCGAACTGGCCTGCTATCGCTTTGAGCCGCCGCGCGGCTATGCCCATGCCGATGTGCTGATCGAGGCGCATCGCCTGCGCGTCGCCCGGGGGGATTACAATATCGCGGAAATTCATCTGGCCGATGCCATCGAAATGCTGGTGGCCCGCAATCAGCAAAGCCTTTCGGATCGGGATTAAAGCGCATCCAAGTTAACCAGATACGCATTGATATTGCCTCGCTTCAGGCAGGGCGGCGGTGCTATTTCGGACCGACCATCACTTCGAGCGGATCGTAGCCGAAGGCACGATCCCGCCAGGCGATGTCGGCCAGGCTGTCGGGTTTGACCCTTAAGCTTCGCATGTCGTCTTTCGTCACCCAGCGGCGGCGGTCGACGGTTTTTTCAGGGTCTTGCCACGCATCGTCCAATACGCCTTCGGTCACTTTGCAGCGGAAAAACAGGTCGATCTGATGAAAGCCGCTTTGCGGATCGTGGAATTCGTTGATCAGGCAAGGCGGACCGACCGAAACCCTGAGACCCGTTTCCTCGTAAACCTCGCGGGCAAGATTATCAGGGATGGACCGGCCGGTTTCCACCCCGCCGCCCGGCGCGCACCAAAGGGTGCTGTCGGCGGCCGCATAGGCGTTGACCAGCAGCAGCCGGTTGTCGCGCAGGATGACCGCTCGGGCGGATATGCGGGGCAGGGATGGGGGCATGGCCAATATTCCGATTGCCTATGGGGTTTTACGATGGGCGGAAGGGTATTATCTGGGGAAGATGCGTTTCTTACCAGCCCTTCTTGTGTTTTTCATACCCGCCATGGCGCAAGCCGAATGCGTGGTGTTGCTGCACGGGCTGGGCCGGACCGAGGCCAGCCTTTGGGCGATGGACGATGTACTGACCGATGCGGGATACGAGGTGATCCGCCCCGGATACCCGTCGACATCCGCGCAGGTTGAAGAATTGGCCCCTGTCACGCTGGAAAGGGCCGTTGGCAGATGCCAGTCAGAAAGCGTGAATTTTGTAACCCATTCCATGGGTGGCATTCTGCTGCGGTACTGGATGGCCTCGGGCGAGGCTGGTGATTTTCGCCCCAACCGCGTGGTCATGCTCGGCCCGCCAAATGCGGGATCGGCGCTGGTGGATCAGCTTGAGGACCTGCCGCCGTTTCAATGGATAAACGGGCCAGCCGGTTCGCAATTGGGGGTGGACGGGATTGTTCTGGACCTGCCGCCGGTGGATTATCCGGTTGGCGTGATTGCCGGCAATATCAGCCTGAACCCGTTTTACTCGATCCTGATCCCGGGCGAGGATGACGGCAAGGTGGCGGTCGATTCAACCAGGCTGGCGGGTATGGCGGATCACGTGGTGGTTCCGGCCAGCCACACTTTCATGATGAACAACCCGATCGTGCTTGCGCAGGTTCTGACCTTTCTGGACAAGGGTGCATTCGATCAGGATATGGGTCTGGCCGAGGCGCTTGAGGTTCTGACCGCGCTGCCCTCGGCGGCGCGGATATTTGACCAGTGGGGTTGGGGTGACGATGATTGATCTGGCGCTGTGCGGCGCGGACGTGCTGAGACCCGAGAGGCTGTCTACGGGCGATCTTGTCGTATCGGACGGGGTATTCTCGGACGCGGACCCCGGCGGTATTCGACGTGTCGATCTTAGCGGATTTCGCTTGTTGCCGGGGATCGTGGATATTCATGGCGACGGGTTTGAGCGTCATCTGGCCCCGCGGCGCGGGGTGATGAAGGATTTCGGCGAAGGGCTGCGGGCCGTGGATGCCGAGCTTGCGGCCAACGGGATTACAACCGCGATGCTGGCGCAATTCTGGAGCTGGGAAGGCGGCATGCGCGGGCCAGAGCACGCGCGACGTTTGGCGGATGCTCTGACCCAGACTGCGGATCTGCGGACCGACATGAAAATGCAGCTGCGGTTTGAAACCCACATGCTGGACGATTACGCCGCGATGGAAGAATTGGTTGATCGGGCGGGGATCGGGTTCGTCGTGCTGAACGACCATCTGCCCCATGATGCCTTGATCAAGGGCAAACGCCCGGCGCGCATGACGGGTCAGGCACTGAAAGGCGGGCGCAGCCCCGAGGCGCATCTTGCGCTTTTGAAGCAGTTGCACGCGAACGGGCAAAAAGTGGCCGGGGCATTGCCGGGTCTGGCTGAAAGATTGACCGCTAAGGGCGTCATACTGGGCAGCCACGACGACGCCACACCCGAGGGCCGCGCATGGTTCCGTGACATCGGCGCAACCGTGGCCGAGTTTCCCGAAACGCAAGAAACCGCCCGGGCCTCCCGTCAGGCCGGTGATCCGGTAATTCTTGGGGCACCGAATGTCGTGCGCGGTGCAAGCCACGCGGGCAAGGTTTCGGCAGCTGATCTGGTGGAAAAGGGGCTGTGTGATGCTCTGGCTTCGGATTATCATTATCCGGCCCCGCGTCTGGCGGCGCTGAAACTGGCAAAGACGATTGGCTTGGCAAGGGCGTGGTCGCTGGTGTCCGAGGGTCCGGCCCGGATGCTGGGGCTGACGGATCGCGGGCGCATTCAGGGCGGCTATCGCGCCGATTTCATCGTGATGGACGGGCACGGGCGTGTGGTCGGCAGTTTTGTTGCCGGTCGCCCGGCCTATTTGGCGGGGGATATCGTGGCGCGGTTCATCGCCTAAAGCGTCGCCCAGCGTTCGATCAGGCGGTTTTGCATATACCGCGCCCGTTGCCCCCAGCTTTTCGATCCGGGCGGGCGTTCGGACCCTTTCAGATCGGCCCGTTTGCGCCGGTCGAAATCAACCGAGAATATGGCAAAGCAAAGCATTCGGTCATCAGGCAGGGTCAGATAGCCGCCCAGACCGGATGCGAAATGCAGCGTGCCGGTTTTGACGTGTTTTTCGACAACACCGGCCGGGGTCCGAACCGATTTCACGCTGATGATCGGCGGCAGGTTTGCCTTGCTGAACGGGTGCGACAGAATTTGCGCCAAGGCCCGCGGCGCGATGTCCGAGCTGTCGCCGAGGCCGGAATGATCCACCATATCAATGCCAATCGTGCCGAATTTTTCGCGCGTCCAGCGGTTCATCTCGCGGGCCGACTGGCGCATGTCGGCGGCCCGTCCCAAGCGCTTGGCGGTGGCTGCCATGCCGACAGCCTCGGCCGTCAGGTTGTAGGAATAATGCAGCATATCCTTAAGGATTTCGCTCAGCGGTTCGCTTTGATAGCGGGCGATCGAAAAAGCATCGGGCGGAAGCTTGGTGATTTCCTCGGCCTCGGGCAGGTCCAGCCCGTTTTGCCTTGCCACCGCGCGGAACACCTCGCCTGCATAGGCCATCGGTTTGCGTGTCGGCAGCCAGCGGGCACCGCCCTTGCCTAGCGCGGCTTCGGCAACGGTCCAGCTGTCGGTATCGCCAAGGTCTTCGTATGTATAGACCTGCCCCATACGCTCTTGTGCGGAAATGGTGGCGACCGAAACATCCGCCGTATAGCGCCCCGAACGGGCATCGAGCAAAAGATCATAGCCGCCCGAAACCCGCGCCCATTCAAAGCGCACGCGATTGCGGTTCAGCATCAGGCCCGACACGGGCGGGTTATAGGCCACATGGTCGGGCTGATTGCGGTCGATCCGGGTGGCAAGGGGCAGGGCGCCGCCCCAAACCAGGAGTTTGCCGGTGATGCCGGTGATGCCAACCGCAGCGAGATCTTCGGCCAGCCGGCCAAGCCCGTCTGTCGTCAGTTCAGGATCGCCGCCGCCTTCCAAAATCAGGTCGCCTTGCAGGATCGTGCCGACAAGATAGCCGGTGCCGAGAATACGGGTTTCGAACCGCAGATCGGGACCAAGCGTGTCAAGCGCGTAAAGCGCGGTCAGTGCCTTTACGACACTGGCGGGGGGCAGGCCGGTATGGCCCGAATGTTCCTCGATGACCGCGCCCGAAGCGCTGTCAATGACGCAGAAGGCGGTTTTGCCGTCCAGCCGCGCCTCTTCTATCATTTTCAGATAGGCGGGCTTGGGTTGCGGCGGAAAGTCGTCCGGGCGAAGCTGCGGGAAAGCGATTTCCACCGGACCGGCGGCACGGGCCGCCCCGGCAAACAGGCCGGCTGTTGACATGGCCAGCAACGATCTTCTGGAAATCCCCCGCCTCATGAACCCCGTTTATGTCAGTGCGCCGGAGGGAAACAAGCCCTTGTTTCCTTAATCATTGTGATTTTCGCCCCAATCCCCGCTTTCGCGGATTTCGGTCGAGGACAGATTGACAAGCGGCACATTCAGATAGGCCCATGCCGGGGCGGGTCTTTGGCCAAGCAGTCGAATTTTTGGCCCTTTCAGACGGTAACGGCGATAGGTTCTGGCGGCGACCGAGCGGCGCGCCCCGAGCCGCTGGCCGGCGCGGGCGATCACGCCGATAGGCACCCTGTTCATGATCATGCGCCAATCCTGCCAGCGGTGCAGCTGGGCCAGATTGTCAGCCCCCATCAGCCAGACAAATCGGACGCCGGGATAAATCCGTTGAAGCTGGTCCAGGGTTTCGGCCGTATAGGGGCTGCCCAGATGAGCCTCGATATCGGTGACGCTGACCTTGGGGTGATCCATCAGCGCTCTGGCCGCCTTAATGCGGTGCGACAGCGGTGCCGGACCGTGGGTTTTGAGCGGGTTGCCCGGGCTGACCAGCCACCAGACCTGATCAAGCCCAAAGCGTTTCAGCGCCTCGCGGGTGATATGGGCATGGCCCTCATGTGGCGGATCGAAAGATCCTCCGAGCAGGCCGATTATCTGACCCTTGGTGGCATATGGGAAGCGGTGGCGCATTGGGCTGTTGTAGCGAAGGGATTTGGGGATGGGGAGAGTTTTTCTTGGGTTTCGGGGCTTTTGCGCCCCGAACCGGGGCAGGGGGCGTTGCCCCCTCCCCAGCCGCGGGGCGCGGCTGGGTTCACCCCCAAAGTATTTCGGGAAAAGATGAAATCAGGGGGCAGAGCGTGTTGGGGCAATGCGGGTTTGAGCCTTGTGAGGTCGGCAGATCATGTTTTTTGGTTTCAGAAACACGACCAACCGGTGGGGGGCGTGATGGGGGATCCCGCCGTCATTTCCCACATCCCATTGCCCCTGCCTTCGCCCCGCGCTATCACCCCTGCCAATGTGAAATTCACCCGCAGGAGAGCAAGATGGCCTCGTATCAATATGTCTACCACATGGATGGCGTTTCAAAGACCTATCCGGGCGGCAAAAAATGTTTTGAAAACATCCGCCTTTCCTTCCTGCCCGGTGTGAAAATCGGTGTGGTCGGTGTCAACGGCGCCGGTAAATCGACGCTGTTGAAGATCATGGCCGGTCTCGACAAGGATTTCTCGGGCGAGGCCTGGGCCGCCAAGGGTGCCAATGTTGGCTACTTGCCGCAGGAACCGCAGCTTGACGACAGCCTTGATGTGCGTGGAAATGTGATGCTGGGCGTCGCCGACAAAAAGGCCAAGCTGGACCGGTTCAACGAATTAGCGGTGAACTATTCCGAGGAAACCGCCGACGAAATGGCGGCACTTCAGGACGAGATCGACAGCCTTAATCTGTGGGATCTCGACAGCCAGATCGACGTCGCGATGGAGGCGCTGCGCTGCCCGCCGGATGACGCGGATGTCAGCACCCTGTCAGGCGGGGAAAAGCGCCGCGTGGCGCTGTGCAAGCTGCTGTTGGAAGCGCCCGATATGTTGCTGTTGGACGAACCGACCAACCACCTTGACGCCGAGACCATCGCCTGGCTGCAACAGCATCTGATCGACTACAAAGGCACGATCCTTTGCGTTACCCACGACCGGTATTTCCTGGACGATATCACCGGCTGGATCCTCGAGTTGGACCGTGGCCGCGGCATTCCTTATGAGGGCAATTATTCCAGCTGGCTGGAACAGAAAGCCAAGCGACTGGCACATGAGGCCCGCGAGGACAAATCCAAGCAAAAAACCCTTGAGCGCGAACTGGAATGGATGCGGCAAGGCCAGAAGGCGCGTCAGGCGAAATCGAAAGCGCGTATCGCGGCCTATAACGACCTTGCCAATCAGTCCGAGCGCGAGAAGATCACCCGCGCTCAGATCGTTATCCCGAACGGTCCGCGCCTTGGCGGCAAGGTGATTGAGGTTGACGGCCTGTCAAAGCATTTGGGCGACAAACAATTGATCGAAGGCCTGACCTTCAGCCTGCCCCCCGGCGGCATCGTCGGCGTGATCGGTCCGAACGGCGCGGGTAAATCGACGCTGTTCAAGATGCTGACTGGTCAGGAACAGCCCGACGAGGGCACCGTCACCTATGGCGACACGGTGCAGCTATCTTACGTCGACCAGTCGCGCGACGACCTGAACGATAAAGATACGGTGTGGGAGGCAATCTCGGGCGGGGCCGAGATCATTCAGCTGGGCGACGCGCAAGTGAACAGCCGCGCCTATTGTTCATCGTTCAACTTCAAGGGCGGCGACCAGCAGAAAACGCTGAACCTGCTGTCGGGCGGGGAACGCAACCGTGTTCACATGGCGCGCCTGCTGAAAGAGGGGGGCAACGTGCTGCTTTTGGACGAACCCACCAACGATTTGGATGTGGAAACCTTGCGGGCGCTGGAAGACGCTTTGGTCGATTTCGCGGGCTGTGCGGTGGTCATCTCGCACGACCGTTTTTTCCTTGACCGGATTTGTACGCATATTCTGGCTTTTGAGGGCGACGCGCATGTTGAGTGGTTCGAGGGCAACTTCGAGGATTATGAGGAAGATAAAAAGCGTCGGCTGGGAGCGGATGCGTTGGAACCGAAGCGGTTGAAGCATAAGAAGTTTGCGAGGTGAGGGTTGAAGTTGACGTGGTTCAATACCACTTTGAAGCTAACCGATTAGGCATGATGCCGATGGAGACAAACGGAAGGTCAGTGACCCACTCTGTTGTCCACCCGAAAAATCGGCTAGCGCTTAGCGGCGCTGTGTTGAGTAACTTTGCGGTGAAAGGCTAAGGCGGCCCCACTTCTGACCGAACTGGACAAGACGTCGCAAGGAGCTTCCAAGTGATCATAGGCAGTTCCAAACCGCTAAAATTGGGGCGGTATACAAACACTGAGCGAAGTTTAACGCTCAACCGGTTGAGCACCGCTTAGGATTATTCCAATGCGTGTTTCAATCAGAATAGAAGGGCGAGTGTCATATGGCGACGTTATCGGAACCATCGCACTCTTGCTGACTATCATAGGCTTGTTCCTTTGATGTCGGGCGGCTTTCGAGCCGCCCTTCTAATTCTAGATGGGTGGGGACCACCCATCCTACATTCCGAACCCCCTTGAAGACAGGATAATTCGGCTCGCCGTAGGATGGGTGCTCTGCACCCATCTTCCCGAACCCGCCGTCCAACGCATTTGATGGGTGGGAACCACCCCATTCACGATCCACCTTGCCCAATCGCACATCCCGATGGATTGACGAATACGGCCAATCGGTTGGCACCTCACACATCCCATGTTTCACCGGATTGCCCCAATAATACCGGACATGCGCATCAAAATCGCTTTGATCCCTGATCGTATGCTCCCAAAACCGACGCTGCCAAATACCCCGCTCCCTCTTCTCACGCTTTGACGGCGAACTTTGCCCGAATACCCCCACCGCCCGGGAAAACCGCGCTTTGATCAACCGCCACCGGGTTGAATAATCCGCGTCCCCTTCTGGCAAGGTCCACACCGCATGCAGATGATCGGGCATCACCACAAATGCATCGCATCGCCACGGATACGTCCGCCACGTGGCCGCATAGGCTATCCGAAGATCGTCAATGTGATCAATCAACAGGCTGGACCCGCGCCGCTCTAACGCAACGGTGAAGAAATAGCTGCCGCCATTGAATTGGATGCGTCGGTAGTTGGTCATCGCAACACCATGCGCAAAGTTGGTTAACGGGGGATTGATGGGATCATACCCACATTTTACGCAAGAAATCCTGTCAACACCCCCCAAACACCCCCCTGATATTGAATAACCCGGCCGTTCAACCCTACCAATCCTTAAGAACCCGCCGGTCCTGACAGGCTTTGCGCCACGACAAGGACAATGCGGCGGAACTGGGATAAGGTGGGGCCGTCCGCTTTACAAAAGAAGGATTGAAGGAGCCTAAAACATGAAACTATTCGCAACTGCCGCCGTCACCATGCTGATCGCCGCCCCCGCTGCCGCAGGCTATTGGGAGGTGCGCTGCACCACCGAAAGCGTTCCCTATCAGGAAGCCGTCGGCGCGAACCCGGAAGAGGTTTTGGGCGGGGCCATCATCGGCGGGCTGGTTGGAGGGGCCGCGACGGATGAAAAGGCCGGTGCCCTGGTTGGCGCACTGATCGGGGGCGCGATTGCCAACGAGAATGCCGGAGGCACCGTCACCCGTTACCGCGATGTCGAGACATGCGCGAATGTCTGGATTCCCGAGCGTGTCACCGATACGGCCTATCTTGAGGACGTGCTGCGCGATCTGAACGCGGGCCGTGCGGTCAGCCGCGAAGTGGTGATGGATGTACAATACACTATCGGTGTCGGTTATGACGGTATCTGGGGGCCGAAATCCCGCGCGGCGGCCGAGGATTATCTGGTTAACCACGCGCCGGGTACCACGCCTGACGAGACGACAGAACCGCTGTTTTCGCTTGTGGTTAATGACGTTGTCATCGTCAGCTCAATCGACGTAACCGCGATCGATGAAATCAAGAAAGCGCTTGAACAGGCTGGTGTCGCTTCGGCCATTTTCGTCGATCTTCAATAGCCGGTAAAGCGGGGCGATTACGGCCCTGTATTCCGCAAAGAATGCGGCCGCCCCCTTTTTGCGGGGCGGCCGTTTTTTTGCCCTTCAAAAAGCCGAAGGCGCACCCTACCTATCAGTCAACAACAAATCATGGAGAGACAGATGTCTTACACAATTGACCGCGTAATCACTGATGCAGATTTCGAAACCGTTGACGCGCGCGCGCGCAAGGCGTTGGCCGATGGCGGCTTTGGGGTTCTGACCGAGATTGATGTCAAAGCCACCATGAAAAAGAAGATCGACAAGGACATGGATGATTACCGCATCCTCGGTGCTTGCAATCCCAACATGGCGTGGCAGGCCATCGGCATGGAATCCAAGGTCGGCGCCATGCTGCCCTGCAACGTGATCCTGCGCTCGGTCGAAGGCGGGGTTGAGGTGTCGGCGGTTGATCCCGTGGCCTCGATGTCGGGTATCGACAATGCCGATCTTAAGGGCGTCGCCGGTCAGGTTAAACAAATGCTGACCGATGTTGTAGCGGCAATCTAAGGTGTTCCGCGATCGGCTTGTTTCACAAGTTGATTTCGCACCGCGCGTTTTGCCAAGGTGCCCGGTCGCAACACCTTGGCGAACCGTTTAGCGTCCGGCAATTACGTGCGATAAACTTAATATTTGCCAGATCACATGCCGATCTTCTAATATCAACCTGTCCCGATCAACGAGGACAGGCATAGGGAGGATTGCCATGAAACTAAAATCAATCGGTCTACTCACCGCAGCCGCGATGATGTTCGTCTCGGCTGCAAGCGCGGAAATCTATATCCGGCCCCATAAGAAAGGGGATCAGGAAATCGATGTGACCATCCAGGACGGCACGCTGTGGTGCACCCGCGTTTCGGACGGGTTCGAGATGTGCAACGGCATGGTTGAAGGCGAAGATTTTCGCTGGCGCGGCAAGAACATGCGTCATCCGGACATGCCGAAATGGATGAAGTTCAACGGCACCGTATCCTTCCTTGAAGGCGGGTTGAATATCCGTGGCTGCGCCGTCGGGTTCTGCGATGGCGAGGATTGGACCAAGGCCGAATAAGCGCCCCTGCTAAAAGCGTTTTAGAGGCATCGGTTGGTTTTGAAACGCGCACAACGTCACCACGTTTCGCGCGTTTCACCTTAATGGTGCGTCTCAACAAAATGGCGAAACGGTTTAGTGCACGGCAACTGGTGAAAGATCGTTCTGACGTGCCAGAACAAAGGCCAGCTTGCGGTCTTTCACCAAGGCCAGACGTTCACCGTCTTCGGCATGGACGGCGTAGAGCGTCTCGACATTGCCGACCTGTGCGCGGATATCCTCGGGCAGGTCCACCGCTTTGACGGGGCGGACATAAACGATCCGGTCGCCCGCTTCCGGGCCGAAATCAAATTTGTGATCCATGGCTTACCCCTTTTTGATGTTGATGGTCTGCACCACCGTTTCGGGCTGTGATTTCGTCAGGTCCACATGCAGCAGGCCGTTCTCCATCACCGCGTCGCCCACTTCCACGCCATCGGCCAGCACAAAGCTGCGCTGGAATTGGCGGGCGGCGATGCCGCGATGCAGGAAGACGCGGCCATCGTTGTCGTCGGTCTGCCGGCCACGGATCACCAGAGCGCGGTCCTCAAGTGTGATTTGCAGGTCATCCATGCGGAAACCAGCCACCGCAAGCGTGATGCGGTACGAGGTCGCCGAGGTTTGTTCGATATTATAGGGCGGGTATCCGTCATTGCCGGATTTGGCGGTGCGCTCAACCAGGCGCTCCAGCTCGTCAAAGCCCAGAAGATAGGGGTGTGCCCCCAGGGTCAGTTTCGTCATCGACACGTCCTTTTGCGTTAAGCGACAGTCAGCTGCGGCCCCGTTGCGGCGACCGCGTTACTAGGAATATGGGGCCATAGCGCGGGCCATGCAAGTGCTTGGATAATCAATAGGTTTGCGGTAGCATCGCGGCACGCAGAGCTGCCCCTTTGGTGGAATCACCTGATGAATGCCCAATTTGAAATTGAAATGAAGACCGACGACGTGCTGCGCGTCGAGCTTGAGGTGTTCCGGCAAGAGCATCGCGATCTTGACGAGGCGATCCATGCGCTGATCGAAAAGGGCACAGCGGACCGTTTGACCATCCAGCGGCTGAAGAAAAAGAAGCTGGGGTTGAAGGATATCATCGCGCGGATCGAAGACCGGCTGACGCCTGATATCATCGCCTGAATTTCGTTGCATCGCAGCATCATCCGACTATAGTGCGCCGCTCTTGAAGGAGAAGGCAATGAACGCAGTCAAGGTCGGCATCATCATGGGCAGCCAGTCGGACTGGTCCACCATGAAAGAGGCAGCGGATGTTCTGGATGAACTGGGCATTGCCTACGAGAAAAAGATCGTCTCGGCGCACCGGACCCCCGACCGTCTTTGGGACTATGGTAAAACCGCGGTTGACCGGGGCCTTCATGTGATTATCGCCGGCGCGGGCGGTGCCGCGCATTTGCCCGGCATGATGGCTTCGAAGACCCGTGTACCGGTGATTGGTATTCCGGTGCAGACCAATGCGCTGTCGGGTGTCGACAGCCTGTATTCCATCCTGCAAATGCCGCGTGGCTTTCCCGTGGCCACCATGGCCATCGGGGCCGCTGGTGCCAAGAATGGCGGGCTGATGGCGGCGGCGATCCTTGCCACCATGGATGTAGACATCGCGGCCCGACTTGATCGCTGGCGGGCAGAGCTGTCGGCATCGATCCCCGAGGAACCTCAGGGATGAGCCGCATCGGTCTGATCGGCACCGGCCATATCGGCGGACCGATCGCCCGATTTCTGGCGGCCAAAGGCCACGAGATACTTGTGACGGAACGCAGTTCAAAGGTCTCAGCACGTCTTGCAAAAGAGAACGGCGTTAAAATTGGTTCACCTCAGGCGGTATTGGACGGATCGGATATCGTATTCCTCTGCCTGCGTCCGCAAGCGGCAGACGCCATACTGCGCCCCCTTGTATTCCGTCCCGATCACCAGATCGTGTCGGTGATGGCGGGCGTGTCACAAGACCGGCTGGCCCGCATGTGCCATCCCGCCCGCGATTTCACCCAGTTTGTTCCTCTGGGATTTCTTGAAAAAGGCGGCTTTCCCACAGCTGCGTTTGGCAATCCCCGTATGCTCGCCGCCCTGTTTGAGCCTGAAAACCCCGTGATCGCCCTGAAGGACGAAGGCGAGTTGAACGCCCATATGGCCGCCTGTTCCAGTGTTCCGGGTATTCTGGATTTGCTCGGCACGGTATCCGGCTGGCTGGCAGAACAGACTGGAAATGGTGAAAAAGCGGAATTCTACACAAGCCAGCTTCTTGCGGGTTTTCTTGCGACCATGGATAAGACAGGCGCGGGGCAACTGGCGGCCGCGCGGGATGAGCTGGCGACCGAAGGCACCTATAGCCTGAACATGACCACGATCCTTCGCAACAAAGGCGCCCATGATGCGCTGCGCGAAGCCCTGACCGAAAACAAGACACGGATGGACACCTGACGATGACAAACCCACTGCCCCAGGGCGCGACCATTGGAATAATTGGCGGCGGCCAGTTGGGCCGCATGCTGTCGGTTGCCGCCGCGCGTTTGGGTTTCAAAAGCCATATATTCGAACCGGGCGCCAACCCGCCGGCGGCCCAGGTGGCCGATGCGGTTACGACCTCCGGTTACGATGATGCCGCCGCGCTGAAAGCCTTTGCGACCAGCGTCGATGTGATCACCTATGAGTTTGAAAACATCCCCACCGACGCCCTGGATATTGTCGAAGCAATCCGCCCCGTCCACCCGCGCCGCGAAGCGCTAAGGGTGTCGCAGGACCGGTTGGTTGAAAAAGCCTTCCTGTCCGAGCTTGGATTGAAGACGGCCCCTTTTGCGGCGGTCGATGATGCGGTCGATCTGGCCGAGGCGATGCAGGAAATCGGTTTGCCCGCGATCCTGAAAACCCGCCGTTTCGGTTATGACGGCAAGGGGCAGGCGCGGATCATGACCACGGACGATGCCGAACAGGCTTTGACTGACATGGCGGGTGCGCCCTCGATCCTTGAGGGTTTCGTGGATTTCAGCCACGAGGTTTCGGTTATCGCCGCCCGAGGTGTGGACGGGCAGGTCGCCTGTTTTGATCCGGGCGAAAATGTCCATGAAGGGGGGATCCTGCGCACCACGACGGTTCCGGCGCGGCTAAGCACGGCGCAACGCACCGATGCGGTTTTGCTGGCGGCGCAAATCCTTAACAGGCTGCAATATGTCGGCGTGATGGGGGTTGAGCTGTTCGTGACGCCGAAAGGTCTGATCGTCAATGAAATTGCTCCGCGTGTGCATAATTCGGGCCATTGGACACAGAACGGCTGTACCGTGGATCAGTTTGAACAGCATATCCGCGCCGTGGCCGGATGGCCCTTGGGCGACGGGCAGCGGCATTCGGATGTGGTGATGGAAAACCTGATCGGCGAAGATATGGACCGCGTGCCCGAGATTGCCCGAGAACCAAACGCGGCATTGCATCTTTATGGCAAGGCCGAAACCAAACCGGGGCGCAAGATGGGCCATGTCAACCGGGTGGCGAAAGCCTGAGTTCTTGGGGTCCACATCCTGCCAAAGCCGCGCCCTGAGGGAAGCGCGGCTTTGATGTGCTTACAAGACAGGTCTTACAGCGTCGTATGACGCGCCCGCGCCCCGCGCTCGATGGCGGCGGCATGCAGCCGGTCAATATTCAGCTCATACCGGATTTCTTCCAAAAGCCGCGCTTCCGCGTCAAGAATATGCCCGTCCGCCGCAGCCACGTCGCAGGCCATGGCATAGGCCGTTTCCCACAGTTTTTCTGGCAGGTTGTCCCGCACAAGCCCGAACAGGGCGTCCAGCCCGTCTTCTTGTTCGAAAAGGTCCAGAACCACACGGCTGACAACCTCGATCCGGTCGGCGTCATAATTGGCAAATACCGGCAGGTGGTTCACCTGGGTCTGGATGCGGATCAGCTCGGAAGTGCGCATATTCTGGTCCGAGGCGGACACAGCGACCATCACGGCGATCAGACAGTCTTCGGGGGATAGCGGATGGGGTTCCGGTCGGCTCACGTTTTGTCCTTTCCAAGGCTTGTTGCGGTGCAGAATATTGACGAGCGCCCCTCTCGGCAATAGGGAGGGGCCTTGTTCCGGCATATAAGAGACCGGATGCCAATGGAGAAGATCATGTCCGACCTGCGCGACGCCGCGATGAGCACCAAAGCCTGGCCCTTTGAAGAGGCGCGCCGGTTGCTCAAACGCTATGAAAAGGCGCCGCCGGAAAAGGGCCATGTGCTTTTTGAAACCGGCTATGGCCCGTCAGGTCTGCCGCATATCGGTACGTTCGGCGAGGTGCTGCGCACCACGATGATCCGCCGCGCATTCGAAGTGATCTCGGACATTCCGACCCGGCTGATCTGTTTCTCGGACGATCTGGACGGGATGCGCAAGGTGCCGGGCAATGTGCCGAACCAAGAGATGATGCAGGAACATCTGCAAAAGCCGCTGACCTCGGTGCCCGATCCGTTCGGAACCCATGACAGCTTTGGCGATCACAACAATGCCATGCTGCGCCGGTTCCTTGATACGTTCGGGTTTGAGTATGAATTTTACTCGGCCACCGAATTCTATCGCTCGGGCAAGTTTGACGACGTGTTGCTGCGGGCAGCGGAACGCTATGACGATGTGATGAAGATCATGTTGAAGTCACTGCGCGAGGAACGCCGCCAGACCTATTCGATCTTCCTGCCGATCCACCCCGAAACCGGTCGCGTGCTTTACGTGCCGATGAAGAACGTCGATGCGGCCAGGGGCGAGATTACCTTTGACGACGAGGACGGCAAGGAATGGACCCTGCCTGTCACTGGCGGCAACGTGAAATTGCAGTGGAAGCCGGATTTTGGCGCCCGCTGGGCGGCGCTGGGCGTGGATTTTGAAATGTACGGCAAGGACCACTCGACCAACACGCCGATCTATGACGGCATCTGCCGTGTGCTGGGGCAACGCGCGCCCGAGCATTTCACGTATGAGCTGTTTCTGGATGACAAGGGCCAGAAGATTTCCAAGTCTTCAGGTAACGGGATTTCGATTGACGAATGGCTGACCTATGCCTCGACCGAAAGCCTGTCTTATTTCATGTACCAAAAGCCCAAGACCGCGAAGCGTCTCTTCTTTGACGTGATCCCGCGGGCGATGGATGAGTATCACCAGCAGTTGCGGGCTTACGTGGCGCAGGACGCCAAGCAGCGGGTGAACAATCCCGTATACCACATCCATAATGGCGAGGTTCCGGCCTCGGATATGGTGGTGCCATTCTCGATGCTGCTGAACCTTGCATCGGCATCTTCGGCCGAAGACAAGTCGCAAATGTGGGGCTTTATCGGGAAATACGCTCCGGACGCCTCGCCCGAAACCCATCCGGGTCTGGATGCGGCGGCAGGCTATGCGGTGCGCTATTTCAACGATTTCGTGAAGCCGACCAAAGTGTTTCGCGCGCCCACCGATCAGGAACGGGCCGCACTTGAGGATCTGGCGGCGGCCCTGCGGTCGTCGGATGTGGCGCTTGATCAGATTGCGCGGAAAAATGCGGCGTCTGGAAGTGATGATCCACTGCCGGAAACGGATTACGCAAACGAGGATTTCCTGCAATCCATCGTCTTCGCGGTCGGCAAGAATCACGGGTTCGAGCCTTTGCGTGATTGGTTCAAAGCGATCTACGAGGTGTTGCTGGGTGCGTCACAAGGCCCGCGCTTTGGTGGGTTCATCGCGCTTTACGGGGTTGAGGAAAGCATCGCCCTGATCGAAAAAGGTCTGGCCGGAAAGCTGGGGTAATCCTTTTTTAACAACAGGTTCGCCGCGGGCGGCAGGGGAAACCCAGCCGCCTGTTTTCGTTTGGGAAGCGTAATTCCCACCCTTGTTACAATTCGTTAGATTCAGGAAATTATCGGGAAATAATTGACCCGTAGCCATAGGTCCATGCCCAATGGGGAAAAGATTCGCGCAAGCGGGTCTGCCGCGACAACAGCGGCAATCGGGAGGAGAAAATTTTGGCACAACCGTCACCGGACAGCGGGCTTCAGTCGATCCCCGCTTTGCTCAAGCGCAATGCGACCGAGTTCGGCTCGAAAGCCGCCAATCGTGAAAAAGAGTTTGGCATCTGGCAATCCTGGACCTGGAAAGAGGCCGAATACGAGATCGAGCAGCTTGCGCTGGGTCTGATCAACATGGGCGTCAACGAGGGCGATTTCATCGCCATTATCGGGCGCAACCGTCCCAGCCTGTACTGGTCCATGGTCGCCACCCAGATGGTCGGCGCAATCCCCGTTCCGCTGTATCAGGACGCGGTGGCCGAAGAGATGAAATACGTGCTGGGCCATTGCGGCGCACGGTTCATCATCGCGGGCGATCAGGAACAGGTCGACAAGGTTATCGAGATTCAGGACGATCTTCACCAGTTCGAACACATGATCTATCTCGATCCGCGCGGCATGCGGAAATACGATCACAGCCGTTTGCACGAATTCAGCCATGTTCAGGAACAAGGTCACGCCGCGCGTGACGAGCTGACACCGGAAATGATCCGCCGGCGCGAGAAGCTGACCTATGACAGCACCTGCGTGATGCTCTACACGTCGGGCACCACCGGCAAGCCCAAGGGCGTGGTGCTGTCGAACCGCAACATCATCGAATCGGCGAAATCCTCGTCCGAGTTTGACGATCTGCGCGAAGGCGACGAGGTTCTGGCCTATCTGCCGATGGCATGGGTCGGGGATTTCATCTTCTCGATCGGTCAGGCCTATTGGACCGGCTTTTGTGTAAATTGCCCCGAAAGCGCCGAAACCCTGCGCACCGACCTGCGCGAAATCGGCCCGACCTATTATTTCGCCCCGCCGCGCGTGTTCGAGGGCCTGCTGACCCAGGTGATGATCCGGATGGAGGACGCTGGAACGCTTAAACGCCGGATGTTCCACCATTTCATGGACCACGCCAAAAAAGTCGGCCCGTCAATCCTTGACGGAAAGCCGGTTGGCGCCTGGGACCGTTTCAAATATGCGCTGGGCAATGTTCTGGTTTACGGCCCGCTTAAAGACAGTCTTGGTTTTGGCCGAGTGCGTGTCGGCTATACTGCGGGCGAAGCAATCGGGCCGGAAATCTTTGATTTTTACCGCTCGCTTGGCATCAATCTGAAACAGCTTTACGGCCAGACCGAAGCGTCGGTCTTTATCACCGTCCAGCCCGATGGCGAAGTGCGCGCCGACACGGTGGGTGTGCCCGCTCCGGGGGTTGAGTTGAAAATCGCCGAAAGCGGCGAAGTCTTTTACCGCAGCCCCGGCGCGTTCGAGGAATATTACAAAAACCCCGAAAGCACCGCCGACACCAAAGACCCCGAAGGCTGGGTGGCCACCGGTGACGCGGGCTTTATCGAACCGTCCAGCGGCCATCTGCGGATCATCGACCGCGCCAAGGACGTTGGCAAAATGGCCGACGGAAGCCTGTTTGCGCCGAAATATGTGGAAAACAAGCTCAAGTTTTTCCCGAACGTGCTTGAGGCTGTGTTGTTTGGAGCCGGAAAAGACCGGTGTGTCGCTTTTATCAACATTGACCTTACGGCTGTCGGCAACTGGGCCGAACGCAACAATATCGCCTATGCATCCTATCAGGAACTGGCGGGGCATCCTCAGGTTCTGGACACGATCCAAAGCCATGTGGAAGAGGTGAACGCCAGCGTCGCCGAAGACGAAATGCTGTCGGGCTGCCAGATCCACCGCTTTCTTGTTTTGCACAAGGAGCTTGACGCGGATGACGGCGAAATGACCCGTACCCGCAAGGTGCGCCGCCGGATCGTGGAAGAGAAATTCGATGATCTGATTTCAGCGCTCTACGAAGGCAAGGCCGAGCAATATACCGAAACCGAAGTGACATACGAGGACGGCCGCAAAGGGTCGATCAAGGCAACGCTTGCCCTTCGCGACGCGAAGGTTGTGCCAATCTCGGCCAAGGTCGCGGCGGAATAACCGGGCTAATCAGGCCGGACAAAGAACTTAAAAAGCGCGGGGGAGCGCAATGAACGCAGCAGCACAAGAATATATCACCGAGGATGGCCGCAAGATCGGCGGCGTGGTGATGGAAATGAAAAATATCACTCTGCGTTTTGGCGGTGTGATTGCGATCAAGGATATCAGCTTTGACATCCGCGAAGGCGAGATCCGCGCGATCATCGGCCCGAACGGGGCAGGCAAGTCGTCCATGCTGAACGTCATTTCGGGCTTTTATAACCCGCAAGAAGGCGAGGTTTGGTACAAGGGCGCCCGCCGCCCGCAGATGCGTCCCTATCAGGTGGCGGCACAGGGAATTGCCCGAACCTTTCAGAACATCGCGCTGTTTGAAGGCATGTCTGTGCTGGACAACGTGATGACTGGCCGTCTGACCCATATGACCACCAACCTGTTCCAGCAGGGCATCTGGTACGGCAAGGCCCGTCAGGAAGAGATTGCGAACCGTGAAAAGGTCGAGGAAATCATCGACTTCCTTGAAATCCAGGCGATCCGCAAAACGCCCGTGGGCCGTTTGCCCTATGGCCTGAAAAAACGGGTCGAACTGGCACGCGCATTGGCGGCTGAACCGTCGATCCTGCTGTTGGACGAACCGATGGCCGGAATGAATGTCGAGGAAAAAGAGGACATGAGCCGCTTTATTCTGGACGTGAACGATGAATTCGGCACCACCATTGCCCTGATCGAACACGATATGGGCGTTGTGATGGACCTTAGCGACCGCGTGGTGGTGATGGATTACGGCAAGAAAATCGGCGACGGCACGCCAGACGAAGTACGCAGCAACCAAGATGTGATCGACGCCTATCTTGGCGTGGCACACGATTAAGACCGAAGGGGAAACGGGGATATGTCAGACCAGTTTATTTGGGGCATCGAAGTCTTTTTCAACGGTCTTATGGCCGGGGTGCTTTACGCGCTTGTCGCGCTGGGCTTTGTGCTGATCTACAAGGCTTCGGGGATCTTCAACTACGCCCAAGGGGTGATGGCGCTGTTCGCGGCGGCCACGCTGGTGGGTATCATGAACGGTCAGATACCCTTTGCCCATCTGATCAACACCATTTTCGGCACCCATGTGTATGAATTCGGCTGGAACCTGAACGCCCTGGTCGCGATCCTTCTGACGGGCGGCGTGATGGTGCTGTTCGCATGGGTCGTCCAGCGGGTGATTTTCCGCCACCTTGTCGGGCAGGAACCGATTATCTTGTTCATGGCAACCATCGGACTGGCCTATTTCCTTGAAGGGTTCTCGGACCTGATGTGGAACGCCGAAATCAAGAAGCTTGATGTGGGGCTGCCGCAGGGCATCAACCTTGCGATTGACGAATTCACCTTCAATATCTTCGACTATGGTTTCTTTATCGACAATCTCGATATCGTCGCCACGATTATCGCGGCCCTTCTCGTGATTGCTCTGACGCTGTTCAGCCAATACTCGAAACAGGGCCGCGCCATGCGCGCCGTGGCCGACGATCACCAGGCCGCGCTGTCGGTTGGTGTTTCGCTGAACTTCGTGTGGATCATGGTCTGGTCGGTGGCGGGCTTTGTCGCCTTGGTTGCCGGGATCATGTGGGGCACCAAGTCGGGCGTGCAGTTTTCGCTTTCGCTGATCGCTCTGAAGGCTTTGCCGGTTCTGATGCTGGGCGGCTTTACTTCGATCCCCGGTGCCATCGTTGGCGGGCTGATCATCGGTGTGGGCGAAAAACTGTTTGAGTTTGCCATCGGCCCGATGGTGGGCGGGGCCACCGAAAACTGGTTCGCCTATGTTCTGGCGTTGATCTTCCTGGTGTTCCGGCCACAGGGCCTGTTCGGCGAAAAGATCATCGAGAGGGTGTAGCGATGAAAATCTTCGCCATACTCAATGTGATCGCGTGGATGGGGTTCTGGGCGTTTGGCTATATCGCCCTGACATCCCCCGAGCTGACCACCAACCAGTTGACGACCGCCACGCTTCTTGCCGCAGTGGGATTTGCCTTCGGCATGTATTCCTATCTGCGTCTCAGCAACCAGACCAAACCGTTCACACCTGTTCAGAAAGTAGAAGGGTAATCCGAGATGTTCTATCGTGAATCCGGCGATTTCAAAACGAACTACATCGATGACGATCAGACCTTTCCGATCAAATTCGACCGCTATCGCTATTACGCCGTGATGTTCGCGGCCTTTGCCATTGTCCCGTTCGTGGTCAATGACTATTGGGTCAATGCGATTTTCCTGCCTTTCCTGATCTACTCGATCGCGGCCATCGGGCTGAATATCCTGACCGGCTATTGCGGGCAGGTGTCGCTGGGCACGGGTGGCTTCATGGCCGTCGGTGCCTATGCGGTTTACAAGCTGATGACCGCATTCCCCGATGTCAATATTCTTATCCTCGTGGTTCTGGCCGGGGGCGTCACCGCCATTGTCGGGGTGATCTTCGGCCTGCCGTCGCTTCGGATCAAAGGGTTTTATCTGGCTGTGGCCACGCTTGCGGCGCAGTTCTTCCTTGTCTGGCTGTTCAACCGTGTGCCGTGGTTCTACAACTATTCGGCTTCGGGTCAGATCAACGCGCCTGAGCGGTCGGTCTTCGGCGTACCTGTTACCGGTGCCAATACCGATGCATGGGCGGTCTATCTGGTCTGTCTGGTCTTTGTGACGGTCTCGGCGCTGATTGCCCGCAATCTGACCCGAGGCACGCTTGGCCGCAAATGGATGGCGATCCGCGACATGGACATTGCTGCCGAGATCATCGGGGTGAACCCGCTGAAGGCGAAACTGACAGCCTTTGCCGTCTCCGGCTTTCTGATCGGTATTTCCGGCGCACTGTTCTTCTCGGTCTACCTTGGCGCGGTTGAGGTCGGCGAGGCCTTTGGCATCAACAAGTCGTTCCTGGTTCTGTTCATGGTGATCATCGGCGGTCTGGGCTCGATCTTCGGCTCCTTCGCGGGCGCGGCCTTCCTGGTGCTGCTGCCGGTGATCCTCAAGGTGGTTGGCGTCGATCTTCTGAACTGGCCCACCGATATCGTGGCGCATTTCCAGCTGGTGATCGTGGGGGC
>JASMHC010000014.1 GCA_030750975.1 Paracoccaceae bacterium
ACCCCCGTAGAAGCACGCCGAGCGCTTGAGCTAAATGAGGGCTCCACGCCCGGCGTGCTTGCCCAAATTGAAACCGAAGACTATGAAAACCAAACCCGCAGACTCTCGTTATAATCGAGGGACCAAAAGGGGGCAGGTCAACCAAAACGTACTTCGCTGGGCGCTGACCGCGATCATCGGAGCCTTGCTTGCGGCACTTGTCACCGGATGGCGCTATAGCCGAACCTTGAACAAAACAGGTTTTGTCTCGGTCGGTGCAAGCGCAGGGGTCGTCGGCGGCGCGACAGGTATGACCGGCCCGGTGGTCATTCTGTTTTATCTGGCAGGACGCAAGGCGACCGTGGTGATACGCGCCAACACGATCCTGTTTTTGGCGCTGATGGACGTGTCTATCGTTGCAAATCTGGTTGTGGCAGGGCTGGTTCAATGGGATGCACTGTATACCGCTATCGCCGTGACAATTCCTTACATGGCCATGACGCTGCTCGGCCAAGCACTGTTCCGCCCGCAATTCGAACGCTTTTACCGGATTGCCGCATATGCGATCATCGCTGCGGCGGCCTTTTCCAGCATGCCGGTATTTAACTGAGGTCTGATAATGCAGATACCCGCGATTTCCTATTCCGACGCCCGCCCGATTGACGGGTACGGCCCCGGGTTCTTTCGGGTGGGCGGCGAGGCTCATGACGGTTCAATAATCGTCACGGCATCCTCTGTATTACCCTGGGGTGGTTTCGATGACAGCGGCACACCGGCAACGATCAAGGACGAGATCGACGTTCTACTTGTCGGAACCGGTGAATACTTGACGCCCTTACCCGCCGCTTTTCGCGACAGGGTGGAAGCGCTTGGCATCGGGGTTGAGCCGATGGCCACCCAATCCGCCTGCCGGACATTCAACCTTTTGCTGGCGGAAGGTCGGCGGGTTGCTGCGGCATTACTGCCAATCTGATCTTTCACCGCATATTCCGCTTTCTCAGCACGAACGGCTCGGATACATCAAGGACATGGTTCTTAAAGTCAAAGATTTGGCGGTATCCCGTGGTGGTCTGACGGTTCTTGAAGGGCTGAATTTCACGCTCTCACCCGGTCAGGCGCTGGTTCTGCGTGGCCCGAACGGGTCGGGAAAAACCACATTACTGCGCACGCTGGCCGGGCTTCAGCCGCCGGCCGCCGGTGACATCGTGGGCGATCCCGAAACGATTGCCTATGCGGCCCATGCGGATGGTCTGAAACCAACCCTCAGTGTTCGCGAAAACCTTGCCTTCTGGGCGCAGGTCTTTGGAACAAGCGATCTGTCGCCCGCCATTGATGCCTTTAACCTTGGCACCCTGCTGGACCGCGCCGCAGGCGCGCTTTCCGCCGGGCAGAAACGGCGGCTTGGACTGGCAAGGCTGAAAGTGACCGGCAGACAAGTTTGGATGCTGGACGAGCCGACTGTCTCGCTCGATACATCATCGGTTGAACAATTTGCCCATACGATTCGGGATCATCTGAAAAACCAAGGTTCGGCGCTGCTGGCCACCCATATCGACCTTGGCTTTGAGGCGACCGTGCTTGATGTCAGCCCATACAAAGCCAAGCTTAGGGACCTGCCCGTTCTGGAAGAGGGGCTGCTGTGATTGCGCTGCTTCTTCGAGACCTGAAAATCGCAGTCCGCGCAGGCGGAGGATTTGGCCTTGGGCTTGCATTCTTTCTGATCGTCGTCGTGCTTGTCCCCTTTTCGGTAGGTCCCCAATCATCGCTTCTTGCGTCCATAGCGCCGGGCATTCTCTGGCTTGGGGCATTGCTGGCATGTCTTCTGTCCCTTGACCGAATTTTCGCGCTTGATTTCGAAGATGGCAGCCTTGATCTGCTGGCCACCTCGCCCCTGCCCCTTGAAGGGATCGTATCGGTCAAAGCCGCCGCCCACTGGCTGACATCCGCCCTGCCCTTGGTCATCGCAGCGCCTTTCCTGGCCCTCATGCTAAATCTGCCTGCGGCGGGGTATTTCTGGATCGTTCTGTCGCTGCTGCTGGGAACACCTGCCCTAAGCGTTATTGGTACATTCGGTGCTGCCCTGACCGTTGGCCTGAAACGCGGAGGCCTGTTGTTGTCGATCCTCGTCCTGCCGCTTTACGTCCCAACGCTGATATTCGGCGCCGAACTGGCACGGCGCGGAGTAAACGGTATGGACACCCAAACCCCGCTGCTTATGCTCGCCGGTATCACTTTTGCGACAATTGCACTTTTGCCCTTCGCATCTGCTGCGGTTATCCGTATCAATCTGCGCTGAATGCAGGAGACACAAACATGAGCGAAAGACGTTCACTTTGGGAATATGCCAATCCCCGCAAGTTCATGGGCTTATCCGGAACGATCCTGCCCTGGATAACCATCGCAGGCGGTGTATTGCTGGTTGTCGGACTGATCTGGGGGTTCTTTTTCACACCTGACGATTACCGTCAGGGATCGACCGTGAAGATCATCTATCTGCACGTGCCGTCCGCACTTATGGCGATCAATGCGTGGTTCATGATGCTGGTTGCCTCGCTTATCTGGTTGATCCGCCGCCATCACGTGTCTGCCCTGGCCGCCCGCGCCGCGGCCCCTGTTGGCGTTGCCATGACGATCATTGCGCTTGTCACCGGCGCGATTTGGGGGCAACCCATGTGGGGCACATGGTGGGTCTGGGATCCACGGCTGACCTCGTTCCTGATCCTGTTCCTATTCTATCTGGGCTATGTCGCCCTTTGGGCCGCTGTCGAAAACGACGATACCGCGGCTGACCTGACTTCAGTTACCTGCATTGTCGGCTCTGTATTTGCTGTCCTGTCCCGCTATGCGGTGAATTTCTGGAATCAGGGCCTGCACCAGGGTGCGTCGCTTTCGCTGGATCCTGAGGAAAATGTCGCCGACATATTCTATTATCCGCTGCTGGTGACAATCGCGGCCTTCGTTTTGATCTTTGTTGCGTTGGTTCTTCTAAGAACCCGCACCGAAATCCGCGCACGCCAATTGCGGGCCTATATGGCAAGGGAGCGTATGCAATGATGCCAGACCTAGGGAAATACGCCACTTCGGTCCTGTCGGCCTATGGGGCGTCGATCGCAATTCTTGTCGTTCTGATTTGGGCCAGCCTGGCCCGTTCGGCGCGGGTCAGAAAATCGCTTGAGGCTTTCGAAGCAAAGCGCAAGGGCAATGGCTAAAACCAACACATTGGCGATTGCCATCGCGGTGGTCTTTGCAGCTTTGCTTGCGGTTTTCCTGTTCGGCACGATGATCAGTGACAGAGGCACCGCCTTATCTTCGACGCTTGTTGGCAGGGCTGCGCCGGAAGTAACCCGAGAAACGCTTGGGACTTATCCGGGGGTAACGCCAGAGACGCTTACAGCGGGCGAGGTCACGATTGTAAACTTCTGGGCCAGCTGGTGCCTACCCTGCCGCGCCGAGCACCCCAGACTGCTTGCGCTTGCCGAACAGGGCATTCGTCAGGTCGGTATCAATTACAACGATCAGACAGCGGACGCCTTGAAATATCTGAACGACGAGGGCAATCCGTTTGACGCCATAGCCTTTGACCAAAGCGGCCAAACGGCGTTTGGCTGGGGCGTATCCGCCCTGCCCGAAACCTTCATTCTGGGGCCGGACGGCACGGTACTATTCAAATTCAGCGGCCCGCTGGTCGGCGACGATTATGACCAGCGATTTGCGCCCGAGCTGGCAAAGGCGCTGGCTGCAAACCAAAGCGCAGTGCAATGACCTTGAGACATATGTTGGCTTTGAAGCACCTGAAAAATACAGGCCCGCGCGTTTCGCTGTAATGTCGTGTCTCGGCTAATGGGGCAAAATACCTTAGCCCAACAGGCCCAACCAGACCCAGACACTGATTATGCTGGCCGTCGTGCCAAAAAGCACGGTCGAGGCGGCCACACGCCTTGCACGTCCATACATATCCGCAAAAAGGTAAGTATTGACCCCCGGGGCCATCGCTGCGGTTATCACGGCTGATTTGAACGCTTGCTCGGACAAACCTGTCGCGCTGCCCAATCCCCAAACAAGCATCGGATGGATCAGAAGGGAAATTGCGCTGACAAAAAAGATCGTACGGATATCCCCTTCGGGCCGGTATCGGTACAAGACACCGCCAAGCCCGAACAGGGCGGCAGGCAATGCGGCGCGGCGCATCAGGTCTACGGCCTCGGACACAACCCCCGGCACCGGAATGCTGAACAGATTCACGACAATCCCGGCAATTATTCCAAGGATCAGCGCATTGCGGAACATCGCGTTCAGAATCTTGCCAACCAATGCCCGGAACGAGGCCCCGCGCGCACGGGCAATTTCCATCACCGTGATCCCCAGAAAATAGCAAAACGGTGCGTGAAAGGCGACGATCGCATAGTTTGACGCCAAGGCATTCGCCCCCCAGGCCCGCTCTGATATCGGCAGCCCCAACAGAAGCGAGTTTGAAAACAGCCCGACAAACCCGATCGCGATACTGTCTTCCCAATCGCGCTTGAAAATCGCACGTGCGCCAAACGTCGCCAGTGCAAAGCTTATGGTGGCGCCCGCATAAAAACTGAAAAGCAGGTTTGGCTTGAAACTGGTGGCCAGATCAAGTTGGGAAATGGCCGCGAACAGAAGGCTGGGAATGGCAAATTTCTGGGCGAATACCATAACGCCATCGACTGCCCTGTCCGAAAGCCAGCCGCGCCATACCGAAACGTAACCGAAACCAATGACCAGAAAGACCGGCAGGATGACCTCGACCAGCGCCTGCACTAGCTTTCAACCGGATAGGTAAGAATCATCCCGTCATAGGCGACGCGAATATGCTCGGGCGTTTCGTTTTCCAGCGTTTCGTAATCCAGATCAATGTGCATATTGGTCAGCACCGCCATTTCAGGTGCGGCCCGCGTGATCCATTCCAGACTTTTGTCCAGATGCGCATGAGTGGGATGCGGTGTCCGGCGCAGCGCGTCCAGTATCCAGCATTTCAGCCCATCCAGAAGCTGCCAGCTTTCTTCATAGATTTCGGCGACATCCGGCATGTACACCACATCCGCCACGCGAAAGCCCAATGCATCAATCGATCCGTGATCAACCCGGATCGGATGAAGCTTTATCGGGCCGCCTGCCCCGTCCACCTGAACCGCTCCGTCAATCGTATTCATTTCAAGAATGGGGGGATAGGGCGAATCTGCGGGCTGGACAAAGGCATAGCCAAATCGGGACAGCAAAGCGTCTTGCGTGGCGCCGTCTGCCCAGACCTTCAGCCGTTTACGGGTATTGAAGACAATCTGACGCAAATCATCTAACCCATGCACATGATCGGCGTGTGAATGGGTATAAACGACACCGTCCAGCACCCCGACCCCGGCATCAACCAACTGCGCCCGCATGTCCGGGCCACTGTCGATCAATACCCGCGTCACGCCCTGACCGGTTTCCCGTTCGATCAAAAGCGAACACCTTTGGCGGCGGTTCTTTGGGTTTTGCGGATCGCAATCGCCCCAATGCCCGCCAAGGCGGGGAACTCCGCCGGACGAACCGCAGCCCAATATGCGAAACCGAATCTCACCCATCAGGCGGCTGCCTGAAATTGCGCCACTTTCCAGAACAGGCGGTCGAAGTTTTTCTGCGTCTGTGCCGCGAATTCAGGCCATTCCATCCCGAACACCTTGGCCCCGACCTTGGCGGTGTGCACACTATATGCCGGCTCGTTCCGTTTTCCGCGATAAGGCGGCGGCGCAAGATAGGGGGCGTCAGTTTCGACAAGGATTCGGTCAACCGGCGCAAGGGCGAAAATGTCCCGAAGCTCTTGTGATTTTGGGAATGCTGCTATGCCGGACATCGACAGGTAGAACCCAAGCCCGACTGCGGTTTTTGCAAGGGCAGCCGACGACGAAAAACAGTGCATCACACAAGTATACGCCCCGTTTTCATACTCTTCGGTCAGGATCCGAGCCATGTCTTCATCGGCGTCGCGCGCATGAATGATCAGGGGCAAACCCGTTTGACGCGCGGCTTCGATATGGATCCGAAGGCTGACTTGCTGTTGGGCTGCACTCTCGGACGTATAGTGATAGTCCAAGCCTGTTTCCCCGATGCCAACGAATTTCGGGTGCGCCGCCAATGCAATCAGTTCATCCGCCGTAACCATTGGTTCGGATGCCACGCTCATGGGATGGCTGCCCGCCGCAAAGAAAACCGAAGGGTATTGCTCGGCTATCTGACGTACCTGATCCAGCTGGCGTAATTTGGTGCAGATTGTCACCATGCGGGTCACGCCTGCGTCCAATGCACGGGTGATCACCTCGTCGCGGGTCTCGTCGAAATCAGGGAAGTCTAGGTGACAATGGCTGTCTGTTATTTCAATGATCTGGCTCATCCGATACCCTTTACGGGCGTTCAGCCCCCGGCAGTTTTCTGGATCCTGAAAACGGTATCTAGGATGAGCGCAGCAGGGTCAAGGTTGACCGCCAACCCATGCGCGTTCCGGTCGCTGATTTCCTGAGCAGCCTCGGCCCATGCGCGGCTTTTGGCGGCGTCGGGACAAAGCCGAGCGAATATCGCCCCTTCACCCGGGAAGACTTCGGACTCTGGTGGTGGCGGAACCACCCCCGCCTTGGCGATCCGTGCCAATATCTGATCAATCAATGCGAACAAAAGCGCCCGTTTTTCTTCAGCCCCACGTCCCACAGACATTTCGGCAAGCGCCTGCGCTTTCTGCCGGTCGAAACGCGGCATGGTTTCCAGAACCTTCAAAACCGCCTGATACATCGGAACCCCGTCAAGATTGGCCAAACGCAGTGCTTCACCCACCGAACCGCCAGACAGAGCAACCAAAGATTGCGGGATATCGTCCAGCCCGGCCTGTTTTAGGGCCGATAAAAGGTCGTCTTCGGACAGCAAAGACAGCCGCAATTCGCGGCAGCGCGAACGGATCGTCGGCAAAAGGCGCGAGGGTTGGTGGCTTATCAGGATCAAAAAGGATTTTTCCGGCGGCTCTTCAAGCAGTTTCAGCAGCGCATTGGCTGCCGAAACATTCATCTCGTCCGCTGCATCAACGATCACGACACGCCGCCCGCCTTCTGCCGCACTAAGGCTGAAAAAGCTTTTCAGTTTGCGCACTTCGTCAACAGTGATCACCGAACGCAACCGCCTGGTTTTCTCGTCATACCCCCGACGCAAAACAAAAAGACCGGCCTCTGATCCGGCCTGCATGCGGCGGGCCACGGGATGGTCGGCAGGAACATCAAGCGTATCGGGGGCGGGCATTGCCTCGCCAAACAGACCTTCGCCTGCGTCTTCGGGTGTCGCCAGTAAAAACCGCGCCATCCGCCATGCAAGGGTTGCCTTGCCTATCCCGCGCGGGCCAGTCACCAGCCAACCGTGATGCAATCGGCCCAGATTATAGGCTTCAAGAAAATCCCGTTCGGCCCTTTGCTGCCCGAAAAGCCGGGCGGTCTGCGACGGATGTGGTGCCCCATCGATCCGATCCGGTTCTGGCAGGGTGTCGGTGCTCATGCCAGCATCGGGTCCAATACGGCCCGGATATCGTTTTGCACCGCCTCAATATCCTGATCACCGTTGATTATCCGAAACCTCTCAGAATACCGTTTGGCTAGATCAAGAAACCCCTGTCGCATCTTCAACTGCATCCCGACACCAAAGTCTTCAAACCGCTCTTCCGTGCCATTACGTGAAAGCGCCCGATCCAGACCCTTTTCGGGGTCCATATCGATCAGTAATGTCAGATCCGGCTCTTGACCGATCACCAGCGCATGAAGCTGATCCACCAGATCGCCAAGTTCGGCCCGTCCCAGACCCTGATAAATCCGCGATGAATCGGCAAACCGGTCACAGATGACAATCTTGCCGTCGGCCAAAGCGGGGCGGATTGTTCGTTCAAGATGATCACGTCGGGCGGCGGTAAACAACAAAAGCTCGGTCGTCGCCGACCACCGGTCGGTATCCCCTTCAAGAACCAGCTTCCGGATTTCCTCAGCCCCGGAAGACCCGCCCGGTTCACGAGTTAAAACAACCTCTTGCCCGGCGTTTTTCAAGTGATCCGCAAGCAGACGGGCCTGGGTGGATTTACCCGAACCGTCGATGCCTTCAAAACTGATGAACATGCCGCTCAATTATCAGGTGAATCTTCGTTGAGATTGCGCATCAACACTTCTGCCGACATCAACAGCCGAGGCAAAAAGCCTGCGCCCTCGACACTGTTCTGGGCAACCAGAGGAACGCGCACTTCCGACAATCCTGCGCGGGGAATAACAAGCTCTCCCAAAGTCTGACCGGCCTGAACCGGGGCCTGAACCGGCCCCTCATACTCAACACGGGCATTCAGATTTTCGGCGATGGGAACCGACAGAAGAACCTCAATGTCTTCGGCCGCCACCAATCCAACACTATCCTGACTTCCCATCCAGACATCCGCTTCGCCCAGCACAACACCCGCATCGACTAGATTGCGTTTCATGAATTGACGGAAGGCCCAGTTGACGACTTTTTCAGATTCGGACGCTCGATCAGCGACCGAGCCAAGACCACCCAAGGCAAAGATCACACGACGATCCCCCTGAACCGCGCTTCCAACAAGGCCATAGCCCGCGTCGGACGTATAGCCGGTTTTCAACCCGTCCGCGCCTATACCCAAAGCCAACAGCGGGTTTCTGTTCCGCGAATTTGCCGGTGCGCGCCCGTCGAACAGATATTCCTGTTCGGAAAACAAAGAGTAGTATTGCGGGAATTCGCGGATCAGCCGCTCGGCCAGAATAACCAGATCCTGCATGCTCATCAGTTGCCCCTCGGCAGGCCAGCCGTTTGAATTGACAAAGGTCGAATTCTTCATGCCGATCTGACGCGCCCGTTCCGTCATCATACGGGCAAAACCGGCCTCTGTGCCATCAGGCGACAAGGCCTCGGCCAATACGACACAAGCATCATTACCCGACAACACGACGACGCCCCGCAAAAGATCTTCGACCCGAACGCGATCGGTCGTATTCAGAAACATGGTCGAGCCGCCATAGCTCATTGCCTTTTCAGAAACCGGAAGCTTTTGATCCAGCGTCAACCGCCCGTCTTCCAGGGCCTCAAAGGTCATCAGCAACGTCATCAGCTTGGACATCGACGCCGGCGGCAGTGGTGTTTCCGAGTTTTTGGACAGCAAAACTGTGCCGCTGTCATAATCTATGACATAGGCCGCACGGGCCGACAGCTCTAATGCAGAAGCTGCAACTGGAAACAAAATTGTCAGGCTGAGAACCAGCTTAGCCAGAAACGAAATACGCATCCGTGAATCCCTTTTCGCGAACCTTTTTCAGTAGTGCAGCGCGTTCGGTCGTGTTCGCTGCGGGGCCAACCAAAACACGCCAGAATGTTTTTCCATTTGCCTGATATTCCTTGACCGTCGGAATAATACCGTCGGTCCGCATCGAGGTTGCGGTGTTTCGGGCATTGGCCTCAACGCCGAAAATGCCGATCTGAATATAGGGCTTGGCCAAGGATGTTGGCTGGGTCGGTGCCGGTTGTTCTGGTGCCGCTGTGGTCGTGACAATCGGCTCGGGGCCGCTGCCGGGCCGAGACTGTGGCGCCTCGGCGCCTGGCACGGCACTGTCGGACGCGCTGGCCGCAAATGCGCCAACCCCAGCCGGTTCTTCGGCCACGGTCGCAGGCGCAAGCTCGATCTCGCGTTTGCGCAGGGCCGTAACGGTCAACTCAACCGGTTGCCCGGCCAGCATTCCCAGCGCAGACGCGGCATCGGACGACACCTGAAGCCGCGGACCGGGCAGCGCCCGTTCGCGGATGAACAAGGAACCGATCACGAATTTCCCATTCGCGGCATTACGAACAATCACCTGTTCAGGGTCGATGGTGTCAGGATGCGCCACCCATATGCCGCCAAGCGAAGGCCGCCCATCCCATAAACCGTTTTCTGTGACCTGGAAAATTTCAGGCGCTTCGACTTCCTGTTCGATCACAGTGACCGTGGTTTCCTGTGGCGCATTCGGCGCTTGCGCGAACACCGCCAATTGCGAGGGGTCCTCGCATCCGGCCACCAATAACGCGCCGCCTAATAACGCGGCTATCTTTACGTGCTTTCTTTTGAGCACCATCAAAACCCTGCCCATTGCCCTTGGCCCGAGGTTCCCCCGGAGTATTTCTGTTGCGGCGCCACTGTAACCGCGCAATTGGATCAAGGAAAGGACCGCGTCACAAACTATTGAATTCGGCAACCTCTTGCTTTTTTACCCCTTCACGGTCTTTCAGAATCAAATCAGAGGCGCTAAACCCCGTCGCTGTCGGAGGAGTGGCAGAGTGGTTGAATGCACCGGTCTTGAAAACCGACGTAGGTTAACGCCTACCGTGGGTTCGAATCCCACCTCCTCCGCCATTTCAGGGCATTGATGGAAACCTCCGGAAATCCAGACCAAGCATGTATTGTCTCGCTTTCTGCGCTTGCGGTCGTGGACATGAAAACTTGAGGTTTATACGTGGCGGGTCGCAGAGATCGAATCCGCACCCAATGCCTGGAACCCATTGGTGAACCCCAAAATACACAATTAAATCATATCACTACACGCAACCGATGCCGTTTCTTCCAGATATTTTCAAGGATATGATTTCGTCTTGGAGCGGGTAGCGGGAATCGAACCCGCACCTTAAGCTTGGAAGGCTCTTATGATACCATTTCACCATACCCGCCAAGACGTCCGGCTAAGTAAAACACCATTTTTCCAACGTCAATAGACGCTTGATAAAAATGAACCATTCACTTTGCGGCGCGACACTAAAAACCAGTTAGCCTTCGCCTTGTTGCGAAAGGACCTGGAATATCAGGGTCCGTTCACGCCGCCTGACCAACGAAAATCAAAGCCCAATTATCTTCAATATTGCGTAAATCGACTTACTCAACCTTCAAAACCCAATTTGGGTCGGATTGCAGGGTTCCAAGCAATTCCAAAAGAGAGCTTTTGTTGTATCGGCAGGTGAAAAACTCAGGTTTGTCGTCACAGTCAAGTTCCGCCGTCGCGCAGGAAAATTCGGCCACAGACAACGGGCAGTAGGTGTCTTGATCTTCGCCCTCAAGCAAAACGCTTCCGGGTGCATCATAGACCCGAACCTGGTTGATCGCGTTTAGAGGCATGCGCATTACCATTGTATCCGTAACGCTTCTGGCGGGAACACCGGGTTCGGACCATTCGACGATCGTTTGATAATATTGGTGAATTTCCAGAACCCCCTGATCGAGGCGCATCAGGTTTCCGACCGGTCGTGTCCAGAACCCTCGTTCAATCTGACCCAAGTCGTCAGAGATCACCTGAGCATGCAGCGGCGCTGAAATGACAAAAGCGATGGCCGCAAGGGGCAGGAATTGTCTAAGTTTCATGCCTCATCACTCCTTAATGATTGCCATCAGTACAGCCCGTTTTCAGGCAGCGTATAGACCGTTTCTTCATCGTCAAATGTCACAGTAAACCGGTCTGAAAGCCACTCGACTTCCGCCAGATCGCAGTAATAGTAGTTTTGCTCGACCGTGGTCCCATCGTTTTGCTCGATGTAACGCGCCCCGGATACGAATGTGCTGTACATCGGGTTGGCAATCAGCGCGCTCGTCAAGGTGTCAACAACCGCAATTCGGGTAAACTCTGCCATGGCACTCGTTCCAGCCGCGCCCGAGAAATAGTGCAGCACACCAATACGCCCGTCATAAATCGGCGGAAAATACCAATCCAACACGGCAATATCCACCGCCCCGTCAATCTCAAGCCAGATTTCAATGGGGGACATAAGTGCCGAGGCGTCTGTCATCAGTGTTGCCCGGTGCATCCATTCATTTTCATCCAGAACCACGCTCCAGTTCTGGGCGATATCTTCATTCGCGGTGGTGTCGGGACACTGGGTGTTCGACTCAGCCAAAACCGTGCCCGATAGGTAGAGCGGCAGAATGAACACGCCCAAACCCATCGAACTGGCGAATTTCACAAAAGGATTGGGTGAATTCCTGAATTTGGCTGTCATTTGATATCCTGCGGCTGATTGATGTCACATGTCCCGTAATGGGCAAGCTTTGTAACCCAATCGCGGTTGGCGTAAAAATTCATAATCGTCACGATCTCGCCCGAGGCCTTGTTTACCACTATGTCATGGGTGATCTTTGCGGGCGATTGCCCAGACTCACAAAAAGCATAATACGAACTGTCCGAGGAAAACGCTTTCACAATTTCATCACAGAAATCTGGCGCCAGTTGGCCATCGTTGAGGTCAAGCTCAAACCGCGTTTTTTCCCTGTTTCGGCGGGTCACATCTGGATTGTTTCCCAGGTTTATCGTCGCGGAATAGGCGCATTTTAACGGGCCGGATTGATGGTCCGCGACATTTGCGGCAAGCCTTTCACTAAGGGCAAAAAGAAAGACCACGGCAAACCCAAACGACAAATAAGTTGACTTTGATTGCGTCATTAGTACCTGCCCGTCCGCCAGAATTTCAGTCTGCTCACAATTCAGGATTAGCATATTTGCACTTGCATGCCATGCATAACGCCAATTCCGGCTTCACATCCGCCGCAACCAAAGTTTCGCACGAACCCCGGCTGGTCCGTCCTCAAATTCGATACGACCACCATGTTGGCGGGCGACTGTCGCGACAATCGTTAATCCAAGGCCAAATCCCGTTACCGTATCCGTGTTCTTGCCGCGTTCAAACGGGGACAAAAGCGCCTCCATTTCAGCAGCCGAGCTTTCGCCGCCTTCGTCATCCACAGTGACAACTGCCCAGGCAGAATCCGCGTATAGTGACACCGAGGCCCGACGTCCGTATTTCAGAGCGTTGTCAATCAGATTTGAAATCGCCCGACGCACCGCAATCGGCCGAGCATACATCAAAAGCTTCGAAGTATCGCCCAAGGCCACCGAGCCAGAGCGCGGGGCAAATACAGATCGTTGGGCTGTGACCTGCACGGGGTCCGTCGTTTTCAGGGTCACGGGATGCCCTGTGTCCTGGTAATCCGCCACCAATGCCTCAACCAGTGAGGTCAGCGACAGTTTGCGGGGATCCTCGCTGTTAAGCTCGGATCGCGTATAGGTCAGCACGCTTTCGATTATTCCGGTCATTTGGTCGATATCGGCTTCAAGCTTCTCGCGCATTTCCTGATCTTCGATCAAGGCCGTTCTCAACCGAAGGCGGGTTGCAGGCGTGCCCAGATCGTGGCTGACCCCCGAAAGCACAATCGCCCTTTGTGACAACTGGTTGCGTTCTTCTTCGAGATACTGGTTCACGGCCTGAACGATATCGGCAAGCTCGCTTGGTCCGGTTGTTTCATAGCTGTCCGGACCGCCGGTCAGCTGACGGGCGCGAAGTTGGCGGGAAAAGCGCTCGAAAGTTTCGGATGTGTTTCCGATCTGAGTAACCAGAACCGCCAACACGACAATTAATACAACAATAGCCGCAAGCCTGTTGTCGCGCGGGGCCGCGTCGCAACCCCAAACCTCGAAGCCATTGACGCGCATCCAGGGGCGGCCTTCGGGCTGAACATAGATCAACGGGTCGCTGCAATAGGTTGCCAGCAATCGGGTCAACTCGCCGAATTGTAGGGCTGGCGCGCGAAATTCATCCGCGGCGATTTCGGCAACGCGGTATTGAAGCCGGTCCGACGCAATCGCAAGTTTCATGCCCGACGTAGCGGTCGGATCAACAGAAGACTCGGTAAGGGACAGGATCGTCACATAGGCCGGACGCGGGGCATCGGAGATCTGCTCGAAACGGCCTGAATCGGCAAGATCAATATCCGCGGCCGCAAGTTGGGAAATTTCGATACCCGGAACGGATTTGCCGCGTTCCAAAGCATGATAAACCTCGACACCGGTTGAATAGGCATTTGTCAGGTGGCGGCTCCAGCTCAGGTTGGACTGAAACCAGACAGCCCCTGCACTGCCCCCCGCAAGCAATGCGACAACAACCCAGATCGTGGACAATGTTCTAAGGCGCAGATTGGTGGCCATCAGATATCCTGCACGATGACATCGGCAAAAAACACATAGCCTGTTCCGCGTTCAGTCCGGATCATCTCTGGCGCTTTGGGGTCCGCCTCGATCTTTGTTCGCAATCGCCCCACCAGCACATCAATTGCCCGCCCGGTCGCCTCGGCCTTCCCGACCTCGCCGGTGACATCCAATGCCGAGGCGATTTCTTCCCGTGTCAGCGGAATATGCGGGTTTGCCAGAAACACCTTTAACAATCCCGTCTCGCGTTGCGACAAGGATACTTCATACCCTCCGGGGGCGGTCACGACGTCCTGCTTGCCGTCAAATGTCCAGTCGTTGAACCGAAATGTCTGGGTGCGGCGCCTGTAGGCCAGCGATGAGGTGCGCTGTGCCCGCTGAAGCACCGCCTTGACGCGGGCCAGCAAAAGCTGGGGGTTAAAGGGCTTGGCAACATAATCATCCGCCCCGACCTCATAACCTTTCATTCGGTGACGATCCGCCGAAAGCGCGGAAATGAAGATGATCGGAACATCCTGATCCTGACGCAGGCTTTGGCAGATTTCGATACCGTTCTCGTCACCCAGCATGATATCCAGCAAGATCAGGTCAATCCGCTCGGCCGTCAGATGCTTGCGGATATCCATTTCGCTGACCGCAGGCAGCGTGATAAAGCCGTTCTGCCGCATGAATTGCGTCAGCATCGTCCGCATATCCGGATCATCATCGACCACCAGAAGGCGTGGAATCGCCATGTGTCTTTCCCCTTATGCCCAGCTTTTCGCCGTCTTTTAATCCAACTGAATGTAACAACATGCAACAAATTCAAGGACAAGGTAACATGCTGTAACAGAACGCGGGAAAATCATTCATCCGGCCCTCAAATTGGCGCTTTGCTTGGTTGTTTGAAAGGGCCGCTTGCCCATGATGACCGCAACGCCACCGAGGAGGGTGGTGTTTAATTGGGAGGATATACCTTATGAAAATGACCGCATTCGCGGCAGTCTCGTCGATTGCCCTTTTCTCGGCTTCCAGCGTATTGGCCAATCCAGAGGCAGAAGTTCTGCACTGGTGGACATCGGGCGGTGAAGCGAAATCAGTTGCCGTTCTTCAGCAGGAATTCGCTGATAATGGCGGCACATGGACCGATATGCCGGTTGCCGGCGGCGGCGGTGACGCGGCCATGACCGCGCTTCGCGCCCGCGTTCTTGCTGGTAACGCGCCAACAGCCGTACAGTTGAAAGGCCCGGCCATTCAGGAATGGTATGAAGAAGGTGTTCTGGCCGATATCTCGTCGGTTGCCGAGGCCGAAGGATGGGCCGACGTGCTGCCAGCCTCGATCGCGGATCACATGAAATGTGACGGCACATGGTGCGCCGCCCCTGTGAACGTTCACCGGGTGGACTGGATCTGGGCAAACACTGACGTTCTGGAAGCCAACGACATCGAAATGCCAACAAGCTGGGACGAATTCAACGCCGCGGCTGAAAAGCTGATGGCCGCAGGGGTGATCCCGCTGGCGCATGGTGGTCAGGCCTGGCAGGATGCAACGGTATTTGAAGCCGTTGCTCTTGGAATTCTGGGCGCGGACGGTTTCCGCAAAGCTTTCGTTGAGCTTGACGAAGCCACTCTGACTTCGGACGAAATGATCGCTGTATTCGACCAAATGCGCACGATGCGCGGCTTTGTCGATCCAAACTTCTCGGGCCGCGACTGGAATCTGGCGACGGCAATGGTGATGAACGGCGAAGCCGCTTTCCAGATCATGGGCGACTGGGCCAAGGGCGAATTCATGGCCGCTGGCAAAGTGCCGGGCGAAGATTTCCTTTGCGCATCCACACCGGGTGACGGCTTCCTTTACAACGTAGACAGCTTTGCCATGTTTGACGTGGACGGCGAAGACAAGAAAGCCGGTCAGGACCTGCTGGCCAAGCTGATTGTCGGGGAAAGCTTCCAAGAGGTGTTCAACCTGAACAAAGGCTCGATCCCGGCTCGTACCGACGTTTCCCTGGATGCGTTTGACAGCTGTGCGCTTTTGTCCTCTGCCGACATGCAGGCAAGCTCGGACAACGGGTCGCTTCTGCCGTCCTATGCCCATGGCATGGCCCTGCGCGGTGCCCAGTCCGGTGCAATCACCGACGTTGTGACCGCACATTTCAACTCGGATATGTCGTCGGCTGAAGCCGTCGCTCAGCTGGCTCAGGCCGTCGCCAACAGCTATTGATCCGACCCTGCTCTGCCCGGTCTCCCTGTGTCGGGCAGAGCATTTTATTTTGGAGTTTCCAATGTCTGAATGGCTTGAAAACCACCTTCCCAAAATTGTCCTCGCACCCTCATTCATCGGCGTTTTGGTGTTTGTCTACGGGTTCATCGCTTGGACAGCCTGGGTGTCCCTGACGCGGTCAAAATTGCTGCCGCGATACGAGATCAAGGGCTTCGTTCAATACGAAAAGCTGTTTGATTCACCCCGCTGGGACACGGCGATGAACAACCTGTTCATCTTTGGTACGCTTTTCATCGTTATCGCCATGGTGCTTGGTCTTTTGCTGGCCATCATGCTGGATCAGAAAATCCGCACCGAAGGCGTTATCCGCACCATCTATCTTTATCCGATGGCGCTTTCCATGATTGTCACCGGTACCGCATGGAAATGGATCCTCAACCCCGGTCTTGGCATCGAAGCCACCGTGCGCGGATGGGGATACGAGAATTTTAGTTTCGACTGGGTCGTAAACCCCGACTACGCGATCTACACGATCGTACTGGCCGCGGTCTGGCAAAGCTCGGGCTTTGTAATGGCGCTGTTTCTGGCGGGCCTCAGATCGGTTGATGGCGAAATCATCAAGGCCGCGCAAGTTGACGGAATCCCGACATGGCGCATTTATTCGGCGATCATCATCCCGTCGATGGCACCGATTTTTCTGTCGGCCTTCATCGTGCTTGCCCATCTGGCAATCAAAATCTTCGACCTTGTGATTGCTCTGACCGGCGGAGGCCCCGGCTATGCGACCGATCTTCCGGCCACCTACATGTACGCAATGGCGTTTTCGCGCGGTGATATCGGTCAGGCGGCATCGTCTGCGATGATCATGATGCTTGTCGTGTTCACCATTGTCGTGCCTTACCTTTATTCCGAACTGAGGAGCAAGAATGATGGCTGATCTTTCGCTCAACCAATCCGCTTCGGAGGCCAATTTCGGAAAGATCGCGCTGCGCTGGCTGCTTTACGCCCTGCTTGGCCTGTTTGCGCTCTACTATCTGCTGCCGCTTTTCGTGATGGTCACGACCTCGTTGAAAAGTCTTGAGGAAATCCGCACGGGTAGCCTTGTGACCCTACCGCGCGAAGTCACGTTCGATGCCTGGAAAACCGCCTGGTCGGGCGCCTGCACCGGCATTCAATGCGAAGGCTTGCGCCCGTATTTCTGGAATTCCGTTTTGCTGGCCGTTCCCGCCGTATTCCTGTCGACACTGATCGGTGCCCTGAACGGATATGTTGTGGCCCAATGGAAGTTCAAAGGCGCGAACCTGATCTTTTCGCTGATGCTGTTTGGGTGTTTCATCCCGTTTCAGGTCGTCCTTCTGCCCATGGCGCGTATGCTTGGCCTGATGGGCATCGCAGGCACTATTCCGGGGCTGATCTTTGTTCATGTCATTTACGGTATCGGGTTCACCACTCTGTTTTTCCGCAATTACTACGTGACAATTCCATCGGAACTGGTGAAAGCCGCCAAGGTTGACGGGGCGAATTTCTTTCGGATTTTCTGGTCGATCTTCCTGCCGCTGTCGCTGCCGATCATTGTTGTGACCGTCATCTGGCAATTCACCCAAATCTGGAACGACTTCCTGTTCGGAGTGTCCTTCAGTCAGGCAGGCACGCAACCGATCACCGTTGCCTTGAACAACATCGTCAATTCAACAACCGGCGTGAAGGAATACAACGTCGATATGGCCGCCGCCATTATCGCCGCGCTTCCCACACTTTTCGTCTATGTCGTTGCCGGCAAATATTTCATCCGCGGCCTGACCGCCGGATCAGTAAAGGGATAAGTCAGATGGCACCCATTCTCGAAATCCAGACTCTCTTCAAGAACTACGGCTCTACAGAGATCCTGAAAGACATCAACATCGCAATCGAACCTGGTGATTTTCTGGTTCTCGTCGGCCCGTCAGGTTGTGGCAAGTCCACGCTGCTGAACTGCATCGCCGGGCTTGAGCCGATCACCGGTGGCAGCCTTCATATCGGGGGCAAGGACATGACCCATGTCAGCCCGAAAGACCGCGACATTGCCATGGTGTTTCAGTCCTATGCGCTTTACCCGACAATGTCGGTGGCCAAGAACATCACCTTTGGCATGAAGGTGCGCGGAGTTGATGCCGCCACACAAGACCGCAAACTGGCCGAAGTGGCGAACCAGCTTCAAATCGAACCTTTGTTGCAACGCCGCCCCGGTCAACTGTCTGGCGGACAGCGCCAGCGCGTCGCCATGGGCCGCGCCCTTGTCCGCGATCCTAAACTGTTTTTGTTTGACGAACCGCTTTCAAACCTCGACGCGAAACTACGGGTTGAGATGCGATCCGAGATCAAGAAACTGCACCAGACGCTCGGGGCCACCATGGTCTATGTAACCCATGACCAAATCGAGGCCATGACCCTGGCCACCAAGATCGTGGTCATGAAAGGGGGGGTCATCCAGCAAATCGGCACCCCGGCGGAAATCTACAACACTCCGGCCAATCTGTTTGTGGCGGATTTCATGGGGTCTCCGGCAATGAACCTGATCCCTGCGAAGGTGATGCAGAACGGAGGCGGCGCAAGGATCGAGATCAGCCGGGGCCAAGGCGGCCCGATTGTGCTTCACGACCCGAAGGCCGAAGGATTGCCCGAAGACGTCATTCTGGGATTGCGCCCGGAAGACATCGCCGAAGCAGGCTTTCGCGCCGGGGAAGGCGTACAAGAGGCCGAGTGTCTGGTTGATATGGTCGAACCCGCCGGGGCGGACACCTATGTTGTGTCCGAGTTGGGCGGCAAACAAATCACGGCCCGCATGCATGCCGAAACAAGCGCCTCAGCCGGATCCAGCCTGACCTTTGCGTTTGACCTGAACAAAGTGTCGTACTTCGCCCCCGAAACCGGTGACAGGCTGAACTAAAAGACTTTCAGCGCAGAAAACGAACATACCCGAACTTCGAAAGTTGGGAGTCCGGGTATCATCGCCACGTTTTACGGGTTCATCTATCTTCTGAACATGCTCTACAACCGGCAGATCATGAATTACGCCAACTCGGCCAAACCCCTTGTCGGGCAATCGGATCAATAAACCACGTTCAGCATCGTAAGCGACACGACAAGAAACAGCACGGTCATCACCGAGCCGGATTTCAGGAAATCTTTAACCTTGTATCCCGCAGGCCCCATGATCAGGGCGTTCACCTGATGGGTGGGAATAAGGAACGAATTAGAAGTTGAAATCGCGACAGTCAGGGCAAAAACCCTTGGGTCAGCACCGGAAGCATACGCAATGGAAATCGCCAACGGGACCAAAAGCACCGTCGCACCGACATTCGACATCACAAGGGTAAACCCCGTCGCGAGCACTGCAAGCCCCGCCTGCAAGGACCAGATGGGCCAGCCATCAAGCAATGCAATGATGTTCTGCGCAATCCAGGCCGCCGTTCCGGTATCCTGAACCGCCATTCCCAACGGGATAAGCGAGGCAAGCAGGAATACGGTTGTCCAGCTTACGGCCTCATAGGCTTCGTCCAACGAAAGGACGCGCGTGGTGATCATGCCTATCGCGCCGACAAGCAGGCTTAGGGATAATCTGAGATCGGTAAACAGGATCAATCCCAAGGCGATTGCAAAGAACAGCATCGCCCAGCCAAGCTTTTGCGGCCGAAGGTCTTCTTCGGGGAAATCATTGGTCACAATGACGAAATCACGATCCGAGCGCATTTTCGACAGGTTCACCCAGGAAGTATGCACAACCATTGTGTCACCGGCCTGAAACGGAACAAGCCCGATCTGGGTCGCGGGATGCTCGTCCGTTTCAACATGGCTCATTGTTTCTTCACCGCGGTGAATGCCCAGAAGGCTCATGCCGAACGAATTTCTGAACCGCATTTCCTGAGGCGTTTTGCCAATCGCTCCTGATCCCGGCGGAACCACGATTTCCGCCACACCGGCCTTGGTCGGGGCAAAATCCTCGGCGAAATCATCCAGCTCTGGCAGGATTTCCAACCCATAAATGTCACAAAAATCTTCGATGACCTTACGGCGGCCCAAGATCGCAAGACGGCAAGGCGTCAGGATATCCGTCGTGACACGCGGGGCGATAACCTTTTGTCCTGCGTAAGAGGTGCCGATAATGTAAAGCGCGTGGGCGTACATCACATCATTCAGCGAATGACCGACAAGAATATTGCCCTCGGGAACGCGAACCTCAACCAGATCCGCCTTAAGCTTGTAGGTCTGTTTCAGGTAGTCTTCCACCGAATGGGCAGCACCTGTGTGTTCCTGTGTTTCATCCGCAGGCAAAACCCACCGCCCCAGAACAACAAAATACAGAATGCCGCTTAACATCAGCGCCAGGCCAATCGGCAAAGGCGCAAACAGGGAAAACGGTTTCAACAATTCGCCATCGAACACCATCAGGTCGTTCAACAAGATCATGGGCGATGAACCAACCATGGTCAGCGTGCCGCCCAGAATGGCGCAAAAGCCCATCGGCATCAAAAGGCGCGACATTGACAGGTTCGCCCGGTTCGAAATTCTGCTGACAACCGGCAGGAACAGCGCCGCCGCGCCTACATTCTGCATAAAGCTTGAAATAATGCCGACTGTGCCCGAGATGACCGGAATGATCCTTGCTTCGGATTTCCCGCCAATTTTCAGGATATAGGCTGCGACCGAGTTCATTATGCCGGTTCTGTCCAGACCGGCACCGATAATCATGACGGCGATGATCGAAATCACGGCATTGGATGAGAAGCCGGTAAACAGCCGGTTAACATCGGCAATATTCTCTAACCCGGGCAGGTAGCTTGTTAACCCCAACAGCACCATCACAATGATGGCAGCGTGATCCACGCGCACAATTTCGGACACAAACAAAAAAACGGTCAGTCCTAACAGACCCAGAACAACTGCATTTTCGTATGTGAACGTGACTGCTTCCAAGAAACCTACCCGGTATTATCCTGCCCGATATCCCCAGCGTAATGCAATTCGGGCACAAATCAACAATTTTGCATATGTCTGCAAAAACGGTGCGTCAGGTTTTTCTATTTGCTTGGGCGTCCTGCCGAATTTTGCTTAGGCTTTTGCGCGGTGTGATCGCCTCGACCGACACGTTCAAGTCAAGCACGGCCCCCGATTCCGATGCCAAGGCCCGTTCAAACGCTGCTTCGAAATCAGCGGTTTCCTCAACCCGTTCCGCGTGGAACCCATAGGCCTTCGCAAGCGCCACAAAGTCCGGGCTGACCATATCGGTTGCGAATACGCGCCCGGGATATTGGCGTTCCTGATGAGCACGAATGGTTCCGTAGCTGCCGTTGTTGACAATCAACACAATCGGCTGTGCCCCCGCTTGTCGTGCCGAGGCAAGCTCTTGGCAGTTCATCTGGAAATCCCCGTCTCCGGCAAAACACAGGACAGTCCGATCAGGATGAACAGCCTTGGCCGCAATGGCTGCGGGCAGGCCGTAACCCATGGCCCCGGATTGCGGCGCCAACAGGCGGGCCTGCTTGCCGAATTTGAAAAACTTGTTCGGCCAGACGCTGAAATTGCCCGCACCGTTTGTCAGGATGGCGTCCTGAGGCAACCGGTCGCGAAGAAAGGCGGATACCTTTACCATGTCAACCGGTGAAGGCTGCGCGGGCGCATCAAAACCGGCGTCATAGGCTGCACGACCCGCAAGCCGCCAGTCCGACCAATCCCCACGAACCGGGGTCAGCATTTTGGCAAAAGCGTTTGGCCCTGCCACGATCCCCAGTGCGGGCTGATAGATCTTCCCGATCTCGCTTTCCGCCGCATGCACGTGGATCAAACGCTGCCGAGGCTTAGGCACGTCGAACAACGTGTAAGCATCGGTTGTCATTTCGCCAAAGCGCAAGTTGACAGCAAGGATCGTGTCCGCCCGACTGATCAGGTCGCTGACAAAAGGTGGCATACCCACCCCGGCCTCGCCGCAATATACGTTTGAATGATTGTCGAACTGGTCCTGATAGCGAAAGGCTGAAACCACAGGAATATCCGAAGCTTTGGCAAAGTTCTGCAATGCCTGGCGTCCGGCCCCGGACCAATTGCACCCGCCATACATGATCAAAGGCCGTTCGGATCGCGCAAGCATCTGCAAGGCTTGCTCCAGCGCCTCTGGGTCCGGTGCAGCTTCGGCAATAACTGTCGGGCCGGAAATAGGGGGCGCGTTGGTTTGATCCGTCAGCATATCCTCGGGCAAAGCCACCACTACCGGGCCGGGTCTGCCATGCAGCGCGGTTTTCCAGGCGCGCGCAATCAATTCGGGAATGCGGTCGGCCTGATCAATTTCGACCACCCATTTTGCCATACTGCCATAGACCGCCCGATAGTCAATTTCCTGAAACGCCTCGCGGCCCTTCATATCGGTGCCCACCTGCCCGACAAACAAAAGCATCGGTGCAGAATCCTGCATCGCGGTGTGAACGCCAATCGAGGCATTGGTCACGCCCGGCCCGCGTGTGACAAAACAAAGGCCGGGGTTTCGGGTCAGTTTCCCATAGGCTGCGGCCATGAAGGACGCACCGCCTTCATTTCTGCAAAGCACATAGTCCAGCCGGCCGATCGTGTCGTGCATTGCATCCAGAACGGCCAGATAGCTTTCGCCGGGAACGCCGAAACATTTGCTGGCACCCAGCGCCATCAGGCAGTCTACCAACAGCTCTCCGCCTGATCGCTTGATCATCGTCACGTCACTTGTCCCGGAAGCGCTTGATCAGCGAAGACGTATCCCAACGCCCGCCACCCATCATCTGCACGTCTTTGTAAAACTGATCGACAACAGCCGTAACAGGAAGGCTTGCGCCGATTTCATCCGCCGTATCCAGACAAATCCCCAAATCCTTTCGCATCCAGTCGACCGCGAAGCCGTGGTCGAAATGATCGTCCACCATCGTCTCATAGCGGTTCGCCATCTGCCAGCTTCCGGCGGCCCCGCCCTTGATCACCTCGACAACGGCCTTGGGATCAAGACCGGCCTTCTGCGCAAAATTCAGTCCCTCTGACAGCGCCTGCACCAACCCTGCAATACAAATCTGGTTGACCATCTTCGTCATCTGACCGGCACCGCTTTCACCCAGACGTTTGATGGAACGCCCATAGGCTTGCATCACCGGTTCCGCCCGTTCAAACGCCTTGGAATCGCCGCCGCACATGATGGACAACACGCCGTTCTCGGCCCCGGCCTGTCCACCCGACACCGGCGCATCAACGAATTGCACACCAGCTTTTGCGGCGATCCCGTGCAATTCCTTGGTCACTTTCGCGGATACGGTGGTGTGGTCCACAAAAACCGAACCGTCCTTCATCGCGCCCAACGCGCCATCATCCCCCAAACAGACCGAGCGTAAATCATCGTCATTGCCGACACAGGCCATCACAAAGTCCTGACCCGCCGCCGCTTCCGCAGGGGTTGCCACGGCGCGGCCGCCATTCGCCAATGCCCATTTTTCCGCCTTGGCAAATGTGCGGTTATAGACCGTCACTTCGTGACCGGCCTCGCTTAGATGGTGGGCCATTGGATAGCCCATCACGCCTAGCCCTAAAAATGCGATTTTCGCCATTTGCCATCCCCTATCTTTGAATACCTGCATTGGCCCACCGGCCATTTCGCGGACAGATTGCCTTGCCACCGGCAGGACAACAAGCCCTGCCGCGCAGATTTTCAGCCCAATCGGGATTAAAGCGTTTCGAGATTAACTTGAAAAGCGAAGTTGATTTCGAAACGCCCGCAACGCCTTTAAGTATCGCGCGTTTCGCCACATTGTTGTGCAAAAACAATGGGACGAAACGCTTTAGTTGTTCAGAAGCCTGTTCAGACTGGCCACATCCAGATAGCCCGTGGCCAATAAGTCATTGGCCTTTTGGTAGGACATGATCGCCTGTCGGGTCGTTTCGTCAAAACTGCCGTCCACCAGCCCAGGCCCGTATCCAAGCGCACCCAATCGTTGTTCCGCCAGAAGCCGGAAGATCGGATTGGCCATTGCCTTGGTTTCCTGGGCCTTCGCCGCAGCGATTTCAGCCTCGGTCGGGCCAGCAGGCAAAAGCGCCGCCAGACGTGCGCGCGCTTCCTCGGCGTAAACGCCTTCGGGATAGTCCGTCAGAAACGCCTCGTAAGCCTCGGTCGTGTTGGCCGTTCGCGCGTTGGCCCAATCCTGCGCTTCGCTTTCGGCTTGAAGTCTGGCCAATTCCTGCCGCGCAAGATCCGAGAACAGCCCCTGCGGATAACGATCGAGATAGGCGTGATACCCCGCCGCCGTTCCTCCGCGTCCGGTTGTCCGCCAAAAGGCGGCATCTTCACGCTCTTGCGTCTGACGGGCCGCAAAGGCCTGCGCTTCAATCGACGCGATTTGATCGCCCGTCAAATAGCCGGTGCCCGCCAGATCGTTTGCGACCTGCCAGCGACGGATCGCGTTTCGGCTGCCGCGCCCCAGAATTCCGTCGACACCATTCGTGTCAAATCCCAGCATCGTCAGGTTTGACTGGATGTCGCGCCGCTGGGTGCGTGACAAGGACAGGGCCGTTTCAGCCTCTTGCGCCAGATCTGTCGGGGATTTGGCCAATTGCGCCAGCATGTTTCTTGCTTCGGCAGCGTTGATCCCGTTTGGGAAACGCTCAAGAAACCCAAGCAGCGCCGCTTCGGTATTGGCGCCCTTGGCCCTGGCAAACAGGAACGCCTCAATATCTGCCTCAGTTATACCCTCAGGCAATGCGCCCCCCTGCCCTTCGGCCATAAGGAACGCCCGGGTGTCAGGCAAATAGCCGCTTGCCGTAACACCGCGCCCCGCATTATCGGCGATATCGGCCAAACTTCGGCCTTCCACCAAAAGACCGTTGCGTACCAAAGCCACCAAGGATGCAGTTGGACCGTTGAACACCGTCACGCCCTGCGGCGCATCAAATCCGTCGGCCAAAGGCTGGCCGATCATCATCACCGAATTTGCCCCGCTATTGCCAAGCGCTGCCGCAAGCGCATCCAAAGACAGGGCCGCGTCGCCGGGCATCAAATCCGAAGGGGTGTCGGCATCCGTTGCCAAAAGCCAGTTTCCACCGTCGCCGGTACTGATCTGCCCGCTGACAAGGACAAGAATGTCTTCGCCTTTTTCCAGCACCTCGCCAATCGTGCCAAGCACCCGGCGCATCCCGCGGGTATCCAGATTGGAAAAGGCCGATACTTCAAACCCCGCGCGGCGCAAATCCTGGCTTAGCCCCAATGCGGCGCTGGCTTCGGCCACGTCCGATAACCGCTCATAGGCGCGATTGGCGATAAGGATCGCCTGTCGTTCATCGGCAAATGCCCCCCCTGAAAGGGCAAGCAGAACAGGTAAAACAAGGGCTTTGGAAGAAAACGTAAGCATGGGCGACACTCCGGTTAACAAGCGGTGGCAGGTCTCATCTTTCAAATCCTGACCCAGGTTTTTGCGATTTTCCAGAGATTTGATGTTCCCCTCGCGTCAGCTTTCCGGCGCGGCACCCCCTTCACCGGTTCTGCGGTCAATGAAACTGTCCATCGCCTCAACCCGCGCCGCATCCACATGTGGCGCTGGCCTGGCCTGGTTGACGATCTTCTGCCAAAGACCGGTGGCCCGTTCATCTGCCGATTGCGATCCCCGTTCGGTCCAGGTGCCAAAATTGGACCAATCGCTTGAGAACGGCTGATAGAATTCCGTCTCATAGCGCTGCATTGTGTGCGCCGCGCCAAAGAAATGTCCGCCCGGGCCGACCTCGATCAAGGCATCCAGCGCAATCTCGGCATCCCCTGCCATCGTTTCGCGGCACATCTCGGCCACCATTTGCAGAACTTCTACATCGGTGATGAATTTCTCGTATGAATTTGTCAGGCCACCTTCCAGCCAACCGGCCGAGTGGATGATCACCGATGCCCCCGCCAGCAAGCATCCCCATAGCGCGAATTGCGTTTCATTGGCGGCTTGTGCGTCGTTGGTATTGGCCGCAGAACCTGTGGCGCAGCGCCAGGGCAGACCGATTTTACGCGCCAGCTGCCCTGCGGCCAGTGAGGCTTTGAAATGTTCGGGCGTTCCAAAGGCCGGAGCGCCTGATTTCATATCCACATTCGACGTGAATGTACCATAAAGTACCGGCGCACCGGGGTTTGCCAGTTGTGTCAGGGCAATCCCGGCCATCGCCTCGGCATGAGACAAGGTAATCGCGCCCGCCACGGTGATCGGCGCCATCGCCCCCATCAACGTAAACGGCGTCACGATGGAAGCCTGCCCTGCCCGCGCGAAATCAATCAGCCCTTGCGCCATCGGCACATCGATCACGCGGGGAGAATTGGTGTTGATGATGGTGTAACAGTGGCTTGCCCCACGGAACTCGTCTTCGGACAGGCCGCGGAAATCTTTCAGCATCTCGAAACTGTCCATCACCTGCGGCGTACCGCGCGAAAAAACAAACGGCACTTTGTCGGAATGGATCAGCTGGGTTTTCATCAACTCGTAATGCCGCAAATTCATCGGCACGTCCTGAGGTTCCACCAGCGGAGGGATCATATGGATCACATCGAAATGCTGGGACATCTGCACCAGCTCGCGATAATCGCGCGCCGACCCGGGCCGGCGGCCCCTTATGCGATCCGTTGCATGCGGGCATCCGGCACCGGGCTGAAAGACAAACCTGCCAAGCGAAAGCGAAACGTCCCGCGTGGCAACCGCCGCCTTGATATCCACCCGTTTCGGGGCGGACGTCAGCGCGGCTTCCACGATTTCGCGCCCGATAAAGACCATTTCGCTGGTCTCATCCACTTTTGCCCCGCCGGCTTTGAACAACTGGCGGGCCTCGGGCAAAAGAACCTTGATCCCCTGATCTTCCAGAATGGACAGGGCCGCGGCATGCATCGCCTCGATCCGGTCTTCGGTAAAGACGTTCATCGTCGGGAAAGGGCTGGTCAGGTTGTGATAATCAACCTGACGCTTCGGCCCGTTCGCCTCGGCCTCGGCCCGGCCCCGACGCCCCCGGCGAACGCTCATCCGCGCATCGCCTTGCCTTCCGGATCATAAGGCGACGGAGCCACGACCCTGGCTTTGCGTTCGACTCCGACGATATGAACAGACACTTCCGTCCCCGGGGCCGCCTGCGAAGGATCAACCAGCGCCATGGCAATCGACTTTTTCAACGTGTGACCATAGGCACCCGACGTGACAAATCCGACCATTTCGCCATCAGCAGACCACACCGGTTCGTACCCCGAGGCATCCGCATCGCCTTCTTCAATCTCAAGCGTCACCTGAAGCTTGGACGGCCCATTGCCATCGCGTTCGGCAATAGCGCCCTCGCGTCCGATAAAGTCCCCCTTGTCCCATGCGATCCAGCGATCCATCGCAGTCATGCCCGGCGTGCGATCCTGAGTGAATTCCGCCGACCAGATACCAAAGCTTTTCTCGATCCGCGTTGACAGCATCGCGTTGAAACCAACCTCGCGAATGCCCTGATCCGCCCCGGCCTCAAGCAAGGTGCGGCGCAGGGCAATATGATCGCCCATGCGGCAGTTAATCTCGTATCCGGTTTCGCCGGTCACGCTCATCCGTGCGACATGGGCGCTGACAAGACCGATATCAAACTGACCGCAGCCCATGAATTTCAGACCCGAGATGTCTTGCTCGGAAATTGCTTCAACCACGGCTTTCGATTTTGGCCCTATAACGGCAAAACCGCAGACCTCTTCGCCCAGATCACGCACATTCACACCCTCGGCCATGTGGTCATCGAACCAGCGCATGTGCCATGCCCGCAGATAATAGCTGCCCATGATCCAGTAAGTACCGTCGCCCCAGTTCAGCAAGGTCAGATCACCTTTCAGCTTGCCGGTCTCGGACAGCATGACCGCCAAACGTGCGCGGCCCGGTTTTGGCAGGGTCGTGGCGAACAGGGTGTCAAGCCACGCTTCGGCATTTGGTCCCGAAACCTCGAACCGCGAGAATCCGGTGATATCCAGCAAAGCCGCCCCTTCGCGGATTGCCTTGCATTCCTCGGCCACGATATCATGCGCGTTTGACCGTTTCAGCGTCAGGTTTTCCTCAAACTCTTTTGACGGTGCGAAATACAGCGGCGTTTCAAGATCCCACGACACACCCCAGCGGCAGCCCGCTTCGGTCATCGCATCATGGGCGGGGGCCATTTTCATCTGGCGGCCGGCGGGAAGTTGTTCGTTCGGATAGGACATCACGAAGCGGCGTGAATAAAACTGGCCGGTGGTTTCGCGGATATAGCGCTTGTTCTCAGCAAACTTGCCGTAGCGCGCGACATCCATTGACCATGCGTCGGCCTCAGGCTCGCCCTCGATCATCCATTCGGCCAGCGTTTTGCCCACACCGCCCCCTTGCAAAAAGCCCGCCATGACCGCACAGGCCGACCAATACCCGCGCTTGCCCGGCACCGGACCGACCAGCGGATTGCCATCGGGCGAGAATGTAAACGCACCGTTAACCCATGTCTTGATGCCGACATTTTCAATCGCCGGATAGCGTTGGAAGCCCAGCATCAGCTCGTTCTCGATCCGGTCCAGCTGTTCCTGAAACAGCTCTTCGCCATAGTTCCATGGCGCACCGTCCATCGCCCAATGTTCGTGATCGATTTCATAAATGCCCAACAGCAGGCCCTTCTGATCCTGACGAGTGTAGGTAAAGCCCTCCAGGTCCACCGTCATCGGCATTTCAAAATCATGTTCCGCGATCTCGGGAACCGTGTCGGTGACAAGATAATGATGTTTCAGCGGAGATACCGGCAGCTCGATCCCCGCCATACGCCCTACCTGTTTGGCCCAAAGCCCCGCCGCGTTCACCACATGCTCGCACGTGATATCGCCCTTGTCCGTTGAAACGATCCAGCCATCCGCGGTTTGGGTCAGGCTTTCGACCTTGGTTTCCTCATAATATTCCGCCCCGCGTTTTTTGGCAGCGGTCGCATAGGCCTGCACGGTGCCTGTGGTGTCGATATAACCCTCGCGATCGGCCCACATCGCCCCCAACACACCGTCGGTCGACATGATCGGGCAGCGTTTCTGGGCCTCCTCCGGGGTCAGCAACTCGCAATCATTGATGCCGATCGACTGGAACACGCGATAGTTGGATTGCAGCCATTCCCAGCGCTCGGGCGTGCCTGCAAGGGTCAGGCCACCGGTCATGTGCAGCCCGATATTCTGGCCCGATTCCTTTTCGATCTCTGAAAGCAGGTCGATTGTATAGGCCTGCAAGGCTGCCATATTCGGATCAGCGTTCAGCGCATGAATACCGCCCGCCGCATGCCACGAAGACCCCGAAGCCAGACGGCGGCGTTCCAGCATAACACAGTCCGACCAGCCCATTTTGGCCAGGTGATACAAAACCGAAGCCCCGACGACCCCGCCCCCGATGACCACAACGCGATATTGAGATTTCATGAAATGCCTCCAGATTTTCTGAGAGTCACCTAAACAGAGGGGTTCCAAACGGTCGAGACTGGAAACGGCATTATATGTCGCTTTCCAAAAACCCATGATCGCCCGTTTTGCGGGGCAGACATCGCCGTTCAGCACGGACGAATCCGGCAGAAATGCGACAGAACTGTCTAATTCCTGTCAGTTTGACACCCAAATTATTACCAAATGGTTTTTTAATCTGCCCGTTGACCAAGTCAGTTTCAGGCTTTGTCAACGCAACACAGCCTTATTGGGGAGGCACAACCGAAATGCGAATACTTGCAGTCGATGACGAGCAATCCATACTCGAGCTTCTGACCGAAGCGCTTCCGGTCATGGGGTTTGACCATGTTCAAACATCATCTTCCGCCCAGAATGCGTTGGATCTGCTAAGCCACGAGGACAATCGTTTTGATTGCTTCCTACTGGACATTCAAATGCCGTTCACAGATGGAATCGATCTGTGCGAGCGCATTCGCGCCATGGCATGCTATCGCGACACGCCCATAATCATGCTGACGGCCATGTCCGAGAAATCCTATGTCGATGCGGCATTTCAAAAAGGCGCGACGGATTACCTGACAAAGCCGTTCGACATGCTCGAGTTGTCAACACGGCTAAAGCTGGCAGCCCACCGGCACGAAGCCGAAGAGCAAACTTTGGCCAATGCAAAAACCGCCATCCCCCTGATCCAGTCGGATATGGCTGATCCGGACTCGCTGGACGGGATTGAACGGGTGATCAGCCTGACGGCATTTGAAAACTACGTTCTCCAACTCACCCGCGCCCGCCTGATGACCGCCGGTCTTTTTGCGATCAAAATTCCTGAACTTGCGAAACCGCCAAAAGGCATGTCCGATAATGACGAGCGCCAATGGCGTACCCAGATCGCCCGGGCCATTTCTCAGGCAACGCATTACGATCAGAGCATAATCAGCCATGCCGGCAAAGGCGTTTTTCTGGTACTGAACAAAAGCTGGGGCACCAACCGCAAAGAAACCCTGCACAATGCGGTTTTGGATATCTACGGCGAACTTGATACAGACCTGCCCGCTGGAAAACGGCCCAAACCCACAATCATCGTTGGCGGCGTCGTGTCCCTGCCCGCTTTCGGGCGCTCGTTCACATTAAGCTATCTGCAAAAGGCCATCCAACGGGCCGAAGCCCAATGCGAAACCAAGCCTGAAAAGAAAGAGCATTGGCTGAAACGCCGGACAAACGCCAAGTCCCAAGATACCCAAGCGCGTGAATACAAGAAGATCCTCTCAGAATTTATCGGAGAAATTGATCCTCTTGATGTTTCAGAGCAAGGGAAGAGGATCGTGGCACGGAAGGTTGCGGCATTGCCGACCCCTCGACAACTGAGAACTGCGGTTTAGACGACTTGTCCTTGACGTGATCGTTCTCGGCCACCTGCAAAAGGGCCACCTGAGACGGAAAACCGTCAATATCCATCTTCGGCCCGGCAGGTTCTGCGACGATACCCAAGCGGCGGATCCAGCGCGACCACACGGCCGGAACCAATCCGATCACCTGCGTGACACCGTTTTGCCGCGCCGCCCGCACCAGTTCGTTCATCAGCAGCAACTGAACCCGTGACCGTGTTTTGGCAGGCACGTCCTCGCGTACAAATACACGCGAGGATTCCCAGATTTGCGGATCAACCGGCGCTTCGAAATCCAGAAGGTTTGACGGAATTTCGTCCAGCAATCCGCGCTGGGCGTCGCGGATCAAATAGGTGTACATCCCGCATTTCGACAAGGTCGGCGTCAGGCGCACCCCCGCCAGTACCACGCCGTCTTCATGCACCGCTATCCAGCGGCTGGCCGGTGTATCGTATTGATCATATTCCATGCCCTCTGCCTCGGGCAGGTCCCAGCTGCGGCGCACAATAAAGCTTTCACGCCGCGCCTTGAACAAATTGACCAGCAGGTCGCCATGTTCGTGCATGTTCTGAAATGAAAGAGTGGTTGCTTCCATTTGGTCCCCCAATATGCCTTTCACTTGCCTCATCAAGTCGTTGAACATCAAAGACCGCTTATGCGGACTCTGATCAGAGGCAGGGCATCGGGTCCCGAAAAGAACGATGGGACGCGGAACTACCGAGTTACCTGGCCAGGCGGCCGATTTGATTTTGAATACTCACCCACTGCTCAGATTATTGGGATTGATTGTTGCTGAGCAATTTTACTGATCTACGTCGAATACCTTACCTCTGTCCCCAGCATAGGCACATTTTTGCAAAGCAATCTACAAAAAATTCGCAAATTCATACATTTACGGAGCGTCGTTAATTCAAAAGGCATAAATGCAACAAAAAACTGCCTTCCGGACACAAGACTTAGTTATCCACAGGCTCGGGCACACAATCGCCTATAGATTGAAATTGAAGCAAAACCTCGACCCAAACGGTCAATTCCAAGCCGATCTATCGCAAAATGGTCTCGCAATCGTCCATTGAAGCCCAGCCATCAACATTATTTTGCCTTCATCAATTGAGATGCTGAACAGGACCTGAAGGCCACATTCGCTGTGGACTCAGACCGCATTCTACGGGTGAAAGGACGAAATTATGGGCATGTATTTTGCTGAATTCCGAATTGTCGGGGAAGTTGCCGATTTCAAATATGTGCAAACCCCCTGCCCCAAGCTGCTGATCGATATCTCAATCGAACAGCCCAGCCTGCCTGACAGCGCAATAAGCCGCTATCCGACCCGTATTGCGACAGAGATTGGCAATGACTTTTTGGCCGGACGTTTCCTGCGGGACATATCAGTCGGCGACCCGATCGAGCTGACCGGCACATTTGTCCAGTCCGGCTATACGCCACATGACCTGACGTATGTTGACACCGTTTTCGCCGTAAACGCCTATCGCCTGATTGGCGTTGAGACGGAACAATCCGCGCACGCGCTGAGCAATCCGCGCAGCCACGCTTTTCACTAACGGTCTGGCATGGCGGATATCGGATCAGATCGCATTCGGGCCACACGAGGTTGGTCTACAGGGCTTTTGCCGCACAAGATGCTGGTAAGGCTCTATCGGCTGTTGTTTTTTGGTGTCCGCTCGGAAAAGCAGCTAAAAGACTTTGTGCAAGGCACGATTGCGCTCTTCTGGCAACGCCAGTTCATGTATATTTCGGCGGGCTTGCTTGCCGGCTATTATTACGAACCACGCACCGCACTGACCAGCGTCGCCTTGTGCGAGATCACGGAATTGGTGGACGTGTTTATTTCACGCCGCCTGTTGCAAAGGGATCGGATCTCGCGCCGCAAGATGCAGGAATTCTATTTTCTGCTTCTGGCAAGCTCGATCCTCAGCGCAATGGCCGTCGCCTATTTCGCCGCCTCGATTGCCCGAATGGAAGGCGCATCGATACATTTTGCGCCAATGTTCTTTCTGTTCGCGGCCGGTTTGTTTGCGGCGGTCAACAACCACCAGCTGCCCTTGGTGTTATATGTCCGTCTGGTCATTTACGGCGCGGTCTTCCTGTCGATCCCAATCCGTGACCTGCTCGAGGTGCGACCCTCGTTCGATTCCGAGCTGTGGATGCAGTTCCTGACCATCATCTTTGTACTCTACTTCGTGGTTGATTGCTCGCGTATCTTCCTGAAGCTTTACCAGAAAAACCTGGATCAGCTCGACGACCTGCGATCAGAACGTGACCGCGCCCAAGCCGCCTATGAGGTGAAATCGCAATTCGTCTCAACCGTCAGCCACGAGCTGCGCACCCCGCTGACATCGGTTCTGGGCACACTGGAAATGCTGCAAAGCGGAGCCTTTGACAGGGATGAAGAGCGGCGTAACAAGCTTGTCACTCTGGCCCATAAGAACGGCAAACGCCTTTCAAACCTGATCAATGATATTCTGGATGTGCAAAAACTTGAATCCGGCCAGATGAGATTTGATCTGCAACCGATCCGCTATGCCGATTGCCTGACCGATGCGGTCGACGCGGTTTCAGGCATGGCGGACACACGCAACGTCAAGATCAATCTCGGTCAGTTGGATCACACCCTAACGGTGAATGCAGACCATAATCGTATCGTTCAGGTGATCACCAACGTTTTGTCCAACGCTGTCAAGTTTTCAAACGGCGCCGGGCAGGTCGATATTGACCTAAGCATCGTTGGAACAACCGCCAGACTGATCATCCGCGACTATGGTATCGGAATTCCGGAAAATGCCCAGAATACGGTTTTTGGACGCTTTCTTCAGGTCGATAGCTCTGACCACCGGCAGTTTGAAGGTACTGGCCTTGGCATGAGCATTTCTCACGACATCATGCAGGCGCATGGCGGCAAGATGCATTATGAATCCGAAATCGGTAAGGGCACGTCTTTCTTTATCGAGCTGCCGATGTTTGAAGAAACCAGTCCCGACGGATATGACGGGGTCTTTAACAACGCGCCCGAGAAACAAGCGAAGGCCTAAAGCACCACCGCATAAATCACGTAAAGCACAACCACCGCAACCGCAGCCGGAACAGCCCAGTTTTGCGCCCCGGCAGGCGCTCCACAGGCATCACAACGGAAATGTCCAAGTTTCGTCTTGCGACGGCAGGCTTTGCAGCGGAACACGCGCATTGATCTGGTCCCCACCAATCAGAATCAGGTGCATTAACCATACGTTAACCTTTGAGAGGGCGCGGCGTATAGTCAGGGTTCTATGACCATGCATTTTGGAAACAAAACCGGCCGAACCCCGGGCATTGACCAATTGAAAGCAACAATACGTCCGTTGCGGACCCAATTTTCCGAAAACTGGTGCGGGTGGAGGGACTTGAACCCCCACGCCTCGCGGCGCCAGAACCTAAATCTGGTGCGTCTACCAATTTCGCCACACCCGCATCCGTCCGCGCGTCTTAGCAAAGCCATTCACGGGATGCGAGTGGAAAAACGCATCACGCTTCGAGTTTTCGGAACACGTGCGGCAGCATCTCGGGCAAGTCTTCGGCTATCAAACCGGGGCCGAATTCCAAAGCGCATTCCACGTGCAGCCAAGCCGCGGTTTCGGCGGCCTGCATCGGCGCGAAACCACGGGCCAGCAGGCCTGTGATAAAGCCAGCGAGAACATCGCCTGATCCTGCGGTCGCCAGCCAAGACGCTTTGCGCTCGTAAGCGGCAGAGTTAACAGAACATTGCCCATCCGGTGCCGCGATCACCGTATCGGCCCCCTTGAACAGCACAACACAGCCTGCCCTGTTGGCGGCCTCGCGCGTGGCATCGACTTTGGAATAGGCTGGGCCTTTCGCAGCCGGAGCGTTCAGCTTTTCGGCAATGTCAGGGAACAGCCGCGCGAATTCCCCCGCATGAGGGGTCAGGACGCAATTGGCATGCAGCATCCCGAACAATTCAGACGGATCACCCGCATAGGCGGTCAACGCATCCGCATCCAAAACAACGTAGGGTGTGTGCTCCGCACGCACCGCCACCGGAACCAACTCCCGCGCCCGTTCAAGCCCCATGCCCGGCCCGAGGCATATTGCATTCAGGCGCTCATCCTTCAGAACCTCTTCCAACACCCGCGCCTCTCCGATCTGCCGCATCATGATCGCGGTGATTTGCGAAGCGACCTCTTGCTGCGCCTCAGCCGGCACCCCAAGGGTCACAAGCCCCGCGCCAATACGCAAGCCCGCGCGGGCCGCGAGGCGGGCGGCACCAGTGTGGCCTGATGGACCAGACAAGATCAGCGCGTGGCCGTAAGAATATTTGTGAGCCGAAACACGCTTGGCAATCCGATCCGCAGGCTGATCTATCAACCCAACCCGGGGGGCAGGATCAACGCTGCCTGCGCCGTCTGGCTCAAGGCCAATATCCTTGACTGAAATCACCCCGCAACAAGCTGCCCCTTCGGACAGATAGCTTCCGGTCTTTGCCCGGTGAAACGGCACCGTCAGATCGGCTTGGATGGCGCGTCCCAGTATCTTGCCGCTGTCCGAACATAAGCCGCTTGGCAGATCAATTGAAACGATCGGAACGCGACCGTTGTCGGTCACTGCCGCCCGATACGCCGCTTCCGCAAGGCCCGAGAACACGCCGGAAAACCCACGGGTCAACCCGGTTCCGAATATCGCGTCCACAATCAGGTCAAAGCCTGCGGGCAATCGAAGCCTTTTTTCACCCCTTAGCGACCCTTCCAAAGCATAACACTCCGTTTCGCCCCTTTCCGCCCACCGTTCAAAATTCACCCGCGCGTCCGGCGGCAGCTTCTCGGGGTCGCCATACAAAAACACCTTCACGTCCCAGCCCCGCTCATGCAGCAGTCGCGCCACAACAAACCCGTCGCCGCCATTGTTCCCCGGCCCGCACAAAACGACCGCCTTGCGTTTCTTTTGTCCCGAAATATCCCGGGGGTGCCCCAGCCGGCTCGGCGAAGCCGATGCGGCTGGGGCGGGGGCAGAGCCCCCCACCCCGCTCACGGCAGGCGCATCCGGCTCCAATTCCGGCCATTGCTCAAAAATCGCCTCAACCACGCCCTCTCCGGCGCGTTCCATCAACTCAAGACCGGTCGCCTCACCCGACTCAATCGCCGCCTGCTCAATGGCCCGCATCTGCGCTGCTGTCAGCAATTCCCTCATTCACCCAAATCCCGTCGATTCAATTCTGCCTCATTTTTGTGCAACCTGCCTTTATTTTGCACATCGCCAATTTACCGCACCCCGATCCACCCCTGAATCTGCCGCAGATAATTGCTGCGCCTGCACGAACATGGTCTGACCCCAATCAACCAAGTTGAAAGGTATGCGTCCATGAAAAAGATCGAAGCCATTATCAAGCCGTTCAAGCTGGACGAGGTCAAAGAAGCGCTCCAGGACATCGGCGTTCAGGGTCTCAGCGTGATCGAGGTCAAAGGCTTTGGCCGTCAGAAAGGCCACACCGAGCTTTATCGCGGCGCGGAATATGTCGTGGATTTTCTGCCAAAAGTGAAAATCGAAGTCGTGCTCGAAGCCGATCAGGTCGACAGCGCCATCGAAGCGATCATTGACGCTGCAAAAACCGACAAGATCGGTGACGGCAAGATCTTCGTCAGCCCCGTCGAACAAGCCATTCGCATCCGTACCGGTGAATCCGGCACGGACGCTCTGTAAATTCAAGAACACCCAAGAGAAGAGGATCAAGGGAATGAGCATCAAGAACGTACTTGATACCATCCGTGATGAAGACGTCGCATACGTTGACATCCGTTTCACCGACACCCGCGGCAAGCTTCAGCACGTGACTGTTGATGTCGATCTGGTCGACGAAGACTTTCTGGAAGAAGGCTTCATGTTCGACGGATCGTCGATTGCAGGCTGGAAGTCGATCGAAGCATCGGACATGAAACTGATGCCCGACACGGAAAGCATCTACATGGACCCGTTCTATGCCGAGAAAACCCTTGCGGTGCATTGCTCGATCGTTGAACCCGATACCGGCGAAGCCTACGAGCGTGACCCGCGCGGCACCGCCCAGAAAGCCGAAGCCTATCTGAAATCGTCCGGCATCGGCGATGTGGCCTATATGGGACCGGAAGCCGAATTCTTCCTGTTCGACGACGTGCGTTTCTCGAACTCGATCAACAAGGTTTCCTACGAAGTCGACGCACAAGACGCCTCGTGGAACACCGACACCGAATATGAAATGGGCAACATGGGCCACCGCCCTGGTGTTAAAGGCGGTTACTTCCCCGTAAACCCGACCGACGCGGCGCAGGACATCCGTTCGGAAATGCTGTCGACCATGAAGCGTATCGGCATGAAGGTTGACAAGCACCACCACGAAGTCGCGTCGTGCCAGCACGAGCTAGGCCTGATTTTCGACAGCCTGACCAAGCAGGCGGATGAGTTGCAGAAATACAAATACATCATCCACAACGTGGCAGACGCCTACGGCAAATCGGCGACTTTCATGCCCAAGCCGATCTATGGCGACAACGGCACCGGTATGCATGTCAACATGTCGATCTGGAAAGACGGCAAGCCGCTGTTCGCGGGCGACAAATACGCCGACCTTTCGTCGGAAGCGCTGTATTTCATCGGCGGCATCCTGAAGCACGCGAAAACGCTGAACGCCTTCACCAACCCGTCGACCAACAGCTACAAGCGCCTGATCCCCGGCTTCGAAGCCCCCGTTCTGCGCGCCTATTCGGCACGCAATCGTTCGGGTTGCGTTCGTATCCCATGGACGGAATCGCCGAAAGCCAAGCGTGTCGAAGCCCGCTTCCCCGATCCGTCGTCAAACCCCTATCTGTGCTTTGCCGCCCTGCTGATGGCTGGCCTTGACGGCATCAAGAACAAGATCGATCCGGGCGAAGCCATGGACAAAAACCTCTATGATCTTCCCGCGGAAGAGCTGGCCGGCATCCCCACCGTATGCGGTAGCTTGCGTGAAGCTCTGGAAGCTCTGACAGCGGATCACGACTTCCTGCTGGCAGGCGACGTGTTCACCAAGGATCAGATCGAAGGCTATATCGACCTGAAAATGGAAGAGGTTGAGCTTTACGAACACACCCCACACCCGGTTGAGTTTGGCATGTATTACAGCTGCTAATTCAAGGCAGGTTAAAAATTCACCAAAGGGCGGTCCATCCGGGCCGCCCTTTTTCTTTTTGCAAAGCTTAGAGAGAATGAACCAAAGACAGAACGCGCGAAACGTTGAGGTTTTGCACCGCGTCCCGTCTTATCCCTGGCTCAGGTATCAGGCGAGACGCATTAGTGAACAAAGCTGAGTTTATTGAACGCGCGCCGCCAGTCCGACACCTCTTGCGCGACAGGTGCCCCAGCAAGGCCAAGATGGATCAACTCTGCAAGCCGTGGCGCGTCATTTGCGGTCATACCCCAGCGAACCAGCTCTGGTGTTCCGATCCTCAGACCGTTCATATCATTTTCAACCATCGCGATCGGCAATCCGATTCCGCAGGCCAGAAATCCGCTTTTTCGCAAAATCTTCGATGCCGCCTGTCCGCCCCCGAAGGCGGCGGCTTCGACGGCGAATTGATGCGACTTGGTAAAGCCCTGGCCGCCTTCGAAAACCGGCACCCCTTTTTCATGTAAAGATCCGGCCAAAGCCTGCGACATGGCGATCATCTCTTGCGCGTAGGCGGCACCAAAATCCCTCCAATCCAGCATGGTCACGGCCAATGCGGCCGTTTTAGCCGCGTCGAAATTGGCGGTCATTCCGGGAAAGGCGATACCATCCAACGCCCTTGCAATGTCAGCATCACTGGTAACGATCAAACCGCCCGCAGGCCCGCCAAGGCTTTTATAGGTGCTCATTGTCATGAAATGCGCCCCCTCGGCCAACGGATTTGACCAGGCCTTGCCCGCAATGATCCCACATTGATGCGCCGCGTCGAACATCACCTTGGCCCCGACTTCGTCCGCGATCTGGCGCACCTCGGCAACGGGATGTTCAAAAAGGTTCAGGCTGCCGCCGATGGTGATCAGGCGCGGACGTTCGGTCAGCGCCAAGGCCCGAAGCCGGTCCAGATCCACCGTATAGCCGTCGGTATTCACCGGGGCCTCGATCGTTCGCAACCCGAACAGCCCGGCACAACCGGCCAGATGATGCGTCACATGCCCACCGATCGAGGCAGGCGGCGCGATGATCGTGTCACCGGCCTTGCAGGTTGCCATGAAGCCGTAAAGATTGGCGATGGCACCGGAAGGAACCCGGACCTCGGCATATTTCGCATCAAAGATTTCGGCACAAAGCTGAGCGGCAATGACCTCGATTTCCTCAATGGCTTCAAGGCCCATTTCGTACTTGTCGCCCGGATATCCCAGCGATGGCCGCGATCCGATGCCCGATGACAAAAGCGTCTCGGCCTTGGGGTTCATCACATTGGTGGCCGGATTAAGGTTAAAGCATTCTTCCTCGTGGATTTTCCGGTTTTCTTCGGCCAGCCCTTCGATCCGGGCCAGAATATCCGCAGATGCCATCCGTTCAACCTTGTGCGCAATGTCCTGAACCCGCGTTTCGCAGGCAGCGGGCACCCAATCTCGTGTTTCAAGCGTCATTGATCATTCTCCGTTTTGATCAATGTGCCCATGAAACCGGTGACAGGGCAAAGCAGAAATGATATTTCTTGGCGTAGAAAAACTAAGGCTGTCGTGATGAGCATTGCCCCCAAGCGCCCCAAAGGCCCCCCGCTGAATGCCATGCGCGCCTTTGAAGCGGCGGCGCGCCATGTCAGTTTCGTTGCCGCTGCAGAAGAGCTGAACGTGACCCCCGGCGCAATTTCGCAGCATATCAAAACGCTTGAAGGTTGGGCGGGCACAACGCTGTTTCGCCGCAATGCGCAAGGCGTCACCCTGACAAAAGCCGGGGCCGCGCTTGTGCCCAGCTTCACCGCTGCCTTTGATGGCCTGGCCGAGGCAACGCATATCTTGCGCGACCTCAGGCCAGAAACCGATTTTCACATTGCGGCCCTGCCTTCGTTGGCTCAGCTTTGGCTGCCCAGACGCCTTGCAAAAATCAGGGCGCAGTTTCCAGACATCAACTTCTCTGTCACAGCGATGGAATCTCCGCCAAGCCTGTCACGGGAATTGTTCGATCTGTCGATTTTCATCGGCGAACGCGATTTGCAGGAAAACCAGATAAGCGTTTGTGCCGACAGGATCGCGCCAGTCTGCGCCCCATCACTGCTGAAACATTTCAACGATTTGAACGAGGTTGCTTTGCTGCATGATCAAACCTGGATCGATGACTGGACTTTCTGGTCAAAGACCGTTGGCGCCGGGCTTCGAAATCCTCAGAATGGCCCGCAATTTTCGCTCTATAGTCTGGCGGTTGAAGAAACAAAGGCGGGGGCTGGCATGTTGATGGGACATTTGCCATTGATCGAAGATGATCTGGCCTCGGGGGCGCTGGTCATGGCGGACAGGCGAACTTGCGAAACCGGCCGCCATGTGCTTTTGAACCTGCCGCAGAAGTCACGCCAGCGCCCCGAAACGCTTATTATCGCCAAGAAACTGGCGGAACAGGGCGACCGAAAGGCCGCCCATCCCGATTACGACTGAAATTCCTGAATGGACTTTACCGAGGCAATCAGCGCCTCGTCCACCGGAATGAACTTGAACCCGAAAACGCGCTCGGCCTTGCTGCCAGATACGGCGTGGTTCCGGCCCAGATTTGCGCGGATAGGTTTCAGAAGCGGCACAAACAGCCCAAGAATACCCACTGCCCAACCCGGCATTTCGCGGGTTGGTGTCTTCAGGCGCGAATCCCAGTCTTTCAAAATCCGGCCCATATCAAGAATCCGCAACGATTCACTTGCCGCCGCAAATCGTTCGCCCTTTGCCGCATCCAAATCAATCGCGGCAACGTGCATCATGGCCACATCCCGCACATCCACCGCAACCAGGTTCATCGGTGGCGCCACAGGGAATTTCCCGCTAATCAGCTGTTCGACGATTTCCAGCGACGATCCGTACCGTGCGTCCATGCTGGGGCCGAAAACACCGCCGGGGTTGATCGTAGTCAGGGCCATATCGGGGTTTTCGGCAACAAAATCCCATGCGGCTTTCTCTGCCAGCGTTTTGGACGCTTCATAAGCTCCAACCGACGGGTCTTCGGGGCTTGTCCAGTTATGCTCGTCCGAAGGGGCCTCGATCGGTTTTGACGCATCCTTGTAAATGGCAGCGCAAGACGAGGTCAGGATAACCCGTTTGATACCTGCCGCTTTTGCTGCATTCATCGCACGCAAAGTGCCGTCCACCGCGGGCCGGATCAGATCATCGGGGTGCTTCGGTTCCACCAGCGGAAAGGGCGAGGCCGTGTGCATCAGCACATCGCACCCCTCCATCGCTTCGGCCCAGCCGTCATCCTTGGTCAGATCCAGAAAGGCAAACTCAAGCGTTGCATCGGGAAACAGCGCCTCAAGTTCGGCCTTGCGGGCATCCGATCGTACCGAAGCACGAACATCATACCCTTTCTCCAGCAATTCACGCAGGATGTGTTTGGCGATGAAACCGGATGCTCCGGTAAGAAATACTTTGGTCATTTGACGAGTCCTATTGAGTGGCAGAGCATGTCGAAAGCAAGCTCTTCGTTTGTTCCGTGAAGATTGTGTTCGATGACAAGATCGATCTGATTGAAAATCAAATCGCTGATAAATCCGACGCTGGGACCGCGTATGGTGCCTTGCTCCAGAGCGTCGACAAGAATTTGCCCGTGCGGCGCGGCAAGCGCATTGATCTCGGCCTTCACCCCGGCACTTGCAAGGCCGGATTCGCGCAGCAGGTGCATCACCTTGTGATCCTCTGGCGCGGCACGTGCCCATCCCAGATAGGCGTCCCAGTTCTTCCGCAAAAGCTTTGGCCCGAATGACGCCCCTTGCGGGGCTGGAAAGGCCGCGAACATGGCGGTTTTCGTGCTTCGGTAAATGGCATCGATCAGGTCTTGTTTCGTCGGGAACGCATTAAACAATGTCCCGTTCGAAACGCCGGCCGCATTTGCGATACGCGCCGTTGAAACGCTGACCCCTTCGGTCAAAAACAGCGGTATCGCCGCTTTGACGATTTGTTTTTGTCTGTCATTCATACGGGGTGATATAGTTAGAGTGATCAGTCAGTCAAGACATCACTCCGCAATTTTCTGCATTCCCCGCAACGCGGGTCACGCCGTGCTTAACAGCCCCATGATCATGGATCCCAATGCAATCACATGGATCAGCATGATCGCCCTGTCTTTCCAAAAAACCCCGACAGCAAACCGTCCAACGAGACCGATGAAGAAACCATGGAAATGCAGGGGCATCTGCACACGGACTCGGCAGCGATTCGCGATGTAAAGGATTGGATGCTCGGGAATTTGGGTGACGGAAACGTAAAGCTGACCTAGGGTCATCTTTGTGTCAAAAATGGCGCGAAAGGGCTGTCTTTGTGGCGGCTTTGTGACGCCGTGCCACGGTTTTGGCAAAATTCCCCCCAAAAAATCCAAGTCCTGTCCCATTCTCCGCACAGTTTGAAGGCATGGTTAAACCATAGTTAACGCGCCTTGGAGGCCGATATGGAAATGATCAACTCACGCTGCGACGCAGTTCTCGTATTCGACAAGCGCCGCCTGTTCGATGCAGATGTCATGCTGCGTCTCGTTGAAAAGTCGCTCCGTCAGAAAGACCACGAAATTGTGGCCTCGGACGAAGAATGCCACGGCGAAATTACCATGCAGACCGCTGACATGCTGATCTCCGTCAAAACCGACGCGGCCGAGGACGAGCTGATGGGGCGCATGATGATCGCGATTTCGAACATCTCGGAAGATGTGCATGCCGACGCGCCTCTGGTGCTGCTGGCCGATATATGCCGCAAGGCCCTGCTGGCCACCGAGGCCAGCCAGATCGTCTGGCTGCGCAAGGATGTCGTGTTCTCGGCCCAGCAATTCCTGTCGGCTTTCGCTCCGGTCAAGCCGCGCCGTGTGAACCGCCCGCGCAAAGCAACCGCCCACCGTCCGGCCCCGCGCCGGGTTGCCAGTGGCCGGGCGCACCAGCATAACGGCCAGCGCTTGCCACATATCGACAGCATGGAAGAACAGATCGACCAAAGGTTCCGCGAATTCCAGACCCATGATCAAAACTGGGGGGCTTCGCTGACCCAGGAAGAAGAGGCCGCCTTGGCCGAAGCCATTTATATTGACGAAGATGGCCGCCACGAAGAGGTGGAAGAACTAAGCCGCCAAACGCGGATTTCGACCTGGATCATGACCGCGATGCTCGGCCTGTTTTCGTGGCCGGTCGCGTCCTTCTTCATCATCTACAACTTCTTTCGCGGTGAAGATTTCCGCCTTTCGGCCCATGCTCTGGGCCTGGCCGGAGCCTTTTCCTTGCTTACCGCAAATGGCGCGACCGCCGCGACGATCCAGCTGCTTCTCAGCTGATCACAAATCCCCGGCCTTCACCACGAATGTGTGAATGCCGAACACCACCGCATCCGTCAGCGGCAGACGCATCAGCGTTTGCCGCTCGCTGCGCAAATAGGGGCCGGTTGACCCGGATGTCGGGCGTTGCTGATCTTGCCTTCGCGGCTGATGCAATTCCGCATCCAAATACCACAAAGCATTATAGCGCCACAAAGGCCGCCCCACCCTGATCCCATCAAACAGCCGCTGCACCCGTTTTGCGATGTTTTCGTCATAGGACCGCACCGGTACATGAATGCCGGTCAGCGGCTGCATGAATTTCTCGGCCAGTTTCCAGCTTGCCGGAAAGGCCAGCAATCCCGCCGTCAGGATATGCTCGTCCGATCCGGCGGGCTTTTGCAGGATGCAGAAATCTTCCTGAACCAGTTGCGACAGCACATCCAGCGGCCCACCAGTCAAGGCAACCCGCCGCCCGTCCGGGCAGAGCATACCATCACCATCGCGCATAAACCCCGTGTGATCCCGATCCAGATGCGTGACCACGGCCCCAAGCAACTCGTCCAGGGCCGCATCCGCCATCGCGTCCTGCATAAGCGCGTCATTGCGCGCCGCTCGCAATATTTCGGCCTTTCGGGCCACCTGCCCCGCATAGGCCTCGTCCACCCAAAGCCAGCTTTTCGGATCAAGCGGCGCGATCCCCGGCAATGGCTTTTCGTCAAGCGGGTCATAGGGAAGCGAGGTTTGAAGAATGTCGGCCATGCCACGACAGAACCGCAATTCCGTGTCCGGCGCAATTCTTGAATTTGCTCAAACACTTGCGAAATTACGACTAATCTCGGGTCGGTTTCAGACGCGCCAGCCGGATTGGGCTTATCCAAACATGTCCCCAATCAGGAGGCCAAGAATGACCGACCACTACCGCGACATCCGCAAAATCGACCCGAACCGCCCTGACCGTCTTGGCGACAACACCCCGAACGATGCCGACCGCATCGAGATTGGACCGACCCAACTGGCCTTTGGCGAATGGGAAGCTGCGGGTCTTGCGCTTCCTGACCTGCAAGCAATGCGCAAATTCCGCTGGGAACGGTTGACCAGACATATCGTGGATCGCGGCTATGCCGGGCTTCTGGTCTTTGACCCGCTCAATATCCGCTACGCCACCGACAGCACCAATATGCAGCTGTGGAACACCCATAACCCGTTTCGTGCGCTTTTGCTTTGCGCCGACGGCTACATGGTTTTGTGGGAATACAAAAACGCGCCTTTCCTAAGCAGTTTCAACCCGTTGGTGCGCGAAGTTCGTTCAGGCGCCGACCTGTTCTATTTTGACCGGGGCGACAAAATCGACATTGCCGCGGATGTGTTTGCTAACGAAGTGCGCATCCTTCTGGAAAAACACAGCCCCGGCAACAAACGCCTCGCGGTGGACAAGGTGATGCTGCACGGTTTGCGGGCACTCGAAGCGCAGGGGCTGCAAATCATGGATGGCGAGGAAGTGACCGAGAAGTCCCGATCCATCAAGGGCCCGGACGAAATCAAGGCCATGCGCTGCGCCAACCACGCCTGTGAAACCGCCGTTCGCGCAATGGAGGATTTCGCCCGCGAAAACGTCCCCCTCGGCACCACATCCGAAGACGATATCTGGTCTGTCCTGCACGCCGAAAACATCCGCCGGGGTGGCGAATGGATCGAAACCCGCCTTCTGGCCTCGGGTCCCCGCACAAACCCGTGGTTTCAGGAATGCGGACCGCGCATCGTTCAGAACAACGAAATTGTCGCCTTTGACACCGACCTGATCGGCTCATACGGCATCTGCATCGATATTTCGCGCACATGGTGGATCGGCGATCAGAAACCGACCAATTCGATGATCTACGCCATGCGCCACGCCCACGAACATATCATGACCAATATGGAGATGCTCAAGCCCGGCGTCTCAATTCCCGAGCTGACCGCGAATTGCCACAAGCTGGACGACAAGTTCCAGAAACAGAAATACGGGTGCATGATGCATGGTGTCGGCCTTTGTGACGAATGGCCTCTGGTGGCCTACCCGGACAAGGCCGTCCCCGGCGCCTTTGACTATGAATTACAGCCCGGCATGGTGCTTTGCGTCGAAGCCGCTGTCGGCGAAGAAGGCGGAGATTTCTCGATCAAGCTGGAAGATCAAGTGCTGATCACCGAAGACGGCTTTGAGAACCTGACCACATACCCGTTCGATCCGGTGCTGATGGGCGAAGCATAGGGGCTGCCAACGGTCTCCGGCGCCAACCCCACCGGGGACCTGCCAAAGGCGCATCTGGCCAAAGCGCCACCCTACCCCAATTCCATCGTCGCAATCGCCTGAAGGGTCGCGCCAAACTCCGGCACCGTGCCGCGATACATCCGCGCCGTGGTAAAAGGCACGTCAAACCCTGCCGCTTCAAGCTCAAGCCGCAAAACGGTATTGGCTTCCGGCAAATCGACAATCAGCGGTCCCTCGGGGCGCAAGGCGGCAATATCGGCGATCAGCTCCAGCGCCGAGGCCGTGTCGGGCGCAATCACCGGCCCGATCTTGGTGCCCTCGCCACAGGCCCGCCAGGTGGCAAATCCCGTGACTGCGCCCCCACGTTCCAGAACCCGCGTTTCGCGCAAGCCCGGCACCGGCGCAAGCCATCCGCTCAGGAATTGCGGCCGCGCAAACCCGCCCGCCCGCGCATCCATCGCCATCAACACCGGCGCGTCTTCGGCCCGCAACGCCCGAACCGCAGCGCTCTGCGCAGGCTCCCAGCGCCCGACATAGCGCAGGCTTTGCCCAACCCGCACAAAACCCGATTTGCGATAATTCGCCTCTTGATCGGGCACCCCGTCCAAACCGACCGACCGCTGGCCCGCATGGGCCAAACCATGCGCCCATGTCTTCAGACCAATCCCCAGCCCGCGCCAATCGGGGCGACAGATGTAAAGCCCCAGAAAAGCGTGCCCCGCATCATGGTTCACGACCGAGATCGCCGCCACCGCCTTCCCGTCAATCCGCGCCAGAAAGAAACCGCTGGGATCACTGGCATGAAACGCCTCGGCATCCGCCACACCGGGGTTCCAGCCCTCGTCAGCGGCCCAGCCCAACACCTCGCGCAAGTCGCCAACATCCATCGCATCGATTTCCAGCCCCTCTGTCATGCATCCCTTCCAAATCCAAATACGCTCGGCCAGCACCCTGCCGCCCGAAGGGCGGTCCGGTCAAGGGATTGCCCCCGTCCGCATCTGACGTTAAAGACAGCCCCACCGGTCGCAGCCTACCCGGACAAAACAAGGATCAGATATGAAAACCATAGTCATCTGCTCAGGCGGATTGGATTCCGTTTCCCTTGCCCACGTCGTGGCGCAAGAAGGCAACCTGCATTCGCTTTTGTCCTTCGACTACGGCCAGCGCCACGTCAAGGAAGTCGAATTCGCCGCCGCCGCCGCCAAACGGCTCGGTGTGCCGCATCAAGTCATCGACATGCGCAATATCGGCGCGGGGCTATCAGGATCAGCCCTGACCGATGATGTGGACGTGCCCGACGGGCATTACGCCGAAGAGACGATGAAAGTCACCGTCGTCCCCAACCGCAACGCCATCATGCTGACCATCGGTTTCGGCTTTGCCGCCGCCCAAGGGGCCGATGCCGTCGCCGTGGCTGTTCACGGAGGCGACCATTTCATCTACCCCGATTGCCGCCCCGGTTTCATCGACGCCATGCAGACGATGCAAAACCTCGCGCTCGACGGCTATGCGAACGTCACCCTTTCAGCCCCCTTCGTAAACGGCTCAAAGGGCGACATCGTCACCGCCGGCCACGCCGCCGGCACCCCTTTTGCCGAAACATGGTCCTGCTACAAAGGCGGGAATATCCACTGCGGCCGCTGCGGCACTTGCGTGGAACGCCGTGAAGCCTTTGCCGAAGCAGGCGTTGACGATCCGACCACCTACGCCGACCCAGACTATTGGCTTGAAGCACTGGCTTCGGCAAAGGACAGCTAATGTACCGCATCACCAAAGAATTCCACTTCTCGGCCTCGCATCAACTCTCCGGCCTGCCCGAGGATCACCAATGCGCCCGCATGCACGGGCACAACTATATCGTCATGGTCGAACTCAGCGCCGCCGAGCTGAACGCATACGGCTTCGTGCGCGACTACACCGAATTGCGCCCTCTCAAGCACTATATCGACGAAGAAATCGACCATCGCCACCTCAACGACGTTTTCGACTACGACCTTGTGACAGCGGAATACATGGCGAAACATTTCTACGACTGGTGCAAAGCCCGCTGGCCGGAAACCACCGCCGTCAAGGTTTCGGAAACCCCGAAAACATGGGCCGAGTACCGACCATGAGCGACAGCCGCGACATCCGCGTCAGCGAAATCTTCGGCCCGACGATCCAGGGCGAAGGCGCACTGATCGGCGAACCCACGGTCTTTGTTCGCACCGGCGGCTGCGATTACCGCTGCGTCTGGTGCGACACGATGCACGCGGTCGATAGCGACTATCGCCACACATGGACCCCCATGACGACCGAGACCGTTTGGTCCGAAGTTGAAAAGCTCTCCAACAACACCCCGATCACCGTGTCCCTCTCCGGCGGCAACCCCGCAATCCAACCCTTCGGCGACCTGATCGACCTCGGCCACGCCAAAGGCTACCGCTTCGCGCTGGAAACCCAAGGCTCCGTCCCCGCCGACTGGTTTTCGAAACTCGACACGCTGGTCCTAAGCCCCAAGCCGCCTTCAAGCGAAATGCAGGTCGATTGGACCATCTTCAACGACTGCCTTACCAAAGCAGGCGACGCCTACACCGTCCTGAAAATCGTCATTTTCGACGACACCGACTACGACTGGGCGAAAGACGTAGCGGCGAAATACCCCGCCCTGCCCCTTTTCATCCAACCCGGCAACCACACCCCGCCCCCCGCCGATGACGACTCGTTTGAAGTCGACATGGACGGCATCATGAACCGCATGCACTGGCTGGTAGACAAGACTATGGCCGACAATTGGTTCCGCCCCCGCATCCTGCCGCAGCTTCACGTGCTCCTCTGGGGCAATAAGCGCGGCGTCTGACAAAGGACAATACGATGAGCGACAAATCCATTTACTCCGACCTCAAGCAATTGGGCGGCGACACCATCGTCCCGCAAGACCCAAGCGAAGCGGTTCTCGAACGAGTCCAAAACCCGCAACAAGACGTGGACTACAACATCCGCTTCACCGCGCCCGAATTCACATCCCTCTGCCCGATGACCGGCCAGCCGGACTTCGCCCATCTGGTGATCGACTATGTCCCGGGCGACTGGCTGATCGAAAGCAAAGCGCTGAAACTCTTCCTGACCTCATTCCGCAACCACGGCGCGTTCCACGAAGACTGCACAATCTCCATCGCCCGCCGCCTGATCGACTTCCTCGATCCGAAATGGCTGCGGATCGGAGGCTACTGGTATCCCCGCGGCGGCATCCCCATCGACGTGTTCTACCAGACCGGCGAAATGCCCAAAGGCGTCTGGATCCCAGATCAAGGCGTTCCGCCGTACCGTGGTCGGGGATAACCGTAGGGTGCGTGCTCGCACGCACCCTACCGAAAATACTCACTAACCATCACATAATCCTTCCGCGGCCCCTTGACCCGCCAGCGAGAGGTCCACTCGGGCCAACCCGAGAAATCATACCTCACATCATACTGATCCGGATCGCACCAATGGGCAGCCTCGCCAGCCGCCCCGATCCGGTGAAAAAACCGCCCATCGTCAAAAAACACCTCGATCCCGTCCGAACCGGAGCGCCATAGATACACCCGCTCCGCCTCCATCGACGCGCCGCCCATCTCCAAAACCCCACGCTCAGAGTACCGCAACCCAACCCCATCCCGCTCGAACCGCGCGCGCCCCGAAAACCGCCCAACCTGCCCGCTCAGCGCATCCTCGATCCGCCGCGAAACCTGCCAGTCCCCTTCAAAATCCCAAAGCTCCGGCAAATCCCGACACCCCATATCTTTTGTCCACAAATATCCTCGGGGGGAGCTGCCCCGCAAGGGGCAGCGGGGGGCAGACAGCCCCCCTGCGACAGCGCCTCTCTTGTGACCGGACGTCATGCAGAGTAAACCCCCCGCGACTCCTCACAACAAAAGGCCCGCGCGTATGATCCCCCGCTATTCCCGTCCCGATATGGTTGCCATCTGGTCGCCAGAAACCAAGTTCAAAATCTGGTACGAGATCGAGGCCCACGCCTGTGACGCCCAGGCCAAACTGGGGGTGATCCCGCAAGAAAACGCCGACGCGGTCTGGAAAGCCAAGGATGTCGAGTTCGACGTCGCCCGCATCGACGAAATCGAGGCCGTCACCAAACACGACGTCATCGCCTTCCTCACCCACCTTGCCGAACATGTTGGCAGCGAAGAAGCCCGCTTTGTCCATCAGGGCATGACCTCGTCCGACGTTCTGGACACCTGCCTGAACGTCCAACTGGTCCGCGCCGCTGACATCCTGATCGAAGACATGCACAAACTGCTCGCCGCCCTGAAAAAGCGCGCCAACGAGCACAAAAACACCGTCCGCGTTGGCCGCAGCCACGGCATCCACGCCGAACCCACCACCATGGGCCTCACCTTCGCGCGTTTCTACGCCGAGATGGACCGCAACCTGTCGCGTCTGCGCGACGCCCGTGCGGAAATCGCCACTGGCGCGATCTCGGGCGCGGTTGGCACCTTCGCCAATATCGACCCTGCGGTGGAAGAACACGTCTGCGATCAACTCGGCCTCGTCCCCGAACCGATCAGCACCCAAGTGATCCCGCGCGACCGCCACGCGATGTTCTTTGCCACCCTCGGCGTCATCGCCAGCTCGATCGAAAATGTCGCGATTGAGATCCGCCACATGCAGCGCACCGAGGTTCTGGAAGGGGCTGAGTTCTTCTCGATGGGTCAGAAAGGCTCATCCGCGATGCCGCACAAGAAAAACCCTGTCCTGACCGAAAACCTGACCGGCCTGGCCCGTCTGGTCCGCATGGCCGTGATCCCCGCGATGGAGAATGTCGCCCTCTGGCACGAGCGTGACATTTCCCACAGCTCGGTTGAACGCGCCATCGGCCCCGACGCCTGCATCACGCTTGATTTCGCCCTGGCCCGCCTGACCGGCGTGATCGAGAAAATGCTGATTTTCCCTGAAAACATGCTCGACAACATGAACAAATTCCCCGGTCTCGTGATGTCCCAGCGCGTTCTTCTGGCCCTGACCCAAGCCGGTGTCAGCCGTGAAGACGCCTATTCGATGGTTCAGCGCAACGCGCTGAAGGTCTGGGAAGAGCGCCTTGATTTCCGCGAATTGCTGCTTGACGATGCCGAGGTTGTCGCCGCCCTTGGCAAGGACGGGATCAACGAGAAATTTGACATGGAGTATCACACCAAACACGTAGACACGATCTTCGCGCGGGTGTTTGGCGAATAATCCAAGCCGGAATTGAAATCACCGAACCCGCCGCGCAAGCGGCGGGTGTTTTATCGCGTTACAAAAAACAGCTTATGTTTCGAGGTTATCTCGAAACGCATTTATTTTGCGTATTTTTGGCAAGATCAAGTAAGGGTTCATTCACCTGCGCACCGTATCACATTCCGAAAGCTGTGAGACGGATATGAGTGACCTTTCCCCGATTCCGACCCCGCAGGCCGAGGGCCTGACACAGGCTGAAAAAGCCGCGATTGTCGTGCGCTTCCTGCTCAGTCAGGGGGCCGAGCTTGATCTGGCCCAGCTGCCCGATGGCCTACAGGCGCGGCTGACCCAGCAAATGGGCGGAATGCGTTATATCGACCGCCGGACCCTGGCCAGCGTGATGACCGAATTCGCGCATGAGCTTGAGGATATTGGCCTGTCCTTCCCCACCGGTCTGGCCGAAGCGATTTCCGCCCTTGACGGGAAAATCAGCCCGCTGACCGCCGCGCGTCTGCGGCAGGAAGCCGGTGTCAGGCAAACCGGCGACCCGTGGCAGCGCATTGCCGAACTGCCCATAGATGACCTTGCCGATATTGCCCGCCGCGAAAGCGTTGAAATCGCCGCCGTGGTGATTTCAAAACTGCCCGTCGATCGGGCTGCGGCCTTGCTGGGCCATCTTGACGGGCCGCATGCGCGCAAAATAACCCTTGCGGTCGGGCGCACCACGGCCATCACACCGGATGCGGTAGAACGCATCGGCCTGTCTCTGGCCTCACAGCTTGACGAACAGCCGCCCCGTGCGTTTTCGGTTGCGGCGGATGCCCGACTTGGGGCGATCCTCAATCAGACCAACGCCAAAATCCGCCGCGATGTATTGGCGGGGCTTGAAGAAGCGGATCAGGATTTTGCCCAGGGGGTCGCCCGAAACGTCTTTACCTTTGCCCATATTCCGGCCCGTGTGCAGCCCCGTGACATCGCGGCCGTCACCCGCGCCGTCGATCAATCGGTGTTGCTGACGGCCCTCGCCGCCGCGACCGATGGTGACGAGGCTGCAACAGCCGATTTCCTGCTGTCCAACCTGTCCAGACGCATGGCCGACACCTTGCGCGAAGAAATCTCCGAGGGCGACCCGCCCACCGCAGAAGAAGGCGAACGCGCCATGGCGGAACTGGCCGTCGCCATTCAGGCCCTCGCCGACGCGGGCGAAATCAAACTGACCGCAACCCCGCCCCCAGACGCTGCCTGAGGCGTTTCAAAACCAACGTCCGTCTCACGCACCCCCCGAGACGTTTTGAATGCAATAGACAAGCCGTGGCCCGCCCCCTATAGCCGATACATGGCCCTGTCCCGCATCCCCCGTCAAACTCAGGCGATCCTGCTTATGCTGGGGGCGATCCTGTGTTTCAGCCTGATGGATGTTTTGGCCAAGGTGTTGACCCAGAACACCGGCCTTGGCCAAACGCTTTGGGCACGCTACGCGGGGCAATGCCTGATCGTGCTGATGCTGATCGGCCATCGCAAGGATGTGTGGAAGGCGCAATTCCCGCTACTGCAAATCGGCCGGTCGGTCATGCTGTTGGCGGCCACCGGTTTTTTCTTTTCCGGCATTGCCGCCGTCGGTCTGGCCTCGGCCACCGCATTGATGAACGTCAATCCGGTGCTGATCACGCTGGGCGGGGCCTTGTTGCTGCGCGAAAGGCTGGGGCCTTGGCGCGCCGTGGGCATTGTTTCGTCACTGGCAGGCGCGATCATCATTATCCGGCCCGGTGCGCAGGTCTTTACACCGGCCATCCTTCTGCCCCTTGGCGGGGCCATATGCTATGCGGGCTATTCGCTGGCCACCCGTTTCGTCGGTCAGCGCGAAAGCGTCTGGACCTCGCTGCTTTACACCGGCCTTGTCGGCGGGCTGCTGACCACGGTGGCTCTGCCTTTCCTGTGGCAGCCGCTAAGCCCGGGCGATTTCGCCATGATGATCGGTATCGGGGCCGTCGGCACCCTGGGCCAACTGGCGCTGATCCAGGCCTTTTCCAAAGCCGAGGCCGGCGCCATCGCGCCCTTTGCCTATGCGTCTTTGATCTTTGCCTCGGTCTGGGGGATGTTGTTTTTCGGCACCTATCCCGACGGATGGACCATCGCCGGATCGCTGATCATCGCGCTATCAGGCATATTCGTCTGGCATCGGGAAACCCGCCGCAACAAGGCCGGCACGACCTGAAACGCTTCAATCCAGCTTCACCGCCGCCAGAATCGGCCCGTTACCACGCTCTTGCAGCAACACCACCACCGGCAGGTCCGAATTCACCGGCACTGTCATGTCCAGCGCCTGCTTGCCCGTCCACTGGCCGACGGTCGTCCATTCGCGCACGATGCTGGTATAGGTATATGTCTGCCCCGCATTCTCGCCCCGCAGGATCGAGACCTCTTGCTTGGGGGAAACCTGCACCAGTTGCACATCCATCGCCTTGGCCCGGCCTTGCGTCACCTCGGCCCGGATCGACACGGACCCATCGACTATCGCAGCCGTCAGATCGACACCACTGTCTGTCTCGGCATGTTCGGAAATCAGCGCACGCACCTCGTTGCGATAGCTTCCAATCGCCTCGTCACGTCCGTTGATCACCATCTGCGGCGTATAAATCATCTTTTCACCCATCGCTTGCGCATAGGCTTTTTGCCGCTTGGTGAATTTCGGCTGGGCAAAAACATCCTTCCAGCCGATGTAATCCCAATAATCCACATGCAAAGCCAGGGTGATCACATCCTCGCGCTGGGACAATTCGGTCAAAAACCGGTCCGCCGGGGGGCATTTGGAACACCCTTGCGAGGTGAAAAGCTCGACCACCACAGGTCGGTCCCCGGCCAAAGCCGCCGAGGCCCAAAACCCCGACACCATCAAAATGACCGACAGAAAACGCCGCATGACTGCTCCTGCAATTGTAGTTGCGCTGATTTTAGAACAGAACCCGCGAAGGCTCCAATCAATCATTTGCGAGAGGATGTGACAGTTTGGCGGATCGCATGTCTGCGCGGCCCGCCCGGATCAATGGGCCTCGGCCCAATTCGCCCCCTGTCCCGCGTCAACAATCAACGGCACATCCAGCTTGATCACCGGCTCTGCTGCACCCTCCATGATCTCGCGGGCGGTCCGGATCAGCTGATCCACCCCCTCTTCGGCCACTTCGAAAATCAATTCGTCATGCACCTGCAACAGCATCTTGGCGGGCTGCCCGGCGATTGCATCCGGCATGCGGATCATCGCGCGGCGGATAATATCGGCGGCGGTCCCCTGAATGGGCGCGTTGATCGCCGCGCGTTTGGCAAACCCGGCGTGGGGGCCTTTGGCGTTGATCTCGGGCGTGTTGATCCGGCGGCCGAACAGCGTTTGCACATACCCGTGTTCCTTCGCAAAGCCGACCGTGTCGTCCATATAGGCGCGAATGCCCGGGAACCGTTCAAAATAACGGTCGATGAACCCCTGCGCCTCGGCCCGGGGGATACGCAGGTTGCGGGCCAGTCCAAAGCCGGAAATGCCATAGATCACCCCGAAATTGATCGCCTTGGCCTGACGGCGGATGTCGCTTGTCATCTCGTCAAGCGGCACGTCAAACATTTCCGAAGCCGTCATCGCGTGAATATCATGCCCGTCACGGAACGCCTGTTTCAGCGTGTCGATGCCCGCGATATGCGCCAGGATCCGCAATTCAATTTGGCTGTAGTCCAGCGAAACCAACACCTTCCCCGCCTCGGCCACGAAAGCTTCGCGAATGCGGCGGCCTTCTTCGGTCCGCACAGGAATGTTCTGCAAATTCGGATCGGTCGAGGCCAGACGACCGGTTGAGGCCCCCGACTGGATATAAGACGTATGCACCCGGCCCGTGTCGGGGTTGATATGTTCCTGCAAGGCGTCCGTATAGGTCGATTTCAGCTTGGCCAACTGCCGGTAATCCAGCACCCGTGCGGCAAAATCATGCTCGGTCGCCAGATCCTCAAGCACATCCGCCGGGGTCGACCATTGGCCGGTCTTGGTTTTTTTGCCGCCCTCAAGCGCCATTTCGTCAAACAGGATTGATCCAACCTGCGCCGGTGACTGCACATTGAACTCATGGCCCGCAAGCGCATAAAGCTCGGCCTCAAGCCCGGCCATTTTCTGCGCAAACGCATTGGACATGCGCGAAAGCGTGTCGCGATCCACCTTGATCCCGTGCATCTCCATTTCAGCCAGAACCGGCACCAATGGCCGCTCGAGCCGCTCATACACCCGCGTCACCCGGCCAACATGCAATTGGGGCTTCAAAAGCTCCCATAAGCGCAAAGTGATATCCGCATCCTCGGCGGCGTATTTCACCGCCTCGTCCAATGGCACGCGGTCAAAGGTGATCGCGGATTTACCAGTGCCCAACAGCGATTTGATCGGAATCGGTGAATGGCTCAAATAGCGTTCCGAAAGCGCGTCCATCCCGTGATTGTGCAAACCCGCATGCAACGCATAGCTCATCAGCATCGTGTCATCGATCGGCCCGATACGCACCCCGTAACGCTGGAAAATCTTGGCGTCATATTTCATGTTCTGGCCGATTTTCAGAACCGCCTCATCTTCCAGAACCGGCCTCAAAGCGTCCAGCACGTCCCCTAGCGGCAATTGCCCCGCAACCAGATCGTCCGAGCCGAACAGATCATCCGACGCACCCTTCTTATGGGCCAGCGGGATATAGCAGGCCGCGCCCGCATCGACGCAAAGCGAAATTCCCACCAGATCGGCGGTCATTTCGTTCAGACCGGTGGTTTCCGTATCCACCGACACATGGCCAACATAGGTGATCCGGTCAATCCACGCCTGCAAGGCCGCCATCGTGTCAACGCATTCGTAACGCTCGGGATCAATCGGCGCGGTGTCTTTCTGTGCAGGGGCCTCGGCCGAAGCGGCCGGCTCTTCAATGACCGGCGGTTCAACCCCGGCGGCATCGGCGATCCGCTTGGTCAGGGTGCGGAACTCCATTTCGGCCAGAAACCCCAAAAGCACCTCGGGATCAGGGTCTTTCACTTCAAGATCATCCAGCGTGAAATCCAGCGCCATGTCGCAATCAAGCTGAACCAGCCGTTTTGACAGCTCAATCTGGTCGCGCTTTTCGATCAGCGTCTGTCGGCGTTTCGGTTGCTTGATCTCTTCGGCCCGATCCAGCAGGGTTTCCAGATCACCGAATTCGTTGATCAGCAAAGCCGCGGTCTTAATCCCGATCCCCGGCGCCCCCGGCACGTTATCCACGCTGTCCCCCGCCAACGCCTGCACATCGACAACCCGCTCAGGCCCGACACCGAATTTCTCAATCACACCGTCGCGCCCGATGCGCTTGTTCTTCATCGCATCCAGCATTTCCACGCCGTCGCCAACCAGTTGCATCAGATCCTTGTCCGAGCTGATAATGGTGCAGCGGCCACCGGCCTTTCGTGCCTGACAGGCCAGCGTGGCGATGATGTCATCCGCCTCGAACCCTTCGATTTCCTTGCAGGCAATGTTGAACGCTTTGGTCGCCTCGCGGGTCAGCGGAAATTGCGGCACCAGATCTTCCGGCGCGGGCGGACGGTTGGCCTTGTAAAGGTCATACATGTCATTGCGAAACGACTTGCCGGAATAGTCGAAAATCACCGCCACATGGGTCGGCGCGTCATTGCCGTTATTGCCCTCGACATAGCGATGCAGCATGTTGCAAAATCCGGCCACGGCCCCCACCGGCAGACCGTCGGATTTGCGCGTCAGAGGCGGCAGCGCATGATAGGCGCGAAAGATAAAGGCCGACCCGTCGATCAGATGCAGATGGCAGCCCTTGCCGAAAGTGGTGGTCATGTCGCGCTCCGTTGCCTGTTCAACTGGCTTTTTGCCATGAGAGCAAGCGGGGTGCCAGACTGGAAACCCGCGACACTGCGGCAATTGCAGCGTTTCGACGTACAAATTGTGCAAATGTCATCAAACAAAAATGGCCGCCCCATCGGGACGACCACTTGGAATTCGTCGGATTGAAACCGGCTTACTTGCCCGCAACCAGTTCCGCCTGCCGCACAATCACCTCGGCCTGTTTCATCGAGGCCTGATCAATCAGCTTGCCCTTATAAGTCACCGCCCCCATTCCGGCCGCATTGGCCTTTTCCATCTCGGCCAGGATTTCACGGGCCTCGGCCACGGCTTCGTCCGAGGGCGAAAACACCTCGTTGGCCAGCTTCACCTGCTTTGGATGGATCGCCCATTTGCCAACCATGCCAAGGGTCGCCGAACGTCTGGCTTGGGCGATAAACGCCGCGTCGTCCGAGAAATCACCAAAGGGACCATCCACCGGCAGAACGCCATGTGTCCGGCAGGCCGCAACGATCTTGGCCTGCGCCCAATGCCACGGGTTGGTGTAATATTTCTCACCATTATCAAGCATGTAATAGTTTTCCTGCGTCCCGCCGATACCGGTGGTCTGCATCCCCATCGAGGCGGCATAATCCGCATACCCAAGGCTAACCGCCTGCATACGCGGGCTTGAGGCAGCGATGTCTTCGACATGGGCGATACCGGCGGCGGTTTCGATAATCACCTCGAACGCCACCGGTTTGGTGCGGCCCTTGGCCTTTTCAACCGCCGCCACCAATGCCTCGACCGCATAGATATCCTCGGCGCAGCCCACCATCGGGATCATGATCATGTCCAGACGATCCGAGGCGTTTTCAAGCAGCTCCACCACGTCCTTATACCAATGCTCGGTGTCCAGCCCGTTGATCCGCACCGACAGGGTCTTGTTGCCCCAATCCACATCATGGGTCGCCTGAATGATGTTTTTGCGGGCCACATCCTTGTCCCCCGGCGCCACCGAATCCTCAAGATCCAGATTGATCACATCCGCCGCCGACTTGGCCATTTTCTCGAAAAGTTCGGTCCGCGACCCCGGGCCAAACAACTGGCAACGGTTCGGACGTGCGGGCGGAAGGGGTTGTTTGCGGAAGCTCATGGGGGCCTCATTGTAAGGAAATTTCAATTGTCTCTGCGCTTTTGTTATTAAATTGCCCGCCCGCGGACAAGGCCAATTTCGCAGTTGCGGAATATTTCGCTGCATTGCCGAAATTTCGGGACATATCAGCGTCAAACCCGCCATGTTCACAATTATCTTTCGATATTTGGCAAATTTTCGTCATTTCTTCCAAATTTCCTTCATATCGCAACGAGTTTGCAAATATCTCCCTATGTGAATCGGTAGAGTCCGCGCCAAGCTCAGGAGACCTGCCATGATCAAAACACCCTATCTTCTCTTCCTCGGAGACGCCCCCGACCAGCTGGCCGCCAAGGTTGCCATCGGCATCAAGGACTGGCGGCCCGACAACGCCGTGGGTCAATACCGCATGGACGGGTGCGGGGCCGATCTGGGTCTGACCGACATGTCTCTGGTTGAAGCCAAAGAAGCAGGTGCCAAAACCCTTGTCATCGGTGTTGCCAACCGCGGGGGCGTGATCTCGAAGGATTGGAAAAAGGTTCTGGTGACTGCCCTTGAGGAAGGCTTTGATCTGGCCTCGGGCCTGCACAACCTGCTGCGCGACGAACCCGATCTGGTCGCCGTCGCCAAGGCCTGCGGCCGCGAACTGCACGATGTGCGCATCCCCGAAATCGACTATCCGATTGCCAACGGCAGGAAACGCAAGGGAAAACGTGTTTTGGCGGTGGGCACCGACTGCTCGGTCGGGAAAATGTACACAGCCCTGTGCATGGACGCCGAAATGAAAAAGCGCGGCATGAAATCCACCTTCCGCGCCACCGGCCAGACCGGTATCCTGATCACCGGCGACGGGGTGCCGTTGGACGCCGTGATTGCCGATTTCATGGCCGGATCGGTCGAATACCTGACCCCGGATAATGACGACGATCACTGGGACCATATCGAAGGCCAGGGCAGCCTGTTCCACGTCTCGTTCTCGGGCGTGACCATGGCGCTGATCCATGGCGGCCAGCCCGACGCGCTGATCCTTGCCCATGAACCCACCCGCGCCCATATGCGTGGCCTGCCAGAGTATCAGCAGCCTTCGCTGACCGCCTTGCGCGACACCGCATTGAACCTTGCCCGCGTGGCAAATCCGGCCTGTCAGGTGGTTGGAATCTCGGTCAATACCCAGCATATGCCCGATGACGAGGCCCGCGCCTATCTGGCCAGTCTCGAAACCGAGATGGGCTTGCCCGCCACCGATCCGTTCCGCTATGGGGCCGGCAAACTTGTTGACGCGCTGGACGCGATCTAAAGGCAGATCGGCAAAACGGGGAACCCAATGCAAATCACCGTCACCCGCGACGTTTTCAATCTGGCGCAAGTCTTCACCATCAGCCGGGGTTCGCGCAGCAAAGCGCAGGTGCTCACGGTGAAAATCACCGATGGGTTCTTTGCGGGGCTGGGCGAATGCGTCCCCTATGCCCGCTATGGCGAAACCCTCGACAGCGTGACCGGGCAGATCAACGCCCTGCCCGCCCGCTTTGACCGCGCGGCGCTATATGATCTGCTGCCCGCCGGTGCCGCCCGCAACGCCGTGGATTGCGCCCTGTGGGATCTGCAAGCCAAAAAGGCGGGCAAGCGCGTGTGGGAACTGGCCGGACTGCCCGCGCCCAAGCCCGAGATCACCGCCTATACCCTGTCGCTCGATGCGCCTGAAAAGATGCGGGCGCAAGCGGTGGAAAACGCCTTTCGTCCGCTGCTGAAAATCAAACTCGGCACGCCTGACGACATGCCCCGGCTTGAAGCGGTGCGCGCAGGTGCGCCCAAATCCAGCATTATCGTTGACGCCAACGAAGGCTGGTCGGCGCAGGTTTACGCCGACCTCGCCCCCCATCTTGTCCGTCTTGGCGTGGAACTGGTGGAACAGCCCCTGCCCGCCAGTGAAGACGACGCCCTGCTGGGCATGGACCGGCCCGTCCCTGTTTGCGCCGACGAAAGCTGCCACGACCGCGCCAGCCTGCCCAACCTCAAAGGCAAATACGATGTGGTCAACATCAAGCTCGACAAAACCGGTGGCCTGACCGAGGCGCTGAAACTGCGCGAGGAAGCCCTGAAACAGGGGTACAAAATCATGGTCGGCTGCATGGTCGGCTCGTCCCTTGCCATGGCCCCCGCCACGCTGGTCGCCCAAGCTGCGCTGGTAACAGACCTTGACGGCCCGCTGCTTCTGGCCGAAGACCGTGCGGAACCATTGACGTATGACAGCGCCGGCGTGCATCCGCCCGAACCCGGCCTTTGGGGATAAGGAGACACCCATGACCCGCACCGTTTACCTGAACGGAGACTACCTGCCCGAAACCGAAGCCAAGGTCTCGATCTTCGACCGGGGCTTCCTGATGGCAGACGGTGTGTATGAGGTGACTTCCGTGCTGGATGGCAAGCTGGTTGATTTCGAAGGCCACGCGGTACGCCTGCAACGGTCGTTGACCGAACTTGACATGGAACTGCCCCTGACCCGCGACGAACTGCTGGACATCCACCGCGAACTGGTCCGCGTGAACGAAGTTGTGGACGGCGGCGTTTACCTGCAAATCACCCGAGGTGCCCCTGCCGACCGTGATTTTGTCTTTCCAGACCCGAAAGAAACCCCCTGTACCGTCGTGCTGTTCACCCAGTCCAAGCCCGGCATCACCGAAAGCGCCGCCGCAAAGACCGGTATCAAGGTCATTTCCATCGACGACATGCGCTGGGGTCGCCGTGATATCAAAACCGTCCAGCTTCTATACCCGTCCATGGGCAAGATGATGGCCAAGGCCGCCGGTTGCGATGATGCGTGGATGGTCGAAGACGGCTTTGTGACCGAGGGCACCTCGAACAACGCCTATATCGTCAAGAATGGCAAGATCATCACCCGTGGCCTTTCAAACGACATCCTGCACGGCATCACCCGCGCCGCCGTTCTGCGCTTTGCTGCCGAGGCGCAGATGGAAGTGGTTGAACGCAACTTCACCATCGAAGAAGCGCAAAACGCGGACGAAGCATTCATCACCTCGGCCACGATGTTTGTGAATGCGGTAGTGGAAATCGACGGCCACAAGATCGGCGACGGCACACCGGGTCCGGTCTCGGCCCGCCTGCGTGAGATCTACCTTGATGAAAGCAGAAAAGCGGCGATCTAATGCGTTTCCGTATTTGTCGGAAACGATAGACGTTTGCCCGAACCGAGCCACACGAGGAAAAAGCCGCGCGAGCGTCGGCCCGCCGGGGTGGCGCACTGACTTGTCGTCATGGCATTTTATCCCTGCCAACCCCTTCCCGCGCTAGTGTTTTTCGCACCCTTGGCAAATCGCCGCCCCGATGGGGCGGGTCGGCGATCGCGCGGCGGCCTTCGGCCTTGTTCCGCGCGAGGTGTGGTTCGAAGGGCTTGGGAACTTGCGTGTGCGTGTTTCCAATAAAGCCGGCAACACTCTATCCGAAGCGATAGCTGGATGCGGTGACGCCGCCAAAGATCCCGTCTTCGTGGTATGTGCGTGTAGCTGGCTCACTTTCCGCCGCGCCTAGGGCCGCGAAAATCGGCACCAGATGATCCTCTTGCGCGTGGCAGACCCGCGCGTAAGGGGCGCTTTCCCAGTCAATCAAAGACTTTGTCCGCTCCTCAGGCTCTAACGCCAACGCCTTGTGCAGCCACGCATCAAACGCCATCGACGGCTCTTTCGCCTGCGGTCCGAAAAGCCGCAGATTGTGATAACTCAAACCCGACCCGATGATCAGCACACCCTCGTCCCGCAGCGGCGCCAGCGCCCGTCCGATGGCGAAATGCTCGGCCGGATCGTAGGATTTACGGATCGAGACCTGTATCAGCGGCACATCCGCTTGCGGGTACAGGATCGCCATGGGCACGAATGTCCCGTGGTCATAGCCCTGTGTGTCGTCTAACGACACCGCAAGCCCCGTGTTCCCGATCATCGCAGCCACGCGCTCGGCCAGCTCTGGCGCGCCGGATGCGGGATAGACCACGTCATAGGTGTGTTTCGGGAAGTTGTAATAGTCATAAACCATCGGCGGCTTGGCGGCGTGCATCACGCGCACATCCTCGGTTTCCCAATGACCCGAGATCATCACCACCGCCTTGGGTTTTTCGGGCAATTCGCCGTGCATCCGGTCATAAGACGCTTCGAGCGCGGCAAAGGCTTTGCGCATATCCGGTATCCACGGCCAGGGTCCGCCGCCATGCGATATGAAATAGGTTGGCATTCGGGTCGTCATAAACTTGCCTTTCTTCGTGTTGCTGACCCTTATGTAGTGGCAAACGGTCTTGTGCGAAACTGACGTTTGAAAACAGATTTTGTGCGCATTCGCACAATCAATCCCGCCCCGACGCCTTGATGCGACAATCCTCTGCCGTTCAAAGAACAGAACGGCCGCAACCGCAGTGCTTTTCTGATGATAGCAGGAGGTTCCGCCATGCGCGTCCTAGAAAATATCCGGGTGCTTGACCTGACCCATGTATTCGCCGGCCCGTTCTGTGCCTATCAACTCGGCGTCATGGGGGCCGAGGTGATCAAGATCGAACCGGTCGGCACCCCCGATATGACCCGCGAAACCGGTGCCCGCAAGGATCTCAGCGCTCAGGGCATGGGGCTGGGTTTTGTCAATCAGGGCGCGGGGAAAAAGGCCATCGCGCTGGACCTGACTACCCCCGGCGGCCGGGCCGCTTTTGAAAAACTGGTGCAAAGCGCCGATGTGCTGGTGCAGAACTACACCACCGCCTGTCTGGAAAAGCTGGGCCTTCTGCCCGAACAGCTTCAGGCGGTGAACCCGCGCCTGATCTGCTGTTCGATCAGCGGCTATGGCCGCACCGGACCCAAGGCGGACCACCCCGCCTATGATGTGGTCATTCAGGCCTTTGCCGGTGTGATGGCCAGCAATGGCGAAGCAGCCAGCCCCCCCGTCCGTGTCGGCCCGCCGATCATCGACTACGGCACCGGAGCGCAGGCGGCGCTGGCCATCTGTGCGGCCCTGTTCAGCAGGGAACGCACGGGCAAGGCGCAGTCCATCGACGTGGCCATGTCGGATTGTGCGCTGATGCTGATGTCGGCCAATGTGGTTGCGGCCACGGCAACCGGCACAGCACCCCGGCCATTTGGCAACCGCGACCCCGGATTGGCAACCTATTCGGCCTATCCTACAGCGGACGGCACGGTGATGCTGGGGGCCTTCACCCCCAAACAGGCGGCAAATCTGATGGCCGCCCTTGGCAACGATCAGGCAGCGCGGGAAATCCGCAGCGGCAGCCTGCGCGACATGGAACAAAGGCGCGACCGGTACGAAGCTTTTCTGACCGAAAAGCTGGCCACCCGATCCGCCCAGCACTGGGAAGACCTGCTGAACGCCGCCCATGTCCCCGCCGCCCGCATCCGTACACTGGACGAGGCCCTGACCCACCCGCAATTCGCCACCCGAAACGTGGTGCAACCAGTAGAGTTGAACGGCGAAACCCTTCGCCTGCCGGTCGCCGGTTTCTCAATGGATCAGGCCGAAATCGCCCCGTCCTCCCCGCCGCCCGCCTACGCGGCTGACAGCGACAGCGTTCTGACAAGCCTCGGCTACAGCGCCGGCGACATCCGGCAGATGCGCGACAAGGGTGAAATTGCCTGAGTCCCTTCGAATTCAACCCGCGACACAGAACTGATCCCGCAACGCCCTAAGGCTGGAACGTCCAGGTGATACAGCCGGTTTCGATATCCATCGGCAACGCATATCGCGTCGCCATCCGCTGCGGATTTTCAAAACCGGCGCATAGCCGATAAGCGGTGTCCGACAGTTTTTCATAACCGTAAGGCACATCCGAATACGGGTCCCTGAACGGCACTTCCCAATTGCAGATGTCCTGCCCCTCAAGGCTTTCCGGCACGCTTTGGTCGGTGGCCCGCGCAACGCATTCGACAAAGCTGCGGATGTCGTTCAAATCCCCCAACCGCGTGGCATCCTGACGGGTTTGCCGCGCCGCCTGCGGCCCCCCAACCGAGATGAACCCCGCGACAACCGCGATCACGGCAATGGCAATAATCCCCCATTTCGCCAAATCACGCATTTTCGGCATCGTCCATTTCATCGCGGTAATACAGCAGGACCAACGCCGACAGCACGGCGACCAGCAGGATTTTGGCCAGGAAATTCAACGTCATATCGCCACCGATAAAGGTGCTGATCGCGATGATCAGATCAATCGCCAGCGCCAGCGCCGACAGAAACAGGGTGACATAGCCAAACCACTTGCGCACCGCCGATCGCCGATGTGCCGGGTCTTGCAGCGCCCGCGCCAGCACTTTCAGGTTCAGAAACAGAAAAAGCGGCACGAACACGATCAGCGATGCGATGGACCAGCGCAACATTTCCTCGTCAAACCGGTTCCAGTCGGCATTCGGATCATCGATCCACAGGTTGATCAACTCAAACCCCAGCGCCGCCGTGTGCCAGACGATCATCCCCAGCGAAACAAAGAACAGCCCATAGGCAAACGCCTCTTTCGCCGACACATAGGCCCGCGGGCGCGGCACCGGCGGGGCGAAATCCGCCTCGGACCAGGCGGCCAGCGCATCGCGGGTTTCCCCCTCGCTCCAGCCGGCATCCTCTAACGCCCTGGAAATGTCATCGCGGGATTTGCCCTGCGACAGGGCATTGCCGACAAATTCGGCCAGTTGATCGGATGGACGCATGGGACCCCCCTTGTGATCGTGTGATCCCAGTCTGCCACGATCCGCCCCATATGTTCCAGAAGAACCTCAGTCTTTCGGCTTTCCGACATTCTCGGCAAAGGCCAGTTTGAACGCTTCCTGCGTTTCGGCCGAGGCTTCGGACTGGTATTTATCCTTCCACTCGGCATAGGGCATGCCGTAAAAGGCTTCGCGCCCCTGCGCCTTGTCCATCGCAACGCCCAGATCATTGGCCGCTTCCTGATACCAGCGCGACAGGCAGTTGCGGCAGAACCCGGCCAGGTTCATCATGTCGATATTCTGCACATCCTTGCGGTCTTCCATCAGATGTTTTTGCAGGCGGCGAAAGGCGGCCGCCTCGGCCTGAATGCGGGTTTGCTCGTCCATTTCGTCTCTCCGGTTGCTATAGCTGGGTATGGTCCAGAACGTCTTGCAGCAAAGGCGCCAGCCTCTCGGCCCATTCGGTCTGGCCCTTGTCATCCATGATCAGATCATTGCGGATTTCGATCAGCACATGCGGGCGGTTATGTTCCTTGGCGTGGCGGTCAATCGAATCGTCCGGCAGATAGCCCAGATAGGGCTGGTCATCACCGACAACCAGATCCGGCTCCTGCGCCAGACGCTTTACAAACGGATCGCTGAACCGCCGGTCATGGCTGTGCAACACCGCCACATGCCAGGGCCGGTTCGGACGGCCCTTCAGTTTTGGCGTAAAGCTGTGGATGGCCACCACAACCGTATCCTCGCGCCGCGCCGCCAGATGGGCGACCGCATTGTGATAGGGGCGGTAAAGCGTGTCCAGACGGCGCTCTTTTTCGTCCTCACAAGCATCGCGATTCCCCGGAACCACCGATCCGTCGTATATGCGCATCAGCAAAGTCGGGTCGTCCTCGCCCCGGTTCGGATCAATTACCAAACGCGAGAAATTGGCCATCACCGCGGTCCCGTGCAGCAGGTCCGCAAGATGCCGCGCCACCCCTGCCGCGCCGATATCATAGGCGATATGGCGCTGCATATCCTCGGCAGGCAGGCCCAAACTGCCGTCATTCACATGATGCGGCACAAGATTTGTTGCGTGGTCACAGGTGATCAGCCATCGCGTGTGCCGGTCGTGGCCATGGGTCAGATAGGGTTCGTGATGCATTTTTGGCAGTTCTTTTTGATCTTCTTTCAAATAGGGTAGTTGTGATCGAAATGGAAATACGCAATAAGGGCGCAACCCCGACTGTTAGCGTTAACAGTCCTAGAATATTCCCGCGAGACATCCGGAGAACCGCATGAGACGCCAAAGAAATGTGAAAATCGTCGCCACTCTCGGCCCAGCCTCGAGCGATTATGAAATGATCAAATCGCTGCATCTGGCCGGCGCGGATGTTTTCCGCCTGAACATGAGCCACGGCACCCATGACGAAATCGCCGAACGCCACGCGATCATTCGCCGGATCGAGGACGAGCTGTCCAGCCCCATCGGCATTTTGGCCGACCTGCAAGGGCCGAAACTGCGCGTCGGCGTGTTTGCCAAAGGGGCCGAGGACCTGATCGAAGGCGCCCGCTTCCGCCTTGATCTTGACGATGCCGAAGGCGACGCCACCCGCGTGCAGCTGCCGCATAAGGAAATCTTTGCGGCCCTGAAACCCGGATCGCACCTGCTGGTCAATGACGGCAAGATCGAGCTTCTGGTCAAGGATTGCGGCCCGGACTTCGCCGATTGCGTCGTCGTCACCGGCGGAACCATCTCGAACCGCAAGGGGGTGAACGTCCCCGACGTGGTGCTGCCTCTGGCCGCTTTGTCCGAAAAGGACCGCGCCGATCTTGAATTTGTCTGTGCGCTTGGCGTCGACTGGCTGGCGCTCTCGTTCGTTCAGCGGCCCCAGGATGTCTGGGACGCCCGCGAACTGGCCCAGGGCCGCGCGGCGGTTCTGTCGAAAATCGAAAAACCGGCGGCGGTCGAGGCGTTTGACGACATCCTCGAAGCGTCCGACGGCATCATGGTCGCCCGTGGCGATCTGGGCGTTGAACTGCCCGTTCAAAACGTCCCGCCGATCCAGAAACGTCTGATCCACAAAACCCGCGCCGCCGCCAAACCGGTGATCGTCGCCACGCAGATGCTCGAATCGATGATCGAAAGCCCGGTCCCCACCCGGGCCGAGGTTTCGGACGTGGCCAATGCCATCTATGACGGCACCGATGCCATCATGCTGTCGGCAGAATCGGCCGCCGGCGACTATCCGGTCGAAGCGGTAAGCACCATGCACAACGTGGCGCTCGAAGTGGAAAGCGATCCGAGCTATGGCGAAATCCTGAACGCCACCCGCAGCGTCAACCGCAACTCAATTGCCGACGGCATCGTCTCGGCCGCCCGCGAGATTGCGGAAGCCACCGATATCAAGGCCATCTGCTGCTTCACCTCGTCGGGCACCACCGCCACGCTGACCGCGCGCGAACGCCCCAACGTGCCGATCATCGCCATGACCTCGCAGCGCAGCACCGCCCGCCGCCTTTGCCTCAGCTGGGGCACCAACTGCGTGATGACCGGCGAGCTTGAGCGCTTCAAGCAAGCGGTCGTATCGGCGGCCCATGCCGCCCGGCGCGACGGGTATGCAACGGCCACGGACCAGATCGTCGTGACCGCAGGCGTGCCGTTCAACGTACCGGGGTCCACCAATATCCTGCGCGTCGCCCCGTGCGACGAACGTTTGATTTACAACACCGAACCAGAGTAAGCTACCCCGCAGAACAGGGGAAGACAGTATGAATATGGACTACGCGCTGATCGGTGGGTTGTTTCTTGTGCTGTTCAGCGTACCGGCCACCATCGCCGCCTGGGCCGAGGGCGAACGCCTTTATCTGCGCATGGGGGTCCTTGCCTTCGGTCTGCTGCTGATCGAATGGGCCTATCTCAGCGATACCGACAATTACGCGCCGGGCAATTGGCCACTGGTCCTGACACAGGCCGCGGCACGGGTTATTCCCTGAAGAATTCGCCCCAAACCCCTTGCAAATGGCGCAAACCCCGTCTAAACGGCGGCTTCTGTTGTACGTCCGGCCCATGTGGCATGCCGAGTCGTGCGTAAACCGATCTGAAGACAGGAGACGGAAATGCCTAAAATGAAGACCAAGTCGAGCGCCAAGAAGCGCTTCAAAGTGACGGCCTCGGGTCGTGTTGTGGCCGCCCAGGCGGGCAAGCGCCACGGCATGATCAAACGGACCAACAAATTCCTTCGTAACGCACGTGGCACGACGACTCTCTGCGCAGCAGATGAGAAAACCGTCAAAGGCTACATGCCGTATTCGCGCTAAGGAGGATCAGATATGTCTCGAGTAAAAGGCGGAACCGTCACCCACGCACGTCACAAAAAGGTTATCAAAGCAGCCAAAGGCTATTACGGCCGCCGCAAGAGTACCTTCAAAGTTGCACGTCAGGCCGTTGACAAGGCCAACCAATACGCAACCCGCGACCGGCATAACCGCAAGCGCAATTTCCGCGCCCTGTGGATCCAGCGCATCAACGCAGCCGTGCGCGCGCATGACGAAGCCCTGACCTATTCGCGCTTCATCAACGGCCTGAACCTGGCCGGTATCGAAGTTGACCGTAAGGTTCTGGCAGATCTGGCCGTACACGAACCCGATGCGTTTAACGCGATCGTTGATCAGGCGAAAGCAGCGCTGCCTGCATAAGAATTTTCCCTGTTAGGGATGTGAAGCCGCCGGTCCTTAGGGCCGGCGGTTTTCGTTTGGAGTGAAGCCGGGCCGGGGCCAGTCCAATTATCCGAGACAAAAGCCGCGCATCGACGGGCCGGGGTACGTCGATCTTCCTTTTCTGGCGGCCACTTTATCTCTGCCAAATCCGTGTGCCTTTTCAAGGAAATAAGCGCCTCACCAAATCGACGTGCCGCGGGACGGCCCGTCGATGCGCGGCGGCCTGCGGCCTTGATTCCGCGCCTTGGAAAAATTCGATATTTATTTAACCATTCCCTTAATTAACCTTTTAGTATAATATGACCCCATGCCAGACTCGCTCGACACCACCTTCGCCGCCCTCGCCCACCCGACCCGCCGGGCGATCCTCGCGCAGTTGGCCAAAGGTCCGGCCAATGTGAACCAACTGGCCGAACCCTTTGACACAAGCCTGCCCGCAATCTCGAAACACATCAAAGTGCTGGAAGATGCGGGCCTGATCACCCGTGGCCGCAGCGCCCAGTTCCGCCCCTGCATCTTGAACCCGCAGGCGCTGCAAGCGGTCTCGGACTGGTCCGAGCAGTATCGCCATATCTGGACCGCCAGATTTGACGCAATGGACAACGCGCTGAAACAAATGAAGGAACGCGAACATGACGGATGACAGCAAATGGGCACGGATCGAACGCGAATTCGATGCCCCGATCACGGCCGTTTGGGACATGTGGACCAAGCCTGAGAATTTTCAAAACTGGTACGGCCCGAACGGTGCCTCGATCCCGACCTGCGAAATGGACCTGACCATCGGCGGCGCCCGCAAGATCTGCATGGCGATGCAGACGCCCAAGGGTGAAATGCGGATGTGGTTGACCGGTGTCTACAAGGAAATCACCGCCCCCAACCGTCTGGTCTATACCGAGGCGATGTGCGACGCGGACGGCACCCTGATCCCGCCAAGTGCCATGGGCATGCCCGAAGGCACGCCGGATGTGACCGAGATCATCGTTGACCTGACCGAGACCAATGGCAAAACCCGAATGGTCATGATCCACCGCGGCGTCCCCACCGGCACCGCAGGCGAAGGCGGCTGGAAACAGGCGATCGAAAAGATGGCAGGGTTGCTTGCAGGCTAGCCCGCAACCGTTGCCATCGGACTCTCGCCCGCTCCACATGCCCGCCCGACAGCAACCAAAATGCCCGCCCGACGGCAATCAAAGCCCCGCCGGTTTGTGGTCCATCAACAAGACCCAGTCGCCATCGACCGTCGCGAAGTAGGACACTGGATACTACAGCAACGTCGCAGTTTTGCCGCCCGCGAAAAAGGCGCACCCTCGGCAATCCAACCGCGTTCTAAAAATCATCCCGCCCAAGATCGTCTGGCGGCGCGATCCCGGCGAACAAATATCTTCCTTTCTGTGTCAGCCTTCCGACACTCTAGCCCCAAACTGGTTACTGTCTGGTTAAGAAAACCGGCCATTTTTGCGAATGGGGGCATTTGTAGCGTTTCGGCGTACAAATATGGCAAATGTCATCAAACCCTACCGCTCCATCGCCCCTTTGCCCGCGATGATCTTGTCGCGAAATTTGGCAATCCGCACCACACGGGTTTCCGCCTTTTTCGCCCCGTTCAGATTGATCACATAGCTCTTTTGACGCCCCGGCGTCAGCGCGTGAAACGCCTCGGCCAGTTCGGGATCGGTATCCATCGCCTCAATCAATTCCTCGGGCAATTCAATGTCGCGCACCACTTTCGGCGGTCTGAGACCTTGCTCGGCATAGCCCATCGCCTCTTTCAGATATGATCTGATAACTTCTTTTTTTTCAGACACTTCCGCAATAGACTTAAACCGAATTGTCCCCGCGTGCGAAGCATTCGGGCCGGATTTTTCAAGTATGCCTTCCGGGTCTTTCATCAGCGCTTCATTGAAAAAGCCCAAGCGAAAATCCCCGCGAAACGCGCCGAAAACAACGATATTCCGCCCCGCATGCCCATAGCAGGGCTGCCCCCATTTGACGGTTTCCTCAAGCCCCGCCTCAAGGCAAATGCGCCGCAACTGCATCAACCCATCCGACCAACGCAAAGCCGAACATTCTGGTGTATCGAACCGTTTGCAGCGGCCACACCCCTTAGCAAAATAGTCTTCGATTTTCGTGATCATTTTTGTTCTTTCACAATGCGTTACACCTCGGCCCTAATCCACTCAGAGCCTTGACGGACGCACATTCAACGACGTTACCCTTGCCCCGTTCAGGGTCTTGGATCATAAGCAATAAAACGCACAATTTTGCAATGAGGTTCACCAATGACCATCGCAGCGCCCGAGACCAAAATCGTTGAAAGCTACAAGATCGCCTGTGACGGCGGCGAAGGTGCTTTGGGCCACCCGCGCGTCTGGCTGCAGATCCCCAGCGACACCGGTTGGGTTGAATGCCCCTATTGCGACTGCAAATACGTCCATAAGGACCACGCCAACAAAGCGGCATGACCCCAAACAAGCCGATGTTTTCAACCCAGACCGGCAGGCTTTGTCCGGTATTGTTTGGGTTGAAGACGCATTGCATTGTCCTTCGCTAACAGCCATATATCGCTGCACCAAAGCAGGAGTCGGGCATGACCAATTACCTCGATTTTGAAAAGCCGCTGGCCGAGATTGAAGGCAAGGCAGAAGAATTACGCGCATTGGCGCGTCAGAACGAGGAAATGGACGTCGAGGCCGAAGCCGCCGCGCTGGACAAAAAGGCCGACGAGCTTTTGCGCGAGCTTTACAGAACGCTGACCCCTTGGCGCAAATGCCAGGTGGCCCGCCATCCCGAGCGTCCGCATTGCAAAGATTATATCGATGCCCTGTTCACCGAATACACACCGCTGGCCGGCGACCGGAACTTTGCCGATGATCACGCGGTGATGGGGGGCCTGGCCCGTTTCAATGACCGGCCGGTGGTAGTGATCGGCCATGAAAAGGGCAATGACACCAAATCGCGCATCGAACGTAATTTCGGCATGGCCCGCCCCGAAGGCTATCGCAAGGCGATACGCCTGATGGAACTGGCCGACAAGTTTGGCCTGCCTATTGTCACGCTGGTCGACACCCCCGGTGCCTATCCCGGCAAGGGCGCGGAAGAGCGTGGCCAATCCGAAGCCATCGCCCGCAGCACCGAGAAATGCCTGCAAGTGGGCGTGCCCATCGTCAGCGTCATCATTGGCGAAGGCGGATCGGGCGGAGCCGTGGCCTTTGCCACCGCCAACAAGGTCGCGATGCTGGAAAACTCGGTTTATTCGGTGATCTCGCCCGAGGGCTGTGCCTCGATTCTGTGGAAAGACGCCGAAAAGATGCGCGAGGCAGCCGAAGCCCTGCGTCTGACCGCCGACGATTTGAAAGGTCTTGGTGTGGTGGATCGGATCATCTCCGAGCCTATGGGAGGCGCCCACCGCGACCGTGCAACGACCGTGGCAAATGTCGGCACGGCGATCGAGGCAATGCTTCAGGACCTGTCAAAGAAGAAAGGCGACAGGCTGGTTGCCGAGCGCCGAAAGAAATTCCTTGATATGGGATCAAAAGGTCTGGCGGCCTGAAGCGGTTCAAAATCCGCTTGATACAAAAGTTGGTTTTGGAACGCCCTAATCCGTCAACCGCTTCAACCCTTGCGTCACGTCTGACCGCACGGCCAACCGCAATCCCGGTTCATCCCCTGCCTTCAACGCCGCAATGATCAGCCGGTGAAAATGCGGAGGCTCGGCCCGGCGCATCTTGCCATAAAGCGCTTGCATGGTCGGACCCAGTTGCAGCCAGACCGTTTCGGCCATGGCCAGAATCGCAGGGGCCTGTGCACGCAGGTACAAGGTGCGGTGAAATTCAAGATTGGTACGGATATAACCCGAGGGATCGCCCTTGGCGACGTTTTCAGAAACGGTGCCGTTGATCGATTGCAGCCGGTCGATCAGCGCCATATGCGCCCGTGGCAGGGCGCGGCTGGCCAGTTCGACCTCGAGCAAAGACCGCAGCGCGGCCAGCTCTTCCACCCGTTCATTGGTCAGAACCGGTGTCGAAACCCGACCCGACAGCGACATCGACAAAGCGCCCTCGGCCACCAGGCGCCGCACGGCTTCGCGGGCGGGGGTCATGGACACATCATAGTCCTTGCCAATCCCGCGCAAGGTCATGCTTGCGCCCGGCGCGACCTCGCCATGCATGATGCGGGTCCGAAGGGCGCGGTAAACGCGGTCATGTGCGGCAAGACCGCTGTCAGAGGGACGGGGATTTACAAGCATAGGTCAATGTGATCACAAATTCCGGCAGGGTCAATCACCGAAACGGAACCGGTGCAAATCCGCACCATGTTCGTGCAGCCAACGGCGCTGATCTTCATACGGTCCGTATAATTCCCGGACCACGGCCCAGAAATCCGCAGAATGGTTCATCTCTTGCAGATGCGCCACCTCATGGGCGGCCACATAAGACAGCACCTCGGCCGGGGCAAGGATCAGCCGCCAGGAATACATCAACCCGCCGGCCGACGAACAACTGCCCCAGCGAGAGCGGGTATCGCGCAGGGTCAGCTTGGTAAAGCCACGCCCCAGCTTTTGCGCATAGCCGTCGGACGCGCTGGCCAACTGCCCCCGCGCCACTTGTTTCAGATACGCGGCAAGCCGCCGGCCTGCGGTTGTGGGGTTTCCGGGAACGGCGATCACGCCGTCTGACACGACAATCCGCCGCCCCTGCCCTGCAACGATGCGGTGGTCCTTTCCCCCAAGCGGTAGCATGCTGCCAATGCCCACGACCACCGGTTCCGGACCGGTCTTGTGATGGGTGCGCAGCCATTGCTCTTTCTCGTGGACAAAGGCCAATGCTTCGCTATCGCCGACAAAGCTGGGCACGGTCAGAGTGACCTTGCCATCCAGCCGGGACACCCTCAACGACATCCGCCGCGCACGCGACGACCGCCGCAGATGAATCTGCAACGGGGGGTTGCCGGGAAGAACATGCTGGTTCATATAGACCTCTTGCCACACGGGCGCGTCGGCACTGCGAAATGCCTTTGACACGCCCTTTGTGTTATGGCAGTTGGCTGCGACCGTCTACAAGACAAATAGGATTGAAAGGGATCTCGGATGCCCAAAGAAGAATGGGGCGTTAAGCGCGTCTGCCCGACCACGGGAAAACGGTTTTACGATATGAACCGCACACCCATCGTAAGCCCCTATACCGGGGAAGAAGTGAACATCGACACCGGCAAGACCCGCATGATCGCGGCCGATGCCGAAGACGCGATGAGCGCCAAGGCCAAACAGGCAACGCTGGAAGATGACGACGTGCTTGAGGATGATGACGACACCGATCTGGATCTGGGCGATGACGTGCTGGACGATGACGATGATGACAACGTCTCGCTCGACGAAATCGCAGACGTTTCAACGGAAGACAACGACGAGTGATTTTGTGGGCGCGGGCAAGGATTTTTCGCTTGATCCCCCCCGCGCCATTCCATAAATACGCCGTCACAGGGCAGAAATGCCGACAGAATTTGGGGCCTTAGCTCAGCTGGGAGAGCGCTACAATGGCATTGTAGAGGTCAGGGGTTCGATCCCCCTAGGCTCCACCAAATCCTTAAAAGACCTATCCGGCAATCGCCCGGGCCGTGCTTCAGCCGGTCTGCAATTCCTCGGACAACCAATCCTGAAACGCCCGCGATGCGGGTGTTTGGGCATGGGACGAGGGCGGAAACAGGAAATAGCTTTCCGTCAGCGGGGCCTCGTGCCCATAGGGCCGGATCAGGCTGCCATCGCGCAAGAACGCTTGCGCCAAGGACCCGTGCGCCATGGTCATCCCTGCCCCGTGCAGGGCCGCGTTGATCGAAATCACATAGGTTGAGGTCAGGTTGACCTCGGATTGGCGCGCGAAGGGCACGCCGGCAGATTTGGCCCATGTGGCCCAGGTGCCGGTGATGCCCGCGCAGTCAAACAGGGTGGCGGTTTCCAGATCCGCCCTGCCTGCCTGAAAGCCCGGAGCACAAACCGGATAAAACATCTCGTCACTCAGGCGAATGGCGGTGGCGTCCATATCCTCGGGCCGCCCAAACCTGATCTCCATCGCGGCGCTGGCCGCGTGGCGTTCGGGGTCCCAGATCGGTGTGACGATGTTCAACACCAGCCACGGATGTCTGGCGTAAAGCCGGTGAAGACGCGGCGCCAGCCAGAAGACCGAATAAGCCATATTGCATTGCAGGGTCATACTGCTGCCGCGATCCGAGCCGGTGAAGGCCTGCGTGCTTGCGGCGATCAGATCAAGGGCATCGCGCAGGCTGGGAAGATAGTTCGATCCGTCCTCGGTCAGTTCCAGCGCACGGGTTTTCCGCACGAAAAGGTCACGGCCCAAAAACGCCTCGAGCGACCGCACATGCTGGCTGACCGCCGACTGCGTCAGGTTCAGCTCGGCGGCGGCGCGGGTAAAGCTGAGATGACGCGCGGTCGCTTCAAAGGCGCGCAGCCAGGTCAGCGGCGGAAGAGATGAGGATTTTGCCATGCATAAACCACAGATAAGTTTTTCTAATGCAATAGCGTTGAATCGATTTCTTGTCAGCCCCCGCCCGGCTTGCCAGAGTTTTGGCACTGGCAAAAAGAAGGGGACGGCGGATGCTCAGACCTGTTGAAACGCAAAATCTGACCCATTGGGAAGAGCGGGTGGATATGGCGGCCGCCTTTCGCTGGACCGAACGGCTGAACCTGCACGAAGCGGTGGCCAATCATTTCAGCCTTGCGGTGAACGAGGATGGCACGCAATTCCTGATGAACCCCAATCAGGTGCATTTCAGCCGGATCAAAGCCTCAGACCTGCTGCTGCTGGACGCCAATGATCCCGACACGCTGAACAAACCCGGCGCCCCTGATCCCAGTGCCTGGGGGTTGCACGGCTCGCTTCATCGCCGCTGCCCGCAGGCGCGTTGCGCCATGCATGTGCATTCGATCCACGCCACGGTTCTGGCCAGCCTGAAGGATTCAAGCCTTCCGCCGATTGATCAGAACACGGCCACGTTTTTTGACCGCTATGTGATTGACGAGGAATTCGGCGGTCTGGCCTTTGAAAGCGAAGGCGAGCGCTGCGTGAAACTGCTGACCAACCCGAAACACAAGACCATGATCATGGGGCATCACGGCGTGCTGGTGCTGGGTGATACGGTGGCCGAAACCTTCAACCGACTTTATTATTTCGAACGCGCGGCCGAGACCTATATCCGCGCCCTTCAAACCGGCAGGGAATTGCGGATCATGTCCGACGCGCTGGCCGAGAAAACCGCCCACGAGATCGAGACTTACCCCGGTCAGGCCGAGCGCCATATGGCCGAGCTGAAGGCCATTCTTGACGACGAAGGCTCAACCTATGCCAGCTGACACCCTTGCCGACAAAGAGGCCGAGCGCTGGAACCACCGGCCATCGGTCGGCGTGCCTTTGAACCCGTTGTTTTCATGGCCGCCCAGCCCGCTGGCGGTGGTAAACTGGTATCGTGGCGCTTGGCTGCAAATCACCGCCATAACGGTGCCTTTCCTGATCGCGCTGGCGGTTTATTTCTGGTTCCTGCCGCCGCTTGAGCAGATGAGAACGCTTCAGGCAGGCTGGATTTTCAGGCTCTGGCTGCTGAACGTGATCCCGCAATCCTTGGTGGCGGGCGGGCTGCACTGGTATCTCTATATCCGCAAAGGGCAAGGGATGCACAAAAAGTTCGACAAGCGCGACCTGACCCGCAACAACGGCATGTTCACCTTCAACAATCAGGTCTGGGATAATATCTGGTGGACGCTCGGCTCTGGCATGAGCGTGGCCACCGCATATCAGGCCCTGATCTATTGGGTCATGGCCAATGGCTGGGTGCCTGTCATGGCCTTTGGGGATACCCCGATCCTGTTTTTGGCATGGATGGCTCTGATCCCGATGTGGTCGGGTCTGCATTTCTATTGGGCCCACCGGTTAGAGCATCACCCGAAACTCTACAAACACGTCCACGCCGTGCATCACCGCAATATCAACACCGGCCCGTGGTCGGGCGTATCCAATCACTGGTGGGAAAACGCGCTTTACTACACCACCTATTTCGTCCACCTGATCATCCCGTCGCACCCTCTGCATCTGATGTTTCACAGTTATTTCCAACAGATCAGCCCGGTGTTTTCCCATTGCGGTTTTGAGCGTCTGGCGAAGAATGAAACCGATCTGGCCAAGGCGGGGGATTTCTTCCACCAACTGCATCACCGCTATTTCGAATGCAATTACGGCACCTCGGAAATCCCTTTTGACAAGTGGTTCGGCACCTATCACGACGGCACCGCCGAGGCGACCGAACGCACTCGGGCATTCAAGAAACAGATGTACTCGAAATAGGGTCGGGCTAAGCTGACCGCAAAGCTGCAAAGAGCCAGACCATGTTCCGAACACTGAATGAGATAACATCGAACGGCTTTTGCATGGGCTGCGGGCTTTGCACCGGTCTTGTGCCGGATGTCGGGATGGACGAGACAGAGGACGGGATGATGATCGCCGTGGCCAAGCGCGCGCTGACCGGGGCCGAGCATTCGCTGATCACGCGCCTCTGCCCCGGAGTGTCACTGACGGCACCTGTGCGGGACAGTGATGATCCTGTCTGGGGCACGCCCCTGCGCGTTGCCGAAGGCTGGTCAGGCGATCCCGACGAACGCTTCCGCGCCTCGGCGGGCGGGGTAATGACCGCGATCAATCGCTATCTTCTTGAAAGCGGGCGGGCGGATTTCATCCTTCAGGTCCGCGCAGGCGGCAAGGATGCGATGAGTTCCGAGCCGGTGTTCATCCGCGACCCCGCCGACTTGCTGGACGGTTCGCAATCACGCTATGCGCCATGCGCCCCGCTGACCGCCCTTCACGCAGCATTAGACACCGGCGAACGCTTCGCCGTCTCGCTGAAACCCTGCGATATCGCGGGGGTCGAAAACCTGCGCCGCGAAGACAGCCGTGTGTCGCGGCAGGTCGTTTTCACCCAAGCGATGTTTTGCGGCACCGTTCCCAGCCGCGACAGCTCGAACGAACTGTTCCGCAGGCGCGGGATCGACCCCGACACCGACACCCCGCTCAGCTTTCGCTGGCGGGGCAATGGCTGTCCCGGCCCGACCGTGGCCGAGATGCCAGACGGCCGAACCGTCACCGCAACCTATAACGAGCTGTGGAACGACAACCCCTGGACCACATCCTTTCGCTGCAAAATCTGCCCGGATGCCGTCGGTCTGCATACCGACCTTGCCACAGGCGATTTCTGGGAAAACGCCGAACCTTTGGGCGAAAGCCCCGGCGAGAATGGAATCATCGCCCATACACCCCTGGCCCGTGAAATTCTGCAAGCCTGCGAGGCCGAGGGCCGATTGGTATTGCGCGACATCCCCATTGACGACCTGAACAAAACCCAGCCTCATCACCAGCGATTGCGCCAAAGCTGGGCCGCCAGGGTGGCAGGGGCCAATGTGGCCGGTGCGCCCATGCCGGATTTCCGCAATTTATCCGCCGCGGTCGGCCAGGTTTCAACCGATGCCCAGGCCGCGACGTTTCAGGGCGCGTTGGAACGGGCACGCAAGGCCGCGATCACCGGCTGCCAACCCTTTGACGATTGGGGATCAGGCGGAACTTGATGCGCTTCGAGATTGACTTGAGACGCGCACAACTTCAGCAGGTTTCGCGCAATTCGCCTTAGTGCCATTGTCCCAATACCATGGCCCCGACCTTACTTTCAGCCATTGCCAGAAAGTGATTAAACGCGGTTTGGCTTGATCACGGGCACATTTACCGGTCAGATCAGCGCAAACGCAGGAGACACCCATGCCCGGATATCTGACCACCCATGTTCTTGACACCGCGCGCGGTTGCCCCGCCCAAGGGCTTCGGATTGATCTTTACCGGATCGAAGGTGACAGCCGTCACCATCTGCGCAGTCTGACCACCAATAATGACGGACGCACCGATGAACACATCCTGCCGCAAGCCGAGTTTCAGACCGGCGTTTACGAATTGGTGTTTCACGCAGGCGCTTATCTCGATGCCACAGGCACCCCGCCGGAAGATCCGAGGTTTCTGGACAGGGTTCCGATCCGCTTTGGCATGTCAGAGACTACCCATTATCACGTGCCACTGCTGCTTTCGCCCTTCGGCTATTCGACCTATCGGGGAAGCTGATCCGGCGCAGGGTCACTGACCTATAACGCTTTTTGAATTTCGCTGACCATGAAGTCGATGAACAGCCGCGTTTTCGGGTCCTGCCGGCGGCGATGCGTATAAAGACAGGCCATTTGCACCGGAATCGGTGGTTCGCTTTCCAACACCGGCACCAGACGGCCCGCGGCCAGATGGTCTTCGACCTCAAATCGGGCTTTCAGGATGATCCCGTGCCCGTCCAGTGCCCAATTGGTCAACACATCCCCATGATCGCTTTCCATCGGTCCCGTCACCGGCACACGTTTGACGCTGCCTTCGGATTCCAGCGGCCATTGGAATTCAGGCGCTCCGGGATAGCGCAGGTTCAGACAATCATGCGCATCTGATTTCAACGCGCCACTGTCTTGAGGCATCCCGCGCGACGCAATGTAATCGGGCGAGGCACAAAGCAGCCGCGGACAATCCGCGATTTTGCGCATACGCAGATTGGAATCCTCGGGCAGCCCGAGAATAAAGGCCACATCCAGCCCTTCGGCGGCCAGATCAAGCTTGCGGTCCGACAGGCGCAAACGCACATTGATCAGCGGATAAACCTCTCGGAACAGCGGGATTTTCGGCGCAATCAGCCGCTGCCCGACACCCAGAGGCGCGGCCACATAGATTGTGCCGCGCGGGGTCTGGGTGACGTTGGTGATCTCGGCCTCGGCCGCATCCACGGCTTCAAGGATCGCTTTCGCGCCGGGATAAAACAGGTTCCCCTGTTCGGTCGCGTTCAGCTTGCGGGTGGTGCGCTGGAACAGGCGCACATTCAGATGCTCCTCAAGCTGGGAAATCCGAGACGAGGCCACCGCCGCCGATATTCTAAGATCCCGCGCTGCGGCAGACATGCTGCCCAATTCGTACACGCGCACGAAAGTGCGAATATTGTCAAAATACGCCATAAGGCATTCTTAGGCTAAATTTGAAGCAGCTTGGAATATTTTTCGAACGTCACCCGACAAAAACCTGATAGCTTGCCCGAAAAGACCAAAGGGGAACGCCATGGGGGAATGGGCCATCATCTGGGACTGGCTGGAATTCGCGGTACGCTGGCTGCATGTTATCACGGCGATCGCGTGGATCGGCTCCAGCTTTTATTTCATCGCGCTTGACCTCGGGCTGCGCCGCGATACCCCCGGCCCTGCCGATGGAGAGGAATGGCAGGTCCATGGTGGCGGGTTCTACCATGTGCAGAAATACCTTGTCGCACCCGAGGCAATGCCGGACCACCTGACATGGTTCAAATGGGAAAGCTATTCGACCTGGCTTTCGGGCGCGGCGCTTTTAATGATCGTCTATTGGGCGGGGGGCGAGCTTTACCTCGTTGACCAGACCAAGACCGACATGTCGCTGTTCATGGGCATCGTCATCTCGGCCCTGTCATTGACGGTAGGCTGGATCGTCTATGACGTGCTGTGCAAATCCAAACTGGGCGAACGCCCGACCGTGTTGATGGTGCTGCTGTTCATCCTGCTGGTGGTGATGGGCTATGCCTATAACCAGATATTCACCGGCCGCGCCGTGCTGCTGCATCTGGGGGCGTTCACCGCCACGATCATGACCGCCAACGTGTTTTTCATCATCATGCCCAACCAGCGCATCGTGGTGGCCGATCTGAAGGCCGGCAAGGCCCCGGATCCGAAATACGGCAAGATCGCCAAGCTGCGTTCAACCCATAACAACTATCTGACATTGCCGGTCATCTTCCTGATGCTGTCGAACCATTATCCGCTGGCCTTTGCGACAGATTACAACTGGGTCATCGCCGCGCTGGTCTTTTTGATGGGGGTCACGATCCGGCACTATTTCAACTCGATGCATGCCCGCAAAGGGGCGCCGCGCTGGACATGGGCCGTCACCGCCGTGCTGTTCATCCTGATCATGTGGCTGTCCACCGCGCCCTTGCGGATGGACAGCTATGAGCAAAGCGAGACCCGCCCGCTGACACAAACCGAACAGGTGTTTGCCGCAGCGCAAGGCTTTGACGAGGTCGCCTCGATCGTACCGGGCCGCTGTGCGATGTGCCACGCGCGCGAGCCGTTTTGGGACGGCATCAACACCGCCCCCAAAGGTGTGCTTTTGGAAACCCCGGCGGATATCGCCCGGAACGCCCGGCTGATCTTTGTCCAGTCCGGCGTGACCAATGCCATGCCGCCAGCGAATGTGTCCTGGATGGAACAGGACGAGCGGATGCAGATCGTCCGCTGGTATCGCGATGCGCAAAAGGACATGCCGTTTACCTTGGCGCGGAATTGAGTCCGCCGACCGACGCCCCGGACTTGATCCGGGTCCTCCCTCACCCAGAGACCCCGGCTCAAGGCCGGGGCGGAAAATCGGAAAGCCATCTGTAGGGTGCGTGCTCGCACGCACCAAGCGCGAGCGCCGACCCGCGGGGTGGCATCGGAAGGCCCACGTTTGGCACTTTATCTCTCAAAACCTTTGAACGTTGCGATGGGCAGAAGGTCGCAAAAGCGCCGCCCCATTGGAGGCTACAATGTCATCCCCGCAAAAGCGGGGATCTCGAAAGGCAAGGCGCTAGGCTGTGTACGATCCCTGCTTTCGCAGGGATGACAGTTGAAAACTGAGGTTCGCGCCCGACCCCGAGGGTGGGCCCCTCTATCCGGCGCGGCCTCTCGTCTCGAGTTCACGTTGTATATGCTGAAACGCCCCTCCCTTTCGCGCCCTTGCAATAGCGCGAGCGCCGACCCGCGGGGTGGCATCGGGTTGCTCTCGTGTGGCACTTTATCTCCCAAAACCTGTAAAAGTTGCGATGGGCAGAAGGTCGCAAAAGCGCTGCCCCATTGGAGGCTACAATGTCATCCCCGCAAAAGCGGGGATCTCGAAAGGCAAGGCGCTAGGCTGTGTACGATCCCTGCTTTCGCAGGGATGACAGTTGAAAACTGAGGTTCGCGCCCGCCCCCTAGGGTGGGCCCCTCTATCCGGCGCGGCCTCTCGTCTCGAGTTCACGTTGTATATGCTGAAACGCCCCCCCCTTTCGCCCCCTTGCAATAGCGCGAGCGCCGACCCGCGGGGTGGCATCGGGTTGCTCTCGTGTGGCACTTTATCTCCCAAAACCTTTGAACGTCGGTCAGGCCACACGGTTGCAAAAGCGCCGCCCCATAGGGGCGGGTCGGCGCTCGCGCGGCAGCCTACGGCTGCTATTCGCGCGGAAATTGTTGCACAATCCTGATCCCTGATCGATCTTTTCAAAACTAATAGAATGAGAGGTATGTGAAATTTTGTTGGATCTAAGGTCAGCGCACGCTAAATTTCAAAGGGCACTTGAACTCGTCGATGATTTTATTGCTTTCAAGATCGAGTTTGAGCGCGCGATTTCTCATTGCGAAAATCTTGAACTCAATTCCGAACTAAACCGCGATGGTGTATGGGATTACAAAGTAGTCGCGAACGACAACGACTACCACCAAATGCAAAACAGGTTTTCTGATGCGCTTGCAAACTTTGACGCAACAATTGAGCATGTGGCATTTGCGCTCAATCGCGACCTACTTACAAACACAATTGATTTCAACGACGTAAGATATCCAATCACAAATGAAAGCAGTAGATTCGGCTCTCAACCTCTAGTCCAACGTCTGGCAGGAGAAGGTCATTGGCAAGTATTCCATGCATTAAAAAGCACATCGCCCTGGAAGCGCGAAGGAGTGAGTCTATGGCACTTAAGACAATTGAACAATGTTGGGAAGCATCACACTCTGCTTTCGATGAAACTGCGTATCTTTGTGTTTAGTATGATGTCCAATTTTTCAACCGATGAGCATTACTTTATTCCAGTTGATTGGAACGTTAATTCGATTTCTAGTTCATTCTTGGAGGGTCAGACATTCCTAAAAAGTGATCACGAATTAGGGGATGAAAACATCCCCAAAATTCTTAGAAACTCACCTCTTTCATGGCACGTCGATGTTCCAGTGTATCGAAGCGATCTAGATAGCATCGCTCAAACCGACATCGAAGTAATTCTCAAACAATTTGCCGAACAGATAGAAAGGCTTCTTAGAGACTTGTCCTAAACATCCAACTCCTCCACGAACCGCGCGTTTTCCTGAATATACTCGAACCGCTTTTCGGGCTTTTTGCCCATCAGCCGTTCGACCAGATCGCCGGTCTCTCCCGGTTCGTCCTCGTCAATCGACACGCGGATCAGCTTGCGGCTCGCGGGGTCCATGGTCGTTTCTTTCAGGTCTTTCGCGTCCATTTCTCCCAGACCCTTGAACCTGCTAACGTCTATTTTACCTTTTCCGCCTAAACCCTTTTCCAGCCACTCGTCACGCTCGGTCTCGTCAAGGCAATAGATGCGCTTGGCCCCTTGGGTCAGCCGGAACAAAGGAGGACACGCCAGATACAAATGCCCCGCGTCGATCATCGGGCGCATCTGGGTGAAGAAAAACGTCATCAACAGCGATGCGATATGCGCCCCGTCCACGTCGGCGTCGGTCATGATGATGATCTTGTCATAGCGCAGATCATCAAGGTTGAACTTGGTACCCAGCCCAACGCCCAGCGCCTGAGACAGGTCGCTGATTTCCTGATTGGTACCCAGCTTCGATGACGCCGCGCCCAGCACGTTGAGGATTTTGCCGCGCAAAGGCAGCAAGGCTTGCGTCTTGCGATCCCGCGCCATCTTGGCGCTGCCGCCCGCGCTGTCGCCCTCGACGATGAACAGCTCGGTGCCGTCACGGTTCGAATTCGAGCAATCCACCAGCTTGCCCGGCAAACGCAGCTTCTTCGTCGCCGTCTTCCGCGCGGTCTCTTTTTCCTGACGGCGGCGCATACGCTCTTCGGCCCGCAGGACAAGAAAATCAAGGATCGCGCCCGCCGATTTCGTATCGGCCGCCAGCCAGTTGTCAAAATGGTCGCGGACCGAGTTTTCGACCAGCCGCTGCGCCTCGGTCGTGGCAAGCCGATCCTTGGTCTGGCCAACAAACTCCGGCTCGCGGATGAAGCAACTGACCAGCGCACAGCCGCCCGTGATCAGATCCTCTCGGGTGATGTCCTTGGCCTTGCGATTATTGGCCAGCTCGCCATAGGCGCGGATGCCTTTCAGGATCGCCGCCCAAAACCCGGTCTCGTGGGTGCCGCCTTCGGGCGTGGGAACGGTATTACAATAAGACTGGATGAACCCGTCGCGCGACGGGGTCCAGTTGATCGCCCATTCCACCTTGCCCGGGGTGTTGAACTTTTCCTGAAAATCCACCGTGCCCGCGAAAGGTTGCGCGGAATAGGTGCTGGCCGCACCCAGCGTTTCATTCAGATAATCCGCCAGCCCCCCGGGGAAATGGAAAGTCGCCTCAAGCGGGGTCTCCTTGTCGTCGATGGCGGATTTCCAGCGGATTTCGACGCCAGAAAACAGATAGGCCTTTGAACGGATGGATTTGAACAGCCGCGCAGGTTTGAACTTGTGATGGCCGAAAATCTCGGCATCCGGGTGGAATGTCACCATTGTACCGCGCCGGTTCGGGGCCTGGCCGATTTTCTTGGCTGGCCCAAGCGGGATGCCGCGCGAAAAGCGTTGTTCGTAAAGCTCTTTGTTTCGCGCGACCTGCACCACCATCGAATCCGATAGCGCATTGACGACCGAGGCGCCGACCCCGTGCAACCCGCCCGAGGTCTGATAGGCCTTGCCGCTGAATTTGCCCCCGGCGTGAAGGGTGCAAAGGATCACCTCGAGCGCGGATTTGTCGGGAAATTTCGGATGCGGATCAATCGGAATACCGCGCCCGTTGTCACGGACGGTCAGGCTGAAATCTTCGTGTAATTCCACCTCGATCCGGTTGGCATGACCGGCCACCGCCTCGTCCATCGAATTATCAAGGATTTCGGCCACCATATGGTGCAGCGCCCGTTCATCGGTTCCGCCGATATACATGCCGGGGCGCTTGCGGACAGGCTCAAGCCCTTCCAGCACTTCGATTGAGGACGCATCATAGGATTGCTCGCTCTGGGTGGCGAGAAGGTCGTTGGCCATGTGGTACCGCTCAGGGATTATTGTTTTGGTTGAGCCGCATTATTTCACGAGCGACCGCATATCGCAAAGGGATTTGCTGGGGCCAGCCGGTCAAAGCTTGCATGATTGGTTCGGCCTTGAAATGCTTCACGCAGGAGGATCGACCATGCGTTCATTCAATGAGATTTACCAGATTGCCGCCAAGCGCAAAGGCGGGGCCGAGGTGTTGGAAACGATTGTCACGTCCCACCAGATGAAACCCCCGGCCGAGCTGGCCGCGATACCCGAGGACCGATGGTTATCGGAATTGTCGAAATTCGTCTTTCGCACGGGGCTGAACTGGAAGGTCATTGAGACCAAATGGCCAGGCTTTGAAGCGGCGTTTTACCGGTTTGACCTTGGCAAATGCGCGATGATGGATGACGAGATGTTTGACAGCCTGCTGACAGATACGCGCATCGTTCGGCACGGGGCCAAGATCGCCTCGGTGCGTGACAATGCGGCGTTTTTTCTGGAGCTGCGCGAACGCGGCGGGATCGGCAAGGTGGTGGCAGACTGGCCGGATGAGGATTTCATCGGCCTGCTGGACCTGCTGAAATCGGGCGGCGCCCGTCTGGGCGGCAGCACCGCCCAATACGCGCTGCGTTTCATGGGCAAATCCAGTTTCATTCTGTCAAAGGATGTGGTGGCCCGGCTGGTGGCCGAGGGGGTGATCGACAAACCCCCGACTTCAAAAACCGCAATGAAAAAGGTGCAGGCGGCGTTCAATCAATGGCAGTTGGAAAGCGGCCGTTCGCTGACCGAAATCAGCCGCGTTTTGGCCAATTCCTGTTGAAATTATTGACGCATCTCAAGGTCATCTTCTGCGAAATCTGATAAGGAATGCGCATAAGAAACAAGGGAACGCATATGACAAATAACACACCAGCCGCAGAGTTCGATATCAAGCTTCCAGAGGGCGAACAGGATTCGTTCCTGTTGTCGTTTGAAAACGGGGAATACCCCTATAAAGACAAGATGAAGCGCCGGGAATACGAGGCGACAAAGGCAAAATTGCAGGCCGAATTGCTTAAGGTTCAGCACTGGGCGCTTGAGACCAGTCAGAAATTCGTTTTGCTGTTTGAAGGGCGCGATGCTGCTGGCAAGGGTGGTACAATCAAACGCTTTACCGAGCACCTGAACCCGCGCCATGCCCGCGTGGTTGCTTTGAACAAACCCACCGGAGACGAGCGTGGCCAATGGTATTTCCAGCGCTATATCGATCATCTGCCCACCGGAGGCGAGATCGTGCTTTACGACCGGTCCTGGTATAACCGGGCCGGTGTCGAGCGGGTGATGGGGTTCTGCGAACCCAGCGAGTATCTTGAATTCATGCGCCAAACGCCCGAGCTTGAACGGATGTTGGTCCGCTCGGGGATCCGGCTTTACAAATACTGGTTCTCGGTCACGCAGGAAGAACAAAAAGCCCGTTTCAAATCGCGCGAAACCGACCCGTTGAAACAATGGAAGCTAAGCCCGATCGACAAGGCGTCGCTGGATAAATGGGATGATTACACCGAAGCGAAAGAGGCGATGTTCTTTTATACCGACACGGCCGATGCGCCCTGGACGGTGATAAAGTCGAACGACAAAAAGCGCGCGCGGATCAACACGATGCTGCATTTCCTGAACTCGCTGGACTATCCCGGCAAGGACCCCGCGATTGTGGTGCCCGCCGACCCGCTGATTGTCAGCAACCCCGGTCATGTAATCCACAATGCCGACCATATTCTGGGCACATCCCTTCACCCAGATCAGCGGCGGGGTTAGCACCGATTGGTCTGTATCTCCTGAGTTTCGCTTGGGCCAATTGGGTCTGATCCAGAGCTTATCGGGGTCCAAACGCAGCGCGACGCACGGGGCGTAACGGGCGGGTCGAAAAAATCTCGAACCGCCTTAGCGTCAAGGCTTGCAACTCAAAGTAGGGGCGGTCTACTGATTGTGAATGAGAGACCGCCCCCTTTCACATCGCGAACATGCACGGGCTTTGATGAAGCTTGCCTGGCCGCTGATCGGCAGCCAGATGATGCAGTTTGCCATCGGCCTGACCGACGCGATCATGCTGGGCTGGTACAGTCTGGAAGCCTTTGCCGCTCAGGTTCTGGGCGGATCGTTCTTCTTTATCATTCTGATCCTCGGATCCGGCTTTGCCTTTGGTCTTCAGCCGATGGTCGCCAATGCGCAGGCCAAGGGGGACGATCAGCAAATCCGCCGGTCCACGCGCATGGGGTTCTGGCTGGTGCTGATCTATGCGGCGGTCACGGTGCCGTTTCTGCTTTTTGCCGAACCGATCCTTGTGGCCATCGGGCAGGATCCGCAATTGTCGCTTGATGCGGATATCTATCTGAAAATCATGGCCTATTCGGTATTTCCGGCCTTGATGGTCAATGTGCTGCGCAGCTATCTCAGCGCGTTGGAACAGGCGGGGATCATTCTTTATATGACCATCGTCGCCCTTACGCTGAACGCAGTGGTGAACTATGTGCTGATCTTCGGCAATTTCGGTTTTCCGCAATTGGGTCTGCGCGGGGCAGCGGTGGCGTCGCTTTCGGTGCATATCATCAGCTTTCTGATCCTCGCCATCTATGCCGCCCGCAAAAACCGGCGGCACAGCCTGTTTCAGCGCTTCTGGCGCCCCGACCCCGAGGCGTTCTGGCGCGTCTTCCGCCTGGGTTGGCCGATTGGCATCACTGTACTGGCCGAGGTGGGCATGTTCACCGCCGCCACTGCCATGGTCGGCTGGGTCAGCGTGGTCGAGGTCGGCGCCCACGGGATCGCGCTTCAGGTGGCCTCGCTTAGTTTCATGTTCCATCTGGGCCTGTCGCATGCGGTCACGGTTCGCGCAGGGGCCGCGCAAGGACGGGGCGACTGGCAGGGATTGCGGCGCGGGGCCGGTGTGTCGCTTGTGATCTCGTTCTGCGTCGCTGCCCTTGCCAGCATTTCGTTCATCCTGTTTCCCGAAACCTTGCTCAAAGTCTTTGTTTCGCCCAGTGAACCCAATCTCGAGGCATTGCTGATCCGGGGTACGACGCTTTTATATATCGCCGCCGCGTTCCAGTTCTTTGATGCGATGCAGGTGATGGGCACCGGATTGCTGCGCGGTTTGCAGGACACGAAAATCCCGATGTATTTCGCCACCCTGTCCTATTGGGTGATCGGCGTTGGATCGGGCTATGTTCTGGGCTTTGTTCTGAACTGGGATGCGGTTGGTGTCTGGTTTGGCCTGACCCTAGGACTGGCCGCTGCCACGGTTTTGATGCTTGGACGATTCCGCATGCTCGCCTACGCCGAGTGATCACCTCTTTTTCGGCTTCTCCATCAGCAGCTCGGCCTTTTTGCGCACCAGCACCGTGCGCAGGTCGTGCATGGCCATCAGCAGGTGATCCGTCACCTCTTCCAACTGCTCGGGCGTGGCCTTGGACTGGACCCATTGCGTGGTCAGGTTCAGGTGATCCGCCGTGCGCATGATGTCGTCGATATCGCGCCATGCCAGACGCTGGATGCGATCCTCCATCCAGTCGCGGATCGCGCCGATATCCACATTGGTCAGCTTGCGGTCGCCATGCGGCTTGATCTCGCCATTGCGGATGTTGACCAGGGCAATCTGCTCCATCTCGATCCGGCGCTGGCGATTTTCTGAATCGACCTTGAACACCGCCGCCCCGTTGTCGCGGGCACGAAAGTAATATTTCGGAAGGCTGGGGGTCATGTCAGTCCCTTGCAGAATTTCTGAATCCGGCGGCAAGCCTCGGCCAGGACCGAGTCGTCTTCAGCGTAGGACACCCGGAAATGGGGCGAAAGCCCAAATGCCCCGCCAAAAACAAGGGCAACGCCTGCCTCTTCCAAAAGCCCAAAGGCAAAATCTTCGTCGGTCAGGATTTCCCTGCCACCAGCGGTCGTTTTGCCGATCAGCCCGCGAATGGACGGGTAGACATAAAACGCCCCTTCGGGCGTCGGGCATTCGACCCCGTCGATGTCATTCAGCATCCCCACCACCAAATCACGGCGGCGTTTGAAGGCCAGGTTGTTTTCCGCGATGAAATCATGCGGCCCGTTCAGCGCCGCCACCGCCGCCGCCTGACTGACCGAGGACGGGCAGGATGTGCTTTGCGACTGGATTTTGCGCATCGCGGCAATCAGCCCAGTCGGGCCGCCGGCAAAGCCGATACGCCAGCCTGTCATGCAATAGGCTTTGGAAACCCCGTTGACCGTCAGCGTGCGGTCGTAAAGCCGTGGTTCAATCTGGGCCGGGGTGCAGAATTCGAACCCGTCATAGGCCAGATGCTCGTACATATCATCGCTCATCACCCAGACATGGGGATGACGCAGCAAGACATCCGTCAGCGCCCTCAACTCGTCCCGGCCATAGCCCGCGCCCGTCGGGTTCGAGGGCGAATTGAAGATCAGCCATTTCGTCTTCGGCGTAATCGCCGCCTCAAGCTGGACAGCGGTCAGCTTGAACCGGCTTTCGACGCTGCTTTGAACAATAACCGGTGTGCCCCCCGCCAGAGTGACCATATCGGGATAGCTGACCCAATAGGGCGCTGGGATAATCACCTCGTCGCCCGGGTTCAGCGTGGCCATCAGCGCGTTGAAAAGCACCTGCTTGCCACCGGTTGAAACGGAGATCTGATCGGCAGTGTAAGACAGGCCGTTGTCGCGCTGGAACTTGGCAATAACCGCCTGTTTCAACACCGGATCGCCATCGACCACGGTGTATTTCGTCTTGCCCGCATCAATCGCCGCCTTGGCTGCATCCTTGATATGCTGCGGCGTGTCAAAATCCGGCTGACCGGCCTCGAGCGCAATCACATCCCGGCCAGCGGCGCGCAATTCGGCCACGCGACCGGTCATGGCGATGGTCGGCGAGGGCTTAACGCGAGAAAGAGTCGCAGAAAGGAAAGTCATTGACGTCTCTGGTTTGTATCAACTGGTCTCATGTCCTAGGGTAGCAGCGACACGCGATCAAGACAGATCGACGGAAGGCGGATAAGATGAGTGACACGAATGACTGGTACGGACCGGAAGCCGCAACATTTGGCGACAGGCTGGCAGCGGCCCGCCATCAGGCGGGGCTTGGGCAAAAAGACCTGTCCAAGCGCCTTGGCGTCAAGCTGACCACATTGCGCGGATGGGAAGACGATCTGTCCGAACCACGCGCCAACAAGCTGCAAATGGTGGCGGGCATTCTGAATGTTTCGCTAACCTGGCTTCTGAACGGCGAAGGCGACGGGGTGGCCGGACCCGACGACGAAAGCCACGTTCCGGCCGATATGGCCGGAATCCTGACCGAAATGCGCGATATCCGCAGCCGGATGGGCCGTTTGAACGACCGTCTCGGCCTGCTGGAAAAGCGTCTGCGCGAAAGCATGAAAGACCCCAATCAGTGACCGAAACCCACGAAAACCGCCTGAAACGGCTGCGCATGCGCTCGATGCGGCGCGGCATCAAAGAGATGGACATCATCCTGTCGAACTTTGCCGACGCCCATCTGAACGATCTAAGCGCGGACGAGCTTGACCTGTACGAATCCCTGCTGTCCGAGGCGGATCTGGACATGTACCAATGGGCCTCGGGCCAGTCACCGACACCTTCGGAATACCTTGACCTGATGACCCGAATTTCGGCCCAAATGCAGGACCGCTAAGGCGTTTTCGGCGTTTAACGGAATGTTCGGCAATTCGCGTCAGTCTTCTGCCATCAACAAGGCAGAGACACGACATGACCCTACACGCCCCGCTTCCCGCGACCCAGACCGGCTTTTCCACCATCTATCTAGAAGCGCTTGCCTTGGTGGAACGTCTGCACAGGCTTTTGCTGGATGTCATCAAGGATGAGTTTGAGCGGATTGGCATTCTGGAAATCAATCCGGTTCAGGCGCTTTTGCTGTTCAATATCGGCGATAACGAGGTTACGGCGGGCGAGCTGAAAAGCCGTGGTTATTACCAGGGCAGCAATGTCAGCTATAATCTGAAAAAGCTGGTCGAGCTTGGTTATATGCATCACCAGAAATGCCATGTGGACCGGCGCTCGGTCCGTGTGCGGCTGACCCAGAAAGGGCGCGAAGTACACAGGCAGCTGGGCGCATTGTTCGACCGCCACGCCGAAGGGCTTGAGAAATCAGGTGCCATCGGCATGGACGGAATGGACGACATCACCCGCACCCTAAAACGGGTTGAGCGTTACTGGACCGATCAAATCCGCTATATTTATTAAGGCATTCCAAGATTAACTTCGTGCGCAAAGTCGGTTTCGAAACGCCCGCAACATCAACAGGTTTCGCGCGTTTCACCATAGTTTTGCGCAACAACAATCAGGCGAAACGCATTATTGGTGGCTGGCGATCCAATGGGCCACCGCCTGGCCCAACCGCAGATGCGACGCCTCGGTCCAGTGGATCGGATCCTCGGCCCCGCCTTCCACGAAATGATCGGTGTCAAAGGTCGGAACGCCCATCGCTTCGCCCATTTTGCGCAAAGCTTCCCACAGGTTTTGTGACGCGACACGCCCGCCCTGCCATTCCGTCACCCGTTCCCAATCGGGGTCGTCGGCGCGATCCGACAAAACCGGCGGACATAGCACATAGATATCCGGCACTTGCGGGTCTTCCCAGACAGGCGAAGCGCCCCCGATTTTCCGGGTGGCCGTGATCAACCGGCCGATATTGCCCGCGATGGTGTCCGCGTCAGGATCGAACCGTGCTTTCAGATCATTGGTGCCCAGCAGAAAGATCACCGCATCCACCGGTGCGTGGCTTAGCAATATCGCCTGCAAGGGGCGCAGCCCGTTGCAAGTTTCGCCCATGAACTTGGGGTCGTCATGCACGGTTGTCCGGCCCGGCAGGTTTTCTTCGATCACCTCAACCCCGTCCAGATGACGCGCCATGACCCGCGGCCAGCGATCCTTCATCCGGCGGCCCGAGCCATCGTTGGGAAACCCCCAACTGTTGGAATCACCATAAACAAGGATGCGTTTCATGTGCCTACCAATGTCCGATATTTTCCATGCTGACCCAGGGTTCCTTCGGTGCTTGCGCCCCGCCTGCATTCAGCAATTCGATCGACACATTATCCGGTGAGCGGACAAACGCCATCCGCCCGTCGCGCGGCGGGCGATTGATCGTCACCCCGTTATCCATCAAATGCTGGCACGTGGCATATATGTCATCCACCTCGTAAGCCAGATGCCCGAAATGGCGGCTGTCCGAGGGCAGCCCGTCATCGCCATCCCAGTTATAGGTCAGCTCGACCGGACAGTCCGACTGGCCCGGCGGCGCCATGAACACAAGCGTATAGCGCCCCTGTTCACGATCATCGCGGCGCGTTTGCTCTAACCCCAGAAGTTTGAAAAAAGCGATCGAGGCATCCAGATCCTTCACCCGAACCATCGTATGCAGATATTTCAACGGCATTATAATCTCCCCATGATTGGCCCTAACATGCGACCCCTTCCCCGACTTGTCCAGAGGCCTTAAAAGACTCGCAAACCGCTAGACCTAGCGGTATTGTCCCATGACCACACAAATTCTATGGGATTCCTGCCGTGCACCAATACCTGTCGGCCCTGCGCACCGTTCTTGATCAAGGCGTCAAATCCACCGACCGGACCGGCACCGGAACGATTTCCTATTTCGGCATGCAATGCCGCTATGATCTGGCAGACGGCTTTCCGCTGATGACCACCAAAAAGCTGCATCTGCGCTCGATCATACACGAGCTTTTGTGGTTTCTCGACGGCGACACCAATATCAAATACCTCAAGGATAACGGCGTTTCGATCTGGGATGAATGGGCCGACGAAAACGGCGATCTCGGCCCTGTTTATGGCCATCAATGGCGGCATTTTCCCAAGGTCGAAACCGATGACAAAACGGCCAAACTGCTGCTGGGCGAGGTCGACCAGATTGCCAATCTGGTCGATATGATCCGCAAAACCCCCGACAGCCGCCGTTTGATCGTGTCAGCCTGGAACCCGGGCGAAGTCGACCGCATGGCCCTGCCCCCCTGCCACACGCTTTGGCAGGTCCGCATTTTGGACGGCAAGCTGCATCTGCAACTTTACCAAAGGTCCGCCGACATGTTTCTTGGCGTGCCGTTCAACATCGCCTCTTACGCCTTGCTGGCGGTGATGCTGGCCCATGTGACCGGCTATGAGCCGGGGGAATTCGTGCATACGATGGGCGATGCGCATATCTATCTGAACCATCTGGATCAGGTGAACGAACAATTGTCACGTACCCCCCGGGCATTGCCCAAGGTCACGCTGGCCCGCGATGTCGGATCGATTTTCGACTTCTGTTACGATGATTTCGCCTTTCCCGGATACGATCCCCTGCCCGGCATCAAAGCGCCGGTGGCGGTGTAGCCGATGCTGACCCTGATCGTCGCCCGCGCCCGCAACGGGGCCATTGGAAAAGGCAATGACATCCCCTGGCACGCGCCCGAGGATCTGAAAATGTTCCAGCGCGAAACCCTTGGGGGGGCGGTGATCATGGGACGGAACACCTGGGACAGCCTGCCATTCAAACCCCTGAAAAACCGGATGAACATCGTGGTGTCCCGCGACCAAAGCCTGACCGATCTTGTTTGCGGCCGCGTGGATCAAGCCATCGAACTGGCCTATGATGCGGGCTATAACCGCATCTACGGGATTGGCGGGGAATCCATCTATCGCGAGATGCTGCCAAAGGCAGACCGGCTGATGCTGACCGAGGTTGATCTTGAGATCGCCGACGCGGATGCATTCTTTCCCAGGATCGATGAAACCGAGTGGCGCGAGATCGCAACCCATCCTGTCCGCCGTGAATCCCCGGCCTGCACCTTGCGCGAACTACTGCGCGTGTAAAAAAGGGCCGCGATATGCGGCCCATATCTTATCAGCTGTTATTTGATTCCGTGTATCCTTGGTAATACCCGCGATAGTAATAGGCCCTGCGGCGTTGCCCCTCTTCCATGGTGAGCATCGGCAGAAAGACCGTCTCTTCGGGCATTTCCCGCGCCAGACGCGCATGCGCCCGCGCCGCGTCGCGCTGCGCGGTTGAAGCATAGCGAACCGCCAGAATAACGGCGTCAACATAAGGAGCCAGATAAAGCGTATCGACAACCGGCAGAACCGGGGCCGAGTCGATAATCACATAGTCGAAACCCTCGCGCAAAACCTCGAACACTTTTTTGGCCCGGGGCGAGCTGATCAGCGCATCGGTCGGCACTTTCGCCCGGCCGCCCCCCACCAGATAGCTAAGCCCGGTCGATTTTTCTTCGCCATAGGCTTTGCCCAGGGCTTCGAAATCCAGTTCCTTTGACAGGTATTGCAGCAGCGATTCATTCGGCTCAACACCCATGCGTTCCGAGATCGCCGGTTTACGCAGATCGAAGTCGACAATGACCACCCGATTGCCCGCCATCGACAGGGTCCGCGCCAGAGCAACGGCCGAGGTGGTTTTACCTTCCGCCGGCACCGCCGAGGTGACAAGGATCACCTTGCCCTGCCCCTCAACGCCAACGCCCGCCCGGGCGATCTGGCTTTCAATGGCGTGTTTCACCTGCCGGAAGCTTTCGGAAAAGCCTGATAACGGGGCGTTGATGACCCCCGCCGCAATGATGTTAGGATCCTTTTCTTCGCTCAGCGCCGGCACACCAACCGCCGACGAGGCACGCATCAGATCGGCAAGCTGGTCTTCGCTGACCACGCCCCCGATCACGAATTCATTCAACAAGCCCAAGCCGGTGCCCAGCATCAGGCCCAGCACGATACCAAGGGCCAGGGTCAGACGCTTATTGGGAAAGGACGCCCCGCTTGGCTGCATCGCCGAAGACACGACCGAGGCATCGGCGACCTGCAATTCCGCCATCGAATCCAACTGACGCAGCCGTTGCAACAGGTCCTGATACTGGCTGCGGGCAATCACGCCTTCCTGCTGCAACTGATAAAGATCGGTCAACGCCCCCGGAGGCAAGTCTGCATTCAGAACCTCGCCGCGAAGATTGGCTTCGAATTCGTCCCGTTCGGTGCGGAAAGCCGAAATATCAAGACGGGTTGCGCTTAGATCATTTGCCGCGGATGACGCGATCTGTTCGTCCAGTGCCGCAAGTTCCGCCCGCAGCGCATCCATATCCAGCTCGGCCTCATCAGTGGCGCCCGCGTTCAGCTGCGCATTCAACTTGTCGCGTTGCTGCAAAAGCCCGCGCGACGCATCCGACAGGATTTGTTCATTCAGCGCATCCCAATCGCGTGCCTGAATGCTGGTTGCGGTCTGCCTGAGCGAAGCCTCAAGGCTGGCAATCGTCTGATTGCGCTCTTCGATCTGGCCTTCCAGCGCCAAAAGCTCGGGCCGGTTGGACTGATCCACATATTGGGCGGTGAAATCGGTAAGGAAAGCCTCGACATCATTCTCGGCCAGTTCGAGATCTTCTTTCGCCTGGGCGACACGTTCAGAAATGATGTCACGGGCCACAAGGGTAGATTCAATTTTGTTCTGAACCTGGTTTTCGATATATTGCTCGGCCAGCGCATTCACCAATTGCGCGGCTTTTTCCGGCGATTCCGAGGTGAAGGACAGCTCGATCAGATAGGTGCGCCCTCGGCGGCTGACAGATACCGCTTCTCTGACGCGGTTGACCACGCTGCGCACTGCCGCTTCGGGATCCGACGCGGCCTCGACCTCAAAACCCAGCAGGCTGCGCAATTGCATCGTGCGGCTGGGCTGTACGCCGAATTCCTCGTCCAGAGCCAGCGACTGGCTGGCAACCAGCGATTTGATCAGATCGTTCGATCTGAGAATTTCAATCTCGCCATCCACCGTCGCGGACATGGCGGTCGCGTTGTTCAGCTCGGCCGCGGCATCGGTCATGATGTTGCTGTTCGGTTCAATCGAAATCAGCGCCGACGCGGTGTATTTCGGCGTAACCGAATACAGGTAAACCAGCGCAACCAGCGCACAGGCGAGTGTTGTAAAAGCAATAATCTTTATCTGCCGACGAAGGACGCCAAATAGGCTGCGCAGATCAATTTCATCATTTGTTTCTGTAAATTCAGTCACGATGATCACCAATAATCAAAATTCTAACGCCTCTTATCAATCACGGGCCTCTGTGACCACGACGAAATCAACTGTTTTCTCTTGGATCGATATTTTTGCAACCGTAAGGCGACCAGTCATGTAAGCGCCTGTATCAATGCTGACCCTGTCCAAGGCGTAAACGGGCGTTTCAACCGGCGTATGGCCATGGACGATGGTTTTTTCAAAACCGCTCTCATGTGCCATGAACCTGTCCCGAGACCACAAGAGATCGGCCTTGGTCTGCGCCGACAAGGGCCGATCCGGCACAACACCGGCATGGGCGAAAAAGAAATCTTCCCCCTCGACCGCATCAACCATATCGGCCAGCATTGTCCGGTGGGATTGCGAAATGGTCGTATCCAGAAGGGCACGAATGTCGCGGTCGCGCATTTTGCGCAATTTGTCGGGGCGTTCGAGAATACCGTAGGAATTCAGCGTCTCCAGCCCGCCGAAATCCAGCCAGTTCTCATGGGCCGTCGGGTCGTCAAGATAGGCCTGCATCATCGCTTCGTGATTGCCGCGCAGGAACATCCGTCTGGCACCGGTCTTTGACCTTATCGCCAGCCAGTCCAGAAGAAACGCCGTATCCGGTCCGCGATCGATCAGATCCCCCATATACAGAATAACCGAATGTTCCGGTGAAAACGACGGATCCGCGGCAATCGCCGCCTCTGCCCTTGTGGCCAAGCCTTTCATCCCGTGGACATCCCCTATCGCATAGACATGGGTCACATCCGCCCCAAGCGGTACGACGACAGGCGCATCGGCCGACCCCGGCCCGTTTGCCTTCTTGCGTTTCCACCAGATCATTTAGAGGCCTTCACCTTGGAATCATTCGGGGCAAGGCCCAAGGCGATGATAACCAGAAACAAAAAGACATTCGCTTCAATTTCCAGTGAGAAATCCACCAGCGAATGGATGGCGGCAATGATAATGGCCGACACGGCGGCCTGCGCCAGATAACCGCTATACTGGTTTTCCGCCCCGCGCCGCAAAAGGCGGAACAATACCAGCCCTGTCAAAAACGGCGGGATCGATCCAAGGATAAACCCAAGCTCGACCCATAGCTCAAGATAGGTGTTATGCGCATTCTGCCAGCGCAAATCCGGGCTGACCGGCAATTCATGCCCCATCCGGAACGCCAGTTCAAAACTGTCAAACCCATAGCCCAGAAACGGACGCTGAAGCGCAACCGCAAAGACATTCTCGTAAAGGTTCCACCGCACATCCGCCGACATGCCGGTTGATCCGAGCCGGTCAAACACCAGCCCGCCATAGGCCGCGCTGACCAGCGCAAAGGCCAACAGCGCCACAACCGCCAGGGCCAGACCAACCAGCGCCTGACGCGACCCCGAGCTTCGGTCGCTTTGCGTCACCCGCAATACGACCGGGACCAGAATGCCCAACAGCCCGACAAAGGCCCCCATCCGCGAACCCGAGGCCAGAATGCAGGCAAACAGCAACAAAACGGCGACAAACACCACCAGCCGTCCGATCACCATTTCAACATCCATGCGCCCGCGCCGCTGGCTCATCGTGTCTTCGCGGTCGTTGCGCAAAACAAGCGCGGTGCCAAGGGCGCTGCCGAACGCCAGATAGGTGGCGAACGAGTTGCGGTTGATGAACGGGCCGGACAATGCATCGACATACACGTCCTTTTCATAAAACAGCAGCTCCGGCACCTGACGCGAGACCAAAGCATAGATCGCAATCAAAATCGTCACCCCGAACACGCCCCAGGCAAATTTACGCGCGCGCCCGACATTGGTTGTCACCTGCAAGCTCAGCAACAGCAAACACCCGTAAGACACCACCCGCAGCAGCCCCGTCAGGATATCGCCCGGCGAATGAAAGCGTTCAGGCGCCGTGACCGATGCCAGCACCAGCTGCGCCACCAGTCCCAGCAGATATATGGCGGCCAAGGTGCCGAACAGCCGCCACCGGCTGAACGAGACGCGCATTTTGACCACACCGAAATTGACAAGCAGCAAAAACACCGCTGTCACCGCCGACAGCACCGCCGTGTTCAGCATCCAGAACACAGGCCGGTTCGAGCCGATCATCATCGGGCTGGCCAAAAGCACCAACAGGATCACCGCCGCCAGAAACCGGTTGAACTGCCTTGTGCGTGCATCAACCGTGGAAAATCCCGCCATCAAAGCCTCCGTACCGCGCGTGTCAGGCGGTTCAGGAACCTGACCCGATCCGCGTCATTCAAAGGCTCGGTGGCCTCGATGATCAAGTCCCGCAGCGAAGGATACCGGATATAAAGCCGCGTCGCTGTATCCAGCCCGTTATTGCTGGCAATCAACAGCCCGAGATCATGCTTCAGATCATAGGCCCCGATTGACGGTTCACCCGGCCAAAGCTTCTGGGCCAGATTAACCCGCCGCACCGCCAGCCACTGATCGGTCGGCGCGGTTGCCTGCGCCTGCGCAAGCTGAACCCGCACCTGCGCGTCGTCTTCCAGCAGAAAGGCGTTGTAGGCCTTCAGGAAATAGGCTTCGGACAATTGCGCGTTATAGGCCAGAATCCCGTCGGCCTCATCGGCGCAATTCCGGGCCACGGTCAGCACCGCATCCCGTGCCTCGAACGCGGTTTTCCAGCTTTCCAAAGCATAGATACATCCGGTCAACAGCTCGATCTGGGCATTTGTCGTGATGACCTTGCGGTGCTCGGGGGCGCTCCAATGCAGAAACGCCTCCGAGTCACTTAGAAACCCGCGCTTGAATTGCTCGGCCTCGCGAACAAACAAAAACGCCGACACGGCGGTCAGGCCAAGCAGAACGGCAGCGGCCACAAGCCTGAAGACAGAGAATGCGCCGGTGCGCCCTTGATTCATAACCTCACCCAAAAACCTGTAAACACCCTTTGGTTTTAGCTGTTTGGCCCGCACATGCAATGCAATTTACAGGCGAATGAAACGCCGTCATTCCATCTTGTTGCGGATACGGTGGATCATCAACCACACAATCACCACCACCGGCAATGTGACGATCGCCGTCAGCATATTCTTGCTGACACCCATCCCTGCGGCAACGGGATAAAGCAGATATCCCGCCAGCGACACCGCGTAATAGCTGATGGCCACGACCGACAGGCCCTCGACGGTTTTCTGCAATCTCAGCTGCAAATCCGCCCGCCGGTCCATGCTTTCCAAAAGCGCCTGATTCTGGGCCGAGCGTTCCACATCGACCCGCGTCCGCAACAGGTCGCCCGCACGGATGGCGCGTTCCGACATGGCCCGCAAACGCTGCTCGCTCGAGGCCACGGTGCGCATCGCCGGATCATAGCGGCGCATCATGAATTCCGCGATGGTCTGCCGGCCGGTAAAACGCATTTCGCGCAGCACGTCGATCCGCTGGTTGACAATGGCCTCATAGGCCTTCGTCGCTCCGAACCGGAACGAGCTTTGCGCAATCATCGTTTCCAGTTCTGCGGCAACTGACAAAAGCTTGTGCAACGTGGCGTCCGCGCCCCGGTTTTCATGCGCCATGTCCTCCATCAACCCGGTCAATGAGATATCGATCTCGTTCAGTCGCCGCCCCATGGCGCGAACGCGGGCCAGGCCCAGCATCGACATGGTCTTGTAGGTCTCGATCTCGCACAGGCGCTGGACGATCCGGCCGATCCGCCGCTGGCCTGTGTTTGCACTGGCAAATACCGCAAAGCGCATATGCCCGGCCTCGTCTATGCGGAAATCTCCGGCCACCACGGCACCTTCGTCGACCACCCGGCTGACGGCGACGCTTTCGGGCACAAACCACGCCCCGATCCGGTCCGAGATCACCGCATCATCGGGCCGCGGCTCGACCCGCACAATGGCCGAGGTCAGTCGAACGCCGGGGGCTGCAGCCAGCCAGTCTTCAGGAAAAACCTCAAAATCCGCCGGATCAAAGGCGCGGTCACTCAGGCCTGCAAGAAACACCGTGTAGGTGATGAACTCTGTATGCTGTTCCCATTTCAGCGTATGACGCCCCAACTGGCCGGTGTAATGGGTGGCACCCGGTTTCGGATGATCCAGACCATAGCGGTCCAACAGCGCAATCAGATGCGCCCGATCCGCGGCCCGGTCCCGCTCTTCCGCCGATCCGGCCTGCTTGATCGCCAAAAACACTGCCCGCGACGGCGCCTGCAATGACGGGAACGGCCGGGCATGCAGCTCGTTCGACAAGTCGTATCGCAGCGGATGATCTTCCATCAAACTCATCTGACCCTCACATTTGCCCCAAGCCTAGCCAGACAATAGGTGAAGTAAACCACCAAGACCTCGCGCCCCGCCGCTATTTTCACTTTTTTCAAAATACTTCGGGGGAGACCAGCCACATATCATGTGGCTGGTCGGGGGCAGCGCCCCCAATTTTGCTTGAAAAGCAAAAGGCACCCCGAAGGGCGCCTTTTTCGTTGTCTCAAAGCCGCCGGGATCAGCTGATCTTGGTCAGCAACGTATCGAGGCTGGCTTTTGCGTCGCCATAGAACATGCGGGTGTTCTCTTTGAAGAACAGCGGGTTCTCGATGCCGGAATATCCGGTGCCCTGGCCGCGTTTTGATACGAAGACCTGTTTGGCCTTCCAGCATTCCAGTACCGGCATGCCGGCGATGGGGCTGTTGGGGTCTTCTTGCGCCGCGGGGTTCACGATGTCGTTGGAGCCGATGACGATGGCGACGTCCGTGTCGGGGAAGTCCTCGTTGATCTCGTCCATCTCCATCACGATGTCGTAAGGCACTTTCGCTTCCGCCAGCAGCACGTTCATGTGCCCCGGCAAGCGCCCTGCAACGGGGTGGATGGCAAAGCGCACGGTCTTGCCCTTGGCGCGCAAACGGCGGGTCAGTTCGGCCACGTTTTGTTGCGCCTGCGCCACCGCCATGCCGTAGCCCGGGATGATGATAACGCTGTCGGCCTCTTCCAAAGCCGTCGCCACGCCGTCGGCGTCGATGGCAACCTGTTCGCCCTCAACCTCCATCGCCGGACCGGTCGTGCCGCCAAAGCCACCCAAAATCACGCTGATAAACGAACGATTCATCGCTTTGCACATAATGTAGGAAAGAATCGCACCAGAAGAGCCGACCAATGCCCCCACAACGATCAACAGATCATTGCCCAATGAGAAGCCGATCGCCGCCGCCGCCCAGCCCGAATAGCTGTTCAGCATCGAGACAACCACAGGCATGTCCGCGCCACCGATCCCCATGATCAGGTGATAGCCGATGAACAGCGCCATCACGGTCAGGATCAGCAGGGGCAGCAGCCCGCCGGAAGACAGGTACCAGATCAGACAGGCGACCGAGATCGCTGCCGCCGTCGCGTTCAGCGCGTGCCCGCCCGGCAGTTTGGTCGCGGCAGAGGTGACTTTGCCCGAAAGCTTGCCATAAGCGATCACCGAGCCGGTAAAGGTCACGGCCCCGATCCAGATGCCAAGGCTGGCCTCGACCCGCAGGATGTTGATCTCGGCCTGGGATTTCTTGGCCAGAAGGGCGGCAAAGCCCTCAAGCGCTTTCTTGGCGCTGTCGTCCATCGCCATGACATTGCCCAGCTCGAAATGCGCGTTGAAGCCAACGAACACCGCCGCAAGGCCGACCAGCGCATGCATCCCAGCCACAAGTTCCGGCATCTGGGTCATCTCGACCCCGTTGGCCAGCTTGTAACCGATGGTGCCACCGCCTGCGATCAGGATGATCGACAGCCACCACAGCCCCGCACCGGGACCGATCAGGGTGGCGGCCACGGCCAGACCCATGCCGACAATACCGTACCACACGGCGCGTTTGGCGCTTTCCTGCCCCGAAAGGCCACCCAAAGCGAGGATCGTTAGAACAGCCGCGACTACATAAACGGCAGTTGTGAAGCCCAATTCCATCGTCTCGGCCCCCCCTTTAAGATTTCTGGAACATGGCGAGCATGCGCCGTGTCACAAGGAAGCCACCGAAGATGTTGATGCCCGCAAAGAACACCGACACAGCAGCAAGGATGATGACAATCGCCGAACTGGACCCGATTTGCAGCAAGGCCCCAAGGATGATGATCGACGAGATCGCGTTGGTCACAGCCATCAGCGGCGTGTGCAGGCTGTGGCTGACGTTCCAGATCACCTGGAAGCCGACAAAGACCGCCAGAACAAACACGATGAAGTGCTGCATGAAGCTGGCGGGGGCATACAGGCCCACCAGCAGCATCAGAGCGCCGCCAACCCCCAAAAGGGTGATCTGGCTTTTGGTCTGCGCCTTGAAGGCCGCGGCCTCTTCGGCCTTGATCTCTTCCGGCGTCTTGACCGGAGCGGTTTCCTTCGGCTTGGCCGCAATCGCCTGCACTTTCGGCGGCGGCGGCGGGAAGGTGATCTCGCCCTGATAGGTCACGGTCGCGCCACGGATCACATCGTCTTCCATGTCGTGATTGACCTGACCGTCCTTTTCCGGCGTCAGATCGGTCATCATGTGACGGATGTTGGTCGCGTAAAGCGATGACGACTGCGCCGCCATCCGGCTGGGGAAGTCGGTATAGCCGATGATGGTCACACCATTGCCGGTCACGACCTTCTCGTCGGCCACGGTGCCCTCGGCATTGCCGCCACGCTCCGCCGCCAGATCAACGATGACAGACCCCGGCTTCATCGCCTGGATCATATCCTCAAGCCACAGCTTGGGGGCGGGGCGGTTGGGGATCAGCGCCGTGGTGATGACGATATCAACTTCCGGCGCCAGCTCGCGGAACTTCGCCAGTTGCGCTTCGCGGAACTCAGGGCTTGAGACCGAGGCATAGCCGCCGGTGGCCGCGCCATCCTGCTGTTCTTCCTCGAAATCGAGGTAAACAAACTCGGCGCCCATCGATTCAACCTGCTCGGCCACTTCGGGGCGCACATCAAAGGCGTAAGTAATTGCCCCCAACGCGGTCGAGGTGCCGATGGCGGCCAGACCGGCCACACCGGCGCCGACCACCAGAACCTTGGCCGGCGGCACCTTACCCGCCGCCGTCACCTGACCGGTAAAGAACCGGCCAAAGTTGTTGCCCGCCTCGATCACCGCGCGGTAGCCCGCGATATTCGCCATCGACGAAAGCGCGTCCATCTTCTGGGCACGGGAAATCCGCGGCACCATCTCCATCGCGATCACATTGGCCCCCTTGGCCTTTGCAATCTCCATGCCGTCGTCATTGCCCGCAGGGTTGAAAAACGAAATCAGCGTCTTGTCCGCGCTCAGCCGCTTCAGCTCTTTCTCATCCGGCTGACGCACCTTGGCGATGATATCGCACGCCTTCCAAAGCGCCGCCGCGGTGCCGATCACCTCAACCCCCGCAGCTTCATAATCCGCATCCGAGAAACCAGCACGCGCACCGGCCCCCTTCTCAATCGCGCAGTCATACCCAAGCTTCTGCAACTGCCTGGCAGACTCCGGCGTCATCGCAACGCGCGACTCGCCAGCGAACACTTCACGTGGTGTTCCGATTTTCACGTTTTCAACCCCCTCAGATTGTCGTTTCCTTGTCCAGACGGGTCACACTGCGTGCCCGGCCGATGTTTTCCCTATAGTGGGTATGCTGCATCTGCACAATATTATGTCGGCATTTGCGGCATATTTTTGCGAATATTACCTAAATCCACCGCCGCACCTTTTTCTCGTAACGGGCGAAATCCGCCCGAAACTTGCGGCGAAGGCGGTTTTCCTCGGGTACGATAAAGCGTTTTTCGATGACCCAGACGAAGATCGGAACCAAGGGCAGCGCCAGCACCGCGTTCCAGTTCAGGATCAGACCCAGCAGCACAAGCGCATCCCCCAGATAGATCGGATTGCGCGTCCGGCTGAAGATGCCCGACTGCACCAGATGGTCCGCATCGCGATGGGGGATCACCGTGGTCTTTTTGCGGCGCATCTCATAAATCGCAAGCCCCATCAGCAGCACCCCGCCGCCAACCAGAAGACCGCCCGCCAGATCAGCCCAGGCCCCGCCGAAATCAAGCCCCATCGGATAGAACTTTGCCTGCACCCAGGCCGTCGCGCCAAATGCGATCAGCCAGACCGGCGGCAGATCAATCGAATTCTTCAGGCTCATCGGCTATTCCCACTCCATCTCGGCAAAGACGCGCCCGGCATTCCGCGTTGCCAGCTCGTCAAAGGTATCCAGCATTCGCCAGCGGTCCTGATCGACATAGTAAGAACTGGCCAGATCACCGCCCGCTTCGATATGTGCGCCGATCTTTTCGCGCAGATCAACCAGATAGTCATAGGTATAACGCCGCACCTGCGCCAGATTGGTCGGATGGCCATGGCCCGGGATGATATAGGTCGGGTTCAAAGGCTCGAACTTCTCGACCCAGGTTTCCAGCCAGCAACGGGTGCAGGTCGTGTCAAAGATCGGCAACATGCGTTCGTGGAACGCTATATCGCCCGCGATCATGATATCCCATTGCGGAATCCACACTTGCACATCGCCCGCATCATGGGCCGGGCCAAGATAGAGCACGTGGATTTTGACGTTGCCCATATCGATCACATATTCGTCGCTGAACGACAGGTTGGCATTGACCACCCGGGTGCCTTCGGCCCGATCGCGATTATAGCGCTGCATCGCCTGAAGGATGAAATCCCCGTTCTCCTCGACCTCGGCGATGGCGTCTTCATGGGCCAGTATATCGACCCCCAGATCGGCCCAATAGGCATTGCCCAAAATCGCATGGCCCTGGCCGTTTTCGTTGATCACCAGCTTCACCGGCTGGTCGGTGACTTCCTTGATTTCCTCGTGCAGGGCCGCCGCCAGACGCACCGAGGCACCGCCATTGATCACAACCACGCCATCGCCGGTGACGATGAAAGACAGGTTGTTGTTATGGCCTGCATTCTCATAGGTCGGAGGGGCGGTCGCGCCAATGGCCGAGAACACATAGGGGATCACCTCGACCGGCTTCGAATACAGCTCGGATTGTGGATATTGGTCGGCAATTTCTTCCGAGGCATAGGCCGGGACCGCAATCAGGGCCAGAACAGCAAGAAATCGGAACATCGGCACTTCTCTGCGAATGGGAACGTCACCTATTCATTAATGTGAATATTACGTCCGGTCGAGAGAAATGTTGTCGCTGCCCCTTTGCTGGCCTCCTCGCCGCCCCGCACTCACGCCGAAAGCCGCATCCCGCGCCGCTTGGCGGCAAAATCGCGCACCGCGTCGCCGAAGGCTTCAAACAAAGGCCGCGAGACCGGATCATTGGCCGCGTTCCACTCGGGGTGCCACTGTACCGACAGGGTAAAGCCCGGGGCATCGGCAATATAAAGGGCCTCGGGCGTGCCGTCCGGCGCATGGCCGTCGATCACCACTCGGTTGCCGGCCCGCTTGATCCCCTGCCCGTGCAGCGTGTTGGTCATCACCTCGCGCGTACCGAACAACCTGTGGAAGGCCCCGCCCTCGTTAAAGCTGACGCAATGGCGCAGGGCGAATTTCTCTTCCAGCGTACCATCAGGCGGCATGCGGTGGTTCATCCGGCCGGGCAGATCGCGAATTTCGGGAAACAGCGATCCGCCCATCGCCACATTCACCTCTTGAAAACCGCGGCAAATGCCGAAAAACGGCTGGCCACGATCAACGCAGGCCCGGACCAAAGGAAGGGTGATCGCATCGCGGCACCGGTCGTGATCCCCATGGGCTTCGGTATGGGATTCGCCATATTCCTCGGCATGAACATTCGGTCGGCCGCCGGTCAGCAGAAACCCGTCGCAGGTCTCCATCAGTTCCTCAACCGTAACAAAACGCGGATCAGACGGGATCAGCAGCGGCAAACATCCCGCAACAAGCGCAACCGCCTCGGAATTCATCGTCCCGCCCGCATGGGTCGGGTATTGGTCATTCAACAGTTGGCTGTTGCCGATGATGCCTACGACGGGTCGTCCCATTGGGTCCTCTTTCTGCTGGCTTTCGTACATAAGCCAATGCGCCCGGCTTAGAAAGCCCCCGCAATCGCCTTCATCCCTGAGCCGTGGAAAGGCGCGGCGGGTCAGATCACGCCGGTCAGCCCCGCATGTTCGATCCCGGCCAGGCCCGCAATCGCATCATTGTCCGAGGTATCGCCCGTTACCCCGACCGAACCGATCACCCGGTCGCGTTTGTCCTTGACCAGAATGCCCCCCGGCACCGGCACCACCTGCCCGCCGTAAACCCCGTTCAGGGCGGCCATGAAATAGGCCTGCTCTTCGGCCCGCGCTTTTTGCGCCGATCCCGACATGCCGGTCATCACCGCCCCATAGGCCTTGCCATGGGCAATCGCGAACCGCCCCGGAGGCGCCCCGTCCTGACGTTCAAACGCCTTCACATTGCCGCCGGAATCCAGAACCACCACCGACACCGGTTTCAGATCCATCTCCCGGGCCTTTTCGATTGTCTTGCGAATGATCGTCCGCGCCTTGCGCAATGAAATCTCAACCATGTGACTGCCCTGCTTTCATCTTTTTCCAAATACTTCATCGGTCGGTCTTGGTTGCGCCATTGGTCCAGGCGACCAAGGAACGACGGGGCTGGCCCCCAACCGGTCCGGGCCGCAAGGCCCGGAACCAATACCCTGTCACAAGGAAATCACATCGCGGCTTTCTTTTCCAGCCTTCGCGCATGCAAAACAGGCTCGGTATAGCCCGAAGGCTGGCTGCGCCCCTTGAACACCAGATCACAAGCCGCCTGAAAGGCGATCCCGTCAAAGCCCGGTGACATCGGCGTGTATCCCGCATCATGCAGGTTCTGGCGATCCACCACCTCGGCCATTTTGCGCAACGCCCCCATCACCTGTTGGCCATCGACAATGCCGTGATGCAGCCAGTTGGCGATATGCTGGGCTGAAATCCGGCAGGTGGCGCGGTCTTCCATCAGGCCGACATCATTCAGGTCCGGCACTTTCGAACAGCCCACCCCCTGATCGATCCAGCGCACCACATAGCCAAGGATCCCCTGGGCATTGTTTTCGACCTCGCGCATAATCTGATCCTCGGACCAGCGGCGGTACGAGGCCAGCGGAATATCCAGCAGCGTATCCACATGCGCCCGGCGCCCGCCTTTGCGCAGCTTGTCCTGCACGGCGAAAACATCGACCTTGTGATAATGCAGCGCATGCAGCGTTGCCGCGGTCGGCGAAGGAACCCAGGCGCAGTTCGCGCCCGATTTCGGATGCTCGATCTTCTGCTCCAGCATCGCCGCCATCAGATCAGGCATTGCCCACATTCCCTTGCCGATCTGGGCTTTGCCCGAAAGCCCGCATTCCAGCCCGATATCCACATTGCGGTTCTCGTAACCGCCGATCCACGCCTTGCGCTTGATGAAATCCTTGCGCGAAAACGGCCCCGCTTCCATCGAGGTATGGATCTCGTCGCCGGTCCGGTCAAGAAAGCCGGTATTGATAAAGGCCACGCGGGATTTCGCCGCACGGATACATTCCTTGAGATTGACCGAAGTGCGCCGTTCTTCATCCATGATGCCGATTTTCACCGTATTGGCGGGCAGACCAAGAAAGCCTTCCACCATGCGGAAAATCTTATCGGTAAAGGCCACTTCCGCAGGCCCGTGCATTTTCGGCTTCACCACATAGACCGACCCATGCACCGAATTGCCGCTGTCGCGCTGCAAATCATGCAGCGCAATCAGCGTGGTGATGGCCGCATCCATCAGCCCCTCGTAGATCTCGTCCCCGTCACGGGTCAGGATTGCCGGATTGGTCATCAGATGGCCGACATTGCGAATCCACAAAAGCGCCCGGCCTTTCAGGGTTTTTTCCGATCCGTCCGGCGCACAGATCACCTTGTCGTCGTGCAACCGGCGGGTGATGCTTTTGCCGCCCTTGTCCAGAACCGCCTCAAGATCACCTTTCATCAGCCCCAGCCAGTTGGCATAGGCCAGCACCTTGTCTTCCGCATCAACGCAAGCCACCGAATCCTCGCAATCCATGATCGCCGAGACGGCGCTTTCCAGCACCACATCCGCCAAAAGCGCCTGATCGCGGCTGCCGATCGGGTGGGCGCGGTCGAACACCAGCTCGACATGCAGGCCGTTATTCACCAGAAACACCGAATCCGGTGCCTTGGGATTGCCCGAATAGCCCGCGAATTTCTTCGGATCGACCAGCGGCTTGTCATCCACCAACAATTGCCCGGCTTGCACGTGATAGCGGCGCACATCGCAATGGCTGGTGCCTTCGATCGGAAAGGCCTCGTCCAGAAACACCCGCGCACGGCCCACGACACGCGCCCCGCGGCCCCTTTCGAACCCGCCCGCGGGCGGCGGGCTGCCCATGGCGTCGGTGCCGTAAAGGCAATCATAAAGGCTGCCCCAGCGCGCATTGGCCGCGTTCAGCGCATAGCGGGCATTGGTGATCGGCACCACCAGCTGAGGGCCGGGGACCAGTGCAATCTCGGGGTCGACATTGGCGGTATCGATCTCGAAATCCTCGCCATCCTCGATCAGATAGCCGATCTCGGACAGGAAGGTGCGATAGGCCTGATGGTTATGCGGCTGTCCACGGTGATCGCGGTGCCAGTCGTCAATCTGGCTTTGCAACTCTTCACGCCTTTCCAGAAGGGCCGCGTTTTCCGGCCCCAGATCATGCGCCAGCGATGACAGCCCGGCCCAAAAGGCCTGCGCATCGACCCCGCTGCCCGGCAAGGCCTTTGTTTCGATGAAATCCGCCAGTTCGCCGGCCACTTGAAGGCCTTGTCGATCAACACGTTTGGTCATGTGCATCCCCTGTCCATGGGCGCTGCCATCCGCACCCGTTCCGCCTTTCGACTACCTGATAAGTTTCCTATCGGCAACATGAGGACCCAGTTGGCAATTCCAATCAATCCCGAAGAACTTTCAAAAACTTCCCAACAATGCCAAGCCGCCGGAATACCGCCCCTTTCATACGGGTGAAAAAGTGGCATTGCGCCTCTCGACTCCCGATAAAAGGACAGGCAAGTTGACGCATCGGGGCAATTGCCGCCCCAATGAAAAAGACCGGAAGCGCCAGATGACAGAGACCCCACAAACCATTCACCTTGCCGATTACACGCCCTTTGGCTGGACGGTTGAGGATGTACATCTGACGTTCCGCCTGTCCCCCAGCGCCACGCGGGTGATCAGCCGCATCCGCTTTGCACCCGGCCCGAACGCAGCACAACAGACGTTCTTTCTGCATGGCGAGCAGGTCACGCTGAAATCGGCCAGCATAGACGGAAACCCCGTCTCGCCCGAAATCACCGGCAAGGGCCTGACCTGCACCGTTCCCGACGGACCGTTCACCTGGGAAGCCGAGGTTGAAATCGACCCGCAGGCCAATACCAGTCTGGAAGGGCTTTACATGTCGAACGGCATGTATTGCACCCAATGCGAGGCCGAAGGCTTTCGCAAGATCACCTTCTACCCCGACCGCCCCGATGTGATGGCCCCTTTCCATGTCCGCATCGAAAGCGACCTGCCGGTGCTATTGTCGAACGGCAATCGGGTTGCCAGCGGCGATGGCTTTGCAGAATGGCAAGACCCTTGGCCAAAACCGGCCTATCTTTTTGCGCTGGTGGCGGGCGACCTGATTGCCCACCCCGACAGTTTCACCACCAGGTCCGGCAAAGAGGTCGCGTTGAACATCTATGTCCGCGAAGGCGACGAAGACAAATGCGACTTCGGCATGGGGGCGCTGAAACGCGCAATGACATGGGATGAACAGGTGTACGGCCGCGAATACGATCTGGATGTGTTCAACATCGTGGCCGTGGATGATTTCAACATGGGGGCGATGGAAAACAAGGGGTTGAACATTTTCAACTCATCCTGCGTTCTGGCCAGCCCCGAAACCTCGACCGATGCCAATTTCGAACGGATCGAGGCGATCATAGCGCATGAGTATTTCCACAACTGGACCGGCAACCGCATCACCTGCCGCGACTGGTTTCAACTGTGCCTGAAGGAAGGGCTGACCGTGTTCCGCGACCAGCAATTCACCGCCGATATGCGATCCGAGCCGGTCAAACGCATCTCGGATGTGATCGAGCTGCGCGGCCGCCAGTTCCGCGAAGACAACGGCCCTCTGGCCCATCCTGTCCGGCCCGAAAGCTTTCAGGAAATCAACAATTTCTATACCGCCACCGTGTATGAAAAAGGTGCGGAAGTCATCAATATGCTTAAACACCTTGTCGGGGACGAAGGGTATTACAAGGCGCTCGATCTTTATTTCAACCGCCATGACGGGGACGCGGCGACCATTGAAGACTGGCTTTTGGTGTTCGAAGACAGCACCGGGCGGGACCTTACGCAGTTCAAGAACTGGTATTCTCAGGCCGGCACCCCGCGCCTGTCGGTGGACGAGACGTTTGACAATGGCACATTGACCTTACGGTTTCGCCAGCACACACCGCCCACCCCCGGCCAGGACGAAAAAGACCCGCGCGTGATCCCGATTGCCGTCGGCCTGCTGGGGCAGAACGGTGACGAGGTGCTGCCGACGCAAATCCTTGAAATGACCGAAGCCGAGCAAAGCTTCAGCTTTGACGGGCTCGCGGCGAAACCCGTGGCATCGATCCTGCGGCAATTCTCGGCCCCTGTGATCCTTGAGCGTAAGATGGACAACGCCACCCGCGCCTTCCTGCTGGCCCATGACACCGATCCGTTCAACAAATGGGAAGCCGGGCGCGATCTGGCCAAGGACAGCCTGCTGCGGATGATCGAAAAGGATGCCGCGCCGGATGGGTCCTATCTGGATGCGATCGCCCATATGCTGCGCGACGAAAGCCTTGATCCGGCCTTTCGCGCCCTGGCCCTGGGCCTGCCGTCGCAAGACCTGCTGGCGCAAGCCCTGCACGACAAGGGGGATACGCCCGATCCGATGGTGATCTGGACCGCCTGCGAGACGATGAAACAGGCGCTGGCGGAAAAGCTGCAAGACACCCTGCCCCGCATCTACGCCGCCAATCAGGTGGACGGGGCGTTTTCGCCCGACGCGGAGCAGGCGGGAAAACGGGCCTTGGCCAATGCGGCGCTCGGGCTGATCACCCGGCTGGACGGCGGGGCCGAGGCCCGCAAGCAATATGCAAGCGCCGACAACATGACCCAGCAACTGGCCGCGCTGTCAGACCTGCTGGGCGCCGAAACCGGTGCCGCCGAATTGCAGAGTTTTTACGATCAATGGCAGCATGAGCGCCTTGTCATCGACAAATGGTTCGCGTTGCAGGTCGCCCGCGCCGCGCCGGCCAACGCGGCGGGCGTGGCGGACAAGCTGACCGCGCATGCGGATTTCAACCATCTCAACCCCAACCGCTTCCGCGCGGTTTTCGGGGCCTTGGCGCTGAACACCGCCGGGTTCCATCACGCGACCGGCGCAAGTTACCGTTTGCTGGCGGATTGGCTGATCAGGCTTGATAAAGCCAACCCGCAGATCACCGCCCGCATGTGCAGCGCCTTCGAGACCTGGAGACGGTTCGACCCCGGCCGTCAGGCCCTGATCCGCACCGAATTGAACCGGATCAAAGCCACCCCCGACCTAAGCCGCGATACGACAGAAATGATCAACCGGATACTCAGCTGATGGAACCGGCCTTTGCTTTCCGGCGCGAGGGGCGATCCTCGGGCACAGCCTTTTTGCTGGCGGCAATCTATGCGGTTCTGGCATGGCTTTGGTATGCGCTGGCAATATCGCCCGTCGTGTTGGGGATTTTGGTGCTTGTCACCCTGCCCGCGATCTATGATCTGGCCGCGAATCCGCAATCGTCCTTCCTGCTGGACCACGAAACCCTGCATTGGCGCCATGGCCGGCGCGAGGTCAGCCTGCCGCGCGGTGAAATCAGGCAAATGCATATCAACCTGCGTCTGGACCGGTCGGTCAAACTGATCGTGGAACTGGAATCGGGCCGCAAAATCAGGGTGATGCAACCCGCGATCCCTCCGCTTGATCTGCTGGAAAACGGGCTTGCGGCCCAAGGGATGCCCTTTCAAAAACACCCGTTTTCCCTGCTTTAGCGGGCAATCCGCCGCAATACCGGCGCGGCGCAGGCCCAAAAGAACCGCCAAAATTCCAACTGGATGCCCAAGTCTGGCCGCAGTTGCAGACGAGTTTCGGGACAAGACAAAACCCGGAGCAGACAATGGCCTTTATTTCGACATCCCCCAGTGCATCAAAATCGCTGATCTCGGCGGTCCGCCGCGCCATGGGGCCGCGCATCACGCCCGAACCGAAGGACGAGGAAGCGAATGGCCTGTCGAACATGTCGCTGGTGGATATCCGTCAGCAAATCTCGATCCCGATCCCTGATGAATCGAAGGATTGCGAAGAAAAGACCCGCCTGCACAAAACCGCCCACCGGCTTGTCCGTCAGGATGCGTGGGACAGCTTGGGCGCGCTGATCCGCGAACATGACAGCGAACGCAGAATGACCGTTGGCGGCACGCCAACCGCTTATGTCCTGTCCGCCGGTGCCCGCAAGGATATCATCGACACGATTGCCCTTGGGGTTCTGCCGCAAAGCGAACACGGCCTGTCTGCGGCGACGGAAGGCGTTGAAATGCTGGATCAGGTGCTGATCGACCATGCCGGAGACTATGGCGTGGCACTGGTGGTTGCGCAGGCCCATATGGATATCGGCTCGGTCTGGCGTGGTCAGGGCTGGGCGGACGAGGTTCCGGCCTCGGACTGGAAAGCCTTTGCCCGCCATTTCCGCCGTGCGACCAGCATTCTGGAACAATACGACCCGATCGAAAACGATTCGCCCGCCCTGGCCGCCGCCCGCTGCCGTGCGCTGGCCGGTCAGCCCGATGCGGCCCAGCGGGCGATTGCCTATTACGAAGACCTGATTGATCTGGCACCGCATTACGCGAAATCCTATCGCCGTTTCGGCCAGTCGCTTTTGCCGCGCTGGTATGGCTCATACGAGCTGTTGGAACAGCAGGCCCGCAAGATGGCCGCCGAAACCGCCGATCACTGGGGCAACGCGGCCTATGCGCTGACCCTGATGGACGCGGTGCGCGAAGACAAAGAGGCCCTGGGTTTTGTCGATGTGGCGATGTTCCTGCAAGGTTTGGGCGATTATCTGGATGCCCAGCCCGATCAGGGCACAGCCAACAAGATTGCCGCCTTCCTGTCGGTGTCTCTGACCCCGACCGGCCCGCTGGTTTCAGGCTCGAAACGCGCCTATCACAACCGGCAGGCGCTGATCAAAGCCGCGCCGCAATTCGCCCGCAACCATCTGCGCGAAATTCACCCGGTCATCTGGGCCGAAGCCGCCGGTACCCATGATCCGGACGCCCCGCCTGCCAAGGCATGGCGTCAGCGTCAGACCGGGCTTGAACAAGCGTTCAGCACGCTCAGCCGCGCCTTTGAACGCGAAATTCTGCGCGGAAAGCATCTGTTCTTCAACAAAGACGGCGTTGATTTCCACACCGCATAAGCGTCAGCCTCTTGTTCCCTGTCCTGACCTGCCCTAGAAGGCAGGTCGGACCGCCAAGAGGATATCTGACATGCTCGACCTGACCTACGAGACCCCGAAAATCAAAACAATCGCGGGTGCCAGGCACGACTGGGAACTGGTCATCGGCATGGAAGTGCATGCGCAGGTGTCGTCGAATGCGAAACTGTTCTCGGGTGCCTCAACCAAATTCGGGGCCGAGCCGAATTCGAACGTCTCGTTCGTTGACAGCGCCATGCCCGGCATGCTGCCGGTCATCAACGAGTTTGCCGTTGAGCAGGCCGTGCGCACGGGATTGGGCCTGAAGGCGGAAATCAACCTTGTGTCGGCCTTTGACCGCAAGAACTATTTCTACCCCGACCTGCCGCAGGGCTATCAGATCAGCCAGCTTTATCACCCCATCGTCGGCGAAGGCGAAGTGATCGTTGATATGGGGCCGGGCGTCGCCCGCAAGGTGCGCATCGAACGCATCCATATGGAGCAGGACGCCGGCAAGTCGATCCATGACATGGATCCGAACATGTCTTTCGTTGATCTGAACCGCACCGGTGTCTGCCTGATGGAGATCGTCAGCCGCCCCGACATCCGCGGCCCCGAAGAGGCTGCCGCTTATCTGGGCAAGCTGCGCCAGATCATGCGCTACCTTGGCACTTGCGACGGCAATATGCAGGAAGGCAGCATGCGAGCCGATGTGAACGTCTCGGTCTGTCTGCCGGGCGAGTATGAAAAATTCATTGAGACCGGCGATTTCAGCCATTTGCGCACCCGCTGCGAGATCAAGAACATGAACTCGATGCGCTTTATCCAGCAAGCCATCGACATCGAGGCCCGCCGCCAGATCGCCCTGCACGAAGCGGGCGAAGAGGTGGTGCAGGAAACCCGCCTGTTTGACCCTGACAAGGGCGAAACCCGCTCGATGCGGTCAAAGGAAGAAGCGCATGATTATCGCTACTTCCCCGACCCCGACCTGCTGCCGCTTGAGATTGAGCAAGCATGGGTAGATAACATTGCGGCCTCGCTGCCCGAATTGCCGGACGAGAAAAAAGCCCGCTTTGTGAATGACTTTGGCCTGTCGGAATATGACGCCAGCGTTCTGACCGCCGAGGTCGAAAACGCCGCCTATTTCGAAGAGGTCCAGCGCGAAGCCGGTGACGGCAAGCTATCGGCCAACTGGGTGATCAACGAATTGTTCGGCCGCCTGAAAAAAGAAGATCACGGCATCACCGATAGCCCCGTGTCTCCGTCGCAATTGGCCGGTATCATCAAGCTGATCAAATCGGGGGATATTTCCGGCAAGATCGCCAAGGACTTGTTCGAGATCGTCTATACCGAAGGCGGCGATCCGGCCGAGATCGTCGAAGCCCGTGGCATGAAGCAGGTGACAGATACCGGCGCGATTGAAGCCGCAGTGGACGAGATCATTGCCGCCAACCCCGCGCAGGTCGAAAAGGCCAAGCAGAACCCGAAACTTGCAGGCTGGTTCGTCGGTCAGGTGATGAAAGCCACCGGTGGCAAGGCCAACCCGAAAGCGGTGAACGAACTGGTTGCCGCCAAGCTGGGGCTTTGAACGGCGCAGATCATGGGCGAATTGCTGGCACCGCTTCTGGCTGACCGATTGCGCGCGAAACGGCAATCTTTTGACCGCATTCCGCTGGTCGATATCGCCGCGCTGGTCGATGGCGGCGATGCGCGCCCGGTCGCGCGGGAAATTCGCTGGGCGCTGACCAATGTCGGCTTTCTCTATATCCGCAACCACGGAATTCCGCCTGCGCTGATCGATGCCGCCTATCAGGCCAGCCGGTCCTTCTTCGCCCTGCCGATTGAGGTGAAAAACGCGCTGCATATTCGCCACTCGGGCCACAGCTTGCGCGGATATATCCCGCTGTTCGGCGAAAACACCGATCCGGGCAAAACCCGCGATCTGAAGGAATGTTTTGACCTTGGTCCCGAAACCCCCGGTCGCGACCAGCCCTTTTTCGGGGCCAACCAATGGCCCGGCGGGCTGCCCGGCTTTGCCGAAACGCTGATGCAATATCACGACGCGCTGGCCGCGCTTTCGCATGTGCTGCTGCGGGGCGTCGCGCTTAGCCTTGATCTGGCGCCCGATTATTTCGCGGCGAAAATGCGCGATCCGATCAGCGTGCTGCGCCTGATCCATTATCCGCCGCAAAGCGGGCGGATCGATGAAGAGATGATCGGCATTGGCGCACATACCGATTATGGCAACCTGACGATCCTCGCGCAGGATCAGGTCGGCGGCTTGCAGGTTCTGAACCGCGATCAGGTCTGGGTCGAGGCCCCGCCGATAGACGGCACCTTCGTGCTGAATATCGGCGATCTGGTGCAGAGGATGACCAATGATCTTTATTTGGCCAATCTGCACCGGGTGGTGAATATCTCTGGGCGGGAACGCTATTCCATGCCGTTTTTTGTCGAAGCCGACACCGAGGCGGTGTTTGCCCCCTTGCCGCAATGCGTGTCAGACAGCAACCCGCCGCGCTATGCATCGGTGCGCTGCGGGGCGCATATGTTCGCCCGCTACAAAGACAGTTTCCCGCATTTGCAGGATGTATGACGGCCCGACCGGTCAGTCGCGCCGTGCGGGTTCGCGATACCCGATGGCCAGCCAGATGCCCGAGGCCACCATGGCCAGCGCCACCAGCCAGAACCCCGCCACCACATTTGTCGCTATATCCGCCGCAACCCCGATGACAAGCGCCCCGATCCCATAGCCGAGATCGCGCCAGAACCGATAGACCCCAAGGCTTGAGGACCGCCACACCGGATCGGACAGGTCTCCGACGGCGGCAATCAGCGTCGGATACAGCAACGCCATGCCAATGCCGGTCAGCGCCGCCGTGATCGCCCATGCCGTCAACGACTGAAACAACGCAAACCCCAAAAGCGCCAGACCGCTTAGGAACATGCCCGCCACCGCCGGTGCCTTGCGGCCAATTCTGTCAGACAAGGGACCGGTCCAAAGCTGGCTTGCCCCCCAAACCCCGGCATAAATGCCGGTGATCAGGCCAATCTCAATCAGGCTGGCCCCTTGGGCGTTCAGATACACAGGCACCAGCGTCCAAAGCGCCACATCGACAAATTTTTCAACCGACCCGGCCTGCGACAGGGCCATGAACCGCTGGTCGCGCCATGTGACCATCGCGAAAGCCTGCCAGCCACTTAACGGTTTCGCCCCCGTCGCCGCGGCAGTCTGATGCGCGAAATGCCGGGTTTCGCCGAAAAACGCCCAAGCCGTCACCAGACCAGCGGCCACAACCACGGCGTTGAACAGAACCAGCGTCATGCGCGGATCAAAGCCCGAGGCCAGCCACCCCGTCAGGAACCCCGCAATCGCGACGCCCCCATAGCCTGCAAATTCGTTGATGCCCGTCGCCAGCCCGCGCTGAGCGCTTGGCACGATGTCATGTTTCGCCGTCACCGTCATCGACCAGGCAAAGCCCTGATTGATCCCCAAAAGCACATTTGCCGCCACGATCCAGCCCCAGCTGGGGGCGAAATACAGGATAAAGGGGATCGGAAGCGCAAAGACCCAACCGGCGATCAGCACCGGCCTGCGCCCGAACCGGCCCGCCATTTGACCCGAAAGGAAATTCATCGCCCCTTTGACAAAGCCAAAGCTGACCACAAAGGACAAAAGCAAGGTCAGTGAACCACCGGCAAGGCCGAAATCGCTTTCGGCGATCAAGGGCAGCACCGTGCGCTGCACGCCGATTGTCATGCCGACCAGAAGGACCTGCAAAAGCTGCTGCATGAAAAGGCCGGCGTTTTCGCGCAGACCCAGCGGATAATCGAGTTCCCCCAGGTCGGGATGGGATGGGTTCGACATGCGGCGCGGCTCCTAAAACATTCGAAATATAGAATGTTAAGGAAAGGCGTCAAGCCCCGGCGCCGCTTGGACGGGCTTAGTCGAGAACGCTTAACCCCAGCGCATGGACCCGCGCCACCAGTTCAGGACCCAGCGCCGCGTGCACGGCCCGATGGCGGGCAATACGGGACTGACCGCTTAGATCCTCGGCCCGGATGGTGATGTGAAAATGGCTTTCCCCCGATCCGTCATCCCCGGCATGACCGGCGTGACGGTGGCTGTCATTGCGGATTTCCAGAACCGAGGGGCTGAATGCAGCGGTTAACCGCTTGTTCATCTCGTTTTCAACCGACATTTTTTGGCGTCCCCTCTTCAATCCTCGGCAAATAGCTTTAGACTGCTTGCTCCGAGTCGGAAAGGTACATCCATGACAAAATCAGATCCTTTTGGTTTCGACATGTCGGTCAAATCGGCAAAGAAGAAAAACCCGCGTGGCCGCAGGGGCATGTCGGGGGCTTCGGAAACCTCGACCCGGGTCTGTGAACATGACGGATGTGAAGAACCGGGAAAGTTCCGGGCACCGAAAGCGCCGGACGTTCTGGATGATTTTTTCTGGTTCTGCAAAGACCATGTGCGCGAATATAACCTGAAATGGAACTTCTTCGACGGCACCACAGAAGCCGAGCTGAACGCGCAAATGTCGAAAGACAAGGTATGGGAACGCGAGACCCGCAATTTCTCGGACCCCGAGGCGCGGGCCTGGGCGCGGTTGGGAATTGAAGACCCCCATCAGGTGCTGGGCGAAAACGCCACCCGCAATCCGGGGAAATCCAACACCGACCACACAAGACGCCTGCCGCCGACCGAGCGTAAGGCCATCGATATTCTGGAAGCCAAGGACCATTGGTCCAAGGCAGAGATTCGCAAGGCCTACAAATCTCTGATCAAGGTGCTGCATCCGGATATGAACGGCGGCGACCGGTCACAGGAAGAACAATTGCAAGAGGTCGTCTGGGCCTGGGACCAGATCAAGGACAGCCGCAGCTTCAAATAGCCCGCCCAAAGCCGTGGCTACTGAACCGAAACCCGCATCGCTTCCTGATCTGATCCGGGTCCGCCCAGAATAACCAGATCGGCACCACTGGCGATGGTCACGATCTCGATCGGTACGGCCAGATCATGCGGCGGTAATTCGGGCCAGCCGCCCAGGCTGACCCATTCGGTATCGCCCCCGAAATCCAGGAACACCGCCAGATTGGGGATCCGGCGCAGGGCCGACAGGTCGCCGCCCACCTGAATTATGCCCGAGGCCGGATCAAGCAGCGCCAGCGGCGGTCCGGCGGTTGGCAACGGGTCAAGTTGCGGCGGGGTTGAAATGGCAGTGACGCTTTGCTGCGGTGCGCTGGCCACCGGCAACCCGTCAGGCGTAACCATCCCCGGCCAATAGGTGATCGCCAGCCAGGCGACGCTGGCAGCGGCGGCGGCCATCACCAGCGACTGGAACAGGCGCACCCGCCGCCACAGCGGCTTGGACTGTTCGGTGAAGATGCGCTGATCCAGTCGGGTCAGCATCGACGCGGGCGGCGCAATGTCGGGCAAGGCATCGGTCAGGACGATGAAATCCTCGCCCCAGCCGGCAACGGCCAGTTGCAGGGGCTCCTCCATCATCACGCGGGTTTCAAATATCCGCTGCTCTTTTTGCGGCAACAGACCAAGCGAATATTCAGCCGCCAGTACAATATCTTCGTCCGCCGTCCCTCCGGTCAGATCGCGGTACAGCCTTTGCAGCGACCGGCGTTGCCAGTTGCGCACGGTGGCCAGCGGCACGCGATAGCGGGTGGCGAGATCGGCGTAAGAGACACCGGAAAAATAGCTGAGCAGAAAAGCTTCGCGCCGATCCTTGGGCAGCCAGGAAAGCGACGTGCGCAACAAAGGGCGCGCATCGCTGCCGTCTTGCAGCACTTCGCGCGGCAGGGCGACACGCTGCAATTCGACCGGATCGGGGCGGCTGTCGCCTGCGGCTTCGCGCCGCGCGGCGATGGCCTGGCTACGGCCCAGCGTCAGGATCCAGGTCAGAGGGGTCAGCCGGTCGCGCTTCCACTCGGTCGCCCCGTGCCAAAGTGCGACGTAAATCTCTTCAAGCACCTCTTCCGCCCAGGCGCGATCGTCCAATATGGCCCGGCACAGGCCAAATAGCTTGGCGCCGGTCAGCTCGTACAGGCGGTGAAAATCGCCGCGTTCGCCTCGGCCGACGCCGTCCAACAGGGTTTCGAGATCTTCAATGCTGGCCATCTGCAAAAGGCATCCGAATTCAAAGGCCGGAAGCGGCCCGCAACAGCGCGTACTAAAACACGGATTGAACGGCGAGAAAAGTCCGCGCGGCATTCACCGGGACCGCGGTCTTTGACTTGCGTCATCCCGCATTATGTTGCACGAGGGTCCAAGGCCCAATTTGGCGCGAGGAAGGTTAAGAATATGGCAGACGGTTTGATCGACCCCAACACACGCCCGACCGAGGATATCCATGTCCGCGATGTGTTCGGCATTGATACGGATATGGTCGTGAAAGGCTTTGCCGAAGCCAGCGCACGTGTGCCGGAAATTGATCCGACCTATAAGTTTGATCCCGACACCACCCTGGCGATCCTTGCCGGATTTTCCCATAATCGGCGCGTGATGATCCAGGGCTATCACGGCACGGGCAAGTCAACCCATATCGAACAGGTGGCCGCCCGCCTGAACTGGCCTGCGGTAAGAGTGAACCTTGACAGCCATATCAGCCGGATCGACCTGATCGGCAAGGATGCGATCAAGCTGCGTGACGGCAAGCAAGTGACCGAGTTTCACGAGGGCATCCTGCCCTGGGCGCTGCGCAATCCCGTGGCCATCGTGTTTGACGAATATGATGCGGGCCGCGCGGATGTGATGTTCGTGATCCAGCGGGTGCTGGAACATGACGGCAAGCTGACCTTGCTGGATCAGAACGAAATCATCACCCCGCACCCGCATTTCCGCTTGTTTGCCACCGCCAACACCGTGGGTTTGGGGGACACGACGGGGCTGTATCATGGCACCCAGCAGATCAACCAGGCGCAGATGGACCGCTGGTCGCTGGTGGCGACGCTGAACTATCTGAGCCACGATGCCGAGACGATGATCGTGCTGGGCAAGGCCCCGCATTACAACACCGAGAAGGGCCGCGATATTGTCAGCCGCATGGTAACGGTGGCCGATCTGACCCGCACGGCGTTCATGAACGGGGATCTGTCAACGGTGATGAGCCCCCGGACGGTGATCAACTGGGCACTGAACGCCGAGATTTTCCGCAATGTGGGCTATGCGTTCCGCCTGTCCTTCCTGAACAAATGCGACGAGCTTGAGCGCCAGACCGTGGCAGAATTCTATCAGCGTTTGTTTGACGAGGAACTGCCCGAAAGTGCCGCGAGCGCGAGTTTGGGATAAGGGATATCCACGCGCAATGCGCGCGGACCGGCCCGGGGGCCAGCCCCCGGACCCCCGGGATATTTTGGGCCAAAAGATTTTGGATTGAAGATCAGGTTTCGTGGTGGTCCCGAAGCTCGGCCATGGCAAGCTCGAGATCGATGATACGGCTTTCATGCCCGCCCATATTCGCGGCAAGCAGCGTCACACTATGGGTCAGCCCGTCGATGCGGGTGTTTACCTCTTCGAAACGCGCGTGGACATCTGCGAAACCATTCTTCATTTCCTTCCGCATTTCTTGCAGAAGTTTGATCATATGGGTTTCAGTATTTTCCGACATCTCAAAGCCTCGTCTTGCTTTTCGATATAAGCGCCCTCGCCCAATTATCAAAGCATCGGTCAAAAACGGCTAAACGGCTTGCCTCTGCCCCCTATCTGATCCATCTTCGCGCCCATGAGCAAACCCAACGACAATCCGGCCGATCCGTTCAAAAAAGCGCTGGCCGAGGCCACGAAGGTTCTGGCCGATGATGCCGATCTGAGCGTCAGCTATACGGTTGATCCGTCGGGTGTCAGCGGCGACGCCATGCGGCTGCCTCAGGTCAGTCGCAGGATGACCCGCGACGAGGTGTTGCTGGCCCGCGGCACGGCGGATGCGCTGGCGATGCAGCGGCGGTATCACGATGACGGGTTGCATGCGCGATACTTGCCCACAGGCCAGATGGCGCGGGATATTTACGAGGCGATGGAAGTGGCGCGATGCGAGGCGATGGGCGCCCGCGACATGCCCGGCACCGCCACCAATATTGACGCCAAAATCAGTGCCGAGGGCAGCCGGAAGGGCTATGATCAGGTGCGCGACCGGGCCGATGTGCCGCTTTCGGTGGCGGCGGGCTATCTGGTGCGCCATCTGGCGACCGGGCGCGACCTGCCATCGGGGGCCACCAATGTGATGGATTTGTGGCGCGGCTTTATTGAAGAACAGGCCGGCGACACTTTAGAGGACTTAAGCGAGACTTTATCGGATCAGGCCGGTTTCGCGCGGTTTGCCCGTCAGGTCATCGAAGACCTCGGCTATGGCGACCAGCTGGGCGACGACCCCGACGCGCAGGATGAGGACGAGGAAGACCAGGCCGAAGAGGACGCGGAAGAACAAGACGATCCCGACAGCCAGGGCCAGGAGGACAGCGACGAAAGCGAGGCCGAGGCCGATCCTGAGCAAACCCAGGAACAGCAGCAGGACGCGACCGAGGCCCATGTCAGCATGGACGAGGACGCCGATGACGACATGTCGGACGAAACCGATATGCCGGATGGCGACGCCCCGCTTGAGCCGCCACCGCCTATGCCGCATTCGGATGCCGATCCGAATTACACCGTTTTTTCAACCGACTACGACGAAGAAATCTTGGCCGAGGATCTGGCCGAACCGGTCGAGCTGGAACGGTTGCGGGCCTATCTGGATCAGCAGCTTGAGCCGTTGAAAGGCGCTGTCAGCCGGTTGGCCAACAAGTTGCAGCGCCGCCTTCAGGCGCAGCAAAACCGGTCGTGGGAGTTTGACAAGGAAGAGGGTATTCTGGATGCCGGCCGTCTGGCGCGGGTTGTCGCCAACCCCACGACGCCCCTGTCGTTCAAGTGGGAAAAGGACATGGAGTTCCGCGACACGGTGGTGACGCTGCTTCTGGACAATTCCGGCTCGATGCGGGGCCGCCCGATATCGATCGCCGCTATCTGTGCCGATGTTCTGGCCCGCACGCTCGAGCGGTGCAATGTGAAGGTCGAAATCCTCGGCTTTACCACCCGTGCCTGGAAAGGCGGCCAGAGCCGCGAGAAATGGCTGAACGAGGGGCGGCCTCAGCAGCCGGGCCGTCTGAATGATCTGCGCCATATCATCTATAAGGGGGCCGATGCGCCATGGCGGCGGGTGCGGCCCAATCTGGGGCTGATGATGAAAGAGGGGTTGCTGAAGGAAAACATCGACGGTGAGGCGCTGGAATGGGCGCATCGCCGGATGCTGATGCGGCCGGAACAGCGTAAAATCCTGATGGTGATTTCCGATGGCGCGCCGGTGGATGACAGCACCCTGTCGGTCAATCCGGCGAATTATCTGGAAAAGCACCTGCGTGACGTGATCGAGATGGTCGAGAAACGAAAACAGGTGGAATTGCTCGCGATTGGTATCGGTCATGACGTGACGCGCTATTACGAGCGGGCGGTGACGATCACCGATGTGGAACAGCTGGCCGGCGCGATGACCGAACAACTGGCCAGCCTGTTCGACAGCGACCCACGGGCGCGGGCGCGGGTGATGGGGATCAAAAAGGCGATCTGACGCGGTTCGAAATCAACTTTTGTCTCGGGTTGATCCCAGGACCATTTTGACTTTCGAGACCGGTGCCTTTTTGACTATTTTGGCAAGAAGAAAAGGCAGGATAGTCTGCCCGACAGGAGGGCGGTTCATGCTGCAATCGTTTGAAGTGACATCTGATCCGGCGGCGGGGGTCGCGCGGCTGGCGCAGCTTCGCAAGGCGATGACGGCGCAAGGGTTGGACGGGTTCCTGATCCCGCGGGCCGATGCGCATCAGGGCGAATATGTCGCCGCACGAGACGAGCGGTTGGCGTGGCTGACGGGGTTCACCGGCTCGGCCGGGTTTTGTGCGGCGTTGAAGGATGTGGCCGGGGTATTCGTGGACGGGCGCTATCGTGTGCAGGTGCGCGAACAGGTGGCGCATTGCTACACGCCGGTGGATTGGCCCGAGGTGGGATTGGCGGACTGGCTGAAAGCGCGTCTGCCCCATGGCGGGACTGTCGGGTTTGATCCGTGGCTTTACTCGGTGGCGCAGATCGAGGATTTGCGTGACCGGTTGGGCGAAACGGCGATTGCGTTGAAGGAAACGGACAACCTTGTTGATGCGATTTGGGAGGATCAGCCGGAAGGTCCGTCTGAGCCGGTGTTTTCGCACCCGATCGAGTTCGCAGGTGTCAGTCATGAGGAGAAGCGCAACCAACTGGCAGAGGGCTTGCGCAAGGCCGGATGCAAGGCGGCGCTGATCACCCTGCCGGATTCCATCATGTGGCTTCTTAACATCCGTGGCGCGGATATTCCGCGCAATCCGGTGGCGCATGGGTTTGCGATATTGCATGACGATGCCTCGGTTGATCTGTTCATGGCGGCAGAAAAGCTGGGCGCGGTGAAGGATCATCTGGGCGACGCGGTGCGCATTTTGCCTCAACCGTCCTTTCTTGAGGTCGTGGGTAAGCTGACCGGCAAGGTGCAAGCCGATAAGGGCAGCTTGCCAGTGCGCGTGGCCGAGGCTTGCGGGGCCGAGCTGGTTTGGGGTGGTGATCCTTGTGTGCTGCCCAAAGCCTGTAAAAACCCGACCGAGATACAGGGCATGGTTGATGCCCATATGCGCGATGCGGTGGCGATGTGTGAATTCCTGGCTTGGGTGGATGCGCAACCGCCGGGCAGCATGACCGAGATTGATGTGGCCACCAAGCTGGAAGATCTGCGACGGCTGACCGGCCAGCTTCATGACATCAGCTTCGAGACGATCTCGGCCACCGGCCCGCATGGGGCATTGCCGCATTACCGCGTGACCACCGAAAGCAATCTGACCGTGGAAGACGGCCACCTGCTGCTGGTCGATAGCGGCGGGCAATATCGCGATGGCACCACCGATATCACCCGCACAATGGCCATCGGTGAAGTGGGGGAAGAGGAACGCGCCTGTTTCACCCGTGTCTTGCAAGGGGTGATCGCCATTCACCGCGCGCGGTTCCCGCGCGGGCTGGCGGGGCGCGATCTGGATGCGCTGGCCCGTTTCCCGCTTTGGACCGCAGGCAAGGATTTCGATCACGGTACCGGCCACGGCGTTGGCGCGTTTCTCAGCGTGCATGAAGGGCCTCAGCGCCTGTCGCGCGTGTCCGAGGTGAAGCTGCAAGAGGGGATGATCCTGTCCAATGAGCCGGGCTATTACCGCGAGGGGGCGTTTGGCATCCGGATTGAAAACCTGATCGTCGTGCAGAAAGCCCCGGATATGGACGGGGCGGATGATCGCGACATGCTGGGCTTCAAGAACCTGACATGGGTGCCGATCGACAGGCGATTGATCGCGACGTCAATCTTGTCACCGGCCGAGCGAACATGGATAAACACCTATCACCAACAGGTACGCGACAAGATATCACCCCTGCTTTCGCCAAAGGCAGCGCTATGGTTACGTCAAGCCACCGAAGCGCTTTGACACAAACCTGTCACACGCCTTGTGCAATCTGCATGGGACCGCCGGGAAAGGAACAAGAATGAGCAAGCAAATCCGTATCCGCAAGGCCGACGGCATCTGGGTTGTCCGTGCCGCGGGCGCCGTTATCGCCGAAAGCGCCAATGCGTTGGAACTGATGGAAAACGGGTATGACGGCGTGATCTATTTCCCGCGCAAGGACGTTGCCATGGCCGTTCTGGACGAAACCAGCCACAAGACCCATTGCCCGCACAAGGGGGATGCGTCGTATTTCAACGTGGTCGGCACCAATCGGACGATTGAAAACGGTGCCTGGAGCTATGAGACCCCGCTTGAGCAGGCCGGTGACATCGCAAGTCATATCGCCTTTGTTGCGGGCGAATTCGTGCAGATCGAACAGCTTTGATGCGTGTCCAAACCCGCGAAACCTGCTGATGGGGCGGGCTTTTCATAATCAACCTGCGGCGCGGGGACATCTCGAAATGCTTCAGGAATGCTCTTCCCGCGCCGTGGCCGCCAGGGCGCGGTTATAGGCCTTCAACGCATCAACCTGAAACAGCACCCCGACAATATCCGGCGTCTCGCCCTCTGAGGCCGAGATCACCGGCACCCAATCGGTCTGGAACCGGTCGAGGATCGGCATCGCCTCGGCCAGGGTCGAGCCGGGGCGCAGCGCATAGCCGTTCTTGACCTTTTCCCAAAGCAGATTCTGATCGAGATGGCGGCAATCCTCCATATCGCACATCACCGAGCGCACGGTGTACATTTGCAGCAGATAGGCCTGCGGTCCGGCGGCGATCTGGATGTTGCGGCGCATCAGCTGGGTCAAGAAAAACGATTTGTGGTTCAACGAGGCCGACACAGCGGTCGAGGTTGACACCGCCAGCATCACCGCAAGGCCCGCCTGCCAGTCGCCCGTCATCTCGAATATGATCAGGATGGTCGACAGGGGCGACCCCAGTACCGAAGCCGCCACCGCCCCCATGCCTGCCAGCGCATAAAGCGTCTCGCCGCCCGAGGTGAAGGCAGGGAAGGTCGCCACCGCCACATGGCCGAAGGTCAACCCGGTCAGCGCCCCCAGCATCAGCGAGGGCGAAAAGATGCCGCCGCCCATGCGCCCGGCAAGGGTGATGGTCACTGCGACCGCCTTGAAAATCGCGAAGTTCAGCGCTTCCCATGCGGGCAGTTCACCGGTCAGGGCCTTGCTGGTGGTTTCATAGCCGACCCCGATAATATGCGGATAGATCATCGCCAGATGGCCCAGAAGCGCCCCGGCGATCATCGGCCGGATCCAGATGGGCAGGCGCAAGCCGAATTGCACCCGGTTGCCCCAGCTATCGGCATGGTAGACAGCCATCATCAGCAGGGTCGCAACGATGCCGCTGACGATCCCCAGCATGGCAAAGGCGGGCAGCTCGATATAGAAATCCAGCGCATTGGTTTGCGGCAGGGAAAACTCGGTCACATCGCCGAAACGCAGCCGGTTCACCACCGTACCCGCGACCGAGGCGATGACAATCGGCGCGAATGACCGGATCGCAAAGTGGCGCATCACCACCTCTTGCGCGAATATCGCACCGGCGATTGGGGTGTTGAAACTGGCCGAAACGGCGGCGGCCACGGCGCAGCCCATCAGGTCGCGCCCTGTCACCCCGTCAAGCCGCGCGCGGGTGACGATCCAGCTTGAGATCAGGGCCGCGATATGCACCACCGGCCCTTCCCGTCCGCTCGACCCGCCCGAGGACAGGGTGATCAGCGAGGCAATGGCCGACACGACACCCTCTTTATGTTCGATCCGCCCGTCGCGGATGGCCGCCCCTTCGATCACATCAGCCACCGAGCGCACCCGCCCGTCGCGGGTGAAAACCTGCATCAGGATGCCCACCGCCAGCCCGCCCAATGTCGGGATGCCGATGATCCAGTACCAGCCCAAGGCCCTGACAAAGCTTTCGATCACGGTCAGATCGGGATTGCCGTAAAAGGTGGATTGCAGGGTTTCGACCCCCAGCCGGAACCCGACCGCTGCCGCGCCGCCGCAAATTCCGATCAGCAGCGCAAGCAGCCAGAAGCGCAGCAAGAGGCTTGCGCGTTCCACCAAATGCTTGCTGTCAAACTCTGCTGCCACCCCGTGTCCCTTCGGGCCTTGTATTTTTCTGTCGCGTCCCGTTTGCTGGCCCCGTGACCCTGATCAAGCGAGACCCAGATGAGCATCCCCGACGCCCTTGCCGCCCTTTCGTCATTTCTAGGCGAAGGTTACTCATGCTCCAAGTCCGATTTGGATGTGCATGGCCAATCCGAGAGCTATTTCCCCCAAACCGCCCCGGATGCGGTGCTATATCCCAAATCAACCGACGAGGTTGCCGGCATTCTGCGGATCTGCGCCGAACATGGCTGCCCGGTGATCGGCTTTGGCACAGGCACATCGCTTGAGGGCCAGGCCATGGCACTGTCGGGCGGGGTTTCGGTGGATTTCTCAAAGATGGATCAGGTGCTCGAGATACGGCCCGAGGACATGATTGTCCGTGTCCAGCCCGGCTGCACCCGCGAAGCGCTGAATGTGCGCTTGCGCGACACCGGCCTGTTCTTTCCGGTCGATCCCGGGGCCAATGCCTCGCTCGGGGGGATGGCGGCCACGCGGGCCAGCGGCACGACGGCGGTGCGCTATGGCACCATGCGCGACAATGTGATCGCGCTCGAGGTCGTGCTGGCCGACGGGCGGGTGATCCGCACCGGTTCCGCCGCGCCGAAAACTTCGGCCGGGTACGACCTGACGGGATTGTTTGTCGGATCGGAAGGCACGTTGGGGCTGATGACCGAGCTGACACTGAAACTGCAAGGCCAGCCCGAGGCCATTTCGGCGGCGGTTTGCGGCTTTGAAACCATCGGCAATGCGGTCGATGCGGTGATCGAGACGATCCAGATGGGTCTGCCCATGGCGCGGATCGAATTTCTGGATACCGATAGCGTAAAGGCGGTGAATGCCTATTCCGGTCTGAAGATCGCCGAATGCCCGCAATTGCTGGTCGAGTTTCACGGCTCGGCCAAAGCGGTCGCCGAGCAAAGCGAGAACTTTGGCGAGATCATCGCCGATCATGGCGGATCAGGCTATGAATGGGCCACCAGGGCCGAGGATCGATCAGCCCTGTGGGCGGCGCGGCACAATGCCTATTTCGCCATTCTGGCCTCGCGTCCCAACACGCGGGCGGTGGTGACGGATCTGTGTGTGCCAATCTCGCAACTTGCCCAGGCGGTCGAGGAGACCCGCGCCGATATTGCCGCCTCGCCCCTCGCCGGGCCGATACTGGGCCATGTGGGCGACGGGAATTTTCACGCGATTCTGCTGCTGGAAGACGGCAATGTCGAGGAACTGGCCGTGGCAAAACAGCTGGCTGACCGGATGGCCCAGCGGGCGTTGCGGCTGGGCGGGACCATCACCGGAGAGCATGGCGTCGGCGTGGGCAAGATGCCCCATATGCAGGCGGAACACGGCGACGGCTGGGCGATCATGGCCGATATCAAACGGGCGCTTGATCCGGACAATATCATGAACCCCGGCAAGATGGTGCGGTTAAACTGACACCGCCCACGCGACGCGCTTTTGCCCCGCCCAGAACATCTGAGGCAGGGTGTTGGCGTTTTACATCTGGTATAAGGTGGCGGGCCCGCCGGTTGGTCGTGCTTGTCCTGCCAATACATCAGGGCTTCGCCCCAACGCACCTGTCGAATTCTGCGGTGGTCTGGCTGATCCTTCACATCCTTGCTTACGCTAGTGTCAGATCAACGGTTCTCACGATGTGCATGCGGGAAAGGTTGTACGATGTCAGACGTTAAGGCGGGGTTTGCCCACCGTACGGTGGGCGCGGGCCATCGTTTGAAGAATGCGCCCTAGCCCTGCAACAAGGCTTTTGCGGCCGTCCGCGCCGCGTCGGTCACGGTATCGCCGGAAATCATACGCGCGATTTCGTCGATCCGCTCGCCCTGGTCCAGCGCCGCAACGCTGGTCAGGGTCGTATCCTTGCTGACCGTTTTCGCCACCTGCCAATGATGCGCCCCTTGTGCCGCGACTTGTGGGGAATGAGTGACCACCAGCACCTGACTGCCCTCGGCCAGGGCCTTCAGCCGTCGGCCAACCGCATCCGCCGTGGCCCCGCCAACACCGCGGTCGATCTCGTCAAATATCATCGTCACGCCGGTGCTGTCCGAAGACAGGCAGACCTTCAGCGCCAGCAAAAAGCGGCTAAGCTCTCCGCCCGAGGCGATTTTCGCCAACGGCCCCGCCGGTGCCCCGGGGTTGGTGGCAACGGTGAAGCTGACATCGTCAATGCCCGAAGGCCCGGCTTCGGACGCGGCGACATCGGTTTGAAAAAACGCGCGGTCCATTTTCAGCGGTGCCAATTCGTCCATCACCGCCTGATCGAGCCGCGCCGCCGAGGCTTTGCGCATGGCCGACAAACCCGCCGCTGCGTTGTCAAACGCCGCTTGCGCCGTGTCGCGGGCGGCTTGCGCTTCGGCCAAACGGTCCGCGCCGTGTTCGATCCGGTCCAGCCTTGCCGACAGATCAGTCCGCAGCGCAGCCAGATCATCCGGCATGACCTGATGCTTGCGGGCCAAAGCGCGTAAAGCGAATAGTCTTTCCTCTGTGTTTTCAAGCTCTTGCGGGTTGAAGTTGAGGTTGTCCAGACAGGTCTCAACCCCTTGCTGGGCCTCGCCCAATTCGATCAGTGCCCGACCCAGTGACGCCAATGCCCCCTCAAGCTGACCTTCGGCCTTGTCCGCGGCATCTTCCAGCCAGCGCATCGCATCGCCCATCGACCCCTCGGCCCCGTCGATACCCAAAGCCCCCGCCGCGCGGGCAATGTCTTCGCGGATACGCTCGGCCGATTGCATCAGGCGGCGTTGGGTGTCCAGCGCCTCGTCCTCGCCCGGCTGGGGATCAAGGGCGGTCAATTCGCTGACCGAATGGCGCAGGAATTCCTCTTCCGCTTTCGCCTCGGCAATCTCGGCCTGCAACGCCTCTAGCGCGGCGCTCTGCTGCGACAAGGCCCGCCATGCCTCGCGTACTTGCGCCACTTGCCGGTCAAGCCCGGCAAAGGCATCCAGCAAGCTGCGGTGATGGCGCGGGTTCAGCAAACCGCGATCATCATGCTGTCCGTGCAATTCGATCAGGGTTTCGGAAAGGGCGCGCAGCACCTCGCCCGAGCAGCGCCGGTCGTTGACCCAGGCGGTCTTGCGGCCCTCGACCGTGTTCACCCGCCGCAGAATCAGCGTGTCGTCGCAAGCAATCCCCGCCTCGGCCAGAACCGCCCGTGCGGGGTGATTTACGGGAAGATCAAATTCGGCCGTCACCTCGCCCTGCGAGGCCCCCTTGCGCACCAGTTCGGCCCGGCCCCGCCAGCCAAGGACAAAGCCCAGACTGTCAAGAAGGATCGATTTGCCCGCGCCGGTTTCTCCGGTCAGCACGTTCAGGCCCGGCTGGAATGCCAGCTCGAGCCTGTCGATGATCAGAATGTCCCGAATTTCGAGACCCAGAAGCATGGCCTGCCCTCCGGTCCCGGCGGTTTACAGCCCGACGCCGTGCTTGGCGAGAAGGGCCAGCGCGTCAGCGGTCCATTCATTTCCGGCAAATTCCGCCTGAAGCTTGCGGGCGGCGGCCTGCGCCTCGGCCCCCAGACCAAGGGCGAGATAGGCCTCGACCTGACGGTAGAGCGCTTCGGACTTGTGGCGGGTGGTGTCAAAATCCTGTTCGACAATCTGGAAACGGCCAATGGCAGCCTGATATTCGCCGTTTTCAAGATAATAGCGTGCCACTTCCATTTCCTTGCCCGCCAGATGGTCAAAGGCCAGATCAAAGCGGGTTTTTGCGTCTTCCACATAGTCGCTGTCGGGATAATCCTCGAACACCTTGCGCAGCTCTTGCAGCGCGTTGACGGTCAGGCCCTGATCGCGGCCAATGTCGAAAATCTGATCGTAATAGCTGAGGGCCACAAGATATTGCGCCCAGGCCGCATCTCCCCCGCGCGGGTAAAACGCCAGATAGCGTTCGGCAGCGGCGCGGCTTGATGCATATTTTCTGTCTTTTTGCAGCGCATAGGCCTGCATCACCAATCCCCGGCTTGACCATTCGGAATAGGGGAACAGCCGTTCGATTTCACCGAAGTAATTGGCGGCCCGTTCATCGCGGCCGCGTTCCAGTTCGCGTTCGCCCGCCTGATAGATCTCTTCCGCGCTCATCTCGTCCACGGAAAGGTCCTGCGTCAGCTGCACCCGTCCGCAAGCGGCCAAAAACGCAAGTACAATCACAATTCCTGCACGGGTCAGAATTTTCGAGCCTGCCATCGCGTGCCATTCCTCATCAATCCGGCCCGTCGCAATTCGGGCGTTATAGCGAAACGCTTTAGAATGGTCCTAGCACAGAAAAATCCGGTGCAAAATCAATTTGGCAGGAAATTGGAAAGGTTCACGCGACAGCGCTGATATCCGCCGCCAAAATACCGGCACCCGGCAGTTTGGATTGCTGATGTTCGTTCAGCGTGACCAGCCGCCACGCATCGCCTTGGTCATAAAGGCGGCGCAACAGGGTGTTGGTCATGGCGTGACCCGATTTATGCCCGACATAGCGGCCCAGAATGGGGCGTCCGGCAAGGGCCAGATCGCCAAGCGCGTCCAGCATTTTGTGGCGCACCGGTTCATCGCGGTGGCGCAGACCACCCGGGCTGAGCACGTGATCGCCTTCAAACACCACCGCGTTGCGCATGGTGCCGCCCAAAGCCAGACCCTGCTGACGCATTGCGTCCACATCGCCTTTGCGGCAGAAAGTGCGGCTGTCGCAAAGTTCGCGCACGAAAGCCCCGTTTTGCAGCGACATGCTGCGGGTTTGGCGCCCGATGGCGGCTTCGTCGAAATCAATCGAAAAGCTGATTTCAAGCCGGTCCGCAGGTTCCAGACGGGCAAAGGCATCGCCAATATCGATCTGAACGGGTTTCAGGATTTCGATAGCCTGCAACGGGTGATCAAGTTCCTTCCGGCCCGCATTGATCAGCTGACGCACGAAAGGCAGCGCCGACCCGTCGAGAATCGGAACCTCTGGCCCGTCCAGAGTGATCAGCGCATTGTGGATGCCGCAACCGGCCAGGGCCGCCATGACATGTTCAACGGTCGAGACCGAGACACCCTGTTCGTTCACCAGACGCGAGCAAAGCGGCGTCCGGTCAACAAGATCCCAGCGGGCGGGGAGAGTGCCATTTGCCACGTCGCTGCGGTGAAATACGATGCCGTGTCCGGCCACAGCGGGGGCGATGGTCATCACAGCAGGGCGGCCCGAATGCAATCCGGTGCCCTTGAAGGTGGTCGCGTGTCTTAGCGTCGTTTGCAAATACTACCCCAGTTCCGAAGCGTCGTTCTTCCGGCAGGCTTGGTTCTAGAGATTGGGCCTGTCACGCTCAACTCAATCTTTGTAACGGAATGAAACATCCGCCTTTCCACATAGGCAGGGTTTTGCCGAACGAAAAAGGCCACCCCGAAAGGTGGCCCTAAATCGTTTTATTTCAGTGCCTTAGTTGGCCTGACGGCGCAGGAAGGCAGGGATTTCGACCCGATCATCTTCTTGCGGATAGTTATCGGCATCATCTTCGAATTGCTGTACCGGGGGCTGCTGGCGCAGGAACTGTTCCTGCTTTTCCGCCCCTTGCTGGCCCGCCATGCGGTTGATCAACGAGTTGATTCCAAAGCGCGGCTTGGGCTCGGCCATGGGCTGTTGCTGCATTTGCGGCTGAGGCTGCGGCTGAGCGGGCTGCGGCTGGGCACGCTGGAACATCGGTGCGGGCTGAGGTTGCGGTTGCGGCTGTTGGGCCTGCTGCTGCACCTGGGGTTCGGGCACTTTGTTGACTGCCTGATGCAGTCGTTGAAGCGTTTCGGGTGACGGGGTGCCGGGCGCGTATGCCGCAGCACTTGCGGCCGGTTGCGGCTGATAGGCCGGTTCCGGCGTATAAAGCGGCGCCGGTTCTTCGGCAAAGATATCCTCGGCCTGCTCGGCGGCGGCTTGTGCCTCTTCCTGCGCCAGACGGTCGAAGAAATTGGCGTTTTGCTCTTCCACCTCGCCCGGCTCTTCGGTTATGGCGGCGATAGGCTCGGGTTCGACATCGACACGCTGTTCGGGCTGCGGTTTCAGCGGTTCGGCCAAAGTGCGGCGCGGCACCGGGGTTTCGTGGACCATATCCGACGCATCAATGCCGGTGGCCACAACGCTGACGCGCATTTTGCCGTCCATGCTTGGATCAAGGGTCGAACCGACGATGATATTGGCGTCTGCGTCCACTTCCTCGCGGATGCGGTTGGCGGCCTCGTCCAATTCAAACAGGGTCAGATCATGCGAACCGGTGATGTTGATCAGAACGCCCTTTGCCCCGCGCAGGCTGATTTCATCAAGCAGCGGGTTGGCGATGGCTTGTTCGGCGGCCTGAATGGCGCGTTCTTCCCCGTCGGCTTCGCCGGTCCCCATCATCGCTTTGCCCATTTCGTCCATGACAGCGCGGACATCGGCAAAGTCGAGGTTGATCAGGCCAGGGCGGACCATCAGATCGGTCACACCTTTGACACCCTGATAAAGCACGTCATCGGCCAGGCTGAACGCTTCGGTAAAGGTGGTGCGTTCGTTGGCAAGGCGGAACAGGTTCTGGTTCGGGATGATGATCAGCGTATCGACGACCTGTTGAAGCATTTCAACGCCAGCCTCGGCCTGACGCATGCGCTTGGCACCCTCGAACTGGAACGGTTTGGTGACGACACCGACGGTCAGGACCCCAAGCTCGCGGGCAGCTTGTGCGATGATCGGGGCAGCACCCGTTCCGGTGCCCCCGCCCATACCGGCGGTGATAAAGCACATATGCGAACCGGCCAGATGGTCGACGATCTGTTCAATGCTTTCTTCGGCGGCAGCGGCCCCCACTTCGGCACGGGCACCTGCGCCCAGACCTTCGGTGACTTTGATCCCCATCTGGATTTTATGGGCTGCGCTGTTTTGCTGAAGCGCCTGAGCGTCGGTGTTCGCCACCACGAACTCGGCCCCTTCCAGCGATTTGTCGATCATGTTGTTAACGGCATTGCCGCCTGCGCCGCCAACACCGAACACGGTGATACGGGGTTTCAACTCTTCCTGACCCGGAAGGGAGAGATTCAACGTCATACTTGTTCCGCCTGTTAAGTGACCGCTTTTGCGGGTTTTTGCTGCCTTATATCCCCGCAGAATAACGGGATTCCCTTGGATCGTCACCCAAAAAAACGCCAATACCCACAAAATCTGGCCAGAGATTGCGGGTGATTCGCGAGATTTCGCTTAGAGTCCAATATGTTGCGGCTACCAGTTCTCGCGGAACCAACGCACGGCACGGCGCAAGGATCGGGCGGGATAGGATTCGGCAGGCATTTCGAAATCCCACCACTCGTCCTTGGGATGGGCGGCGAACAGACAAAGCCCGACCGAGGACGAAAACGCAGGGTCGGTGGCCGCCTGCGGCAGGCCATGAACCCGCAATGGCCGCCCAAGGCGGACCTGCGCCCCCAGAATGCGGGTTGCCAGACCGTCAAGCCCGGGTATCTGGCTGCCCCCGCCGGTCAGGACGATTTGCTGGCTGGGCATATGGTCAAAACCCGCCACATCCAGACGTTCGCGCACCTCTTCCAGGATTTCTTCAACCCGCGGTCGCATGATGCCGATCAGCTCGGCCCGGCTGACGGTGCGGCGGTCTTTTTCCCAGTCGCCGCTGTCCCCGCCGATTTCGATCATGTCCCGGTCGTCCATTCCGGTGGCATGCACCCCGCCGCAGAAGGTTTTCACCCGCTCGGCCGTGGCATTATCAACCGACAGGCCCATGGCAATGTCGTTGGTCACATGCGCGCCGCCGATCCTGACCGAATCCGCATAAATCATGTGTTTTTTCATGAAGATGGAAATTCCGGTCGATCCGCCGCCCATGTCGATGCAGGCCGCGCCGAGTTCCTGTTCATCTTCCACCAGACAGGACACGCCTGAGACATAGGCCGACGAGGCCACTCCGGCCAGTTCAAGATCGCAGCGTTTGACGCAGTGGATTATGTTCTGGATTACCGAGTGATCGACGGTCAGCATGTGCATGTCGGTGGCCAAGGTCTGGCCCACCTGACCGCGCGGGTCGGACATGCCGCTGCGGTGGTCCAGCGCAAAATTGATCGGCTGGGCATGAATGACTTCGCGGCCATGGCCATAATCGGGGATTTCACAGGACGCCAGAACGCGGGCGATATCCTGTTCGGTCACAACCTCGTTTTCAACGTCGATCCGCCCTTCCAACCCGTATGAGCGCGGATGGGCGCCCGAGAAACAGGCAATCACGTGATCGACGCGGATATTGGCCATTTTCTGCGCTGTCTGAACAGCCGTTCGAATGGCGCGTTCGGTTTCCGGCATGGCGTCCACTTCGCCCAGCCGGATGCCGCGCGACCGGGTGGTAGCGGCCCCGATCACCCGAAACCCCGCCTGCCCGGCCATCGAGCCGATGCCCTCGGCCTCGTGAAATGTGTCCGTACCGTCAAAGCGCAGGACAAGGCAGGCGACCTTGGATGTCCCGATGTCAAGAACCGCCACAACGCCCCGCTGGATCGCTGCCTTGCGCATCGCGCGCATGGCGCGTTGGGATTCGTAAAGTTCGCTCATCTGCTCTGGCCTTCTGTTATGGTGGCTCTTGTCTTTTTGATGTCTTCCATGACCTCCGGCGCGATGCGGATGGTCGGGCGGTCAGGGTTGCGCATGTCGATCACCTGGATATTGCGTTCCAGCAGCCCCTGCATCTGCGCCCGCGCTACCACGCGCTCCAACGCGGCGACCGCGCCGACCGGGGGCAGCATGATTTTCTGGCCACCATCCAGCACGATATCCCAGCGGCGTTGCCCAACCCGCACAAGGCCACGGATACGTCCCTTGACCGGACCGGCCGCGGCCAGCAGGCGCAGCCCTTCAACCGTGGCACGGTCCGCCCCTTCGCCCGCGATCAGCGGCAGATCGGGACGGTCGGTGCGGAAATCCAGATGCCCGACCCGCATGCCGAAAGGATCAAGCACCTCAAGCCGCCCCCCCTGACGCCAGACGACGGCGGGCTGGCGCTGGTCGATGTCGAATTGCAGGATACCACCGGCGCGAATGCGCAAGGTGGCGTCGGCCACGGCGTCCAGTTCCATCACGCGGCTGCGCATGTCTTCGAGGTTCAGATCAAACGAGCTGATCGGGAAATCCAGCCCAATGATTTCGCGAATATCTTCGGACACTTCCACCGAGGCGCCTTCGATCGACATCAGCTTGACCATGAATTCCGGCCGCTGCTGGATCGAATCCTTCACGGAAATGTAGCTGCCGATCACCGCATCGCGGCGGGCCTGGTCAGACAGGTAAATGGCGATGGTGGCGAAGATCAGCAAAAGCGGAAGACCGGTGCGGATAAACAGCCGGAAGGCCGGTGTCAGCCACAGGCGTTCGAACCGGTAGGCCCAGCGCGACGGGGCGGGATCAAAGCGTCCGGGACTTATCGACGACATGAAGAATCCTCCACAAGCCATTGGCACAGCTGGGTAAAATCCAACCCTGCCGCCAATGCCTGTTCCGGCGAAAGCGAGGTTGGCGTCATTCCGGGCTGGGTGTTGGTTTCCAGCAGGATCAGCCCGTCCAGCCCGCGCGTTTCATCCCAGCGAAAATCGGTCCGGCTGAGGCCGCGACAGCCAAGCGCCCGATGCGCGCGCAGGGCATAATCCATGCAGGCGTCAAAAATCTCTTGCGGAATATCGGCGGGCACCTCGTGACGCGATCCGCCTTCGTCATATTTGGCGTGATAATCATACCAGCCATCGGTGATGATATCGGTCACGGTCAGCGCACGGTCGCCCAGAACCGAGCAGGTCAGCTCGCGCCCCGGCACGTATGCTTCGACCATGACGATATCCGGCATGTCATCGGCAAGCCGGGGCGGGGTATTGGCGTCTTTGTCGACAATGTAGATGCCGACCGAACTGCCTTCGTCATTGGGCTTGGCCACATAAGGGGGCGGCATTTGATGGCGTGCCATCACCTCGGCCTTGGATGCCAGCAAACCCGCTGCCACCGGCAGGCCCGCAGCGCGAAACACGGCTTTTGAACGTTCCTTGTCCATGGCCAAAGCCGACGCCAGAACGCCGGAATGCGTATAGGGGATGCCCAACCATTCAAGGATACCCTGAACGCAGCCGTCCTCGCCCCATTTTCCGTGCAATGCGTTAAAGGCCACATCGGGTTTGATTTCCAGCAAACGCGCGGCAACATCGAGGCCGGCATCGACCTCAACGACGTTATATCCCGCATCCCGCAGGGCGTTTGCGCATTCGCGCCCGGACGATAGTGACACCTCGCGCTCAGCCGAGGGTCCGCCCATTAATACCGCCACTGTCGGGTTTGCCCTGCTCGACATACCCACTGTGCCTCAATTCCCGGTCTTTGTGACCGATGTTTGATTATTTCGTCGGGGCCGGTTCACCGACCCTCATGATCTCCCACTGTAACTCTATTCCACTGTTTTGGAAAACCTTTTTTCTGACCTTTTCGCCCAGAGATTCAAGCTCTTGCGCTGTTGCGCCGCCGGTGTTGACCAGAAAGTTCGAGTGTTTGGCGCTCATCTGTGCGCCGCCCAGGGTCGCACCGCGCATGCCTGCGTCGTCGATCACCTTCCAGGCCTTTAATTCATGGGTATCGTCATCAAGACCGGTTGAGCTGAAACCGGCGGGATTTCGAAAAGTGGACCCTGCGGTGCGGTCCTTGGTGGGTTGGGTTTCGTCGCGTTTCTTCAGTTGCGCTGCCATGCGGTCGGCCAATTCCTGCGCATCGCCTGCGGGGCCTTCGAATGTGGCCTCAACAATCACCCAGCCTTCTGGCAGATCGGTCTGGCGATAGCGGAAATTCAGATCGTCAGCGTCAAGGGTGACGATCTCGCCGCTGCGGGTGACGGCCCTGGCTTTGATGAACACATCCGCGACATAGGTGCCATAGCACCCGGCATTCATCCGCACCGCGCCGCCGATGGCGCCGGGGATGGTGCGCAGAAAGGTCAGGTCAACCCCTGCCTCGGCGGCTTTGCGGGCGACATGGGCATCAAGGGCGGCCACGCCTGCGGTGACGCGGTTGCCAGTGATTTCGATGTGGTTAAAGCCCCGGCCCATGCGGATCACAACCGCGCGAATGCCCCCATCGCGGACAATCAGATTGCTGCCGACACCCATCGGGAAAACGGCGATGTCCTCTGGCAGGTGTTTCAGGAACCCGGCCAGATCCTCGACATCCGCGGGTTGGAAAAGCCAGTCGGCAGGCCCGCCGACCCGAAGCCATGTCAGATCAGCAAGCGAACGGTTCGGTGTCAGTTTGCCGCGAGGCGTGGGAAGATTGGTCATTTGTCGTCCTGTTTGCGCCGGTTTATCCAAGCAATTGCAGCTTGTCATGCCCTATCAGGCATTGCGCACAAGAAGGCGCGGCAGGGCCGATAGGCAATTTTAGAATTTCCCTTTGATCCAGCGCCACAGATAAAGCACTGGCCAGCGCAGGATGCTTACACCGCCTGCAAAAACCAAAAGCCCGATCAGCGGGCCGTTTTGATAGGTCACATAGCCCAGGATCGGCACACCGACGGCAATCAGCATATAGGCCTGCGGCCAGTGGTGATGTTTGGACGGGATCAGGGCGATCACATTGGCGATGATGAACCATGCGGCGGCAAGGATAAGCGACAGGTTCATCCGCCCGCCCCCGCTAGGTTCAGGATCAGGGCGGCTGCGGCCAGAAGGAAGCCAAAGACCGGCACGGCCATCGGCACCTGAAACGCGGCCTCGGCCGTGGCTTTGCGCTTGATGGCAATCAGCGCAAGATTGACGATCACGAAGACCGCCAGAAGGATCGAGGATGTGGCCTCGGCCAGTGTTGCCAGATCGAGGATCAGCGCACCCGCAACCACCAGACCGCCCACCAGAAGCGTCGCAATCACCGGCGTTCCCAGCTTCGAATGCGCCCGATGGAACAGGCCCAGCGACGGGTGCCGCCGCCCCAGACCGAACAGCACGCGACTGGCCATGACGATCTGCGCAAGCACCCCGTTCAATGCGGCAAAGACGGCGATGGCCGAAAGGAACCGCGCCTCGCCGCCCTGCCCGGCCTGCCAGACCAGGGCCAATGGCTGACGGCTTTCGCCCAGTTGCCCCAGCGGAACCGCGCGGATCGCCGACCAGCTGACCAGCGCGTAGATGGCGGTTGTGATCACCAACGACAGAAGGATCGCGCGGGGCATGGTGCGCTCGGGCCGGTCGACTTCTTCGGCCATGTTGACGATATCTTCAAAGCCGATAAAGGCGAAAAACGCCAGAACCGCACCCGCTGTGATGCCGCCAAAGGCCATCGGCGCGGGCACGGTGATGTCCGCCGTTGCCGGTGCCGAGAACCCCGCCCAGACGACCAGCGCAAGGCCGACCACCTCGATCACCGTAAAGACCGCCGCCAATGCGAGGCTTTCCAACACACCGATAATCGCAACACCAGCCAGCAAGGCCCCGACGATCACGATCGCCAGAATTTCGGGTATCGTGACGATCGCCAGCAAATAGCCGACACCGCCTTTCAGCACGGCGGCAGCCGAGACCGTTCCGGCAGCAACGATGCACAGCCCGACGATCAGCCCCAATACCGGCAGACCAAAGCCCTTTTCAACAAAGGCCGCCTCGCCCGCGGCTTCGGGGATGCGGGTGGAAAACTCGGAATAGCTCAGCGCGGTTGGCGCGGCGATCAGCCCGGCCAGAATAAAGGACAGCGGAGCGTTCACACCCGCTTGCGCGGCAACCGCACCGACCAGAACATAGATGCCCGCACCGATCATCACGCCGGTGCCATAGGCCGTCAGCAACCCCAGACCGATCCGCCTTTTCAGGTTTTCAGACATGGGACACCTTTCCTGCTACTCCAGCCGACCGGCCAGTTCGCGCGACCAGGTGCTGATGGTGCCTGCGCCAAGGCAGACGACCATATCGCCCGGTCCGGCCTCGGCCCGGACCAGATTGGTCAGGTCATCCTGCGTGGTCACGGCCACTGCATGGCGATGCCCGTGGCGGATCAGACCCGCCACCAGATCATCGCGGCTGGCCCCTTCAATCGGGTCTTCGCCCGCGGCATAGACCTCGGAAATACCGACCACGTCCGCTTCGTTGAAACAGCTGCAAAAATCGTCAAACAACGAATGCAGACGGGTGAAGCGGTGCGGCTGATGGACAGCGATCACGCGGCCCTCGCAAGCCTGCCGCGCGGCTTTCAGAACGGCGGCGATTTCCACCGGGTGGTGGCCGTAATCGTCGATAATCGTGACCCCGTTGACTTCGCCCACCTTGGTGAAGCGGCGGTTGACCCCCTTGAAATTCTCAAGCGCGTGGCGGATTTGATCGTCGCTCATGCCCAGATGATGCGATACCGCCACGGCTGCCAAAGCGTTCGAGACGTTGTGATCACCGGGCATCGGCAAGGCGCATCCGGTGATCACCCGATCCTCGGTTTGCAGGGCGATGTCGAACTTGGCGACACCCTTGACGTAATGCAGGTTGATGCCGCGCACATCGGCCTGGGCATTGAACCCATAGGTCAGAATGCGCCGGTCGGTGACGGTGCCGACAAGGTTCTGAACCTCGTGGTGATCGGTGCAGCAAACGGCTATGCCGTAAAACGGGATGTTCGAGACGAAATCGTGAAAGCCGCGACGCAGATTATCCAGCGTGCCCCAATGCTCCATATGCTCAGGATCGATATTGGTGACAATGGCAATGGTCGCGGGCAAACGGTTGAAGGTGCCGTCGCTTTCGTCGGCCTCGACCACCATCCATTCGCCCTGCCCCATTCGGGCGTTCGAGCCATAGGCGTGGATGATCCCGCCATTGATCACGGTCGGATCAAACTCGCCTGCGTCCAGCAGGGTGGCCACCATCGTGGTGGTGGTGGTTTTGCCATGGGTGCCCGCGACGGCAATGTTGGATTTCAGGCGCATCAGCTCGGCCAGCATCTCGGCCCGCCGGACGACAGGCAAGCCCTTGGCGCGGGCCTCGTCCAGCTCGGGGTTGCCGGGTTTGATCGCGGACGAGATTACCACCACCTCGGCCCCATCCAGATTTTCCGCTTTCTGACCAAAGAACAAGGTCGCGCCGCGTTCAACAAGACGGTCGGTGATCGGCGACGGCTTCAGATCGCTGCCCTGAACCGTATAGCCATATTTCAGCAGAACCTCGGCAATACCGGACATGCCGATCCCGCCTATCCCGACAAAATGGATCGGTCCCACGTCAATCGGCAGTTTGGTATTGGCTGTCATTCTTCGTCTTTCCCGCCGCGCATGCGGTCCACCAGCGCCGCCAGATCCTTGGCCGCGTCAGGGCGGCCACAGGCCAAAGCCGCCTCGGCCATCATGTTGGCCGTCTCGGGGCTTTGCAGGATTGCGGCAATTTCCGCCGAGAGTCGCTCGGCCGTCACTTCGCGCTCGGGTAACGCAATTGCCGCTCCGGCGTCAACCAATCCGCTGGCATTGGCGGTCTGGTGATCAGCGGTTGCAGCGGCAAAGGGGATCAGGATCGACGGGCGTCCGATGACCGAGATATCGGCAACCGACGAAGCCCCGGCGCGGCTGATCACCAGTTGCGCCTCGCTCATCCGGCGGGGGATATCGGTGAAGAACGGCTGAACATCCGCCGCAATGCCCTGCCCTTCGTAGAAAAGGCGGACCCGGTCGTGATCTTCGGCCCGTGCCTGATGGGATACCCGCAGGTTCCCGCGAATGTCGTCAGGCAGGCCCGCAATCGCGGCGGGCACAATATCGGACAGGATCCGCGCCCCTTGCGAGCCGCCGATCACCAACAGGGACATCGGGTAATCCCCCGGTGCAATATAGGCCGCACCGGCACGATCCAGCACCTCTTGCCGCACGGGATTGCCAACGTGGGTGGCGCCCAGCCCTTCGGCCATATGGGTTGGCCAAGTGCCACAGGCGATCGCCTGAACCCGCTTGGCGAACACGGCGTTAACGCGGCCCAGAACGCCGTTTTGTTCATGGATGATTTTTGGAATGCCCATGAGCCAGCCCGCTGACAAGGCGGGGATCGACGGGTAGCCGCCAAAGCCCACAATCACTTCGGGCCGGTTTTCGCGCATCTTCATCCAGGCCCCGAAAACACCGACGAGGATGCGAAAAGGCGCGGCCAATTTGGCCAGAACACCGCCGCGTGCGAAGGTGGCACTGGGCACGACCTCGATCTCGACCGCACTGGGAAAGGCGGTCGTATAGCGCGCCCCGCGTTCATCGGTTGACAATTTCACCCGCCAGCCTTGGGCGAGCATCGCCTCGGCCAGCGACTGGGCCGGAAACATATGGCCCCCGGTCCCACCGGCGGCCATCACCAAAAGTGGTGCGTCCTGGGTCATCGACGATTGCGCTTTCCAAGGATGTCGCTGATCTCGCCCTGCGGCCTTGCGCGGGTGAAGGCCAAAAGCATGCCCATCGCGGCCCCCATCGCGATAAGGGACGAACCGCCATAGCTGACAAATGGCAGGGTCATGCCCTTGGTGGGAAGCAGGCGCACGGCGACACCCATGTTGATCATCGCCTGAACCCCGAACATACACACCAGCCCGGTTCCGGCCAGACGGATGAACGCATCGCGTTCGCGCATCAGGCGCAGCAGCGACCGCATGACGATCAGCGCGTAAAGCGCGACGATCAGCAGAACCAGGATCAGGCCGTATTCCTCGGCCGCTACCGCAATGATGAAATCGGTATGCGCGTCCGGCAGGAACCATTTCACGCTGCCCTCACCGACACCGACCCCGAACAAACCGCCCTCTTGAATGGCGTTGGTGGCATAGCCGATCTGGCTGGTCGGATCGATATCAGGCGACAGGAAACCGTCGATACGACGGGCAAAATGCACCGAATTGTTATAGGCAAACACGCCCGCCAACGAGGCCAGCGCCCCGATGCCCAGCAACGGCAGCATCGGCGCACCGCCGACGAAATACACCACGCCCCAGGAAAACAGCACGATACTGGCCTGACCGAAATCCGGCTGCATGACAAGGAAGCCGGAACTGATCATCGCCAGCACCAATGACATCTGCCTGCCCGGCGGTCCGTTGATTTCAGAGGCCGAACCAATCAGCCAGGCGCTGACGACAATGAACACCGGTTTCAGAAACTCGGACGGCTGCAACGAGGTAAAGCCCAGCGAATACCACCGGTATGCCCCCTTGCCGTAATCCGTGCCGAAGAACGGCAGCAAGGCCAGAGCGATAAAGGTGATCACGAAGGCCACCGTCGACAAACGCCGCAATTGGCGCGGGTCCATCATCGAGGCGATCAGCATGACAATCAAAGCCAGCCCGCCGAAAAACGCCTGACGCTGGACATAGTAAAACGGCTCGAACCCGTTGCGCGCCGCCAGCGGTGGCGAAGCGGCCAGCCCAAGCAGGATACCGATACCGAAAAGGATCAGGATGCATGTGATCGTCAGTTTATCAACCGTCCGCCACCAGCGTGGAAGAACGGGATCGCCGGAATGCGCGGGAAGCGCACCATAGACCATCTCAGTCATGGGAATACCACCAATCTGCCTCGTACCGCCCCTTTTCGGGGTCTATGCTGGCAGTCTAGCCAAAAACGCCTTGTCAATCCAGCTTTAATCCCTTGCCAATGCGCTGCGAACACGGCACCCCCAATACATGGAATGGGATACGATCATCATCGGCGCAGGGGCTGCGGGGCTGATCTGTGCCGCGCATGCGGGCGGGCGGGTTCTGGTGGTGGATCACGCCAGGTCAGCAGCCGAGAAAATCCGCATCTCGGGCGGTGGGCGGTGCAACTTTACCAACCTGTATTGTACCCCTTCGAATTTCCTGTCGGAAAACCCTCATTTCTGCAAATCGGCCCTGTCACGATACACGCAATGGGATTTCATCGAACTGGTCGGCAAGCACGGGATTTCGTGGCATGAGAAAACTCTCGGGCAATTGTTCTGCGATGGGTCTTCCAAAGAGATCATTGCGATGCTCTTGGCCGAGATGGAAACGGCGGGGGTCGAGCATCGATTGCAGACCAGCGCTTCGGATATCGAGCAGACAAGCGGCGGCTTTTCGCTGAAGCTGAACGGCGTTTCGGCAACTTGCCGCCACCTCGTCATCGCCACCGGCGGCAAGTCGATTCCCAAAATGGGCGCGACCGGTTTCGGCTATGACCTGGCCCGCCAATTCGGGCTGCCGCTGACCGAAACCCGCCCCGGGCTGGTGCCGCTGACATTCTCGAATGGCGATTTCACGGCGCTTTCCGGCACCGCCGTCTCCGCCCGCATCCGTGCGATGCGCGGTCCGTCCTTTGACGAAGCCCTGCTGTTCACCCACCGAGGCCTCTCTGGCCCTGCGATCCTGCAAATCTCGAGCTATTGGCGCGAGGGCGAAGAGATCACCATCCATCTGCGGCCCGAGCTTGATCTGTTCCAAACCCTGCGCGACCGCCGCCAAACCGATGGCAGGAAAAACCTGACAACGGTTCTGGCCGATCTGCTGCCGGCCAAATTGGTGGATCACCTTGCCCCGTCCCTTGGATTGACCGGAAACCTGGCCGACCAATCCGACGCCCGCCTACGCGACCTTGTGAACGCGCTGACCGACTGGCACGTCAAACCCACCGGTTCGGAAGGCTACCGCACCGCCGAAGTCACCCTTGGCGGGGTGTCTACGGACGCGCTTTCGTCAAAAACGATGGAAGCAAAAGACATCCCCGGCCTTTATTTCATCGGCGAGGTGGTTGATGTCACGGGCTGGCTTGGCGGGTTCAATTTCCAATGGGCCTGGTCAAGCGGTTGGGCGGCTGGGGTGGCGATAGCCATGTCTTCCTGACCCAGATCAAGACGCCTGATCCATTTTCCCCTACCATGCGCCACACGGGAATCGCGGGAGATTTGGCATGAAAGTTGGCATCGTTGGCACGGGCATGGTCGGCAGCGCCGCAGGTTTCGCCCTGGCATTGAACGGCACGGTTTCCCGCATCCAACTGGTCGATATCAACCCAGACCTTGCCCTGGCCCAGGCGCAGGATATCGCCCATGCGGTCCCTTTCGCCTCGGCCAGTGTGGTTGAGGCAGGCGGCTATGACAGCCTTCGGGGCAGCAAAGTTGTGATCCTGTCCGCCGGTGTCAGCCAGAAACCCGGTGAAACGCGGCTTGAGCTTTTATCGCGCAACGCCGAAGTGTTCCGTCACGTGCTTGGCCAGGTGCAACGATACGCACCCGATGCGATCCTGCTGGTCGCGTCGAACCCGGTGGATGTGATGACCCATGTGGCCCAACGCCTGTCGGACCTGCCGCCCGAACGGGTGATCGGATCGGGCACCATCCTTGACACGGCACGGTTCCGCAGCCTGCTTGGCGCGCATCTGGGCATCTCGCCGCGATCCGTCCATGCCTATGTGCTGGGCGAACATGGCGATAGCGAGGTTCTGGCCTGGTCCAACGCCCGCGCAGGATCGGTTCCGGTATTGAGTTTCGCAGCGCAAGTTGGTGCCCCCATAACCCAGGATGTGCGTGCCCGCATCGATGACGGGGTGCGCAACGCGGCCTATACGATCATCAACGGCAAGGGGGCCACGTGGTATGGGATCGGTGCGGGTCTGGCGCGGATCGTGCAGGCGATTGCCCGGGACGAACAGGCGGTGATGTCTGTCTCGATGCACACAAAAGAGGTGTGCGGGGTCAATGGCGTCACCCTGTCGTTGCCGCGCATTGTCGGGGCCTGCGGAATCAGCGCCACGTTGATGCCCGACCTGACCGATCAGGAAACCGCGGCACTGCGGGCCAGTGCGTCGCTGCTGAAGGCAACCGCAGCTGAGCTTACGCTTTAAGCCCGGCCTGCACATTGGCGATAAAATCCTCGCCCCGCAGTTCGAAATTGTCGTATTGGTCAAAACTGGCGGCAGCCGGGGCCAGCAACACCACATCGCCCTTTTCCGCGTCTGCCATCGCTCTGGCAACGGCGGTCGCCATGTCGCCGCAAACCTCGGTCTCGCAAGGCAGCTGCATGGCAAATCCCGCCGCTTCCCGACCGATGACATAGGCCTTTTTCACAGCCGATGTCGCCCCCTGCAACGCTTCGAACCCGCCCTCTTTCTCAAGCCCGCCACAGATCCAGCGGATATTCCGGAACGCGGCCAGCGCCTTGACAGCCGCATCCACATTGGTGGCCTTGCTGTCATTGACGAAAGAAACCCCGTCCGCCTCGGCGATCAGTTGCGAGCGGTGCGGCAAGCCGCCAAAGCTGCGCAAACCCGCCTCGATCACCCTCGGCGCCAGCCCCAAGGCGCGACAGGCGGCATAGGCGGCGCAGGCGTTCTGGTGGTTATGTGCGCCGGGCAACCCCTTGATCTCGCGAAGATCAATGCTGGCCGCCTGTTTGCCCTTGCGGCTTTCGGCCAGAAACCCCTTGCGGGCATAGACGTTCCACCCCATGCCGCCCAGCTTGGTTCCGCTGGAAATACGGATCACCCGCGCATCCGCCGCACCGACCGACAATTGCCCCGCCAGAAAGCGCCCCTCGGCCTCGTCCACGCCGATCACTGCGTGATCCGGCCCGCCCTCGGCGAACAGCCGCCGCTTGGCCGCGAAATACCCGCCCTTGCCCCCGTGCCGGTCCAGATGATCGGTCGACAGGTTGGTGAACACCGCCACATCGGGCGTCAGGGCGCGGGCCAGTTCGGTCTGATAGCTTGACAGCTCCAGCACGATCACGCCGCCATCCGGGGGCGGATCAACATCCAACACTCCGCGGCCAATATTGCCGGCCAGCTGAACGTCCTTACCTGCTGCGTCAAGAATATGCGCAATCAAAGCCGCGGTCGTCGATTTGCCATTTGATCCGGTGACAGCGATCACTTTGGGGATCACCTCGAAACTGTCCCATTCGCCTGCCCCGAGCGAGGCGAAAAACAGCCCCACATCATTATCCACCACGACCCCCGCATCGTAAGCCGCCGCGATATGCCGGTTTGGGGCCGGATAAAGATGCGGTATCCCCGGGCTGGTGATCAGGGCCTGAACCCCGTCAAACCCGCGCCGCGCGAAGTCGCACAGCTCAAACCCCTCGGCCCCGGCGCGTGCGCGTGCCGCGTCGGTATCGTCCCAGCACAGCACCTCGGCCCCGCCTTCGCGCAAGGCCCGCGCCGCTGTCAGACCCGAGCGTCCCAGCCCCAGCACACCGACTTTCGCACCCTGATATCCCCGGACAGGTATCACCGGAAACTCCCCTGCATTTCATCTTTTCAAAAATACTTCGGGGGTCCGGGGGCTGGCCCCCGGTCCTGCCCTATCGTACTTTCAATGTCGCCAGACCGACCACCGCCAAAATCAGCGCCACGATCCAGAAGCGGATCACGATGGTCGGCTCGGCCCAGCCTTTTTTCTCGTAATGATGATGGATCGGAGCCATCAGGAACACCCGCTTGCCGGTGCTTCGGAAATAGATCACCTGAATGATCACCGACAGCGCTTCAACCACGAATATCCCGCCCACGACCGCCAGCACGATCTCGTGCTTCGTGGCCACCGCGATGGCCCCCAGCGCGCCGCCAAGGGCCAGCGAACCGGTATCGCCCATGAACACCGCCGCGGGCGGGGCGTTATACCACAAAAAGCCAAGACCGCCGCCAATCACCCCCATCACGAAGATCAGGATTTCGCCGGTTCCGGGGACGTAATGCACCTCGAGATACTCGGTAAAGTCGACCCGCCCCACCGCATAGGCAATCACCCCCAGCGCAGCGCTGGCGATCATCACCGGCATGATGGCCAGACCGTCCAGCCCGTCGGTCAGGTTCACCGAATTGGCCGCCCCGACAATGACCACAATGGCAAAGGGGAAGAAGAACCACCCCAGATTGACCAGCGTGTCCTTGAAAATCGGCAGCGCCAGCTGATATTGCAGCCCGTCCGGGTGATAGATCGATGCCCAATACGCCGCGATTGCCGCGATCAGCACCCCCAAAAGAATGCGAATTCGGCCCGGAACGCCTTTGCTGCTTTGCTTTGAAACCTTCGCGTAATCGTCCCAAAAACCGATTGCGCCATAGCTCATGGTGACAAACAGCACCAGCAGCACAAACGGGTTATCAAGCCGCGCCCAAAGCAGCGTCGAGGTCAGCAAGGCACCGACGATCAGCAAACCGCCCATGGTGGGCGTGCCCGCTTTTTCGAAATGCCCGTCCGGCCCGTCCTCGCGGATCGGCTGGCCCCGGCCCTGCCGTTTACGCAGCACGTTGATCAGCGGACGGCCGAAGATAAAACCAAACAGCAACGACGTCAAAAACGCACCGCCCGCGCGGACAGTGATATAGCGGAACAGGTTGAGCATATCCCAACCAAGTCCCAAATCGGCCAGCCAATACAGCATTCAGGCGCCCTCTTCTTCGGATTGCGGGGCGGAATGACCCAATTTTCGCAGCGCGTCAACGACAAGCGAGACTTTTGAGCCTTTCGAGCCTTTAACAAGCAAAATATCGCGGGCGTGGATCAGGCTGTGAATACGCTCGGCCATATCCGGTGCCTGTTCATACCAGCGGCCCCGCTGTGCTTCGGGCAGGTTTTGATAAAGCGCCCGCATACGCGGCCCGACGCAGTGGATCACGCTGATCGCCCCGATACTGTCCAGACCGGCAAGGGCGCGGTGCATGTCCAGCTCTTCTGTGCCAAGTTCAAGCATGTCGCCCAGCACCGCAATCCGCCGCCCCCCTTTGCGCGGCCGGGCGGCGGCAAGCACCTCAAGCGATGCGGCCATCGAGGTGGGGTTGGCATTATAGGCATCGTCGATCAGGTCAAACGACATATCCTCATTGACCAGATCCATGATCATGCGTTCACGGGTGCCGCGGCCGGCATGGGGCGTCCAGCGCCCCAGATCGCCCAGTGCAACCGCCATATCCAGCTCCAGTTCGCGCACCACGGCAACAACCGCCAGCGCATTCAGTGCGAAATGCCGCCCCGGGGCCGAAATTTTCAGCAGCAGGGCTGTGCCGCCCGCGTCAAGCTGAACCATCGTTGTCTGATCACGCAGCGTGATATCCGTGGCACGGATATCCGCGCCCTCACCCTCGCCAAAGCTTAACACCTTGGCGGCGCATGTCCGGCCCTTGGCGCGCAGGATTGCGGCGGTACCGATATCGGCGTTGATAATCGCGGTGCCCCCTTCGTCCAGCCCCTCGAAAATCGAGGCTTTTTCATGGGCGATGCCGTCAATATTGTCGAAAGCTTCAAGATGCGCCGCCGCCACCGTAGTCACGACCGCCACATGCGGCTTGGCCATTTGCGCCAACGGCGCGATTTCGCCGGGATTGCTCATGCCGATTTCGATCACCGCATAGGCCGTATCGGCGGGCATCCGCGCCAATGTCAACGGCACGCCCCAGTGGTTGTTATAGCTTGCCTCGGCCACATGGGTTTTACCCTGCCCCGACAACACCTTGCGCAGCATTTCCTTGGTCGATGTTTTTCCGACCGATCCCGTCACCGCCACGATCCGCGCATTTGTGCGCGCACGTGCGGCACGGCCCAGATCTTCCAGCGCGGTCAGAACATCGCCGACAACCAAAAGCGGCGCATCCGCTGCGACACCCTTGGGTATCCGGCTGACCAATGCCGCCGCCGCGCCCTTTTCCAGGGCTTGTGCCACGAAATCATGCCCGTCGCGCACATCCTTTAGGGCAACGAACAGGTCCCCCGGCCTAAGCGTGCGCGTGTCAATCGAAACGCCGCTGGCCTCCCAGTCGGCGGTTGATCGGCCTTGCGTTGCCGCGACCGCCTGGGACGAGGTCCAAAGGCTCATGCCAGCCCCCCGTCCAGCGCGGAAACGGCCATGCTGGCCTGTTCCACATCGTCAAAGGGCAGAACCGCGTCGCCGATGATCTGCCCGGTCTCGTGGCCCTTGCCCGCGATCAGCAGCGCGTCGCCCGGTCCCAAGGCATCCACCGCCCGCAAGATTGCCTCGGCCCGGTCCGCCACTTCGATGGCGTCAGGGGCGCCAAGCATCACGGCTGTGCGGATCACTGCCGGATCTTCGCTGCGCGGGTTGTCATCGGTGACAAAAACCAGATCGGCGTGCTCTGCCGCCGCTTCGCCCATCAGCGGGCGCTTGGTCGCATCGCGGTCTCCGCCCGCGCCCAGCACGACGACCAGCCGTCCCATCACATGCGGGCGCAAGGCTTTCAAAGCCGTTTCAACCGCGTCGGGCGTGTGGGCGTAATCGACAAACACCGCCGCCCCGTTTTCGCGGGTCGCGGCCAGCTGCATCCGCCCGCGCACCGGAACAAGCTTGGGCAAGGCGCGAAACACCGCTTCCGCCGCGCAGCCCGAGGCAATCGCCAGCCCCGCCGCCATCATCGCGTTTTCCACCTGAAACCCGCCCATCAAAGGCAGGGTCATCTGGTGGATCTTGCCGTCATAGGCAAAGCGCAGCTCTTGCCCCGTGGCGTCAAACCGTTGCGCCAGAATGCGCAAATCAGCCTCGCGGGCACGCCCGACCGCCAGCAATTCCTTGCCCGAGGTCATCGCCACGTCCGCCATATCAACGCCCGCGTCACTGTCGATATTGATCACCGCGATCCCGTCTTCGGTCAGGACGCGGTCAAACAAGCCGGCCTTGGCGTGAAAATAGGCGTCAAAATCCGCGTGATAATCCAGATGGTCCTGCGTCAGGTTGGTAAAGCCGGCCGCCACCAGATGCACCCCGTCCAGACGGCGCTGTTCAAGCCCGTGGCTTGAGGCCTCCATCGCCCCATGGGTCACACCGGCGCTTGCGGCACCGGCAAGGGCGCGATGTAGTGTCACCGGTTCCGGTGTCGTGTGCATCAACGGGGCTTCCCATGCGCCCTCGACCCCGGTGGTGCCGACATTGACAGCATCAAAGCCAAGCGCCTCCCATATCTGGCGGGTAAAGCTGGCGACCGAGGTTTTGCCATTGGTGCCTGTCACGGCAACCATCACATCGGGCTGCCCGCCAAACCAAAGGGCCGCCGCATAGGCCAGGGCCTGACGCGGGTCTTCGACCACGACCAGCGCGGCCTCGGTTTCGGCCAGATCATCAGCGGCAATATTTGCGCCCGCCATATTGGTCAAAACCGCCGCTGCACCGTTTTTCAGCGCGGTTGCGATAAAGCTGGCCCCATGCGCATTCACCCCGGGAAGGGCCGCAAACAGATGCCCCGGACGCACGTCCCGGCTGTCAACGGCGATCCCGGTGATGGTTACATCACGCCCGTTTCGGGCGGTCAGCCCAAGGGCGCTCAGGCTTTTTGGTTGCCAGTCCATGGCAGTCCCCCGTCAGTTCGAGGCCCCTGTTACACCTGTCTGCGGCTTGGGTTCAATCTCTGGTCTTAGCCCGAGCAAGGGGGCAACGCGGGTAATGATCTCGGCCGCGATGGGAACGGCGGTCCAACCGGCGGTGCGTTTGGGTTCGATCTCGGTCGCCAGTTCCGGTTCGTCCATTGTGACGATCAGCACATATTTCGGATCATAAGCCGGAAAGACACTGGCAAAGGTCGAGATCACGCGGTCTTCATAATATCCGCCGCCGTTTTCCTTTGCCTTGTCCGCGGTGCCGGTTTTGCCGCCCACCGCGTAGCCTTCCACATCGCCGAACGTGGCCGTTCCCTCTTTCACCACAGCCCGCAACATTTCGCGCACCTGACGCGAGGTCTCGGGGCTGATCACCCGAGGGCCGCGCTGCGGATAATCCTGCTTCAGCAATGTCGGCGTCACCCGGTAGCCGCCATTGGCCAGGGTCGCATATCCGGCGGCCAGATGCATCGGCGTGACCGAAATACCATGACCGTAAGACACTGTGATTGTTGAAATATCCTGCCAGTCACTGGGCCATTTCGGCTTGCCGCCTTTGGCTTCGACCATTTCGACGCTGGTCTTTTCGTCAAAGCCCAAGGCCCGAAGAAAATCCTGCTGACGCTCGGCGCCGATCTGAAGGGCCAAACGGGCCGTGCCGATATTGGACGACTTCTTGATAATGTCATAGACCGACAGCTCGTTGCCGTAATTCTTGAAATCGGTGATGCGGAATTTGCCCCATTTCAAGGGGCCGCGAATATCGATCATCGTGTCGGGTGTCACCAGACCAAGATCAATCGCCTGCGCGGCAGCAAAAATTTTGAAGGTCGAGCCAAGCTCGTAAACCCCCTGAACCGCACGGTTGAACAAAGGGCTGTCGGTCGGGCTGCCCGAGGTTGGCAAGGGCGGACGCTCATTGGGGTCGAAATCGGGCAGGCTGACAAGGCTGACAATCTCGCCCGTGTTCACATCCATCAAAATCGCGGCGGCGCCTTTGGCATTCATCAGCGTCATCCCACCCTGCAAAACCCGCTCGACCGCGGATTGGATCGACAAGTCGATGGTCAATTGCAGCGGCTCGCCAGCCCGGGCCGGATCGCGCAGGAAATCGTCAAAGGTTTTTTCAACACCGGCAACGCCAACCACCTCGGCTGCGGCCACGTCTTCGCGGCCAAAGCTGGCACCGCCAAGCACATGAGCCGCCAACGATCCGTTGGGATAAAGCCGCAATTCGCGGGGGCCGAATTTCAACCCCGGCTCGCCCAGATCCTGAACCGCCTGTTTTTGTTCAGGGGAAAGCTTTTTCTTCACCCAAAGAAACTTGCGCTTGCCTGTGAACCAGCGCAGCAGGTCCTGTTCTTCCAGTTCGGGGAAAATCTCTACCAGACCTTTCGCCGCCATTTCAGGATCGACCATGTCCTGCGGGGTCGCATAAAGCGAATAGGTGTCGATATTGGTCGCCAGTATCCGCCCCTCGCGATCCACGATATTGCCGCGCTGTGCAACAATGGACGGGCCGGAATAGGATGACGTCGGTTCGCTTGCATCCGACAGGGCCAGAACCCCCATCTGGAAGGCCACCAGCCCGAACAGGCTGAGGAATGTCAGCAACAGCACAAGCAACCGGCTTTCCGCTCGGCTGCGCGAGGCATCACGCGCCTGTTCTTGGCGTGCGCGGATATTTTCACGCTCGATATCTTTGGGGTTCTGACCGGCGGCGCGGGCCTCGAGCACCAAAGCAAGCGGGCGAAGCGGTTTGCGGATCATTGTGCCACCTCCAAAGCCGACAACTGCGCTGAAGGGGCCAGCGGATCAAGGCGCGGGACTTCGGTCACACTGCCGAATTGTTCAGGCCGCAAGGGCAAAAGCTGAAGCCGGTCAAAATTCATGTCGACCAGATCCTGCAAACGGTCCGGACGATTCAGATAGGCCCACTCGGCATTCAAAACCGCCAAACGCGCCCTTGCATTGGCGATATCGGTTTGCAGCGATTTCGATTCGGCCAGCGCTTTTTGGGTCTCGTAATTCTCGTTATAGGCCCAGAAGCTTTGGGCGATCACCATGCCGAATATGGCGAGATACAGAAGAATTCTCATCACCGTGCCCTTTTCTTCATCGGCATCCCGATCTTATTGGCGTCAACCCTGCCAGCCAGAGCCGCCGTGCGCCGCGCAACGCGCAGCTTGGCACTGCGTGAGCGCGGATTTTCCGCCAGTTCCTGATCATCCGGCCCAATGGCTTTGCGGCCGAGCAATTCAAACTGCGGCTTGACCTCGTCCAAAGCGGGCGCATAGCGGTTTGCCCGCCCTTCCCCGCCCGAGCGCATTTGCAGGAATCGCTTCACCATCCGGTCCTCGACCGAGTGAAAACTGACCACCGCCAGCAAACCGCCAGGTTTCAGTGCGCGTTCCGCGGCCATCAGCCCTTCGAACAATTCCTCGTATTCGCTGTTCACCGCAATGCGCAGCGCCTGAAAGCTGCGGGTTGCCGGGTGTGACTGATGGGGCTTTGCGCGTGGCAGGCACCCCTCGACGATCTCGGCCAAACGCAATGTGGTAGTGATCGGTTCCTGGGCGCGCGCCTTGACGATCGCCCGGGCAATCCGGCGGCTGGCGCGCTCTTCGCCGAACAGGAACAGGATGTCCGCAATTTCGGCTTCGGTCTGTTGGTTGACAATATCGGCGGCACTTTCACCGCTCTGGCTCATCCGCATGTCCAGCGGGCCGTCTTTCATAAAGGAAAACCCGCGCTCGGCCTGATCCAGCTGCATCGAGCTGACCCCAAGGTCCAGCACCACGCCATCCAGATCCGTGGCGTAGTCATCCAGCTGCGAAAACACCCCCTGCACCAGTTCCAGCCGCGCACCATAGTCCCCGGCCCAGGAAGCGGCCATTTCAAAGGCCAGCGGATCGCGATCCACCCCGATCACCTTGTCGGCCCCGGCATCCAGCAAGGCACGGCTATAGCCGCCCGCACCAAAAGTACCGTCCAGCCACACCCCCCCTACAGGCGAAACAGCCCGCAAAAGCGGGCGCAGCAAAACGGGAATATGGGGGGCGTCGTCCTTGGGCAGCGCGGACATGGGCGGTTAATCCTCTCTGTCGCCGTCTAAATAGTGTGACGCATCCAGATCAGGGTCGAACTCCTCGTCGCCTTCCAGCGCCTCCTGATAGGCCGCCTCATAAGTCTCGGGCTTCCATATCTCGAAGGTTTCCCCCTGTGACGCAAAAAACGCCTGATCGGTCAGTTCGATCTTGTCGCGCAGCTTGGCTGGCAGAACCAGCCGACCGGTATCATCAACCGAAGTGTAAAGCGCATGGGTCGAATATAGCCGCTGTGCCGCTTTCCGGCGCTTGCTGGCGCGGGGCATGTCTTCGATTTCGTCATAGATTTTTTCAATTGCAGCGACGGTGAAACATTCCAGATAGTTCCGGCTTTCTCCGCCATAGACAATCACCATCTGGGGATTGCCACCTTCGGGGCAGTCGGGGTCTCCGCTGACCAGCACACGGCGAAACGCAGCCGGTATCGATACCCGGCCCTTGTTATCCACCTTGTGGTGGCTTTCGCCTATGAACCTCAGCTTGCGGTCCACGAACCTCACCTCTCCCCCGAATTTGACTATGCGACCCCGGGAAGCGAAACGGCGGATAGGGATGCTGCCACCGCCCTATCCGCCGCCCTCGTCCCGCCTTGCGGGGTGTCCAGCTGCGCGCGCCACCTGGGGGGATGTCTGCTCGCTCGCGCGCCGGATCTCTTCGTTCGATGATGCGGGTGCCTGTATGAAACCTGACTTTGGTGCCTAACGGGGTCTTTGCGCCCCTATTTGCCCGTCCTCATCTGTCATTAGGGATGACACGGGAATTGATGGTACGCAAGGGAAATTTTTGGGAATTTCAACCGGATCGGTCCAGATGGGGCAGCAAACATTGCTATAAAATACCTGAATTTTGGCCTAATTAGTGTGCATGATCGAAGCGAATACCACATATAGACGAAATCAGCCGCCCTTCATGCGTCCCACAAAATCCCAAATTTTTCCCGAAATTGCAGGCCAGCCAAGGCCAATCGCCAATTTCAGTGGGATTTATGACCAATGGCTCACCGTGATTCGCACCCGCAAAGCCCGCATTCGCCAGTATGTCCCACGATTTCCCAAAGCCTCAGGCAATCGCAACGACCCTATGACGCGAACCATTTTTGTACCACGCGCCCCAAACCGGTGCGCGCGTTGCGTCATTCATCAGATTGCGATCAAAACCTCAGGCCAGCCCGCGCCCGATCAGGGTTTCGGCCAAACGCGCGTAAGCCTCGGCCATCGCGCCCTCGCCCGAGGCAACCGGACGCCCCGCGTCTCCGCCTAGGCGGGTGTCAAGGTCAATGGGCAGGGCCGCCAGCAGCGGCACGCCCATCGCTTGGGCCTCATGCTCCACACCGCCATGGCCGAAAATATGCGCCTCGTCCCCGCAGGTCGGGCACTTATAGAACGACATGTTTTCAATCATGCCATAGACGGGGATGTTCATCTTCTCGAACATGTTGATCGCCTTCCGCGCATCAATCAGCGCCACATCCTGAGGGGTGGAAACCACGATCGCCCCGTCAAGCTCGGCCTTCTGGCCAAGGGTCAGCTGCACATCACCGGTGCCCGGCGGCATATCCACCACCAGCACATCCAAGGGTGCCCAATCCACCTGCCCCAGCAATTGCTGTAACGCCCCCATCAGCATCGGTCCGCGCCAGATCAGCGCCTGCTTGGGATCCACCATCGAGCCGATGGACATCATCTTCACCCCGTGCGCTTCAAGCGGCACGATCCGCTCGCCATCCGGCGACGCGCCGGGCTTTTTGCTGGTGCCCATCATCCGCGGCTGTGACGGACCATAGATATCGGCATCCAGCAATCCCACCTTGCGCCCCTGACGGGCCAGCGCCACGGCCAGGTTTGACGACACCGTCGACTTGCCAACCCCCCCCTTGCCCGAGGCGACAGCAATTATCCGGTCCACGCCCGGCAATTGCATCGGTCCCTGCTGGGGTTTCGGATGCCCGCCGACCTTCAGATTAGGCGCTGGCTTTTCGGCCGGGCCATGGGCGGTCAGAATGGCCGAGACCGACCGAACCCCAGCAAGCTTTGCCACCCGTTGCTCGGCCGCTGCCCGAACCGGTTCCAACCCGCGCGCGGCATTGGCGTCCGGCGCTTCTATCACAAACCTGACCACGCCGCCATCAACGCTTAGCGCCCGCACCATATCGCGCGAGACCAAATCCCCGCCATCGGCAAGCGCGACAGCTTTCAGCGCGGTCAATACAGCATTCTTATCCGTCATCGGTCTGGCTCCTGAAAATTCGTTGCCACATAGGTGGGTTTTTTCGCGCCAAGGGCAAGCCCCAAGTAGCTATGCGATAGTGACCAAAAGCTATGCGTCAGGCGCATATCGGCCTTGCCCCTTTCCGGGATTGTGCACCTGCAGCATTTCCTTATTTCTATACCAGACGCCGCCAATGAGAGCGCAAACATTTAACAATCGAAAGGTAGTCCAATGGCAACCATCACCGATATCCGCACCGACGCAGGCTTTGTTGCCCGTTTCGCAGAAACCCTGAACGCCCTGTCGGCCCGCTATGCCCAGTATCGCGTTTACCGCAGAACCCTGAACGAGCTGACAAGCCTGTCTTCGCGCGAACTGGCCGATCTGGGCCTGCACCGCTCGATGCTGCGCAATGTGGCTTACGAAGCCGCCTACGGCATCAAAGCCTAAGTCTTCGCCGGGTTGCTACTCCTCCTCCCTATGCAATCCGGCACTTGCGGCAGCCGCCTCCTCCCTGGCTGCCGCTGAAATACCGCAGGTTACAGGTCTCCTCCTCCCAATCCTGTAATCCTTCGGCATCGGCGGCGGTGTCTCCTCCTCCCTCACCGCCGCCCGCAAATTCCTGTTCAGCCGGGGCGCTCCTCCTCCCTGCCTTGTCTGACAGAAACGGTGACAACGCCTTCTCCTCCCTGGCGGTGTCACCGCAGGTTACGAACAAGATCGCGTCAGCAATTGATCTTTCGGAAAAACCGGGGCGGCACCTAAAGCAGGGGCCGCCCTTTTTCATGGCCTCAATGCACCAGCCGCCGGCGGCCCCGCCGCCCCGGACTGGCCGGCCAGGAACACGAAACCAGACAATCGCGGAACACCTCGGCCGAACGGGTCCGCGCCCGGTCGGGCAGGTCATCCAGCCCCCGCACCGCCGCCTCGCGCGCCGATACCCCTTCGGGCAACCCCAACACCCATTGCAGAAACTCCATCCGCGCCGCGGTCTCGCCCAGCTTCGGATCGCGCTGCAGGACCGCCCAGATTTCTTTCACTTCCATGACAAAGCCCCTCGCTTTGAACGCGGCGGGTGAACAACGGAAAGCGGATCAGATCTCAGCCCGCGCCCCGTCCCGCCCACCGCAGGTTGACACAAACCAAGGCTGGTTTCCGGGCTTGGGGCGGGCGGTCCAGCGACCCGAAACGACACCTTCCCGACCCGAGGGTCAGTGGCCTTGGCGTTTCATCCCACCCTCACCGTTGCGGGGGCAGCGCCGGATTCGCACCGGCTTCCCAATTCTCCCTCAAACGAGGGCACCTTGATGCCGGAACTGTGCCGCAGAAAACCAAGCCTCTCAAGCCGAAATACGACGCTTTCCTGTTTCTTTTGTCCGGTAAATATCTCGGGGGTGAAACCAGCCACGAAACGTGGCTGGTAAGGGGGCAGCGCCCCCTCAGCGCCACCGCCTGAAGCGCTTCAAAATCAACCTGTCTCTTACGCTAGTCCCGAAATGCGTCAGAACGGCACGTCATCCGCGCCCATGATGTATTTCGCCACCACTTTCTTGGTGCCCGCCTTTTCAAAGGCGATTTCCAGCTTGTCGCCCTCAATCGCCACAATCGCCCCGTATCCAAATTTCTGGTGAAACACCCGTTCACCAATCCCGTAGGCACTGACCGCTTCAAGATCGATCACCGTGTTGCGCGGGGCCTGCGGCTGGGCAACCGGCCGGTTTCCCGCCCGTTCCTGCATCCGACGCCACCCGGGCGAGTTATACCCGTCCGCCGCCGCCGCCCGCGTCTCAACCGTCGAGGCCGCCCCGTACCCGCCGCCGTAAAGCCCCGGAGGGGTCAGCACATCGACATGGTCTTCCGGCAATTCGTCGATAAACCGCGACGGCATCGAGGATAGCCACTGCCCGAAGACCCGCCGGTTTCCGGCAAAGGAAATCGTGCACACCTCTTCGGCCCGCGTGATCCCGACATAGGCCAGCCGACGCTCTTCTTCCAACCCCTTAAGCCCGCTTTCATCCATCGAGCGCTGTGAAGGAAACAGCCCGTCTTCCCAACCCGGCAGAAACACAGCCGGAAACTCCAGCCCCTTGGCCGCATGCAGCGTCATGATGCTGACCTTTTCCCCGGCCTCGTCGCTTTCATTGTCCATGATCAGGCTGACATGTTCGAGAAAACCTTGCAGATTCTCGAAACTTTCCAGCGCCTTGACCAATTCCTTAAGGTTCTCCAGCCGCCCCGGAGCCTCGGGCGTCTTGTCGTTCTGCCACATGGTGGTATAGCCGCTTTCGTCAAGGATCACCTCGGCCAGTTCCATATGGTTCATGCCCGCGTCACCGGTCAAACGGCCCCACCGCGCCAGATCGGTGATCAGCCTGGCCAGCTCTTTCGCCCCCTTGCCCTTGATCAGCCCCTCGTCCACGGCAATCGCCGCGCCGTCGATCAGGGACACACCGTTTTGTCGTGCGCACATCTGAATGGTCTGCTGCGCTTTGTCGCCAAGGCCGCGCTTCGGCGTGTTCACAATCCGCTCGAACGCCAGATCATCGGCCGGCGACACCACCAGCCGGAAATAGGCCATCGCATCGCGTATTTCCATCCGCTCGTAAAACCTTGGCCCGCCGATCACCCGATAGGGCAGACCGATAGTCAGGAAACGGTCCTCAAAGGCCCGCATCTGGTGGCTGGCGCGGACAAGGATGGCCATTTCATCCAGCGAAACCGGCCGCATCCCCCGCGTGCCGCGCTGCATGGATTCAATTTCCTCGCCCACCCAGCGCGCTTCCTCGTCGCCATCCCAATGCCCGATCAGCCGAACCTTCTCGCCGCCCGCTTTCTCGGTGAACAGCTCTTTGCCCAACCGCCCCTTATTGCCACGGATCACCCCCGAAGCCGCCGCCAGAATATGCTCGGTCGAGCGATAATTCTGCTCGAGCCGCACAACCTTGGCACCTTTGAAATCCTTCTCGAATTTCAGGATATTGCCCACCTCGGCCCCGCGCCAGCCATAGATCGACTGGTCGTCATCGCCGACGCAGCAAATATTCTTATGCCCCGCCGCCAACAGCCGCAGCCACAGATACTGGGCCACATTGGTGTCCTGATATTCGTCCACAAGGATAAAACGGAACCAGCGTTGATACTGCGCCAGCACATCCTCGTGCTTTTGGAAGATCACCACCATATGCAGCAGCAGATCGCCGAAATCGACCGCGTTCAGCTCGCGCAGGCGCTGCTGATATTGCCCGTACAACTCGATGCCGCGATTGTTATAGGCCGCAGCTTCTGACGCCGGAACCTTGTCGGGCGTCCATGCGCGGTTTTTCCAATTATCGATGACACCTGCCAATTGCCGGGCCGGCCAGCGCTTGTCGTCGATATTGGCGGCCCGCACCAACTGCCTCAAAAGCCGCATGCCATCGTCCATATCCAGTATGGTGAAGTTCGATTTCAGCCCGACTAGTTCCGCATGACGACGCAGCAGTTTCACGCAGATCGAATGAAAGGTGCCCATCCACGGCATGCCCTCGATCGCCTGCCCCAAATGCCGCCCCACGCGGGTCTTCATCTCGCGGGCGGCCTTGTTGGTAAAAGTCACCGCAAGAATTTCATTCGGCGCGGCGCGGCCCGTGTTCAGCAGATGCGCGATGCGTGTGGTCAGCGCCTTGGTTTTCCCGGTCCCCGCGCCCGCCAGCATCAGGACCGGCCCGTCAAGCGCTTCAACCGCCTCGCGCTGGGCGGCGTTCAACTCATCCAGATAGGGCGCAGGCCCGCCTCGCGCCGCCATCGCCCGCGCCGATAAAGACGCCCCTTCGAACGCATCGAATTCATCATACTCAGTCATGCCCGCACCCTAACCAAGCCCGTTTCAAAAAGAAAGAGACGTTCTTGCAATGTTCTTACCCGCTTCATCCTGCCAATAACACGTCCGAGGGTGCGCCCAAATAAGCGACGTCGGCAGCGCCCCGCGATCTCAGCCTTGTTGCATTTCACGCCATTCTCAAGAACATATCCCGATGAGCATCGAAACACGCTTCATGGATATCGCCGATCTCAAGGCCCGCGCCAAACGGCGCCTGCCGCATTTCGTGTGGGAATTCCTCGACAGCGGCACCGGTCAGGAACAGACCAAATCGCGCAACCGCGCCGCGCTGGATCAAGTCCTGCTGACCCCGTCCATCCTGCACGGGGAAATCACCCCCGATCTGACCGCGACATTCCTTGCCAAAACCTATGCCCTTCCCATCGGCATTGCCCCTGTGGGCATGTCCGGCCTGATCTGGCCGCGGGCCGAGCATCATCTTTCCTGCGCCGCAACCGCGCTGAACATCCCCTATACGCTGTCCAACATGGCCGCCGAAACGCCCGAGGCCATCGGCCCGAACCTGAACGGCAACGGCTGGTTCCAGCTTTACCCGCCCCGCGATCCGGTCATCCGCGCCGATCTGCTGAAACGCGCGCGCGACTGCGGTTTTTCAACCCTAGTCTTCACCGTTGATATCCCCGTGGCCAGCCGGCGCGAACGCCAGATCCGGTCAGGCCTGACCCAGCCGCCGAAACTCAGCCCGCGGATCATTGCCCAATCGGCCATCCGCCCCGCCTGGGCGCTTGGCATGCTGGCCCACGGCAAACCGCATATGAAAACGCTGGATGCCTATACCGCGAACAGCGGCAAACCGAATTCGCCCACGCAGCATATCGGCTATCAGATGCGCGTCGCACCCGACTGGACCTATCTGCGTAAGCTGCGCGATCTCTGGGACGGGCCGCTGATCGTCAAGGGTGTTCTCGATCCCGCCACCATCCCCGAGCTTCAAAGCCATGGGGCCGACGCAATCTGGGTCTCGAACCATGCCGGACGCCAATTTGATGCTGCCCCGGCAACCATCGAGGTCTTGCCGCACATCCGCGCCGCCACCGATCTGCCGCTGATTTGCGACGGCGGGGCCGAAAGCGGCCTCGACATCTTGCGTGCTTTTGCGATGGGGGCGGATTTTGTCATGATGGGCCGGTCCTGGCACTATGCCATTGCCGCGCTCGGACCGCGCGGCATTGCCCATTTCGCCGGTATCGTGAAAAACGATCTGATCGCCAATATGGGCCAGCTGGGCCTAAGCCGCCCTGATCAGGCCAAAACCCGCCTGCGTTAATTCGCGGTCAGGTCCTTGGGCATCGCATCATAGGCCGATTGCGCATCCACGACCGGCAGGCCGGTCTTGATCCACCCCGTCCCGCGCGGTCCGCCCAGCATCCCCTCGGCCACATCCTGAACGCGGGTGATGCCGTTTTCGGCCAGAACCTTCATCAACTGCGCGGTCCGGCTGCCGGTGCGGCAGATAATGGCAATATCCTTATCGGGGTTGCGGTCCAGAACCGCCATCAGATAGCCGCCGAATCTTTCGTCCTGCATATTCAGAAGCCACGCGCCATCCGCCACGCCGGTTGCCATCCACTCATCCGGGCGCCGCACATCGATCAGAATCAGGTTTCCCTGTTCCATCGCGGCATAGGCGTCGGTTGCGGTCAGCACATGGTCGGAAGCAAAGAGGACGGTGGGCGAAGCAGCAGCGATGGTCGCGGCAAAAAGGACATGGCGTCGGTTAAGCATGGCAAATATTCCGTTTTTTGACTATAAGTGGATTACATGCGAGGCTCCGGCGATCAAGTCACAATAAAGCGAACCCTGTTTTGAATTCGATTCACGCGAATATTTATCGATATTTTATTGAGTTTGGCAATTTTATCTCATATTGCTGCAAGTGCGAAATCACTTGCCCTGCCTTTCAATCCCCGGCAGTTAGCGCTAACAGGGGCGAAGTGGAAGGCATCGCTACGCAATCCTACGCATTGTTCATGCGCAGGAATCATCTTAATCGTGACGCCACGTCAAAACCTGGAGGCCCTCGATGACCGAGTTCAACAAAATCCTGATTGCCAACCGTGGCGAAATTGCCATTCGCGTGATGCGGGCCGCCAACGAGATGGGCAAGAAAACCGTGGCCGTCTTCGCCGAAGAGGACAAGCTGGGTTTGCACAGGTTCAAAGCGGACGAGGCCTATCGCATCGGCGAAGGCATGGGACCGGTCGCCGCCTATCTGTCGATTGACGAAATCATCCGCGTCGCCAAGGAATGCGGTGCCGATGCGATCCACCCGGGCTATGGCCTGCTGTCGGAAAACCCCGAATTCGTCGATGCCTGTGAAAAGAACGGCATCACCTTTATCGGTCCCAAGGCGGCCACCATGCGCGCACTTGGCGACAAGGCCTCGGCCCGCAAAGTGGCAATCCAGGCCGGTGTTCCGGTCATCCCCGCCACCGAGGTGCTGGGCGACGATATGGATGCGATCCGCGCCGAAGCCGCCGAAATCGGTTATCCGCTGATGCTCAAAGCCTCATGGGGCGGCGGCGGGCGCGGGATGCGCCCGATCATGGGCGAAGACGAGGTCGAGGAAAAAGTGCTCGAAGGCCGCCGCGAAGCCGAAGCCGCCTTTGGCAATGGCGAAGGCTATCTTGAAAAGATGATCACCCGCGCCCGCCACGTCGAGGTGCAGATCCTCGGCGACAAACACGGCGGCATGTATCACCTTTACGAACGCGATTGCTCGGTCCAGCGCCGCAACCAAAAAGTCGTCGAACGCGCCCCTGCCCCCTATCTCAGCGAAGCCCAGCGCGAAGAAATCTGCGAACTGGGCCGCAAGATCTGCGCCCATGTGAACTATGAATGCGCGGGCACGGTCGAATTCCTGATGGATATGGAAACCGGCAAGTTTTACTTCATCGAGGTGAACCCCCGCGTGCAGGTCGAACACACCGTCACCGAGGAAGTCACGGGCATCGACATCGTGCAGGCGCAAATCCTGATCGCCGAGGGCAAATCCATCGCCGAAGCCACCGGCAAGGCGTCTCAGTATGACGTGCGCCTGAACGGCCACGCGCTGCAAACGCGGATCACAACCGAAGACCCGCAAAACAACTTCATCCCCGATTATGGCCGCATCACCGCCTATCGCTCGGCCACCGGCATGGGCATCCGTCTGGATGGTGGCACGGCTTACGCGGGCGGCGTCATCACCCGCTACTACGATTCGCTGCTGACCAAGATCACCGCCTGGGCACCAACCCCGGACAAGGCGATTGCCCGCATGGACCGTGCCTTACGCGAATTCCGCATTCGCGGGGTCAGCACCAATATCGCCTTTGTCGAGAACCTGCTGAAACACCCGACCTTCCTGTCGAACCAATACAGCACCAAGTTTATCGACGAAACACCGGCGCTGTTCAAATTCTCCAAGCGTCGCGACCGTGGCACCAAGGTACTGACCTATATCGCCGACATCTCGGTCAACGGCCACCCCGAGACCGAAGGCCGCGCCGAACCTGCCGCAGACCTGAAACCGGCCCGCGTGCCCGAGCTGCGCGCCGAACCGGCCTATGGCACCCGCAACCTGCTGGAAGACAAAGGCCCGCAGGCTGTCGCCGACTGGATGAAAGCACAAAAGCAACTGCTGATCACCGACACCACCATGCGCGACGGCCACCAGTCTTTGCTGGCCACCCGCATGCGCTCGATCGACATGATCAAGGTGGCGCCGGCCTATGCCGCCAACCTGCCGCAACTGTTCAGCGTCGAATGCTGGGGCGGTGCCACCTTCGACGTCGCCTACCGTTTCTTGCAGGAATGCCCATGGCAGCGCCTGCGCGACCTGCGCGCCGCCATGCCCAACATCATGACACAAATGCTGCTGCGCGCCTCGAACGGGGTTGGCTACACAAACTATCCCGACAACGTCGTGCAGGAATTTGTACGACAGGCGGCCGAAACCGGCGTCGATGTTTTCCGCGTGTTCGACAGCCTGAACTGGGTGGAAAACATGCGCGTGGCAATGGACGCGGTTGTCGATGCAGGCAAGGTTTGCGAAGGCACCGTCTGCTACACCGGAGATATCCTGAACCCCGACCGCGCCAAGTATGACCTGAAATACTATGTCGGCATGGCCAAAGAGCTTGAGGCCGCAGGCGCCCATGTCCTTGGCATCAAGGATATGGCGGGTTTGCTGAAACCGGCGGCCGCCCGCCAGTTGTTCAAGGCACTGAAAGACGAGGTCGGCCTGCCGATCCATTTCCACACCCACGACACCGCCGGCATCGCCTCGGGCACCATCATCGCGGCGTCCGAAGCCGGTGTGGATGCGGTTGACTGCGCGATGGACAGCTTCTCGGGCAATACCTCGCAGGCCACCCTCGGCACCGTGGTCGAATCGCTAAGCTTCACCGAGCGGGACACGGGGCTGGATATCGGCGCGATCCGCGAAATCTCAAACTACTTTGAGGCAGTGCGCGGCCAATACGCCGCCTTTGAAAGCGGCCTGCAAGCGCCTGCGTCCGAGGTATACCTGCACGAAATGCCCGGCGGCCAGTTTACCAACCTCAAGGCACAGGCCCGCAGCCTCGGGCTTGAGGAACGCTGGCACGAAGTGGCGCAAGCCTATGCCGATGTGAACCAGATGTTCGGCGATATCGTCAAAGTCACCCCCTCGTCCAAGGTCGTGGGCGATATGGCCCTGATGATGGTCAGCCAGGGCCTGACACGGGCTGACGTGGAAAACCCCGAACGCGATGTCAGCTTTCCGGATTCGGTCATTGATATGATGAAGGGCAATCTTGGCCAGCCGCCGGGTGGTTTTCCCGCTCCGATCATCAGCAAGGTGCTGAAAGACGAAGTCCCCAATCTTGAACGTCCCGGCAAACACCTGCCGCCGGTCGATCTTGAACAGGTGCGGGCCGAGGTCTCGAAACAGCTTGAAGGCAAGACGGTCGATGACGAGGATCTGAACGGCTATCTGATGTATCCCAAGGTGTTCCTTGATTACATGGGCCGCCACCGCACCTATGGACCGGTCCGCACCCTGCCGACCCGCACATTCTTTTACGGCATGGAACCGGGCGAAGAGATCACAGCCGAAATCGACCCGGGCAAGACATTGGAAATCCGCCTGCAAGCCATCGGCGAAACCAATGATGACGGCGAGGTGAAAGTGTTCTTCGAACTCAACGGCCAGCCGCGCACCATCCGCGTGCCGAACCGCAAGATCAAGGCGACCACGGCGGCCCGCCCGAAAGCGGAAGCGGGCAACGCCAACCATATCGGCGCCCCGATGCCGGGTGTTGTCGCCAGCGTGGCGGTTACGGCGGGCCAACAGGTGCACGAAGGCGATCTGCTGCTGACCATCGAAGCGATGAAGATGGAGACGGGCTTGCATGCCGAACGCGATGCGGTGGTGAAAGCGGTCCACATCCAACCGGGCGGCCAGATCGACGCCAAGGACCTGCTGATCGAACTGGACTAGACCGGCGCGACGAACCCGACACTAAATTTGGGGGATACCCCCCCATTTTTTCGTGGCCAAATCTGCTTTGTCATGTCTTTCTGGGCAGCAAAAACCATGAGGCCCGCCATGACCGACTTTGCCCATAAGGTCATCATTCTGACCGATATCCACATCACCAAGCCCGGCCGGACGATCATTGGGCTGGACCCGACCGAACGGTTGCGGGCCTGTCTTGACCATGCCGCCCGCGCCCATCCGGACGCCGCCGCGCTGGTGGTGATGGGCGATCTGACCCATCACGGCGTCAAGCCGGAATACGAGCAGTTGCAAACCTCGCTTGCCGATCTGCCATGGCCGGTGCATCTGATGCTTGGCAATCACGATTTACGGGCGAAGTTTCTTGAAAGCTTCCCCGAAACACCGCTTGATCCCAACGGGTTCGTGCAACAGGTTGTGCCGGTCGGCGATCACTTCCTGATCCTGCTCGACAGCCACGATTCGCAAACCCTGCCCTTCCACGGCGGGCATTACTGCGATGACCGCCTTGACTGGCTGCGGGCACAGCTTGACGGCAAACCCCCTGGCAGCTGCATTCTGGCCATTCACCATCCGCCATTCCAGACCGGCTTTCCCGGCATGGACCTGATCGGGCTGGAAAACCGCGACGCGCTGAACCAGCTGATTGCCGAGCATGACGCCGTGGCCATGACCCTTGCAGGCCATATTCACAGAACCATGTGGGGCGTCGCGGGGGGCAAGCCTTGCGCGGTTCTGAAAAGTTCGTGCCATCAGGCGCCGATTGATCTGGTCTCTGAAAACTCGTCTCTCAGCATTGACGAACCGGGGGCATACGGCTTGCTGATCCTCGGCACCGGCGGGGCGGTTCTGCTGACCGAGGATGTCGGACTGCCCTCGGCGGATGTGACGGAAGACGCCTCAAGCAAGTGATCCGGCGGCGGTTCCGGTGGGTTGGGGTCGCAAATACCCCAAGCAGAGCCATCGGCCCCGCAGGCCCGTTTCAGCAATGGATATCAGGGCGCCAACGGCCCGTCGCGATAGGGCCAAAGCGCCGCCAGCGCGACCTCGTGCACCGGCGTTGCAAGCTTGTGCTTTTCCGCCTGCCTTAGAATTTCGCCCGAGAACCAGTCCAGCTCGAGCCGTTTGCCATTCAGCAAATCCGTGCACATCGAGGCGCGGACCTGCCCGTCGATATGTTCGTAATAGGCGAATTGCTGATCTGCCAGATCCGGCGGCAGGCTCGGGCAAACCGCAAGGGCAACAGCCGAGGCTTCTTCGATTGCACGGCGCATCAGGGCTTTGGTTTTCTCATGGTCATTAATCTCGCCAATCGTCAGCCGCGTCAGCGTCGTCACCGCCGAAGTCGCCGCCAGCAACACGAATTTCGACCACAGCGCCGCCTCGATATCAGGCTCGATCCTTGGATGTGTTCCGGCCAGCGTCAACGCATCAAAAAGCGGCTGCTCAAAGGTTTTGCCCGCCGGCGACAGCGCCCCGAAACTCAGCGTGTCCTTGGTGTCGGTATGCTTTATCCGCCCGGGCGCTTCGATATAACCCGGGATCCACGCCGCCCCGCCAAGCACGCGGTCGTCGCCATAGATGCCCGCCGCCACAGTCGGGGCCGAAATGCCATTCTGGAAGGTCGCAATACAGGTATCGGCGCCGATCATCGGCCGGGCCTGGATCAGTGCCGCGTCCAGATCGTAGTTTTTAACAAAGACCAGAACATAATCGACCGTGCCCACTGTGGCAGGATCATCCGTGGCCGCGATGCCGGTCAGGTGCACGTCCCCATTCGGACTGTCGATATAAAGCCCGTCGGTCTGAATGGCGCGTAAATGCGCCCCGCGTGCAATCAATGTGACATCGACCCCGGCAACGGACAAACGCCCTCCGAAATATCCGCCCAGCGCCCCTGCCCCCATTATCGCGATCTTCATAGAAATCCCCTTTGCCATGGTCCGGCCCATCCTGCCCGCGCAGGATTTTTTCGCAATGCCGAAATTTCCTCTTGCACCCCGCGCAAGGTCTTTATACATCCCCACACACCCAAGGAATGCGGGCGTAGCTCAGGGGTAGAGCGCAACCTTGCCAAGGTTGATGTCGTGAGTTCGAATCTCATCGCCCGCTCCATTGGACCGAAATGACTGAAGCGCGGGCGTAGCTCAGGGGTAGAGCGCAACCTTGCCAAGGTTGATGTCGTGAGTTCGAATCTCATCGCCCGCTCCAGTCAGGTCCCGTCCCCCAAAGCCCAGCGGTTCGAGATCAGATAAACCGTGGCTGCGGCAATGCCGACGGCCAGCACGACAAACCAGATCGACTCGGTCCCGGTGACAAGAACACATGCCAGCACAACCGCATTGTTGATCCCGTAACCCAAAAGCGCGGTCAGTGCGAAACGTGGCACCGCCTGCCTGTGATCGCGGTCCGAGCGGAAGGTAAAATGGTAATGGCCCAGATAGGACCAGCCGAACGCCACCAGAAACCCGATTGCATTGGACAGAAAGATCGACGGGGCAAAGACCCGATCCACAATCGCCGCGACCGCAATATGGATCAGCGACGCCCCAATCCCGACCAGCCCGAAAATGGCCAGTTTGCGCAGCTTGTCAGCCGTCATCCGATCCGCCTCTGGCCGGGATATGCAGGTCTTCGGCAATCACGAATGACGGGCGGCGTTTGACCTCGGAATAGACCCGGCCAAGATATTCGCCCAGAATGCCGATCCCCAGCACCTGAATGCCGCCAAGAAACAGCACCACCGTAATCATCGAGGCATAGCCCGGCGTGTCGGCCCCGAAGATCAGGGTGCTGATGACGATATAGCTGGCGTAAAGAAAGGCCAGCATGGAAATCAGCGCCCCCAGATAGGTCCACATGATCAGCGGTACCTCGGAAAAGCTGGTGATCCCCTCGACCGCAAACCGCCAAAGCTTCCAGCCGGAAAACTTGCTTCTGCCGACGCTGCGCCGTTCGCGTTTATAATCGATGAAGACCGGTTCGAATCCGACCCAGGCAAATATCCCCTTCATGAAGCGGCGGTTTTCGGGCAATTGGTTGACCGCTTCGACCACGCGGCGATCCATCAGGCGGAAATCCCCGACATTATAGGGAATTTCAATCGACGAAATCTGATTGTGCAAACGATAAAACCACTGGGCCGATTTGCGCTTCAGCGGACCGTCCTCGGACCGGTCGGTGCGGCGGCCAAGCACCACCTTGGCCCCTTTGCGCCAATGCGCAATCATCTGAGCGATCAATTCCGGCGGGTCTTGCAGATCAGCGTCCATCACCACCACCGCATCATCATCGACATGGGCCAGACCGGCGGTCAGCGCTGCCTCTTTGCCGAAATTCCGTGACAAGCACAAAAGCTGCACATCCACCGGCCAATCGGCCGCCGCAATCGCCTGCACCGTCGCGTCCCGGCTGCCGTCATTGACGAAAACCAGCCTCGGGGTCAGGCCCGATGCGCGGATATCATCAAATACCGGTGTCATGACCCGCAGGAAAACGGGGATGGCGTCTTCTTCGTTATAGGCGGGGACAATGATGGCCAGTGTCTGATCAGCGGTCTGTGTCATATGCCTGTTCTAGCCGCCCGCGCGGGACCATTCCAGCAAATAGACGTTTTGCATCACCCCGTCGGCGTTGAAATTGCGCGCCGAAACCGTCGCAAGCACCGAGACATCCGCGTCGTCCAGAAGCGCTGTAAACTGCTTAAGCTCGGGCATGGTCAGCACGATGAACCCCTCGGGATTGTCGTTCAAGACCTGCGCGAAATCGCCGGTTCCGATCTCGTGGATCGGGTTGTCCACGGGGCGCGAGGCATAAAAGGACAGGCTGGGCTCGCGATATTCGCCCGTAAAGACCGGGGCGTTTTCCGGCGCGTTCTGTCGAAGCGCAATTCCCAGTGGTTTCGACAATTTCGCCAGCGTCTCGATCTCGCGCAAGCCGCCCCAGTAAAGGACCTGCATCACCGCCAGACTGGCCAGCGCAAGCACCGGAACCGACCGAAGCGAGACCGGATAAAGCCAGGGCAAGGCGGCCATTCCGGCAAATCCGATCACGCTGAGCATCACCAGCATTTGCGAGGTCGAGGCGGTGAACTGCATGGCCGCCCAAAGCAGGGCCAGAAGGATCACGCCGTAAAAGACCGCCGACAGGATAAGCCCGCCGAAGGTGCGTTTCCCGGCCTTTTCGTCCGCCAGCCAGGCACCGATGGCAACGGCCATCGGGGAAAAAACCGGAAAAATGTAATGCGGCAGCTTGGTCGCGGCGAGCGAGAAAGCGACGAATAACGGGATGAACCAGCTTAGCAATATCACCCGTTCGCGGCGCGCCATGCCTCGGAACAGGTGCCGGACCGCGCCGGGCAGCCAGGCCGTCCAGGGCAGCATGCCCAGCAGGATCACCGGAATATAGATCGGCAGATACAGCAGGAACCCCAGCACCCCTTGCCCGCCATGCCCCTCCATCGGGGCCAGGGCGCGGCCGATGATATGGATGCCGATCACCTGCCCTGCCAGATTGCCTCCGGTCGAGAAATTGGCAGGCAGGAACCACAAAAGAAAACCGGCGATCGCAACAATGCCGCCCGCCGCAAGGGCGAAGAAGCCTTTCCAACCGGGACGGTCCGAGGCGGGCAGGAAGACCCATACCCCCAAGGCCAGCCCGCCGATCAGGACCGGCCCGACCGGTCCCTTGACCAGCAAAGTCACCAGCCCGCCAAATGTGAACCACAGCCACAGCCAAAACGATACACGCCTGTCCTGCAACATCCGCACCATGGCCCAGACGGCTATGGCGCAGCCCAACACAAGATAGGCGTCCAGCATCGCCGCTGCGCCCAGATAGATCGACAGGAAGGTGGTGGCGAAAACGATCATCGCCGCTTCGCCCGCCTTCCGGCCAAACAGCATCGCGCCAGTCCGGCCGGTCAGCCATGCGGACAGCGCCAAAGCGGGGGCCGAAAAGAACCGTGCGGCGAATTCGGTTTCGCCAAAGATTTGCGACGCCAGCCCCATCAGCCAGAAGCCGAATGGCGGTTTATGACCGAAAAACGCGCCGTTGAATTGCGGCAATAGCAGATTGCCCGCCTCAAACATCTCGATACCGGTGCGGGCATAATAGGCCTCGTCCCAGTCCCAAAGCTGGGTGGCCGGCATCAAGGCCCATAGCAGCACCATCAACCCGCCGAGAAAAAGCGCTTCGTTCCGCGTCATAATCGTCCTTTCGCTTGTGACACGACCAACACCACGAGTTGCACCCGAAAAGCAAGGCCCAACCGCTTCCCCCTTGGAAACCGGAGCGCCGCTGCCTATAAGCGGCGTGACCAAGCGCGGAGGATGTTATGCGCAAAGCTTCGATCAGCCGGAAAACGGCGGAAACCGGTATCTCGGTCGAGATCAATCTCGATGGGACGGGTCTTTATGACAACCAGACCGGTGTTGGCTTTTTTGACCACATGCTGGACCAGCTGTCGCGCCATTCGCTGATTGATTTCACCATCCGCGCCAAGGGTGACTATCACATCGACGACCACCACACAGTTGAAGATACGGGCATCGCCCTGGGTCAGGCGCTGGTGCAGGCTTTGGGCGACAAGAAGGGGATCCGGCGCTATGGGTCGTGTCATCTGGCGATGGATGACGCGCAGGTGCGCTGTGCGCTGGATCTGTCGGCGCGGCCCTATCTGATCTGCAATCTCGACCTGCCATCGCAAAAGATCGGCACCTTTGATACCGAGTTGGTGCGCGAGTTTTTTCAGGCCCTCAGCACCCATGGCGGGATCACCCTGCATATTGATCAGTTGCACGGGTTCAACAGCCACCACATCGTTGAGGCGGCGTTCAAAGCGGTGGCGCGGGCGCTGCGCGAGGCGGTTGAGACCGATCCGCGCAAGACCGATGCAATCCCGTCAACCAAGGGTGCTTTGTAATTTCGAAGGGGCTTTGCCCCTCCGACCGGGCGGGGGGCCAGCCCCCCGCACCCCCCGAAGTATTTTGAAAAAGATGAAAGCAGGACGATGCTGACGGCCATCATTGACTATGAAAGCGGCAATCTGCATTCGGCCGAAAAGGCCTTTCAGCGCATGGCCGCCGAAGCGGATGGCGGCACGGTTGTGGTGACATCGGACGCGGATGTGGTGGCCAGAGCCGACCGGATTGTGTTGCCCGGTGACGGGGCCTTTCCGCATTGCTCGGCATCGTTGCGCGGGCATAAGGGCCTTCACGAGGCGATGGTTGAGGCGGTCATCGGCAAGGGCCGCCCGTTTTTGGGAATTTGCGTCGGGATGCAGCTTTTGGCCACCACCGGCCATGAATATGAAAAGACCCAAGGGCTGGGCTGGATCGGGGGCGATGTCGAGCGGATCGTGCCTGCCGACGGATCATTGAAAGTGCCGCATATGGGGTGGAATGATCTGGTGATAGATCATCCCCATCCGGTGCTGGACGGGATCAAAACCGGCCAGCATGCCTATTTCGTGCATTCCTATCAGTTTCATGTGACCGATAAGGCGCACCGGCTGGCCCATGTGGATTACGCGGGCGATGTCACCGCAATCGTCGGGCGCGACAATATCGTTGGCACCCAGTTTCATCCCGAGAAAAGCCAGGCCACCGGGCTGCGGCTGATCGGGAATTTCCTTAGATGGAAGGCCTAGAGCGTCCTGCCAAAACCTGAGCCACGGGTTTGTGGCAGGGCACCCACAACCATTGATGGAGCGTGCAGCGCCTTGGGCGGGGCTTACTCAACCCGCGTCCAGACGCCTCCGTCACGGCAGACCACCAGCACGCAGCCCTGCACGGTCAGCGTATCTCCGTTCAGTTTCAGCTTGCCGGCATAGGTTTGATCGCGGTCGGGCGAATAGACTTTGCCGCCCCCGTAAGTCCCGCCATTGCGCGGTTTCATATCCCAGATCATCAGCCGCCCGATATTCGGGCTGGCATATTCATTACCGCTGCTGTCAAAGCTTTTGATCAATGTGCCGCAAATGCCGCCATCGCAGGCTTCGATCCGGATTTGGCCGGAATTGCCATTGTCATCGGGGATTGTGGCCCAGATACCATAGATCGGATCGGCCAGCGCCTGACCGGCAACAAGCACCGCCGCAGCGGCGGCCAGAAGTGTCTTTTTCATGATTTATCCTCCCGTATTGGGGAAAGTCTTCCCCCATTTCGGATTTCGATCAAGGTTGACGCAAGCGTTTCGCGCCTGACTTGACGTAAAGTTTGGGGGGAAATGCTCGGAACCCATCGATGTTGAGGGTGTTTCGATGCAATCTGCTTTGCTGAATGGTCTTGAAACATTTTTGGGTCGCGTTGCATTCCGAGCTGGCCCATGCATAAGGGCGGCATGTGACATTGAAAGGGCCGTGCCATGATCCTCTATCCCGCTATCGACCTGAAAGACGGCAACGCTGTGCGCCTCGTGCATGGGGATATGGGGCGCGAAACCGTGTTCAACGAAAACCCCGCCGCGCAGGCACTGGAGTTCGTCAAAGCGGGCAGCGAATGGCTGCATCTGGTGGATCTGAACGGCGCTTTTGCCGGAGAGCCGGTGAATGCCGCGCCGGTTGAGGCAATCCTTGACCAGTGCGACGTGCCCGCGCAGTTGGGCGGCGGCATCCGCGATATGGCGACGATTGAGCGCTGGATCGGCAAGGGCCTGGCCCGCGTGATCCTTGGCACGGTGGCGGTGGAAAACCCCGATCTGGTGCGCGAAGCGGCGAAGGAATTCCCCGGCAAGGTCGCCGTGGGCATCGACGCCCGCAATGGCCGCGTGGCCACCAAGGGCTGGGCCGAGGAAACCGACGTGATGGTCACTGACCTTGCAAAATCATTCGAGGACGCGGGCGTCGCCGCCATCATCTACACCGACATCAACCGCGACGGCGCGATGCAAGGCCCGAATATCGAGGCGACCGCCGATCTGGCTCGCGCAGTCTCGATCCCCGTGATCGCCAGCGGCGGGGTGTCCTCGCTCGCCGACCTGATCGCCCTGCGCGATTGTGGAGCCGCGTTGAACGGCGCCATCTCAGGCCGTGCGCTCTATGACGGGGCGATTGATTTGAAACAGGCGCTCGATGCGCTCAAATCCTAGGCGGTACGGTCTCTCGCCATTCGCGCCAAAGCCGCATTATCCCAAGGTTCATCGGCAATGACACCGCCCAGAACTTGACCCAGGTGGCAATCACATGCGGCCAAACCCCGCCCTGACCGGTCAGCAGGCGGATCGTATAGAAATTCTCAACATAGTCCGCCGCCACCGCCACCCAAAGCAGCCCCAGCATCCAAACCCGCGCCTGCCCCTGCCAATAGCGCCGCACCAAAAGGGTGATCACCACGCCATAATAGGCGGGAAAGATCATGTCCCACAAGCGCACCGCGCGCAGATGCGCCGCGATATCCGCTTGGGAATACGCCGCCAATGCCCGCTCGATCTGACCGGGAAAGATCAGAAAATCAAGGCTGCGCCACAAAGGAAACGTGGCGAAATAGGCCAGCGAAAACACCAGATAGGCAAGCCCGAGGACGGTGGCGAAGGTCAGCAAGTGAAATCGTGTCATACCCCGCACCTAGCGCCGCTTGCCCGATCGGCAAGCCGTGCCAAGGCTGCGGCATGATCCGCAAAATCCTCTACCTGATCCTCTTCTCTTGTCCTGTGGCTGTTGTGTAAATAACTGCCTCTTCCCCTGCCCCGAAATCCGTCGTAAACCCCGCCTATGTTGAAAACCCGCATCATCCCCTGCCTTGATGTCGCCGACGGCCGTGTGGTCAAGGGCGTGAATTTCGTTGGCCTGCGCGATGCAGGCGATCCGGTTGAGGCGGCCAAAGCCTATGACGCCGCCGGTGCGGACGAGCTTTGCTTTCTCGACATCCACGCGACCCACGAAAACCGTGGCACCATGTTCGATCTGGTCCAGCGCACCGCCGAGCAATGCTATATCCCGCTGACGGTCGGCGGCGGTGTCCGCACCAGCCAAGATGTGCGCAACCTGCTGCTGGCAGGCGCGGATAAGGTCAGCTTCAATTCCGCTGCCGTCGCCGACCCCGACGTGATCGCCCGCGCCGCCGACCAGTTCGGCAGCCAATGCATTGTCTGCGCCATCGACGCAAAAACCGTCGAACCCGGCCGTTGGGAGATTTTCACCCACGGGGGCCGCAAACCCACCGGCATCGACGCCGTTGAATTCGCAAGGACCGTCACCGCCAAGGGGGCCGGAGAAATCCTGCTCACCTCGATGGACCGCGACGGCACCCGTGCGGGCTTTAATCTGCCCTTGACCAAAGCCATCTCGGACGCGGTCAACGTCCCCGTCATCGCCAGCGGAGGCGTCGGCACGCTCGATCACCTCGTCGAGGGCGTCACCAAGGGCGGCGCGTCCGCCGTGCTGGCCGCCTCGATCTTCCACTTCGGCGATTTCACCATCCGCGAGGCCAAGGAACACATGGCCGCCGCCGGCATCGATATGAGGCTTGAAGATGCATACTCTTGATAAGCTGGCCCAGACCATCGCCACCCGTGCCACTGCCGATCCCGACAGCAGTTGGACGGCAAAGCTTCTGGCCAAAGGTCCCGAGAAATGCGCCGAAAAATTCGGCGAAGAAGCGGTTGAGGCGATCATCGAAGCGATCAAGGACGACAAGGCCAAGCTGACATCCGAGGCCGCAGACGTGCTGTTCCACCTGCTGGTGATGCTTCAGGCGCGCGATGTGCCTTTCAGCGACGTCCTCAAAGAACTGGACCGCCGCGAAGGCACCAGCGGGATTGCCGAAAAAGCTGCGCGCTGACCCCGCGCGGACCAAATTCCGGCAGGGCATTACATTACGGGGTTTGTATCGGTTGAAATCGGTGGGCCCACCTAAGTAAGGCTTGTCGCCGGACAGGGTTTCCCCCGCACTTTCCGATCTTCCAGTGTTTGGCTGGGTCCCCTAAGCATCCTCGCTTTCGCTAGCCGTTGGACCTGATAAGCCTTTTTGACGTCGGGAAACGTTATCCCGCCAAAGGATTAACCAATCCACACCGCTGCGTTCGCAGCTGCGTCTGCATTTCATCTTTTCAACAAATACTTTGGGGGTGAACCCAGCCGCGACCCGCGGCTGGGGAGGGGGTGAAACCCCCTTTCCCGGTCCGGGCCAACGGCCCGGAGCCTCAGTCAAACGCGATTTCCAAAGTGACGGATTGCGACAGGCTGGTTTCTCCTGCCGCTACTTCCAAAACATCGACGCTGCGCGCCTCGGCCATCGCCATCAGCGGCACCGGTCCGCCATAGCCTGCGCCGTTTTCACTGATCGACAGAATATCGCCCAGTTGCACACCGGCCGCGGCGGCATAATCCTTCGCCTTGCCCAGCGCATCCTTCACAGCCGCCTGCCGCGCCTCGGACCGCAACGCGCCGTCATCCTGCAAGCCAAGGGTAAATCCGCTGAACCGGTTTCCGCCGACCTCGGTCACAACGGAAAGCACTTCGCCGATGCGGTCCAGATCGCGCAGGATCACGGTCATGCTGATCGACGCGGTAAAGCCCGTGATCCGTGATCTGTTGCCCGAATAATCCCAATCCGGGTTCAGCGACACGCGGCCGGTCTGGATATCCTTGTCTTCCAGCCCTTCCGCCCGCAACGAGGCCAGCATCGCATTCGCGTCGCCCACTGCCGCATTCATCGCGTCTTTCGCATCGCGCTCGCTCCGGCTTACACCCAGCGACATCCGGGCCATGTCCGGCACCGCCGACACATTTCCCTGACCGGTGACGGTCAGCGTCCCCGCGCCTGCCAGTCCCGTGCTGGAGAACAGAAACAGAAGAACAACAAAAATCCGGCGCATGATCGGTCTCCTACAAAGATTTCTGCGCAAGTTTCCGCGACATTTCAGACCATTGCAAGAATGCGCACCGCGGCCCCTTTGCCTAAGCAGTTTCCTGCTGTAAAACCCGCTACGTCCGGGCAGGACAGGCTCCGGCGTGTTGCCGGTTCAGGATACAGGTCATGATTTCGAATTTCGCATTATTGCTGTCCCATGAAGGCATCACCCTGGCCCATCGTTCCGACGATGGTTGGGCCGCGCTGGGGCATGTGGACATCCATGCCCCCGATCTTGCCGAAGCCATGTCCATCCTGCGCGAACTGGCGATTGAAAAGGGTGGTGTGAAATTCACCACCAAGCTGGTTTTGCCGCAGGACCAGATCAAATATCTGCACCTGCCCATCGCCGATGACGACACCCGCGACGCGCTTGTGCGCGAGGCGCTGGAATCCTCGACGCCCTATCTGATCGACGAACTGGCCTTTGACTGGGAAGAAGGCGAGGACGGCATCAACATCGCCGCAGTCGCCCACGATACACTGGCCGAGGCGGAAAGCTTTGCACGGCAGTTCAGCCTTAATCCCGCAAGCTTTGTCGCCAATCCCGATGATGCCCTTTTTTCGGTCGAACCGTTTTTCGGCCCGACGCGCTGGTTGACCGAGACCTACCCGAACGCCGATGAGGCCGCGGCCGAATTGACCAAGGTCGTGCTGACAGCAGAAGAAGACGACGACAGCGGGCCGGACACGCCCGCAGTCCCCGACACGGACGCCGATGACGATGATGTTGCGGGCGAACCGGCTGCCGAGGACACGCCGCCACCAGAGCCAGAGCCAGAGCCAGAGCCAGAGCCAGAGCCAGAGCCAGAGCCAGAGCCAGAGCCAGAGCCAGAGCCAGAGCCAGAGCCAGAGCCAGAGAGTGATTCCGCGGATGCCGAAGAATCACCAGATGATTCGGACGCAACCCCCGATACGTCGGACGCACCCTCGGACGACGAGACCGACACCGGCGACACGGCAGACGACGCCGATCCATCGCCGGATGATCAGAAAACCGACGACAAACGCCCGCGCCTTGGCGGTGCAACGCGCGATTTCGATAATGACGGTGCAAAACTCGTTATGGGGCGCGCCCCGCTGTCCGGCATACATGCTGACATCGACAAGGACGTGCTTGACCGCTCGTTCCCGAAATGGGCCGGAGACCAAGGCCAGAACCGCGCCGCCGATCCCGACGAAGAGGTTTCGTCCGAAGATGTCGACTGGCTGAACAAGGACAAATCGGACGACCAGACAACCGCACAGGACGCGCCGCCAAGCTGGATGGGCGAAAAAAGCATCCATGAAGACGACGACGGCGACGATGAAGATGCCAAACCGTCCTGGATCCCAGCGCCCAAACCGCGATCGCATCCGCTGCTTTATGATCAGCTGAACGACGAATCCGATCAGATGGAAGTGTTCGGCAACCGCAAGGATCAGCGCGAAAGCAGTGGCGGGTTGCCCCTCAGGTGGATCGCCGCCGCGCTTGTTGTCGTGCTAATCCTTGCCGCCGGAGCCGTCTTCGGCATCCGCGCCCTGACAGCCAGCGATCCGGAACCGCAAATCGCCATCGAAACCCCTGCTGCCGAAACTCAGGCCGAGACAGCCGGCGAAGAACCAGCCCCGGCCGACACGGGTGGCGAAGAAACCGGCGCGGGCACGCCGCAGCTTTCGGAAGTCCTGCCCGATGTGGCGGATGACCCCGAGGCCCTGCCCGACGCTCCGCCAGCCGGTGAAGCGCCAGAGTTTGAAAGCGGTGCAGATGCGCTGGTCGCATCCACGCCCCAACCGGAATTGCCCGAACTGCCCGCGCTTGGCGAAAGCGATGTTGCTCTGGCCTCGCCCGAACCGGCCGAGCCGCCCGTGCCAGCCGAAACCGAAGCTCAGCCCGAGGCGGACATAGCCGCTGAACCGGACGCAGAAGAGCAGCCCGCCACGGACGGGACCGATCCCGACGCCACGAACGTGAACATGGCGCCCTTGCGCCCGGGCAGTGACACGCCTGCACTCCAGGCGGTCACGAATGCCCTGGCCGAGCCTCAAGCCGATCTCTTGATCGGCGCGGCGCAGAACTGGGACACGCTGAGCGAAGACGCCCGCCTGGCCCGCTATGCCGCGACCGGTATCTGGCCCGAAGCCCCTGTTGCCCCGGAAGTGACCGCCGGTGAAGGGGTGGGCAATGTCTTTCTGACCAGCCTTGACCCGGTTGTTTTCACCGCCGATGCATATGCGATCGCCCCGCCGTCGCAAATGCTGTCGGACAAGGCGCTGACCGTGATGCCCAACCCTCCGCCGCCTGGCACGCGGTTTGAACGCGACGCGCGCGGCTTTATTCTGGCCACGCCCGAAGGGGCGCTGACACCCGACGGTGTTTTCGTCATTGCCTCGCTCCCGTCGCAGATCCCGCCGCTGGCACCACGCCCGGATCCGGTGGCCGAAGCAGATGCCCAAAGGGCGGCGCTGGCAGGGAAAATCCCGCGCCTGCGCCCGCAAACCGCATCTGGAACCGAAGCGCCCGCAAGCGACGCCGCCGTTGAACCGGATGCCGCCGACCCCGCCGCAGACCGTCCGCCCCTGCGCCCAGCGGCGATTGCGGCGCTGGCCGAACAGCCCGAGGTGGTCAACCCGCTGGCCCTGTCGCAATCCCCAAGACCGCAGCTGCGCCCTGCGAATTTCAGCCAGATCATCTATGCGACCGAGCGTGCCGCGATTGCCGCGCAGACAACGACCGGTGTCGCCCCCACCCGCGCCAATGTCAGCCAAAGCGCGACCGAACAGGACGCGCTGCGCCTGCATGATGTCAGCCTGATCGGCGTTTACGGCCAGGCCGGAGACCGCCGCGCCTTGGTGCGTTTGGGCAATGGGCGCTATCAGAAGATCGAAGTGGGCGACGAACTGGATGGCGGCAATGTCACCGCGATTGATTCAGACAAGGTTTTCTATGTCAAACGCGGCCAGTCTTACGTATTGGAATTGCCCTGATTTGCGCATTCAAACCGCCTTGTTCGCGCAGATCAGTTGATGAAGGCGCAATCCGCGCCTAATCTGCGCATATGCTTGATGATACCGACAAACGCCTGTTGGCCGCGCTGCAAAAGAACGGCCATCTGACATCGCACGAGCTGGGCGAAGTTCTTAACCTGTCGCCCAGCCAGGCCGGCCGGCGGCGGCAGAGGCTTGAGACCGAGGGCTATATCACCCATTTCACCGCCCGTCTTGACCCTGAAAAGATCGACCTGCATGTACAGGCCTTCGTGCAAATCCAAATGGTCACACATGCGCAGGATCAGGTGCGCAGCCTGACCACCCTGCTGCAAACCCGCCCCGAGGTGGTCAGCGTGTGGACGATGACCGGCGAAGCGGATTACCTGTTGCGGGTGTATTGTGCCGACCTGAAAGCGCTGAACCGTCTGATCCACGAGGTCCTGCTGTCGCATCCGGTTGTCGCGCGGGTGCAAAGCCAGATCGTGATGGACCAGATCAAACAGGACGCGCCACTGCCGCTTTGAGCCGCGGATAACGAAACCCTTGGCGTATTTCGTATTTTCCGCGCCTAACGCCCTTGTCCAAAGCCCGTCCGCACCCCATCATATCCCAAGCGCAAACAGGACCGGACATCATGGAAGCATTCCTTTACCAGGCTACGATATTTCTGGGCGCGGCCGTCATCGCCGTACCCATCGCCGCACGGCTTGGTTTGGGATCGGTGCTGGGCTATCTGGCGGCGGGGATCATCATTGGGCCGGTTCTCGGGCTGGTCGGGGCGGAAATCATCGACCTTCAGCACTTTGCCGAATTCGGCGTGGTGATGATGCTGTTTCTGATCGGTCTCGAACTGGACCCCCGGGCGCTTTGGGCGATGCGTCACAGCCTGATCGGGCTGGGCGGGTTGCAGATTCTTCTGACCGCTGCCGCTGTCACGCTTGTGGCCAGAAACCTCGGGCTGGAATGGGAAACCTCGGTCGCGGTTGGTTTTATTCTGGCGCTGTCGTCAACCGCTATCGTGCTGCAAACCATGAGCGAAAAGGGCCTGATGCAGACCCAGGGCGGGCGCAGTACCTTTTCGGTTCTGTTGACGCAAGACATCGCGGTGATCCCGATCCTTGCCTTTATGCCCCTTCTGGCAATCGCCGCGTTTTCGCCGCAAGCCACCGCCGGGTCGGGGCATGAGGACGGCTATGGCTCGCTCAGCCTGGTTGAGGGGCTGCCGGGCTGGGGGGTGACGCTGGTCACGCTTGGCGCGGTGGCCGCAGTTATCCTGGCCGGGGTTTACCTGATCGGGCCGGTCTTTCGCTTCATCCATGCCAGCCGCCTGCGCGAGATGTATACCGCGCTGGCGCTCGGGATCGTCGTTGGCATCGCCTTTTTGATGAACCTTGTCGGCCTGTCGCCGGCGCTTGGCACGTTTCTTGCGGGCGTGGTTCTGGCCAATAGCGAATTCCGGCACGAGCTGGAAAGTGACCTTGAGCCGTTCAAGGGCCTGCTGTTGGGCCTGTTCTTCATCACCGTCGGCGCGGGCATCAACTTTACCGCGTTTTTCGGCGATCCGTTCACCATCCTCGGCCTTGCGCTGTTGCTGATCGTCATCAAGGGCGTGATCCTGTTCTGCCTGGCCTTTGCCTTCCGGCTGCACGGGCGCGACAAATGGCTGTTCACGCTGGGGTTGGCTCAGGCCGGTGAATTCGGCTTTGTGCTGATTTCGTTTTCCTTGCAACAAAGCGTGCTGAGCAACGAAATTGGCGAAACCCTGCTTTTGGTGATCACCACAACTATGCTGATCACACCGCTTCTGTTCATCCTGCTTGACTGGATCAGCAGACGGTCCGCCGAGCGCGGCGAAACGCAGGACGCCGATGAGATTGATCATCAGGGTCCGGTGATCATCGCGGGCATTGGCCGTTTCGGGCAAATCGTCAACCGTCTGGCCCAGTCGGCCGGAGTGCAGACGGTGGTTCTGGACCATGACATCAAAACCATCGAGCTGATGCGCAAATTCGGCTTCAAGGGCTTCTTCGGAGACCCCACCCGACACGAGCTTCTGCACGCCGCCGGTCTGCACGAAGCGCGGGTGCTGGTGGTGGCGCTGGATGACCGCAATGCGACGACTCAGCTGGTCAAATACGCGCGGCAAGAGCGGCCCGATCTGCATATCATCGCCCGCGCCCGTGACCGGACCCATGTGTTTGAGCTTTATCAGGCTGGCGGCAATGACATCATCCGCGAAATGTTCGACAGCTCATTGCGGGCTGGGCGCTATGTGCTGGAAAACACCGGAATGAACGAATTCGAGGCAGCCAAGGCCGAAAAGATCTTCTTTGATCACGACCGGGCGATGGTGCGCGAACTGGCCTCGGTCTGGAAACCGGGTGTGCCTGCCGCCGACAATCCGGAATATATCGACCTCGCCCGCCAGCTTGAACGCGCCATGGAAACCGCGCTGATGGAGCTGACCGAGGAAATCGAGCTGGAAAGCGAAAACCGCCCCGATTGATGCGCATCGAACCTGGCCTGTGTTAAAAGCCGGGTTCGAAACACTTCCGGGGCGGTTTTACAATTTCAGTGATGGCTGCCGCGATCAGGCGGCGCGTGACATCAGCACTTCGTCAACCTTTTGCGCGGCCGCGGCTTCATCGCCGCCGCCAACAGCCGCAACTTCGCGGGTCAGACGCTCAAGCGCGGCCTCGTAAAGCTGCCGTTCGGAATAGCTTTGTTCGCGCTGGTCGTCGGCGCGGTGCAGATCGCGGACCACCTCGGCAATGGCGATCAGATCGCCCGAGTTGATCTTCTGTTCATATTCCTGCGCGCGGCGCGACCACATGGCGCGTTTCACCTTGGCCTTGCCCTTCAACGTGGTCAAAGCCCGGTCCACCACATCAGGGCTGGACAGCGAACGCATGCCGATTTCGACCGCTTTGTTGGTCGGAACGCGCAAGGTCATTTTGTCTTTCTCGAACGAGATGACAAACAGTTCCAACGAGATACCGGCGATTTCCTGCTCTTCAATCGAGATGATCTTGCCAACGCCATGCGCCGGGTAAACCACGAATTCGTTGGGCCGGAAATCGGGTTTCTTTGCTTTACTCATATAGTCTTCCCCATATTGCCCGTCTTTCAGGGCAGCAATTAAGACGTCAAAAAAACCAACCCCCGGGAACAAGGCCCCGGGCAGGCGGTTTTATGAAAGGTCAGTGTTTGTAACTCAAATATATCACAAAAACGGCATTGGTGAAAGATGCCCTGTTTTTGGGCAAAACTTTAGTTTTCACGGGTTTTCAAGCGCTTACCCGAATTTTCGCAGCTTACGTAAAGGAAAGCGTCGAATCAGCTTCCCTCGCCCGGCGCTTCCGAGAAGTATTTTTCAAGCTTGCCGGTTTCACCGTCTTTTTCGGCCGCATCGGGTAGCGGATCCTTGCGTTCAAGGATCACCGGCCATAGTTCTGAATACTTGCGGTTAAAATCAACCCAAATGTCCATACCCGGTTCCGTATCGGGCCGGATCGCATCCGCGGGGCATTCCGGTTCGCAGACACCGCAATCGATGCATTCATCCGGATGGATGACCAGCATGTTTTCGCCTTCGTAGAAACAGTCTACGGGGCAGACTTCCACACAGTCGGTGTATTTGCAGGCGATGCAGTTATCCAGCACGACATAGGTCATTTCACACCTCTTGAACGGCTTGTCCGCCAGCTAAAGCGTTTCGCCCTTTATTTGAGACACTGGCACCAAGGTGAAATGCGCGAAACTTATTGATATTGTGCGCGTTTCAAGAGCAACTTCGCGTCTCAGGTTAATCTCGAAACGCTTTAATCCAAGCCGCTGCATCAATCAAGCGTGTCACGTTGCATCAGGTCAAACTTTCGCCGATCCCGCTTGGTTGGACGCCCCTTTTCCGGCTGCATCGCCGCCCGAGGACTTTCTTCCCGTTCCGGTGTCAAGTCCTCATATAGCATTTGCGCTTCGGGTGCCGGACCGCGCCGCGTGCCGATGGCGGTGATGCGGATCACGCGAATCTGTTTGGCCTGGGGAAAGGTCAGAACGTCCCCTGGTCCGACAGAATACGAGGCTTTGCCAATCCGGTTTCCATTGACCCGGCAATGACCGCCTGTAACCAGCTTGGCCGAAAGACCACGGGTCTTGAAGAACCGCGCCTGCCAAAGCCATTTGTCGATACGCATGGTGGGGCGCGGATATCCAGTTTCCGAATTCATAGCTTTGTTTGATGGCGGATGTTTTCGACATTCATACCCAATTCCGAAAGCTTTCCAAACAGGGCGAAATCAACCGTCAATATCTTTGCTCTTTCCGCTCTCATCATCATGATCCCGGTATCGGTCAGACCAAATCGCAAAAATGCGGATACTGAGACTATTTCTCTACTGGAAACAGGTATTTCCACTGATTTCTCAACAAATTTAACAAACGTGGACACCAAAGCGGACGTGGCAGAACTGCGTTTTGGAATTCCGAGTAGATTTGATGTTTCCGTCAGAATGTGAGGCGTTGTCAGAAAACCACCGACCCCTTCAAGTGAACTGACCAGATAATCAAAATCAGTTGGAGCGAAATTTCCGACCGGTTTGCGGTTTCCAATCCAGTCAGGGTGAGAAGCCCCAACCAACATCAGAACCAGAAGGTTTGTATCAATCAGCGCCCGTGTCAAACATCTTCCATTTTCAGAAGCATCCCAGTTTCATCGGAAATTCTGAAAACGCGCGCCTCTCTGATAGGGGTAATTTCCTGGTCCGCGAGAAAGGCAAGAGCATTTTGGCTGGGTTGCCGAATTTTCATACGCCCTACATCAAACCCGATCGTAACAAGCCAGTAGCCTTCCGTTTCGTCATAGTCCAATTCTTCAAGAAGAACGTTTTCAACGACTTGATCTGCAAAGAATTCATCAAAAAACGCCTTGGCGCGTGAAATTGCATCGCTTGCCGACAAATTTTTTGCGTCTGCAACTGCCATTTCACACTCCTCGGTCTCGAATAAAGCCGATCTTAATTACTACTTGGTAAATTTAACTCCTGACAGCGCCGCCGCAAAAGGGTTGTCGGGGTCGATGGCTTTTTCCTTTTTCGGCGGGCGGGCCGAGAAGTTTTTCGCCTTGTTGCCCCCGTCACGACGCGGGCCTTTGCCCTTGGCTTTGCCACGTGGTTTGTCACCTTGGCCACGGCCCTGCCCGCGAGGCTTGCCGCCCTGACGGTTGGGGGCTTTGCGGCCCCATGTGAAGGTGAAGAAAATCTCGACCTCCGGCTCGGCGGTTTCGGCTTCCGTCGCGTCTGACGTAACCTCTTCGCTTTGCGCTTCGGGGTTCGGCTTGTCCGCCGGGGTCTCATCGGTTTTGGCCTCGTCAGCAGCGGCTTCTTCAGCCGCTTCGGCAGGCGCCTCGGCCTTGACCTTCGGGCGTTCCCCACGTTCGGCCTTATAGCCCAGACCTTCCATCAGATCGGCAAACTGTTCCAGTGTCATACCGGTGATCGACAGCATGTCGGCCTTGGCCTCGAACCCGCCACGGCTGTCTTCGACCCGCAGCATATCGGCCAGACGTTCCAGCATATCAATGCGGATCGCACGTTGCCCCGCTTCGCGATAGCCCGCCATCGCGGCATAGCCCGCCGGATGCCCTTCACCCTTGGGCACCGTCACCAGACCCGGAGGCGGTGCTTCTGGGAAATCCTCAAGCCCTTGCGCCAGCGACCACAGCAGCAGGCGCAGACGGGTTGGGGCCGGTTTCAGCAACAAGGGCATGAAAATCGTGAACTGACCGAAACGCACCCCGTGTTTGCGCAACGCGCCACGGGCGTCCTGATCCAGCTCTTTCACCTCGTTGGCCACATCCGCACGCGGCAGAATGCCCAGCGCCTCGACCATGCGGAAGGCAAAACCACGGGCCAGGCCGGTCAGCTCTTCGTCTTTCGAAAGCGCCAGTATCGGCTCGAACAGGGCGGCCACTTTGCGGTCCATGAAATGCTGCAAGCGGCGCTCGACCTTTTGGGCCACATCCGCGCCCGCTTCGTCATCGACGAAAACCTCGATCCGGGGTTTGAGAACCTCGTCACTTTTGACCAGCTTGCCGACCGCTTGGGTGCCCCACATCAGCCCGCCCTGATCGGTAAAGTCGATCTCGGTATCCGGCGCGTTATAGAACCGGTCCGCCCGCAGGTGGAAATGCGGCGCCAATGCCTGAAGGCTGGCCTGTTTCAGTGTCTTGGCTTCCTGACCCGATGCGTCTTTATCCTGACGGAACCGGAACCCTTCGAGACGACCGACGAATTCCCCTTCGACGGTCACTTCTCCGTTCTCATTAACTTCGGCCAAAAGGGCCTCCTTCTGCTTCAACCGCCGCAACAGAACGCTGGTGCGCCGGTCAACAAATCTTTGGGTCAGCCGCTCGTGCAGCGCATCTGACAGGCGGTCTTCTACTACGCGGGTTTCATTCCGCCAATGGCTTTCGTCATCCAGCCAGCCCTTTCGCTGCGCGACATATGTCCACGTCCGAATATAGGCCAGCCGTTTTGACAGCGTGTCGATATCCCCGTGGGTTTTGTCAATCCGCTTGACCTGACGGGCGAACCAATCATCAGGCACTGTGCCACCTTGGTGCAGGTAATTGAATAACGTGCCCAAAAGACCGGCATGTTCGGCTTGGCTGATGCCACGGAAATCGGGGATGCGGCAGACATCCCACAGCAGCTTGACCGAGGCCCCGTCACTGGCGCGGGCCAATATCTCGGCGTCCTGGGACAAGGCCTTCAGGGCGGTCAGATCATCAGCCTCGCGGGCTTTGGTCAGCAACTCGTCATCGGGCGATTGTTCGAGCGTGTGGATCAGCCGGTCTATGCTGCCGAATTGCAGCGCCGAATTGCGCCATTGCAGTTTTTTGATCGGGGTGAAGCGGTGCGACATGATGGCGTCGGCCACCTCATCGGGCAAAGGGGGGGCCTCACCGGTCACGCCAAACGTGCCGTGGCTCATCCCCCGCCCTGCACGGCCTGCGATCTGGGCAAGCTCATTGGGGGCCAAGGGCCGCATCCGCCGCCCGTCGAATTTCGTCAGCGAGGAAAAGGCCACATGGTTGATATCAAGGTTCAGCCCCATACCGATGGCATCGGTGGCCACCAGATAATCCACATCGCCGTTCTGATACAGCTCGACCTGCGCATTTCGGGTGCGTGGAGACAAAGCCCCCATCACCACCGCCGCCCCGCCCTTCTGGCGGCGCAGAAGCTCGGCGATGGCATAGACGTTATCGACCGAGAACCCGACAATCGCGGATCGGGGTTGCATCCGGCTGATCTTTTTCGCCCCGCCATAGGACAGCTCGGACATGCGGTCGCGGCGGATATATTCAACGCCGGGCACCAAGGCCGAAATGGCACCTCGCATCGTGTCAGAGCCAAGGAACAGCGTTTCATGCGTTCCCCGTGCCCGCAGTAACCGGTCGGTGAACACATGGCCGCGTTCGGGATCGGCGCAAAGCTGGATTTCGTCGATGGCCAGAAAATCGGTGCCCATGCCTTCGGGCATCGCCTCAACCGTGCAGACCCAATACTGGGTGCGCGGCGGCACGATCCGTTCTTCGCCCGTCACAAGCGCCACGACCGAGGGGCCACGGGCAGCAACGATGCGGTCATAAACCTCGCGCGCAAGTAGGCGCAGCGGCAAGCCGATGATGCCCGAGCGATAGCCCAGCATCCGCTCGATCGCGTAATGGGTTTTGCCGGTATTGGTGGGGCCGAGAACTGCCTTGATTTGTGATCTGCCGCTCATGGGGTCTGTGCTATACTCGCCTTGTCGGCAAGCCCTCTGATAACGAGCGGCAAAGGCTCGGGCGTCTTTATTTAGTGGCAGACCCTCGGCTTGTATAGGCCCGCAAGACCGACGTTGCGGAAATTACCCTTAAGGCAGGGAAATCCGGTAGTTGATTTTTTTGACGTTAACGTCAAATTGACCTCAAACACGCAGGACACCCGTAAAGGGTTTTGAAAGGAATTTGATATGAGCGACGTTTTGAACGCAGCGGTCGAGGCTTTGACAGCCAAGATGGCAGATGCCGATTTTTCAAACACCGCCAAGTTCGCCATTGAGGGCGAAGGCTCAATCGTCATCGACGGGGCTGGTGTGCGAATCGGAGACGACGAAACCGACGTGACGCTTAGTGCGGATATCGAAACATTCCAGTCGATGCTCGAGGGCGAGCTTGATCCGACCTCGGCCTTCATGACCGGCCGTCTGTCGATTGACGGCGATATGGGTGCGGCGATGCAGCTGGGCGGCGCACTCAGCTAGGCCATGCCCGATCGCGCCGAGCTTCTGAATGATCTGGCCGAAGGGCCGGAAGGTGGGGCCGCATGGTGGCTGACCGCCATCGATGGGGTGCGCGTCCGCGTCGGAGGCTGGGGGGCCGGGGCCGGCAATGGCACGATCCTGCTTTTCCCCGGGCGCACCGAATATATCGAAAAATACGGCCGCACGGCACAGGATTTTCTGGATCGGGGTTTTGCCACTTTGGCAATTGACTGGCGCGGACAGGGCCTTGCGGATCGGCTGTTGCCGGATGTTCAGAAAGGCCATGTGGGTCAGTTCACCGATTACCAGAAAGACGTTGCTGTCCTGTTGGACCATGCCGAAAAGCTGGGCTTCAAGCCGCCATATTATCTGATGGCCCATTCCATGGGCGGCTGCATCGGGTATCGCGCCCTGCATCAGGGCCTGCCGGTCAAGGCGGCGGTTTTCTCGGGTCCGATGTGGGGCGTTCTGATGCCGCCGGGAATGAAATACATCGCCCGGCCCCTTTGCGCCGCCATTCACAAGCTGGGCTTTGGGGACCGCTATGTCTTTTCGGGCGATCCGGCGAATTATGTCGAAGTCACCCCGTTTGAAGAAAACCAGCTGACCCGCGATCCGGAGATGTACCGGTATTTTCAGGCGCATCTGGCGGCGCGGCCGGAATTGGGGATCGGGTCGCCGACCTTCCACTGGCTGCGCAGCGCCATGGCCGAGATGAGGTTCATCCATTCCTCGACCCCGCGTGATCTGCCGGTGCGATGCTATATCGGCACGGAAGAAAAGATCGTTGATCCGGCGGCTATCCATAACCGCATGCGCACATGGCGCGGCGCTGAATTGATCGAGATCGCCCTTGGCGAACACGAAGTCTTGCTGGAAGTACCGGAAACCCGCCATCGGATCACAGCGGAAATCTGCGAATTCTTCCTGCATCACCCCGCATGACCAAAGCTTATTGCGTGTCGGCAAAACCTATAGACACTGGGTGAATTTGAAACGCCCCTGACATCAATTGGTTTCGCGCCTTGAAACCCGCTTTGCGGGCGGTTTTATTGTGCACGAAAGCATATTCAAAAAAGGACGCCCAATGCTGAACCTGCCATTCCCTGTCCGCGACGCCAACGCCGTGTCGGGCACTGACAATCTGGGCGATCTGCCCCAGTGGGACCTGTCTGATCTTTACACCGCCGACGACGCACCGGAACTGACCCGCGATCTGGACTGGCTTGAGGGCGAATGCGCGTCGTTTGCTTCGGATTACGAGGGCAAGCTGGCCACGCTGGACGCCGCAGGTCTGCTGGAGTGTATCCAGCGTCAGGAAAAGATCGAAGGGATCGCCGGGCGCGTCATGTCCTATGCGGGCTTGCGCTATTACCAGATGACCACCGATGCCGAGCGCGCCAAGTTCATGTCGGACTGCCAGGAAGCGATCACCAATTTCACCACGCCTTTGGTGTTTTTCACGCTCGAACTGAACAGCCTTGACGATGACCACCTGAATGGCTTGCTGGGCGCAAATGCCGATCTGGCCCGCTATAAGCCGGTGTTCGACCGCATCCGCGCGATGAAACCGCACCAATTGTCGGACGAGCTTGAGCGCTTCCTGCATGATCTCGGCGTGGTCGGGGACGCCTGGGAAAAGCTGTTTGACGAAACCATCGCGGGGCTGGAATTCACCATCGACGGTGAAGCCTACAATATCGAAGGCACGCTGAACTTTTTGACCGAGCAGGACCGGTCAAAACGCGAGGCCGCCAGCCGCGAACTGGCCCGCGTGTTCAACGACAACCTTAAAACCTTTGCCCGTGTCCACAACACGCAAGCCAAGGAAAAAGAGATCATCGACCGCTGGCGCAAGATGCCGACGCCTCAGACGGGGCGTCATCTGGCGAACCACGTGGAACCCGAGGTGGTCGAGGCGCTGCGCAATGCGGTTGTGAACGCCTACCCACGTTTGTCGCACCGCTATTACGAGCTTAAGCGCAAATGGCTGGGTCTGGACCGGATGGAGGTCTGGGACCGCAACGCGCCGCTGCCTATGGAAGACACCAAAATCGTCAACTGGGCCGATGCGCAAGCCATCGTGCAGGAAGCCTATGGCGAGTTTGATCCGCGCATGGCCGAATTGTCCGAGCCGTTCTTCACCAAAGGCTGGATCGACGCTCCGGTCAAGCCGGGCAAGGCACCGGGGGCCTTTGCGCATCCGACCGTGACGGCGGTGCATCCTTACGTGATGCTGAACTACCTTGGAAAACCGCGCGATGTGATGACCCTGGCGCATGAGTTGGGCCACGGGGTGCATCAGGTGCTGGCGGCGGGACAAGGTGAAATGCTGTCCTCAACGCCTTTGACACTGGCGGAAACCGCATCCGTATTCGGTGAAATGCTGACCTTCCGCAAAATGCTCGACAAGGCCAAGGACGACACCGAACGCAAGGTTTTGTTGGCGGGCAAGGTTGAAGACATGATCAACACGGTCGTCCGCCAGATCGCCTTTTATGATTTCGAATGCAAACTGCACGACGCCCGCCGCGGTGGTGAGCTGACGCCTGACGACATCAACGCCATCTGGATGAGCGTTCAGGGCGAAAGCCTTGGACCGGCCTTTGATTTCATGGACGGGTATGAAACCTTCTGGGCCTATATTCCGCATTTCGTCCACTCACCCTTTTATGTCTATGCCTATGCCTTCGGCGACGGTCTGGTGAACGCTTTATATGCGGTTTACGAGGAAAACCCCGAAGGGTTCCAGGACAAGTATTTCGACATGTTGAAAGCGGGCGGCTCAAAACACCATAAAGAGCTTCTGGCCCCCTTCGGTCTGGATGCCAGCGATCCGGCGTTCTGGGACAAGGGGTTGTCGATGATCGAAGGCTTCATCGATCAACTTGAAGCGATCGAGGGCTGACAGGCCCCTGCGCAGAAAACCCATAGGATGGGGGCATCCCCCCATCCTTACCGCCAGCTAAAGAAATCTGGGCCGGCCTGGGCCAGCATGTCGCGGGCCATTTCGGCACCCAGTTCAACCCCGTCTGCAATCACGCAGCTCCGGTCGTCATGGATCACTTCGGATCCGTCGGGGCGCAGCACCTCGCCGCGCAGGCGCAGAGTGCCGCCGTCCAGTTCGGCCAGACCGGCAATCGGGGTTTCACACGATCCGTCCAAGGCTGCCAGAAAGGCCCGTTCGGCGGCCAGTCGCTGACCGGTCGGCCCATGATGGATTGCCGCCAGCATATCGGCCACGCCCGTGTCATCAACGCGCCGTTCAATGCCGATTGCCCCTTGCGCCACGGCGGGCAGCATATCCTCGGGTGCAATCGCTGTTGCGGGCACCTCGTCCAGCAAACCCAGACGGGTCAGACCGGCTATGGCCAGAAAAGTCGCGTCGGCCACCCCGTCGCCCAGCTTTTTCATCCGCGTCTGCACATTGCCGCGAAACTCGACCACGTTCAGATGCGCAAAGCGATGCAACAGCTGCGCCCGGCGGCGCAGCGACGACGAGCCGACCTTTGCCCCTTCCGGCAAATCCGCCAGTGCGCCGCAGTTCACTGACACAAACGCATCGCGCACATCTTCGCGCGGCAGGTAGCAATCCAGAACCAGCCCCACAGGCTGTGCGACCGGCATGTCCTTCATCGAATGCACCGCGATATCTATGCGGCCTGCCAGCAGATCTTCCTCGATCTCTTTGGTGAACAGACCCTTGCCGCCGATTTCCTTTAACGGCTTGTCGGCATCGATCAGGCTGCGGTCGTCGCCGGTGGTCTTGATCACCACGATCTGAAACGCCTCATGCGGCAGATCAAAGGCGGTGGCCAGACGGCGGCGCGTCTCATGGGCCTGCGCCAAAGCAAGCGGCGATCCGCGGGTGCCGATTTTCAGGGGTGCTGCGGGGGATGGCAAAGTCTTTGTCATGGGCTAGGTCTTAGACGCGGCAGGTTGTCCTGACAAGCCGCTCAAGGTTGACATTGGCGCTTTGTCGCGGGACGAGGGCAGCAGAGAAAAGGATGTGACATGGCCGACAAAACAATTCTTCGCGCACTGGCAGGTGAAACGCAGAAAACCCCGCCGATCTGGATGATGCGTCAGGCGGGCCGCTATCTGCCCGAATACCGCGCCACCCGTGCGCAAGCCGGGGATTTCCTGTCGCTCTGTTACAACCCGGAACTGGCCGCCGAAGTCACCTTGCAGCCGATCCGCCGATACGGGTTTGACGCGGCGATCCTGTTTGCCGATATCCTGCTGCTGCCGCAGGCGCTGGGGGCCGATCTGTGGTTTGTCACCGGCGAAGGGCCGCGCCTGTCGACCATCACCGAGGATAAGGATTTCGCCAGGTTGGGCGGTAAGGACGATATCCACGAAACGCTCAACCCCGTCTACGAAACGGTGAAAATCCTGGCGCGTGACCTGCCCGAAGAAACCACGCTGATCGGCTTTGCCGGTGCGCCCTGGACAGTGGCCACCTATATGATCGCTGGTCGCGGCACACCGGATCAGGGACCGGCCCATGCATTGAAGGCCGAGAACCGCGCCCTGTTCGAGCAGATCATCGACCTGCTGACGCAGGCCACGATCGAATATCTGTCAAAACAGATCGAGGCCGGGGCCGAGGTGGTCAAGCTGTTCGACAGCTGGGCGGGATCGCTGAAAGGCGAAGATTTCGACCGTTACGCATTGCAGCCCGCCAAAAAAATCACCTCGGCGCTGAAGGCGCGGCACCCCGGCATCCCGGTGATCGGCTTTCCAAGGGAAGCAGGCGACAAGTATGTCGGATTTGCCAAGGCAACCGGCGTGGATTGCGTGGCGCTGGACAATTCGGTGTCACCGGAATGGGCAGCTGCGCATGTGCAAATTGACGGTTGTGTGCAGGGCAATCTGAAATCGTCGCATATGGTCACAGGTGGTCAGGCACTGGTGGACGAGACCCGTGCGATTGTAGACGCCTTTGCGAACGGTCCGCATATTTTCAACCTGGGCCACGGGATCACGCCGGATGCGGACCCCGAGAATGTGCAGTTGATGATTGATACGGTGCGCGGGCGGTAATCGGCGCGAGCGAGGGGCCAGCCCCTCGCGCTCCCCGAAGTATTTGGCAAAAGATGAAAGAAGATTTGGAGTTTTAAGGCGCTTTGATCGGTTGACCGAAACGCCCGATCAGGCGTTCGATAATCTGGTCGCGGGCCTGACGGTAGGCGGTCAGTTTCGCTTCGCGGGTCTCGCCCAGACCGGTCGGATCGAGGATCGGCCAGTATTCCACCTCGAGATGGAAAAGCCGCGTCAGTTCCAGCGCCTGCCGCTGCGACGCCGGGGACAGGGCGATCACCAGATCGAATGAGGACAGATCGTCCCCCCATTGGGCCATTTCGTCGAACGAGCGGACGCGGTGGCGTTCCAGCTCGACGCCCATTTCCTGACAGACCGCAACGGTGAAGCCATCGATCTCCATCTCGGATTTGACCCCGGCGGACTGGACATAGACATCCATGCCGTAGAATTTTTTCATCAGCCCTTCCGCCATGGGCGAACGGACCGCGTTGTGATCGCAGCAGAACAATACCGACTGGGGAAGGTCTGCCGCCACCGATCAGCCCCCGAAATGCAGCACGCAAATCAGGGTGAACAGGCGGCGGGCGGTGTCGTTGTCGATCTCGGCCTTGCCTTCCAGACGCTCGGTCAGAATGCGGGCGCCTTCGTTGTGGATGCCGCGTCGGGCCATATCAATGGTTTCGATCTGGCTGGGCGGCAGGTTTTTCACCGCGTCGAAATAGCTTTCGCAGATTTGCCAGTAATCCTTGACCACCTGGCGGAACGGTCCCAGCGACAGGTGAAATTCGGCGGCGGGCTGGTTGGCGTCAGTTGCCACTTCGAACACCAGACGCTTGTCGCGGATCGACAGGGCCACATGATAGGGGCCATCGGGCACCAGACGGTCATCCCGCTTGGGCAGGATGAACGAATTGTCCTCCATCAGGTCAAACATCGCAACCTTGCGCTCTTGCTCGATCTCGGGCGTCGGCGGTGGCAGGTTGCTGTCATCCAGTTCGATATGGGCGATGCGGGACATTGTGAACCTCGGGTGTTTCCTCCCGTCTCATTACCGCAGCGCAGCATTTCGGGCAACGGACGAATCCTATGATCCTTGATCGTTGAGCTTTTTCAGCCGCGCCGTCACCGATAGACCGTGCGCCTCGAGGCTTTCCGAGCGGGCCAGCACCTCTGCCGCCGGTCCGATTTCACGCAAGGATTGCGGTGTCATGCGGCTGAGCGTTGTCCGTTTCAGGAAATCCATCACCGACAAACCGCTTGAAAACCGCGCCGAACGGGCCGTTGGCAACACGTGGTTGGGACCGCCGACATAATCACCGATGGCCTCGGGCGTCCATGCACCCAGAAAGATCGCGCCCGCGTGATCGATCATCTCGGCCAGCGCATCCGGATCGCCGACACACAATTCAAGGTGTTCTGGCGCGATCCGGTTGGCGAGTTTCGCGGCCTCTTCCTGATCTTCGACCAGAATGACAGCGCCGAAATCGCGCCAGCTTGCGCCTGCGATGGCGCGGCGGTCCAGCGTTTCAAGCCGCGCTTCAACCGCCTTCACCAGGTTATCGGCAAAGCCCTGATCCGAGGTAATCAGGATCGATTGGGCGCTTTCGTCATGCTCGGCCTGGCTGAGCAGATCGAGTGCGATCCAGTCGGGGTCGTTGTCTTCATCCGCGATGATCAGCACTTCCGAAGGGCCTGCGATCATGTCGATGCCAACCTTTCCGAAAACGCGACGCTTGGCGGCGGCGACAAAGGCGTTGCCCGGACCGGTGATCTTGTCGACCGGCGCGATCGTGTCGGTGCCATAAGCCAGCGCGGCAATCGCCTGCGCACCGCCGATGCGATACACCTCGTCCACGCCTGACAGACGCGCCGCCAGCAGCACAAGCGGGTTCACCACCCCGTCCGGCGTCGGGCAGGTGATGGCGAGGCGCTCAACCCCCGCGACCTTGGCCGGAATGGCATTCATCAGAACCGACGACGGATAGCTGGCCAGCCCGCCCGGCACGTATAGCCCCGCCGCAGACACCGGCCGCCAGCGCCAGCCGAGCATCGCGCCATTGGGTTCTTCCCAGGAATGATCCTCGGGCATCTGCGCTTCGTGATAGGTGCGGATGCGCTCGGTGGCCAATTCCAGCGCGGCGCGGTCCTCGGGCGGGACTTTGGCAATCTCGGCGTCAATCTCGGCCTCGGAAAAGGCCATTTGATCGGCGGTCAGGGTCAGCCTGTCGAATTTCGCGGTCAGTTCCAGAACCGCCGCGTCGCCCCTGCCCTGCACATCGGCGATGATCCCCGCAACGATGGTGTCCACATCGGGGCTATCCTCGCGCTTGGCGGCAAGAAGCGTTTGGAACCGCGCTTCGAAATCACTTTCAGACGTGTTGAGAAACTGGGGCATGGGTCTGTCCTGCGTTGATTGACGCGGATGTAGCTGGAAATGGGTGGCGGGGCAACGCGGCAAACGCTATGGATGCCCTTCCCTTTGTCACCACCCTTGACTTATCCCGCCGTTTCCCGCACATGCCCCGCAAGCGCCGCGCGACCGCGTGAGATTTTCCGGCCCTTTGGCCCACGGCGCCCCAATCCGGTTCCCCATCACGCAGGGTTCTTGATGCGACGGTCAGTCACGCGGGATGCGCCCGTGTGTCCGTGACCCGCATAACCCTCGTTTTCAGCTGCGCTATCCGCGCGGCTGGCCAAATGTTTGCCGGGTCAAATCCGGCTTTGAAAAGGACCACTATGTTCGATTTTGATATGCTCGGCCTTGCGCCCGAGTTGAACAACAACCTCAAGGCCATGGGCTTTCAGGAACCAACCCCGATCCAGAACAAGGCCGTCCCCTTGGCGCTGGAAGGCCACGACATCCTCGGGCTGGCCCAGACCGGCACCGGCAAAACGCTGGCTTTTGGCCTGCCGCTGATCAACCAGCTGCTTGAACAACCGGGTAAGCCCGAACCAAAAACCACCAAGGCACTGATCCTTGCGCCGACCCGCGAGCTGGTGAACCAGATTGCCGAAAGCCTGCGCATTCTGACCGCCAAAACCAAGGTTCGCGTTGTCACCGTTGTCGGTGGCCAATCGATCAACAAGCAGATCACGATCCTGAACCGAGGCACCGATATTCTCGTCGCCACTCCGGGGCGGTTAATCGACCTGATGGAGCGCGGCGCCATTCGCCTGAGCGAGGCCCGCTATCTGGTGCTGGACGAAGCCGATCAGATGCTCGACATGGGCTTTATCCATGCGCTGCGTCAGATCGCACCGAAACTGGGCACACCGCGTCAGACCATGCTGTTTTCAGCCACGATGCCAAAGCAAATGGAAGAACTAAGCCGCGCCTATCTTGAGAACCCACGGCGCGTACAAGTTGCGCCCCCCGGCAAGGCCGCTGACAAGATCACCCAGTCGGTACACTTCATGGAGAAAGCCCGTAAAAGCTGGAAGCTGCGCGATATTCTTGAAAAGAACCCCGAGGCTTTGACGCTGGTGTTCTCGCGCACCAAACACGGTGCTGAGAAGCTGAAGAAGGGTCTCGTGGCGGACGGGTTCAACGCAGATTCGATCCACGGCAACAAATCCCAAGGCCAGCGGGATCGCGCGATTGAGGCCTTCCGTTCGGGTGAAACCACGATCCTCGTGGCGACCGACGTAGCGGCGCGAGGCATCGATATTCCGGGCGTGGCCTTTGTCATCAACTTCGACCTGCCCAACGTGCCCGACAACTACGTGCACCGCATTGGCCGCACCGCCCGCGCTGGTCGCGAAGGCGAGGCGATTTCATTCTGCGCCGCGGATGAAGTCGATTTGCTGCTCCAAATTCAGAAGGTCATGAAGATCGAAATCCCCGTCGCCAGCGGCACTCAGCCCGAAGCGGTGAAACCCGCCAAGAACGGCGGCAATCGCCGTGGTGGCAATCGCGGTGGCGGACACCGTGGCGGAGGCGGCGGTCAGAATCGCGGCAATCCCGACGCCGCAGCCAAGCCAAGCGGCAATCGTCGGCGCAGGCGGCCCCGTCGGGCGGCCTGATTAACTGCCGGTAAAGGCGGGCTGAAGCAAAGCGAGAGCGCCGACCCGCGGGGTGGCGCTCTTTCCCTATCATGGGGCAGTTTATCTTTCCTAATTCATGCTAGGTTTCTGGTTAGTCTGACGCAGCAGAAGCGCCGCCCCGTAGGGGCGGGTCATGCCGGAGGCATGCTTCCAGCATGACGCTCGCGCGGCGGCTACGCCTTGATTCCGCGCTAAAATGTCGATTGTTCGACATTTAGACCGGAACCGAATTTGACAAGTCCGCACGATTTACTCAATCTAAATTGCCTAATTAGGAGTGAGATGTAGCAACAATGAAAACCGGGTTAACGACAAACGCCAAACGGTTTCTTAAGTCTGTAAAACGGTCAATTGGTAAAAAACTCGCTTCCGCCGATAAAGCCAGCGGATTGGAACTAAATGAAGCTTTGCAGCGAATTAGAGAAATTGAATTGCGTGCTAGAACAGAGAGAATCAGCCTAGGCAAGCTTACCCAAGAAATCGACGCTGCAACAAAACAAGACGAAACAAAACGTGCTAAGAAATCGGGGCGCTCTCGACTGGAATGGACAAACCAAAACCTGCCAGATCAACAAGCAGGTTCTCCTGGACTGGGAAAACGTCGCTAAACCAGTACAAGAATTCGTTTACCTTCAGGCCCGATGCGCTCCATCCGCCAGCGACTTCACAAACGCCAGAACATCCGAAACGCTCTCACCATTGCCAATCTCGCTGACAATCGCCGAGCCGACAACCGCGCCATCCGCCACCTTGGCAATCGCCTCGGACCGCTCGGGCGTCTTAATCCCAAATCCGACAATCACAGGCAAATCCGTTTGCGCCTTGATCCGCGCGACCTCAGGGCCCACGTCGCCCGCTTCGGCCTCGGCCGCACCGGTGATCCCTGTGATCGACACGTAGTAAACAAACCCCGAGGTATTGGTCAGCACTTTGGGCAGGCGCTTGTCGTCGGTCGTCGGCGTGGCGAGGCGGATAAAGTTCAACCCCGCCTTTTGCGCCGGAATGCACAGCTCTTCATCTTCTTCCGGCGGCAGATCGACAACGATCAACCCGTCGATCCCCGCTTCCCTCGCATCCGCCAGAAACTTGTCCACCCCGCGCGAATAGATCGGGTTGTAATAGCCCATCAACACAATTGGCGTGGTATCGTCGTCTTTACGAAACTCCGCCGCCAGATCGAGCGTTTTCTGCAAGGTCATTCCGCCATCCAAAGCACGGCCACCCGCCAGCTGGATCGTCGGACCATCCGCCATTGGGTCGGTGAAAGGCAGACCCAGCTCGATGATATCCACACCGGCGCCTGGCAGTCCCTTCACGATCTCAAGCGACGTGTCATAATCCGGATCACCCGCCATGACATAGGCCACAAAGGCTTTCTTTCCTGCCGCGGTCAATTCGGCAAACTTGTCGTCAATTCGGGTCATGGCTGGTCCTTCTTGCTCACTCTGCCCCGTTTGCCCAAGCACAGCGCGAAAATCAATCCCGCTTAGTCGACATTCAGCATCCAAGGCACGCCAAAACGGTCGGTCAGCATGCCGAAACCCTTGGCCCAGAACGTGGCTGCGAAGGGCATGGATACCTCTCCACCTTCGGACAAGGCGTCGAACACGGCCTTGGCCTTGTCGAAATCGTCAAAACCGCATTGTACCGAAACCCCTATGGGGGACGCATATGTGTCGGGGTCGAAACTGTCGGACCCCATCAGAATATTGCCGCCCAACTGCACCCGCGCATGCATGACTTTGTCGGCCAGATGTGGCGGCGTTTCGCCCGAACCCGGCGCGTCCGAGAAATTCTGCACGAACACGACCTCGCCGCCGAAAATGCGGGCATAGGTTTGAAACGCCTCGGCGCAATCGTCCTTGTAGGTGATATAGGGATGTATGTTCATGACGGCTCTCCTGATGTTGGTCCAAGTCTGCTTGCACCGCTGCGGCCAAAGGCCTAGAAGGCGCCGAACCAGCAATGACGGAGAGCGCAATGGGTTTCAAGATGGGCATCGTGGGTCTGCCGAATGTCGGCAAGTCGACCCTGTTCAACGCATTGACCAAAACTGCCGCCGCGCAGGCTGCGAATTTTCCGTTCTGCACCATCGAACCCAATGTCGGCGATGTGGCCGTGCCGGATGCGCGTCTTGATAAACTGGCGGCAATTGCCCAGTCGAAACAGATTATCCCGACCCGCATGACCTTTGTCGATATTGCCGGCCTCGTCAAAGGCGCGTCCAAGGGCGAGGGCCTCGGCAACCAGTTCCTTGCCAATATCCGCGAAGTGGACGCCATCGCCCATGTGCTGCGCTGCTTTGAGGATGGAGACGTCACCCATGTTGATGGTCGGGTTGACCCAGTGGCCGATGCCGAAACCATCGAGACCGAATTGATGCTGGCCGATCTCGAAAGCATCGAAAAACGCCTGCAAAACATCACCCGCAAAGTGCGCGGCGGCGACAAGGAAGCCGTCCAGCAGGAACGCCTGATGAACATGGCCCGCGAAGCGCTGGAAAACGGCCAGCCCGCCCGCAGCGTGGACGTGGATGCCGAAGACGCCAAGGCGTGGAAAATGCTGCAACTTCTGACCACCAAGCCGGTGCTTTACGTCTGCAACGTCGATGAAGGCTCATCGGCTAAGGGCAACGAATTCTCGGCCAAAGTCGCCGAAATGGCGGCGGCGCAGGGCAATTCCCACGTGGTCATCTCGGCCCAGATCGAAGAGGAAATCAGCCAGCTTGAAGAAGACGAAGCGGTGATGTTCCTTGAAGAAATGGGCCTGTCCGAGGCCGGTCTCGACCGCCTGATCCGCGCAGGCTACGACCTGCTGCACCTGGAAACCTACTTCACCGTCGGCCCTAAAGAGGCCCGCGCCTGGACGATCCGTCAGGGCACCCTGGCCCCGCAAGCCGCAGGGGTCATCCACGGCGATTTCGAACGCGGCTTCATCCGCGCCGAAACCATCGCCTATGACGACTACATCGCCTGCAACGGCGAACAGGGCGCGAAAGACGCAGGCAAATTGCGGGTTGAGGGCAAAGCCTACACCGTCAAAGACGGCGACGTGCTGCATTTCCTGTTTAATGCGTAACCGCCACCCCGACGGTGATCCGGGATAAGGGTCCGCAAAGGCGTACCCTGCCCTACCCCAACGCCGCCTCTTCCTCAGCCGTCAAAGCCCGGCTGGGCGTCCAGGCATAGCCGTTCTGATCCAGAATAACCGCCTCGCGCAACCCGTGCGGCTTGTTCTCGGGCGCCTGCAAAACATGGCCCCCCGCAGCCTCGGCCTTACCAGCCGCCGCATCAGGGTCGGTCTCAAAAAGATAAAGCGCAATGCCCGCGCCACGCGCCCCGGCTTCAGGCAACAGACCAAGCAAAGGATGCGAATGATAGGTCCCGTCCGCATGAAGCTGAAACACCCCAGACCCATAGCGCATGATCGCGAAATCGGCCGAGACGCGATGCGCCGTCATGCCAAACACCTGCGCCAGAAACGCCGCCTCGGCCCGCACATCCCGCACCAACAGGTTTATCCCGATCCCCCGCAAAGACCGCCCGAACTCGCCTGCGCCAACGGTTTCGAAATCCATCACCCACCCAATATCTTTTGACCTAAAATATCCTCGCCGAAGGCAATCCGGCGCGCAAGCGCCTGAACCTGCGACGCCCCGAAAGGGGCGTCACGATTTACCTGAACTTCATGTTGCGCGGGAAGCCGTAAGGCGGGCGCTTGCCCACCCCTGCCCGTTTGCCCAACCATTCCGACAGGTCGGGTTCGTGCCGTGTCTTGCCGCCGCCCATTTCCCAACTCAGCCCCTCGGCCCAGTTGAACGTGGTCACATCCGACACGCCGCCGTCCAGCTCTAGCGTCCCTTGCCGCCCTCGCGCCATGTTATATTTCTGCAATCGCACACCCTTGCCGCGCCCCATCTCGGGCAATTCCGCCACGGGGAACACAAGGAACCGCCCGTTCTTGCTGACAATCGCCACGTGATCGCCTTCCACCGGCTGGACGATCTGCGCCAGCGCGTCCTTGACATTCAACACCTGCTTGCCGCTGCGGGTCTGCGCCAGAACATCCTCTTCCGCCACCACAAACCCGTTGCCGTCATTTGACGCGACCAGCAATTTCCGCCCCGGTTTGTGGATGAACAGGTCCACGATCTCAACGTCATTGGGCAGATCAACCATCATCCGCAACGGCTCGCCCATCCCCCGCCCGCCGGGCAGGTTCGACGCCTGAACCGTGTAAAACCGCCCGTTCGTGCCAAACACCAGCAGCTTGTCGGTGGTCTCGGCATGGAACATGAACCGGCCCTCGTCGCCGTCCTTGAACTTCAATTCGCGGTCCAGCGCCACATGCCCGGACATCGCCCTTATCCAGCCCATTTTCGAGCAGACAACCGTGATCGGCTCTTTCTCGATCATCGCTTCCAGCGGCACCTCGGCCACCTCGCCCGCTTCGGCAAAGACCGAACGCCGCGCCCCATACTCATGCCCACGCCCGAATTTCTTGCGGGTCTCGCGCAGCTCTTCGGCGATCCGCGCCCACTGCAAGTCTTCGCTGGCCAAAAGCGCAACCAACCCGTCACGTTCTTCACGCAACGCCTCGCGTTCACGCAGCAGTTCCATCTCTTCCAACCGGCGCAAGCTGCGCAGACGCATGTTCAGGATCGCCTCAGCCTGTACCTCGGTCAGGGTCAGCGGGCCGTCCAGACGCGCAGGGCCAACATAATCCGACTCGTTCATCGCGCGGGGGAAATCATCGCCCCAGCTTTCATGCATCAACGCCAGCTTCGGATCATCGTCATAGCGGATAATATCAATCACCCGATCCAGATTGAGGAAGGCGATAATCAGACCGTCCAACACCTCTAACCGATGGTCAATCTTGTCCATCCGGTGCTGGCTGCGCCGCAGCAACACCTCGCGCCGGTGATCCAGAAACGCCCTCAGCACCTCTTTCAGCGAACAGACTTTCGGCGTCACCCCGTCGATCAGCACGTTCATGTTCAGACTGAACCGCACCTCAAGATCAGAGTTGCGATAAAGCGTGCCCATCAGAACCTCGGGGTCCACATTCTTCGACTTCGGCTCAAGGATCAGGCGAATATCGTCGGCGCTTTCGTCGCGCACATCGGCCAAGATCGGCACTTTCTTGGTCTGGATGACCTCGGCCAGCTTCTCGATCAGCTTGGATTTCTGCACCTGATAGGGGATTTCCGTGACAACGATCTGCCACGTCCCACGGCCCAAATCCTCGATCTCCCACTTACAGCGCAGACGGAACGATCCGCGCCCCGTGCGATAGGCCTCAAGGATGTTCTCGCGCGGCTCGACGATCACGCCGCCGGTCGGAAAATCCGGCCCCGGCACATGTTCCAGCAGCGTTTCATCCCGCGCATTCGGGGCCTTGATCAGATGCAAGCAGGCATTGCACAGCTCTTCGATGTTATGCGGCGGAATGTTCGTCGCCATCCCCACCGCGATCCCGCTTGATCCGTTCGCCAAGAGGTTCGGAAAGCTGGCAGGCAGCACAACCGGTTCGCTTAGCGTGCCATCGTAATTGTCACGAAAATCAACGGCATTCTCGTTCAGCCCCTCAAGCAGCGCCTCCGCCGCCGCCGTCATCCGCGCCTCGGTATAGCGGCTGGCAGCAGGGTTATCGCCGTCGATATTGCCGAAATTCCCCTGCCCGTCGACCAGCGGGTAACGCACGTTGAAATCCTGCGCCAGTCGCGCCATCGCGTCATAGATCGCCGCATCGCCATGGGGGTGGTAATTGCCCATCACATCGCCGGAAATCTTCGCGGATTTGCGGAAGCCCCCACCAGACGCCAGCCGCAATTCGCGCATCGCATAAAGAATGCGACGATGCACCGGCTTCAACCCGTCGCGCGCGTCCGGCAGGGCCCGGTGCATGATCGTGCTCAGCGCATATTGCAAATAGCGCGAGCCGATCGCACGGCGCAGTGGTTCGGCGGAAATAGGCTCTATATTGGGGTCGTCAAGCAAATCACTCATAGATGATGTGATACAGGGGGGGCGATGCCCGGACAAGCCGATATCAGCCCCAAGCCCGGAAAGGCAGATGTTTTCCCGCTACATATTATCAGCCAGCCGCCAGTTTTGCGGCCAGACCAACAAAGACCGCACCGGCCACGCGATTGATCCAAACCTCGGCTTTCGGCGTGCGCACCATCCACCGGCTCAGCCCCCCGGCCGCCACGGCGATGATCGAAAAGATCACAAAGGCCATCACCATAAAGGCCAGCCCAAGCTGCGCCACCTGCAAGGCGACCGGTCCATAATCCGGCGACATGAATTGCGGAAAAAACGCAAGGAAAAAGATCGCCACCTTGGGGTTGGTGACGTTCATCACGACACCGCGCCAGTAAAGAGCGCCGTGGCGTATCTTCTGTGCGCCCGAGGTCAGACCCGACGCATGGGCGCGAAACGCTTTATAAGCCAGAAACAGAAGGTAGGCCGCACCCACGAATTTAAGAGCCGCAAAAGCCATGGGCGACGCCTTGATCAGCGCCGCCAACCCCAAGGCCACCGCCGTTGAATGGACAACCAGTCCAGTGCAAAGCCCCAATACCACAACGATGCCCGAGCGCGGCCCGTTGACCGCCGACTGCATCAACACGAACACGTTGTCCGGCCCAGGGGCCAAAGCCAGCAAACCGGCGGCCACCACGAATGTGGCCATGACATCGGGGGGAATCATTTTTCTGCTCCGGCTGGCCAAGTACGCTTTGACCGTATCCCCGCCCAGGACCACCCGGTCAAGCAATTCATAGACCCTGCATTGACATGGCACCACTTGCTCTGCCATTCGGTCCCTGATCAGACCAACCGGCAGGCAATCGCACCCCATGCAGAAATCCATCCTTATCACCGGTTGTTCCTCCGGCATCGGCTATGACGCGGCCCATGGCCTGAAAAAGGCCGGCTGGCGTGTCTTTGCATCCTGCCGCAAGCAACAGGATTGCGACCGGCTGATCGGCGAAGGATTGGAAAGCCCGCGCCTTGATCTGGCCGATGAACACAGCATCCGGCAGGCGCTCGACCATATCCTTGCCCAAACCGGCGGCACGCTGGACGCGCTGTTCAATAACGGCGCCTACGCCATCCCCGGCGCTGTCGAAGACCTGCCCCGCCAGGCTCTGCGCGAAATATTCGAAACGAATATTTTCGGCACCCAGGACCTGACCAACCGCGTAATCCCGGTGATGCGCGCGCAAGGCCATGGGCGGATCATCAACAACTCATCCGTATTGGGGCTGGTCGCCTATAAATGGCGCGGCGCCTATGTGGCGACAAAATTCGCCATGGAAGGGCTGACCGACACATTGCGCCATGAAATGTCGGACACACCGATCAGGATCATCCTGATCGAACCCGGCCCGGTCACGTCAAAAATCCGCCAGAACTCAATTCCGCATTTCGAACGCTTCATAGATTGGCAAAACTCGGCCCGCGCGGCGCAATATAAATCGCTGATGAACCGGCTTTACAGCTCAAATGGCCCGGACAGGTTCGAGCTTCCTGCCGCCGCCGTCACCGAAAAGCTGATCCACGCACTCGAACACCCCCGCCCCGCCCCGCGCTATTTCATTACCAAGCCGACCTACGCAATGAACATCCTACGCCGCATCCTGCCGACGCGGGCACTGGACTGGATTCTGACCAAGGGCTAAGCCACCAGCCCGCAAACCGGCATTTTTCAGGAAATCTTGACCCGCGACAAATCTGACCAGTCGCTTTTTGCTGCAAAACACCCTAAATCAGTCCCATTCAGATCCGGGAGCCACCCATGCTAAACGATCCGCTTTTTCTTCTTATCATCGCCGCCTGCCTTGTGGTCGTGCTGATCCTTGCCCGTGGCATCAGCTATTTCGGCAAAGGGGGCGTTGAAGCTGCCAAGAAATCCAACAAGATGATGCAACTGCGCATCGCCGCCCAGTTCGTCGCGGTGGTTCTGGTGGTGCTGTTCGTCTGGCTGCGCGGCGGCAACTGATGGTCGTTCTGAACAAGATCTACACCCGCACCGGGGATAAGGGCGACACCGCGCTTGGCAATGGCGACCGGGTTGCCAAACATGACGCGCGGGTGAACGCCTATGGCACCACGGACGAATTGAACGCCTTTGTCGGCACTGCCCGCCTGCATGCATCTGACGAATTGGACGCAAGGCTGGCGCTGATCCAGAACGATCTTTTCGATCTTGGCGCAGACCTCTGCCGCCCCGACATGGAAAAAGACGCCGAAGCCGAATACCCGCCGCTGCGCGTCACCGACGCCCAGACCGAACGGCTGGAAACCGAAATCGATGCGATGAACGCGAAACTTGCCCCCCTGCGCAGCTTTATCCTGCCCGGCGGCTCGGCCCTTGCAGCGCATCTGCATGTCTGCCGGACCATCGCCCGCCGCGCCGAACGCCTTGCGACCGCGCTGGCCACGCAGGACGCCGTGAACCCGGCGGTGATCCGCTATCTGAACCGCCTGTCCGACTGGTTCTTCGTCGCCGCCCGCGTCTCGAACAACAACGGCGAAAGCGACGTGCTCTGGGTTCCGGGTGCCAACCGCTAGGCCCTTTCGCGCCTTTACACTTTTTCTTTGTCCAAATACTCAAAAACAACGGATTTCCCTGAAATCCGTTCTAACGCGACGTCTGCGACCGCTAACGTGACGATTTTACCCTGTTTTCCCACGCCCCCAAACGCTATCAACCGCGAGAGAGCTTGAATCGGTCGCCTTGGCGACAAGTTGTAACTTAGGGAGAACTACGCCCATGAAGGTCCTCGTACCTGTCAAGCGCGTGATCGACTATAACGTGAAGGTCCGTGTCAAAGCGGACGGCAGCGGAGTTGATCTCGCCAACGTCAAAATGTCGATGAACCCGTTTGACGAAATCGCCGTCGAAGAGGCGATCCGCCTGAAAGAGGCCGGCAAGGCAGACGAAGTCGTCGCCGTGTCGATCGGTGTCAAGCAGTCTCAGGAAACCCTGCGTACCGCGCTGGCCATGGGGGCTGACCGCGCCATTCTGGTTGTGGCGGCTGATGACGTCCACACCGATATCGAGCCTCTGGCCGTTGCCAAGATCCTGGCAAAAATCGTCGAAGATGAACAGCCCGGCCTGGTTCTGGCCGGCAAGCAGGCCATCGACAACGACATGAACGCCACTGGCCAGATGCTGTCGGCCCTTCTGGGCTGGTCACAAGGCACCTTCGCGTCGGAACTCGACATCGACGGCGACAATGCCGTTGTCACCCGCGAAGTTGACGGAGGCCTTCAGACCATCAAGGTTGCGATGCCCACCATCGTCACGGTTGATCTGCGCCTGAACGAGCCGCGCTATGCGTCGCTGCCGAACATCATGAAAGCCAAGAAAAAGCCGCTGGATGAAAAGACCGCCGAAGACTATGGCGTCGATGTCAGCCCGCGTCTGGAAATCGTCAAAACCGAAGAACCGGCGGCCCGTGCCGCAGGGATCATCGTCGGCTCGGTCGACGAGCTGGTTGAGAAACTCAAAGAAGCGGGGGCTGTGTAATGTCTGTTCTTCTTCTCGCAGAAGTCACCGACGGCGAACTGGCGCTGGACGCCACCGCCAAAGCTGTCACCGCCGCCAGGGCGATGGGTGACGTCACCGTTCTGGCCGCAGGCGGGTCTGCCGCCGCCGCAGGCGAAGCGGCTGCCAAGATCGACGGCGTGTCCAAGGTTTTGGTTGCCGAGGACGCAAGCCTCGGTCATCGCATGGCGGAATCAACCGCCGCACTGATCACCTCGTTGGCAGGCGATTATTCGCATATCGTGGCCCCGGCCACGACCGACGCGAAAAACGTCATGCCGCGCGTTGCGGCTTTGCTGGACGTGATGGTCATTTCGGACATCACCGCCGTGGTTGACGGCGACACGTTCGAGCGTCCGATCTATGCCGGTAACGCGATGCAGACCGTCAAGTCTTCGGATGCGACCAAGGTCATCACCGTCCGTACCTCGACCTTCGACGCCGCTGGCGAAGGTGGCTCGGCCCCGGTCGATACGGTTGCCGCCGCTGCCGATCCAGGCCTGTCGTCCTGGGTTGAAGACAAGGTCGCCGCAAGCGACCGCCCCGAACTGACGTCGGCCGGTGTCGTTGTATCGGGTGGCCGTGGTGTTGGCTCGGAAGAAGACTTCAAAATCATCGAAGCCCTCGCCGACAAGCTGGGCGCTGCCGTTGGCGCATCGCGCGCGGCGGTCGATTCGGGCTATGCGCCGAACGACTGGCAGGTGGGTCAGACCGGCAAAGTTGTGGCTCCGGACCTTTACGTCGCAATCGGCATTTCGGGCGCGATCCAGCACCTGGCCGGTATGAAGGATTCGAAAGTCATCGTCGCAATCAACAAGGACGAAGAGGCACCGATCTTCCAGGTCGCCGATTTCGGTCTGGTCGCCGACCTGTTCGATGCTGTGCCCGCGCTGACTGAAAAACTGGACTAACCGGCTTTTGTAGCGTTTCAGCGTACAAATTTTACAAATGTCATCAAACGGCCCGCCCTGTGCGGGCCGTTTTCATTGCGGCGAAAGGTGCTTTTTCAACACCGGCTCCAACGCCGCCGCCACCTGCCGATGCATCATCGGCCCCGGCAGGGCCGCAGCCATATCCGCCTCGTGCAGCAGGTAATGTTTGCCCTCGTTACACAAGGCCCGGGTTTCCCGCGTTTCGACAATTTCGACATAGTCGCAAGCCGAAATCTTGATTGTTTCCAGCATCTTACGGCTAACCCCTTCGGGCGTCTGGTCTGAAAGACCGGTCGTTTCATGGGGCGGCGGGTGATCTGACATCCACAGCAAAACCACCCGCCCCCGCAACTCCCGCAACAGCCTGAGGCTGCGATCAATCCAGGTTTGGCGCAGATCATCCAGAACCAGCGAAACCCGTTCAGGCCATTGTTTTTCAAGGGTTTTCAGCATGTGTCGGGTAAAGTTGAACTCGGTAAAATCCGCCGTTGGAAACAAACGCTTCATCATGGGCGACGCTTCCACAAAGCGATCATTGCGGCGCGGATGAACGGTGTAGAAACGATTGCTGATATCCGTGATCCCTTGCAATTCCAGAACCGCCAATTCAGCCCGATGACACAGCCCCATCAGGCTGTCGTCGTTCACGAATGCATCCAGACCGGCGTTGAGACAGCCGAAATTGGTCACAGCGCAATCCAGCCGGTCGGCCAGCAGATCGGCATAGGGGGCAGCCACGAATTTGCCATAGGTCCGGCTGCCGCCCAGAAAGGCTATGTATTTGGTATCCAAGCGCTTTTTCGGCCCACGAAACAGCAATTTGGATTGCCCGTACCGGCACGGCGCATAGTCGAGCGCAGACGCGCCCCAGGTCACATGATGCATAACCCACTCCGAAATTTTTACTCACCCACCCCCTGTATTTCGTCAGATTCTTTCCAATTGCTTAAGTTTCGAATTTGAACGACCCGTCCCCCTTGCAACGGTGCCCTTCGCCTGCATAAGGTCGAGAAAGGCAGATCGCGAAAGAGACGGGTTATGGATATCAACAAGATTGGCGTCATCGGCGCCGGGCAGATGGGCAATGGCATCGCGCACGTGATGGCGCTGGCAGGCTATCAGGTTCTTTTGAATGATATCTCGCAGGATGCCATTGACGGCGCTTTGGCGACGATCGGGAAGAACCTTGACCGTCAGGTCAGTCGCGGCAAACTGTCCGAGGATGAAAAAGCCGCTGCTTTGGGCAATATCTCGACCACGGTGCAACTGCCCGATCTGGGGCAAACCGACCTTGTGATCGAAGCTGCGACCGAACGCGAAACGCTAAAAACCGCTATTTTTGAAGACCTTGTGCCGCATCTTCAGCCGCACACCATTCTGACGTCGAACACGTCGTCGATTTCGATCACCCGTCTGGCCAGCCGCACCGACCGTCCCGAACGCTTCATGGGTTTCCACTTTATGAACCCGGTTCCGGTGATGCAGCTGGTCGAACTGATCCGCGGCATTGCCACCGACAAAGAGACCTTTGAAACCTGTCTCGGCGTCGTCGAAAAGCTGGGCAAGACCGCCGCCAGCGCCGAGGACTTTCCGGCCTTCATCGTCAACCGGATCCTGATGCCGATGATCAACGAAGCGGTCTATACGCTTTACGAAGGGGTCGGATCGGTCAAATCCATTGACCAGTCATTGAAACTGGGCGCAAACCACCCGATGGGACCGCTGGAACTGGCCGATTTTATCGGGCTGGACACCTGTCTGGCGATCATGAACGTGCTGCATGACGGATTGGCAGACACCAAATACCGCCCTTGTCCGTTGCTGACAAAATATGTCGAGGCCGGATGGCTGGGTCGCAAAACCCAGCGGGGCTTTTACGATTATCGCGGAGACGAACCGGTTCCGACCCGCTGATACCCGAAGCGTTTCAAGATCAGCCTGAGACCCACAACGCGGTAAAACGCTTTAGCCTTCTTTCAAAGACAATGTATGCGCACGCAGCCATTCCATGAAGGCCCGCGGATTCTTGGCGCGCTCTTGCGCCTCGTCCGCTGAAATTGCAGGGCCAATCACAGGTTTCTGTGGCTTGTCAAAGGCATAGGCCACCTCGTGCAGCAGCAAAGACTGGCGCAGCGTGGCGGAAATCCGGTTGGCGATATGATAGGCGCGCGAATTCGAGCCGGGAAAGAACATCGGCACGACGGCCGCTTTCGATGTTCGGATCAGCTTGGCGGTAAAGACATTCCATTCCGCTTCGATCGCAGGGCCGAACATCCGTTCAGACGCGGCCACCATGCCCGAGGGGAACAGTGCGACCAAGCCGCCATTGGCCAGATGGTCGCGGGCCGCGTTGCGCATTTCAAGCATCTTCTTCTGCGCCTCGGCCTCGTGCGGGAAAGGCACGGGGATCATGTAATTTGCCGCGTCCTGATCAATTCCGGTCAGCAATGAGCGGGTCAAAATCCGGTAATCATCGCGGCGGCGCCCGATCAGATCGGCCAGAATCATGCCATCCACCAGCCCATGCGGATGATTGGCGACCAGCACAACCGGCCCTTCGGGGGGGATGTTGTCGATCTGGGATCGCGGCGTGCGAAGATCGATGCCCATCGCTTCCATTGTTTTGGCCCAGAACTCTTGCCCTTTGGGCGGCGGGTCGATCTTTTCAAACCGGCGGACGCGGCGGAGGATTTTGATCTTTCCGGTCGCCAATTCAATCGCGCGGATAATGGTGCGGGTGACGGGGCTGTCGAACGTGTCGGAATAGGTCAGGCTGCGGCGGTCATAGACCGGGCCGGTTTCCGCCGGTGTCTGATCGGTCTCCGCACCTTGTTTGCCGCCTTCGTTCACGTCTTCCAACCGTCTATTGATCCGAGGCTATGCCTCTTCGCCGAACTTATCGTCCACCAGAGCTTTCAACGCGGTTGCCAATTGGTCGGCCTCGGCCCCGGAGGTCCGGACCTCAATAGTGGTTCCTTTCGAGGCTGCCAACATCAAAAGCCCCATAATACTGTCGCCTGATGCGAATATTCCGTCCCTGGAAACCTCGGCCGCGGCGTCAAACTGTTCAACAACTTCAACAAACCTGGCCGAAGCGCGGGCGTGCAGCCCTTTTTCATTGATGATGCTCAGTTCCACGAAAATCCTCGTTCAAATTGATAAAGCTCCTCAGCAATTGCCGTCATGGCAATTGATATATTTGCGCCCTGACTCGAGCGCTGCATTGATGGCCCGGTCCAACCCCATGCGGCGGGATTTGGCCAGCTTGACCAGCATCGGCAGATTTGCCCCGTAAAGGATTTTTCGATCCGATGCGGCGCAGGCAAAAAGCGAAAGATTGGATGGGGACCCGCCGAACATGTCGGTCACGACGACGACGCCGTCGCCTTCATCAACCTTATCGGCAGCGGCGCAGATTTCGGCCTGTTTGATGGCGCGGTCGTCATCAGGGCCGATGGCGATCGGAATCAGGTTTTGCTGTTTGCCGATCACGTGCTCGACGGCAAACTTGTATTCCCTGGCCAGGCCACCATGGGCGACGATAACGATGCCGATCAAGGCAAACTCACCTTATTACTGATAAACCGCCCCCGAAGCGCGGCGTTCCAATTCTCGGTGCCGAATAGACACTTGCCAGTTGCGTTGTGCAAGGGTCTTACCCAGCTTTTCTGTCATCGCGACCGATCTGTGCTTGCCACCGGTACAGCCGATGCCAATCGTCACATGGGCGCGGCCTTCCTTTTGCGTGGCGGGCAGCAGCATATCCATCATGCCAAGGATTTTCTGGAAATAATCCTCAAACAGGGGGTCTTCGTCGATATATTCCTCAACGTCGCGGTCCTTGCCGGTTTTGCCGCGCAGGTCAGGCGACCAATGCGGATTGCGCAAGAAGCGGCAGTCAAAAACAAAATCCATTCCGCGCGGCATGCCCCGTTTGTACGAAAAGCTTTCCACGGCAACCGATAATGGCAGACCGGTGTCTTGTTCGAACCAGTTTTTCAGCTCGGCCTTCAGGTCATGCGGCGTGAACTCGGACGTGTCGATGATCAGATCGGCCCGTTCGCGGATCGGTTTGAGCATTTCAATCTCGGCATCAATCCCGACATGGGGGCTGTCCCCTTCGGCCATGGGATGGCGGCGGCGGGTTTCTGAATAGCGGCGCAGCAAAACATCGCGGCGGCATTCCAGAAACAAAAGCTCGGGCCGGATCTGACCAGTGGCGGAAACTTCGCCGATCATGTCCAGAACACCGTCAACACTGAAATCGCGGTTTCTGATATCCAGACCCAAAGCCATGGGGCGCGTCGGTACATCATCCTTCAAAAGCCGTGACACATAGCGCAGCGGGATATTGATGATGGTCTCGAACCCCATATCTTCAAGCGCGTTGATCGTCGTCGTCCGGCCCCCGCCCGAGGGGCCGGTGACGAAGACAACCTGCGGCGCTTCCTTGACGGTGAATGGATTGGATTTGGTATCGCTCATGCGTAGCGGCCCGCTTTGAGCAGCTGCATCATCGCAGCTGCAAGGTGAATGGTGTCCGGCTTGTGATAATACGGCAGGTCTATCCCCATTATCCGGCGGGTGCGGGGAACTGGCAACCGTTCAGTTTCGCAGATGCCCAAATCCAACGCGGCACATATCCAGGTTTGGGGGCTATGGATTGCGTTCAGGATACCAATGCCCCGGGCTTCGATCCGTCCGGCAATCGTTTCCGGTGATGAGGCATAGAGCGCGTCGTCATGCACCGTAAGCACGCAGCGGTCATCGGCAACGAGGACTGCGCCAAAGGCCATCATTTCCAGCGCAAGCGAGGATTTCCCCGATCCCGACGGGCCGATGATCAACAGCCCGTTATCGGCAACACAGACGCAAGTGGCATGAAAAGGTGGCTCGGCTGGGAGAGACCTGTCCAATGATCCAATGCTCACCGGGCGTCAGATCGGCAGACCGACGACAAAGCGCGCGCCCAGCGGTTCCGAGGTGATATCCGCGTCGGTCGGGCGGATGTTTTCGGCCCAGATCACGCCGCCATGCGCTTCGACAATCTGTTTCGAGATCGCCAGCCCCAGGCCGGAATTATTGCCAAACTGGCCTTCCGGCCGCTCTGAATAAAAGCGTTTGAATATCTTGGTCAGCGCCTGTTCCGGTATTCCCGGACCGGTGTCTTCCACAACGACAAGCACACGGCTTTCCTTCACGCGGCACCACAATCGGATCGCATCACCCTGTTCGCAAAAGCTGATCGCATTGCTGATCAGGTTGACAAAAACCTGAGCCAGCCGCGCCTCAAGCCCGCGTAGGGTGACTTCGCTATTCGGTAGGTCGGAAATAAAATCGATCCCTTTGCTGCCCGCCTCTTGTCCGAGATATTCAGAGAGGTTTTGCAGCATCTTGTTCAGATCAAAGCTTTCTTCCTCTTCCTTGACCAGTTCGGAATCCAAACGCGAGGCGTTTGAAATATCGCTGACAAGCCGGTCAAGGCGGCGCACGTCGTGATCAATCACATCCAAAAGCCGGTCGCGCTGATCGTCGCGGCGGGCAACGCGCAGCGTGCCAACGGCCGAGCGAAGGCTGGCCAGCGGGTTCTTGATTTCATGCGCCACGTCGGCTGCGAATTGCTCATTGCTTTCAATACGTTCGTATAGCGCCGACACCATGCCCCGTAACGCGCCCGACAGGCGGCCGATTTCATCGGGGCGATTGGTCATATCCGGGATGCGGATGCGGTTATGCGACACGCCGCGACGGTTGCGGTCGCGCCCGACCTCGGCCGCGTCTGCCAGATCCGTCAGCGGATTGGCGATCAGCGATGCCAGAACAAGGCTAAGACCGATAGACACCAAAATGGCGACAAGGAACATTTTCAGCACCTGCTCGCGCTCGCGCTTGAGCATCTGGTCCATGGCAATATCGGTGGTGGCCAGTGCGACCGCGCCAACGATGGCCCCTTGCTTTCGCACCGGTGATGCCACCGCAAACAGGCTGGCCCCGCTTTGATCCTTCGTGGTCAGAACATCAACGCGCCCCTGCAAAGCGTTGCGCCCCACGGTATTTGCCAGGCTGTCCGCTGTCAGACCGTTCGGCTGCAACATCTGCTCGGCACCGACCAGCCGCATCAACCACTCACCGAACCGGTCAATCGTATCGATAATGACGAAATCTTCCTGCACGAAATTCGTCACGACGATCGTCAGATCGCCGCCGACGGGACGCCCGGACGCAACAAGGGTTCCGTCCGGTCCAAATACATAGGCTGTGTGCTGCCCCCGCAAGGCAAGCTGCTCAAGCATATCCCCGGCGTCTTCAACAAGATCCTTGTCCATCCCTTCGATCTGGGCTTCAAGCGCGGACACCACCATTTGCGAAACGCTGACCAGCGCATCTGCCCTTTGGGTCACAAGGCTTTCGCGGGAAGGGTTGAGAAACAGAATTCCGGCCACCAGAATGCCCAGGGCAATCAGGTTGAACATCACGATCTTCCGCGCCAGCGGAGAACTGTTCAGCGACAGAAACCCGCGACGGCGACGGCCGTCGCGCTGGCTTCCGTCCAAGGTGCCTTTGGGGCCAATCCAGTCGTCGCCAAGAACGACTTCGTCATTTCTCGGGTGCGCGATCGCGTTTTTCTGATCAAAGTCGGACGAGGCCATTTACTCTTCGTTGTATCTGTACCCGATGCCATAAAGCGTTTCGATGGCCGAGAAATCATCATCAACCGTGCGCATCTTCTTACGCAGGCGCTTGATATGGCTGTCGATGGTACGGTCATCCACATAGACCTGATCGTCATAGGCCACGTCCATCAACTGATCGCGGCTTTTCACGAAACCGGGCCGCTGGGCCAGCGATTGAAGCAGCAGGAATTCGGTGACCGTCAACGCGACATCCTTGCCTTTCCATGTCACCGAGTGACGCAGCGGGTCCATTGTCAGATCTCCGCGGGTGATGACCTTGGTTTCTTCGGTCTGGCCGACTTCGTTTGTGTCGATGGCTTCCTGACGGCGCAGCAGCGCCCGGATACGTTCGACCAAAAGCCGTTGCGAAAACGGTTTCTTGACGTAATCGTCCGCGCCCATCCGAAGGCCCAGAACTTCGTCAATCTCGTCATCTTTCGATGTCAGGAAAATCACCGGCATCGAGGTTTTCTGCCGCAGCCGCTGCAACAGGTCCATCCCGTCCATCCGGGGCATTTTTATATCCAATACTGCCATATCCGGAAGCTTCTTATTGAATGCATCCAGGGCGGATTGACCGTCATTATAGGTTTCGACGTCAAACCCCTCAGCCTCAAGCGTCATCGACACAGACGTCAGGATGTTGCGATCATCATCAACCAGCGCAATTCTCGACATGGAACCGCTCCTTGCTCTTGTTCTAGTATGCCTGCCTTATTTTTTTGCTAGATATTGGCCCTTTTGGTGCTTTTGATCAACTGCAAACTGCGAATCAGGCGTTTTTGCCCCCCATGAGGCCCAAATTGTGGTAAACAGGTGCCTAATTGCGGTGCAGAAATTTCCAATCGGCGAAATGGTTGCGCTAAACAATGCAAGTTTGCGCTAACTGCGCCAAACCGCCCTGTACCGCGTTATTTCGGGCATGTTATTGGAGGCTAGCGAACCGGACTGGCCTGTTCGCTTCCAGTTAACTATCGCGGCAATAGGAGCGCATACGAAATGACATCTGGACGGGTAAACCCGCAAAACCGGCTTGAGGATCACGGGATCGAAGGGCTGGGGAATGTCTATTATAACCTTCTTGAGCCATCTTTGATCGAAGAAGCGCTGAAACGCGGCGAAGGTCATCTGGGTCAAGGTGGCACCTTCCTTGTCAGCACCGGCAAATTCACCGGCCGTTCCCCCAAGGATAAACACGTGGTGAACACGCCCGACGTGGCGGACCACATCTGGTGGGAAAACAACGCGCAAATGTCGCCCGAAGGGTTTGACGCCCTTTATCAGGACATGCTGGCGCATATGAAGGGCAAGGACTATTACGTTCAGGACCTGGTTGGCGGATCGGATCCGGCCTATTCTATCAATGTCCGCATGGTGACCGAGCTGGCCTGGCACGGGCTATTCATCCGCCACATGCTGCGCCGCCCCGAACGTGACGCGCTGGATGACTTTGTTCAGGACTTCACCGTTATCAACTGCCCCGGCTTCAAGGCTGATCCGGCCAAGCATGATTGCCGCAGTGAAACCGTTATCGCGATGAATTTTGAACGCAAGATGATCCTGATCGGCGGCACCGAATATGCTGGTGAGAACAAGAAATCGGTCTTCACCTTGCTGAATTATATCCTGCCGGAAAAAGGTGTCATGCCGATGCATTGCTCGGCCAATCACGCGATCAACAACCCGATCGACACCGCAATTTTCTTTGGTCTTTCGGGCACGGGTAAAACCACCCTGTCGGCTGATCCGGAACGGGTGTTGATCGGCGACGACGAACATGGCTGGTCGGATCGCGGCACGTTCAACTTCGAAGGCGGCTGTTACGCCAAGACCATCAACCTGTCGGCCGAGGCTGAACCGGAAATCTACGCGACCACGCAGAAATTCGGCACCGTCATCGAAAACATGGTGTTTGACGAAGAAACACTCGAGCTTGATTTCAAGGATGACAGCCTGACCGCAAATATGCGCTGCGCCTATCCGCTTGAGTATATCTCGAACGCCAGTGACACCGCTTTAGGCGGGCATCCGAAAAACATCATCATGCTGACCTGTGATGCCTTCGGTGTACTTCCTCCGATCGCGCGACTGACACCGGCGCAGGCGATGTACCACTTCCTGTCGGGCTTCACCTCGAAAGTTGCGGGCACCGAACGCGGTGTGACCGAGCCAGAGCCGACCTTTTCGACCTGTTTCGGCGCCCCTTTCATGCCACGCCGTCCGGAAGCTTATGGCAACCTTTTGCGTGAAAAGATCGCCAAGCATGGCGCAACCTGCTGGCTGGTCAACACCGGCTGGACCGGTGGCGCATATGGAACCGGATCGCGCATGCCGATCCGGGCAACCCGTGCGCTATTGCACGCGGCGCTGGACGGGTCGCTGGTTGAAAGCACATTCCGCAAGGACCCGAATTTTGGCTTTGACGTTCCGACATCCGTTCAGGGCGTGGCCGAGGTTCTGCTTGATCCACGCCGCACCTGGGAAGATTCCGAGGCCTATGATGCGCAGGCGCAGAAGCTGGTGCAGATGTTTGCAGACAACTTTGAACAATATGTTCCCTATATCGACGACGATGTGAAAGCGGCTGCAATCAGCTAAGCGATCAACGCGGTTTTCAAAAAGCGCCCCGTCCGTTTGGTCGGGGCGTCTTTCATTTCAGCATGGCCAAAAGTTTGGTCACTGTGTTCAGATTGCGCATCGTACCGGAAGTCGAGCCGGGGGTGACAAGCTTTGACTTGCCCATACCGTTCGGAAACAGGATGTACACCACACTGGGGCCGGCTGTCAGAACCTCGTCCTTCAAGCCCTTTGCCGCTTGCAGATCGCTTGCGGCGGGCAGGTCATCGACAAACAGGATGCCGCATTGACTAGGGGGATGATCACCGAACGGATGACAGGCATGGATTTCAGCCATCGCCTGAAGGTCAAGAACAAATACCCCGACCGGCTTGCCCGCGTAAGTTTCAAGCGCATCTTCCATGATCCGACGAACCTTGCCCGCCGCCAATTCCGTTTCAACAACCACATTGCCTGAAGCCAGCAAGGTTTTCGGCTGGGAAAATCCCGCATCCAAACAAAGGCTGCGCAGGTCTTGCATCGGTAATTTGCCCGTTCCTCCGACATTTACGGCACGCAGCAATATGGCGAGTTTTCTCATGTGGGACGCTCGTGATTTCAGGCGGTAATGGTCAAGTTAAGCACGCACCAGCATAGGGGCATGTCGATCAGCCCAAAAGCCCGCGCCGTATCAGGTTCAGACCGGCAATCAAAAGAACCAGCATCGTCACCCGACCGAAGACCTGTTGGTTGATCCTGTCCTGAATGGCAAAACCAACAACAAGACCCAGCATCGACGGCACCACCAAAAGCGCCGAGAAACGGGCGGTATCCGTGTTCAGAATACCCGAACCCGTATGGGCCACAGCCAGCGTTATGGCCCCCAGCCCGTAGATTACACCTTGTGTGCGTATCTGTTCGGTCTTTTCGGTTTTCAGGGCGGTCAGATACATCACCGTGGTCGGTCCCCAGACACTTGAAATTCCACCAAGCGCCCCTGTTATCGCACCAACGCCAATCTGGACCGCCGGCGTCGGATTGCCGATGCGCGGTTGCCACCCCATAAGCTGCATTGCAGAAAAACTGAATATCACCACCCCAAGCGATAACAAAAGCATGTTCGAATTCACATAAGGCACCGCCTGCGCACTTATGAGCAGCACAATACATGTCGTCAGTATAAATCGACGGTGGGTACGAATAGACTGCAAAACCGCCGGAATCCCGTATCGAAGCGCCTGCCAGACATTGCCCAGAAGCGTCGGCAGAATCATCGCAGATAAAGCAATTTCAGCGGAAACCAGGCTTCCCAGACCTGACAATAGGATCAGCGGCAAGGCAAAGCCGACCACGCCTTTGACCACACCGGCCAGCAGTGCGATTGCGAAGACGGCGTAGATTTCGAACGGATCGGAAACGGGTAAAAAGCCAAACATGTTGACTTGTATCAGCCCTGCCCCCATCCGCACAGCCCATATCATCACGCAATTTTCGCAACGATTGATGCGCGGTTTGCGTATTTTTGTTGCGCTGCGCTTGCAAAGTAATTAAATCATGCTGCAACGTAGAAGGAACAGATGATGCCCCATGACGGACAGGATATCCCGATGACCCAATCCGCTTTGCTCGCCGATTTGATGACGCTGACCAGTGCGGCCATCCCGCCGGCCGAAAAACTATTTGTTGCGGCCCGTGCGCATGTTCAGGACCGCGTAAGCAAAGACGGCCGTGTCAGCGGTGCTCTGCTTGAGGCCAATCAAACCGCCGCCCACGGTCTGGCCTGGCTGGCCACCTATGTGGAAGCGCTGCGACAGATGCAAGCCTGGGCCGAACGTCTGCAGGCCGACGGTAAATTCGGCGAGATCGAACAGTTGATCCACCAAATCGCCTTTGGCGAATATCTGGCCCAGATGCGCGGCGGCATTCCAATGAGCCAGGGCGAGATCATCCGCCTTGCCGATATCGGCGTCGATGCCGCAATGCTGAATACACCCGAGATTGACAGGCTGGTCGCCTTAGCCAACACGCAAGACGCGCGCACCCGACTGGTTGCGCTGATGCAGGATCAGGCCGCCAGCACCACCTTGGGTGCCACGGGGCTTGACGACGAGCTAGAGATGATCCGCGAACAATTCCGCCGCTTTGCCGTGGAAAAGGTCGAACCCTTTGCTCATGAATGGCACCTGAATGACGAGCTGATCCCGATGGAGATTATCGAGGAACTGGCCGAGATGGGCGTCTTCGGGCTGACTATCCCCGAAGAATACGGTGGCTTTGGGCTGTCAAAGGCCTCGATGGTCGTGGTGTCCGAGGAATTGTCGCGCGGCTATATCGGCGTCGGCTCGCTGGGAACACGCTCGGAAATCGCCGCCGAACTGATCGAAGGCGGTGGCACCGATGCGCAGAAAGAATACTGGCTGCCCAAGATCGCCAGCGCCGAAATTCTGCCGACTGCCGTCTTTACCGAACCGAATACAGGCTCTGATCTTGGCGCACTTCGCACCCGCGCAGTAAAGGACGAGAACGGCGATTACAAAGTCACCGGCAACAAGACATGGATCACCCATGCTGCCCGCACCCATATCATGACCCTGCTGGCCCGCACCGATCCCGACACCACCGATCACCGCGGATTGTCGATGTTCATCGCCGAGAAAACCCCCGGCACGGACGAAGCGCCTTTTCCAACCGAGGGCATGTCCGGCGGTGAAATCGAGGTGCTGGGCTATCGCGGCATGAAGGAATACGAGCTGGGCTTTGATAATTTCCACGTCAAAGGCGACAACCTGTTGGGTGGCGAAGAGGGTCAGGGCTTCAAGCAATTGATGCGCACCTTCGAAGCGGCGCGGATCCAAACCGCCGCCCGTGCCATCGGCGTGGCACAGGCAGCGCTTGATGTGGCCATGCAATACGGTCAGGACCGCAAACAATTCAGCAAACCGCTGATCGAATTCCCGCGCGTGTCCGGCAAGCTGGCCATGATGGCGGTTGAGATTATGATCGCCCGTCAGCTGACCTATTATTCCGCCTGGCAGAAAGACCACGGCCATCGCTGCGATCTCGAGGCGGGCATGGCCAAACTGCTCGGCGCCCGCGTGGCATGGGCGGCAGCGGATAATGGCCTGCAAATCCACGGCGGCAACGGTTTTGCGCTGGAATACAAGATCAGCCGTATCCTGTGCGATGCACGTATCCTGAACATTTTTGAAGGTGCTGCCGAAATTCAGGCCCAGGTGATTGCCCGCCGGTTGCTTGGGTAAGCGACGATTGACCGCCTGCAACTTGGGGGCAATCCATAGTAGACTCTCCTTATGGAAATGCGCTCCATAAGGAGAGTTATATGTCACGTAAAACCAAAGACCAAATTCGCGAGACACTTGGTGACGCAGCCATCGGCGCGACCTTGGGAACTGCCATTGGTGGACCAGCTGGTGGGGCGATCGGTGCCGCTGCCGGTGCTGTTATGGCACCAGTGGCTGATTCATATGATGGTTGGCAAGAAGAAGAAGCAAACGCAGAAAAAGCCGAGCAGGAAGCGCGCAAAGAGCAGGCAGAGCTTCAGGCGAAGAAAGATATTGAACAGCAAGCCGCGCTTCATCCTCAGCCAAAACCAACACGCCCCCTTAGATAGCCTCGCCTTACCCCTCTCTGGCCCATCGCCGGGCCAGAGACTTGGCCTCTTGCAACAGCGCCTCAAGCACCGGCGTGTTCGGTTCGCGAAGCGGGGCGATCAATCCGACACGGTGGCTGGCGTCAGGCTCGATGATGGGCGTGGCGCTCAGGCCCGTGCCCCTCAGATAAATCTCGGCCGCTTTCACCGGAAGTATGGTGGCCCAACCGCCACCCATCACATGGCTGATCAAAACGGTGATCGTGTTGGCCTCGATCCCCGGCTGAACCGAGACTCCGGCCTCGTTCAAATGCAGATTGATGATCCGGCGGTTCAACATATCGGGCGTCAGCAGACAAAGCGCGAACGCCCCAAGCTCTGCCCATCGGATCGTGTTGCGGCCCGGATCCTCAGAAGTCACCAGAACGTATTTCTCGGCGTAAAGAGGTTCTGTCACCACCCGCCCCAATGGCTCGTCATCCAGATAGGATACGCCCGCATCAATTTCGAGGTTCTCCATCATCTCGAGGATCTGCGCCGAAGACCTGGACAGGATCGACAGACGCACATTCGGATGGCTTCGCGCAAAACCCGCCGTCAACTGCGACGATGCCGACAAGGCCGTCGGGATCACCGCCAGACGCAGATTGCCGGTCAAACCCTGCCGGGCAAAACGCATCTCTTCTTTCATACTCCGGGCGTCGGCGACAATCTTGCGCGCCCATTCCTGCACCCGCTGGCCTTCGGGGGTCAGCCCGCGAAAACGCGACCCCCGCCAAACCAGCATGACGCCCAATTGTTCCTCAAGCTGCTTGATCGCCGCCGAAAGCGTCGGTTGCGTCACACCGATTTCCTCGGCGGCTTTTCCAAAATGGCGGGTTTTGGCCAGGGCCAGAAACATCTCAAGCTTGTCAATCATGCAGCCCGCTTTCTGATCAATGCGACAAGGCGCTCCCGCGCATCCGGCAGGGGCTTTCCAACTTGTTCCGAAGCCACCTTGTGGCGCAGGAAATAGCCTGTTGTTTCCAACCCGAGGGCTATTTCCGCATCCGGTGCCGCGCCCTCGCCCTTCAGGCAGGGCGGCAAGGGCAAAAGGCGCCCGGCCCAGTCCCCGGCCCCTTCCGCCGAGACCGCCCGGCCCGTTTTGGGCGACACATAAATCAGCCCCTCGCGCTGGCCTGTAACGGCGCATTTGCCAAGCTCCAAACCATAGCCCAATTCGGCCAGCAGCGCCTTTTCCCAGCCAAGATAGGCCAAGGGCCAGATGTCATCCTGCCCAAGCAGGTCCAGCAATGGCAGGGTCTGATCATAAAGCGCCGGATGCGGTTCGCGCTCTGGCAAAGCATATTGCAGCAGGCCCATCACCGCACCGGCACCGGTCAGCGCCAGGCGCCCCCCCATCACCGCAGCCGCGCGGCTGCGCAAAGGCTCGGCTGTGAAACTGCCGATATGGTCCTCAAGCCGCGCCCGCCACGTCACCGCCACCTGCGAACCGGGCTGCAGCACCGGAGCCATTTTCCGGCTTTGCCCGCCGCGTATCACACCGGCATGGACACCGCGTTCCCTTGCGAACACGGTTGCAATCACACTGCTTTCCCCATGCGGGCGCGTGCCAAGCAATAAGGCGTCATCCTGCCATTCCATCGGACCACAATCCAGCACCCAAGCAGAATGTCAAACCCTCTTGGCTTTCACTTTTTCAAAAATACTTCGGGGGTGAATTGCCCCGGTCCTGTTCCGGGGCAAGAGGGGGCAGCGCCCCCTGCCTCCGCGACGGGCCGAAGGCACGGCGCAATCACTCATCCAGACCCGGCTCATCCAGCAAATGCCGTCCCTGACGATCCTCGACCTCGAGAACCCATATATCAGCATCATACCCCCGTTGGCGGGTCACGACCGCATCCACATCCGCTTCGTCACCTTCGGCCAGCACATCCCAGTGGCGCGTGTCGCTCATCAGGTCGAACACCCGCTGAAAAAGCACCGCCTTGCCATCCAGACTGTTCAGCTTGACCAGCACTGCCCCGGCTGTGTCATCCCCATGCGCCACGACAAATGCGGGAATTTCATTAAGCCGCAACCGCGCGAGATACGCATGCACCCAAAATGCAGCGGTCAGGCGCATCAGCCGTTGCCATCCTTGAAATCAAGTCCCATCTCGGAATAGCGCTCGGCCTCGTCCTGCCAGTTGCTGCGAACCCTGACCTGCAGAAACAAATGCACCTTCCGACCCAGAAACTCGGACAATTCCTCGCGCGACGCTTTGGACACCGCTTTGATTGTCTCGCCCTTATGGCCCAATACGATCCCCTTGTGACCGTCTCGGCTGACGTAGATCACCTGATCCACCTTGGCCGATCCGTCTTTCCGCTCTTCCCAGTTTTCCGTCTCGACGGTCAGCTGATAGGGCAATTCCTGATGCAGCCGTAAAGTCAGCTTTTCGCGGGTCATTTCAGCGGCGATCATGCGCATGGGCAGATCGGCAATCTGATCTTCGGGATAAAGCCACGGGCCTTCGGGCAGCGTTTCGCCAAGCCACTGGCGCAGCGTATCCACGCCATATCCTTTTTCCGCCGAAATCATGAAAGTTTTCACGAAATTGAATTTTTCATTCAACGTTTCCGTCAGGCTTAGCAACACCTCGGCCTTCACCCGGTCGATCTTGTTGATCGCCAGCGCCACGGGCCGATCCCCGGCGATTTCGCCCAGCCCGTCCAATATCCGTTCAACACCTTCGGTTATGCCCCGATGCGCTTCGATCATCATCACGATAATGTCCGCATCCGCAGCCCCGCCCCAAGCCGCCGCCACCATGGCCCGGTCAAGGCGGCGACGGGGTTTGAACAGGCCCGGCGTGTCGATGAACACCAATTGGCTGTCACCCTCCATCGCCACGCCTCGAATGCGCGCACGAGTGGTCTGCACCTTGTGGGTCACTATCGAAACCTTCGCCCCGACCATATGGTTCAGCAGGGTCGATTTGCCTGCATTCGGCTCGCCGATCAGGGCGATAAATCCGGCGCGTGTCGTCATATCACTCTCCTAAGGCGTTCCGTGCGAAAATTGCTCCACGAGTATTTCCGAAACGCCTTAACCTGTCATGCGGGAAAAGGAAACAGGCGCAATAAACGGTGCCCCCGCTGCCGCAATCCGCGTTCAAATGTCACCCGACAGCGACGGATTTCAGCAAAGCAGAGGCCGCCATCTGTTCGGCCCGGCGTTTCGATCCGGCCTGCGCTTCGGCTTCCTGCCCGCTTTCAAGTCGACAGATAATGGTGAAAACCGGCGCGTGATCCGGACCAGTTCGGGTTTTCTGCGAATAGGACGGCGGGTTTTGGCCACGCGCCTGCGCCCATTCCTGCAAAAGGGTTTTCGCGTCGCGCGCATCGTCTTTAACGTCCGACACCCGCGCGCCCCAAAGGCGCAGCACCAGATCCTTCGCCGCCAGAAATCCGCCGTCAAGATAGACCGCCGCGATCACCGCCTCCATCGCGTCACCCAGCAGCGCCTGTTTGCGCCGCCCGCCCGACATCATTTCCGACCGGCCAAGTTTCAACACCTCGCCAAGAGCAACGTCTTTTGCGATGTCGGCGCAGGTTTCCTTGCGCACCAAAGCGTTATACCGCGGGGCAAGCTGACCCTCCGAAGCTGATTTGTCTTCGTCAAACAAGGCTTCGGCCATCACCAGCCCAAGCACCCGGTCCCCCAGAAACTCAAGCCGCTGATTGTCTTCCCGTGTAGCCGATCCGCGTGACGAATGGGTCACTGCCGTGACCAGCAATGAGGGTGCTTCAAAGCGATATCCGATCCGCTTTTGAAATTCTGTCAACTCGGTGGAAAGCTTCACTCGATCCTCTTGAAGAAACGATCACTGCGCCACGTCCAGAAGTACAGCATTGACTTGCCCGCAGACGAAAAGATCACACGATCCGCACGTCCGATCAGGTTTTCATAGGGCACGAAGCCGACACCGCCCAAGGATTGCGGAACGCGGCTGTCGGTGGAATTGTCGCGGTTGTCACCCATGAAGAAATATTGCCCCGCCGGAACCGAATAGACCGGCGTATTATCCGTCGCGCGGCGGGTTATGTTCAACACCGAATGTGTAACCCCGTTAGGCAGGGTTTCTTCCAGCTTTTCCTTGGTGCATTCACCGCCCCGGCCAACCGGCGCATTGGCACATGCCGGAAACAGCCCTTGCGGACCTTGGGCATCGGCAATCTCGGTAAAGGTGCCGTCAGGAACCAGCCCGACGGGCTGGCCATTGATATAAAGCAGACCGTCTTTCATCTGGATCTTGTCGCCGGGTAATCCGATCAGGCGTTTGATATAATCCGTACCGTTCACCGGATGGCGGAAAACAATGGTATCGCCGCGCTCGGGCGTGCCGCCCAGAAAGCGTTTATTGTCGCCGTCAAACACGCCGCACAGGTTCTTGGCATCCACATTCAGCCCAATGGCGGGGATACGCACGGACGGGCAAGAGGCATAGGAATAGCCGTAAGCCATTTTGTTGACGAACAGAAAATCACCGATCAGCAACGTGTCTTTCATCGATCCCGACGGGATCCAGAATGGCTGAAAAAACAACGTGCGGAAAACGCCGGCGATCAGCAACGCATAGACAATTGTTTTAATGGTTTCGAGGATCGCGTTGGGCTGTTTCGCCTCGGTTTGCATGCATGGACTCCGCTCACTGTTGTGAGTGGTACATGAGGGGGCAGGACAGCGCTGTCAAGATCACCTTGGATCAATAGGCCGCGCTTCAATCACCACGAATGCCTGCGCCCAGGGATGATCGTCTGTCAGGGTCACGTGGATGATCGCCTCGTACCCTTCCGGTGTCATGTCGTTCAGCCGTTCTTTGGCCCAGCCGGTGACTTCCATAACCGGTTGACCGGTGCGCAGATTGCTGACCGCCATGTCTTTCCAGGCAATACCCATCCGCAACCCGGTGCCAAGCGCTTTGCTGCACGCCTCTTTCGCGGCCCAGCGCTTGGCATAGGTGCCGGGCGTGTCCATCCGACGTTCGGCCTTGCGCTGTTCAACATCCGTGAACACGCGATTTCGGAACCGATCGCCATGGCGGTCAAGCACGGCGGCGATCCGATCGATATTTGCCAGATCAGTGCCGATTCCCAGGATCATTGGAAGTAAGGCGTCACATAGTGCTCGATATCACCGGTGGCCTGATTGATCCGCAGATCCACCTGAGCCGAGGCAAATTCATCCTCGTACTCAAGATAGACCTGAGCGGTCAAAGTCAGGTAAATCCCGATGGACGGATCATATCCGGCGTCCATCCCTTCCAGGGACAAACCGGAAAAGCCGGTCAGCAAACGGCATTGGCGTTCCCCTGTTTCGGCATAAGGGGGCGACAATATCAGCAGGTTGCGGGATGAAGCCGCCGGTTCAACCGTATCAAGCACCGCTATACGGGTTATCCCGTCGCCAAAGGTCACGGTGTTTTCGAACCATGGTTCGGCGATATAGGCCGCGTTGGCACGCCAGTCGCCGCAATCGGTCAGGGTGACTTGGGCCGCCGCGGGTGTTCCAAAGGCCATCAACGCAGTCAATAATTTCTTCATGATCTGACCTCATCCATCAGGCGACGCATTTCCCTGATGGCCGGTTCAAGGCCCATGAATATCGCCTCGCCCACCAGAAAATGCCCGATATTCAGTTCGCGAAGTTCGGGCAGCGCGGCGATGGGCTGGACCGTATCATAGGTCAGGCCGTGGCCTGCGTGCACTTCAAGCCCCATGGAATGGCCGAAAGCGGCCATGTCGCTTAGACGCTTCAATTCGTCATCGCGGTGGTCGAAACGGCCCTCGGCATGAAAATCGCAATAGGCCCCGGTGTGCAGCTCGATCACCTCTGCGCCGATACGGTTGGCGGCTTCGATCTGGCGCTGGTCGGCGGCGATAAAGATCGACACGCGGCAGCCCGCATCGCGCAACGGGGCGATGAAATGGGCCAGCCTGTTTTCCTCGCGTGCAACATCCAACCCGCCTTCGGTCGTGCGCTCTTCGCGCTTTTCCGGCACGATGCATACCGCGTGGGGTTTGTGACGCAATGCAATCGCCTGCATTTCCGCAGTCGCCGCCATTTCAAAATTCAGAGGCTTTTCCAGTGCCCCCATCAGGCCTTCAATATCCGCGTCCGAAATATGGCGTCGGTCTTCACGCAAATGCGCGGTGATGCCATCTGCCCCCGCCTGCTCGGCAATCTTGGCCGCACGCACCGGATCAGGATAGGCCGAACCGCGCGCATTGCGCACGGTGGCCACGTGATCGATATTCACACCCAGTCGAAGATCATCAGTCATGAAACAAATTCCAAGAAGCTTGTGGTTCTGTTTAGTCGGATTTTGAGGCGACGTCAGCCAAATCCTGCGCCGCCTGACGCCGTTTCCTGATCCGCTTGCGCAATTTCTTGATCCGGCGCTTCTGATAGCTTCGGATCACCGGAACCGACAGGATATAGGCAATCAGCCCTGCGATGACACCGGGTACAATCCCCCCCACCAGAAACGGCAGGAAAACCTGATCGTAAAATTCATACAACCGTCCCCAATTGGCGATATCTTCGGTAAACAGCGCCCTGAAATTATCCCAAAGATCATCGCTGGCCCGCGCGAAGGATCGCATGACCCCCCGGTTGTTTTGCAAAAAATGCCCATCCCCCAAAATCCAATGGCCGGTTCGCAATGAAACCATTGCGATCGGCAGATAGGTCAAAGGGTTCCCGAAGAAGGTTGCCATGAGCGCGGCCAGAACATTGCCACGCACGAGTTTCGCGATGAAAAAAGCGACGACGAAGTGCAGACCGTAAAACGGGGTAAACGTGGTGAACACGCCTGCGAAAATTCCGCGGGCAATGCGTTCAGGCGGATCGGGCAACCTGTTCAGCCGGTGCTTGATATACTGGATGGCACGCGACCAGCCGCCGCGCGGATACAAGGCTTCCCAGACGACCCGCCAAACCGGTCTGCTATCGCGCCGTCGGAAAACCACCTGATACAACCCCTTTTTGTTCCCTTTGCATCAGATCAGATCGAAATTCTAATGCAAGTCCCGTCCACGATCTGGATCGCGCAATCGCCTGATCTCTGCAACATCGCTTTCCGCCTCAAGCGCTGTTATGACGCGATGTAAATGCTCGGCATCGCTAAGTTCCACGTCAACGGTCAAGCGGTAGAAATCGGGCTTTCGGTCGACAAAGTTCAGATCCGAGATATTGGCGTTCTGCTCGCCGATCAGGGTGCAAATGCGGCCCAGAACACCGGCGTCGTTGCTGATGGTGATGTCCAGCGAAACATCATGCACCGTTGCATGCTGACCTGAATGCCAATGCAGATCAACCCAACGATCTGAATCGCTTAGAAAATCCGTTAACACATCGCATTCGATAGCGTGCACGACCACGCCTTTTCCACGCTGAGTGATACCGACGATGCGTTCCCCCGGCACCGGTTGGCAACATTGCGCACGTTCAAAGCTTTGCCCCTCGGACAGGCCGATCACCGCACGTTTGGCATCGACATCGGGTTTATCGGCGGGCTTGTTCAATTCAGGGTAAAGCGCGTTCAGCACATCCGAGGCCGAAATCTCGGCGCTGCCCAATCGGGCGAGCATTTCTTCCCGGTCGTCGATACGCAATTTCCCCGCGGCCGTATCCAAAGCCTTATCCGTGGCGCGCTTGCCCACATGTTCAAACGCGGCGCGGGCCAAGGCGTGGCCCAGTTTGACAAAGCGTTCACGGTCTTCAGCCCTCAAGGCCCGCCGGATGGCCGATTTTGCGCGACCTGTGACAGCGATATCCAGCCAGGTCGCCTGAGGGCGCTGCCCCTCGGCGGTGATGATATCGACCGATTGTCCGTTCTTTAACCGGCTCCACAAAGGCACGCGCAACCCGTCCACCTTTGCACCGACGCAAGCATTGCCGATACGGGTGTGAATGGCATAGGCGAAATCAATCGGAGTCGCCCCGCGCGGCAGCTTCACCACATCCCCTTTGGGCGTGAAACAGAAACGCTGGTCCTGAAACATCTCAAGCTTGACGGCTTCAAGGAATTCGCCGTGGTCATCGTCATCGCCGAACCCTTCGGTCACGGTACTGATCCATTTCGCCGGATCAACCGCGAACGGATTCACCACCCTGACACCATCGCGATACGACCAGTGCGCCGCCACGCCGGTTTCGGCCACGTCATGCATCTGGCGGGTGCGTATCTGAACCTCAACCCGTTTGCCATCCCGACCCGATACCGTTGTGTGGATCGACCGGTAGCCGTTTGATTTCGGCTGGCTGATATAATCCTTGAACCGCCCCGGCACGGCCCGCCAGCGCTGGTGAATGGCGCCCAATGCGCGATAGCAATCCTCTTCGCTGTCGGTAATCACCCGGAAGCCATAGATGTCTGACAGGCGCGAGAAGGGAATTTCCTTTTCCTGCATCTTGCGCCAGACCGAATAGGGCTTTTTTGCACGCCCGAACACATCTGCCTCAACCCCTGCCTTTTCAAGCTCGTGGCGCATATCGCCGGTGATCTTCTGGATCACATCGCCGGATTCCTTTTGCATCGTAATAAAACGACGCATAATCGACTGACGCCCTTCGGGGTTCAGCACCTTAAAGGCCATGTCCTCAAGGTCTTCGCGCATGGACTGCATTCCCATGCGGCCAGCCAGAGGCGCGTAGATCTCCATCGTTTCACGTGCTTTTTGCACCTGCTTTTCAGGCTTCATCGCCTTGATCGTGCGCATGTTGTGGAAACGGTCGGCCAGCTTGACAAGAATGACCCGCAAATCCTTGGACATCGCCATGAACAGCTTGCGGAAATTTTCTGCCTGTTTGGTTTCGGTCGAGGACAGTTGAAGGTTGGTCAGCTTGGTCACGCCATCGACAAGATCGGCCACTTCCTGTCCGAATTTTTCGGCCACAATGTTATATGAGGCGCGGGTATCTTCGATCGTGTCATGCAACAATGCGGTGACGATGGTCGCATCATCCAGCCGTTGCTCGGTTAGCAGGGCAGCCACGGCCACCGGGTGCGAGAAATACGGCTCGCCCGAATGACGAAACTGATCCTTGTGCATGTCACGACCGAAATCATAGGCCGCCCGGATCAGTTTTTCATTTGTCTTTGGATTGTAATTGCGGATCAGCGCGATCAGATCATCAACGGCAATCATGCAAGCGAAGATCCTTTCCGCCGACCGGTCTTACCGGGGGCGCTGTGCGTCCATCAAAGCCCGCAGCAGGTTTTCCTCGGACATGTCGTCTTCGGCGGGTGCGTCGTTTTCCGCGCCCATCAGCAGGGCCATGGAATCTTCTTCCGGCTCGTCCACTTCGATCTGGGTCTGGTTCGATTCGATCAGGCGTTCGCGCAGTTCATCCGCAGACTGGGTTTCGTCGGCGATCTCTCGCAGGCTGACAACGGGGTTTTTGTCGTTGTCTCGTTCGATGGTAATCGGCGATCCGGCCGAAATCTCACGCGCACGGTGCGCGGCGAGCATTACCAGCTCAAACCGGTTCGGAACTTTGTCTACGCAATCTTCTACGGTCACGCGGGCCATGAGGCACTCCAATCCATTCAGGTCGTGTGGAAAGCCGTCTTCTAATCCAGCCGAATGGCAATGACAAGGCTGGTTTTACAGCGGTTTCACATCGTTTCGCAGTTTTTCCGGCAGGTCGGCATGCATCTGGCGAACCGTGTGTCCGGTAACGGGATGGCGCCAGTCTGGCGCGATGTCCATCAGCGGCACCAGAACAAACGCTCGGTCCTGAAGTCTGGGATGCGGCAAGATCAACCGGTCGGGGGTTTCGCGCGTCTGACGCTCAAATGGCAAATCACGCCAGTCCCGCCATGTTTTCAGATCGGGGCGCACCAGATCATCACAGGATAAAATATCCAGATCGACAATTCTTTCACCCCAGCGCGACACGCGCTCGCGGCCAAAATCGGCCTCAATACCATGTAAAATTGAAAGAACATCCTCGGGTTCGCGTTCATCCCTTAGCCAAAATACGCCATTTGCATATTCTGGGCCGGTCGGGTCGGGAAAGCTTGCGGACCGGAAAATCCGGCTTTGGTCTACGATTCGAAGCCCCCTTTCGACAACCGTTTGAAGGGCGGCTTGCATGGTTTCAGGCGGGTTTCCGTGGGTTGACCCGACGTTTCCCCCGAATGCGATCAGATAATCGTACATTATTGAATCATTTTTTGCGTTACAAATCCTTCATACACTTGCACGAAGCTGATACTTTATTATTCTAGAATATGTTTCGCGCGGCAACCACTCACACTCACTCAGATACGCCGCGCGGTTTATTTTGATACGAAGGGATTTTCGGATGTTCTATAAGGACGAACGGCTTGCGCTGTTCATTGATGGATCGAATCTATACGCAGCGGCAAAAGCACTTGGTTTTGATATTGACTATAAACTGCTGCGTCAGGAATTCATGCGTCGCGGCAAGATGCTGCGGGCGTTCTACTATACCGCGCTTTTGGAAAACGATGACTATTCTCCGATACGCCCATTGGTCGACTGGCTGAACTACAATGGTTTCACCATGGTCACTAAACCGGCTAAGGAATACACCGACAGCCAGGGGCGCCGGAAGGTCAAAGGCAATATGGATATCGAGCTGACCGTCGACGCGATGGAGCTTGCCCCCCATGTGGATCATATCGTGCTGTTTTCCGGCGACGGCGACTTTCGCCCGTTGATCGAAAGCCTTCAACGGCAGGGCGTCCGGGTTTCGGTTGTCTCGACCATCCGCAGCCAGCCGCCGATGATTGCAGACGAATTGCGGCGGCAGGCTGACAACTTTATCGAACTGGACGAATTGCGCGATGTCGTCGGACGTCCGCCGCGCGAAAATGTCAGCGAACGCGAGGCAGAGTTCGTCAAGTAATTACCACTCACGGTAATACAGGAGGGGCCGCGCATCCGGGAAATGCGTGGCCCTTCATTCTTTCCAAACGACCGGTATGCGTTGAACCGGTGCGTTTACACCTTAATTCAGGTGGCGTAACACTCCGGGCAACCAAGGATTTACACATGCCATCCAAGCCTGATCTGACACTTTATCTTGCGGCACCGCGCGGATTTTGCGCCGGTGTTGATCGCGCCATTAAAATCGTTGAAATGGCAATCGAAAAATGGGGCGCTCCGGTTTATGTGCGCCACGAGATTGTTCATAACAAATTCGTCGTCGATGGGCTGCGCGAAAAAGGTGCGGTGTTCGTGGACGAGCTTGACCAATGCCCCGATGACAGGCCGGTGATTTTTTCCGCGCACGGGGTTCCGAAATCCGTACCGGCAGCGGCCTCTGCGCGCGAGATGATTTATGTTGACGCCACCTGCCCTTTGGTCAGCAAAGTTCATATCGAAGCGGCACGCCATTTCGAACAGGGCCTGCAAATCATCATGATCGGCCATGAAGGCCATCCCGAAACGATCGGCACAATGGGCCAGTTGCCGAAAGGCGAGGTGTTGCTGGTTGAAACCCCGGCGGATGTGGCAACGCTTGACGTGCGCGATCCGAATGGGTTGGCATTCGTCACCCAAACCACTTTGTCCGTGGATGACACGAAAGATATCGTTGCCGCGCTTCAATCCCGCTTTCCCGCAATTCAGGGACCCCATAAGGAGGATATCTGCTATGCCACAACCAACCGGCAAGAGGCTGTGAAGGCCATGGCCGCAAAAGCCGAGGCCATGTTGGTTGTTGGTGCGCCGAATTCATCAAACTCAAAACGGTTGGTCGAGGTTGGACGCCGTGCGGGATGCGACTATGCCCAGCTTGTTCAACGCGCCGACGAAATTGACTGGCGGTCGCTTGACGGCATATCCACGCTGGGCGTCACGGCCGGCGCCTCGGCCCCCGAAGTGCTGGTGAACGAGGTTATCGCCGCCTTCATAGATCGCTTTAATGTCACGGTCGAAGTCATTGAGACTGCACAAGAAAATGTCGAATTCAAAGTGCCGCGCATATTGCGGGCCGTGTAACTATTGGGCGAAAACATGAAGCTTTATTCGATGCCGAGTTCCGGCAACAGCTACAAAGTGCGGCTTTTGCTGGCGCTTCTTGGTCAGGAGTACCAGCATATCGCCTGCGAGGCCGAGTCTGCCGAATTGCTAAAAGCCAAGGATGCAGGTCATCTGCCGCTGGGAAAACTTCCCGCGCTGCATCTTGCCGACGGCAATATCCTGACCGAATCCGGCGCTATCCTGTGGTATTTGGCGCAAGACACCGCCTTTCTTCCGCAGGACCGGATACTACAGGCCGCGGTACTGGAGTGGATGTTCTTTGAACAAAACCGCATGGAACCGGTGATCGCGGTGCGCGCCGCCTTGCGCACCTATCCCCACCGCGCGGCGCAAGCGACGCCTGAGCGGCTGGAAGAACTCCTGCTCGCCGGCAACGCCTTGTTTCAGCTGCTTGACGGCCATCTCAGCGCCCAGGACTGGCTGGTGGGCGGCAATGCCAGCATCGCCGACATCGCGCTTTACGGCTATGTTCACAGCTCTGGCAGCCGAGGCGGGTACGATATGGCACAATACCCCGCAATCCTTCGCTGGTGCGCACAAATCGCTGACATGCCCGGATATGTCACCCTGGAGCACGAACCTTGACCGAACTTTTCGCCTATACTGACGGCGCCTGTTCGGGCAATCCCGGCCCCGGAGGCTGGGGTGTTCTGCTTCAGGCAAAAAGCGGTGAAGACATCGTCAAGGAACGAGAGCTTTCAGGCGGAGAGCGTGAAACGACCAACAACCGCATGGAATTGCTGGCGGCCATCCACGCCCTGGAAACGCTTGAACGCGCCTCAAGGATCACCGTGGTCACGGACAGCGCCTATGTGAAAAACGGCGTTACCGGCTGGATTTACGGCTGGAAAGCCAATGGCTGGAAGACCGCAAACAAGAAACCGGTCAAGAATGTTGAGCTTTGGCAACGTCTGGACGAGGCGCAGGCCCGCCATGACGTGACATGGGAATGGGTCAAGGGCCATGCAGGCCATCCCGAAAACGAACGCGCGGACCAACTGGCCCGCGCCGGAATGGCCCCTTTCAAGGATTAGTGCTGCGGCCGGATAAACGTGCCGTTCTGAAGATCACGGATCGCCTGCCGCAACTCTTCTTGCGTGTTCATGACGATTGGCCCGTGCCACGCCACCGGCTCTTGCAAGGGGCGACCGGAGACCAGCAGAAACCGCACGCCTTCGGGGCCTGAGCGCAGGGAAATCTCGTCGCCCGTGTCAAACCGCACCAAGGTTCGGTTGCCGCTCATATCGCGGATGTTCAGCTCTTCGCCCTGAAACTCTTTCTCAACCCGTACCCCGTGCGGGCGTGAGGCATCGTTAAAATCGGCCGAACCGGCAAAAACATAGGCAAAAGCGTTGGAATATGCATCCACAGGCAAACGCTTGCGCGTGTTCGGCGGCACCGAAACGTCAACGATCATCGGCTCAGCCGCGATCCCGTCAACCGGCCCGGCTGTCCCCCAGAACGACCCGGTGATGATTTTAACCGCGGTGCCGTCATCATCGACTTTGACCGGAATGTCGTCGGCCTGGATGTCCTGATAGCGCGGGGCTGTCATTTTCAGGGCCGATGGCAGGTTGGCCCATAACTGGAACCCGTGCATCCGCCCTTTCTGATCTCCGGCAGGCATTTCCTGATGCATGATACCGGACCCGGCCGTCATCCACTGCACGGCGCCGCGCCCCAACATTCCCTTGTTACCAAGCGAGTCGCCATGTTCGACCTGCCCTTCGAGAACATAGGTGATCGTCTCGATCCCGCGATGGGGGTGCCAGGGGAAGCCGCGCATGTATTTCGCCGGGTCATCGTTGCGAAAATCGTCCATCATCAGGAAGGGATCGGTCTCGGACGTATCTCCGAAACCGAAAACGCGGTGCAGATGCACACCGGCGCCTTCCATCGTCGGTTGCGCTTGCGAGGTGCCTTTGACGGGTCGGAAAGTCATTTGCTCTTACTCCATATCATCTGCAGAAAATATGGCGCGGCGATCCGGTTTGACCAGACCGCCGCACGAACAGGTTCTGTGCGCAAATGCGCAGATCAGTCGGCCCATTCCCAAGGGCGTGTAAATTCGCCCAGAACCTTGGTGACATCATCATCGCCGGATTTCGGAGCCAGCCGCGCAACCAGACCCCGCTTTTTGTCATCCACAACCTCAGCCACGCGCACATCCAAACCGGCCTCGGCAAGGGCCGCATCGTAAACGCGGGTGATTGCCATCTTGCGCAGATCGGGTTTGAAAATCTTGCCGACGGCGGTCTTTGGAAGCTCTGGCACAACCTCGACATGCTTAGGCCGTGCCGCGCGTTCATGCACCTGCGTATTGGCGTGCTCCTTCAATTCGTCCGCCGACACGCTGGCACCTTCCACCAGTTCGACATAGGCACATGGCAATTCGCCAGCGAATGCGTCTGGTTGTCCGATGGCGCCGGCGAATGCAACCGACGGGTGCAGCAGCAACGCCTCTTCGATTTCGGCAGGGTCGATATTGTGCCCCCCACGGATGATCAGGTCTTTGGCCCGGCCGGTGATCCAAAGATAACCGTCGGCATCCATGCGGCCAAGATCGCCCGTGCGAAGATGGGTTCCAAGATAGAACAGATCGGCATTCTTCTCGGCTTCGGTATAGGTCCGGCCCGCCATCACACCGGGATTTGCGACGCATATTTCGCCAACCTCGTCCACGGCGCATTCCACCAGCTGACCATCCGCCGTTTTTATGATGCGGATATCGGTATGCGGGAAGGCGATGCCAACCGAGCCAACCTTTTTCTCACCCGCCGGCGGGTTGCAGGACACAAGGCAGGTCGCCTCGGTCAGACCATAGCCTTCGACAATGGTCACGCCCGAGCTGTCAGTGAACCGCTTGAACAATTCCATCGGCATCGGGGCCGAGCCTGAAAACGCCGTTTTGACCGACGAGATATCGGCATCCACAGGGCGCTGCATCAGGGCGGCCACCGCAGTTGGGACCGTGATGATAAAGGTTGTTTGCCAGCGCTCGATCAGCTTCCAGAAATTGTCAAACACCCCATCACCGCGATAACCGGCCGGAGTTGGAAAGACCACATGTGCGCCCGAGGCCACGGCGGCCATCAGAATAACGTGGCAGGCGAAAACGTGAAACAGAGGCAGCGGGCACATGACGCTGTCGTCTTCACTGAACAGCAACCGATCCCCTAGCCAACCGTTATAAATCATACCCGCATAGGTATGCTGGGCAACTTTGGGTGTGCCGGTCGTGCCGCCTGTATGGAAATAGGCCGCAACGCGATCTTTCTTGGGATCATCATGCTGAAGCACGGTCGGATATTTGGCCAATTCGGCATTGAAATTCTTGACGACCGCGTGATGATCGCCCGGGTTTTTCGGCCGGACCAAGGGAACGATCCAGCTTTTCGGCGGGGTCAGATAGCGGTTCAGATCAACTTCAAGCACCGTATGAACGCCCGTCGCATGGCGCACGGCTTCGGCGCATTTCTGGGCGACATCGGTTTTGGGAAACGCTTTCAGCGTCACAACGACCTTCGCCTTGGTCTCGCGCAGGATGCCCGCAATCTGTTCCGGTTCGAGCAACGGGTTCACCGGATTGACGATCCCCGCCATCATCCCGCCCATCAGGGTGATCGACGCTTCGTGACAGATCGGAAGAACATAGGCGATTGTGTCGGTTTCCTTGATCCCCAGATCGCGGAACATATTGGCCGCCTGAACCGACTTTGCGTGGAAATCTGTCCAACTCAGGGTTTCGGCCTTGTCCTTCGGGCCGGAAAGAATTTGGAAACTGACCGCCGGACGATCCGGGAAACGGTCTTTTACCGAGGTCAGGAAATCGTACATCGTGACAGGAACATCGCGTTCTTCCCACGGCATTTCGTTCTGGATCGCGTCGCGATCCACTGTGTTGATATAGGCCATAATTCTCCCCAACCGCCGATTTTTGGCGGTATTTTATTATTTAGTACGCCAAAGATGATCTCGTTTGGCATTCTGATCAAGTGTGACCATGCGTAGCCCAGCTTACTCGGCGGCAATCCCGTCCGTAAACTGTAAACGGGCCAGCCGGGCATAAAGACCGCCCTGCGCGACCAGTTCGTCATGGGTGCCCTGGGCAGCAATGCGCCCCTGATCCATCACGATGATTCGATCCGCTTTCTTCACCGTCGCCAATCGGTGGGCCACAATGATGGTGGTCCGCCCCTCGGACATCATGTCCACAGCCGATTGCACGGCGCGTTCGCTTTCAGCGTCAAGGGCGCTTGTCGCTTCGTCCAGCAGAAGGATAGGCGCATCGCGCAAAATCGCCCGAGCGATGGCGATGCGCTGTTTCTGACCTCCGGACAGCATGACACCACGTTCACCAACGAATGTGTCATAACCGTCGGGCAGTTTGCTGATGAACTCATGCGCGGCGGCGGCGCGTGCGGCGGCCTCAACCTCGGCATCAGAGGCTTCGGGGCGTCCGAAGCGGATATTTTCGCGCGCTGAATCCGCGAAGATTACCGGATCCTGCGGCACCAGCGACAAGGCTGACCTCAGATCGGTGCGTGCCATTTGATCAAGCGCAGTGCCGTCCAGGGTGATTTGCCCGAAATCCACGTCATAAAATCGCAGCATCAGTTGTATCATGGTGGATTTCCCCGCCCCGGACGGCCCGACAAGGGCGACGGTTTCGCCGTGTTTGACGGTCAGGCTGACATCTTCAAGCGCCGGAGCATCGGGGCGCGTGGGGTATCGGAACGAGACATCCTGAAACGCGATCTCGCCACGAACCGGCGCGGGCAAAGCCTTTGGGGCCTTGGGGTCCACAACCTCGTCCCTGGCATTCAAAAGCTCGATCAATCGTTCCGTGGCCCCGGCGGCACGCTGAACATCGCCCCAGATTTCCGTCAAAGTGGCAATCGATCCGGCCACCATGACCGCATAGATCACGAACTGGATCAACGCGCCTGAGGACATGGCACCCGAGCGCACGTCATAAGCGCCGATCCAAAGCACACCAATCACGCCGGTGAACACCAGAAAAATAACGATGGCCGTCATCAGCGACCGCGTATTGATCCGCCGCTTTGCGCTTTGAAAGCTGGCCTCGGTCACATCGGCAAAGGTTTGGCGGCTGCTTTTTTCCTGCGTGAAGGCCTGAACCGTCTGCACCGACAATAGCGCTTCGGATGCCTTGCCCGAAGATTTTGCAATCCAGTCCTGATTGTCCATGCTCAGCCTGCGCACCCGCCGCCCCAGCGTGATGATCGGCACGATAACCAGCGGAACGATCAACAGAACCAAGCCGGTCAACTTGGGTGAAGTCACCATCATCAGGGTCAGGCCACCGATGAAAATCAACAGGTTACGCATGGCCATCGACACCGAAGAGCCGATCACCGTCAGGATCAGGGTTGTGTCCGTGGTGATCCGCGACAACACCTCGCCGGTCATGATTTTCTCAAAAAAGGCCGGGCTCATGCCGATGGTCTTGTTATAGACCGCCATGCGGAAATCGGCCACGACGCGCTCGCCCAGCCGAGTGACCAGCATAAAGCGCAACGCCGTGCCCGCGGCAAGCAGTCCAGCCACCCCGATAGCCGCGGCAAAGTAGAAATCGATCTGCTGTTGTTCGGCACCGAAATTATCAACAACCAGCCGAACCATCATCGGCAATAGAAGCGAAAACACCGCTGTGACAACCAAGGCGACCGCCGCAAGCGTCGCGATACCCTTGTAAGGGGCCACAAAGGGCAGCAATGCCCGCAATGCGCCAACACTTTTGGATGTTTCGCGATCCATACCTTCGAGATTGTTGAACGAACCACGGGCCATGTGCATTTCCTTTTTTCGTAAGGCTGTACTTGGTTGCTCAAACCTTAATGGTCAACGATTTTGCCGGATTTTTCGGGCTGCGTTCGCTGGGGCGACACAGAATTAACCATTCTCTACCCATCTTTTTTGCCAATCAGACATTTATGGACTAGGGAAAGGGAAATACAATGAACAAAGCAGTCACGGACGGGATCGTCTTTGCTCCGCCGGCCTTCTCAGAGGGGCTGTCCGTTTGGTCCAGCCAAGACGGCACGCCGGGATCTGACAGCTATGAGGGGGCGGCAAATGCAGCTTTCGTGCCCGCTGATCAGGATTTCGGCGGCTGTCTGGAACTGGAAAAAACTTCGTCGCTGCAAAAGCTTAGGTACACGGGCGAAACCCCGATTTTGCCCGGCTGCTATCTTCAAATCAAAGCACGGGTCAAAGCCGTAAGCGGCCCGCTTCCAACGGTGCGCATTGCCGGATGGGCCGGTGGGGCGGGCGGCACGAACGTGTCTTCGGTCACGCAGACGGCCAGCCAATTCGCGCTTCCGGCCTATGGCGAGATCATCGAGGTTTCCGCGATCGTCGGCAGCGGAAACCGAACCGGCGTTGATATGGTTTGGGGAACCCAGGCGCTGTATGGCCATTTCGGGCTGGACCTGATCGGACCAAGCGGTGGCGTCGTTCGCATTGATGATATCCAGATCGAGGATGTCACCAGTTTTTTCCTTCGCGACATGATGGGCTGGGTTGATGTGCGGGATTTTGGCGCCTTGGGCGACGGTATCACCGATGACAGTGCGGCATTCGAAGCCGCTGATGCTGCCGCGAACGGGCGGGATGTGCTGATACCCGATGGCGTGTTTTACCTTGGCCAAAGTGTGACTTTCGAACATCGCACGGTGTTTCAGGGGACCGTGACAATGGACACCGGATCAATCCTGTCGCTGACGCGCAATTTTGACCTGCCCAGCTATATCGATGCATTTGGCGACGAAACACTAGCCTTCAAAAAAGCGTTCCAGTCGCTTCTCAACAGCGCAGGGCACGACAGTCTTGATCTCGGCGGCCGCCGGATCGAGCTTTATGCCCCGATTGACATGCAGGCGGCTGTTCCGAACAAATCCACCTATGCCACCCGCCGGGTCATCCGGAACGGTCAGTTTGACGCCAAGGACAGCCCGGATTGGCAAACCGAGGTCTTCTCGTCGCAGGCCAGCTATTCTGCTGCGAACCCAACACAACTGACCAATGTGGCAAATGTCGCGAATATTCCGGTTGGCTCACTGATCACGGGCGCTGGCGTCGGACGCGAGGTCTATGTGCGTGCCAAGAATATCGGCGCGGGGTCTCTGACCCTGTCCATGCCCCTGTTTGATGCCGAAGGCACCCAGATTTTCACCTTCACCCGCTTCAAATACATGCTGGATTTCAGCGGTTTTGACAGCCTGTCGAAATTTGCCATCGAAGGGGTCGAGTTTCAATGTGCCAACCGAACGAATGCCGTTCTTCTGGCGCCGTCGGGCCTGTTGTTTCAGGTCAGTGACAGTTTCATCACCAAACCGAAAGATCGCGGCATCACCTCGCCCGGTCGCGGATGCCAGGGGATGACCATCGACAGGTGCCAGTTCATCTCGGGCGAAAGCAGCAAAAAGGTTCAGGACCGCACCAGCATCGCGCTGAATGCCAATGCCAATGATGTCAAATTGCGCGACAATCGCTGCGCCCAGACACGGCACTTTGCGATTTTGGCAGGCGGTGGGAATCTGATCTCGGGCAATCACTGGTTCCACGGCGATAACGAAACCAACGGTATCCGCGATGCGGGGCTGGTGCTGACCCAGACCAATTGCAAATCCACGATCGATGGCAACTATATCGACAACAACTTTGTCGAATGGTCCAACGAACACGACCCAGAACCGGAACACTCCAACGAATTTTCCTTCGGTGGATTAAGTATTTCGGACAATATTTTCACCTGTAATGACGTGGCACCCTGGTTCAATTTCATTGTCATAAAACCACACGGGGCCGGCCATTTCATACATGGGCTGAATGTCACGGGAAATGTGTTCAAAACACTGAATGGCGATATTGATCGGGTCGAGGCTATTGACGCCTCATATGCCGGGCTGAACAAGGACCGGATGCGCAATGTGGTGTTTCAGGGGAATACGTTCAACGGCGTGAACAGCGGTGTTTTCAATCCGTTGATGGTTGAGCACGCGCAAACCACTGCGGCGAAAACGTGGTCGGTGCCGACCAATGGATTGCTGCCGTTCGAAGGCTTTGCCCGGCGTGTCACAAGCCTTGTGCAGACAGGTGCCATCACCACGGGCAGCGGATCAGGGCTATTCACGGCACCCTATATCACGACCAAACAGGGCGGAAACAAAGACCAGATTGATGTGCTGTGGTCAGAAGCCGTGAAAGGCGAGGTTATCGCGACAATTCGCATGGATAACCCGCACTAGACCGGCTTCAAATCGTCCGGGCCTAACCGGTAGGCTTTGCCAAACCCGCCATTCAGGTCCGCCCGATCAACGGTGAACCGGACAAGGCGGAAATCGGCGAAATCGTAGTATAATTCAGCCTTCGGATGGCGTTCCAGATACGCTGACCGAAGGCTTTCTTTTTCTCCGGCACCGCGAAATTCCGCCCGCGCATAAACGGTGATACGGGGATGTGCCAGCGGATCGCCCTTTTTCACGGGCGCTGCGATCAGCAGGGAACAGGCCGGATTGGACGAAAGCGCCTGGCTGTGCTCTGCAATATCCGACACCAGAGTCACCAATTGCCCGTCGATCAGCGCCACGGCAACGCGAGTGACCATCGGGAATCCACCCGTTAAAGGCAGCGTTGCCAAGGCCGCCATGCGGGCGTCGGCAATCAGACCAGACGCGAGGGATCGCGCGGCGTCGTCGGTTTCTTTGATCGGGTTTGTCATACAGCTATCCATGCCACCGACAATGGCGCATCGCAACCGACCCGCGCTGATCTGGCGCATGGCGACTGCCCGCAAGCGGCCTATGCTGCATTGCAGAAATACGAGGCAGCCATGACCGGTCACATCCTGACAATCGCCCAACAAAAAGGCGGCAGCGGCAAAACCACGCTCGCCATCAATCTTGCCATCGAGGGTTTGTATCGCGGCAAAAAGGTCGCGGTTGTGGACACTGACCCGCAGGGAAGTCTGGGCCGCTGGTTCATGACGCGGCTCAGGTCGATGGACGCACCGGATATCGAGCTTTCCACAGCATCGGCCTGGGGCGTCGCTTACGAGGTTGGCAAGCTGGCCGACAGCCATGATCTGGTGATCGTCGACACCCCGCCCAAGGCCGATAGCGATTTGCGCCCCGCCTTGCGCGCCTCGGATCTGGTGGTTGTGCCCGTCGCGGCCAGCCATGTCGATCTTTGGGCAACCGAAGGTGTGCTTGATCTGGCCCGGCGCGAAAGCAGACCGGCGATGGTGGTTATGAACCGGATTCGCACCAATACGCGGCTCGGGTCGGAAATCTCGGACAAGGCGGCAGAACTGGATGCGATCCGGGCCAGTGCAACCCTGGCCAACCGCGTGGCCTTCGCCGAAGCGCCGGGCTTGGGCAAGGGCGTTCGCGAGCTGCCCCGCGCCAAACCAGCCACGGTCGAGATTGAAGCGCTGTTTGACGAGATCATGGCAGTTTTCGCCTGAATTCCGCACCGCCTCGTGATTTTCCTGCAATTTCAAATTCGCGTGGTAACATGGCTTTACCCAAGGAGAATGCCATGCCCAAAATCACCCATCCCTCGCCCTGCCAAACCGTTGTCACCACATTCGAAATGACCCCCGGCACCTGTCAGGATCTGCTTGACGCACTAACCGACGCTTATGAAAGCTTCATTTCAAAACAACCGGGCTTTATTGCAGCCGGTCTGCATGTGAATGACGCGCAAACCCGCATCGCCAATTATTCCCAATGGGAGCGGCGCGAAGATTTTCAGGCCATGCTGCGCAGCGACGAAATGCGCCAGCGCAATCGCCGGATCAACGAGCTTTGCAGAAGCTTTGAGCCGGTGATGTACGACGTGGCCGCGGTGTTTGGCTGATCGGAATTGCATGACCTGAATCAAGGCGCAGTACCGCCTGTGCCTTGATAATTCCGGCACGCTCAGAAAAGGAGATTGCGCATGTACAAGAACATCCTTGTCCCGATTTCATTTGACGAAGACCGCGATTCCACCCGTTCCATCGAAGTTGCAAAACTGCTGGAGACGCAAGGCGGCAAGGTTACATTGCTGCATGTAATGGAAGAAGTCCCGGGCTACGCCACCACCTATATGCCCGAGGGCTATCTGGAAGACAGCCGCAAAGGTCTGGAAGAGGAACTAAGCGGCGTTGCCGAAAAAATACCCGGCGGGTCGGCCAGGGTAATCTCGGGGCATTCGGGAAGCTCGATCCTGGATTTTGCCGAGGCCAATGAAAATGATCTTATCATTATCGCGTCACATCGCCCGGGCATGAAAGACTATTTCCTGGGATCAACCGCCCATCACGTGGTTCGCCACGCCAAATGCGCCGTGCATGTCGTGAGGTAATATGGTGCGTTCCTTGTTTCTGATTGCTTTGCTTTTCGCCGGACCTGTCTTTGCCGAAGGGGATGTGTTCATCACCCACGACATGCCTTCTGCCATTGTCGAAACGGAAAACGGGCCGGTGGAAATCAGCCGCATTCAGGACACCGAGAACGAGCTTTGGGGCGAGTGGTCGCGCACCTCGCGCCCCTGCCCGCCTTTCTGCATCCAACCCATTCAGGCGGTCGAAGGCACCAACCTGATCGGCGAGCTTGAGATGATCGAGGCGCTTCAGGATCCGGAAACCGTGGTGATCGACAGCCGGGTTCGCAGCAATTATCAGGCGGGCACAATCCCCGGTGCCCTCAACGTGCCATATACCGAGATCACGGATTACCTTGAAACCTTGGGCTGCGTCCCGGATTTCGAAGGGTATGACTGCGATCAGGCCAAGCCGGTTGCGCTGTTCTGCAACGGGCCATGGTGCGGGCAGTCGCCATCGGCTGCGCGTTTCATGATCGCGGCGGGGTATCCAGCCGAGTTGATAAGCCTTTATCGCGGGGGTATGCAGGTCTGGAGAATGCTTGGCCTGACAGTGATCCTACCAGAATGACCCAAAAACCAGACTTGGCCGGTTTCGACGCGCTTTTGCGGGCGCGTCATTCCTGCCGCGGCTTCCTGCCCGATCAGCTTACGCATGAGATGATCGGCAGCATCGTGCAGGCCGCCCAGCGCGTGCCCAGTTGGTGCAATGCCCAGCCGTGGCACCTGACCATCACCTCTGGCGCGGAAACCGACCGGCTGCGCGATTTTCTGTTTCAGGCGGCGAGCGAAGAAAAACACAACGCAGATGTGGATTTTCCCGAGGAATATCGCGGCGTTTACAAGGATCGCCGAAGCGAAGTCGGCTGGCAGCTTTACGAACAGATGGGCGTGGTCAAAGGCGACCGGCAAGGCTCGGCCCGCGAGATGATGAAGAATTTCCGCTTTTTCGACGCCCCGCATGTGGCCGTGATCACCTCGGACCGGGCTTTGGGACCTTACGGCGTTCTGGATGTTGGCGGCTTCGTCACGGCCTTCTGTCTGGCAGCCGAGGCCGCCGGTGTGGCGTCAATTCCCCAAGCAGCACCGGCCGGGTTTTCCGGCCAGCTGCGCCGCTTTTTCAACATCCCGCAGGAACGGATTGTCGTGTGTTGCGTTTCGTTTGGACTGCGTGACGAAAATCACCCGTCGAACCAGTTCCGGTCAAACCGGGCGAAACTGGACGAAATCGTCGACTGGCGGGGCTGATCCAAGGCAGTTTGCCATGTCGGCAAGCCTTACCTACGGCAGGAACCCATCAACCCTTGCGCCCGTTGTTCATGCGCTGCCAGATCCAGACCAGAAACAAGGCGCCAAGCACAGCCCCGACAATGCCCGAGGCCATGCCCATGACAATCGGCAAGGCCCGCATGATCAGGCTGCCCAGCAAGGCCCCGACGATTCCGATCAACAGGGTCGCCCAGAAATTCGCCTCCCATTTCAGCAGGCGGGTGGCCAGAAAACCGGCAGCGGCCCCGATAACCAGCAACCAAACAATTCCCATAATACCCTCCTAAATCGTTTCTTGAATCCAAGTTTCGCCATTTTGATGCGACACAAAGATTGTGCCGGAACGCGAAACCTATTGATGTTGTGTGCGTTTCAAAACCAACCTCGCGACTCAGGTTGATCCCTAACCGCTTTATCGGCGCCAATGGGTTGGCACGATGATCAGCGCCCCGACAGACGCTATGATGGCGTTTATTCCGGGGCTGCCAAAACCCAGCCGGAACATGGCCGTAACGAAGTAAAACAGGAAGGCGCCACCCAGACAAATAATGATCGATGGCAGATAACCGTTATGGGTGAACCCCGATTTTTCCGAGACATAGCCGATGATCGCGGCAATCGCCATAGTGCCGAAAAGTGTAAAAAACATCGCTACTCCAACCTCTCCCCTGCTTTTAACGGTGTGCCTCTTAGGAACACCGCGCGGTCCTGCGCCGCCTTGCCCGCTTTTTGCAGGCCAAGAATTTCCACGGCCCCGTCGCCGCAGGCGACCGTCAGGTGATCGTTCAGAACCTCACCCGGCAAGCCGCTGCCGCTTGCCAGTCGCGATGACAGTAATTTCAAGCGCTCCCCCCCATATAGGCACCAGGCCCCTGGAAAAGGAGACAACCCGCGGATTTTTCTGTCAACCTCGGATGCGGGCGCGCTCCAGTCTATCCGCGCCTCGGCCTTGTCGATCTTGTGGGCATAGGTGACGCCGTCCACGGGCTGGGCTTCGGGCGTCAGGCGGTCCAGACGGTCCAAAGCTTCGACAATCAGGGCCGCACCCATCGGTGACAGGCGATCATGCAGCTGTGCTGTGGTTTCCTCGGCCCCGATGTCAGTCGCCTGGCGCAGCAAAACCGGCCCGGTGTCCAGACCGGCCTCCATCTGCATGATGCAAATGCCGGTTTGTGTATCGCCTGCCATGATTGCGCGATGGATCGGAGCCGCACCGCGCCAGCGCGGCAGAAGCGAGGCGTGGATATTCAGGCACCCGTGGGTTGGGGCATCCAAAACCGCCTGCGGCAGCAACAGACCATAGGCAACGACTACGGCCACATCCGCCTTCAACGCGGCAAAATCCGCCTGCGCCTCGGGCGACTTGAGGCTCAGCGGATGGCGCACCTTCAAACCCAAGGCTTCGGCTGCCGCATGAACCGGTGTCGGGCGGTCTTTCTTTCCCCGCCCCGCCGGACGAGGCGGCTGACAATACACCGCCGCAATCTCGTGACCGGCCGCGACCAAAGCTTTGAGCACCGGAACCGAAAATTCGGGCGTGCCCATGAAGACAATCCTCATTGCAGCTTCCTTGCCTTTTTGATCAGCATGTCCCGTTTGAGCTTGCTAAGCCTGTCGAAATACATCCGACCGTTCAGATGGTCGATCTGATGCTGGACCGAAATGGCCCAAAGGCCAACGAAATCGCGCCGGTCAACGATACCTTTTTCGTCCATATACCGAACTGTAACCGCCCGTGGCCGCCTGATCTTGGCCGAAACACCCGGCAAATTTGGGCTGGCTTCTTCATATTCGCGAAATTCAACCGAGGAATGCAGGATTTCCGGATTGGCCATGCGAATGGCCTTGCCCCGCTCGTCCGAGGCATCCACCACCGCCAAGCGCAGCATCACCCCGATCTGAGGGGCCGCCAGACCGACACCGGGCATCGCCTCCATCGTGTCGATCATATCGCCCCAGATCGCGCGGATGTCGTCGGTAATTGCCTCAACTGGCGCGGCGGTACTGCGCAGCCGTTTGTCTGGCCAGGGGATGCATTTGCGCACGGTCATCGGTTGACCCTTTCATATTCTCTCAGCTTGTCGGCCCTGTCTTCATCGGACAAATGATCCAATGTGACAATGCCGTTCAGATGATCCATCTCGTGCAGGATGCAGCGGGCCTCGATCCCGTCGAAATCATTCATGTGGAATTCACCGGTTTCGCTTTGCCATGTCACGGTGACGGCCTTGTGGCGTTCCACCTCAACCGTGATCCCGGGGATGGACAGGCAGCCTTCTTCCATCACAACGGGGATCCGCTCGGCAGCCATGAGCACGGGATTGATCATGGCAACGGGGTCAGCTGTGCCCTCTTTCCAATGGCAGTCCATTACGAAAACACGCTGCATCACCCCGATCTGAGGGGCCGCCAATCCGCGCCCTTTTGCGGCATACATCGTGTCGAACATATCGGTGATCAGATCACCCAGATTCTCGTGCGCAACCGGTGCGCAAGCCTGGGCAAGCCGGTTGTCGGGCCAGATCAGGATCGGTCGAACTGTCACGCCCTTGCCAGCTCTCGCTTCAGCTTTTGCATTTTGCGGGTGATCATCTGACGTTTCAGCGGCTTCAGATAGTCGATGAACAGCTTGCCATTCAGATGGTCAATCTCGTGCTGAACGCATGTCGCCCAAAGACCGTCAAATTCTTTCTCTTGCGGATTGCCATTCGCATCAACCCAGGCCACGCGCACTTCGGCGGGACGTGTCACATCGGCGAATTGATCGGGGATCGACAGGCACCCCTCTTCATGGGTGTTCTTGTCATCCGACGACAGAATGACTTCGGGATTGAACATGACCAGAGGTGCCGGGGGGGCTTCCTCGCCCGCGCAATCCAATACGATCAGGCGATCCATCACCCCGATCTGCGGCGCGGCCAAGCCGATGCCCGGCGCGTCATACATCGTTTCCAGCATATCGCGGGACAGTTTGCGCAATTCATCGCTGAGGTCCGCCACCGGTGCGGCAACCTTTTTCAGCCTTGGATCAGGATGGATCAGGATCGGTCGTTTCATGCCCCTGATTTAGGCAAAGACGCAAAGAACCGCAACGCCCTTGCGTCTGCCACTGAAATCGCTAGCGTCCCAATCGCAAAAATCAGGAGACCCCAATGGATTTCGACCAGCCTATCGATCGCCGCGGCAGCCTTTCAGAAAAGTGGGACGATACAGAAGGCCGCTACGGCGTTTCCACAGACGACGGTATCGCGATGTGGGTGGCCGATACGGATTTCGCGTCGCCAGAATGCATTCAGGACGCCGTGCGTAAAATGCTGGATCACGGGGTTTACGGCTATCTCGGGCGCGATGCAGAGCGCCAATACCGCGCCGCGATCTGCTGGTGGATGCAGACCCGCCATAACTGGAGCGTTGATCCCGCCGCGATCTTTACCGCCACCGGCCTAGGCAACGGGGTCGGCATGGTGCTTGATGCCTTTACTAAGCCGGGCGATGGTGTGGTGCTGTTCACCCCCGTATATCATTCCTTTGCCCGCATCACCCGCGCTGCTGGCCGCAAAGTGGTCGAATGCCCGCTGGTGAACGAGAATGGCCGGTATAAAATGGATTTTGACGCTTATGACGCGATTCTCGACGGGTCGGAAAAGATCGTCATTTTCTGTTCGCCCCATAACCCCGGCGGGGCAGTCTGGACAAAGGACGAGCAACGCCAATTGGTGGCGTTCTGCCGCAAACATGATCTGCTTCTGGTCGCGGATGAAATTCACCACGATCTGGTGATGCCCGGCCACCAGCATATCCCGATGCCGCTGGCCGCACCTGATTGCGACGATATCCTGATCATGCTGACCGCCCCGTCGAAAACCTTCAATATTGCGGGCACACATACCGGAAACGTGATCATCCCCAATCCCGGGCTTCGCGCCACCTACGCCGCCCGCTCAACCGCGCTGAACCTAAGCTCGAACAGTTTCGGCACCACCATGACCACCGCTGCCTATTCGCCGGAAGGGGCGGCATGGGTGGATGAGCTGGTGCCTTATCTGAATGCCAACCGCATCGCGTTCGAAGATGGATTGGCCCGCATTCCCGGTGTCAAGCCGATGCGATTGCAGGCCACATACTTGTCATGGATCGATTTTACCGACACTGGCATGAGCACAGACGAGGTGAAATCGCGGATCAATAAAACGGCCCGTATCGCGCCAAACTATGGCGAAACCTTTGGCCTGGGCGGAGAAGGCTTCATGCGCTTCAATCTGGGCACCACCCGCGCCAATATCGACAAGGCCGTGGCCCGTCTTCAGGATGCTTTCAGCGATTTGCAGTAGTCAGCCCCGCTCGTCCGTCAACAAACCTGCGGGCGTGTTTGGCTCCTGATAGAAATCCAAAGGCGCCTTGTCGTCGGCCACGGTGCTGCGCTTGTATTCATACCACTTCTGACCGTTCTCTTCCGATGAAGCGACAATCAGACATTGGTAAAGGTGGCGCGACCCGTCATAGACATCCACCAGTCCCCGCAGATGGACCGCGTGTTCGGCATCCACCGAAAAGCCGTTATCGCGCAATTTCAGGATTTTGAACTGCTGCCCATCCATTTCAACCCGATAGCGGGCTTTGCGCGCCAGATCACGGGCGCGGGCGGCATCAAGCCCGTCTTGCACCTCTTTGGGCAGGAATGTCGTCATTTCCGGCACCTCGCTTGGCGGATAACTGGCCCCATGCTGCCCAAAACATCCGGCCCTGTGCAAACCCGGCCAGGCATTTGATATCAAACTGTTGTTTTCCTGCCGCAGGCTTATGTTTCCCCGTAATGCGCGACCATCGCGGCCAAATCCTCGGGCCGGGTGCTGGTGGGCAGGATCGCGCGGGCGTTGGACAGGTGATTGAAGATCGATCCGTCCGAGAAAAAAGACGAACTGTTGATAATGATCACCTTCGCATCCGGCTGGCGAAATCCGGCATAATCTGACACCGACATCGCCCCGCCGTCATCCAACACAAGGTTCAACACGATAACATCCCAGGCTTCGCAAAGGATCGCCTGAATGGCCGCGTCATGCGAACAGGTCAGCGCGACCTGCGCACCGGCCGTTCGTTCAACATGGGCTTGCCACAGCCGACCAAGCGCCGGATTGCTTTCAACAATAAGAACTTTCATCTACTCGTGACTTTCCAAACGGGCCTGAACTTTATCCGTTTTTGGTTAGGGACTATGGGTCTCCAGCCCCTAACAAATCCTTAACAAACTGCATCAAATGCGGTTGACCACGCGGAAACCATTGCGTGGTTTTAGCGCGGTGCTAGGCTTGGCCGACAGGTTTTACGAGTGTGGCAAATGAAAAGACAAGTCATCGCGGCAGTGTTTGCCAGCCTTCTGACAAATCCGGTCTCCGCCCAAAATTGCGGCGGGAATTTCGCCTCATTTGTCGAAAACCTCAGGCAGGAAAGCATGGATCGCGGCTATTCGCCCCGCACCGTTTCAGAGTTTTTCGACGGGGTGGCGCAGGATCCGGATGTCATCCGCGCCGACAGATCGCAAGGCGTCTTTCAATTGCCATTCGTTGAATTTGCCCGGCGTCTGATCAGCCAGAACCGCATAGAACAAGGTGAAAAAAACCGAACGAGGTATCGGGAAATTTTTGACCGGATCGAACGCGAATACGGTATTCCCGCCGGGGTTTTGCTGGCGTTTTGGGCGTTTGAAACCGATTACGGCGCGTTTCAGGGGGATTTCAACACATTGAACGCGCTGACCACCCTTTCGCATGACTGCCGCCGACCCGCGCTTTTCCGCCCCCAGATTTTCGCCGCGCTGGCGCTTTATGCCCGTGGCGAATTCGACCCGGACACCACCACCGGCGCATGGGCGGGCGAGATTGGCATGGTCCAGATGCTGCCCGGCGATATTCTTGAAAACGGTGTAGACGGCGATGGTGACGGTCGGGTGGCGCTGAAAACATCCGCGCCCGATGCATTGATGTCGGCGGCCAACATGCTGACCCATCTGGGCTGGCAGGCCAACCGGCCATGGTTGCAGGAAATCACCTTGCCCGCAGATTTTGACTGGTCCGCGACCGGGCTTGATAAAAAGAAATCCGTCAGCCAATGGGCCGGCATAGGGGCAAGGCCCCGCGCGGGGGACTGGGCAGACAGCGGGGCCGAGGCTTCGATCATCATACCACAAGGGCGCAGCGGTCCGGCCTTTATAACCTATCCCAATTTTGACGTTTACTTTGAGTGGAACCAAAGCTTTGTCTATGTAACCACCGCCGCCTATTTCGCCACGCGGCTTGAAGGTGCACCGGTGTTCAACGCCGGTCAGCCAGAAGGCGGTCTGGATGATACGCAGATGAAACTGTTGCAGCGCAAACTACAGGCCCGCGGATATGATGTTGGCGAAGTGGACGGCATTCTGGGCGCAAACACCCGCAAAGCGGTGCAAGCGGAGCAGAAACGCCTTGGCCTGCCTGCCGACGCCTGGCCCACTCTGACGCTTCTTAACCAACTTTGAGCCTCGGCGTTTACCGAATATTAGAACTGTGCTAGGATAAAAATTCCAATAGTTGTTTCGATTCATTCAGGTCTCACAACCTGAAAAGGCCCCGCAGAGTTGCTGCTCTGCGGGGCCAACTATTTCCGGGTTAGTATCCCTGAAACAGCTGGAGAATAGAGACGATCAGCGCCGCAGCGCTCAGAATCACCATCCATCTCCAATAGTTGTTCTGATTCACATAGCCTCACCTCCTGTCACCGCAATGGGTTGCGGCAGGGGTGACACTATCTGTCGAAGTTTAACCAAAACGTTAAGAATTAGCGGCCTAGGCCACCATCTGCTCGGCCTTTTTCAGGTCAACCGAGACCAACTGACTGACGCCCTGCTCCTGCATCGTGACACCAAACAACCGGTCCATCCGCGACATCGTCACCGCATGATGGGTGATGATCAGAAAACGGGTTTCGGTCCGGCGCACCATCTCGTCCAGAAGGTCGCAGAAACGGGTCACATTGGCATCGTCCAGCGGCGCGTCCACCTCGTCGAGCACACAAATCGGGGCGGGATTGGCAAGGAATACCGCAAAAATCAACGCCAGCGCGGTCAGCGTCTGTTCGCCACCGGACAAAAGCGACAGCGTTGACAGTTTCTTACCGGGCGGCTGGCACATGATCTCAAGCCCCGCCTCAAGCGGGTCATCGCTTTCGACCAGAACCAGATTGGCCTCGCCACCGCCGAACAAATGCTTGAACAGCATCGAAAAATTGCTGTTCACCTGTTCAAACGCGGTCAAAAGCCGCTCGCGCCCTTCCGAATTCAGATTGGCAATGCCACGGCGCAATTCGCGAATGGCGTCTTCCAGATCCGTCTTCTCGGACACCAGCGTGTCGTGTTCTTCCTGAACGTCCTTGGCATCTTCCTCGGCCCGCAGGTTGACCGCACCCAAGGCATCCCGCTGACGGCGCAGCCGGTTCACATCGGTTTCGGTCGTCTCGGCCGAGGGCATCTCGTCAGGATTGCCCCCCAATTGATCAAGCAGCTTGGCAGGGGTGGTGTCCTGATCCTCGGCTATCCGTTCGGCCGCATAGGCCACGGTTTCCTTTGCCGCATCCGCCCGCGCTTCCGCCCGTGCCCGCGCTTCTCGCGCTTCCGAGGCTGCGCGCTCGGCCATCCGTTCTGCATCCTTGGCCTGGGTCAAAGCCGTTTCGCTTTGCGAAAGCGCGTCTGCGGCGTCAGCTTTCCGCGCTTCGGCTTGCGAAATCGCCGAACCAAGCTCGTCCCGTTTCGCCGCAATGTCAGCAGGGGCCGAGGTGGCGTCCTTAAGCTCAGCCTCGGATGTCTCTTTACGCGAAACCAATTCAGCATTGCGGGTCTTTGCGGTTTCCAAACGATGTTTCCAGCCGCTGATTTCCTTGGTGACTTCCTGCGAACGGCGGGTACGGGCCTCGCCTTCGCGGCGCAGTTCATCATGGGCGGACCGGCGGCTCATCATGGCGATCCGCGCCGCCTCAACCGTCATTTTCACGTCTTCCACCCGCGCCCTTGCCGCGCCGAGGTCTTCTAGTCCATCCAAAGCTTTCTGCGCTTCACCAAGGCTGGTCCGCGCCTCATGTGCGGCTTCCTCATGCCGGGCCACGGCCAGTTCAAGGCTTTCCAGTTTGCCCCCTGCAAGATTATGGTCAGCCTCGGCGCGGCTCAGGGCGCGGCCGGCTTCGGCCATCAAACGATCTGCCTCGCGCCGTGCATGGCGGGCTTTCTGATCGTCCTGCGTCAACTCGGCAAGTCGTTCGCTCAGAACCTCATGCGCCTGTCTGGCACCGTCCGCTCGCGCATTTGCGCGGGTCAATTCCTGCTTCAACTCTTCCAACCGGTTCAACTGCTGCAAACGCAATGCCGCAGCCGAGGGCGCATCTTCGGCCCAGGCGCGATACCCATCCCAGCGCCACAGATCACCTTCGGCGCTGACCAGCCGCTGTCCGGGTTTCAGCAAGGGCTGCAACGCCGCGCCCTCGTCTGCTTCGACCAGACCGATCTGCGACATTCGCCGTGCCAAAACATCCGGCACCGAAACATGGTGCACCAGCGACGTAACGCCCCCCGGCAAAGGTGCATCGCTGTCATATGCCGGCAACGTCACCCAGCCCGACGGGCCGTCAGGTTCGACCTCGGGGGCACGCAGATCGTCGGCCAGGGCCGCGCCCAATGCCTTTTCAAAACCCTGTTCCACCTGCAACCGGTCCAGAACCTGCCCGCCCTCGGCGGTGTCGCGCTGCACCAGACGCGCCAGAGCAGAGGTTTCAGCGGACAGCGCGTTCACCTCGCCCTCGGCCTCGGACCGTTCGGCACGGGCCTCGACCTCGAGCGCCTGTGTTTCGCTGCGGGCCTCATCGGCCGCCACCAGCGCCGCGTCGGCATCCAAAGCGGTTTTTGATGCGGCATCTTCGGCCAGCCTGGCCGCTTCGAAATCGTGATTGGCCTTTTGCAAAGCAGCTTTCGCCGATGACACCGCCTGCCTGGCGCGATCTGCCTCGGTTTCGCTTTTGTCCAATGTCTTGCGGCTGTCATCCCGCAGCCGCTGGGCCGAATGGTGACGCGCCGCCAGCCGTGCCACGTCTTCGGTCAGGGTCGAAAGATCCTGTTCGCGCTGTTGCAAAACCGCCGCCGCATCATGCGCCGCTTCAGAGGCTTCGGCCAGCTTGCCCTCGTGCCCTTCCGCAGCTTTGGCCAGTTCCCGCGCTTCCCATTCCAAACGCTCGATGGTCTCGCCCGCATCGCGGTTCAGCCCGGCTTCGCGCTCAATATCCATGACAAGCTGGGTGATCCGGCTTTCAAGCTGCCCGATCCTTTGGATCGCTTGCGTTTCCTGATCCTCAAGCGTGTCACGCTGCACCTGAAGCCGTTGCAGAACCGCTGCGGCAATGGCCTCTTCCTCGCGCAAGGGCGGCAGGGCATCCTCGGCTTTCTGGCGCAATTTGGCCGCGCCGCGCGCCGCGCCTTCGGCCTGCGAGGCCGCTGTTATCCGCTCTCGCAGGTCGGTTTCGGCCACAAGCCGCCCATCATCGGCCTCTTTCCATCGGCGGTACAGCAACACCCCTTCCTTGCGGCGCAATTCATCGCCAATGGCGCGATAACGGGCCGCCTGACGCGCCTGTCGGGCCAATTGGCCAAGCTGGTTGGCCAGTTGCTCGATCACGTCATCCACTCGCGCAAGGTTGGTCTCGGCCCCTTTCAACTTTAACTCGGCCTCGTGCCGCCGCTGATACAGGCCGGAAATCCCTGCCGCTTCTTCAAGCACCCGGCGGCGGTTCTTCGGCTTGGCGTTGATCAATTCGGCGATCTGGCCCTGCCGCACCAAAGACGGCGAATGCGCCCCGGTCGAGGCATCGGCAAACAGCATCTGCACATCCCGCGCCCGCACATCCTTGCCATTGGTTTTATACGCGCTGCCCACATCGCGGGTGATACGGCGCACGACCTCGAGTATGTCGCTTTCATTAAAACCCGACGGCGCCAGACGCTCGGCGTTGTCCAGCGTCAGCACAACCTCGGCAAAGTTGCGGGCAGGACGGGTCGCGGCACCGGCAAAGATCACATCCTCCATACCGCCACCGCGCATCGCGGTCGGGCGGTTTTCGCCCATCACCCAGCGCAAAGCCTCAAGCAGGTTGGACTTGCCACAGCCATTGGGACCGACAACGCCGGTCAGCCCGTCAGAGATAATCAACTCTGTCGGGTCCACGAAGCTCTTAAAGCCGGTCAGTCTGAGCTTGTTAAAACGCAAGCGACGCCTCTGCCGATTCAGGTGTTTGGACAGCGTGATTTAGAAAATACCCTGCTGTCAACATCGTCCACCCATCATATTGAAGGAATAGACCACTTATCCACAACATATTGATCAAATGGTGTCCTGCCAAAGCGTTTCGAAAATTGTTGATACACGATATTGAACCTGAAACGTGCGCAGCCTCAACAGGTTTCGCGCGTTTTGTCACAATGCATGCGCCTCAGCACATCGGCGAAATGCAATAAGCCACCGTGCCCCTTGACGAAATCAAAAAATAGGGTCCAAATCATAGGTCCGAGGATAAAGGAAACCCATGTCCGTATCGGTCGCGCAAGAAGATCCCAGAAACGAGGATGCCGCAGGTATCCTGAGGGACAGCCATATCTTCATGCAAGCGATGTTTTCACCGGATCAGAACCATTTTCTCAGTATTGACGAATTGTGCAACGACAACACTTTGCTTTTTGTAGGGCGGATCGCGGGCCAGCCTGCGGGAACCGGTGCGCTGGTCATAAAAGACGGGTATGGCGAGGTGAAATCGATCTTCACCAAATCTGATTTTCGCGGTCAGGGCGTTGCCGACGCCATCCTCAACCGGATCGAACGCGAAGCCCATGCCCGCAACCTTCCCTATTTGCGCGTTGAAACCGGCGACCTGCTGCACGAAGCGATGCGGCTATATTCCCGCTTTGGCTATCACGACCGTGGGCCGTTCGGCGATTACGAGGATGACGGATCGTCGATCTTCCTTGAAAAGTCGCTCTAATACGTATCTCTGCCCTCGGCCAAGACCCGAAGCGGCAGCGGTATTCCCGTCCGCCGGGAAATCAACCTTGTGTGATCGGCATTGGTTCTAGAATTGATCATGGAAATGTGGTCATATATTCTAACCAATTAAAGCGTTTCGCTATTTTGTCAGGTCACTGACACTGTGGCGAAACGCGCGAAACCTAATGATGTTGCATGCGCTTCAAAATAAACTTCGCGTCGCAAGTTCATTTCGAAACGCTTAGCGAAAGACCCGGTATGCCGTTTCAGAAAGTTCAGCCCGAAAAGCTTTCATCCTCAGTTGTGCGCCAGATTGAGCTGCTGATTTTGCGTGGCATTCTCCGACCGGGGGAGCGCCTTCCGTCCGAGCGCGAGCTTTCTGAACGTCTGGGCGTTTCCCGCCCCTCGCTGCGCGAGGCCATTTCCGAACTTCAGGAACGCAATCTGCTTAGCAGCAAGGCCAATGCGGGCGTATTCGTGGCCGATGTTCTTGGCTCGGCTTTTTCACCCGCACTGACGCATCTGTTTGCAACCCATGACGAGGCGGTGTTCGATTATCTGACATTCCGGCGTGATCTCGAAGGTCTGGCCGCCGAACGCGCGGCGGAACACGCAACCCGGACCGACCGGCAGGTTATCCAAACCATCTTTGACAAGATGGAACGCGCCCATGACAAACGCAATCCGACGGACGAAGCCCAACTGGACGCCGAATTCCATCTGGCGATCATCGACGCAAGCCACAACATCGTCATGCTGCATATGATGCGTTCAATGTTCCAGCTTTTACGCGAAGGCGTCTTTTACAACCGCCAGATCATGTTCAAACAACGCACGACGCGCGACACATTGCTGGATCAGCACCGCGCCATCAACGACGCCATCCAGTCCCGCAATCCCGACGCCGCCCGCCAAGCCGTCGAGGCGCATCTGAACTTTGTCGAGGCAAACCTTCGGGCGCATAAGGAATCGGAAAGGCATGAAGCCGTGGCCAAACTGCGCATGGAGCATCACGGAAAATGAAAAACCCGGGCACGCCAGGCCCGGGTTTCGCTGATCTGAATTGATCGAAAGGATCAGTGCATTTTTTCCTGCACGTCCTTGATCGCCGCGTCGATCAGGGCATTGCCCTGCGCTGCGGTCATCTGTCCGGCAACAATGTCGCGGGCGGCTTTGATGGCCACGTCCACAGCCTGATCACGCACCTCTTTCACAGCCGAATCCTCGGCCGAGGCGATCTGATCCTCAGCGGCAGCCAAGCGGCGCGCGATGGATGCTTTCAGGTCTTCCTTGGCAGCCTCGGCGGCCAGATGGGCCTCTTCCTTGGCGGCTTCAACGATGCGGTCCGCCTGTTCCTGAACTTCTTTTTGCTTACGCTCATACGAGGCCAGAACAATCTGGGCTTCCTCGCGCAGGGCGCGTGCTTCGTCCAGCTCCGCTTTGATATCGTCGGCGCGTTTGTCCAGCATACCACCGATCAGCGACGGTACACGGAAGTAAACCAGAACGCCGATAAACAGGATGAACGCGATCAGAACGATGAAATCGGTATTCTTCAGCGAAAAGAACGGCGTGCCTTCCGGCGCTGCCAAAACCGGCGAAGCGGCTGTCAGGGCGAATAGAATTGCAAGAATACGCATGTCTTACCCTTTCATCTGTGCTTCGACAGCCGCGCTGACAGCGTCGGCATCGGCCGAGCCACCTACGGCAGAAACAAGCTCTGCGGCCGTATCGAACGCGACGATCTTGACAGCTGCCAGGGCACCGGCGCGGATCTCGGCGATGGCCTTTTCGGATTCAGCCGCCTTGGCGCTGATATCGGCATCCGCCTGGCGGGTGGCCTCTGCAAGCTCTTCGGCCATTTCGGCCTTGGTTTCGGCGATGATACGCTGCGCTTCCGCGCGCGCATCGGCAAGCGCCTTGTTATACGCCTCTTCCGCTTCGGCAGCTTTTTTCTTCAGCTCTTCCGCGGCGGCGATGTCATTTGTAATCGTCCCCTGGCGATCCGCCAGAACAGACGCGATGCGCGGCAGCGCAATACGCGACAGGACAAGGTAGATCACGATCAGGGTCACGATCAGCCAGAAAATCTGGTTGCCCCAATTCGAGAAATCCAGCTGCGGCATTCCCGGCGCAGATCCGGCGGCTTCAGCATTGTGGCTGGAAACCTTTGTGATGTCGGTCGCCATGGCGCCCTCCTTCGCGAACTTCCGGTTACACTGGGTGGCAGATCGCTCTACCACCCAGCCGTAAGGATTTAAGTTCCGTAAGGCTTATACAGCGAACATCAGCAGAAGCGCGACCAGGAACGAGAAGATGCCCAGTGCTTCCGCGAATGCGATACCGATGAAAAGGGTTGCAGTCTGCGATGCAGCTGCCGAAGGGTTGCGCAATGCGCCTGCCAGATAGTTGCCAGCGACGTTACCAACACCGATTGCGGCTGCGCCGGAACCGATAGCTGCGAGACCTGCGCCGATATGTGCGAGTTGACCTTCCATGGGTGTATCTCCTTACGATTGGAAGTTAAACTTGAGGGTTCAAAACCTGTGTAGGGTGCGTGATTGCACGCACCGGCTTAGTGCGATGGGTGCAGAGCATCCTTCAGATAAACACAAGTCAGAATGGTGAATACATAGGCCTGAATGAAGGCAACGAGGGTTTCCAGACCAAGCATCGCGGTGATTGCCACCACCGAAATCGGGCTGATCGCGGCAATCGCTGCGAAACCTGCGAAAACCTTAACCACCGCATGGCCTGCCATCAGGTTGCCTGCAAGACGGATCGAGTGGCTGACCGGACGAACAAAATAGGAAATCAGCTCGATAATCGCCAGAACGGGGCGCAGCGGCAGCGGCGCCGAGCTGACCCAGAACAGGCCAAGGAAGCCGACGCCGTTCTTGACGAAACCGACGATCGTGACCGTCAGGAACACCGCCATCGCCAGAACAACCGTAACCGCAAATTGCGAGGTTGTGGTCAGGCTGGTCGGGATCAGGCCAAGGAAATTGGCGAACACGATGAACATGAACAGAGTCATGATATAGGGGAAGAACCCGACCGCGTCTTTACCGGCGACATCTTCGACCATCTTGTAGACAAAGCCATAAGCCAATTCAGCGATTGACTGCGTGCGCCCCGGAATAGTCGCGCGTTTGCGTGTGCCCAAAACCATCAGCAGAACGACCGAAAGAACCGCAAGACCCATCCACAGGGTGGCATTGGTGATCGTGAAAACTCCGATCGTGTCCGCGCCGAACAAAGGTTCGATCTTGAACTGATCCATCGGTTTGAAAGTCAGACTGCTTTCAGCCGCACCACTTGCATCCTTCGCCATGTCTATTCCTTCTCGTCCTCTGCGGCCTTGACCGCTTTTTCCTGCAGTTCGTTTGCGCTGCGCATCATCGTTCTGATGCCGGCTGCGAACCCAAACAATGTAAACAGCACCAGAAAAATCGGCATTGTGCCGAAAAGGGTATCAAGCCCGTATCCGATGCCAAAGCCGATAAAAATACCGGCCACAAGCTCTGTCACCATGCGCCAGCCAACTTCGCCGGCCGACACACCCTCTGAATTCTTGGTCTCGGGTTCAGCGGCTTTCTTTGCCGCCTCGATCCTGTCTTCGAGTGCTTTAAGGCGCTCTTTATCGACCTGATCTGCCAAAACGGGACCCTTTCAGAGTTTGGGGGATGACTAAGGTTCTGGCCCCTCCGAGTCAAGCGACAGAACCGCGCGGATTGGCGCAGGGTAAATCGTTGTTTTTATAAGTATTTTTGAAAAGATTAAACGAAGGACCCCGTCCACCAAAATGGGGTTTTGCGCTGCAAACGCGAATTTGCGTTATTCAACCATTTGGTTGAGAAAACCCAAGCCGTTTCGCAAGACGCCCATCAATAAACAGCAATCCGGCAAAGATCACCGCCATGCCGACAAACTGAATTGGAAACAGAACCTCGGCCAAAACATAGACGCCAAGCAATACCGACGCGATAGGGGCAAGGAAGGTGATCGTTGACGCTGTTGTCCCACCGACGCGCGGGATCAGCCAGAACATCAGGATAAACGCCGCCGAGGTCAGCACGAAACCGATGAAGAAAAGCGACACCCAGGTCTCGAGACGGGTAATCACCGGCCAGCCCTCCATCGCAAACGCAATCGGAAACAGCGCAATTGCCCCGATGGTCGCGGACCAGGCCGTAAGCGACACCCGGTTCAGGGCATCCATCTGCCGCAGCAGATTGATCGCGATCCCATAGCACACCGGTGCACTGATCGTCAGAAGCAGCGCAATCGGATCGGACTGCCCCTGCCCGTCAAAGCTCGGGCGGGCGATCAGGACAATACCGGCAAACCCGAGCACAACGCCGATAACCTTTGCCCAGCTTGCTTTTTCGCCCTGCGGCCAGAAGTGACTGACCAGAACCACCATGATCGGCGTCATTGCATTGACGATACCGGCGGCGGACGAGGTGATGTATTGTTGGGTCAGCGGATAAACCGCCAGCGGTATCGAATACTGGAACAGGGCAAAAGCAATCAGCAATCCAAGCGATGTTTGCGGAAAGCGCAGATTGATCCCGGTGCCCACCATCCAGATCCAGCAGCCCAGCGCCCCGGTTCCGACGCGGCCCAGCGCGATCCACATCGGCCCAAGCTCGCGCAGCAATATTTCGTTAAAAAAGAACGAGCTGCCCCAGCCGGCAGCGAGCAACCAAATCAAAGCCCAATAGCGTAATGTCATGGTTCGGCAGGCCCTTTTGGTCGCGTCAACCCGACATTTCTGGCAGATAAAAGGCAAAGCGCAAGGCAATCAGGGGCAATTGCCAAGGATAAAGTCGACAGGGCGCAAAAAACATGAATGATAAAACCCGACAATCGGCAAGCCGCAGCGCGATGCCGCAAGGAGGACAAAAATGCTGGCCAACGCCATCCGCAAATTCGGTCAGGCCCGACAGATATTGACACACGCATCACCCGCATTGCCCCTGATCAAGGATTCAGTGCGCCTTCAGTTCAGCGATTACGAGGCGACATTCGACCAGATGAACCTGACATTTCAAATGAACCACCGTCAGGGGGATTGGTTCACGTTTTACGAATGCTGCATCCGGCAAGACTATTTCCCCGACGGAATTGACCTGATGCCGGGCGACACGGTTCTTGATCTGGGCGGCAATTTCGGCGCGTTTTCTGTCATGGCGGCCCAAATCGTTGGCGCGGAAGGGGCGGTACATTGTTTCGAACCGGCCCCGCAAAGCCAGCAGCGCATCAGGGAAAATGCCCGCCGAAACGGCATTGACAACATCCATCTCCACCCCGTCGCGGTTGGCGGGGAAAGCGGCACGATCCGTTTTCACACCCATACCAAAAGCGCGCTCAGCTCGATCTATGATGAGCTGGACGGGCGCGACATGAGCGCCGTCTCGACCATCGAAGTCGAGATCCGGTCGATCAATGACGTCATGCGCGACCTGCCAAAGGTGATCCATCTGGCCAAAATCGATTGCGAAGGGGCCGAGCACGATATCTTTCAGGAAATCACGGACGAAAACCTGGCCCGTATCCGCGCGATCGTCATGGAATTGCACAATGTGCCCGGCAAGGTGAACGAACGGCTGTTCGACAGGCTTGCCGAGGCGGGTTTCGCCTTTGAAGTGGCAAACCCGGTGATCGCTGTCAACCGTTCGGCGATTTGACATGAACAGACAGCCCGTCCACTAAGCCCGCATGAGCGATCTCGACACCATTTTCGCAGCCCTTGCCGATCCGACGCGCCGCCGCATTCTGATCATGCTGCTCGAAGACGATATGGCCGTCACCGATGTGGCGGAACCGTTCGAGATGTCTCTGGCCGCCGTATCCAAGCATCTGATGATCCTGACCAAGGCCGGATTGATCAGCCAGGACAAACGTGGGCGGGTGAAATGGTGCAAACTCGAACCCGACGCGCTGCGCGACGCAAGCATCTGGATGCAAAGCTTCGGCCAGTTTGAAGCGGTCAATCTTGAGGCATTTGAAAAGTTTCTCGAGGCCGAATTTGGCACGGACGCGGGCTAAACCGCCGCTTTCAGCGCTTTTACAATCGCCTGCACCTTCGCCGTGCGGTGCAGATCAACATGGGTGACAATCCACAGCTGAACCCGCCAATCTTCTTCAACGCGCCACATCCTGACCAGATCAGGATCGGGATCGCCGACCTTTGTGGCCACAAATCCGATCCCCGCACCTTCGCGCACCGCCTGCAGAATGCTCATATCGTCACTGGTTCGGAAAGTCATGCAATGCTGCGGAATATGCTCTTTCTGCCACCGGAAAAACGGAACCCGCGCCGAAACATCTTCCCGCACGGCGAAACGGTGGTTTTGGAAATCCTCGATCGTTTGAGGAATGCCGAACCGCGCCACATAGGCTTTTGACGCATAAAGACACAGCTCATAGTCGCGGTACTTTTGCACCACATTGTCCGGTTCCTGCGGGGCCTGACCTGCGCGTATCGCCACATGGGCCTCGCCATATTCCAAACGGAACAAACGCTCGCTGGTCAGAATGCGCACCGTGACGTCCGGATATTCCAGCTGGAAATCCGCCAGGATCGGGATTAGGTCAATGGCCATCGTGGTCAGGGTGGTGATGATCAAATCCCCCGAAACCTCGTCGCCCTTGCCTTTCAGCTTGCCTTCCAGGGCCGAGAACTGATCTTCAGTCACCTGCCCGATCCGCATCAGCTCTTGACCGGCCTCGGTCGGGGTATAGCCGCGGGCATGGCGTTGGAACAGTTTCACACCCAAGCGATCCTCGAGCGAATCCACATGGCGAATGACCGTTGCATGATGAACACCCATTTTGGCCGCCGCGCCGGAAACCGTTCCTTCGCGGGCCACCTGCAAGGCCGTGCGAATCTCGTCCCAATTGTCCATATCGCCCCCTTATGTGCAATTATCCACATATTCTGTTCAGTATTAGATATTTTGTGCAAAATTAAAAGAACCTATCTCGGTTTTCGGAACAGAGAAAGGAAATCCAATGTCTAAAACTCTTTTACGAATTGACACATCGGCCCGCAGAACCGGCTCGGTATCCCGTCAACTGACCGACGCGATCATTGAAAAGCTGTCGCCCGAAACGGTGCTGACCCGCGATCTTGCCGACGCGCTGCCACAGATCGACGAAACCTGGGTGGGGGCCAATTTCACCGCACCGGACGAACGCAGCGATGAACAACGCGCCAAACTGGCCCTGTCGGACACGCTGATAGAAGAGCTTCGCGCCGCGGACACGCTGGTTATCGGACTGCCGGTCTATAATTTCGGCGTCCCGACCGCATTGAAGGCCTGGATTGATCTGGTCGCCCGCGCCGGTGAAACATTCGCCTATACCGAAAACGGTCCCCAAGGTCTTTTGCAAGGCAAAAAGGCCTATATCGCCATGGCGTCCGGCGGCGTTCCGGCGGGTTCACCGGTCGATTACGCGACAACCTATCTCAAGCAGGTCTTGTCGTTCATCGGTATCGACGCGATTGAATTGGTTGCCGCCGAAGGCTTGGCCGTCGATTCAGACAGCGCGATGAAAGCCGCAAACGAAGCAGTGGCCAATCTGGCGGCCTGATTGCGCAACAGCGCACAGTCATTGTGCAGGAATGCCGGATAGATCGGCGTCCAGAATTAAGGACAATGCCGCTGACGCGCATATTGAACAGGAGAAATCCCATGAAATACGTAACAATAGGCATCAAAGCCCTTCTTTCCCTCGCCTTCCTGGCCGCCGGTCTGGCCAAGCTTTCCGGTGTTGAAATGATGGTTGGCACGTTCGACGCCATCGGCATCGGCCAGTGGTTCCGCTATGTCACTGCCCTGATCGAGATTGGCGCAGCGATCCTGCTCTGGGTTCCCGGCCTTGTCGGACTGGGCGCCAGCCTGCTGACGGCCACCATGATCGGTGCGGTTTTGACCCATTTTCTGATCATCGGCCCCTCCGCCGTACCGGCATTTGTGCTGGGAGTGCTGTCCGCCTTCATCGCCTGGCAGAACCGCGCGGATGTGCCGGTGCTTGGCCCGATGCTGAAAGCCTGACACCACCTGAAAACCAAAGGGCCGCCCCGGTCGCGGCCCTTTTTCCTGTCTGCTTGACTCTTCCCCCCCGAAAGCCTAAGCCCACCCTAATTCCGGAAGTGCCAAAACTTCCGGTCCTTGTTTTACGCAAGGATCGCCCTCCGTCAGCGCGTTGCGCCCACGGGGGCAATTGCATTTGGGCCGGTCGTTCATACCTGAAGGGCCATGTTGAAACGGTGATAAGGAGCCGCGGGAATGTTTGAGAATCTAAGCGAACGCCTCTCAGGTGTCTTCGACCGTCTGACCAAGCAAGGTGCGCTGTCCGAAGACGACGTCAAAACCGCCCTGCGCGAGGTGCGCGTTGCCCTTCTGGAAGCCGACGTTTCCCTGCCCGTCGCCCGCGAGTTTGTCAAAAAGGTTCAGGAAAAGGCCACGGGCCAAGCCGTCACCAAATCCGTCACCCCCGGCCAGCAGGTCGTCAAGATCGTCCATGACGCGCTGGTTGATACGCTGACCGGCGAAGAAGACCCCGGTACGCTGAAAATCGACAACCCGCCTGCCCCGATCCTGATGGTCGGCCTTCAGGGCGGCGGTAAAACCACCACCACCGGTAAACTGGCGAAACGCCTGAAGGAAAAAGAGGGCAAGAAGGTCCTTCTTGCCTCGCTCGACGTCTACCGCCCCGCCGCGATGGACCAATTGGCCATGCTCGGTCAGCAAATCGGCGTCGACACCCTGCCCATCGTGCCGGGCCAGCAACCCGTCGACATCGCGCGGCGCGCCAAGCAGCAGGCGACCATGGGCGGCTATGACGTCTATATGCTCGATACCGCGGGCCGTTTGCAAATCGACGAAGTCCTGATGAAAGAGGTTGAGGACGTCCGCGACGTCGTCACCCCGCGCGAAACCCTTTTGGTCGTTGACGGGTTGACCGGTCAGGTCGCCGTAGAAGTGGCCGAGGAATTTGACGCCAAAATCGGCATCTCAGGCGTTGTGCTCACCCGTATGGATGGTGACGGACGCGGCGGTGCGGCGCTGTCGATGCGGGCCGTCACCGGCAAACCGATCCGCTTCGTCGGCTTGGGCGAAAAGATGGACGCACTCGAAACCTTCGAACCCGACCGCATTGCAGGCCGCATCCTTGGCATGGGCGACATCGTTTCGCTTGTCGAAAAAGCGCAAGAGACCATCGAAGCCGAGCAAGCCGAGCGTATGATGAAGCGCATGGCCAAAGGTCAGTTCAACATGAACGACCTGAAAATGCAGCTTGAACAGATGATGAAAATGGGCGGCATGGAAGGCGTCATGGGCATGATGCCGGGCATGGGCAAAATGTCGAAACAGATGGAAGCGGCCGGCATGGACGACAAGGTGATCAAACGCCAGATCGCCCTGATCCAGTCGATGACCAAACGCGAACGCGCCAACCCGCAAATCCTGCAAGCCAGCCGCAAAAAGCGCATCGCCAAGGGCGCGGGGCTTGAAGTCAGCGAGCTGAACAAACTGCTGAAAATGCAGCGCCAGATGGCGGACATGATGAAAAAGCTCGGGCGTGGCAAGGGCGGCATGCTGCGTCAGGCGATGAAGGGCATGTTCGGCAAAGGCGGAATGCCCGGTGGAATGCAAACCGGCATGGACCCGTCTTCGATGGACCCCAAGGCGCTGGAAGCGGCAGCAAAACAACTCGGTGCCGGCGGCGGCCTTCCGGGCCTCGGCGGGCCTGGACTTCCCGGTGGACTCTCAGGATTCGGGAAAAAGAAATAATGTCTTTTTCTTTGTCCAAATACTCACTGCGCAACAGCGCAACGTGCATGCCGCTTTGGCTGTGCCCGAAGGGGGTATTCTGACATGACCAACGCCGTCCACATCGAGACCGACCGCCTGATCCTGCGCCCCCCGCAACTCAGTGACTTTGACGCCATCGCCGCCTTTCTTGCCGACGACCGCTCAAAAACCATCGGCGCGGGCAACATGGACCGCACCGAGGCGTGGAAAGTCTTCAGCCGCATCGCGGGCATGTGGTTCCTGCGCGGCTACGGCCTGTTCATCGTCGAAGACAAGGCGACCGGCAAACCGGTGGGCAGCATCGGACCTTGGTTTCCGATCACATGGCCGGAACGCGAAATCGGCTGGTCGATCTGGAACGCGGACGCCGAGGGCAAGGGCATTGCCTTTGAAGCCGCGCAGGCCGCACTTGAGTACGCATTTATCACGCTCGGCTGGGACACGGCTGTCAGCTATATCGACGCCAGCAACACCCGCTCGGCGGCCCTTGCAAAACGTCTCGGCGCCGTTATCGACCCTGATGCCGATTATCCCGGCAAAGGCACGGATGATGACGACGGCGAGCCTTGCCTCGTTTATCGCCACGCACCCCAGTCCGACAATGACGGCAATGTCGAGGCTTACGCATGACCTTCGCCTGTGAAACCATGCCGCGCGCGATTCCGGCCCAGATGGCCGCCAGCTTCACCGCGTTGATCCCAACACTTGAGACCGAGCGACTGACCCTGCGTGCCCCGACCCCCGCTGACTTTTCGCTCTATGCAGACATCATGTGCGGCCCCCGCAGTGATGGCATGGGTGGTCCCTATTCGCGTGAAGACGCGTGGTGGGATTTCGCCCAAATGGCCTCGGGCTGGGTGCTGCACGGGCATGGTGGTTGGGCCGTGACGACCAAAAACAAAGCCCTGATCGGCTTTGCCCTCATCGGATTTGAACCGGGCGATCAAGAACCCGAACTTGGCTATCTCTTTGCCAAGAGTGCCGAAGGCAACGGCTATGCGACAGAAGCCGCTGGGGCCGTGAAGGCCTATGCCTTCAACGACCTTAGGCTGCCGACACTGGTCAGCTACATTACCATTGGAAACGCGCGCTCTGAACGTGTCGCCGAACGTCTCGGTGCCACGAAACAGGGAACTTTAACTTACGGCGACGACACCCCTGTCTCGGTGTTTCGCCACCCCAACCCCAACGAGGTGCGCTGATGGGACATAGAGATATTCCGGTTCTGGAAACCAAACGGCTGGTTCTGCGCGGACCGGATCCGGACGACTACCCGAACTTCAAGGCGACATTCTCGAGCTATCGTTCACGCTTCATGGGTGGCCCGCTCAGCCCCTATGAAACCTGGATGCTCTATGCCGCCGAAATCGGCCATTGGGAAATTCGCGGTTACGGCATGTGGATGATCCACCTGAAGGAAACCGACGAAACCGTCGGTATGGCCGGTGGCTGGTTCCCCGCCCAATGGCCCGAACGTGAAATCGCATGGATCATCTGGCCGGATCAGGCCGGCAAGGGCTATGCGCTGGAAGCGACCGACCGTGTGCGGCTGTATTTCTACGAAGACCTCGGCTGGGACGGCGCCGTCTCATATGTCGATCCGAAAAATCTGGATTCGATCCGCCTTGCGGAACGGCTGGGTGCGGTGAAAGACAAATCGGCCCGCTCGGTGGATGGCAACGAAGCGTGTTATCGCCATCCCTCGCCCGAAGTGCTGCGCTCAAGCCAGATCGAAGACGGGATCGCGATGGAAATCGCCCATTATGCCGACCCGCTTTTCAAGCCGAAAGGATGGGCCATTGACTGATCCACGCATTTGCACCGTTTCGGCGTACAAATATTACAAATGTCAACAAACCAAGACACGAGAGACCACCGTATGAGCGACGATACAGCCCGCGCTGCGGACATCCTGAAAGACCACCGCGAAAGCATCGACCGGCTTGATGCAATCCTCGTCTATACCTTGGGCGAGCGGTTCAAGCACACGCAGGCCGTCGGCAAACTGAAGGCCGAACATGACCTGCCCCCGTCTGATCCGGCGCGGGAAGAAAAGCAAATCGCCCGTCTGGAGGATCTGGCACAACGCGCCGATCTCGACCCCGAATTCGCCAAGAATTTCCTGAATTTCATCATTCGGGAAGTGATCCAAAATCACAAGAAACATCAATCATAACAAGGATGTATGACGGTTTAGAAACCGTCTGACAAAGCCAATCTAAGGAGAAACGCAAATGGCTATCAAAATCCGTCTGGCCCGTGGTGGCTCGAAGAAACGCCCCTTCTACAGCATCGTTGCCGCCGATTCGCGCATGCCGCGCGATGGCCGCTTTATCGAAAAGCTGGGCACCTACAATCCGCTGCTGCCGAAAGACAGCGAAGAGCGTGTGAAAATGAACGCCGAGCGTGTTCAGTATTGGCTGGGCGAAGGCGCACAGGTCACTGACCGCGTATCGCGCATGTTGGAAGCCGCTGGAATCGTTGACAAAAAAGAGCGCAGCAACCCGAAAAAAGGCGAGCCTGGCCAGAAAGCCAAAGACCGCGCGGAAGAAAAAGCCGAAAAGGCAGCCGCCGCAGCAGAAGCCGCCGCCGCACCAGCGGAAGAAGCCGTCGCAGCCGACGAGTAATCTTCGCCCGATCAATCGGGGCCGCGGGATACCTGCGGCCCTGTCGCCCAAGGACTCCGCGTATTGTTCCGACTTATCCGGCTGTTTTTCCTGTTGATTTTTGCAATGATCGCAGGCGTTCTCTATGAACGGAACATGCATGCAGACCGCTGCCTTGACCGGGGCGGAAAGGTCGATAACGGAATTTGTGTTGGGGTAAAATGATGGCTGATCTCATCTGCGTGGGCGCAATTGCCGGATCTTTCGGGGTTCATGGCGAAGTGCGGCTGAAAAGCTTTACCGCTGAACCAACCGCCATTGCCGACTATGCCCCTCTGACCACTGAAGATGGCAAAGACAGCTATTCCATCATCCTCACCCGCCCCATCAAAAACGGTTTCGCCGCCCGTCTGGGGGGCGTGAAAACGAAAGAGGATGCGGACGCCCTGAAAGGTGTAAAGCTTTATGCCAAAAGGGAAAAACTGCCTTCGCTGCCGGATGATGAATATTATTACTCCGACCTGATCGGCCTTGAAGTCTTTGACACCGGCGGAGCCTATTTGGGCCATGTGAAGGCTGTGATGAACCACGGCGCGGCGGACCTGCTTGAGCTTCAGGCCAAAGGGCAAGAGAACACGATTTTGCTTCCCTTCACGCGCGACGTGGTGCCGACAGTTGATCTGCACGGCGGCCGGATCGTCGCGGACCCGCCCGAAGGGCTGACCTGACAAAGATTGACCGGACCACGGCGATGGCGCACCCTGACGAAAAAGGAGCGCGCCATGAAATACTCGACTGACATTGACATCTCTGTCCCGCGCGACCGCGTGGTCGCATTGTTTTCCGATCCCGATACGGTCTCGGAATGGCAGGAAAGCTTTATCCGGATGGACTATGTTTCGGGCGAACTTGGGCAGGCCGGCAATGTCCATAATCTTGTGCACAAGATGGGCCGGCGCGAAATGGTGATGAAGGAAACCATCCTCACGAACGATCTGCCCGATTTTTTCTCGGCCACTTACGAAGCCGGAAGTGTCTGGAATATCGTCGAAAATACATTCACCGACACCGCCGATGGCGGCACGCATTGGCACATCGACACCGAATTCCGCTGCAAGGGCTTTATGAAAATCATGACGATGGTGATGCCCGGAATGTTCAAAAAGCAGACCACGAAGATGATGGTGGATTTCAAATCCTGGGCAGAAAGCCTCTGACCCTTGCCCTATCCTTGGGTGGGACGGTAGAACGCGCCATCTGACCCGAGGCACCCCATGACCGACATACCCAAATCCTTTGGCCGCAAATCCATCACGGTTTCGCATAAACCGCGCGATCTGATGGAGGAAAAAAATCTGGTCGGCATTTGGACCGCCCGAATTATCACCCTGTTTCCAAACGCTTTTCCCGGCGTTCTGGGCGAAAGCCTGACCGGCCGCGCGTTAAAGGACCGGCTTTGGCAGCTGGAAACCACCGATCTGCGCGCCTTTGGCATCGGCAAACACCGCAACGTCGATGACACCCCCGCAGGCGGCGGCGCGGGCATGGTGCTGCGCGCCGATGTGGTCGGCCCGGCGATAGACGAGGCGATGAAGGGCGCAGGCGGGCAATGGCCCATCATCTACCTGTCACCACGCGGCAAACCCTTTGATCAGGCCATGGCCCGGTCATGGGCCGGATGCGACGGCATCACCATGCTCTGCGGCCGGTTCGAGGGCGTCGATGAGCGGGTGCTGGAACACTACAATGTGCAAGAGGTCTCGCTTGGAGATTTCGTGCTGACCGGAGGCGAGATCGCCGCCCAAGCCATGATCGACGCCACGGTTCGTTTGATCCCCGGTGTGCTGGGCAATGAGGCCTCGACCGAGGAAGAAAGCCACGCGAACGGCTTGCTGGAGCATCCGCAATATACGCGACCCGCTGAGTGGAAAGGCCGCCCGATCCCCGAGGTTTTGATGTCAGGCCACCACGGCAAGATCGAAGAATGGCGGCGGGAGATGAGCGAAAAGATTACGCGCGAAAGACGACCGGATATGTGGGGTAGGAAGTAGGGTAAGGGTCCATCCGGCAAGTATCATAACGAAGCCGCGCGAGCGCCTGCCCGTGGGGTGGCGCAAGAACCTTCTCTGATCTCGATTTATCCCGCCAAACACTTCCCGCCCCGTCCAACCGGCGCTGGCTCACCAAAGCGCCAGCCCGTCGGGGCGGGCAGGCGCTCGCGCGGCGGGCTTCGCCCTTGTTCCGCGCCACGAGTTAAGCGAAAAGATTACGCGCGAAAGACGACCGGATATGTGGGCGAAGCGCGATCTGGGATAATTTCCGCCCAAAAACATTTGCAACCCTTGCTGCCACAACCACAATCATGCATTAGCTAAAGGTGAATACTTCGAGCTAAAATTATTACAGGAAATGGCATAATGCGACGTCTTGTTGTTCTGATCGGCGTTTTATTTGCCCTTTCCGGCTGCATCGACACCACCCTTTCGCCATCCAGCTATTCGGTATCCTTTCCCGATACCACGTTTGACAGTTCGACCAGTACTCAGGTCATTCCGTCAGGCCAGTCGAGCTTTCGGATCCAAATCACATTCGGTGAACCCATTACCGGCTTCGAGGCTTCGGATCTTGTAATCGATGGTGGCACCATAACAAGTTTCAGCTCAAACGCCGAAGGGACAGTTCACATCATTGATGTCGATGTTGATGTCAGCAACCAGCCCGCCGTGATTACCTTTGATTTCGTCGGTTCGATCGACGCGGCATTCGGCGCAAGCTGGTCGCCCGATATTTCGGGATCGTTTGCCTATGATGATCTGTACCCGACCATGACCGTGACTTATCCGGACACGACCTTCGACGCCTCTGTTTCGGCTCAGGTAATTCCCGCCGGAGGAAGTGAATTCACGCTTTCTATTGAGTTCAGCGAAGCAATTACCGGCTTTGACACCTCAGACCTGACCGTCACCGGCGGCACGGCCACGCAAGTATCCTCAAGCTCGGTTGACACGGTGTGGACCGTCACGGTTCAGCCCGATCTTACGCAGCAACCAAGTGACATCGTCGTCGAAATGACCGGCACGGTCCAAACCGGTTGGGGTCTGGAATGGAGGCCGGTTATCACTGCGACATTTGCATATCCTGCCAGCGGTTTCACATTCTCGGAGCGCCAGAACGACACCAACGATGATTGGGGCGTGACCCGAACAAACAGCGACACGGATACGGCGGTTGTGTATTCTCCAACCTATGCAACGACATTGGCGAATGGCGTTCTTGCCGGAGCCGTTGAATTGAGCGCGGCCGATCTGATGAATTCCACCGAAATGGAGCTTGTCCAGGTCAATATGGAGGGTGGCGTATCGTCCTATCGAGGTACAATTCAAATCGGGGACGAGGTCTATAGCGCCGAAATGCACGTTACGGCGTCTGGTGCCCATAACTTGCGGATTTTTGATCCTGAAAGGATTTTGATCGCAAGAGGGCCAGAATATACCGGCAGTCTTGTCGGAACATTCAATTATACCGGTGTCCTGACCGCCACAGAATACGCAAGCAGTTCCGAAACCTGGCTTGAAGGCGATTTCACACTAACAGCTGACTTCACAAATAACAGCTTTACGATTTCAGACGGTCCAAGCCAGACTGACGCATTTTCGCTTCTTGGTTTCGGAGTATTGGACAGCACCACCGGAACGATCGCTTCGGATACCATGAGTCTGCTTCCCGGTGATCAGGCAGACCTATTCGCACTTGATCCGGTATTCGTAGTTGCATTCGGAAATATCCAAGGTGACGGAACCGATGTTTCCGGGCTTTTCTATTCGGATGATGGGATTGACCTTCATTACACCGGATCAACCGGACAATATGTCGGTGCATTCGTTGGCTCGCAGTGATCCGGCCAAGTCTGCCACCAAAGGATTTTTCTCAAATCCATGGGTCGGCCTGTCATTTATCCTTCTGTGTTTGCCGGTTGCCGTTCTGGCCGATATCGACAGGCTGGGCGTTTATGCAAAGCTCAAATCCGTTGAGGCGACGATCGTAAGCGGCGGGGTCGCGTCAGAGATTGACGCGATGGCACAAACAATCGGGTTTGGTTCCGTGGGGCGGACGACCACAAACGTCACGCTTAGGCCGGATATCTCGTACAACTCAAACATAAACGGAGGGAACCCCGCGAAACCGTTGGAAGTCGGCGGGCTGGTTTTTAACGGCGATCCGGCACTCTTTCGAAAAGAGGGAATGGTTTACGGCCTAAACACTGCCCTGAGCGCCCGCACGATCTATGACCACGGGCGCTATCTGGATGCCACGCTGCGGCTTGGCTATGCGCAAAGTCTCGAACATCAAATTGGAATTCTAAGCGGGACATTGGACATTTGCAGCGTCAATCACCTTAAGAATTGGTGGTATCTCGACCTATGCGCCGAGCTTGGCATGACCGAGCGCGAGCTTCAAAATAACCGGACAATCAACCAGACCGTTTCGATTTCGAAATTTCTCGGGTCCGGTCCCGAGGCATATTCAAAACTCAGCCTTGGCTTAAAACAATATGATTCAGGCACATACCAGCAGACCCAGCTAGTGCTTGATCTCGATACCATATTTCAGAACGGAAAGGCGGCGTCGGTCGGTTTGGTCTTGGGTGAAAGCGTGACTGGTACGCTTGCCGCAACGTTTTCAGTTTCTGCGGACTATTCTACACGGCTGGCCAATCGCCCGATCCGATACGCCGCCACGTTCAGGCAGGACACGGGCGGATTGGTTCTTGGATACCCCAGGGAAGACAATAGCCTTTCGGTAAGCGCGTCCCTTCCCATATGGCGCAATATCAACGCCTCAATCGGCTTTACCGCGACCGACAGCTCAATCGATCACTTCGATGCGGCCTCTCCCGTAATCGGGCTTGGTTTTGCCTCGTTATTTTAGGCCGCCAGACGGGCGAACGGGGCTTGTATAGTTCTGCCATCCCCCCTATACACCGCCCGTTCGCAGCCGGAATCGGCCCCGCGGACCCTTTTTGTTTTGGCGCATCCGGTTTTCTTCAACACGGCCAGCCATCCGAAAAGGCCCAAAGCAACGACGACCTGACCTTTTGCGGGCGCCTATGGCGGACCCGGTGAAGACAAAAAGCTCTAAGGCGGCAGCAACACTTCGCGGGTTAAACCGTGAGCAAAGATAGGAGCGTATCAGATGGACCTGATCGCACAGCTCGAGGCGGAACAGATTGCCGCCCTGGGGAAAGACATCCCCGATTTCAAAGCCGGAGACACGATCCGTGTCGGCTTCAAAGTGACCGAAGGGTCACGCAGCCGTGTTCAGAACTATGAAGGTGTCTGCATCAGCCGCAAAAACGGCAACGGCATCGCCGGTTCGTTCACCGTTCGCAAAATCTCGTTTGGCGAAGGCGTGGAACGTGTATTCCCGCTTTATTCGACCAATATCGACAGCATCACCGTCGTGCGCCGTGGCCGTGTCCGCCGCTCGAAGCTCTATTACCTGCGGTCGCGTCGCGGCAAATCGGCCCGTATCGCAGAGCAGACCAACTATCGCGCGCCGAAATCCGGCGCCACAAGCTAAGGACGGACGAAATGAAAAAAGACATCCATCCCGATTACCACTTCATCGACGTCAAGATGACCGACGGCACCATCGTCAAGATGCGGTCGACCTGGGGCAACGAAGGCGACACGCTGGCGCTTGATATTGACCCGACCGTTCACCCGGCATGGACTGGTGGCGGCACCCGCCTGATGGACGCTGGCGGCCGTGTCTCGAAGTTCAAGAAGAAATACGAAGGTCTGGGCTTCTAAAGCGTCCTGCCAAAAACCTGAATCACGGGTTTGTGGCAGGGCGCCCACAACAGTTGATGGGTCTTGCAGCGTCCGGCCTTTCCCCTGACTCAGGTTAAAGGTCGGACGCTTTAATCCCAATCTTCATCGTTTCTGCAAAAACGCCGCGCCACTCTGGTTGCGGCGCTTTTCTTTGCCCGGTCCTGCATTTCTTTTGTCTCAAAATATCCAGGGGGTGAGGCGCATATGCGCCGAGGGGGCAGCGCCCCCTTCATAAAACTGCTTGAAGTGAATGCAGATTTCCCCTTGCGAAGACCCCTCAAGACCGTTCAAAAGCATGTAAGAACAAAGGGGACGGATATGGCGCATATCATTGTGGTCGGCAACGAAAAGGGCGGTGCGGGGAAATCCACCGTCTCCATGCATCTGGCCACGGCTTTGGCCCGCATGGGCCATCGGGTGGGTGCGCTTGATCTGGACTTGCGCCAAAGGACCTTTGGACATTACGTCGAAAAGCGTGTCACCTTTATGGAGCGTGAAGGCATCCTGCTGCCGACACCCAACTATATCGACCTGCCCGAGGTGGACAAAGCCACCCTCGCGCCGGGCGAAAACATATACGACCGCCGGCTGACCGCGGCCATGGCCTTGCTGGAGCCGGAAAGCGATTTCATTTTGATCGACTGCCCCGGGTCTCATACCCGTCTGTCGCAGGTGGCGCATTCGCTGGCCGACACTCTGATCACCCCGCTGAATGACAGCTTCGTTGATTTCGACCTGCTGGCCAAAACCGATGACACCGGCCAGAAAATCCTAGGACCTTCGGTCTATTCCGAAATGGTCTGGACCGCGCGCCAATTGCGTGCTCAGGCCGGTCTAAGCCCGATTGACTGGGTGGTGGTGCGCAACCGCCTTGGGGCGCAGAACATGGTCAACAAAAAGAAGATGGCCGCGGCGATCGACGCCTTGGCCCAGCGCATCGGCTTCCGCACGGCTCCGGGTTTCAACGAACGTGTCATATTCCGCGAACTCTTCCCGCGTGGCCTGACGCTGCTGGATCTCAAGGATGTGGGTGTCCTCAAACTCAACATTTCGAATGTCGCCGCCCGGCAAGAGCTGCGCGAACTTGTCAAGGCGCTGAACCTGCCCGGGGTCGAGGTCGATTTCTGATCGGCGGGAATGATGACGGATTTGACCGACCTTCACGCCTATTCCAAAATTGTCGGGGCGCGTTACGTCCTGACCGGCGACGACACAGCAAAATGGTCGCATGACTGGCCCGGGGTCTATTTCTGGTCTCCGCTCGCGGTACTGCGCCCCGCATCGACCGGCGAGGTTTCGCAAATTGTCAAAGCCGCCAATCGGCTGGGCCACAAAATCGTCCCGGTCTCGGGCATGACCGGCCTTGCGGGCGGGGCATCGGCAGACGGTGCGATCATGGTCTCGCTCGACCGGATGAACGCAATCGAAGAAATCCGCCCCTCTGCCCGCATAGCCCGCGTTCAGGCCGGCGTGATCCTGTCCAGCCTGCATGACGCGGCCCATGCCCATGATCTGGTCTTTCCGCTGACCTTCGGTGCCAAAGGCTCGGCCTGTCTCGGCGGCGTGCTCTCTACCAATGCGGGCGGCTCGAACGTGCTGAAATACGGCAACACCCGTGATCTGTGTTTCGGCATCGAAGTGGTGCTGCCCAATGGCGAGGTGATGGATCTGATGTCGGAACTTCACAAGGACAATTCCGGCTACAATCTAAAGCACCTGATGATCGGGGCCGAAGGCACATTGGGTATCATCACCCGCGCGGTGGTAAAGCTTTTCCCAAAACCGCGGGCCTATGCCACGGCGATGATCGCGATGCCTTCGCTTTCTGATGCCCTATCGCTGCTGAACCAGTTGCAGGAAGTAACCGGCAACGCGGTTGAAGCCTTTGAATTCATGCCGCGCCCCTTCATGGAACAACTCTATAAAATCAAACCCGCCACCCGCCCGCCGTTTGAAACCAGCCACGACGTGAATATCCTGGTCGAGATCGGCTCGACCATTCCCGCCGAATGCACCCCCTCGGCAGATGGCTCGATCCCGCTGGTCGGCAAGCTGGAAGAAATCCTCGGATCGCTGTTCGAACGGGATCTCTTGCTTGATGCGGTGATTGCGAAAAACGACAATGAGCGCCGCGAAATGTGGGAACGTCGCGAAGCCGCGGCCGAGGTGCAGCTGGCCCATCCGCCGCTGGTCAACAATGACATCGCCGTTCCGCTTGATCGAGTGGCCGAGTTTTATGACCGCGCCCATGCCCGCATGCAGGAGTTTCTGCCCGACGCGCATATTCTGACCATCGCCCATCTGGGTGACGGCAATCTGCATCTGGTTGTGGAACTGGGCAAGGCCCATGCGTCGCGCAAAGACGAGGTTATGGAACTGGTTGAAGACCTGGTCCTTGAATTCGGCGGCAGTTTCTCGGCCGAACACGGGATCGGGCTGACCAAACTGCCGACCATGCGCCGCCGCAAGGATCCGGTGGCCCTTAATGCCATGCGATCAATCAAACAGGCGCTCGACCCGCTAAATGTGATGAATCCGGGCAAGCTCGTGCCCTGAAACGCATTATTTCAACTGGCTGTCCTTTGATCCGCGCCGGTTGAAACCGGGCCTGGCCCTGAATGCGGCATCGCGTTCCTGCATGCAGTCAATGCACAGCTTCACACCGGGGATCGCCTCGCGCCGTGCCTGGGGGATCGGTTCCTCGCAATCCGCACAATGGGTCAGGCTCTCGCCCTCGGGCTTGGCCCGCGCCTGCATCCGTGCCAGTTCGTCATTGACGCTGGCCTCGATCTGTTCGCTGACCGCCCCGTCGCGGGCCCAACCTCCGGCCATATCCAGCCCTCCTGATCCCTGAATTATGTCAGATCATAGCTCATAAATGCAAACCTGCGCCCGTCCGGTGCCCAGCACGGAACATTCAGCGTGCCCTGCCCGCCAAACAGCCGTACCAGATCACGGGGCGGCCCGCCCTCGGCCGGCATTAGCCGCAACACCACGTCCTGATTGGCTGGATGGCCCCTGGTGCCTTCGGGATAGGCCAGATACAGCACATGCTGCCCGTCCGGAGAGGGATGAGGAAACCAATTCACCTCACTGTCCCAGGTCATGCGTTGCAGCTTGCGGCCGTCTGTCTGAATTCGCCATAGATCCGAGCTTCCGTTCCGCTCGGCATTGAACCAGATCCATACGCCATCCGCTGACACGTCCGGGCCGTCACAATGATCAAACCCATGGGTCAGGATCACCTCTTCCCCCCCATCGGCTGGCATGACCATGATTTCGCAACCCCCATCACGAAACCCCGCATAGGTGATCCACGCCCCGTCCGGCGCAATCCCGTGCCAATAGGATGGCACTGCCTCACTCAGGCGTTTCAAATCACCACCCGCATAGGGCATCCGGTATATGCAGGCTTTGCCGGTCTCGGTCTTGTCGGTCAGAAACAGGGTCTCGCCATCCGGCGAGATCCCGTGATCATTGTTCAAACGCATCGCCATGCCGGTCGTCACAACCTGAAGTGCGGGCACGTCCAAACCCACGCGAATCAATCGCCCGCCCCCGTTGATCAACAACTCATCGCGCGTCGGATGCCAATTGGGCGCCTCGTAATGCCCCTCAAGCTCGCGCAGAACCTCGGATCGTCCATCCTTCAAATCGTAAATCTGCAACAGAGATTTCACCGGCATCCCCCAACAACGCTGGCATTTTTAATAGGTCAGAGCGAAAAACCTGTCCTTGATCCGTATCATGCGCACCTGACCCGGCCCAGAAGTCAGTCCAACTCGCTCCAGGGCCAGGGTTTCACATTGCTGGCCGCAGTCTGATACCGCGCAGCCTTGGCGATCCAGATCCCCAGCGAGGTGCCGAAATCCGCCAATTGCTCATTCGGCTCGCCGCGATTGATGATCAGAATAATGTATTGAATGATCGTCATCGCCCCAAGGATCGTCTGCGCAAGCGAAATCATCGCCCAGATAATCAGCATATACACAAGCCGCATGATCAGCCCGTCACGTTCTTTCGGTTCATCCTGCGGCCCGTTGATCCGGCCGTCGACCTTTTCTTCATCACTCATAACGAAACCCTCCGCCAATCTCGGCAGAGGCTATCATTTTCAACCCCGCAAACAAGGGTGCTTGGGCTTTCACTTTTTCAAAAATACTTTCAGGAGGTGAAATGAGCCGCAGGCTCATGAGGGGGCAGAATGCCCCCTGCCCCGGTCCGGGCCGACTGGCCCGGAAACCAAAATCACTGTCCGGCCTGTTTCCACGGAAACGGCTTGTCGTCCGATGCGCCCGACTGAAAGCGGGCCACATCACGCAACCACCGGGCCATTTGATCGCCAAACTGCGCCAGTGACGGGTTGCGCTTTTTCGAAAAGACCATCCAGCCCAGTTGCAGCAAGGCCAAAAGCAGCAGCAAGGTTTCCGCAAAGCCAAACAGAATGGCGAAAATCAGCATATGCAGCGCCCGCAGCGCCATCCCCCCCGGATATCTGGCCAGCGCCTCTTGCGGGGTTTCATGTTCATAGGTCGTCATCATCTTGTCCTTTCACAAGGCCCGTAACCGGGCATCAAAGAAACCGCGTCCGGGCGCGGGCGGAAATTCCGCCGCGTTGTGCGCTCCGATCACAGAGAGAAATCGTCAGGCCGGGATCATGCCCTTTTCACGGGCCAGTTCGGTCATGCGTTTTTGCAGCTTTTCAAACGCCCGCACCTCGATCTGGCGGATGCGTTCGCGGCTGACACCATATTGCTCGGACAGATCCTCAAGCGTGATGGTCTCGTCCACCAGACGGCGTTGGGTCAGAATATCCTTTTCACGGTCATTCAACACATCCATCGCGTCTTCCAGCATGGCAAGCCGGGTCTGCATCTCGTCTTTTTCGGCATAGTCGCCGGCCTGATCGGCATCTTCATCCTCAAGCCAGTCCTGCCATTCGCTGGACCCTTCGCCATCACTGCCGATCACCGCGTTCAGCGACGCATCCCCGCCCGACATCCGCCGGTTCATCGAGATCACCTCATCTTCGGTCACCCCCAGATCATTGGCGATCTGTTTCACATTCTCGGGCCGCAGATCCCCTTCTTCCAGCGCACCGATTTTTGTCTTGGCCTTGCGCAGGTTGAAAAACAGCTTCTTCTGGGCGCTCGTCGTGCCCATTTTCACCAAAGACCAGCTGCGCAGGATGTATTCCTGAATACTGGCGCGGATCCACCACATGGCATAGGTCGCCAGACGAAAGCCCTTTTCAGGGTCAAACCGCTTCACCGCCTGCATCAGACCAACATTGGCCTCCGAGATCACCTCGGCTTGCGGCAATCCATATCCGCGATAGCCCATGGCGATTTTCGCGGCCAGACGCAGGTGGCTCGTGACCATCTTATGCGCGGCCTCGGTGTCCTGTTCTTCGACCCAGCGTTTGGCCAGCATATATTCCTCTTCCGGCTCCAGCAGCGGAAACTTTCTGATTTCCTGCATATACCGGTTCAGTCCACCCTCTGGGGTTGGGGCTGGAAGATTAGAATAGTTACTCATTCGCGTTCCCTTTCGAGCCTCATGTTTATAGGCTTAACATCGAGTTATGGGCGCTAACAGCGGAATTCAACCCTTTGTTAGGATTTTAACGCAAGTATTTCGGAATTCCGGCGCGATTTCGCCAAAAATCGGTGCCGTTCACAGGGTTTTGCGGTTTGTTTCAACCGCCCAACGCCTGAATCAAGCCTACAAAATCCTGTGGCAAAGGCGCCTCGAACCGCAACATAACGCCCGAAACAGGGTGTTCAAACCCCAAAACGGCTGCGTGAAGCGCCTGTCTGGGAAAGGCCCTGGCGACAGCGATCCCGGCCTCGGAAAACGCCTTGGCGGCCAGTTTCCTGCGCCCGCCATAGACCGGATCCCCCACCAGCCCGTGGCCCGCATGGGCCATATGAACGCGGATCTGGTGCGTGCGTCCGGTTTCCAGCCAGCATTCCACCAGCGCCGCCCCGGCCGGATTGCCAAGCGATTGTACCACCCGCGCACGGGTGACTGCATGACGGCCGCCCGAAAACAGCACCGCCTGCTTTTGCCGGTCGGTCTTGTGCCGCGCCAGTTGCGTGGTGATTTTCATGATATTGCCAGCCTCAAAGCTGACCCCTTTCACACCGCGCAATCGCGGATCGGTGCCATCCGGCACACCATAGACAACCGCGCGATAATACCGCTCGACCGAGTGCTTTTCGAACTGCGCCGCAAGCCCATGATGGGCCGCATCAGACTTGGCGACGACCAGCAATCCGCTGGTATCCTTGTCGATCCGATGCACAATACCGGGCCGCTTTGCCCCCCCGACACCGGACAGGCTGTCGCCGCAATGGTGCAGCAGGGCATTGACCATCGTCCCCGACGGCGTACCGGGGGCCGGGTGCACAACCATACCGGCGGGCTTGTTGATGACGATCAGATCGTCATCCTCGAACACCACTTCCAAAGGAATATCTTCGGCCGCGATATGGCTTTGCTCGGCCTCCGGTATGTTGATGGCAATCACGTCACCTTCGGCCACTTTGGCCTTCGGATTGCCCTCGGCCACGCCGTTCACCTGAACCGCCCCTGCCTCAAGCAACCGCGCCAGACGGGTGCGCGACAAGGACGCCTGCTCTGGCACATCGCGGGCCAGTGCCTTATCAAGACGCGCAGGCGGGTTTTCCGCGATGTGAAACTCAACGATGGTGGACCCCATGGAAGATACCCCTCAGCCGGAAGTGGATCCGACCCTTGTTCGCATGCTCCGCACTCTGGTGACTGTGATGAGCGTTGTGATGATTGTCGGGTTCATAGTGCTGATCGTTCTGTTTGTCATCCGCTTCCGCGACCAGCCCGCCCCCCTGCCCGCCGAGATCACCCTGCCCGAGGGCATATCCCCCTACGCGGTAACACGCGGCAAGAATTGGTATGCGGTCGTGACGCAAGACCAGCAAATCCTGATCTATGACGCCTCCACCGGCAAAATCGTCCAAACTGTCGATATCAACCTGTCGGAATAAGCCGTTCAAACTCGACTTAGCGTCTCAAGCTGATCCCGAAACGCTTCAGGCATCCAAAGAAACCCCGGCGGCCTTGCGGAAATTGCAAACCAACTCTGCCAATCCGGTATCCAGAGACGTTTTTGGCTGCCAGCCAATCTGTCTTTGCGCAAGGTCCGGATCGCCAACAAACCGCGAAACGTCAAAATCCCGAGGCGGCACGGGCCGTATTTCGCTGCCGCTATCCGCCAGATTTTTGACGGCCTGCGCCAGATCCGCCAAGGACGTCCCATGACCGGTGGTCAGATGCATCGGTTGCAGCCTGTGTCCCCTGGCAAGCCCGCTGGCCACATTGGCGATACCTTCGGCAACATCGCTGACATGGGTGATGTCCAGACAATTCCCCGGTCCCTCGACCATTAGCGGATCACCCGCTATTGCAGCCCGGCAAAACGCAGGGATCACCCTGTCTGCATGATCCGCAACCGTCCCGTAAACGGTTGAGAACCGAAGGATCGCCGCCCGAATTCCGGCCCCGTGCGCATCCGCGACCAACCCTTCAGCCGCCACCTTGGATCGGGCGTAATTGTTCATGGGTCGAAGCCTGGCGCCCTCGGTCAGGGGAAGCATTTGGCCTTGACCGTAAACTTCGCGGCTGCTGCCATAGATCAGCCAGGGCGGGCGATCACGGGACGTTATGCAATCAACGACATTCTTTGTTCCGGTTACATTCGTTTCAAAACAGCTTACCGGCGCCTGTTCCCCCCAAACGACACGCGACACCGCCGCGAGGTGCACCACACCCGTGCAGCCCTGCATCGCCCTTTCCAGACCACTTTTCGAAAGGATGTCGCCAAAGCCGCCCTGATCATCGGCAATGTCGAATGTGCGCACGTCATGGTCCAACGAGCGCAAGACCGAACATAACGCGGTGCCGATAAGCCCGCGTGAACCCGTTACCAGAATTGTTTCTTGGCTCAATTTATTGCCTCCGGGGCCGAATGGGGCGCAATGATCTGCCCAATATAGCAGGACTTCCGGCCCTCGGGGCTTGGCCCAGATCAATTTCGGTCAAATATTGTCGGGCGCTGACAATCCCCTGAACGCTTCGCCCTTTGGTCGTGCTTCAGCAATAGTCCGAAACGAATTCGGCAAAGCCCCCCCAATTCGAACCGCTTGATCTAAATCATTTTTACACGAATCAATCCCGCGTATGCTCTGCAAATTGGGGGCAAATCAACCTTTGCGAGGTCGAATTGCATGGAATACCAAAACCAGACTGCCGAACGAACAAGCAATATTTCGGACCAGCCTGAACATCTGGCTGAACTGAACCGTATTGCATCGGGGCTTAAGAACCCGACCTTTCCCAAAATATTTGCCGTTGAGCTGTGCGCCGATTGCGATCTCAACTGTTCGATGTGTCACCACGACCAGATGATCCGCCCCAAGGGCAATATGCCGATGCCTCTGTGGCAGAAATGCGCGGACGAAATTGCCGAGATTGCGCCCAAAACCAATGTCTGGTTCTCGTTCTGCGGCGAACCTCTGCTGATGCCCGACCGGCTGATCGAGATGTTGAATTATGGCGAAAAGGTCGGCCTGAAATCCCTGAACCTCAACACAAACGGAATGCGCCTTACCAACGACGTTGCGAAAAGATTGCTTGATACCAGCCTGTCGACGATCGTCATCGGGATCGACGGTTTTTCGAAAGAGGTCTATGAAGAGAACCGTTTTCTTGGCGACCGCGACATCGTGTATGCCAATGTCCAGTTCCTACTGGAAGAGCGTCAGCGCCGGGGGCAAGGCCCCGAGATCATGGTCCAGTTTATCGAAATGGACAATAACGCCAACGAATTCGAAGCCTATCGCAACCATTGGCTTGGTCTTGGGGCCACGGTCAAACTGCGCCGGCAATTAAGTTGGGGCGGCAAGTTCGAGACGGCGATTGATGTTGCCAATGAACGGCGCATCGCCTGCCCTTGGGCGATCACCATGATGCACCTGTTCTGGGATGGCCGCGTCCCGCGCTGCCCCGGCGATACCGAAGGCGAAGAAAGCGCGGGCAACGCATGGGATGACAGCCTGAAGGATCTTTGGGCGAATTTAAGCGGGTATCGCCAGCTTCATCTGGACCACAAATTCGACGATCTGCCCGAGCGTTGTGACGCCTGCACTGACTGGAAAACCGGTGCGTCGATCAAACTCCGCCCCGGTCAGGTGGACCATTCCGAGCGTATAAGGCCGTCGCAATGACAACATTATACCTGTGCGCCGCGGGCAACCCCGAGGCCGTCAGGCTTGCCCTTACCGTGAACGAGGCTGAACAGCGGTGGGACCGCATCGTTCTTCTTGACGATGACCCCGCCAAGCGCGGGCACGAGGTCATGGGGGTTCCGGTGATCGGACCCTTCGCAGCCCTGGCCGACCGTCAGCCCGAAGACGAAGCAGTCAACCTCGTGGCACGCTCGACCAAGGGGCGGGATGGTGCCCGCGCCAAGATCGAAAGCTTTGGCATCCGGCTGACCAGCCTGATTGATCCCTCGGTGGACCTTCGCGGCGCGACCTTGGGCCGGGCCGTAACCATCTATGCCGGAAGCGTCATCTCGGCCCTATCGACTGTGGGGGATCATTCGGTGATCTTCACCCAAGCCGTTCTTGGGCACGGCGCCACCCTTGGCACAGGCGCGGTGCTTGCGCCCGGGGCGGTGGTGAATGCACGTGTGGTTGTCGGAGAACGGGCCTATATCGGCTCGAACGCCTCGGTGTTGCCTGACCTTAGCGTCGGAAAGGACGCGACCGTCAGCACCTGCTCGGCTGCGGTGTCTGATGTCCCTGCCAACTGCACCGCCCTTGGGGTTCCGGCCGAAATATTGGGTATGTCGGCCCCCGCAGCACCCATCACCATGACCGAACCCCATGAAAACCCGACAGGTACGGATGCGGCGGATTTTCTGGCGGATATTCAAACCATTTTTGCCGAAGCTCTGGGCCAGCCCCGCGTTGGCCGCAACGACAACTTTTTCGAGCTGGGCGGAAATTCCACCCTGGCTGTCAAAATGCAAGCCTTGTTAAGCAACAAACTTGGAACACCGGTGACAATCGTCGACATCTTCCGCTTTCCCAGCCCCGGACAGCTTGCATCACACCTGTTCCGCGGCAGCTATGTCCCCTCGCGCCCGACCCGGGCCGAGATGCGCCGCCGCCGTCTGGCCCAATCCTGACCGGGGTTTCCGGGCGTTTTTGTCAGCCGCTGATAAATCTGGAAGAATGGTACCGCCTCCCTGGCTTGAACAGGGGACCTCTGGATCCACAATCCAGCGCTCTAACCAACTGAGCTAAGGCGGCACTGTCGGGCGATTTAGCCGCTGGCAGAAATGAATGCAAGCATTGATCCCCAATTTTTGCACATGGACCTGAAACTTCGTCGCCGCTTGCCAAATCAGGTTCGGGGCGATACGTCCTTATCATTCAAAGGGGGCCAGACCTATGGGTATCAACACCGAGCGCGACATCGAAGCGAACCTGCAAATCGGACCGACCGATCAGGGCATGGTGCGGCTGTTCATCGAAGCGGATGGTCTGGAAATCCCCATGGATTTCCTGCCCGAAGAGGCCGAGGAAATCGCCGAAGAGATTCGCGCCGCCGCCGTGGCCGCACAATCGGTCGGCCGCAAAAAGCGCTAAGAGTGGCGCGCACCGGGGCCGATCAGCTCAAACTCGACAATCTCGAATTCATAAAATCCGCTTTGGTCACTCTTTTCCGCACGGGCAATCAACCGGCCGTCCTTGTGAAAAATCGCGTGAACCGTCTGAATGGCGCGATAGCACCAGTCTCCGTCGGGGTAGTAGAACTTAACCATCATCCCGGCATCTCCTAAAGCTTCGGGTCCTTGAAATCCTGCAACCGCCGCGCGGCGTGAAACGCGAATTTGCGGATCATCACCTTGCGCCGCGCCGCCGCCATTTTTTCCAAAGGGGCCGGACGGATGATTTCGGCATCATAAGGGTCGGCAATAATCAGCCCGGTTTCAGGCGGCAGCAATTCGGTGGGGAAATCCTGATCCACCGCCCAGAAATACCGGTCGCACCAGTCCAGATAACCCTGCCACTTGCTGTCGGTTTGAAAATCCACACGGCTGGATTTGCATTCTACCACCCACACCTCGTCCTTCGGGGATAATGCCATAACATCCACCCGCAAGCCCGGCGTTGGCACCAATTCTTCAACCGTGACCATTCCATGGGTCGATAAATGGCGGCACACGCCACGGGCCAAAAGCTGACCGGGCTGCAACAGAGATTCTTCCATATGAATAGCATGAACAAATCAGGAACAAACAGCAAGCCCCTTGCCGCCGGTGCGCCAAAGGCCTAACTAGCCTCTTGGCGGGCACTGCTCTTCGCGTGGACACGGTTGCATTCCGGTGGCCTTAAATAATTCCGAGGGAGCTGGCTCTGTTCTGGTCCTGGCCTGATTACCTGGCGCCCACCTGTACATGCAGGTCCTCGGGAATGAGATAACCCACACGGTCGCTGCGGGCCCGCCACCCGAATACCCCGAATGTCAGCTTAGCGGCGCTTCTTAGCCTCGGACCGAACCAATGCAGGTTCGGTAAAGATGCGCAGCCGCTGCCCGCCACCCGGCTTTTGCCGCCCTTCCGCCATCAACATGATGCGAATGGCGAATTGCACACCGGCAAACACGATACCGTTGGAAATCCACAGCATGAACACCGCAACCGGACCGGCGGGATCCTTGCTGATCAGGCCCCAAAGCCCGCCAACATCAAACCAAAGCAACATGGCAACGAACAGCGCCGCGATGGCGAAACCGATCAGCACCTGACGGATATAAAGCGAAATAAGCTTAGGCATGATATGCACCCCCGTTCACCTCAGGGTCGCGCAATACTCTGCTTTTGGCAAGTGTCGGAAAGGACGCAGGGCGGGGGGAGTTCCTAAAACGCCTCAGGCTGCGCTTCGCGTGCCATATGGTCCAGCACAGCGTTGACAAAGTTCATTTCCTTGCCGTCCGGAAAAAACGCCCTGACCACATCCATATACTCGACAATCACCACTTTCGGCGGCGTATCGGTTTGCGTCAACTCGGCCCCTGCACCACGGAACACCGCACGTAATGTCGGATCGATCCGCGCAATCGACCATTTGGCCACCAAGGCACGATCGGTCATCTGGTCGATCTTCGCCTGAAAGTTCACCGCATTTTCGACAACCAGACGAAAATGATCCACGTCGCCGTCGATCATCTCGTCCCCTTCATAAACCGCGCCGAAACGATGATCGAGGAATTCACGGATCACCGCGTCCAATGTCTGGCCAGAGGCCTCCATCTGGAACAGCGCCTGCACGGCATAAAGCCGGCTGGCCGAGCGTTTCATGCGTTTGTCGATGCGTTTGTCACTCATGCGGTGGGGTTGTCCTTCAACTCGCCGGCCAATTTGAATTCATCCGGGGCTGGCATGAAACCCACCCCTTTGCGCTGGCCGCCCCACTTACGGCCGAGCGCGATCAGATGCAAGGCCGCAGCCGCCGCCCCGCCGCCTTTATTCTGATCCGCCGGATCGGCCCGAACCTCTGCCTGAGCGCGGTTTTCCACCGTCAGGATACCATTGCCGATGCACAGGCCCTGTAGACCCAGCAACTGGATGGCGCGGCTGGAATCGTTGCATACCGTGTCGTAATGGGTTGTTTCCCCGCGGATTACGCAGCCCAGCGCGACATAGCCGTCAAAATTGCTCATCCGCTCGGCAATGCCGATGGCGGTTGGCACTTCCAGCGCCCCCGGCACTTCGACGATCTCGTATGTGCCGCCCGCCGCTTCGATCTCGGCCGAGGCCCCAGCGATCAGATTGTCGGCGATATCCTTGTAATAGGGCGCCACGACAATCGCGATTTTCACAGGGGCGTCGAAGGCAGGACGGGTCAGGATATAATGTTGTTCCGCAGCGGCCATCTCAGATCTCCTTGATGCGGCGGGTGCCGGTGATGTTCAGGCCGAAAGCGTCGATCCCGACATAGGTCGTCTCGGGGCTGTCGGTCAGCAGGATCATGTCATGCACCCCGAGCGTCGACAGGATTTGCGAACCCAAACCGACCTGCTTGATGGTTTTCGGCCCGTCTTCTTCCTCGGCGAAGACACGTTTGCGTGGCTCGCGGAACAGACAAACGATGCCGCGCCCCTCATCTGCAATGATGCGCATGGCGCTCGACAGCTCGTCCGCCGGTTTCGGCCCAAGCCCCAACACGTCCTGCGCGACCCGCAAGCTGTGGGTCCGCACCAGCACAGGTTCGGGCGTGTTCACATCGCCCTTGATCAGCACCACATGTTCGATCTCGTGGATCACATCGGTGAAAATCCGCATATCCCAATCGCCACCGAATTCCGAGGTGATGGTCTCGCGCCGGGTTTCGCGCACCAGATTGTCGTGACGGCGGCGATAGGCGATCAGATCGGAAATCGTGCCGATCTTCAGATCATGCTTGGCGGCGAATTCAATCAGTTCGGGCAGCCGCGCCATCGACCCGTCTTCGTTCATGATCTCACAGATCACCGCCGAAGGGTTCAGCCCCGCCAGCCGCGAAATATCAACCGAGGCCTCGGTATGACCGGCCCTTACCAGAACCCCGCCCTGCTTGGCCCGCAAAGGAAAGATATGCCCCGGGGTCGCGATTGCGGCCATCGTGTTCTGTTCATTGATCGCCGTTTCAATCGTCAGCGCACGGTCCGCCGCCGAAATGCCCGTGCTGACCCCTTCGCGCGCTTCTATTGACACGGTGAAGGCGGTTTCGTGCCGCGACGAATTGTTGGTGGCCATCATTGGCAGGCCCAAACGGTCAATCCGCTCTGAAGTCATCGGCAGGCAAATCAGCCCGCGCCCGTGGGTCGCCATAAAGTTCACCACCGCCGCATCGGCAAACTCGGCGGCGATGATCAGATCGCCTTCGTTTTCCCGATCCTCGTGATCAACAAGGATATACATTTTGCCGGCACGGGCATCGGCAATGATCTCTTCAATCGGCGAAATCTTATCGCGCAACCCGGTTTCAACCGGACCGGGGGTCTTGAATTCGGACATGGGCATGGGTCCTTTCCAGCATTTCGCGGGAGATACCGCAGGCACAAACGAATGGCTAGGCCAGTGAACGACCTTTTACGTGCGGTTGCGCACAATTACCTGTGCGAAAACTCTGCCAGCAAGGCTTTCGCCCGCTGCTCCGAATGGCGCAAATAGCAGCCCAGATAAATCTGCCCGCGAATCGTGCCGTCGCGGTATGCGCTGAACTGCCAGCCGCAATCCGCCTCGCGATAGGCCGCAAAGGCGGTTTCGGACTTGCGGAACAACTCTTGCGTCTCCGGGTCCGCGCCGAATTCTTCGGCCAGACGGTCGCCCTCGACCTTCAGGACAATGTCCCAAACCGCAGCAAGCTGCCCGCTGCACGCATTCATTGCCAGCGTGGTATACTGGCCCTCGGACATGCACCGATCCAGCAGCGTGTTGACCTGTTCGATGCAAAGGTCGGGACCGTCTTCGCCCTCAAGACACGGCAATAACGACCCCGCCATGGTCAGGTTTTGAAAGCGGTATTCGAAACTGTAGGCATCGGCGCTGCGCTCATTGCGCAACCAGTTTCTCTGATCCGCGCGATACGCCAGATAGTACCGGCCAGAGCGGTCCAGCGCGTTATAAGCCATGGCGATCCTTTCATCCCATTCCGACAGAACCGGATCCCCACAAATCGCAATTTCCATGTCGGTCGTGGCTTTGGCGCAATCAAAGCTTGCAGCCATGGCCGGCGCTGCCAGAAGCCAAAGTGCCAAAGCTGCGAACCAGCGCATGAATCCTACCCCTCAAACTGCCAAAGCGCCGGAATAAAGCGATAGCTGTCGCCGTCGCGCTGCACATGCCCTACGCCCGGGAAGGGGAAATGATAGCCCACAACCGCAATCCTGTCAGCCGCAGCCATATCAAGCAGCTTCAAGCGGGTTTGCACGGCGGTTTCCCCATCCATGTCCCGGTCATTATACCAATCCGGATGGGCAAAATTCATATAGGCATGGGTCATGCAATCCCCCAAGGCGATCAGCGATTTGTCTGCGCTATCCACTCGAACCGCCATATGCCCGACCGTATGCCCCGGCGTGGCCAGCAGGCGTACTCCGGGCACCACCTCGTCGCCATCTTCACCAAAACCCCAGTCAACCCCGTCGGTCCTGATCGAATTGACCGCCGCCAGAACAAATTGCTGATCTTGCGGGGCGACCCTGTTCACCAGATCGTCCTGCATCCAGTGATCATGCTCGACCCGTCCGATGATATATTCGGCGTCGGGAAAGATCGCTTCGTCGAAATCGTCGCGCATGCCCCAGATGTGATCGGGATGCGCATGGGTGATCACCACATGGGTGATGTCATAAGGATCGATCCCCGCCGCTTCCAGATTGCCCATCAAACGGCCCGTGGTGTCGAAAAACCTGTTGCCCGATCCCACATCCACCAAAACCGTCGCGTCCCCCGTTTCGATCAGCAGATGGTTGGTATGCGAGGTGGCCACCGTCGGCGACAAAAAATGTTCGCTCAGAAATGCCTGAACCTGTGACGGATCGGCATTCACCCCAAGACCACCGGTTGGCAATGTGAAATAGCCATCCGACAGGATCGTCAGCCGGATGTCTCCGATTGAAAAACGGAAATAGGCCGGATTGTCCCCCGTTGGCGGCCCAAGCTGCGCACGCGCCGAAAGCGGCATGGCAAAGGCGGGCGCCACAGCGGCCAGTTTCAGCAGGTCTCGGCGGGATGGTTTCAGGATCATGGAACACCTCGGGTCTGTTTGACCCCAGCCTAGATCGACTGGCCCAATGCATCAACATCCGCGAATATGAAAATTTATTGCGTGTACGATTTGCAAAAGCTACCAATCAGCTATGCAAAAGTGTTGCAAAGCCAACTTATGCGCAAACTAACCCCGAAACGCTTTCATCTGCAAAGGCGACCCCATGGCGACCCAGAAACTCTATGCCGGTGTGAAACTTCGCGAGCTGCGCCAACGCCTTGGCATGACGCAAAAAGATTTTGCCGCAAAGCTCAGCGTCTCGCTGCCCTATCTGAATCAGATGGAAAACAACAACAGGCCGGTCTCATCGACGGTCCTTTTGGGGCTGGTACAGGAATTCGGCTTTGACGTGACCGAGCTTAGCTCGGGCGATGGTGAACGCATGGTCAGCGACATGCGCGAGGCATTGGCCGATCCGGTTTTTGCCGATACCCAGCCCCCTTTGGCCGATCTCAGGCTGGCCGCATCAAATGCGCCAACCCTTGCGCGGGCGTTTCTGGAACTGCACCGCGCCTACCGCCAAACCCACGAACGTCTCGCGTCGCTGGACGAAGCACTGGGCCGCGAAGATGCCCGCGTGCAATCCAGCCCCTGGGAAGAGGTCCGCGATTTCTTCCACTATTGCGACAATTATATCGATGCGGTGGACCGCGCCGCCGAAAGTTTTGCCGCCACCCGAGACAGCGGCAAAAGCCTGCGCGATGCGGCCATTCAGGCACTGAATGCACGGCGCATTCAGGTCGAATTCACCGCCTCGCAGACCTTCCGCCAATATGATGCCAACAGCGGTGTGTTGCGCATTTCCTCGCTCGCGCCCGATGAAACCCAGACCTTCCAGATCCTGCTGCAACTGGCCCTGATCACCCAGGACAAACTGCTTGAAGCAACCCTGGATTTCGCAAGATTCCAGACCGAGGAAGCCCGCGCCATCGCCAAGATCGGCCTTGCGAATTACTATGCCGGGGCAGCACTTATGCCCTATGGGGCGTTTCTTCAGGCCGCGCAGGATCACCGCCACGATCTTGAAATACTGTCGCACCATTTCGCCGCGTCCGTCGAACAGGTCGCCCACCGCCTGTCCACCCTGCAACGCCCCGGCCACAAGGGCATTCCGTTTTTCTTCGTTCGTGTCGATCAGGCGGGCACCATCACCAAACGCCACAGCGCCACCCGCCTGCAATTCGCGCGCTTCGGCGGTGCCTGCCCGCTTTGGAATGTCCACCGCGCCTTTGAAACGCCGGGCCGGTTTCTGCGCCAGCTGGCGGAAACACCGGACGGGGTCAAGTATTTCTGTCTGGCCCGCGATGTGTCAAAACCCGGCGGCTCGTTCGGGGCGCCCGTCCGCCGCTTCGCCATCGGTCTGGGATGCGAGGTCGCCCATGCCGACGCGCTGGTCTATGCCGACGGGCTGGACATCTCGGCCAAGGGCACGTTTGAACCGATCGGCATCAGCTGCCGCATCTGCGAACGCGCGGAATGCCACCAACGCTCGGTCCCGCCGCTTGAACGCCGCCTGCGGATCGACGAAAACGCCCGTGGCACCCTGCCCTACGAAGTCCTGAGATAAGGCGCTTCGTCACGGCGATAAGACACAGACATTTGCGGCCAAATGCACGACACCTATTGATATTGTGCGCGTTTCAAATTCAACTTGTGCACAGGTCAATTTCGCAACGCTGTAGGAGCAAACATGCCCGATAAACGCAACGTGGTCATCACCGGCTCGGCCGGAGGGATAGGCGCGGCCTGCGCCGCCGATTTCGCCCGCAATGGCGATCATGTTTTTCTTCTGGACCTGCCGGGCGAAAGCTTCGCGGCGGCCTGCGCAGAAACCGCAAAGCTGGGCAAAACCACCCCGATTGCCACCGATGTCGGCGACCGCGCTTCGGTCGAAGCCGCTTTTGCACAGATCGCCAAGGCTGGCGGCGCGGATGTGCTTGTGACCACCGCCGCCATCACAAAGCCCGCCGCCATCCTCGATTTCGACCCCGAAGACTGGGACGCGATCCTGCGGGTCAACCTGACCGGCAGCTTTCATTGCGCCCAACTGGCAGGGCGGCAGATGGTGGCAAAGGGCAAGGGGCGGATCATCACCCTAAGCTCGATCAACGGACAGGTCGCCAATACCGGACGCGGGGCCTATTCCTGCACCAAAGGCGGTGTGGATATGCTGACCCGTCTTCTGGCCGCCGAACTGGGCGATAAGGGCGTGACCGCCAATGCGGTTGCGCCTGCGCCGGTCAACACGCCGATGATTTTGAAAGTCCACGGGCCGAAAGACCGCGCGGTCTGGGAAAACCAGATCCCCGCCCGCCGCTATGCCGACCCTGACGAGGTTTCAAGCGCCGTGCGGTTCCTTGCCTCGGACGAGGCCGCCTATATCAACGGCCATATCCTGAACCTGGACGGAGGCTTCATGGCCTCGGGCATCCTGTTGCGCTGACACGAAAAACGGGCACCTGCACGAAGCAGATGCCCGAAGTTTCATTTGTGCAGCCCGGCCTATGCCGCCTGCGTCAGCAACCGGTAAAGCTCGTCCTTCAGCGCACCGCGTTTTTTGCGCATGTCAACCTCGGCCAGATCATCCATCGGCTCAACTTTGGTTTCGGCCCGGTGAACTGCTCGGTTGATCTCGTGATATTCGTCAAACAGGCGCTGGAAATGCGCGTCCGACTGTTTCAGTTCGCTTATTTTTTCGATGTGTTCGGGGAATTCCTCAGCCAACTCGTGTGGGGTGTGGGACATTGCGCGCTCTCCTTTTTCAAATGTCGGACCAGAGTCTAGAATGATTCCAAACACCTCACTTTGACGCGGATCAAATCAGCGCTGCGTATTCTGCCAATTCGGATGAATCCACGGCCGGTCATTGGCCTTGGGCAAGGGCTGCCGCCCCAGCACGTGATCGCTGATCTTTTCGCCCACCATGATCGACGGCCCATTCAGGTTGCCATTGGTGATCCGCGGAAAGATCGAGCTGTCGGCCACCCGCAGACCCTCAACCCCGATCACGCGGCCTTCGGGGTCCACCACCGCCATCGGATCCTCGGCCGCGCCCATTTTGCAGGTGCCGCACGGGTGATAGGCGCTTTCCACATGCTCTTTGATAAAGCTGTTCAGCTCGTCATCCGATTGCACCGCATCACCCGGCTGGATTTCATGCTTTACAAAGGGTTTGAACGCCTCTTGCGCGAAAATCTCGCGCGTCAGACGGATGCAGGTGCGGAAATCCTGCCAATCCTGATCGCTGGACATATAGTTGAACAGGATTTTCGGCGCGTCGAACGGATCGGCACTGCGCAGGCTGACCGCCCCACGCGACGGCGATCGCATCGGGCCGACATGCGCCTGAAACCCGTGCCCCTCGGCGGCTGTCTGGCCGTCATAGCGCACCGCAATAGGCAGGAAGTGATATTGGATATCGGGATAATCGACCCCCGCTTTCGACCGGATGAACGCCGCGCTTTCAAACTGGTTCGACGTGCCCAACCCTTTTTTCAGGAACAACCATTGCGCCCCGATCAGCGCCTTGCTGAACAGGTTCCAGTGTTTGTAAAGCGTGATCGGCTGGCTGGCGGCCATTTGCAGGTAAAGCTCAAGATGGTCTTGCAGGTTTTGCCCCACGCCCGGACGATCCGCGATCACCCCGATCCCGTGGTCGCGCAGATGCGCTGCCGGGCCGATCCCCGACAGCATCAACAGCTTGGGCGAATTGATCGACGACGCCGCAAGGATCACCTCGCGCTCGGCGTGAACCACCTCTGCCCGTTCGCCATTGCGGATTTCCACGCCGGTCGCGCGGCCCTCATGCAGGATGACCTTCGATGCCAGCCCGCGCACCAATTGGCAATTGTCGCGCTTCAGCGCCGGTTTCAGATAGGCATTCGCCGCAGACCAGCGCCGCCCCTGCCAGACGGTCTGCTCCATCGGGCCGAAACCTTCTTGCTGTTCGCCGTTATAATCGTCCGTCACCGGATAGCCCGCCTGACGCCCCGCTTCGACAAAAGCGTGGAACAGCGGATTTTCACGCGGCCCGCGCGACACATGCAGCGGACCGTCCGTTCCCCGCCACGCCGGATCACCGCCCTGGCCGTTTTCGTGCCAGTTTTCCTGCCGCTTGAAATAGGGCAACACGTCGGCATAGCTCCAGCCCGACGCCCCGCTTTTATCCCAATGATCAAAGTCCCGCGCATGGCCGCGTACATAGACCATGCCGTTGATACTGGACGATCCACCGATCACCTTGCCCCGAGGCGTCGCCAGTCGCCGCCCGCCAAGATGGGGTTCGGGTTCGGACCGATAACCCCAGTCATAGGTCTTCATGTTCATCGGATAGGACAAAGCCGCCGGCATCTGGATGAACGGCCCCGCATCGGTGCCGCCAAATTCGATCACGATCACCGATTTTCCAGCTTCGGCCAGCCGATAGGCCATCGCACAGCCCGCGCTGCCGGCCCCGACGATCACATATTCCGCGCGCATGTCGACCAAACCTAAAGTCCCTAATGTCTCTCCGCCACAATATTTACTTGGTCTCGTTGACCAAAGGCGTCACGCGCCGACGTTTCAGAACCGCTTCGCGCCATGTGATAAAGCTGGCCGCCGCCACAATGACCGTGCCACCCAGAACCACAAAGGGGTCAACCGGTTCCCCAAAGACGGCCGCACCCAGAATGACAGCCCAGACCAGTTGAAGAAACGTCACCGGCTGGGTGACGCTGACAGGTGCGACGCGGAACGCGCGGGACATGGAATAATGCGCCAAGGTGGCCAGCAGGGCGACACCCGCAAGGATCACCAACTCTGGCAATCTCGGCGGCACCCAGACCACCGCCGCAAGCGGCGCCAATCCGACCGAGACCGTCAGCGTCAGCATCGCGACAATCACACCGGGGGTCAGCTCGGCACTGACCCGCTTGGCCAGCAGATAGGACGCGCCCAGACCCAGCGGCGTGAACAGCATGGCGACATGACCGATATCCAGCTCGCGCAGACCGGGCCGCAGGATGATCACCGCCCCCAGCAAACCGGCCGCGACCGCAATCAACCGCCGGGCCGCCAGCTTTTCACCCAGAAACACCGCCGCGCCGATGGTGACAAAAACCGGAGAAAGATAGTTCATCGCCGTCACATCGGCGATGGGAATACGGGCCATCGCATAAAACCACAGCATCACACCCACCGTATGCACCGCCCCGCGCAAAGACAGCAACCCGAACTGGCGGCGGGTAAACCGCGTGGCCAACAAGGGCCGCAGCGCAGGCAGCAGCAACGGAATGCCAAACGCATAGCGAATAAACGCGGTCTGAGGCGCGGGAAGCCGCGTGCCCAGCAGCTTGACCAATCCCGTCACGCCGACAAACAAAAGACCCGTGGCGATCATCCAAAGAATTCCGATCAGGGCGTTTTGCGGCACGGGTTTGGTCATCCGCGCATCAAGGCGCAGAACGGCGGCAATCACAAGCGGTTTAAGTGTTTCGCCACTTTGTTGCTTTTCAAGGCAATCCCGCACGTATCAATAGGTGATCAGACCATAGGCAATCGACCACATGATCACCCCGATCCCCAAATCCAGCACCCGCCACGCCACCGGCCGCGCAAAAACCGGCGCCAGCAGCCGCGCACCATAGCCCAGTCCGAAAAAGAACGTGAAACTTGCCAGGATCGCGCCAAGGGCAAAGCCCGTCCGATCCTGATACTGCGCCGAAACCGATCCCAACAGCGCCACCGTGTCCAGATAGACATGCGGGTTCAGCCAGGTCAGGGCCAGGCTGGTCAGCAGCGTCGCCCGCAACGATCCGGTGGCACCGTCGGCGCTCAGCACATGCCCGCCCCGCCATGCAGAGCGGAACGCCAAAGCGCCATAGCCGATCAGGAACACCGCGCCACCCCAGCGCATGATCTCGGCCAATCCGCTGATCGAGGCCGACAGAAATCCGAAACCGGCCACCCCGACAACGATCAAAATCGCATCGCTCAAGGCGCAAGCCAGACAAACCGCGAAGACATGGCTTCGCTTCAGCCCCTGCCGCAGGACAAAGGCGTTTTGCGCCCCGATCGCCAGGATCAGCGAAAAGCCAAGGGCAAACCCTGCCAGAATTGCGTTTTCCACCGAACCTCCGTCAGCAAAGCGCAGGCCGAAAAACCTGCCGCGCCCATCTGACGCCGGTTCAGATTTTGATCAAGAGGTTTCTTCGCGGTCTGAAACCAGAACATAAGACCCGGCCTTGGTGTTCGGCGCATGGCCGACCATGCCTTTTTTGACCAGCGATTTGAGGCTTCGATGGAATGTTGGCTGCGTCATCGAGCGCAGCAGGATATGGTTGCGGATATCATCGGACCGCGCGACCCCACTGCCAGAGCTGGACGCGATCTGAACCGCATAAAGCACATCTTTTTCATTTTGCGAAAGATCACCAATTCCCAGCTCGTGCTCCATCCCCAAAAGCAATTCGCGAAGCTGAGCCACACTCAGATAAGCTTGACCGGACACAGAAAAATACTCCTAACAATCAGCCCCGCATCCCGTTTGACCAAATTCGCGTTCCGGCAATAGGGGTTTTAACAATAAATATTCACAATGACTAATGTGTCACCTATGACTCCCATCATAATACCCTGATTGAGCTTACGTGAAGTCAATAATCGTAATTTGCGAAAAAATTGCCCAAAACAGGTGATATTTCGCCCAACCTACTTGATATGGGCATCCGGCCACGCTGGTGAAATCGGTGATTTCGCCGCTGTTCCTGCCAGATACCCTATCAATTTGGCTTGAATTAAAGCTGTTCCATAACCTCGTCACTGGCCTCGAAATTGGCCGTGACCCGCTGGACATCGTCGTCATCTTCCAGCGCATCGATCAGACGCATCAGCTTTTGCATGCCCTCCAGATCCATCTCGGTCGTGGTGGTCGGTTTCCAGACCAGCTTGGTCGAGCTTGACTCGCCCAGATCCGCCTCGAGCGCGTTTGACACATCGTTCAGATCGCTGTCGGCGCACCAGATGATATGCCCGTCTTCGCTGCTTTCCACGTCTTCGGCACCAGCTTCGATCGCCGCTTCAAAGATCGTGTCCGCGTCGCCGGCTTCCGCCGGATAGGTCACTTCGCCCTTGCGTTCGAACATGAAACCGACCGATCCGGTTTCGCCCAGATTTCCGCCGTTTTTCGAAAAGGTCGACCGAACGGTCGATGCGGTCCGGTTACGGTTGTCGGTCATCGCCTCGACAATCACCGCAACGCCGTTGGGACCATAACCCTCGTACCGGATTTCCTCATAATCATCCCCGTCGCCCGCCGTCGATTTCTTGATCGCGCGTTCAATCACATCCTTGGGAACCGATTGCGACTTGGCTTCCTTGACCGCCAGACGCAAACGCGGGTTCTTTTCCGGGTCGGGATCACCCATTTTCGCCGCAACGGTGATCTCTTTCGAAAGTTTCGAAAACAGTTTCGAGCGCGCCGCGTCCTGGCGCCCTTTGCGGTGTTGGATGTTTGCCCATTTTGAATGGCCGGCCATGGAACCCTCGTGCTTTGGTCAATGCGTCGGGGGCATCAATATTCAAGCCTGCCGGTTTGTTCAAGTTCACCTTTTGGCAGGTAGGGGCGGCAGGTCCCGCACATGCCGGGCGAACGGCCACGAACGCTGCACAAATTGGCCCGTCGCCCCGATCCCGATTTTGGCAGGGTATCAGCCGCCGCCCAACCGGTATCCACGCTCGGCCGCCGTGTCATGCAACTGCTCGGACGGATCCTGCCCCACTTTGCGCCGCCCGCGGATCAGGAACATCTTGCCCCAGGACCGCCATGTCCCGACCGAAGGCGCATCCGCGTCGGTCGGAAATCGGATTGTCCAGTTTTCCGGCAGCGGCAGACCGCAAGCCTCGGCCTGTTCCAGCATCCAGATCAGCGGAATGTTCGATAAAAGCCGCGCCGGCATGAAACCCCCCAGCATCCCGCCGATATCGCCATGCGCCCCGCGAAACCACATCTGCACGATCCGGCCATCCTTTTCGGGCGAGGTTTGCCACATCACCGGATCGAACACCTGCCGCGTTTCGTCCAGCGCCAGGGCGTGAAAGCCCATTTTCACCGACTGGCCCAAAGCGTGGTTGTGAAACTGGTGTTTCTGATCGAAAAACTGCCAGACCATCGGCAAACGCACCCCCAGCGCCTTGACCGTATCCCACGCGCCAATCATCTCGATCTCGATCCGATCATGGCAATAAAGCCGTCGGAAATCCCCCGTCACCCCGCTTTGTTCGGATAACTGATACAGCCGGTAGGCCTGCCGTACATTGCGCACCGTCGCAGCCTCGGCCCGAAGCAACCCAACCGTTTCGATCACACCCGCCAACGAACGGACGGCATACGCCCCGCGCGAATAGCCGATCAGGAAAATCTTGTCGCCGGGACGGTAGCGCGACGCCAGATAGCCATAAGCCCGCCGGATTTGCTGGTTGATCCCTTTGCCCATCAGGACATCCGGCGCGTGACGCCAGCTGTCGAATTGCACGCCAGCCTCGTAGTACAAAGACAAAGGATAGCCGACCTCGCGCAGCAGACGATAGGTCATGCCCGCATTGGTTTCCCAGCCAGGCACCATGGTCGACATGGTGCCATCCAGAATGATCACATGGGTGACAGGCCCCTTGCCGCGGGCGGGCTGAGAATGCTCAGACCGCTGTGCCCTGCCAATCCAGCGCAGAAACTTGTCACGAAGCCGTTCGGATTGCATTTGCCGCATTTGCCGGATCACCTGCCTTGGCGCTCAGACTACCCTGCCGCGCCCGCGTGTCCAGAGCATATCGGCCTAACGCACGGTCACGTAAAGCAGATCGCCATACCCGTTGAACCGACAGGCAATCGCGGCGGAATAGGCGCCCATTCCGTCAAACAGGATGAAATCTTCATCCTGCATCGCATCGGCCAGCCGCAGGTTACCCGGCAACCGGTCAAGACTGTCGCATGTCGGGCCGAACACGATCCGGTCCGATGCCGGCCCGCCGACCACCCGGCCCGCCTGATCAATCACGCAAAACCGGTCCATGCTGCCGATATCGCGCCATTCCGACAAGGCCCCGTAAATGCCGTCATTCAGGAACACCCGCCCGTCGTCAAACACCGCCTTGACCCGCGTCGCCAGGGAAAACCCGTCGGCCACCATCGCCCGCCCGGGTTCGCACACCAATTCAGGCCGCATCGTCGGAAAGGCGGTTTCCACAGCCTCGCGGATCGCGGTGAAGATAGCGTTAAGATCAGGGCGCTCGGAATGGCGATGCGCCGCGAAACCGCCGCCGACATTCAACCGTTTCAGCCCGATTCCGGCCTTTTGGGCCACATCCGCGCAGGCATGGATATACCGCACCCAAGCCTGCGGATCGGCACATTGGGTGCCGGGGTGGAAGGTCATCGACACCTCATGCCCCATCGCCTCTGCCGCCTTCAGCAATGCGACCGCATGGTCCGGATCAGCCCCGAATTTCTCGCCAAAATCATAAGCCGCGCCCTTGACGGGCAGCCGCAGACGCACCGCAATTTCGCTGCCCTTCGGGATGGCCGACAGCTTTTCAAGCTCTGACATCGTATCGACCGACCACGAGGCGATGCCGAATTGCAGCGCCCGCCTGATCTCGGACCGGCTGCGCACCGGGTTGTGATAATGCAGCACCGCATCGGGTTTGACCTGCCGCACCTGCAACATCTCTGCCGGTGAGGCGACATCAAAGCACCTGACCCCCGCCATCGCCAGCGTCTCGAGCACTTCCGCATTGGCATTGGCCTTGACCGCATAGGTCACAAGACCGGGAAAGCCGCAAAGAAAGTCCTGCGCCGACGCCATCAGCCGCGCAGGATGGAAAAACAACACCGGCCGGTCGGGTTGGCGGGTGCTCAGATAATCGGGTTCGGAAATGACCGGATTTGAGATTTGTTGCATGGCGCGCTCAAAGATTGATTTGTCCTGTATCTTCAGAATGCCCGCAGAGACTGGGCAAATCCTCCGGCACCTTCATCATTTTGCTTGAATTTTTCGGCATTATGATGATTTGAATGTCATATGGACGAAATTGACCGTAAAATCATCGCCGCGCTGGAACAAAACGCCCGCGCCTCAACCAGCGAGCTTGGGCGCAGGCTTGGCCTTGCCCGCACCACGGTTCAGTCACGGATCGAGCGGCTGGAAAGCACCGGCGCGATCCTTGGCTATACGGTTCGGATCGGCCAAGGCGACCGGCGATTGCTGCGGGCAACCGTCCTGCTGTCCTACGAGCCGCAAACAGCGCCCTCGCTGCTGGCCCGCCTGAACGCCCTGCCCGAGGTCCGCGCCGCCCGCACCACATCGGGCCGCTTTGACATGCTGGTCGAGGTCGCGGCCCATTCGACCGAAGAACTGGACCATATCCTTGACCGGATCTGTTCAGCCAAGGGGGTGAAAAGCTCGGAAAGCCTGATCCATTTGTCAAACAAGATCGAGCGGGGTTAAAACTTGGGGCGCGGCCCCATCATCGCCCTTTCCTGCCTTCCCCTTCCCGCGCCAAACCGCTAAAGCGTCCCAGACAGATTTTTGACGCGGGAAAACGATCCGATGGCGATGGAAAAGACCTTTGACGCGGCCAAGGCCGAGGGGCGGATTTACAAGGCTTGGGAAGACAGCGGCGCCTTTAAGGCAGGCGCAAACGCCAGCCGTAAGGAAACCTTTACCATCATGATCCCGCCGCCCAACGTGACGGGGGCTTTGCATGTCGGGCATGCGTTCAACAACACGTTGCAGGATATCCTTGTGCGCTGGCACCGGATGCGCGGGTTCGACACGCTTTGGCAGCCGGGTCAGGATCATGCGGGCATCGCCACCCAGTTGCAGGTTGAAAAGAAGCTGAAAGAGGAAAGCAACCTGCGCCGCACGGATATGAGCCGTGATGAGTTCCTGTCGAAGGTCTGGGAATGGAAAGACCAATACGGCAACACGATCATCGAACAGCTTAAACGCCTTGGGTCCAGCTGCGACTGGTCGCGCAACGCTTTCACCATGTCCGGTGCGCCGAACGCACCTGCGGGGAATGAGGGCAACTTCCACGACGCCGTCATCAAAGTCTTTGTTGAAATGTACAACAAAGGTCTGATCTATCGCGGCAAGCGATTGGTCAACTGGGACCCACATTTCGAGACCGCGATTTCGGATTTGGAAGTCGAGAATATCGAAACTCCCGGTCATATGTGGCACTTCAAGTACCCTTTGGCGGGCGGTGCGACATATGAGTATTTGGAGAAAGATGAAGACGGCAATGTGACTTTCCGCGAGGTGCGGGATTACATCTCAATCGCCACCACGCGGCCTGAAACCATGTTGGGTGACGGTGCGGTGGCGGTGCATCCTTCTGACCAGCGCTATGCGCCCATCGTCGGCCAGCTTTGCGAAATTCCGGTTGGGCCGAAAGAGCATCGCCGCCTGATCCCGATCATCACCGACGAATACCCTGACCCCGATTTTGGCTCGGGCGCGGTGAAGATCACCGGTGCGCATGACTTCAACGACTATCAGGTCGCCAAGCGCGGCGGTATTCCGATGTATCGCCTGATGGATACCAAAGGTGCGATGCGGGCCGATGGGGCGTCTTATGAGGACTGCGCGACCATCGCGATGGCCGTGGCCAAGGGCGAAAAGACCCTGACCGAGGCCGAGGCGGATGCGATCAACCTCGTACCGGAAGACCTGCGCGGGCTGGACCGGTTCGAGGCGCGGAAATTGGTGGTGGATCAGATTACGTCTGAGGGTTTGGCGGTGATGGTACCCGCCCCGGCCCCCGAGCCGGGGCCTCGCGAAGATGGTGAAGAGGCCCCGGATCAAGCCCGGGGCGCGGCGGACATGATCCCTTACGTCGAGAACAAACCGATCATGCAGCCTTTTGGGGACCGCTCGAAAGTGGTCATCGAACCGATGCTGACCGACCAGTGGTTTGTTCGAACTGATCGTTTTACCGGACCTGATGGTGTAGAGCGCGACTTCGCTGGCGATGCATTACGGGCAGTCCGTGACGGGCGGGTGAAGATCATGCCCGAAAGCGGTGAGAAGACCTATTACCACTGGCTGGAGAATATTGAGCCTTGGTGTATCTCGCGTCAGCTCTGGTGGGGGCACCAGATTCCGGTTTGGTATGGGCAGCCTGAAGGCGATGACAGAGAACTCATTCCCTTCTGTGGCTCAAACTTCGAAGAAATAGAGAGCCACGCTTTAGAATACTATTCAAATCACTATCAAAACGTTTCCTTGAAGGAGTACAGTCCCGACGAGCAAGTCACTGAGCCAGATGAGTTCAAATACGAACCTTTTACAAAAGTGAACCCTGAAACCAACAGCGCCGAAATCTTTCTGATGCGCGACCCCGACGTTCTCGACACATGGTTCTCGTCGGGCCTCTGGCCCATCGGCACGCTGGGTTGGCCGAACTGGGATGAAAGCACCTCGAAATATTTCCCGACCGATGTGCTGGTCACGGGGCAGGACATCCTGTTCTTCTGGGTCGCCCGCATGATGATGATGCAGCTGGCCGTCGTCGATGAAATCCCCTTCCACACCGTCTATCTGCACGGGCTTGTCCGCGACGAGAAGGGCAAGAAGATGTCGAAAACCACCGGCAACGTCATCGACCCGCTGGTGATTATTGACGAATTCGGCGCCGACGCCTTGCGTTTCACCAACACGGCGATGGCCTCGATCGGCGGTGTGCTGAAACTGAGCACCGACCGGATCAAGGGCTACCGCAATTTCGGCACCAAACTGTGGAACGCCTTCAGCTTTGCCGATCACTATCAGGTGCCATTTGCGCCCGAGAACACCCGCCCCGATGCACAGAACACGCTGAACAAATGGATCATCGGCGAGACCGCGAAGACGCTTGAGACCGTGGATGAGGCGCTGAATGCCTATCGCTTCAACGATGCCGCACTGGCGCTTTACGCCTTCACCTGGGGCACCGTCTGCGACTGGTATGTCGAGCTGACCAAGCCGATCCTGCAAGGCGACGACGCGAGCGCCAAGGCCGAGACCGAGCAAACCCTCGCTTGGGTTCTCGACCAGTGTCTGATCATGCTGCACCCGATCATGCCGTTCATCACCGAAGAGCTTTGGGGTATTTCGAACGCAGATCGTCCGAAAATGCTGATCCACGCCGACTGGCCAACCTATACCACCGATCTGGTGGATGCCGATGCCGACCGCGAGATGAACTGGGTCATCACCCTGATCGAAAACGTCCGCTCGGTCCGTGCGCAGATGCATGTGCCCGCAGGTCTGCATGTGCCGTTGGTCGTGTCGTCGCTGGATGCCAATGGGCAAGCGGCTTGGGACAACAACGAAAGCATGATCAAACGGCTGGCGCGGGTGGATAGCCTGACGCAAGCGGCGGAATTCCCCAAAGGCACCGCGACGATTGCCGTTGAGGGCGGCACATTCGGTCTGCCCTTGGCCGATATTATCGACGTAGACGCCGAGAAAGCGCGGCTTGAGAAATCGCTGGGCAAGCTCGCCAAGGAATTGGGCGGGTTGCGCGGACGGCTGAACAACCCGAAATTCGTAGCCTCAGCCCCGGACGAGGTTGTCGCCGAAAGCCGCGAGCTTCTGACCCAGAAGGAAGAGGAAGAAGCGGCCCTGAAATCGGCCCTCGCACGGTTGGCGGAACTGGGTTAACCCTGTCATCCGCGCGAAAGCGGGGATGACATTTTGAATATTTTAGGCGTTTCAATTTATTGATACGTTTCACCCCATGCTGCGCAACCTTCGACAACTTATCGAACGCCAGATCCTGAAAGCCAAACACGAGGGTCAATTGGACGGGCTCGAAGGCGAAGGCGAACCTTTGCCGGATCGTTCGGGCGAGGCTTATGTTGATCCCGCCGAAGCCGCCGCGATGCGCATGATGGCCGAGGCCGGGGCCGTGCCGGAAGAATTCAAGCTGAAAGCGGCATTGGACGAGACGCGAAAGGCGTGGCAGGCGGCAGAAGACAAGACCGAGAAAAAGCGCCTGATGGCGAAAATCGCCGATCTGTCACTGAAGTACGAAACCGCACGGGAATCGCGGAAGAAATTCATGCGCTGACCGACCGCAGGGTTGGCGGGGCGGCGTCCTTGCACCCGCGCGGGTTCCCACCGCACGGTGGGCAAACCGCGCCTTAACAACTGACATCGTACAACCTTTCCCGCATGCACATCGTGAGAACCGTTGATCCGTAGCTAGCGAAAGCAAGGATGTGAAGGATCAGCCAGACCACCGCAGAATTCGACAGGTGCGTCGGGGCGAAGCCTTGATGTATTGGCAGGACAAGCACGACCAACCGGCGGGCCCGCCACCTTATACGATCAGAATAAAAGCGAACGACCCTGCCGAGAAGCGCCTCGGGCGGGGTGTTCGTGATGGGTGGAAACCACCCATCCTACGGGTGCATGTAGGATGGGTGCTCTGCACCCATCACCGTCACTCAAATTTCGCTGCGCGTTTCTGCAAATTCGCCGCGATCTGTTCGCGCTGATCCGCGTTGCCGATCAACGCCGTTTGCTCGCGGCTTTCCTCAAGCAGGATCTCGGCAGCGGTCACGCCGCTTTCCGCGATGGTCATCAGGCGTTTCGCCGCGCGGATGGCCGACGGGCTTTTGCCCGCGATGACCTGCGCCATGCCCATGGCGGCCTCGAACGGGTTGTCGGCCAGTTCCGTCACCAGCCCGTAAGCCAGCGCCTTGTCGGCGCCGATTTTCTCGGCCGTGTAAACCATCCGCCGCATCACGTCCGAGCGAACCAGTTGCGGTAAAAACACCATCCCGCTCATATCCGGCACGAGGCCCCATTTCATCTCCATCACCGCCAGTTGGGTTTCGGGATGGGCAAAGCGCATATCCGCCCCAAGCGCCAGTTGCAGCCCCGCCCCGAAGACCGAGCCATGCAAGGCGGCAATCACCGGCACCGGAACCTTGCGCCAGATCAGCGCCACCTCTTGAAACAGGTTTGCTTCGCCATGGGTGCGCGGCATCACCAGATCATGCGGATCGCTTGCGGCAAATTTGGCGAAATTCATCACATCAAGACCGGCGCAAAAGGCCCGGCCCTCGCCCGACAGCACGACGGCCCTTACAGACCTATCGTCTTTCAATTCCGAACCGGCGGCCACGATGGCCTCGGCCATCTCCATATCGACGGCGTTCATCTTGTCCCCGCGGGTCAGGGTGATATGGGCAATGTGGTCTTTGATCTCAACGGTTACGCGGGTCATGGTCTGGCTCCTTGTTCAGCGCGATTATCCGCGATTTCGCTTGCCGTGCCACCCCTACGTCACGGCAGGCAAAGCTTGCCCGTGCCTTGGCCATTTGTTTATCTGCGGATATGACCGGACCCAGATACACCCCGCTTGTCGACAGCCTGCCCTCAACCGTGCCCTTCGTCGGACCCGAAGTGCAGGAACGCGCCCGGGGCGGCGCGTTTACCGCGCGCATCGGCGCGAATGAAAACGTCTTTGGACCGTCGCCCAAGGCAATCGAGGCCATGCGCAATGCCGATCCCGGCATTTGGATGTATGCCGACCCGACCAATTTTGACCTGATCAACGCGCTGGCCGCGCATCACGGGGTCGCCCCGGAAAATGTGATGGTGGGCGAAGGGATTGACGGGATGCTGGGCTATCTGTGCCGGATGCTGCTGGAACCGGGCGATGCGGTTGTTACCTCGGACGGGGCCTATCCGACGTTCAATTTCCACGTCGCAGGGTTTGGCGGCGTGCTGCACAAGGTGCCCTACAAGGGCGATCACGAAGACCCCGAGGCCCTGTTTGCCAAGGCCGCCGAAGTGGATGCCAAGCTGGTCTATCTGGCCAATCCCGACAATCCGATGGGCACATGGCATGACGGGGACACAATTGCCAAAGCGATGGATCACCTTCCGCAGGGCAGTCTTTTTGTGCTCGACGAAGCCTATATCGAATTCGCCCCCGAAAGCGCAGCCGCGCCGATCACGATCAACGATCCCCGCGTGATCCGCTTTCGGACCTTCTCGAAAGCCTATGGCATGGCGGGTGCCCGCGTCGGCTATGCGCTGGCCGCCGCGCCGCTGATTGATGCGTTCAACAAGATCCGCAACCATTTCGGCATGAACCGCGCGGCCCAGATCGGCGCTCTGGCGGCCTTGCAGGATCAGACCTATCTTGGGCTAACCGTCGCCAAGGTCGCCGCCGCCCGCGACAGGATCGACCGGATTGCCCGGGCCAACGGTCTGACCACCCTGCCTTCGGCCACCAATTTCGTGGCAATCGACTGTGGCCGGGATGGCGATTTCGCCCGCAAGGTGCTGGCCAACCTGATCGAGGCCGGAATTTTCGTGCGCATGCCCTTCGTCGCCCCGCAAGATCGCTGCATCCGCGTCAGCTGCGGACGGCCTAAGGATCTGGCCGCCTTCGAAGCAGCCCTGCCCGAGGCTTTGGCGAAGGCGCGGGGTTAGACGCTAGCTGCCTTTACCGTAGCCGCGCACCAGCTTTTCTGGATCGGTGCCGCTGAAATACCGCATCAGGGTGAGGAAGTTCGTCAGGCTGCGGCGCAGCCAGCCGTCTTTCCGGTAACGATCCGCCGAGGTCGTGATCACCGCCGGCAATGACACCAGCCGCCCCTTGAGGCGACGCGCCAGGGCGACATCCTCCATCAGCGGGATGTCGTCATAACCGCCAATCGCGTCATAAAGGCTGCGCCGGATCAGCAGCCCCTGATCGCCGTAGGGCAAGCCAAACACCCGCGCCCGCCAGTTTGCCCAGCCCGCAACCATGCGCGGTGCAATGCCCTTTGCACGAAAGCGCAGGCGGAAATAACCGGCCTGATCCGACCCTTGGGCCAGGTGGTCTAAAACAACTTGCGCCCAGCCTTCGGCAAACACGGAATCCGCGTGCAGCACCAACAGCCATTCGCCCCCGGCCATTGCGCAGCCGCGCCGCAATTGCCCCCCGCGCGAGGCCGCGCCGCTGACACGCTCGGCCCCCGCCATTTCGGCCAGTTCCAAGGTGCCGTCACGCGATCCGCCATCCGAGACGATGACCTCGCGTATCTGCCCAAGGGCCAGCCCTTCGCCCAGCGATCCCAAACAAGGGCCGAGCGCCGCTTCGGCATTCAGCGTGGGTATGACAACGGAAATCAAGGCGCGGGCCAAACCTATCCCCTGTTACGACGGTCCATAGATGCTATATGACAGTTGAGCGACGAATGGGGAAGCAGATGGGCGAAGCGGCAAATGACAGGTCAATCCTTCGGATCACCGGCGCGGATCGTGTCGGGTTTTTGCAAGGTCTGGTCAGCAATGATGTGAACGGGCTGTCGGGCGGGCTGGTCTATGCGGCTCTGCTGACACCGCAGGGCAAATATCTGGCGGATTTCTTTCTGGTGCCCGATGACGATGCTGTGCTGATCGACGTGCATCGCGATCTGGCAGAGGGTCTGCTTCGGCGTTTGACCATGTACAAGCTGCGGGCTGCGGTGCAGATCGAATTGGTGGACATACCGGTCAGCCGCGGGCTGGACACTCCGCCCGAAGGGGCCTTTGCCGATCCGCGCCACCCGGCGCTTGGCTGGCGGGCCTATGGGGTTAAGGGCGGTGCGGCCAAAGTGGATTGGGACGCCATTCGGGTGGAACACCTGATCCCCGAAACCGGTATCGAACTGCATGAGGACAGTTATATTCTGGAATGCGGGTTCGAACGGCTGCACGGCGTGGATTTCCGCAAAGGCTGTTTCGTGGGGCAGGAAATTGTCGCGCGGATGAAGCACAAGACCGAATTGCGCAAAGGCCTTGTGCATGTGCTGCTGAACGGGCCGGTGGCGTCAGGTGCCGAGATCACCTCGGGCGGCAAGCCTGCGGGGGTCGTGCATACGGTGGCCGGAACGGCGGCGATTGCCTATCTGCGTCTGGATCGCGCAGGGCCGGAAATGGAGGCTGGCGGGGTGAAACTGGCTTTGGCGTAATGCGCCGTAGGGTGCGTGATTTCACGCACCAACCGCCCGACAAAAAAGGTGCGTGAGATCACGCACCCTACGGGTTTTGCAGAAAGCGTGGGATCAGGCCCGCTCGGAATATTCCATCGTCTCGGTATTGACCACGATCGCTTCGCCCTGACCGACAAATGGCGGCACCATCACGCGCACGCCATTATCCAGCAGCGCCGGCTTAAAGCTGTTCGCTGCGGTCTGGCCCTTCACAACCGGCTCGGTTTCTTCGATCACGCAGGTCACTTTCTGCGGCAGGGTCGCGTTCAGCGCCTCGCTTTCGTAGAATTCGACCACGATGGTCATGCCATCCTGCAAGAAGGGGCGGCGTTCGCCCAGAAGATCCGACGAAATCTGGTTTTGCTCGTAGGTTTCGGTATCCATGAAGATCAGCTGACCGTCATCTTCATACAGAAACTGCTGGTCCTTCTGTTCGAGCCGCACACGTTCCACCTTATCCGCCGAGCGGAACCGTTCATTCAGTTTCGAACCGTTGCGCAGGTTCTTCAGCTCGACCTGAGCGAAAGCACCGCCCTTGCCGGGCTTCACATGGTCAACCTTGACCGCGGCCCACAGACCGTCATTGTGTTCCAGCACGTTGCCGGGGCGAATTTCGTTTCCGTTGATTTTGGGCATGAAAATATCCCTAACTGCTGTTGCACGATGATTGTGCGCCCCTATATCGGGCCTGTTGGGGGTTGGCAAGTAAACGGCAAGCATGCGCAGCTATGCGCCACACGCATGGCTGATATTCCAAAACAGGGCAGCCGAATCGCCACAAATCTGTCATAAACACCCTCACGCCGAAAAGACAAGAGCAAGAACAAAGGACGACGAGATGAGAGATTTCGTTGACGGCACTGCCTTTAACAATGAACAGGGCAATCGTGCACGTAAACTGTTTGCAGCCGTTGTGTTGGCTGCGTTGGACGACGCAATTGCGGACGACAAGAAATATGGCAACGGGCCGGAACAGATCGCCCGCTGGGCGCGTTCGCGTGACGGACGCGAAGTGCTGACCTGTGCCGGAATCGATCCCAATGAACGGGTTGTCTCGGGTCTGATGGAATTTGTCTCCAAAGGTGTCCGCACCTCGGTCGCGCTGTCGCGCGAAGAAAGCGAACGCCGCAATGCGGCCCGTGCCGAAGCGGCATAAACCCCGCTTTGTGCTTCACGAAAAAAGGCGCTCCTTTTCAGGTGCGCCTTTTTCTTTTGGAACCGCGCCCACCAAATAAAGGGAACGCAGGCTTGGCCTTGGTCTACTGGCCGATTTCCGAAAACGCCCGCTGAATTTCGCGGCGCACAAGTTTGCGCACATTGCGGGTGATCCGTTCGCCAAGCACGCCCTGAAGCTCTTGCCGGACGATGTCATGCACCATGCCGCGCAGCATCTCTTCGTCCAGAACCAGACCCTGTTCCTCGACCTGATCGGAAAACGCGGCTGTCAGAATTTCAGGTTCGGGCTGCGGGGCGGTTTCGCTGGCCGCCTCGGACCCGTCATCCAGGTCCTCTGACCGGGGTTTCGCCCCCTTGCCGAGACGTTCGAAAAGACGTTCGCCGGGACGGAACGAAAACGGTATATCCTCGATCTCTGCCTCTGCCTCTGCCTCTGCCTCTGCCTCTGCCTCTGCCTCTGCCTCTGCCTCTGCCTCTGACGTCTCGTCCACAGGGTCCGGGGTTTCAACCACCGGATCGGGGGCCAGCACATCATCCTCGGATCGGGCACTCAGGTTTTCGCGTTCAAGAAATTCGTCAAGAACGACATCATCCACCTCGACCGCACCGGTCCAGGGCATTTCGTCAAATTCAAGGTTGGGGTTTTCCAGTGTGTCGCCTTCTTCCGGTTCCCAATCTTCATCGGTCCCGGACATCGCAGCCTCAAGATCGGCGATGGCCCCGCCAAGGCGCGATTTGAATTCCGGCAAAGGATCGTCATTGGCCGGAGCTTCACCAACCGGTTCGGCCGGCGCCAATTCCTGAGGCGCATCCGGTGGGCTGAACGGATTGAACGCTTCGACCTCGGGCGCTTCGACAACCGGCGCCTCGGCGGGGGCTGGCGCAGCTTCCTCCTGCACCTCGGCGGCTTCGCCCGAAAAATCACGGTGCCACCAAAGCGGCGCCGGCGCTTTCGGGGCCAGTTCGGCTGTTTCGTCCCACAGATCCTCGCCCTGCTCGGCCGCATCCTGCCGGATTTTCTGCGCCGGAGACAAAACCAGCGCCACGTCTTCGTCGCGCGGTTTCTTCCGCTCAAGGGGTTTCAGGCCCGATTGGCCGATTTCCTCGGACACCAATCGGCGGATTGAGGACAGAACGTCCTCCATCTGTACATTCGTCACGGGTTCAGACATGCTCGACAACCGTTGTTATTTCCGGCCAGCCTAACATGCTGAACGGCAATCACACAATAGAGCGCCGCATGGGCTATTTGCCGATTTTACCCAACACCTTGTCCAATTGCATCCCGCGCATACTAGACTGGGTTTGTTTCACCTCGGCCGCGTAGGCCTCTGGATCGAAAAGATCAACATTCAGCCCCAGATTTTGCGCGGTCAGCTGACCCAGCGCCGACAGGACCGAATAGACCGCGACGATCACCTCGTTTCCAGCGACAACGCGGTTGGCCTTGGCGTCCAGCAGGTTCTGTTCGGCATTCAGCACATCCAGCGTAGTCCGCGCGCCCAAAGTGGCCTCTTCGCGCACTCCGTCAAAGGCGATCTGGGCCGCGTCAATCTGCTGGTCAATCGCCTGCACATTGGCGCGGGCAACCGCCAGACGGGCATAGGCCGCGCCGACCTGCATATCCACTTTCAACGTCGTAAAGCGCAGCGCCGCCTTGGCACTGTCAACGCGGTTGGTGGCCGCCCGGATCGACGAATCCAACGCGCCGCCCTGATAGATCGGCATCGATGCCTCAAGACCGATCGAAGCCGAATTTGAGTAATTCGTGCTGTTGAACGTGTCACCAAGGCTGACACTGCCAGTCAGCGAAACAGTCGGCATCAGCGCCAGCTCGGCCTGTGCCAGGCCCAGCTCGGCCTGTTTGACCTGTGACTGAGCCGCCAGAATATCCGGATGGCCGCGCCCCGCAACGGCCTTGGCAATCGCGGCACTGTCCGGCAGATCCGGCAGCGCGGACGGGGCCGAGGGCGATTGCGGTGCCTTGCCGACCGCATTGATATACGCCTCGCGCGCGCGGGTCAGATCGCCCCGCGCCTGGGCCAAAGCACTGAGCGACTGGGCTTTCGAGCTTTCGGCCATCGCCACATCGGTGCGGGTAATCTCGCCCACCTCAAACCGGTCATTGGCCGCCTGAAGCTCTCGGTCGATGACTTTAAGATTGTTTTCCCGCAAGCGCACCAGCTCGGACGCCTGTCGGTATTGCATAAAGGCCTCAATGGCTTGCAACAGAACGCTTTGCTCGACCCCGATCAATTGCTGGCGGGTGCTTTGAACGGCTTCACTGGCCTGATCAATCCCCAATTGCCCAGCGCCGAAATCATAAAGCGTCATCGAGGCGCGCAGCCCTACGGTACTGCTGGCGCTTTCCGAATAGCCGCCCGGCGACGCATCGCGATAGCTTTGCCCGACCGAGGCCGTCCAGCTGACAACCGGAAGCAAGGCCGCCCCGGCCCGCATCACGTCTTCATCCGCAACGCGCAGCAAGGCCTGATTCTGTTCCAGCAAGCCGCTGTTCTGATACGCCGCCTCAAGCGCGGAGGTCAGGCTTTGCGCCTGAACCGCCCCCGACAGCCCCAAAGACGTGGCCGCGGCAACCAAAATCCGCACCGGTTTATGCAATGTGGTCATCAAATCCCCCAGACTAAAGCGTTTCGAAATCGACTTCGCGTCTCGCGTTCATCCCGAAACGCTTTATCGCCCTGAACATTAGAACACCTGAAAAATTCGGCAAGATCAGAGCGTGAATTCCGCGTGTTTTTCGAAGCCCGGCAAAACCGGTGCGCCGGCATTGAAGCCAAAACGCCAACCCACCCGCCCATCCAGCTTATAGCCGATGCGTACAACACCCAGCGCCCCTTCCTGCCAGATACAGGCAATCCGCCCGCCTTCCTCAAGCTGGTCCGTGATACCCTCGGGCATGGTTTCCACGGCCCCCTGAAGAAGTATTACGTCGTAAGGTCCGCTTTTCGTCGCGCCTTCGTGCAGATTTCCTTCGACCACCGCCACATTGTCAAAACCCTGCTCTGACAAGATCGCCTGAGCCTCGTCGGCGAATTGCGCATCCTCGACCGCAACGACCGCCTCCGCCAACTGCGCGACAACGGCGGATGAATAACCCAGACCGCAGCCGATATCCAAAACCACCTCGTCGGGCTGAATGTCCAAAGCATCCAGCATCTTGGCCAGGCTCCGCGCCTCGAGCACAACACGCCCGTTGCCCAGATCAAGGTTCACATCCACATAGGCCGCTTCACGTTTCTGATCCGGCACAAACGCCTCGCGGCGGACCTTGAGCAAAGCGTCGATCACGGGGAATTTGGTCACGTCCGAGGGGCGCACCTGAGTGTCGACCATGAATGTGCGGCGGGTGGCGAAATCGGTCATGGCAGTCTTCCATATTCTATAGATGCCAGCGTCATGCCACATTCCCCCGCCCTGCACAACACAAGCCGCCGCTTTTGACGGTTGAGGCCTTGCAGCCCTGAAGAAGATCAGCTAATCCGCACACACCACTTATCAGACGGCGAGTTGGCGGAGTGGTGACGCAGCGGATTGCAAATCCGTGTACACCGGTTCGATTCCGGTACTCGCCTCCAAGTGGTTCAATTAGTTTAGTTGAAAAACAGCCAGACATCAGGCGTCTTAGAACCCATTTCCGCGACTTCTGTGTTTTGACCAATGGCCGGTTTCGCACCCATACGAGTGCTTTTTTGGAAAGAAGGACAACCTAAAGCGTCCGGCCTTTAACCTGGGACAGGGGAAAGGCCGGACGCTGCAAGACCCATCGACTGTTGTGGGCGCCCTGCCACAAACCCGTGATTCAGGTTTTTGGCAGGACGCTTTAGCCAGCACAACAGGACAGCTTTGTGACATCCTTCTCAAAGGTTTGTGCGGCCAATTTCAAACCTTCAACTGTTGTGAGGTAAGGAAAGATCATCGTGCCAAGATCGTCGTAGGTCATTCCCATTTTCAGCGCCATCGCTGCCGTCTGGATACTATCCGCTCCTTCCGGCGCTATGATGTGCGCCCCCAACAGCTTCTTGCTGTGCTTTTCCGCAACCAGCTTGATAAGGCCCCGTGTATCGCGTGCCGCCAAGGCACGAGGCACATGCTCCAAACCCAGAACCGACGTTGCCACGTCATAACCGGCGGACTTGGCTCGCGCCTCGGTAAGACCGACACTGGCTACCTGTGGATCAGAGAAAACGACAGTCGGCATGACGCTATTGTCATACGTCAGCGTGTTTCCATTCATCGCATTCATGGCCGCGAGTTTCGCGCCATATGCCGCCATATATACGAACTGATCGGTCCCGGTCACATCGCCTGTGGCATAAACTCCGTCCCGCGAACTGCGCATCTGCGGGTCGATAACAATTCCACCGTTCGCATCTGTGTCGATACCAGCAACATCAAGCGCCAGAGAAGCCGTGTTTGGGACACGGCCCGTTGCCAACAAAAGCCTTTCAGCTTCGATTTTGACCGCCACGCCATTTTGGGCGGCGTGCAAGGCGACACCCTCGCCCGATTTTTCAAACCGGTCATATGCCAACCCATCCAGCACCTTGATGCGCTCTTCTGAGAAGGCTTTCGTCAATGCTTCGCTGACCTCCGGCTCAGCCTCCGGCAGCAAACCACGGCGCGTGACGATGGTAACTTCGGTGCCCGCCCGCGCGAAAATTTGTGCGATCTCAACCCCGATATAGCCACCGCCCATCACCATGAGGGACACCGGAAGCTGCCGGAGTTCAAGGGCCGAGGTGCTGTCCAGCCAATCGATTCCATCCAGTCCGGGTATGTCGGGAACATGCGGTGAGGAACCTGTCGCGACGATCACTTTTGGTGCGCGTAAGGTGCGATCGCCAATTTGAAGTTCACCACCCTTGGTAAAATGCGCCTGACCTTCGATGTATTTGATGCCCACATAGTTTGGCAGAACATCGACGTATTTTTCCACTCTAAGCTCATCAACCAAGGCTTGCTTCTGGGCCACCATTGCCGCCCAATCGGTTACATGTGCCGTAGCCGTCAGGCCGTCAAAGCGATCAGCCCCTTTGGCTACATGCATCGTTTCCACCGCACGGATCATCGCTTTGGATGGGACGCAGCCAACGTTGACGCACGTGCCACCGAGGGTTCCATAACCGATTAGAGCAACGCGCGCGCCTTCTTCTGCTGCTGTGATCGCAGCGGAAAAGCCAGCAGAGCCAGCCCCAATTACGGCAAGGTCAAATGTATCGGTGTCAGTGGATTTCAGAGTGTTGGGTTCGGTCATAATAATGGTCTTTCTCGGTCAGGCATTACCGCAGCGGCAGATAGCGCCATCGCTGGCTGCATCGCATGCCAGACGGTCGTTCGTGACCGATTCAAAAGTTGCTGCCGTCTGACACAAGCTCGGCCTCATAGCCCGCGGCCGTTGAAGCAAACGCGATATCTTCTGCGTTGGCAATGGCGTCGTCAAAGACAACGACGGCCGTCCGTGTGTCCACATCAGCGATCACTTGGATGACGCCTTCAACGCTGCGCATTGCTGATTCAACGATGAAGGGGCAACTCGCACAGGTCATGCCGGGAACCGAGAACGTCACGGTCTGTTCTGCGGCAAAGGCCTGACCAGCGGCCATCATGGCAATCAAGGCCAAACTGAAAGTTTTGATTTTCATAGTGTGTCCTTTCAAAGACCAAGAAGAATGGGGGCGAGGACCGGAGCAATCCAGTTCCAGAACAGCGCAACCACAATGAGGAATGTCGAAACCCAAAGAGCAGATTTGACAAGACGGTTGGGAAGCGGTCGTGCACAGGTTTCCCCCTCCGTGCAGGCTTTGGGCTTGCGATATACCAACCAGTAACCGTAGCCGAGAAAACCCAGCGTAATTACGATGAAGATTGGCTTGTAGGGTGTAAGTGCCGTCAGGTTGCCTATCCAGGCTCCGGAAATTCCAAGGCTGAACAGGATAAGTGGAACGACGCAGCAAGTTGAAGCCGCAAGAGCACCCAAAATCCCCCCCGCCGCAATCATTCGTTCCTTGCGATTGTCAGGATCTGTCTGTGGTACGTCAACATTTGTTGTGTCGGCCATATTTGCACTCGCGATCTAGGAATTTCAGTGTAGTCTACGATCTGTAGTCACTACAGAAACAAGGGGTCTTTTTGATGTCCGGCTTCACGAACGCGCGAGGTTACGCAATTGGTGAAATATCCAGACGCACCGGTGTGAATATTGAAACGGTCCGCTATTACGAGCGCATCAATATAATGCCGAAGCCAGATCGGACTGCTGGCGGCAACCGGCAATACAACTATGACCAACTCAAACGGTTGTCCTTCATCAAAACATCACGAGAGCTTGGCTTTAGCATTGATGAAATCCGCACGTTGCTGGAAATGGTTGATCAGCAAGACTTCACCTGCGGCGAAGTACATGATCTGACCATCGGGCATTTGGCATCAGTGCGTGAAAAAATCAAAGGGCTGAGGAAGTTGGAAAAGGCACTTGTCAGCATGGCCGCCGAATGCAGCCAAGGCGAGGTGCCCGACTGCCCGATCCTGACGACACTATTTGAACCGCGATGATGGTTGTATTGACTGATCCTTTCGGAAGCAGACCTGCGGTCAAAAGCAAATCCGTGTACACCGGTTCGATTCCGGTACTCGCCTCCAAGTGTTTTCAATGCCCTAGCTAAATGGCAGTCAGGTGTGACACAAAGTGGAGCACACAGCCAGGAGGGGCGCGATCAATACGCTTAAGCGTTTCTTGGATTCAAGCTCTCAGTGCAACTTGACTGTTGGTTCCAGTATCGCCCGGCAATTGGGGCTTGTGGACTGACCCCCACACCCTTTCAAACCGGCCGCCCACCCGCTGATGTGCCACGGGCTTTTTGGTGCATTTTTTCCAAGCCCCCCGAAAAACCCCGAATAATTCTGTTCCATGCGCGGGCGCGGGAAGTTATTGATTTCGCATGGACAACCTGTGGATATCCCTTTTACTGGCCGTGCTGGCAGGCATAACCATTCCGATCGGCGCCCATGTCGCCAGCATCGAACGGATCAAACCGCAATGGCTGGAAGACGAGCTTCGCCATGCGATCATTGCATTCGGCGGGGGCGTTTTGTTGGCCGCTGTCTCGCTGGTGCTGGTGCCCGAGGGCATCCGTGATCTGTCGCCCCTTTGGGTTGTCCTTGCATTTGCCCTGGGCGGGCTGGTCGTTTTTGCGCTTGATCTGCTGCTGGCACGTCTCGGCAGCCCCTCGTCCCAGCTTATGGCGATGCTGTTGGATTTCGTCCCCGAGGCCATCGCGATGGGGGCCGCCCTTGCGACGGGCAAGCCCGCCGGGCTTTTGCTGGCCCTTCTGATCGCGCTGCAAAACTTTCCCGAAGGTTTCAATGCCTTCCGCGAGGCGCAGGCCCACGGAACCACGCCACCGAGAAAATTGCTTGCCGGGTTTTGGGGGCTGGTGCTGCTTGGTCCGCTATGCGCCTATATCGGGTTTTCGATCCTGGCGGGAAATCCGCAACTGATCGGTGCGATCATGTTGTTCGCATCCGGCGGGATCGTCTATCTGACGTTTCAGGACATAGCACCGCAATCGGTTCTGGATCGCCACTGGGCACCGGCACTGGGGGCTGTCGCGGGTTTTCTGGTGGGACTGATCGGGTCTCTTTTGATCCTGTGATGCGGTAAGCCCAATCAGACCGGACAAGCTGCGCCAGGCGGCTCAGGCCTGTCAGACGATCCAGGTTCGCCAGAAACGCCCACCATCGGTCGCATTTTCATGAAAACCGCTTTATGAAGGTACGGGAAAAGCGTCGGTGCGGGCATTTGTTTCACCGGCTTTCTGTCAAGGTCAAAGGGCTGTCACATGGGTTTGCGCGAAGAATTACAGGCGGTTTGGGATCGGTATCTCAAGGCATACCGCACGGGCGACGCATCGGGTTGTGCGGCGGTTTTCTCGGCGGACGCGACTTTGGCCTCGCCCTATGCCCCTGTGGCCCAGGGACAAGAGGCGATCAGGGATCTCCATCAGGACTGGACAAGTGACGGCGGCGAAAACAAGCGGCTGGACATGATCGCGCATGGAGGCTCGGGCGATCTTGCCTGGTGCCATGCAAATTACAGCGAAGGCGCTGAAACGGGGGATGGTGTTTCACTGACTGTGTTTGAGCGGCAAGCCGACGGGCAATGGCTGATCAAAATGTGCAGCCTGAACGAAACCGAACCCGCCTGACTTCGGCGCTGACCAGCGACCGGCAAGCCGTGGCGTCACGCCTTTCGCCCGGCCTTCTGCGCCGCCACGTTTTCTGCCACAAGACGCTTGTAAAGCGCACGAATGCGCATCATCACCGGACGCTCGCCATTGCCGATGGATTTGCCGTCGATCTCGGCCACCGGGGTTTGGGCGCCGAACGTGCCGGTCAGAAACGCTTCGTCGGCACCGTAGGCTTCATAGAGCGAATAGTTCTTTTCCAACACCGGAATACCGTCGGCACGGCACAGATCGATCACCTTTTGCCGCGTGACACCGTTCATGCAGTAGTCACCGGTCGAGGTCCAGACCTCGCCCTTTCGAACGATGAAGAAGTTGCAGGCGTTGGTGGTGTTCACAAAGCCATGCGGGTCCAGCATCAGGGCCTCGTCCGCACCGGCCTGCTCGGCCTGTAGGCAGGCGATCACGCAGTTCAGCTTGGAATGGCTGTTGTATTTCGCATCCTGCGACATCGGCAGCCCGCGCACCTGCGGCACCGTGGCCAGACGGATTCCTTGCGACTGAACGTTTTCGGACGGTTTGGAATGCTCGACAATCGCCACGATGGTCGGGCCAAAGCGGCTGAGGCCCGGATGCTGGAACGGTTTGGCCTTGCGCCCTCGGGTGATCATCAGGCGGCAATGGGCGTCCGAGGTCATACCATTGGCTCTGGCGGTCTGATCCAGCAGGGCGCGGATGTCGTCCGGCCCCTCGTCAATCCTTAGCGACACCGATTTCAACGAGTTGAACAGCCTGTCCATATGGTCATCGAAAAACGCCCATTCCCCGTCGTAAAGCCGCATGCCTTCCCACATCCCGTCGCCCAGCATGAAGCCGCTGTCATAGACCGAGACTTTGGCCTCGTCCTTGTGCACGAGCGCTCCGTTCACCCAGATCAGGATGTCGTCATTGCGGGCATCTGCCTCGGCGTCATGGGTGGTTTGGTCGGTCATCGGGGCAGCTTTCCTATCATCCTGTGCCCCGCCATTCCGCACATATCCCGCCGGGGAAATCAATATCCCGCATTTCAGCTATTGACCGTGCCGCGCAAGGTCTCGACACTCGGCCCGTCAAAGGACGGGAACGCAGATGGATAGACCGAACATATTGTTTGTCATGGCCGATCAGATGTCGGCCAAGGCCCTGCCCTTTTACGGCCATCCGGTTGTCAAGGCGCAGACCCTGACGCGGCTGGCCAATGAGGGCGTGGTGTTTCAGAACGCCTATTGCAACGCACCGCTTTGCGGGCCGTCGCGAACCTCGATGATGACGGGGCGGCTGCCGTCACGGGTGGGCGGATATGACAACGCGCATGATTTTTCCTCGGCCCATCCGACATTTGCCCATTACCTGCGCCTTGGCGGCTATCGCACCTGTCTTTCGGGCAAGATGCATTTCACCGGACCCGACCAGTTGCACGGCTACGAGGAACGCCTGACCACCGACATTTACCCCTCGGATTTCGGCTGGACGCCAAACTGGGCCGATCCTGACGCCAAGGTCCGCTTTCAGGACATGCAGAATGTGCAAGAGGTCGGCCCCTGCCTGCGGTCGTTGCAGATGGATTATGACGACGACGTGAATACCAAGGCCATGCGCTGGCTTTATGACCGCGCCCGCGACGGCGCAGAGCAGCCGTTCATGCTGACGGTGTCTTTTACCTCGCCCCATGACCCTTACGTGGCGCGGCCCGAGTTCTGGGACATGTATGACGAGGATCAGATTGACCTGCCCAGGGTGCCGCCCATCGCGCTGACGGAAAAAGATGCCCATTCCGCCCGGCTGCACACCCATTACGCAATCGGCGAGGCTGAAATCAGCGCGGCCGATATCCGCCGCACCCGCCACGGCTATTACGCATCAATCGAATATGTCGACAGCAAGCTGGCCGAACTGGTGAAGGTGCTGGAAGAGACGGGCCTGAAGGACAACACGATCCTGATCTTTGCCTCGGACCACGGCGACATGATGGGCGAGCGGGGGATGTATTACAAGAAATGCTTCTTTGAATGGTCCGCCCGCGTGCCGCTGATCGTCTGGGCACCGGGTCGGATTGATCGCGGCCGCGTGGCTGAAACCGTGTCACTGGTGGATATCCTGCCAACCTTTGCCGATCTGTCGGGCGTCAGCGACGAGGTGCTGGAAACCGACGGCACGTCGCTGCTGCCTTTGCTGGCAGGCCAGAGCATCGCCCCCCGTGCGGTCGCCGGGGAATACCTGTCCGAAGGGGTGTCCGAGCCGACCTTCATGCTGGTGCGCGGCCGGATGAAACTGTTTTACAGCGAAACCGACCCGCCCTTGCTGTTCGATCTTGACGCAGACCCGGACGAGCTGACCAATCTGGCCGCTAATCCGGCCTATGCCGACACGCTGGCCGAGCTTGAGACCATCGCCCACGCGCAATGGGACGCAAAGGCTTTGAAGCGGCAGATCATCGACGATCAAAACCGCCGCCGACTGGTCAACCGCGCCCATGGGATCGGCAAGCGGCCCCATTGGGATTACCAGCCGGTCGAGGATGCCAGCCAGCAATATGTCCGCGCGGGCCGCTGGACGGTCGAGGTCGAGGCCGAGGCGCATCTGGATGTGAATAACTAAAGCGTTTCGAGATCAACTTGAGACGCGAAGTTGATTTCGAAACGCCCGCAACGCCATTAAGTATCGCGCGTTTCGCCAGATTGTTGAGACTTAACAATATGACGAAACGCTTTAGCCGCTGGCGGGTATTGAAACCGCAATCCAAAGGTCAGGGGCGAAGTTGCCCTATGCAGTCCGGTTTTGGGCCGCGCACATATCTTATTTGCCCCGGTTGGTAAGTATAGTTACCAATTAAGGCGTCTCAAAAATATCCTGAGACGCGCAGTTGAAGTCAAAACGCCAAAGTCAAGGTCAGGACAAGCCCATGCAGTTTTATCTCGACGGTTTTCGTGGCGGCGACCCGGACCGCAAGACCGCCGCCCCAAACCGGCGCGATCAAAGCCCGAACGCGCCCTTGCCTGAAAAAGTCGATGTGCTGATTGCAGGCACCGGCCCAGCCGGTCTTTGCCTTGCCGCCCAGCTTGCGCAATTTCCCGAAATTGACACGATGATTGTCGAATCCAGCCCCCGCAACATCACCAAAGGCAAGGCCGACGGGATCAACACCCGCACGATGGAAATGTTTCAGGCCTTCGGTTTCGCCGATAAGGTGAAGCGCGAAAGCTATTGGGTGAACCAGACCGCGTTCTGGGTGCCGGATCCCGACAAACCCAATCATATCAAACGGTTCGGACGGGTTCAGGACGTCGCTGACGACAGCTCGGAAATGCCGCATATCCTGATCAATCAGGCGCGGCTACACCAGTTGTTTCTGGATGTGATGATGGATTCTCCGTCGCGCCTTGCCCCCGATTACAGCTGGTCGGTCACGGATGTGCAGATAGAACCCAAAACCGACGACCATCCGGTCACGGTCACATTGGAAGACACCGGCGTTGATTGGGGCCAGACCCGCACCGTCCGGGCCAATTATGTGGTCGGCTGCGACGGGGCACGTTCGAATGTGCGCCGCGCCATTGGCGGTTCGCTTCAGGGCGACGCAGCGCATCAGGCCTGGGGTGTGATGGACATTCTTGCCAATACCGATTTCCCCGATATCCGCCAGAAATGCCTGATCGCCTCGCAAGATCAGGGCAATGTGCTGATCCTGCCGCGCGAAGGCGGCTATCTGTTCAGGATGTATGTCGAACTTGACAAGCTGAACGAAGACGAGCGTGTCACCGACCGCGACCTGACCCGCGAAGATATCATCGCCGCCGCCAACCGGATCATGTCCCCCTACCGGATCGACGTGAAAGAAACCGTCTGGTGGTCAATCTACGAGATCGGCCACCGGATGACCGACCGGTTCGACGATGTGCCCGCCCATCAGGCGGCCACCCGCACCCCGCGCGTCTTTACCGCCGGAGACGCCTGCCACACCCATTCACCCAAGGCCGGTCAGGGGATGAATGTCTCGATGCAGGATACATTCAACCTGGGCTGGAAACTGGCCCATGTGCTTACGGGCCGTGCCCCGAAAACCCTGCTGCACAGCTATTCCAGCGAACGCTGGCGCGAAGCGAAACGCCTTGTCGACACCGATCATGAATGGGCGCGGATCATGTCGGCCCCCGCCGGATCGACCGCAATCGATGACGGGCAAGAGCCGCGCTTTGTGCGGGCGTTCAAGGAAAACCTGGAATTCACCGGCGGCACAGCGGTTCATTACGACCCGTCCAGCCTGATCGCCGCGCCGACCCATCAATCGCTGGCCCGCGGCGAGATTATCGGCAAACGCTTCCACTCGGCCCCGGTCGTGCGCCTTGCGGATGCCCGGCAGATGCAACTGGGCCACGCGGCAACGGCGGATGGCCGCTGGCGTCTTTACGCCTTCGCGGGGCGGGATCACACAAGCCTGGTCCAACTGACCGGCTGGCTGGAGAACGATACCGCCTCGCCTGTCCGGAAATACACAAGGGACGGCGAAGATATTGACGGCTTTCTCGACATCCGCGCGGTCTTTCCCGAAACCTTCGACGCGCTGGATTTCGCCGCCATGCCGGACCTGCTGAAACCGCGGAAAGGCAGGCTTGGGCTGATGGATTACGAAAAGGTCTTCTGCACCGACCACAAGGGCGCGGGCGATATCTATGACATGCGCGGGATCGATCGCGATCAGGGCTGCATGGTGCTGGTGCGACCCGATCAATATGTGGCCCATGTATTGCCGTTAAGCGCGGGCGCGGAACTTGGCGCATTCTTCGATGCGATCTATGGGCAAGCGCCGTCTCGTTGACCCAAATCAAGGCTGTTTTTGCCAGCCCTGATAGGCTTTGCGCCGACCCGACGAACGAGGCGCGACCATGACCGATCAATCCGAAGTCCTGTTTTTTGAAACCCTGCGGCGCGACGACGTGGCCCTTGTCGGCGGCAAGAATTCGTCTTTGGGCGAAATGGTGCAGGAATTGGGCGGCCTTGGCATTTCGGTCCCGCCCGGTTTTGCCACCACCTCGGATGCGTTCCGCCGGTACATGGCGGACAACGATCTGAACGGTCTGGTGGATCGCCAGATGGCACGGCTTGATCAGGGCAAGACCACATTGTCCGAAGCCGGAGAAACCATCCGCGCCGCCATTGCGGCGGGCGACTGGCCGGACAGCACCGCAAAAGCCATCCGCAGCGCCTACCAAGAGCTTTCCAGACGGGCCGGCCAAACCGACCTGTCGGTCGCCGTCCGCTCAAGCGCCACGGCGGAAGACCTGCCCGAGGCCAGCTTTGCCGGTCAGCAGGAAACCTATCTGAACGTGACCGGAGAAGAGGACCTTCTGACCGCCTGCCGCAATTGCTATGCCTCGCTGTTCACCGACAGGGCGATCACCTATCGCAAGGTGCAGGGGTTCGACCACCGGCAGGTGGCCCTTTCGGTCGGGGTTCAGCAGATGGTGCGGTCGGATATTGGCGGTTCGGGCGTGATGTTTTCCATCGACACCGAAACCGGCTTTGACAAGGTGATCCTGATCAACGCGGCCTGGGGTCTGGGCGAAAACGTCGTGCAGGGCGCTGTGACGCCGGACGAATTTCAGGTCTACACGCCGTTTCTGGACAACACCGCCTTGCGTCCGGTGATCGAAAAGAAACTCGGCGCGAAAGAGATCAAGATGATCTACGCCACCGGTCGTGACGGGCCGGTGCGCAATGTGGCGACCTCAAAGGCCGAGCGTGGACAATTCGTGCTGTCGGATGACGAGGTGCTGGAACTGGCCCGTCAGGCGGCGACCATTCAGGCGCATTACGGCCTTCCAATGGATATGGAATGGGCGCGCGACGGCATCACCGGCAAGCTTTATATCGTTCAGGCACGGCCAGAAACCGTACAATCGCGCACATCCGCCGGAGCGGTGAAAAGCTTTACCATCGGCGATCACGGACCGGCGATTGTCACCGGTCTGTCGGTCGGCCAGCAGATTGCCACCGGGCGTGTTTGCCTGATCGAGAACGTCCGCGATATTGACCGGTTTGTCGATGGCGGTGTTCTGGTCACATCAACCACCGATCCCGATTGGGTGCCGATCATGAAACGGGCCTCGGCCATTGTCACCGATCACGGCGGCCGCACCAGCCACGCGGCCATTGTCAGCCGCGAACTTGGGGTGCCGGCAATCGTCGGCTGTGGCGATGCCACGCATATCCTGCATGACGGTCAGGACATCACCGTCAGCTGCGCCGAAGGCGACGAAGGCTATGTCTACGAGGGTATTTCAAGCTTTGAGGTCGAAGACCTCGATCTTGAGCATGTGCCCGAGACCCGGACCCGCATCATGCTCAACCTTGCCAACCCGGCCACCGCCTCGCGCTGGTGGCGCCTGCCTGCGGCGGGGGTTGGCCTTGCGCGGATGGAATTCGTGATTTCCAACGCGATCAAGGTCCATCCCAAGGCGTTGATCCATTTCGACACGCTGCGCGACGAAACGGTGCGGGCGGAAATCGAGGAACTGACCAAAGGCTATGACGACAAATCCGAATATTTTGTCGAGCAACTGGCCCTTGGCCTGTCCCGCATTGCCGCTGTTGCCTATCCCAATCCGATGATCCTGCGGATGAGCGATTTCAAAACCAACGAATATGCCGATTTGCTGGGCGGGCGGGCCTTTGAACCGGTCGAGGCCAACCCGATGATCGGCTGGCGCGGGGCTTCGCGCTATTACGATCCGGGCTATGCCGATGGCTTCCGGCTGGAATGCCGCGCCGTGCAGCGGCTGCGCAAGACCATGGGCTTTGACAATGTGACCGTGATGATCCCCTTCTGCCGCACCCCGGACGAAGCCGACCGTGTATTGGCGGTCATGGCCAATGAGGGGCTGACGCGCGGCGAAGACGGGCTTGAGGTTTACGTCATGTGCGAAGTGCCCTCGAACGTCATTCTGGCCGAGCAATTCGCCAAGCGCTTTGACGGGTTCTCGATCGGGTCCAACGACCTGACACAGCTGACGCTTGGCATCGACCGCGACAGCGACCAGCTGGCGGGATTGTTCAACGAACGCGACGAGGCGGTTCTTTGGATGATCCGCTCGGTGATCGAAAAGGCCCATGCGGCGGGGGTGAAGGTCGGGCTGTGCGGTCAGGCCCCGTCGAATTACCCCGAATTTGCGCGGCTGCTGGTTCAGGCGGGGATCGATTCAATCTCGGTCACGCCGGACAGTTTCCTGCAAGTGAAAGATCACGTCGCCGCCGCGGAAAAAGGCTGATCCCCTTCCCTTCGCGCATTTACCCTGTAGAAACGAAGACGTGGCTTCCTGCCGCGGGGGTATCATGCGCGACTATGTAAAATTTCTGACCGGATTGATGGTGGTAATGCTGGGCTTGCTGCCGCCAATTGCACGGGCGCAGCAGGATAATGCCGTGCCGCTGGCCGATCCGTCCATGGCAATGAACCTGTCGCAAATCAGCGATTGGAGCCCGGCCCACCCGTTCATCAACCTTGCCAGAACCGCCCGAGCCTGGGAAGGGCATCTGCCTGGCCAATGGGGCGGGATCAGCAATCAGGAACTGCGCGATCAGGGCTATGTCGATGATCAGGGCTGGCCGATTGCGGTTCCGGACGAGGCGCGGTTTCTGGCTTCGCTAATTTTGGTGGATCAGCCGACGGATCAGACCTCGGTCGCGGGGCGCTATCGTGTCACCTATTCCGGCGATGCCAAGGTCAACCTGTCGCTGGCCGCCCGTGTGATCCGCCGTGCCGAAAACGAGATTTGGTTCGAATTCCCGACCGGGGCCACCGGGCCGGTGATGATCGAAGTCTCGGACATGGACCCGGCGAACCCGTTGCGCGATCTGGCGATTGTCCATGAACGCAATATCCCGGCATATGAGCTTGGCGCGCAATTCAACCCCGATTTCGTCCGGCGTATCCGCGATTTCCGGGTGTTGCGCTTCATGAACTGGATGCGGACCAACGGATCAACGGTCAGAACCTGGCAGGAGCTGCCCGAGATCGGGGATTATACCTATTCCGGCGGTGTCCCGCTTCAGGTGATGGTCGATCTGGCCAATCTGGTCGGGGCCGATCCGTGGTTCACCCTGCCGCATCTGTCCGACGACGACCTGATCCGCCGCTATGCGCAATCGGTGAAAGACCGGCTGGACCCCGACCTGAAGGCCTATGTCGAATTTTCCAACGAGCTTTGGAATTTCGGCTTCGCACAGGCCAAATGGGCGCAGGCCCAGGCGCAAGAGCGTTGGGGCCGCCGTGCCGGTGGCGAAGGCTGGCTAGAGTTCGCAGGACTGCGGGCAGCGCAGGTTGCGATGATTTTCAGCGACGTATTCGGGGCCGAGGCTGACGACCGGCTGACCAATGTGATCGCGGTACAGGCGGCTTCGCCCGGGCGGTCACGGGCACAACTGGAAGGCCGCAACCTGATCGACGAATTGGGCGGGTCAACGGCGCAGTATTTCGATGCCTATGCGCTGACGGGCTATTTGTGGCTGTCGATGGACAGCGGCCAGACCGCCCCGACCGTGCGGCGCTGGATGGCGCAAGGGGACGAGGATTTCGTCTTTGACCAGTTGGCGGCGAACCTGCGGGCCGGTGCCCTGCGCGCCCAAATCACCGGTTACTGGCCCGAGCATTACAGTTTTGCCAATGCAAACGGGTTGGAAATGATCATGTATGAAGGTGGCACCCATGTGATCCAGCCCTATGACGAGCCGCGCGACGACGAGGTGATCGCCCTGCTGAACCGGTTCAACTATAGCCCGCAGATGGATGCGCTTTATCTCGAGCTTCTCGATGGCTGGGCCGGGGCGGGCGGCAAACTGTTCAACCCGTATCTGGCCTTTTACACACCGGGCCGTCACGGCGCCTGGGGGCATCTGCGGCATCTGGACGATCAGACCGGCCGCTGGGATATTCTTTTGGCCCATAACCGGCGCCCCTCGAAGCTGAACGAAACCCGCGAACCGGACGCTTTCAAACAGGGCCGCATCGTCACCGGCGGCAGTGGCGATATCATCGGCACCGCGTTTGACGACATCCTGACCGGAGGCGACGGGGACGATCTGTTCGTGCCGAAATCCGGCCGCGATCTGGTGCATGGCGGCGACGGGGTGGACCAGTTGATGCTGGACGGAACCATGGCCCGGATATCTTTCAAGGTTGACGGCGATCTGATCACCGCCCGAAATGGTGACAGCCAAGTCACCTTCAAAGGCATCGAATACCTGCTGTTTGCCGGTGATAATTTCGCCCTGGCCACCAGCGATATCCCCGGTGCGCGTTGACGGCGCGGCCCCCAGTCGCGTAGACAGATCAAAAAGTTAACAAGTGTCCCCGCCAATTCTGCGGGGTTACGGGGCATCCAGTAGAATCGGAACCGGGCAGCATGATCAAATCGCTATGGGCCAAGATAACCGGCGCCAGCATCCTGCAAAAGGCGGCGCGCACCACGGCCTATACCGTGATCAATTTCGGCTCGAGCCAGCTGATCCGGCTGCTGTCCAACCTTGTTCTGACACGCCTTTTGTTCCCCGAAGCCTTCGGGATCATGGCCCTGTCGGGGCTGCTGCTGACCGCGCTCAGCCAGTTCTCGGATGTGGGCATAAAAACCTCGATCATCCGCAGCGAGCGGGGCGAGGATCAGGTGTTTCTCGATACCGCATGGTCGCTGAAGGTCGTCCGGGGTGTCTTCCTGTTCGCCATGGCATGGCTGCTGAGCTATCCGATGTCGATCCTTTATGGCGATCCGATCTTTACCAAAATCGTTCCGATGATGGCGATTATCCTGATTGTCGAGGGGCTTTTGCCGACATCGGTCGATCTGGCCTATCGCCACATGGAAATGGGCCGCCTGACCGCGCTTGAAATCGGTGCGAACCTGATCACCGTCATATCGATGATTTTCTTTTCCTGGCTGACCGGCGATGTCTGGGGTCTGGCCTACGGCACCGTGCTTGGGGCGATCGGCAAGTTCATCCTGTTCAAGATCTTCCTGCCCGGCCACGGGAATTCCTTTGTCTTCGAACGCCCCGCCATGCGAGAGCTGCTGACCTTCGGCATCTGGATTTTCCCCAGCACCATCGCAACCTTCATCGCCATGCAGTCCGACAAGTTTCTGCTGGGCATCTACGTGTCGCTGGAAACGCTTGGCATCTACAATATCGGCTATTTCCTTGCCAGCTTCCCGCTGATGCTGGCGCAGACTTTGGGCGGGCGGGTGATGACCTCGTTCTATCGCAACTCGCCGCCCGGTGAATCGGCGGCGAATTTCAACCGTATCCGAAAACTGATCTTTGTTGCCTTTGGCGGGTTAAGCGTTTCCATCATCGTGCTGGTGCTGATCGGCGGCTGGCTGGTCGCGTTTCTTTACGACGACCGCTATCTGGAAGCGGGGGTGATGCTGGTGACGCTGACCTCGATGCATATCCTGCAAATTCACCAAATCCCCTATCAGCATGCGGTGCTCGGGCTTGGCTCGTCGCGGCAGTATTTCACCCTGATCGCGGTCAAGGCTTTGGCGATGATTTCCTGTATCTGGCTGGGTCTGGAATTTTTCGGCCTGCTTGGCGGCATCATCGGCCAGGGCGTGGCTTTCGTGATCTCTTACCCTGCGTCGCTGTTCTATGCGATCCGGATGAAGGTCTGGGATCCGCTGTTCGACATCTTCCTGTTTGCCGTCGCGGCTGTGATCACCTCGACCGCGTGGTTTCTGTATTCCGACCAAATGCAAAGCCTGATTGGTTACTGATCGGAAACAATAACGCCCACAGGCTTGCTTATTTTCCAATCCGAGGACACCATGTGCCCGGGTTAAAAAGGTGATTAAGTGTGAATGTTTCCCCAAAAGTGCCCCAAAAAGTCCTTTTTTGAACAATAGGAAACAAACAAAGTCAGCAGTGAGTGAAAAATGCCAACGGATTTCGACAGCAACGCCTATTCGGACGGCGACATTGCCATTGTCGGTATGGCCGCGCATTTGCCAGGCGCAAAAAACATCGAAACCTTCTGGAAAAACCTTGAAAGTGGCACGGAATCCATTCGCAAGCTCAGCGAAAGCGAGCTGACCAAATCGGGCGAACCGCTGCATCTGATCCGCAATCCGAACTATGTGCCGGCCGCGGCGGTGCTGGAGGATTTCGAAAAGTTTGACGGAGAGTTCTTCGGCCTCAGCCCGAAAGAATCCGCGATCATGGATCCCCAGCACCGGCAGTTTCTGGAATGCGCCTGGGAAGCGCTGGAAAACGCCGGCCATCCGCCGGAAAGCGTCCCCGGCCCGGTCGGGGTGTATGCAGGCTGCGGCATGGGCAGCTATTTCTATTTCAACATCTGCTCGAACCCCGATCTGGTCGATGATACGGGCATGTTCCTGTTGCGCCACACGGGCAATGACAAGGATTTCCTGTCCACCCGTCTTAGCCATATCCTTGATCTTACGGGGCCGTCGGTGAACATCCAGACGGCTTGCTCAACCTCATTGGTTGCCACCCATTATGCCTGTCAGGCCCTGCAAAATGCCGAATGCGACATGGCTCTGGCGGGCGGTGTCACCATCGAATTGCCGCATGGGCGGGGCTATGTCTTTCAGGAAGGCGAAATCCTGTCGCCCGATGGGCATTGCCATGCGTTCGACCACCGCGCCCAGGGCACCGTTTTTGGCAGCGGCGTCGGAGTGGTGGTTCTGCGCCGGATCGAAGATGCGATCCGCGACGGCGATCATATCTGGGCCGTAATCAAGGGCACGGCGATCAACAATGACGGCGCCTCCAAAGCCGGATACCTTGCCCCTTCGGTTGACGGACAGGCCGCCGCGATTGCCGAGGCGCATGCGATGGCAGGCGTCAACGCCGATACGATCGACTATGTCGAATGCCATGGCACCGGCACCTATCTGGGCGATCCGATCGAAGTGGCCGCCCTGACCAACGCCTTTCGCGAAACCTCGCACGAGACCGGCTTTTGCCGGATTGGCAGCGTCAAAACCAATATCGGCCATCTGGACACGGCAGCGGGGGTTGCCAGCCTGATCAAGGTCGCACTGTCGCTGAAAAACCAGAGCATCCCGCCGTCATTGGGGTATGAAGAACCGAACCCGGCGATTGACTTCCCCAACAGCCCGTTTCGCGTCAACAATGCCCTGACCCCGTGGAATTCCCACAAAGGCCCGAAACGGGCCGGCGTGAATTCGCTGGGTGTGGGTGGCACAAACGCCCATGCGGTGCTGGAAGAGGCACCCGACCGGGGGATGTCGGACGAAACCGACTGGCCGTTCCAACTGCTGACCCTGTCGGCACGGTCCGGCGCCGCGCTTGACGATGCCTCGGCCAATATAGCACAGGCCTTGCCCGCCATGCCCGATGTGCCACTGGCCGATATCGCATGGACGCTGAAAGAAGGCCGCCGCGCCTTTGACAAGCGCCGTGTCGTGGTTGCCGAAACCCATGCGGAAGCGGCGCAATATCTGAAAGAAAACAACACCCGCCGCGTGTTCACCCATTCGGTCGTGTCGGACAATCCCAACGTGGTCTTCATGTTCCCCGGCGGCGGGGCGCAATATGCCAACATGGCCCGCGATTTATACGAGACCGAGCCGGTCTTTCAGGACTGGATGGACCGGGGCCTTGAAATCCTGCAAGAACGGCTGGATTTCGACATTCGCGACATCTGGCTGCCCGACGAGGGCGGCGAGGCGCAAGCCAACGAGACACTGCGCAAACCGTCCGTCCAACTGCCGCTGATCATGATCACCGAATATGCGCTGGCGCAGTTGTGGATGTCCTGGGGTGTGCAGCCAACCGCCCTGATCGGCCACTCGATGGGCGAAAACACCGCCGCCTGCGTCTCGGGCGTGATCTCGTTCGAAGATTGTATCGCGCTGGTACATCTGCGCGGCCGGCTGTTTGATACGGTCCCATCGGGCGGAATGCTCAGCGTGCCGATCCCGGCCGAAGAGCTGCGGCCCCATCTTGGCGACGCGCTTGATCTGGCCGCCGAGAACGGCCCGTTCCTAAGCGTGGCCTCTGGCCCGCGCGACGCGCTGGAAGACCTGAAATCGCGTCTCGAAAAAGAGCGGATCGAGTGTCAGGACATCCCGATCGATATCGCCGCGCATTCGCGGATGCTGGACCCGATCCTGGAAGAATTCCGCGCCTTTCTGAAAACCCTGCATTTCGAAGCCCCGTCTATCCCGTTCGTCTCGAACCGCACGGGCGCATGGATCAAAAGCTCAGAAGCGATGAACCCCGATTACTGGGTCGATCACCTGCGCAATTCGGTCCTGTTCGCCGAGGGCATCCGCACCCTGGCCGAAGACCCCGAGCGGGTGTATATCGAAGTCGGGCCGGGCAAGGCGCTTGCCTCGCTGACACAATCACATCCCGATGTGTCGGCCAATCAGGTGATCAGTTCACTGCGCCATGAACAGGACGAGGTCGCCGACGACGCTTACTTCCTTGCCATGCTGGGCCGCTGCTGGGCGACCGGCATCGACATCGACTGGGGCCAGATTTGGGGCGACCAGAAACGCCACCGCGTTCCGCTGCCCACCTACCCGTTCCAGCGGTCCCCCTATTTCATCGAACCGGGCAAGCTGGACCAGCGCAGCTTTGCAGAACCGCCGACACGGCTGCCGAAAATCTCGGACTGGGGCTTCAAACCTGCATGGTGGCCAAAAACGGCGGATTGTCCGCTGGACATCGAGGTGGACCTTGAAAACGCCAAAAAAGAGGTCTGGCTGGTCTTTGTCGATGATACCGGCCTTGGCCTGACCGTCGCCGAAAACCTGCGGGCCGCCGGGCAGATCGTCGTCACCGTCCGCAGCGGAGACGATTTCGTCCGCGACGGGGATCAATCCTATATACTGTCCACCGAACGCGGCCGCGAGGGCTATGTCAGCCTGCTGTCCAGCCTGATGAGCCGGGGCCTCGCGCCGACGCGCATCGCGCATTTCTGGCTGACCACGGTCAAGGAAACCTTTCGCCCCGGCAGCAGCTTTTTCCACCGCAATATCGAACAGGGTTTTTTCAGCCTGACCTTCCTGATGCAGGCCATGGAAGAGGTGTCCCTGCCCAAACCGGTGCATATCACGGCGATCACCTCGGATTCGATGCAAGTGCGGGATGAACCGCTGCAATATCCCGAAAAGGCGATGATTTCCGGCCCGCTTCGGGTTGCGCCGCGTGAATTTTCCGACGTGACCTGCAGCCAGCTTGATCTGGGCATATTCTCGGAAAACAAAGGCGCGGATATTGCCGGGCAATTCGCAACCCCGGTCATGGAAGAGCTTTTGGCGATCCCGTCCAACACCATCGCTGCCTTCCGCAGCGGGCGCCGTTTCGCGCTGGGTCTGCGGCCCGAAAAGCTGCCGCCGCTGGTTGGTGGCGACCGGCTGAAAGGTGCCAAGACCTTCTTTATCACCGGCGGTTTCGGCGGCATCGGTCTGTCACTGGCGCGGCATTTCGCCAAGACCAAACGCGCCAATTTCGTGCTTCTGACCCGCGACGCGATCCCCGAACGCGATCAGTGGACAGACTATCTGACCACCGTCGCCCCAACCGACCGCACCGCCCTGCGCATCGCCGCGATCCGCGAGATCGAGGATTTGGGCGGCCGTGTTCTGCCCTGTACGGCGGATATTTCCAACCTTGAGGAAATGCAGACGGCCATCGAAGCGGCGAAGGCCGAATTCGGCGGCATTGACGTGGTGATCCACTCGGCCGGTGTGCTGGATGACGGCCCGATCCTCGGGCGTCGGATGGTCGAAACCGAAACCGTGTTCGCCCCCAAACTGCACGGCACGCAAGTGCTTGAACGGGTCTTCCCCGATGGCAGCGTGAAAGAGATCGTCCTGTTCTCGTCAACCTCGACCATTACGGCGCCGACCGGTCAGTCCGACTATGTGGCGGCCAATGAATTTCTGAACGCCTATGCCAAAAGCCGCAAAGGCGGCAAAACCAAGGTCACTGCGATCAATTGGGGCATCTGGTCGGATGTCGGCATGGCGGCCAATGTGGTCAATCCAGAACATTTCGATCCGCAAAGCGTGCCGCCCTCGGATGTGGATGCGCCCTTCTATGCGCAGGCGCATTTCGACCCCAACGGCAACCGCGCCTTCCTGCGCGATTTCAGCGCCACCGAAGACTGGGTGTTCGACGAACATCGCACCATTGACGGCAAGGCCCTGTTGCCGGGCACCGGCTATATCGAACTGGTGGCCCAGGCCCTGCGCGAACAGCGCGAACAGATGGATTATGAAATCCAGAACCTGTTTTTCCTCAGCCCGTTCCACATCCCCGACGGCCAGACCCGCAGGCTTCGAAGCGTCGTGGCCCGCAGCGACAAAGGCTATCGCTTGCGGGTTCAGTCCTCGGACACCGGGCTTGCTGACCCCGAATGGATGAGCCACGCCGAGGCGGATATTCTGATTTCCGGACAAACCCGCCCTGACCCGATTGATCTAAGCGTGATCAAGGCCCGGCTGGACGGCCCTGCCGCCCCCGGCAATGGCGATCCGATTGCCAGCCCTCAGGAACACCACCTGCGCTTTGGTCCGCGCTGGCGCACATTGATCCGCCAATCCATCGGTGAAGGCGAAGGCCTGGCCGAGCTGCGCCTGAACCCGGCGGCCTTGGAAGATGACGGTTTCATTCTGCACCCTGCCCTGCTGGACATTGCAACGGGCTGGGCAATCCGGCTGGTGCCGGGTTATTCGGGCCAGAACCTCTGGGTTCCGATGTCCTATCAATCGGTGCGCGTTCACGCGCCGCTGACCGACGAGATTTTGAGTTGGGCGCGCCTGTCGCCGCGCCAGACCGATTTCGGCACCATCGCCAGCGTCGATGTGACGATCTGCGACAAGCACGGCAATGTTCTGGTCGATGTGTTCGGGTTCCAGATGCAAAAGCAAGAGACCGCCGCATTCCTGACCAGCGAAACGCTGCTGAATGCCCCGACCGAAAAAGACAGGCTGACCGAAGGCCAAGCCGGTGGGGCGGCGAATGCCCGCCTGAAACACCAGCTATCACAGGGCATTCCCAGCGCCGACGGGGTTGTCCTGTTCGAACGCGCGCTTGAACGGGACATGCCGCAGATCATTGTCAGCTCGATGGATATCAACAAGCTGGTTGAAAACACCACGACCGAGGCGCTTGATCTGCTGAAAAACACCGCAACCAGTTTCCAGCGCCCGAAACTGGAAAGCGAATATGCCCAGCCCACAACCGAGGTCGAACGCACGCTGGCCGAATTCTGGGAAGACCTGCTTGGCGTGCAGGATGTGGGTGTTGATGACAGTTTCTTTGAACTGGGGGGGCATTCGCTGATCGCCGTCCGCCTGTTTGCACAGATCCGCAAATCTTTCGGCGTCAACTTCCCGATCTCGGTGCTGTTCGAAGCACCGACCATCCGCGCCTGCGCCAGGCTGATCGACGCCCAGATCGGGCGCAACGAAACCTCGGCCGCAAAAGATGACAGTGGCAAGGGCGAACGCCGGTTCAAGCACCTCGTCGCCATGCATGACGGCGAAGGCGGGCCGCGCAACCCGTTCTTCCTGGTGGCCGGCATGTTCGGCAATGTGCTGAACCTGCGCCATCTGGCCCATCTGCTGGGCGAGGATCGTCCCTTTTATGGCCTTCAGGCACGTGGCCTTTTGGGCAATGACACGCCGCACGAAACGATTGAAGCGGCGGCCAGGGATTATATCGCGGAAATGCAGGCGGTTCAGCCGCATGGCCCCTATTACATCGGCGGTTATTCCGGCGGTGGTATCTTTGCGTTGGAAGTGGCGCAGCAACTGGCAAAACAGGGCGAGCATACCCAATTGCTGGTGCTGCTGGACACACCGTTGCCACAACGCCGGCCGGTTGAACGAATCGACCGCTTGTGGATCCAGTGGCAGAATATCCGCGAACGCGGCTGGCGTTATCCGCGCGAATGGCTTGCGGCGCGGTCGGCCTGGAAAGCCAGGGTCCGGGAAAAGGCCGAAGGGCTTGCGCAGGAAACATCCGACCACCAGTTCCACAGCGCCGAGATCGAGGCCGCTTTCCTTAAGGCCACCGAGATCTATTCGGTTTCGCAATGGCGCGGGGCGACCGTGCTGTACCGGCCGCCGATCCGTGGCAAATGGCACGTATCCAAGGGGCGTCTGATCAGTGACGAGCGCCACTATGTGTTCCACGACAATGACTGGGGTGATCTTCTGCCCGCGCTGACCATCACCGAAGTGCCGGGCGATCACGACAGCATGGTTCTGGAACCCAATGTGCGCGTTCTGGCCAACCGGCTGCGCCAGGAGCTTGAAAAAGCCGAGCGCGAGGCCCTGCTGGCCGGTCCCGGCGAATATGCGAGGGCGGCGGAATGACACAAACCAAGGGCCGCGTTTTGGTCGTTCTGCTGAACTACAAAACCGCGCAAATGACGGCAGAGGCCATGCATCGCACCCGCGAGGCGATGCGAGGCGTGCCCGGAGAAATCATGGTGGTCGACAATGACTCGCAAGACGGGTCTTTCGAATTCCTGTCCGACGCCATCGCCGCAATAGACCCGGGCGACGGGCTGACGAAATGCCATATTCTGCAATCCGACCACAATGGCGGCTTTGGCTACGGCAATAATGTCGGCATAAGCTGGGGGCTGGACCATGGCGGGTTTGATTATTTCTACATCCAGAATTCAGATGCGTTCCCATCCGATTCCGCCATTTCGGCTTTGCATGAATTCCTTGATGATCACCCACATGCGGGCTTTGCAGGCAGTCATTTGCATGGCGAAGACGGCGAGCCGCATTTCACCCAGTTCCGTTTCCCCTCAATCGCGTCGGAATTTGAAGGCAAGGCCCAGCTCGGCCCGATCACACGCCTGCTGAAACGCTATCAGGTGCCGCTGTTTGACCTGTCCAAGACCGAACCCACAAAAATCGGCTGGATCGCCGGAGCCAGCCTGATGGTGCGCCGACAGGTGTTCGAAGATATCGGGCTTTTTGACGAAAACTATTTCCTCTACTTCGAAGAGGTCGATCTGTGCCGCCGCGCCAAGCTGGCCGGGTGGGACACTTATTATGTGCCAACCAGCCGGGTTGTGCATCTGGGATCGGTCTCGACCGGCATGCTCAGCTGGCAGCGGGTGCCGGAATACTGGCTGGATTCGCGGCTTTACTATTATTCGAAGAATTACGGCAAGCTTTACGCCACGCTGGCGACGATCGCGGCGATTTCGGGCGGGATGATTGCGCGGCTGCGCATGGCGCTTGGGGGGCGCAAAGTCAAAGATCCGGATCATTTCCTGCGCGATCTGACCCGTCATTTCCTTCGGTCCATCTGGACCCCGACGGCCCGTAGCTCTGAAACGGCCACCCCTGTCAAGAAACCTGCCGAGGTTTAATCATGGTTCCTTTGTCCTTCGTTCTTTTTGGCAATCAGTCGCTTCTGGTGCAATGCGCCGGAAAAATCCTGCAAAGCGGTCATCGCATCACGGCGGTGGTCTCGCATGCGAAAGATATCACCGACTGGGCGGCGGCCAATGGTATTCGGGTGCTGGAACCCGGGGCCGACCTGCCTGCCAAATTGCGCCACACCCGTATCGACTGGCTGTTAAGCATATCCTACCTGTCGATCATCCCCGACGAGGTATTGTCGCTTGCCACCCGAGGTGCGGTGAATTTCCACGACGGACCACTGCCCGCCTATGCCGGGCTGAACACGCCGGTCTGGGCGCGGATCAATCAGGCCGCGACCCATGCCATTACCTGGCATTTCATGGAAACCGGCATTGACGAGGGCGATATCCTTCTGTCCCGCAGCTTCGCGATTGACGAAGAGGATACGGCCTTTTCGCTGAACGCCAAATGTTTCGAGGCCGCGATTGACAGCTTTGACGAATTGCTGGTCAAGCTGACCTCGGGCGATGTGACCGGCAAGGCGCAGGATCTAAGCCGCAAGGGGTATTATGCGCGGCACCAAAGGCCCGACAATCTGGGGTTTATTGATTTCTCCAAACCGGCGGACACTATCATCGCGCTGGTGCGCGGGCTGGATCACAAGAATTACTGGAACCCGCTGACCACCGCAAAAATCGCGGTGAACGGGCAGATATTCACGGCTCAGGGCGTTGAAAAAACCGATCAGACCGGTGTGGCTGGCCGCGTGACCGGTGTGACGGGCAATAGCCTGACAGTGGCTTGTGCCGACGGGGCGGTCAGGCTGACCGGCCTGCGACTGGCGGACGGAACCAGCCCGGACGCCCTGCTGTCGGATATCATCGCCGAGGGCGCAATTGTCGAAACACCTTCGGGCCGCGCGCTTGAGGTGCTTGGCCAGCAACTGGCCCGGAACGACAGCCACTGGCGCAAGCGTCTGGGTGATATGCCCGGCGCACGGCTGCCCTTGGCCGGTGGTGACGCGGGCGCGGATGATCTTCACGCGATCCCGCTGAATAACGCAAACGCGGTCGACAGCGGGCGTTTTCTGGCCACGGTCGTGTTCTGGGCCTGCCGCCAGCAGGAAGAATTCACCGCCACCCTTGCATTGGCGATGAATTCCGAAGCGCCGGTCGCCGGGCTGGTCAATGGCTGGGTGCCGGTCACGTTTTCCAAAGACGGCAGCACGGTCGCCGATCTGCTGGCGCTCACATCGCAGGCCTTTGAAGACGCTGCTGCCAGGGGGGGCTTTGCCACCGACCTGCTGGCCCGCGCACCGGAACTGGCCGGGCTTGCCACACCCGATATCGGCATCAGCCATGACGGCCACTTTGTCGACGGCTCGGCGCTGACCATTCACACGGACACCCAAACCCTGACCTATTCCGCCGCGCGGCTTGCCCCGGCAACGGCGGAATTGCTGGCCAACCGGTTGGATCACGTGCTGTCGCTGATGGCAACGGCCTCGGCGGATCAAAGCCTGGATACGCTGGCCGACACCGCCCCGGAAGAGGTTCAGCGCATGCTGGGCCTGTGGAACCAGACCGATCTGGACTATGACCGCTCGGCGTTGATGCATCACCCGTTCGAAGCAGCCGTCAAGGCCAACCCCAACAAGACCGCCTTGGTTTTCGAGGATCAGAAATTTACCTTTTCCGAGCTGGACCGCAAGGCCAATGCCATCGCCGCCAACCTGAAAGACGCGGGCGTTCAGGCCGGTGATATTGTCGGGCTGTGCATCCACCGCTCGCCCGAGATGGTGATGGCCGCCCTGGCGATCCTGAAAGCGGGCGCGGCCTATCTGCCGCTTGATCCCGCCTATCCCAAAGAGCGGACCGAATTCTGCCTGTCCGACAGCCAGGCCAAGGTGGTTCTGACCCATTCGGCGGTCGCCTCTGCGCTGCCCATCGCGTCGGTGCCGCAGATACAGGTGGACAAGCTGGATACTGGCACGGGCGATGGATTGACGACCGAAGCATCGGCCCATGACCTTGCCTATCTGATCTACACATCCGGTTCGACCGGCAAGCCCAAGGGGGTGATGATCGAACACCGCAACGTGTCGAATTTCTTCGCCGCGATGGACCAGCGGATCGATCACGATCCGGCGGGGGTCTGGCTGGCCGTCACCAGCCTGTCCTTTGACATATCGGTGCTGGAAATCTTCTGGTCGCTGGGCCGCGGTTTCAAGCTGGTGCTGACCGGTGACGAGGGCCGGACCGTGCTGTCCAACGGCCCTCTGCCCGCGCAGGTCGAAGGCATGGATGTCAGCCTGTATTACTGGGGCAATGACGATGGTCACGGCCGCGACAAGTACAAGCTGTTGCTTGAAGGGGCGCAATTCGCCGATCAGAACGGCTTTCACGCGGTCTGGACGCCCGAACGGCATTTCCATGCTTTCGGCGGCCCTTACCCCAACCCGTCCGTCACCGGTGCGGCTGTGGCGGCGGTCACGCGCAATCTGGCTGTTCGGGCAGGCAGTTGCGTCACGCCCTTGCACCACACCATCCGCATAGCCGAGGAATGGGCCGTGATCGACAACCTGACCAACGGTCGGGCAGGATTGGCGGTGGCCACCGGCTGGCATCCGGATGATTTCGTGATCCGGCCTGAAAACACCCCGCCCAATAACCGCGATGCGATGTTCCGGCAGATCAGCGACCTGCGCAAACTCTGGGCCGATGAACCCGTCGCCTTCCCCCGTGCCGATGGCACCATGCACGAGGTGATCACCCAGCCACGGCCCGTGTCGAAAGACCTGCCGATCTGGGTGACGATCGCGGGCAATCCCGAAACATGGCGTCAGGCGGGCGAGGTCGGGGCAAATGTGTTAACCCACCTTCTGGGCCAGAGCATCCCCGAGGTTGAAGACAAGATCAAAATCTACCATCAGGCGTTGCGCGATAACGGCTATGATCCGGCGGATTTCAAAATCACCCTGATGCTGCACAGCTTCATCACCGATGACCGCGAAAAAGCCCGCGATATCGCCCGTGGTCCGATGAAAGACTATCTGCGGGCCGCCGCCGGATTGGTAAAGCAATATGCCTGGGCCTTCCCCGCCTTCAAACGCCCCAAGGGCGTGGACAATGCGTTCCAGCTGGATCTTGGCATTTTGGAAGAGGACGAGCTTGAGGCGCTCCTCGAATTCGCCTTCCTGCGCTATTTCGAAGACTCCGGCCTGTTCGGCACCATTCACGACGCCATGGCACGGATCGAGCAGGTCAAACGGATCGGCGTGACCGAAGTGGCCTGCCTGATCGATTATGGCATTGAGAAGGACACGGTGCTTGAAGGGCTCAGGCCGCTGGCCGAAGTGGTGCGCCGCTGCAATCAGGGGGCCAAGCTGGACGAGGGCGATTTCTCGGTCGCGGCCCAGATCGTGCGCCATAAAGTCACCCATCTGCAATGCACCCCGTCGATGGCGCGGATGTTCCTGATGAACGACGAAACCCGTCAGGCCTTGGGCGGCATTTCCAATATCATGCTGGGCGGCGAAGCCTTGCCTGGTGCCTTGGTGGAAGAAATGAAAACCGTCACCCAGGCCCATGTGCAAAACATGTACGGACCGACCGAAACCACCATCTGGTCCACCACCGCGACAGCGGACGGCGGCGACGGTACGGTTTCCATCGGCACGCCGATTGCGAATACAAAGGTTTACGTGCTGGACGGCAATCGCAAACTGGTGCCGATCGGCACCCCGGGCGAGCTGTGGATCGGCGGCGAAGGCGTGGCCCGAGGCTATTGGAACCGGGCCGGTCTGACCGAACAGCGCTTCGTGGCCGACCCGTTCTCGGACAAGCCCGATGCGCGGATGTATCAGACCGGCGATCTGGTGGCGTGGAAGGCGGATGGGACGCTTGATTACATCGGCCGCACGGATTTCCAGGTGAAACTGCGCGGCTATCGGATCGAGATCGGTGAAATCGAGGCGATGATGGATTCGCATCGCGACATCACCCAATCGGCTGTGGTTGTCCGGCTGGAAAACGAAAGCGACCAGCGTTTGATCGGGTATTTCACCTCGGCCGGTGGCATAGAAGAATCCAGCCTGCGGGCCTTTCTGTCCGACAGGCTGCCCCCGCATATGGTGCCCTCGCGGATGATCCATGTGGACCGGATGCCTTTGACACCAAACAAGAAGATCGACCGCAAAGCCCTGCAATCACGCCCGCTGGGCAACGCGGCGGCAAAGACGGCGGCGGTTTTGGCGGACAGCGCGGCCGACAGCTCGACCATGCAGGCCGTCGGCGAAATCTGGAAGGCGGTGCTGGGGGTGTCACAGGCAGCCCCCGCAGACAATTTCTTCGAATTGGGCGGGCATTCGCTGCTGGCGGTTCAGACCCATCGGGAAATCCGCGAAAAATTGTCGGTGCCCGGCCTGTCGATCACCGATATCTTCCGGTTCCCCGTACTGAAAGACATGGTCGCCCGCGTCGATGAACTGGCCGGAGCGCCCAAGGCAAGGGAATTGGCCGCAACCCCCGCCGGTCAACCGCCGCATATGGACGCCAAAAAAGCCGAAATGCGCAGCAGCGCGATTGAGCGCCGCAAAGCCTTGCGCGCCAAGAGACGCGGGTGAGCGTGCCCAGCGCCGCATTGCTGTCCGACGCCAAAGCCCTGTTGAACCGGCTTTCCGGCGCGGTCCCCGATTTGCAGGTCGGTCTTCGCGGCGTTCACGCGGCCCTGCCGCCTTTGTATCCGGACGAACGCGCCCTGCTGTCGCCCCGTGCGGTCAGCAAGCGCCGTGCCGAGTTTCACGCGGGCCGCATTGCCGCGCGGGATGTGTTGGCAGCCTTGGGCATTGTGGATTTTCCGCTGCTCAGGCTCGACAACCGCGCCCCGCTCTGGCCCGACGCCATCAAAGGCAGCCTAAGCCATACCGATGATGTTGCCTGCGCGATTGCCCTGCGCTCGGACCGGCCCGTTGGGGTGGATCTGGAACGGAACGCCCCCCTGTCGGCCGAGGTTGAAAACGCGGTATCCGACGCACAGGAACGCCGCGCATTCAGCGAACACACATCGCCCGCGCGGATCGTGTTCAGCGCCAAGGAAAGCGTCTATAAATGCATTTCAGGTCAGGTCGGCCGGGTGGTGGATTTCTCTGAGGTGGTCATCGACCCTGTTACACCCGACACCTTCCACGCCCGTGCCAAAACCGATCTGTCCGGTCGCGCCCTGCCCGATCAGATTGTGGCCAGAGGGCGGGTGGCATGCTCGGACCTGCATATTCTGACCTATGCCCAAAGCGCCTTGTGACCCGATGATCGTTGCGAAACCGTGCCCAATCGAATTGAAACCGCAAAGATTGTGTCCCTTTGAAAGACGATTTAGCGAATTCATTGAAAGAAAAGCAGAATTTGGCTAAAAAGTGGCGTTCCTGTGGCAGGCGGTGAGTATTGGAGTTCTTGAGTCATGCATCAGTTTGAAATCTTCTCGGGCGCGGCACGCGCTTTCAGCAACCGGATCGTCATCATGCTGATGCTGTTTATCGTCGGCATCATCGCCACGATCGTCTATACCATTCAGCAGCCGCAAGTGTATCGCGCGACCGCCGTGATCCAGATTGAAAGCCCGCAAATCTCGGAAGCGGTGGCCGGCAGCATCGGCACATCCGCCGCGCACCGTTTGCAACTGATCGAACAGCGCATGATGGCGCGTGACAACCTGGCCGCCATTATCGACCGTCACGGCCTGTTTACCGATGATCCGGACATGAGCATCACCGAAAAGGTCAACCTGCTGCGGGAAAGCATCTCGACCCAACAGATCGCCGGTGAAGATGCAGGCATCGGCGCGGTCTCGGTTCCGGCGGGGCTGATCATCAGCGTTCAGCTGGAAGATCCGAACAAGGCTGCCGATCTGGCCAATGATCTGGTCAACACCGTGATCGAACAAAACGACAGCCGCCGGTCCAGCCAGGCCCGCGAAACCCTGGCGTTCTTTGAAGCTCAGGAAGGCGAATTGCTTGGCTCGATCGAACGCCTCGAGGCGCGGATTGCCGAATTCAAGCAGGTCAATGCCGAAGTGCTGCCGGAAACCGTCACATCGCTGATCGGTCAGGAAGCGGATTTCCAAAGCGCCATTCTGGATATCGACCAGCAAATCGTGACATTGCGCAGCGGCAACAGCCGCCAGCGGGCCGAATTCGTCGACCGTCAGGTTGCCATTCTGGACGAACAGAAAATGCTGCTGACCGAACGTCTGCTTGGTGTGCGCAGCCTGCTGCAACGCGCCCCCGCCGTGGAACGCGAACTGGCCCAGATGAGCCGCGAACTTGGCTTGTATCAGGGACAGTATGATGTTGTGACCGCCAACCGCGCCGAGGCCGAGCTGTCGCTGTCGCTGGAAGACCGCAAACAGGCCGAGCGTTTCGAAATCCTCGAAACCGCGCTGCCACCGGAATATCCGGTTTCAACCAGCCGCCGCATGATCTTTTTGATCGGTGCCGTGCTGTCGCTGGTCGGGTCGGGTGCGATCATCTTCTTCTACGGCAACCTCAGCCCGATCGTCCGCAATGCGCGTGATCTGAAAGACGAGCTGGACCTGACCCCGGTCGTGACCATCCCGACCATCGTCAGCCCGCGCGAAGCCTTCGGAGAACGTCTGGTGATCGCGACCATGCTGGCCCTGCTGTTCATCGCAATCCCGCTGGTCACACTCCAGATCGTCGCGGGCGGATAAACAAAGTTCTCCTCCAAGGAACTGCAAAAGGGCGTCCCACGGGGCGCCCTTTTTTTTGCAGGTGAGCGGGCCAGCGGGCGGCACCACGGCGCAACCGAACGGGATAGCGTAAGTTTGACTTTGGAAAAATCTGGTGCGGTCGAGAAGACTCGAACTTCCACTCCGGTTAAGGAACAGCGACCTCAACGCTGCGCGTCTACCAATTCCGCCACGACCGCACTGTCTTGACTTGGTGAGGCGCCGTATACCGAAGCCCCGTGGCGATGTGAAGCCCAAATTCGCGGAAATCTCATCCCGCTGAAAAGCGCCGGATCAGCCTCTTCCGGCGCGAGGCAAAAAGGAAGGCCGAGGCAACCGCAAGGATGGCGGCGATCATCGCCAACGCGGCCTCGTCCTGCCCGAATAGGATGCGGTTGGTCAGGCGGTTTGGCAGGAAATTCAGCGCGAACGCAACCCAAAGCCCGCCCCAGTAAAGCCATTTCAGCATCTCGGCATGGGCCTGAATATTCCCCTGACGGACCAGCTGGACCGACCGGACCACGACAAACAGCGTCCAGACCGACAGAAGATGGATCGGACTGAACGGGCCGATCACCCCAAAGCTGGATATCCAGAACGAGCTGATTGCGGTCGCAACCATCGCCGCCATCCAGACGTACCCAAAGCTTTTGTGCCAGATATCCTTGCGTTTGCGATAAAGCGCCAGGGGTCCGGTCAGAAGGGCCAGCAATGCGGACAGGGCGTGGACCTGAATATAGGCCGGGGCAGCAAAGAAATGTTCCAAACCTGTTTTCCTTTCTCGGGGTGTTGAAATTCACTGACCAAGGTGAAAACGTATCGGCGGACCGAAAAACACCGTATCTATGGCGAATGAAGGAAAGAATTCGTGAGTGACAGCCACACGTATTTCGCGCTTCGTGAAGTGCGACGGCATTTTTCCTCGCCCAGGGTTCTTGGGGCGCTGTTCGGGATTTCGGTGATTCTGGGAATGGCCGGCCCGTTCGGCACCGGTGCGTTCATGCGGACCGGGCCATTGGTCGTCTATTGGATCATCATCGCCTATACGACCTATGCGGCGGGATCCTTCGTGGCGGCGTGGTCGGCGCATTATTGCCGGGCGCATAAGCTGAACCAGACGATGAGCATTCTGATCACAAGCCTGGGCACAGGCATTGCCGCGGTTTTGATCGTTGTGCTGGTCAACTGGGCCGCGCTTGGCCTGCCGCCAACGGCTCCGGGGTATTTGGGGACCTTGACCCTGACCACCTTCGTCACTGCCACCATCATCGCGGTGCTGTTGTTCTTCTCGGGTCTGACCGATGCAGAGCAAGACACGCCCGCCCCCGCCCAAACGCCGCGTCTGCTGGAGCGGCTGCCATTCGACAAGCGCGGGGCGCTGATTTCGCTGTCGGTGTCGGATCACTATGTCGAAGTCACCACCACCAGGGGGCAGGATCTGCTTCTGATGCGGCTGGGGGATGCGATCAAAGATTGCGACGGGGTTGCAGGGATGCAGGTGCACCGGTCGCATTGGATCGCCCTGGATCAGGTGCAAGCGGTCAGGCGCGCCGGCGACCGCGCCATCGTGACCATGCGCGACGGGCGTGACATTCCGGTCAGCCGCAGCTATGTGCCTGCGGTGAAAGACACCGGATTACTGCCGAGCTAACATGGTCGAATGGAAAACCTCTGACACTCTGGTCGATTACGACACCGCCGTTGCTTTCATGGAGCATCGGGTGCAGCAGATACATAACGGCACCGCGGACGAGCTGATCTGGCTGTTGGAACATCCCCCCCTTTACACCGCGGGCACCAGTGCCAGGCCCGAGGATCTGACCGATCCCGACCGGTTCCCGGTGTATCAAAGCGCACGCGGGGGGCAGTACACCTATCACGGGCCGGGGCAGCGGGTGGTGTACGTGATGCTTGACCTGAACAAGCGCGGCAAGGATGTGCGGGCCTTTGTCAAAAGCCTCGAGGATTGGGTGATCGCGGCATTGGCCGAATTCAACGTCAAAGGCGAAATCCGCGAGGGCCGCGTGGGGGTTTGGGTAAGGCGCGATGACAAGCCGCTGACCATCACTGGCGCCAAACCCGAAGACAAGGTGGCCGCCATCGGTATCCGCTTGCGCAAATGGGTCAGTTTTCACGGTATCTCGATCAACGTGGATCCGGACCTTGACCATTTCGGCGGCATCGTCCCCTGTGGCATCTCGGAACACGGTGTCACCAGCCTTGTCGGCTTAGGTTTGCCGGTCACGCTGGGGGATGTGGACGTCGCGTTGCGGACCAGTTTTGATGCTGTTATTGGTTAGCACACCATATCATGCGATAATCCACACCATACCGCGTAACCGCGCGTATCCATTTTAACCACTCCGAAACCTGCAAAACAAAAGCGAGACTCTGATGAAGAAGTTCCTGACAGCCACCGCAGCCCTGTTTGCCTTAGCGGCCCCTGCATTCGCCGATAGCGACAATGCGGGCGACCCCGAAGCGGGCGCAAAAGATTTCCGCAAATGTGCGGCATGCCATGCGATCATCAACAACGATGGCGATGTCATCTCGAAGGGCGGCAAGGCCGGACCGAACCTGTACGGTGTTATCGGCCGTGAAGCCGGTTCGCTGGATTTCAAATATTCCGACCTGATGCAAGCCGCCGCTGCGGCCGGTCTGGTTTGGGATGACGAAACCCTGGCACTGTTCCTGGCCGATCCGACCGCCTTCCTGAAGGAAATTTCGGGCGAATCGGGCCGGTCGAAAATGTCCAAGCAAAGGGTCAAAAATCCGGCGGATATCGTCGCATTTCTCGAATCGGCCGCTGAGTAGGGCAAAACGCCTTACCCAAATGCAGGGGCGCGACAATTTTTTTTGATCTGCGTCAAAGTCGGACATTGCCCCGACGTGTCCTGCATTCTAAAAACCGACATGATCATTGGCGCGAGGGTCATCCCTCGCGCTTTGTTTAGACACCAGCAGGAGGCAAAGCATGGCCGACGCAGCCATTCACAGCCACGAGCATGAAGACAACCGTAGCTTCTTCACTCGGTGGTTCATGTCGACGAACCACAAGGATATCGGCATCCTGTACCTGATCACTTCGGCCATCGTTGGCCTGATCTCGGTACTTTTCACCGTTTACATGCGCCTGGAGCTTATGGAGCCAGGCGTTCAGTACATGTGTCTTGAAGGCGCACGGCTATTTTCTGCTGCTGCCGAGGGCGAATGTACCCCGAACGGACATCTTTGGAACGTGATGATCACCTATCACGGCGTTCTGATGATGTTCTTTGTTGTTATTCCGGCGCTGTTTGGCGGGTTTGGCAACTATTTCATGCCGCTGCAAATCGGTGCACCGGACATGGCCTTCCCGCGCATGAACAACCTGTCTTACTGGATGTATGTGGCCGGTGTGGCGCTTGGCGTTGTGTCCATGCTGTCTCCGGGTGGCAACGACCAGTTGGGATCAGGGGTTGGCTGGGTGCTTTACGCGCCGCTATCAACCCGCGAAGCCGGGTCCTCGATGGATTTCGCGATCTTCGCGGTGCACGTATCCGGTGCATCTTCGATCCTTGGTGCGATCAACATGATCACCACCTTCCTGAACATGCGCGCACCGGGCATGACCCTGCACAAGGTTCCGCTGTTTGCGTGGTCGATCTTTGTTACCGCATGGCTGATCCTTCTGTCTCTGCCGGTTCTGGCGGGCGCGATCACCATGTTGCTGACCGACCGCAACTTTGGCACCACTTTCTTCGATCCGGCCGGTGGCGGTGATCCGATCCTTTACCAGCACATCCTGTGGTTCTTCGGACACCCCGAGGTTTACATCGTGATCGTGCCGGGCTTCGGGATCGCAAGCCACGTCATTGCGACCTTCTCGAAAAAGCCGATCTTCGGATATCTGCCGATGGTCTATGCGATGGTCGCCATTGGCGCATTGGGCTTTGTCGTCTGGGCGCACCACATGTACACCGTTGGCATGTCGCTGACCCAGCAGAGCTATTTCATGCTGGCCACGATGGTCATCGCGGTGCCGACAGGGGTTAAGGTCTTCTCGTGGATCGCAACCATGTGGGGCGGCTCGATCGAGTTCAAAACCCCGATGCTGTTCGCCATCGGCTTTGTGATCCTGTTCACCATCGGTGGTGTGACCGGCATCGTTCTTAGCCAGGCAGGCATCGACCGCGCCCTGCACGACACCTATTACGTTGTGGCGCACTTCCACTATACGATGTCGATGGGCGCCGCCTTCACGATCTTTGCCGGCATATACTATTACATCGGCAAAATGTCGGGCCGTCAGTATCCCGAGTTCTGGGGCAAGCTTCACTTCTGGATGTTCTTCATCGGCGTGAACCTGACCTTCTTCCCCCAGCACTTCCTGGGCCGCCAGGGCATGCCGCGTCGTTACATCGACTATCCCGAAGCCTTTGCCTTCTGGAACGAGATTTCGTCCTATGGCGCGTTCCTGAGCTTCGCTTCGTTCGTTCTGTTCTTCGGCATCATGGCCTACACCTTGCTGTGGGGCCGCAAGATCACCGAGAACAACTATTGGAACGAATACGCGGATACGCTGGAATGGACCCTGCCCTGCCCGCCGCCAGAGCATACCTTTGAAACACTTCCCAAACAGGAAGACTGGGACAAAGGCCCGGCGCATTAAGCTGCAATGGCATGAAAACAAAAAAGCCCCGCGCATCGTCGGGGCTTTTTCTTTTTGCACGGATCGAATTTTGCACAGGAATGCGCTTGCGCCCCGCGCGGACGTAATATCCGGCAGGGGCATCACATATCGGGGTTTGTATCGGTTGAAATCGGTGGGCCCACCTAAGTAAGGCTTGTCGCCGGACAGGGTTTCCCCCGCACTTTCCGATCTTCCAGTGTTTGGCTGGGTCCCCTAAGCATCCTCGCTTTCGCTAGCCGTTGGACCTGAATTGCCTTTTGACGTCGGATAGGGTTATCCCGCCAAAGGATTAACCAATCCACACCGCTGCGTTCGCAGCTGCCCCAATGCGAAGGCATGGGCAATGCGGTGAAAGGTGCGAAACCTCTTGATGTCGGGTGCGTTTCAATATCAACTTCGCGTCTCTGGATACTTACGAAACGCTTTATGCCATACGAGTTGACCAAATCCGCGCAGCAAACCCGCCTGTCGGCCTGGCCTTACCGGTCCTTGCCGAAGAAAGGGTTCGTGCTGGTCATTGCCCTGGCCTGTGGCCTGATCGCCCTGCCGCTGATGGCGGTGCTGGGCACGCTTCTGCTGTGGGGGCTGTTACCCTTTGCCGCGCTGGCGGTGGCGGCCCTGTGGTGGGGGCTGCAATCAAGCTATCATCAGGGCGAGCTGCTGGAAGAGCTGACGATCTCGGACGACCGGCTGATCCTGATCCGAAATCACCCGCGCCAGCCGCGCAAGGAATTCCGGGCAAATCCCTATTGGACCAGCGTCCACCTGCACGAAACAGGCGGACCGGTGCCCTATTATGTCACGCTGAAAAGCAAGGACCGCGAGGTCGAGATCGGCGCCTTCCTAAGCGAGAAAGAGCGCCAACAGCTTTATGTCGAATTGTCAGACGAGTTGCGGGCGGTCCCCTAGCCCAGCATCGATTTGACCTTTGGCCCGACCGAGCCGAAATCCATCTGGCCGGTGTATTTCGATTTCAGCTCACCCATGACCTTGCCCATATCGCGGATCGAGCTGGCCCCGACCGATTCAATCGCGGCGCGGATGGCGGCGGCGGCCTCGTCTTCATTCAGCTGGGTCGGCAAAAACTCTTCAATGACCACGATTTCGCCGCGTTCCTTTTCGGCCAGCTCCAGACGGCCACCCTCTTCATAGGCGCGGGCGCTTTCCTGGCGTTGCTTGACCATTTTCCCAAGGATGCCAAGGATTTCGTCGTCTCCGACGCCGTCGTCACCGCCGTTACCGCGGGCGGCAATATCCTTGTCCTTGATCGCGGCGTTGATAAGCCGCAATGTCGACAGGCGCGCGGCCTCTTTGTTGCGCATAGCGGTCTTCAAAGCCGCATTGACTTCTTCACGCAGTGACATGGCTGTCCCCTCATTTTGACCCGGCTCTATTAAAGGGTCATGACCTCAAGGGCAAGCAAACGCTTTTCGGCGTGCGAAAATCGGCGGAAATGCCATGTGCCAACGGCTTGACACCATGAGGCCCCAAGCCTAGTTTCCGCCCGATTTAGCCGCCGGAGAATCCCGAAATGTCAGCATCATCGCCCCGCCCGACCGCTTGCCTAGCACTTGCGGACGGAACTGTTTTCTACGGCATGGGGTTTGGCGCTTTCGGGGAAACCACGGCAGAGCTTTGCTTTAACACCGCGATGACCGGCTATCAGGAAATCATGACCGATCCGTCCTATGCCGGACAGATCGTAACCTTCACCTTTCCCCATATCGGCAATACCGGCGTGACGCCCGAGGATGACGAAACCGGCGATCCCGTGGCCGAGGGCATGGTGGTGAAATGGGACCCGACCGAACCGTCGAACTGGCGCTCGGTCCAGGACCTGAACGCCTGGATGAGCGCCCGTGGCCGCATCGCCATCGGCGGCGTCGACACCCGCCGCCTGACCCGGGCGATCCGCCAGCAGGGCGCGCCGCATGTGGCGCTGTCGCATGATCCCGAGAGCAATTTCGATATCGAGGCGCTGGTGGCCAAGGCCCGCGCGTTTTCAGGCCTTGAAGGGCTGGATCTGGCCAAGGATGTCACCTGCGCCCAAACCTATAAATGGGACGAAATGCGTTGGGCATGGCCCGAAGGCTATCGCCGTCAGACCGAACCGAAGCACAAGGTTGTTGCGGTGGATTACGGGGCAAAGCGGAATATCCTGCGTTGTCTGGCATCGGCCGGCTGTGATGTGACGGTCGTGCCTGCTTCGGCCACGGCCGAAGACATCCTGGCCCACAATCCCGACGGAGTATTCCTGTCCAACGGTCCGGGCGATCCGGCGGCGACAGGGGAATACGCGGTGCCGATGATCAAAACCATCCTAAACGAGACCGACCTGCCGGTCTTCGGCATTTGTCTGGGCCATCAGATGCTGGCGCTGGCGCTTGGGGCCAAGACCATCAAGATGAACCACGGCCATCACGGTGCCAACCACCCGGTTAAGGATCACACCACCGGCAAGGTGGAAATCACCTCGATGAACCACGGTTTCGCGGTGGATGCACAGACCCTGCCCGAGGGGGTTGAGGAAAGCCATGTGTCGCTGTTTGACGGCTCTAACTGCGGCATCCGCATGACCGACCGTCCGGTGTTCAGCGTCCAGCACCACCCCGAGGCCAGCCCCGGCCCGCAGGACAGTTTCTATCTTTTTGAACGCTTTGCCGACGCAATGGCCGCCCGCAGCTAAGGCTTTAGCCATTCGTTAACCTCGTTCGCTCAATCTGCCCCAGTTAATCCGGCGGGTGGGGTGATGAATCAGATAACACCGCAATTCCTTACTTACGCCCGTCAAAAGGCGAAAAGCGACCGGCCCAAGCTGGGCCATATGCTGATCGAACAGGGGGATGTGTCGGTCAGGGATATGCTGACCTCGCTTGTTCAGCACAAAACGCTGGACGTGCCATTGGGGCAGGTTCTGGTTTCGCAGGGCAGTCTGGATGAGACGCGGCTTTATGATGCGCTTGCCCGGCAATGGGACCATCCGCGCAGCAAGCTTGGGATTTTCGCGCCCGCCGCCGATACCATCGGGCGGGAATTTTGCCTTGGGCACGGGGTCGTGCCCACCGGACTGCGGAACGGGGTGCTGGAACTGACGGCACCCTCGCCCCAGGTCTTCGCCAAAGCGGAAGAGGATTTGCAGGATCTTTACGGGCTGATCACCATGGCCGTCGCCAGCCCGCGCGAAATTCAGGGGGTGCTGGCGGCGCATTTCGCGCATGATCTGGCAGGCGATGCCGCCATGCGTCTGCCCGAACCGCTAAGCTGCCGCCGGATGTCCGAAAACGGACGCCGACGCATTGCAAGCGCTCTGGCTGTTCTGGGCCTCTTGGCACTGGCTTTCGTGGCATATCCCGCCGCGACGCTGTTGATCCTGACCTGCACCGCCATTGGTCTTGCCCTAAGCTCGACCATTCTAAAGGCCGTCGCCATGATCGCGGGCCTGCGCCCGCCGCGTGGCACCGATCAGCCCGATCCGGATTTCCCCGACCATCCGGTTTTTTCGATCATGGTGCCGCTGCACCGCGAAAAGGATATTGCGCCAGCGCTGGTCAAGCGCCTGTCGCGGCTCAGCTATCCGAAATCATTGCTCGAGGTGGTGCTGGTGGTCGAGGAAAACGATACCGAGACCGCGCATTCGCTGCAATCGGCCGATCTTCCTTCGTGGATGCGGGTGATCCTCGTGCCCGAGGGGCAGCCCAAGACAAAACCCCGCGCCCTGAACCATGCGATCCGATTCTGCCGTGGCGATGTGATCGGTATCTACGATGCCGAGGATGCGCCGGATTCGGACCAGCTGGAACGGGTGGTCGCGAAATTCAGGGCCTCGCCAGCCCATGTGGCCTGTGTGCAGGGCATTTTGCAGTTCTACAATCCGACCGACAATTGGCTGGCGCGCTGTTTCACCATGGATTACGCCGCGTGGTTCCGGGTGATCCTGCCGGGGATTTCCCGTCTGGGTCTGCCGGTCCCGCTGGGGGGAACAACGCTGTTTTTGAAACGCAATGCGGTTGATGCGATGTTTGGGTGGGACGCCCATAATGTCACCGAAGACGCCGATCTTGGCCTGCGCCTGCATCGCGCCGGATACCGAACGGCGCTGATCACATCCGTCACGGGGGAAGAGGCCAATTGCCGCGCATGGCCGTGGGTCAAGCAACGTTCGCGCTGGATCAAGGGCTATATGGTCACCTATTGGGCGCATATGCGGCGGCCGGTGGCGCTGTATCGGGATTTGGGCTTTGCCGGTTTTCTGGGAATGCAGGTGCTGTTTTTAAGCACGATCCTGCATTTCATCGCCGCCCCGCTGCTATGGGCCTTCTGGCTGGCCTTTCTTGGCGTCAGCCACCCCTATTTCACCGACATGCCGGACGTGGTCATATCCGCGGTCGGAGTTGCGTTCATCACGGCCGAGTTGATCGGGCTTGCCATCTTCGCAACCGCCCTTGGCAAGGCGGGGCGCAGCTTTCTGACCCCATGGGCGCCGACGATGATGTTCTATTTCCTGCTGATGATCCCCGCCGGTGTCAAAGCCGCGTGGGAATTCGTGACCGCTCCGGTTTATTGGGACAAAACCGAACACGGGCATTCGCTGCCCGAGGATCCGGCCTAAAGCCGTTCGCGTTCGGCGTCTTCCTTCAGGCGTGTCATGAAGGCCTTCGAAATATGCGCCTTGAGCGCCTGATACGCCGCCTCGCCATCGCTATTCTCGATCGCGGTGACGATCGCGTCATGTTCCTCGACAGCCTTGGTGCCGCGCCCCTCGGCCGCGAGCGAGCTTGTCGCCATCAGCGCCATGCTGCGATACACAAGGTCAAGCTGCTGCACCAGATAGCGGTTATGCGACGCCAGATGAATCATCTTGTGAAACCGCTTGTTGGTGCGCGCCAGAGCGGCGGTATCTTCGACCCTTTGGCGGTCTTCCTCGACCATGTCACGCAGCACGCGCTTTTCTTCGACCGTCGCATGCGAGGCCGCAAGCCGCGCGGCAAGCCCCTCAAGTTCGCTGCGCACGACGTAAAGTTCGGACAACTGGTTGTGATCCAGCGACGCCACCACCAGGCTGCGCCCGTCGCGGGCCAGCAAGGACTGGGTTTCCAGCCGTTGCAGCGCCTCGCGGATCGGGGTGCGGGACACGCCGAAACGCTCGGCCAATTCGCTTTCCACCAGCCGATCACCGGGTTTGTAGACGCCCACGTCAATGGCTTCGAGAATAAGGGCGTAGGCGTCTTTCTGCTGGGTGCGTTCGCTGGTCATTTTCGGGTCCTGAATGTCGTCGGATCAGGTTACGATCAAAATCTTCGGCCGATCAACCCTTTCTCCTTGAACCGGTCCAATCTGCCGCATTAGCCTTAGGCCATGCCAAAGCAGGATTTTTCCCATGTCGAGCATTGGGTGTTCGATCTGGACAACACCCTTTACCCGCCCAGCGCCCGCCTTTTCGATCAGATCGAAGTGCGGATGACGCAATATGTCATGGATGCGCTTGGGGTGGATCGCGACCGGGCAGACCATCTGCGGGCGACCTATTGGGCGCAATATGGCACGACACTGGCGGGTTTGATGCGCGAACATGATGTGGACCCGACCCCCTATCTGACCCATGTGCACGAGATTGACCTGTCGCATCTTGAACAGGATGCCGAGCTGAAAGCGATGATCAGCGGCCTGCCTGGGCGGAAGATCGTTTACACCAACGGATCACGCCCTTACGCCGAACGGGTGCTCGAGGCGCGGGGATTGGGCGGGTCTTTTGATGCGGTCTACGGCATTGAACATGCCGGTTTCAGCCCTAAACCGGAACGCGCGGCTTTTGAACGGGTGTTTGACACCGGCGGCGTCGATCCGACCAAGGGCGCGATGTTCGAAGATGACCAGCGCAACCTGTCCGCGCCGCATGACATGGGGATGAAAACCGTGCATGTGGCCGAGGACCCGCATGACGCGGATCACATCCATTATCACACCGTTGCGCTGAACACCTTCCTGCAAAAGCTGACGTGATGGCGACAGGATGCCGCTTGGACCTTTGCGTATAACGGGCCTAGCTCTTTTTCAGACGGGAGAGTTGTTGTGACCAAAGAACATGTCGATGTCCTTATTTCCGGCGGCGGGGTGGCCGGTCTGATTGCAGCCGCGGCCTTTGGCAGGGCCGGATTTTCCGTCATATGCGCCGACCCGACCCCGCCTGTGACCGAGAGGGATGCGGACGGGTCCGACCTTCGGACCACCGCGTTTTTGCAATGGTCCCAGAAGTTGCTGGACGAGGCGGGATTATGGGAGCGCTTCGCCCCCCACGCCGCCCCGTTGCAGGTGATGCGGATTATCGACGCGGGCGGCGAGAAATCCCTGGCCCGTCTGGTCAAGGAATTCGACGCGGTTGATATTTCCGATAAACCTTTTGGCTGGAACCTGCCCAACTGGTTGTTGAGGCGCGAGTTGCTGGCCTTTCTGAAAGACCTGCCGAATGTCGATTTTAGGCAGGGCGTGGGCACCAAAGCATTATTCACCCGCACCGATGAGGCACGGGTTACGCTGACCGATGGCAACCAGCTGTCCTGTCGGTTGGTTGTCGCGGCGGACGGGCGCAATTCGCCCATGCGCGACGCGGCTGGCATCGGGGTTTCCACAACCCGCTACGGGCAAAAGGCGCTGGCCTATGCTGTGACCCATCCCTTGCCGCATGAAAACGTCTCGACCGAAATCCACCGCTCGGGCGGGCCGTTCACGCTGGTGCCGCTGCCGGATTATCAGGGCAGGCATTCATCCGCGATTGTCTGGATGGAAACCGGTCCCGAGGTGGACCGGCTGGCCAATCTGCCGGTGGCTGAATTCGAAGCGGCGATGAATGAGCGATCCTGTGACATTCTGGGGCAGCTGACATTGGCGTCGCGCCGGACGGTCTGGCCGATTATTTCGCAAGTCGCGGATCGGCTGACCTCTGAGCGTTTGGCCCTGATTGCCGAGGCGGCCCATGTGGTGCCGCCGATCGGGGCGCAGGGTCTGAACATGAGCCTTGGGGATTTGCGCGCGCTGCTGGATCTGGCGGTGGCCAATCGCGGTGATCTGGGCAGTCAGGCGATGCTGGACCGGTATCACAAGGCGCGACATACCGAGATTCAGGTGCGCGTGACCGGTATTGATGTTTTGAACCGCGCCTCGATGGCACAGGCGCAGCCTTTGCGCGATGCCCGTGCGATGGGCTTGAACGCGCTTTATTCACTGGCACCGGTGCGCAAGACGCTGATGCAGATGGGGCTGGGCGCGCGGGGGTAGTTGGCGGGCTGAAGCCCGCCATCTTTCACAACACCTGATCAAGCACCTTTTTCAAGCGGGCGATTGCGGCCTCGGGATCATAAAGCTTGTCCAGACCGAAAAGCCCCAGCCGGAAGGTTGAGAACCCTTCGGGTTCGTCGCATTGCAGCGGCACACCGGCAGCGATCTGCACACCGAGGGCCGCGAATTTCGACCCGTTCTTGATGTCGGGATCATCGGTATAGCTGACCACCACACCCGGTGCGCCAAAGCCTTCGGCGGCAACGGATTTCACCCCTTTCTCGGCCAGAATCGCCCGCACGCCGTTACCCAAAGCCCATTGCGCGTCGCGCAGTTTTTCAAACCCGTAATCGCGGGTTTCCAGCATCGTGTCGCGGAAGGCTTTCAGCGCATCGGTCGGCATGGTGGCGTGATAGGCGTGACCACCGCCCTCGTAGGCCTCCATGATCGCGCGCCATTTCTTCAGGTCGATGGCAAAGCTGGACGAGGCGGTTTCGGCCAGACGGGCGCTGGCGCGTTCATTCATCATCACCAGACCGGCAGATGGCGAGGCTGACCAGCCTTTTTGCGGGGCCGAGATCAGCACATCGACGCCGGTGGCCTTCATATCCACCCAGACCGCCCCCGAGGCGATACAGTCAAGCACCATCAGGGCGCCAACCTCGTGCGCGGCGGCGGCAAGCTGGGTGATATAGTCATCCGGCAGGATCAGACCGGCGGCGGTTTCCACATGCGGGGCGAAAACCACATCCGGTTTGGCATCGCGGATTTGCGCGGTGACTTCCGCTATGGGAACCGGTGCAAAGGCTGATTGCGGATCATTGCCTGATTGGCGGGCCATGCAGACGGTGACATCTTTGGCGAAACCGCCCGCGTCGAAAATCTGGCTCCAGCGGAAGGAAAAGAAGCCGTTGCGAACCACCAGCGCATGGGCGTCCGAGGCGAACTGGCGGGCGACCGCCTCCATCGCGTAGGTTCCGCCGCCGGGGATGATCGCAACCGCATCGGCGTTGTAGACCTGTTTCAACATGTCGTTGATATCCAGCATCACCCGCTGGAACTGCTTTGACATATGATTGAGTGACCGGTCGGTGAAAACGACCGAGAATTCCAGCAATCCATCCGGATCGACAGTATCGAGCAGTGCAGCCATGAGGCCCTCCCATGCATTCGTTTCGCCATGGGTACCGAAAGGATTGGGGAAAGGCAAAGTCTACATTGGTATGCGGATCAGCCGATAGGCCCGGGGCGGCGTTCTTCGCTGAGAAGCACGTTGGCTTCCACGTCCCCTGCCCCCGGCAGGGTCATGATGCGGCGCCTGAGGACACGCTCAAAATCCGAAAGATCGCGGGCGACGACGCGAAGGCGGTAATCATATAGGCCAAGCACGTGTTCTACGGTTTGCACCTCGGGGATTGCGCCGACGGCGCGTTCGAAATCCTCGAGGCTGACCTGACCTTTGCGGGCCAGTTTGACACCAAGAAACACCGTCACGCCGAAGCCCAGTTTATCCGCATCCAGCCGCAGGCGGCGGCCTGCGATCACGCCGCTTTCCTGCAATCGTTTGATGCGCCGCCAGACAGCGGGTTGCGACATATCAAGCCTGCGCCCGATGGCGCTGGCGCTTTGGGTGGCGTCTTTTGCAAGGATACGCAGGATTTTGCGGTCGGTCGCGTCCAGCTCGATCATAGGGGCAGCACCTCGTCCGATTTGACGCGGGCGATATGCATCAGCGCCTCGATATCGGCGATATGCGGCAGGGTCAGAATACGGGTGCGGTAAAGTTCCTGATAATGCGGCATGTCGCGGGCGATGACCGACAGGCGCACATCGACACGGCCCAGAAAGGTCTGGATTTCCAGCACTTCGGGCACATCCCGGGCCGCAGTAAGAAAGTCGTCAAAGGCGCGGGCTTGGGTTTTGTCCAGCGTGATGCGCAAAGAGACCTCAACCGCGTAGCCCAGGGCCTGCCAGTTCATGACCGTTTCCTGCCCCTGGATGACGCCCGATTCCTGCATCTTTTCAACCCGCCGCCAGCAGGTGGCCTGGGTCATCCGGCACCGCTCGGCCAGGTCTGCCGCGCCAAGGGTCGGGTCGGCTTGCAGATGGCGCAGAATGCGGCGATCAAGATCATCAAGCATGAATTTTCCGATATTTTCCATTTATCCGAATAAAATTTCATCCATTTGGCAATTTTCATCGCGGATTGCAATCGAAACCCGCCGGATTGGCCCTTAGAACCGCTTTCAGTTCAACCGGAAAGGAAAATTCCATGCGCGTTTATTATGATCGTGATTGCGACGTTAACCTGATCAAGGACATGAAAGTGGCCATCCTCGGCTATGGGTCACAGGGCCACGCACACGCCCTGAACCTGCGCGACAGCGGCGCGAAAAACGTTGTTGTTGCCTTGCGTGAAGGCTCGGCCTCGGCGGCGAAGGCGGAAGGCGAAGGCCTGAAGGTCATGGGTATCGCCGAAGCAGCGGCCTGGTGTGATGTGATCATGTTCACCATGCCCGATGAATTGCAAGCAGAGACCTACAAGAAATATGTTCACGACAATTTGCGTGAAGGTGCGGCGATTGCATTCGCCCACGGCCTGAACGTGCATTTCGGCCTGATCGAACCGAAGCCGGGTGTTGACGTGATCATGATGGCACCGAAAGGCCCCGGCCACACGGTGCGCGGTGAATACACCAAAGGCGGTGGCGTGCCATGCCTTGTGGCTGTTGACAATGACGCGACCGGCAAAGCGCTGGAAATCGGCCTGTCCTATTGCTCGGCCATTGGTGGCGGCCGTTCGGGCATTATCGAAACCAATTTCCGCGAAGAGTGCGAAACCGACCTGTTCGGTGAACAGGCCGTTCTTTGCGGTGGTCTGGTCGAGCTGATCCGCATGGGTTTTGAAACCCTTGTGGAAGCCGGCTACGCCCCTGAAATGGCGTATTTCGAGTGTCTGCACGAGGTGAAGCTGATTGTTGACCTGATCTATGAGGGTGGCATCGCGAACATGAACTATTCGATCTCGAACACGGCGGAATATGGCGAATATGTTTCGGGTCCGCGTATCCTGCCCTACGAGCAGACCAAGAAGGCGATGAAAGACGTTCTGACCGATATTCAGACCGGCAAGTTCGTGCGCGACTTCATGCTGGAAAATGCTGTTGGTCAGCCTTCGTTCAAGGCCACGCGCCGCATCAATGACGAGCACCAGATCGAAGCCACCGGCGAAACCTTGCGCGGCATGATGCCATGGATTTCGGCTGGCAAGATGGTGGACAAGTCGAAGAACTAAGTCGTTTTGCCTGATGGAAGCCAAGCGGCCCGGAGCGTTCCGGGCCGATTTTCTTTTGCTCGGTCAGTCGGGGGTTTCACCCCCCTGGCCTGCGGCCATTCCCCCCAAAGTATTTCGCAAAAGATGAAAGCCAGCCGCGATTGCCCGTGTGCTGTGCCAGATCAGGGGGCAAACCGCCTTACTCGGCGGCGACCTCGATGGTTTCGTTTTCTGCCAGCTGCATCTGCCACAAGGCGGCATAGCGGCCGTCATGGGCCAGCAGGTCATCATGGTTGCCGCGTTCGACGATCCGGCCCTCTTCCAGCACCACGATCTCGTCGGCTTCGACAATCGTCGAGAGGCGGTGCGCGATGGTCAGCACGGTGCGGCCTTCACCGGCGCGGCGCAGGGCCTCTTTGATTTCGTGCTCGGTTTCGGTGTCGAGCGCCGAAGTGGCTTCATCCAGAAGCAGGATCGGCGGGTTTTTCAGCAAGGTGCGGGCAATGCCGACACGCTGCTTTTCACCGCCCGACAGTTTCAGGCCGCGTTCACCGACGGTGGTGTCATAGCCTTCGGGCAGGGACATGACGAAATCATGGATCTGCGCGGCTTTGGCGGCGGCGATCACATCGTCATCGGTCGCGTTGGCCTTGCCATAGGCGATATTGTAGCGGATTGAATCGTTGAACAGCACGGTGTCCTGAGGCACCACGCCGATTGCATTGTGCAGGCTGTCCTGCGTAACGTCGCGCACATCCTGCCCGTCGATTTTCAACGCTCCGCCGGTGACATCGTAAAAGCGGAACAACAGCCGCCCGATGGTGGATTTGCCTGAGCCTGAGGGGCCGACAATGGCGACGGTCTTGCCCGAGCCAACCTCGAGCGAGACACCTTTGAGGATCGGGCGGTCGGGGGAATAGCCGAAATGGACGTCGTCCAGTGTGACGCAGCCTTGATCAACCTGAATGTCCGGCGCATCGGGGCGGTCGTTGATTTCCGCCGGTTGTTCAAGCAGGTCAAACATTTCCCCCATATCAACCAGCGCCTGCCGGATTTCGCGGTAGACCGTGCCCAGAAAGCCCAAAGGCAGGGTGATCTGGATCATATAGGCGTTGACCATGACGAAATCGCCCACGGTCAGGGTGCCGTTTTGCACGCCCAACGCGGCCATGATCATGACCGTCACCAGACCGGCGGTGATGATCAGGGACTGGCCACCATTCAAAAGCGCCAGCGACTGCGCCGTGCGAATGGCGTTTTTTTCGTAGCCGCGCATGGATTGGTCATAACGCTCGGCTTCGCGCTTTTCAGCGCCGAAATATTTGACGGTCTCAAAATTCAGAAGGCTGTCGATGGCTTTCTGGTTTGCGTCGGTATCCTGTTCGTTCATGCGGCGGCGGATCTGTACCCGCCATTCGGTGATGCGGAAGGTGAACCAGACATAGATCGTGATCGTCGCGGCTATGACGGCAAGGTAATAGGCATCCAGATAGAGACCGAGGAAGATCGATACCAGCGCCAGCTCAAGGATCAGCGGCCCAAGGTTGAACAGCATGAAGCGCAGCAGAAATTCGACCCCTTTGACACCGCGTTCGATGATGCGCGACAGCCCCCCGGTTTTGCGGGTGATGTGATAGCGCATCGATAGGCGGTGGATATGGGCGAAAGTCTCAAGTGCGACGCGGCGCAAGGCGCGCTGGCCGACACGGGCGAAGACGGAATCCCGCAACTGCTGGAAAACCACGGATAACAGGCGTACGGCCCCGTAGGCGATGACCAGCCCGACCGCGCCGAGCATCAGCTCGGACGCCCCGCTGTCGGACAGCGCGTCCACCGATTGGCCGAACAAATAGGGCGTGGCAAAGGCCACCAGCTTGGCTGACACAAGAAGGATCATGGCCGCGACAACGCGCCATTTCACCCAGAACTGACCTTCGGGCCAGAGATAGGGAACGACCTTGCGGATCGTGCGCATGCCCGACCCTTGCTGGCGTTTGACTTCTTCTTCGCTGGCTGTGACCCAACCTGCCATGGCAATACCCCTGAAATGAAAAGGCGGACCCGAAGGTTCGCCCTTACCTAGGGGCTGACGGCCCTATTGACCAGAGGCACGCTTGGTTTTCTGTGCGCCGGGCGGGGCGGGAAGTGCGAATATCTGGCCCGGATAGATCAGATCGGGGTTGCGGATCTGGTTTTTATTGGCCTCGAAAATGCGGACAAACAGCACGCCGCTGCCATAAGCCTCGCGCGAGATTGCCCAGAGGGTAGAGCCGGGCTGAACCACCTGCTGGCTGACAAGCGGCCTGCGCGATTGCGCGGCTTCTACGACTTTTTGCGGTGCTTCGCGTTTGAACGGTGTTTCGACACGCTGCATGACATCGCCGTTTTCATCCACCTGATCCACGCGAAGCGTGTAGACGCCGGGCTGAACATCCACCAGTTCGGCAGTCCATTCGCCGGGTTCGGGAACCTCAAGGATGATCACCTGCTGGTTGTTGACATAGACCCGCAGGAAACCCGCCGGGCTGAAACCGGTCAGGAAGACCGAGCCGTCATCGGCATAGGTGATGGCGGCAATCGACAGGTCTTCAAGAACCTCGGGCGCATTGGCGGCTGGTTGCAGGATGTTCACACCGTCGTCGTCCACCAGCAAGACAGCCGGGGCAGCGGGTTCTGCGGGGGCGGCTTCTGTTGGTTCCGCCGGTTCAGTGGTTTGCGCGTCAGGGGTTGGCTCTGCGGTTGGTGTTTCGGTTTCGGCAGCGGGGGACGGGCTTGTTTCGCCGGCGGTCGAAGCCATTTCGGCGGGTTCTGCGGCTTGCGCGGGGGTGTCGGTCGTGGTCTCGACAATTACCGTCACGGTGCTTGAGCCGGTCGGCTTTGCTTCGGTGCTGGTTTCTGAGGTCTCAGATTCCACGGCTTCGGCCATTGCAATCTCGGCCCCGGCGTCTTCCAAGATGGTTTCGGTGACGGTCGGCAGATCCTCGGCCAAGTCGGTCGTGGCGGTTTCAACGGTTTCTTCTTCTACCGCATCGTTTTGGGCTGTGGTTTCGGCAGTCCCGGTCGCTTCGGTGACTTCCGCCGCTTCGTCAGCCGCAACGGTTTCCACCGTTTCTTCCGGCGCTGCGGTGTCGGGGGTTTCCTCAGCTTCTGGCGTTGGGTCCACCTCGGCGACCTGCACCTCAACCGGTGCGATGATCACCTGTGCGTCGGACAAAAGGATGGTCTGGCCGTCGGTGGCCCGAAGGGTCATCACCCGCGCGAGGTCTGACGTGCCCAGATCGAGGAAGGCGACGAATTGGCCGGAGCTGTCAATTTGGGTGCTGGCCATTTCTTCGCCATCGACAAGGATTGCGATGTTCCATCCGGCAGGCCCGGTGCCGGCAATGACGGTGGTTCCGTCACTTTCCACCCGGACCACATCAAAATCGGGGGCCGGTACGGGGGCGGGGGTTGCGGGTTGGTCTTCTGGCGTTTCTTCGACCGGCAAGGCTTCGGAAGTCTCGGCCATATCTTCCGTGGCGCCGTCTGCCGCTGGTTGGTCCTGGGCCGGAGTTTCGCTGGTTTCGACCGGGGCCATTTCTTCGGCTGCGGGCGCTTCTGCCGGTTCGGCCGTGGGTTCCGATTGCGCCTGAACGACCGGAACGGGTTCATCCGGACCCAGTATTCCGGTCTGGGTGAACAGCACCCACCCCGCGATGGCCACGATTACAACCCCACCGGCTATGGTTGGAAACATCCCTAGTCGTGCAAACATTTTTCTTCTTACTTTCCTTGGCCGGCAACAGGCAGTTGAGCGAGACTAACAACGCCGTTATCAGAGATCAAAAGCACTTGAAACATTTCTGCGGGGATTTCGATGAATCAAGCTTCAATATGTGTGTTTTGCGGCTCACGTCCGGGAACCAACCCCGCCTTTGCCGAAGCGGCGCAAAAACTGGGCCAGCTTTTGGCGGATAAAAACTGGCGGCTGGTTTACGGGGCCGGGGATGTGGGGCTGATGGGGGCGGTTGCCCGCGCAGCGCAGGATGGTGGAGCGGACACGTTTGGCGTGATCCCGACACATCTGCTGAAGCGCGAGGTCGGCAAGACCGATCTGACCCGCTTTGTGATCACCGAGGATATGCATGAACGCAAGAAGGTGATGTTCATGAATTCCGATGCCGTGGTCATTCTGCCCGGCGGGCCGGGGACGCTCGATGAGTTTTTCGAAGTGCTGACATGGCGGCAGCTGGGATTGCACGACAAACCCATCTTGGTGCTGAATATCGATGGTTTCTGGACCCCGCTTCTGGAGTTGCTGCAACATCAGGTCCGTTTAGGATTTGCAGACGACTCGTTACTATCATTCTTTGACGTGGTAACGGATATGGACGCATTGACCGCCACGCTGACGGTGAAACTTGGCTGAAAGCTTCAGATATGACCAATACGCTTTCTCTTTACCTTGGTGCGGCGATCCTTATCGCCCTTGGGGTGGATTTTCTTCTATTTGATTGGTTTTATTCTATTTTTTGGGCAAAAAAGTTCTTTGAGTTCACCGAATACATTGCCTTCTGGCGCTAGACTTTGCCTATCGCGCCGATTGGGGGATGTTTTGACTTGACCTTTGCCGTCAAATGTTGATGTTAGCGCTATCATTTCAAGGCAGCACCAATTTACCTGTGGAGACGGGCTATGACTGTAAAAGTCGCAATCAATGGATTTGGCCGCATCGGCCGTAACACTCTTCGCGCAATCGTCGAAAGTGGGCGCTCGGATATCGAGGTGGTTGCCATCAACGATCTTGGCCCTGTCGAAACAAACGCGCATCTTTTGCAGTATGACAGTGTCCATGGCCGCTTTCCGGCCCTTGTGACCCATGGCGAAAACAGCCTGAATGTCGGCGGTGGTGATATTCGCGTAACAGCGATCCGCAACCCGGAAGAGCTTCCCTGGGGTGATGTGGATATCGCGCTGGAATGCACCGGCATTTTTACCGCGCGCGATGATGCGGCGCGGCATCTGAATAACGGCTCGAAGCGCGTGTTGGTGTCGGCCCCCGCCAAGGGTGCGGACAAAACCGTGGTCTATGGTGTGAATGATAGTGACCTGACTGCGGATGACATCATCGTTTCTAACGCCTCGTGCACGACAAACTGTCTGGCACCGGTTGCTTCGGTTCTGGACGCGAGCATTGGCATCAAACGCGGTTTCATGACCACCGTTCACAGCTATACCGGCGACCAGCCGACGCTGGATACGATGCACAAAGACCTTTACCGCGCCCGCGCGGCGGCGATGTCGCTGATCCCGACTTCAACCGGAGCGGCCAAGGCGGTCGGGCTTGTTTTGCCGCAACTGAACGGCAAGCTGGACGGCGTGGCGATCCGTGTGCCAACCCCGAATGTTTCGGCGGTTGATCTGACATTCGAAGCCAGCCGCGACACCAGTGTCGAAGAAATCAACGCTGCCATTCACGCAGCGGCGATCGATGGCCCACTGAAGGGTGTATTGGGCGTCACCGATCACAAGCTGGTATCGATGGACTTTAATCACGATCCCCACAGCTCGGTCTTTGCGACCGACCAGACCAAAGTGATGGACGGAAATATGTGCCGCATCCTAAGCTGGTACGACAATGAATGGGGCTTTTCCTGCCGGATGGCCGACACAGCGGTGGCAATGGCCAATCTGATGTGATGACCCTTAAAGCGTTTCGAGGTTAACCTGAGACACCAAGTTGATTTCGAAACGCCCGCAACGCCTTTATTTATCGCGCGTTGCGCCACATTATTTAGTCACAAAAATGTGGTGAAACGCTTTAGCGCAGACGCTTGATCAGGGCGTTTTCGACTTCCGGGGTCACGAATTTCGATACATCCCCGCCAAGACGAGCGATTTCCTTGACCAGTTTCGAGGCGATCGCCTGATGCTTGGCTTCGGCCATCAGAAACACGGTCTCGATCGAGCTGTCGAGCACGCGGTTCATGCCAACCATCTGATATTCATACTCAAAATCCGCAACAGCCCGCAGGCCCCGCAGAATGACCTGTGCCCCGACATCACGGGCACAATCGATCAGAAGGTTTTCAAACGGGTGGGCAACAATCTCGGTTCCGGTTTCGTCGGACAGGGTTTTGCATTCGGCCTCGATCATGGCGACACGCTCTTCCAGATTGAAAAGCGGACCCTTGTCGCGGTTGATCGCCACCCCGATGACCAGACGGTCCACCAGCATCGCACCACGGCGGATAATGTCCAGATGACCCAGGGTGATCGGATCGAAAGTTCCCGGATAAAGACCGATGCGCATTCTTGCTCTCCAACGTCAAACTGCGGGCAAGCAACTATATTGCCCGCAGAAATTCAAGATGCAGTTGCAGAAAACCGGAAATAACAGCCCGTCAGTGGCCCATGATCATGCCTTCGAGGGCTGATTTCTCCATCGAAAGCTCGGATAGGCGGGCCGCGACCAGATCGCCGATTGTGACGATTCCGATCATTTTACCGCCTTCGACAACCGGCATATGGCGGAAGCGGCCCTCGGTCATCCGTTGCAGAATTTCGTCGGCAGTTTCGTCGCCAGAGCAGGTTTTCGGGTCCTTTGTCATAATGCTTTCAGCAGGTTCGTCGAAACAACCGGCGCCCTGACGGGCCGCGGCACGAACAATATCACGTTCAGACAGAATGCCATCCGGCGACACGCCGTCGCTGGAAACCACGACACCACCGATGCGGTGTTCGGTCAGAAGTGCAGCAACTTCGGATATTTTGGTTTCCGGTTTGACTGTGATGGTCCCGGTGCTGGGTTTGGACTTAAGGATTTGCTGCACGAGCATTGGCGACTCCGAAATAATATTTCAATAACTCTAATGTCACCGTAATTAAATGTGCAGTCAAGCATCAGACTGCAAGCGCAGCACTTCATTTTTAATTCCGGTCATCAGCGCGTCGGAAAAACGGTTCATCCGTTCCAACCTTCGGTCATCCTGATGCCGGATCAGATAGAATGAGCGCGTCAGCCGCACCTGATCTGGCAGCACCCGTACCATTCGGCGCGCGCCCGGGCCTATGGCGAAATCATGCACGATCCCCAAGCCGTGCCCCTGCCGGATCCACCCCATCTGCACCGAGGCCGAGTTTGACGCAAGATGCACACGCTCGACCCCCAGTTCGGATTGATAATCCAGTTCCTTGTCAAAGATCATGTCCGGGATATAGCCGACGATCTTGTGATTTTTCAGATCGTCGAGCGTTTCTATCGGCGGGTGACTGCGCAGATAGGGCCGCGCGGCGAACAACGAAAGCGAATAATCGGTGATCTTCTGAACGCTCAAACGCCCGGCGGTCGGCTGGCTGACACCGATGGCAATATCGGCTTCGCGCTTGGACAGGTTGAAAACACGCGGCAGGGCGATGATCTGAATATCCAGTTCCGGGTTTTGCCCGGAAATCTCGGCGCAGACCTGGGGCAGAATAAAATTCGCGCAGCCATCCGGCGCACCGATACGGATTTGCCCGGACAGCTGACCGGATGAGCCTGCCAGTTCCTCAATCGCGCCGTCCATCGCCTGTTCGGCACGCTCGGCATGGGCCAGAAGGCGCTGGCCGGCATCCGTCGGGGCATATCCTTGCGGAGATTTGGCGAAAAGCGGTGCGCCCAGCGCCTCTTCCAGTCTGGCAATCCGTCGCCCGACCGTGGCCGGATCGATCTTCAGCTTGCGCCCGGCCCCCGAAAGGCTTTCGGTACGCGCAACCGCCAGAAAAATCTTAAGATCATCCCAATGTGGGTCCATTTTCACCCCCATCTGCAAAAATGCAAAATCCTTTTGAGGTATTCTCTGTTTTTCTGCGTTTTTTGCAAGGGTAAACTGCGCAGCATATTTTTAGGAGAATCCCATGACCGAGTTGACCCATTACGTGAACGGTGAACATGTTGCCGGAACCTCAGGCCGTTTCACCGAAGTATTCAACCCTGCAACCGGCGAGGTTCAGGCCAAAGTGCCGCTGGCATCCAAGGACGAAATGGATGCGATCATTGCCAAGGCCGCGGCCGCGCAGCCGGGCTGGGCCGCAACAAACCCGCAGCGCCGAGCGCGGGTGATGATGAAATTCGCCGACCTGATCAACACGCATATGGACGAACTGGCCGAGCTGGTCAGCCGCGAGCATGGCAAAACCCTTCCCGACGCACGTGGAGACGTTCAGCGTGGTCTGGAAGTTGTCGAAGTGTGCATGGGCGCCCCTCATATGCTGAAGGGCGAGTATATCAATGACGGCGGCCCCGGCATTGATCTTTATTCGATGCGTCAGCCGCTGGGCGTTGTTGCGGGCATCACCCCGTTCAACTTTCCCGCCATGATCCCTCTTTGGAAAATGGCCCCTGCGCTGGCATCCGGCAACGCGATGATCCTGAAACCATCCGAGCGGTGCCCGTCAACGTCATTGCGTCTGGCCGAACTGATCAAAGAGGCGGGCCTTCCGGAAGGTGTTTTACAGGTCGTGAACGGCGACAAGGAAGCCGTTGACGCGATCCTGGACAACGAGACCATTCAAGCGGTCGGCTTTGTCGGATCAACCCCGATCGCGCAGTATATCTATGGGCGCGCCGCCACCAACGGCAAACGCGCCCAGTGTTTCGGCGGGGCAAAAAACCACATGATCATCATGCCGGATGCCGATCTGGACAAGGCCGCCGATGCGCTGGTTGGCGCGGGCTACGGCGCGGCGGGCGAACGCTGCATGGCGATTTCAGTCGCGGTTCCGGTGGGCGAGAAAACCGCCGACGCATTGATCGAGCGTTTGGTGCCGCGCATCGAAAAGCTGAAAGTCGGCCCCTATACCGCCGGAGAGGATGTAGACTTTGGCCCGGTGATCACAGCAGCGGCGAAAGCGCGTATCGACGGGTTGGTCAATTCAGGTGTCGAGCAAGGCGCGACGCTTGTAGTCGATGGCCGTGACTTCACGATGCAGGGCTATGAGAACGGCTATTTCGTTGGCCCGTCGCTGTTCGACAACGTGACCGCCGATATGGACATCTACAAGGAAGAGATTTTCGGCCCGGTTCTGTCAACCGTCCGCTCGGAATCTTATGAGGACGCGCTGGATCTGGTGATGACCAACCAATACGGCAACGGAACCTCGATCTTCACCGCAGATGGGGACACGGCCCGCGATTTCGCCGCCAAGGTCAATGTGGGCATGGTTGGTATCAACTTCCCGATCCCGGTTCCGCTGAGCTATTTTTCGTTCGGTGGCTGGAAGAAATCAGCCTTTGGCGATCTGAACCAGTATGGCCCGGATGCGTTCAAGTTCTACACCAAGACCAAAACCGTCACGGCAAGATGGTTCTCGGGCATCAAGGAAGGCGGAGAATTTGCCTTCAAGGCGATGGATTAAGCATTTGAAGTCAAGGATGGCCTTCCATCCTTGACTTTTTTACTATTTTGAATTAGTAAGTCATAGTAATTAATGAAAACCCAACAACAATGTCAAAATATGCCCCTTTGAATGAATTCCTGCGCTCGTGCGAAGCACATCGGATCTCGCTCGACTTCGTGCGCGTTGAGCAGATTATCGGTGCGCCATTGCCGAAAAGCGCTTTTTCACATGCCGCTTGGTGGGCGAATAATACCGAAGGACACAGCCATAGCCGCGCATGGATTGAGGCTGGATGGCATACAGAGAACCTTAGTTTTGAAAAAATGCGCATCGACTTTATTCGCAAACGACTTAGGGACACATCTTCTGCCAAAGCGGCCAAGCCGACACTATGGGGGGCACTTGCCGGCACTGTAAAGATTATCGACGGCTCCGACATCACCCACCCAACTGGTGAAATTTGGGATGCCGAGGGCGGTATCTTGTGACGTCTTCGGGTTTATTGCTGGATACCTGCGCGATCCTGTGGCTGTTCGGTGGCACTGAATTGCAGGAAAGAATTATAGAAGAAATTCAGGAACAGGCAGAGCTGGACCGATTGTTTTTATCGCCAATTTCAGCCTGGGAAATCGGTATGCTTGCTGCAAAAGGCAGAATAGCGCTGACCACCCCGATTGAAAAATGGGTGGCCCAAGCATTTCATCATGCCTCTGTAAAATTAATCAATCTAGATCCTGAAATACTGGTTTCCTCCAGCTACTTGCCGAATATCAAACACGGCGATCCTGCCGACAGGATCATTATGGCAACCGCCCGAAATCACAATCTGGCTGTTGTGACCCGTGACAGAAAAATTCTTGAATATGCAGAACAAGGGCACTTGCTGGCACTTGAGTGTTAAAACTTTAATCGGCGTCATTGTCGAAACGTTCAATCTCTGACACCCTTGACGCATATTGGCAGGAGGGTGCGATGCCAAGACCAGACCCTAGCTTCACTATCGGGATCGAAGAAGAATACCTTCTGGTCGATCTGGAAAGTCTTGACCTTGTTCAGGCCCCGGAATCCCTGATGTCGGATTGCCGTCGGGAACTTGCCGGACAGGTCAGCCCGGAATTTCTGCAATGCCAGATCGAAATCGGCACCAAGGTTTGCGCCGATATCAGTGCCGCGCGGGACGATCTTAGGAAGCTGCGGTCTTGTGTGAAGCGGGTGGCGAATTCCTATGGCATGGCGCCGATTGCGGCATCGTGCCATCCGTCGGCGGATTATCACCGGCAGCATCACACCGACAAAGAGCGGTACAATGCCCTGCGCAAGGATTTGGCCGGGGTTGCTCGGCGGATGCTGATCTGCGGGCAGCATGTGCATGTGGCAATTGAAGACAACGAGACCCGCATCGATCTGATGCGCCAGTTTACCTATTTTCTGCCGCATCTTCTGGCGCTGTCCGGCTCCAGCCCGTATTGGATTGGTGAAGATACCGGTTTGGCCAGCTATCGCCTGACCATTTTCGACAACCTTCCGCGCACCGGATTGCCGCCCTCGTTCGGATCATGGTCCGAGTTTGAGCGTTCGGTTCAAATGATCGTCGATAGCGGCGCGATTGAGGATGCAACCAAGATCTGGTGGGATCTGCGCCCCTCGGCCCGGTTCCCGACGCTGGAAAGCCGGATTTGTGACGTTTCCCCGCGGATTGAGGATACGTTATGCATCGCGGCCCTGACTCAATGCATCATGCGTATGCTGTGGCGGCTGCGGACCAATAACCAGCGTTGGCGCATCTATGACCGCTTCCTTGTCGGGGAAAACCGCTGGCGGGCGCAGCGTTACGGGGTGAAAGACGGGTTGATTGATTTCGGTGCGCGCGAGGTCAAGCCCTTTCCCGAACTGATCGACGAATTGCTTGAGCTGATCCACGAGGACGCCGAGGTGTTGAACTGCACGGCGGAAGTTGAGCGGGCGCGTGAGATTGCGGCGCAGGGCACCTCGTCCGACAGGCAGCGTCTGGTCTTTCAAAAAACAATCGAGGCAGGCGGAACCAAAGAGGCCGCGTTGCGGGCGGTCGTCGATTCCCTGATCGGAGAATTTTCCGAAGGGTTGTGACGCCACGCTGCGCTTGCAAAACTCTCGCAACATTTAGGAAATAAACACCCGTTCAATTCAGCCAGTTTAGCCGGAGATCTATGCAATGGATTTTGCCCTGACAGAAGAACAACAGGCCATTTTCGATATGGCTTATGCCTTTGGGCAAGACCGTATCGCGCCAGATGCGCAAACCTGGGAGGCCGAGGGCAGCATCCCGAAAGAGCTGTGGCCGGAAATCGCAGCGCTGGGATTTGGCGGGCTTTATGTGTCCGAGGAATACGGCGGGTCGGGGCTGAGCCGTCTGGACGCGACGCTGGTGTTCGAGGCACTGGCCATGGCCTGCCCGTCGGTCGGGTCGTTCCTGTCGATCCACAACATGTGCGGCGGGATGATCGACAAGTTTGCCAGCGATGAGGTCAAGGCCGCGTGGTTGCCCAAGATGGCGACGATGGAAAAGGTCGTCAGCTATTGTTTGACGGAACCGGGGTCAGGCTCGGACGCGGCGGCGCTGAAAACGCGGGCCGAAAAGAGCAACGAGAATTACGTTCTCAATGGCACCAAGGCGTTTATCTCGGGTGGCGGTTATTCCGACGCCTATGTCGTGATGTGCCGGACGGGTGAGGACGGACCAAAAGGGATTTCCACCGTGATTGTCGAGGATGGGGCGCCAGGATTGTCCTTCGGGGCCAAAGAAACGAAGATGGGCTGGCACAGTCAGGAAACCGCTCAGGTGCAGTTTGACAATTGCGAAGTGCCTTTGGCCAATCTTGTCGGAGAAGAAGGCAAGGGCTTCAGCTATGCAATGGCGGGACTTGACGGGGGTCGCCTGAACATCTCGGCTGGGGCGTTGGGTGGGGCGCAGCAGGCGCTGAACCAGACGCTGACCTATATGGGCGAGCGCAAAGCCTTTGGCAAAACCATCGACCAGTTTCAGGCGCTGCAATTCCGGCTGGCGGATATGGAGATTGAATTGCAGGCGGCACGGACTTTCCTGCGTCAGGCGGCATGGAAACTGGATACCGGCGCAGCGGATGCCACCAAGTTCTGTGCCATGGCCAAGCGGTTCGTGACGGATACCGCGTTCAAGGTGGCCAATGATTGTCTGCAACTGCATGGCGGCTATGGCTATTTGGCCGATTACGGCATTGAAAAGATTGTCCGTGATTTGCGGGTGCACCAGATCCTTGAGGGCACCAACGAGATCATGCGCCTGATCGTTAGCCGCCAGATGCTGGCGGAGCGCGGCTGATGGCGGATATTCACATCCGCAAAACCGGCCATGCGGGCCGGATTACGCTGCAACGCCCCAAAGCGTTGAACGCGCTGACTTATCAGATGTGTCTTGATATCGACGCGGCGCTGAAAGCGTGGGCCAAGGACGATGAGGTCTTGCTGATCGTCATCGACGCAGAGGGCGACAAGGCCTTTTGCGCGGGCGGTGATATTGCAGAGATGTACGAGACCGGCACCAGGGGCGATTATGCCTATGGTCGGAAATTCTGGTTTGATGAATACCGGATGAACAACCGTCTGCATGAATACCCCAAACCTGTTGTCAGCTTCCTGCAAGGCTTCACCATGGGCGGCGGTGTGGGCGTTGGATGCCACGGTTCGCACCGGATCGTGGGCGAAACCAGCCAGATCGCCATGCCGGAATGCGGGATCGGCTTGGTGCCTGACGTGGGCGGAACCTACATTCTGGCCAACGCGCCGGGTCGTCTGGGCGAATATCTCGGCACAACCGCGTCACGCATGAATGCCGGTGATGCGATCCTCGTGGGTTTTGCCGATGGCTTTATCCCGCAAGCCGAATGGCCTGCCCTGATCGAGGCGCTGGAAACCACCGGTGATGTCACGGTTCTCGAGCAAGCCTATCAGGATGCGCCTAAGGCCAGCCTGCCTGCGATACAATCCGCGATCGACACCCATTTCGGCGGGGAAAGCCTTGGAGATATCCTGAACAGTCTTGAACATGACGGCGGGGATTTCGCGCACGACGCGCTGAAAAAACTGTCGCGCAACGCGCCTTTGTCGATGGCCTGCACGGTCGAGATGATCCATCGCTTGCGCGGACCAAGCCTGACCCTGCGCAAGGCTTTGGATATGGAATACCGGTTCACCTATCGCGCGATGGAGCATGGGGACTTTATCGAAGGTATCCGCGCACAGATCATCGACAAGGATCGCAACCCGAGTTGGCAACATGAGTTACACAAGGTTCCAGCGGTGGCCGTCAGCAAAATGCTGATCCCGCTGGGCAGGAACGCCGTGACATTTGAAGAGGATAACACCATGAAAATCGGATTTATCGGACTGGGCAACATGGGCGGGCCGATGGCGGCAAATCTGGCCAAGGCGGGGCATAGCGTGGCTGGCTTTGACATGGCGGATGTGTCGATCGAAGGCGTTCGCAATGTTTCAGATGCGGCAGCGGCTGCTATTGGTGCGGATGTTGTTATCACCATGCTGCCCAACGGCGCTATCCTGCGCTCGGTCGCGGACGAGGTGATACCCGCGATGAAACCCGGGGCGGTGCTGCTCGATTGTTCAACCGTCGATGTGGAAAGTGCGCGGGCCGTGGCGGAACAGGCGGGCGCTGCCGGTTTGTCATCGCTTGACGCCCCGGTTTCGGGCGGTGTCGGCGGGGCCACGGCTGGCACACTGACCTTCATGGTTGGCGGTGATGACAAGGGCTATCAGACCGCCCTGCCCCTGTTTGAGGTCATGGGCCAAAAGGCCGTCCATTGCGGCCCGTCCGGCAATGGTCAGGCAGCGAAAATCTGCAACAACATGATCCTCGGCATCACCATGATCGGCACCTGCGAAGCCTTCGCGCTGGCTGATAAGCTGGGGCTTGACCGCCAAGCGATGTTTGATGTTGTCAGCACCTCGTCTGGCTATAGCTGGACGATGAACGCCTATTGCCCCGCCCCCGGTGTCGGGCCGCAATCTCCGGCGGATAACGGATACCAGCCGGGCTTTGCGGCTGAGTTGATGCTCAAAGACCTGCGCCTGTCGCAACAGGCAGCCGAGGCTGCGGATGCCGACACCCCGATGGGTCAGGCGGCGACAGCGCTTTACGAGCAATTCGTAGAAGGCGAGGATGGGCTGGGCAAAGACTTTAGCGCCATGCTGCCGCGTTTCGAGAAACGCGGGCGCGGGTAAGGCCCGGATGGTTCGCGGGAAACGCCCCAATGAACCATCACAAAATGGTGTATTTGCGCAAAATCAAAGAGGAATTAGCTTTTGCGCATAAACTTCGCCAAAATTGTATAGGAGAGACCAATGATCAAGAATGTTGGCAGCGTGGACAGAGTGCTGCGCATCGTGATCGGCGCCCTGCTGATAATCGGAGCGTTGCTTGGATACGGGGCTTGGATGTGGATCGGGGTCATCGTCCTGGCCACGGGTCTGATGAGCCGCTGCCTTTTGTACAGAATTATCGGCTTTAGCACCAACAAATCCGAATAGCGGCACCCCCCGAACAGCAGAAAAGCCGCGATGCTTTTCATGTCGATCAAAGGCGTTCGCAATGGCGCCGATGCGTCAGCGGCTGCTTCGGCTGCGGATATTGTTATCGCCATGCTGCCAAACGGCGCTTTACGAGCACTTCGTAGAAGGCGATGACCGGCTGGGTAAAGACTTTAGCGCCATGTTGCCACGTTTCGAGAAACGCGGGTGGCTCTAGACGTTGACGCGACGTCGCCTGCCCTAATCCCTTGTTTGGGCAGGTTTTCCTGATGTGCGCACAGATAGCTGCCAAACTTTTGCCACATTTCGAACGCTATAAAAATCGCAACTCGGGACAACCGGGACGAATGAGATGAGTGCAGGTCCGCATAATGCCCAGAGCGGTTGAACTAAATCTGAACACAGGGGCATCAGCCCTTGATATGGCCAACGAGATCTTCGGTGATGGCGTCACTGTGGATTCCGCGACCTATTTTGGTGATTCAAGGTCGTCCGGTATTTACACCGGGGCCGACACCACCAGCGCAGGCGTCGCACCAGCCGACACAGGCGTGATCCTGTCTACGGGCCGCGCCGCGGATTTCACCAATGGCAACAACCGTTTCAACACCAATCGCGCGACCAATACCTCGACCAACACCAGCGGCGAAGACAACAACGCCGCCTTCAATGCCATCGCCGGCACGAATACCTACGACGCATCCTATCTCGAGATCGATTTCTACGCTACGGGCGACACGCTGACCATCGACTTTGTCCTGGCGTCAGAGGAATATCCCGAATTCCTGAGCTATAACGACACGATTGGTGTCTGGGTTAACGGTCAGCCTGCCTCAATTTCAATCGGAGACGGAACGGCTACGATTGGCAACATCAATGAGGCCAATCAGAATATTTACGTCGACAACACCGGCGACCAATACAACACCGAGATGGACGGGTTCACCATCACCCTGACCTTTGTCGCACCGGTCAACACCACAGGGCTGAATACCCTTGTTGTCGGTGTCGCGGATGCGGGCGACAGCAGCTATGATACCAACCTGCTGATTGCCGGAGGATCGGTGCAAACGGCCATCGTCGCGCAGGACGACACTGCCAATATCACCCAAGGTGGCACCGAAACCATCAACGTTCTGGGCAACGACAATACCTCGGCGGCAAGCCCTTTGCTGACGATCACGAAGATCAACGAAGTCGCCGTCTCGGCCGGCGATACCGTCACTCTGGCCTCGGGGCAGGATGTTACCCTGAACGCTGACGGCACGTTGACAATCACCGCCGACAACGACACGGAAACCGCCTATTTCAACTATACCATTCAGGATTCCACGGGTGCCACCGATTCAGCGCTGGTTGAAATCAACCAGAACCCGCCCTGTTTTACACCCGACACCATGATCCTGACCGACCAGGGCGAATTGGCGGTTCAAGACCTAAAACCCGGAATGCTGCTTGCAACCAAGGACAATGGCCTACAGCCGCTTCTGTGGATCGGCAAAAGCACCCTTCCGGCAACAGAGGATACCTATCCGATCAGGCTTGACGCCGAATTTCTTAACAATGACCGCGCATTGATCGTTTCGCCCCAGCATCACATTCTGATCAGCAGCGTTTATGCCGAACTTTTGTTTGGCGCCAATGAGGTGTTGATCAAAGCCAAAGATCTGGTCAACGACCATTCGGTCATGCGCTGCCGCGACTGCGAACAGGTTGTCTATTACCACCTTCTTATGGCGAATCACGAGTTGCTGCTGTCAAACGGTCTGTGGAGCGAAAGTTTCCTGCCCGGCCCACAAACGGTCCACAGCTTTGAACCGCAAGTCACGTGCACACTTCAAGCAGTCATGCGAACAGAACGTTTGGGGTCTGTCCAAAAATCGACGCGGCCCAGCCTTAAGTCGCACGAGACCCGCGCTCTGATGGTCGCCTGACCACTGTCAATCAACTTTCATTCAGCAGCCACTTTTCCACCATGCAACATCGGCTTCAGGTAGTGGCCGGTATGGCTGTGGCCGCAGTCTGACACCTGTTCCGGTGTCCCCTCGGCCACGATCTGGCCACCGCCGTCGCCGCCCTCGGGTCCGATGTCGATGATCCAGTCTGCGGTTTTCACCACATCGAGATTATGCTCGATCACCACGACCGTGTTGCCTTGATCGACCAATTCATGCAGCACTTCCAACAGCTTGCGCACGTCTTCAAAATGCAGACCGGTGGTTGGCTCGTCCAGAATATAAAGCGTCCGTCCAGTTGAGCGTTTGGCAAGCTCTTTGGACAGCTTGACCCTCTGTGCTTCGCCGCCTGACAGCGTTGTCGCCTGTTGGCCGACTTTGATGTAGTCAAGCCCGACGCGCGACAGTGCCTCCATCTTGTCGCGGATCGCCGGCACCGCCTTGAAAAATTCTCGGGCGTCTTCAACCGTCATATCCAAAACATCGGCGATGGATTTGCCCTTGAACTTGATCTCAAGTGTTTCACGGTTATAGCGGGCGCCCTGACAGGTTTCGCATGTCACATAAACGTCGGGAAGAAAGTGCATTTCGATCTTGATGACGCCGTCGCCCTGACAGGCCTCGCACCGGCCGCCCTTGACGTTAAAGCTGAAGCGCCCCGGCTTATAGCCACGCGCCTTCGCCTCGGGCAGTCCGGCGAACCAGTCGCGGATCGGGGTGAAAGCGCCCGTATAGGTCGCCGGATTTGAACGCGGAGTCCGTCCGATCGGTCGCTGGTCGATATCAATGACCTTATCGAGGAATTCCAGCCCCTTGATCGTCTCGCATGGGGCGGGCGTTTGCTTGGCACCGTTCAGCCGCATCGAGGCGGTTTTGAACAGGGTTTCAATCGTCAGGGTCGATTTCCCACCACCGGACACGCCGGTGACGCAGACGAATTTGCCCAGCGGGAAATCGGCGGTCACGTCTTTCAGGTTGTTGCCCGTGGCCTTGACGACGGTCAGCTTTTTCTTATTGCCCTTTCGCCGTTCCACCGGAATGGGGATCTCGCGGGCACCAGACAAATACTGTCCGGTGATCGAGCCCGGATCGGCCGCGATTTCTTCGGGCAGGCCTTTGCTGACCACCCGCCCGCCATGCACACCGGCACCGGGACCGATATCAAAGACATAATCCGCCTCGCGGATGGCCTCTTCATCATGTTCGACAACGATCACGGTATTGCCCTGATCGCGCAGGTTTTTCAGCGTCCCCAGCAACCTGTCATTATCGCGCTGATGCAAGCCGATGGACGGTTCGTCGAGAACATAAAGAACGCCGGTCAAGCCTGAGCCGATCTGGCTTGCCAATCTGATCCTCTGGCTCTCGCCCCCCGACAGCGTGCCCGAATTGCGGGAAAGGGTCAGGTATTCAAGCCCGACATTGTTAAGAAATCCCAGCCTTTCACGAATTTCCTTAAGGATCGCGCGGGCGATTTCATTTTTCTGATCGGTCAGATGATCGGGGACGGTTTTGCACCAGTCGAACGCCTCGCGAATCGACATTTGCACCACCTGCCCCACGTGCAGACCGCCGATTTTTACAGCCAGCGCCTCTTCCCGCAGACGGTAGCCTTCGCAAGTGTGGCAGGGGCGGTTGTTCTGGTAGTTCTCAAATTCTTCGCGAATCCAGTTACTGTCCGTCTCGCGATAGCGGCGCTCCATGTTCGGGATCACGCCCTCAAAAACCCGCGTCACCTGATACACCCGCCCGCCTTCGTCATAGCGGAACGGGATTTCGTCTTCACCGGAACCGTACAGAAACACCTGCTGGACATGCTTGGGCAGGTTTTTCCATTTCGTGTTCTGGTCAAACTCGTAATGCCGGGCGATTGCTTCAATGGTTTGCAGGAAGTACGGAGACTTGCCCTTGCGCCACGGTGCCAAGGCCCCGTCCGAGATTTTCAGATTCTGGTCCGGCACCACCAGACGCTCGTCAAAGAACAGCTCCATCCCCAAGCCATCACAATCGGGGCATGCGCCAAACGGGGCGTTGAAAGAAAACAGACGCGGTTCGATTTCGGGGATTGTAAAGCCGCTGACCGGACAGGCGAAATTTTCGCTGAAGGTGATGCGTTCAGGCTCTTCGTCTTTCGGCGCAGTCTCTAGAACGGCGATCCCGTCGGCCAGGTCGAGCGCCGTTCGGAAGCTGTCGGCCAAGCGCGTCTCCATCCCGTCACGGACGACAATCCGGTCAACGACCACGTCGATGTCATGGCGGAATTTCTTATCGAGAGTTGGCGGCTCGTCCAATTCGTAGAATTGCCCGTCCACTTTCACACGCTGGAAACCTTGCTTGCGCAACTCTAGGAATTCCTTGCGGTACTCGCCTTTCCGGTCGCGCACGATGGGTGCCAGAAGATAGGCGCGGGTGCCCTCCTCCATCCCCATGACGCGATCCACCATGTCCTGAACCTGCTGCGCCTCAATCGGTAGGCCAGTGGCAGGGCTGTATGGGGTTCCGACACGCGCAAACAACAGGCGCATGTAGTCGTAAATCTCAGTCACCGTGCCAACGGTCGAGCGCGGGTTCTTGCTGGTGGTTTTCTGCTCGATCGAGATCGCGGGGGACAACCCGTTGATGTGATCCACATCCGGCTTTTCCATCATATCGAGAAACTGCCGCGCATAGGCCGACAGGCTTTCCACATAGCGGCGCTGCCCTTCGGCATAGATCGTATCAAACGCCAGCGAGGATTTTCCCGAACCGGACAAGCCGGTGATCACCACCAGTTCATCACGCGGGATATCCACATCGATATCCTTCAGGTTATGCTCGCGCGCGCCGCGGACTTCGATGAACTTCTGCTCTGCCATTTCGGACCCATCAATTAACGGTGCTTCACGACAAACTTGCGCGACAAGTCTGGATCAAAACACTCGGACCAAGGGATGTTGTGCGCGGTTCGCAATCACCTTGCTTAACCGGATAATCTTTCACCGTTCACAACAGCCATTAACCATTTAGACGAAACTGCCCAAATCTCCAACGAGAAAATGAGAACAAAGTGTGAACTGAAGTTTTTTGAACATTTCATATTCCATTTTCCGCATTTTATTGATATCACACCCTTGAACACACGGTTGACAGAACCATTTAGGACTGCAAGCGACAACCGAAAGGACAGGACAATGACTGCGACAGCACATAAAGACGTAAGAACGCTGACCTATCAAGATGTGATCGAACAGGTTGCAAGTGGTGAAATGACGCTTGTCGACGTGCGCGACGTGTCCGAGGTTGCCTCAACCGGCAAGGCCAAAGGGGCGCAGCACATTCCGCTGATGCAGTTGAATTACAGGGCTGATCCGAATCATCCCGAGTTTCACAACGGGCTTTATACCAACAAGCCGATCGCGGTTTACTGTGCCTCGGGCGGACGGTCGGGCATGGCGGTGAATATCCTGAACCAGCTTGGCTATGAAACCGCGATCAATATCGGCGGTCTGGGCCATTGGGTGCAGGCCGGCGGCCAGATTGAACACTGACCCTCAGGTTCCTCCCTGAGCAATTTGCCCCCCGCGCCCGAAAGGCCGGGGGGCTTTTTTATCACATGTGGATCACGCGATCATAAGCGTCCAATACGCTTTCATGCATCATTTCCGACAGGGTCGGATGCGGGAATACGGTTTCCATCAGATCCTCTTCGGTCGTTTCCAGTTTGCGGCCAATGACATAGCCCTGAATCATTTCGGTGACTTCTGCACCCACCATATGTGCCCCCAACAGCTCGCCTGTTTTTGCGTCGAAGATGGTTTTCACCATGCCTTCGGGTTCACCAAGCGCGATGGCCTTGCCGTTGCCGATAAAGGGGAAGCGGCCGACCTTGATGTCAAAGCCCAGCTCTTTGGCCTTGGCTTCGGTATAGCCGACCGAGGCAACCTGCGGATGGCAATAGGTACAGCCCGCAATAGTTTCAGGGCGGACCGAATGGACCTTCATGCCCTTGATGTGTTCGGCGACCATGACACCTTCATGACTGGCTTTATGCGCCAGCCACGGTGCGCCCGCGATATCGCCGATGGCGTAAAGGCCATCGACACCGGTGCGGCAGTATTCGTCAACCACAACATGGGTGCGGTCGATCTTGACGCCCAGCGCCTCAAGGCCGAGGTTTTCGACATTGCCGACAATACCCACGGCGGAAATTACCGTGTCGAATTCCTGTTTCTCGACCTTACCACCCATTTCGATATGCGCGGTGACTTTGCCCTTGGCGCGATCCAGCTGCTTGACCATGGCTTTTTCCATGATCTTCATGCCTTGCTTGACGAATTGCTTTTTGGCGAATGCGCTGATTTCAGCGTCTTCAACCGGTAGCACCCGATCCATAACCTCGACCACGGTCGTGTCAGCACCCAATGTGTTGTAGAAGCTGGCAAATTCGATACCGATGGCGCCCGAGCCGATGACCAGCAGTTTCTTGGGCATGCGCGGCGGGGTCAGCGCGTGTTTGTAGGTCCAGACCAGATCACCGTCCGCCTCAAGCCCGGGAAGTTCGCGGGCACGTGCGCCGGTGGCCAGCACGATGTTCTTGGCGGTCAGTTCTTCGGTGCCCTTATCTGTTTTCACAGAGACCTTCCCTTTCGCGGGGATGGTCGCTTCGCCCATGAAGGTTGTGACCTTGTTCTTTTTCATCAGATGGCCGATGCCCTGGTTCAGCTGCTTCGACACCGCGCGCGAGCGTTTGACAACAGCGTCCAGATCATAGCCGATATTCTCGGCCTTCAGACCGAAATCTTTGGCGCGTTCCATCAGGTGGAAAACCTCGGAAGAGCGCAGCAAAGCTTTGGTCGGGATACAGCCCCAGTTCAGGCATATACCGCCCATATGTTCGCGTTCAACGATCGCGACGTTCAAACCCAACTGAGCACCGCGAATGGCGGCCACATAGCCCCCCGGCCCGGCACCGATAACGATCATGTCAAAATTCTTAGCAGCCATGGGGCCCTCCGATTCCAAAATTAGTTTGACGTTAAACTATTTTTTGAATCGGAGCAATTCACCCAGCGCATAGCTGTTATTCACTTGGAAATGCGGCCCTGCGATACGCAGGGCCGTGCAAGCCGCCAGTTCAAAAGGGGAGGAAACTCAGACTGCGACCGCTTGCATTTCCTGTATGGTAAACCCATAGCCGCCAGCGGCGATATAGGCTTGTTCGTTTGAGGTTGAGCATCGCGACAAGGCATCGTTCCGATAAGGGAAACGCCCAAACTGGCGAATAACCTCGCGATGCGCCTTGGCGTGCAACAGGTTCGACGCGCCACTTTGCGGCATCCGTTCAAGCATCATCCGCACGCAGCGTTCCTGATCGCAAAGGTTCTCGGAATGCATCAGCGGCAGATAAAAGAACTGCCGGGCAGGTTCATCAATTTTCAGATCCCACTTTTTGTCGATCGCACATTTCGCAACGGCCAGCGCGTGGCGATCTGTCGAGAACGATCTGCCTTCTCCGCGGAACATGTTTCGCGGCAATTGATCAGCCAGGATGATATAGGCCAATGCCCCACTGGGATAGGTCAGCCAAAGGCCGAGACTGCCATCCGTAATCTGTTGCCATGTGGAAAAGAATCGGTCGCGGATCTCCGCGTCCAGCGCGTCAGAGCTGTTGTACCAGTCGGATGGCTTCAGCTCGTCCAACCAAAAGCTCAGAACCTCTTCGGGCCTTACCATTGCTGTCACTCCTCATCCAGCAATCACCGCTTAATAAAACCGTTACACGTTTGTTAACTTTTGAAAAGTCACGAATTGCAACAAAATGAATGTGTTTTTCACGACTGTTCGGCTTCGGCCAACTCTTCTTCCGCCTGCGCCTCTTCAATTGCGTATTCCTGTGCCAATTCAACCGCCACATGCGATGCCGTCGGATAAATCATCGCGTAAGAGCCTGTGTCATCCACAGACGGGGCCGAGCGCTGCGTCATCCGGTAGGCGGCATAGCCGGTCAGGATCAGCATAAGGATGCCAATGAACAGGAAGAAACCCGGCGGGCCGAAAAGCGCCATGATCCAGCCGGTAATGATCGGGCCAGAGATTGCGCCCAGCCCGTTGATAAACACCATCCCACCAGAAGCGGCGGCCATGTCGTCATATTCCAGAAAATCGTTCGTATGGGCGATCAACAGGGAATAAAGCGGGTTTGACATTCCGCCGATCAGGAACGCGGCCACCAGCAAAGCGATGAAATATCCCCCCATGATCATGGCAAGTATGGCCCCGGCCCCACCAATGGCGGCAGCCGCCATGATCAAAAGCCGGCGGTCCATACGGTCAGACATCCAGCCAAGCGGATATTGCACCACCAGCGCCCCGATATAAAAAGCCGAGACAAAGGCCGATATTTCGCCAATGCTCAGCCCCGCTTCGGCCCCGTAAACCGGCGCCATACCAAACTGGGCCGAGAAGACCCCCCCAAGAAGGAACATACCGATCACACCAAGTGGCGAGATGTGCAGCAATTCGCGCAAGGACATAGGTTTGGTGCTGTCAAACGCAGGCGTCGGGCTGATTGAAAGCAGAATGGGTGCGAAAGAGATCGAAACCAGAACCGATGAAATCACAAACAGGATGTACCCGGACGGGTCGGCCAGAACCAGCAAACCTTGTGCGCTGACAATCCCGACCATTTGCACGATCATATAAAGCGACAGCGCCTGCCCGCGATTTTCGTTGCTGGCCGAGTTGTTCAGCCAGCTTTCCGCCGTGACATACACTCCGGAAAAACAAAAACCGATGATCACGCGCCCAAAAATCCATGCCAGGGAATTCGGCATGGCGGGATAGAGAATCAGAACGGCGGAAATGAATGACGCCAGTGCCGCGAAGACCCGCACGTGACCCACGCGCCGGATCATTTCCGGGGTCATCCGCGACCCCCCGAGAAAGCCCAGAAAATAGGCCGACATCACGACCGACATTTCAAAGGTGCCAAAGCCTTCGATCGCACCGCGCACGCCCAAAAGGGTGCCCTGCAAGCCGTTGCCGACCATCAAAAGCATCATGCCAAGCAGCAAAGCCCACGAGGAAGTAAGGACTGAGATCATCACGCTCTCCGATTATCGTTGATCCTGCCTAACGTTACATACCCCAATTGGTCGAGACCATCCGCGACAGGAATATGTCGTATGCAGATCAGGGTAGCAGCAAAGATGCATCGCCATAGCTGAAAAAACGATAGCGGTTCCGTATCGCGTGGTCGTAGATCCGCTTGATCCGGTCCTGCCCCATCAGGGCCGAGACCAGCATCAGAAGCGTCGATTGCGGCAAATGGAAATTGGTCATCAACCCGTCGGCCACGTTGAAGCGAAAACCGGGGTAAATGAATATTTCGGTGTCGCCGGTCCAAGCCTGTATCTGACCGCCCCCGTCACGTGCCGCTGTTTCGATCAGTCGAAGCGATGTTGTTCCAACCGGGATCACCTTTTTTCCGCTTGCCTTGGTCGCGGCAATTTCCCGTGCGGCCTTGTCGGACACCTGCCCCCATTCGGCATGCATTTTGTGCTTGGTCACATCATCGACCTTGACCGGCAAAAATGTGCCCGCCCCGACGTGCAAGGTGACAAAAGTGAACTCAACACCGCGCTTTTTCAGCGCGTCCAGCAAGGCATGGTCAAAATGAAGGCTTGCCGTCGGCGCGGCGACTGCGCCCGAGTTTTCGGCCCAAACGGTCTGATAATCCGCGTGATCGCGCTCATCCGCAGGTCGTTTGGCAGCGATGTAGGGGGGCAATGGCATGTGCCCAACCTCGGCCAATGCGGTGTCAAAATCATCGCCCGAACAGTTAAACTCTAACACAGCCTGACCGCCGGACTTTTCCATAAGAACCGCATTAAGCCGGTTCGAGAATATGATGCGCTCGCCTTCCCTGATTTTCTTGAGCGGCTTTATCAGAGCCGTCCAGCCACCATCCGCCCTCGGTTCAAGTAAGGTGACTTCGATCTTCGCCCGGGTTTCACCCTCAGTCCCCAAACGCGCCCGTTCCCCTTGCAGACGGGCGGGGATCACTTTGGTGTTGTTCAAAACCAGCCGGTCGCCGGGGTTCAGCCAATTCACAAGCCCGGTAACTATGGAATCGGAAATCATGTCCCCATGCGCTACAAGCAGCTTGGCAGAGCTGCGTGGCTGCGCTGGCCTTGTGGCAATCAGGGTGTCCGGCAGGTCGAAATCAAAGTCTGAAAGCTTCATTCAGGGGCATCCGGTGCGGGCCTGCGAAAGAGGTCGCGGAAAATCGAAGGCGTCAAAGCGGAAAGCGGGTTGACCGATATCTGAGGATCATCCGCGTTTCCGGTGACGGTGTAATTGAACCCAATGACCCCTTCGCCCTTGCGGGTCAACAGCTCGCCGATACCGTTGACCAAATAGACAGGGGTCAGAACGCCCTGCAAATCCAACTCTTCGGTTTCGAAATCAAAACGCCCGTCCAGCGACAGGCCGATCGACGGGCCGGTGGCGCTGGCGCGTGTCAGGATAAACTCGGTTTCGGTGAAATAGAATTCGCCCTCGACTTCGGAAAACGCGATTCCGTCAAATGACAGCTGGTCAAACAGACCCACGATGCTAACCGCGTTCAACAAGGCCCCCAGCAACGGCATCTGCAAAAGCCGCATGTCACGGGCGACAAACCGCCCGCCATACCCCATGTCTTTTTCCGTCAACTCTGCAATGATCGAGCCCTGAGACGCCTGATCCAGCAATCCAAGCGCCGAGAACACCGCCCCTGCATCATCTGCGGATGCGGTAATCACCCGCCTGCCTTCGGCCGAGGTTGAGATCGTTCCGCCAATCTCGGCCGTGTCATTCAATACACCGGAAAATTCCCCTTGCAGGTTGCGCCCCAGATCAAGTTCCGCGTCAAAGCCTGACAGGGTAAGGAAATCTGAGACAAACAGCTCAAGATTGGATGCGAACACGCGCCCTTGCACCTGCTGGCCCGTGCTGCCACCGATCCCGCCGGTGGCTTCTGTCAATTCCTGTGCATCTACAAACCCGTCTGACAGATATAAATCCGCAGCCTGCCCTTCGCCGTTGCCTTGAATGCGGACCGCGCTGTTCAGCCATTTTCCAAGGCGCATCCTGTCAAACTGCACAGCGTCGAGCGAACCGTCATCGTTCATCCGCACCGATCCCGATGCCTCAAGCCCCGGTGCCGACATTTCGAGAACGTCAATGGATGTTTCCGCGCCCAAGGTGCCCGAGGCAAACAAATCGCCTTTCACGTCTTCCGGTTTACGCCATCCAACGAAACCAAGGTCAAATCCGACACCGCTCAGATCGGAAATCAACTCAAACCCCGGAGACGCGCGATTGGTCAGATCAAGGAAAAGCGTTCCAACCCCCTGACCCGAAACCGTGCCGTCCGGCAGCCCCAGACCGAATTGAGTGACAAAGTTCTGCGACAGCTCAATCTCGCCTGTCAGTGCGCTGGTTGCCGGACCTTCCAACGACGGGATCGAATTCCAGATCGCATCCAATGCGACCCCATCAACAACGGCCGGCCCTTTAACGACGATCCCGTTGTTTTCAGCCGCCACCAAAAGCTCAGACGCTGCAATCTCGTGGTTGGGGAACAGTGTTTCGCTGGTCACGTCTGTCAGTGTTCCCGCTATGTCATAGCGAAACTCGCCCGGCTCCGGCTTGCGTCCGAGAGGAAATTCCAAACTGCCGGCAAACACGGCCTGACCATCCGCCAGACCTGTCAGGCTGAAATCCTCATCACGATTTATGCCGGGGATTTGATCGAGCACGCCCAGAACATCCGTCAAAGCGCCACGGCCCCGAAGCTCTACCCGACCGGACCCGGGTTTGTCGGTGACGTCCAGAATCCGGAAAACAGTGCCCGCCGCATCCAGCCCGCCGGTTGCAAAAGGCGCGACCACGCCGCTTTCAACAACGGCCTCAAATTGGCGGTCCTTCAGGCGGATCGTGCCATTAACCTGCTGGCCCGGGCTGACCCCTTTGGCAAATGTGATCCGTGCGTTCCCGATATCCGCGAAGCCTTCGGTTTGCACCGGTTGATCCGGTCTTGCTTCCATATCGAACCGGACATTTTGGTAGATCGCTTGGCTGACATTATTGCTCATCCATGCGCGGGTGCGCGGGGCGAGGTTTTCCGGCCAAAGACTGACAACATCCTCATGCGTCACTTTTGGCATGTTGCCGCCCAGACGATAGGCCCAACCGCTATCATCGCCAAGGATATCCCCGCCTGCGGTCAAGGTGGCGTCCTTATACCGAATACTGGCCTCGTCGATCATCAGCCGAAACGGGTCTACTTTCAGCCCAAAGGCAACACGCGCGTCCTTGAACGCGATATCCTGCGCCCATGGACCGCTTTCAGACGCAATCAAATCCGTCGCACCAAGAGTGACGTAAATTTCACTGGGCAGACCATTTTCCTCTAGGGTCAGTTCCGCCGCGCCTTCAGCATTTCCCCTGATCCAGTCGCTGTTTACGGAAATCTGGTCAAACGTGATAATTTCTTGCACGGGATCATAGGTGAAATAGGCATCTGCCGACTTGAACGGGATCGCGCGGGTTTCGTCCGACGGTTTGATCGCGCCTTCCCCAATCCGAAGCGCCGCTGCAACCGGTTGGCTTATTCCCCTGCTGTCGATACCGCCACGCAAAGACCCGCTGATCGGTGCGTCCAATACCGAAAGCCAGAACAATGACGCCTGCTGGGTCGCCAGATCTGCCGAAGGCATGTCGGTTATCTTTATTCCGTATTCCAGATCAGGACCGGTCAGGCTGATTTTGGCATTTGCTTCCAGCGTGGCGACCGAAGTGCCGCCGCCCAACAATGCAAAATCGCCGGACAGATCTAGGGCCTGATCGTCAACCTGCATTCGAAAGCGCCCGCCATCCACTGTCCAAGCACGCTTGGCGCGTCTGTCTTCGTACCGCAATGTCACGGCATCAACGCTTAAGGACTTCAATTCCTGCAACACTGGCTGATCAAGCACGTCGGCAATCCCAACGCGCAGCTCGTTTGTGCCGGCCAATCCCGCATTATTCGGAAGGGTGATCGAAAACGCCCCGTCGGCTTGCCGGACCGCGTCCATGAACACGCCCGAAAAGCTTAAAGATTTGGGCTGAACCCGGCCTCGCATCAAACCGGCGAGGGATAGGTTTGCCTCAAGCTCGCTTAATTCAAGCAAAAGCGTATCGTCATTCGTTCTGATCTGCGTATGCTGAAGAAAAATGATCGGGCGTCCATCACTTGATAGCTGCCATAAAAGATTGTCATACCCGATCCGGGCCTGGGGCAGCGACATCGCGAGATTTTGCGAAACCCGGCTTTTCACCCATTCCGGCGCAGGCACAGGCCCGCGAAGGGAAAACACCGCAAGCCCGACCATAACGGCGCCGACCAGCACTGCGATCAGGGTGACGCTCCACCCGATGCGCCGCCTAAGCTTTCTGCCGCGATTTTGACTGGCTTCCATCTCTTCCACTTGACAGTCAGAGCACTACACTGTGTTCAACACAGCAAGATACAACAGGACGTTTCGATGATCACTCAAGGTATATCAGCCCCAGATTTCACCCTTCCCCAAGACGGAGGCAGCGACGTGACCCTTTCAGCGTTGAAAGGCAATCCTGTCATTGTCTATTTTTATCCTAAAGACAACACACCCGGTTGCACAACCGAGGCATTGGACTTTACCGCAAGGCAACAGGAATTTGCCGATCTGAATTGCACAGTGCTGGGGGTTTCCAAGGATTCCGTAAAGAAACACGCGAATTTCCGCACCAAGCATGGTTTGTCGGTTACTTTGCTTTCAGATGCGGACAGCGATGTTTGTGAACGCTACGGTGTCTGGAAAGAAAAAAAGATGTACGGCAAGACCTTTTGGGGGATTGAACGAACGACCGTTCTGATCGATGCGGATGGATCAATCGCCCGTATCTGGCCAAAGGTTAAGGTCAAAGGGCATGTTGACGATGTTCTGACCACGTTGCGTGATCTGTGATGCCGAAAACGCTGACCGAGTTGGCCACGGAGGTTCTGAATTCCGCCGACGGACGCGAAAAAACGGCCCTGTCGCATCGACACGCCGCGGCGTGGTTTGCGTCGCGCAAGCGTGGTGAACCGCTGAGGATCGGCACCGCCACCCCGCCTTTGCGTCCTGCCCGCCCGGCGAAACCCGAATTGAAAGACCCGCGGGATGTCCCGAAACGCAAGCCGGGAAGCCCGCAAGGGCGGATCGCGCTGTTGCACGCAGTCGCGCATATTGAACTGAACGCAGTTGATTTGCACTGGGATATCATTGCCCGCTTCGGGCACATACCAATGCCATTGGGATTTTACGATGACTGGGTGAAATCGGCCGATGAGGAATCCAAGCATTTCAATCTGGTTTGCGATTGTCTGGACTCTCTGGGCAGCGACTATGGAGACTTGCCGGCCCATGCAGGCATGTGGCGGGCAGCCGAGGATACGGTTGACGACATTCTAGGCCGGTTGGCCGTGGTCCCCATGGTGCTCGAGGCGCGCGGTCTGGATGTCACCCCTGGAATGATCGAGATTTTCAGGAAAGCTGACATCAAAAACGCCGTAGACGCCCTGAACATCATTTACGCCGAAGAGGTCGGCCATGTCGCCTATGGCTCAAAATGGTTCAACTTTCTTTGCGGGCGCGACAATCTTGATCCCAAAGACGTTTTCCACAGTCTTGTTCGTAAATATTTTCACGGACCTTTGAAACCGCCCTTCAACGAAGAAAAGCGGGCCGAGGCCGGGTTGCCGCCGGATTTCTATTGGCCACTAACCGAGGGTGGAAATTTTTAGTACAATCCAAGTGTTGAAAACCAAGTGTTGAAAAATCTGATGCTCCGAACTTTCCTTATCTTCCTTTTGACCCTTTTTCCGCTACACATCGCAGCGGAAGTTATAATTGAACCCAATTTTCAGAGCGCCGTTTTGCAGGGTGAAGAAACTTCAGTTCCTGCCGGCTCGTGGAGTGCATTTCCGCTCGAAGTAGAAAGTAGAGGGCAAGTAACTGCCCATGTTCAAGTCTCCAATGACATATTCACGGACGGAAGTGCATACATTTGCTCAGACGCAGACTTTGGTCGCTTCAAAAACGGTCAAAACAACGGCTGTTCCGGCTACAGGGAATTTCAATCAGCCGTAACTTTCAGCTTCGAAGCTCCCGTTCCCGAGCGGTATTGGTTATTGTTAGACAATCGCGAAAGCCTCGTTGTTTCAAAGGAATTTGTCGTTTCAGCTTCTGTCCCTAAGCTTTTTGACCAAAGCACCTACGGATTTGTAAGGGAACTGATCCAAGGCTTCGATCAGTATATTCGATCAACCTATATCCTTCCCAAGTTTGACGTTTTTGTCGAGAGCTGCGGTCAGTCCAATGCTTTCTCGGATATCGTTACCGGTGACATAACGGTTTGTAGTGAATTCGTTTATGAAGCCATAACTGAAGGCAAGCCTGGCGCACTAATCGGAATTATGCTTCACGAACTCGGTCACTCAGCACTAAACCTCTGGAATTTGCCAAATTTCAGAAACGAAGAAACCGTAGATGAATTTGCAACTTACATACTAATGCAAAGCGATGCAGAACAGCTCATCCCTGACTTTGTAAGCTTCTTTACTGAGAAGAACTCTTGGTCGGAAGCACAACGCATTATTTCTACAGGCGGACCGCATCCATTGTCAGTCCAAAGAGCCCGCAATATCCTTCTAAACCAGTCTTCAGGTCATGCGTTTACTGAACGGTGGAATCTTCAAATATATCCTTTCATGACAACCCAAGCGCTTCAGCAAGTCGCAAAAACTCCCGGAAAGTATGACAACCCAAATCTTGCTCGTCAGATTCTGCAAGCAAGATAGCTAATCACTGGCCGCTGACCGAAGGCGGTAACGTCTGACATTCGGCGGTTTTCTGCGGTCAATCGCCCGACATTGGGCCAAACTTCTTGCCACAAAGAAGGTCTCAAGTTAACGGTCTCTGAATGACAGCCGCAGTTCAGCGGATGACAAGACCCGGGGGATCAGGCCGTTGGTTATCGGCCCACTGCACAGACTGGATGTGATGCTGGAACGGTTTTTGCCGGACCGTCGGTTGTTCCTGCGGTCCGACACGGAAACCCGTTTCGTGCGCCTGCGCCCCACCACTCAGCTTGCGGCGGTTCTGGCCTTTTCCCTATTGGTCGGATGGGCGGCGATTTCGACGGCCATTCTGATCATGGACAGCATCGGTTCCGGCAATTTCCGCGCCCAGGCCGAACGCGATCAGCGCACCTATGAGAATCGCCTGAACGCCATGGCGGACGAGCGCGACACCCATGCCGCCGCGGCACTGGCCGCACAAGAGCGGTTCAACAAGGCGCTCGCTCAGATCTCGATCATGCAGTCGGAATTGCTTGCCTCGGAAGATCGGCTGCGGGAACTGGAAAAAGGCATCGACGTCATTCAAAACACCCTGCGCACAACCGTTGCCGAACGCAATCTGGCACGGTCGCAAATGACCGAGTTGCAAGCCTCGCTCGAAGGTGAAGGGGCCAGCACCCGCCCTGCCAGCGCCCGTGTGATCGAAGTTGAAGCCGCGCTGGAAAAACTGACCTCGGCGCTGGACAAGGCCGCGGGCGAACGGGATCAGGTCATTATCGACAGCGAAGAAGCCGTCGCCCTGGCCGATGACATCATCTTCGAGATGGAATTGCTTGAGGAAGAAAACGAACGCATATTCCAACAGCTGGAAAAAGCGATGACCGTCTCTGTTGCCCCATTAGAGCGGATGTTCGAAAACGCCGGTATGGATACGGATCGTATGATCGACCAGGTTCGAAGCGGCTGGGATGGCCAAGGCGGCCCAATCGAGCCAATCAACCCCTCCGATCTGGAACCTTCCGCATCAACCAATATCGAGCGGGCAAACCGTCTGTTGGAACAGATGGAACAGTTAAACCTGTACCGCATGGCCGCTGAGGGCGCCCCCTTCGCCAATCCGTTGAAATCAAGCTATCGCCTAAGCTCGCCATTCGGCTACAGACGCCACCCGGTCACAGGCGGGCGCCGCATGCATAATGGCCTGGATATGGCCGCTGGCAAGGGCACCGATATCTTTTCGACAGCGGACGGAATTGTGACTTTTGCGGGCTGGCATGCGGGCTATGGAAACTATGTCACCATCCAACACGAATTCGGGATCGAAACCCGCTATGGCCACATGTCGCGTATCCGCGTGAAGAAAGGTCAAAGAGTCTCGCGCGGGCAACAAATTGGTGATATGGGGAGTACCGGACAATCGACCGGCACCCATCTTCACTATGAAGTTCGTGTCAATGAAAAACCTGTTAATCCGATGAACTATATCGAGGCCGCATACAATGTTTTCTAAAAGCAAAATCAATGAACCCGGGGCAAAATCCGGTGACGTTCCTTCGCCAACCGCACCGGCCAGCGCCGAAGCACCGGCCAAAACCGGACCGACCAGCAGCGCAGCGCCTGCACCGGCCAAGCCCAAGCCGGCACCGTCGGTTCTGTCTTCTGACCTGCATGTGCAGGGAAATATGAAGACTTCGGGTGATATTCAGGTGGAAGGCACCGTCGAAGGCGATATCCGCGCCCATCTTTTGACCGTGGGCGAAAGCGCCACCATAAAGGGCGAGATTGTTGCCGACGATGTGGTGATCAACGGCCGGATCGTGGGCCGCGTGCGCGGTCTCAAGGTGCGCCTGACATCGACCGCGCGGGTTGAGGGCGACATCATCCACAAGACGATTGCCATCGAATCGGGTGCGCATTTCGAAGGCTCGGTCCAGCGGGCCGAAGATCCTTTGTCGACCGGCGCGGCTCCGAAGAAGGCGCCTGCCAAAGCGGCCCCTGCGGGCAAGTAAACCCGTCGAACATTGAACAAAAAAGGCGTGTCCCCGGACGCGCCTTTTCATTTTTTTGGGGTCAGGCCTGCGCCTCTTTGTACATGTGCCAGCTGGCATGACCCAATAACGGGAACACAAAGAACAGGCCCAGAAACAGCGGCAGCATCGCGATCAGCGTCAACACTACGATCAGCGCGGCCCACAGGATCATGGTCACAGGATTGGCCAATACCATTTGGAAACTGGTGATCATCGCCGTCACAAAATCAACCTCGCGCTCAAGCAGCATCGGAATACCCATCACCGAAATCGCGTAAACGATAAAGGCGAACACGCCCCCGACGGCTGTGCCGACGGCAAGCATCGTCAGACCGCTTGAGGTCAGATAAACTTCGAGACTGCTGGAGATATTGGTCATGGTCGACAGACCAAGGAACAAGGCAAATATCATGTGGCCAATGAAGAACCAGAACAGAAATATCATGATGATAACGGCGCTCAGCCATGGCAACTGACCCGAGCGTTGCTGCGACACCGCACCAAAAATCGCCCGCCAATCCATTGGCAACCCGGCTTCGCGGCGGTGGCTGACCTCGTATAATCCGACGGCTGCAAATGGTCCAAACAGCGGGAAACCGAAGGCAGCAAATATCAGCCAATAGGAATCGCCGGTAAGCCAGGTCAGCAGGAAAAAACCGATCCCGCCCAATACGTAAGGCAGCGAGAACACAAAACCATAGCCCATGCTTGCCTTCATATCGGCAAATGCCAGTTGAAGGCTGCGCCTGATTAATCCTGCCTTGGCCTTGGTGAATTTCGGTGCGCCAAGGGGTCTTTCAGCCGCCATCAATTCTTCTCCCATTTTTGCCTATGGGACAGCGAAACCGGACCAATTTCAAGGGCAGGTTCAACGCATCAGGGCTGGACGTGCGTTTGGCCAGTCCGTCGCGCGATGCCAGGCCTCGCCGATTTCCAATACTTTTCGGTCCTGTCCAAAACCACAGGCGATCTGCATACCCATGGGCAATCCATTTGCACCAAACCCGATGGGCACACTTAAACTGGGGCACCCGATCAAGCTTACGGGGATCACAACCTCCATCCAGCGATGATAGGTGTCCAACAAGCGGCCAGCGATTTCCGTGGGAAACGGGATTTCCTGCGCGAAGGGCCAGACCTGCGCACTTGGCATGACAAGCGCGTCATATTCTTCGAAAAGCGCAGCTGCCTTGCGGAACCAGTCTGACCGGATTTCCGAGGCTTTCTGAACATCCGCAGCTGACAAGGCGCGTCCGCGCATAATTTCCCAAACAGCCGAATCTTTGAAATATGGCCGATTGCCCGGCATATCGAATACCGCGCCGTAATCCGCTGCAATCGCGAAGGATCGCAGATCGGTCCAACTGTCCCACAGCGCCTCTGGCGCAAAGGGCGGTGCGATCAGTTCGACCTCTGCCCCCAGATCAGAGAGGGTTTTCAGCGCCAATTCGCATTGGTCCAGTATCCCGGCCTCAAATGGCAGCGCACCGCCCCAATCGCCTAACCAGCCGATCTTCAGCCCCTGCATGCGCGCAGGCGACAGCCCTGCAACATCAGGTTTTGGCCGCAAATGAGGAAAGCGCGGGTCAGGACCGGACTGAACATCCAGCAACAGGGCAATGTCTTGAACATTCCGCGCCATCGGTCCCAGCGTGGACAATTTATGCAAAAATACGTCACCGGTCGGTTCAGATGGTACGGTGCCAACCGTTGGGCGAAAACCGTAGACATTGTTCCAGGCCGCCGGATTGCGCAGGCTGCCCATCATGTCAGACCCGTCCGCGATCACCTGCATTCCGGTGGCAAGAGCCACCCCCGCCCCGCCAGACGATCCACCTGCCGAAACTTTTGCATCATAAGGATTTAAGGTCGTTCCATATACATCATTGAAGGAATGCGACCCCAGCCCAAGTTCGGGTACATTGGTCTTGCCCATGAAAATCACACCGGCCTTGCGCATGCGACTGACCATCAGCCCGTCTGCTGTCACGGGCACTGCTGGATAGGCCCTTGATCCCCAGCGTGTCGGCAGCCCCCGAACATCGGTCAGGTCCTTCACCGCCATTGGCAATCCGTGCAAGGCACCGCGTTCTTCTGCGGGCACGGCATCTGCCTTTTCAGCCTCTTGCAGCAAATCATCCGGATCACGCTGCGCGACGATCGCGTTGACTTGGCAGTTGACCAATTCCACCCGCGCCAATGTCGCTTGCATCAACTCGACGGCAGACAGTGCGCCGTTTGCCATGTCTGCAACAAGTTTTTGGGCGGGTTGAAACAATACGTCATTCATCATCCGGCCCGCCCGATCAAATCAATCGCCAGACTGCGCTTCGGCGCGCGATTTTCCGGCGACATCCAACGCCAACGTCGCCGCCATGAACCCGTCAAGATCACCGTCCAGAACACCCTTGGTGTCTGATGTTTCGTGATTTGTGCGCAAGTCTTTCACCATCTGATAGGGCTGAAGAACGTATGACCGGATCTGATTGCCCCAGCCCGCATCCCCCTTGCTTTCATGCGCCTCGTTGATCGCCGCGTTCCTGCGGTCCAACTCCATCTGGTAAAGTCGGGATTTCAGCGCTTTCATCGCGATATCGCGGTTCTGGTGCTGAGACTTTTCCGAGCTGGTGGTCACGATACCGGTCGGGATATGGGTGATCCGAACGGCCGAATCCGTTGTGTTCACGTGCTGGCCGCCGGCACCGGATGAACGATAGGTATCAATGCGGATATCGGCCGGATTGACCTCGATCTCGATATTGTCGTCCACCACCGGATAGACCCAGACCGACGAAAATGACGTATGCCGCTTGGCCGCCGAATCGTAGGGCGAAATCCGCACCAGGCGGTGCACGCCGCTTTCCGATTTCAGCCAGCCATAGGCATTGTGACCACTGATCTTATAGGCCGCTGACTTGATGCCCGCCTCTTCGCCCGCAGTCTCGGACTGAAGCTCGACCTTATAGCCTTTCTTCTCGGCCCAGCGGATATACATCCGCGCCAGCATACTGGCCCAGTCGCAGCTTTCCGTGCCACCCGCGCCCGAGTTGATTTCAAGGAACGTATCGTTGCTGTCCGCTTCGCCATCAAGCAGGGCCTCAAGCTCTTTCTCGGCTGCCTTGTCAACCAGTGAAATGATTGCGTTTTCCGCGTCCGTGACGACTTCTTCGTCCTCTTCCATCTCGCCAAGCTCGATCATCTCGATATGATCCGACAATTCTTGCGCAATGGCGTCATGGGTGGCTTTGGCATCGACCAGGGTCTGCCGCTCGCGCATCAGCTTTTGCGCCTTGGCGGGATCGTCCCAAAGGGTCGGATCTTCGACGCGGGCATTGAATTCTTCAAGCCGGTGCTCAACGGTTTCCCAATCCATCCGCTGCTTGAGCAACTCAAGGGATTTCTCGATCTGAGTAACGGCGTTCTGAGCCTCTGCGCGCATCGTGGCGTCCTGTTCGTTAAACTGTTTTTGGTGATAGACCAGCGGTCTTCTGGGGGCAAGCGATCACCCTGAAGCGTTTCGCGATTTGCCAGAGATACACGTTGATTTTGAAACGCGCACAATTCCAAAAGGTTTCGCGCGTTTCGCCATAGTGTCTGCGCCTTATCAAATGGCGAAACGACTTAGTAAAGCCCGCCCGAGCTGAGCGTGCCGAAATCGGCCTTGTCGTCATCAGGGACAACCGTGGTTTCGCCCGTGGCCCCATTCAGCGCCGCCGCAGCAGCCGCGGCTTCGGCGGCTTCAGCGGCCTCTTCCGCAAGGACGGCTTCGGATTTCAGGTTGCTGCCCATCGCAAAACTGTCGGTCATGCTGACACCAAACACAGGCTCGTCACCGATACGGAAATACTCGGCCACAACATTGTCACCCTCTGCATCTTCCGGCAGTCGGGCACCGGTAAATCGGTCCATGTTTATGAACTGCCCACCATTTGGCACGACGAACTGACCACCGCCGTATTTTTCGACGGCTTTTTCCATAAAGCGCTGAAATACCGGACCGCATGTAGAGCCACCGAACCAGCCCCGGCCCAAAGGTGTCGGCACGTCGTAACCGATATAGCAGCCTGCCACGATGTTGCTGGTAAATCCGATGAACCAGACATCGCGGGCTTCGTTGGTTGTGCCGGTTTTGCCTGCGGTCGGAACCGGCAAGTCAATATATCTGGCACCTGTTCCCCGCTCGACCGCGCCTTGCAGCATGGACACCAGCTGATAGGCGGTAATCTCGTCCATCACACGTTCACGATAGCTGACAATCTCGGGTCGGGTCCCGGCCTCGAGGTCTTCAATCGTGCAATCCACACAATCGCGACGGTCATGAAGATAGACTGTCTGACCATAGCGATCCTGCACGCGGTCCACCAATGTCGGCTCAACCCGTTCGCCGCCATTGGCGAACATCGCGTAAGCTGCAACCATTCGGAACAGGGTGGTTTCCTCGGCTCCCAAGGAATTGGCCAGGAATGGATTCATCTCGTCATATACGCCAAACCGTTCGGCGTAATCGGCAATCAGCTCCATCCCGGCATCCCTGGCCAGACGGATCGTCATGAGGTTTTTCGATTGCTCGATCCCTGTGCGAACCGGAGACGGTCCGTAAAACTTGTCAGACGAGTTTTTCGGCCGCCAAAACCCTTCCGGCGTTTCGATCTCGATCGGCGCATCTACAACGATGGTCGCGGGTGAATAGCCGCTATCCAGCGCCGCTGCATATACAAACGGCTTGAACGATGAACCAGGCTGGCGCTTGGCTTGCGTGGTGCGGTTGAAGACAGAGTTTTCATAGTTGAACCCGCCCTGCATCGCCAGAACGCGGCCGTTATTGACGTCCATCGCCATAAAGCCACCCTGAATCTCGGGCACCTGCCGCAATGTCCAACCGTCGCTTTCGCCGTTCTCGTCCAGTTTTTCACGGACGTAAACGACCTCGCCCAATTTTAGCAGATCCTTTGCGACCTTTGCTTTGGGTCCAAGCCTGTCGCCGTCGTCGGTCTCGATCAGTTCAGCCGAAGCCCAGGTAACGTCTTCTGCCAGAATCCAATGCCCGTCTTCATCATCCGGCACATCTTCGATTTTGATCCGGGCCGCGAAATTGCCAAGCATGCTGACCACCGCCACACGCCATTTTCCATTCAGATCAATATCGCGGGGTAATTCGAGTTCAGACACGACCTCTTGCCAAACGCCGTCGGCCAATTGGTCTTCGGACAAAACAATACCGGTTCCGCGCCAATGGCCCTGAGCGCGGTCATAATCCTCAAGCGCTTTGCGCAACGAATTGGTCGCAGCTTGCTGCATTTCCGGATCAATTGTTGCGCGGACCGTCAGACCGCCCGAGAAAAACTCGCCCTCGCCGAAATCACGGCTCAGCTGGCGGCGGATTTCATCGGTGAAATAATCGCGCGGCGGCAGCTCGACACGGAAACTTTCATAGTCGCCGTTCTGAACGGATTTCAGCGGCAGCTGAACCTCGGCCTCATAGACGTCTTCCGTGATATAGCCATTCTCTTTCATCTCTTTCAGAACGAAATTCCGACGCTGAAGCAGACGATCCTTCCGGCGCACCGGATGGAAGGCGCCGGGGGCTTTTGGCATCGACGCCAAGAATGCGGCTTCGTGCGGGGCCAGTGCCGACAGGGGTTTGTTGAAATAGGTCTGCGATGCGGCTGCAACACCGTATGAATTCTGCCCGAGGAAAATCTCGTTCATATAAAGTTCAAGAATTTCGTCCTTCGTCAGCGTTTCTTCGATCCGCGTGGCAAGGATGATTTCCTTGATCTTTCGTTCGATTCGCCTGTCGCCGGACAGTAGAAAGTATTTCATGACCTGTTGCGTGATGGTCGACGCCCCGCGCAGGGTCTGCCCCCCTGACAGCACACCTTCCACAGCCGCCGCCGCGATACCGCGCAGGTCGTACCCGGCGTGAAGGTAAAAATTCTTGTCCTCAGCCGAGATGAATGCGTTTTTTACAACGTCCGGGACTTCCTCGATAGGAACGAAAAGCCTGCGTTCCTTGGCAAATTCGTCAATAATCCTGCCTTCGCCGGAATAAATTCTGCTGATCGTCGGAGGCGTGTATTTGGCAAGCGCCGCATGGCTGGGCAGATCCCGGCCATAGACCCAGAAGATCGCGCCAAGAGACAGCACAACCATAAAAGTCGACAGAACGAAAAAACTGAATATCGCCCCGAAAAATGAAAAAACTGCCCGTAGCAAACCCGGCGCCCTTTTGAACTTCGTGAGCCTCTATAAACAGCGCAGTCGGCAGGGTCAAAACAGAACGGCGTGTCTGCACGAACTTGCTGGATTATTGCCGAACAAGTTCGCCTTCCGCGGCATCCGTGACAATCCATGACAGAACCGCCCCGGCAATCGCGTCAGCCATGCGCGCCCGCATTTCAGGGTCAGAAACGCGCGTTCGATCCCGAACACTGGACAAGTAGCCGACTTCGACCAGAACAGACGGGATATCGGGGGCTTTCAGAACCGAAAAACCGGCCGCGCGGCGCGGCACCTTGTGCAGATCAATACCTTCCTGATCGAGCGCCAGAACGATGGCGTTTGCAATCGCGTCTGATCTGGGCTGGTTTTCAAGCCACGCCAGATCCATCAATATTCCTGCAATCGTGTCGTCCTGCCCCCGCAAGTCCACACCGGCCAGCAAGTCCGAGCGATCATGACGTTCGGCCAAAGCCGCGCTTGCCTCGTCAGAAGCGGAATCGGAGAACGTATAGACCGTCGCGCCCGAGGCCTGCCCTTCGCTTAAAGCATCCGCATGCAGGGAAATAAACAAATTCGCTTCGGCGTGACGTGCTATGGCAACACGGGTTTCCAAGGGAACAAAACTGTCGTCTCCGCGTGTCAGAATGACATTGACCTGACCGGTTCGCAAAAGCGCGTCTTTCAGCTCTCTCGCCATAGACAGCATCAGATCCTTTTCCGAGGCATCGCTATGGATCGCACCCGGATCAATGCCACCATGCCCGGGGTCCAGCACAACCGTCAGCCGCTCGGAACCGCTTTGGCGCATCCGTGTTTTTGCCACTTCTGCGGCTGGCACGGCCCACCAACCGGGCGTATCGGGGGTTCCACTGGTCTTTGAAAACTCGTCCTCGGAGACCAGCGTCAACGCAATATCCAGCATCGCGCGGCCCGTGGTCTGGTCCACGCGCATTTCCGCTGTGTCCAAACCCAAAGGCGCTTTCAAATCCACCACCATACGCGACCAGCCGGGCTGAAATTGGCCAAAGCGAATGGCCTCGATCCGGTCGTTTGGGTCAACCGGCAGTCCAGAGCTTGTGCCCCAATCCACCTCGCGAAAATCAGCGATCAGACGGCGGGGTTTATCCAGCGTGAAGACACGCCACGGCACAGCCTGAGACAGGCTAAGCTCGATCCGGCTGCCCCGCCAGCGGTCAGAGAATTGACTGGCCTCGGGATCAAACCGCGCCAGCGCCGTCAGGTCCTGCGCCGAAACTGGTGCTGCCAGCATAAGCAGACCGGTCAGGAATAGGATCACAGGTTTCACGCGCCCTGCCCGAATTTCTTGTCCATAAAGCGTTTCAACCGCCCCAGCCCCTCGCGGATATTGTTCGTGTCGCTTGCATATGAAAACCGCAACGTCCCCTTGCCGCGCTGTTTATCAAAATCCAGTCCCGGTGTAACCGCAACCCCGGCTTGGTCCAGAATTTCCCTGGCAAATCCCAATGAGTCATCGGTCAGATGGCTGATATCCGCATAGATATAAAACGCCCCGTCCGGCGGCGCGATGCGATCAAAACCGGCCTTTGGCAAGCCTTCGATCATCAGTTTTCTATTCTCGCTGTAAACCGCCAAATTGTCTTGTAATTCCCTGTCACAATCCAAAGCCGCCAAAGCAGCGATCTGGCTTGCATGGGGCGGGCAGATAAACATGTTCTGCGCCAACCGCTCAATCCGGCGCACATGGTCTTGGGGCACGACCATCCAACCCACCCGCCAGCCAGTCATGCTGAAATACTTTGAAAACGAATTGATCACATAAACATCGTCGCTGATTTCCAAGGCGGTGACGGCTTTGGCCTCGTATTCAATCCCGTGATAGATTTCATCCGAAATGAAGGCTGTATCTGTCTTCTGGCAGGCCTCGATCAGGGCCGTCAGTTCATCGCGCCCCAGCATCGTTCCCGACGGGTTGGCGGGCGACGCCACCATCAGCCCATCCAAATCCAATCCGTTCAGATCAGCGGGCACAGGCTGGTAACGGGCGGCTTCACTGGTTTGAATGCCAACCGTTTCCATGCCCAAGGCCGTCAGAATTTGACGATAGCTGGGATAACCCGGCTCGCCGATCCCGATGCGGGCACCGCTGTCGAACAAAGCGTTGAATGCCAGCAGAAACGCACCGGAAGACCCGCTTGTGACCACGATGCGGTCTGGCGCCACGTCAACGCCATACCACTCTTTATATAGCCGGGCGATACGTGCCCTCAGCTCCGGCAGGCCCAATGCGACCGTATAGCCCAAAGAGTCTGACATCATCCGATTGGCCAATGCTTCACGCGCGGCCACGGGTGCCGGGGTGCCCGGCTGCCCGATCTCCATGTGGATGATATGACGGCCCGAGGCCTCGGCGGCGCGAGCAGCTTCCAACACGTCCATGACGATGAAGGGATCAACCTCGCTTCTTTTTGAGTTCCTCATCCCGCCCCCATACGTATGTATTGATAGCTTTTTTCACCCCTGTGGCCGCAGGTCAACGCGAACCTGAATGATAATCAATAACTGGCGGAAAACAGTCTTGAATTCAGAGGCTTGCGCCAGTGGCCACGCAATGGAAACGCTTTTGGTGCTTTATCGCGCTACAACGCATCCACGATGTTGCCCACGATTGTCGCATCACTTATGGCGGCATTGCGTTGGCCAAACTTGGATTGGGCGCAAACCCGGCGGTAGGGCCTTCCGCGATCATCTGTTTGCCCGCGAAAGGGCATGCTTCGGGACTTATCGGCGTGTCACTCGGCTTGCGAAACGTCCAGTTCTTCTGCTTTTTTCTCGACCTGTTCGACGATGTGATCGACCATTTTATCGTTCGACATTTTGTGGCTTTGCTTGCCTGCCAGATAAACCATCCCCGACCCCGCGCCGCCGCCAGTCCAGCCGACATCCGTCATCAATGCCTCACCTGGACCATTCACAACGCAACCGATGATTGACAGGCTCATCGGGGTCTTGATGTGCTCGAGTCGTTTTTCCAGGGTCTCTACGGTTCTTATCACGTCAAATCCCTGACGTGCGCAGCTTGGACAGGCGATTATGTTTACACCCCGGTGGCGCAGCCCAAGCGATTTAAGAATTTCGTAGCCAACCTTCACTTCCTCGACCGGATCGGCGGACAGAGACACGCGAATTGTATCGCCAATTCCCATCCAAAGCAGATTGCCAAGACCAATCGCCGATTTGATCGTGCCCGACATCAGCCCACCTGCCTCGGTGATCCCAAGATGCAATGGCGCATCGGTCGCATCTGCCAATGCCTGATAAGCCGCGGCAGACAGGAAAACATCAGACGCTTTCACGCTGATTTTATAGTCCCGAAAATCATTCTCTTCGAGGATACGGATATGCTCAAGCCCGCTTTCAACCATCGCTTCGGGACAGGGTTCGCCATATTTCTCAAGCAGGTGGCGTTCAAGCGACCCTGCATTCACACCAATGCGGATCGAGCAGCCATTGTCTTTGGCCGCCTTTATCACCTCTTTCACGCGCTTTTCGTCGCCGATATTTCCCGGATTGATCCGTAGACAGGCCGCACCTGCTTCGGCGGCTTCAATCCCTCGCTTATAGTGAAAGTGGATATCCGCGACGATAGGCACCGGGCTTTCGGCCACGATCTCTTTCAACGCTTTTGAAGATTCTACATCCGGCACGGATACACGCACAATATCCGCCCCAGCTTCGGCCGCGGCCTGCACCTGAGCCACGGTCGCCTTCACATCATGCGTCAACGTGTTGGTCATCGTCTGAACGCTGATCGGGCTATCTCCGCCGACCGGCACATTTCCCACGTGGATCAAACGCGATTTGCGTCGCTCAATACTGCGCCACGGGCGGATTGCATTCAAAGACATCAGGACCCTCAAAGCGTTCGAAAATGCTTAGGGCGTACATAGTCGCTGGGGGGATAAGCGGCAATTGCCAAAGGCGATTAATTCGCGGTCGCCAGATTAATATAGTTCAACAAGTCATCGTCGATTGTTGGATCAGCTTCGGAATAGGCGTCGCTCAGGCTGGCCGAAGACAGGGCAACGTTCTTGGCAACCCCACCAGGACCACCGGCAGGGCCATAGATTTGGCTACCGACCTTGAAATACACCGCCCCCGAGTTTCCGGCCCGCAAAGTGGGTGCTTCTTCAAGTTGCGGCAAAACATATTCTTCACCGGCCGCCAGGATTTTCTCGAAGATCACACTACCGTCCGAAGCCCGCACACGAACCCAGGCGGGTTGCACCGCAAGCACCGCCACTTGCGGTGCCGCTTGTTCAACAACTACAGGATCCGGGGTGGCCGCTTCTTCAATGGCCAGTTCAATCGCGTCTTCCGCGACCAAATCCAGCGGTGCAAAAGCCGTCTCTTCCAAAGTAGGCGGGGCAAACGACCCAAGCGTTGAAGGATCAAGCGTCGCAATCGGCGCGTCACGCGAAACGATCACCGGCACCTCAAGGGCCTGAGGGCGATACAAACGGTCAAACGCCTCGGCCGTTGGGGCCGGAAGCGAAGCCTCGTCACCGATGTTTCCCTGCGCCGTGTCATATTCAGGCCCAAGCGACATGGCGATCTGAGGGGCCTGCTCGACCGGCGCAACGCTGACCTTCTGGATTTCCTGAAGCACTACCCATGCGCCATAGGCGATCAGGCCGATAACGGCCAGCAAGATCATTGAAGACCCGATGGCCTCGGGGGCGATGCCAACAAAAGCAGAGGATTGCGTCGGTGCATAAGGGGTTTTCGCACCATCAAACAGCTCGTCCGAGACTATTTTTGCCCGCTTTTTCCCCGTGTCGTTCCGCGCCTTGGCTTTGGCCTGATCGTCGCTGGACAAACCGCGCGCCACGGCAAAGCCGCTTTCCGCACAAAAGCGTTCGTAGGCAATTTCGGGATCAAGCTTCAGATACCGGGCGTAAGACCGAACATAGCCCGCTACGAAGCCTGGGGTTTCAAAAACCGAAGCGTCACAATTCTCGATCGCTGCAATATAGGACGCCTTGATACGCAATTCGCGCTGCACATCCAGAAGAGATTTTCCAAGGGTGGCACGCTCACCGCGCATTTTGTCCCCGAGTTTTACCTCGAAGTCATCGAACCCTTTGGGTTCAACTTCAGCCCGCGCTTCTTCGCGCTGTGGCTTGAGTCGCACCATTACGACTGCCCTTTCGGTCTTCTGGCCTGTCCCCATGAAAGCACTTTGACGCGGCCCAAAAGCAGCCAAAATGGGCGATTCGCGAACGCAGCACTTTCGATGCGGTTTCTTTACCACATTGAAACAATCGTGATTAGAGAAGAATCGCCTAGCCGGTTAATTCGGCGCGATTTAGCGCACAGTGCGACCAGAGCGCGTCCATTGCCGTCACCAGCGCATCGATTTCCTTCGGGCCGTGAACCGGCGACGGGGTAAAGCGCAAACGCTCGGTTCCGCGGGGGACCGTCGGGAAGTTGATCGGCTGGACATAGATGCCATAGGATTCCAGCAGCATGTCTGACAGCGCCTTGGTATGCACCGGATCACCAACGATTACAGGTACGATATGGCTGCCGTGATCAATGATCGGAAGGCCCAGTCCTTTCAGGCGCATTTTCAGGATTTTCGCTTGCGACTGATGCTGATCCCGCAGCTTCTGATCCGTTTTCAGATGCGCAACAGACGCCGCAGCACCTGCGGCGACAGCCGGGGACAGTGACGTAGTGAAAATGAATCCGGGCGCGTATGACCGAATGGCGTCACACATCTTCGCGGATGCGGCGATATACCCGCCCATCACGCCGTAGGCCTTCGCCAAGGTGCCATTGATGATGTCAAGGCGATGCATCAGGCGATCACGCTCGGCCACACCGGCGCCGCGCGGGCCGTACATGCCAACCGCGTGCACCTCGTCGATATAGGTCAGCGCACCAAACTCGTCCGCGAGATCACAGATCGCTTCGATGGGGCCGAAATCACCATCCATCGAATAAACGCTTTCAAATGCGATCAACTTTGGGGCCGCCGGATCGTCCGCAGCCAGTAGCGCGCGCAGGTGGTCCAGATCATTGTGCTTGAAGATGCGCTTTGCACCGCCATTTCGGCGCACACCTTCGATCATCGAAGCGTGGTTCAGTTCGTCCGAATAGATGATCAGCCCCGGAAACAGCTTTGGCAATGTCGAAAGCGTCGCGTCATTCGCGATATAGGCGCTGGTGAACAGCAACGCCGCCTCTTTGCCATGAAGATCGGCCAATTCCGCCTCGAGACGTTTGTGATAGACCGTCGTGCCCGAGATATTCCGCGTGCCACCCGAACCCGCGCCGGTTGCGTCTATGGCCTCGTGCATGGCGCTCAGTACCGCAGGATGCTGGCCCATGCCCAGATAGTCATTGCCACACCAGACCGTAATGTCCTGCTTTGAACCGTCGGGGCGCGTCCATTCAGCGTGGGGAAACTGGCCATTGCGGCGCTCAATATCGATAAACGTCCGATAGCGACCTTCTTCGTGAAGGGCGTTCAGGGCAGAATCGAGTTTGGCCGTATAGTCCACGGGCGTCTCCTTTTGGTCGTCAGTCAAGGCGCGTCGGCCCTGATTCAGGACATATTAGGTTTCATGAAGATATATGTCACGCATTGCTTTCTGGCGAGGTTACAAATTGACGCGATATTGATGCGTTGATTTGGATCAACTGGCCTCTGGACACCCTGTTTCGGACTGTTAGCCTGCGCAAGACTTATAAGGAACCGATCCGATGCCACTGACAACGATACTTGACAGAATCGATGAGGATTTACCGAATGCTTTGACCCGCCTGTCCGAGTTGCTGCGCATTCCCTCGATTTCGACCGATCCGGCCTTTGCTGACCATTGTCAAACGGCCGCGGATTGGCTGGTGGCCGACCTGCAAAGCATTGGTATAAAAGCCGAAAAACGACAAGCCCCAGGTCATCCGATGGTGGTTGGCCATGTCGATGGGGACGGTCCGCATGTGCTGTTTTATGGACATTACGACGTCCAGCCCGTCGATCCCTTGGACCTGTGGGACAATGATCCGTTCGATCCCCGGATCGAAGACACGCCGAATGGAAAGGTCATCCGCGGGCGGGGCACCTCGGACGACAAGGGCCAGTTGATGACCTTCGTCGAAGCCTGTCGCGCCTGGAAGGCCGTAAGCGGATCCTTGCCGTGCAAAATCACCTTCTTTTTTGAGGGCGAAGAAGAATCAGGCTCGCCCAGTCTTGTGCCATTTATGCGCGATAACGCAGAAGAGCTGAGATCCGATATCGCCCTGATTTGCGACACCGGCCTGTTTGAAAGCCGCGTCCCCGCAATTGTCACCCGCCTGCGCGGGCTGTTGGGTGAAGAGATCACCATAACCGGACCCGACAAAGACCTGCATTCCGGCATGTTTGGCGGGGCTGCGATCAATCCGATAAGGGTTCTTTCCAAAATCATCGCCAGCCTGCATGACGAAACGGGCCGGATCACCGTTCCCGGTTTTTACGACGGGGTGCCGGAACTGCCCGAGGATATACGCGCCCAATGGGAGGGCCTAGGTTTTGATCACGAAAAATTCCTCGGGGATGTTGATCTGACCACACCGGCCGGCGAACATGAACGCAGCGCTTTGGAAATGATCTGGTCGCGCCCGACTTGCGAAGTTAACGGCATTCAGGGTGGCTACACAGGTGACGGGTTCAAAACCGTCCTGCCATCAAAGGCCAGCGCCAAGATCAGCTTTCGTCTGGTCGGAGATCAGGATCCGCACGCGATCCGCAAAAACTTCCGAAAAATGGTGCAGGATATGCTCCCCCCCGACTGCTCGGTTGAATTCACCGGTCATGGGGCGGGGCGCGCATCGCATATGTCCACCGCCCACCCGGCATTTGATCAGGCGCGTCAGGCGCTGTCGGACGAATGGCCCGATCCGGCCGCCTTTGTCGGTTGTGGCGGTTCAATTCCCATTGCCGGGCATTTCAAGGACATCCTCGGCACCGACGCGATGCTGATCGGCTTTGGCAAGGATGACGATCAAATCCATTCGCCAAATGAAAAGTACGATGTGGAAAGCTTCCACAAGGGTATCCGGTCATGGGCGCGAATATTGGATGCGATGACGCGATAATTTTTCGCCAAACCCCTCTTGCACCCGCCGATAAGCTTGGCTAAACGGTCTGCCACGGCGGGTCGTTAGCTCAGTTGGTAGAGCGCTTCGTTTACACCGAAGATGTCGGGAGTTCGAGCCTCTCACGACCCACCATTTCCCCTCTCAGTGCGACTGTCGTCACTTGGTTCGCGTTTGATCCGTGTCATATTGCTGTCGGTCAGGCATGACATACTGCCGATGCGAACCGGAATGCTGGGAACCCCATGACCTCTGACACATCGGTCAACACCTCTGGCCTGACAAGTGCACAGGCTTTGCAGTTGCTGCAAAGCCACGGTCCGAACGAGCTGCAGCAATCCAAGCAAACACCGGCGCTGATCATCCTGTTGCGCCAGTTTTCAAGCCTGCTTGTCATAATCCTGATCATTGCCGCGGGCATCGCCGCCGCGTTCCGTGAAATCATTGACGCCATTGCGATTTCAATGGTTGTCCTTCTCAACGGCGCGTTGGGCTTTGTTCAGGAATGGCGCTCGGAAAATGCGATCAACGCCTTGCAAAACATGCTGGCCAGCAATGCCCGGGTTTTGCGCGACGGTGTTGAACAGATGATCGACACGCGCGATATCGTTCCCGGTGATCTGGTTATGCTCGCGGCCGGTGATAAGGTTCCGGCCGACATAAAACCACTGACATCGGCCGATCTGAAACTTGATGAAAGCGTGCTGACCGGCGAATCCTTTCCTGTCGAAAAATCCGCCGAGGATCCGGAGTGTACGCTTTTCATGGGTACAGCCGTGGTCGCAGGGCGGGCCGAAGGGGTGGTGATCGCAACCGCATCGCAAACCGAATTCGGCAAGATCGCCGAAATGACCGGATCGGTCGAGCGCAAGCCGACGCATCTGCAAGTCAAGCTTGGCCAGTTGGCGCGGCAACTGGGACTGGTGGCTATTGGTGCGGCCAGCCTTGTAGGGGTCGTGGGATTGCTGGCAGGCAAGCCCCCGCAAGAGATGTTCATGACAGCGCTTTCTCTGGCGGTGGCTGTCGTACCGGAAGGCCTGCCGGCTGTCGTCACCATCACTTTGGCCGTTGGTGCTTCGGCCATGGTCGGTCAAAAAGCACTGGCCCGACGGCTGCAAGCGGTAGAAACCCTTGGGGCGGCAACGGTGATCTGCTCCGACAAGACCGGCACAATGACCGAAGATGCGATGACGGCCTCGGGCATCTGGCTTGGTGGCCGCCTTCTGACCGTTGCCGGCACTGGCTATGATCCCGCAGGTCACATCGCCGAGAACGGTCGACGTCTGCGGTCCGAACATGACACCGATCTGTCGGACCTGCTTGAAACGGCCCTGATCTGCAATCACGCGCGTCTGACCCGGATCGGCGGCCATTGGGAAATGATCGGCGAACCGACCGAAGGCGCTTTGGTCACACTGGCCTATAAAGGGTGGAGCCGGATACCCCCAGATGATTCAACCATTGCCGAAATTCCGTTCTCGTCTGACCGCAAACGCATGAGCATGCTTGCCGCGCATGGCGAAACTTATGTCCTTCACGTCAAAGGTGCGCCCGAAGTCATTCTTGAGCGTTGCACATCGGTCAGAGACCAATCCGGCAGCATACCGATTGACGATCAAACCCGTGCCAAGCTTGGCGACGCATATGAAACGCTTGCCTCGCAAGGGTTGCGCGTCATCGCGCTTGCCCGACGATCTTTGGCCGATGCAACGCTTCCCCAAGACGAGCATGACCTTGAGCTTTTGGGGTTTGTCGGCCTGATTGATCCGCCCCGCCCCGAAGTCCGGGAGGCGATCAGGGGGTGCAAAGCCGCCGGCATTCAGGTTGTGATGATCACCGGGGACAACCCGTTAACTGCGAATGCGATTGCGAACGATCTGGAGCTGGATGTCGCGCATGTCATCACAGGCCCCGAGCTTGAACAGATGTCGGACGAAGAACTTGCCCGAGCAATCAAAAGCAAACCGCTGTTTGCCCGCACAACCCCTGCACATAAATTGCGGATCGTCTCGGCCCTTCAGGCACAGGATCACATCGCCGCAATGACGGGTGACGGCGTTAACGACGCCCCTGCCCTGAAACAGGCCGATATCGGCGTTGCCATGGGCACGCGCGGCACGGATGTCGCCAAAGATGCCGCGGATATCGTGTTGCTGGATGACAATTTTGCCACCATCGTCCGCGCCATCCGCGAAGGCCGACGTCAATTTGAAAACGTCAAGAAATTCGTGCGCTACCTGCTGGCTTCAAACTCGGGCGAGATTATTGCCCTGACGGCCAACCTGATCATCGGCGGGCCGTTGGTGTTTCTGGCCACGCAAATCCTTTGGATGAACCTGATCACCGATGGGGCCACCGCCGTCGCCTTGGGGTTAGAGAAATCCACCCATGACCAGATGAAACGACCGCCCCGTCCGAAAGGGGCTGCCATTCTGGGGCGGGACGGGCTGGTCAGTATTCTTGTCCTCGGGCTTTATACCGGTACGGCAACGCTGATCATTTTTTATACCTTCCTGCCCATGGGCACCGACATCGCCCGCACTGCGGCGTTCACCGGTATGCTTTTGTTCGAAAAATCCAGTGTGTTTGCATTTCGCACTCTGACAATGCCGGTCAGCACTATTGGCTGGCTGTCCAACCGCTGGCTTATTCTTGCTTTAACCCTGTCAGTCGGCGCACAGATCGCCGCTGTATACTGGGCACCGTTACAGACGCTTCTGCATACGGTCGCATTGGCCCGTGAACAGTGGATTATGATTGGCCTTTTCTGCCTGCCGATCCTGATCCTGCCTGAACTATACAAACTGCTGACATGGAAACGCAAGCTTGCCGCGGCCTAACGAACAAAAGCGGCACCAGGCCGCTTTTGTTTGTTTCATCCAGTTTCGCCAAATCAGCCGATGAACGTTCCACGGGATTTGTTCATAACCACACCCAGCAACGGGTTGGTTTCCGCAACCAACCGCTCGGCTTCCGAAATTTCCGGCGCTTTGCTGCGGTCGCCTGCGACCACAAGCAAGATGCAATCCAACTGGCTGCCCAGCGCCGTTACCGCTTCGCTGCTAAGAACAGGTGGCAGATCGAAAATCATGATGTCGGGATCAAGCATTTCCTGAACTTCGTTAATCGCGATCTCAGTGCTTGGGTATTGCAGGATTTCCGCGCCAAACATCTCGGGCTTGTCGTTCAGACCCATCGCGATATGCGTTCCCATATGGCCAAGGTTTTGGGCTGGGCGCGCAAAATGCGTTTCAACCGAGCGATGCCCGGCCAGGAAGTCGGACATTGAGCCTGAACCGGACGCCCCGAGATACCCCGCCAGTTTCGAGCTGTTCAGATCAAGGTCCATCACAACCGTGCGCAGATCCTCTTGACGTGAAAAGCTGAGCGCAAGATTTCCGGTGACAAAGCTTTTGCCGCATCCTTCGGTCGGCGATGTGATGCCGACACGGTGCCAGCCGCGATCACGCATCGCCACTGTCATGCGCGACCGCAAAACGTCAAAAGCCACATGCGCCGGATCCTTGCGGGTCGCGGCAATCATCTTGTTGCGTTCAAGATCATTCGCGCTTGGCACGACGCGGCGCAGATCGTTCCATGCATCTTCTGTCGGGCGGATGTGCAAAAGCTCGGACGTGGACGGGGCCGCGCCTTCCGGGCGTCTTGGCCGATCATTGGCAAAAATGCTTGTCGATTTGTTCGCTGCAGCCATTTTTTACCCCTTTCATATCCGGGTTTCGGTACTCATTAATTCCACAAACGTGGCCGCGATATTGATGTCTTGGGTCTATGCTCATGATTTTCGGGAAAAATCTCAAGCAAATCAGCCCTCACCCCCCTGTTTCGATGCTTAACCATTTCCGATACGGGGACGAATACCGTCAAATTCGTAGAATTGTTCACGTTTCTAATGCTCTTTGAATTGTGGCAATCCCGTGGCGGCGACCTGTCATCGATGTGAATTAGGCAAAATTTTGCGAAAAATCGCGGTGATTCGGAGCGGATTGGATCGCAGTCCGTTACTTGTACTCGATGATTTTCATCTGACGCCGAAATAGCCGCCTGAGAACAAAGGTGGCCATCCCCAAGAGATTTGGGAATTTCGAAAGGGTAAGAAACACGGCGTGGCGATAGGCCTGCAAAGGTTTCAGCCCGTCGTTTTTCATCAAGCCGCCCGCGCTGCGCCAGTAAGATGCCAGATAGACACCAAGAACCGCCAGCAAACCTGCCGGCCAGAATATAGCGAATAACAGCCCAACAATGGGAAGTGCCAAAGCGTAGACCACAGCGCGCATTATCTCTCGTCGCGCATGTCCGCTGTGCAGGCTTTCCAGATGCGCATAGGCATGCCCTGCCCGAACGGCCCTGAGCCACCATTGGGAAAAGCGGGTCATGTTGGCGTCATGCAAGGTCATGTCCTGGGGCAAGCGCACGCATCGCCCGATCTTGGTTAGACGCAAGCAATAGTCGGGATCCTCACCAGCGATCAGAACCGGATTGTAGCCCCCGACCGTTTCATGCGACGCGGCTCGCACCATGACGTCCCCTCCCGCCACCTGGATATTACCCGCAGGCCGATGCCATTCCACGTCGCACATCTCATTATAGACCGAAGCCTCGGGATGCATTTCCTTGCGCCAACCGGTCGTCAGAACCACGTCTGGGTTCGCTTCAAGAAAATTCGCGGCCAAATCCAGCCAGCCCTGAGCGACTGCGCAATCTCCGTCGATAAATTGCAGATACTCTGGCCGTGGCGACAGCTTTAATGCCGCCGCGGCACCTGCATTGCGCGCCCGGGCGGCGGAAAACGGCATGGTCATGTCCAGCCTGACCACAACGGCACCTTCATCTTCGGCAATACGCAGGCTGTCATCTGTCGATCCGCTGTCCACGTATATCACAGGACACCCCTGCCCGCGCAGCGAAGCAAGTGACCGTCTAAGCCGTTCACCTTCGTTTCGACCAATGGCAATCACTGCCACTTTGCTTCGCGCCGCGCTCATCCGGTCCTCGGTCGTGTTTCTTACCTGTCTGGTGTGTTAATACATGAATAGCCGCCCCGACCCACGGCAAAATCGCCAATCATTCGGATCGACTTTCTATTGGTCAAAATTTCCGAGCCACTTATAAGTGGCGCAAATGCAATCCGGCACCAAGCCGAACAGGGATTTTGAGCAGTGATATTCCGAGGCAAAAACTTCGCCATATCGATCAACACCCCGACCCTCGCCGCTTTGAAAGCCGAGGTGCAGTCACGATTGTCGCGCGGCGAAGGTTTTGCCCTGGCAACGATGAACGTAGATCATTTGGTCAAACTTGGTCGCTCGGAAGAATTCGCCTATGCTTATGCAAAGCATGATTTGATCGTTGCAGATGGCAATCCGGTTGTCTGGCTGACCAAACTTTCCGGCAAGCCGGTTGAACTTATCACCGGATCGGATCAGGTCATCCCGCTTAGTGAGTGGGCAACCGAATGCGGGGCCTCGATCGCATTCATTGGCAGCACCGCACCTGTTCTGGAAGCAGCTGCGGCCGGTCTGAAGCAACACGTGCCCGATGCGCAAATAGTCGCCCAGATCGCCCCGCCTTTTGGTTTCGAGCCGAACAGCCAAGCGGCACGGGATATCATCAGGCAGGTTTCGCAATCCGGCGCCAAATTGTGCTTTCTGGCTTTGGGCGCCCCCAAGCAAGAGGTTTTCGCCGCACTTGGACGCGAGCTGGACCCGACTATTGGCTTTGCATCGGTTGGTGCGGGGCTGGATTTCATCGCCGGCCACCAGCAGCGTGCCCCCATGTGGGTCCGCAAGATCGCAATGGAATGGCTTTGGCGCATGCTGTCCAACCCGCGCCGATTGGCGAAACGCTATGTGGAATGCGCCCTTGTGCTTCCAGGCCACACCGCAGCAGCCATAAGCCAGCGCAGCGGGTCCCGGAACTCATAAGGCGCCATGGCTGACCCGAATCGCAGTTTCTAGCAGAATCAGCGGCGAAATCGGTGCCTCACCTAAGGTCAATAACTCTGTTTCGCAGCTATATCCGGCTATCCGGCGCGGAATTGTGGCGAATTCCTATGAAATTAACAGAATTGCCTAATTTATCATTATGACTATTTATGTCAGATTTTCGTCAACTCAGGATAATTCTTACATTCCTCGAATTACATGAGGGCATTCTTGTAACCAATTATTTTTATTGTGGTTTACAAGTTTTGACAAACTGAACCGTTCAGTTTTGAAATTTCCCCAATTTGTATCTAATTTCGCAACAATTTCCCGCCCTCAACATTACTATTGACCGTTTGCATTTTGGAAACACAGTGATTTTGGCCAAAAATCGTGGAATTAGGACAAAACTATGGCGCAAAACGCCTATTTATGGCACATATCATCAAAGTGAGAACGGGTTCCGGCCCATTTCTCGCGGGTAATAAAGCAGACATTTCGCTGGGGCTTTTGAAATGACTGTCTTTAATTCCGCTGCTTGCTGCCTAATGTAAGCTTCGGTGAAAAATGTATGTAGTGTGCAGCTACTGAATTTTTAGGGCTTCGGCCTGATCTGGGTGGGATCGTGTGAGTAAATTGAGTGGTGGACTAGGATATGGCACTACAGTTTGACGAAGACATGGATCGCGCCCGCCCGGTCGGTCTGAACACCTTTACTTTCGGCAACCCTCGCTTCGGTTTGTACCGCAGTTTTTTCAAGCGGACGCTGGATATATTGCTGGTGCTGATCGCAGCTCCGATGATCCTGCTATTGGTCATCCCCTTCGCAATGCTGATCGCTGTGAATGGCGGCTCTCCTTTCTATAGCCAAAAGCGTATTGGCATGGATGGAAAAGAATTCACCATGTGGAAATTGCGCAGCATGGTTCCGAATGCCAAGGAAAAACTTGCGACCTATCTTGCGGCCAATCCGGATGCGAGAACGGAATGGGACAAGGATCAAAAGCTCAAGATGGATCCGCGCATCACGCCCATTGGTCGGATTATTCGCAAAACCTCGATTGATGAGCTGCCGCAATTCTGGAACGTCCTGACAGGTGACATGTCAATCGTCGGCCCGCGCCCGATTATGGTTGAGCAGAAGGAAATGTACCCCTGCACATCCTATTACGCTCTGCGTCCCGGCATCACCGGCTTCTGGCAAATTTCCGAACGCAACGAAACAAGCTTTACGGATCGCGCACCGTTCGATGCTCAGTATTTCCGTGAATTGTCATTTGGAACCGATCTTTGGGTCATGATGAAGACATTCACCGTCGTTGTTCGCGCCACCGGCTACTAAGCTTTCGGGCGCGGCACTTGATCGTAGTTTCGGAAACAATGCAGAGGGGAATCTCGAATTAGACGCCTTCCCGTCATTAAATTGCCGAATGTTCACGGCAAGCCGGACGTCTGAATATGTGAGGTTCTGAAAGGGTCTATGCCCAACTTATTTGCATATATCGTACTTTATAGCTGGCCGCTGGTGGCATGGTTGTTCTTCCGCAACCTGCCGGCATCCCGCGCGATGATCTGGACCTATGTGCTGGGTTACTTGTTCATGCCCCCCGCAGCGGCCGCGTTTGACCTTCCGGTGCTTCCCGAAATCTCGAAGATCGAGATGGCCAGCCTGTCGACGCTTCTGATGGTGATTTTCTACCATGGGTTCGGTGCGCTTAAACTTCCCAAATCGCGCTTCATGCTGATCGTTCTGGGCATGTATGTTTTGGGTCCGGTCGGAACCGTGTTGAACAATAGCGAGGCACTGTTCACGGGTAACTATCCGTTTGTCTATGTGCGCCCGGGTCACGAATTGTTCGATATTCCTGCCCTGTTGATCCAAAGGATTTTCGACACGCTGCCTTTCATTCTGGGTTTCTCGTTCCTGAACAGGAAAGAGAACCTGAAAGAATTCCTGATGGTTCTGACAGCCATTGCATCGATCCATTCCTTGCTTGTCTTGTTTGAAATCCGCTTCAGCCCGCAATTGAACATGTGGATTTACGGCTTCTTCCAGCACTCCTGGTTGCAGATGATCCGTGGAGACGGTTTCCGCCCGATTGTATTCCTGTACCACGCTTTGTGGGTAGGTTTCTTCCTGATGATCACCATGGCGTCGTCAATTTCCCTTTGGCGTCATTGGGGCAAGGACGGAGACGTTCAGGTTGCAACGTCTCTGCACGAAACCTACTGGTTCATCTCACCGCAAAAACCTTCGTATATTTACTTGCTCTACGGGTTTTATGCCTTTGGCGTTCTGGTGCTTGCCAAATCCCTTGGCCCGATCATGTTCGGTGTGGCAGCGTTGATACTGCTTCTTTTGGCGCCGACCCGAACAATTCTGTGGGCCGCAAGCGCAATGGCCGCAGGTGTTCTGGCCTATCCGGTGTTGAAAAGCACCGGGATATGGCCGGAACAGCAGATCATTGCGATGTTCAACGAACTGAATGCTGAACGCGGCAATTCGTTTGAGTACCGCATAATCAACGAAAACCTTTTGTTTGACCGTGCGATGGAAAAACCCCTGTTTGGATGGGGGGGCTTTGCGCGAAGCCTGTTTGTCAGCCGCACAGGTGGCATTCTGACCATTCCAGACGGAGGCTGGGTGCTGTCGCTTGGCACATACGGTCTTGTCGGCTGGTTCAGCCAAATGGCGATAATGGCGGGGCCGGTTCTTTATGCGCTTTATCTACGTCGCGCAGATAAGCTGGCGGCCTATTCACCCCATATTTCGACTGTTGCGCTTATTCTGGCCTTCAACGCGGTTGACATGATCCCGAATGACACCATGACCCTTCTGACCTTCATCATGGCCGGTGCCCTTTGGGGAAATCTGGAAACGGTGGCGCAGGAATTTCGCAAACACAAACGCCAGGTCCGGCGACACAGCCAACCGATCCTTCCCTATGGGGACGCTGACGCGAAACGGTCTGTCCTGTAGCGCATTCTAGACATGCAAGGTTTGACGGCCCCGGCCGTCAGATTTGGATTGATAAAGGCTGGCATCCGCTTTTTCGATCAGCGCCTCGACGTCGCGGATGTCTTGCGAGAATGAGAACGCCGTTCCAACGCTCGCGGATACTCTGCACTCCCCCTGGGGCAGCGTCATGGGCTGCTTGATCCGCTCGACGATACGATTGCCGATTTCCTCTGCGGTGGCACTGTCGGTGACATCGGCCAACACAATGGTGAACTCGTCCCCGCCATTGCGTGACACCAGATCATGCTTGCGCGTTTCCAGGGTTAGAATTTCGGCGACGCGGGTCAAAACACCGTCTCCTGCCGCGTGTCCGAGGCCATCATTCACCTGTTTGAAATGGTCCAGATCGATCTGCATGATCGCGAATTCCTGACCGCTTTGTTGAAGATCGCTCAAGGCGGCATCCAGTCCCCGCCTGTTAAACAAGCCGGTAAGCGCGTCAGTATGCGCCTCAACCTCGGCCAGTCGCTTGGCCCCTTCCAAACGCAAACTCAGATTTCTGAACTCGCCCAAAGACAGCGCGTAAGCCTCGGACAGGTAAAGCATACCAATCGTCTGATCCGTCGCCGCGAAATCGGAATCGGAAAGTCCGAACCTGCGGACCGCATCAACAATCGTGAACCCGAAAGAAAGGGCAAAAATCAATTTGTCACCCAACACGACGCAATGGGCCTTCAACACTTCGGGCTGTTCAAGCCGAAGCTCGAGCATCAGGGTTCGCCCAGCCAGACCCTGCAAATCCTGAAAGGCACGGTCCTTCTTTGGTTTGATCACACGAAACAAGTCAGATAACGCATGATAGCTGCGGCGCTGACCAATGAGCTTTGCCAATGTCGGCCCCACATGAACGATCTGCCCATCGAAATCAGCCACCGCATGAAGCGGCATAAGCTGATCCAGCGCCTGAAAAAGCCCGTCCTTGCTAACCATTGATCACCGCCCCAACAGGCGTAAGGGAAAAACCCCGTCCCGCAGCGAAACTGGCATCTGCAAGGATGACCAAAATCTCAGGCCCGGCATCCCCCATACGATGTTCAAGCAAAGCCAGGGCACCATAATCGTCTGACATCGCCCGCAGAATGCCCATCATCACAAATGAAAACCCGGGCAACCCGTCGCCAAAATTCAGCAAATAGTGCCGCCCACCTATGTCAGAGACCGAGATCGAGGGCAGCGAAAATTCGGGCAATGCAAGCCGCGCTTTATCGGGCAATTCATCGAGTGACAGCAAGAATTCCTCAAAATCAGAACCGCCAAAACGTAGAAGTCGGCGCAGCGCTTCCATGTTCCGGTCGGATACAAGATAAGTGCCCAGATCCTCAAGCAATGCCGCCCGAGGAGTGCCCAGTTGATCCTGCAACGCATCCAAAACCCGTTCGGTCACTGCCGGGTCATAGTTCAGCATTGCTTCGAAATTCGTGAAGCCCAGTTGCGCCGCATCGACAACTTGCCGCCAACGATCTTCGCCGTAAATATCGCGGACAAAGCATTGTATTGCCCGGTTAACAAATCCCTGCATCTGCGTCCCCTGAAGCTTCAGGGAATTTTTTACAGCGCAGATTATTAACAATCCGAAAACACGATTTCAGAAATCCGTCGGTGCCCCGCCATCTTGCTTGCGGCGCATGACAAAGGCTTCCAGCTCTTCGCGAATGGCCTCGTCCATTGGGGGGGCTTCGAATTCGTCGATGATCGCCTTGTAAACCTGATGCGCCCTTTGGGCCGTCCATATGCCACCGGCCGCCTCCCACGCCTCGAAGTTTCGCCAGTCGCTTAGGAACGGTTGATAAAAGGCCGTGGTATAGCGTTCCTGTGTGTGCTGGATCCCAAAGAAATGCCCGTCATTCCCGACCGAGCGGATCGCCTCAACCGCGATATCATCCGCAGTGGTCGCCGTGATTACAGGATCAAAATATCGCTGAATTTGCTGCAAAACCTCGCAATCCATAACGAATTTTTCAGGGCTGGCGATCAGGCCGCCCTCAAGCCAGCCAGCGGCGTGATAAACAAGGTTTGTCCCCGATTGAACCGACGCCCAAAGGGAATTCATGGTTTCCCATATCGCCTGACCGTCCGGCACATTGGCCGCACAAACCCCCGAAGATCGCATGGGCAGCTTGTAAAACCGCGCCATCTGGCCGGTCATCTGGGTTGCCCGCATATATTCCGGTGTCCCGAATGCGGGGGCACCTGATTTCATGTCTACATTCGACGTAAACGTGCCGATCGCACAGGCTGCACCCGGTCGGATATATTGTGCCAGGGCCACGGCAATCAGCCCCTCGGCAAGCGATTGCGCCACCGCACCCGCCATCGTAACTGGGGCCATCGCCCCCGCCAAGGTAAACGGCGTGACAATCAGCCCCTGATTACGCCGCGCCATCCGCATCCAACCGTCCAACATCGGCTCGTCATGTTTCAAAGGCGAGGTTGAGTTGATGTTGGTGTAAAGCTTCGGGCCTTGTTCGAACTCTTCATGGCTGTGCCCTCCCGCGATGCGGACCATCTCCATCACATCCTCAACCCGCTCTTTGCCCAGCGAATAGGTATGCACCACTTTGTCCGACATGGTCAGCTTGTCATAGAGCATGTCCAGATGCCGGATCGAAGGGTGAATATCCTGCGGCTCAACCGGATAGCCGCCGATGAAGTGGATACAGTTGAAATACTGGCTAAGCTTATAGAAATTCTGGCACATTTCGCGCGTGCCGGTTTTCTTGCCGCCGGAATCGAGCGCCCAATAGCTGGGCGGAGAGCTGACATTGCCGAACAGGATGTGGTTGCCCCCAACAGGCAACGCGCGTTCGGGGTTGCGGGGTGTCAGCGTCCACTGTTCGGGGGCTTTCGACAGCATCTCCATGATGAAGTCCCGGCCAACGCGGACATTCTCGCCCTTGATGATCGCACCCGCATCGCGGAAAATCTCAAGCGCTTCAGCGTTCAGGATCTCCATGCCGATCTCTTCCAGGATCCGCATGGCCCCTTCGTGGATCGCGTTTATGCCATCCTCGTTCAAAGGTTCCGTCGGTCGATCATTGTTGACCGGAATTTGCCACGGCATTTGTGAGATTGCCGCCGCCCCCCTGCGTTCCGCATTCCCCAAGCGCCCGCCGCTGCGTCTGCGTCTCTGACCCCGTTCCGCCATGTCATTCTCCGATTTCTGGTTGTCCTAGAAAACCGGTTAGGGCGGAAACAATGTTGGCGCTTTGCGACGAATCCTGTCGCTTTTTCCGAAAGGCTGTCGGGTTTCAGCCGCTTAGCTGTTCCAGCCATCTGGGGATATGACCGATATCGGGAAGCACCACATCTGCATGGTCTTGCAGGTCCTGTTTTGTGGCCATACCTGTCAAAACACCGATACAAGCAAAGCCTGCCGCCCGTCCTGCGCGAAGATCATGCAGGCTGTCGCCGACCATTACGGCGTTTTCCGGCGCTATGCCCGTCTGATCACAAAACGCCAGCAATTGCCCAGGGGCCGGTTTGCCGCCAAACCCGCTGTCACTGCCGGCAATAAAGTCGAACCGGTCTTGAACCCCCACCGCTGCGAGATGAGCCACCGCAGGCGTCTCGGCGTCATTCGTGGCAACCCCCAGGGTCAGCCCCATAGCCCTAAACCTGTCCAGAAGCGGGGCCAAAGGCACGGCTTCGGCCATCGGTGCGGCCTCGGCTTCGGTATTGATGATCTCAAGCAATTCGCCATGGTCCAGATCGGGAATGGCCTGCGCGAGCACGGCCAGAATATCCTCTGGCGTGCCGGCAATCACGACACTTGCGGGATCGAACCGGCCGGTTGCAAGATCAAACCCGATGATCCGGCCCATATGTTCGGCCTTGGCGTCGTCATTCTTGCATATACGCCGCAAAAACGCCGCTGCCCAAGGGGACCAAGTGGCCGAGAAATCAAAAAGCGTGCCATCCTTGTCAAAGACTATCCCTTTAACGCGCATATCCGTCCTCATGTCCAATTCACGTTCTCCCCTCCAGGCAAGACCTGACGGGCGGGGTAAATGCTTTCATAGGCAAGGTTTTGGCTATCACAAAACCTGATAAGCCATTGATCATCCATCATAATGAAATCCAGAACCGCGCCCAAAAAGGCCGGATCGCCTGCCCCTTCGCGCAGATCATCCGCGCTTGCGCCGCTGCTGCCCATGAAAACCGGTAAAAGGTCTTCGTCACCCACCAAAAATGCCAGCGCCTTCAGGGCCAAGGCCTCGGCTTGTTCATACGAATAGGACAAAAGTGGCCTCCGGCAATGATTTATTAATCAAATTCCACCTTTACTGCACTCAGCCATCGTCACAAGGGCCGAGGTTGAAAATGCCGACGCGAATTCTGGTTGTTGATGCGGTCGCAACGAACCGCATTTTGTGGAAAGTGAAGCTTCGTGCCGCCTATCATCAGATTTTCACGGCGGATGACGTGGCCACGGCCCTTGGTCAACTGCGTCTGAACCGGCCTGACATCGTGGTCCTGGGCGCCGGTGGCAGCGATCTTATTCAATCGATCCGGTCCGATCCGGCCGGTCTGGATGTGCCAATAATTTTGTTGGGCGAACAAGCCAGCCCCATGCAACCGGCCAGCCTTCTACGGCTGGGGGCCGACGAAGTTTTGCCGCCGCCGGTTTCGGAAACAACGCTTCTGGCCCATATCCGGCACCTTTTGAAGCGCAAACAAACCCTTCAACTGGCGGTTTCAGAGCCAACCCCATGGGGGCTTTCTGAACCTGCCCAACGCGGTCTGGGAAAGCCGCACAGCCGGGCCATCATGATTGGCGATCAAAACCACACCCGGGAATGGCGGGCTAAACTGGCAGCCTTCTGCGAATTCGAGGTTCATTCCTGCCACCCCCTTGACGCAATGGACGCGATCCATGGCGAAACCGACCTTGTACTAATCCATTCAGGTACTGCACCCAGTGATTTGATCAGTGCGATCCTGCATTCCCCCGATCTGTCCAAACGGCCATTGGTGGTCATTCTTTCCAGCGGCCCGAATGCTCTGGAGTATCTTGATCAGGGGGTGGACGCTGTCCTGTCACCCGCCATGCATTTGGATGAGCTTTCCGCCAGGTTTCAACGCCTATTTGCGCGGAAAGCCCAGTCAGTCCAGCAAAATCTCGCTTTACATCAACGGCTTAACGAATCCATCCACGACCCGCTTACCGGTCTTTTGAACCGACGCGGGTTAAAGCGCCGGATCGCAGGCATGCCGCAGACAACGCCGCTTTCGCTGGTCATGGCCGATGTGGATCATTTCAAGCGCATTAACGATGCACATGGCCACGCCGCAGGAGATGCGGTTTTGATCATGTTGGCGCGCCTGTTTTCCCGTAACTTAAGGCAAGCGGATCTTTGCGCCCGTTACGGGGGCGAGGAATTTCTGTTTGCCCTGCCAAACACCGACCACGCCAGCAGCTTTGATCTGGCCAATCGCTTGTGCCAAGCCGCCAGAAACACACCCGTCAGATTGCCGGACAATTCAACACTAAACGTCTCGCTTTCCTTTGGCGTTTCAGCGGTTCCACAAAGGGCTATATCGCTGAATGATCATATCGCCCTTGCCGACAAAGCGATGTACCGCGCCAAACAATCAGGGCGTGATACCGTAATCCTTGCCGATGCCTAGTGCGACATGCGCCGTTCGGATCGTTTGACCCCTTGTTCCAGCCGTTCGACAAAAGCGGCGCGTTCCTGTGGGGTCATCGATTCCAAACGCTCTAAAAGGGCCGTTTCGCTGACTTGACGGCGATGCTCGAAAATCTGCGCCTGCCGTTTCAGAACCTGCTCGGCCGCCGCGCGATCAAACGGTTCGCTGCGCAGAACCTCAAGCATTCCGCGATACTCGGCCAAAACCGCGGCCCGACCGGATTGCCGATCGCGGAAATTTTGCCCAATCACCTTGCCGATATCCCGGCGATCCGCAGGTGTAAGTGCTTGCGTATAGGCACCGCCCGCATCCGAAATTCGGGGGGGGCCGGATTTACCGCCTTGCCAAATCATGCCGCCGGCCATTCCCGCAACCAACAGGTTGCCCGCCAGTGACACAGCCAGAGCTATTTTCACCCAACGCGGGCAACTGGTGCTTTTTACCGGTTCTTGTGTCATCTGTTCATCCTTATCAGAAAGCGAAGCCGAAGCCATCGCCCGGGTCAACCAGATAGGCGTCCGAGGTGCCATAAAGAATGCTGTCGGTCAGTTCGCTGACCAAAGCCGGAGGGCTGATCCCGACGAACAGCCCGACAAAGCCAGCCGTGACCATCCCCGAAACCGCTGGCCAGCCACCCACCGCGTCAAGGAATCCCCGCAGAAAACCGTTGCGGGCCGGCGCCTCGGCCGGTTCTGCCCAGCCATCCGCCACCGCAACCGCATCAGCCATGATCCGCGCCATCAAAGCATCAGAGGGATCAGGCACCGCATCACGCGCCGCTTCAAAATAGGCTTCAAGGTCCGGCATCTTGTCGTCTTTTTCAGTCGTCATAGCCCAACTCCTCTTTTCGGTTGGCAAGAAGGCCCTTCAGTGCGCGTTTTCCGCGCGCGATCAGGCTTTCTACCGCCTCAACTCCAACCCCCATGATCTCGGCGATCTCGGGGTTTGAATATTCGTCTATATGGCGCAGCGTCACGGCCGTTTTCTGCCGCTCGGGCAGCTGCTTTAACGCCGCACCAAGCGCCGCGCTCCGCGACCGGTTCTGTATGGAAGTCTCGACCGAGGCCGCCCCATCTTCCGGTTCGCTGACATCATCGAGCGCATCATTCGGCTTGCGCCGCCGCAAGCGATCTGTGCACAGATTGGCCACAACCTGATAAAGCCATGTCGTCACCTTGGCTTCACCCTGCCGCCAATCCGGAGCCGTTTTCCAAAGACGCAACATGGCATCCTGAACCACGTCCTCGGCCTCGGCCCGATCACTCAGCACCCGATAGGCCTGACGGAACACGCGCGGTGTCATCCGCAGGGTCAGCACTTTGGCGGCAACGCGATCTCCATTGGCGAAAAGCGCCAAAAGCGCTTCGTCCGGTACATCATTGTATGCGTCAAAGGGCATCGACATGTCCCATGAGGTATCAGCCAGTCGGGGCGGCGGCAATCGGCAGGGCGGCGTACCGCCCTGCCAGTCTGCTCGTTCAAGGCTTAGCCGCGTCCGCCATACGAACCGCCGTGACCTTTGCCACCGTCACGCATGCCACCGCCATGTTTGCCAGCACGCTTGCCCCGCTTATCCTTGGCCGCTTCGAACTCTTCCGCAGAGATTGCGCCGTCGCCATCTTCGTCAAGACGTTCGATCATACGGCTGTTATCCGGTTGCGGTAGTTCTTCCGCGCTCAGCACACCGTCATCATTTTCGTCCAGACGCTCGATCATCCGCTCAACACCGCTGGCCATGCGTTCCGCCGCCCGATCCTGCATTGCTGCCAGAACTTCTTCCGCCGAAATCACACCGTCCCCATTGGCGTCCATCTCGGCAAAACGGGCTTGGCCCATTGCTTCGATCTCATCTGTGGTTACGACGCCGTCGCCGTTGGTGTCCAACTCTTCAAAGCTGAGCGCACCCATGCCTTGCTGCGAACCGCCATAGCCGCCCGGGGCCGCATAGGCTGCCCCGGCGATTGCTGTTCCAGCCACGGCGATTGCAAGTACGGAGAGTTTCAATTGATTGGTCATGTCAGGTTCCTTTGCCTCAGTTTCTTTAATGAACCGGCCTGTTTGCCGTATTCACAAAGTCAAACGCGGCATCTCTGAGTTTCCGTCGCAATTTTTCGAAATAATTTGCGACATCGCGACGCAAGGACAAAACGTACCCTTTATATACATGCGCATCGCAATCAGTCTTAGGTGCAAATTCGAGACATATTTGTGCAATGAAACACAACCCACCGGAACGGTCACAAGACATCGTGACCGAGACGAAAAAATCATTTGTCCCCGAAGACGACCGCCCTTTATGGCCTGCGGTCTATAAAGGCTGGCGTCGACGCTGCCCCAATTGTGGCTCGGGTGAGCTTTTGAAAGGCTATCTGAAGGTCCGTGACACATGTCCGGTATGCAAACAGGAATTGCACCACCACAAAGCGGATGATGGGCCAGCCTATTTGACGATTTTGATCGTCGGGCACCTGATGGCGCCGCTTTTGCATTTTGTGTTTGTCACCTGGCAGCCGGAACCTTTGGTCACTTTCACGGTTCTGACTGTATTCAGCGTCGGATTATCCTTATATCTTCTTCCCAGAATGAAGGGCATCGTTGTCGCAATTCAGTGGTCCCGCCGGATGCACGGGTTTGATGACAATAAAAAGATGCCCTCCTGACCGGAGAACACGCCTTGGACAAAACAGCCATCCGCAATGCGTCAACAGTCATCACGCTTAGGGACTGGCATGACAAACCTTCGGTCCTGATGGGCCAGCGGGGGGCAAAGGCGGCCTTCATGCCGAACAAATTTGTCTTTCCGGGCGGCGCTATGGACGATACCGACCGACACATCCCTTTGGCCAAGCCCATCACCGAACCTCACCGCGCGCGCTTGGTTGAGGATGCGAGGGAAGACCTGACCGACGGGCTTGTTGCCGCCGCGATACGTGAGCTTTGGGAAGAAACCGGCCTGATCCTTGGCCAAAAGGGCACGTGGGCCAGCGCCCCCCATGAAGATTGGCGCGGTTTTGCCGACGCGGGTTTCGTGCCCTCGGGCGAGGCGCTGCAATTTGTTTTTCGCGCCATCACCCCACCTGGTCGCCCTCGTCGGTTTGACGCGCGGTTCTTTCTTGTGAATGCAGACGCCATTCAGAACGATCTGGATGATTTCAGTCAGGCCTGTGACGAGCTTTCGCATTTGCAGTGGATTCCGCTGACCGACGCCCAAAGCTTTGATCTGCCCTTCATCACCGAAGTTGTACTGGCCGAAGTTGCCGCCAATGCACGCCACGACGCACCACCTGCCTCGGTTCCTTTTTTCCGAAATGATGATGAGGAAAGCCTGTTCCTGCGCTTAAGAGGCTATGGCCCAAGTGAAAGTGATTAATGTTTGATGGGGTTGCTACCTTGGGGGCGCGTCACTTCCACAAAATCAATCCAACGATTGCAACGCAAAGGATCACGACCCCCGCAAGCTCGCGGCGTGTCACTTTTTCTTTGAAAAACAACGTTGAAGCAAGGAAGGAAAACACCAGTTCCACCTGCCCGACCGCCTTGACATAGGCCGCGTTCTGCAAGGAAAACGCGATGAACCAGCACAACGAGCCACCCATTGAGGTCAGCCCTATCAAGCCGGCCTTGCGCCATGTTTTCAGCACCGCCGTAATCTGCCCGACCTCGCGCCAGCGCATCCAAAGTGCCATTCCAATTGCCTGAGATGTTGTCACGCAAGCCAGGGTCAGCGCCGCCCTCAGCAAAGTATCCTCGGTCATCAAAGACAGGCTGGCCCCGCGGTAAAACACTGCTGAAAAGGCAAATAACAAGCCCGAGGCCAGCCCCAGCCCCGTCGCCCGGTTCCAGATCCGCTGTATCAATGACCCCTCGGATTGCGGCCTGTCGGCCAGTAAAAGCACGGCCCCCAGACCCAGCAAAATGGCTGCGAACCCACCGGCTGAAATCAGATCGCCCAGAAATACAAACCCGACCAGCACCGACTGCAAGGTCTCGGTCTTTTTCAGTGTGATCCCGACCGCAAAATTTCTGTGCTTGAAAAGTGCAACGACACATATCGTCGCCAGAATCTGCGCCAATCCGCCAAATAAGGCATAGCCCCAGAATTCAAGGTTCAGCGACGGCAGCGCCTGCCCGCTTGCACCTGCATAACCCAACAGCAAAAGCCAAACGAGTGGTGCGGAATACACAAAACGTGAAAACGTCGCGCCCGTTGTGCTAAGCGTTGACGTGCTTAACACCTTTTGCAGCATGAAACGGATGTTTTGAAACAGCGCCGCGGCGATTGTGATGGGGATCCAAAGCTCCATACCCCCTAATGCCCGTAAATCACCCCTTGGGCCAGTGCGGATGCGGCACTGGATCTTTCGCCTTGAACAGGTATTTTCCGAAAATCTCGCGATAGTTTCGGAAATAGTAGCCATCATTGCGGCTCAGATATCGTTCGCGGTTTTCCGCAAAAAGTTTGGGCAGCTGATACCAGGGCACACGCGGGTGCATATGGTGTACGACGTGAAGATTATTGTTCAAAAACAACCATGAAAGTGGGCCACGATCTTCGATCACCACGGTTCGGCCGCGTGCACGTTCATGTGCCTGATGTTCCAGATAGGTGCGGATTTTCAGGATCGACAGGCTGAAATAGGTCGCCACGGCCCAGGCCCAGACCGGCATTGGCGAAAGGGCTGCCATCCACCAGATCACAAGCGCCAGTGCCGGAATATGCCACAACCACGCCGATACGATCCCGCGTTTGCCGATCTTCCACGCTTTGTAGTCGCCCGACATAAAAGCGATCTGAGCAATCAGCGGCCCCAGCAGAATGCGCCCCGCCAAGGCGTTGTTCACCCGCAACACCGCCTGCCACCAGCGCGGCAAGCGCGCCCAGACTTGCGGATCGTGATAATTGCTTTCCGGATCATCATAAGGGTCGGTCAGGATGGAATCCTGATGATGCTCTAAATGGCTGTCCCGGAAACGCCTGTACGGGATGGCCACCGTCAACGCAGGGAACACCAAAATCTCGTTCAATATCCGCCACTTGGTCGGGTGCCCGTGAAGCACCTCGTGCTGAAGCGACGAATGCTGTGCGCCGGATACCATCACCAGCAGCATCGCCAATGGCACCGACCATGCCGCGATCCACACCGTCGCCAATGCCCAGACCAGATAGGTCAGCGCCAGCATGCCCAATGTCGGCCATTCCAATTTGAACCGCTTAGACATGACGCCCCCACCGAATACGCGCCCAAATCCGTTCGTATCCCAGATACATCGTGAAGCCCAAAGCGGTATTGATCACCGCCAGCATACCGCCGGTGGAGACCGATCCTGTCAGCGCAAAACCCACGCCTGACATGCTGACCAATCCCAGCAAATTCCAAAGCACAGCTTTAACAAATGATCGCCTTGGCGTTTCCACGAGTATTCCCTGATTTCCTTAACGAGATACGAGTACAAAAAAATTTCGTCTGCCCCCATTCTGTTTGTAATTAACAATATGCCGCATATGGTGATATAATTCACCAATGAGGACTATTACCGACAAAAGAGACCGCGCCCAATTGTTTCGCGACCGCCTGAGAAGGGCCATGGCCGAGCAAGGCAGCAATCAAAGCCAATTGTCGCGTCAGACAGGTGTTGACCGCTCGACAATTTCCCAACTGCTCAAGGGTGATGTACCGCGCATGCCAAACGCGAACCTCGTGGCCCAATGTGCGCAAGTGCTGAAAGTATCTGCCGACTGGCTACTTGGTTTGACGGACAAACCTGAAAGCGCCAGCGATCTGCTGGATTCGGCGATGGGTTTCACCGAAGCTTCACGCGCATTGATCGATGAGCAGATTTTCCAATGGCACAAAGAGGCCGCCGGCTACAAAATCCGCCACGTTCCCGCCGGGATGCCGGACATGCTGAAGACCCGCGACATGCTGCAATGGGAATACGCGCCGTCTTTGGGCCGCACGACGGATCAAGCCATCAACGCTTCGGAAGAGCGGCTTAACTGGATGCGAAACGCCCGTTCGGATTATGAGATCGCGATGCCGATTCACGATCTGCAAGCCTTCGCTCATGCTCAGGGGTACTATGCCGGATTACCGTTGGAGACCCGCATAAATCAGATCAATACACTGATTTCTCTGACGAAAAAGCACTATCCATCGCTTCGGCTTTGCCTGTATGACACGCACAGGCTTTATTCCGCACCGGTCACAGTTTTCGGGCCTTTGCTGGCCGTGATTTATCTGGGGCAGAATTACCTATCGTTCCGAGACCGTGATCGCGTCGATGCACTTACCGCCCATTTCGACACACTGGTTCGCGAAGCAGAGGTGCCCGCACGCAACACCCCAGACCTGCTGGAAAGCCTGCGCAATGACATCGCCTAAGGTCTCGGCACTTGGCCCGCGTTAACGAACCCCGACCGCTTTCCCGACACCTTCCGGACTTTCCAATCCTGTTTGGGCCTTCTCGATCAAATCCAGATTATGGGCGATCTCGTCACTGGGTGGCGCGGTTTTACGTGTTTCGAGCGACACATGAAGCAACATCGCTTCGGCAGTCGCCAAAAGCCGCCCATCGGACGTCATTTCGTGCCATAGATGCATCTTCTTGCCTTGGCCATTCAACACACGTGTACGCACTTCAATCGGCGCACCCGCCTTGGCTTCATCCAGATGTCGCAAATGGGTTTCGACAGTGAAATAGCTGCCACCGGTTGCGATATAGTCAGGCGTGCATCCCACAATCTCCATCAAGCGGTCTGTCGCCATGGCGAAACAGTCCAGATACCGGCTTTCGGTCATGTGGCCATTATAGTCAATCCAATCCAAAGGTACAGACCGTCTGATTGTCAGGATCGGCTGAGAGGGATCCTTGATTTCCGACATTTTGGTCGCAACGCCCGAATCGGACAGGCGGGACTTATCCCCTTGAGATATAAGCCTTCCCGCAGCATTTCCGTTCCATTTCAAGGCCCGCATGATACCAACAAGGTTGGCATCCCGCTCGCGCTCAAGTTCGCGAATCGTCTTGTGGCCGGACTGATTATCCGATTGATTCGCAATCAAATTGACAAGGTCATCGGTGAATTCCGGTACGTCCATCAACTTGGTCCATGGCCATTTCAAGGCCGGACCGAACTGCGCCATGAAGTGCTTCATACCGGCTTCGCCGCCGGCCACACGGTAAGTTTCAAACAGCCCCATCTGCGCCCAGCGCAAGCCGAAACCGTAGCGCATGATATTGTCGATTTCTTCGGTTGTAGCGATCTCGTCCTTGACCAGCCAAAGTGCCTCGCGCCAGACGGCCTCAAGCAGACGGTCGGCTACATGGGCGTCGATCTCTTTTTTAAGATGAACAGGCTCCATCCCGATCGAGCGCAGAATGCGCATGGCCTTTTGGGCAATTTCCTGGCTATTGGCCTTGGTTGTCACCAGTTCGACCACTGGTAGCAGATAAACGGGATTAAACGGATGGGTCACTACGATCTGCCCGGGCCGATCCAATCCTTCCTGCAATTCAGACGGTTTGAACCCGCTTGTCGATGATCCGATAATTGCGTCCGCACCGACGCACTCAATCAGTTGAGCGTAAACTTTCTGTTTTATTTCAAGCCGTTCCGGAACGCTTTCCTGCACCCAACTGGCGCCTTCCACAGTATCAGCAAGATTATCGTGGAAGGTCAGCTTGCCCTCGAATGGCAGCGCCACATCGCCCAAACCTGGCAACGAACGCCGTGCATTGTCCAAAACTTCGCCAATTTTTCGCTCGGCCTCGGGGTCGGGGTCGAAAACCCGTACATCCCAGCCATTCAACAAGAACCGTGCGGCCCAACCGCCGCCTATTACACCGCCGCCAATGATTGCCGCTATTTTGCCCATCAGGTCATCCGCTCCGTATATCCGTCTACAGCGATCAACTGACCGCTAACCTTGCTTGCCGCGTCCGAGGCCAGAAACCCGACCATCTGCGCGATGTCTTCCCCCGTCACCCAGGTCCGCATCGAGGTGCCCGCCGCATAAAGCTTTCGCACTTCTTCGATGTCGCGCCCGTCGGCGGCAGCTTCCATTTCCAACACCCGCTCCATGCGGGGACCTTCGACCGCCCCCGGAGCGATGGCATTCACGCGAATCCCATCCGGTCCAAGCTCCATCGCCAGGGTTTTCATCAGCCCGACAAGCCCCCATTTCGCCGCCACGTATGGCGTCCGGTAAGGCACCCCGTGAAAGCCGGACGTTGAGGAAGTTATTGTAATTACACCGCTTTTCTGCGCCCTCATCACCCGTGCTGCCCAGCGGCACGTCAGAAACGCACCAAAAAGGTTCACGCCCACGCAATCCTGCCAGGCCTGATAATCCAGTTCCTCAATGCGCCCCGCCGGACCGCCCGTGCCCGCATTGGCACAGACCACATCCACACCGCCCCAAGCCTGCTCAACCCGGGAAAGAAACCCCTGCATCTGCGCTTCGTTCCGGACATCGCAAACCTCGGCAAGGGCTTCGGGATAGGATGTGGCAAATTCAGCAACTGCTTCGGGATCCGCATCGCAAATCGCAATACGGGCTTGTTCGTTGTCAAAGTGCTCAACAATCGCCCGGCCGATACCGGACGCGCCGCCTGTGATCAGAATCCGTCGGCTCATACAGGTGCCCGTTTTTCAAGCTTCAGCTTTTCGCGCACCTCTGCCGCCCCGATGACCCGAGCGCCCATGCCTTCGACAACTCCACGTGCTCGCTCAACCAATTGATAATTCTCGGCTAATACCCCTTTTTCAAGCCAGAGGTTATCCTCAAGCCCGACCCGCACATTGCCACCTGCCAGAACCGCCGCTGCGGCATAGGCCATCTGGTTGCGCCCCAGCGAAAACGCGCTGAATGTCCAGTTATCTGGCACATTGTTGACCATTGCCATGAAGGTGTTCAAATCGTCCGGTGCCCCCCAGGGAACACCCATACAGAGCTGCACAAGAACGTCCGGTTCAAGCACCCCGTCGGCCACCAATTGTTTTGCATACCAAAGATGACCGGTGTCAAAAGCCTCAACTTCGGGCTTTACTCCCGATTCTGTCATCATCCGACCCATGGCCTGCAACATTCCGGGCGTGTTGGTCATCACATAGTCCGCCTCGGCAAAGTTCATCGTTCCGCAATCAAGCGTGCATATTTCCGGACGGCATTCCAACACATGGGCCACACGTTCCTCGGCACCGATCATGTCGGTGCCCGCAGCAACCGGAAGCGGGTTTTCAACACCGCCGAAGATAATATCGCCCCCCATACCCGCAGTCAGGTTCAGCACAACATCCACCTCGGCGTCACGGATGCGATCCGTCACTTCGCGATAATATTCCAGCTTGCGGCTTGGTGCACCGGTTTCAGGGTCGCGCACATGGCAATGCACCACCGCCGCACCCGCTTTTGCGGCTGCAATCGCACTGTCTGCAATCTCTTTGGGTGAGCGTGGCACCTTTGGGCTGCGATCCTGTGTGCCGCCCGATCCGGTCACAGCACAGGTGATAAAAACGTCGCGATTCATGGCCAGTGGCATGGCATCCTCCTTTATCGATTCCGTCGATCATGCCCTACTTGCAATCATTTTCTTTGCATTTTACGAATGATATTTGATGAATACCGAAAAATCTCTGTTCGAACCGCAAGGGTGGCCGCTTAAAACCCTTGTTCTCGTCTTTGACGAAACCAATGCGCTGTCGCTGGCATCCGTTGTCGATCCGATGCGCGCGGCGAACCGGCGGGCGGGCAAAAAACTTTTCGACTGGAGCTTCGCCACACCCGGGGGCGGCCTAGCCCGCCTGACCGCGGGCATTCAGATTACCGGTCCCGGCATGTTCGCGGCCCAACCCGCCGATCTTCTGATCTCGGTTGCGAGTTTCAACATCCAACCGCAGCTGTCGCCGCGTCTGATCACGGCCTTGCGCTCTCATGCCCATCACGCCAAGGGCATCGCTGCGGTAGACGGGGGTGCGTGGGCGCTTGCCCAAGCTGGACTGCTGAATGGCTATGCCGCCACCGCCCATTGGGAAGATCACGCCGCTTTCACCGCTGCTTTCCCCGAAATTGACACCCGCCGGTCGCGATATGTGATCGACCGTAATCGGCTGACCACCGGTGGCGCGGCCCCTTGCCTTGACATGATGCTCGAACTGATATCCCGCCGCCACGGCCCAGCGCTTGCAGCCCGGGTGGCCAGTGCCTTTATCTATGATCCGGTCCGCGACGGAACGGCACCTCAGACGCAGCTTCCGACCGCAACGATTGCACGGCGCGACGCCAAAGTCGCCAAGGCCGCCACCTTGATGTCCGACACGCTTGACGAACCCCTGCCCATCAGCCAGTTGGCCAAACGCCTCAATCTCTCGCCCCGCGTGCTGGAGTTGCGGTTTCAAAAAGCGTTGGGAACCACACCAAAATCCTATTACCTCGCCCTGCGCCTGTCCGAGGCCCAGCGCCTTGCCTCGGAAACCCGGGATCCCGTACAAGACATTGCTTTTGCTACTGGATTTTCCAGCCAGGCCACGTTCGCGCGCGCTTTCAAAGCCGCCCATGGGCAGTCGGTTTCAGACCTCCGCCGTGCCCGGGCCTAAAGCTTTGAAGATATGATCCCCGTGTTGAACCCACCCATCCGCAATTCGCCAAACAATCGTTGATATTCAATCTTCGGACATCTGTTCTGGATCACGGTAACACCTCGCCCCTCGGCCAGTCTGGTGGCTTCCGCATTCTCAACGCCGATCTGCATCCAAACGGTCTGCAATTCTGGAAACACTTCAAGCGCCTGTTCGACAATTGGTGGCACGGCTTCGGACCGCCGGAAGATATCAACCATATCTACACCGCCCTCAATATCGCCCAACGCAGCTCGAACAGTTTGTCCAAATAGCATTTTACCCGCATGGCCGGGATTGACCGGATACACATTAAAGCCCTTTAGCGACAGATACCGCGCCACATAGTAGCTGGGCCGGACCGGATTCATCGACACACCCACTACGGCAATGCGCTTGGTACGTGTCAGGACCTGTTTCAGGTGTGTGTCTGAATACTCAATGCTCATGCCGCTGATCCTTAAGCGTTTCGAGATTAACCGGAGACGCGAAGTTGATTTTGAAATGCGCACAAAATCAACAGGTTTCGCGCATTTCGCCTCAGTGCCTTGGCCTCGTCACTATGTGGCTACGCTTTAGCCAAAGCCACCTGAGCCGCAAGAAAAAAGCGCCCAAGGGGTCCTTGGGCGCCAGTCGCGGAACGAGGGACACTTAATGAAAACGCGAAGGTTCCGGCATCGCGTCCTTCACAATAGATAGGGACAGTTTCAAAAACTTAAAGAAATGTTCAAGAAATCGTGTATCGGCAGGTCAGTCGAAAATGTCTTCCAGCAAATCGAACGCCTCGTATAGAAAACTTTTTTTCTTCTTTTTCTTGTACTTGGCCTTTTTGGGCTTTTTGAAAGAGGCCCCACCGCCATAATGTTTTGCACCTTGATCCTTTTCCACCGGCATTTGTTTCAGATCATGCAAAGGTGCCCCGCAGGCAGAGCATGACAACTCGTGCCGCTCGCGGCCTTTCAGCACCAGCGCCGCGCGGGTGCCGCAATAGTTGCATTTGGCGATTTTCGTCTGCAATTGCCTAGCCTTTCGAATGGTCCAGACTTGCATATAGGGCAACGGCCGCCGCATTTGAGACGTTGAGCGACCCAAATCCGCCTGCAAAGTCGATTTTCACGAGTTTGTCACAGGATTCCTTGGTTTTCTGCCGCAATCCCGGCCCCTCAGCACCCAGTACCAGTGCCACTGGACGGTCTTTGTGATCGGTCAATGCGGTTTCGATTGTCTCGTCCGCTTCGCCATCCATGCCAAGCACGAGAAACCCCATATCCTTCAGCTCTTGCATTGCCGCCGCCAGGTTTTTGACCCGCAAGTATGGTTGCCGTTCAAGCGCACCGCTTGCAGTTTTTGCCAAGGCACCGGTTTCAGGCGCCGAATGGCGCTGCACCGCAACCACGGCCTGCGCTCCGAATACCTCGGCCGAGCGCAAAATAGCCCCGACATTATGTGGGTCCGTCACCCGGTCCAGCATCACCACCCGCGCCGGGCGGTCATCGCGGCCCAAACAGGTTTCGGCCAAGCCACCCCAGTTCAGCGGTTTGACTTCGAGCGCCGCCCCCTGATGCACCGAATTCTGGTCAATCGGCGCCGCGAAGCGGCGGGGATCGCTGAGTTCAGGCTCAATCCCCGCGATAGCGACCGCATCCGAAAGCTTGTCAAGCGCATTGCGGCTGACCACCAGCCGAAGTTTTTCCCGCGCCGGATTCATCAGCGCATCGCGAACCGCATGCAAGCCGAACAGCCACACGGTTTCCGCCGCCGCTGCCCGCTTGGCCTGTTCTTTTTCGACGACCCATTTGGGTTTTTTCATGGCTCAAAACTTCCGGGTTTCATGGAAGCCGGACAATGCGATGCGCAAGGTGCAGATACAAGGGATTTTCCTGTTGACGCCGCAAATGCCGGAGAGTAATCACGCCGGACAGTGGGCGACAGGCCGCAAGGTGTGGCAGGGGACTGTAACTCCCTCGCGGAGACGCACGCTTGGTTCGATTCCAAGGTCGCCCACCATCCTTCAATAAATGTTTTTCAAACCGCGCAGCAGGTGTGGTTTACCAGACGTTACTTAGCGCAAATGCGGCACGCTGATCACATTGCTGCCCTAATTCCTTCCAAATGCTGTGGGACAAACGACGCCTAAATCCGTGGGGCAATTATGTCCTATGGCCCGTTTTATGTGGAAGCACCTGTCAAATGAACCCGGGAATCAGACCTTCGCAGCGCAATGAACGCCGGATGAAGACCCATTTCTGGCGCGATCTCTTTTTTCGCAACGAATCCGGTTCTGTAACGATATACAGCCTGTTTCTGATGACTTCGATCATGGCGGTCGGAGGTCTGGCTGTCGATCTGTTCAACTATGAAACCGAGCGCGCCAAGCTACAATCCACACTTGATCGCGCCATCCTTGCGGCGACCAGTTCTTCCCAGACATTGGACCCGACCGAGGTGGTTCTGGACTATTTTGCAAAGGCAAATCTGGCTGACTTTATTTCGGCCGAAGATATCACTGTCACCGAAACCGGATCTTTCCGGCGCGTGGCCGCCGTTGCCCGCATGAATCTGGACACCACATTCCTGAAACTGGCGGGCGTGAACGGCATGACCGCCGTCGCCGCTTCCGCGGCTGAGGAAAGTGTTTCGCTGACCGAGATTTCCATGGTTCTGGACGTCTCCGGGTCGATGGGGTCGTGGTCATATAACAGCGGCAGCAGCAAGATATCTGAATTGCGCAGCGCGGCAACACAATTCGTCAACATCATGCAGTGCGATCCTGAAAACGCGAACGAAACCGTGAATTGCACAGTCGATCCAGAGCAGGTCGCGATTTCCGTCGTACCTTACGCGGAACAGGTGTTGGTCGGCGAAGACCTGTTATCGCAATACAATATTTCCGACGAACACAGCTATTCGTCCTGCGTTACATTCGACGACGCCGATTTCCGGTCAACCAGCATCACGCAAACCCAGCTTCTGCAAAGAACCGGGCATTTCGATCCCTGGAGAACGCCAAACCGAACACCGGACAGTTTCGTCTGCGCGACCGATGAATGGCGCGAAATCGTGCCGGTCAGCCATGATTCCTCGGCTTTGCGCAGCAAAATTTCCGGATTGGGAGCAAGCGGAAACACCTCGATCGACGTTGGCATGAAATGGGGCACCGCCCTTTTGGACCCGTCCGCACAGCCGATGATTGACGGTTGGATCAATGCCACCGGGGCAGATGCAAGCGCAAGTGGCCGTCCTTACGACTGGACGACACGCGGTATCTCGAAAGTGATCGTCCTGATGAGTGACGGGGTCAATACCACCGAAAACTTTCTGAGAGCCGACTACAGATCAGGCCCGTCAGGTGTCTGGTACAACGCCGAGGCGGATCGCTATTCGGTTCTGGATGAATCCGATGGCCTTTACTATTGGCCCAGCACAACAAGCTCATACTGGGGATGGGGTTGGGGCTGGTACTGGGGCTGGGGCGGAGGTACGTCCGGCAGTTGGAGAGATCACCCCTATGGCGAAGGCTCTGGTGAAACAGGCACCGCCGTTGAATTGACCTTCCCCGAGCTTTGGGCACAGAAACCGACGGATTGGTATGAACAGTTCAGCTGGCTGGATTCGCCTGTGGACACCTACAATTCAACGGAAAAGAACGCACGTCTCAGTGATATCTGCGACACGGCGAAACAACAGGGCATCGTGATTTTCTCAATCGGGTTTGAAGTCAGCACCAGATCGGCCGAAGTATTGCGCAACTGCGCCACCAGCCCGAGCCACTATTTCGATGTTGACGGGCTGGAACTTACCACGGCCTTCCACTCGGTCGCCCGCGAAATCAGTAAGTTGAGGCTTGTTCAGTAATGCGCATTATCAGCTTCACAGCCAATAAACTGAAAACCTGGCTGAGGCGCGAAAACGGCTCGGTCACGCTGGAATTCATCATCTTATTCCCGGCAATTCTGATCCTGTTCCTCGCATCATTGGAAATCAGCTTCTACATGAGCCGCATTTCGATGCTGGAACGGGCGCTGGACCAGAATATCCGGCTGTTGCGTCTGGGTGGACTGCAACCTGCCACGCATGAACAGCTTGTTTTCCAAATTTGCGGCGATGCGATGTTTTCAACCTCGTGCCCGGATGATGTTTTGATTGAGCTGACACCCATCTCGACCGACACCTGGAACATGCCCGAACGCAATGTCACTTGCGTGAACCGGGATGAAGACATTGAACCGGTGATCAACTTCCAGCCTGGTCGCGAGAATGAAATCATGCTGGTTCGGGCCTGCGCGATCGTTGATCCGATATTTGCGTCTACTGCGTTCACTCTGGGAATGCCCAAAGCCGCTGAGAACGGCTTTCTGATCACCGCCGCGTCCACCTTTGTGAACGAACCATAAGAGGCGGAGATGTTGAAAAAGATCATCCAAATATTCGCCGCCCCGTTTCAACGGTTTGGACGTGACGAACAAGCCAGCCTTTCAATCGAGGCATTGATTCTGACGCCGGTCTTTTTCGGCCTTTTGCTGACAATGTTCACATTGTTTGATGTCTTTCGCGCCCGCTCGATGAGCCTGAAAGCCAATTACGCCGTCAGCGATCTTCTTTCGAGAGAAACAAATCCGGTCGATGCGACCTATCTTGACGGTCTGTTCGGCATTTACCAGTATCTCAGCCCAAGGGGCACATCGTCCTGGATGCGTGTGACCGTTGTTCAATGCGTTGACGATTGCCGAGACAACGACAATCGGGATCTACAGACATATTGGTCTTATGCGACCGGCAATTCCCCCGCACTGGGAACGGGCAAGCTCAACCAGTATTATCTTAATGTCATTCCGATAATTTCGTCGGGCGAATACGTGATCATGGTTGAAACCATCCTTGAGTATCAGGCCCCGTTCGACACAATCGACTGGAGCGGCGTCGGCGATAGAACCCTGACCGATGTTGTTGTCACCCGCCCGCGTTTTGCACCTAAACTGGATTGGGACGGCACAGTTGGCAATGACGGCATCGTAGATATCGAAGGCGATATTCCGGCGTAACCCTTCGTCGCAAATCAGGACCACCGGCGCGATTCCACACCTTCACGCCAAGATCACTTGGCCCTATGCTGGCCCAAGCAGGTTGCAGGCCAAGCAGGTGTCATGAGTTCAAGTAAGCGCCCCAACATCCTAATCGTCGGGCAGGCAGGGCGATTATCCTATGAGGCGCTGTTGTTCGCGCGTTCTCTTGAACGGGCCTCGCCCGCTTCCGCCAAACGTCTTTTTGTCGCCGAACCGGAAAACGGACCGCTTTGGAAGGGCAATCCGCGGATGCGGGACAGCGATATGCGCAAGGCGATTGAAAAAACAGGGGCGCGTATCGTCAGTTTCAAATCCATCCATTTCGGGCAAAGCTACCCTTATGGCAACAAGATCGAAGCCCTGCGCGCCCTGCCCCCGAATGAGCCGTTTATCTTCTTCGACACCGACACGTTAATTCTCGACGACCCTGCCAATGTGCCGCTTGACTTCAAGCGCCCGTCAGCAAGCCTGAAACGCGAAGGCACATGGCCCAAACTGGAACTTTATGGCCCCGGCTATCACGAGATTTGGGGGGCGCTTTACGAAATGTTCGGCATGGATGTGAACAAAGCCATGGACCGCACGCAGCCAAAGGAATTCTGGAAGCGATATCCGTATTACAACGCCGGCATGTTCTATTACCGATGCCCCCGCGAATTCGGCCGCATATATGAAGACATCGCCACCGCCATCCGCGACCGGCCGCCAAAAGAACTGGTGTGCCAACCCCTCGATCCCTGGCTGGATCAGGTGGCCCTGCCGCTGGTCATCCATAAGCTGGGCGGCAGTCCGAAAGCCCTGCCCGAAGGCTGGATTGACGGAAAAACAAGTTGCCATTACCGCTTTCTGCCGCTGCTTTACGCCCGTGAAAGCGACGAGGTGATCGCCCTGCTAGAAGATATCGCGGCGCCCAACGACGTAAAAAAGCTGCTCAAACAATACGAACCTGCCTTACGCTTCATCTATCAGGGCCGCGGGGCCAAGGCGCGTGCCCTTTTTGACCGCAACGACATGCCCCGCACCGAACAGGCCGTCCGCCAAAGGCTAAAGAAAAACGGCTTCTGGATGCGATAGGCGCTAATCTCAGCCGCCACGCCCCGCATGACAACCTGACAAAACCGCTTGAAAAGGGTCAAAGGAACGCCTTTCAGGTGCTTTCCGTAAGGGATTTTTCCAAGCAAACACCAATCAAGCGCGTATATTTGCAGAACAGAATGTGATTGCGAGGCGTGTCTTCGCTATTGCCCATCCGGGCGAAAAAGCCCCATAAATCGCAGGACTTTTCAGGAGGACATTATGAACGACACCCCCACCTACGGCTTTGATACGCTGCAAATCCACGCTGGCGCCCGACCCGATCCCGCAACCGGTGCGCGTCAGGTGCCGATCTATCAGACCACGGCCTATGTGTTCCGCGACGCCGAACATGCTGCGGCACTCTTCAATCTCCAAGAAGTGGGATATATCTATTCTCGCCTGACCAACCCGACCGTGGCTGCCCTGCAAGAGCGCCTTGCCACGCTGGAAGGCGGCGTTGGCGCGGTCTGCTGTTCCTCGGGCCACGCGGCCCAGATCATGGCCCTGTTCCCGCTGATGGGGCCGGGCACCAACGTGGTGGCCTCAACCCGGCTTTACGGTGGTTCGATCACGCAGCTTAGCCAAACAATCAAGCGCTTCGGTTGGTCGGCGAAATTTGTCGATTTCGACGATCCGGCAGCGGTCGAAGCCGCGATTGACGATGACACCCGCGCGATCTTTTGTGAAACCATCGCCAATCCGGGCGGTGTCATCACCGATCTCGACGCCATCGCAGCCGTTGCCAACAAGGCCGGCCTGCCGCTGATCGTCGATAATACCACGGCCACGCCCTACCTCTGCCGCCCGATCGAACATGGTGCAACGCTGGTGGTCCATTCCATGACCAAATACCTCACCGGTAATGGCACGGTCACCGGCGGCGTGGTGATTGACTCGGGCAATTTCGACTGGTCCGCCTCGGGCAAATTCCCCTCGCTCAGCGAACCCGAACCCGCCTATCACGGTCTGAAATTCCACGAAACCTTCGGCCCGCTGGCCTTCACCTTCCACGGTATCGCCATCGGATTGCGCGATCTTGGCATGACCCTGAACCCTCAGGCCGCCCATTACACCCTCATGGGGGTCGAAACGCTGTCACTGCGCATGCAACGCCATGTCGAGAACGCCAATTCCGTGGCCAAATGGCTGGAGGGACACCCGCATGTGGCAGGCGTCACCTATGCAGGCCTCGAAGGCTCGCCTTATAAAGAGATCGAAAGCCGCATCTGCCCGAAAGGCGCAGGCGCACTTTTCACCGTGCAACTGAAAGGCGGCTATGATGCATGCGTGAAATTCGTCGATAGCCTGCAGATTTTCAGCCATGTCGCCAATCTCGGCGACACCCGCTCGCTGGTGATCCACTCGGCGTCGACCACCCACCGCCAGTTGACCACCGAACAGCAGGAAGCCGCAGGGGCCAATCCGGATGTGGTGCGTATTTCCATCGGAATCGAGGATCCAGACGACCTGATCCGCGATCTCGATCAGGCCCTCAACACAGCACATGGATAAAAACCCAATGGGCACTCGGCTCTCCAAGGGTGCCCTTTGCATTTCATCTTTTCAAAAATACTTCGGGGGTGAACCCAGCCGCGCCCTGCGGCTGGGGAGGGGGCAGCGCCCCCTGCCACAGCGACGCGGCGAAGCCGCGGCGCAATCCCCAAAAGCAACATGTGTCCCAAGTTAATCTCGAAACGCTCTACTCTTGCGGATCCCTGATCCGCTTCATCAGGCGGCCAATGGTGAAGGATGTTCGCGGCGCATAAACATATGGCGTTTTTTCTTCCATGGTCGGACGCACACGCATCCGCGCCAACCCGAAGATAACCAAACCCGCATGCCCAGCGGCGATCATGATAAACATCGACGGCGGGCCAAACATCTCCATCAGCCTTGACGCCAGAAGCGGCGCCGCAATCGCCCCGAGTGCAAAAAAGAACATCAACGCCGCGGAAAGCTCAACCCTTTCATCCGAACTGGCAAAATCATGGGCATGGGCGGCAGCGACCGAGTAAATCGGAAAAGTCGTCAATCCAAAGAAACCGGCGGTCAGCAAAATGCCGACGGTGGACAGATCCTGCACCAATACTGTGACCACGCTGCTTACGATGGCCGCCACCGATAGCCAGATCAGCACCCAGCGCCGGTCGAACTTGTCTGCCAGCCAGCCTACAGGAACCTGCGCCAGCGCACCGCCTGCGACGAACGCGGCCAGGAAATAGGCGATTTCACCGATCTGTAGCCCGACCTCTTGGCCATAGACCGGCCCGACCATTCGAAACGAGGCGCTTGACAAAGCGGCCACCACAACCCCTGCCGCCGCCAAAGGAGAGCGCCTGACCGCCAGCATTGGCCGCAACCGCGGGGCCTTGCCGGTCGAAGGCGGGCTGGCCTTGGTCAGGGTCAACGGCAGGATGGCCGCACAACACAGCAGCGCCAAAATATTATAAGACACATAGCTTGCCGGTTCGAGCACCGAGATCATCATCTGCGCCGCAAGCGACGCCCCCATATCGGCCACGCGGTAAACCCCCATGGTCCGGCCGCGCGTCTCGTTGGTGACTTTGGCCTGCAACCACGCTTCGATCACCGTATAGCAGCCTGCGATGCAAAGCCCGGTCGCGATCCGCATCAATGACCACGCCAGTGGATTGATTATCAACATATGCCCCAACAGGCCAATGGCACCGGCGGCGGTGAAGGCGGCGAATGCCCGACTGTGCCCGATACTGCCCATCAGTCGCGGTGCCCACCAACAGCCGATGAAAAAGCCCAGAAAATGCGCCGAGCCAAGCAGGCCCACATCGGTTCTCGTGAAATCCAGTGTCAGCCCGGACAGGGCGTCCAGCGGACCGACAGCCCCCGAGGACAATTGCAGCAGGATCACTGAAAGGAATAGGGCGGCGAATGATATAAGCGTGCGCATGGCCGGTGCCGTCTGGCTGAAGAATGTCCCCCCAAAGTGACAGGCTGACCGGCCACGGCAAGCGGGTTTTCGACAAACCGGGTCGGTATTGGCGGATACCCAGCAACGAATCGGCACTGCGTGATGGCTGATTGGTTGTTTGCGTTTTATCCCGCCAGCCGGAATCCCTGCATATCCCGAGCGACCTGCCAGCCCATTTCCGGCTCGGTTCGGGCACGCAACCGCCGAAGATGCCAGCCCTCACCCTCGGGCCGGTGGGCAGGATCAAGCCGCCAGCGGCTTTCCACCCCCTGCGCCCCGCCATCGCCCGGGGTCAGCAGCAGGCCCAGCGGTTTGTGCTGACCTTCCGCCGCACCGGTTTCGGCGGCCAGATGCAGACGGCGCACCGGTGTCAGACCGGGCAAACCGGGGATATCCGCCACCGCCAGCGCAACCACCCCGCTGCGCAGGATTTCCTCGAGCACCCAAAGACTATCCTCGGGCCGTTCGGGATGGACAAAGACGAACCGGCCCGGATCGGTAAGGCCGCTTATCCCGTCAGGGTTCAGATGATCCGACACCCAGGGCGGGGCAATCCAGAAAACCGGCCCCTGAGTCTGCGCCGCCAGAAGCAGCGCGAACAACTGCCGCGCCCGGCCGCAGCATTCATGCAGCCGCCCCTGTTTCAACGTCAGATCGCCCATCAAAGGCAGACCGGCGCGGGGGCGGTGTTTGCGGCGGGAAAGAAGCTGAGTCGTCATGGGACGAGTATATATGTTCGCTTAATGTTCTCAAGCACCACCGCAAAACATTCAAAAAATCATAAATTCATTGACTTGAAAGTGTTGGCCCGCGCACGATTACCGAAGGTAACCAGTATGAATGTTTTAATCAAAACAAAACAAACAAAACAATGGGGACTAACATGAAAATCAAAGCACTATTGGCGATTATCGCGACCATATTTGCATTTGCCATTTCTCCGGCTCAGGCCGATGAAGATGATGGCATAAAGCGATTGGCCATTCAAGTGAGCGACAATTTCGACGGCACCATGACAAAGGCTCTGAATGTTGCTGCAAACTTTGCCCGGATGCAAAGCGAAGCCGGCAATCTTTACGAGATCGAGATCGTAACCTTCAATGCCGGGCTTCACATGCTGCGCGAGGACACATCGCCCGTTCTTGAACGCCTGAAAAGCTTTTCCGAATCCATCCCCGATGTCCGCTTTTCGGCATGCGGCAACACAATCGCGGGAATGACCCGCCAGTCCGGCGGCACACCGCCTCCGATCCTTGAATTTGCCGAGGTTGTACCGGGTGGCGTCGAACGTCTGATGCAACTGGATGCCGAGGGCTGGTTCGTCATCAGGCCGTAAAAATTCATCAAAGTGACAAAAAAAGCGGCGAGCCTCAACCTCGCCGTTTTTTATGACGGCCAACGGGAAGACCATTTAACAGGCGGTACAAATCAAAGATTGCGAAGCCAGCAGAAAATGAACACAACATCAACAGGTTTCGCGCGTTTCGTCACATTTCCTGTGCCTCGACACGATGGCGAAACGCAGTATCAGAAGGAAAGCCGCAATGAAAATGAACCCGCTTGGCCGGACAGGCATAAAGGTCAGCGAATTGTGTCTGGGCACAATGACTTTTTCAACACAAACGCCCGAGTCCGATGCACATATCCAGATCGACACGGCTCTGGATCACGGGGTCAATTTCATCGACACGGCGGAAATGTACCCGACCAACCCATTAAGGGCGGAAACCACCGGCAATACCGAACGAGTGATCGGCAATTGGTTTGAAAAAACCGGCCGACGCAAAGATGTCGTACTGGCCACCAAGCATTCCGGCGAAGGGTATATGGGCGTTCGCAATGGCGCGCCCATCACAGCAAAATCGATCCCTAAGGTGATCGAGGGCAATCTGCGGCGGCTCAAGACAGACTATATCGATCTATACCAATTCCACTGGCCCAATCGCGGTTCATATATGTTCCGCCAGAACTGGACTTATGATCCGAGCACCCAGAACCGGCAAGAGACCCTGGACAATATGTCGGAATGTCTAGAATCGCTGCAAAGCCTTGTGGACCAGGGAAAAATCCGGGCTTTCGGTCTGTCCAATGAAAGCGCCTGGGGCACCGCACAATGGCTGCGGATATCCGAAGATCGCGGATTGCCACGGGTGGCAACGGTTCAGAACGAATACTCGCTGCTCTGCCGGCTTTATGACACGGATATGGCCGAGCTTTCCCATAACGAAGACGTTGGACTATTGGCCTTTTCGCCTTTGGCGGCGGGGTATCTGACGGGAAAATATCAAGGCGGCAAACTGCCCGCAGCGTCGCGCAAAACATTTCAGGCTGCGATGGGCGGGCGCGAAACCGCGCGGGTGCGGCCTGCGGTGGCGGCCTATCACGCCATCGCTCAGCGGCACGGGGTTGATCCGGTTCATCTGGCTTTGGCGTTTTGCACGTCAAGGCCGTTCATGGCGTCCGTGATCTTCGGGGCGACGACACAGGCCCAGCTTGAACTCCTGTTGGCTGGAATTGGATTGGTTCTGTCCGACGAGATTTTGGCCGAAATTGACGTGGCGCACCGGGCGCATCCGATGCCCTATTGATTTTCGGCACTTCCCCGCAGCAGGGGGTGCTGTCCCCTTAGCTGAGTATTTCTGGCAAGATGAAGATGCAGGGAGTGGCCCTTTTGGAAGTGGTGCGGTAAAGGGGTTCGAAACGAATTCGGGGACGCAAATGTCACGTCATCTAATCACTTCGGCAATTCCCTATATCAACGGGATCAAACATCTGGGGAATCTGGTGGGCAGCCAACTGCCAGCGGATTTGTTTGCCCGCTACCAACGGGCGCGGGGCAACGAGGTGTTGTTCCTGTGTGCCACCGATGAACACGGCACCCCAGCGGAACTTGCTGCCGCCAAGGCGGGCAAACCCGTGGCAGAATATTGCGCCGAGATGTGGGAAGTGCAGAGCGAAATCGCCGAAGGTTTCGGGCTAAGCTTCGATCATTTCGGACGCTCGTCGAGCGACCAGAATAAGAAACTGACCCAGCATTTTGCCAAAGTGTTGGACGATGCGGGTTTGATCCGCGAAGTCAGCGAAACCCAGATGTATTCCCATACCGACGGCCGCTTTCTGCCCGATCGCTATATCGAGGGCACCTGCCCCAATTGCGGCTTTGACAGCGCCCGTGGCGACCAATGCGACAACTGCACCAAGCAACTTGATCCGGTGGACCTGATCAACCCGCATTCCACCATTTCCGGCTCGACCGATCTGGAAATGCGCGAGACCAAGCATTTGTATCTGCGCCAGTCGGCGATGAAGGACAAGCTTGAGGAATGGATCGACACCCGCGAGGGCTGGCCGGTTCTGACGACTTCGATTGCCAAGAAATGGTTGAACGATGGCGACGGCTTGCAGGATCGTGGCATCACCCGCGACCTTGATTGGGGCGTGCCGGTGATGCGTGGCGACCAGCCCTGGCCGGGGATGGAGGGCAAGGTGTTCTACGTCTGGTTCGATGCCCCCATCGAATATATCGCCTGTTCGCAGGAATGGGTGGATGCAGGCAAGGGCAGCGACTGGGAACGCTGGTGGCGCACCGACAAGGGCGCCGACGATGTGACCTATACCCAGTTCATGGGCAAGGACAACGTGCCCTTTCACACGCTCAGCTTCCCCGCCACGATCCTCGGGTCGGGCGAGCCTTGGAAGCTGGTCGATTACATCAAGTCGTTCAACTACCTCAACTATGACGGCGGCCAGTTCAGCACCTCGCGCGGACGTGGGGTTTTCATGGATCAGGCGCTTGAGATTCTGCCCGCCGACTACTGGCGCTGGTGGCTGCTGGCGAACGTGCCCGAAACCTCGGACAGCGAGTTTACCTGGGAACAATTCCAAAGCGGCGTGAACAAGGATCTGGCCGATGTGCTGGGCAATTTCGTCAGCCGGATCACTAAGTTCTGCCGTTCGAAATTCGGCGAGGCGGTGCCCGAAGGTGGCGCGTTCGGCGCGCAGGAAGAGACGTTGATCGCTGATTTGACAGCGAAAATCCGTGCCTATGAAGGTTTCATGGAAGAAAAGGAAATCCGTAAGGCCGCGCAGGAATTGCGCGGCATCTGGGTAGCGGGGAACGAGTATTTGCAGGCCGCTGCACCGTGGTCGACCTTCAAGACTGACCCCGATCTTGCCGCTGCGCAGGTGCGGCTTGGCCTGAACCTGATCCGGCTTTATGCGGTTCTTGCAGCGCCGTTCATTCCTGCGACCTCAGAGGCGATGCTGACGGCGATGCAGACCGACAACAATGACTGGCCAGACGACGTGAACGCCGCGTTGACCACCCTGCCCGCTGGTCATGCCTTTACGGTGCCGGATGTGCTGTTTGCCAAGATCACGGATGACCAGCGCGAAGAGTGGCAGGCGCGGTTTGCGGGGGTGCGCGGCTAAGCGCAATTCCCCCGTATCAGACCGGATCAGGCGCGGTTAAACCAGTTTGCGACCCTCGGATAATGCCGCAAGCTTGGCGTAGGCAATATCCGGGTCAACCGCGCCAAATCCGGCGAAAGTCCCAAAGCCGCAATCGCTGCCCGCAATCACGCGATCTTCACCGACGATGTCAACAAAGCGTTGAATTCGTTGGGAAACCAGCTCGGGATGTTCAACAAAGTTCGTTGTCGTATCGACCACACCAGGAACCAGAACCTTGTCGTCGGGAATGTCCGCCTTTCGGTCGCGGAACACGCTCCATTCATGACCGTGGCGCGGGTTGGAGGTTTCGAACAGGACATAGCGCGACTTGGTTGACATCAGGGTATCGAACATCTTGCTCATCGGGATATCGCAGCAATGCGGGCCTTCGTAGTTGCCCCAGCAAATATGCACCCGCACCCTGTCCTGAGGCACGTCGCTTAATGCGTGGTTCAAAGCTTCGACATGCATGTTGGCGACTTTGATGAATTCGTCATCGCTGAGGTCTGTGAACAGCATGTGACGTGACAAGGCAAGGTCGGGGCAATCCAGTTGCAGATCCAATCCGGCGGCGACAATGGTTTCGTATTCTTCCTTCATCGCATCCGCCAGAGCGGCCAGATATGCCTCGCGCGTTGGATAGTAATCATTCTGCAAAAACAACGAGATAACCCCCGGAGAGGCGGCGTTCATAAAGCCGCGTTCGACACCATGTTCGGACATTGCGGCTTTGAGATTGTCGATGTCTTTCTGCAATTCCCCCTGTCCTTTTGACTTCACGTCACCCACACACATGGGGCGGGCATATTGGGGGGTGCCGCCGTCATCGGCGAGCCGTTTCAGAAAGCCCGGGAACATTTTCAGGTCGGCGGGGGCGTTGCGGGGGCTGTCTCCGTCAAATCCCGTATAGCGGTCTTTGACATAGGTTGCGTAGGAAATTTTCGAGGTTTCTCCGTCACTTACGATATCCACACCCGCCTCGGCCTGTTTACTGACCGTTTCGGAAACAGCCGAGGTCATGCAGGCATCAAAGGCGGCCTGGCTGTAATCAGTGCCGTTTTCACGGGCAAATATGAAATCCACCACAGCTTGCGTGCGTGGCAGTGAACCCACATGTGTTGTCAGAACCATTTCGTCTCTCCCGTTTGATGACATTTGTAAATTTTGTACATTGAAACGCTACAAAAGCGTCCCCGGTTTAAGTTCGGGCCTTTTCAAAGGCGGCCCAGGCCTTTTCCAGCGCCGCGAAATCGAAGCCGTCACTTCGTGCCGGCCCGATGATCAGGGCCTCGGTTTCGACCAGCTTGGTGATGGCCGCTTTCAGGTTCGGAATGACCTCGGGTGGAACCACGAGTGCCCCGTGCAGATCTGCGTGGACAAGATCTCCGTCCAGAACGTCCATGCCGAAGATATGCACCGGCGTGGCAATTTCGCGGACATGCACAAAGGCGTGGCTGGGACCGATCGCGCCTGCCAATACCGGAAAGCCGGGTTCCATGTCGCCAAGATCGCGCATCACCCCATTCGTCACGGCCCCGCGCAAACCGAGACCTTTGTGAACAGCCGTGTGAACGCCGCCCCACCATGCGCTGACCGCATTCTCACCGTCCATGTCTTCGACGACGGCCAGTGTTGGCCCATCGCCTGATGCCATGTGACGGAAATAATCCATGCGCCGCGCGCGTATCACCTCGGCCGGATCGCTCGGAGCTTCGCGACCGGCGATTTTTGCCGTGCGGGCGAACCCGATCATCGGGGCGGCTTGCGGATCGGATGCAAGCATCGTGCGTTTGGTATAGTTGCTGAAGCCCCGTTTGCCCTGGGCGACCTCGATGGCGTTACACACGGTCGGGGTATCAACAGAGACCATCAGGTCCAGCAAGCCGTCAGGCAGGATCAGTTCAGCCATGCATCAAGTGCCTTGTTAGTTTGGTTTGGTTTTTCGAGGACGGGCAAATGCCCCGCCCCTTCGATTATGACCAGCGACGATTCCGGGACAAGCCCGTGCATCAGCTCATGCCGTTCAACAGGACATGGGATATCATCGCGGCCACAAAGGATCAGAGTTGGCACCTTTATGGCCTTGAGCGTCTCTTGCTGGTCGGGACGTGTGGCCAAGGCCCGTGACTGGGAGATGAAAACCCCGGCCCCAAGGGTCAATGCCATCGTCATGCACAGATCGAGAATGCGGGGCTTGTCGAGACCATCAACCAGATAGTTCGGCTTCATCTCGTCGCGCATCACCTTTTCAAGACCGCCTTCGCTAACAGCGTCGATCTGAGGCAGACGATTGCGTGCGACTTGGGGCAGCTCGGCGCGGGGGTTCGTGTCGAGTAGCGCAAGCCGTGACACCCGGTCAGGGGCCTGACGGATCACCTCCATCGCGACGATACCACCCATGGAAAGCCCCGCCAGGGAAAAAACCGGCGGGGCGTTGTTCAGGATGTCTTTTGCCAGTTGCACGACCGTATCGGCGCCGGTCAATGGCATCACCATGACCGGTCGCTCGGCCGAAAATGACGCGATTTGCGGCGCAAACAACCGCCCGTCGCACATCATCCCCGGCAAAAGGACAAGAGGCTCTTTCACCTTAGCCCTGCCAGGTCAGACCTGCCGGATCGCCGGTGCCGGTAATCTGATAGATCGCCGCCTCGCCGGTCATCGACGGAAGGACGGTATGGCCAAGGTTTTCCGGCACCGACATGGTATCGCCCGGTGCCAGCGTTGCCGAGCCACCATCCCAAGTGACGTTCCAGTGGCCTTTGACCGGCATCAGGACCGAGGGGCGGTCGTGGGCTTGTTTGGTGTCATGGGCGCTGGCACGGGTCATGAAGTTGACCTCGAACCCCGGTTTGTCTTTCAGCACACCGGTTTCGCCGATCACCTGAATGGGGGTCTTGTCGGCGAAAGCCACCAGATCCCAGTAGCGGGCAACGAAATTCGGGATGACCTGACGAGTGGTTGGTTCACCACGCTTGGCCAGTTCGTCATCCGACATCAGCGGCATCGGGGCCACGCCTTCGGGCAGGCGTTCCTGGTTCTTGGTGTCATAAAGCTTGCCCGTTTCCGCCAGAACAAGCCCGTGGTCTTGTGCATCCTCGATCACCTGTGGTGCCCACATGACGCCACCGCCGGCATCATCACCACCGAGGATGGCCATGATCATGCCGTAGTCTGTGCCGATGTTTTCAAAGCCGCGAAAGACGCCAGTGGGGATGTTAAAGATATCGCCCGGCTCCATGACAACTTCGCCCGCGTCGCCCCAGCGGCCCCAGAAGAAGCGCCATTTGCCCGAGAGAACAAAGAAGGCTTCTGCCGTGCGGTGGTCATGCAGCGAGTTGCGGCATTTGGGTGGCTGGCCTGCTGCACCGATATTAAAGCCGTGTGGGGTGGTGATGTGGACGTGCTGGTCGGGGCTTTCCGAGACGCCGCCGCCGATGATGGTGAAGTTTTCCTTTTGATCGCTGCCCGGTGTGTGGGCATCAATAAAGGCGGTTTTGCAGGGTTGCAGATCGCCGTAGCGGACGATGCGGGCTTCCATTTCCTGGGGGGTCATTATCTTAATCCTTTGTCAATTTTCGGGGTTTTCCGAGGTCAGCCCGTGCCCCCCGGCGGATGCGGATTAAGCCGTTTGGCCCGAAGTGCGGCGCGATGCATGTGGAAACGGCAAATGCTTTGCCGTCCGTCCAAACGATATGCGCCGCAGTCGATCATTTGTTCTTCTAGTCCCATAGTCTGCGCCTCAAGCCTTTCAGGGGCCGCCGGCGCGATAAGGCCCACGAGGGCCGAAAAGCGTCAGCCGGTTTGCAGCAGGATCTGTTTCCAGACCGAGGTTTCGTCAAACAGGGTCCATTCGCGGCGAAGCCTGACATCACCGCCGATCAAGGCACCGAATTCGGCCTGGGTGATGCCCAGCACGAACACCTCTTTACCGGTCGGTGTTCCGAACGATCCCCAGCCGTCATGTTTGCCGTGAAGCGTCCAGCGTATGGCCGCCCGGGGCGGCATATTGGGATCGTCACGTCCGATGACATGCTGTACTTTGAATTCGGCATTCGGAAAGCTGGCCCGCAGGCCCATCCAGAATTCATCCGCACCGTCAAACGACAGGGTTTCCACGCCACCCGGATAGCACAGGTTTGCAGCGCGGTCGTATTCTTTCGGGATTACCGTGAAGTCTGCGTTCATCATGCGGGTGATGATATCCGCCAGCCGCTGCCCCCATTCATTGTCGTTGCCCGTGCCCTTGTAGGGGCCTGCAACCTCATTGGCGGGGGTGTAGGGGGGCACGCAATTCTCTGGCCCGCCTTCGCGTTCAATCAGATCGCGGGCATAGTCCTTCGGGTCCCAACCCAGCTGCCGGACAATGGCGCCCTGATCCCGGATCAGCCATTCGTCGTTGATCTGATTGTTGATCGCGTGGCAGTCGGCCAGGATGCGGTAATGCAGTTTCTTGCCGGTTGGTTCGCCATAGATGCCAGGCTTGGCGTGGGTCGCGGTTGAGTGCAGGCGGTGCGAAGACAGCATCCCCGCGTCCGGGGTGCCTGACCAGATCACGTCTTCGCCAAAAAGCGTCCGGTCGGGAAACTCGGCCAATGTTGCCATTGTCGCGGCGATGACCCCCTGATTGCCTACCACAACCGATGCCGGCGAGCGGACAACGATATCCGGCGCATAATAATCATGCAGCGTCGAGATCCCGCGATCTTCCCAGATCTCTTTGGTGATCCCTATGATGTAATCGGGAAAATCCGTGAATTTCGGGTCAAATCCCTGCATATTCATTGTTCCTTTGGATTGCGGGCCGATCCTCGAACGATCAGAGGCCCATCGATTTCAATGCGTTTGGGTTCAGTATTCTTGTCGTTTATCTTGCTCAGCAGGATATCGACTGTCTCGGCCACCATCCGGTTGGCGGGTTGGCGGACAGTGGTCAGATTGTAGGCCGGCCAAGCCGATGTCGGTACGTCATCATAGCCCACGACCGAGACGTCCTCGGGCACTTTGAGGTTCAGCTCGTATCGCAGCGTGTCCATCACGGCCATCGCCATGTGGTCATTGGCGACGAAAACCGCATCGGGCGGATTGCTGGCGAACATCCTCAAGGTCGCTTGTCGGGCATCTTCCATGGTGAACTGGCCGACTTCGCGTGCGAACAACGCCATATTTGCCGCCGCCAATCCGTCGGTGAACCCTTTTTCCCTGTCCCGCTGGGTTGACGCCCCTTCCCAACCGGCGATGTAGCCGATTTTCTTGTGACCGCCGGCAATCAGGAACTCGGCCACCTTGCGGCCTCCGGCCAGATTGTCCGACGTAACCGCCGACATGTCCTTGTCATCCTGAGAACGGTTGAAAAGCACCATCGGCACGCCCGCGGCGTTGCATCGGTTCGACAGGTCCGAGGACAGCGCGACCGATGCGGCGATGATACCGTCAACCTGATAATCAAGGATTTCTTCGACAACCGTATCGATATTTCCAGCCGTATGCGAGGCCATGAAGACCAGAACGTGATACCCTTTTTCCTGAAGGGCATTCGACAGCCGTTCAAGAACATCCGGATAGAACTGGTTTTCAAGATAGGCGACCACAAGACCGATCATCCGGCTTTTGCCCGACACCACCGCCCGGGCCAGAGCATTCGGGCGATAGCCCAACTCGCGGGCCGCCTTGCGCACCTTTTCAACCGTCTTGCGTGAAGCCGAGGCCCCCGGGGTGAACACACGGCTGACCGCCGACTGGCTGACGCCAGCGCGGGCTGCAACTTCTGCCGATGTGATCTTTGCCTGTGCCATCAGTCCGCGGTCCAGCCTCCGTCAATCATCAAGGCCGTGCCCGTGATCAGGGCACTTGCTTCCGAGGCAAGAAACACCGCTGCCCCCATGATATCCTCGACTTCGCCAATGCGGCCAAGTTTGATTTTCTCTTCCACCCAGGCCCGGCGTTCCGGGCGGTCAAAGGTCTGCCGGGTCAGCGGGGTGACGATAAAGGTCGGGCAAATCGTGTTGACGCGAATGCCCAATGGTCCCCACTCGATCGCCATCGACTTGGTAAAGCCTTCCACCGCATGTTTCGTGGCCGCGTACACCGCGCGGTCAATGCCACCGACCTTTGCCATCTGGCTGGAGATATTGATCAACGATCCGGCCCGCCCGGCGGCAACCAACCCTTCGGCAACGGCCTTGGTCAGGAAATAGGCCCCCTTGATATTCAGGTCAGCAACGGCGTCAAAATCTTCCTCGGTCGTCTCCAATGCCGCGCTGTGACGGGCCAGCCCGGCCGAATTGACCAGAACATCAAACGGCCCCGCCTGTCTGACCCTGTCGGCCGTGGCCGATACATTGGACACATCAAGTTCCAAAATATCCGTATCCCAGTTTTCCGCCGCCATGTGATCCGCGATCTCGCGCAGCTTGTCGCCCGACCGGGCGGCCAGCGTCACCTCGGCCCCGTGTTCGGCCAGCGCGACAGCACAGGCCAGCCCGATACCCGAAGACGCTCCGGTCACAAGCGCCCGTTTGCCGCGCAGATGAAAAGACGGGGTACGAGGGAAGTGCATCAGATATCTCCGACCGGAAATGGAATACTGCCCTGCACACGCGCCTTGTTAAACTCGCGCATGCGGGCCAGCACATCTACGCCCAGTTGGCGGTAGGCGTCCAGAATATCCACCATAACCCAGTTTTCACGGATCAACCCGTCTTCGATCCGCCAGAAATCCAGAGATTTCATCGTGATCTTCTTGCCCGCAGGGGCGATCCCCATCCAGCCGTCATGGGTGACAGTCTGGATCATGTTCGGCCAGCCGGTCACGGCGATGTAATCGCCGTCACCAAAGAAATGATAGATGATCTTGTGACGCTCAAACCCCCGGTCCGGCATGGCGCTCAGAAACGGGATCTGGTGCCAGTTGCGAAAGCCCGAAATCCCGCGTCCCGTGCCGATCCCGGCAGGACCGTACCAGTTCATCTTGGGATGCCAGAACCTTTCCATCTCCATCACCTCCGGCCCGCCCTGGCTGGGGTGTTTCTTGAGATGCTCGAGCATGTTGATCACATGATCACACGAGGTGTTGGACCGCGCTTCGTCCCACGGTCCGCTGACAATTCCGTCCAGCGTGGCCGGTCCGGGAATGCAAAACTCCAACCCCAAAGAGGGCGCCATCGGCCAGGCCCTGGCCTGCATCATCAATTCGGGGATGTCCCACAGCGCCTGCACCTCGACCACCTTGCCGTCGACAAAGCGAAAAAACTCGTGAAAGCGCATATGCGCCAAATGACCCGTCGGAGGAATGTCCATCCAGGGGGCAACGAAAGTCCCGACATAATGGCCGCCACAGCCGATCCAATCATCATGATGATCCGCCGTCAGCCCGCCCATGACGATCCAGTCACGACGCTCGAGATCCGGCATGGATTGGAACAACGGCGCATAGCAGATGTCGTAAAACTCGTCCGGTCCGGTCATGTCGCCCAGCGGGTGCGGCATGTGGATCACCGCATCCGGCGCAATCAATGCGCGCAATGCGGCCCGCACCCCTGCCGCATCAAAATTATACATCGCCGTCCGAAGGGGGGCGATCAGCTCTTTGTTTCTGGTGTGAACGTCTTTCATTTCTTTTGTCTCAAAATATCCCGGGGTCCGGGGCAGCGCTCCGGTCCGCACCTTTCATCTCACTCAGCCGCTTCCCGCCGTGGCGCGCCTTCACCATAAGGCACATTGACGCCGCCATAGCGGCGCACACGGACGTTGCATTGCTCGGCATGTCCGACAAAGCCTTCAAGCATGCACAGGCGTGAACCGTATTCACCGATCATCGTCGCCGCTTCGTCCGTCAGAACCTTCTGGTAGGAATGCGTTTTCAGGAACTTTCCAACCCAAAGCCCGCCTGTGTACCGCCCCGCCTTCTTGGTTGGCAACGTGTGGTTGGTCCCGATCACCTTGTCACCGTTTGACACGTTGGTGCGTGGCCCGAGGAAAAGCGCCCCGTAGCAGGTCATATTGTCAAGGAACCAGTCGTCCCGATCCGTCATCACCTGCACATGCTCCGAGGCGATATCGTCGGCCACTTCCAGCATTTCCTCGTAAGTGTCACAAAGGATCACTTCGCCGTAGTCGGCCCAGCTGACGCTTGCAGTTGCGGCGGTCGGCAGGATTTTCAGCAGCCGGTCGATTTCCGCCAGCGTTTGCTCGGCAAGCGGTCTGGAATTGGTCACAAGAACAGCGGGCGAGTTATAGCCATGCTCGGCCTGTCCCAGAAGATCCGTCGCGCAGAGTTCGGCATCCACGGTTTCGTCGGCGATCACCATGGTTTCGGTCGGACCGGCAAAAAGGTCGATACCAACCCGGCCAAAAAGCTGCCGCTTGGCCTCGGCGACGAAGGCGTTTCCGGGACCGACCAGCAGGTGAACCGGGTCGATGGATTCCGTGCCGATCGCCATGGCGCCGACGGCCTGGATGCCACCCAGAACATAGATTTCATGTGCGCCGCCCAAATGCATGGCAGCAATCACGGCCGGGTTCGGTTCGCCGTTGAACGGTGGTGTGCATGCGATGATGCGCGGCACGCCTGCGACAGACGCCGTCGCCACGGACATATGGGCCGAGGCAACCATCGGGAATTTGCCCCCCGGCACGTAGCACCCGACCGACTGCACGGGAATGTTCTTGTGGCCAAGGATCACGCCCGGAAGGGTTTCAACCTCGATATCCAGCATCGAATCCCGCTGGGCCTGCGCGAAGTTGCGCACCTGCTCTTGGGCGAATTTGATATCGGCCATGTCCTCGGGCGAGACCTTGGCGATGATCGCCTGAATCTCGTCCTCGCTCAGCCGGTAGCTGTCGCGGTCATAGCCATCAAACTTGTTTGCCAATTCACGCACAGCGGTGTCACCGCGCTGTTCGATGTCTTTCAGGGTCGCCGATACGATCGCAGCCGTCTTCGCGTCGTCCTCGGCCCGGTCGGCTTCGGGTTTTCCTCGTTTCAGATACTCAATCGCCATTTTCATTTCCTTCTTTGCCGGGTCGTGGGGCAACACGCTCGCCGCGATCAAAAGCCTCCCAGCCTTCGCCGTTGAACAGATCAACGCCAAGCTGCGCGGCCACATATGCGAAATCGACATTCACCCAATTGTCGACGATCTTGCCGTCAACGACTTTCCAAAAGTCCATATAGCGGATTTCCACCCGCTTGCCGGTGGGGGCAATTCCAAGAAACTCGCCTGAATGGGTGGCCTCTTGTCGGCCAAAGGCGGCGGCCCATTCGCCCATATAAAGGCGGGCTTCGTCGATACAGACCTTGTCGGAAAACGCCGCCTGAAAGGGGCGTTGCCAATTGTCCTGAAACTCTTTGAGGCCGGTCTTGGTGCCGCAGCCCTGGTTTCCCATCCAGCGGAAGCCTTCGGCAAAAAACTCGCCTATGTCGTTGATGCGGTGATCATTCAGACCATCCACCATGCCTTCGATAACGGCACGGGTTTCTGCGGTTTTGGTGATGTCGGTGTCGCGGGTCAGAACCGCTTGTTCGGGGCGTGAACCTTTCATCTGGTCTCTCCTGTTTGAATGCGTTTGGAATTTGTCAGGGGTGCTGCGCGTCCCGTTATGAAATCCCTTGGCATCCTGTTCAGGGCCGGATGGCGTGACATGAATGAATTGCGGGCGGAGGAACTCATGCGGCGTCCTCTGCGATGAATTCTGCGCCCTTCCAGCCGATCATCATCGACGGGGCGTTGGTGTTGGCCGAGGTCACGGCGGGCATGATGCTGGCATCCGCGACCCAAAGGTTTTCGGTACTTTCGACCTTCAGGCGGCTTGAAACGGGACCGCCCATCCTAAGCGTGCCGACCGGATGGTAGGCGGTGCCGCACGTGTTGCGAATGTGGGTTTTCAACGCTTCGCCGGTGACGGCCTCGGACGGGAAAATCTCTGCTCCCCGGCGCGGACCGAAATCAGCGTCCCGCAACAGGGTTCGCAGGCGTACGACCCCTTCCGCCATTGTTTCGAGATCGCTTTCATCCCGGAAAAGCCCAAGGTCGATGACAGGGGCGGCGTTGGGGTCTTTTGACGCCAGCCGAAAGCTGCCGCGCGATTTGGGGCGGCAAAGGCAGATATCCGCGAAATATCCCGCTTTCATCGGGAATTTCGGGCCTTGGTGGGCAAGATAGAACGGAATGAAATGGGTTTGCACATCGGGGAGGTCATCCGTTCCCCGCGCGTTGAAGAACAGGCCGCCTTCGACCGTGGGCGAGGCCAGCGCCCCTGCCCTTCGCAACCCATAGTTCAGCGGGGCGAGCGCCCAGCTTAGCCATTGGCGGGGTTCCAGACCATAGCCCGACCCGGGGCCTTCGAAGTGCAATCCGATACCGGGATGATCGTGCAGATTTTCGCCAACTTCGGGCGCGTCCTGTCGGGTATCGATACCAAGCGCGGTCAGGTGATCCTTGGGACCGATCCCCGAGCGCATCAGGATCGCGGGGCTGGCGACCGACCCCGCTGAAAGGATCACACCTTTGGCGACACGGATTTCGCTGCCATCGGCAAGGACTGCGCCGACCGCTTTGTCACCTTGCCAGATCAGGCGATCGACGTTGCAGCCGGTGCGGACCTCAATATCGTGACGGGTGCGCAGAAAGGCCCGCGCCGCCGAATTTCGACGTCCGTTGATCAGGTTATAGGAAAACACGCCCGCGCTTTCATGTTCGGGCGTCGGGGTGGTGTCGGGGAAGATACCTGTCAGTCCACGGGTCAGCTTGTGGGCAGTTTTCAGCGGGGTTGGGCGCAACTTGGCCTCAACCGCCTGGAAGGCAGGTTCGACATCGGCAAAGCGCCAGCCTGGGACGTTCCAACTGTCAAAATCATCCTTGCGGCCCCGGAACCAGACCATCGAGTTGATCGAGCCTGATCCACCGACCATACGCCCACGCGGGACAGTGATTTGACGGTTGCCCGCGCATTCCTGCGGGCTGGTCTTGAACTGCCAGTCACGGCTGCTTCCCATCAGCCAGACTAGGCCCATGGGTATCGTGACCAGCGGGTGCACCTCGCTCGGCCCCGCCTCAATCACAATGACCGATCCGGCCTCGCGCCGCGCAAGTTCGGCGGCGAGTACGCACCCCGAAGAGCCTGCGCCGATGACGAGGTAATCCCGCATTACCCTTTCACCGCCCCTGCGGTCAGGCCCGAAACGATCTGGCGCTGGAAGAACAGGATCAGCACGAACAAAGGCGCGGTGGCCGAAACAACGGCGGCGACAGCGAACATGATGTTGCCTTGCACCTGCACCGAACCAAGGAAACTGGCAACAGCCGGCACCATGGTTTCGTTTGGCTTGCTTAGAAGCATCGACGTCACCGCATAATCGTTATAGGCCAGCAAAAAACTGAACAGACCCGTGGTGATCACCCCCGGCCACATCACCGGCACGATCACGTGCCAGAAGGCCTGAAAACGGGTGCAGCCATCGACCATGGCGCTTTCGTCCATATCCTTGGGGATATTCTTGAAAAACGAATGCAACATCCAAAGGGTGAACGGCTGGTTGATTGCCACAAGAACAATGATCGCAGTGCCTTTCAGCCCCCAGACGTTCCATTCAAAGAAGGGCAGCATATAGCCCGAAACCAAAGTGATATGCGGCATTGCGCGGAAGATCAGCGCGGCCATCAAAATCCAGAACGCATAGCGGAAACCGGAACGGGCCAGCGCATAGCCACCCAATGTTCCGAAAGTTAGAGAGATGATCACGGTAAAGAACACGATCACCGTGGTGTTCAGGACGTTCTTCCAAAACGACTCTTGCACCCAGGCGCCGATATATCCGTTGGCCGTGAAGGCTCCGCCGGTTTCGCGGGTGGTGAATACGCCGTAGATCGCGTTGGTCCAATCGGCCTTTGAGAAGAAATCACCCTGCACCTTGAAGCTGCCCCAGAACGTCCAGAGGAACGGGAAGGCCGCGATGATCAACCATACCCCTACAAGCACGTAAGAGACGATTTTAAGTGTTGTGAGACGGGATTCTGCCTTGGTTGCCATATCATCGTCTCCTTAGTGGGAAGTGGCGTTGAAATCGCGCCATGTGCGGATCACAACAGGCGTCAGAAGGATTGCCACGCCAATGATGGTCAGGATCGAGGTGGCGCCCGCCGAGGCGTATAGCGGATTACCCGCTTCGCGCAGATCGCTTAGGATGAAGGTGCTAAGCGATTGCGCATGGGCTTCGGCCTGAAAACTGACGATCGGTTCGAATACGCGGAAATTATCCATCAAAAGCATGAGTGTCACGAAAGACACCAGCGGCATCAGGTGGGGCACCACAACGCTGATCATGGTTTGCCACTTGCTGGCACCATCCACGCGGGCGGCCTCAAGCGTATCCTGCGGCACGGTCTGAAGACCTGCATAAAAGGTGATGAAACTGAAGGGAAGCGTGTGCCAGATACCATAGATTATCAGGGCGATCCACATCAGCGGGGTCGAGGATTTGATCGTCAGGTTCGGATCATTGAAGATGTTTTGCAGGGTCGCGCCGATGATACCTTCGCCGTCAAGCATCCATGACAGGATCATCGAGCCAACGATGGTTGCGACAAGGAAAGGCAAAAGCGAGATGAATATCGCCACTCCGCGCATGGCCCTGGGCAGATTGTTTACGCCGACAGCGACTGCAAGGCCGAAGACCAGAACCGCCGGGGTCACGATGAACGTATATGTCAGGGTGAAGATCAGGGCCTTGTAGAATTTAAGGTCCATCAGCCCATTAAAAAAGGATTTCAGACCATTGGATTCCCGCCAGATTTCGGCGACTTCGGCCGTGGCAAGGTGCGAGCGGTCAAAATAGGTGCCCAGCCCATTGAAGCGTCCGAGCGGTTGCGCCTCTCTCAGGGCGGCGGTCGCCTCGGCATCGATCGAGGTTGTCGGCGTACACCCGAAAGGGCCACAGCTTTCCGACACCACCAGAACCTGTTCATGTTCAACGAAAAGCGATTGGATCAGGACCGAAACAATCGGTAACGCAATGAACAGGATCATGGCCGATAAAGTCGGCAGGATGAACCAGAAGAACGTGCGGTGTTTCATTGCTCGGACCTTTGTAAGGAAATTCGAGGGGGAAAGGGGCCATCGCTGGCCCCCTTCCGAGGGAGAGACTTCTTAGTTCAGAAAGCCTGCTTCTTTTGCCGCGGTCACGTAAGCTGCTTCCACATCTGCCAAAGCGTCTTCCGCGCTTTCGGTGCCTTTGTAGAAATCAACCAGTTCCGAGCCCAATGCGTTGTGCATGAAGTTGATATACGGGATCATCGGATATGGCTTGGCGCCGCCTGCTGCGGTTGCCGAAACGCCCGCTGCCGCCGGACCAGGCTGGAAGCCGTCGATCAGCCAGATGGCCTTGTCGTTGTTCTCAACCATCAGATCCGCATTCAGACCGCTGACCAGAGCCGCGAACGAAGCTTCTGCATCTGCGTCGGGAATGTTTTTGGCAATGGTGATACCATCCCACCACAGCGTTGCCGCCGGGATCGATCCGCCGCCTGCGGTTGGGGCCGCCGAAAGAACCGTGTTTTCGGTCACTTCCGCAGTGGAACCTTCGTCATCCAGAACCGCGCCACCGCGCGAACCCCACATGATCGCCATGGCGGCCTGACCGGCTTCCCAAAGCGCCTGCGTTTCGTTCGATGCGTGGCTCAGGAAATCGGGGTGGGTGTATTCAAGCAGCGACTTGATCGAGTTCAGCGCGGCAACACCTGCCGGCGAGTTCACGTTCGGCTCGGCTGTGCCTGGCTTGAACAGCTCGCCACCATTGGCAAAGAAGAACAGGTTGAACACCTCACCCACGTTCCAGCCAACTTTCATGTTCATCGCAATCGGATATTCCATGATGCCCGCTGCGCGGATTTTCTCGGCTGCGGCCACCATTTCTTCGACGGAAGACGGGATACCGTCGACGCCTGCTTGCTCAAGGATATCCGTGCGCGAGAACAGGTGCTGCGAGTTCGCCATGAATGCGACCGCCATGACGTTACCATCGATGGTGATCAACTGGCTTGGCTGAAGGTTTTGGCCATATTTTTCGACCAGATCGTTCAGTGGGCGAACCAGATCGTCATTCATCAGCTGGGTCAAGGTCGAGTTTGCGACGATGACGCTGGTGTATTCCGCCGGGTTGGGCGTCAGCGCCTGGTTCATCATATCGCGGGTGTTGTCACGCAAGTTGATGGTGAACTCGCCCGCGCCCGACGCACAATTGGCTTCGGCAGCACCTGCGACGGCCTGAATGGCCGGGAAGTCCGATCCCAGGATGCGAACTGAGGCACCATCCGGTCCGCAATTCGCATTCGCGTCTGCATAGGCAGCGGTGCCAAGAAGTGCCGACATTGCGCCAGCGACGACTACTTTCTTTAGAAACATGTTAATCTCCCTGTTTCCTGTTTCTTCGGATGCGTCTTGCAACCACGCATCCGTTTTCATGCCTCTGCTTGCGCAGAGACAAACCAAAGGGGTTAGTCCCCCACACGCTCGCCTGTTTGGGCATCAAACAGGTGGCAGTGTTCCATCGGCACCCTGATCGAGACGGTGTCCCCGATTTCGGCGCGGTAGTTTTTGTCGGCCTTGACGCTGACCAGCGCGCCGCCGATGCGGACCGAGACCATGGTCGCCTCGCCCAGCAGTTCCATCGTGTAGATCGGTGCGTTGATCTGGCCGCCGCTTGCGACAACCTCGGCGTCTTCGGCGCGGAACCCCAGCGTGGTTGGCCCGTCAGGCGCACCAAGGCCCGCGACTTCCACGCCCTCGGCCCTGAAAGACCCCCCGTTCAGTTCGCCATCCATCAGGTTCATCGCCGGGTTGCCGATAAAGCTGGCCACAAAGGCGTTGGCCGGGCGGTCGTAAATCTCGGTCGGGCTACCAACCTGCTGCACCACGCCCTGTTTCATCACCACAACGCGATCCGCAAGGGTCATCGCTTCGATCTGATCATGGGTCACATAGATCGTCGTGACCGCCAGTTCATGGGAAAGGTTCTTGATCTGCGCCCGCGTAGATACCCGCAATTTCGCGTCGAGGTTCGACAGCGGTTCGTCCATCAAAAACACGTTCGGTTCGCGCACGATCGCGCGGGCAAGCGCGACGCGCTGACGCTGACCGCCGGACAATTCCGCCGGCTTGCGATGCAGGAAATCATCCAGCTCAACCATGGCCGAGGCGCGGCGCACCCGTTCGTCATGAGATTTGGGATCAATCCCGCGCACCTTCAAAGGAAAGCGGATGTTTTCATACACGTTCATGTTCGGGTAAAGCGCGTAGCTTTGGAACACCATCGCCACATCGCGATCCTTGGGCTCCAGATCATTGACGCGGGTGCCGTCGATCAGAATGTCGCCACCGGTGGCGTCTTCCAGCCCTGCAATCATCCGCATGGTGGTGGTCTTGCCGCAGCCCGAAGGGCCAAGCAGCACCAGAAACTCTTTATCCGCAATCGTCAGATCAAAGTTGTCCACACCAACAAAGCTGCCCCAACGCTTGGAAATGTTCTTGAGTTGGATTTCGGCCATGCAGGCACCTCCCGGATAGAATCGATGCGCGTCTTTGCATACGCTTGCAAAAGGCTAGACTTGGATGCATGAATTTGGCAAGAAGTTTTTGCAAGCGTATGCAATTTTGATCAAGCGGAGGCCGCATGGCGGATTTTCAGACAGAAAAACAAGTGGTTCGCGATTATTATTCGGCTCTGGACAGCGCCGAGCCTGCGTTAATCCCGCAGGTGATGAAAAAATTTGTGGCATCGAATTGCCTCTGGAGGGGATTTCACCCCTTCAACGAGATCGAAGATCCGGATCAAGTTGCGGCCGAATTCTGGCAACCTTTGCGCAAATCATTAACGCGCCTGCAACGACGCCAGGACGTCTTTATGGCAGGCCTGAATGAAACCGATGGTTTCCGGTCGGTTTGGGTCGTGTCGATGGGCCATCTTATGGGACTGTTTGACAAGGCCTGGCTGGGCATAGCCCCGACACGCAAGATGGCCTTCCTGCGCTATTGCGAATTCAACCGTGTCGAAGCTGGCAAAATCGTCGAGACCGCCATGTATTTCGACATTCCGCATCTCATGATGCAAACCGGCCTGAACCCTTTCCCCCCGCAAACCGCCGCGCATCTGGTTCAACCCGGTCCGGTGACCCATGACGGGCTGTTGTTTGACGCCCAGCCGGACGCTGAAGGTCGCGCTACCCTGGCCGCGATCAATGCGATGATCGGCGATCTTGGAACCTGGCAGCTTGGCCTGCCGCTTGAAGAAGAGCTGGCCCGCACCTGGACGGATGACATGATCTGGTGGGGACCGGCGGGGATCGGTGCGACCTACACGATCGAGCGCTACGCAAAGCAACATTCCGGCCCGTTTCGCGCGGCCTTCACCGACCGCTCAAAAACCAAACACCTGTGCCGCATGGCCGAGGGTCACTATGGTGGTTTCTTTGGCTGGCCCAATTTCACGGCGCGACACACCGGAGGCTTCATGGGGATGCCCGCCAGCGAGACACCCGGAGAAATGCGCGTGATCGACATCTATCGTCGCGACGGTGGCAAGCTTGCCGAAAACTGGATATTTATCGACCTTCTGCATTTCTGGAAAACCCAAGGGGTTGATATTCTGTCGCGGATGCAAACGGTTCCGCGCACGTGAGCCTGTGATCAAATCTTAGCGTCGCCAATGGTTTGGGTAAAATTTGCTGCCCGCTTAAGGCAATGCAAGGATTGCGCCCGGGTTCATGATACCGTTCGGATCGAACTGCGCCTTGATCGCTTGCATCAGGGCCAGCTTTACCGGATTGCCGTATTTTCCAAGCTCGCCCGTCTTCAACCGTCCGATCCCGTGTTCGGCACTGATCGAGCCTTCCATTCGGCTGACCAATTCATGCACGCAGGACGAGATTTTCGCGCGGTCCGGCAGATAATCTGACTTTTGGCGCCCTTCGGCGGGGAAGACATTGAAATGCAGATTGCCATCGCCCAGATGGCCAAAGCAATTGACCCTCACATCCGCCAGTTCCGCCAGGGCGGCCGAGGTTGCTTCGATAAACGCGGGGATCGACCCGATGGGCAGCGAAATGTCGTGGCTGGCAATCGCTCCGATGGCGCGGTTAGCCAGGGGGATGGTTTCGCGCAAGCTCCAAAGCATATCGCGCTGAGACAGCGACGCGGCCAGCAGGCCGTTGCTGACCATGCCTGCCTCAAAGCCTTCCGCAAAAACCTGTTCAAGCAGGTCCTGCCCATTGATCCCAGCGGAAAGACCAAGATCCAGAAGCACCGACCATTCTGGGATATCGTCGAATGGCTGACGGATATCCGGCATGGTATCGCGCAAAAAGGCATAGCCGTTGCGATGCAGCAGTTCAAAGGCCGATACAGCCTCGCCCGCGTGTTCGCGTACAAGCCCAAGAAGCCGGATCGCCGCATCGGGTGTGGGAACCGCAAACAAACCCGTGGCATAGGAAGACGGGCGCGGGAACAGTTTCAGACTGGCTGCGGTTATAACGCCCAACGTGCCCTCTGACCCGATCATCAGGTTGCGCAGATCATAGCCCGTATTGTCCTTGCGAAGCCGCGACAGGCCGTTCCAGATACGGCCATCGGGTAATACAACCTCAAGCCCAAGACAAAGGTCGCGGGCATTGCCATAGCGCAGCACGTTTACACCACCGGCATTGGTGGCCAGATTGCCGCCGATTTGGGCGGTGCCAGAGGACGCGATGGCCAAGGGGAACAACCGGTTCTGTCCCTCGGCGGCGTTGTGCAGGCTTTCCAAAATCGCCCCGGCCTGGGCGATGATGATGTTTTCCCGACGGTCAACGGCAAGGACACGGTTCATCCGTTCCAGCGACAAAACCAATGGGGTCGGGCCGTCAGAATAAATCTGCCCCCCGACCAATCCCGTCCCCCCGCCAAACGGCACCACGGCGACACGGGCGGCATTGGCAGCCGCCATGATGATTGAAACCTCGTGGGTGTTGCGGGGCAGTGCCACGCAACCGGCCTTGCCGTGCAAGTGCCCCCTTGGTTCTTCCAAATAGCGCGGTTCCGCAGGCCGAAGCGTCTGTTCCGGCAGTTGCCCTGCCAGCGCTGTGATAAAGGCTTCATCTGCCGGCTGCAAACCCATGACCTAGCCCGCCTCGGTCCGTCCACGCCGGTCGTGGCGCAGGCACGAGTAGATCACGTGGTTGCGCCAGCGTCCGTTGATTTGCAGATAGCTTTGCGCAACGCCTTCATATTTGAAGCCGGTCTTTTCCAGAACACCGCGCGATGCCTCGTTTTCCGGCAAACACGCCGCCTGAATGCGGCTGAGATCCATCGCGTCAAAGACGTAATGCGTCAGGCTGACGATTGCTTCGCGCATATACCCCTGCCGGGCATAGGGCTGGCCGATCCAATAGCCCAACGTACCCGACTGCGAAGGCCCACGAACCACATTATCAAGCGTAATCGCGCCAAGCAGCGCGTTGTCACTGCGGTTGAACATGAACAAGGGCAGGCCTGTGCCGCCGCTAACCGACCGTTGTGCCCAATGCACACGGTTGGTGAATGATTTGCGTGTCAGATGATCTGCGGCCCAGACCGGCTCCCACGGGGTCAGAAATTCCCGGCTCATCTGGCGCAGCGACGTCCATGCGATAAAGTCGGAATGCGAAGGCAGGCGGAGTGTCATCCGCTCGGTCTCGATCCTGACTTTCCGCTTGGCTAGAAACATCAGGCCGCCAGCCTTTGTTTCAATGCGGCCAGATCAGGCGCACCCGAAACCGGCCCGTATAGCGCCATCGCCATTTTTGCACTGATCAATCGCTCGCCAAACCCCCGCACCCGCGCCACATCAACAGCGTCGATCTGTTCGATGGTTTCGCCTAATTCGGGCACACGCCCCCAAATCTGGATCATCCGCGCCATCCGCTCGGCCCGGGATGAGGGGCTTTCCAACCCCATCAGCAATCCTGCCTTCATTTGCGATCGCGCACGGTTCACTTCGGCTTCGGACATATCTTCCGCCGCGCGTTTGATTTCGTCCATGCAGACCAGCGCCAGTTCCTCGATCTGACCTGCCCCGGTGCCCGCGTAAAGCATCGTCATACCAGTGTCAGAGTAGGCACCGGCCTGAGTAAAGATCGAATAACACATGCCGCGCTTTTCACGGATTTCCTGAAACAGGCGCGAAGACATCCCCCCACCCATCGCCGTGGCATAGATCTGGGCCGCATAGATATCGGGATCGCGGTAATTCGGGCTGTCAAAGCCCAATGTGAAATGCACCTGTTCCAGCGACTTGTCGACAATACGCTGACCACCAAGGAAATCCGAAGGCTGATAGGCCAGTTGCGGACGTTTTTGCAGGCCGCCCAGACGGCGTTCGGCCTCGGCGACAAGCGCATCGTGATCCACAGCACCCGCCGCCGACAGGATCATCTGTTCCGGCCCGTAATGTTCAGCAACGAACCCGGTCAGATCCTCGCGGGAAAAACCGCTGACCCGCTCGGCCGGGCCAAGGATGGTGCGCCCGATGGGCTGGCCGGGATAGGCCTCTTCCTGAAGCCAGTCGAAAATCACGTCGTCCGGCGTGTCCAGCGCCTGCCCGATTTCCTGAAGGATCACGCCGCGCTCGACCTCGATCTCGCGCTGGTCAAAGACCGAGTTCATTAAGATGTCCGAAATCACATCCAGCGCCAGCGTGGAATCGTCTTTCAGCACCCGCGCGTAATAGGCCGTTACCTCGCGTGATGTGTAGGCGTTGATATAGCCGCCCACATCCTCGATCGATTCCGCAATCTGCAAGGCGCTGCGGTTTCGGGTTCCCTTGAAGGCCATATGCTCAAGAAAATGGGCAATGCCATTCTGCTCGGTCCGCTCGTTCCGGCCGCCGGCAAGAACCCAGATACCAATGGCGGTGGATTCCATACCGGGCATATGCTCGGTCACGACGCGCAGGCCGTTGGACAGGGTGGTGGTTTCGACAGTCAACGGGCGATCCGCTTCTGAATAAGTGCTTCCAGTGCGGTCAGGTCATTGGCGACCTGAGTCACGCGCTCTGATCGGTCATATAGATCAGCCATCCGCTTGGGAAGTCCCGGGCGGATCGCAGTAGCTGCTTCTACCGCATCGGGGAATTTCGCCGGATGCGCGGTGGCGAGGCTGATCATCGGGGTTGCACCGTCCTGATGCTGATCCCCAACTTTCGCGGCGATGGCTGAATGCGGGCACAGGATTTCGCCGGTGCGGGCTTGCATATCGGCGATAGCAGCTGAGGTTTCCTCTTCACTCAAGCGGCCGCTGTCGAAATGTTCCCGCAGTGCCTGCAAAGCACCCTGTGATACGCTGAACCCGCCCTCTTTCAACTCGGCCATCAACTGCGCCACCGCCTTGCCGTCTTTTCCATAGGCATAGAACAATGCACGCTCAAAGTTGGACGAGACCTGAATATCCATAGACGGGCTGATCGAGGGGTGAACCTGCGAGGTTTGATAGGCGCCGGTGGACAGGCAGCGGTGCAAAATGTCGTTCTGGTTCGTTGCCACCACCAGACGGTCAATGGGCAGGCCCATTTTTTTGGCGATGAAACCGGCAAAAATGTCTCCGAAATTGCCCGTGGGCACGGTGAAGCTGACCTTGCGGTCCGGTGCCCCCAGCGACACGGCGGATGAGAAGTAATAAACCACTTGCGCCAGCACCCGCGCCCAGTTGATCGAGTTCACGCCAGCCAAACGCACCCCGTCACGGAATTCGAAATCGTTGAACATGTCTTTAAGGCGGGCCTGACAATCGTCGAAATGGCCGTCCACTGCCAGCGCATGAACGTTGCTTTCAGAAGGCGTCGTCATCTGGCGGCGCTGGACTTCAGACACGCGGCCATGCGGGTAGAGGATAAAGACATCCACCGCGTCCAGCCCCTTGAACGCCTCGATGGCGGCTGAACCCGTGTCGCCCGAGGTGGCGCCCACGATGGTCACTCGTTCGCCCGAGCGGCCCAAAGCCGCCTGAAACAGCTGACCGATCAGTTGCATGGCAAAATCTTTGAAGGCCAGCGTCGGGCCGTGGAATAATTCCAGAAGGTAGTGGTTGCTATCAAGCTGCACCAAAGGCGCGCGGGCGTCATGACCGAAACCGGCATAGGCCTTGGCGATAATTTCGCGGAATTCGGCGTCGGTGAACGTGTCACCGATGAAAGGGCGCATGACGCGGAAAGCGATCTCTTCATAGGACAGGCCCCGCAGCGCCTTGATGTCCCCGGCGCTCATCTGCGGGATCGATTCCGGTACGTAAAGCCCGCCATCACGGGCAAGGCCGGTCAGCATCGCCTCTTCAAAGTTCAGAACGGGTGCGTTGCCGCGGGTCGAGATGTAACGCATATCGTCAGCCTTCGTCTTTGCGCAATTGCCGCCAGATCATTAGCCCCGACATGGCCAGCCATACAATGCCAAGCCCATACCAGGTGACGGCATATTCGAAATGTTTGTTGGGAATAAGCGAGGTGTCTACAGGCAAAGGCGTAATCCCGTTGCCTGATTGCGACGTGCGACGAACCACCAGCAAGACAGGTTCGGTGCCCAGCGCCCTGGCCATGTTCGGAATATCCCGCGCAAACCAGATACCCGCGTCAAGATCGGGTTCAGGTGTGAACGAGTCGACTTCGTCCGGCCAGTAAAGATTGCCGACCAGAGTGGCGGCACCTTTCGGGCGGGGCCTGTCGCGCAATTCGTCCAGAACGAAACCGCGATCAATCATGATCATCCTGCCCCCGTCAGTGCGGAAAGGGGCAATGATCCGGTACATCGCGCCAACCTGCTTGGTCGAGGCAAGCACGGTTATTTCGTTTTCCAGAAACGTGCCGGAAACCTCAACCGGCAGATACCGGTCATTATCGACTTGCGGCGCATCGGGTATGCCAACCGGCGCGGCGTCAACGCGGGCTTCGATATCGGCTATGACACGCTCTTTCCATTCAAGCCGATCCATCTGCCACGAACCAAGCCAGAACAGAATGGCGGCGCCAAAAAAGCCGACGACAGAAGGAAAGATCAAACGAGTGCTAAGCAATGCCGGGGTTTCCCTAAATGAAAATCGCGGACGAAACCCGCCCGCGATTTGCTTTTCTCGTTTTGTCGGCGGTTTTTCAACCGCAAACCGTCAGCAGCCGGCGCTTAACCGCCCCAGATGTAAACCGCGACGAAGAGGAACAGCCAGACAACATCAACGAAGTGCCAGTACCACGCGGCGGCCTCAAAGCCGATATGGCTTTCGGGGGTGAAATGCCCCTTGAGCACACGCAGCAGGCAGACGAACAGGAAGATGGTGCCGATGATCACGTGGAAGCCGTGGAAACCGGTCGCCATAAAGAAGTTCGCGCCGTAGATATTGCCCGAGAAGCTAAACGTAGCGTGGATGTACTCATACGCCTGAAAGAAGGTGAAGATCAGGCCCAGTACAACGGCAATGGCCAAACCCCACACGATGTCCTTGCGGTTGTTTTCATGCGCAAGCGAATGGTGCGCCCAGGTTGCGGCGGCACCCGAACACAGCAGAATCAGCGTGTTGATCAGCGGCAGGTGGAACGGGTCGAGGGTTTCGATGCCCACCGGCGGCCAAACACCGTCTTTCATCGGGCTTTCCGGACCCATCGGATAGAGCGCGTGCTTGAAGAAGCTCCAGAACCAGGCCGAGAAGAACATGACCTCGGACATGATGAAAAGGATAAAGCCATAGCGCAGGCCGATACGAACCACCGGGGTGTGATCGCCGGCATGTTCTTCGGCAACCGTTTCCGACCACCATGCGAACATGACATAAAGAACGCCGACAAAGCCGATCAGCAGGATCCATGGACCATTGTCCTGAAAATACTGTACGGCTCCGAAGAGCATGACAAACGCCGCGACCGCGCCCAAAAGGGGCCAGATCGAGGGGTTCAGAATGTGATAGTCGTGGTTTTTTTCGTGCGCCATCGCGTGTCCCTCAGTTGGAGGTTAGTTTAGTTTTGTTGTTTCGCTTGCCCCCGAGGCGGCATAATCCTCGGGAACGTCGATTTCGTGAAAAGTGTAGGAAAGCGTAATGCGCTTGGCAAACTTTGCGTCGCGATCATTAACAATTTCCGGATCCACATAGAAGCTGACAGGCATCAATACCCGCTCGCCGGGTTGCAGGACCTGCTCTTCAAAGCAAAAACAGTCCAGTTTCACGAAGAAACTGCCTGTATCATAGGGAAAGACATTATAGTTGGCTGATCCGGCGACAACGCGGTCGGTGGGATTGTACGCTTCGTAATAGGCCAGACCCGTTTCCCCGATGCGAATATCCATGCTGCGCTCAACCGGCTTGAATTCCCACGGCATGCCGCGGGTTTTTGATGCGTCGAAGTTGATCGTCATGATCTGATCAAGAACAACATCCGATTCCTGATCGGACTGCGCCGTGGTTCCGCCATATCCGGTGATCCGGCAGAACAGATCGTAAAGCGGAACCGAAGCCCAGGCCAGCGATCCCATAAGCAGGATCACCCCCAAAAGCTGCAACAGGGTGCGGTTCTTGCCGACGGCTAAGGCGCTCATTCCGCCCCTCCGGCGTTCTCATCTACGACAAGCCCGGGGCGAACCGTATGATCGAATCCTTCCATCGATCCGCCATTGTCGATTTTGACAACGGTCAGGGCAAAGACGATGATGATGAATGCGCCCAGCGTCAGACCGACGCCAAGATTGCGGCCAAGACGGCGGCTGTGCATCTCGTGTGGTTCGTGAAAGCTCATGTTACCAGCCTCCCAGGCCGAATGGTGCCAATGCGGCTTCGCCCAATAGCGCACCGAATTGAACAAAGAGGAACAGCAGAGAAAGTTTGAAGAAACTTCGCTCGGCCAGATAATTGTCGGCTTCCGCCACCGCATCGTCACGGCGCCAGATCTGGACGGCACTGCGGATGAACAACAGGTTCATGACAACAGCCACGGTCATGTAAAGCGGGCCACCGATCGAGGTGAAGCCAACCGCGATAGAAACCGCGGCAAGAATGAACGTGTAGACCAGAATATGCAGGCGGGCGGATTTGCGGCCATGGGTCACGGTCAGCATCGGCACATCGGCGTCGCCATAGTCGGACTTGGTGAACAATGCCAACGACCAGAAATGCGGAGGCGTCCACATGAAAGTGATCATAAACATCAGCACGCTTTCGATGCTGACACCACCGGTGGCCACAGCCCAGCCGATCATCGGAGGGAACGCGCCCGCCGCCCCACCGATCACGATATTCTGCGGGGTCAGACGCTTAAGCCACATCGTGTAGATCACGACGTAAAAGAAGATCGTGAAAGCCAGCAAAAGGCCCGCGAAGACATTCGCGGCAAGGCCCAGCATGACAACCGAAATGGCGGACAGACCAATTCCGAGGGCCAGCGCTTCGGTGTCTTCTACCCTGCCCGATGGGATCGGGCGGTTGCGTGTGCGCTTCATCTTGCGGTCGATATCCGCGTCCCACCACATGTTCAGCGCACCCGACGCGCCTCCGCCCACGGCGATGAACAGGATCGAAGCGAATGCGACAACCGGATGCACAGGCACTGGCGCGACCAGAAGACCGACCAGCGCGGTGAATACGACCAGCGACATGACGCGCGGCTTCAGCAGGGCGAAGTAATCGCCGAAACCGGCCTCGCCCTTCTTAAGCTGCGTATTGATGCTTGCGTCGCTCATGGTGCCCTGCATGTGTAAGCCCCGGAATATTACGGGGGTCAAATAGCGCCCGGGCTACCGGGCGCCAGTCCGATCAGTCCAGTGCGGCAATCTGGAACGTGCCTGCGTCGGCATATTCCTCGATCGCGCCCTTCAGCCAGGCCTCATAGGCTTCTTCCGATACGACCTTGACGGTGATCGGCATGTAGGCGTGGTCTTTGCCGCAAAGCTCGGAACACTGGCCGAAGAAGATACCTTCCACCTCGGGCTTGAACCAAAGCTCGGCAAGGCGGCCAGGAACGCCGTCCTGTTTGACGCCGAAGGACGGGATGGTCCAGCTGTGGATCACGTCTGCCGCAGTCACCTGCATGACGATGGTCTTGCCAACCGGAACAACAACCGCGGTGTCGGTGGCCAGCAACCATTCGCTTTGGCTGTAACCATAGTCTTCCAGCTCGTCTTTTTGCAGCATGAAGCTGTCAAAGCCGAAATCGTAATCCACATATTCATAGCCCCAGTACCACTGATAACCGGTGACTTTGATGGTTACGTCCGCCTCAGGGATGATCTGCTGTTTGAACAGGACCGGAACCGAAACCGATCCGATTGCGATCAGAATGACGATTGGAATGATGGTCCAGGCAACCTCGATCGGCGTGTTGTGTGAAAAAGTTGCCGGCGTCGGATTGGCGCGTTTGTTGTAACGCACGATGATCCAAAGCACCAAGCCGATTACAAAAACGCTGATCGCGGTGATGATAACCAGAAGGAAACCGTCAAACCACTGGAGATCACGGGCCAGCTCGGTCGTTGCCGGCTGGAAGCCAAGCGCTTTCGGCCGGGGCGTGCCGATGATTTCCAGGCCTTCCTGCGCAGTTGCAGGCAGTGCCATCATTGTGGCCAGAAGGCCCAGAAGTGTCGTCAGAAGTCGCATGTTTCACCCTGATCGGTTATTTGCTTGTTAACGTGGCTGGGAATCCGGTCGGAATCCCGTTGTGTTGTCGGCAGGAGAAACCATATTCTAGAGCGTGGGACAAGAAATAAGCTTGCGGCAAACGGACGCTTTTCTTGATTTGGATCAAAAAACTGCACCGGAGAGCCTATGTCGGACCAACAATTCAGCCCATTTGACAGAAACTTGCCCTTCGATGATGCGCTTTCGGTGCTGCGTCGGGCCACGGACGGGGCCAATGACGGCGAAATATTTGCCGAACGCAAACGGGCCGAGATGCTGGGCTTCGATGACGGGCGGTTGAAGACCGCCAGCTATGACGCCTCGGAAGGGTTTGGCCTTCGTGCCGTCAAGGGCGAAGTTACGGGCTATGCCCATTCGACCGAGATGACGATGGCGGCGCTGGAACGCGCATCCGACACCGCGCGTTTGGCGGTTGGCAATGGCGGAGGCAGGCTGGCGGACGGCCCGAAAGCCCCGGCTGCGGCGCTATACTCAGACCGGGACCCGATTGGCGACGCGGGATTTCCGGTAAAGGTTGATACCTTGCGCGAGATCGACGCCTATGCGCGCGGGCTTGACAAACGGGTGGTCCAGGTCTCGGCCTCGATCGCGGCGGCTCTGCAAGAGGTGGCGATCCTGCGACCGGACGGGCAGTTGCTGACGGATACCCGCCCCATGGTTCGGTTGAATGTTGCGATCATTGTCGAAGAAAACGGCCGACGCGAAACCGGCAGCGCAGGCGGCGGCGGGCGCGTGGCCCTGGACGGTTTGCTGGAACCGGAAAGCTGGAAGGCCACGGCCAACGAAGCTTTGCGTGTTGCGTTGGTCAATCTTCAGGCGGTTCCGGCGCCTGCGGGAACGATGGATGTGGTGCTTGGCCCCGGCTGGCCCGGTATCTTGCTGCACGAAGCCGTCGGCCATGGTCTGGAAGGCGATGCCAACCGTAAGGGCGCAAGTGTGTTTGCCGGATTGATGGGCCAGCAGGTCGCCTCAAAAGGTGTCACCGTGATTGATGACGGCACAATTCCCGACCGTCGCGGATCAATCACGATAGATGACGAGGGCACGCCCTCGGGCCGGAATGTGCTGATCGAGGACGGTATTCTTGTGGGTTTCATGCAGGATCGGCAGAACGCCCGGCTGATGGGGGTCGAACCAACCGGCAATGGACGCCGCGAAAGCTATGCCCATGCGCCGATGCCTCGGATGACCAATACGATGATGATGGGCGGGGATACCAACCCTGACGATCTGGTGGCAGAGATGAAGGATGGCATCCATGCGGTCGGGTTTGGCGGCGGTCAGGTGGACATCACCAACGGCAAATTCGTGTTCTCCTGTACCGAGGCCTATCTGGTCAAAGACGGCAAACGCGGAGCGCCGGTGAAGGGTGCGACCCTGATCGGTGACGGGGCGACCTCACTGACGAATATCCGCGCCCTTGGCAACGATATGGCACTTGACCCGGGCATGGGAACTTGCGGCAAGCAAGGCCAATGGGTGCCGGTCGGCGTCGGCCAGCCCAGTGTTTTGATCGGTGGGCTGACTGTGGGTGGTTCGAAATAATCTGATCGCAGGTTACGGGCTGTTAACCAAGCATCGCTACACCTGATTCCGTAATCAGGCGAGGCCGCGATGTCAGGAACCACAGTTTCTTCCACTCATCCCCCACTCCCACCCACCACGGAAGATGACCGGGTGTCGTGGCTTCGTCTGTTGCGCTCGCGGCGCGTGGGAATTGCCACGTTTTACCGGCTGATGGCTGAACACGGATCAGCAGCTTCGTCGCTTCAGGCTTTGCCGGAAATCGCGCGGGAAGCGGGTGTGGAAAACTACACCCCCTGCCCCGAAGATGCAGCGCTTGCGGAAATGCGCCTCGGCCAAAAGGCCGGGGCGCAACTGATTTTCTTCGGGCAGGACAGCTATCCCCAGCGCCTGACCGATCTGCCCGACCCGCCCCCGTTTCTTTGGGTGCGCGGGTCTGTGGCAAGTCTGGCCCAGGATTCCATCGCGCTGGTCGGGGCCAGAAATGCCTCGTCCTTGGGCACCCGCATGGCGCGAAGACTGGCGGAAAATCTTGGGCAACGCGGATATCGGATCGTGTCCGGTCTGGCCCGCGGCGTCGATACGGCGGCGCATCTTGGCAGTCTGGAAACCGGCAGCATCGCGGTGATGGGGGGGGGAATCGATGTGATCTATCCGGCGGAAAACGCAAAACTGGCTGGCGATATTCTTGAACATGGCGCATTGATTGCCGAACAGGCGGTCGGCACCATCCCGCAAGCGCGGCATTTTCCGATGCGCAACCGGCTGATCGCGGCCTTGTCCCGCGCCGTGGTCGTGGTTGAAGCCGCCGCACGATCGGGCAGCCTGATCACCGCCAGAAATGCTCTGGATCAGGGGCGCGATGTGCTGGTGGTGCCGGGCCATCCGATGGACAACCGTGCAGGCGGGTGCAACATGTTGATTCGCGACGGCGCAACGCTGATCCGCAACGCAGATGATGTGATTGAGGCGCTCAGCCCTGTCCACGCCCCCGCGCGACAGCCTGAATTGCCGAATTTTTCCGGACAAGCGCCAAGGGCGGCAAAACCCGACCGTCGCACATTGCGGGAAACCGCGGATTTGCACAGCCAGATACTCGGCCGGCTCAGCCCGTCGCCAATAGCGGAAGATCAGCTAATTCGGGACCTTTGCACCCCATCTCAGCGGATCACGCCCGCCCTGACCGAGCTTGAGCTTGACGGCAAGATCAAACGCCATTCCGGCGGGCTGCTGACGCTATGTAATTAGCCGGGTTTTCCCTACGGCAAGCGGTGAAGACCCACGATTGTGTAAATGGCCATGTTGACAAACGGCAAAAGCGCACGACATTTTGCGCCGCCATAAGCCATATACATAAAAGAGTAGTCCCCCATGCCAGTCGTTGTTGTCGAGTCTCCGGCCAAAGCCAAAACCATCAACAAGTATCTGGGCAAGGATTTTACCGTTCTGGCGTCATATGGCCATGTGCGCGATCTGCCAGCCAAAGACGGCTCGGTCGATCCCGAGAACGGTTTTGACATGACTTGGGAAGTCGGCGTCGATTCGCGCAAGCACGTCAAAGCAATCGCCGACGCGCTGAAAGACGATGATGCACTGATCCTCGCAACCGACCCCGACCGCGAAGGCGAAGCGATCAGCTGGCACCTGCAGGAAGCGCTGACCAAACGCCGCGCCATCAAGAAATCGACCGCCGTCAGCCGCGTAACCTTCAACGCGATCACCAAAGCGGCGGTGAACGAGGCAATGCAAAACCCGCGCGAGGTGGATGCCCCGCTGGTTGAGGCTTACCTGGCCCGGCGTGCGCTGGACTATCTGGTGGGGTTCAACCTGTCGCCGGTTCTGTGGCGCAAACTGCCCGGCGCGCGGTCGGCCGGGCGTGTACAGTCGGTCTGCCTGCGGCTGATCGTTGAGCGCGAGATGGAGATCGAGGCGTTCAATCCGCAGGAATACTGGACCGTCAAGGCGATCCTGAGCACCCCGCGCGGTCAGGAATTTGAGGCGCGGCTGGTCACTTTGGCCGGGGACAAGCTTGACAAGTTCGATCTTGGCAATGCCACCCAGGCCGAATTGGCCGTCCAGGCAATCCAGAGCCGTGATCTGACCGTAAAAGCGGTCGAAGCCAAGCCCGCCAACCGCAACCCCTCGGCCCCGTTCATGACCTCAACCCTGCAACAGGAAGCAAGCCGCAAGTTCGGCATGGGAGCGCGGCAATGCATGAACGCCGCCCAGCGCCTCTATGAGGCTGGTCACATCACCTATATGCGAACCGACGGCATCGACATGGCACCCGAAGCGGTCATGCAGACCCGCGACGCGATCAAGGATCGTTATGGTGATGATTACGTGCCCCAAAGCCCGCGCATGTACAAGAACAAGGCCAAGAACGCGCAGGAAGCGCATGAATGCATCCGCCCAACGGATGCCCGCGCCGATACGGCCAGCCTGAAACTGACCGATGCGGATCAGCGCAAGCTTTACGATCTGATCTGGAAACGAACCATCGCCTGCCAGATGGCCGCCGCACGGCTAGAGCGCACCACGGTCGATATCACCAGCGACGACGGTCAGGTGGGTTTACGGGCAACGGGTCAGGTGGTGCTGTTTGACGGCTTTATGCGCGTATACGAAGAAGGCCGCGACGATGTGGTCGATGATGACGACAAGCGCCTGCCACAGCTGATGCAGGGCGACAAGACCGCCAAGCGCGATGTGCAGCCCGAACAGCATTTCACCCAGCCGCCGCCACGCTATACCGAAGCAACGCTTGTGAAGCGGATGGAAGAGTTGGGAATTGGCCGCCCGTCGACCTATGCCAGCGTGATCACCACGATTCAGGATCGTGAGTATGTGCGCAAGGAAAAGAACCGCCTGTTCCCCGAAGACAAGGGCCGGATCGTTACGATCTTTCTTTTGAACTTCTTTAGAAAATATGTCGGATACGAATTCACCGCCAACCTTGAAGAACAGCTCGACGACGTTTCGGCCGGTGAGGCTGATTACAAAGATGTGCTCGGCCAGTTCTGGCGTGATTTCTCAGCGGCAATTGCCGAAACCTCGGAATTACGGATCACCGAGGTGCTGGATGTGCTGGACGAAGCGCTTGCCCCGCAGCTTTACCCACCCAAAGACGATGGCAGCGATCCACGTATCTGCCCGAAATGCGGCGTTGGCCGGCTGCATCTGAAGACTTCGCGCACCGGCGGGTTCGTCGGCTGCGGGAATTACCCCGAATGCACCTATACCCGCCCGATTGCCGGAGAAGGTGCCGACGGAGACGAGCGGGTTCTGGGCGAAGATCAGGGCGATGAGATTCATCTGAAAGCAGGCCGCTTTGGTCCTTATGTTCAGCGCGGTGAAGCAACGCCCGAAAACAAAAAGCCCCCACGCGCATCGCTGCCCAAGGGTTGGAGCAAGGATGACATGGACCTTGAAAAGGCCCTCACCCTGCTTTCACTGCCGCGCGAAATCGGATCGCACCCCGAGGGCGGAATGATCAACGCAAACTTCGGGCGTTTCGGACCATATGTGATGCACCAGCTGCCGGACGAGGCAAAGCCGGTTTATGCGAACCTTAAAGATCCCAATGACGTGTTCGAGATCGGCATGAACCGCGCCGTGGAAATACTGGCCGAAAAACGCGCCAACCCGGGACGGCGCGGTGGCGGGGCCGCCGCAAAGCCGCTGAAAGAACTGGGCGACCATCCCGAAAGCGGTGGACCGGTCAACGTACTGGACGGGCGCTATGGGCCATATGTGAAATGGGACAAGGTGAATGCCACCCTGCCAAAGGACATCAAACCCGAAGATGTGACGATGGACATGGCCGTGGCGCTGATCGCCGACAAAGCCGCCAAAAAAGGCACCAAGCGCAAGGCGCCCGCGAAAAAGAAAACCGCCGCCAGAAAGAAGTAGGTAGGACTACGTATAGGCGGCGGATTCATTGACTCTGCACCGTGGATACGCCCATACCGCCCCTGAGTATTTTCACCACGGGAGGACTTTATGGGAAAAGTCTATGCAAATGCCACCGAGGCCTTAGACGGGATCCTTCATGATGGCATGTTGATCGCGTCAGGCGGTTTCGGCCTGAGCGGCATTCCAGAGCTGAGCCTGAAAGCCATCAAGGAAAGCGGCGTCAAGGATCTGACCTTTGCGTCGAATAACGCAGGCGTTGATGATTTCGGCATCGGAATTCTGTTGCAGACCAAGCAAGTCAAGAAAATGATTTCGTCCTATGTGGGCGAAAATGCCGAATTCATGCGCCAATACCTGTCGGGGGAGCTTGAGCTTGAATTCACCCCTCAGGGCACCCTGGCCGAGCGGATGCGCTCGGCGGGCTGCGGAATCCCCGGTTTCTACACCAAAACCGGCGTGGGCACCGTAATTGCCGAGGGCAAGGAAGTAAAAGTGTTCAACGGCGAGGAATATATCCTTGAAGAAGGCATTTTTGCCGATCTGTCGATCGTGAAAGCGTGGAAGGCCGATACCACCGGAAACCTTGTCTTCCGCAAAACCGCCCGCAACTTCAATCCGCCAGCCGCGATGTGCGGCAAAATCTGTGTGGTCGAGGTTGAGGAAATCGTTGAACCCGGCGAATTGGACCCGGACGGCATCCACCTGCCCGGCGTCTATGTGCATCGCCTGTTTGCAGGCCAGCACGAAAAACGGATCGAACAGCGCACCGTGCGCAAGCGGGAGGAAGCATAATGCCCTGGGATCGCAATCAAATGGCCGCCCGCGCGGCGCAGGAACTTGAAGACGGCATGTATGTAAACCTTGGCATCGGCATTCCGACGCTGGTGTCGAACTACATCCCCGAAGGTATGACCGTTACACTTCAGTCGGAAAACGGCATGCTGGGCATGGGCCCCTTCCCTTATGAAGGCGAAGAAGACCCTGACCTGATCAACGCAGGCAAACAGACCATCACCGAATTGCCTCACTCGGCCTATTTCGACAGCTCGTTCAGCTTTGGCATGATCCGTGGCGGCAAAATCGCCATGGCCATCCTTGGTGCGATGGAAGTGGCTGAAAACGGCGATCTGGCGAACTGGATGATTCCGGGCAAGTTGGTCAAAGGCATGGGTGGCGCAATGGATCTGGTGGCCGGTGTTGGCCGGGTGATCGTGGTGATGGATCACTGCAACAAGCATGGCGAGACCAAGGTTCTAAAGGAATGCACGCTGCCGCTGACCGGCAAAGGTGTGGTTGATCTGATCATCACGGACATGTGTGTGTTTGAAGTCGAACATAAGGGCCTGCATATCGTGGAACTGGCCCCGGGCGTGACCCGGGAAGAGGTTATTGCAAAAACAGAGGCAACGATCGTCTAAAACGCCTGTTTTTCAATGTGGAATCAAATTGGGTCGGCCCCGGTGGCTGGCCCAATTTTTTTTGACTGTTTCAAAATTGGGCAGACCGCAAAACTTTCTTAACCCTAGGTAAGCCCTTACAACCTATTGTTTTTATTGATGTACTTCAACCGCAAAACTCTTTTACCAGTCAATTCCACAAGATTTCAATTTCCAAAAGAAATCCCGAAATAAGCCCGAACCGGCCCAAATCCCGCCCGATTTCGACGGCAAAAACATAGTCATCCCAAGGCGGAAACGGCGATGAGAGGAAACCTTGGAAGCCAGGGGAGTAAACAGACCATCAACTTGATCCTTGGAGGGATTCCAAATGTTTAACTTTATCAAAACTTTCGCAAAAGACGAAGCTGGCGCCGTATCGATTGACTGGGTTGTTCTGACCGCAGCCATCGTTGCAATGGGCGTTGCCGCAGGTTCGACCATCCGTTCGACCTCGTCGACCGTTGCTGGCAACGTAAACAGCTATGCAAGCAATGTTGACGTTGCTTCGGGCGCTTACTCGGCCGAGTAATTTCCCCGGTTATACGTCGGACCCAGGTCCGAAAAACGGGCGGCCCGAACGGGTCGCCCTTTTTCGTTGGCTGATCCGGTTTTTCAAGATCATTTAGCCGCAAACAATCAGCAATTTACAGGTATCATCCTGTTTTTATTACATAAAGCGTTTCGAGATTAACCTGAGTAACAGGTTGATTTTGAAACGTCCGCACCCCCGATAGGCTTCGCGTGCTTCGCCATATTACTTGTGACCAAACAATTTGGCGGAACGCTTCTGTTCAGAGGGCACACCGGTAACGCACCCTTCTGTCAATGTCTCTGCAATACCCGAAAAAATTCTCAAAATGAGCCTGAACCGGCCAAATTCCCGCCCCATTCCGCTGGCAAAACATGATCATCCCAAGGCGGACAGGCAATGAAGAGAGATGCCCGATGCTGCGGAATAATTGACCATCAACATGATCCTTGGAGGGACACCAATGCTTAACCTTATCAAAACTTTCGCAAAAGACGAAGCTGGCGCCGTATCGATTGACTGGGTTGTTCTGACCGCAGCCATCGTTGCAATGGGCGTTGCCGCAGGTTCGACCATCCGCTCGACCTCGTCGACCGTTGCTGGCAACGTGAACAGCTATGCAAGCAATGTTGACGTTGCTTCGGGCGCTTACTCGGCTGAGTAATTCGCACACGCTGTTCGGCATTCGCCGACAAAAACGCAAAGGCCGATCCGCTTGGATCGGCCTTTCGCGTGACAATTCGCAAGGTAACTTTGCCTATAGAATCTCTTTGGGAAAACAAATTTTAGCCTGAATTCAATGCACTACTCCCAAAGCACGACTCGTTCTTAAAGATTTGGAGATTACAATGGAGCATGCGCCAAAACTGCTGAGTTTTGCATCCGACGAAGACGGTGCGGTGTCAATTGACTGGGTGGTTCTTACGGCCTCGATCGTCGCCATCGGGGTGGTTGTCGGCTCGAATGTGAACTCAATCCCTGGCGACGTGACCAGCGATGTTCAGACATATGCGGCCAGCGTTGACCCGGTAACAGGGACCATTTCCGCAGAATAATCCAGCGGTCTCGAAACCTGAACAATGCCCAATTCGCTGCCTGATTTGAACACAATCGCCTGAGAATATCGAACCGGAATTGGTGAGTGTCACCAACCTGTCGTGGGGAAAGGAAGTAAAATGCGTACCTTGTTCGGACTTGTTCTGATTGTTGGCCTCGGATTGGCGGGATTGGCCGTCTATATGGCCCGCAACTATATCTCGGAATATCAGTTTGCGCTGGCAAAAGAGCGCGAAAACCGGAACCTGATCATCGAAACCACCGAAGTTTACGTGGCCAACAGGCCGCTGAAATACGGTGACGTCTTGAAAGAGGACGATGTCGAACTGGTGAAATACCCCACGGGATCGCTGCCTGACGGCGTCTTTACCGATCTGGCCATGCTGTTCCCCGAAAGCGAGGACGAGGACGATGTCCGCCGCATCATCCTGCGCGCCATTGAGCCGAAAGAGGTTCTGCTGAACGTCAAAATGACAAATCCGGGTCAATCGGGCGGCATAACAACCCAGCTGGCCAAGGGGCAGCGTGCCTTTGCCCTTCGCGTAGACGTTTCCTCGGGTGTTTCAGGTTTCTTGCGCCCCGGCGATCGTGTCGACGTGTTCTGGACCGGCCGCGCCCGCAACGCCAATGGTAAGCTTGAGGAAATGACCACGCTGATCGGCACCAACGTGAAACTGATCGCCATTGACCAGATTGCCGATAGTGGTTCGACCTCAACGATGATCGCCCGCACGGTCACGGTTTCGGCCTCGCCAAACGAAGTTGCGCGACTGGCACAGGGCCAATCAACCGGACGATTGTCGCTGGCGCTTGTTGGCGCGACGGACACCACCATGGCCGAAGCCGTCGAAGTGGATCAAAATTCTCTGCTTGGTGTGCAGGTCGCCGCCACCGAACCGGCTGAAATTCCAAAACGCGAAAAGGTCTGCACCATCCGGACCCGCCGCGGTGCGCAGGTGGTCGAAATACCGATCCCTTGCCGCGAATAACGCTGACACGGCCCGCCAATCGGCGGGCTGTTTTCATTTTGAACCAGGATCGCGTGACGAAATTGACTCACAGAACAGCCCGCAAACATCTGATTCTTGCAAAAAAACCGCAAATCACCGATAGTGCGGTCAAACGACCGGAGAAACCAAACATGTCCGGCACTATGAGGCAGAACAGATGACCCTTAGAAACGTGATTGCGGCCACGCTGCTGGGCTGTGCCTTGGGCACGGTTTCTGCCGTTTCAGCAACGGCCCAAGCTTTACGTGTTCTGGACAGCAACGTGTCGGAAGCACTGAACATTCCGATGAACCGCGCCGTTGTTGTTGAAAGCGAGGTTTCCTTTGCCGAGCTGAGCATCGCAAATCCCGATATCGCTGATATCTCGACCCTTTCGGACCGCACGGTTTACGTATTAGGGAAAACGCCGGGCCTGACCACCCTGACCCTGCTGGACGAAGCAGGCCAACTTATCACCAATGTCGATGTGCGCGTGTCTGCGGATGTTTCGGAATTCAAGGAACGTCTGCGCCAGATCCTGCCAAGTGAACAGATTGAAGTGCGCACCGCCAATGACGGGATCGTTTTGTCCGGCACCGTGTCCAGCGCATCGCGTCTTGCCATGGCGGCAGAATTGGCCGAGCGCTACGCCCCTGGGAAAGTCTCGAACCTGATGAGCGTCGGCGGCGTACAGCAGGTCATGTTGAAGGTGCGCTTCGCGGAAATGCAGCGGACCGTCACCAAATCGCTCAGCGGATCGCTTGGCCTGTCCGGTGATCTGGGCGGCGTGCTTAATTCTTACGGCGGCTCTGGCACCTTGGCCGGCAGCACCGCACTGGCCAATGCGCTGACAAACGGCACCACTCCGGCTGTGAACTCAAACCGCGGCGCTTTGCTGTTTGGCCTTGATGTCGGCTCGGTCGAAGTTGGCGTATTGCTGGAAGCGCTGGAGTCCAAAGGCGCGGTCCGCACGCTGGCCGAACCAAACCTCGTCGCGCTTTCCGGTCAGGAAGCCACATTCCTTGCCGGCGGCGAATATCCGGTTCCGGTTTCCCAGACCAGCGGCAGGGTTACTGTTGAATTCAAACCCTTCGGTGTTCAGCTTGGCTTTATTCCGCGCGTCGTCGATTCGGATCTGATCAATCTTGAACTCAAGGCCGAAGTCTCGGCAATCGACCCGACGAACGGCTATTCGCAAGAGGGGCTTCAAATTGATGCCTTCCGCCGCCGCGAAACCTCAACCACGGTTGAAATGCGTGACGGCGAAAGCTTTGCCATCGCGGGCTTGCTGCAAGATGACTTCCGCGATTTGAACGGTCAGGTTCCGTGGTTGGGTGATGTCCCCGTGCTGGGTGCCTTGTTCCGCTCGGCTGAATATGCGCGCTCTCAGTCGGAATTGGTGATCATCGTCACGCCGCATCTTGTGTCGCCTACCAAGGGTCAAGCTCTGGCGCTACCGATCAACCGAATTTCGCCCCCCAGCGAAAAGGATTTGTTCCTGTTCGGTCAGGTTGCCAACCGCAAACGCGCCAATCTGGGCGGAGCGGTAGAAGAAGTTGCGCGGCAGGATTTCAACGGATCCTATGGTTATGTATTGGATTAATCCCATGGTCTTCACCCGCAGCAAACTGGCCCTCGGTCTTTCCGCAGCTTTGCTGGTTTCGGCCTGTTCTTCAAGCGGCCCGATCTACTCGACCTTCCGAAGCGAGGCGGGTGCATTGAAGAAAACCGATGCTTTCGGGGAAGCCACGAAATACAACCAAAACGTCATGACACGCGAGTTGGATTATACGATTGATCTGGCCGAGCGATTTGAAAAAGAAGTGCCCTCAACCGTCAATTTTGCTTTCAACAGCGCCGAGCTTAGCCCCTCGGCAAGGCAAATCCTGACGACGCAGGCAAACTGGATCATGCAGTTCCCGGAAATCGAATTCCGCGTCTTTGGCCACACCGACAAAGTTGGCGAAACCGCCTATAACAAATCCCTCGGAATGCGCCGCGCCCGCGCCGTTGTCGATTTCCTTGTTGAACAAGGCGTCGACAAATCGCGCTTGCAGGCGGTCGTCAGCGAAGGGGAAACCAAACCGCTGATCAACACCGAAAGCCGCGAGCTGAAAAACCGCCGCGCCGTGACCGAAGTGTCCGGCTTTGTTGCCGGGCACCCCAATGTGCTGAATGGCCAATATGCCATGGTCGTCTATCGCGACTACGTTGAATCAGCGGCGGCAAGCATGACGCTGGGCGGCAGCGCTGGCGGCGGCGGCATAACCGGTGGCGAAGGCGGCGGCTAAAAACAATCCGCCTTTGGACGCGGAAATAGTTAACGAATTCCGCACAATTGGGCCGATTGGGTCCAAATCTTGCCCAAATCCTAGGTCAAAACACAATGTAAGGAATGGTGTGCCGAATCCACGGCACCCCGGTTTTCCTTTGATGGGCGGTTTTTCGCATGAATTGCGCCGTATCGAGGGATTTGTGAGGATTGTGAGGCTGGTATGAGCAACTCCGAGGTAGAAAACGAAGATCAAATCGTGGCTTGCACGATTTCACGAGACGTACAGGTCTTTGATCTTTTGATCGAAGACATGGAGGCCGCGCTGGGTGAAAACTGGGGCGACCTGGGCTTTACCGATTCACTTGCATTCTTCAAACAACCCGATGCGGACAGTCTGAAATTCGTTGCTCTGGCAATGGATAACGAAGACGAAGACTCACTTGGATTGCTGGAAGACATTGTCACTTCGGCCCAGGACCACGGCATCAAAGTCATCCTGATCGCCGAAGATGTCTCGCCCGCGTCGCTGCATACGCTTTTGCGTGCCGGGGCCGATGAATTTATCCCCTACCCTCTGCCCGAAGGTGAACTTACAAAGGCGATTGAAAAAGTCACCGCGTCAGCACCCGAGCCTGTGGCCGAGGATTTTGACGAACCACGCCCCAAGCGCCTGCGCACCGGGGGAAACCGAAACGGGATCGTTATCCCGATCCACGGGCTTGCTGGTGGAACCGGAGCTTCGACCATGGCGGTTAACCTGGCCTGGGAGTTGACCCTGGTTGAAAAGGGACCAAACCCGCCGCGCATCTGCCTGCTGGATCTGGATCTTCAGTTCGGTTCCGTCGCGACCTATCTTGATCTGCCGCGCCGCGAGGCCGTTTATGAAATGCTCTCGGATACCGAGGCGATGGACAGCGAAAGCTTCTGTCAGGCGCTGATCACCTATAACGAAACGCTGCACGTGCTGACCGCTCCGCCGGATATCCTGCCATTGGATTTCCTGACGCCGGAAGATGTTGAGCGTATCATCGAAACAGCCAAGGCCGAGTTTGACATTGTCATCATCGACATGCCGTCAACTCTGGTGCAGTGGACGGAAACCGCGTTGAACGCCGCACAAATCTATCTGGCCACGTTTGAAATCGATATGCGTAGCGTGCAGAACGCCTTGCGTTTGAAGCGGGCGCTTCAGGCCGAAGATCTGCCCTTTGAAAAACTGCGCTTCGCCCTGAACCGTGCGCCCAAATTTACCGACATCAACGGCAAAGGCCGTGTGAAACGGATTGGCGAGACTTTGGGCATCGCAATCGAGTTGCAACTGCCCGACGGCGGCAAGCAGGTCATGCAAGGTGCGGACCGCGGACTGCCGCTGGCAGAAGCCGCTGCGAAATCACCGCTGCGCAAAGAATTCCAAAAGCTGGCAGAGTCGCTTTACGCATTCACCGCTGACGATTTGGACGAAGCTGTTGGTTAAAGGCTTAGGGAATGTTCTCGAGATATCAGAAAGCTGACTCAGCACGTACACGCAAACCTGCACCAAAGGCACCGGAAAAAGCGTCCGATGTAGGCAAATCTGCAAATCCGGTCGAAAATCTTGCCCAGGCAATCGAGGCCAAGAAAGAACCGACGCGATTGCGCAAAGCCGCACCGAAATCCGCGGCGCAGCCCGTGGCGTCTGACAAGGATCGCAAGCGGAAAGAACGTCTTCAGGAAATCAAGCTCGAACTGCACCGCGAGCTTCTTGAAAACCTGAACCTGTCAGCGCTTGAATCAGCGTCTGAAAAAGACCTGCGCGGCGAGATTCAGGAAATCACCTCGGAAACCCTGCAACTGCGCGGGATTGTTCTGAACCGGGAAGAACGGTCGCAGCTGAACCAGGAATTGTTTGACGAAGTAACCGGCCTTGGCCCGCTGGAAACCCTGCTGAAAGACGAAACCGTCAGCGATATTCTGGTCAACGGCCCACAGCAGATTTTCGTGGAACGCGAAGGCAAGTTGCAGGTCAGCGACATTACCTTCAAAGATGAAAAACACCTGATGCGGATCATCGACAAGATCGTCTCGGCGGTTGGCCGTCGCGTGGATGAATCCAACCCCTATGTGGACGCCCGCCTTGCCGATGGATCGCGTTTCAACGCTATGGTGCCGCCGATTGCCATCGACGGATCGCTGGTGTCGATACGTAAATTCAAAAAAGATAAACTGGCCATCGACGATCTGGTCCAGTTCGGAGCCTTCACCGAAGAAATGGCCGCCTATCTTCAGGCCGCCGTGGCGACGCGGCTGAACATCATTGTCTCAGGCGGAACCGGTTCAGGGAAAACAACCACATTGAACGCATTGTCATCGTTCATCGACAATTCCGAACGCATCCTGACGATCGAGGATACGGCCGAGCTTCAGCTGCAACAGATTCACGTCGGACGCATGGAAACCCGCCCGCCGAATGTCGAGGGCAAGGGCGAAGTCACCCCACGCGACTGTATCAAGAACGCCCTTCGTATGCGCCCCGACCGTATCATCGTCGGCGAGACCCGTGGCGAAGAAGTGATCGACATGTTGCAGGCCATGAATACCGGCCACGACGGCTCGATGACCACCATCCACGCCAACAACGCCCGTGACGGGATCAGCCGCCTTGAAAACATGATCGCAATGGCCGGTATCGAAATGCCTTTGAAGGCGGTGCGCAGCCAGATCTCGGGCGCGGTAAACCTGATCGTGCAGGCCAGCCGTTTGCAGGACGGATCGCGCCGCATGGTCTCGATCACCGAAATCACCGGGATGGAAGGCGACGTTATCTCGATGCAGGAAGTGTTCCGCTATCAACGCACCGGTCTGACACCGGACAACAAGATCATCGGTCACTTCACCGCATCCGGTGTGCGCAGCCATTTCGCTGAACGCTTCCGCATGTGGGGCTATGACCTGCCGCCGTCAATCTATGAACCGACCGTGGGGTAACACCTATGACACTCACACCTGATACCGTCATTTATGCGATGATCTTTATCGCGGTTCTGGCCGTGGTCGGAGGTGTCTATCTGACAATTTTCGGCAAATCGATCAGCCTGAACACCAGTGTGAACCGACGGTTGGAGATGCTGGAAAAAGGCGTCGGTCGCGAGGAAGTGCTCGAACAACTGCGCAAGGAAATGACGCAGCACATGAGCTCGCGCTCGATTCCGATCTATTCGATCCTGGCCGACAAAGCCCAGAAAGCCGCCCTGCCCATTTCGCCCCAGCAAATCCTGATGCTGATGGGCGGTGTGTCTTTGGTGGCTTTTATCGGTCTTACCGTTGCCACCACCGCCGCGCTTCCGCTGATCCTGCTGGTTTCTGTCGCCGCAGGGGTTGGCGGGGTCTATATCTGGATCAATGGCAAGGCCAAGAAACGGATGAAGGCCATCGAAGAGCAATTGCCCGACGCGGTTGAACTTATGGTTCGCTCGCTCAAGGTCGGGCATCCTTTCTCTTCGACGATCGCAATCGTGTCCAAGGAAATCTCTGACCCGCTCGCTTCAGAGCTTGGACTGATTGCGGACGAAGCCGCCTATGGCCGCGACGTTGGTGAAGCGCTTGCCGATTTCGCCGAGCGTCTGGACATGCAGGATTTGCGGTTCCTGTCCGTGGCCGTCACCATCCAGCAATCTTCCGGCGGCAACCTTGCCGACATTCTTGCCGGTCTGGCCAAGGTTATTCGCTCCCGGTTCAAGCTTTTCCGCAAAGTGCAGGCCATCTCGGCCGAGGCTCGCTGGTCCGGCACCTTCTTGTCATCCTTCCCGGTGATTGCGCTGATCGGCATCAACCTGCTGGATCCGAATTACTATGATGATGTGATCGACACGCCCTTCTTTGTCCCTGCCGTTCTGGTTGTTGCAGGCTTTCTGGTGGCGAATATCTTCATCATGAAAATGTTGACCACGATCAAGGTTTAGGGGCGCAAATGGATATTCTCTTTATTATTCAAGATATTCTAACCGGTGCCCTTGGCCCGTTCGGCCCCTTGATCGCTGTCGGCACCATCGGCGCGATCCTGATCCTGGGCGCGGTTTTGCTGATCCTCCGCCAGCCGGCTGACCCGATGGAAAAACTGGCGCGGCGCGAATCCGGCCGTCATGCAGAGGAAAAAACGCAAAAGTCGCGCCTTAGAACGCGCAATGACAAGGACAAACTGCAAAAGTACTCCAGCCTTCTGGAACCTCAGGACGAAGAAACCTATTCCGCCATCCGCCTGAGATTGCTTCAGGCGGGCTACCGCTCGAAAGGGGCGGTGCGGATGTTCCACTTTCTGCAATTCGCCCTGTTCTTTGGCGGTCTTGTGCTGGGTGCGGGGTATGCCATCCTGAACGGTGCCCTGTCCGAGGAAACAACATCGACCGCAAAATTGGTGATCTCGATCGTTGGCCCCGGCGGTGCGGGGTACATGGCGCCAAAAATTTGGGTCAACAAACGTCTGGCCGCGCGCCAGCAGGAAATCATCGACGGATTCCCGGACAGCCTTGATATGATGCTGATTTGTGTCGAGGCCGGTCAGTCGCTGGACCAAACCATTCTGCGCGTCGCACGTGAACTGCGCTCGGCCTTCCCCGATCTGGCCGAAGAATACGAAATCGTCGCCCATGAAATGAAAGCCGGCAAAGACCGGACAGCCGTTCTGCGCGACATGGCCGAACGCACAGGCGTGCAGGACGTGTCCAGCTTTGTGACCGTTCTGATCCAGTCACAAACCTTCGGTACGTCGATTGCCGATTCCCTTCGGGTGTATTCGGACGAAATGCGCGACAAGCGCGTGATGCGGGCCGAGGAAAAAGCGAACAAGATTCCGACCAAAATGACACTGGCGACGATGATGTTGACCGTGCCGCCACTAATCATTTTGCTGGTCGGCCCGTCGGTCTATGATATCTACACGATGATGACCACCATGTCGATTTGACAGGAGCTTTCAATGGTCAGACTGAAACTGGCCCTTGCCGTGACACTGTTTCTGACCGCCTGCTCGCCGGGCGGTCTTGGCGTTTCCGATGACGGCCGCTATGCCCCGGGCGTGGACACGAAAGGCGAAGCGGTTGACAGCCTGATCGTCGGCGACCGGTTGATGGCAGCTGGCGAATATGAACTGGCCTATGACACCTATATCCGCGCCGCCGCGACCCAAGGTATGACCGCCGATGTTCTGACCGCACTGGGCAGCGCCAGCCTTGAGCTTGGCCGCCTGATCGAAGCCGAACAATTGCTGCGCCGCGCCATCGACAAGGATGATACCAGCGCCGCGGCCTGGAATAATCTGGGCGTCGTATTGATGAGCCGCGGCGAATTTTCCGAAGCCCGGCAGGTTTTTCGCCGCGCCTTCGTCCTTTCGGGCGGCTCAAGCGATCTAATCCGCGAGAATTTGCGCTTAGCTATCGCAAATTTGGAAAATCCCACTTATGATGCGGCCAACGAAAACGATTACAAGCTGGTGCGCCGGGGAAATGGTGATTTTCTGATCACCTCGCCGGAGTAACCGGAAACCGAGCAGCAGAGGCGCAAAATTCATGCGATCTCCTTTTGTTATCAGCGCCCTATTGGGCAGTGCGCTGGTGTTAAGCGCCTGTGAAGAGGGCCTTCAACTGGGTGTCGATCCGGTGGCCGAGGCCCTTGAGGCTGTCAAAGGCGCCGATGGCGACAATCTGAACGAAATCATGATGACCGTGGCGGAACCTTCCGAAGCGGTCACGTATTTCCAGCGCGTGCTTGCACAGGATCCTGAAAACATTGATCTCAAACGCGGGCTGGCGATTTCGCTGGTGCGCTCGGACCGATCGGCCGAAGCCGTGACCGTCTGGTCAGACGTCACCCGGCATCCGGACTCGGTTACTGCCGATCTGGTCAATCTGGCCGACGCGCTGGTGCGGGCCGATCAATGGGATGCGGCGCGCGAGGTTATGAACCGTATTCCGGAAGAAGAAGGCTCGTATCAGCGCTATCGCCTGGCGGCGATGATCGCGGACGCCGGCGAGGAATGGGAAAAGGCGGACGAATATTACGAAACCGCCTCGGGCCTGACCATGAAACCGGCGGCGATCCTGAACAACTGGGGGTATTCGAACCTGATCCGCGGCAAGTTTCTTGATGCGGAAATGCTGTTTCAGGAAGCCATCCGCCAAAACGGCAAGCTGTTCACCGCCAAGAACAACCTGATGATGGCACGGGGGGCGCAGCGCAAATACGATCTGCCGGTCATGCCGATGACCCAGACAGAACGTGCCGAGTTGCTGTATACGCTGGCCCTGACCGCGATCAAAAACGGCGATGTCCAGATCGGCACCGGCCTGCTGCGCGAAGCGGTCGACAGCCACCCGCAATATTTCGAGGCCGCCGTCCGCAGCCTGAACGCCCTTGAGAACAATGTGACGAACTGAACATGCTGAACGTATCCAACCCCGAACTGTGGTTCTTTCTCACCCTGATCCCAATCTGTCTGATCGTGGCCAAGAACGATCTGAAGGAAATGAAAATACCCAACTGGACGGTGTTGACCATGGTCGCGCTGTTCATTGTGCTGGGTTTTCTGGTGCTACCGTTTGAGGTTTACTATTGGCGTTTCATCGGCCTGGCCGTCACGCTTGTTGCCGGGTTCTTGCTGTCGATGGCCAAGCTTATGGGGGCCGGAGACGCCAAATTCATGGCCGCCGCCGCGCTGTTCATCGCCCCGTCAGATGCGGGAACGGTGATCATTATCCTTGCCGTGTTGGGGCCGATCACCTTGCTGTTCCACCGTCTGGCGGGGCGTCTTTATGTGAAGAAAAACCACCCCGATTGGGAAAGCTTTCAACGCATTCGCGAATTTCCATGGGGGCTGCCCCTTACGGCTACCTTGTTGATTTATTTGGGAATGGCCGCTTTCTAAAGCGTCCCCCTTATCCCCGCCACAGGTTTAAGGCGGGGCGTTAGGCTGCCCAGCATTCAATCTCTCGCGAAATCGCCGACAGAGCGCCATAAATCCGCCCCATCGTGCTGACATCACCTTGGCCAGATACCCAAGACAGGTTTGGCCAAATGAACATGATGACAAACAACCCGATGGTGCCCGCCTCGCCCAAGCGGATCGAGGATTGCGGTCTGCCGGTTGTGATGATGATGGATCTTCTGCTGAAGACCATGTTCCGCAAAAGTCTTGAACAGTTGAAAGACATTTCAGCCGTCTTGTGCCTAAGCCCTGTGGCCACGCAAGAGCTGCTGGATATTGCCAAAAGCCAGCTTTTTGTCGAAGTCACCGGCAAATTGTCAGCCTCGGCAGAGGCGAAAACCGATATTGGCTATCGCCTGTCAGATCGTGGCCGCGCCCGCGCCATCGACGCTTTGGCCCAGTCGGAATATTACGGCGCCATGCCCATCCCGCTGGAAAGCTATCGAACGCAGGTCAAAAAGCAGTCGATCCGCGATGTTCAGGTTACGCGCGAAAGCCTGTCTCAGGCGATGAGCCATCTGATCCTGCCCCCGACGCTGATCGACCAGCTTGGCCCTGCGGTCAGCTCTGGCCGGTCCATCCTGATGTATGGCCCTCCGGGCAACGGGAAATCGTCAATATCAAACGGTATCCGCAACTCGATGAACGATCTGATCTATGTGCCAAAAGCGCTGGAATATGCCGGTCAGGTGATCACCGTGTTCGATCCGGTCCTGCACACCCCGGTTGAGGATCCCACAAGTGGCGCCACGTCACTGCGCAACCGCGACACCTATGACCGGCGCTATGTGCGCTGCCAGCGCCCGACGGTCATTACCGGAGGCGAGCTTTCGCTGTCCATGCTCGATCTGATCTATGACCACAAGGCCCGGACCTATCAGGCGTCGATGCAGTTGAAAGCCACCTCGGGCATTTTCATCATCGACGACCTTGGCCGTCAGGCGGAACCGCCGCAATCCATCGTCAACCGCTGGATCGTGCCGCTTGAAGAACAACGCGATTTTCTTGCCCTGAACTCGGGCGAGAAATTCGAGGTGCCTTTCGATACGCTGGTGATTTTCTCGACCAACTTCCACCCGAATGAAATTTTCGATCAGGCCGCCCTGCGCCGGATTTTCTATAAGGTGAAGATCGACGGGCCTGACAAACAGGATTTTCTGAAGATTTTCGGGCTTGTTGCCCGCGCCAAAGGGATCGAGCTGGATCAGGCCTCGCTGGTACATTTGCTGCGTAACAAATACCCGACTGTGAACAATGTATTCGCCAATTATCAGCCGGTTTTTCTGGTCGATCAGATCAAGTCAATCTGCGATTTTGAAGGGCTGCCCTATAAGATGACACCCGAACTGGTTGACCGTGCCTGGGCCAACCTGTTTGTCAAAGATGAAGATATTATTCGGTAGATTGTCACTTTGCCTATACTCTTCGCCTGCGAACTGATCGGAGGGGAACATGTATCAACTACTTCTAATCGTGCACTTTATCGCGCTCGCAATGGCAATTGGCGGGGGGTATGCAAACATAATCGCAAAACGCCAAATGCCCAAGGCCGATCCGGTGACCTATCCGGGCTTTGGCATCGCAGCCGCAGGCGTGGGCAAAATGGCCACATTGGGGCTGGTCATCCTGTGGATAACCGGCCTTTGGATGGCGTCTGTCAAATTTGGTGGTTTCACCGATATCCCTGCACTGTTCTGGGCAAAGATCGCCGCCGTGGTCGCCGCATCCGGCGTGTCGGCAAGCCTGAATGTGATGATCATCAAAGCGCAGAAATCGGGCACACCGCCCGATAGCGCCAAAGTCGACAAGCATGCCTATGCGCTGGCCGGGCTGGGCCTGATCATCATTCTTCTGGCTGTGTTGACATTTAACTAAGCGAAATCGCCCATTTTGCCGTGTCTTGGGAACACGGAGGAGCGCCTTTAACGCTCAGACAAACTGTTCGCGGATCAGCCGTTCTTCCAGCCCGTGGCCCGGATCAAACAGGATTCGGTGGCTGATGGACGGCTCTGAATGGATTTCGACCGAAACCACATTCTGGACCGAGCGTGAATCCGCATCCGCCATCACCGGCCGTTTGATCGGATCAAGCACATTAAACGTCACCCGCGCCGCACTGGGCAACAGCGCCCCGCGCCAGCGCCGTGGCCGGAAAGCAGCCATGGCGGTCAGCGCCAGCACATCCGCCCCGATCGGCAAAATCGGCCCGTGGGCGGAATAATTATAGGCCGTGGACCCCGCCGGTGTTGCCAGCAACGCCCCGTCACAAATCAGTTCGTCCATACGCTTGCGCCCGTCCACCACGATCTCAAGCTTGGCGGCCTGCGGTCCTGCGCGCAGCAATGAAACCTCGTTGATTGCCAGCGCCTTATGCACGCTGCCATCGACACATGTGGCGGTCATCGCCAGCGGATGGATCACTTCCTCTTCCGCTTCCTCAAGCCGCTTGTCCAGCGCCTGAAGCGAAAACCGGTTCATCAAGAAACCGACCGTACCACGGTTCATGCCATACACCGGCGCAGGATGGTGCTGCGTTGCATGCAGCGTTTGCAGCATGAACCCATCGCCCCCCAGCGCGACGATCACATCGGAATCGTCCAAAGGAACCGACCCATAGCGTTCAGCCAGCGCCTGTTGGCTGTTTTGGGCAATCTCGGCGTCGCTGGCCAGAAAGGCGATCTTATTGGGCATATCTGTTTCTCGTCGGTCCCATTCCTTTCCGAAAGAAACATAAAGTTCCCTCATAGACCAGTCTTGCCGCGTCACATCGCCCAAATGCCGCAATCCGCTCTTGCGCTATGGGAAGTTTCCGATAGGAAATTCGTCAAATCATATCCCAACTGGAGACCAAAAATGTCGAATCCCGGTTTCTTCACCGAATCCCTGTCGTCCCGCGATCCCGAGCTGTTTGACTCGATCACCGGCGAACTGGGCCGTCAACGCGACGAGATTGAGCTGATCGCCTCTGAGAACATCGTGTCCGCCGCTGTAATGGAGGCACAAGGCAGCGTGCTGACCAACAAATACGCCGAAGGCTATCCGGGGCGCCGCTACTATGGCGGATGCCAGTTCGTGGACGTGGCCGAGAATCTGGCCATCGACCGTGCCAAGCAACTGTTCGGATGCGAATTTGCCAATGTGCAGCCAAACTCTGGCTCTCAGGCGAACCAGGGTGTTTTTCAGGCGCTGCTGAAGCCCGGCGATACCATTCTGGGCATGTCATTGGATGCGGGCGGACACCTGACCCATGGCGCCAAGCCCAATCAGTCAGGCAAATGGTTCAACGCCATTCAATACGGAGTGCGTCAGCAAGACTTGCGCATCGATTATGATCAGGTTCAGGCATTGGCCACCGAACACCAGCCCAAACTGATCATCGCCGGAGGCTCGGCCATCCCGCGCCAGATCGATTTCGCCCGGATGCGCGAGATCGCAGACAGTGTTGGCGCGTATCTGATGGTCGATATGGCCCATTTCGCCGGTCTGGTCGCGGCTGGTGAACACCCCTCGCCCTTCCCGCATGCGGATGTGGCCACCACCACAACGCATAAAACCCTGCGCGGTCCGCGCGGCGGGATGATCGTGACCAACAATGAAGAGATCGCGAAAAAGGTGAACTCGGCCATTTTCCCCGGCATTCAGGGCGGCCCCCTGATGCATGTCATCGCCGGAAAGGCCGTCGCCTTTGGCGAAGCACTGCGGCCCGATTTCAAGGACTACATCAAATCGGTCCGCGCGAACGCTGTCGCAATGGCCGATCAGCTGATGAAAGGCGGGCTGGATATCGTCACCGGCGGCACCGACACTCATGTGATGCTGGTGGACCTGCGCCCCAAAGGGGTGAAAGGCAACGCAACCGAAAAAGTGCTCGGCCGGGCGCATATCACCTGCAACAAGAACGGCATTCCGTTTGACACTGAAAAGCCGATGATCACCTCGGGCATCCGTCTGGGCACTCCGGCGGGCACAACCCGGGGCTTTGGCGAAGCCGAGTTCCGCCAGATCGCCGACTGGATCGTCGAAGTGGTCGACGGGCTGGCCGCAAACGGTGAAGATGGCAATGCCGAGGTTGAGGCCAAGGTCAAAGCCGAAGTGGCCGAAATGTGCGCAAGGTTCCCGCTTTATCCGAACCTCTAATCCTCATTCGATTTCATATAAAGGCCCCAGAGCACCCTCTGGGGCTTTTTTGTTTTGTCCCTTACCTCAATCCGCGCTACATCGCGGCCATGCTGAACTATGTCGAACACGGACAACAGACCGACGCCCCCTCAATTTTGATTGTGCACGGGTTATTCGGATCGGCCCGCAACTGGGGCGTGATCGCCAAGCGCCTGTCCTCGGACCATCATGTGATCGCGGTGGACATGCGCAATCACGGGGAGAGCGACTGGCAGGATAGCCACAACTATTTTGATCTGGCCAAGGATCTGGCCGAAGTCATTCGCCAGTTCAAAGCGCCGATGAACGTGCTGGGCCATTCCATGGGTGGCAAGGCCGCGATGGTGTTGGCTCTGCAAAATCCCGATCTGGTCAACCGGCTGCTGGTCGCGGATATCGCTCCGGTGTCTTATGGGCATACGCAAATGCCGCTGATCCACGCCATGCGGGCACTTGACCTGTCGATGGTCGAGAAACGCTCGGACGCTGACCGGCTTTTGACGGCTGAGGTGCCCGAGGCCTCGGTTCGGGCCTTTTTGCTTCAGTCGCTCGATGTGAAGGCCAGACGCTGGCGTCTCAATCTGGACGTATTGGCGGCCGAGATGGACAAAGTGCTGGGCTTCCCGGCGGTTGAGGGCCTTTTTGACAAGCCCGCTCTGTTCCTGTCCGGCGGCAAGTCTGACTATGTTTTGCCTGAACACCGGTCCGGCATCAAAGCGCTGTTCACCGACGCCTATTTTGCCAAAATCCCCGGCGTCGGTCATTGGCTGCACGCCGAAAAACCCCGCGAATTCGAGGCGTCCATCCGCGTGTTCTTCGAACGCGGGACGTAATCCGCCAAAACCTGCCGCCCTTGTTCCCATGGGCCGTCAGGGAACAATCTGTTGCGTCAAACCTCAGCCTGCCCTTAACTGAGGTTAATGCTCTTTAACGAATTGCAATATTGGGTTTTTTTCGCGCTGGTCATGACCGGCTATGTGCTGTTGCCGCACAAGGCCCAGAACCGGTTTTTGCTTGTCGCCAGCTATGTTTTCTACGGCTTTTGGGATTGGCGGTTTCTCGGGCTGATCATGTTCAGCACCGTTGTCGATTACGTGATCGGCCAGAAAATCCACCACGAAACAGCCGAGACCCGCCGCAAACGCCTGTTGTGGATTTCCTTGGGGGTGAATCTCGGGCTGCTGGGGGTCTTCAAGTATTTCAACTTTTTCATCGATACATTCGCAGCCGTGCTAACCCAGGCCGGGGTGTCGGCCAACCTGCCTGCCCTGTCGATTATCCTGCCCGTGGGCATATCGTTTTACACGTTCCAGACCCTCAGCTATACGATCGATATTTACCGGCGCGAGTTGAAGCCGACGGATGATTTTCTGGACTACGCGCTGTTCGTCGCCTTTTTCCCCCAGCTTGTGGCCGGTCCCATCGAACGCGCCAAAAACCTGCTGCCCAATATCATCGCCCCGCGCAAACTGACTTGGGCGGCCTTTGAGCGCGGTCTTGGCCTGTGCCTGATCGGCCTGATAAAAAAGGTCGCCATCGCCGATGCCATCGCCCCGACGGTGGATTCGGTGTTTGCTTCGCCCGATCCGACACGGGCGGATGTGATCCTTGCCTGCTGGCTGTTTGCCATCCAGATCTATTGCGATTTTTCTGGTTATACCGACATCGCCCGAGGCACCGCCAAGGCGCTTGGGTTCAGGCTGATGCGCAACTTTGCCCAGCCCTATTTCGCGATCAACCCGCGCGAATTCTGGCAGCGCTGGCATATCAGCCTGTCCACCTGGCTGCGCGACTATCTGTATTTCTCGCTCGGTGGCAGCCGGAAAGGGCGGGCACGGACCCATATAAACCTGATCACCACCATGTTGCTTGGCGGGTTGTGGCACGGGGCGGCGTGGAATTTCGTGCTGTGGGGCGCCTACCAAGGCGGCATCCTTTCGCTCTATCGCGTGTTGCCGAAATGGTCTTTGGGGTCGTGGTTCGGCCTGAAACGACTGATCGGCATCGCCCTGTTCTTTCAGATCACAAGCTACGGCTGGCTTTTGTTCCGCGCTGACTCATTTGTGCAGATCAGGGATTTCACCAATCGTCTGCTGTTTGACAGCAACGCGCTGACCGCCCAGCTTCCGCCCTTCCCGGCGTTTGTCGCTATCCTGATCGTGCTGATCTGGGATATCCTGTCCGAACGCGCCGGACGCGGGCATTTCTACGCAAGTTGGCCCAACGCGGCCCGCGCTTTTGTCTATGCCGGTCTGATCTATCTGCTGGCCTTTGGCGGCACCGTTTCCACCCAATCCTTCATCTACTTCCAGTTCTGATCCCATGGCCCGCTTTTTGAAAACCCTCGCTTTGACGATCCTGCTTCTGGCGGGGCTTGATCTGTCGGTGGCCGGGGCATTGCGGGTCGCTGAAAGCCGGGGGATGCTGACCAGCCTTGTGCGCTTTTTTGAATATGGCCGCTCGGTGCCGGGTAAACATGCGGTATGGCAAAACACTCTTGGGTCTGTCGACAACCCGATGGAGGCTTCATGGATCGACGGTGTTCTTACCGGCCCGCTGTTTTATGAGGGCGCGACTGATGATCCCTCTGCACTGACCATTCGCAGTTACGGCATGTCCTTTTCGGCCAATATTTTCAGAGCGGCGGTAAAAATGGATCCCAGCCTGACATGGGACGCCCATGTGGCACCGGCCGCTTCGCCCAATTTCGTCTACTACGCCAACCAGTTGGACCGCCCCAACCGCGACGCGGGCGACATCGTGGTGCTAAGCTTTCTATCTTCGTCCGTCCCCGGCATGGCGTCACTGTCGAACCGCACATGGAACCCCGAACAGCCCATGCCCTTCACCTATCCGATCTATCGCGCGGTGAACGGTCAGCTTCAATCGACCCAGCCAATCGTCACCTCGCTTGAGGATGAACTGAACCCTGCTTTCCGCGAAAGCTGGAACCGGCAGTTGCGCACCGAAGACGCGAACTACCTTCCCATTGCCTTCGCCTGGCCGGCCCTCGACCGCTCGCCCTTCTTCCGTTTGATCCGCCGCGCGTTCACATCACGGCAGCAAACCAAAGCCAAACAGGCGATCCTTAAACCAGAAGCCTTCCCGATTGCAGAGACGCTGCAATTGATGGCCCTGAAATTCGCACAAGACGCGCGAAAGGACGGGCAGCTTCCGATCCTTTTCCTTATCCAGGGGCGCGACCCGGGCGATGTTCAATTGCTTGAATTGCTGAAACCCGTGCTGGACGCGAACAATATTGCCTATTTGGCCACTGTCGAACTTGTCGATCCGACCAATCCGGCAAATTTCCGCTCGGACGGTCATTATCAATTCATCAAAGACGACATTTTCGCCGAGGCCTTTCTTGATCTGATCAAGGACTGGACGCGCACGCCTTAAAGATCAACCTCGATCACCCCGTCCGGTTCCGCCGCCCGGCTTTGGCACAGGATGATGCTGTGTTCGCGCTGCTTTTTGGACAGAACGAAATCGCGATGCTCAACCTCGCCCGAGATCAGGCCGCATTTACACACACCACATATCCCGTCCGAGCATTTCACATCCACATGCACCCCGTTTTCGGCCAGAACGTCGGTCGGATTACGGTCGGCGGGCACATGAATTTCCCGCCCGGATTTTGCCAGCCGGATGGTGAAATCATGGTTCTCATAATCCGGCTGCTCGGGGACGCTGAAATACTCAAGATGCCGCGCCTCTTCAGGAAAACCCTGACGCTCGGCAGCTTGCATTACCCCGTCCATATATCGGTCCGGTCCGCAGGTATACACATGCCAACCCGCCTGATATCCCGCCAAAACCTGATCCAGATCGGCCCGTGTGCCCTGATCCGAGAAATGCAGCCGCACTTTATCCGCCCAGGGCACCTGCTCCAGATCATCCAGATAGCCCGCGCCATCCTTGCGGCTGCATGAATAATGAAGCGCGAAATCCCGGCCCAAAGCATGCAGCCGGTGGGCGAAGGCGATCATTGGCGTCACGCCGATCCCGCCGCCCATCAGAAATGTTTTCGTGGCGTCCTCGACCAGTTCGAAATGGTTGATGGGCCTTGAGATAAAAACCTTGCGGCCTTCGTTGAAAATCCGGTGCAGCATCAGCGACCCGCCGCGCCCTTCGTCTTCACGCAGCACGCCGATCTGGTATTTCGACCGGTCCGCCGGATCACCCGACATGGAATACTGCCGCAAAAAGTCCGGCGTCACCAACACATCCAAATGTGCCCCCGCCGTCCATTCCGGCAGATCTGCCCCGTCCAGCGTTGAAAACTCGTATTTCGTCACATCGCCTGTCATCGGCTCGACCTTTGAGACCTGCACCCGCACCACGGGCGAAGTTCCCTCGCCCTGGTAGCGATGCAGATGGCCGGTCTCGCCCCGCGCCAGCCTGGCGCGGTGCTCTGCCGCCGTCACCAGATGGGCATAGGCCTCGATCCCCGCCTCGCGATCCATCGGGAACGGATAGGGCCAGGGATGCGGCGCAATATCGGCCGGATAGACGGCCAGCGTCTGATCCTCGTAAGTCACCTCAAGCTCGGGCTGCAATCCCCGGCGGTTCAGCGGCTTGCGGGTCGGGCGATAGGCGCCGTCGGCCTCAAGCTCGATATCCCACCACCATTTCTTCACATCATTCAGCCCGCCATTGCCCAAGCGGTCATCCAGTTCGGCCAAAGGACGCGCCAGCGCCGGGATGTTCGATGCCGCCCAGCGAAAGGGGGCCTCGGCGAATAGCCCCTCAAGGTTCCACGGGCAGGTTTTCATGCAGCGCCCGCACATCGCGCCGCCTTCGGTCGTGATACGGTAGGTCGCGCATTTCTGGCTGTCGGATTTCCAGATCTCGTAGCCATTGAACATCAGCTTCGGACCCGCCGTAATCGCACCCGAGGGGCATTCGCGGGCGCATTTGTTGCAGTTTTCGCAAAAGTTCTGCAAGCCAAAGTCAATCGGCTTATCATGGGCCATGGGCATGTCCGTCGTCACCACACCGGATTTCAGGCGCGGCCCCAGATAGGGGTTCAGGATCACTTCGCCAATGCGGCTGACCTCGCCCAGGCCCGACAAAAGCAGCAATGGCGGCTGCAACACATCGCCATCCATCACCGTATGCGCCTTGGCCCCATAGCCCAGGTTGCGGATTTGCTGGGCGATCACCCCCCCAAGCAAGGAAAAGCGCAGATAGGCCCGCATGGATTGTGCCACGCTGATCCAGTCATCGCCGCTGGCCCCCTCCATCGTTTGATAGCCCTGATCAATGATCATGCTGATCGCCTGATCATGCGGCGGATCCACAGGCTCGGCCGCCGCATTGTGGGAATACCACGTCCAATCAGGGCAACGCGAAAGGCCCACCGCATCCACCCCAAGGAAATAGCAAGCGGCCTTTATGTTTTCGGCATTGCGCGCCGCGTCCGTTGGCCGCGGGCCATCGGCGTTGGCCTCGCCATCCTGCAAAAGCACGAACGCCCCCAATGCCCGCCGCTGGGCGAATGAGGGCGCGGCCTTGCGGGCGTAATAGCCCCCCCTTGCACCATCCTGCACATGTTTGCCCATATCGCCAAACTGGGCGCGGGCAAACATATCCGCGCGTTTGGGAACGCGGGGCACGTTCGGTTCATCAATATAGGTGGTCGGGGCGTCGACCCGTTTGAGCTTTTCAAATGGGTGCGGACCGTCCACAAACCGGCGTCTGGCAAACGGGTCGCGGTTAAATCCGTTCTTCTCGAACCCTTTACCGAACCACCATGCGGGGCCATGGGTGCGCCAATAGGGCTGGGCATCCGCAGGGGCCAAAGGCTGATCAACCGCCAATTCAAGCGTGGTTGTCAGCACCGCAACCCCGAAATCACGCCCGATCCACGGGGCATACAACTGCCTCTTTTCGGCTGTTGCCAAACCGGCGGCCACGGTCAGTCGGTTCAAGTCCACATCGCTGGATGAACAGGAATGCGCCTTGGCATCCCAGCCAATAAGGCGGATGTAATTTGCCAGAACACAAGCCGTTTCATTGGCCCGCAATCCGGCCCGCTGGGCCTGCGCGTCGGTGATCCACGCGGCCCCTGCCTCGTCGCTGCGCGGTGCGCGTGGATTTTCATAAAGAAAGACAATCGCGTGGCTGTGCCCCTCGATACCCGAGGGCGGGGCCTTCATACTGTCCTTCAGATCGGCCATGATCATATCAATGCCCGAGGCCAACGTCTTGGTCTGCCGCGTCCGCATCGCCTCGGCCAGCCGGTCGATATCGGGATTACGGTATGGCTGATCCAGCACATCCCCGGCCTGCAACCGGCAAATTCCCACCATGGACGCATCCGAGAAATAGCCGAACGCCTTCAGATGATCCGCCCGCTCTTGCGGATCAGCGGGAATGTCCGACCTCACCTTGTTTACCAAACCGTCGCGGATCGCGTCCATCATCGCCTGATAGTCCCGCATGGCGTTGACGATATTTTCAGGGGCTTGCGGATTACGGAAGCTGACCGGCTGGGCGGCGGGCACATCCGACAGGTCGGCGCCTGTTACGCGCTTCAGACGCTCGACCGGGTAAGGGCCAAGATGAACAGGCCTGTCCTTGGCAGAAAAAAACCGGATGTTCATCGTCACGCTCCTGAAGGGGTTGCCAAAAAAGTTAACTTGTATCTCAATTTAATCTCGAAACGCTTTCATTGTTAAGCGCAACTCTGTGTATCGGGGAAATCATCCACACAGAAAGCCGAGGGTTTCGTTTTCTGCAACCTGGCTATACCAAATCGTCCGTGGTCGCAGTGGCTGAGGCGGGTTATTCACCCTTTCAGACAATGACACAAAGGAAGCAAAGCAAGTGGCTACATTCCTCACCACGCTATCGACGAAGATCAACGCCGCGTTTCGCGCCGATCTTCCCTGCTGGTACGAATACCTGCACGAGACCGCAGACAAGAAATGATCATACAGCACCCGGGCCAAGGCTCGGATGCTGTATTCCTTTCAAAGAGCGCAGGCGCGTATAGCGGCGTCAATAAACGCTCGATTGGTCAGCCTGTCCTTCAAGTCAGAAAAAAGGGCAGAGCACCGAATAAATCCAGTCAATTTGATCCAATTCCGGCGACACGGCGTATTGAGACTATCACAAGGATGAGGTTTCAAATGCGTACTATTCTCTCGTTGGCATTCGCCGTTCTGGCATCAGCCGCAAGCGCCCATGCGCCGGTGATCAACGACGGCTTGTCGAACACGACAGCCGACAGCCCATACGAAATATCCAAGCCCGAGCATTCCAAAGCCATCTATTCCGAACTTACCGGAGCACCGCAATATTACCGCATATCCTCGGATGTTCCGTTTCGCTTTTACGCCGGTCTGACCGCGCCAAAACTGGAAGGCTGCGCGTTGCAGCAAACCTTTGACCTAGACGTGCTGGACAGCACCATGGCCCGCATCGACCGCCGTGCCGGAGACGACGTTGACTGGTGGGAATGGTACGAGGAATTCGGCAAGACATGGTACTGGGTCGGCCCCGAGATCGGAGCCGACTTCAAAGGTGACCGCACCTATCCGGCGGGCACCTATTATTTGAAAGTGTCCAACAAAACGAACAGCGGCAAATATGTTCTGGCCGTTGGCGATGAGGAACAATTCGGCATCGGAACAATCGCCGGAATGCTGATGAACGGTACGATGAAGAAAATCCGAACCGGCTGGTGGGACGAAAACAGCTGCAACGGCTCCAAAACCTCCGCATTGGCGAACTGACCAACGCGCCGTTTCGGTCAAGCGCCCCGGCTTCCCCCTGCCGGGGCGTTTGGTATTTTGGACGATCCAATGCACAACAAAAAACGCCCCCACCTTCCGGTAAGGGCGCTTCTAATCTTAACCGACAGGATACCCCCGTCGTCACCGCGAAAAGGCCTCAGCCTTTTTCCTCGATGATCTGAACCATGTGGGGGATCTTGGCGATCATGCCACGCACGGCCGGGGTGTCTTCCAGCTCGCGGGTTTTGTTCATCTTGTTCAGGCCAAGACCGATCAGGGTCTGGCGCTGTTTTGCAGGGCGGCGGATCGGGGAACCGATCTGTTTGACTACGATGGTTTTGGCCATGGGTCCGTCTCCTTACGCTTCTGCTGCTTCGGCTACCGGCGCTTCTTCTTTGCGAAGAATGTCAGCAACTTTCTTGCCACGACGCTGAGCAACCTGACGCGGGCTTGATTCTTTGTTCAGCCCGTCGATGGTTGCGCGGATCATGTTATAGGGGTTCTGCGAACCGATCGACTTGGCGACCACGTCCTGAATACCCAGCATTTCAAACACGGCACGCATCGGACCACCGGCAATGATACCCGTACCAGTCGGAGCGGTGCGCATGACCACCTTACCGGCGCCGTGACGGCCTTCCATGTCGTGGTGCAGGGTGCGGCCCTCTTTCAAAGGTACGCGGATCATCTGGCGCTTGGCTTGCTCGGTCGCCTTGCGGATCGCCTCGGGCACTTCTTTCGCCTTACCCTTGCCGAAACCTACGCGGCCTTTCTGATCACCGACAACAACAAGTGCAGCGAAACCAAAGCGCTTACCACCTTTGACGGTTTTCGAAACACGGTTGATCGCAACCAGACGATCTGCAAATTCCGGTGCTTCGTCGCGGTCGCGACGGTCCCGGCGGTTTTCACGTTCTGCCATAAGGCACTCCATAAATTACGGCGCAATGCGCCTTGTTTCTTCAATCGCAGTGGCCCAAAGACCCCCGATCATCGAGGCATTTCTGCCTTCATGTGCCATATGGCGGGCAAAAGCCCGCCCTACAGCGGTATTTGGGATGCATAAGGCGGGCCTCAGCCCGCCAAACATCAGATTTTCAGGCCACCCTCACGCGCAGCGTCGGCCAGAGCCTTCACCTTGCCGTGGAAAAGAAAGCCGCCACGGTCGAAATAGGCTTCCTCGATGCCGGCTTTCTTGGCACGCTCTGCGATTGCAGCGCCCACTTTCGAAGCCGCTTCGACGTTGTTCTTGCCAACCACGCCCAGATCTTTTTCGAGCGTTGAAGCCGAAGCCAGAGTTACGCCGTTGACGTCGTCGATCAGCTGTACGCTGATGTTCTTGTTCGAACGGTGCACCGACAGGCGCATCTTGTCGCCATTGACCTTGCGAAGTTTGTTCCGGACGCGCAGGCGGCGCTTGAGGAACAGTTCCCGTTTGCTGTTTGCCATTTTTGCAGTCCTTACTTCTTCTTACCTTCTTTGATGAAGATATATTCGCCCTTATAGCGGATACCCTTGCCCTTATAAGGCTCGGGCTTGCGCCATTCGCGGATTTCCGCGGCGACCTGACCAACGGTTTGCTGGTCGATACCTTCAACAATGATTTCGGTTGGCTTCGGAGCGGTGATCGAAATACCTTCCGGAGCTTGATACTCAACGTCGTGGCTCAGGCCGAGGTTCAGCTTCAGGGTGTTGCCCTGCATCTGAGCACGATAACCAACACCCTGAATCTCAAGCTCTTTCTTGAAGCCGGTGGTCACACCGGTCACAAGGTTGGCCACCTGTGTGCGGCTCATGCCCCACTGCTGGCGGGCACGCTTGGACGAACCACGCGGGCTGACCGAAACGGCGTTGTCTTCAACTGCGATGGTCACATCGGCGGTTGCGGTGAAGCTGCGGGTGCCTTTCGGACCTTTGACTTCAACGGTCTGCCCCGAAACGGATGCGGTAACACCCGAGGGAAGCTCGACCGGTTTTTTACCAATACGAGACATTCAGACCTCCTTAGAAGACGGTGCAAAGCACTTCGCCGCCAACATTCTGGCTGCGAGCGTTCGCGTCCGACATCACACCTTTCGAGGTGGAGACAATCGACACACCCAGGCCCTGACGGACCTGAGGGATGTCATTGACGCTCATGTAAACGCGACGGCCGGGCTTGGAGACCCGCTTGAGTTCGCGAATGACAGGGGCGCCATCGAAGTATTTCAGGCTGATTTCCAGGGTCGGATGACCCTTTGCATCAGTACCCGCTTCATAGCCGCGGATGTAACCTTCGTCTGCCAGCACATCCAGAACCCAACCGCGCAGCTTGGACGCCGGGGTCGAGACAACTGATTTGCCACGCATTTGCGAGTTACGGATACGGGTGAGCATATCGCCGATAGGATCGTTCATATCGTCTCTCCCTTACCAGCTTGATTTGACCAGACCAGGCGCCATGCCGGTCGAGCCGAGTTCGCGCAGCGCAATACGGCTGACCTTCAGCTTACGATAGTAAGCATGAGGACGACCGGTCAGCTGACAGCGGTTGTGAATACGGGTTGCCGAGCTGTTGCGCGGCAGTTTCGCCAGCTTCAGGCGCGCTTTGAAACGCTCTTCCATCGGCAGGCTTTCATCGTTTGCGATTTCTTTCAAAGCGGCACGCTTGGCGGCGTATTTCTCAACCAGTGCTGCCCGCTTCTTTTCGCGTTCGATCATTGCTTTTTTAGCCATGTCTCAATCCTCTCCGCTAATCACGCATTGAAAGGCATGTTGAAATGCTTCAACAGGCTCTTTGCTTCCGCGTCGGTGTTCGCGGTGGTGGTGATCACGATGTCCATACCCCAAACTTCGTCAACTTTATCAAAGTTGATCTCGGGGAAGACGATATGTTCCTTGATGCCGGTGGCAAAGTTGCCACGGCCGTCGAAGCTGGGCTTTACACCACGGAAGTCGCGGATACGCGGCATCGCAATGGTGATCAGACGATCAAGGAATTCATACATACGGTCGCCGCGCAGGGTCACTTTGGCACCCATCGGCATGCCTTCACGAACGCGGAAGCCCGCGATCGAGTTCTTTGCCGTGGTCATCAGCGCCTTCTGACCTGCGATGGTGGTCAGATCTTCAACAGCGGCTTTGGCTTTCTTGCTGTCTTTCACAGCTTCGCGGCCACAACCGATGTTCAGAACGATCTTGTCCAAACGCGGGATCATCATGTCGTTGGCATAGCCAAACTCTTCTTTCAGCGCGCCACGGATCGTGTCCTTGTAGGCGGCTTTCAGACGCGGGGTGTAGTTTGCGGTATCAAGCATCGATCACATCCCCTGTGGTTTTCGCAACGCGCACCTTCTTGCCGTCTTCAACCTTGAAGCCAACGCGGGTTGCTTTGCCATTTGCGTCAAGCAGAGCCAGGTTCGACAGCTGGATCGGCAGCGCCTTGGGAAGGCGGCCACCTTGGCTGGTCTGGCTTTGACGGGTGTGGCGGATGGCCATGTTGATACCGTCCACGACAGCTTTACCGGCTTTCGGATCAACGGAAGAGATTGTGCCCTCTTTGCCTTTGTCCTTGCCGGCCAACACGACAACCTTGTCGCCAGTACGAAGTTTAGCAGCCATTACAGCACCTCCGGAGCAAGCGAGATAATCTTCATGAAGTTCTTCGCACGCAGCTCGCGAACAACAGGGCCGAAGATACGTGTGCCAACAGGCTCACCGGCGTTGTTCAGGATAACGGCTGCGTTGCGGTCAAAACGAACCGCGGTGCCGTCTTCACGGCGAACTTCCTTGGCGGTGCGCACGACAACGGCCTTGCGGACGTCCCCTTTCTTTACGCGACCGCGTGGGATGGCTTCCTTGACCGAGACGACGATGATGTCGCCTACGGATGCGTATTTACGCTTGGAACCACCCAGAACCTTGATGCACTGAACCCGGCGCGCGCCAGAGTTGTCAGCTACATCCAGATTTGTTTGCATCTGGATCATGTGGTTTCTCCCGACCTTTGGGGCAGCGATGCGTGCTGTTTCCCCCAGGGTTTCGACTTAACTAAGTCGTTCGGGAAGCTTTCGTTAAAACTTAAGCTTCCAGAACTTCCCAGCGTTTGGTTTTCGACCTCGGCGCACATTCGATGATACGAACGCTGTCGCCGACGTTGAATTGGTTGTTCTCATCGTGAGCGCGATATTTCTTCGACTTACGGATGGTTTTTTGCAGAACCGGGTGCTTGAAGCGACGCTCGACCGAAACGGTTACGGTCTGGTTGTTCGCGTTCGAGGTGACGGTTCCTTGCAGGATACGCTTAGGCATGTCTCAAGCTCCTCTTATTCCGCAGCTGCGGCAGCTTTTTCGTTCAGGATGGTCTTCACACGGGCCGCATCACGGCGGACCTGACGCATACGCGCGGTGTTTTCCAGCTGACCGGTTGCTTGCTGAAAGCGGAGGTTGAAGGCCTCTTTCTTCAAATTGACCAGCTCATCACGCAGCTGATCGGGCGTTTTTTCACGCATATCATTGGCGTTCATCGCCTTTTCCTTTCTCAAAACACCAGCAAGCCCCTGACGGTTGTTTCAGGGTGACCCGGAACCTGGTGGATCAAATGACAAACACACGAATCCCGCAGGCGGGAATCCGTGAGATGCCGCTCTATAAGGGAGCCACCCATAGGCCGCAAGGGTTTATTCAGGAAATCCTTGGGTTTTACGGCCTTTGGGGATGGGAAGAATTGAGGCGCTCGGCCATAGTGGTCCCGAGCCTATTAATCAGTTAAGGACGTCATGACCCAAGACCTAACCAACGCCGCCCTTGCCGATCTGGTGATCGATCCGAGCACCCGCCCCTCGGCGGACCCGATCCCCGACGTCACCGAGCCGCAGCGAGAGGCAGGCCGCTACCTCGCCGTAATCCACAGGCATCATCTGATGGAGCTGGCAAAAGCTCGGGCGGTTTACAGACACGTGGTTGAAGGAAACGATGACCCCAGCGCCTTTCAAAAGACGCTCGAAGGCATGGACCTTGTGCAAAATTACCGCCTGTTCGGAAACCTTTGCGGGCGCGAATGCCAGATGCTGACGTTCCACCACGATGCCGAAGAACAAATGGTGTTCCCGCAAATCGCCGCAAAAGGGTCGGAGTCCCTGAAATGCGTCGTCGCCCAACTGAAAGCCGAGCATGTGGTCGTGCATGAATTGCTGGTCCGGTTACAGCAAAGCGCCGAACGCCTTATCCAGTCACCGACAGAGAGCCAATTCAAAGAAACCGCCGAGACACTCACCCTGCTCGAAAACGCCGCCCGGTCGCATTTCGGATACGAGGAAACCGAACTGGCCGAGGCATTGGGTGTTTACGTCGAGGGGATTTAGGGCCTCTCAATTCGTTCCGCAAACCAAAGATTGAGTGCTTGAAAATCCATCTCGCCGGCCACGACGCCAACCACCAAATCATCAATCGGTGCATCATCCGGTACATCCAGAAAATAACCGCTACGGGCTATCAATGTTTCAACAAGAATCCACGCAGTCCTTTTGTTTCCATCCGTGAAGCCATGATTGCATGCCACACTTTGCAATAGGGCGGCGGCTTTATCGGCAATTGACAGATGGTATCCTGAGTAAGGACGGCCAATAGCAGACTCGATCAAGTCCAGACTGACTACGCCAACGCGGCCGCCAACGCCTTGTGTCAGGGCCAGTTCATGCGCATCAATGGCGTCGGCCAGTGTTATGCGATAATGTCGCCTACCTATCGGACAACCTCTTTAATGCGTCTTTCCGCTTTTCGGCTATTTCCTTCATCGTTTCGACCGACGCCGCTGAAGATTTGCGCGTACCCGATTTGGATGTCACCGAAACGAAACGCCCCGTTTTGGCGTTTCTCGCAATCCATCCGCCTTTGACGGCTTCTTTCTTGATCGCAGACACTGCCTTATGCTCCATAAACTGTCGATACGATACGAGTGTTACTATATCCTTAGCAAGACCTCGTCGCTTCGCGGTTCAGCCCGTCACTCCCACTTGTAATTAAAGCTGACACTTACCCGCTCTTCATCCGCCTGGTTCAGCATCACCTCGTGGCGCAGCCAGCTTTCCCACAGCAGCACATCCCCGACCTGTGGTTTGGCATAATAAAACGTCTTCAAATCCTCGCGGGCATCCTTGCGGCGCGGGGGCGCGGCCATCATGCGGCTAAGGCGCGGGTCTTCCAGTTTTAGCGAAGACGCCCCGTCGGGCATCGACACATAGGTCGTCCCCGAGATCACCGAATGCGGGTGGATGTGGTTCGAATGCATGCCACCAGGGGGCAGGATGTTGATCCAGAGGTCTTCCAACTGCACCTCTTTATCCCCCAGATCCCAGTCGAGTTCCTCGATGAACGCCGCCACATGCCTGTCCAGGGCCTCAACCAGATCGGCGAAGGCGGGAAAGCGCCAGGGCAGATCGGTCAGCGACGCATAGGATGTATAGCCCGGATAGCCGTTATCCTCGCACCATTGCTGCCCTGCCTCGTCATCCTCGGCAATCGACCAGCACGAGGCTTCAAGCTCTTGCGGGCTGACTTTTGGATCAAACCCGTCCAGACGGGCGCGGTACAGGCGGGTGGCGAACAGGGATGTGATTTGTGACATGGAATACCAATGCTTCGTCGCGTTTTCGGGATCAAACGGGTCTCGGATGATCCTCAGATACGCCGATTATCATCATAACGAAACCCCAAGCACGCCTCAGGCGTTTTTCACCGCGCGGGCGATGACGACCGACAGCGGGATTGCCGCAACATATCCGATCAGTGCCGCGACACCGATGGCGACCAGACTGGCGTTGCCAGTCACCAGAAGCCCGATAATCCCGACGCTGGCGACGGTGGTGCCAACGAACATATGCAAAATAATAGTGAGCCACATCATGGTAAGGTCCTTTGTAAGTTTACCGGTGGCCTATCACATGCCGGCGCCCGCGCTTTGAGATGGGTCAAACGGGGTGTGTTGTGACTTGTCAGTCTGTGCAATAGGCTTGGTGCAGGGGCGTAAGGAAGGCTTTCACATGACAACGACGCTGGTGGTCTTGGCGCATCCCGAGGGGCGCTCGTTCAACGGGTCCTGGGCGAATGCCACGGTTAAGGCGTGCCGTGCAGCGGGCGATCGGGTTTTGGTCTCGGATCTGACGGCGATGGGGTTTGATGCGGTCGAGCGGGCCGCGCACTACCCATCCCTGCCACCTGCGGCGCGGTTCGATCCGCTGAAAGCGCAGGAAGCCGCGCATGTGCCCCCCGCTGATATCGCGGCCGAGATTATCAGGCTGGAACAGGCCGACCGCGTTATCTTTCATTTCCCCATCTGGTGGTTTTCACCGCCCGCGGTATTGAAAGGCTGGCTGGATCGGGTGCTGCAACACGGGCGCATCCACACAGTTGACGAACGCTTCGACCGGGGGAAATTCAAAGGCAAACGCGCCCTGATCTGCGCCACCGCCGGTGCGTCGCAAGCGGAATGTGCCCATAACGGCAAAGAGGGCGACATCCGCATGCAGCTTTGGCCGCTGGCGCAAACTCTGCGATATCTCGGGTTTGACGTGATCGAGCCGCGCGTGGCATTCGGCGTGCACGGCTATCACGAAGGCGATGACAAATCGGCGCTTGAGGCCCGTTTGGCCAGAACCCTGTCAGATCAGGCCGCCGTGCTGAGGGATTTCGACACCCTTCCGCTTTGGCCGTTCAATACGGACGCGGATTTTGACGCAAACGGGCAGCTGAAACCGGACGCCCCCAGCCATTCGCCGTTCATTCGGCACACGCCCTAAGGGCTATTTCCGCGCAGCTAGTGCCTGCTCGATCCGTTCCAGCCGCGCGACCACATCGTCGCGATATGTGTCGGTGGCGGCATTGGTTTCCTCGGCATGGGCGTCTTGCATCGAATTCACGATCAGACCAACCACAAGGTTCACCACCGCGAAGGTTGTCACCAGAATGAACGGCACGAAGAACAGCCACGCATAGGGATAAACCTCAAGCACAGGCCGCACGATCCCCATCGACCAGCTTTCCAGCGTCATGATCTGGAACAGGGTATAGGCGCTGTCGCCAAGGGTTCCGAACCACTGAGGGAAAGTGTCGGAAAACAGCTTCGTCGCCATGACGGAAGCTATATAGAAAATCACGCCGGTCAAAAGAAAGACCGACCCCATGCCGGGCAATGCCGTCAAAAACCCCTCGACCACACGGCGCATCGTCGGGGCGACCGAGACGACCCGCAGCAAACGTAGAATGCGCAACGCCCGCAACACCGCCAGCCCCTGCCCTGCGGGGAACAGAGAAATACCGACGATCAGGAAATCGAAAATGTTCCATCCGTCGCGGAAGAACTTGCCACCGCGTGCGAAAAGCTTGGCGGCGATTTCGGCGACGAAAATGGTCAGGCACAGGCGATCCAGCAGATAAATCACATCGCCCATTGCAGCCATGACGGGCTTGGACGTTTCCAACCCCAGAACAATGGCATTGAACAAGATAACCCCCATGATCGCATTGCGGGTGAAGGGGCGGTCGAGAAACTCGGAAACCTGTGCGCGCATGATTAGACCCTCTTTGATTGGGGCCTATATGTTGGGAAGCGTGGGGTGGTGCAAGGATTACTAGTGGTTCGAATTCACGTTTTGCGACCTTGTCTCTTCCAAATGCCCGAGACTGTTTTCAACAAACTTGAACACCTCAACGGCGGATCTTGTGACTTGCGTTACTCCTGCTTTCAGAAGTCGATCTCTGTTTTCAACACCTCTTTGCCCCGCAAAAATGAGTAGTGGGTGCTTGTGTCCGGCAGCCCTTACGGCGCGTGCAAAATCTAGACCTGCAAAGGGATTGTTCGATCCGTTTTCGATTCTACCAAGATCACTTATTATTAAATCGAACTCATCGCTGGCCAAAGCGCCAATCCCCGAGTCCGTCGTCAACTCCTTCCGAATTCGAACGCCATCAGCTTCCAGCTTTTCAATGAGAAATGCATTGTTGGACGGGAAATCATCAACCCAGAGAATTGAAGCCGAAGACTCGATTGAAAGCGAACTGGTCTTTGCAGAATTGACTGACAGGTTTTTTTCAAGAACAGCCAGTCGCTCCTGTAAATCAGAAACATCATGGCCTGTTTTCTGTGCCGCATCCCGTACGCTTAATTCCATGCCAGCAACTTTAATCGACAAAGTCTCCTTACCAAACAATTGAACAACAATTTTGCGAAAAAACAGTGCGACTACTAAGACAACCAAAGGCCACGCGAGTTGAGAAATTGCATTCCAAAAACTCGAATCCAAAAGTAGGTCGCTTAACTGCCCATTCGCTTCACTGTCCAAGGCCCATTTCTCCTTTTACGCGAGCGGCAGTAAACCATACGCAACCTCAAAACAAAACCCCCGCCGGTTCTTACCAACGGGGGTCTCAATTCTCGTAGGGTGCGTGCTAGCACGCACCGCCCTTACCAGTCTTCACGCACAACGACGCGGGTTTTAACCGGCAGTTTCATCGCTGCAAGGCGCAGGGCTTCGCGGGCGATGTCGTCATTGACGCCGTCAATTTCGAACATCACGCGGCCAGGCTTGACCTTGGCCACCCAACGGTCGACCGAGCCTTTACCTTTACCCATACGAACTTCGATCGGCTTCGCAGTTACCGGGGTGTCCGGGAAGATGCGGATCCATACACGGCCCTGACGCTTCATATGACGGGTCATGGCTCGACGGGCAGCTTCGATCTGGCGGGCCGTCACACGCTCGGGCGTGGTGGCTTTCAGACCGTAAGTGCCGAAGTTCAGATCAGAGCCGCCCTTGGCTTCGCCCTTGATCCGGCCTTTTTGAATTTTGCGGAATTTAGTACGCTTTGGTTGAAGCATTGTTCATGTCCTCCTTAGCGACGGCCGCCGGCACCGCGCGGTGCTGGACCATCTTGGACTTCCTGCATGCGACGGTCACGTGCCTGCGGGTCGTGCTCCATGATCTCGCCTTTGAAGATCCAGACCTTGATCCCGATGATACCATATGGGGTCATGGCTTCGACCTGGGCGTGATCGATATCGGCACGCAGAGTGTGCAACGGCACGCGGCCTTCACGATACCATTCAGTCCGCGCAATCTCGGCACCGCCAAGACGGCCCGCGACGTTCACACGGATACCTTCGGCCCCCATGCGCATGGCGTTCTGAACCGCACGCTTCATCGCGCGGCGGAAAGAAACACGGCGTTCAAGCTGCTGAGCAATCGATTCGCCAACAAGCTGAGCGTCAAGCTCGGGCTTGCGGACTTCAACGATGTTCAGGTGCAGCTCGCTGTCGGTCATCGCGGCCAGTTTGCGGCGCAGCGTTTCGATGTCTGCACCTTTCTTGCCGATGATGACGCCCGGACGTGCGGTGTGGATCGTCACGCGGCACTTCTTGTGCGGACGCTCGATGATCACACGGGCAACACCGGCCTGCTTGCATTCTTCCTTGATGAATTCGCGCAGCTTGATGTCTTCCAGCAGAAGATCACCATAGTCTTTGCTGTCGGCGTACCAGCGGCTGTCCCAGGTCCGGTTGACCTGAACGCGCATACCGATCGGGTTTGTTTTGTTACCCATTATGCTTGCTCCTCAACCTGACGAACGACGATGGTGATTTCCGAGAACGGCTTCATGATCTTGCCGAAACGGCCACGTGCCCGCGGACGGCCACGCTTCATCACGAGGTTCTTGCCGACATAGGCTTCCGCCACGATCAGCTCGTCCACGTCGAGGTTGTGGTTGTTCTCGGCATTCGCGATGGCCGACTGAAGGCATTTCTTCACGTCATCCGCGATCCGCTTTTTCGAGAAAGTCAGGTCGGTCAACGCCTTTTCAACTTTCTTGCCACGGATAAGACCGGCAACCAGGTTCAGTTTCTGCGGGCTTGTGCGAAGCATGCGGACTTTCGCCATTGCTTCGTTTTCGGCCACGCGGCGGGGGTTTTGTGCCTTGCCCATGACTTACTTCCGCTTCGCTTTTTTGTCAGCGGCATGACCATAATAGGTGCGGGTCGGCGCGTATTCACCGAACTTCTGACCGATCATGTCTTCCGTGACGTTGACAGGGATATGCTTCCGGCCGTTGTAAACACCGAACGTCAGGCCCACGAATTGGGGCAGGATCGTCGAGCGGCGCGACCAGATTTTGATGACATCATTATGACGACCCGATTCACGGACGGCTTCGGCTTTCTTAAGCACGTAAGCATCCACAAAGGGGCCTTTCCAAACAGAGCGTGACATGGATTACCGCCCCTTCTTCTTGGCGTGACGCGAGCGGATGATAAGCTTCTGCGACGCTTTGTTCTTGTTGCGGGTACGCGCACCCTTCGTTGGCTTACCCCAAGGCGTAACCGGATGACGACCACCAGATGTCCGGCCCTCACCACCACCATGCGGGTGATCGATCGGGTTCATGACAACACCACGGACACTTGGACGGATGCCTTTGTGACGCATGCGACCGGCTTTACCGTAGTTCTGGTTCGAGTTGTCGGGGTTTGACACGGCACCAACGGTGGCCATGCATTCCTGACGCACGAGGCGCAGCTCGCCCGAAGACAGGCGGATCTGGGCATAACCGCCGTCACGACCAACAAACTGGGCATAGGTGCCTGCCGCACGGGCGATCTGGCCGCCCTTGCCTGCTTTCAGTTCGATGTTGTGTACGATGGTACCGATCGGCATGCCCGAGAACGGCATCGCGTTGCCCGGCTTGATGTCGGCCTTCGCCGAGGCAACAACCGTGTCGCCAACAGCCAGACGCTGCGGGGCCAGGATATAGGCCTGCTCGCCGTCTTCATATTTGATCAATGCGATGAACGCAGTCCGGTTCGGGTCGTATTCGATCCGTTCAACGGTTGCTGCAACATCAAACTTGTTCCGTTTGAAATCTACAATACGATAGAGACGCTTTGCGCCTCCGCCACGACGACGCGAGGTGATCCGTCCGGTATTGTTCCGGCCGCCCGATTTCGTCAGACCCTCGGTGAGGCTCTTGACAGGACGTCCTTTCCAAAGCTCCGAACGGTCGATCAGTACCAGCCCGCGCTGGCCCGGCGTCGTAGGTTTGTACGACTTGAGTGCCATGCTTTCTGTCTTCCGTTTGCTTGGCGGACCGCATGTGCGGCCCTATGTGAAGGGCCCAGTTGTGCTGGTCCCCGAATAACGTCAAGAGGCCCCGAACGAATCCGAGGCCACGCGACCCGCGCGATATAGCGGGGTTTGGTTGGGGGGGCAAGGGGGTTGTTGGCTGGTGGCACGCCTGCAATGGCGCGAAACCCATAGGATGGGGTTCCACCCCATCGTTGCCCGGCGCTTGATGGGGTAAACAACCCCATCCTACATGTCACCCCCGCGAATGCGGGGGCCTCCCACAACACGGCGTTTGGCCTAACGAGGTCCCCGCTTTCGCGGGGATGACAGACCCGCACCATTTGGTAGATCGGTGCCTGCAAGCACACACTCAACGTCCCGGCCCTGAGCCGGGACCTCATTCCGCCGGATCAAGGCCGGGGCGTGCCACTCGCGCCAGCGCCGACCCGCGGGGTGGCATCGAAAAACTATCGGTGGGGCAGTTTATCCATCACTCTCGTCGAACGGATGTGATTGGCGAGAGGTCGCAAAAGCGCCGCCCCATCGGGGCGGGTCGGCGCTGGCGCGGCAGCCTTTGGCTGCTATTCGCGCACTGCTAAAGCGAGTTGTAGCTATACAAATGTACTTCGATATTAACACCAAACTCCACACCACTTCGGAGGATGGCCCGTTTGTGAAAGTCGATCAGATCTTGATCTACTTCGTCGTCGAAAACTATGACGAGATGCAAGACAAGTTTCTTACCCTCTTTCAGCAAATTGCGCCGCACACCTCGGAATCTCTCCAGAAGCCTTGGTACCGACAAGCGTGCAGTTTCAATACTGATGTAGTGTTTGATTTCCGCAACATGGACAATATCGCCATTCACGGCCATCCCATCAAAAACCACTCGTTGACCGCTACTCTTAAACACGACTTCCCGGCTAAATGATCGCTTGATGTTGACCTGCCCCCCGAAATGTCCCGCATTTTAATGTAGAGTTTGCTCAACCTTTTGAAGGAGCAAACAAATGCGAAAGAGCCGATTCACAGAAGCCCAGATTATTGGAATGATCAAAGAACAAGAAGCTGGGATGCCGACTGCGGAGGTCTGCCGTAAGCACGGTCTCAGCCAAGGCACGTTTTACAAGTTCAAAGCTAAGTATGGCGGCATGGATGTGTCTGATGCCGCCAAGTTGAAGGCGCTGGAAGACGAGAACGCCAAGCTTAAGCGTTTGTTGGCTGACACGATGTTGGACAACGTGGTTCTGAAAGATCTGCTGGGAAAGAGCTGACGGCACCGAAAGAGCGGCGAGAGGCAGCGCTCAGGGCAATGCGAGATCATGACATCTCGCAGCGCCGGGCCTGCCGACTTGTCGGTGTCGATCCAAAGACAGTCCGGCGCGAACGCCCGCCTGACAATCCTGAAATTCGCAAGGAGATGAAGGCCATCGCGGCCAATCGGCGTCGGTTTGGCTACCGTCGGATCGGTGTGATGTTGGAACGCAAAGGGATGATCATGAACCACAAAAAGCTGTATCGCCTTTACACGGATGAGAAGCTGGGCGTGAAGCGGCGACGGGGCCGGAAAAGGGCACGCGGCTCCCGCACACCTATGCCAGAGGCTTTAAAACCAGGGCAACGTTGGTCGCTGGACTTTTTGTCCGACACGTTCGGTGCATCGCGCAAATTCCGCATCCTTGCGGTGAACGACGATTGTTGTCGTGAAAACCTCTGCCTCATGGCGGACACCAGTATATCCGGTGCACGAGTTGCCCGTGAGCTGGATGCGCTTGTTCGCATCTATGGAAAGCCCGCAAGCATAGTCAGTGATAATGGCACGGAACTAACCAGTCGGGCTGTCTTGAAATGGGCAAATGAAAACGACGTCGAATGGCATTACATTGACCCGGGAAAACCGCAACAGAATGCCTTCATCGAGTCATTTAATGGCAGTCTGCGGGATGAGTTGCTGAACGAGGAGATTTTCGACAGTCTGGATGACGCTCGTCGAAAGCTGGCGATGTGGCGCTATGATTATAACCACGTCAGACCGCATTCGTCGCTCGGTAACCAAACCCCCGTAGAAGCACGCCGAGCGCTTGAGCTAAATGAGGGCTCCACGCCCGGCGTGCTTGCCCAAATTGAAACCGAAGACTATGAAAACCAAACCCGCAGACTCTCGTTATAATCGAGGGACCAAAAGGGGGCAGGTCAGAGACGATGGCACACTGCGCGTCATCATCCGCCGCAGCAAGGCCGACCCATTTGGCGAAGGTCGCATTGCTTTTACTTCAATGAAAACAGCCAGCCTCGTAAAAGACTGGCTAGATTGGCGCGGACCATAAAGGACCCAAGGTTTGCCCCGGAGTCCGAGATTGCTGAACCGGATTGCCACGGTGGCTTTTTTCCAGTTGAGATCGAAGGGGCGGTCGCTGTTCCATTGGTTGAAGACACGAGAGACGTGGAATCGGTGGTTTCAGCGC
>JASMHC010000015.1 GCA_030750975.1 Paracoccaceae bacterium
CGCGTCTGACGCCGCGCCGCAGTTTAGTGGGGGTTTGCGCGGGTGCGCAAACCCGACGCCTCCGGCGGAAGTATTTTTGAAAAAGTGAAATGCATGTGGTTTACCCCGGGGCCGGTGGTTCTCTAGGGTCGGGTTCAGCGAACAAGGACAGGTAAATGCAAAAGTCAGCGCCCCTTATCACCCCCGTGCTGATTGCCGGTTGTGTCATCATTCTGATCAGCTTTGCGGTCCGAGCCAGTTTTGGTGTGTTCCAGATTCCGATTGCCGAGGAATTCGGCTGGCTTCGGGTCGAATTTTCCCTGGCCATCGCGATACAGAACCTTGCCTGGGGCGTGGGCCAGCCGATTTTCGGGGCGATTGCCGAAAAGCTGGGCGACCGGAAGGCGATTGTTCTGGGCGCCTTGGCTTATGTCTTCGGCTTGATGATGTCGGCCAATTCCGTCACGCCGCTGGCGCATCAGGTCTATTCCATTGCGGTCGGCTTTGGGGTTGCCGGGATGGGCTTTGGGGTGATCCTGGCCATTGTTGGTCGGGCGTCGAGCGACGAGAACCGATCCATGTCATTGGCCATCGCCACCGCGGCGGGAAGCGCCGGTCAGGTGTTCGGGGCACCGGTGGCGGAATGGCTGCTGGGGATGATGAGCTGGCAGGCAGTCTTCTTGGTGTTCTCGGCCGCCATCGTCGCTTCGCTGCTGGTGCTGCCGATGATGAAAGCCCCCGCCGCCAGTAAGGCCCAGCTTGAGGAAAGCATGGGGCAGGTTTTGCTGAAAGCGTTCAAGGACCCGTCCTATACGATGATCTTTCTGGGGTTTTTCAGCTGCGGCTATCAGCTGGCCTTTGTCACGGCGCATTTCCCGGCATTCGTCACTGAAATGAGCAGCCCGATCCTGACTGGCGGGGTACTTTATTCGCTTGGGATCACCTCGACCTCGATCCTTGGGGCGGTGGCGATTTCGCTGATCGGCCTGGCCAATATCGGTGGCACGCTTTTGGCGGGCTGGGCCGGAAACCGGTGGTCAAAGAAATACCTGCTGGCCGGGATCTATGCGGGGCGCACGTTGGTTGCGGCGCTGTTTATCCTTTTTCCGATCACGCCGGTAACGGTGATCCTGTTCTCGGTCGCGATGGGTTCATTATGGCTGGCCACTGTGCCGCTGACCAGCGGGCTGGTCGCACATATTTACGGTTTGCGCTATATGGGCACGCTTTACGGGATCGTGTTTTTCAGCCATCAACTGGGCAGCTTCATGGGTGTCTGGCTGGGGGGCCGCATGTATGACGCCACCGGCGACTATACCGCGGTCTGGTGGATCGGCGTCGCGGTCGGGGCGTTTTCGGCGCTGATCCACCTGCCGGTGCGCGAGCGCCCGCTTGAGGCGGCCACTTAAGGCGTTTCACCTGACCGCCCGTCTGCCCCCAGAAACGCCAGCACATGGCCGGCGATTTCCTGCGGATGGGAATAGGTCAGCCCGTGATTGGCATCCTCCAGCACGATCTGTTTTGCCGCGGGTATCCGGCCTTTCAGGATATCGACCGCGTCCGGCGGGATCACCTGATCCCGTGCCCCCCAAATGGCCAGCACCGGGGTGCCGTTCCGCGCGATCCCCTGGTGGTGTTTTTTGATATCGGTCTCAAGCACAGTGGCGCTTGCGGCAACCGAGGGCCAAAAGCCGCGCTGGCGGGTGGTTGCCAATTGCCGGTCGCGCACGGCCCCGTTGTTGGCCTCGGCGCGGATGTATTTGCGCAAATCATAGCCGCCCAGAACAACCGTGATCCATCGAAACGCCGATGGCCAGTTTTTCCGCAAACCGGTGAAGCTGAGCGTCGCCTGCGCCACCCCGCCCGGTGCCAGAAGGACCAGCCGGTTGACCCGCGCCGGCGATCCTGCCGCAAAGGTCGAGCTGACGATGCCCCCCATGGAATAGCCAAACAGGGTGAAACGGCGGGTGATCTCCAGATGGGCCAGCAGCTCGTCAAGCTGTGTCAGGTAGAAGTCGACATCATGTCTGGCGTCGATCACATCGGAATAACCGCGCCCGTAAAGATCATAGGTCAGCACCCGATACCCCTTGCCCGCCAATTCGTTGGCCAGGCCCTCATACCCGTAGCAGGGCGTGGTCAACCCGTGAACGCATACCATCAAAGGCCCGCCTTCCGGACCGAACCATCGGTAATGGGTGACGCCCGATGCAAGCTCGGCAAACTCGCCGGGGGCGTTGATGCGCATTTCCTCGACATCCCAGCGCTTGCGCAACCGCTCGGACAGCCAGGGGGCCAGCAGGACCGACAGGATCAGAAAAAGGGGAAACCAGACCCAGACGCTCATGCCGCCTCGCTTTTGGTCAGCAGGCCATGGGCGACCAGCCTGTCCGCCCAGCCTTGCGGGCCTTCGAACAGGTGCACCTGCCAGCCGCGGGATCGGGCCATGTCGATATTGTCCTGCCGGTCATCGGCAAACAGCAAGGCCTGGGGTGCTATGCCGCAATCGGCTTCGAGCATTTCATAGATGCGGGGATCGGGTTTGATCACGCCCATATGGCCTGAGATATACCGCCGGTCAAACTCGGCCAGGAACGGGTATTGGGTTTGCGCATAGTCGAAACTCTGGATGCCGAAATTGGTCAGAGCAAAGACCGGCACACCCTTGGCCCGCAAGGCCCGCAACAGCCGGACCGAGTGATCAATCACCGGCGCGGCCAATTGGATCCAATTGTCATGCCAGTCCCGGATTTCGGCGCGGAATTCGGGGTAGGCCTCGGCCGTGGCATAGATCGTGTCGGTGAAATGGCCCCCCAGATCAACCTTGTCGTTCATGCCGTGCAGATCGACCGTGGCAAACATCTTCTTGCGCCGCGCGCTGCCGATTGTGCGGTCGTAATAGCGTTCGGGCTGCCATTCGATCAAAACATTGCCGATGTCGAAAATCACCGCTTCGGGTGTCATGTGGTCTTCCTGATCCTGTTGGGCGGGCTTACCGTCTAAGCCGCGGCGCGGTTTCTGTCAGCGGCCGGTTTTTCACCGACTCCCGCCACAGAAGAACAAGGCCCGAGCCGATGATCAAGGCAATACCGACCCAATCGCGGAAAACGGGGTATTCGCCGAACACCAGAACGCCGAACAGAATGGCCAGCGGCATGGCAAGATATTCGAACGGCGCGGCAAAGGCCGCTTCGGACAAACGATAGGCCTGACTGATCAGATAGCCTCCGCCGGATGAGGCCACACCGATGGCCACCAGGATCCCCCAATCCGAAACCTGCGGCACCACCCAGGCTCGTGTCAGAAAATCCAGAGACGGGTGGGAATTTCCCGAAAACCGGCCATCGCCCAGTACGAGACCAACCAGAATGCTGGTCACGATAAAGGTCAGCTGGATGTAAAACAGCATCGTGGCGGCGCTTTCCGTACCGCCGATCTTGCGGGTCAGGATATGCAGAAAAGCGTATCCGGTCGCCGCCAGAATGGGCAGCAGCGCCGCGATCTGGAAACTGCCCGCGCCGGGGTTCACCATCACCAGAACCCCCGCGAACCCGATCACAATCGCCCCCCAGCGGAACGGGCCGACCCGCTCGCCCAGAAACAGAACCGAGAACACGGTGATCAGCAGCGGGCTGACGAAAAAGATTGCGACAGCACCGGCAAGCGGCATGGCCGCCAATCCAAGAAAGAAGGTCAAATTGGCAAAGACCACGCACAGCCCGCGCAGGATATGCATGCCCAGACGGTCGGTTTTCACCACTTTCCAGCCGCCGCTGAATGGCATCACCAGCACCAGCCAGACCGACATGCCCACGACCGAGCGGATCAGCACCACCTGATGCAGCGCATAGCCGCCCGACATGAACTTGATCGCCATATCGTTAAACGAAAAGAACACGGCCGCGGCCATCGCGCACAGCGCGCCGATCAGGTTGGTGGACATGGGGCGAGACGGCATCAAGGCCTCCTTTCCAGACAAGCTTAGGCGGGATGCAAGCGGCGCCCATGCTCAAACGCGACAATATTTGCGACCCCTCAGAGGTGATGGACAATCCCGACCGCTTGCCCCACAGATGGGCCGTTCGCATATGATTGACGGAGACCCCGATGGAGAAAAAGACCCTGATCCGCCCGACCGGCCTGCCTGACAGCGCCTCGGTTCCCGTGGTGACGCCGATCATGCCGGCGGTGGCCTATGCCTCGGCCACCCCCGATACGCTGGACGACCAGTATGAAGGCCGCGTGCACGGCTATACCTATTCCCGCGAAGGCCACCCCAATGCCGCGGTTCTGGCCGCGCGGATCGACGCGATGGAAGGGGCGCGCGGCGGGATCGCCACCGGGTCGGGCATGGCCGCCGTGACCGCCGCATTGATGGGCATCCTGTCGTCGGGCGATCACGTGGTCGGCGGAGATCAGCTTTACGGCCGTTCGCTGCGGCTGATGAACGAAGACCTGCCGCGCCTGGGGATTGAAACCTCCCTGGCCGATCCGACCTCGGTCACGGCGGTAAAGGCCGCCCTGCGCCCGAACACCAGGATGGTGCTGATCGAGGTCGTCTCGAACCCCACGCTGCGCATCGCCGATCTGGACGGCATTGCCGATCTGTGCAATTCGCGCGGCATTCTGCTGGCGGTCGACAACACGTTCACGACGCCCTCGGCCATTCGCCCGTTTGACCATGGCGCCGATATCGTCATCCACTCGGTCACAAAGCTGATGGCGGGGCATTCCGACGTGATGCTGGGCTATGTCGTGGCGAAAAACCCGGCGCTGAACGAACGGCTGACCACGTTTGCCGTCACCACCGGCCTGACCCCCAGCCCCTTCGATTGCTGGCTGGCAGAACGCGGGCTTCTGACCTTTGACCTGCGCTTTGAAAAGGCCCAGGCCAATGCCGAAAAGCTGGCGGGCTTTCTGGCCACCCGGCCCGAGGTGAAACACGTGCTCTATCCCACCCGCCCCGATCACCCCGACAAGGCCCGGGCGCAATCGCTGTTGCAGGGCGTCGGGTGCAACATGGTCAGCTTCGTGCTGAATGGCGGCCGCGAACAGGCCAACGCCTTTACCACCGGCGCGGCTGGCTTGGCCTTCGCCCCGACCCTCGGTGATGTCGGCACCACCATCTCGCACCCGGCCTCAAGCTCGCACCGGGCGCTCAGCGCGGAAAACCGCGCGGCCATCGGCATCACCGAAGGCTTTTTCCGCATCTCGGTCGGTCTGGAAGACAGCGACGCGCTGCTTGCCGAGTTTGCCAAGGGGCTGGATGCGGTGTGACCCGCCCCAAACCATCTACATTTTCACTTTTTCAAAAATACTTCGGGGGGAAACCAGCCGCAGCCCTGCGGCTGGTGGGGGGCAGCGCCCCCACCCCGGCGACGCGCGAATGCGCGGCGCAATTTAAGGCCGTATCGCCGCCCTGACCGCCCGCTCCAGCGCATCAAGAAACCGCGACCGGTCGGCTTTTGAAAACGCCTTCCCGCCGCCCTGCCGAAACGGATCGGCCGCCCGCAAATCCGCCATCAAATCGCGCATCGCCAGTTGCTGCCCGATATTGGCCTGCGTGAACCGCTCGCCATTGTGGCGCAGCACCTCGGCCCCGGCCTCAACGCATTTGGCGGCCAAGGGGATATCCCCCGTCACCACCACATCCCCGCGCCCGGCCCGCTCGGCGATCCACATATCCGCCACATCCGGCCCGTCGGGCACGATCACCACCTCGACCAGTGGATTGTCAGACATCCGCAACCCGCCGTTTGAGACCAGCTTCATGGCGACCTTGTGACGGGTTGCCACCCGCTCGGCCTCGGCCTTGACCGGACAGGCATCGGCATCAATAAAAATCACCAAAGGGATCAGGCCTTTTTTGCTTTATACTGCTCGGGGATCGGCATCCGGTTGAACGCATCCAGCCCGGCAATCCGGTAAGCCTCGGCCAGGGTCGGATAGTTGAACGTGTTCTCGACAAAGTAATCCACCGTGCCTTTCAGGTTCAAAACCGCCTGCGCAATATGGATCAGCTCGGTCGCCCCTTCGCCGACAATCTGCACCCCCAGCAACCGGCGCGTTTTCAGGCTGACCAGCATTTTCAGCATACCGTGTTCCAGCCCCATGATATGCCCGCGGCTGGTTTCGCGGAACCGCGCAATTCCGACCTCGTAAGGAATGCCGCGTTCCTGCACCTCTTCCTCGGACATGCCGACCGTCGAAATTTCCGGCACCGAGTATATCCCGTAAGGAAACCAAGGGCTTTCCGGCAGGGTCGGTGTTTCCAGCGCATGACAGGCCGCCACGCGCCCCTGCTGGATCGAGGTTGACGCCAGCGACGGGTGCCCGATCACATCGCCCGCCGCATAGATATGCGGCACCGAGGTTTGATAGGTTTTGCGGTCCACCGACAGCCGGCCGCGCTTGTCAGTCTCCAGCCCGGCCGCCGCCAAGCCCAGCGCCCGCGTCGCGCCCATCCGCCCGGCGGCAAACAACAGCATATCGGCCCGTACATGACGCCCGTTCTCCAGGCTGACCTCGATATGACGGCCCCTGTCCTCGACCCGCTCGATCGGCGATCCCAGCCGCAGATCCAGCCCCATCTCGCGCACGTGATGGGTGAACTCGTCAATGGTGAAACGGTCGATATAATCCAGAAAGGTCTCGCGCGGCTCGATCAACGTCACCCGCACATCAAGCGCGGCAAACATCGTGGCATATTCCACCCCGATCACCCCCGCACCCACCACGATCAGCGATCGCGGAATTTCCGCCATCGCCAGAAACTCGTCACTGTCCAACACGGTTTTTCCGTTAAACGGCATCGTGTCGGGACGGTAGGTATAGGTGCCGGTGGCAATCAGAAACTTGTCGGCGCTCAGCTGAAGCTTCTCGCCCGCGTTGGTCAGCACCTCGATCTGGTGCGGACCGGTGAACCTTGCGTCACCCATCAGGCTGCTGACATGGTTGCGGGCAAACTGGTGTTCCAGCAGGTCAACCTCGTGATCCAGCGTGTGATGCAGGCGCTCTTTCAAATCACCCGCGTCAATATCGTCTTTCACGCGGTAGGACCGCCCGTAAAATGCCCGTTCCCGCCAGCCCGACAGGTTCAGCACCGTCTCGCGCAGGGTCTTTGACGGGATCGTGCCGGTATGCACCGATACCCCGCCCAGACGCGCGGATTTTTCAATGACAAGAACCTTTCGTTTCAGCTTGCCCGCCTGAATCGCGGCCGAGCGTCCCGCAGGGCCGCTGCCGATGATGATAAGATCGTAATGTTCCAATGGTCAGTCCCGATAAAGCGCGTCCGCGTGAAAGGCGATGTGGTCCTCGATAAACGAGGACACGAAGAAATAGCTGTGGTCATAGCCCCTCTGCATGCGGAACTGCCCCTCTTGCCGCCGCGCCGCCATGGCGCCCGACAGGGTTTCCGGCCGCAAAAGATCAATGAACTGGTCTTTCGTGCCGGTATCAATCAGCACCGGCCCGTCAAATCCGCGTTCGGTCATAAGCTGACTTGCATCATGCGCCGCCCATGTATTCTCGTCCGTCCCAAGATAAGCCGTCAGCTGCTTGCGCCCCCAATCCGAACCGGCGGGATTGCAGATCGGTGAAAACGCCGACACGCTGCGATACCGCCCCGGCAGGCCCATCGCCAGGGTCAGCGCCCCGTGCCCGCCCATCGAATGGCCGGTGATCGACTGACGCTCAAGGTCTACGGCGAAATGCTGGCCCAGAAGCTGCGGCAATTCCTCGGCCACGTAATCCCACATGCGGAAATTGGCCGACCAAGGGGCCTGGGTTGCGTTCACATAGAACCCCGCGCCCTGGCCCAGATCATAGGCATCGTCATCCGCCACCCCCTCGCCGCGGGGCGAGGTGTCGGGAAAGACCAGCGCAATCCCCTGTTCCGCGGCCCAGCCCTGCGCCCCGGCCTTGACCATCGCGTTCTCGTGCGTGCAGGTCAGACCCGACAGATACCACAGCACCGGCACCGGATGATCCTCGGCCTCTTCGGGCAGGAACAGACCAAAGGTCATATGGGTTCCGGTCGCCCCGGAGACATGGTCATAGACCCCCTGCACCCCGCCAAAGCATCTGTTTTCCGAAACTGTTTCCATCTCACCCTCCAAATCCGACCGCGACAGGGCTACAGCGTTTCGAGATTGGCCTGAGACAGGAGTTGTTTTTGAAACGCCTACAATATCAACAGGTTTCGCGCATTTCGCCATAGTGCCTGTGCTTCAGCAATATGGCGCAACGCTTTAGGCGATCCGGGCAGAGGCCACAAGCCCTGTCAGACCGAAACCCAGCCGATCACCAGCGGCACGGTCACGATGCTCAGCATCGTCGAAACCAGAATCGCCGCCGAGGCCCTTTGCGGCGCGACCCCGTAATGCTGCGCCAGAATGTACACATTCCCCGCCACCGGCAGCGCCGCCGCGGCAATCATCGCGCCCCGGTCATAGGCGCTGATGTCAAACAGCCAGACCGCCACCCCGGCCACTGCCAGCGGATGCAGCACCAGCTTGGCAAAAGACAGCCAGCCGGCAACCGCCACCCGCTCGGTCGATTTTGACGCCAGTGACGCCCCGATGGCAAACAGCGCCCCCGGCGTCGCCGCCCCGCCCAGCAGATCCAGAAACGCTTTGAAAGGCACCGGCACCGGCACACCCAGCGCCGACCACAGAAAGCCCAGACCGATCGCCACGATCATCGGATTGCGGATCAACCCGCCGCCGACCGTCAGCAGGATCGCTGGCGAAACCCGCCCGTCCCGCGCCCCCGTGATCAGGATCACGATCAGGCCGCCGAAAACAAACAGGTCCACCGCCAGCACCATCAGCACCGATTTCAGCGCCGCTTCACCCAGCAGCAAGGCCAGCATCGGGATGCCCAGAAAGCCCACATTTCCAACCACGGAAATCTGCGCCTCGACCGCGCTTTCCTCAACCCCGCGTTTGCGAAGCATCGCCACCCCGGTTGCCAGCAGATACACCGCCAGCGTGCCCAGCAGATAGGCCCCGACAATATCCCAATCCAGCACATCGCCCAGTTTCTGGCTCGAGGCAAAGCCGAACAGCATCGCCGACAAGGCAAAGTAGAAAACGAATTTCGTCAGGATCGCCGCCGCGCTTTCGGGAAAAAACCCGCTGCGCCCGGCGAAAAACCCCACCCCGATCACCGCGAAAAAGGGCAAAACCTGCAAGAAGACATCAAGCACCAGACCGCCCTTTCATCTTTTTCAAAATACTTCGGGGGGAAACCAGCCGCAGACCTGCGGCTGGTGGGGGGCAGCGCCCCCGCCCTAAACCCTGTGATACGGCGTACCGGCCAGGATTGTCGAGGCCCGGTAAATCTGCTCGCACAGCATCACCCGCGCGAGCATATGCGGCCAGACCATCCTGCCCAGGGATATCGATGCATCCGCCTTTGCCCGCAGCGACGGGTCAATCCCGTCCGCCCCGCCAATGACAAAGGCGATGTTGGATCGCCCCTCATCCCGCCAGCCCGCCAGCTTTTGCGCAAACTCGGGCGAGGTCATCATCTTGCCGCGCTCGTCCAGCGTGCAAATCACCGAACCGGGCGCGATTGCCTTTTCCAGCAACACCGCCTCTGGTCCCATGCCGCCATTCTTTCGGTCCTCGACCTCGGACATGGTCAGCGGCCCAAGCCCCAGCGCGCGGCCGGTGCGATCAAATCTGGTGGCATAGTCGTCGATCAGCTGTTGCTCGGGGCCTGACCGCAGCCGGCCCACCGCACATATCTGAACCTTGGTCACGAGTGTCTTACGCCTGGGCCGCAGCGCCCGCGGGCAGCCACATCTTTTCCAACTGGTAAAACTCGCGCACTTCCGGGCGGAACACGTGAACGATCACGTCGCCCGTGTCGATCAGAACCCAGTCACCGGTTTCCTTGCCCTCGGTTTTCGAGGTGATGCCGAAATCCTGCTTCACCCGCTCGACCAGCTTTTCCGAAATCGACGCGACCTGACGCGATGACCGCCCGGAACAGACGACCATGTAATCGGCAAAAGACGACCGTCCGCGCAGATCGATCTGCACCACGTCTTCGGCTTTGTCATCATCGAGAGAGCTTAGAACCCGGGCCAGCATAGCTTCGCTGGTGGCTTTCTTGACGGAGCCCATCACAGAGGCCCCGGAAGGTGCGGCAACATCCGCATCAACATGTAGAGACAGGACATAGTCCTCCTTGCATACGCGCCGACCGTGCCCCGACGCTGGGCTGGCACAAAAATAGCACCGGATTGGGACAATCTCAATGCATCCACCGGGGTCCGGGGGGTCACTTTGCCGTGGAAGTGTCGCCCAGAAGCCGCACTTCACGCTGCGGGAAGGGGATGGAAATGCCGTTTTCGTGGAAAATATCCCAAAGCGCCAGAAAGACATTGCCCCGGATATTGGTCAGACCCCCTGTCGGGTCCTTGATCCAGAAGCGAAGAACATAATCAACCGAGCTGTCTCCGAAACCGACGATATGACAAACCGGCGCCTTGGTGGTCAGCGTCCGGTCAACGCTTTTGGCCGCTTCAATGGCCAGCGCCCGCACCTTGTGCGGATCGTCGTGATATGAGGTGCCGAAATGGATATCCAACCGGACGAAATCGTCGGTATGCGACCAGTTCACCACCTGCCCGGTGATCAGGTCTTCGTTGGGGATCAGGTATTCCTTACCATCCCGCGTCACCACGCTGACATAGCGCGCCCCAAGGCTGTTGATCCAGCCGAACGTGTCGCCAAGGCTGATCACGTCACCGGGTTTGATCGACTTGTCCAGCAGGATGATGACACCCGAAACGAGGTTCGAAACCACCTTTTGCAGGCCAAACCCCAAGCCCAGACCAATAGCGCCTGACAGAAAGGCAAGCCCGGTCAGGTCCACCCCCACCGCCTTCAGCCCGATAAAGAACGCCGCCGTGTAAAGGACGATCTGCATCACCTTGACGGTCAGCACCCGCATCGAGGGGCTGAAATCCTCGTTCTTTTCGATCCGCTCGCTGGTGGTGCGCGAAACGAACCGCGCCGCCACGAACATCACCCCAAGGATGAAGGTCGCCTGCAACACGGTCCAGACCGAGATGCGGATATCCCCCAGATCAAGGGCCAGAGACTCCATCAGCCTTTGGAATTCCTCGGTCAGGTTCAGGATGCGCAGCGTCACCCAAACCCATGCCCCCAGACGCACCACCTGCCGCAAGACACGGTTGGCGATCAGGCGCGTGGCCAGCGCCACCACCAGCCAGGCAAGGGCAAGGTTGCCGACAATGCCGATCAGATAGCTGCGCGATGGCCATGTGACCTCGCGCATGATGGGCACGACGATCCAGATCAGCAGCACAAACAGGATAAGCGGCAGCCGCTTGTGTATCACCACCGCCCAGCGCATCCGCGCCATCGGCCAGCCTTGCCGGTCGTGAAGCCAGTCATAGTATTTCGGCCCAAGCCACCGCGCCAGACCAATGGCCAAAGCCATCACCGCCAGCACGATCCCGATCTGATAGGCATTCCACGGGCGCAAAAGACTGATAAGAAATTCCGCAAGCTCCTCAATCAGCCCCTGGCTGATTTCAACCGCCTCTCCGGATTTGGGTGTGACTTGCTCGTCTTCCATTCAATGCCCTTCTGACCCGACTTTGCACGGCGCGGGGCCGACTTGGCAAGACAAATGCCCGATATCAACCGTATCCGACCCATCGCCGCGTGGAATCCAACCCGCCCCTTGCGAGACTCACTTGCGCATAGTATCTGCCACCCCATGACCAGAATTTTCGATATGGACGACCGTGCCCGCCTGCCTTGGCGTTTTTTCGGTGCCACGCGCACGATACTCGCACGCCTATAAGGCGCCGATCTTCCTGTTCGCCCTTTTTCCATCCAAAACATACGGGAGAGGACCATGTCCCCCAAAACACTCTATGACAAAATCTGGGATGCCCATGTCGCCCACGAATCCGACGACGGCACCTGCCTTTTGTATATCGACCGCCATCTGGTGCACGAAGTGACCAGCCCTCAGGCGTTCGAGGGCCTGCGCATGGCGGGCCGCAAGGTGCGCGCGCCGGAAAAAACCATCGCGGTGCCGGACCACAACGTGCCGACGACTCTTGAGCGCCTCGACGGCATCATCGAGAACGAAGAAGGCCGCATTCAGGTTGAGGCGCTGGACAAGAACGCGCGTGAATTCGGCTTGCATTACTACCCGATGAACGACGTGCGTCAGGGCATCGTCCATATCGTCGGACCCGAGCAAGGCTGGACCCTGCCCGGCATGACCGTCGTTTGCGGCGACTCGCATACAGCAACCCACGGCGCGTTTGGTGCCTTGGCGCATGGCATCGGCACGTCCGAGGTTGAACATGTTCTGGCAACGCAAACGCTGATCCAGAAGAAATCGAAAAACATGAAGGTGGAAATCACCGGCAAACTGCGCCCCGGTGTGACCGCGAAAGACATCACCCTCGCCGTGATCGGCGAAACCGGCACCGCTGGCGGTACTGGTTACGTCATCGAATATTGCGGCGAAGCGATCCGTGATCTGTCGATGGAAGGCCGCATGACCGTCTGCAACATGGCCATCGAAGGCGGCGCCCGCGCGGGCCTGATTGCGCCGGATCAGAAGACCTTTGACTATGTTCAGGGCCGTCCGCACGCGCCGAAAGGCGGCCAGTGGGAAACCGCATTGGAATGGTGGAAAACGCTTTATTCCGATGACGACGCCCATTGGGACAAGATCGTCACCCTGAAAGGCGAAGAGATTGAGCCGGTCGTCACCTGGGGCACCTCGCCCGAGGATGTTTTGCCGATCAGCGCCAAAGTGCCCGCACCGTCGGATTTCGAAGGCGGCAAGATCGACGCGGCCGCGCGCTCGCTTGACTATATGGGTCTGGAACCGGGCACCCCGCTGTCCGAGATCAAGATCGACGCGGTGTTCGTCGGATCCTGCACCAACGGCCGGATCGAGGATTTCCGCGAAGTGGCGAAAATCCTCAAAGGCCGCAAGGTTGCCGACGGGGTGCGCATGATGATCGTCCCGGGGTCGGGCCTTGTCCGCGCACAAGCCGAAGAGGAAGGTCTTGCCGAAATCTTCGAGGAAGCCGGGGCCGAATGGCGTCTGCCCGGATGCTCGATGTGTCTGGCGATGAACCCCGATCAACTGGCAGAACACGAACGCTGCGCCTCGACTTCGAACCGCAATTTCGAAGGGCGTCAGGGCTATAAAGGCCGCACCCACCTCGTGTCACCCGGCATGGCCGCAGCGGCGGCTGTGACTGGCAAGCTGACGGACGTTCGGGAATTGGTGTAGGGAAGTGTAGGGAGGTATAGGGATTTTTGCTATACATCCCTACATATACCTAAACATAGGTGACTACATGGACCCAATACACAATCCGTTTGCACCAAGCGCCGGAAGACGTCCACCGGAACTGGCCGGCAGAGAAGACATCTTGTCTTCTGCAAAAGTTGCCTACCAGCGAGTGATGCGTGACAGACACGCTCGCCCCATGATGTTGCTGGGGCTGCGTGGCACTGGAAAAACGGTATTGCTCAACGAATTCAAAAGAATCGGAGAGACCGAAGGACTACTGGTTTCGCGAATTGAAGCTCCTGAAGATGCCAGCTTGGCGCGGCTGATCGTACCTGAAATGCGAAAGATCATGCGTTCCCTGTCGGGTATTGAGGCCGCCAAGCAGTACGCAGTTCGAGGCCTTCGCGGGCTTCAGAACTTTGCCTCGGTATTTGATATCAACGCAGCTGGTATCGGAATAGGAGTCGAAGGAGCATCAGAGCCAGAGCCAGGATTGGCAGATAGTGGCGATATACAATTTGACCTTCCAGAGCTTTTTGAAAACCTTGGTAAAGCTGCTCAAGCTGCAAACAAGGCATGGCTATTGCTGATCGACGAAGTTCAGTATCTGAACTCGGAAGACCTATCCGCATTAATTGTTTCGTTGCATATGGTTTCACAAGGCAATTTGCCAATTGCATTCGCCGGCGCTGGACTTCCGCAAGTCGCAAAGCTGGCAGGAGAGGCAAAATCTTACGCCGAACGGCTTTTTATTTACCCGCCAATAGGCCCTCTGGACAGGGCAGCGGCGACAGACGCTATCGAAAAGCCAATCGTGAATGAAGGCGCACTCGTTTCATCTGATGCCGTTGGACGAATATTTGAAGCGACAAGCGGCTATCCGTTTTTCTTGCAGGAGTGGAGCTACCATGCATGGGACGCGGCCACCGGTCCTGAAATCACACTTGCCGATGTCGAGAACATACACGAAACAGTCATACAATCTTTGGACGATGGATTCTTCAAAGTTCGTATGGACAGGCTGACACGTGCAGAAACAGAATTTGTTGCAGCGATGGCCAACCTTGGCGATGGACCCTACGCCATATCTGACGTCGCACAGGTGCTAAAACGAAAAACTCAATCTCTTGGGCCTGCAAGGGCAAGTATTATCCACAAGGGAATGGTATACAGTCCGGAACATGGTCAATTGGCTTTTACAGTTCCGCTGTTTGCAGAATTCATGCGCCGACAGTATGGCTCGATTAACAAATCTTCTAACAGACGGAAATAAAATGGAAAAATTCGAAAAACTCAGCGGCATTGCCGCGCCGATGCCTTTGGTCAATATCGACACCGATATGATCATCCCCAAGGCATTTTTGAAAACCATCAAACGCTCGGGCCTTGGTGTGAACCTGTTCGACGAAATGCGGTACGAGCGTGACGGCTCGGAGAAACCCGATTTCGTGCTGAACCAGCCCCAGTATCGTCAGGCCTCGATCCTCGTCGCCGGTGACAATTTCGGCTGCGGGTCAAGCCGCGAACACGCCCCCTGGGCGCTTAAGGATTTCGGCATTCAGGCGATCATTTCGACCTCGTTTGCGGATATCTTTTTCAACAACTGCTTCAAGAACGGCATTCTGCCGATCGTACTGCCGCAGGATCAGGTGGATGTGTTGATGAAAGACGCCGAAAAGGGCGCGAATGCGCGGATCGAGATTGATCTGGAAAACCAGACCATCACCGCGTCCGACGGCGAAAGCTTCAGCTTCGAAGTGGACGAATTCAAAAAGCACTGCCTGCTGAACGGGCTGGATGATATCGGCCTGACGATGGAAAAGGCGGCGTCGATTGACCTGTTCGAAGCCAAATCAGGGGCCGAGCGTCCCTGGGTCTAAGCCGCCTACGCCTGCCCAAATTACAGCCGGTCCGTTTTCGGGCCGGTTTTTTCGTACACACGCGCGGACGGCATTGACCAACTAAGGCAGCAAAACGCTGCCAATCGCCATGCCCAGACAGGCCCAGCCCGATGAAACCCCGAAAATCGTGTTGAAAAAAACACGGTTTTTCAGGGTTTTGGACCCCGATCTTAAACTTATTCCATGACAGGAATTGATTTTCCGGCCGAATAAGGGCAGAAATTGGGCAAGAATGAGGCAGACCCGCTGTCAGGCGGGGCTCAAGTGGAAAGAAGCGCGATAAAAATGCGCTCGGCCATTTGAAAGGAAGCGGGCAGTGGTTTCGCGGATATTAGGTGCGCTCGTCAGAGCGATATTGGTCGGTGTGCTTTTCGCATGGCCGGCTTTTGTTGTGCCCGGGCTTGCGGCCTCGGGTGGTGCGCTGGTCGCCACCGTGGCGCTGGGAATGTTTGTCTGGACCTATGTCGAATATGCCTCATACGCGCCCAGCCTGATCGAATTCCGCGAAGCGCCGCCCTTTAACCGGATACGGTATGGAGCGCTGCTGGCCACGGTCATCGGTCTGTCGCTGATCCAGGCCTATATGGTCGAATACAACACATTGAACGGGCTGGCCTATAGTATCGGTGCCGTCATCGGCTATTCGATCGATTTTCCGTGGTCGCCAGTGCGGCTGATGCTGCTCCAGTTCCCGGATGCGATCACGGGGGGCAAATCCGGTCTGATCATGGCCTCGGCCGGTCTTGCCTATTTCATCTCGCTGGTCGCGCTGATCACCTTTATGGCGCTTTTCTATCTCCGCCGCTGGCCAACGAATAGCGGGCCGTTCAACATCTGGCTTAATCTTCCGACCTTCACCCCAAGCTCGTCTGAAGATGTGCTGAAACGTCTGGTTCGGGACGCCCGCTTTAACCTGACGTTAGGGTTTGGCCTGCCATTCCTTATCCCGGGGGTCTTTGGCATCCTGTTCCGTTTCGTCGGCGGATCGCCGTTCAGTGACCCGTATCTAACGATTTGGGTGATTGCCGGATGGACCATCTTGCCGACAGCCATGATCATGCGGGGCATCGCCATCAGCCGCGTCGCCCAGCTGGTCGCCGCCCAGCAGGAACGCATCCGGGCAAAGGCCGAAGCCGCAGGTGCCGTTGCCGCTACTGGCTAGGCCTTGTTCTGCTGTGTCTGGCAACCGCCGCACAGACCGCCGAAAACCCGATCCGGCTGGCCCTGTTCCACACCGAGCTTGAGCGTGATGGCCCCGGGCTTTTGTTTCGCGACATCGAAAAAGGGGCCGAGGATACGCGGCTGGCCGCCCAGCGCATCGCCCTGGCCAATGCCGATATCGTTGTGCTGCTGGGCGTGGATTACGACCTGAACGGTCTGGCGCTGAACGCCCTGGCCGAAAAGATCGCCGCCATCGGCGGGCCGCTTTACCCGACGCGCTTTGCCCTGCGCCCGAACACGGGCATGGACAGCGGTCAGGATCTGGATGGTGACGGCCGCAGGGGCGAACCCGAGGATGCACAAGGCTATGGGGCCTTCTCGGGCGCGGGCGGCATGGCCATCCTGTCCCGCTGGCCGGTCCGCCGCGATGGGGTCAGGGACTTTTCCCGCCGGCTTTGGCGCAGCTTCGAATGGGCCACCCTGCCCGCCACCCGCGACGGGCTGTTCCCCTCGGCCGCCGCGTATGACAGCTTGCGCCTGTCCACCACCGGCCACTGGATCGTCCCCATTGCCCTGCCCCGGGGCGGCAGCCTACCGCTGGCTGTGTATCACGCCACCCCGCCGGTGTTTGACGGTCCAGAAGACCGAAACGGGTTTCGGAATGCGGATGAGACCCTGTTCTGGGTCCAGCGGCTTGCGGCTTATCCAGACGAACCTTTGGTGATCATCGGCGGCGCAAACCTTGATCCGAACCGGGGCGACGGGCGGCGCGGCGCGATCCGGTCATTGCTGGATCACCCCGCTTTGATCGATCCCTTCGCGCCCGACAGCCTGACGGTGGACTGGTCGGATATCGGGCTTGGGAAAATGCGGACCGACTATATCCTGCCGACGCGAAACTGGGCTGTCACCGGCAGCGGCACGATCTGGCCCCCCGCCCCGTCGGATCAGGAAAGCCGTCACGCCCTGATCTGGGTTGATCTAAGCCCCGAGCAATAGGCCCCTCACAATAAGCCTGACCGCAGCAATATGCCCCTCGTTTCTTGATCTTTCCGACCCATCCCGTTAGGTCAGCGCAAACCAAATAATGCATGGACGGATTCCCAAATGAGCAACCCTTCGCTTCTTATCCTGCCGGGTGACGGCATCGGCCCCGAAGTCATGGCCGAGGTGCGTCGCATCATCGACTGGTACGGCGCAAATCGTGACCTCGGCTTTGACGTCAGCGAAGACCTTGTGGGCGGGGCGGCTTACGATGCCCATGGCACGCCGCTGCATGATGACACGATGGCAAAAGCGCAAGAGGTTGACGCCGTTCTTCTGGGCGCGGTTGGCGGCCCGAAATATGACGCGCTTGATTTCAGCGTAAAGCCCGAACGCGGACTGCTGCGCCTGCGCAAGGAAATGGACCTGTTTTCAAACCTGCGTCCCGCGCAGTGTTTTGACGCGCTGGCGGATTTCTCGTCGCTGAAAAAAGACGTGGTGGCCGGTCTCGACATCATGATCGTCCGCGAATTGACAAGCGGCATCTACTTTGGCGAACCGCGCGGCATCATCGAGGAAGGCAACGAACGTGTGGGCATCAACACCCAGCGCTACACCGAATCCGAGATTGCCCGCGTCGCACGCTCTGCCTTTGAACTGGCTCGCCGCCGTGGCAACAAGGTGTGCTCGATGGAGAAAGCCAACGTGATGGAAAGCGGCATTCTGTGGCGGGACGTGGTGACGGAAATCCATCAGGCCGAGTACCAGGACGTTGAACTCAGCCATATGTACGCCGATGCGGGCGCGATGCAGCTTTGCCGCTGGCCCAAGCAGTTTGACGTGATCGTCACCGACAACCTGTTTGGCGATCTGCTGTCGGACGCGGCGGCGATGCTGACCGGTTCGCTGGGCATGCTGCCCTCGGCCTCGCTTGGCGCACCGATGGCAAACGGCCGCCCGAAAGCGCTGTATGAACCGGTTCACGGTTCGGCACCGGACATTGCGGGCCAGGGCAAGGCCAACCCGATCGCCTGCATTCTGTCCTTCGCCATGGCGCTGCGCTACAGCTTCGATCAGGGCGCCGAGGCGGACCGCCTGGAAGCCGCTGTTGAAAAGGTGCTGGCCGACGGGTACCGCACCGCCGACCTGCTGGGCGAAGACGGGGTAGCGCCGGTTTCAACCAGCGGCATGGGCGATGCGATCCTCGCCGCGCTGGACGCCAGCCTGTAAACCGACGGCATTGCGAACCACGCATGGCCGCGATGCACCACGCATCGCGGCCTTTTCATTGTCGAACGCGGGGGGTAATGCGCTAAAGTGTTTCGAGAATAGCTTAAGACGCGAAGCCGATTTCGAAACGCCTTAACCTGCCAAACCAGAGACACTCGAATATGCCGCACGCACTCAAAGGTCCCGGATTTGCCCTTTTGGGGTTTCTTTTATTTTCGGTTCACGATTCGATCATCAAATCGATAGGCGCGGGCTATTCGCCGTTCCAGATCGTCTTTTTCTCGGTCCTGTTCGGCTTTCCTTTCGCAACCATGCTGCTGATGCGCGATGCATCGGCGGGAACGCTGATCCCGCGCAATCCGGGGTGGATCCTGCTGCGCACCATCGCGGCGATGATCGGCACGGTTTCGGGGTTCTATGCGTTCTCGGTGCTGCCGCTGTCTCAGGTCTATGCGATTATCTTCACCGTGCCCTTGCTGATCACCGTCCTGTCGATTCCGATCCTGGGTGAACGGGTCGGCATTCATCGTTGGGCTGCGGTGATCCTTGGTCTGGTCGGTGTGGTGATCGTTGTCCGGCCCGGCACGGCCCAGATCGAACTTGGCCACATCGCGGCCCTGACCGCCGCCCTGTGCGGGGCGCTTGCCTCGGTGATCCTGCGCCGCGTCGGAAGCGAGGAACGCTCGATCGTGATCATGCTCTATCCGATGATGGGCAACGTGCTGTTCATGGGCGCGGCCCTGCCCTTTGTCTACCGGCCCGTACCCATGGCAGACCTCGGCGCGATCGCGGCAATCGCCTTGCTGGGATTTACTGCAGGGCTTTGCATTGTCACGGCCTACCGCCGGTCCAGCGCCGCCACGATTGCGCCGGTCCAGTATTCCCAGATCATCTGGGCGGTGATTTTCGGGGCACTCTTCTTTGAGGAAATGCCGGACACCACCACGCTGCTCGGCGCCGGGGTGGTGATCACCAGCGGGCTTTATGTTCTGATCCGAGAAGTATATTCAAGCCGGTCAAGCAACACTCCCGTCCTGCGAAACCGGTCGCGCCTGGGAACGCCCACCGCTTTGCGGACAGGCCCGATGCTGCACCGGTTCAAGAAGGTGGACGATCAGGACAGCACGGACAAAGACGACTAAGCGTTTCGGGGTGAACCCGAGAAGCTGATGGCGAACCGCTTCAGACGATCTTGATCACCGATTTGTCGATGGCCAGCACATAGCCCTTGCGGGCGATGTTCTTGACCAGCAATTCAGCGACCATCTGGTTGCCCAGCGTATCGCGCAACCGTTTGATCCGCGTCGCGCCCGAGGCTTCATCGCAATCCGATGAATGCTTGCCCGAAATCATCCCCTCGATCTCGGCCCCGGTCAGCATGTCGTCGTCAATCCGCGCCTCGGCCAGAACGCCAAGGGTCTCCATCACCGCATCGGTCAGCTTGAACCCCATATTGTTGATATAGACGGTCTTTTCGTCACGGCTGAGAATCAGTGAATTCACCTGAATCCCCGCATGCTCGATCTGCGCCATGCGCCGGTTCAGACTGACCAGCATCACCAGCGACGCCAACGCCGCCACCAGCATCGCCGTGGCAAAAACCAGCAACACGGTGATCACCATGCGATAGCTGGCCAGCGTATCGGCAAAGGCCGTGCCGGATTGGGCCAATATCTCAAGCAGCCGGATTTCCGCCTGTCCGGTCAGATCGGCGTTCTCGATAAACACCTGCTCGACCCGCGCGTTAAAAGCATTGGCATCGGGCAGGGTCAGCAAAAGCACCGCCGTCGCGATCAGCAGGATCGCGACGATGGCCAGAATGGCAAGGGTTACAAATTTCGTGCCGGTGCGGCGGGTCTCAATAGCGGAGATAGAAGTCGCCGGCATTCGCCATCCTTTCGTCCAGACCTGACCCGTCAAAGACCGACAGGACAGCCAATAATTCCCACCCGTCGCCAGACAGGCGACCGGGCAATTCCTTTTCCGCCGCTTCAATACTGCAATCGCCTGTAAGCTCGGCGACCCCGTAATGAAGCCTTAGCGGGTCATCCTGTTTCGCCTTGTAGTCCGCATAGCAGGCAGCCTGGGCGCTACCGGCAAAAAACAGGAACAGCATAAGTGGTGCGATGACGTGTTTCATAGGCGCACCATGCCCTGTGCCAGCGGCGCATTCAATAACAACCCCCCATTTGACAGGCGATATCCAATAGCCGGGTGCTGTTATTGTCCGCCTTTGCCAGCCGGTCCGAATGTGGGGGCATCCCGTGAATTTCAGATCGCAAAGGACAAGATCATGGCTAAAAACTTTGTCAAAACGCTAATTATGGCGACAGTGGTCGTCACCGGAATATCGGCAACCTCGGCCCGTGCTTCCTCCGACGATGGTCTGGCCGCCTTTCTGGCCACAACCATATTCCTGTTCGCCCTGGGCAGCGCGCTCGAGGGCGAAGTCAGTGTCGATCCCGCCCCGCAACCGCCGACAAGGCCCAACCGAGGCTATGGGAATACGCCGCGCAACAAACGTCTGGTGCCCTATGAATGCCTGCAAACCTTCACCACCCAGAACGGCCAGGTCCGCACCTTCGAGAAAACCTGCATGCAGCGCAACTATGCCCAGATCCGCCGCCTGCCGCGCAGCTGCGAACGAACCTTGTGGACATCCGTAGGGCTTCGCTACGGGTACGAACCGCAATGCCTGCGCAACAACGGATACCGTGCGCGGCGGTAGGTCTCTGCCTACTTTAACCAACGCCCTGCACATCAGTTCTGCGGGGCGCATTTAGGTTCGCGCCCGACCCCGAGGGTGGGTTTGTTGCCTTTGAGCGATTTCTTCGATTTTGATCGACACGTCGCAACGCGCTGATAGATTGCATAAATTCGCGCCCGCCCTGGGGGGCGGGGTCGGGCGCGAACCGGGCCTGCGGCCCGGCGAATTCTGGATAGGTATTTATAAGCCACATGGCCGTAACAAGAACCCACCCGAATTTCCAATTCGAACAGGCCGCGCTGAACCGGGGCGCCCGATGTATCGCAGGTGTGGACGAGGTTGGACGCGGCCCGTTATGCGGGCCAGTGACCGCCGCAGCCGTCATTCTTGACCCGGGCGCCATTCCCGAAGGTCTTGACGATTCCAAAAAGCTTACCGCCCGCAAACGCGAGGTTCTGTACGACAACATCCTGACCAGCGCCCGATGCAGCATCGCCCATGCCTCGGTCGCGGAAATAGACGAGCTGAACATCCTGCGCGCCAGCCATCTTGCAATGGAACGCGCCATTGCCGGTCTCGACACGCCGCCCGACCACGTTTTGATCGACGGCAATATGATCCCCAAAGGTCTGGCCCTGTCGGCCGAAGCGATCGTCAGGGGCGACAGCCGCAGCCTGAGCATCGCCGCCGCCTCGATCATCGCCAAAGTCGCCCGCGACCGGATCATGGGCGATTTGGCCGCGCAATTTCCCGGTTATGGCTGGGAAACCAACGCCGGATACGGCACCAAGCAGCATATGGAAGCCTTGCGAAATCTTGGTGTGACCCCACACCATAGGCGTTCGTTCAAACCCATCCACAATATCTTGTATCAAGCGTAATAGTTAAGTCACTGATTCAAAAAAGAAATTGACGGCGAATCACCTTTGACTCATCTTAGGGGCAAGCAAAGAGCGCATAAGCGCCGCTGAAATGAGGCAGTGACGATGGAAAAAACCAAGGCAAGGGGTGCTACAAAGGCGCTCCCGCTGAATACAATTCTTGATGGCGATTGCATCGAGGTGATGAACAGCCTTCCGGCTGAATCCATCGACCTGATTTTCGCCGACCCCCCCTATAACCTTCAGCTGCGCGGCGATCTGAACCGCCCCGACAACAGCAAGGTTGACGCGGTTGATGACCACTGGGACCAGTTCTCGTCTTTCGCGGCCTATGACAAGTTCACCAACGACTGGCTGAAAGCCGCCCGCCGCCTGTTGAAACCAAATGGCGCGATCTGGGTGATCGGGTCGTATCACAACATTTTTCGCGTCGGTGCCTCGCTGCAAAATCACGGTTTCTGGATCCTGAACGATGTGGTGTGGCGCAAATCCAACCCGATGCCGAATTTCCGAGGCAAACGGCTGACCAACGCGCATGAAACGATGATCTGGGCCTCAAAGACCGAGGCGGGCAAATACACGTTCAACTACGAAGCCCTGAAGGCGTTGAATGAAGGTGTACAGATGCGCAGCGATTGGGTGCTGCCGATTTGCACCGGTCATGAGCGGCTGAAGGATGAAAACGGCGACAAGGCCCATCCGACCCAGAAACCCGAAAGCCTTTTGCATCGTGTTCTGGTGGGCACGACCAACCCCGGTGACGTGATCCTCGATCCGTTTTTCGGCTCCGGCACCACCGGCGCCGTGGCCAAGATGCTGGGCCGCGATTTCATCGGTATCGAGCGCGAAGCGAAATACCGCAAGGTGGCCGAAAAACGCCTGAAAAACATCCGCAAATTCGACCGCGAGGCGCTGACCGTGTCGGCCAGCAAACGTGCCGAGCCGCGTGTGCCCTTCGGCCAGTTGGTCGAACGCGGCATGCTGCGTCCGGGCGAAGAGCTGTATTCGATGAACAAGCGCCACAAGGCCAAGGTCCGCGCTGACGGAACTCTAATAGGGCAGGACGTGAAAGGCTCGATCCATCAGGTCGGCGCCGCTCTGGAAAACGCGCCAAGCTGCAATGGCTGGACCTACTGGACCTTCAAACGCGACGGCAAGACCGTTCCCATCGACGTGCTGCGGCAACAAATCCGCGCCGAGATGAACTGAATTCACGATTTACCGCCGATGCCTGTGGCCTGACTTTCCAAGGCATCTACTCTACCCCGCCGATCTTCGGCGGGGCTTTTTGTTGGGGGATAAGCGCAAGCGCCTGCCCGTGGGGTGGCATCGGAACCACAAAGGCAGGCACTTTATCTCGCCCGACCCGAATACCCTATCCGTTGCACGCGCCCTTACCAAAGCGCCAGCCCGTTCGGGCGGGCAGGCGCTTGCGCGGCGGCTTCGCCATTATTCCGCGCTTTGAGATATTCACGCCCCAGACCTGATCCGGGGCCTCGGTGTCGGATTTTGAAAGAGGTCCCGGTTCAAGCCCGAGACGCCCAAATCTCAATAAGCAAACGCCTCGTAGATCCGGTCCAGATTTCCGCCCCAGTCGCCATGGTAGCAATCCAGCAATTCATCCGCAGGCACCTTGCCGCTTTCGACGCTTTCTTTCAGCGCGTTCAGGAAATGCGTCTCGTCCGGCACCAAGCCACCGGCCCCCGGCATGGCGCGGGCTTTCAGCCCGGCCTCGGCGATGTCCAGAACCTCGCGTGCCAGATCATGCATGCGAATGCCCGCCGCCTCGGCCTGTAACCCGTCTTCCGAGGCCGCCACCCGCAACGCCTCGCGCGTCTCGGTATCCCAGCCTTTCACCAGATCCCACGCCGCATCCAAGGCACTCTGATCATAGGTCAGACCCACCCAGAAAGCAGGCAGGGCACAAAGCCGCCGCCAGGGGCCGCCATCCGCGCCGCGCATTTCGATGAACTTCTTGATCCGCGCCTCGGGGAAAATCGTCGTCAGATGATCGGCCCAATCCGACAGGGTCGGCTTTTCACCCGGCAAGGCGGGCAATTCGCCTTTGAGGAAATCTCGGAACGACTGGCCCAGCGCGTTGTGGTATACGCCATCGCGGTAGACGAAATACATCGGCACATCGAGCGCATATTCCACCCAGGCCTCAAACCCGAACCCATCTTCGAACACAAAGGGCAGTGTCCCTGTCCGGTCCGCATCCAGATCGCGCCAGACGCGAGAGCGCCAGCTTTTATGGCCGTTGGGTTTGCCCTCGAGGAAGGGCGAATTGGCGAAAAGCGCCGTCGCCACCGGTTGGAGCGCCAAAGCCACGCGCAGCTTTTGCACCATGTCCGCCTCGGACGCGAAGTCGAGGTTCACCTGCACGGTGCAGGTCCGGTACATCATGGTTTTGCCCATGGTGCCGACGCGGTCCATGTAATCGGTCATCAGCTTGTAACGCCCCTTGGGCATCACCGGCATGTCCTCATGCGTCCAGATCGGCGCGGCCCCCAGACCGATGAACCCGACGCCAATCTCGTCGGCGATATGCTTGACGTCCCGCAAATGCGCGTTCACCTCGTCACAGGTCTGGTGGATGCTTTCAAGCGGTGCGCCGGAAAGCTCGAGCTGCCCACCCGGTTCCAGCGAAACATTGGCCCCGTCCTTGGTCAGGCCGATCAGCTTGCCCGCCTCTAACAAAGGCTCCCACTGGTGGCGGTCGCGCAACCCCTCGAGCATCGCCAATATTGAACGTGACCCCTCATAGGGCAGGGGCTTGTGGGTGTCCTTGCAATAGCCGAATTTCTCGTGTTCGGTGCCGATGCGCCATTCGGATTTCGGCTTGCAGCCGTCGGACAGGTATTCGGCCATCTGTTCGTAGCGTTCGATGGGACCGCCACCGCTTTGGGGGATGGACATGGGCTTAGCCTTTATGCGCGTTCACTTCGGGTCAGTGGTGGTGTGTTCGGGGCAAAGTGTCAATGCAACAGCGTGACGTTTGTGGCCTGTTTGCGACGTTGCCAGATCACAATCGGCTTACCGTCATTTCTTTGCAAAGCCGCCAGCATCGGCCCGGTCTGAAACCCCGGCAGGGCGGCGAAAACATCAAACAGCGCATCGGTGCCTTCGGCATTCAGCGGGATGAAAACATCCGGCTGGCCAAGCTGTTTCAGCACCCAGCACGGCGGATATTGCGCATGGTCAAGGATGATTTCCCGCAGCTCGGTCACGGCAACGACACCGCCTTCAAACGGGCCGAGATAGGTGATCTGGCCCTCTTTCACCGTAACCACGCCAATCCCGCCCTTGGCGCGGGAAAACCACAGGCGTTGCAGGCCGGACCATGCAAACAGAATGGCGGCGGCAACCAGCATCCAGCCGATCCATTTCAGGATGCCAAAGGCGGTCAGCGCCCAGAACATCCCCAATGCGGCGAATAGCGCGGCGATGATCAGATCGCGCCAGCGCTTCAGGGTTTTCTTGGCCTCGGGGCGCAGGAAATCAGACATGGGTGCGCTGTGGCTCCTTGAAAAGGCAGAGGGTCCATTGCCCTACATAAGCAAAGCCAATCGCCTGATAAGCCCTTGAGGCGTTTTCATTTGCCGAAAACAGCGTGGCACGGGCAACGCCCTCGGCGCGGGCCTGCGCCAGATGCAGCGCCACGGCGCGGCGGGCATGGCCCTTGCCCCGCAATTCGGGTGGCGTGAAAACCCCGCCGATCTGCACGATGTCCGGCAGGCGGGCATTAAAGCCGGTGGTGCACAGGGCGGTGTCGCCGTCCATCAGCACGACATGGGATTTATTGACGACATAGCTGGCATAGTCCGTTTCGGCCACGTGCAAGGCGTCTTCGGCGGGGGTGTTCAGCGCCTCGATCTCGTAATCGTGCCGCCATTGGATCATCTCGGCCCTACTGGCCTCGGCAAGGGGAACGATGTCCCCTACCCCGCCGGGAATGATCAGATCAGAGAGGTCCAGCTCGTATTGCGGCTCGTCATGGTTCAGGGTCGTTTCGGCCTGATCCAGACCGGTGGCCGACAGGAAAGACCGGCATTGATCCGCCGGGCCGATCACACCGATCAGATCGCGGTCTTTTAAGGCATCGCGACAGGCGCTCCAATCCATCGAGGGGCATTGCGGCATGACCATCCCTTCACGGGTGATCGACAGAATATCGGTGATCCGCCCCTGTTGTTTGACCAGCCACATCACGGGCGCGCGCAGGTGATCGCCGTTCAGGCCGAACGAATAAAGGTTGTTCAGCGGAAACATGTTCTGCGCCGCGCGGGGGGTTAAGAACGCCTCAATCTCTGGGATGTCCGCATCCGTGGCCCACATCACCAATCCCCCAGCGCTTGCTGCCAGACGGTCATCGCCACAACGGCTGCGGTATCGGCGCGCAGGATGCGGGGGCCGAGGCTGATGGTGTGGGTAAACGGCAACGCCTTCAGACGGGCACGCTCGGCATCCGAGAACCCGCCTTCGGGGCCGATAAGGATTGCCCAACTACCTTCCGGAGAGTTTGTGTCCGGCTGAAAAGCCGGACAGCGCCCGACCGCCCCCATGGGCGGGCGCTCCGCTTCCGCCCGCGGTCGGGCACTGCCCTTAGTGACTAGTGACAGGCCTTCGCCAACCTCAGCCTCATCACAGAACAACAGCTGCCGATCCTCGGGCCAGCTATCCAGCACCTTTGACAGCTTCTGCAACTCGGTCACTTCGGGCACGTATGTCCCACCGCATTGCTCGGCCGCTTCCACCGCGTGGGCTTGCAACCGATCCTGCCGGATGCGCTCGGAATTGGTGAAATCGGTCTGAACCGGCAGGATCTTTGCCGCCCCCATTTCAGCGGCTTTTTCGACGATGAAATCAGTACGGGCCTTTTTGATCGGCGCAAACAGAAGCCAGAGATCAGGCGGCATTTGCAGCGGTTTGGTCTGCTCAAGGCAGGTCAGCTCTCCGCCGCGCTTGCCGGCTTGGCTAACCTCGGCCTGCCATTCGCCGTCGCGCCCGTTGAACAGCGCCACCAATGCGCCCGAAGCCTGCCGCATCACCCCGAACAGGTAATGCGCCTGATCGCGGTCCAGAGGAACCGTTTGCCCCTGACCCAAAGGGTGATCTACATAGAGCCTGATCTTCGCTTTTTCCATGAGGGCAGCATATGACCGAGACCGGCCAATCGCCAGAGCCAAAGGGACAGGTTTCCGACGCCGTGCGCGGCAATTGGGTAGACCACCTGGCACCGGACTGGACGCGCCCCTATCTGCGCCTGTCCCGCGCCGACCGGCCGATTGGCACCTGGCTGTTGCTGCTGCCCTGCTGGTGGGGGTTGTTCCTGTCGGCGGCACAGCAGGGCCGGTTCGGCTGGGATGGTCTGTGGATCATGGTCGGCAGCGGCGCGGGCGCGTGGCTGATGCGGGGTGCGGGCTGCACCTGGAACGACATCACCGACCGCCATTTCGACGGCCAGGTCGAGCGCACAAAGTCGCGGCCGATCCCCTCGGGTCAGGTTTCGGCCAAACAGGCGGCGGTGTGGATGGTGCTGCAATCGCTGGCCGCTTTGCTGATCCTGCTGACATTCAACAAGAACGCGATTTTGCTTGGATTCGTGTCGCTTGTGCCGGTCGCGATCTATCCGTTCGCCAAACGCTTCACCTATTGGCCGCAGGTGTTTCTGGGCATCGCCTTCAACTGGGGCGCGTTGCTGGCCTGGACCGCGCATAGCGGTTCGCTGGGCTGGCCTGCGGTATTGCTGTATCTGGCGGGGCTAAGCTGGACGCTTTTCTATGACACGATCTATGCCCATCAGGACAAGGAAGACGACGTGATGATCGGCGTCAAATCCACCGCACTGCTGTTTGGCAAGGACACGCCCAAATGGATGCTGCGCTTTCTGGTGATCACCGTTTTGCTGATGCTGGCCGCGATCCTGATCGCCCTGATCGGTGCCAGCCCCATCGCCCTGATTGTCGCCATTGGCGCCCCATGGGCGCTTGGCTGGCATCTGGTCTGGCAGTTGCGTAAACTGGATATCGACGACGGGGACGGGCTGTTGATGCTGTTCCGCGCAAACCGCAATGCGGGTCTGCTGCCTGTGCTGTTTTTCGCCGCCGCTGTGATCTTGAATTGATCCGCCGGTCCGGACCGCCTAAAGCGTGTTGCACAAGGGCCAGAGCATCTTGGTACGCGGCGCGTTTCGAAATCAACTTGTTCTTCAAGTTTCACGCGAAACGATTTAGGACAATACGAAAACACGGGGGAATGACCGGCACATGAAGCGTTCGGCCGCTTTACTGGCACTGATTGCATTGCTCGTCGGCGCAGGCCTAAGCTATGTCGGCGCGATCCTGTCGGTCGATGTCATCGAAGACAGCACCGAAAAAAATGTGCGCGGCGCGCTGGATGAAGCCCTTCTCGACTGGGCCGAGGTTCAGGCAGACGGGCTGCGGGTGATCCTGTCGGGCACCGCCCCGTCCGAGGCGCTGCGCTTCAAGGCCATCACCACCGCCGGCACGGTTGTCGATTCCGCCCGGATCGAGGACACGCTGGACATCGCCGTGACCGAACCGCTGGTTGCGCCGCGTTTTTCGGTTGAGATCCTGCGCAACGACGGCGGCGTGTCGCTGATCGGGCTGGTGCCGAAAGACACCGAACGTCGCCAATTGGCGGCGCGGTTCTCGGTCGCCACTGGCGGGGCGCCGGTGGCCGATCTTCTGGAAAGCTCGGATTTTGACAGCCCGCCAGGCTGGGCGCAGGCGCTGGATTTCGCGGTCGAGGCAACGGCCCTGCTGCCGCGGTCGAAAATCTCGGTCGCGGTGGACCAGATCGATGTGACCGCGGTGACAAATTCGGTCGAGGAAAAAACCCGTGTCGAACGCGAGATGCTGGGCCTGCTGCCGACCGGCATTTCGGTGGCGCTGAACGTCTCGGCCCCGCGTCCGGTGATCACGCCGTTTACCCTGCGGTTCCTGATCGACGAGGCCGGGGCGCGGTTCGATGCCTGCGCCGCGGATGATCCGGCGGCGGTCGAGCAGATCACCCGGGCTGCGCGTGACGCGGGCCTTGCCGACCCGCCGGAATGCGTGCTTGGCCTTGGTGTGCCGTCGCCCAGCTGGGGCGAGGCCGCGGCCCAGTCGATCCGCGCCCTGGGCAGGATCGGTTCGGGCGAGCTGACGCTTTCGGATGTCGATATCTCGCTGATTGCCGATGAAAAGACGGATCAAGCGGTGTTCGACCGCGTGGTTGGCGAGCTGGAAAACAGCCTGCCCGATCTGTTTTCCCTGCATGCCGTTCTGCCCGAGATCGACGCGCACGAGACCGAAGGCCCGCCAGAGTTTCTGGCCATTCTCAGCCCCGAAGGCCAATTGCAGATGCGCGGCCGCCTGCCCGACATCTTGTCGCGCGATGCGGTGGAAGGCTTTGCCCGGGCGCATTTTGCCGGTGGGCAGATTTATATGGCGGCCCGGATCGAAGAGCATGTCCCGACCGGCTGGCCGGTGCGGGCGATGGTGGCGCTTGAGGCGCTGGCCGAACTGAACAACGGCTCGGTCGTGGTCGAGCCGGAAATTCTGACCCTCAAGGGGCGCAGCGGAAATCCCGACGCCCGCGCCAATATCACCCGTATCCTGTCGGACGGGCTTGGTGAGGGGCAGCGGTTTGCGCTGGAGATCGCTTATGACGCGGCGCTCGACCCGGCGCTGCTGATCCCGACGCCCGAAGAGTGCCTGTCGGACATTCAGGCGGCGATGGCGGCCAACAAGATCACGTTCGAGCCAAGCTCGGCCACGATCAGCGAAGCGGCGCAGGTGACGATTGATACGATTGGCGAAATCCTGAAAGCCTGCGGTGATCTTAGGCTGGAAATCCAGGGCCATACCGACAGTCAGGGGCGGGAATCGATGAACCTGACGCTGTCTCAATCCCGCGCCGAGGCGGTGATCGAGGAATTGATGAACCGGCGGATTCTGGTCTCGAACATTTCTGCGGTCGGCTATGGGGAGACCCGTCCGATTGCCGATAACGGCACCGAGGAAGGCCGCGAGGCCAACCGGCGGATCGAATTCCGCCTGATCCAGCCGGGCGCGCCAACCCCTGCCCCGGACAGCACCGAAGAAGGAGAGAAAGATGAGCAGAACTGAGTTTATCATCGCAACGGCGATTGTTCTTTTCATCGCCTTCTGCCTTGGCTGGTTTTTCAACTGGCTGGTCCACCGGTTCAGCCGCGTTGCCCAAAACGACATGACCGAGTTGGACAAGATGGCCCAGCAACTGCACGAGGCGGAAGAGGAACGCGACCATGTGGTCAGCGAGTATCACAAGAAAGAGCTGGATATCTCGAACAAGCTGAACCAGACGCAGGCCGAGCTTGAGGCCGCGATGGAAGGCCTGCGGACCGCCCGGCAAGAGGCCGAGGATCTGCGCGACTATATCGAGCGGCTGAATATGGGCGAGTGAACGGATGCGCGCTTATCCCGCGCAGGCCGGGTGCCTGGCAGGGGAAAGCGTTTTGGGGTCGTATCTTAAGCGTTTCAACTTATTGTACGTGGATAGCTGACGGGCCCGCCATGCGGGACTGACCAGTTTCAGGGTTATCCCCTTCACCAGCGATCTGTTTGGTGGTCTGGTGGTCCTGTCGTTCGCACGAAAGAACCATCGCCCCTTGATGACGTCGCAGAAGGTTTTCCCATTCAATGGTTAAGGCGTGGTTGGACCACCGCGCGGTGGCGGTTCAAAAATGGTTTGCCTTGATGCCGTGGTGCCGCAAAAGCGTTTCAAAGGCCTGTTGTCTGGTCCACGCCCATCATCAGGTTCAGGTTCTGAACCGCTGCACCGGACGCCCCCTTGCCCAGATTGTCCAGCACCGCCACCAGCACCGCCTGCCCCTTGTCGGCATTGCCGCAGACACGCAGTTCCAGCTGGTTGGTGCCGTTCATCGCCTCGGCCTCGATCTTGCCCTGCTCGGCATCAAGCGGCAGGACCTTCACAAAATCGCATCCCCGATAGTGGTTGGCCAGGGCCTGATGCAGGTCGGCCAGTGATGGCTTGCCCGCAATCGTCCCAAGATGCAGAGGCACCTGCACCACCATGCCCTGGGCGAAATTGCCCACCGACGGCACAAAGATCGGCTGACCTTCGAGCATGGCGTATTTCGCCATCTCGGGCAGGTGCTTATGGGCCTGGGCCGTGCCATAGACGAAACCTCCGGTAGACGCGCCGCTTTCGAAATCCGCGATCATCGCCTTGCCGCCGCCGGTATAACCGCTGACCGCATTGATGCTAAGCGGGGTGGCGGCAGGCAGCATCTGCGCCTCGCGCAAGGGGCGCAGCAGGCCGATTGCGCCGGTTGGGTAACATCCGGGGTTCGAGACAAACTGTGCGCTGGCAATCGCCGCCGCCTGCCCTTCGGTCATTTCGGCAAAACCGTAGACCCAATCGTCATTCACCCGAAACGCGGTTGAGGCATCCAGCAGGCGGGTCGAGGTGCCAAGGGCCATTTCGTAGGCTTCGATGGATGCGGCATCGGGCAGGCAAAGGATCGCGATATCGGCCGCCAGCAACGCCGCTTTCCGCGCGTCAGGATCCTTGCGCTGCGAGTCGTCAAGACGGATCAGCGCGATGTCGTCCCGCGCATCCAGCCGCTGCGAGATTTGCAGGCCGGTGGTTCCGGCCTCTCCGTCGATGAAAACCTTGGCTGTCATGGTCGAGTCCTTCCTGTCTTGCGGCGTCGATAGCGCAGATTGGTCAGGATTGACCAGCCCCGGACGGCGGCACCGCCAAACATCGATCCCGCGCCGGACAGCCGACAAGGTGATCGTTGACCATGCCGACGGCCTGCATGAAGGCGTAAACGATGGTTGGGCCGCAGAATTTGAAGCCCTCTTTCTTCAGGTCCTTCGAAATCTGTCGGCTCAGATCGGTTTCGGCGGGGATCTGATCCATCGATGTCCAATGGTTCACCAGCGGCTTGCCGTCGAGGTATTTCCACAAAAACCTGTCGAACCCTTCGCGCGCTTCGATGACCTGCCACGCCCTGGCATTGCCTATGGTCGCTTCGATCTTGCCGCGATGACGGATGATACCGGCGTTTTGCAAAAGGCGCTGAACGTCCGCTTCGGTCCATGTGGCAATCACATCGGGGTCAAACCCTTCGAAAGCTTCGCGAAAATTCTGACGTTTTTTCAGAATAGTGATCCAGGAAAGACCGGCCTGAAACCCGTCGAGGATCAGCTTTTCCCACAGCGCGCGGCTGTCATATTCGGGCATCCCCCATTCGATGTCGTGGTAATCGATATAGATCGGCTCTGATCCCGGCCATCCGCAGCTTTCACCCATCAGGTCATCCTTTTTGGTTTCGGGTTTACCTGTCCTTCACCCGAGCCAGCCTAGCATGGCGCGTCACAAGCGAAAGGATGGATAATGCGGCGCAGGGAAAAAATCGTGCTGGAACGCGGCATGAAAAATCCGCTGGGATATGTTGAGGAACGGATTGCCCGCGCGTCGCCCGATCTGGTGGCCAAGGCGCTGCACGACGGCGCCTGCGCCTTGGCGTTTCAGCCGATCGTTCTTGCCTCGAACACCGAAAAAACCGCGTATTTCGAGGGGTTGATTCGCATCTTCGACGAAGAGAATCGGGTGATCCCCGCGCGGGATTTCATCCACCAGGTCGAAAATTCCGAAGTCGGACGTCTGATTGACCTGCGGGCGCTGGGCAAGGCGATTGTGACATTGCGGCGCGTTCCGGGGCTTCATCTGGCGATCAATACATCGGCCCGCTCGATCGGCTATGCCCCCTGGACCGACAAATTGCAGGGCGCAATCCGCAAAGACCCCGATCTTGCCGGGCGGTTGACGATTGAGATTACGGAAACCTCGGTCATGCAACTGCCGGAAATCGCCAGCCGTTTCATCAACGATATGAAGCCGAAAGGGCTGCGGTTTTCGCTGGACGATTTCGGGGCGGGGCTGACCTCGTTCCGAATTTTGCGCGACATACCGTTTGAATCGCTGAAGATCGACGGGGGCTTCTGCCTGGGCATTTCCCAAAGTGCACAGAATCAGCCCGTGGTGCTGGGAATGATCGCCATGGCGCGGCATTTGGGGATGAATATCATTGCCGAGAATGTGGAACACAAGGCGGATATGCAATGGTTGCAAGCCGCCGGGGTGAATGCAATGCAGGGTTATCTGTTTGGAATGCCTAGGTTAAACATGAAATGGGCGAAAGATTAGCGCTTGGGTCCAAAGTTCACGTTGGGTCAAAGAAGTTGCCGCATTGCAGAAAATATCGTAGTAAGCTGCGCAAGCGAAGGCACGCAGGCGCTTGCCGATAAAGACCTGCGGGCCCTCGCCAAGGTATTTGGTAGAGGACCCTTATATGACCAACGTCGTAATCGTATCCGCCGCCCGCACAGCTGTTGGCAGCTTTGGTGGCTCATTCGCAAACACCCCGGCCCATGATCTTGGCGCGACCGTTCTGGAGGCTCTGGTTGAGCGTGCAGGCATCGACAAGGCAGACGTGTCGGAAACGATCCTTGGTCAGGTACTGACCGGCGGTCAGGGCCAGAACCCGGCCCGTCAGGCGCATATCAACGCTGGCCTGCCAATCGAAAGCGCCGCATGGGGCATCAACCAGGTTTGCGGATCGGGCCTGCGAGCCGTGGCACTGGGCGCCCAGCACATCCAGCTGGGTGACGCAGCGGTGGTTGCCGCCGGTGGTCAGGAAAACATGACCCTCAGCCCCCACGTGGCACATCTGCGGGCCGGCACCAAAATGGGTGACGTGAAATACATCGATTCGATGATCCGCGACGGTCTTTGGGATGCGTTCAACGGCTATCACATGGGCCAGACCGCTGAAAACGTGGCCGAGCAGTGGCAGATCAGCCGCGATATGCAGGACGAATTCGCCGTTGCTTCGCAAAACAAGGCCGAAGCGGCGCAAAAGGCTGGCAAATTCGCCGACGAAATCACTCCGTTTACCGTGAAAACCCGCAAGGGTGACATCGTTGTCGACGCCGACGAATACATCCGCCACGGCGCAAATCTGGAAGCCATGGCAAAGATGCGCCCCGCCTTCACCAAGGACGGCACTGTGACAGCGGCCAACGCCTCGGGTCTGAACGATGGCGCGGCTGGCGCATTGCTGATGAGCGCTGACGAAGCTGAAAAGCGCGGGCTTGAACCGCTGGCCCGCATCGCGTCTTATGCAACCGCCGGTCTTGACCCTAAGGTCATGGGTGTCGGCCCGATCTATGCGTCGCGCAAGGCGCTGGAAAAGGCGGGCTGGAAGGCCGAAGATCTGGACCTGATCGAAGCCAACGAAGCCTTCGCCGCGCAAGCCTGCGCCGTGAACAAGGATATGGGCTGGGATCCTGCAAAGGTGAACGTCAATGGCGGCGCGATTGCCATCGGCCACCCGATTGGCGCATCGGGCGCACGTATCCTGAACACCCTGCTGTTCGAAATGAAGCGGTCGGACGCGAAGAAGGGTCTGGCGACCCTCTGCATCGGCGGCGGCATGGGCGTGGCCATGTGCCTCGAGCGTCCGTAAACAGAACAATCGGGGCGCTGCGGCGCCCCTTTTTCCTTGTGACCACACGTAAAACTTCTGCATTGCGGCAATATGGCCGCGCAATAATATTGCGGAAACCATTCACGCAAGGTAACAGAGTTACCAAGCGAACATGACTAGATCGGAGATTATCATGGCAAGAGTTGCACTCGTCACCGGTGGATCGCGCGGCATCGGCGCGGCCATTTCGAAAGAACTGAAATCAAAAGGCTACGATGTTGCCGCCACCTATGCCGGCAATGACGAGGCCGCTGCGGCCTTCACCGCCGAAACCGGCATCAAGACCTACAAGTGGAACGTTGCCGACTATGACGAAAGCGCCGCTGGCATCGCGAAAGTCGAAGCCGAGGTTGGCCCGATTGACGTTGTCGTGGCAAACGCAGGCATCACCCGCGACGCGCCTTTCCACAAGATGACCCCGCAACAGTGGAAAGACGTGATCGACACCAACCTGACCGGCGTGTTCAACACCGTTCACCCCGTCTGGCCCGGCATGCGCGAACGCAAGTTCGGCCGGGTGATCGTTATCAGCTCGATCAACGGTCAGAAAGGCCAGTTCGCGCAAGTCAACTATGCCGCGACCAAAGCGGGCGATCTGGGGATCGTCAAATCGCTGGCACAGGAAGGCGCACGCGCCGGTATCACCGCCAACGCCATCTGCCCGGGCTATATCGCTACCGAAATGGTTATGGCCGTGCCCGAGAAGGTGCGTGAATCGATCATCGGCCAGATCCCCGCGGGCCGTCTGGGTGAGCCGGAAGAGATTGCCCGTTGCGTTGGCTTCCTGGCATCGGACGATGCGGGCTTCATCAACGGCTCGACCATCTCGGCCAATGGTGCGCAGTTCTTCGTGTAAGCACCTGATAATCGCAATTCAAAGGGCCGGTCACGACGACCGGCCCTTTTTGTTTCGTAAGTGCCTGAAAAATTCAGGCCCAGCGGAACAATCCCGTAAGGACCGGACGGCCCAGCGGAAACCTGAAGGCCGCAATCAGATGTCCGGCCAATGCCGCCACGGCGGCGCCACGGGCGGCATGGGCGTCGCGATACGCACGGGCGATGCGGGGGTTTGCAGATGTCTCGATCATGGCGTTTCTTTCTGTTTAAGCGTTCGAAGTTGTCTGCGTTTCAGGATTAACTTGTGACTTCAGTTATCCTCGAAACGCTTTAATCAACTAAATCTTATGTAATTCACCCGATGCCGCCCCACAAACGAGACTTTTCAAAGCCTCAATTAAGTTTTATTTAACTGGAATGAGTGATCGCCTTCCCCCCCTTACCGCGTTGCGGGCCTTTGATGCTGCCGCCAGACACATGTCTTTCGCCAAAGCGGCGGATGAGTTGAACGTCACGCCTGCGGCCTTGTCGTTTCAGATCAAGGCGCTGGAAGAGCATCTTGGCACCCCGCTGTTTCACCGTCTGAACCGCGCGGTGGAATTGACCGAGGCGGGACGCACCCTTGCCCCCGGCACAGCCGAGGGGTTTCAGGCGCTGTCCAACGCCTGGCGGTCAACACGGCGGCTGCAGGACACCACGACCCTGAACGTCACGGCTGGTCCTGCCTTTACCGCCAAATGGCTGGCCCCCCGGCTTTATGATTTCGCCCGGCTGCACCCGCAGATCGATCTGCGGTTCTCGGCCTCGTTGCGCCTGCTGGATTTCGACCGGGACGAGATCGACGTGGCGATCCGCTTTGGCTATGGCCCGGACGAGGGGATGTGGTCAATGCCGATGCAGAAAGACTGGGTGATGCCGGTGATGACGCCGGACCTGGCCGCGCAATATCCAACTGCGGAAAGCCTGACAGAAGCGCCCCTTTTGTTTGACCATTCCATCGATTTCCTGCGCCCCAGATGCGATTGGCCCGCGTGGTTCCGTGCGGCGGGGATTTCTTTCACCCCCACCCACGGCCCGCATTTTTCGCAGGCGGATCACGCTGTTGATGCCGCCCTTTCGGGGGCCGGGGTTGTTCTGGGCCGACGGGCGATGGTGGTGAAAGAGCTGCATGACGGGCGTCTGGTGGCCCCTGTGCCGGTGGCGCTTGAAACCAATGCGCGCTTTCGCTTTATCTGCCGAAAAGGGGCCGAGACCCAACCCCGCATTGCCGCCTTCCGCGACTGGATGCTGACCGAGATTGACAAGACCGCCAAAGTCCATGAAGGGCTGACCATTATTCCGGTTGAGGATTTGGATAAAAGATGGCCGCCCGCACCGCCACCCTGATCGGTTTTACCGCCATTCTGCTTTGGTCGCTTTTGGCGCTGTTCACCGTGGGCACAGCCCCCGTTCCGCCGTTTCTGCTGAATGCGCTTAGCTTTTCCATCGCCACGCTGATCGGATTTGGCTGGACCTTGTGGAAGGGCAAGCTGACGGTTCTAAGGCACGTCTCGTGGCGGGTCTATCTGTTTGGGACCATCGGGTTGATGGGCTATCACGCGCTTTACTTCAGCGCCCTGCGGCTGGCCCCTGCGGCCGAGGCGGGTCTGATCGCCTATCTGTGGCCTTTGCTGATCGTGCTGATGTCGGGCCTGCTGCCGGGCGAGAGGCTGAAGGCGGGCCATATGCTGGGGGGATTTCTGGGATTTGCGGGTGCGGCGCTGATCATCAGCGGCGGCGGGGCAGGATTTCAGGCTGGCTTTCTGCCGGGCTATCTGATCGCGCTGACGGCTGCGTTTACATGGGCGGGCTATTCCGTTCTAAGCCGCCTCTTGGGCAATGCCCCGACCGAAGCGGTGACGATCTATTGTCTGGCGACGGCGGTCTTGTCGGGCCTTGCCCATGTGGCGTTTGAAACCACGGTTTGGCCCATTGGCGCATTCGGCTGGGCGTCGGTGGCCGCATTGGGGCTGGGGCCGGTCGGGCTGGCCTTTTACGTTTGGGATGTGGGGGTAAAACGCGGTGACATCCAGTTGCTGGGTGTCCTGTCCTATGCCGCGCCTTTGCTATCGACGCTGGCGCTGGTGGTCGTGGGGATCGCCACCGCAAGCTGGGCGCTTGGCTTGGCGGCGATGCTGATTACCGGCGGCGCGGCGATTGCCGCACGCGCCAGCCTTGGCTAATGCGCAACACCTTGGTGTTTCCCGCGTTTAGCCCACCGTCAGGCGTTCAATTTCTTCTTTCAGTCGGAGCTTTTGTTTCTTGAGTTCTGTGATCTCGGCGTCGCTGGTTCCAGGTGCGCGCTGCACCACTTCAACCTTTTCCGAGAGTGTTTCGTGTTTTTTCTTCAGTTCATCCAGGTGCGAACCCAAGCTCATAATGCGTCTCCTCTCATTCAAATACGACTACGGAGTGCAGCACAATTTTTCCGCCCTGTCACGCCAGAGCTTGAAAAAAATGCGCATTTTCGGCGGGGTCCCGCCTGCTTAATCCGCGAAAGGCAATGCTTTTCCGTGCTTTAAGCAGTCCGACAGGGTTTGCGTATAATCGTCCTCGTCCCGCTCGTGCCGCCCGCCGCGATGCATGATCAGAGAATCACGCAAGCGAAACGCCGCTTTGCCCCCCTTTCGGGCACGTAACAGAACCAGACGCGCGTCGCGCCCGGTGCGGGGAACCAGCGGTTGCACCTCGATAGATCCAAGGCGCGGGGCCAGTGCCGACAGAAGATCGGGCAGCCGTTCGGCCCTGTGGATGAAGGTTGCGAACCCCTTCGGGGCAAGGCGTTTTGAGGCGGCCTTTACCCAAACCTCCAGCGGGGTGTCTTCGCCCATCGCCATCTCGCGGCCGGGATCATCGGCAGAGGTTGAGCGGTCGCGCTGAAAATAGGGCGGGTTGGCGATAACGTGGTCAAAGCCGATCTCGCGCAGCTCGGCGGGCATTTGTGCAAGATCACCGGTGACAACCGTCAGATCGGCATCGTTGCGCTGCGCGTTGATCCGCGCCAGATCGGCGTAACCGGCCTGCCGCTCGATCCCGAACAGGCGCAGGCCTTTGACCCGATGCGCAAGGCACAGGCTGGCCACGCCAACGCCGCATCCAAGTTCAAGCACCGATTGCCCCTGTCTGGCCGGAACAGCGCCTGCCAGCAGCACCGGATCAACACCGGCGCGATAGCCTTTGGCCGGTTGTTCAACCGTAATCCGGCCACCAAGGAAATCATCCCGGGTGGTTTCGGAAAATCCGCTCATGTCACGTTGATATCGTGGTCCGCCAGAATCTGGCGGGCCTCGGCCAAATCGGCGCTGCGCACCATCAGGCGGCGCGGCAATATGCCGATAGACCCTTCAAGGACGCTCATGTTTACGTCCATTTCAAAGCAGTCTATATCCTCACCTCGGAGCACGGCCAGGGCATGTGATATGATCACCGGATCGGTGGTTCGAAGAAGCTCTTGCATAGGTCCGAGATAACGGCTGTAACGGGCGCAGTCGAGGGGATGATCACAAAGAGATGACCAAGATGCGTGATCTTGAGACAAAACCGCACGAGGCTTTGGCCGAATATCTGGCCGAAGACATGACTGCCGTGAACGCGCTGATCGCCGAGCGGATGGCTTCGGAACATGCGCCACGCATACCGGAAGTGACCGCGCATCTGGTTGATGCGGGCGGCAAACGCCTGCGCCCGATGCTGACACTGGCTGCGGCGCGGCTGTGCGGCTATGACGGCCCCTATCACCTGCATCTGGCCGCAACGGTTGAATTTATTCACACCGCCACCCTGCTGCATGACGACGTGGTGGACGAAAGTGCCCAGCGGCGCGGCCGGCCCACGGCGAACCTTTTATGGGACAACAAGTCCAGCGTGCTGGTGGGCGATTATCTGTTTTCGCGGTCCTTCCAGCTGATGACCGAAACCGGATCGCTCGAGGTGCTGCGCATTCTTTCGAACGCCTCGGCCACCATTGCCGAGGGCGAGGTTCTGCAACTGACCGCCGCGCAGGATTTGCGCACGGATGAAGCCGTGTATCTGCAAGTGGTGCGCGGGAAGACCGCCGCGCTGTTTTCCGCCGCGACCGAGGTTGGCGGCGTTATTGCCGGTGCCGACGCGGATAACGTGAAAGCGTTGTTTGATTATGGCGACAAGCTGGGGATCGCTTTCCAGATCGTTGATGATCTGCTGGACTATGAGGGCGACAGCGCCGCGACCGGCAAGAATATCGGCGATGATTTTCGCGAACGCAAACTGACCCTGCCGGTGATCAAGGCCGTGGCCAGGGCCGACGCGGCCGAGCGTGATTTCTGGAAGCGTGTGATTGAAAAAGGCCGTCAGGGCGACGGTGATCTTGAACAGGCGCTGACCCTGCTGGACAAGCACGGGGCGCTGAAAGACACCCGCAACGATGCGCTGACCTATGTGGCGCAGGCCAAGGCGGCGATTGGCAAGCTGCCCGCGCATCCGCTGCGTGACATGCTGACCGATCTGGCGGATTACGTGGTGGCGCGGATCAATTAAAGCGGTGTGATTTCGGCGGGTTTGACCCACCAGCCGGGGTTTTGGGTTGCGATGGACCGGGCGGCGCGTTGCGCCTTGGCCTGACTGTCGAACATTCCCCAGCATGTGGCCCCGGAACCGGACATCCGGCCAAGCAGGCAGCCTGGTTGCGCTTTGATCCCGTCCAGAACCGTGGCGATTACCGGCTTTATCCCGATGGCGGCGGGCTCCATATCGTTGCGCATCCGCCCCAGCCAGTCGGCGAAGCTGTGCACGGTGTCGAAGGCCGGAACCTTTTTTGGCATGGGCGGGTTCTGCTTTGACGCGACGCGGGCAAACACCTGCGGGGTTGGCACGGCCACGCGCGGATTGACCAGAACAAGCCAGCTTTGCGGAAGGGTCGGAACCTTGTCCAGCCGGTCGCCGATACCGGACATGCGCGTCGGTCTTGCCCGCAGGCATACCGGCACATCCGCCCCCAGACTGGCCGGTTCTTGCGGCAGAGGTTCGCCCCAGATTTCAGACAGGCCACGCAATGCGGCGGCGGCATCGGACGAACCGCCCCCCATGCCCGAGGCGACGGGCAGGGATTTCTGAAGCCGGATTTTTGCGCCCTTGGACGGGTGAAGACAGCGGGCCGCACGCAAGATCAGATTGCTGCCATCCCCGGGAACATCCGTTGCGCATGGGCCTGTAACCTCAAGCGTCAGGCCCCTGGCCGGTTCGATCTGCAATTCGTCGCCGATATCCGTAAAGACCACCAGCGAATCAAGCAGGTGATACCCGTCATCGCGTTGGCCGGTGATGTGCAGGGTCAGGTTGATCTTGGCCGGAGCAAATGCCCTAGTCATCGGCTTCCTCTTCCAGCACAACATCCAACCCGACCTCGAGCTTGCGGCGGATGCGGTCGGCCTCGGCCTCTTCGGGACCAAAAGACAGGGCACGGCGCCATTGGAATCGCGCTTCGTATTCGCGTCCGACCATCCAGTACACATCGCCCAGATGGTCGTTGACAATGGGGTCCGTGGCCATCAGCTCGACTGCCATTTCCATCGGTGCGACGGCTTCGTCAAAGCGGCCAAGGCGGTAATAGACCCATCCCAGGCTATCGACGATATACCCGCTGTCCGGCCGGACCGAGACCGCCTGTTCGATCATCTTCAGGGCCTCGTCCAGCTTTTCGCGGCGTTCAACCAGCGAATATCCGAGATAGTTCAGAACCTGCGGCTGGCCGGGCTGCAAATCCAGCGACTGCCGGAAATCGGCCTCGGCGCGGGGCCAGTTTTTCAACCGCTCATTGCTGATACCGCGCACATAATAGGTGTACCAAAGCTGGGAATGATTGCCCGCCATCAGGTCGATTGCCGTGGAATAGGCCTTTTCCGCCGCCGCGTAGTTTTTCTTGGTACGGAAAGTATCCCCCAACGAGACATGCACCATCGGATCGTCCGGATATTCGGCAAGCAGTTCCTCAAGCGCCCTGATCGCGCCGTCAACATCGCCCGCGCTGCGCAATGTGTCCGCCACGCCCCGCGCGGCAACCAGATAGCCAAAGCTTCCAGGAACAACCTGCTGATAAACCTCGCGGGCAAGTTCCGGCCGATCCAGCCGCTCAAGGATATCCGCCGTCAAAAGCAGCGTTTCGCCGTGATCGGGCCGCAAAGCCTGCGCCACGCGGGCATAATACAGGGCCGAGACATCCACGTGGTCCGCCCCCAACGCATCGGCGATTGTAAAAAACACCTCGGCTATGCCCTCGGTCGGGTCGGCGACGGTTTCAAAAGGCAGGGTCTGGCCCTGATCCAGCTTGTCCAGAAGGCTTTGAATATCCGGTCCCGGCTCTTGGCTGAATGCGCTTGTCAGCAATTTGGTGGCGTCGTCGTTGCGGTTGATCTGGCTTAGAATTTCCGCACGGGCCTTGACCGAATGGCGGGTTTGGATGCCCACCATTACATTGTCGGAGAAGGTTTGGTTGGCGGCCTCGAAATCGCCCAGCCAGGCCAGCGCCAGCGCCTTGTGATACGAGGCGAAAACCTCGATCCGCCTGTTCGAGGCCAGATCGGTGAACAACGCCAATGCCGCTTCGGTATCGCCAATGCCCAGATAGGCCCAGGCCAGCACCAGACCGTCGGCCAGCCCAACCGCCGGGCGGTCTTCGGTTTGCAACACCTCAACGATCCGGGCGTAGTCGCCAGCCAGCGCATCCTCGGTCAGCGCCGCCAAAAGCGTCGGGGTCTGCGCCTCGCCCGAGGTTAGCTGGGAATGCGCCAGTTCCGCCGCCAGAACGATATCGCCGGATGCCAGAAGCGACCGGATCGCGCCGCGCTGGCTGGGCAAATATTCAGGGTCGAAAAAAGTTGCATCCAGATAATAATCAGCCGCGGTAAGAAAATCGTAATCCGCTTCGGCCTGACGCGCGGCCAAATAGGATCCGGCGGCGGATTGGGCGAAAACGGTCTGGGCGGACAGGCCCAACGACGCAAGGGCCGTCGAGACAAGAAAGAAAATGGTACGGGTCACAGCAAATCCGATTCGATTGGGTGATGACAGCCTAGCGTTTGACCTGCCCAAAGCAATGAGGGGTGGCAGTAATTGCCACCCCTCGCTTGGGAATGAGACCTTAGTACACGGACCACTCACGGAACTACAGAACGCCCTGACGAAATAATCAGGAAAAGTCAGGTCTCACTGCAAGAGCCTAGATAATTAACGGTATATTCGCAGTTTTGTATTCGCGAAGGGGTTCTTTTATTCGTGAAATTGTCGTATATGCAGCTTTGCGATGCGTGAAACTGCAAAAATAAACTCTTGGGTAACGCGAATGCTTTCGCTTTTGGCGGCGGCTGTGTTTCTGGCATTGTCGGGTCCATTCGGCACCTATGTGGATTTCGGGCTTTTCGAACGTTTTCAGTTCTGGGTCGCTTCGATCGCGGCGGCAGGGCTGTTCATTCACACGGTGGTCCACTTTGCGCTGATGATTTCTTCCTCAAGCCGTCGCCTGACAGTTATCGCCATTCTTGTCGGAACCGCCCTGGGTTCCGTGCCGGCAACCGCTGCCATTATGGAAATCTATTCCTATCTGAGCCAAACCCCGATCGGGGTTGATCGCTTCCCGTTCATGTGGAGCAATGTAACCCTGATCGGCATCATCATTTCCATGACCCAATTCTGGCCGCATATAATGGCAGCCGGGCCGAAGCAAAGCGAAACGCCCAGCGACGCCGTCGAACCCGTGGAAGAGCCGGCGCCGGACATACGTTTCAATGTTCCGATCCTTGCACGGCTTCCCAATTGCGTTGAGCCGAACAAAATCGTCTCGTTCTCGATGCAGGATCACTATGTCGAGCTGATGACGGTCAAAGGTCCGCATTTGCTGCTGATGCGGTTTGCCGATGCGCTGGACCTTTTGGGCGACATGCAGGGCCTGCGCATTCACCGGTCCCATTGGGTGTCACATATTCACCTGAACGGGCTTGAGAAAGAGGGCCGCAAGATGCTGGCGGTTTTGTCCGATGGCCGCAAGCTGCCGGTCAGCGCCACCTATCTGGATCAGGTCCGCACCCATCTAAAGGAAAAAAGCGCGACTTAAGCCGCGCCTTTTCACCTACATATTCGGATAGTTCGGCCCGTCGCCCCCCTGCGGCGTGACCCAGGTGATATTCTGGCTTGGGTCTTTGATATCGCAGGTTTTGCAGTGAACGCAGTTCTGGAAGTTGACCACAAACTTGTCGTCGACAACTTCGTACACCCCAGCCGGGCAATACCGCTGCGCCGGTTCTGCATATTGCGGCAGGTTGACCGATATCGGAATGCTTTCATCGGCCAGACGCAGGTGGCAGGGCTGGCTTTCTTCGTGATTGGTCATCGCGAAGCTGACATTTGTCAGCCGGTCAAAGCTGATCGTGCCATCGGGCTTGGGATAGTCGATCTGCGGGAAATCCGCGGCTTTGCCGGTGCTTTCCGCATCGGTCTTGCCGTGACCCATCGTGCCAAACAAAGAAAAGCCCAGCGTGTTGGTCCACATGTCAAACCCGCCCAGCGCCAGCGAAGGCAGCAGACCCCATTTCGACCACATCGGTTTTACGTTGCGGACCTTTTTAAGGTCCTTGCCAATCGCGCCATTGCGCACGTCGTCTTCATAGGCGGTCAGTTCGTCACTGCCGCGCCCGTCCCGGATCGCCGCATGGGCGGCCTCGGCTGCCGCCATACCCGACAGCATCGCGTTGTGATTGCCCTTGATACGCGGCACGTTGACCATACCGACCGAGCAGCCCAGCAGCGCCACCCCGGGGGCCACCATTTTCGGCATCGACTGATAGCCGCCTTCAGAGATCGCGCGTGCCCCATAGGCGATGCGCTTGCCGCCTTTCAGAAGGTTTTCGATCATCGGATGATGTTTGAAACGCTGGAATTCCATATAGGGGAACAGGTGCGGGTTCTTATAGTTCAGGTGAACCACGAAACCGACATAGACCTGATTATTCTCGAGATGGTAAACGAACGATCCGCCGCCTGCGTTCGAACCCAAAGGCCAGCCCATGGTGTGGGTGACAGTGCCTTCGCGATGTTTGTCGGGGTCGATTTCCCAGATTTCCTTCATGCCGACGCCGAATTTCTGCGGCTGTTTTCCGGCTTGCAGGTCGTATTTTTCGATCACCTCTTTCGCCAGTGAGCCGCGCACGCCTTCGGACAGGAAAACATATTTGCCGTGCAGTTCCATGCCGGGTTCGGTGCCTTCGCCGATCGAACCGTCCGGTTCCAGACCAAAGACACCGGCGACCACGCCTTTGACTTCGCCATTGTCGCCATAGACCAGTTCAGAGCAGGCCATGCCCGGGAAAATCTCGACGCCCAGCTCTTCGGCCTGTTCCGCCATCCAGCGGCAGACATTGCCCATCGACACGATGTAATTGCCGTGATTGTTCATCAGGGGCGGCATCGGAAAATTCGGCACCCTGATCTGGCCGGCTTCGCCCAGCATATAGAAGTTGTCTTCTTTCACAGGGGTGTTCAGCGGTGCGCCCTTGGCTTTCCAGTCGGGAATAAGCGCATCCAAACCGCACGGATCAAGGACCGCACCTGACAGGATATGCGCCCCGACTTCCGAGCCTTTTTCCAGCACAACCACATTCAGGTCGGCATCCAGTTGCTTCAGACGAATTGCCGCCGACAGGCCCGCGGGGCCTGCTCCGACGATGACAACGTCATATTCCATTGCTTCGCGTTCGATTTCCGACATGTCCTGTCCTTCTCTAAACCGCGTTTGGGCGGCCGATATGTCTTGCTCTCAGAAACGTGGATAAAGACCCATGCTGCGTCGCGTCAATTGGCACACGACGTCAAATGGTCTCAATCCGTCATTTCTTGGCTGTTTGAGCCGCCCAAAATTCGATTTTTGGCGCTTTCCCTTGCAAATAGCCCTCGCATCTTGTCACCTGTCCTGACAAACGGGGCGCAACCCGCGCATGAAAAAACGACGAGCCGAGTATGGAAAAGATCCCCATGACCCGCAGGGGTCACAAAGCCCTCGAGGCAGAGCTGAAACAGCTGAAATCAGTTGAACGCCCGACCATCATTCAGGCGATCGCCGAAGCGCGCGAGCTTGGCGATCTGAAGGAAAACGCCGAATACCATTCCGCGCGTGAAAAACAGGGTTTTATCGAAGGCCGAATCAAGGAACTGGAAGCGATCCTAAGCCTTGTCGAAGTGATCGACCCGTCTTCGCTGTCGGGCGCAATCAAGTTTGGCGCGACGGTGACGTTGGTGGATGAAGACACCGACGAGGAAAAAACCTGGCAGATCGTCGGCGAGCATGAAGCCAATATCGAACAGGGTCTTTTGAACATGAAATCCCCGCTTGCCCGCAGCCTGATCGGCAAGGAGGAAGGGGACAGTGTCGAAGTCCGCACCCCCGGCGGGGACCGCTCGTATGAAGTGCTGAATATCGAATACCTCTGACCGCAACCCCAACAAAGGCCGCCCCTTGGCGCAGCGCGAACTTCAACCGGAAAATCAGGGCCGCTTGATCGGCCGGGTGCTGATTGTGGCCGGAGCATGGGCCGTCGGCTGGATCGGCTGGGCGCTATTTGCGGCGATACAGGCGGGAACGGGATTTTCTTTGAACCTTGGAATGATCGCATTGGGCCTTTTGCCCCTGGGCCTGGCATTGGTCTGGGCCGAGCTGGCCATCCGCCAGCGCAAGCTTCAGGCGGCGGTGGATCACCAGTCCGGACAGATTGCCAACCTGAAGGACCGTATCAAGGAGTTGGAGTTCACCGAAAACCGGCCGCAACCGGACGATGCGCTGGTTCAACGGATCGAGCAGATTGCCAGCGCCCAACAGAAGGCGGATGAAACACTGGCGGTTTTTATGTCGTCGCGCAGCGCAGCCCCGGACAGGGCGGATCAGCCGTTGCGGCTTGAGAACGCTTTGCCGCCCGATAATGAGCCGATGTTGCTGCCGCAATCCGCGGTCAGCCCCAGCCAGCCGCTATCGCACGAGGATTTCATCCGCGCCGCCAATTTCCCCCATACGCCGGAAGACCGCGTCGGCTTTGCCGTCATGAAACTGGCAAGCCAGAGCGATCAGGTGAAGCCCTTTATCAATGCGGCACAGGATATTCTGACCCTGCTGTCACAGGACGGGGTCTATATGGATGATCTGCGGCCCGAACCCGCCCGCGCCGAAATCTGGCGCAACTTTGCCAAGGGGCTGCGCGGGCGCGATATCGCGGCATTGGGGGGCATCCGCGACCGCAAGGTGATCGAAACCGTGGCCACCCGCATGCGCGAGGATTCGGTGTTTCGGGATGCGGTGCATCATTTTCTGCGAAAGTTCGACTTTGCCTTCACCGCCTTTGGCGAAACGGCGACCGAAGAAGAATTGCTGCTTTTCGCCGAAACCCGATCCGCCCGCGCCTTCATGCTGTTGGGTCGCATCGCCGGTACATTCGAATAACCGCAGGTTTCCGATTGCACCGGACCGAAACCGCCGTTACCAGAATTCAGTCTTTCTTTTGGAACTCCGCTTATGTCTCAGGTCAACGGCGCATTCTGGTCCGGCTTTCGGCAGGGCTTGCCCTTTATTCTGGTGATCGTGCCCTTCGCGCTTCTGTTTGGCGTTATCGCCACCGAGGCCGGGCTTTCGATCGTTGAAACGCTTGGGTTCAGCGTCGTCGTTATCGCGGGGGCGGCCCAGTTTACCGCGCTTCAGCTTATGACCGAACAAGCCCCGACCCTGATCGTTCTGGCATCCGCCCTGGCCGTGAACCTGCGGATGGCGATGTATTCCGCCACGCTGGCACCCCATCTGGGCAAGGCACCGATGTGGAAAAGGGCGCTGGCGGCCTATGTGCTGGTGGATCAGGTCTTTGCCATCAGCAGCCTTGAATACGAAAAGCGCCGGGACATGAGCGTGGCGGCCAAGTGGTCTTTCATGATCGGCACCGCCGCGCCGGTTGTGCCGCTGTGGTATCTGGCCACCTATCTGGGGGCCTATATCGGCAGCGCGATCCCGCCCGAACTGGCGCTTGATTTCGCGGTGCCGATCACCTTTCTGGCCATGATCGGGCCTGCCCTGCGCACGCTGGCCCATATCGGGGCTGCGGCCACGGCGCTGGCGGTATCACCAATGCTGATCTGGGTGCCGCACAGCCTGAATATCATGCTGGCCGGAATTGCAGCGATGATCGTCGGCGCGGCCATTGAAAAACGGATGGGAGGGGTTTGATCATGATTGAAACCCAGACCCTTTGGATCGTGATCATCGGCCTTGGCGCAGGCAGCTTTTTCCTGCGCTTCGTTTTCCTTGGCCTGATTGGAGACCGCCCGATCCCTGACTGGATCCTGCGCCACCTGCGATATACGGCGGTCGGCTTCCTGCCCGCGATTGCCTCGCCCCTGGTGTTGATGCCACCGGCTACCGACGGCCAGCTTGATCCGGCGCGCATGGCGGCGGGTGTCGTGACCTTGCTTGTGGGCTATTTCAGCAAAAGCGTGCTGTGGGCGATTTTCAGCGGAGCCGTCAGCCTGTACGGGCTGCTGTATTTACTCGGCTAGTTCCGAACGCGCCATTGCGGCCTGAAATTCGGCAAGCACGATGGATTTGTCGTCATCGTCATATTCATAAATCCGGCGTGTGACGACCCCGTCCATCTTGGCGATGTCTTCCATCAACGAGTTTGGCCCCCATTTGCGGCGCACATGTTCAAACCCCGGAAGGGTGCGCAGCACTTCGGTGGCGGCGATGGTGCAGAACCCCTTGGGCACCGCGCCATAAGCCTCGGCCCGAGCGATGGCAAGCTCGGCCACTTCGGCGCTGACCTCGATTTCCTGCGCGATGACGTGGAATGATTCGCGGGCGTGGAACAGTTCGTAGAATTCCCTGATCTGCTCGGTCATGCCGTAATGCACATCATTGCGTTCGGGCACGACGTTAACGCTGAACGATCCGGCCGGATCGAACAGAACACGCTGGGACCCGCTGATCAGCACACCGCTATGGGCACCCGCGCCCGAGCCGTTGTTGACCACGGTGTAAACGGTGATGGTTGGGGGACCGGGATGGGTATAGGCCGCATCCCTGACGGCTTCATCCGGTGCCCAGACCTCTTGCGCGGCACAGCCGGCCAGGGTGAGCGAAAGCAGTATGATCAGGGCCAGACGTTTCACGATAAGCCCCGCCTGTCAGATCAGCTGTTGAATATGGCGAGGAACACCAGAACGGCGATGCTTACAATAGCACCCCGAACGGAGAACTTGATGAAGCCGTCAAAAGTACGTTCCTGCTCTGCGATGTCCATTTCGCCATGCTTATGGTCAGCCATGATCTTTTCCTTGCTGAATTCAAATCTTCGCGATCTGTTACCTTATTCCGATACGGCTGTCATTAGGTCAAGGCAGCGCAGGGGGATTTTCGTCCAAATCTTCTGCCAGTCGAAAGCCGATGCGGGTGGGTTCCTCTTCATCCAGCTCGATCGGTAAGGCCCGCAGGATGACGCTGAGCTGGCTGACATGTTCGATCAGCTGGGTTTTGTTGCCGGCGTGATCGGTGCCATAGAAGGTCACAATATCGGGATCGAAATAGCCCATGCCCTCGATCCGCAGCACCCCTGCCTCGGAACCGGCAAAGCCCATGGCCACTTCGTGTTCGTTGTCCAGTTGCTCTTCGAAGTTCTTGATATAGAGAATCAGCCGCTCATAGGCCCAACGCGCGGCGCTTTTTACCTCGGCCGGTTCATCGGTGACTTGCTTGGCCAGTTCCTGTTCGGCCACATGGCGCGATTCGGGGTCGGTGTGAACCTCGTGCAGGCGCGGTTTCGGGGTGGTGTCTTGCTTGGTCATCGCCGGGCAGTCTGCCACAGATAGGCCCCGTCGTCACGCTTGGTTCGGGTCACAAGCCCTTGATGGTATAGGTGATTGACATGGGCATGGGCCTCGACCAGCGCCAGCCCGTATTCGCCTTCGCCGATATGGCGTTTGAACAGGGGCGCAAAGCACTCGGCGGCGGTTTTGGGTTCGGCCAAAAACTGTAGCAGACGGTCCAGCGCCCCGTGATGATTGTCGATCAACTGCCGCATGCGCACCGGCAGGCCGGTAAACGGAAGCTTGTGGCCGCCTAGGGCCAGATGATCCTCGCGGGCGAAAGCTGCCAGCCGTTCGCAGGCCTCGAGCCAGTCGGCGACTGGGTCGGCCTCGGGCTCGGTTGCGTAAACGCCAAGATTTGAGCTGATCGAAGGCAGGATCTGATCGCCCGACAGCACCAATTCGCAATCACGGCTCCAAAATGTCGCGTGTTCGGGCGCGTGGCCGTTGCCGATCCGCACATCCCATTTGCGCCCGCCGATATGGATCGTGTCGCCCTCTTTCACCCGCCTGAACCCCAGAGGCATGGGATAGACGATATCGGCGAAGTTAAACGGGCGTTCCGCCGCGCGTTTTTCGTAGATGTCCGCATCCATTCCCGCCGCCCGCCAATGGGCCAGCGTTTCGTCGGTGGGCAGCGCCTGATCGTCCAGCGTCAGCATTCGCGCAAACAGCCAGGCGGTGCGGGTGGTGATCAGCTCGGCCCCGTGTTTTTTCTGGAACCAGCCCGCCAGCCCGACATGATCGGGGTGGTGGTGGGTGACGATGACCCGACGCACCGGCTTGCCCGCAAACGGCCCCGCCAGCAGCTTTTCCCAAATGGCGCGACTACGTTTGCTGTTGAAACCGGTATCGACGACGGTCCAGCCATCGCCGTCATCCAGCACATAGCAGTTGACGTGATCCAGCTTCATCGGCAGGGGCAGGCGCACCCAGAACACGCCTTCGGCGACGGCAATGGCCGCGCCCTCGGCGGGCGGGGTTTCGAACGGATATCGGATCGGTTCGAAGGATTTGTCCATCAGCTTGCCAGATCCTCGGGGCTAAGGGCGTAAAGATCCGCCGCGCCTTGTTTTGCGTGTTCCAGCAGCCCCGCATGTTCGGGCAGCATCCGTTTGATATAGAACCGCGCCAGTTTCGTGCGCGGACCTTCGCCGTTTTCCGCCTGCGCCGCAAGCAGATGAAAATAGCCGCCCAGCACGCGGGCAAAGCCGGTCTGATAGGGCACGGCCCCGGCGAAACGGTCGTTCAAATCGGTCTGGCCGACCAGCCATTCGGTGGTTTCGCGCAAGGTTTCCATCGATTGCCAGACAGGCTCGGCCAGATCGGCATATTCGGATCGGGCCGCTTCGACGGCGCTTTCCATCTCGTCGATCAACCGGCTGGCGGCTTCGCCCCCGTCCATCATCTTGCGGCCGACAAGGTCCATCGCCTGAATGCCATTGGTGCCCTCGTATATCGCGGTCACACGCACATCGCGCGAATACTGCGCCGCGCCGGTTTCTTCGATAAAGCCCATGCCGCCATGAACCTGAACGCCAAGTTCGGACACGCGAATGCCGGTATCGGTGCCGAAAGCCTTGTTGATCGGCGTCAGCATTGCGGCGCGCGCCTTCCAGCCCGCATCGCCCGAGGCATTGGCCATGTCGATGGCAACCGCGCAAGACAGCGCTATTGCGCGTGACGCAAACACATCCGCCTTCATCGTTGCCAGCATCCGGCGCACATCGGCGTGGTCGATGATCGTGCCGGTGCCGCCGTCAATCGGGCTGCGGCCCTGCTTGCGTTCATTGGCAAACGCCAGCGCGTGCTGATAGGCGCCCTCGGCCACCGATAGGCCCTGAACCCCCACACCCAAACGGGCGTTGTTCATCATGGTGAACATGGCCGACATGCCCTTATGCGGTTCCCCCACCAGCCAGCCTTTGGCGCTGTCATACTCCATCACCGCGGTTGGGCTGCCGTGCAGGCCCATCTTGTGTTCAAGCGAGACCACGCGCAGACTGTTGGCGACGCCCGGTTCTCCGTTTTCATCGGGGACATATTTCGGCACCATGAACAGGCTGATGCCTTTGGTGCCCGCCGCCCCGTCGGGAAGACGTGCCAGCACCAGATGGCACACATTGGTGGTAAAGTCGTTGTCCCCCCAGCTGATGAACACCTTTTGCCCCGAGATCGCGAAAGAGCCATCCCCGTTTGGCACAGCCTTCGACGACAAGGCCCCGACATCCGAACCGGCATGCGGCTCGGTCAGGTTCATTGTGCCGCTCCATTCGCCGCTGATCATTTTGGGCAGGTAGATCGCTTTCAGCGCATCACTGGCGTGATGTTCCAGCGCCTCGATCTGGCCTTGCGTCATCAGCGGGTTCAGCTGCAACGAAAGGCAAGCACTGCCCATCATCTCGTTCACGGCGGTTGCGACAGTCATCGGCAGGCCCATCCCACCGTTTTCGGGTGAGGCCCCCATGCCGGTCCAGCCGCCCTCGGCAATCGCTCTGTAGCCTTCCGCAAATCCGGGCGAGGTTCGCACGACACCGTTCTCCAAAACCGCGCCCTGCAAATCACCGGAGCGTTGAAGCGGGGCCAGAACCTCTTCGCTCAGCTTACCGGCCTCGGACAGGATCGCCTGAACCAGATCGGCTGATCCGGTTTCAGAAAAGCGTTCGGTTTCTCCGACCTGTTCGAATCCCACCACGTGCCGGAACAGGAATTCGAATTCGTTCAACGGGGCACGGTAGGTCATTAAAACACCTCTTACGACAGCTTGGCAAAACGGGCAGGTGGCGATATGCACCCTGCAATTGCGGCGAACCTAAACGGGTCACGGCACGTTTCAACTCAAACCCTGCGTCACTACTGTTATGCCAAATAAAGTCACCCAACTGCTGCCCAGCACCCCCGACGGCGTCGCCACCGCCGCTGACCTGCTGGGCGAGGGCGGTCTGGTGTCGTTCCCGACGGAAACAGTTTACGGGCTTGGGGCAGACGCCACCAATGACACAGCGGTGGCGCGGATATTCGCGGCCAAGGGGCGGCCCAGTTTCAACCCGCTGATCGCGCATGTCGCGGATATTGAGACGGCGAAACGGTATGTGGAGTGGTCAGACGCGGCGCAAAAGCTGGCCGATGCCTTCTGGCCCGGTCCGTTGTCTTTGGTTCTTCCCCTGAAGCAAAACACAGGCATGTCCCATTTGGTTACGGCCGGGCTGCCCTCGCTTGCGATCCGCATTCCGGCGCATCCGGTTGCGCATCAACTGCTAGAAGCTGTCGGCGGCCCCGTCGCCGCCCCGTCGGCCAACCCGTCTGGCAAGATCAGCGCAACCCGCGCCACCCATGTGATCGACGGGCTTGGCGGCAAAATCGAAGCCGTGATCGACGGAGGCGACTGCGCGGTCGGCCTTGAAAGCACCATTGTCGGCCTTCTGGGCGAACCGGCCCTTTTGCGGCCCGGCGGCGTTCCGGCGGAAGACATCGAAGCCGCGCTCGGCGCGAAACTGAAACACGACACCTCGCCCGACACATTGCTGGCGCCCGGCCAGATGTCATCGCATTACGCGCCGGGGGCTGCGGTGCGGCTGAACGCAACCGATTGGCAGGTGGGCGAACTGAGGCTTGGATTTGGCCATGTGCCCTGCGATCTGAATCTGTCGGAAAGCGGCGATCTGATTGAGGCTGCGGCCAACCTTTTCCGGCACTTGCATGCGCTTGATCGGATGGAAGGGAACAGGATCGCCGTTTCGCCAATCCCCGATCAAGGGCTTGGTCGCGCGATCAACGACCGCCTGAAACGGGCCGCCGCGCCGCGATAGGTCACGACGGCGATCGCGCGGAGGCCTTCGGCCTTGTCCCGCGCGGGGAAGGACTATGGCGAATGAACGGTTCCGACAAAGTCGGAAAAGGTTCTAAGTTCGCAATCCGCTAAAGCTCTAAGCCCGACCGCCGGTTGCCGACAGGTGCAATGCGCTGACGCCAAGGCTTTTTAGCGCCGCGTCCCATTTGCCGTCATTATCGTCCGAGAACACCAGATCCCCCGAGGCATCCGCCGTCAGCCAGCCGTTATGCTGCAACTCGCCCTCAAGCTGGCCCGGACCCCAACCCGCATAGCCCAGCGCCATCAGCGCCTGTGCCGGACCCGCGCCACCAGCAAGGGCTTCCAGCACATCCAGCGTCGCGGTCACGCGGAACCCGCCGGGCACTTTCATGCTGGATGGGCTTTCATCGTAATCGTCGCTGTGCAGCACGAACCCCCGACCGGTTTCCACCGGCCCGCCGAAATGGATCGGCGTTTGATTGGCCCGGGAATTGGCGGTCACGCCCAATTGTTCGACCACCTGGGCGAACTTTACCTCATCCACGCTTTTGTTGACGATCAATCCCATTGCGCCGTCTTCGGAATGCGAACAGATCAGTACCACGGACCGTTCAAACCGCGGGTCCCCCATGTCAGGCATCGCGATCAGCAGTTTTCCGGTCAGGTCGGTGATGGTGTTGTCTGGGGCCATGGATGGAAAATGGACATGCGGCAGAGTAACATCAAGATCACATCCCCATGATCACCTGCAAAAGAGTGTCGCACTTCGCCGCAGATATTGTCATGTGGAACGAAAAAAGGAATCCTTTCCCCATGATCCGCCGGCTTGTTTTGACCGTCCTGGTTTTATTGGTTCCGGCCATTTCGCTGGCCAAGGATGGGCGTCCTGTGCATCTGTCCGTGCTGAATGGCTGGACGCAAGAGGATGGCAAGGTCATGGCGGCGATCCGGCTTGATCTGGAAGAGGGGTGGAAAACCTATTGGCGGGCGCCGGGCGAAGGGGGGATTCCGCCGACACTCGATCTCAGACGTTCGCGGAATCTACAGGGCTTTGCCATTGAATGGCCCGCGCCCGACGTGTTTGAAATCAGCGGTCTGCGGTCCATCGGCTATTCGGATTCCGTGGTTTTCCCGCTGGATCTGGTCCCGTTCGATCCGGCGCGGGACGTTACCTTGCGCGGCGAGATTGATCTGGGTGTCTGCAAGGACATTTGCCTGCCGGTCACATTGCGGATCAACGGCAAACTGCCGGTCAGGCAAAGGGGACCAAACCCCGAAATCGCCGCCGCGCTGGCCGCGCGACCTATCGCGGGTGATAAGGCCCGGCTGCGCAAGGTGACATGCACGCTGACGCCCGCAGACGGTGGCATGATTTTAACGGCGGACATCACAATGCCCTCGGCCGGCGATCCCGAAATCGCGGTGATCGAAAGCGACGATCCCGACCATTGGCTGACCGCAACCGAAAACAGCCGCACCGGCGATACCCTGACATCAACCAGTTTTCTGGCGTCGATCAGCGGGCAGACACTGATGCTCGACCGCTCGGGCCTGCGATTCACCGTTCTGGGCAGCGACTATGCGGTTGATATTCAGGGGTGTTCCGGCGGTTAATGCGTTTCAGGCGCTGCGGCGTTTCGGTCGGATCAGGATCATACCGGCGATCAGGGTCAGCAAAACCACCCCCAGCACGCCAGCCAGAAAGGCCGCGAAAGCCATCGGCAGGCTGTCGATCCTTTCAAGCGACGGTACAAGGGCGATCAAACCCGTGGGCATCGCCCCGTCGGCAATCACGCTGCCCATCGTCACCAGACCCCAGGCCAATGACGCAAACGCCGCGACCTGCACCACGGTCCGAGGCCCCCGCGCCCGCGCTCCGGTGGACATCATCCGCTTCAGCGCCACAAACTCGGTCCGGACATCGCGCTGGATGGCGATAAAGGACGGCACGACCAGAAGCACCAGAACCATGCCAAATCCCAGGCCATAAACCAGCGTGATCACGGTTGGCTTCAGGAATTCCGCCTGCGCCGAGCCTTCATTCAGCAGCGGCCACAATCCCAGGATCGTGGTCATTGTCGTCAGCAGCACCGGCCGCAGCCGGTCCGCCGCCCCGTCAATAATCGATGGCAGCAGACCGCGATCCTCGGCATATTCGTCGATGGTGGTCACAAGCACGATGGAATCGTTGATGATAATCCCCGTCATTCCCAGCAATCCGACAACCGAGAACATCGACAGCGGCACACCCATCACCCCATGGCCGTAGATGGCTCCGATCAGCCCGAAAGGGATCACCGACATCACCACAATCGGCCGTGTCCAGCTTTGGAACACCCAACACAGCACCAGATAGATGCCCAGCAGGCACAGGATCAGCCCGGTCAGCGCGTCATTCAGGAAGGATTGCTCTTGCTCGGCCAAACCTGACATGCGCCAGTCAACCTGATACCGCTCGGCTATTTCAGGCAGGATGGTGGTTTCCAGCGCCTCTTGAATCTCCGTCGCGCGTTCGGCGTTTTCTTCGTCAATATCGCCTGTGACCGAAATCAGCCGAACCCCGTTTTCCCGTAGCACGGTCGAGAATCCGGTGCGCGAAGACACGGTCACGATATCGGCCAGGGGCACATAGCCGCCGCCGGGTTTGCGCATTTGGGTGCGCTCAAGGAAATCCGCCGTCAATTCGCCCTCGGGCAGTTCTACGCGGATCGACGCGCTGCGCCCGCCAAGCGGATAGAATGCCGCTTCGATCCCGCCCAGCCGTTCGCGCAAGGTGCGCCCCAGGGCATCGATGGTGAACCCCAGCACCTGCCCTTGCGGGGTCAGTTCGAGGATCAGCTCTTCCTTGTCATAGGCCAGATTATCCTCGACCGCCGAAACCTCGGGATATTGCGCCAAGGCATCCTGCAAAGCATTCGACGCCGCCTTGAGCGCATCGGAATTGACCCCGAGAAGCTGCACATCCAGCGAATCCCCGCCCGGACCGGCGCGACCGCCGCGGAAGGAAATGGTTTCGGTTTTCGGCACTTGCCGAACCGCGGCCTGAAGGTCTGCGGCAAAGGCAAAGCTTGAGTAGGGGCGCAGATCGGCGTCTATGATCTCGACCGAGATCGACCCCAGCAGATCGGCGCTGCGATCCCCCGCCGTGGCCAGCCCCCGCCCGGCATTGCCGCCGATCTGCGCGGTCACATAGATCACCGGATTTGTGCCATGCTCTTGTTCAAGCGCCAGGCCGACCTCTTCCACGGCCCGCTGCATTTCGCGCATCATCGCCAGGGTATCGTCACGGGTCGCGCCTTCATACATGGCGAAGTTTCCGACAACCGACCCCTGTTCGGGCGCATTGAAAAAGCGCCACGCAATTTTGCCGGTCATTATGCCGTTGATCTGAATGGTCAGCAGCAAGATCACGCCGGCAATCACCGGATAGCGGAACAGCACCACCAGCGACATGAAGCGCCGGAAAATCACGTCGCGGAACCAGCGGAACCCGATATTCACAACCCGCGACGGCCAGTCATACCAGTGCTCTTTTGCCGTATGCACCAACGCATGGGACATGTGGTTGGGCAGGATCAGAAAACATTCCACCAGCGAAGCGGTCAGCACCACGATCACCGTAAACGGGATATCATCGATCAGACTGCCGAACCGGCCACCGATCGAGGTCAGCGCGAAAAAGGCAATGATCGTCGTCAGCGTGGCCGAAAACACCGGCAGCGACATGCGCTTTGCCGCCCGCTCGGCCGCCACGACCGGCGGTTCCCCCAGTCGCCGCGCCCTGAAATCCGCGTGTTCGCCGACAACGATGGCGTCATCCACCACGATGCCAAGCGTGATGATCAGCGCGAAAAGCGAGATCATGTTGAACGACAGCCCCGCCAGATACATCAGCGCCACCGTTCCCAGCATTGCCACCGGAATTCCGGCGGCCACCCAAAAAGCCGTGCGGGCATTGAGGAACAAGAACAGCAGGATCACCACAAGAACCAGACCCTGCAAACCGTTTTCAACCAGAATATCCAGCCGCGCCTTGATCATTTCTGACCGCGTATTGACCAGATCAATACTGACCCCTTCGGGCAGGCTTAGCACCATCTCGGCGGCGATCTTCTCAACCGTGTCCTGAATGGCAATCGCATCCCCCGATTGCGAGCGTTGCACATTGATCCTGATCGCCGAATTGTCGCCGACAAAGAAGCTGACATTGCGATCCACGCCTTCGCTGCGGACCGAGGCCACATCCCCGACCGTCAGCTGCGACCCGTTGGCCTCAAGCCGCAGAACCACCGCTTCGATCTGCTCGGCGCTGCGTTTTTCGACGCCGGTCGTGACCCGCGCATTGGCACCAACCACATCGCCCGCCGGATCGGCGCTGACTTCTTCGGCAATCGCCGCCGAAATCTCGCGCATCGTGATGTCATGCCGGATCAGATCGACCGAGGCGACTTCGACAATGATATTGGGCGCGGCCACCCCCTGAATGGTGGCCCGTGTGACACCTTCGGCAAATAGCTCGATCACGAATTCGTCAGCGAAATTCGCCAATTGCGCGACCGCGACAGGGCCGGTGATGATCACATCCGTTACCGGATCGCGCCAGTTGCCGCGTGACACGGTGGGGTCGTCGGCATCTGCCGGAAGGTTGCCGAGCGCATCCACCGCCCCTTGCACATCATCGGCGGCGCGGGCCATATCCCAGCCCGGTTCGAACTCCATCCGAACACTGGCGCGGCCCTCGCTTGAACTTGAACTGGTCGAGGCCACCCCCTCGACCGCCAGAAGCGCCGGTTCGAGGATTTGCATGATGGCCGTATCCACATCCTCGGCCCCGGCCCCGTCCCAGGTGACGGACACTCTGACCGTATCAACAATCACATCGGGGAAGAACTGCGATTTCATTCGCGGCAAGGCCGTCAGACCGGCGGCGATCAGAACCACCAGCAGCAGATTGGCAATCGTCGCGTGACGGGTGAAATAGGACAGCAGACCCTTTGACTGCATATAGGCTTTTCCGGCCATGGCTTAGCCCCCCAGCCCCATACGGCTTTCGACCCGCTCGACCATGTCTTTGGGCACCTCGTCGCCTTCCAACATCCCCAGAATACGGTCCTTGGCATTCGCGGGCATCGTGCCATTGGCGTTGATCGCGTCGATCAGGCGTTGCTTGCGGGCGGGATCAAGCGTGATCATCTCGCCACTTCCGTCACCGGCTGTTGACCGTCCGCCCCCTTGCCTGTCGCCCTGCCTGTCGCCCTGCCCGGCAGCGGGCCGCTGATCGCCGGTCTGCCGAGCGGATTGCGTGGCCGCCCCGGCCTCTGGGTCGATAGGTCTGACCCCGATCCCGGCCCCCAAAAGCGGGGTCCGCTCGGCCACCACCAGACGCCCTTCAAGCGCCTCACCTTTCACCAGCACGTCATCGCCCTGACGCCGCACCAGCTGGGCCACAAGGCTTTCCAGCCGGTTATCCTGATCCAACACCAAAACAGAACCATCGCTGCCATAGGCCTGCGCCGGAAGCCGGATCACCCCGTCCACCGGGGGTTCGCGCACCTCGACCGTCACGAAATCACCGGGTTTCAACCCGATCGGGCTGGCGATGCTTGCATAGACCAGACGCCCGGTCTGCCCGCTTTCCACCGCCGCGCTGTCGCGATCAATCCGGCCTTCGCTGACCAGCTCGACCCCGCCCACATCCAGCGACACTTTCACCGGGGCGCGCCGCATCTTGCCATCGGACCCCAGCAACCGCGCATATTGCGCCGTGGACAGCCGGAACGACACTTCCAGACTGTCAGGATCAATCAGCTCGGCCAGTTTTTCGTTGGGCGAAACAAGCCCGCCTTCGATCACGCTGACGCCGCTGAGCGATCCGTTGAATCCGGCCGTGACCTTGGTATCAGCAAGCGCCCGCCCGGCCTCGGCCAGAGCGATTTCGGCCCGCGCCAGCCTGGTCTGCGCCTGATCGACCCGCGCTGCCGCATTGGCCAGCGCCTGCCGCTTTGCCAACACTGCCGCCCGCGAGGACGAGGCCGACAGCTCGGCATTCTCAACCGCCGCTTCCGTACCAACACCACGGTCGCGCAAATCCACCTGACGCTCATAGGCTTTCTGCCGCAACGATGCCTGTTCCTGCGCCGCCGCCAGATCGTCGCGCGAAATCTCAATCGCGCGGTTGGCATCGCGCACCTCGGCCTCGGCATCCAGCATATCCGCCCTGGCCCGATCCAAAGCCGCCTGCGCATCCACCGGATCGACCTGCGCCAAAAGCTGATCCGCCGTCACCTGACCGCCATCCTCGAACCCCGGAGCCAGATAAATCAGCGCCCCGCCCGAGGTCGCGCGGATTTCCAGCGTCCGCTTGCTGGACACTTCGCCAAAGGCGGTCAGAACCGGGGCAATCGTTTCGGCCCTGGCCTCGACCACATTCACCGCAAAAACCCGCTCACGGGCGGGCGGGCGAAAGGGCTGGCGGTTCTGCGCCTGTTGCACGGCGCTGAAAATCTGGTTGCCCGCCATCGCCAGAAGCCCCGCGGTAACAGCCAATAAAAACAGCCCCAACAGGCTTTGGCGAAAAAATCTCATGAAACCCCTTCCTGCGCGGGTTCACACCCGTTTCGCCATTAAACGCAGGCGAGCGCTATTTCCGTCGCAGTTTTTCCTCTAACCGGGGAAATATCTCGACAAAGTTGCACGGCAAGTGGCGATAATCGAGTTGATGGACCAGAATTTCGTCCCAGGCATCCTTGCACGCCCCCGGGCTGCCCGGCAAAGCAAACAGATAGGTCCCCTGCGCCACCCCGCCCGTGGCGCGGCTTTGCACCGCGGATGTTCCGATCTTCTTCATGCTGACAATCGTGAACACGGTCGAGAATGCCTCGATCTCTTTCTCGTAAACATCGCGATGCGCCTCGACGCTGACATCGCGCCCCGTCAGCCCCGTGCCACCGGTCGAGATGATCACGTCAATCTCTTTATCCGCACACCAAGCGCGCAACTGATCGGCAATCTCGGCCCGCTCGTCGGGCAATATCCTGCGATCCGCCACCTGATGCCCCGCGCCCTCGATCCGGTCCACCAGGGTCTGGCCCGATTTATCCTCGGCCAGAGACCGGCTGTCCGACACCGTCAAAACCGCGATCCGCACGGGGATAAAGGGATTGTCCTTGCCTGTCTTGCTCATTTCAAACCATCTCTCTCAGTTTCGCCTGAAGGCTTAGCAAATCCGCCCAGGCTTCGCGCTTGGCAAGGGGATTGCGCAACAACTGGTCCGGGTGGAACATCGGCAAAGCGGGAATGCCCGAAACCTCGTGCCAGTTGCCCCGCAAACGGGTGATCCCGCGACGGCCCAGCAGGGCCTGACAGGGAACATTCCCCATCAAAACAATCAGATCGGGCCGCGCCAATTCGATATGCCGCTTCACAAAAGGCACCATCATCGCAATCTCGTCCGGCTTCGGATCGCGGTTCTGTGGCGGCCGCCAGGGCAGCACATTGGTAACATACAACCCCGCCACGCCCCCGGCCGAGCGCGTCATGCCGATCGCCGCGAACATCTTGTCGAAAAGCTGCCCCGCAGACCCGGCAAAGGGCACGCCCTGCCGGTCTTCGTCGCGTCCCGGTGCCTCGCCTATCACCATGACTTTTGCGGAAGGATCACCATCGGCGAAAACCAGATTTTGCGCCCCTTTCTTCAGGTCGCAATGCCCGAAACCTTCCAGCGCCGCGCGCAACCCCGCAAGGTCCGAGGCCCGGCCAACGGCCTGTTGCGCCAGGGAAACGGCATCGGTGTCCGGCGATCCGGCCTGCATGGGCGGTTCTGCCTGCGCCACCGGTTTTTTCGGAACCACGGTCGCAAGCGCATAGCGATCGACCGGTACGTCCTGAATGGCCTCGGTCGCGCCAAGCTCAACCTGCCACTCCAAAAGCGCCCGCGCCGTCCAATAGTCGATCTGCGATTCCATAAGCCAAAGCTATCCCGCTTCCAACTTAGGGAAAACCACCAATTCTTTTGTCAAAGTGTTTCGGGATCAATTTGCGAAGCACGTTGATTGCGAAACACCGCAACCTCGTCAGGATTGACGTGTTTCATTCCAATTCACAAAACCCGAATTCGGAATGAAACACTTTGCCAAAATATCCCCGCCCGAGGCATCCTGCCCTTGCCCCGCAACCCGCCGCTTCCTATAAGCACCCGAACGGCAAGGAGCGGCCCATGACTTTCCGGCAAAGGCACCTTCTGGGGATCGACCCCCTTCACCCCACCGAAATCACCGAGATTCTGGATTTGGCCGACAAATATGTCGATCTGAACCGCCAAAGCATCAAGCATTCCGATGTGCTGGCCGGGCTGACCCAGATCAACATGTTCTTTGAAAACTCCACCCGCACGCAAGCCAGTTTTGAGCTGGCGGGCAAACGGCTGGGGGCGGATGTGATGAACATGGCGATGCAGGCCAGTTCGATCAAAAAGGGCGAAACCCTGATCGACACCGCCCTGACACTGAACGCCATGCATCCCGACCTGCTGGTGGTGCGCCACCCCCATTCCGGCGCGGTGGATCTGCTGGCGCAAAAAGTCAATTGCGCGGTGCTGAACGCAGGCGACGGACGTCACGAACACCCGACCCAAGCGCTGCTGGACGCCCTGACCATCCGCCGCCGCAAGGGCCGGCTGCACCGCCTGAATATCGCGATCTGTGGCGACATCGCCCATTCCCGCGTGGCGCGATCCAATATCATTCTGCTGGGCAAGATGGAGAACCGCATCCGTCTGGTCGGACCGACAACGCTGGTACCGTCGGTATTCTCCGAGTTCGGCTGCGAGGTCTATGACGATATGAACGAAGGGCTGCGGGATGTGGATGTGGTAATGATGCTGCGCCTGCAACGTGAACGCATGGATGGCGGTTTTATCCCGTCCGAGCGCGAATATTATCACCGCTACGGGCTGGACGCCGAGAAGCTGTCAAAAGCCAAACCCGACGCCATCGTCATGCACCCCGGCCCGATGAACCGGGGGGTCGAGATTGACGGAGACATCGCCGACGACATCAACCGCTCGGTCATTCAGGAACAGGTCGAAATGGGCGTCGCCGTCCGCATGGCCGCCATGGACCTGCTGGCGCAAAACCTGCGCGAAGGGGTGGTGTGATGAACGGGAACAAGCTTCCCCTTGGGAATCTTACTCGGATTGAGAATATCCGTAGCGTTTGGCCACACGAGGCCTACAATTTCACAAAATGGTTGGCGAGCGACGAAAATCTCGACCTGCTGTCGATATCCCTTGGCTTCGACCCAGGAACGCTTGAACTCGAGGGAACTGAGGTTGCAGTCGGACCGTATGCCGCTGACATTGTCTGCCGCGATGCCTCGTCGCCCGAGCTTGCGCATGTTGTGATCGAAAACCAGTTTGGCAAGTTGAACCACGATCATCTTGGCAAAACCCTGACATATGGGGGCAGCCTGCAAGCTGAAACCATTATCATAGTGGCCGAAGAGTTTGGCGAAGAACACCGCGCTGCGCTTGAATGGCTCAACAAGATATCTGAACCCACATACAAATTTTTTGGGGTGGTCATAGAACTCTGGCAAATTGGCGACAGCCTGCCAGCGCCGAAATTTGAAGTGGTTGTAAAGCCAGACAATTGGGAACGTCAATTGCGGGCGTCCGCGAACCAGCACACCGACAAAGCGTTGAAACCTGGCCAAGTTGAACATTTGGCCTATTGGCGAGCATTTCACGAGTATGCAAAAGCGCATCACGGTGATTTGAAACTGTCCCGTCAACCAACTGCCTCGCCATATTTTGGAATGTCCATTAATCGATCCAATTTCGAATTGAATGCCGCCCGCGACACTTGGAACAACGCTATTCGCGTCGAGTTAACAATGTATGGAAAAGAGGCAAAAAAAGCTCTGATCAAATTACAGAAAGAACAGGCGGAAATCGAGGCTGAAATCGGCTATCCCCTAGCTTGGGACCTAAGTGAAGAGCGAACGCAGCAATATGTGCGCATTTATTGGAGCGACGTTGATCCTTCGGCAGAAGAGATATGGAACAACCAGTTTGACTGGATTTGTACGAAGTTGAAAGATTTCAACGCTGTTTTGGGACCAAGAGTTCGCGCCCTCGATCTTAGTGACCTGCGCGAAGGGAACACCTGATGGAAGACAGCTACCGCCTTACCCCGTCAACCAAGCTGGACCCCGGCGAAAGGGTTGAGCAAAGCTTTCAGGCCGACCGGGGCGCCTATATCCGCGATCACGCATGGCTGGCAGCGCTGGCGATGGCGGCGGGGATGGCGATCCTTTGGGCAATCGGGAATCCGCATGTCTGGACAGGGGCCGTTGGCGGGCTGGCGGCCATTGTATTGCGCGGGGGGTATGTGGCCTCGGACGAATTGAAGGTTCGCTGGGATCTGACCAATCAACGCCTGCTCGGCCCTCAGACCCGCGCGGTGCCTCTGGGGCAGATCAAGGATGTGCGTATCCTTCTCAGCGCCGTGCAGGTGATCACCACCACCGGCGACAAGCACTTGCTGAAATATCAGGCCGACCGCGAAGCTACCAAAGCCGCACTTCTTTCTGCGGCCTCGCGACGATAGGGAAAGCGCATGACCACATTGTTCACCAACGCCCGCATCATCGACCCCGAGGCTTTGACCGAGACCGCCGGTGCGCTGCTGGTCGATAGTGGAGAGGTTAAAGAAGTCTTAACGCAAGATGCTGATATTGCTGCGAAAAAGTTGACAGCCGTCAACTTTGTTGATTGTGGCGGCAAGGTGCTGGCACCGGGGATTGTCGATATCGGCGTCAAGATCAGCGAACCGGGCGAACGCAACAAGGAAAGCTTCCGCTCTGCCGGTCTGGCCGCCGCCGCCGGTGGGGTCACGACCATCGTCACCCGCCCTGATACCCTGCCGTCCATTGACACCCCGGAAACGCTTGAATTCGTCACCCGCCGCGCCCGCGAAGCGGCGCCGATGAATGTTCGCACCATGGCCGCCCTGACCAAGGGGCGTGAGGGCCGCGAAATGACCGAGCTGGGGTTCTTGCTGGATGCCGGCGCGGTGGCCTTTACCGACGGAGATTCCGTGACCACCAACACCAAGGTCCTGACCCGCGCGATGAGCTATGCCAAAAGCCTTGATGCGCTGATCGTGGCCCATCCGCAGGAACCGGGCCTGTCGGCGGGTGCGGCGGTCACAAGTGGCAAGTTCGCGGCCCTTAAAGGTCTGCCCGCCGTGTCTCCGATGGCCGAACGGATGGGGCTGGACCGGGATATTGCGCTGGTGGAAATGACCGGTGTGAAATACCACGCCGACCAGATCACCACCGCCCGCGCCCTGCCTGCTTTGGCGCGGGCCAAAAAGAACGGTTTCGACGTCACCGCTGGTATCAGCATTCACCACCTGACGCTGAACGAACTGGATGTCGCGGACTATCGCACCTTCTTCAAGGTCAAGCCGCCCCTGCGGTCCGAAGACGACCGGACGGCCGTGATCCAGGCCGTTGCTGACGGGCTGATCGACATCATCTGTTCGATGCACACGCCGCAGGACGAGGAAAGCAAACGCCTGCCGTTTGAAGAGGCCGCCAGCGGCGCGGTGGGGCTGGAGACGTTGCTGCCCGCGGCCCTACGCCTTTATCACAACGATCAGTTAACCCTTCCGCAACTGTTCCGTGCTATGGCGCTGAACCCGGCAAAACGGCTTGGCCTGGCCTCGGGCCGCATCCAGAAAGGTGCGCCGGCCGATCTGATCCTGTTCGATCCTGACGCACCATTTGTGCTTGACCGGACCAGATTGAACTCAAAATCGAAAAACACCCCGTTTGACGGGGCCAAGATGCAAGGCAAGGTCCTTGGCACCTGGGTCAGCGGCACCCGCGTGTTCGGATAAGCTTTACCGTGCAGCGATAAGCTATTGTGCCACCCTTTGGCGCTACAGTAGGGTCGGCCAAAATTCCGCTAAAGCTTATCGGAGAGTGCTCAATGCTATTCGCCCTTTCGGCTGTGCCCGCCTATATCCTCGGCTCGATTCCGTTCGGGCTGGTGATGGCCAGAGTGTTCGGGCTGGGGGATATCCGCGAAATTGGCAGCGGCAATATCGGTGCAACCAATGTGCTGCGCACGGGCAACAAATTGGCAGCTTTCCTGACGCTGGTGCTGGACGCCGGAAAAGGGGCGTTTGCGGTGCTGATCGCCCGGGCATTGTTCGGCGAAGGGGCCGCCGGGGTGGCCGCGCTTTTTGCCGTCATCGGGCATTTGTTCCCGATCTTCCTGCGCTTCAAAGGCGGCAAGGGCGTCGCCACTTTTCTTGGCACCCTGCTGGCGCTTAGTTTTCCCGCCGGTCTGGCGGCTTGCGCCACGTGGCTGGTGATGGCGCTGATCTTCCGCATATCATCGCTATCGGCGATCGTGGCGGCCTTTCTGGCGCCGGTCTTTACCTATTTTATCTACCACCCGCATGGCGCGGCAGTGGTGGCGATCCTTTCGGTGATCGTCATTGCCAAGCACCACGCCAATATCCGGCGGTTGCTGAAGGGTGAAGAACCCAGAATCGGCAAGGCATAGCCTTAGGCCGGAACCGGCGTCTGGCCTTTGTTATAGGCGGTCCAATCCTCGATCTCGGGATAGAATTGCGCGCGCCATGCCGCAACACGCGGGTTCATCACCTTGCGCCAATATTTCGGGTAGAGCGCCAAAAGCGTCATCACCGGATAGCCATATGGCAGCAAAGGGGCCTCGGATTCCGGATAATCCTGCAACAGCGGAAAGCGGCGGTCGGGTTTATAGTGGTGGTCCGAATGCCGTTGCAGATTGATCAGCAACCAGTTCGAGACCCGCTGGTTCGCATTCCAGCTGTGCCGGGGCAGCGCAGGTTCATATTTGCCATCGCCCTTATGGGCGCGGGTCAGGCCGTAATGTTCCACGTAATTGGTCAGCTCAAGCTGCCAGATCGCCACCAGCGCCTGATAGCAGAACACCAAAATCCCCAGCCAGCCTGAAATCAGGAAAGCCAGCAACAGCATCGCCCCTTGCGCCGCCCAATAGCGCCAGAACGGGTTTGACAGGCTGGTGGCCGGCAGGTTCTTGCGGGCGAGCATGGCTTTCTCGGCTTGCCAGGCCGACCGGAACCCTTCCTTCATCACCCGTTTGAAATACCGGTGGAAATGTTCGTTATACCGGGCCGTCACCGTGTCGCGCGGGGTGCCGACATGAATATGGTGCACCAGCAAATGCTCGGTTCGGAACCGCGAATACAGCACCATCGCCAGCAGCCATTCCGACAGGCGGCGTTCCAGCCTGTTCTTCTGGTGCATCAGTTCATGGCTGAACACGATCCCCACCGCGCCCGAGGCGATGCCCATGCCCGTGACCACCATGAAGCTTTCGATCAGGCCCAGATGCTCGGCCCGCGGGACGTACCAGATGATCCACAGAAGCAAGACAAACTGGACCGGCGGCCAAAGCATCGTGGCCATGCGGAACCAGTAAAGATCCGCTTCGGGCGTTTGCGGGTCGGCATTGTCCTTGTATCGGCCGATCAGCGCATCCAAAGCGCCGAAAAGATACCAGGTTAGAAATGGCGGTAACAGCACCGTCCACGTCCCGACCAGGGCCGACAGAATGATCACCGGCACCAAAAGGTAGCCGATCCAGAAATGAATGGGATGTTCGGGTTTCACATATGCGGACATGGGTCAGACCTTTGCGAGTGTGGCGGCACTTTTGACCCAACTATTCCCCATGTCATTGCGTCAGGTCAAAAACCTTTCGCATAACCGTGGGTAAAGCGGTTGGGTCAAATTCGGTGGCCGCGATGAAATCGCCCCGCATTGGCTTGCGGTCCAGCGGGACAAGCGCGGTTTTCACGGTCAGGCGCAGGTGGAAATGGGTGAAGGTATGACGCGCTTCGGCGTTCAGGGTTTTCCACTCGGCACGGATCGGGGGGGCGTCTTCGGGCGGTCCCTCGGCCCAGTCCGGGCCGGGCCAGCCCAGCATGCCGCCAAGCAACCCGCTCGGCGGGCGGCGCTCGACCAGATAGGCGCCATCGATGCGGCGGGCGACATAGGCAATGCCAAACCGGATCGGTTTTTTCTTTTTCGGCGTCTTCTTGGGCAGATCCGATGCGGTTCCGTTTGCACGGGCCAGACAGGGCTGCCGCCAGGGGCATATTCCGCAGGCCGGATTGCGCACCGTGCAAAGCGTCGCGCCAAGGTCCATCACGGCCTGGGCATAATCCCCCGGCCTTTCGGTGGGGGTCAGGCGGGCCGCCTGTGCGGTCAGCGCGGGTTTGGCCTTGGGCAAGGGGGTGTGGATGTCAAACAGCCGCGCCATCACCCGTTCAACATTGCCGTCCACCACCGTTTCAGGCCGGTCAAAGGCAATCGCCGAGATCGCCGCGGCGGTATAGGGGCCGATGCCGGGCAATTCCACAAGCGCGTTCAGGTCGGACGGGAATTGCCCGCCATGATCCCCGGCGATCACCCGGGCGCATTTCAGCAGGTTTCTGGCCCGCGCGTAATATCCAAGCCCCGCCCATTGCGCCATCACCTGCGCGTCTGGGGCAGCGGCCAGAGACTGTACATCCGGCCAAAGCGCGGTGAAGCGTTCAAAATACGCTTTCACCGCAGCGACCGTGGTTTGCTGGAGCATGATTTCAGACAGCCATACGCGATAGGGATCGGGCCGGACCTCGGATCGGGGCGGCACCCGCCACGGCAGGCTACGGGCGTGCCGGTCGTACCAGTCCAGCAATGCGAGGGGATCAGGTTCAGACAAAATTTGAACTCCACAACCGATATTGGATGGCATCCGCCGCCTGTGCCATTACAGTAGCGCCGAACCAAAGGAAGTCACCCGATGGCGCAAAGCCCCCCGTCCCGAAAAGGATTTGCCCGCGCAGGCCGCCTGTTGCAAGGCCAGATCCGCCGCGCAGGTGAAAGCCGCGGGTTTTCGGTGTCGAAACTTCTGACCCACTGGGAAGAGATCATGGGCAACGACATTGCCGCGATCTCGGTGCCGGTGCATGTGCGGTACGGGCGGCAGGGGCTGGGGGCGACGCTGACCATCCTGACCACGGGCGCCCATGCGCCGCTTCTTGAGATGCAAAAGGAACGCATCCGTGAAAAGGCCAATGCCTGTTACGGCTATAACGCCATTTCGCGGGTCGCGATCACCCAGACCGCCCCGGCCGGGTTTGAAGAAGGACAGGTGGCGTTCCGCCCAAAGAAACCGGCGAAAGACGCGCCGCTTTCCACGCAAACCGCGAAGGCCGCCAAAACGCTGGCAGGCGATATCGGCGACGACCGTCTGAAACAAGCCCTTGAGCGTCTGGGGGAAAACATTCTATCCAAGCCGAAACGCTGAATGAAAGGTTTCACGATGACCCGCAATCCTCTCCGATTGGCCCTGATTGCCTTTGCCGCTATCGCCCTGGTCGCCATTGGAGTGCTTTATGTGCTGCCCGCCATGCAAACGTCGGAACCCCCCGCGGTGGTCGAGGTTGAAGACACCGCGCCCGCTGTGGCGATCGACATTACCGAGATGCAGATGGGCAATCCCGAAGCCAAGGTTACGGTGATCGAATATGCCTCGTATACCTGTCCGCATTGCGCCACCTTCCACCTTGGGGCGCTGGACCGGATCAAGACCAATTACATCGACACCGGCAAGATCAATTTCATTTACCGCGAAGTCTATTTCGACCGGTTCGGGCTTTGGGCCTCGATGATCGCGCGGTGCGATGAAAGCAAATTCTTCGGCCTTAACGATCTGCTTTACGCAGGCCAGAAAGACTGGGCCTCGGGTGCCCCTGCCGATGTCGTCACAAAGCTGGCGGCAATCGGCAAGGTCGCGGGTCTGACCGACGCGCAGCTTGATAGCTGCCTGAGCGATGGCGCCAAGGCGCAGGCACTGAACGACTGGTATCAGGCGAATGCCGACGCCGATGGCATTACCTCAACACCCAGCTTTGTGATCAACGGCCAGAAATATCCCAACATGAATTATCAGGATTTCGCCGCAATCCTCGACACGGAACTGGCCAAGTGATGGCCGCCCCGCTTGCCGGATTGAAGGTTGTCGAACTGGCCCGCATCCTTGCGGGGCCATGGGTCGGCCAGACACTTGCCGATCTCGGGGCCGAGGTGATCAAGGTCGAAGCCCCGGCGGGCGACGACACCCGCCGCTGGGGACCGCCCTTTATCGACCGGGGCGATGAAAACCCGGCCGCCTATTTCCATTGCTGCAATCGCGGCAAAAAATCGGTCACGGTGGATTTCCGCACCCCCGAAGGGCAGGCGCAGCTGCGCGATCTGGTCAGGGATGCCGATGTGCTGATTGAAAATTTCAAACTAGGCGGGCTGAAGAAATACGGGTTGGATTATGACAGCCTGAAAGCGGTGAACCCGCGTTTGGTCTATTGCTCGATCACCGGCTTCGGGCAGGACGGCCCTTATGCGCACCGACCGGGTTATGACTATATCATTCAGGGCATGTCGGGCCTGATGTCGATCACCGGCACCGCTGACGGCCAGCCCCTGCGCACCGGGGTGGCGGTGACGGATATTTTCACCGGCATCTATGCCGCAACCGCTATTCTGGCCGCCCTGCGCCAACGCGACAGCACCGGCAGGGGCCAGCATGTCGATATGGCGCTTCTGGATGTGGCCGTGGCGGTGACGGCCAATCAGGCAATGAATTATCTGGCCACGGGTCAGGCACCCGGGCGGACGGGGAACATCCACCCCAACCTTGCGCCCTATCAGGTGTTTGAATGTGCCGACGGCCATATCATCATCGCCACCGGCAATGACGGCCAGTACCAGCGCCTGTGCGACATCCTTGGCCTTGAGGGGCTGAAAGAGGCGGCAGAATTCCTGACCAATGCAGACCGCGTGGTCAATCGCGAAAAGCTCGAGGATTTGCTGACCATGGCGACCCGCCAATGGTCAAAGGCGGATTTGCTGGCAGCCTGCGAAGCCCAAGGCGTACCCGCCGGACCGATCAACACAATGGACGAGGTGTTTGCCGACCCGCAGGTTATCCATCGCGGCATGCAGGTCGAGATTGACGGCATCCCCTCGGTCCGCTCGCCGTTCAAATTCTCGGATGCCGAATTGGTGCTGGACCGCCCATCGCCAAAGCTCGGGCAGGACAACCCGGTCTAAGGCGTTGCGCCGTCCTGCCTGAACATTCGGTCCAAAGCCGTCCGGAGGGCCGTATCGTCGCTAATCTCCAGCCGCACTGGCAAGGCCAGAACCTTGGCGCGGAAACTGTCGGGCAGCCGCACCGCGTCTTTCTCGGTCGTCACCAACTGCGCCCCGCGCAGCTTGGCCTCGGTCTCGAGCCGTTTCATCAGCGCCGCTGTCAGGGGCTGGTGATCGCTTAACGCCTCGCCCCGCACCAGATTCGCGCCCAGCGCGTTCAGCGTGGCAAAAAACTTTTCAGGATGGCCGATACCGGCGAAGCCCAGCAGGGGCACGCCGTTCCATTCCATGCCGGTCTGCAACGGGACCAGCCTGCCGGTCAGATGGGGAACCGTCACTGTTTCCGCCCAAGTCGCCTGAAACGCGGCTTGCGCCGCCGCATCACCGATTGACAGAACCAGATCGGCCCGCGCCATGCCCGCCGCCACCGGTTCGCGCAATGGACCCGCCGGAATGCAGCGCCCGTTGCCAAAGCCGATCCGCGCATCAACCACGACGATCGACAGGTCTTTCCGCACCGAGGGGTTCTGGAACCCATCATCCAGAATGATCACATCCGCACCCGCACGGGCGGCGGCGCGACAACCGGCCAGCCGGTCTTTGGCCACCCAAACCGGTCCGAATGCCGCAATCAACAGCGGCTCGTCACCGGTCTGATCCGCCTTGTGGCGTTTCTCGTCCACCCTCTCTGGCCCTTCAAAAGAGCCGCCGAACCCGCGCGACACCACATGGGGCGTTTTGCCCCCGGCCTGCAACATTTGCACCAGGGCAATCACGGTGGGGGTTTTTCCCGTGCCGCCCGCGTTAATATTGCCAACGCAGATCACCGGCACCCCGACCCCGGCACCCGGCCCCGCGACGCGCCGTTTGGTGGCATAGCCGTAAAGCCAGCCCAAAGGGGCCAGCAACCCGGCCTGCCAGCCGGGCCGCCTAGGCGGGCGTTTCCAGAATCTCGGTTCGCGCATGGCTGGTTCCGCTCAGTTCCACTGCTTCGGTGATGAGCGCATTCAAGTGATCCGTCAACTCTGCACCCCGCGACACGTATTCCCATGCCGAATGCGCCTGCCCCGCCGCCTGATCAGGCGATAGCAGGTCCGAGACGGCTTTCGCCAGCCCTTCGGCGCTGACAGCCTGGGTTGCCGCGGGTGGGGCCTGATTATGCAGCTGCTCGTAAATCTCGCGATAGGGCGCGGTGCGCGGGCCATGCACGATCGCCGATCCCAACGCGCCAGGATGGCGCGGATCGGTGCCCGGCGCGGTGGTTGACAGGGTGCCGCCCAGAAAGCTGATCGGTGCCAGATGATACCACAGGCCCAGCTCGTCCGGCAGATCGGCCACGTAGATCTGGGTTTGATCCGTGATCGGCTGCCCCTCTGAGCGCAGGGCAAACCGCCACCCCCCCGCCGTCAGCTTTTCGGCCAGACGCGCCCCGCTGCCCGCCTTCTGCGGGTTCAGCACCAGCAGCAACCGGCGGTTCGTGCCGCGCAGGCTGGTGTGCACACCCAGCATCACCGACTCTTCATCCTCGGCCACATGCGCGGCCAGCCAGACATCGCGGCCCGACAGGGTGCCTGCCAGCTCATCCAGATCGCTCGGATCGCAATCCAGAGGCAACAGCCCTTCCAGGACCGGACCGCGCACCAGAACGCATTCCTCGGGCAGCCCCATGCGGATACAGGCCCCGCCATCGGCATGGCTTAAGGCGAAGACCAGCCGGAAGGACCGAAGCGCCTGTTTGCGCAGCCTTGCCTGAAAGAAATCCTGCCCGTTGATCTGCACATCCATCGAGAAATTCAGCATCACCAGCGGAACCTGCGCCTGATGCGCCCCCGCCACGATCCCGGGCCGCAGGGGCAACCCGTCCCAGAAACAGATCACCGGCTTCCAATGGTCAAGAAAACCCGCCACGTCGCCCGGCCGCTCGCCGGACATGGGAACAAGGGTGACACCGGTTTCGCTGTCGATCTCGGGGCGCAGATGCTCGGGGCCTGTCAGCAACAGATGGATGTCCGGCCCGACCACGCCCGCGCGTTTTGAGATATTCAGAAAGGCCCGAACCGTGGCCGGGTTCTCGGTGGCGATCCAGACAACCGGATCCCGTGTTTCGGGCAGGGCAGGCAAGTCCACCGGCTTCGGCCTTCGCCGGGTCATCCGGTATGGAAATTGCCAAAATGACGAACTCATAAAACTTTACTTTCTACCCATCGCCTCCATCAACCCGGCATGTATTTCCGGTCCGGCGGCAACGACACCTTCCGTTTGCGGATGGGGATTGTTGAATAATAACCGTCCTCCCAACCTGTCAGATGCCTTTGCTCCGGCCTCGGACAGGATCAGAATTCCCGCAGCGATGTCCCATTCCCAAGTCTTCCTGAAGGTGAACATAGCATCATATTGCCCTTCGGCCACAAGACAAAGCCTGTACGCCAGCGAAGGCCGGTGGGAACGGTGCATCATTGGCACACCTTTGGGCCAGTGATCTTCGCGCATTGAAGGCTTTGCGGCCAGCACTTTCGAACCGCTGACATCCCTGGCCCGACCGGGCGACAGGGTGTCTCCGTTCAACTGCGCCCCGGCGCCCAAGGCGGCGGTGTAAAGCTTGTCACGCATCGGCAGGTAAACAACCGCCGACGTCACCTGACCGCGTTCGACCACCGCAAGCGAATGCGCCCAGGTGGACGATCCGCCCAGAAAGCTGCGGGTGCCGTCGATTGGATCGACGACAAACACCCTGTCCTGCCCCTGCCGCGCGTCACTGTCTTCGGTTTCTTCGGACAGCCAGCCGTAATCGGGGCGCGCTTTTGTCAGGCTTTCGCGCAGGAACGTGTCAACGGCCAGATCCGCCTGAGACACAGGCCCCGCGCCATCGGGTTTGTTCCAGACCTTGTTTTCGCCCTCAAAATAGCGCCGCGCCAAAGCGCCCGCTTCCCGCGCCGCGTCGGTCAGCAGTTCAAGATCACGACGCGCCTGCAATGGTCAGCCCCTCGGTCAGAAGTGACGGCACCACGCGCGACATCCAGCCCCGCGCGTCATTGCCCGCCTGCAAGGTCATCAGCATGTCGCGCAGATTGCCCGCGATGGTGCATTCATTGACCGGAAAGGCGATTTCGCCCGCTTCCACCCAAAAACCGGATGCGCCGCGCGAATAGTCACCGGTCGTCGGGTTGATCGTGCTGCCGATCAGCGATGTGACCAGCAGGCCGGTCCCCATGTCGCGCAGCAGGTCGCGGCGCGATGCATCGCCTTGTGTCAACGAGATGTTCCAGTTCGCCGGAGACGGCCCCGAAGATGTGCCCCGCGCCGCATTGGCCGTTGAGACCATTTCCAGCTTCCGCGCGTTGGCCAGATCCAGCGTCCAACCGGTCAGAACCCCGTTGCTGACAATCTCGCGCCGCTGTGTCGCCAGCCCTTCGGCATCAAAGGGGCGCGATCCCGCAACCCGCTTGCGGTGCGGGTCTTCGGTAACGCTCATGCCAAAGGGCAACACCTGTTCGCCCAACGCATCCTTCAGCCAGCTTGCGCCGCGGGCCACCGAGGCCCCGTTCACCGCCCCCAGCAGATGGCCGATCAGGCTGCCGGAAATCCGTTCATCGAACAGAACCGGATATTGACCGGTCGCCGGTTTTCTTGCGCCCAGCCGCGCAACCGCCCGCTCGGCGGCGGTTCGGCCGATATCCGCGGGTACCCGCAGATCAGACTGAAAGATGCGCACATCGCTGTCATAGTCACGCTCCATCCCGGTGCCTGCGCCCGCGATGGCCACGCATGAGATACCGCGATCGGTTCGCGCATAACCGCCGAAAAACCCGTTGGTGGCGGCCAGATGTACCTGCCGTTCGCCATAGCTGGCCGAAGCGGCCTGCACCTGCGTGATCCCGTCAACCTCAAGCGCCGCAGTTTCTGCGGCCAGCGCATCCTCTTGCAGGGCAGAGGGCAAGGGTTCGTCGGTCGGGTCTGCCAGTTCATAGGCCCCGATATCCCAAGACGTGGTTATCTGGTCTGCATCCGCCAACCCCGCATAAGGGTCTTCCGGCGCTTCTTTGGCCATGGCCACCGCGCGCTCCGCCAGAGTACATATCGTTTCAGCACTGGTATCCGAAGCCGACACATTCGCCTGCCGCTGTCCGATAAGCACCCGCAGGCCGATATCCACGCCTTCGGACCGCTCGGCATGTTCCAGCCCGCCCTTGCGCACATCAATCGAGACCGAAGTCCCCCGCACGGCAATCGCATCCGCGTTTTCCGCCCCTGCTTTTTTGGCCGCATCCAACAGGGCCGAGGTCAGTTGTTCCAAATCCCGAGACATGCACTTTCCTTCCTGCCCTTCGGACCTAGCCTTTGACATGGCCTGCCGCAAGCAATGGCGTCAAGAAATCGCAGTCCGGCGGATTTTCGGATCGCCTGATTGCCGCCCTGTCCGGCTTTGCGCTAGGCTCGGGCCAAACGCGCTTAAGGCGTCCTGCCAAAAACCCGAATCACGGGTTTGTGGCAGGGCGCCCACAACAGTTGATGGGTCTTGCAGCGTCCGGCCTTTCCCCTGTCTCAGGTTAAAGGCCGGACGCTTTAGGAAAGGATCTGACCATGGACCATCTGAACGGCAAGACCGTCATGATCACCGGCGCAAGCCGCGGGATCGGGGCGTCGACCGCCCGCCTGTTCGCGGATGCCGGTGCCAATGTGGCGCTGGTTGCCCGCAGCGAAAACCGGATTGCCGAACTGGCAGGCGAAATCGGTCCCCGCGCCATCGCCATCCCCTGCGATGTCAGCCGCTATTGGGAAGTCGCAAAAGCCGTGGAAGCCACAAAACAGACCTTTGGCGGGCTGGACATCCTGATCAACAACGCGGGCGTGATCGACCCCATCTCGCATCTGGCCACCAGCAACCCCGAGGCCTGGGGCCACGCGATAGATATCAATCTGAAAGGTGTCTATTACGGGATGCGGGCGGTGCTGCCCGATATGATCGCCGCCGGTTCGGGCACGATCATCACCATCAGTTCCGGCGCGGCCCACAGCCCGATCGAAGCCTGGAGCCACTATTGCAGCTCAAAGGCGGGGGCGGCGATGCTGACCGCGTCGGCCGATAAAGAGACGGCAACCCACGGGCTGCGTGTCATGGGCCTGTCACCGGGCACCGTGGCGACGCAGATGCAAAAGGAAATCAAGACCAGCGGTATCAATCCGGTCAGCCAGCTGGACTGGAGCGACCATATCCCGCCGGAATGGCCTGCACAGACACTGGCATGGATGTGTTCGCCGGATGCCGATGCCTGGATCGGACAGGAAATTTCCTTGCGGGACGAAACCATCCGGCGGCGGGTTGGGCTGGTTTAATGCCTGTCTTACTGCGCCGGTTCGGCTTCGGCTTCCTCGGCTGTCAGGGTGCCGATACAGCCCAACAGATCGTCAAACCCGGCGGTTTCGGGAATGTCGCACAGATCAACCACTTGCCGGGGCGGCTGGATCGTCGGTGCGGCCGCATTTGTTTCGCGCAGTGACAGGATTTCCTGCTGCGCGGCTTCCAGCGCCGCCGCCAATGTATCGCGGTCGGTTGTCAGTTGCTCAAGCGATTGCGTCAGGGTTTTCTGCACTTCTGTCAGCTGGTCAACCTGGCTGATGTAATCCAGCAAGGTGCGGTTGGCGGAAGTAAGCGAATTTTCGGCACTGCGTCGGGCGTTTTTCAGCAAGATGATCTCAAGCCGCCGGGTTTCGGACACGTCTTTGCTGACCAACAGCTCGTCACTCAGCTCGGTCGAGCGCGAGGTTATATCTTCGACCATCGCTTTCAGCGCATCGCGGTCGGCTGCGGTTGTTTCCAGTTCAAGCACCAGCGTGGTCGTCTGGTTTTCAACCTCGGTCAGATCAATCTCGGCCTTTTCCAGCGCCGCCACGGCCGCATTCAGATGCGCTTGACGGTCGTCGGCCGCGGATTGCGCCGCGTCGCGGGCCTGATTGGTAATCGCAAGTGACGCCTCGGTCGTCTCCAGCGTGGCTTTCAGCGCCGCGATCTGGTCCGAGGCGGTGGTCATTTCCTGCGTCAGGCTGGAAATACGCGATTCGGCACTGCGCAAGGCGGTTTGCAATTGTCTGGCCCGTTCGTCTTGAACAGTGCGCTCTTGCTTGAAGGTTTCAATTTGGTCCAGCGCGGCCTGCAAGTCAGCGGTTGTTGACTTCTGCGCGGCCTCGTTGGCGGCAAGGGCAGAAGCAAGCTGGGTGGCTTCCGCCACCGAGGCGCTGAGGCTTTGTTCCAGACCGGCGATATCCGCCGTCATGCTGCGTATTTCCGCACGCAAGGCGCGGTCGCTTTGGCTAAGCGTTTCCACCTGCGCCAGGGCCGCATCCCGCGCTTGGGAAAGGGCCGCAAGATCGGCCCGCAACCCGGCCACCAGCGCGTCAAGCCCAGCGATCTGAGCAGTTGCGTTTTCGTTATCCGCCGTTCCGTCCGCAACCGCGGTTTCCAAACTTGCCACCTGCGCCCGAAGCGCCTGCACGGTTGCGTCAAGCCCGGCGATCCGCGCCGCATCATTGCCCGCTTGCTGCGTCAGCGTCGCAATCTCAGTCAAAGCCGCGTCACGTTCGGCGAAAACAGTCTCTAACAAGGCGGTTTGAGCCTGATTGACCTGCTGCGCCTGCGCCAGGGCCGCTTTGGTTTCGTCAATCAAACGATTCAGCGAGGTGATCAGAGCATCCGCTTCCCGCAATTCACCTTCCAGCGCGGTTTTGGCCTTATTAGTGTCTTCCAGCTGCAAAACAGTGCTGTCCAATTCGTCGGATGTCGCTGCCAAAGCCTGTTGCAGGTTGCCGACATTGGTCGCTTGGGTTTCGGACAGAAAGGTCAGCCGTTCGATCTGGGACCCGAGCTTTTCCTCAACCCCGATGCGTCGGGTGATTTCGGCGGATTGCGCCGCGATTTCCTGATCCCGCAAGGCCAGCAACCCGCGCAGACGCTTTGCGTCGTCCTGCGCCGCGTTCCGTTCGTTCGTTACCCCTGACAGGGTCTCGACCAGACGGCGTTCGGCCTCGGCGGCATCCTGCAACGCGGCGTCGCGATCGGCGATGACCAATGCCCGTTCTTCGGACAGAACGCGATACTCGGTCCGCTCGCGCAGGGCCGATTCCAGCATCCCCTGCAAACGCTCAACCTCGGTTTCGGTTTGTGACAGAACCTCAAGCGTGTCCTCGGCAAAAGTCTCGGACTGTTCAAGTTCAACCTTCGTGCGCTCCAGCTCTTCGATGGTGCGGACATCTTTCATTTGCGACGCAAAAAACCCCAGCAGTACGATCACGATCATCAGCATGCTGACAGTCAAATCGGTCATCGAGACGAAAATGCTTTCGCCATCCCCTTCTTCGACATGTCGCTTGCGTCGGAACATATCAGGCCTTTGCGCCTTTTTTTCCGGAGGTAGTGTTGGATTTGAAGCCCACCGGATGATCATGGGCCACCCGCAGCACGTTCAGAATATTTGCCAGCGTCATTTCGGGCGACGCGACATTGATCCGGCTTTCCACCAGACCGGCCAGCCGCGCCAAGGCCCTGTTGGTGCGCTCGTCCAGATAGTTCAGGTAAAAGCCAAGCAGGATCGACGCCATCAATCCCGTCAGCGACATGATGAATTTGGCCGAAGCGATTTTCAGCAGATCCGACAAGGATTGCTGCAACAGTTTCGGATCATCGCCGGCCAGCAGGATGGTCTGACCCGATTCGCGCAAAGCGGCGATCAGGCCAAGGAAGGTCAGCACCAGACCGGTGCTGACAAAAAGCCCCGGCACATGACGCCACAAACCGTGACCCAAATGCAGGCTTTCGCGGGTCAGGCTGTCGCGCGGGGCGACCAGGGCGCTCAGCTTGCCGCCGGGACCATCAAGTTCGACCAGCCCTTCGCAGAAATTCGCCCAGGCCCGTTTTTGCCGCGCGACGAAGGCGTTGCCGGATTTGCGCAACAGGAAGGGATTGATTTCCGACAGTTTCTCGGTCGTCAGGCCATCATCCACCGAACGGATCATCGCCAGCAGCGTGTTGATATAGGCCAGCTTTTGACGGGCACCGTAGGTCACGCCGATCAGGCAGAGGCCCAATATGGCCAACTGAATGAAAGCGACATAGCCCGGAACGCCGGTTCCCTTGAAACTGTCTGCCAGGGCCAGAATGAAATTCGCGATCTGCTCGCCCATCAAGGTTCCTCCTGATATGCAACCCACAGGCTATCCGAACCGTGTATACGAGACCAGACCATGTTTGGCCAAAAACGGGTGCGGCAGCCGATTTCGTTGGGTATTTACCCAGCAAACACGGGCAAAGGGGCAGGATCAATGATTGACCTTGCGAAACAGGACAACGGGCTTTGGGTGGTTACGATTAACCGGCCCGACAAAGCGAATTCGCTGACGCGCGACATGCTGATCCGGCTGACAGAGATCGTGCAAGAGGCCCAAGCGGCCCGCGCCCTGATCCTGACCGGGCGGGGCAAGGTGTTTTCAGCGGGTGCGGACCTTGACGAAGCGAAGGCCGGTCTGGCCGTCGATCCGGTGTGGGAGCAGCTTAGCAGCGCCATTGCCGATCTGCCGGGGCTGACGATTGCCGCGCTGAACGGAACACTGGCGGGCGGGGCCAATGGAATGGCGCTGGCCTGCGATCTGCGGATCGCAGTGCCGACGGCGAAACTGTTCTATCCGGTGATGAAGTTGGGATACCTGCCCCAGCCCTCGGACCCGGGGCGTCTGGCCGCGCTGGTCGGGCCGTCGCGGGCAAAGCTGATCCTGATGGCCGGTCAGAAGATCACAGCACACGAGGCGTATCATTTCGGTCTCGTCGACCAAATCGTCGAACCGGACGCCTTGTTTGATACGGCCCAAATGCTTTGCACGGATGTGCTGGCCGCCAAGCCCGAAATTGCGGCGGGCATCAAGAAAATGTGTGTCTAACTCGGCCGGTTTCGCCGTTTTCCCGGGGTTTTGGAGTGAAAGGCCGGTGGTCGTTTGGCGACCCATTTGATGAATTTCTCTAGTCGCGGATGATTGCGAAGCGCCGCGATTGTCGAGAATTCCCGCGCCAGTTCAGCCTCGGTCAGGGTGGCGTGTATTTCGCTGTGGCAAATCTGATGCAGCAGAACGGTTGGCCCTTTGGCGCCGCCTTTCAGCTTCGGGATCAGGTGATGCAGGCTTTGCCGTGCTTCGGGCGGGATCGGGCGCAGGCAAAGCGGACAGATCGGATCGGACATGGGCAATTGCGGGTGTTGTGATTGACCGTCAAAGGATGGCACAACAAGGCCGACTGGCAAAGGAAGACATCATGGCAGACGCCCTTGTGATCGGAGCGGGACCGGCGGGCCTGATGGCCGCGTCCCAGATCGCGCAGGCCGGTTACAGCGTCACGGTTTGCGACGCCAAGCCTTCGGTCGGGCGGAAGTTTCTGATGGCGGGGAAATCCGGTCTGAACCTGACCAAGGACGAACCGACACAGGTGTTTCTGTCCAGGTTTCCGGCGATTTCCCCTGTGTTAGAGACTGCTTTGCGCAGCTTCGGCCCGGCAGAGGTGATGGATTGGGCCAGGTCTTTGGGCCAGCCGGTCTTTACCGGCTCGAGCGGGCGGGTTTTTCCGAAGGCGATGAAGGCCTCTCCGTTACTGCGGGCCTGGCTGCGCGCGCTGGATAAGCTCGGCGTCCGCATCCTGACCCGTCACCAATGGCTTGGGGGCACCCGATTTTCCACACCGGACGGTGTGATCGCGATTGACGCGCCGGTCGTGGTTCTGGCCCTTGGCGGGGCAAGTTGGGCAAGGTTAGGGTCTAACGGCGCATGGTCTGCGCAATTTCCGGCGGATCAGATCGCCCCGTTCAAACCGGCCAATATGGGCTTTTGCGTCGCGTGGTCTGATCACATGCGCCCGCATTTTGGCAAACCGGTGAAAACGGTGGTTCTGAAGGCCGGAAACGCCCGTGTCAGAGCCGAATTCGTGCTGTCCGAGCGTGGAATTGAGGGTGGCGGCATCTATGCCCTGTCGCGCCACCTGCGCGAGGGCGAAAACCTGTTTCTCGATCTGCTTCCCGACCTGAGCGAACAGCAAATACGCGACCGTTTGGGCAAAGCTTCGCAGAAGGACAGCCTAAGCAACAGGCTGCGCAAGGCCCTGCGGCTCGATCCGGTGAAACAGGCTCTGATAAACGAATTTGGGCGGCCCTTGCCCGCTGATCCGGCGGCTTTGCTGAAGCATCTGCCGATCCCGCTGACCGGAGCGCGGCCGATGGATGAAGCCATCTCGACCGCGGGCGGGCTAAGGTTTGACGCATTGACCGACAGGCTGATGATCAAGGATCGCCCCGGCTGGTTCGCGGCGGGTGAAATGCTGGATTGGGAAGCGCCCACGGGCGGCTATCTGTTGACCGCCTGTCTTGCAACGGGCCGCATGGCCGGACAAGGGGCGGTCAGTTTTCTGGATCAGTCACCAAGCGCGAAAGCGCGTTTATAGGCGTCGCGCTGCCGAAGGTTTCTGGCATAGGATCGCAGCTTGTCATTCTCGACCGGAAACTTGGCGGAATAGGCCCAGTTCAGACAATGGCATAGCAGGATATCCGACACGGTCATCATATCGCCCATCAGAAACTCGCCAGCGATCTGATCGGCGATGCGATCGACGTTACGGGCAAATTCCCAGCGCAGGTTTTCCTTGATCTCGGGCAGGCGGCGTTCTTCCGGCAGGACAAACGAGTTGCGCGCCGCCGTCCACAGCAAGGCGTCCATTTCGTCGTTGATCTGGTGCATCAGCGCATCCTGTCGGGCGCGTTCCAGCGTGCCGCAGGCGTAAGACAGTTTTCCGTGCCGGTCGGCCAGAAATGTCATGATGGCGCAAGAATCGGTCAGTACCACGTCATCCACCACCAAGGCAGGCGCCTTGCCCGAGGGGTTCACCGATTTCATCGCGGGGCTGGCGGGGCGGTGGTTAATATATTCGTAATCCGCGCCCAGTTCCTCGAGCGTCCAAAGCACGCGCATGGCGCGGCTTCGGACATGTCCTATGGCTTTGTACATTCAGCGTTTCCCCAACATCGCCAGTCTGATCAGCACCCGTTCGACCAAAGCCATGGCGGGGGCTGTCTGCCCTGCTGAACGTAGCTGCAAATCGGTGTCGGTCAAGGCAGAGATCGCTGTTTCAAGACGCTGGACGCCCCATTGCTGGGCCTGTCGCTGCATCCTGTCGCGGCGCGGGCCGAAGATCGGCGGGCGCATGGCGGCAATTCCGGCAGCGGCGCCGTTCGGATGCGCGGCTGCCATGTGCAGGGCGCGGAAATGGCGCATGGCCCCGATACACAGTCCGACCGCTTGGGTGCCTTGCGCCTTCAGCTTGTTCATCAGCGGGCCGATTTCCGCCGCCCGGCCTTCGGCGACGACGTTCAGGATATCGTCCAGATCCGCTTCGGACGAGGTGGGGGCGCAATTGGCCACGTCTTCGGGCGAAACCGGAGAATCGTCGCCTAGTTTATAAAGCCCAAGCTTTTCCATGGTCTGGCGAAAATCGCCGGGATCAAGGGTTCGGGCCAGTGTGTTCATGTCGGTCATGGCGTCGCCCGAGACATTATTCAGACCCGATTGGGCAAGAATAGTCTCGATTTCCGCCCGCGACGGCGGATCGTCATAGATGCCCGCCGCATAGGCGTTGCGATGGGTTTCGAACAGTTTGCGCAGTTTGGAACCGGCCTTAAGCTGCCCTGCTGTCACGATGATCTGGGCATCGCCCGGCTGCCAGTCTTCCATTGCCGCAGTGACCGAAGCTGCCACGGTTTCGGTCGCGTCTTCCACAAAGGCCACACGGGGACCGGGGAAAAAGCTGACGGCCTTGACCGCATCCAGCAGCATCGCAGGGTCTTTGCGCAGCTCGGACGCGGGAATGCGCGACAGGCGCATTTCCTCTTCGCCTTGCGGACCGATCAGGGCTTTGATCACCTCTTGCCGCCGAAGGGCGACGCGCATGGCGTCGCTGCCGTAGATCAGCAAACCGGTTTTGTCGGGATCGGGCTTGGCAAAATAGGCCGGGGCGTCACGGCCGCCCAGCTTCATTCCGCATCCCCGGGCAGCTTGGCGGTCAGCTGGTCGATCATCCGGTCGGCCAGCATCACCATTAGCCGTTCCCGCGCATCGCTGCGGGCGGCGCGGGTGGCCACGGTTGAACCGGTGGTGGAATAGCCGCTCATGGCGGAAACCTTGCCGGTCACGATCACCGCGTCATCCGACAGGTCGCGCAGGGAATAGGACATCTCGCCCAGCACATTGTACCGCGCGATGACCTGGCTTGAGGTTACGGCAAGGCCTTCCTCGGTCACGGAAAGCGTGAATCCCAGCCCATAGGCCGGTGCATCGGCCACCCCCATGCGATCCTCGAGGTAACGGACCAGCACATAGGTGTCGGTGGTGTCCGGCGCGTCAAAGGCGATTTGCCCGCGCAGGCGGTTGCCCGTGCCGTTTGGCCCGTAAACCGGGGTAAAACCGCAGCCCGCAAGGGCGGCGGTGGCAATCAGGAAAGAACGCCGGTTAAACGACCACATTCACGATCCGTCCGGGGACGACGATAAGTTTCTTGGGCTGGGCCCCGTCCAGCGCACGTTGAACAGCATCTTCGGCCAGCGCGAGTTTTTCAACCTCTTCCTTGGGCATGTCTTTCGGAACGCTGATTTCCGCGCGGCGCTTGCCGTTGATCTGGATCGGCAGGGTGACGGTATCGTCAACCAGCATGGCCTCGTCCGCTTTGGGCCACGGGGCGTTGAGGATCAGGCCTTCGCCGCCCAGCATGGCCCAGATTTCTTCGCTGAGGTGCGGCGTCATCGGCGACATCAGCTGCGCCAAGGCTTTGGCGGCTTCCTTTTTGGCTGCGCTGCCCGCTTTGGATTTCGCCAGCGTGTTGGTGAAGGCGTAAAGCTTGGCGATTGAGGCGTTGAAGCCGAAGCTTTCGACGCCGCCGGTTACGTCGTGGATGGTCTTATGCATCTCGCGCAAGAGCGCCTGATCCTCGGCGGTCGCAGTGGTATCACTGGCCGCGATTTCGGCGCAAATGCGGTAAACACGGGCAAGGTGCTTGCTGGCGGCCTCGGCGCCCGAGGCTGTCCATTCCACGTCACGTTCGGGAGGGGAGTCGGACAGGACGAACCAGCGGGCGGTATCGGCGCCGTAGCTGGAAATGATCGCCAGAGGGTCCACCACGTTGTTCTTGGATTTCGACATTTTGGCCGAGGGGATGACCTCGACCTTTTCGCCGGTTTCCTTGACGAAAACGCCGCCGTCACGTTCTTCGATTTCGGCGGGGTAGTGATACAACGTGCGGCCGTTTTCATCGGTGCGCTCGGCGTTCTTGTAGATCGCGTGTGTCACCATGCCTTGGGTGAACAGCGCGTCAAACGGCTCAATCGCTTTGGCGGGCAGATGGCCGGTTTTGTGCATCGCGCGGGCGAAGAAGCGCGAATAAAGCAGGTGAAGGATCGCGTGTTCGATGCCGCCGATATATTGATCGACGTTCATCCAATACTCGGCCTCGGCCATGTCGGTCGGGGTCGTCGCACGCGGCGCGGTGAAGCGGGCGAAGTACCACGACGAGTCGACGAAAGTATCCATCGTGTCGGTCTCGCGCTGCGCAGGTTTGCCACAAGACGGGCAGGCGCAATCACGCCATGTCGGGTGGCGGTCGAGCGGGTTGCCGGGGACCGAAAAGTCAATCGCCTTGCCGTCTTCGTCATAAGGCAGTTCAATTGGCAGGTTCTCTTTCTTTTCCGGCACCACGCCGCAGGTGTCGCAATGCACGACAGGGATCGGGCAGCCCCAATAGCGTTGGCGGGAAAGGCCCCAGTCACGCAGACGGTATTTGGTGACGCCTTCGCCCCAGCCTTGCTGTTCGGCAAAGTCCACGGTGACGTTGATGGCTTCTTCGCCCGTGGCCTCATCCAGACCGGCGAAATGGTTGATCCATTTCACTTTTTCTGTTTTCGGCGGCACGAAAGCTTCGTTCGCAACCGGCACCGGATTATCAAGCGCATAGAACGTATCAATCACCGGCAAGTCATACTTGCGGCAGAAATCAAGGTCACGTTGATCGTGCGCCGGACAGGCGAAGATCGCGCCGGTGCCATAGTCCATCAGGATGAAGTTGGCGATCCAGACGGGCAGTTCCCAATCGGGGTTCAGCGGGTGTTTGACGCGGATGCCGGTGTCAAAGCCCAGCTTCTCGGCGGTCTCGATGGCCTCTTCGGTCGTGCCGCCCTTGCGGCATTCGGCAAGGAAATCGGCCAGCTCGGGGTTGCCCTGCTCCAAGTCTTTCGAGATCGGATGATCTGGCGAAATACCAACAAAGCTTGCCCCCATCAGCGTGTCGGGGCGGGTGGTGTAAACGGTAATCGGCTCGGCCCCGTCGGTGCGTTCAAAGCTGAACTGCAAGCCCCGCGATTTGCCGATCCAGTTTTCCTGCATCAGACGCACCTTGGCGGGCCAGTTGTCCAACGTATCCAGCGCGCTCAATAACTCTTCCGAATAGTCGGAGATCTTGAAGAACCACTGGGTCAGCTCTTTCCGCTCAACCAAAGCGCCGGATCGCCAGCCGCGGCCGTTTTCGACCTGTTCATTGGCCAGAACGGTCATATCAACCGGATCCCAGTTGACCACGGCGTTTTTGCGGTAAACCAGACCCTTTTCCAGAAAGTCGAGGAACAATGCCTGCTGTTGGCCGTAATATTCCACGTCGCAGGTGGCGAACATGCGCGACCAGTCGAGCGACAGGCCCAGTGGCTTCATCTGCTCAACCATCGTGTCGATATTGGAATAGGTCCAATCCTTGGGGTGGCCTCCGCTGGCCATCGCCGCGTTTTCGGCGGGCATCCCGAAGGCGTCAAACCCCATAGGGTGCAGCACGTTGTGGCCGGTCGAAATCTTGTAACGCGCAATCACGTCGCCCATGGTGTAGTTGCGCACGTGCCCCATATGCAGCTTGCCCGAGGGATAGGGGAACATCTCAAGCACGTAATATTTGGGCTTGTCTTGGGAACGGACGGCCTTGAACGCCTCGGCCTTGTTCCATTCTCTTTGCCATTTGGCTTCGATTTCGTTTGCGGAATAGCGCGACATGGGCGGTCTCATCTTACCAGTGCAATTTCAGCTTCGCAGGGGTGATAAGCGAGGCTTGGCCTAGGGTCCAGTCAGTTCGCGCACAAAGGTGAAACCCCGTGTTGGCTATGCCGCGCTTTCAGGTCTATTGTGGCCAAAAGGATTTGGCTTCGAGCATATGAACTTTTTATTCATTCATCAGAATTTCCCCGGCCAGTTCAAACATCTGTCCCGCGCTTTGGCTACGCAGGGACATCGGGTGACGGCCCTGACCCCGCGCGTGAAAGAAAAGACCAGCTGGGGCGGGGTAACGATCTTTCCCTATCGGATCAGGGCGGCGACCGGCAAGGATGTGCATAACTGGCTGATCGACACGGACACCAAGATCAAACGGGCCGAGGCCTGCTGGCGGGCGGCCCGAAAGATGGAACAGGCGGGATATCGGCCTGATGTGATCATCGCCCATCCCGGCTGGGGCGAAAGCCTGTTTCTGAAAGACGTCTGGCCCAATGCGAGGCTGGGGCTTTATGCCGAGTTCTATCATCACGCCAGCTATCCGCATCTTGGGTTCGACCCCGAGTTTCCGCAAAAGGATGCCGAGGCGGACAAGCTGCGCATCCGGATGAAAAATGTGAACATGATGATGCACCTGCCCCATTGCGATGCGGCAATCAGCCCGACGGCGTATCAGGCATCAACCTTTCCGGCAGACTGGCGCGAAAAGATCACCGTGTGCCATGACGGGGTGGACACAAGGCTGCTTAGCCCCAAGCCGAAAGCCGAGCTTGTGCTTGAGGGGCGTCGCAAACTGACCGTCAAGGATGAGGTGATCACCTTTGTGAACCGAAACCTTGAACCGTATCGCGGCTATCATGTGTTCATGCGGGCGTTGCCGGATCTGCTGAAATCCCGGCCAAACGCGCAGATCCTGATCACCGGCGGCGATGGCACCAGCTATGGCGCACGACCGCCGAAGGACCAGACCTGGAAGCAGATTTTCCTGGACGAGGTGCGCGGGCAAATCTCGGATGAAGACTGGCGCCGCGTGCATTTTCTTGGCCGGATACCCTATGACAGGTTTGTTGCCATGTTGCAGATCAGCCGCGCCCATATCTATCTGACCTATCCCTTCGTGCTGTCATGGAGCGTGATTGAAACGATGGCGGTTCAGGGGGCGATTGTGGCCTCGGATACAGCTCCGGTGGCCGAGGTGTTGACCCATGACGAAACGGCGCGGCTGTTTGACTTCTTTGACGGTGACGCGCTGGTGCGCGAGGTGAACGCGGTGCTGGATGACGACGCCCTGCGCCAGCGGCTTGGCAAGGCGGCGCGCGAAAAGGCGGTGGCCGAGTTTGACCTGCAACGGGTGTGTTTGCCTGCGCAGATGGAGTGGGTGAAGGCATTGGCGGGGGTTTGAGCCTTTCGCCGCTTACATTCCAAGCGCACGCAGGATATGGTCGCGTCGCATTTCAAGTGAGACCCAATACATGGCAAAAACGTCCGCAAATACGGTGATTGCAAAGGCCAAATCGTTAGAACAGGCCGGTAAGTTCAAGAAAGCATCCGACACCTATGCAAGCGTGCTGAAGGCCGGGGTCCATAGCCCGATCGCAAGGGACGGGTTCTTGCGGTCCGTCGCAAGAACAGCAAAGCCGCCGGTCAACAAGGCCGCGTTTCAGGCAAGCATCAATTCAATTGCCCAGCAGATACAGCACGGTGCTTTTATTCAGGCCGACAAGCAAAGCGCGGCCTTGCTGCGGACCTATCCAAATAACATTCTTCTGTTGAATATGGGCGGGGTGGCGAATTTGGGTCTTGGCCGCCCGGCCGTGGCGCGGGAAATGCTGAACCTCGCGCTAGCCCTGAAACCCGACTACGCGGATGCGCATCAGAATCTGGGATTGGCTTTACAGCAGACCGGCATGCCCGAAGCTGCGCTGGAATCGTTTGAGCGGGCCGTGAAATTCAACCCCGGCTTCGCCAAGGCCTATGACAATATCGGCTCGATGCATCAGTATTTCGGTCGCTTTGACGAAGCCCTTGATTTTCACAAGAAGTCGCTTGAGATCGACCCGACTTCGCTGGAAGCACGCAGAAATCTGGCGGTCGCCTATCGCAACCTGAAATTCTATCCCGAGGCTTTGACCGAATACCGCGCCATTGTTAAAGCAGGCGAGGTATCGGCGCTTAACTATTACGGGATAAGCACGCTATTGCGGAAGCTTGAAAAGCCCGCGGAAGCCCTTGTTGAAATCGAAAAAGCGCTGGAGCTTGAGCCGAACATGGTGGAGGCGCATCAAGAGCGGGGAAATTGCCTTCGCCTGCTATCCAGACGGGCAGAGGCAGAGGACTGCTATCGCAAGGCCATCGCGCTTAAACCGGCCTCGGCGCGGGCGTATTTTGCCCTAAGCTCGGTTGTGAAATTCCAAAAGGATGATCCCGAGGTTCCGGCGCTTCTGGCGCTGGTCGATCACCCGGACCACAATTTGGAAGAGCAAAGCCTGATCAAATTCTCGCTTGCCTACGCTTACGAAAATTTCGCCGATCTGGAGAAATCTTTCGTTTATCTCAAATCGGCAAATGCCTTGCGAAAAGAGTTTATGGGCTACAGTTTCGAAACGGATCAGAAGCTTTTCGCCGATATCAAAGCGCGTTCTGGGGAAATTGACGCTCTTAAGGTTCCGCAATCCCAAAACCCACACGGCATATCGCCCATTTTCATTCTGGGGATGCCCCGATCCGGAACCACCCTGACCGAACAGATCATATCCGCACATCCTGATGTTTCGGGCTGTGGCGAGCTGAATTTCGCGTCGCAATACGGTATGAGCATCGCGCGGGGAACTTCTGAAATCACGCCGGAAATCCTTGCCAGATTTCGCGAAGATTATCTGAATGCGGTTTCAACGCTCGCACCGGGTACGGCCTATTTTACAGACAAGATGCCACATAATTTCCGGCTGCTCGGTTTGCTGGCCAAAGCCTTTCCCGAAGCGAAATTTGTGCACACGAACCGGGATGCCGCCGCGACGTGCTGGTCAAATTTTTATATCAGTTTCGGATCAAACGGGCTTGGCTATTGCTATGATCTGGAAGATCTCGTGGCCTATTACGGCCTGTATCAGGACATGATGGAATTTTGGCGGGAACGGTATTCTGATCGTATTTATGAGCTGGATTACGAAAAGCTTACGCAGGATCAGAATGCAGTCACCCGTGATCTGATCGCGTCGCTGGGGATCGGCTGGGATGATGCATGCCTTGCACCCGAAAAGAATAAACGCAACGTTTTGACGGCCTCTTACAGCCAGGTAAAGAAAAGCGTCTATACCGGCAGTTCGCAAAAATGGAAGCGCTATGAGCCGTTTTTGGACGGAGCATTCGACAAGCTGGCGTGAGGCTGCGCTTCGGGCTGTTTGTTTGCAGCCAAGCGCGGCGCGGAAATCACATTAAATTTCCTGAGACTTCAAAAAGAAAGAGCGGCCAAAAGGCCGCTCTTCCCGATACGGTAAACCGTCGTTCGAATTAGAAGTCGAACGATACGCTGACAGTGGTGCCCGCTGCGATGTCTTCCGCAGGGTTGATGTCAACCGAGGTTGCGTAATCCAGCGACAGGTTGGCGCCTGCGCCCAGATCGTAGTCAACTTCGACATACTGTTCGCTTGCCGAGTCAACACCAACACCGGCGGTCAGGCCGTTGCCCATGTCGTAGGTTGCGTCAACCGACCATGCGCTTGCGCTGTCTGTTGCGAAATCTACAGTTACGTCACCAGCGGTAACGCCTGCGGTCATTTCCCATGCCGACGCGCTGTCGAAGGTGAAGCCGAGGTCTACGCCTTCCAGCGAGGTGTCAAGCGAGACTTCCCAAGCCGAAGTGTCGTCGAAGGTTACGCCAACAGTTGCTGCGCCCAGCGGCATCGAAGCGCCGAGTTCCCAACCTGCGTCACCGAAGTCCAGCGACAGGTCTGCGCCACCGGCAGTGGTCGAAGCGCTGAGGCCGTAGGTGTCGTTCGAACCGAATGCCAACGAGTAGTCAACATTGCTTGCCGAACCCGACATTGCCGCACCGAATGCGCCGGTTGCTTCGATGAAGCCCAGGCTCAGGTCAGTGCCACCCAGGTCGGTCGAAACGCCGATCTGGTATTCGTTGGCTGCGTTGATCGACATCGAAACGGTTGCGCCACCCAGCGAAGCCGAAGCAGTGATGCCGGCGTCTTCAGTCGAAGCGGTGTCGGTTTCGAATACGTTGGTCAGGGTGCCCTGCTTGCCCAGCGGATCGCCAAGGTAAGCTGCGCCGGTGCCGTCCATGCCTACGTAGTAGGTGATCGACGAGTTGTCGTTTGCGATGGTGATGTCACCAGCAACAACTTCGTCATTAGGAGTTGCGTTGTTGTCGGTCAGGGTCAGCGATGCCGACGCGGTGTAACCGTTGTTCAGCGCCTGCGAACCAGTGCCGGTGATCGAAACTTCGCTACCGAAACCGGTACCGTCGTTGTACGAGAACTCGGCCGAGCCCGAGAACGATACGTCCGCTGCGGCTGCGCCGGCGAACGCGACCAGTGCGGTCGAAGTGAGAAGGATGCGTTTCATGATTTTCCCTCGTGTTAGCATTCCATGAAATGCCGGTAATCCAGCATTGCGAGTTTGTTTGCTCTGATAAGACGCTTGGGTCAATTGCGATGGGCGTCGCATTTGGTGACTGTGACCGGATTGCATCATTTTGGTCACACCGCTTTGGGCTGACATCGGCAAAAACCTGCCTTAGAAGCCAATTCAGTGCCTTTTCAGCGAATTACAGGAGACCACAATGGCGTTGCAAGAGATCAGGGACCGTATTTCCAAAGCCTGTGATTCCTCGGGCCGGGCGGCTGAGTCGGTTCAGCTGATCGCGGTATCCAAGCTTCAGCCCGACAGCCGGGTCGAGGCGGTTCTTGAAGAAGGTCACAGGGTCTTTGGCGAGAATCGCGTGCAAGAGGCGGCGGGCAAATGGCCGGCTTTCCGGCAGCGCTATGACGGGGTGAAGCTGCATTTGCTGGGGCCGCTGCAATCCAACAAGGCGCGTCAGGCGTTTGAGTTGTTCGATGTGATCCACTCGGTCGACCGTCCGAAGATCGCCAAAGCCATTGCGCGGCTGGCGGATGAGATGGGCCATTGCCCGAACCTTTTCGTGCAGGTGAACACCGGCGAGGAACCGCAGAAAGCGGGTGTGATGCCGGACGATCTGGACGGTTTCGTGGCCGAGTGCCGCGCCCTGGGTTTGCCGGTGATCGGCTTGATGTGCATCCCGCCGGTGGATGAAGAACCGTCCTTGCATTTCGCGTTGCTGGCCAAGATGGCCAAGCGCAACGGGCTTGAGGGCCTGTCGATGGGCATGTCCGGTGACTTTGAAAAAGCGGTGGCGCAGGGGGCGACCCATGTAAGGGTCGGCAGCGCCATTTTCGGAGCGCGGGATTATTCTTAGATCTTGTGGCCCCGGATCAGGTTCGGGGCGGGCCATATAATGACTACAACAAATGGCCCGACTTCGCGGCCTTGGTGGCAAGGTAGCCTTCGTTATGGGCATTCTCACCAACCTTCAGCGCCACCCGTTCGGTGACTGACACGCCGGTCTGCTCCATCATCTCGATCTTGCGGGGGTTGTTGGTCAGCAGGCGGACCGAGGAAAACCCCATGTCCTTCAGGATATGGCTGCCGATCCTGAAATCGCGCTCGTCATCTTCAAACCCCAGACGGTGGTTGGCTTCTACCGTGTCGAAACCCTGATCCTGCAAGGAATAGGCCCGCATCTTGTTGGCAAGCCCGATCCCGCGCCCTTCCTGATTGAGATACAGCAGGACACCTGCGCCTTCCTCGCCCATCTGGGCCAGAGCACCGCGCAGTTGCGGGCCGCAATCGCATTTCAGACTGCCAAGCACGTCCCCTGTGAAACAGGCCGAATGCAGGCGGGCCAGAACCGGCTTGTCCCGATCCGGGCGGCCGATTTCGATGGCATAATGTTCCTCGCCCCCGTCTTCGGGGCGGAAAATATGCAGGCGCCCGGCCTCGGACGCCACCATGGGAAGGCGGGCGGAGACAACGGGCGACAAGGATGATGTCTGCGCGATCACAGGCCCGGCCAGAGCGGCGGGGATCACTGTCAGGTCATGGCGGGCCGCGAAATCCAGCGGCTTTTCAAGATCAACCGACAGCACCGAGGGCAGCAGCCGCGCCGATTTAACCAGCAGGATTGCCAGACGCACCAAAGCCGCATCTCCGCCCCGCGCGGTATTGAACGGGCCTTTCATCGGATTGTGCAAATCACTTGCCGGATCTGCCACGCCGCTGATCCAGTCTGGCCCAACCTCGGCCGGCAGGACGATTCGCGCCACATCACCGTCATAGGCGCGGGCTTTCAGCGTTTCCGCCCGGCGCGAGGTGATGGTCATCACAGGCTGGCCCGGCAGGTTGCGAAGTTCATTCAGACGGCCCGCCGTCAGGGTTTCGGCGGCCAAAACCAGCGCCCCTTTGCCCGCGCCGGTCAAAACCACCGGCACGCCCATACGCAAATCAGCCCGCGCCCGGGCGATGCGTTCGGTTATATCGGGGGTGAATGCCATCTGTGTTCCGTTTCAGTCAAAGCCAGCCAATTAGGCGTTTCGCACTTTTGTTGTGACACAACAAAGTGGCGAACCCTATGGATCTGCTTTGTGTTTCAAAATCAACTTCGCGACTTGAGTTAATCTCGAAACGCTTTAGCCACAACTGTCACAAATTGAAACATTTCCCTTGCGCTCGACACGTCCGCGTGAGGCAATTGCAGCAATTCTTGTCATTTCCCGGCAATGCCCCAATTGCTGAACAGGAAGAAAAGGAGGGCATTTCATGGCTCAGGTAAAGAAAATCCTTTTGGTCGATGACGACGACGACCTGCGCGAGGCCCTTGGCGAGCAGTTGATGCTGTCCGAGGAATTCGACGTCTTCGAAGCCGGCGGCGCTTCGGACGGGTTGCAAAAGACCAAGGAAGGCATATTCGACCTGATCATTCTTGACGTGGGCCTTCCCGATATGGACGGGCGCGAGCTTTGTGCCCTGATGCGCAAGAACGGGGTCAAATCGCCGATACTGATGCTGACGGGGCACGATACAGATGCCGACACCATTCTGGGCCTGAACTCAGGGGCGAATGATTATGTGACCAAACCGTTCAAATTTCCGGTCCTTCTGGCCCGCATCCGTGCCCAGCTACGTCAGCACGAGCAATCGGAAGACGCGATTTTCCAGCTTGGGCCTTATAGTTTCAAACCGGCCACCAAAATGCTTGTGACCGAGGATGACCGCAAAATTCGATTGACCGAGAAAGAGGCAAACATCCTGAAATTCCTTTATCGCAGTCAGGAAGCGGTCGTGCCCAGAGACGTGCTTTTGCACGAGGTTTGGGGCTATAATGCCGGTGTCACCACCCATACACTCGAGACGCATATCTACCGGCTTCGACAAAAAATTGAACCAGAACCGTCAAATGCGCGCCTTCTTGTGACCGAATCCGGCGGGTATCGTTTGAATGCGTAGGGTGTCCCGCCTTATACCTGAGACAGGGATCAGGCGGAACGCATTAATTATTTCGTAAGTTTGATATGCATCAATTGAAACGGACGAGATGATTGCTATGTGAAGATTGTCAGGGTCCCCTGACTTAAACCAGTTCCCGACGCATATCCGGGTTATGATATGCACCTCCCTGTTGGACTGACCCGGGCATTGCCCGGGTCTTTTTTCGGGGGGGCGGCCGCGGAATACCGGGACCGGGCGTTGCGCCTTAATATTCGTTTATGTCCCCGTCATAGGGATCATCCTTGCTGCTGCGGTTTTTGAAGACCCAGCGCATCACGATCCAGCTAAGACCGGACAGTACGACCCAGATCGCTGTCAATGTGGGCAGGCCCAGCGTGTCGAACGTAAACACCCAAATCAACCCCGCAAGCAGGATCGCCCCAACCCCAAAGCCCAGCGCAATTGTCGAAGGAAGCAGGATTTCAGCCGCTGCCAGAACGATGCCGATGACCAGCCAGTTAACAGGGTTATAGAAATCGAAGAAATTCATGTCTTACCCCTTTTTGAACATCCCGAACGCATTCGAGAAAGCCTCAATCGCCGAAGTGGGCACCACGATGGTTTGGTTCCCCTGCCCCTCGGAGATCGCAGTCAGCGCCTCAACCTGTTTTAGCGCCACCTGAAACTGTGCGGCCTCGATGCCATGGGCGTGGATCGACTGGCCCACGGTTTGGTTTGCATAAGCCTCGGCATCGGCTTGAATGCGTCTGGCTTGCGCTTCTTTTTCGGCGGCGTAAAGATCAGCATCGGCCTGAAGTTCCACGGCGCGTTTCTTGCCCTCGGCTTCGGTGACAGCGGCCCGGCGCGCACGTTCCGCGTTAAGCTGCTGAAGCATCGCGTCGCGTGTTGCCTGATCCAGGTTTACATCCAGAATTTCCGCGCGGGTCACTTCGATCCCCCATGCTTCAACCGCGTCTTCGATCGAATCTTTGATCCGCAAAATAAGCTGGGACCTGTTGGACTGCACCTCATCAAGTTCCAGCTTGCCGACCTCGGAACGTACAATGCCTGCAACCGTGGTCGAGATTGCGCCATCAATTTCGCGAATCCGGTAAACCGTCTTTTCCGGGGACAGAACGCGGTAAAAGACAGAGGTTTCAAGCTCGACCAGAACGTTGTCGGCTGTGATTGCATCCTGCGTGGCATTGGGCAACTGGCGCTCAAGAATTGTCACCTTGTGGGCAACGCCATCGATAAACGGAATGATGATATTGATGCCTGGCCCCAATACGCGGCGGAATTTTCCAAAGCGTTCAACGACCCATTTGTCGGCCTGTGGAACAATCCGCAATCCTTTGAAGATTGTCAGAAGTACCAGCAGAACAATTGCCAGAGGTAAAAAAAGTTCGGTCGGGAAATCGGAAACGGTCATTTGGTGTCCTTGGGAACGTCAATATAATGCGCATGTTATTTCACACAACGTATAGGCTTCGCAAACATGAATGGTTGAGCAAGGCGCCGATTTATGGTTCTGATGAGCGCCCAAACGCAGGAGCCACCATGCCTTTCACCCTTGCCACCTGGAACATCAATTCGGTTCGTTTACGGGCACCGATTGTCGAGAAGCTGATGGTCGAGCATGCGCCGGATATTCTGTGTCTTCAGGAATGCAAAAGCCCTGTCGACAAGATCCCGGTCGAGCGGTTTCAGGCGCTTGGCTACACCCACATGGTGGCCCGTGGGCAGAAGGGGTATAACGGCGTTGCGATATTCTCGAAACTGCCGATCAGGGATGTGGGCGACAAGGATTTCGCCAGTCTCGGCCATGCCCGGCACGTGGCGGGGCAGTTGGAAGACGGCACGGTCATTCACAACTTCTATGTGCCTGCGGGCGGGGACAAGCCGGACCGCGAGGTGAACGAGAAATTTGGCCAGAAGCTGGATTACCTGACCGGAATGCGCGATTGGTTCCACGCCGAGACGCCCGAAAAATCCATTCTGGTCGGGGATCTGAATATCGCCCCGCGCGAGGATGACGTGTGGTCGCATAAACAGCTTCTCAAGGTCGTCAGCCACACCCCGATCGAGGTTGAGCATTTGGCCCAAACTCAGGATGCCGGTACCTGGGTGGACATCACGCGCCAGGACATCCCCGAAGGCCAGCTATACAGCTGGTGGTCCTATCGCGCCAGGGATTGGAGCGCCGCCGATAAGGGGCGGCGGCTTGATCACATCTGGGCCACGCCCGATATCTCGAACGGTGGTCATTCCAGCCGCGTGCTGCGCGAGGTGCGCGGATGGGAGCAACCCAGCGACCATGCGCCGGTTTTTGCATGCTTTGATCACTAAAGCGCTTTTGACGTCAGCAGATGCGTCCGATTCACCTCGGAACCCCCTAAAATTCGATAGTTTAGCCCGGTTTGCGCCCTGATTGCGCCTCGGGTTGCCCTTCCTTGTTTCCAAAGCTGGCCTGACGGGTGGGCCTGTGCAGATCGAAGGAGACAACCATGCGACCGGCAATCGAGAAAATCCAAACCAATCCGGCCCTGATCCAAGAACCGGGCCTGTTGCGACTGCTGCGCGAGCTAAGTGAAAGCAGCCTTTGGTCGGCACCAAAACGTCGTTTGCGCAACTGACGAAACGTCCCGGTGGTGAATTCCGCGATTGTCGATAGGCTGCACGCAAATCGACAAAGCAGGAGAATCCCATGGAAGATATCGTCATTCTGTCCGGTGCGCGTACCGCAATCGGCACATTCGGCGGTGCGCTGGCCAACACCGCCCCGATTGATCTGGGGGCCACCGCCGCCCGGGCCGCGCTGGAACGTGCCGGGGTTGAGGGGGGCCAGATCGGCCATGTGACCTTTGGCCATGTGATCAATACCGAACCGCGCGACATGTATCTGTCGCGGGTTGCGGCGATGAATGCCGGCATTCCCGACACCACCCCGGCCATGAACGTGAACCGCCTGTGCGGATCGGGGCTTCAGGCGATTGTGTCGTCCATGCAATCGCTGATGCTGGGCGATGCCGATTTCGCATTGGCAGGCGGTGCCGAAAACATGAGCCGCTCGCCCTATATCATCCAGTCCCAGCGCTGGGGGCAGAAAATGGGCGATGTGAAAACGCTGGACATGATGCTGGGTGCGCTGAACTGCCCGTTTGGCACCGGCCATATGGGGGTGACGGCTGAAAATGTCGCCGCCGAGCATGACATCACCCGCGAAGCGCAGGATGCCTTTGCCCTAAGCAGCCAGACCCGCGCGGCGGCGGCAATCGAAGCGGGCTATTTCGACGAGCAGATCACGCCCGTTCAGGTCAAGGTAAAACGCGACATGGTGGATTTCACCCGCGATGAACACCCCAAGGCCACCACGTCCGAGGCGCTGGCCGGCCTGCGCACCGTGTTCCAGAAAGACGGCACGGTGACGGCTGGCAATGCGTCCGGCATCAACGATGGTGCGGGGGCGGTTGTGCTGGCCCGCGCCTCGGCAGCGGAAAGCGCGGGATTGAAGCCGCGCGCGCGCATTCTTGGCTATGCCCATGCCGGTGTGCGCCCCGAGGTAATGGGGATCGGCCCCGTCCCGGCGGTCGAATCGCTTTTGAAACGCATCGACATGACCGCTGATCAGTTCGATGTGATCGAATCGAACGAAGCCTTCGCCGCGCAGGCGCTGGCGGTCAGCAAAGGGCTGGGGCTTGATCCGGCCAGGGTCAACCCGAATGGCGGCGCCATCGCGCTGGGTCATCCGGTCGGTGCGACCGGTGCGATCATCACCGTGAAGGCGCTTTACGAATTGGAACGGATTCAGGGCCGTTTCGGCCTGATCACCATGTGTATCGGCGGTGGTCAGGGTATCGCCATCGCAATCGAACGTCTGTGACGCGATAAGCAAAATCTAAACCAGATCCCCTTATGCCCGAAATACCACTTTGGCATAAGGGGTCCCTCATGGAACTTGCCGCAAGACTGGCCCAGGAACGTCGCGGGCGATTGGCCGCCGAGCGTCTGCTTGAGCTGAAACAGGAAGAGCTGTTTGCCGCCAACCGCAAGCTGGGCAAGCATGCGCAGGCGCTTAGCCACGAAATCATCGAACAACGGGCCGAGGTTGAAACGGTTCGGGTTGAAAACACCCGCGTGAAATCTGATCTCAACCAGGCACAGAAACGCTTTCAAGCCGCCGAGCGGCGGTTGTGGGATTCGATCCAGACCATCAGTGACGGCTTTGCGGTGTTTGACAGCGACAGCCGCCTGATCATCGCCAATGACGCCTATCTTTCAGTTTTCGACGGTGTGGACGAGGTGCAGCCGGGCGTCACCTATGCCCGCATTCTGCAAATTCTGACAGACGAGGGTATCGTCGATATCGGCGATCTCAGCCGGGCTGGATGGCGCAGGGAAATGCTGGACCGATGGCAATCTGAAACCGGCGAAGCCAAGGTGATCCGCCTGTGGAATGACCAATATGTGCGACTTGTGGATCGCCGAACCTCGGACGGGGATATCGTGACGCTGGGCCTGAACATCACCGAATCCGTCCGCTATGAAAGCGATCTGAAGGATGCCCGTGACCGGGCCGAGGTGGCAAACCGCGCCAAATCTGCCTTTCTGGCCAATATGAGCCATGAAATCAGAACGCCGATGAACGGCATTCTGGGCATGGCCGAACTGCTGTCCGAAAGCGCAAGCGGCGACGACGAACAGCGGCTTTATGTCGAAACGATCCGCAGCTCGGCCGAGGCGCTGCTGGTGATTATCAATGACATTCTCGATTATTCGAAAATCGAAGCCGACAAGATGGAGCTTCACCCCGCCCCCTTCGATCTTGAGCGTTCCATTCACGAGGTGATCCTGCTGCTACAACCGTCGGCCCGCGACAAGGGGCTGACCTTTCTGGTGGATTACGATCTGTTCCTGCCCACGCAATTCGTCGGCGATCCCGGGCGCATACGGCAAATTCTGACCAACCTGCTGGGCAATGCGGTCAAGTTCACCCCGTCGGGTCACGTTCTGGTGCGCGTGACAGGGGTCACTTCCAAGGACGGGCGCTCGGCCCGTATCCATCTGAACGTGGAAGACACCGGGATCGGCATTCCCGCCGACAAGATCCAGCATGTGTTCGGCGAATTCAATCAGGTTGAAACCGAAAAGAACCGCCAGTTCGAAGGCAGCGGGCTGGGCCTTGCGATTACACGACAGCTGGTGATGATGATGGGCGGCGACATTTGGGCAGACTCGGAAGAAGGGCGCGGCTCTTGTTTTGGTCTGCATATCGAACTTGGCATCGTCGACGGGGCCGAGGTGACGCCGCCGCTGGCCTCGATGAACCTGAAAAAAGTGCTGGTTGTCGATGACCTTGATCCGAACCGCATCATCCTGGGCAAACAGCTTGGTCAGCTGGGGCTGGACGTGACCTGCGCCGAAACCGCGGCGCAGGCGTTGCAGGCTTTGCCGGAAGGCTTCGATCTGATCATGACCGATCACAACATGCCCGAAATGGACGGGCCGGAACTGGCACAGGCGATCCGCGAAACCGGATGCGAAACACCGATCATCCTGCTGTCGTCAAATCCCGGCTTTGCCCAAAACGATCCGGCGCGTGATGTATTTCGCATGATCCTGCAAAAGCCCCTGCCCCGGGACGAGCTGTTTACCGCGCTTGGTCACGTGCCCGAGCTTGCCCATCTGGACGCGGTGCAAGTGATCAGGCCACCCGACACCGGCCGCTTGCGGATACTGGCCGCCGAAGACAACCGCACCAACCGAATGGTTCTGGGCAAGATGCTGAAAGACCTCGATATCGACCTGCATTTCGCAGAAGACGGCGAACAGGCGGTGGCGCTGTTTGCCAAACTGCAACCGGATTTGATCTTTATGGATATCTCGATGCCCAAGGTCGACGGGCGCGAGGCGACCAGACGAATTCGCGACATGGAAAGCGGCGCACCAGTGCCGATTGTCGCCCTGACGGCCCACGCACTGAAAGACGATGAAGAAGATATTCGTAAGGCCGGTCTGGACGATTACCTGACCAAACCACTGCGCAAACCGGCGCTTTATGACGTGATCGAAAAGAAATGCGGGCTATTGCCACTTGCGCAGGACGGTCCGCCTCAGGCCGCGTCGGGGTAATCGCGCAGAAACACCCAGCGGTCGCCTTCGGACATGCCTTTATCAAAGCGATAGCCGCCAAGATCGAAATCCTTGATGCTTTCCGGCTCGCTCAGCCGCCTTTGAATGATAAACCGCGCCATCGAACCACGGGCTTTCTTGGCAAAGAATGACACGATCTTCGGCACGCCGTTTTTCTGATCCATAAAGACCGGCGTGATCACCCGCAGCTTCAGCGCGCTGGTGTCTGCCGCGCCGAAATATTCCTGGCTGGCGCAATTGATCAGCGTGTCGGTGCCCAGTTCATTCGCCTGCGCCACCAGCGCCTTGGCGATCTGGTTGCCCCAGAAATCGTAAAGCGATGTGCCCCGGCGGGTTTTCAGCTTGCTGCCCATTTCCAGCCGATGGGGCTGGATCGCGTCCATCGGACGAAGCAATCCGTAAAGACCCGAAAGAATGCGCAAGTGATCCTGCGCCCAGTTCAGCTCGTCCTCGTCCAGGCTGGCTGCCTCGAGACCGAGATAGGTGTCGCCGGCAAAACCGAAAGCCGCAGGGCGGGTGATTTCGGCCAAGGGTTCCGCCTCGAACGCTTTATAGCGGTCGCGGTTCAGCCGGGCCAAATCGTGCGAGATATGCATCAGCTTCTGGATATCGCCCAGCGTCAGATTGCGCGCGGTTTTGATCAGCCGCATCGCGTCATCGTGAAATACCGGCTGCGTCAAAGACGCTTTGCTTGGCGACCAGTCAAGACGTTTGGCAGGGGAGACGACAACAAGCACGGACAGACCCTTATTCAGCTTCTGGGCCGATACCTAGCCCGCTTCCCGCAGGACGTCCAGAAAGGCCCGGGCAAATCGTTCGGCCTTGCGGTCGCCCAGCACCCGTTCCAAGCCGCGGCTGTCATCGGGGCGCAATTGCGCGACTTTGGCCAGCTGCGACGCCGAACAGGACAGCGGCTTGTCCATGCCATCCGGCCCTCGGGCCAAATCGGCCTGAACCTCCATCAGCCGGTCATAGACCTGACCAGCCCCGCGCCCCGCCAGCTTGCGGCGCGACGGATGCACCTGAGGCGTATCCCCGGCAATCACATCAAGGAACGCGCGCCCATAGCGTTCCAGCTTCTTCGCCCCCACCCCGCTGATCCGCGCCATCGCGTCAAGCGTATCGGGGCGGTGTTCCGCCATCTCGATCAGGGTGCGGTCGGGAAAGATCACATAGGCGGGGACGCTGGCCTGTTCTGCCAGGGCGCGTCGTTTGGCTTTGAGCGCGGATAACAGGGGGGCGTCTTCATCGGCCACCATGGCTTTGACCTTCGGGCGGCTTTTCGCGGCGCGGATCGTATCCTGACGCAGGTCAATCGCCGCCTCGTCGCGCAGGATCGGCAACGCCGCATCGGTCATCCGCAATGCCCCGTGGCGTTCGGCATCGGGGCGGATCAGATCATGCCCCATCATCTGCCGGAATATCGCCTGCCACTGGGCGCGGGTATATTCCCGCCCGACGCCAAAAGTCGGCAGATGGTCGTGGCGGCGCGCAGTCACCTTGTCGGTCGGATTGCCCAGCAGGATGTCGATCAAATGCCCGGCACCAAAGCTTTCATCGGTGCGCAGCATGGCCGACAGCGCCTTGCGCACCGCTTGCGTTCCGTCAAACACCAGCGGTGGCACGTCGCAAAGGTCACATCTCCCGCAAGGTTCGCTGTCCTCGCCAAAATAACCCAGCAGCGTGGTTCGCCGGCATTTCAGCGCCTCGGCCAGCCCGAGCAAGGCATTCAGCCGCCCGTGATCCGCTGCCCGACGCTCGGGCGGGGCGAGGCCTTCGTCAATCTGGCTGCGGCGCAGGCGGATGTCTTCCGGCCCGAACAGGGTCAGCGTTTCCGCAGGTGCCCCGTCGCGTCCGGCGCGGCCGATTTCCTGATAATAGGCTTCGATGGACTTCGGCAGGTCGGCATGGGCGACCCAGCGGATATCGGGCTTGTCGATCCCCATGCCGAAAGCCACGGTTGCCACCACGATCAGCCCGTCCTGCCGCTGAAACTGCACTTCGGTTTCGCGCCTTGCCCCGGCCTCCATCCCGCCGTGATAATGCATCGCCTTATGCCCCGCCTCGCGCAGGGCCTGTGCCAGACCTTCGGTCTTGGCGCGGGTGCCGCAATAGACGATGCCCGATTGCCCTTTGCGAGCGGCGGCGAAATCCATGATCTGACGGCGCGGAGAATCCTTGGCCGCGAAGCTGAGATGAATGTTCGGGCGATCAAAGCCCCGCAGGAACAGGGCCGGATCGGTGCCGGCAAACAGCCTGTCGATAATCTCTTGCCGCGTCTCGGCATCCGCCGTGGCGGTGAACGCGGCCAGAGGCACATCCAATGCCTGCCGCAGCTCGCCAATCCGCAGATAGTCGGGGCGGAAATCGTGCCCCCATTGGCTGACGCAATGAGCTTCGTCCACAGCGATCAGAGACACGCCGATCCGACGCAGCAGATTAATCGCAGACCCGGCCGCCAGACGTTCGGGCGCGATATACAGCAGCTTCAGCCGCCCCGCGTCCAGCGCTTCAAACACCGCGTCGGTTTCTTCCCCGGTATTGCCAGAGGTCAGCGCCCCCGCCTCAACCCCTGCTTCGCGCAAGGCCCGCACCTGATCGCGCATCAGCGCAATCAGCGGGGAAATAACCACTGTCACCCCATCCAACATCAGCGCAGGCAGTTGAAAACACAGCGATTTCCCGCCACCCGTCGGCATGATCGCCAAGGTATTGCGGCCCGCGGCAACGGCATCGACAATCTCTTCCTGCCCGGGGCGGAAGCTGTCGAATCCGAAAACGTCACGCATCAGCGTGTCGCGGTTTTCCATGAAAGGCCTGTGCGTTTTGTTTCTGCTCTTACAGAAACAATTTCACACTAACGAAATGTGAACAAGCACGAAGGCCGATTACATGAAGTACATATAGTTGTTTTGCAGAATGATGCGGATCGCGATCAGCGCGATAAAAGCCACCAGCGGCGCAAGATCCAATCCCGGCGTTGCGGGCAGAAAGCGGCGGATCGGCGTGTAAATCGGCTCGAGCAAGCGGGCCAGCCCGTTCCATATCTGGTTCACAATCGGCTGATAGGGATTCAGCACCTGAAACGAGATCAGCCAGCTCATGATGATATGGGCAATCATGATGAACCACGCCACATCGAGGATCAGCATCAGGATTTGATAAAGTGACTGCATCACGCGCTTCCTTTGTTAAGTGCCACACAGGTAAGGGCAGTTGGGCCAAAGGGCAAGAGTGCCGCAAGGTAGCGGTTGACGCCCCTCGCGCATTGGTGATCAACGCACCCAACACAGGAGCCGACCGCATGTACCCGCTACTCCGATTTACGGGCGAAGTCTTAAAATACCGCAACAAGCCTATGCCGTTTGACGGCACCCATATCTCGACCCACCGCTGCTGGCCGTGGGATCTTGATCCGTGGATGGAACTTAACAACGGCCGCACGCTGACGCTCTATGATCTTGCGCGGGTGCCGATGTTCATCCGGACCGGCGCAGTCAAAATGCTCAGCCAAAAGGGCTGGCGCGTGACCGTGGCCGGTGTCTCGGTCCGTTATCGCCGCCGCATCACGGCGTTCGAGAAAGTCACCATCGTCAGCAAGCTTGTGGGATGGGACAACCGCTTCTTCTACACGACCCAATCGATCTGGAAGCAAGACAATGATTGCGCCAATCAGGTGCTTCTACGCTCGGCCATTGTCGGGCCGGACGGCATCGTTGATCCGGCGGATTTGGCCCGGGCGATGGGGCTTGACCCCCAATCGCCAGAAATGCCCGACTGGGTGCATAACTGGATCACCGCAGAAAATACGCGGCCCTGGCCGCCCTCGGATTCTCCGCTTGCCTGATCCGGCTTCCCCTTGTCTTATAGAGAAATAATTGGGGGGCACCGTGATGACGGGCAACGTATCACAGAAAAAACGTATCTGGGGATGGTTCTTTTTTGACTGGGCCAGCCAGCCCTATAACACGCTGGTCCTCACCTTCATTTTCGGCCCCTATATAAGCGAGCTGATGGGCGATGGCGTCGCCGCCCAGGCCGCATGGGGCTATGGCGTTGGCGCGACCGGCATATTGATCGCGATCCTTGCGCCCATCCTTGGGGCGATTGCCGATACCTCGGGCACGCGGATGCGCTGGATATGGATATTCTCTGTCCTTTACGTGCTCGGCTCTGCCGGGTTGTGGTGGACCTCGCCCGACAATTTCAACCTTCTGACAACACTTGTCTTCTTCGCAATCGGCATGATCGGGATGGAGTTCGCAACGATCTTCACCAACTCGATGCTTCCGGGATTGGGCCGCAAGGAAGAGATCGGCAAAATCTCGGGCAATGGCTGGGCCTTCGGCTATGTCGGCGGGCTGTTTGCGCTGGTGATCATGCTGACCCTGTTTGCCGAAAGCGCGACAACCGGCAAGACGTTTATCGGCCTGTCACCGGCGCTCGGGCTTGATGCGGAGGCCCGCGAAGGCACCCGCTTTGTCGGGCCGCTGACGGCGATCTGGTACGCGGTGTTCATGATTCCGTTCTTCCTGTGGGTCCGCGATCCCGCACCGGTGAAAGCCGCGAAAGGTGCGTTGGCCGACGCCATGAAAGGGCTGGGGCGCACATTGCGCGGCCTGCCGCAGCACCGGTCGCTGTTCGCCTATCTGATTTCGTCCATGTCCTACCGCGATGCGTTGAACGGCATCTACACCTTCGGCGGCATCTACGCCGCCGGGGTGCTTGAATGGTCGGTCGTTGACACCGGCATATTCGGCATCATCGCCATCATTTCCGGCGCCATATTCGCATGGCTCGGAGGGCGCATCGACATGCGCTTCGGCCCAAAGCCGGTGATCACGTTCTCTATTGTTTTATTGGCTCTGACGACCCTGTTCATCACCCAGATTTCCCGCGACCGCGTGCTGTTCCTCGCGGTCGATGCGGCAAGCAGCCTGCCCGATATGGCCTATTATGTCGTCGGGGTGATCGTTGGTGCCCTGGGCGGTGTGCTCCAGTCTGCCAGCCGGACGATGATGGTGCGGCAAGCCAATCCTGACAGGATGACCGAGGCCTTTGGGCTGTATGCCCTTGCCGGTAAGGCGACCAGTTTCCTTGCCCCGTTGGCCATTGGGTTTACCACGGCGATGACAGGGTCCCAGCAATGGGGTGTCGCGCCTTTGGTGGCGCTGTTCGCGATCGGCTTGATCCTGCTGATCTGGGTCAAACCCGATCCCAAATCTGGTAGGTAACTACCAGATTTATCAAAAAATCTTTTGACATACGCAAAATCTGTGGCACGATTCCGGTAAGCGCAACAACTGAAAGGAGGTGGTCCAGTGTCTAGAGAGGTATTGGAAAGAGGTGTCGGAACAGTTCGGAGGTCTCTTCTGTAAAGGCAGCCCTTTGCGGCAGAACCACGAATTGGTGACCGCCTAACCGGCCACCTCCCAAAATTCTCGAAGGGTCGTCCCGTTGCGATTGGGCGGCCCTTTTCGTTTGGGTTTGATGACATTTGTGACATTTGCACAGCAAAACACTACAAAAGCCCCATGCTGCGGATTTCCGACCATATCACCATCGAAGACTGGGAGCTGACCGAACAGTTCATCCGTGCCTCAGGCCCCGGCGGGCAAAATGTCAACAAGGTCTCATCCGCCGTCGAGCTTCGCTTCGAGGCCGCCCGCTCGCCCAACCTGACCGACCCGGTGAAAAAACGGCTAAAGAAAATCGCCGGTCGGCGATGGACAACCGAAGGAGCGATTGTGCTTCAGGTCTCGGACGAACGCAGCCAGGCCCGCAACCGTGAAATCGCCCGCGACCGTCTGGCCGATATGATCCGCAAAGCCCTGATCAAACCCAAACGCCGCATCCCGACACGACCCACGCTGGGATCAAAAAACCGCCGGATCAAAGCCAAGAAGGAAAGGGCCGAGGTGAAATCGCTGCGCGGGCGTATCGGACCTGATGATTAAATCTGATCGGGAAATTCAACTTCATTTTCGACAGAAATCCGCTCCTCGCGCAATGACAACGTTTCATGCCATTCCTGAGCTTCGCGATCGGTGTGAAAACTGGCAGCCGGCGCAAGCCTAGAAACTGCGGATTTGACGTCATCCAATGTAACGCGAAAAAATTCTTTTCTCCTGTTCGCCGCATTGACCCGCGATGCTTCGAACTCCTTGTGTAACGCCGCTTCCAGCGCAGGGGCCTCTTCGGAATAAATCATAGCATGAGTATCAAAGCCAAAAGGAACACTGGCATCACCAAGTTCTTTTACTCTGTCGTATGGGTCCAACCGTCGGGTTAGACCAATTTTAACAACCTTTTCCCCAAACGAACCGATGTTTGAAATAACGTACACATACCCTGTTTTTGTCATTTCAGCCATTGCGCGCGCCCGTTCCGTTCTCTCGTGTGCTTCTTCAAGGGCCTTCTCAAGCTCTTGAATCTTCGAAATATCCACGCCCGCCTCGTTACGAGCTTTATCCAATAGAGCCTGATACTTCGCCTCTGCTTTTTCGGCGGCCGCTGCTTCCGCGAAAAGCTTTTTTTCTTCGCGCTCTGCGCGTGCCAGCTCGGCACGTTCGTCTTTTTCTATTTTTAATTGTTCTCGGTATTCATGGGTAAGATTTAGTTCCTCAAGCTTGAGCGCCACATATTGATCACTGATCTCTAAGCGCATTGAAGAGTTTGCAGCATTGATCTGTTTTGCCGCGTTGAGAATTCTTTTCTCCATCGCAACCACATTATTCCACCGCGCATTTGCAATAGCCGCTTCGCATTCATTATTGAATGCTCGCATTGTTAAGCGTGATTGGCGATTGATCATGGTTTGACCCTTTGATCGACTGCCCTCGACAGTCCATTCGGTCGGACAAGTCGTTGCCCGCTTCGCCGAGACCATCGTTTTTTGGCGTTCTCGAACCCTTTTAATATTTTTTTGGTATATTTCACTGTCCCCGAAATCGAAGTGAGGTTCGTAAACACCCATCTCGGCGAATGCCAGCTTCTCGTCAAAGATTGCTATTTGATTCTTTAACTCGTCATAAATTTTTCGTTTTTCAGCGTATTCCTTCTTCAATTTTGCTGAAGCGGCTTCGCGTTCACTAACTTCCGCACCAAGCTTTTTAACTTCTGTTTCAATCGAAATAATGGCTGAAAATCGTTCTTCAGTTTCTTTTTTTTGCTGTTCAGTTTTTTCGATTTTGATAATTGCGTTTTCGATCTGAAATTTAAGTTTTTTATTGGCTCTTCGGAGTTTCCAAAAAGCAATCAACAACGGTAGAGGGAGAAGAATCCAAATCAATAATCCAAAGGTGTAGAGGTCCAAATCTTCCTCCAAACATCAAGTATCAAGAATAACCGGCATGAAATCACGTCCATCCACAAAACACAATCATAGATTGCAAGCCCATTACACCCCTATATCTTTTGTCCAGAAATATCCTCGGGGGAGCGCGAGGGGGCAGACAGCCCCCTCGCCCACCGCGGCGCGGCGAAGCCGCGGCGCAAATGAAACGGCGGCCCGCAAGGACCGCCGCCAATTTCCTTACAAAGCGATAATCGTTTAACTACGCCCTTTCCACGGCACCAGCTTGCGCTCGGCCATCCGCATCAGGACATCGATACCAAAACCGATGGTGCCGATCAGGATGATGCCCAAAAGCACGATGTCGGTCTGCTGAAACTTCGACGCGGCCATGATCATGAAGCCCGCGCCATTCACGCCCGAAACCAGCTCGGCGGCGACCACGGTGCCCCAACAGACCCCCATGGCAACCCGCGCACCGGTGAAGATTTCCGGTAACGAGTTCGGCACGATCACCTGCCGCAAGATTTGCGCCTTGGACGCCCCCAGCGAATAGGCGGCGTGGACCTTGGTGATGTTCACACCCGACACGCCGGACCTTGCCGCAATGATCATGATCCAGAAGGCCGCAAGGAACAGCAGGATGATCTTGCTTTCCTCGTCAATGCCGAACCAGATGATCATCAGCGGGATCAGGGCAAGGGGCGGCACCGGGCGCATGAATTCGACAATCGGATCGAACCAGCCGCGCGGCCAGTTGGCCAGGCCCATCGCATAGCCCAGCGGAATACCCAGCAAGGCCCCAAAGAAGAACCCCGCCACGACGCGGAACAACGAAATGCCCAGATGCTCGTAAAGCAGATAGCCGCGATACCCTTCCGTTGCGATTTCAAAGAAACGGTTCACCACGGCTTCCGGCGGCGGCAGATAAAGCGGGTCCATCTGCAAACCGGAGGACGGTGTAAAGCTGATGGCGCCTTTTGCGGTCAACGCAAAGCGCCCGGCATCTGTGCGGATGCTCAGATCAGGCCCGATGGGTTGTCCGTCAATGGCAACGACTTTGGCACCGTCTTTGCGGGTGGCCTCGTCGTTTCTGTCAAACAACAGGGTTTCAGTGCGCGAGGCGCTCATCGCCAAAGCGTCATCCTTGGCCATGCCCTCGCCTGGTTCGACCTCGAATTTCTCGGCCTTTTCCCCCAATTCGCCCACGCGAACAAACACGGTGGCGTCGTCGCGATCACCCTCGGCGTTTTCCAGCGTGTAGGTAAAGGTGGTCTCCCCGACAAACGGGGCCGGAGCGTGCAGGAAGCCCGGAATATAGTTCGATCCCGTGAACGACCCCCAAATTAAAAAGATCGTCACAATCGAAATGATCGAGGCCCAGCGGTTCGGACGCACCGCGCTTTCATCGCCGAAGGTCACGGTCTTCAGCGCCGTAAAGTCATTGGTCGCGCTGCGCACCAGATAGGTGATCAGCAGGAAAGACCCGACAAAAATGGCCGTATAGACACCTAGGATTATGAAACCGATCATGATGCGTCCTCCGAACGGCCCATGATTTCTTCCTCCATGTCCCAGATCATCCCGAGGATTTCCTCGCGCGTCCGGGCATAGCCATCGGCCTTTTTCACTTCGCGCAGGTCGCCATCAACGCCCATATCCGCGAAGGGAAGATTATATTCCTTGTGGATGCGGCCGGGGCGCGGGGCCATGACCAGCAGACGCTCGCCCAAAAGCAGCGCCTCTTCCACCGAGTGGGTGATCAGGATGATGGTCTTGCCGGTTTCCTTCCACAGCTTCAGCACCAGCCCTTGCATCTTTTCGCGGGTCAGCGCGTCGAGCGCGCCCAGCGGTTCGTCCATCAGGATCACATCCGGGTCATTGGCCAGACAGCGGGCCAGCGCCACACGCTGCTGCATGCCGCCGGACAGTTCGAAAATCGCCTTGTCCTTGAAATCCCCAAGCCCGGTCACGTCGAGCAGGTGATCGACATGTTCCCCCCATTCGGCCTGTTTCTTGCCGGCCATTCGGGGACCGAAGCTGACATTGTCGCGCACGCTCATCCATTCGAACAGCGCCCCTTGCTGAAACACCATGCCCCGTTCCTTGTCGGGACCGGTGACAGAATGGCCGTTCAGTTCAATGCTGCCTTCGGTGGGGGCCAGAAAACCGGCGACGATATTCAGAAGCGTTGTCTTGCCGCAACCCGAGGGGCCAAGCACGCTGAGCAATTCACCCTCGTTCAGGTGAAGCGACACGTCCTGAAGGGCCTGCACATGGCTGCCATTCGGCAGATCAAACCGCATAGAAAGATTCTTGATGGCGAGACCGCTCATACCATCTCCTTACAGGTAAAGATCCGGGGGCGCCCGAAAGCACCCCCGAAACCGGGAGGTTTACATTCCTGCTGCGTCTGCAAGCGGGCCGGTATTCACAGCGTCTTCATAGCTGTCCAGCGCACCGTCGATGCTGCCTGCATTCACAAAGACGTCTGCCACGCCTTTCATGAACGATTGCGCATTGCCGCCCAGCCAGGCTTCGCTCAGCTGTTCGTCAACCGTCGGGAAGGTGAAGGTCGAGATCGTGGCCATCGTGTCTTCTTCCGACATGCCCGCGTCCTTGGCGATCAGCGGCAGCATTGTTGCCTGGTTCGCTTCGTCCGCCCACATCGCGTTGGCGTCTGCGGTGACTTTCAGGAATTTCGAAACGATGTCGCCGTTTTCAGCAACCCAATCGGCCGGGCCAGAGGTTACGTCAAACACGAGGATGCCCAGCTCGGTCTTCTCGTCGCCGGTCAGCAGCACGTTACCATACTCAAGCGCACGGCGCAGCGAGCCACCCCAGCCGCAGAACATGTCAATCGCACCTTGCGCGATGGCGGCGGCCCCATCCGGTGGATCCATGTCGACAACATCCATGCTGCCCACATCAACGCCGAAATAGTTCATCTGGCTCAGGAAGCCGTAATGCGCAGCCGTTCCCAGCGGCACGGCAACTTTCTTACCGGCCAGTTCGCTTGCGTTCGAGGCGTCGATTTCAAGTTCCGACCGGACCACGCAATTGTCGTTGTCTGCATAGGATACCGCTACGTCGAGGATCTGAAGATCCTGACCGGCCGAAGTGGCAACCACAAATGGCGGCAGGCCCTGGCTGACCGATAGCTGAACATCGCCACCCGCCATGGCGGCCGACATTTTCACACCGGATTCAAACGCGACCCAGTTGATGTCCATGCCCAGAGCTTCTTCATAGGTGCCCATCTGCTTGGCATATTCAAACGGCATCGGCCATTCGAGGAAATAGGCCACCGTGATTTGTGCGCTGGCCTGAGCACCTGCCAGCATGGCAACACCGGCTGCGGCGCTCATCATTTTGGTTTTGAATTTCATAGTAAACTCCCGTTGGTAAATGCGTCGCGACCTGCTTTGGACCGCTTTAACACGGGCACGTTAAACGCGCTCCGAGGTTGATCGGAACGGAAATCAGGATTCGGATCAATGATTTTTGCGGCGCTTCATCATAAGTTGATCGGGGCAGAAAACCGGGCCGCCATGGAATGGCCCTTATTTTCTTGGCTGCTTTCCATATATGTCAGAAACTGAATGAACGCTCTGGATATAAATTGCGGGCCTAACTGGACCTAACACCGGACCGGTCTCTTAATGAAAAATGCCACATCGGAACGACAGAAAGACGAGTCGGAACCGACCCATTCCTACAACAGCAAGGACAGGTGGAAAGATGGACGGAAAACCTTTGGATAATGACCTGTCAGGGGTCGTCGCGGCAGACAAGGCCCATGTCTGGCATCACCTGGTCCAGCATAAACCCTTTGAAGAGGGCGAACCCCGGATCATCGTCGAAGGCAAGGGCATGCGCGTCTGGGACCAGAACGGCAAGGAATATATCGACGCCGTTTCCGGCGCGGTCTGGACGGTCAATGTTGGATACGGCCGCGACCGGATTGCCGATGCGGTCCACGCCCAGCTGAAAAAGATGTGCTATTTCGCACAGGCGGCAGGCTCGGTCCCCGGGGCGCTTTTTGCCGAGAAACTGATCGAGAAGATGCCGGGCATGAGCCGCGTCTACTATACGAATTCCGGCTCTGAGGCGAATGAGAAGGCGTTCAAGATGGTCCGCCAGATCGCCCATAAGAAATATGGCGGCAAGAAAACCAAAATTCTCTACCGCGACCGCGATTATCACGGATCGACCCTGGCGGCGATGTCGGCGGGCGGTCAGGACGAACGCAACATGCAATACGGTCCCTTCGCGCCTGATTTCGTCCGCGTGCCCCATTGCATGGAATACCGCAAGGACGAGCTGGGCCTCGGCCACCTGTCGGGCCGCGAATTCGGCATCGCCGCGGCGAACCAGATCGAGGAAGTGATCCTGAAGGAAGGTCCCGACACCATCGGCGCGCTCTGCCTTGAACCAGTCACCGCCGGCGGTGGTGTGATCACCCCGCCCGAAGGCTATTGGGAGCGTGTGCAGGAAATCTGCAAGCAATACGATATCCTGCTGCATATCGACGAGGTCGTCTGCGGCGTCGGCCGAACCGGCGGCGAATGGTTCGGGTATCAGCATTACGGCATCAAGCCCGATTTCGTAACCATGGCCAAAGGCGTGGCCTCGGGCTATGCGGCGATCGCCTGCATGGTCACGACGGAAGAAGTGTTCGAGATGTTCAAATCGAACCCGTCCGACAAGCTGGACCATTTCCGCGATATCTCGACCTTCGGCGGCTGCACCGGCGGACCGGCGGCGGCGTTGGAAAATATGGCGATTATCGAAGAAGAAGGCCTGCTGGAAAACTGCGCTGCCATGGGGGCGCGCATGATGGGCAACCTGACTGCGCTGATGGAAAAGCATGCAGTGATCGGCGACGTGCGCGGCAAGGGTCTGTTCCTTGGGTGCGAGCTTGTGAAAGACCGCGACAGCAAAGAACCTGTGGACGAAAAAGACGTGATGGCCGTGGTTGGCGATTGCGGGGCGCAGGGCGTGATCATCGGATCATCCAACCGCTCGGTTCCGGGACGCAACAATGTTCTGTGTTTCTCGCCCGCGCTGATCGCAACCGAAAAGGATATCGACGCGATCACCGACGCGGTCGACAAGGCGCTGACCAGGGTATTCGGCTAAGATTGCGCCGCACATTCGTGCGCCGCGGTAAGGGGGCTTTGCCCCCTCCCCAGCCGCGCGGCGCGGCTGGGTTCACCCCCAAAGTATTTCTCAAAAAATGAAAGGGTTTGTTTACCTTCTTTTGAGAGCCTGGTTCCGCGTTACAGGCTGAAGAGCCGATGGACGTAAAAGGTGAAACCCCGTCTTGCTTTGGCAGGGCGGGGCATCCTTTCTTATTATTTCATCTTTTTTCAAATACTTCGGGGGAGACCAGCCGCATATCATGTGGCTGGTCGGGGGCAGCGCCCCCGATCTTACCAAACCTGTGCGCCTGAAAGGCGCTCGATATAACCAGTTTGCACGTCGGATAAGACCAGAATACCATGTGCCCATGGCACTTCCGGTCGATACGTTTTTTCTTAAGCCCGACGGGCAAGGCACCTTGCAGGCACAGATCCAGCAAATGGTGGCCGAAGGCATCCTGTCGGGCCGTTTTCAGAAGGGTGAAAAGCTGCCCTCGTCGCGGGCATTGGCAAAGCATCTGGGGGTCAGCCGGATCACGGTGACACTGGCCTATACCGAGCTTTTGGCGAATGACTACCTCGAAAGCCGCGACCGGTCGGGTTACTTTGTTTCGGCCAACGCGCCCGAGCCGCCGTCGTTTCCACAAAGCGCGCCTGCCGTGGACGCCGTGGATTGGGATCGCGCGATCACCCGGCGCTATACCGGTGGGGTCACGCCGGTGAAACCGTCGGATTGGGCGCGGTACAAATATCCTTTTGTCTATGGTCAGACCGATCCGGGTTTGTTTGACCATGCCAATTGGCGGCTTTGCGCGTTGCAGGCGCTGGGGCAAAAGGATTTTGCCGCATTGACGCAGGATTACTATGATCAGGACGATCCGAAACTTCTGGAATTCGTGGCCCGCCACACCTTGCCCAGACGCGGTATTTCGGCGCGGCCCGAGGAAATCCTGATCACCCTGGGGGCACAGAATGCCCTGTGGCTGATTGCGCAGGTCTTGCTGAACAAGAACCGCCGCGCGGTGCTCGAGAACCCTTGCTATCACGCCCAGCGCGATATTCTGACCCAGCGGCGCTGCCATCTGACGCCGGTGGATGTGGACCCCGACGGATTGCCGCCCGACGCGATCCCGGATGATACGGATGTAATTTTTACCACCCCCAGCCACCAATGCCCGACCACGGCGACGATGCCGCTGGCCCGAAGGCAGGCGCTGCTGAGTCGGGCGCGCGCGATTGGGGCCTTGGTCGTCGAGGATGATTACGAGTTCGAGATGTCCTTTCTGACCCCGCCCTCTCCGTCGCTGAAATCGCTCGATCGCGACGGGCGGGTGATCTATGTCGGCAGTTTCTCGAAATCGCTGTTTCCGGGCTTGCGGCTGGGATACATGGTCGGCTCGGAGACCTTCATCCGCGAGGTACGGGCGCTGCGGGCGGCGGTGCTGCGGCATCCGCCCGGCCATATCCAGCGGACCGCGGCCTATTTCCTGGGGCTGGGCCATTATGATGCGCTGATCCGGCGGATGCTTAAAGCGATGCATGAACGGCGGCAGGCCATGGAGACGGCCATTGGCGAACATGGGTTAGAGGTGGCCGGGCGCGGTGCCTTTGGCGGCTCTTCGCTGTGGATGGCCGCACCGCCCCATACCGACACCCTGAGGCTGGCGGAAAAGCTGCGCAGCCACGATGTGCTGATCGAACCGGGCGAGCCGTTCTTTGATCCGGCCTCGGCGCCGAAGAATTTCTTTCGTCTGGCCTATTCGTCAATCCCCGCATCACGCATCCAAGAAGGCATCGCCCGTATCGCCCGGGCTTTGGGGTAGACTGGACTTAAATCCGCCCCTCTTCTGGCCCTAACGGCGACTTGGCCCAAGCCGTAGTTTCGCTTGGTATTTCGCACGCTTGCCGTGCCCGTCACATTGCCTCAGGAGCGCCCTCAAATGAAAATGACCACCGAAGAAGCCTTTGTGAAAACCCTGCAAATGCACGGGATCGAACATGCGTTCGGGATCATCGGCTCGGCGATGATGCCGGTCAGCGATCTGTTCGGCAAAGCGGGAATCACCTTTTGGGATTGTGCGCATGAAGGCTCGGGCGGCATGATGGCGGACGGCTATACCCGCGCGACCGGCAAAATGTCGATGATGATCGCCCAGAACGGCCCCGGGATCACCAATTTCGTCACCGCTGTGAAAACCGCCTATTGGAACCACACGCCATTGTTGCTGGTCACACCGCAGGCGGCGAACAAAACCATGGGTCAGGGCGGCTTTCAAGAGGTCGAGCAGATGGCCGCGTTCAAGGATATGGTCTGCTATCAGGAAGAGGTGCGCGATCCGTCGCGCATGGCCGAGGTTCTGAACCGCGTGATCCTTCAGGCAAAACGCGCGTCCGCTCCGGCGCAGATCAACGTGCCGCGCGATTACTTCACCCAAGTGATCGACATCGAGCTGCCAGCCATCGTTGAATTCGAACGCCCCGGCGGCGGTGAAGAGGCTTTGGATCAGGCGGCGGAATTGCTGTCGAATGCAAAATTCCCGGTTATCCTGAACGGCGCGGGTGTCGTCATTGGCGGCGCGATCCCCGCCTCGATGGCGCTGGCCGAGCGTCTGGATGCGCCGGTCTGCTGTGGTTATCAGCACAATGACGCCTTTCCCGGGTCGCACCCGCTGTTTGCCGGTCCGCTGGGCTATAACGGTTCGAAGGCCGGGATGGAGCTGATCGCCAAGGCCGACGTCGTGCTGGCACTTGGCACCCGCCTGAACCCGTTTTCGACCCTGCCGGGCTATGGCATGGATTACTGGCCGACCAAGGCGAAAATCATTCAGGTAGACATCAACCCCGACCGGATCGGCCTGACCAAACCGGTGACTGTCGGGATCGTGGGCGATGCCTTGAAGGTCGCCACCTCGATCCTGGAGAAACTTTCAGGCACCGCCGGCGATGAAGGCCGGGCCGAGCGCAAGGCCGAGATTGCGACGCGCAAATCCACCTGGGCGCAGCAGCTTTCGGCGATGGATCACGAAGACGACGATCCGGGCACAACCTGGAACCAGCGCGCCCGCGCGGACAAGCCCGACTGGATGAGCCCCCGCATGGCCTGGCGCGCGATCCAATCGGCACTGCCGAAAGACGCCATCATCTCGTCCGATATCGGCAATAACTGCGCCATCGGCAACGCCTACCCGACCTTCGAAGACGGGCGCAAATATCTTGCGCCGGGTCTGTTCGGGCCATGCGGCTATGGTCTGCCCGCTGTGGTTGGCGCGAAAATCGGCAACCCCGACACGCCGGTCGTCGGCTTTTCGGGCGACGGGGCCTTCGGCATCGCCGTCACAGAACTGACCGCCATTGGCCGCGATGAATGGCCCGCCGTCACGCAGGTGGTGTTCCGCAACTACCAGTGGGGTGCCGAGAAACGAAACTCGACCCTGTGGTTCGACGACAATTTCGTCGGCACCGAGCTGGACACCAAAGTCTCCTATGCCGGTATCGCAAAGGCTTGCGGCCTGAAAGGCGTCGTCGCCCGCACCATGGACGAGCTGCGCGAAGCGGTGGCACAGGCCTGTGAAGATCAGAAAAAAGGCATCACCACCCTGATCGAAGCGATGATCAACCAGGAACTGGGCGAACCGTTCCGCCGCGATGCGATGAAGAACCCGGTCGAAGTGGCGGGGATCAGCGCCGACGACATGCGCCCGCAGCGCGGCGCATAAGGAAACGACGCGATGGCCGATACCGCCCCCCGCATCAATCGCGGCCTCAAAGGCGTTTACTTTGAGCGCTCAGGCGTCAGCGATATTGACGGGGCGGCGGGGCGGCTTTCCTATCGGGGGTACTCGATTGACGATCTGGCAGCCCGCGCCAGCTTTGAAGAAGTGGCCTATCTTCTGCTGCATGGCGACCTGCCGACCAGTGACGCGCTGGCCGGTTTCGATGCGGCGCTGCGCGATGCCCGCGACCTGCCGCCTGCCGTTTTCGACGTGATCCGCGCCGTATCGGGCGGGCACCCGATGGACGTGTTGCGGACGGCGGTATCGGCCTTGGCCGCCTTCGATCCGAAAGCCGCAGAATGCAGCGAAACCGCCTTTTTAGAGACTGGTATTCGCCTGATTGCCCAGGTGCCAACCATCATCGCCGCCCATCACAATATCCGCAACGGGCGCGATCCTGTTGCCCCTGATCCCGCTCTGGGCCACGCCGCCAACTGGCTGTGGATGCTGACCGGCAAACCTCCGACAGAAAACGCCGCGCGGCTGATGGATGTGGATTTCATCCTGCACGCCGAGCATGGCTCGAACGCTTCAACCTTTGCCGCGCGGGTCACTGTCGGCACCGAAGCCGGGCTTTACAGCGCCATGACAACCGCGCTGGCCACCCTGGCCGGTCCGGCCCATGGGGGTGCGGCCGAAGACGTGATGAAAATGGTCGCGGAAATCGGCACCGCCGACAAAGCGGCGGCCTATGTCAAAGCCAAACGCAAAGCACGCGAGGCCGTCACCGGCTTTGGCCACCGTGTCTACCGCACCGAAGACCCGCGCGCCCGCCACATGCGTGAAGGTGTCCGCCAGCTGGGCGAGGAAATGGGCGAACCCGAATGGTACGAGATCCTGCAAGGGGTCGTCGAGGCGATGAAACCCTATGCCCGTCACGGGCTGAACGTGAATGTCGATTTCTATTCCGGCGTCGCCTATCAGCTGCACGGTATTCCGATGGATCTTTTCGTGCCGCTTTTCGCCATCGGACGGATGCCCGGCTGGGTCATTCAATGTATCGAACAGGTGCAACGCAACATCCTGATCCGCCCGCTGACCCTTTATGAGGGTCCCCAGCCGCGCGATTGGGTTGCCATCGAAGATCGGTAATTCCCATGGCGGATATTCTCGTTCTCAACGCCGGTTCGTCCTCGATCAAGTTCGCGGTCTTCGACAATGACCTGACCGAAAGCCACCGCGGTCTGGCCGCCGGGATCGGCGGGGCCTCGTTTCTGGAAATGGATGGTGAACGGGTGAACACGCCCTTCATCGATCACACTTCCGCCCTGACGGCCGTGCTGAAAAAGCTGGAAACGGCCGGCGTCACCCCGTCTTCGCTGCAAGCCGCCGCACATCGGGTGGTCCATGGCGGGCGGCACCTGTCAAAGCCCGTGCGCCTGACAGCGGACGCGATTGCCGAAATCACCGATTGCACCCCGCTCGCGCCGCTGCACAACCCCCATAACCTTGCCGCGATCGAGGCGCTGGCCCGGATACAGCCCGACCTGCCGCAATATGCCAGTTTCGACACTGCCTTTCACGCCACCAACCCCGAGGTCGCCACCCGCTACGCCATCCCGAAAATGATCGAGACCAAGGGCATCCGGCGCTACGGGTTCCACGGGCTCAGCTATGCCTCGCTGGTGCGCTGCCTGCCCGAGATCACCGGCGAAGCCCTGCCGTCGCGTTTGCTGGCCTTCCACCTTGGCAATGGCGCATCGCTCTGCGCGATCCATAACGGCCAGTCAGTGGCCACGACGATGGGCTATTCGCCGCTTGACGGGCTGACCATGGGCACCCGATCAGGCGGGATCGACGCCAACGCGGTGTTGCGTCTGGTCGAGGATAACGGTCTGGAACGCACCAAGCAGATCCTCAACCACGAAAGCGGGCTTCTGGGCCTGTCGGGCGGTAAATCCGACATGCGCCAGCTGATGCTTGACCACACCGCCGACAATGATTTCGCCATTGAACATTTCTGCTATTGGTCCCTGCGCCACGCCGGGTCGCTTATCGCAGCGATGGAGGGATGCGACGCCATCGCCTTCACCGGCGGGATCGGCGAAAACGCCGTGGGGGTCCGCGCCCGCATCTGCCGTGGTCTGGAATGGCTCGGGCTGCGCATGGACCCCGACGGCAACCACCGCAACGGGCCGCGCCTGCATTCGCAAACCTCGCAAGTCGCGGCATGGGTCATCCCTGCGGAAGAGGAAAAGATGATCGCGCTCGACGCGCTGAGCGTCATGTCCAAAAACTGATATCTTTTGGCCCGAAATATCCTGGGGGTGAATTGAGCCTTCGGCTCAAGAGGGGGTGAAACCCCCTGCCCCGGTCGCCACCGTAACCACGGTGGCCGAAACAATGTCCTGAACCGTCGCCCCACGGCTAAGATCACAGACAGGCCGCCGGAACCCCTGCAAAAACGGCCCCAGGGCCTGCGCCCCGCCCAGTTCCTGCACCAGCTTATAGGCGATATTGCCCGCGTCCAGCGTCGGGAAAATCAAGACATTGGCGGCACCGCCCTCATACCCCTTTTTCGACCCTATAACAGGGTTCAGAGCCGCATCAGCCTGCACCGGCCCGGCAAAACCGCTGATCTCGCAGGCCTCGCGCACCAGATCGACCGACGGGCCTGCACCGGACGATCCGGTGGAAAACGACAGCATCGCCACCCGCGCCGCGCCCAGCAGGGCCTTGGCCGACGCGGCCGAGCTGCGGGCGATATCCGCCAGCTGCGCCGCATCGGGGGCGACGTTCACCGCGCAATCGGCAAAAACCAACTCGCGCCCGTCGGGCATCAGCATCAGGAAAAACGACGATGGCGTGCGGACCCCGTCTTGCAGGCCGATGACGATGGATGCGGCCTCGATCACCTTTTTGGTGGCACTGTCCGCCCCTGCCACCATCGCCTCGGCCTCGCCCGCCGCAACCATGGCCGCAGCCATATAGAGCGGGCGCGACAGCATCCGGCGGGCGATCGGCGGTTTCAGCCCCCGCGCCGCGACCAAAGCCTCGACATGGTGATCCTGCGGCGTTTCCAAACCGATCGGCTGGCACAGGCCTTCGCCTGCCAGCACGGCGCAGGCCTCGGCCACGCGCGGGTCGGACATTTCGGGAAAGACCACGCGGGCCTGTCTGGCGCGGGCGGCATCGGTCAGGCGCTGCATAACGGGCATGGTTTATCCTTTTCTGCGAAACATCTGCGTCAGCAGGAACAGTGCCGCCGCCGCAACCACAATGCTGGGACCGGCGGGGGTGTCGGCGCTGAAAGACAGCCACAGCCCGCCCAGACCGGCAAGAACTGACAATACCAGCGCCACTGCGACCATCCCCGCTGGTGTGCGGGCAAAGTTGCGCGCGGCCGAAGGCGGGATCAGCAGCATCGCCGATATCAGCAGGGCACCGACGATCTTGATCGCCAGCGCCACTACGATTGCCAGGGCAAGCGTCAGCACAAGTTGTTCGCGGTTCGGGTTGATACCCGAGGCGCGGGCGATTTCGGTGTTCAGCGTCGAGGTCAGCAGGTTTTGCCAGCGCCACAGGATCAACACAGGCACAGCCAGCGCGCCGGCCCAGATCACCCAGAGATCACTTTGCGACACGGCAAGGATATCACCGAACAGATAGGCCTCGACATCGATCCGCACGTTGCGCACAAAACTGATCGCCACCAGTCCAAGGGCCAGCGCCGAATGCGACAGGGCACCAAGAGCGCCGTCCATCGCGTGGCCGCGATTGGACAGGGCCGTCACGCTTAGGGCCATACCCAGCGCCACCGCGACAACCCCGATGCCAATCGACAGGTTGAAGCCAAAGGATATCGCCACCCCAAGGATCGCCGCATGCGCCGTGGCATCGCCGAAATAGGCCATCCGCCGCCAGATGACGAAGCAGCCCAGAGGTGCCGTGGCCAGCGACAGGGCAATCACCGCCAGACCGGCGCGCAGCAGGAAATCGTCAATCATGGGCGTGCCCGTGATCGTGCCCGTGCCCGTGCCCGTGATCGTGATCGTGATCGTGGCTGTGATCATGCCGGTGCTGGTAAAGCGCCATCGTGCCTTGTGTGCCATGGCCAAACAGCGCCAGGTATTCCGGCGCGTCGCGCACAACGGTGGGCGTGCCTTCGCAGCAGACATGGCCGTTCAGGCAGATCACCCGGTCCGAGGCGCTCATCACCACATTCAGATCGTGGCTGACCAGAAGAACCGCGCACCCGTGCTGATCGCGGACCCGTTCGATCAGGGCGTAAAAATCCGCCGCTCCGGGTTGGTCAAGGCCTTGCGTCGGTTCGTCCAGTATCAGAATGTCCGGTTCGTTCAGGATCGCACGTGCCAGCAAAACGCGCTGCATCTGGCCGCCCGACAATTCGGAAATCTGTCTCTGTTCCAGCCCAACAGCCCCGGTTTCTTCCAACGCGGCTTGTGCCTGGGCATCGGAAACACGCTTGGGCAAAGACAGAAAACCGCGCACGGTCAGGGGCAGGCCACTTTCCTGCGCCAATTTTTGCGGCACATAGCCAATGGTCAGGCCGGGCTTGCGGATGATCTGCCCCCGGCTGGGGCTGAAAACCCCCAAAAGGGTCCGTAACAGGGTCGATTTTCCCGATCCGTTGGGACCGACGACAGTAACGATTTCGTTGGCGTCAATTGCGAAGCTGACACGCTCTAACGCGGGGAAATCGCCGTGGTGGACGCTAATGTCTTTCGCTTCGATCAGGCTCATGACGCTTTGCCTTTGCAGGTCGGGCACAGGCCCAAAACCTCGACATTGACCCTTTCGATGACAAATCCGGCCCTGTCGGCGGATGCGGACAGGGTATCCTGCACGTCACGCGCATCGGCCTCGGCCACCTGTTCGCAGTCGCGGCAGATCAGAAACACCGGGCGGTGATGCCTGTCGGGCTGGGTGCAGGCGGTGAAGGCGTTCAGGCGCTGCACGCGATGGGCCAGCCCGTTATCGACCAGAAAATCGAGGGCGCGATAGGCCACGGGCGGCTGGTTGCCAAAACCTTTGGCGTTCAACTGCTCAAGCACCTCATAGGCGCCCATGGCCCGATGGCCGGTAAGCAGGATTTCCAGCGCCGCACGGCGCACGGGCGTCAGGCGCAGGCCCTTTTCTTCGGCCAGCTTGTCGGCATGGTCCAGAACGCCGCTGGCGCAGTGGTCATGATCGTGATCGGCGAAAGGCAGCTCGGACATGATTTTCCAGTTGTTATGTTATTACACGTTACAGTATAACGCCGCCCAACTGATTCAGAAAGGCCAATATGCGTATTCTTCCCCTTGTTCTGGCCGCCCTGCCGATGGCTGCCACGGCGGAACCTTTGCAGATCGTCACCGACTTTCCGCCGGTGCAGTCTCTGGTCATGCAGGTCGCCGGCGAGCGGGCGGATGTGGATGTGCTGCTGGACCCGAATGCGGACCCGCACAGCTTTCAGCTGCGGCCCAGTCAGGCCCAAACATTGGCGCAAGCGGATTATCTGTTCTGGATCGGAGAGGAACTGACCCCGTGGCTGGAACGCGCCGCGCAAGGCGTGGCTTCGGACCTGCCGAATCTGGCCTTTTTCGACGTCGAAGATCATCACGAAGACAAGGTCGATCCGCATATCTGGCTGGACACCCATATGGCAACGGAAATGCTTGACCTGATCGCCGGTGAGCTGTCGGCGATCGATCCTGACGGGGCCGCCTATTACGCGCAAAACGCCCAAGAGGCCGCCGCAGAGATCGATAGGCTGACAAGGGACGTTGCGGAAATTTTGAAGGACGTCACCGAGGTGCCCTTTGCCGTGACCCATGAGGGGTATAACTATTTCATTGATCAATTCGGCCTGACCCAAATCGGCAGTTTGAAAGACGTCAACGACGCGCCCGCAAACGCCGGAAACGTCTCTGACCTTGCCCAACAGGCCGAAAATGGCCGGTTCGTCTGCGCTTTTGGCGAGGTGGGGGAAAGCAGCAAATTGCTGGATCTGCTGGTCGAGCAGGGGGCCAGACAAGGCGCTGATCTGGACCCTGCGGGCATGACGCAAAACCTGGGTACGGGTCTGTATCGCGCATTGATCACGACCCTTGCGACATCCCTAGCCGACTGCCTTGAGGGCTGAAGCACTTTCAGAATTTTCTTGAAAGATAGGGGCGCGTATTTGTCATATCCTGCCAGTCAGATGCGAAGGGCCGGACATGAACAGATATCCACGCAACATGATCGGCTATGGGCCGAACCCGCCTGATGCCCGGTGGCCCGGCGGCGCGAAAATCGCTGTGCAACTGGTGCTGAACTACGAAGAGGGCGGCGAGAATAACGTGCTTCACGGCGATGCGGCGTCCGAGGCGTTTTTGTCCGACATCCCCGGTGCCGCGCCCTGGCCCGGTCAGCGGCACTGGAATATGGAATCGCTTTACGAATACGGCGCACGGGCCGGATTCTGGCGGCTGCACCGGCTGTTCACCGGCATGGATATCCCTGTCACGATCTATGGGGTGGCCTCGGCGCTTGCCCGGTCGCCCGCGCAGGTCGAGGCGATGAAAACGGCGGGCTGGGAAATCGCCAGCCACGGGCTGAAATGGGTTGAACATAAGGACATGCCCGAAGCCGAGGAAGCGGCGGCCATTGCCGAAGCGATCCGGTTGCATACCGAGGTTGTGGGCGAACCGCCTCGTGGCTGGTACACGGGCCGGTGCAGCGAAAACACGGTCAGGTTAGTCTCTGATACGGCCCAATTCGACTATATCAGTGATACTTATGATGACGACCTGCCCTATTGGCTTGAGATTGGCGCGCGTGATCAGCTGGTCATCCCCTACACGCTGGAAGCCAATGACATGCGCTATGCTACGGCGCCGGGCTATATCGAAGGTGCGCAGTTCTTTCAGTATCTGAAAGACACGTTTGACGTGCTTTATGCCGAAGGGGCCGAGGGCGCGCCCAAGATGATGTCGGTGGGATTGCATTGCCGGCTGATCGGGCGGCCCGGCAAGTTGGCGGGGCTTCAGCGGTTCCTTGAATATGCCCAAACCCATCCGGGGGTGTGGTTCGCGCGGCGGATCGACATTGCACGGCATTGGGCGGCGCATCACCCGCATTTGCGAAAACCGCGCCCCAGCCAGATGGATCGCGAAACTTTTGTCGGCACGTTCGGCGGGGTGTTCGAGCATTCTCCATGGATCGCGGAACGCGCCTTTGATCTTGAGTTGGGACCGGCCCATGATACGGCGGCGGGCGTCCATAGCGCCTTGGCGCGGATGTTCCGGTCAGCAAGCGCTGACGAACGTCTGGCCGTGCTGAACGCCCACCCCGATCTGGCGGGCAAACTGGCGGCGGCCAGACGGTTGACGGCGGAAAGCACCAGCGAGCAGGCCAGCGCGGGCCTGGCTGCCTTGACGGATGAGGAACGGACGGCATTCACCAAGCTGAACGCGGCCTATACGGCCAAACACGGGTTTCCCTTTATCATCGCGGTGCGCGATTACGACAAGGCGGGCATTCTGGCAGCATTTGAACGGCGGATCGACAATGCCACCGCAATCGAGTTCGACGAGGCCTGCCGTCAGGTCGAACGCATCGCGCGGCTGCGGCTGGAGGAGATGCTATGAGCTATGCCTTCCCCCCCGGCGGCCTGCCCGGTCAGGATGTTTCCCCCGATGGGGCGGCGGTGTTTACCGATGCTTACGCCCTTATCCCCGCGATCACCATGCGGGATATCGTGACCAGCTTCCTGCCCGGCTGGCAGGCAACGCGGGCTTGGATCATCGCGCGGCCCCTAAGCGGGTTTGCCGAGACATTCGCCCAATACGCGGTCGAGGTTGAACCGGGCGGCGGCAGCGAAACACCCGAACCCGATGCGCAGGCACAGGCGATCCTGTTTATCGCCAGCGGCGCGATGCGCCTGACGATCAACGGCCAGCGCCATGATCTGGTTGCGGGGGGCTATGCCTATGTGCCCGCAGGCGCGGATTGGAGCGTGGTCAATCTGGGCACCGATGTGCTGCAATTTCATTGGGTGCGAAAGCTCTATCTGCCCGCACCCGGTCTTGGGGCACCCGAGGCGTTTGTGACCTCGGACAGCGATGTGGCCCCCACCCCGATGCCCGATTGCGACGGGGTTTGGGCGACGACACGCTTTGTGGCCCCGGACGATCTGCGCCATGATTGCCACGTCAATATCGTCACCTTCCAGCCGGGCGGGCTGATCCCCTTTGCCGAAACCCATGTGATGGAACACGGGCTGTATGTGCTTCAGGGCACGGCCCGCTATTTGCTGAACAAGGATTGGGTCGATGTGGGACCGGGCGATTTCATGTGGCTGCGGGCCTTTTGCCCTCAGGCCTGCGTGGCGACGGGCGACGAACCGTTTCGCTATCTTCTGTACAAGGACGTGAATCGCCATCCAAAGCTGGGGATCGGTTTGTGAGCGCGCCTGTCCCGATCACGGCGCGGCCACTGACGGCCAAGGCTTTTGCGCCTTATGGCGACGTGCTGGATTGCAGCGGTGATCCTGACAAAATCATCAATCAGGGCTTCTGCGGCCGCTATCACGACCGTGCCGCGCTTGATTTCGGGCCGATGGGCCGTGCCGGTATCAGCATTTTCAAGGCCGAACCGCGCAAGACACCCTATGTGCTTGAAATGATGGAGCGCCACCCCGAAGGGTCGCAGGCCTTTATCCCGATGAGCATGGACCCGTTTCTGATCATTGCCGCGAGGGGTCAAGGCGGCAATCCCGGGGTGCCCGAGGCATTTGTCTCGGCCCCCGGGCAAGGGATCAATTTTCATCGCAATGTTTGGCATGGGGTGCTGACCCCGCTGCATGAACCCGGCCTTTTCGCTGTGGTGGACCGGATCGGAGAGACACCAAACTTAGAAGAAGTTTGGCTGGAACCACAATATGTGGTAAATATTTAATCAGCCTGCACAAAGAACAGGCATTTTGAATACTGACAACAGGGAAGGGATTTACCATGTCAGACACAACCGCTAACTATAGCGATCCAAGTATCACGCCCCCAATGGGCGAAGCGATCCCGCTGGGGATCCAACATGTTCTGGCGATGTTCGCCTCGAACGTGACACCCTCGATCATCGTCGCCGGCGCGGCGGGGCTGGCCTTTGGCGGGGCCGAGCAGGTCTATCTGATCCAGATGGCCATGCTGTTCGCCGGTGTTGCAACCTTGTTTCAAACCGTCGGCTTCGGCCCTGTGGGCGCGCGCCTGCCGATCATGCAGGGCACCAGCTTTGCCTTTGTCGGCGTGCTGGCCGGTATTGCCGCGACCCAGGGCCTTGGGGTTGCGCTGACCTCGTGTCTGATCGGGGGGCTGATCCACTTTTCATTGGGTTCGGTGATCAAGAACCTGCGCAGCCTGTTCCCGCCTCTGGTCACTGGTCTGGTGGTTCTGGCCATCGGTCTTTACCTGATCCCGGTCGCGATCAAATACGCCGCCGGTGGTGCGGCGGATTTTCAGATGGCGGCGGAAAGCTTTGGCTCGCTCAAGCATTGGAGCGTGGCGCTAACCGTGGTTGTGGTGGCGCTGATCTGTAAATTCACCGGCAAGGGGCTGATTTCCAACGCCGGAATTCTGATCGGTATGATCGTGGCCTATATTCTGGCTTATGCGCTGGGCATGGTGAATTTCGATGGCGTGACGAAAGCCAGCTGGATCACCGGATTGCGGGTGCTTCCTTACGGGTTCGAGTTTAATCTGGGCGCGGTGATCGGCGTAACCATCGTGTCGATTGTTTCGGCGATCGAAACCGTCGGGGATACCTCGGCCACCACAAAAGCCGGTGCAGGCCGCGACGCGACCGACGAAGAGATTGCCGGTGCAACCTATGCAGACGGTCTTGGCACCGCGGTTGCGGCTGTGTTTGGCGGGTTGCCCAACACCTCGTTCAGCCAGAATGTCGGGATTGTCGGCATGACCGGTGTCATGAGCCGCCATGTAGTGACCATCGGTGCGCTTGTGCTGATCATTGGCGGTCTGCTGCCGAAAATCGGGGCGGTCATCGCATCGATGCCGATGCCTGTTCTGGGCGGTGGTGTGATCGTGATGTTCGGTATGGTGGCCGCGGCTGGCATGAACATGCTGAGCGAAGTGACCATGAACCGCCGCAACATGCTGATCATCGCGATCTCACTGGCGGTGGGTCTGGGCTTTAACCTGGTTCCAAGCGCGGTTCAGTACCTGCCGGGTATCTGGAAAACGCTTGCCACATCGGCTGTTGCGCCGACGGCGGTGGTTGCCATCGTGCTGAACCTGGTGCTTCCGCAAGAGGAATAAATCAACCACTCAGGAATGAACTTGCCCCGCCGTTTGGCGGGGCTTTTTTTAGGGCAGCAGCTTCAGCAACCGGACCTTGGTGCGCTTGAACCAGCCTTCGGTTTCGTCCCAGGTTTCCTCGACCTCTTCGATCACAGGATCGATCCGGGCGCGGCGGAAACGGCGCCAGCGGACGCGGATTGCCCAATAGGCGGCAAAGATCAGGATCAGGGCGATAATGTTGAAATAGGGGATGATGCGCTGGTTCGGATCATCGACCGCCCAAAGCTTGACCGCGTTGGGATAGATCGACAGCGCCTCGAACCGCCAGCCATAGTGGCGGATGACGGCCCATTGCGGCTCTTCCGATTTTTTCGAGATCAGGTCAGAGGCCTCGGCCTGAAGGTTCGCCGTGTCGAACTTGAAATACAGCGGCCAGCCCCAGCCGGTGTCTTCGTTGCGGTAGATCATCGGCTTGTCATTGACACGGAACGTCTGGATGAAGAACACATCCCGGTTCACGCCGCCCGATGCCTCGCCGGTATAGCCTTCGGCCCAGAAAAGCGAATTCACCCCATAGTCGACACGTTTCTCATAGGTGTCGGTGATCCGCACCACGTCATATTGCGGCAAGGTGTAATGCAGAAAGGCGGCAAAAAGCAGCCAGAAGAGAATGCGGAATGTCCATCTGACATATGACATGGTGAAAACCTGTTAACTGGTGATTGTCCTTAATAAGGGGGGCAGTCTGCCCCCCTTAAACCCCCCTGAGGATATTTTTGGACAAAAGAAAGCGATTTCGTATGAATAATCAGGGAAAATGGGAGTTTTTACAGTGGACATGATCGCTGGGGCACGAAACCTGATCACCGATGTGGCCGGTTTGACGGTGGGCAATGCCGAGGACATGCGCTTGCGCAGCGGATCGACGGTGCTGGTTGGTCAGCAGCCGTTTACCGCGGGTGTGCATGTGATGGGCGGCGCGCCGGGGACGCGCGAAACGGATTTGCTGGCCCCCGACAAGATGGTCGAGCAGGTGGATGCTTTGGTGTTGTCGGGCGGATCGGCCTTTGGGCTGGACGCCTGTTCCGGCGTTGCGGACGGGCTGCGGGCCGCGGGGCGCGGCTTTGATGTGGCGGGCCAGAAAGTGCCGATTGTTCCGGGGGCGATCCTGTTTGATCTGTCAAATGGCGGAGACAAAAGCTGGGGGCGGAATCCGTATTACGCATTGGGGGCGGCGGCGGTGCGCTCGGCGCATGAAATGTTCGGTCTGGGCAGTGTCGGGGCCGGATCCGGGGCGACGACGATTGCGATCGTGGCGACAGATGCGGCTTTGACGCAGGCCCAATGCACCAGAATGGCGGTCGCCGCCCATGACGGGATGGCGCGGGCCATTGTGCCGTCGCACACCCCTATGGACGGTGATCTTGTATTTGGTGTTTCAACCGGAAACGGGGCGAATTCGCCTGAAACAGAGACTGTTTTGCAGATTGGACATGCCGCCGCGACCTGCCTTGCACGGGCCATTGCGCGGGGGGTGTTTGCGGCCACGGGATGGGACGCGGCCCCCCTGCCCGCCTGGAAAGACCTGCATGGCTGATCGATTGCCGGATGCTTAAGGTAGAAAGCGGACAAGCCGGGGCAGATTGTGCTGGACAAGACGATCTGGACATGCAGTCTGCATTTGATCAAATTTTGGGAGGATATCATGGGCGACACACGTTCCGATCTTTTGGCGATGATGAAGGACCCCAGCCTGCTGGTGGACCGAGCCTATCTGGCCGGTGAATGGGTCGACGGGGATGGCGCGTTTGACGTGACCAATCCGGCGCGGGGCGATGTGATCGCCCGCGTGGCAGATTGCAGCCGCGCCCAGGTGGCCGAAGCGATTGCGGCAGCCGAAGCCAGCCAGAAGGATTGGGCGGCAATGACCGGCAAGGAGCGCGCGGCAATCCTGCGGCGCTGGTTTGATCTGATGATGGAGAATCAGGACGATCTGGGGGCGATCCTGACGGCCGAACAAGGCAAGCCACTGGCCGAGGCCAAGGGTGAGATCGCCTATGGCGCGTCGTTTATCGAGTTCATGGCGGAAGAGGCCAAGCGGGTCTATGGCGAAACCATTCCGGGACATCAGCGCGACAAACGGATCATGGTGATGAAACAGCCCATTGGGGTGGTCGGCTCGATCACCCCGTGGAATTTCCCCAATGCGATGATCACCCGCAAGGCGGCCCCGGCGCTGGCGGCGGGCTGTACATTTGTGGCGCGTCCGGCATCCGAGACGCCATTGTCGGCGCTGGTCATGGGCGTGCTGGCCGAGCGGGCGGGTATCCCGAAGGGGGTTTTCTCGGTCCTGCCATCAACCCGATCCTCAGACGTGGGCCGCGAGATGTGTGAAAATCCGGCTGTGCGCAAGATCACCTTCACCGGTTCCACCGAAGTCGGCCGGATTTTGCTGCGGCAGGCGGCGGATCAGGTGATGAAATGCTCGATGGAGCTGGGTGGCAATGCGCCATTCATCGTGTTTGACGACGCCGATCTGGATGCGGCGGTTGAAGGCGCCATCATGTGCAAGTTCCGCAATAACGGTCAGACCTGTGTCTGCGCCAACCGGATTTATGTTCAGGATGCCGTTTACGATGCCTTTGCCGAAAAGCTGGCGGCGGCTGTGTCAAAGATGAAAGTCGGCGATGGTCTGGAAGAGGGCACCGCATTAGGCCCGTTGATCAATGATGCAGCGATTGCCAAGGTTCAGGAACATATTGCCGATGCGACCGCCAAAGGTGGCAAGGTGATTTTGGGGGGCGGTGATCCGCTTCAGGGACCGGGGCATTTCCTGCCGCCGACCATCGTGACCGGTGCGACCAGAGACATGGCTGTTTCAACCGAAGAGACCTTTGGCCCGATGGCCCCTTTGTTCCGCTTCAAGGATGTGGATGAGGTGATCGAGCTGGCCAATGACACGATCTTTGGTCTGGCGTCCTATTTCTACGCCAAGGATCTGAGCCGCGTCTACAAGGTGGCCGAGGCGCTGGAATATGGCATTGTCGGGGTGAACACGGGCATCATTTCAACCGAGCTGGCCCCGTTTGGCGGGGTGAAACAATCGGGGTTGGGCCGCGAGGGCAGCCATCACGGAATCGAGGATTTCCTTGAGATGAAATACGTCTGTTTGTCGGTATAGGGCTTCGGACCTGACGGTCCGACCAGGGCGAGGGGGCTGTCTGCCCCCTCGCGCTCCCCCGAGGATATTTTTGGACAAAAGAAACAAGGGTGGTTTTCCGCCCCTTTTTTCGTTTGGGCTTTAAGCTTTTGGCGATTTTGGCTAAGGGATTGGTCAAATATCGGAAGGAAGCGTCATGGCTATTGAAAAGGTCGGATTCGTCGGTTGGCGGGGTATGGTCGGCACTGTGCTGATGGAACGTATGCGTGAAGAAAATGACTTTGCGGATATCAAAGAGGCGCATTTCTTCACCACCTCGCAGGCCGGTCAGGCGGGGCCTGATGTGGGTCAGGGCGCAGCACCCCTGCTGGATGCCCGTGACATCAACGCTTTGAAGACGATGGATGTGATCGTGACCTGTCAGGGGGGCGATTACACGAATGAGGTGTTTGGCCCGCTGCGCAATGCCGGTTGGGACGGGTATTGGATTGATGCGGCGTCATCGTTGCGGATGGCCGACCATTCGGTGATCGTGCTGGACCCGGTGAACCGCGCGGTGATTGATCAGGCGCTGGTGGATGGCAAGAAAGATTTCATCGGCGGCAATTGTACGGTCAGCCTGATGATGATGGGGCTTGGCGGGCTGTTCCAGCATGACCTGATCGAGTGGATGACCTCGATGACCTATCAGGCGGCCTCGGGCGGCGGGGCGCGGCATATGCGTGAGTTGCTGAACCAGATGGGGCAGCTGCGGTCCTCTGCCGCCGATCTGCTGGACGATCCGCATTCGGCGATCCTCGACATTGACCGTCAGGTGACGGACGCGCTGCGTTCGGACGCGATGCCGACGGATAACTTTGGCGTGCCACTGGCGGGCAGTCTGATCCCGTGGATCGACGTGGGGCTGGAAAACGGCCAGTCGAAAGAGGAATGGAAAGCGGTTTCGGAAACCAACAAGATCCTTGGCCGGTCCGAGAACCCGATCATGATCGACGGCACCTGTGTTCGGATCGGCGCGATGCGGAGCCACTCTCAGGCGCTGACCATCAAGCTGAAACGCGACGTGCCAATGGACGAGATCGAGACGATGCTGGACGAGGCGAACGACTGGTCCAAGGTCGTGCCGAACGAGCGCGACGTGACCGCGCGCGAGCTGTCACCGGCGGCGATCACCGGCACGCTGACGGTGCCCGTGGGCCGCCTGCGCAAGATGAATATCGGGCCGGAGTATCTGAACGCCTTTACCGTGGGCGATCAGTTGCTTTGGGGCGCGGCCGAGCCATTGCGGCGGATGTTGCGGGTGTTGGTTGAGGGGTGAGGTTGGGAAGCCCGCCGGGTTGGCGGGCTTTTTGTTTGGGGGAAGCTCAGTCTATTGCTATGTCGCCGATTAAAATGTGACTAGAATATCCCAATGAGCCTTACCCTCCAGCATTTTCCATTACCAACCAATTTCAAATTCAATCAGTTTGTATGCTTTGAATTCTTATTGGTGGGGCTCGACAAAATTCGTGCGGCCAATCAAGCAAAAAATAGTGATGACGGAGCCTACATCATTCTCGCTGGTGGCGCAGTTGGAATGGCGAATGCAGCTCAAGGATTAGAATTGCTGCTCAAAGCCATTCTGAAGGCACAAAAGATTAAAGAACCAAGCAGAAATCATAATTTAATAGAAATGTATCAGCGAATCGCGAGCAACGAAGTTCTCAAGGCAAACTTCCAGCATCTATCTCAAAGTCTTGATCTCACAGCTACTGAAAGAGAGTTAGAAGAAATCGTGAGCGCAATTCATGCGAGCTTTATGCCCAGTCGATACTTGGGCCTAAAGAAAGAAACCATAAGTATACCGAATGCTGACAAAGCAACACTTCTTGTGATTGCCCTGATAGCCACATTCTTTGGGGATTTTGCACGCGATACCGTTGTTAGACTCGGTCTTTCAGATGCCACTGTTCAAAAAATATTTGGATTTCACTCCCCATAAGGCACCCAGATATTCTTCACCTCGGTCGCCGCCTCTAGAAACGCCCGCGTATCCGTCCAGTCCGAGGTTAACCCGTTATTCACCCATGTCCGCTTAAGGTTTCCTGCACTCTCAGCCTCAACAGTGGCTGAAATATCCGCGCCCGAGAAACTCCAGACCGCATCGACATTCAGGTGGCTCGCAAGCGGTTTCGCCAGTTCTGCATGGCTGCCCGTCAGGATGTTGACCACCCCGCCCGGAACGTCCGAGGTTTCGAGCACCTGATAGAAATCCGTTGCCGCCAGCGGGAAGGGTTCGGACGCCACCAGCACCACGCGGTTGCCCATCGCAATCGCTGGGGCCATTGCGCCCACCAACCCCCCCAAGGGGCATTCGTCGGGGCAAAACGCGCCGATCACGCCGACCGGTTCGCGCACCGCCACGGCCATGCCGCGCATCGGCACGTTATGGGCCAGCCCGTCGAACTTGTCGGCCCAGGCGGCGGCGGTGAAGAGGGTATCAACCGCCTGTTCCACCTCGTGCGCACCATTGCGTTTGCCGGTCAACTGGTTCACGCGCGCCGCAAATTCCCCCGCCCGCGCTTGCAGGTTTTCAGCGATATAATAAAGAATCTGCGCCCGCAAATGCCCCGTGGTTTTGCCCCACGACGCAGCCCCCGCCGCCGCCTCAACCGCGTTGCGCACGTCCTTGCGGTTGGCAATCGGCGCCTGGCCCAGCAACTCTCCGCTCTTGGAATAGACATCGCGGGAATAACCCCCATCGGGCCGCGCCTGCTTGCCGCCGATATACAGCTTCGCCGTGCGGTCCAGCGGGTCAATCGGGCCTTTATCCCCTTTATAGGGACTGATTTGCGCCAGTTTCTTCGCCGCCTTCGCGGGCTTGGTATAGGCCTGCAAACCCTCCCACCCGCCTTCGCGGCCAAAACCGCTTTCGCGCACCCCGCCAAAACCGGCCGCCGCGTCGAACATGTTGGTGCCGTTGACCCAGACCACGCCCGCGACCAGTTTGGGCGCGATGTCGAGCGCGAGGTTCACATTCTCGGACCAGACGCTGGCTGCCAGCCCGTAGCGGGTGTTGTTGGCCATCGCCACCGCCTCGGCCGGGGTGCGGAAGGTTGACCCAACCAGCACCGGCCCGAAGATTTCCTCCTGCATCAGCGGGTTCGCGGGCGACAACCCGGTGATCAATGTCGGCGGATAAAAACACCCCTCCGACGGCATCTGCATTTGCGGCTGATAGGTCTCGCCCTCGTCACAGGCCTTAACCAGTTCCGAAATCCGCTGGTGCTGCACCGGGTCCACCACCGCGCCGATATCAACCCCCTTGTCCAAGGGGTTGCCGATCCGCAGGGTTCCCATCCGCGCCTTCAGCTTGGCATAGAACCGAACCGCAATGCCCTCCTGCACCAGCAAACGCGACCCAGCGCAGCAAACCTGCCCCTGATTGAACCAAATCGCATCGACCAGCCCCTCAATCGCGCTGTCGATATCCGCATCTTCAAACACGATATAGGGCGACTTGCCCCCCAGCTCTAATGTCAGAGACTTGCCGCTACCCGCCGTCGCGCGGCGGATGATCCTGCCCACCTCTGTCGATCCGGTGAACGCAATCTTGTCCACACCCTCATGGGTCACGATCATCTCGCCCACCGCCCCATCGCCGGTGACGATATTCACCACGCCCGCAGGCACACCTGCCTGACGGCAAATGTCCGCAAATAACAACGCGGTCAGCGAGGTATATTCCGCAGGCTTCAACACCACCGTATTCCCCATCGCCAAAGCAGGGGCCACTTTCCACGCCAGCATCAGCAAGGGGAAGTTCCACGGAATAATCTGCCCGCAAACGCCAATTGCCTTACGCCCCGGCAATTCGGCCTCCATCAACTGCGCCATGCCTGCGTGATAATAGAAATGCCGATGCACAAGCGGCACATCAATATCGCGGCTTTCGCGGATCGGTTTGCCGTTATCAAGCGTCTCTAACACCGCAAATAGTCTCGAATGTTTCTGGATCAGCCGCGCAATCGCATAAAGCACCCGCGCCCGCTTATGCCCGCCCAGTTTCTCCCATTTCGGCTGGGCCAAACGCGCCGCGTTAACCGCCGCATCCACCTCGTCCACAGTCGCCGAAGACAGATCCGCCAGCACGTCCCCCGTCGCCGGATTGCGCGAGGCGAAATCCTTGCGCGGCTCGGTAAACCTGCCGCCAATAAACTGCCCGAACTGCGCGCCCTGATCGACGATCCACGCCAATGCGTCACCGGATGCTTCGGGGGCCGGACCATACTCCATCGTCTCGAATATCTCTTTCACACTCATGGCTTTTTCTTTGTCCAAATACTCAAAATTCCGACCTCACCCCATCGCGTGACGGTATCCGGCAGAGTAGGCCCCCGTCACGTGATGCTCCAACTGCCGCTCGATATCGCCCAACAAAGACGACGCGCCAAAACGGAAAAGATCAGGCTGCAACCAGCGATCCCCCAGTTCCTCTTTCATCAAAGACAAATAGACCAAAGCATCCTTCGCCTTGGAAATCCCGCCCGCAGGTTTATTGCCGACACGAAAGCCTGTTCGCTCGTAATAGTCTCTGATCGCGCGGATCATCACGAGGCTCACCGGCAAAGTCGCATTCACGCTTTCCTTGCCCGTCGAGGTTTTGATGAAATCCGCCCCGGCCATCATACAAACAAGCGAGGCCCGCCCAACATTGCGCAGGCTGCCCAACTCGCCCGTCGCGAGGATCGTCTTGATATGCGCATCGCCGCACGCCTCGCGATAGGCGCGCATTTCGTCATACAGCGCCTGCCAGTCACCCGTCAGCACCTGCCGACGCGAGATCACGATGTCGATCTCGCTTGCGCCGGCGGCAACGCTTTGGCGAATTTCCTCAAGCCGCAGTTCAAACGGTGTCAGCCCCGCCGGAAAGCCGGTCGATACCGCTGCAACCGGAATATTCGTGCCCTCCAACGCCGCTACCGCGGGGGCAATCATCTCGTGATAGACACATACCGCACCAACCGTCAGCCCTTCAAACCCCAGCGCCTGCATCAGATCATCCCGCACGGGCCGCCGCGCCTTGGCACAAAGCCGCGCCACACGGCCCGCCGTATCGTCGCCGGACAGGGTGGTCAGATCAATGCAGCTGATCGCTTTCAGCAGCCACGCCGCCTGATAATCCTTCTTGACCGAGCGCCGCCCGGGCAAGGATTTCACCCGCCGCTCAATGGCCGAGGTGTTTGCCTGCACAGCCCGCACCCAATCCATGTCCAAGGCCATGCCGGGATTGCGTGCCTCGATGTGCAGGGGCAGCGTGTTGGGGGGTGTTTCGGTGGTGACACTCATGGTTCGCCCGTTCGTTCCGTTTGCCAGAACGGTGACACGGGACCACCCGCAAAGCAAGCGGTCCCATCGGGTCAAGTAACCAAGGCGTTTCGCTGCTTTGCCTGTGTCTCAACGATGTGCCAAAGCGCGTCAGGACGAGATCCGGCTTGATGGCACGGGCATCAGCGCAGTCATTGCATCAAACTGCGAAAGGAACACGCGCCCGGTCATGTCCTCCAAAAAATGGCTGCGCTTCAGACGGTCCATCACGGGGCCTTTGACCTCGGACAGGTGCAGCGAAATGCCCATGTCTTTCAGGCGCGTATTTATCGCCTCAAGACTATCCAGCGCCGAGTGGTCAATCTCGTTCACTGCCGAGCACATCAGCACCACATTCTTCAGCTCCGTGTCACCGACAACCCGGTCATAAACGAAATCCTGAAGGAAGCTGGCATTGGCAAAATACAGGCTTTCATCAATGCGCAAGGTCAGCAGCGATCTGTGGGTGCTGACCTGATGACGTTTGATGTTGCGGAAATGCTGGGTTCCCGGCACCAGACCAACCTCGGCCACATGCGGGCGCGAGGTTTTGTAAAGATGCAGAAAGATTGAAATGGCCACACCGGTAGACACGCCAATCTCGACCCCGAATGTCAGGGTCAGCAGAATGGTGGCCGCCACGGCCGCGAAATCAACGCGCGAATATTTCCATGTGTGTTTCAGGATCGAGAAATCGACAAGGCTTAGAACAGCAACGATGATCGTGGCCGAAAGCGTCGCCTTGGGCAGGAAATACAAAAGCGGGGTCAGCAGCAACGCGGCCAGCAGAATACCGACAGCGGTAAACGCCCCCGCCGCGGGGGTTTCCGCACCGGCGTCGAAATTCACAACCGAGCGGGCAAAGCCGCCGGTCACGGGATAACCGCCACTGACCGCGGCCGCGACATTTGACGCCCCCAGCCCGATCAGTTCCTGATCCGGCGTGATGCGCTGGCGCTTTTTGGCGGCCAGTGTCTGGGCCACCGACACGGATTCAACGAACCCGATGATCGAAATCAGCAGCGCCGAAACGAACAATTGCCCCCACAGGTCCAAATCAAAGCTGGGCGTGGTCAGCGGCGGGATACCCATCGGCACGTCTCCGACGATTTTGACACCTTTTGTGTCCAGCCCGAATTGAAAAGTCACCAGAATGGTCACGGCAACGGCAGCAACCGGCCCGGCCTTGGCCAGAATATCCGCCAGCCGCGGGGCCAGCCCGGCACCCAGCAACAAAGGTTTCAGCCCTTTGCGCACCCAGAACAGGAAACCGGTCACAGACACACCGATCACAAGCGTGATCCAGTTGGTGTCGCCCAGATTTTGCCAAAGGCTGGCCAGCAGCTCGATCAGGTTATGGCCTTTTGCCTCGATCCCGAACAGGTGTTTCAGCTGGCTGGTGGCAATTAGGATACCCGATGCGGTGATAAATCCGGCAATCACCGGATGGCTTAGGAAATTGGCCAGAAAACCCAGCCGCAGCACGCCCATCACCAGCAGGATAACCCCCGACAGAAAGGCCAGCGTGATCGCCGCCAGCGCGTATTGCGCCGGGTCCTGTACGCCCAGATTGCCGATTGCCGCCGCCGTCATCAGCGACACCACCGCCACCGGGCCAACCGCCAGCGCGCGCGAGGTGCCGAAGATCGCATAGGCCACCAGCGGCAGGATCGAGGCGTAAAGCCCCATCTCGGCCGGAAGCCCTGCCAGCAAAGCGTAAGCAAGCGATTGTGGGATCAGCATGATCGTCACGATCACCGCCGCCACCAGATCGGATGTCAGGGTTTCGGAATTATAGGTTTTGGCCCATTGCAGAACCGGCAAATAGCGTTCCAATGAGGTGCTGATTTGGGCTGGCATGAAGAAGCGTCCTGTACGTGAGCAGTTCCTGCGGCGCTATATATTCCAAAAATGGAATAATAAAAGAGCCATTCCGAATTCTTTTGCGCGTCCCAAAAAAGAACCCGGCGCTGGGGCCGGGTTCTGGGATCATTGTCACCGTTTAACCGAGATTTTTTCGGGCTTTGCCAACCATTCCCGTCCGCGCAGCATCGCCTTCCAATAGATCGGCGGCAGGATCTGCTCTTTCAGCAGCCATGCAAGGCGCGATGGTTTGGTGCCGTTGATAAGCCATTTCGGAAAGGTCGGCAGAATAGCCCCGCCATACCCGAACTCGGCCAGAACGATCTTGCCACGCTCAACCGTCAGCGGGCAAGACCCATAGCCATTGTAAACCGCCGTCGGCGATTTGCCGTCAATATCGTCGATCAGGTTTTCGGCCACCACCGGCGCCTGAACTCGCGCCGCTGCGGCGGTTTTCGAGTTTGGCGTATTCGCCACATCGCCCAGCGCCCAGATGTTTTCAAACGTCTTGTGGCGCAAAGTGGCCTGATCCACATCGACAAAACCCGAATCATCCGCAAGCGGGGAAACCTTGATGAAATCGGGGGCACATTGCGGCGGAGTGACATGCAGCATGTCGAAATCCACCGTCACAACCTCGGTTTCGGCATCGGGTTTGTTTACCTCGAACCTGGCTTTCCGGTTCGGCCCGTCCACCGCAACCAGATTGTGGTGATAATTCAACCCAACCCCGTATGCATCCATATAGGATTGCAGCGCCGGCACGTAATCCTTGATGCCAAACAACACCCCGCCCGCATTCATGAACTGAACGTCGATATCCTTCAGCGTTCCCGCCTTGCGCCAGTTATCGGCGGACAGATAAACGGCCTTTTGCGGCGCGCCCGGGCATTTGATCGGCAGGGGCGGCTGGGTGAAAACGGCCTTGCCCTCTTTCAACCCTTTCACCAATTCCCAGGTATAGGGCGCAAGATCATAGCGATAATTCGAAGTGACGCCGTTCTTGCCCAGCGTCCCAAGCAAGCCATCCACACCGCCCCAATCCAGCTTCAGCCCGGCGGCCACGATCAGTCGGTCATATTTGATCACGCGGCAGCCATCCAGAACCACGACATTGTTCTTCGGCTCGAAAAACGCCACGCCGCCCTTGATCCATTTCACGCCCTTCGGGATCAGCCGGCCCATTGTCTTGGCGGTCGTCTCGGCTTCGAAAATGCCACCGCCAACCATCGTCCAGCCGGGCTGGTAATAATGCACATCCGCCGGATCAATCAGCGCGATGTTCAGATCGGGCCGACGCGCCTTGAGGCTCGAGGCGACAGCAATGCCCCCCGCCCCGCCGCCGATGATGACCACCGGATAATGCGCGTCCCCATCATCAACCGGAGTCCTGCCGCCGTTCACGATCCGCCGCGCAACCCCGTACATGTCATAGCCCGCCGCTTTGGTCATCGACAGAATTTCCGGCAGCTCGCGCTTGGTCGACTGGCTGAGCGACCACAGAACCGTACAGCGTGTCCCCGTCCGGCAATAGGCCAGCACCGGGCCGGGCAATTCCTGACGCGCCTGTGCAAAATCCTCGGAATCCTGATCCGTCACATTGCCCGACGAAACCGGCTGATAGCGGAAATCAAGCCCGTGCTTTTTCGCCTCGGCCTCGATCTCGGCATAGGTCGGCTGATCCGCGCCTTCGCCATCCGGCCGGTTGCACAGAATCGACCGGAAACCAGCCGCAGCGATCCCCGCGACATCCTTGGCGGTGATTTGTGCCGAAACAGAAATGTTTTCGTTGATACGCCTGATTTCCATAGCGTCGGTCCTTTTCGAAAAGCGGTGTGGGAAACCCCGGAGATTCCTGAGTTGCCATCCACATATTCTATTTGTTGCATATTACAACGGCGTTTTTCGGGTTTCGGGTCTTCTAAATCGCTTTTACCCTTGGCAAACACAGGGCATTACAGCGCAGTCAGCCCCGTAAGGGCAAGGTCGAAAGAGACGAATATGAGCGGAAAATGGGAATTCTGGATTGACCGTGGCGGCACTTTCACCGACGTGGTCGCCCGCAAACCCGATGGGGCGCTGATGACCCATAAACTGTTGTCGGAAAACCCCGAACGCTATCAGGACGCTGCCGTGCAGGGCATTCGCGATCTGATCGGCGCAAAGGGCGATCTGCCCGACAATGCCATTCGCGCGGTCAAAATGGGCACCACGGTTGCAACCAATGCCTTGCTTGAACGCAAGGGCGAGCGGGTGTTGCTGATCATCACCAAGGGTTTCCGCGATCTGCTGAAGATCGGCTATCAAACCCGCCCCCGCCTTTTTGATCTTCAGATCATCCGGCCCGAGTTGCTTTACGAACGGGTCGCCGAAATGGAGGAACGTCTGGACGCCGAAGGCCAGGTGCTGACGGCTTTGGACAAACCGGCCATTCGCTCGGTTCTTCAATCGGCCTATGACGCCGGCATCCGATCTGTCGCCATTGCCGGTCTGCATGCCTATCTGAACCCCGAACACGAAATTCTTGTGGCCGACATGGCCCGCGAAATCGGCTTTGCCCAAATCTCAGCCAGTCATCAGGTGTCGCGCCTTGCCAAGCTGGTCGGGCGCGGGGATACGACCGTGGTTGACGCCTACCTTTCGCCCATCCTGCGCCGCTATGTCGATCAGGTGGCGGGCGCCTTGGATATGGGCCGCGCGTGTGAGCGTTTGCTGTTCATGCAATCCTCGGGCGGGCTGACGGATTCGTCTCTGTTTCAGGGAAAAGACGCGATTTTGTCGGGTCCGGCGGGGGGGATCGTCGGCATGGTCAAAACCGGCGAAGCCGCCGGATTCGACAAGCTGATCGGCTTTGACATGGGCGGCACGTCTACTGACGTTAGCCACTATGCGGGCGATTACGAACGGTCGTTTGAAACCGAGGTGGCAGGCGTCCGGATGCGTGCCCCGATGATGGATATTCATACGGTTGCCGCTGGCGGCGGGTCGATCTGCACCTTCCGCGACGGGCGGTTTCAGGTGGGACCGGAAAGCGCGGGCGCTGATCCGGGTCCGGCCTGCTATCGCCGGGGCGGGCCGCTGACCGTCACCGATTGCAACGTCATGCTGGGCAAGCTGAACCCCGACCACTTCCCCCATGTGTTCGGCCCGGATGGCGACCTGCCGCTGGACCGCGACGTGGTGCGCGAAAAGTTTCAGGCGCTGGCCCAACAGGTCGCCAAAGCGACCGGCGAACCCCCGCGCAGGGCCGAGGATATCGCCGAAGGCTTTCTGCATATCGCCGTCGACAACATGGCCAACGCGATCAAGAAGATCAGCGTGCAGCGGGGCCATGATGTGACCCAATATACCCTGCAATGCTTTGGCGGCGCGGGCGGGCAGCACGCCTGTCTGGTGGCGGACGCTTTGGGCATGACCAAAGTGTTGATCCACCCCTATGCGGGCGTTCTGTCGGCTTACGGTATGGGATTGGCCGAAATACGGGCGCTGCGCGAAATCCAGTTCGATGCGCCGATAACAGACACGAACAAGGCCCAAACCGCGCTTTCCGCGATCATCGCCGAAACCGAGCGGGAAGTCTCTGATCAAGGGGTATCACGGCTTCACACCGTGCTACGCGCGCACCTGCGCTATGACGGATCCCACCAGCCGCTTGAGGTGCCTTTTGGCACCGTCGAAGAAATGCAGGCCGCGTTTGAAGCGGCGCACGAGGCGCGGTTCGGCTTTGTTTCGCCTGAACGGGCGATCCTTTTTGAAATGCTGTCGGCCGAGGCGATCGGCACCACCGGCGAAGCCCCCAAGGCGTTGCTGCCCAATGGTGCTGCAACCGGTTTTGCCCCGATCCCGCTGTGGCAAGGCACGGGCTATGCCGATGCCCCGCTTTATGACCGCGAAGTGTTGAAGACCAGCGATACGATCCACGGCCCCGCCATCATCACCGAACCCACCGGCACCAATGTGATCGAGCCGGGCTGGTCAGCACGTGTTGACACGCTGGGCAACCTCGTGTTGGAGCGCACCAAAGCCAAAGCCCGCGCCCATGCGGCGGGAACCGAGGCTGATCCGGTGCTGCTCGAGGTTTTCAACAACCTGTTCATGTCGGTCGCCGATCAAATGGGCGCGACGCTGGCCAATACCTCGTGGTCGGTGAACATCAAGGAACGCTTGGATTTCTCCTGCGCGATTTTCGATCAACACGGCGATCTGGTGGCGAACGCGCCGCATGTGCCTGTTCACCTCGGATCCATGGCCGAGTCGATCAAAACCGTGATGGACCAAAACCCCGATGTGCAGGACGGCGACGCTTTCATGCTGAACTCGCCCTATAATGGCGGTACGCACCTGCCGGATGTCACCGTGGTCACGCCGGTGTTCGTGGATGGTCGGGCGGCGTTCTGGCTTGGGTCGCGCGGGCACCATGCCGATATCGGCGGGCGCACCCCTGGAAGCGCCCCGCCGGATAGCACGCATATCGATGAAGAAGGCGTTCTAATCGACAATATTCGCCTTGTCAGAGACGGTTTTTTCCTCGAAGACACCGCCCGCGAGGTGCTGCAATCCGCCAAATATCCGGCCCGCAACGTCACCCAGAACCTTGCCGATCTGAAGGCACAGGTGGCGGCCAATGCGACCGGACGGCGCGAATTGCTGAACGTGGTCGATCACTACGGGCTGGACGTGGTGCAGGCCTATATGGGCCATGTGCAAAACAACGCCGAGGAATGCGTTCGCCGTGTCATCGACCGGTTGAGCGACGGCAGCTATAGCTACCCGATGGATCACGGGGCGAAGATCGAGGTTTCAGTCTCTGTTTCCGCCGAAAACCGCCAGGCTACGATTGATTTCACCGGCACTTCGCCGCAGCACATTGGCAACTACAACGCGCCCCGTTCGATCTGCCGTGCGGTGGTTCTTTATGTCTTCCGCACGCTGGTCGGGGCCGACATCCCGCTGAACGAAGGCTGCATGAAGCCGCTGAACGTGATCATCCCCGAAGGCTCGATGCTGAACCCCGTCTATCCGGCGGCGGTGATTGCGGGCAACACCGAGGTCAGTCAGGCCACCTGCAACGCGCTTTACGGGGCGCTGCATGTGATCGCGGGGTCGCAGGCCACGATGAATAACTTCGTCTGGGGCAATGACACCTTCCAGAATTACGAAACCATTGCCGGCGGCACCGGCGCCGGGCCGGGATTTGACGGATGCGACGCGGTGCAAAGCCATATGACCAACACGCGGATGACCGACCCCGAAATACTGGAAAAGCGCTTTCCCGTCCGGCTGGAAGAGTTCGGAATCAGAGACGATTCCGGCGGAAAAGGCCGCTGGTCCGGCGGCGAAGGCGCCATTCGCCGTTTACGCTTTCTGACGCCGGTGACTGTGACCAGCTTGAGTTCCCACCGCGAAATCCCGCCCTTCGGCGTGGATGGCGGCGAAGACGGCGCGGTTGGCCGCAACTGGGCGGAACTGCCGGATGGCACCGTGGTCGCGCTGAAAGGCAATGACGAAATTGACCTGCCCGAAGGCGCGGTCTTTGGAATGGAAACCCCCGCAGGCGGCGGCTGGGGCAAAGCCTAGCGCCGGATAAACCCGCTTTGCCGGATCAGACTGACCAATGCGTCGGCCGATCCTTTCAACGTGGTGGCGGATGTGTCCAGCTGGGCCTCGGCACGGGCATAATCTGCCTCGCGCGTGGCGAGGATGTGTTTCAACTGCGCCATTGCGGCAGGATTGCCGGACATGGGGCGGGTATCGCCCTGGGCACGCACCCGCTCCATATGCTCGGACGGCTGGGCGCGCAGCCAAATGGTGTGAAAATGCTTCAACAGCAACGCATAGGTCTCGGGTTCGGCCACGATACCGCCCGCGACCGCCAGAATCATATCGTCATTCGCGCCAATCACCTGCTGCAACGCATCGGCTTCGTGCCGGCGATAGCCCTCTTGCCCATAAAGCTCCATCACTTCGGCCACGGGCATTCCGCTGTGTTCTTCGATCACCGCGTTCAGCTCGATAAATTCCAGCCCAAGCTTCTTGCCCGCTTTCTTTCCAAGGCTTGTCTTGCCCGCGCCCCGCAGCCCGATCAGCGCAATCCGACCAGCGCGTTCAGGTGTCTGCAGGTCCGGTGAAAGCAGCTGCATGACCTGCGCCTGAACATCGGCACTGGCAGCGGAATAGAGACTATTCAGGCCCAAAAGGGTCGGGTTTTCTTCCGAGATCAGCCCCTCAAGCGGCAGATCCAGTGCTTTCCCAACGCGATAGAGCAACCCGATTGAAATATTGCCCTCGCCGCTTTCCAACTGGGCGAGATAGCGTTGCGACACGCCCGACATTTCGGACAGGACCCGCCGGGGAATGCCACGTTCCGCGCGGGCCTTGCGCACACGCTGACCCACCCGCGATTGAAGCCTGGCAATGTCCTGATCGGTGTCGCCCATTCGGGTGGTCCTTGCAGCAAATACCGCGCAAGATTAGCCTTGCAGGGGCGGGATTGCAATATAATGCATCAGTCAGCAAGGGTGTTTTGGGCAATAATAGGCTCGATCAGCGCCCGAACCTCATCAGGTGCGGGGCGTTTTTTGAATTTTCCTGCAATGATGAAGACATTGACGAACTTACCGACGAAACAGGTTTTCCCGTCCTGCTTACCCGTCACCTGAAACTCGATCGAGCTGTTACCCAACCGAACCGGAACCACGGCGCAAATCAACGGATGACGCGGGGTGATCGGATGGGTGAAATCCAGCGACATATGCACGAAAGGCGTGCCATATCCGCGATCCATTTCCATTTGAAACCAGCCGTCACCACCCCAGTGATGTTCCCAAAACGCATTGATCGCATCCAGTGCAAAATTGGGAATTCGGCCGGTATAGACGATCTGCGCCGGGTCACAATCGCCCCAGGTGACGTTGATCGCATGCTCAAACGCCATGGTCAGTAGGTCTCGACATGATAACGGCCCTCGTCGCGCATCGCGTCGCGCAGCGCTGCCCATTGCTGGCCGATGCTTTCGGCGATGTTGGTAAACGCCCGCTCGACCCCGTCTTCCATACCGCGCAATCCGCAGATGTAGATATGGGTGTTGGGATCGGCGAGAATCTCAGCCACCTCGTCTTCTTCCTGCATCATCCGGTCCTGAACGTATTCCTTGGGCTGGCCATCCACGCGGCTGTAAACCAGATGCTGTTTCAGCAGGCTTTCGGGCACTTTCGACAAAGGCCCGAAATAGGGCAGGCTGTCGGGTGTTCTGGCCCCGAAGAACATGGTCATGCCGCCGGATTTCGCGCCAACCGTCCGCTGGCGACGCATGGTAAAGGCCCGCATCGGGGCCGATCCGGTGCCGGTGCAGATCATCAGCAGACGCGCCTCGGGGTCATCGGGGATCAGGAAGGTGGTGCCGAAGGGACCGGTGACATTCACCTTATCGCCCATTTTCAAATCGCAGAGGTAATTCGAACACACGCCGCCCGCTTCCCGCTTCACGGTCAGCGAGACGTTGTGGTAATTGGGGCGCTCGCCATCCCGCGGGCTGGACACCGAATAAAGCCGTGGCAGATGCGGCTTGCCCTCATCATCGCTTCCGGGCGGTATGATCCCGATGTTTTGACCTTCCAACACCGGAAACGGCTGGCCTTCGAAATTCAGGATGATGTGGCGCACGTCGCTGTCGCTGTCTTCGCCCGTCAGGCGATAGCTGCCCTGAATGGTCGCCACCACCGGTTTTGCGGCGGTATAGAGATTGGTTTCCGGCTTTGCCGCCGAAACAGGCGCCCTGGCCTTGCCGCCCGCGCCTGAATGCGCCTCGTCCAGCATGGCGGCAATGGCGGCGTCCATTCCGCCCTCGTCACTGCTGCCCGTGTCAATGTCTTGCTGCTCGGGCAGCTCTTCAAACCCGAACTGGTCTTCCAGCGTGTAGGCGGTGTTGACCACCCGCCATTCGTCAATCGAGCCTGTGGGACAGACCGGAATACACTCCATGCAGTAATTGCATTTCTCGGCATCGACCACGACGTTGTTGTCGTCATGCGTTATGGCCCCGATCGAACAGGTCATTTCGCAAGTGTAACAACGGATGCATATTTCAGGGTCGATCAGGTGTTGCTTGATCGGTGTCGTCAACTGTCTTTCCCTTTGAGAACCACGTCAGGCAGCACAAGCACGTCGATCAATTCCTGGCAAAGCCCTTCGCATTCGGTGCAACCCACACAGCGGCCCGAGGCCTGTATCAGCTTTTGGCCGATGGCTTCGGTTTTGGGGGCGTGGCCGATATTGCGATCGATTCTCATGTGCTTATCCTACCGCGAAGACTGCCGCAGGGAAAGTCCCTGCGGGCAGGGCTTAGGCCATGTGCAGCTTCACATATTCGAAATCACCGGGCTTATTGTCGATCCCGACCTTGGGCGGCGCGATCCAGCCGGCATATTCACCGGCTTCGTAACACGGCTTCATCAGCGACTGGATAAAATCCCCATCCGCATGGGTCGGCAGCCATTCGGTCAGGCCCTTGTCGTACTCGGCGCCGCTGACCAGTTTGCCCTCGGGGTTGAAATTATGGCCGGAAAAGACACCGATTTTGCGATTGAAGCTTTCATGCGGCAAGGACAGTTCAAACGCGATCCCCGCCTTTTGCAGGATTTTGTTCCAACGGCCCACGCCACCGGCGGCATCCTTGGTATAATCGTCCCGCAGCCGCATGTTGATCGCCGTCAATGCGGGCACATCGCGATAGACCACCTGATCCCCGTCCAGCTCGGCCACGCGGTAGGTATCATTGCGCAACTGGTGGTCATCAGTCAGGCGGTTTTCCATATAGCGGCCCTTGATGCCTGCGTTGAACGCATTGGCCGCATTGGTCGAAACCTCTTGTCCGAACAGGTCCAGCGACAGGGTGTAATGCAGGTTCAGCTTCTTCTGCACGGTCGGCAGATCGATCACACCCAGATCGCGGATCTTGTTGATGTCATAGGGATCAGTGATGCCGTTGGCATTCATCACGTCACAGGTTTTCTGGATCACGCGGCCCACGCCGGTTTCACCGACAAACATGTGATGCGCTTCTTCCGTCAGCATGAACCGGCAGGTGCGCGACAGCGGGTCAAACCCGGATTGCGCCAAAGACTCAAGCTGCATTTTGCCGTCGCGGTCGGTGAAATAGGTGAACATGAAGAACGACAGCCAATCCGGCGTTTCTTCGTTGAACGCGCCCAGCATGCGCGGCGCTTCCTCAGACCCTGACTGACGGCGCAGCAGGTCGTCGGCCTCTTCCCGCCCGTCCTTGCCGAAATATTTGTGCAGCAGATAGACCATCGCCCAAAGATGACGCCCCTCTTCGACATTGACCTGAAACAGGTTGCGCATGTCGTAAAGCGACGGGGCCGTCAGAGCGAGCGCCTTTTGCTGCTCGACCGAGGCGGGTTCGGTATCGCCCTGAATGACGATCAGGCGTTTCATCAGGTTGCGGTATTCGCCCGGCACCTCTTGCCAGGCGGGTTCGCCCGCATGTTCGCCGCAAGGGATGGTCCGGCCTTCGACCTGAGGCGCCAGCAGCACGCCCCAGCGGTATTCGGGCATTTTCACATAGTCGAACTTGGCCCAGCCTTTCGGGTCAACCGACACGGCCGTGCGCAGGTAAACAAGCGATTGCTGAAACTGCTGCGGGATCAGCCCGTCCCACCAGTTGATGTAACCGGGATGCCATTTTTCCAGCGCTTTCAGCACCTTTTTGTCGGATGACAGGCCCACATTGTTGGGGATCTGGGTGTCGTAAGACACGTTGATAAGATCGAGCATTTGTTTCCTCCTCAGCGGTGCGTGAAATCACGCACCCTACCTTGTGCCCGTAGGGTGTGTGCTTGCACGCACCTAAACACGTTCCATGTTGTATTTGCCGCGAATGCCGGTGCCGTAGCTTTGCAGAGCGCCGTCGGGTCCGACAGCGTTCGGGCGGTTGAATATCCAGTTCTGCCAGGCGGTCAGACGGCCGAAAATGCGGGTTTCCATCGTTTCCGGCCCGGCGAATCGCAGGTTCGCCTCCATCCCTGTCATCGCGTCAGGGCTAAAGCTGGCGCGTTCCTCAAAGAAGATGCGGATCTCGTCTTCCCAGTCGATATCATCAAGGATCATCGTCACCAGACCAAGCGCATCGGCGTCTTCCGCCTCTAACGCCTCGCCGATACGTTCGCGGGCGGCTTCAACCGCCTCTGGTTCGCCCAAAAAGCGGGTTTCCAGACGGGTCAGATCATTCGCCATCGGGAAAGGTCCGAAATTGGCTTGCGTCAGCGTGACCGTGGCAATCGGGCGGTTATCGCCTTCGAATTCGTCTTCCATCATATAGCTGCGGTCCGCCGCGAACAGCAGCTCGGCCAGAATGCCAGTATAGCAGCTGCCATGTTCAACCAAAGCGACCAATGAACGCGAGGTCACGTCGATCCGCTTGAGCACCCGTTTCCAGAATTGCAAAACCTCATTGGCCAGCCAGTGATCTTTATTCGCCAAAAGCAGGGCCTCGTGCGCGGCAAATTTCTCTGGGTCGCCCTGGGTCTGGAATTCCCACAGACCGGCTTCCATTTCGTTCAGGCGCAAATGCAGGATGGCGTCGTCAAGCTCGCGGGCCAATCGCAGCAGATAGGCGTCGGCGCCCTGCGCTGTGAAGACGTCCATGTCGGCGGGGGCATCTTCCCCGGGGCCTTTAAGGGTGATCGTGACTTTGCGCGCGTCGCGATCCATGGCGATCTCAACGCTGGAATAAGTGACCGAACCATCCGCATGGAAGGTCCGGTCCAAAGGGGTCAGGGAGATCCCCTTTGAAACCGGTTTATTCGATGCGTCGGCGAATTCCTTCGCACGCTCGACTACAGCCGCATCGAATTTCGAATTCGGGATGACTTCATCCACCAGCCGCCACTCTTGGGCGCGTTTGCCGCGAATGCCTTCCTCGGTCGCGCAGAACACATCGGCGCGGTCGCGGCGGACTTTGCGTTTATCGGTCACGCGGGTCAGACCGCCGGTGCCGGGCAGAACCGCCAGAAGGGGAACCTCGGGCAACGCAACGGACGAGGAGGAATCATCGGTCAGCATGATATGGTTGCAGGCCAGCGCCAGCTCATACCCGCCACCCGCGCAAGAGCCTTTGACAGCGGCCATATATTGCTGTCCCGAATCCGCCATCGCGGCTTCGAACGTGTTGCGGGTTTCGTTGGTGAATTTGCAGAAATTAACCTTATGCGAATGCGCCGCCCCGCCCAGCATTCGGATGTTGGCGCCCGCGCAAAAGACCCTATCCTTGCCCGATTGCATCACAACGACCTTCACTTCGGGGTGTTCAAACCGCATGCGCTGGACGATATCGGCCAGTTCGATGTCAACGCCCAGATCATAGGAATTCAACTTCAGCTTATAGCCGTCAAACAACCCGCCATCTTCGTCGACATCCATCGTCAGCGTGGCCACCGAACCGTCATAGGCCACTTTCCAGTGACGATAGGCCGTGGGGTCAGGTTGAAAGTCGATACGCTGGGTCATCCAAGGACTCCTATCTCTGTTCGCCGCGACAAAATTGCACTATTTCGCATCTAATTCAACAATTGCTTTGGCCCAAATGCAGGTTTTTTGCGCACATCTATGCATTATAATTCCAAATTGGCCAGAAACTTGGCGATGGCTTCCAAAGTGGCCTCTGGCGATTCCAAATACGGCGCGTGCCGGGTATCGGGCAGAATCGCAACCGCAACCTGCGCGATTGCGCGTTTGGTGATCTCGTCGATCTGGGCAAGGGTTCCGTATTGATCCCCGGCCCCCTGAATTGCCAGAATTGGGGCGCGTATCCCGCCGATCACATCCGCCACGTTCCACGCCTTGAACCCCGGATCCAGCCACGCCCCGTTCCAGCCATGAAAGGCGTTGTCAGGGTCACGGTGATACTTTGCCATCTTCTTTGGCAGGTCGGTCGTTTCATAGGCCGTCTTTGCCTGAGCGATCGACTCCAACCCCTCTGGTTCCGTGAAGAAATGGGGGGCCATCAGGATCACGCCTTTGACGCGGGAATCAGAGACTGTTCCCGCATAAATCGCCGAAATGGTTGCCCCGTCAGAGTGGCCAAGCAGGATCACATCCCTGGCACCGATCATATCCAGAACCTCTGGCAGCGTCTCCACCGCCTCGCGGGTCATGTAATCCAGCGGACGGGGCAATGCGACAGGATCAGACTGGCCGTAACCAGCGCGGGAATAGACGAAAACCCCTTTGTTAGAGACTGTTTCCAACCGCTTCGGAAAATCCCGCCACAGCGCGACGCAGCCCAGGCCTTCGTGCAGCAACACAATCGTCGGGGCCTGATCCGGCGGGGGGCCGAAACAGGCATATTCAAGCCGCTTTCCCCCCGCCGTCAGAAATCCCGAAGGCGACCACTCCATCACTGATCCCGCAGTTTGAACCGTTGGATTTTGCCGGTCGCGGTTTTCGGCAGGTCATCCACAAAAGACACCCAGCGCGGATATTTCCACATGCCGATCTTTTCTTTGACGAACTCTTTCAGGGTCTCGTGATCTGGCTGCGCCTCGCCTTCTTTCATCACGACAAAAGCGGCGGGCTTGATCAGTTGCTTGTCATCCGCCCGCGCGACGACCGCCGCCTCGAGCACTCCGGGGAATTCGACCAAGGTTTGTTCGACCTCAAAGGGCGATACCCAGATGCCCGAGACCTTGAACATGTCGTCGGTCCGGCCGCAGTAGACAAAACGTCCGCTTTCGTCTTGCTCATACTTGTCACCGGTGCGTGTCCAGTGGCCCTGAAACGTGTCTTGCGATTTGCCGCGCTTGTTCCAATAACCTTCAGCGCTTGACGGGCCGCTGACCAGCAACTCTCCGACCTCGCCCTGCGGCACATCTTCGTCAGCCTCGTCCACCAGCCGTAGTTGATAGCCCGGCACCGCAACGCCCGAGGTGCCGTATTCGATATTGCCCGGCGCGTTGGACAGGAAGATATGCAGCATCTCGGTTGATCCCACACCGTCAACGATCTGACAGCCCCAAAGCTGTTCCCACCGCTCGCCAATATCTCGTGGCAAGGCCTCGCCCGCCGAGGTGCACAGGCGGATCAGATGTTCCGGTTTCCCGCCGCGTCGTTCCTGTTCGGCCACCAAGGCGGCGAACAGGGTCGGCACGCCGCAGAACAGCGTCGGCTTTTCCTGTGCCATGATGTCAAACACCGCATCGGGTGTTGGCCGGCCCGAGAAGATCACTGTTGTCGCCCCCACCGACATGGGAAAGGACACAGCGTTGCCCAGCCCGTAGGCAAAAAAGAACTTGGCGGCGGAATAGATCACATCTTCCTCGCGGATGCCCAACACCTGCGCCCCGAATGTATCGGCCGTGGCTTTCATGCTGCCATGCAAATGGCGCACACCCTTGGGTGCGCCGGTTGAGCCTGAGGAATACAGCCAGAATGCCAGCTCGTCCGCATGCGCTTCGACGGTTTCCACCGGTTCGGCACCTTCCATGAAGGCGTCATAGGGCACGGTTCCCGCAGGCGCATCACCGATCACGATTACATGGCGCACGTGATCGTTTTCGGCCAAAGCAGGCTCTATCACCGCCCAAAGTGCCTTTGACACGATCACCACCGAGGCGCGGCAATCGCTTAGGATTGCCTCGTAAACCGACGAGGACAGCAGCGTGTTGATCGGCACCGGTATGACGCCCGCTTTCATCGCTCCGAAAAAGGCGATGGGAAACTCGATCTGATCGCGGACGATCATCGCCATACGCTCTTCGCGGCGCACACCTGCGCGGGCCAGAGCACCTGCGAATTGGCCGGATTGATGAAGAAGATCGCCATAGGTCAGGCTGCGTCTGGTCCCGTCGGCTTCGCGAAAGGCTGTTTTGCCGGATCGGCCCTCGGCGACGTGGCGGTCTACGAAATAGACGGCGGCGTTGGCGTTTGTCATGCTTTCCTCCCGTAATCGCCAGCCCGTTTCGGGTCTTTCCTTGCGACTACGGGAATCAGCTTAGCAAAGAGGTTTGTCTATTCCTACAGCAAAGATGCATCATATCGCCTAATGTGCATTATGATGCATCTTTCCGCGTGGCCTTGTCGAGCAAACCCATGATCTGCGCGTATTCTTCATCCGACAGGTTCGCAAGGATATCGCGCTGCAAGGTCTCGACCAGCGGTTGGACCGATTGCAGCAGCTTGGTGCCCTCGCCGGTCAGGTGCAGCGCCCGTGCGCGGCGGTCGGTTTCAGAAGCATCGCGCCGGACCAGCCGCTTTTGGCAAAGCCGGTCCACCACGCCGCCCATGGTCGCCTTGTCATAGGCAATCGCCCGCGCAAGGCTGGCCTGATCGGTGCCGGGATGGCTGCGGATATGGGTCAGGGCCGCAAACTGGACCGGGGTCAGATCAACCCCCGCCTGCGACATCCGATCGGCAAACACCGCCACGGACATCTGGTTCAGGCGGCGGATCAAATGGCCCGGCATTTTTCGCAGATCGGTCACGTTTCACGGTCCGGTTGGCTGTGCGGATCGGGTCATGCGGGCAGATCAGAAATATTGCGTTGCGACAATACTGACCGAAGGCGACGCCCCCATGTAAACCCCCGATCCGGCAGAGGTTTCGCGCCCGCCGAAATCTGTGCCATCGGCACCGACCGGCGCAAATAGCGCAAAGCTAAGATCGGCATTGTCGCCCAAAACGTAATTGCCCGACAGGCCCAGCAAGGCGCTGCGATCCTCGAACGAGATGATGGCCGAGGGGGCGAGGCTAAGCTCTGGCGAGGGGGCAATGCTGCCGCCCAAAGCAATGAAATCCTTGCCCGGATAGAACACATGGCCCGCGGCCATTTTCTTCATCAGGGGCGCGGGCAATGCATCCATCGGGGTGGACGCGCTGACGCCGAAGCCGTTGTGATATATTTCCGCGAAATAAGTGGTGCTCCACTCGCCCAGCGATCCAAAGCCCATTGCGCTTAGAACCCATGACGGTTCAGCCGTGCCCGAGGCCAGCGACCAGTCCACAATCTCGCCCTTTACACCCAATGCGCCCAGCGCACCGCTAAAGCCCAGCGCCACGGCGCGATCACCGCGATCCTCGGCCAGGGTCAGGGTCAGGTCGGTGGCGCCGATGGTGGTGAAGCCGCGCATGGCAAAGGTTGAGCTGTCACGGTCAATCGCCCCGCCCGCCGTCGCGGCGCGTGGCACATAGATCGCCTGAATGTCCGCGCCATTGTCGAACAGATATTGCCCGTAAACCATGTCCACGCCGGTTTTATAGCTGGTGTCGATGGCAAGCGGCGAAAACGGCGCCACCAGATCTCCGGGGTGGAACACGGTGCCCTGCCCCCAGGTAATCGCCTGACGACCCAGCTTCAGTACCGTCTGGTCGGTGGTATAGCTGATATTGGCGCGGTCAATGACAGCGGTCAGCGTGCCCTCGGTGCCCAGATCGAAGCTTTCCGACATGTCAAACAGGGTCGCCGGAGGTGTCGGCGTGGCGGGCAACAGCTTGGCCAGCGATACCGCGTCGCCGATCTGGGTGACAAGGTTCAGGTGGGTTTCAAAGCGCAACTCGCCCTCGGCCCCGTCATGCATCACGCGCAGCCCGCCGCCAAAGGTGGATAATGTGTCATACCCCATCCCCGCCTCAAGGCTGGTGGCCGACGGATCGAGATAGCTGAACCCGCCATTGAGTTTATAACGGGTCTCGGCAAATCCGGCCGAGGCGGTCAGCACAAGGGCCAGAACGGCCGTTTTAGAGACGTGTATCACTTTCAATCTCCCCGTCTACCATATGGATCTGACGACGGCTGTGTTCCAGAACCCGCGGATCGTGCGAGCTGATCAGGAAGGTCGTGCCATGTTCGCGGTTCAGATCGCGCATCAGGTCGATCAGGTCCAAAGCGGATGTTGAATCAAGGTTCGCGGTCGGTTCGTCCGCCAGCACGATCGCCGGGCGCGACACCAGCGCACGGGCCACGGCCACACGCTGTTGCTGGCCGCCGGACATGGCGGAAGGGCGGCGATGCTCAAGCCCGGCAAGGCCCACCTCTTTCAGCGCTTCAATCGATTTGGCGCGGCGCTCGGCCTTCGGGACGCCCTGAAGCTCCATTACGAATTCGATGTTTTCGCAGGCCGACATCACCGGAATCAGGTTGAAGGACTGAAACACGAAACCGATCTTTGACAGGCGCAGGTCAGACAGCCCGCTTTGTTGCAGGTTCGACAGTTTCTGCCCGTCAACCGTGACCTCGCCCGAGGTCGGAAGATCCAGCGCTCCGATCATGTTCAGCAATGTCGTCTTGCCTGATCCCGAAGGTCCGGCAAGCGTGGCGAAATCCTGGGACATGATCTCAAGATCCACGCTTTTCAGCGCGTTCACCGCCAGTTCGCCGGTTCCGAAGGTCTTGGTCACACCTTCGCAGGTAACAATTGCTTGCATGGGGGGTTTCCTTCTTACGTATCGCGGCGCATGGCTTCTTGCGGGCTGCATTTCGATGCCCGCCGGGCCGGCCAAAGGGCAACAAGGATGCCCAGAATCCAGATGATGATCGAGAATGTAACTATCGAACCGGGGTGATAATCGAGATAGATGATCGAACCCGCCTGCACCATTTCCATCGCACGGGCATAGGCGGTCAGGTCGATGCCACCCTGCAAGGCCCAGATCGAGACCAGCGCCAGCACAATCCCCGCAAGGCTTCCTGCCCCGACCAGAATGGCGCTTTCAATCGTCACCATATACAACACCCGCCGCGGCTTCATGCCCAGCGCGCGTAACAGTCCGAATTCCTGCGTCCGCTCGAACACCGCCATCAACTGGGTGTTTACAATGCCAATCGCCATCATTGAGAAGACGATGCCCAGCCAGATGAAAATGAACACGCCCATGAAATCGTCGGTCATGGCAAGGAACAGGTTCAGCTCTTTCCAGCTGCGCACATCCAGATCGGGGGCGGCGTCTTTCAGCGCCTGAATGCTGGGTTCCAGCGGGGCCTCGTCGGGCAGGGTAACGACGATCTGGGCAATTTCATCCTCGAGCAGAAGAAACTCTTGCGCCGCTTTCAGGCCGGTGAAGATGTTGAAGTCCTCAACCCCCTGATCACTGTCGAAAATGCCGACAACGTCAAAGCTCCATTCCGACATGCTGCCATCGGTGTTCTGAGACATCACGATCACCCGCCGCCCCAGATCGGTTTTCAGCCGCTCAACCATATGCAGGCCCAGAATGATGCCGCTGTCATCGGCGTCGGTCAGATAACGGCCCTGCACCACATCGCCGGGAATGGTTGAAATCCGCTTTTCGGCGGCAGGATCGACACCCATCACGTTGACCGGCAGCGTCTTGTATTCCGACTGCACGACCCCCGGCACCTGAATGCGGGTGGTCCAATCCTCAACCCCATCCCCGTTCAGCGCCGCAAGCAGCGCACCCGAGGGCGGCTGCATCAGCCTGTCGATATTCGGATCATCCATATAGCCGACCGCGTGGATCTGGCCCTCGCCCATCAGCAGCTTCAACGCGGCGTCTTTCGAAGACTGGATCCAGCCGTTCAGCAGCGAGTTGAAAAACAGGATCGACCAAAGGCCGACGCTGACTACGATCAGCGTGATGACCGTCCGGCGCGGATTGCGCCATACATTGCGCCACGCAAGCGGCGCCAGTGATCTGGTTGCGCTAATCATCCCTTCATCGCCTCCACCGGCTCAAGCCCCAGGACGCGGCGATAGGGTATAATCCCCAGTAGCGAGATCAGGAACACGATGGCCCCCGGACCTGCGGTCACGCGGCCAATCGTCATTTCCGGATAGAATTTCTGCGGCAGACCCCATTCGGCATAGATTTCCTGCGCCCCTTCAACGGGCACTTCGATCCCTGTTTGCTGAACGATGCCTGTCAGGACAACGCCCAACACGATGCCGATACCGGCGCCGACGGCAGACAGGAAAATAATCTCCATCCACACCATCCGCCCGATCTGGGGCGGTTTCATGCCCAGCGCCAGCAACACGCCAAACTCGCGGGTGCGTTCAAGCACCGACATGTACAGCGTGTTCAGGATGATGAAGACCACGACCACCACAAGCGTCGCATACATCATCGCGGCCGAGTAGAAATCAATATTGATCATCTGCTGCACCTCGGGGCGCAATTCGTTCCAGTTCAGATAGGCGATGCCCCGCTTTTCGGCGATGGCAATCAAATCGTCCTCGGCGGCTTCCACGGCGGGCAGTTCCACACTGCGCAAAAGCACCGCATGGGCGGAATCATCCAACAGGAAAGTTTCCTTGAACCGGTTGATCGGCATTTGGGCCACCTGCCGGTCAAGCTCGGGGACGCCGGATTTGAAAATGCCGACAATGGTCAGCACATCCGCCGCAACCGATCCATCCGTGCCCGATCCCAGCATCGTCACCGTATCGCCCAAACCAACCCGCAGATTGCGTGCCAGACCGTCGCCCAGAACAATCGTCGCCCCGTCATCGGCCGCCAGAGGCCGCCCCTCGGTGACTTTGCCGATCATCGTGGTCACGGTTGCCTCGGCTTTGGGGTCGATGCCCAAGATCGCGGCGGCAAACGTCCGCTCGCCCACGGCCAGCAACCCAAAGCCATTGCCGCGCTGGGTGACACCGCTGATGCCTTCGACCGCCGCGACCTCGTCCATCAGACCCTGCACATCGGAGATCACTTTCCCCATCTCGGGGTCGTCCTTATAGCCGATGGGCTGGAACTGACCGAAGCCGTCATTGATCTGAAGCATACTGGCCTTCATCGTGTCATAACTGCCCAATTGGAAGGACAACACAAAGACCAGCAACATCGAGGTGAACCCCATCCCGACCAGGCTTAACCAGGTGCGGGTCGGCTGCCGCCAGATATTGCGCCAGGCGAGCGATACAATCATGGATTAATCCCGCGGATTCTGAAGATTGGATTTGGTAAACAGATAGCTCGGGATCGAGATGTTGAACTCGGCCGATTCCGTGGTGACGCGGGTGAATTCGCCCGGCTTGGCCTCGACCCGCATGGTCATCTCGATCGGATAGGGCCGCCCGGCCAAAGTGCCGATCTTGTCGGCCGTCATCGTCCGCACCAGATTGCCGACCTGATCGTAATAGGCGACCGAATAAAGCACACCGTCATCGCGAACCGACAACACCTGCTTGCCCCAGACCACCGGCACCCCGCGCTTCGGCACGCTTTCGATCACATAGATCTTGTTGCCCCCCTCGCTGCGGGTTTCGACCAGAGTATGTGTGTAATCGCCAATCACACGCTCGGACCGGCCCAGATCCTCATACGAGAAATCCGACCCCATCCAGCTTTGCGACAGAGCGCTCGAGGGCAGCTTGATCACCTGATTAAGCTTCGGGTTGAACACGTAAGTCGATTTGCCAAGCTGAAGCGTGGCATTGCCCGCATCCCGCGCCGGGGCCGTAAAACGCACCAATGCCTTGTCTTCGCCCAGTGTCCAGCTTTCCATCGTCATCTCGCGCGTGCCGCTTGAGCGCTTGATGGTCATCGTCGTCACCGCATGAGAGCTTTCAGCGCGCCAATTATCAAACGCAGCCCGCAAGATATCTTCGGCTGATTGGGCAAACGCAGCCATCGGCAGAAAGGCGATGGCGGCGGCGGTGAAGACAGGGCGGAGGGCAACGTTGAACATACAAATCCCCTAAGCGTCAATTTGGATCGGTCGCATCAAAACACGGAGCGACTGAACTTACCAGTTCAATAGGTGGGCATTATTTTACAAAAAGCCAAGAGCAGACCCGCGCAAGCATGTTCAGTTTTCGGCATATTTAACCACCTGTCTTTGACTTCGGTCAGTTTCCCCTCGTGTTGATCGGCAAAATTGTCTATTGGGCGGTGACACCCATATCGCAAAGCGCCGAACACCGCACGCATGTCGAAAACCAACCTATCCAAAACACGCAAAACCGCCGCCATCACCTGCGTTCGAAACGACACTTTGTTTCTCAAGCGGTGGATCGCCTATTATGGTTCTCTGTTTGGCCACACAAACCTGTACGTATTTATTGACGGTTTTGATCAGCCGCTTCCTGACCTTCATGACAAGGTTAATATCATCCGCATCCCCCACAGGCCGATAGCCCGTGTTCCCGCGATGCGCCGCCGCGCCAGAACCGTCTCGAACCTTGCCCGGGCCATTTTCCCCTATTACGACGCGGTCATCGCCCTCGACGTCGATGAATTCCTCGTACCCGATCCTGCCAGATATGAAGGTCTGAACGATTTCATTGCCCGCGCACAGGGGCGTGCGACGCTTTCGGGTCTTGGTCTGGATGTCGCGCAGCATCGAACGCTCGAGCGTCCGCTGGACCATGCGCAGCCGTTCCTCGGTCAGCGGCGCTTTGCCCAGGTGTCCACCCGCTATACCAAGCCCGCCCTGGCGTTTCGCCCGGTGACTTGGGGGTCGGGGTTTCACCGGATCAAGGGCCGGAACTTTCACATTGCGCCGGACTTTTATCTTTTTCATTTTGGTATGGTTGATCAGGATCTGTCCAAGCAGAAAACAGAAGACAAGGACCGCCTGAAATCCGGCTGGGGCGGGCATCTGACGCGGCGGGCCGAGCTGTTTGACGTGATCGCCGAAACAAAAGCCGCGGAATTCAGCGCCGAGACCGCCCGATCGCGCCGCACACAAACCTATATCCGTCAGCTTCAGGCCTGGAACAAACCTGCCATGCTGAACCGCATATCGGTGGTTGAAATCCCCGAACGGTTTTTCGGGATCGTCTGACGATGGGCCTGTTTACCACCCTGAAAACGCTTCTATACAGCCGGTTCAATCACCGGCTCGACAACCCGCAAGACAGGCGGCGCAGCGAATTTTTTGCCGAATGGGTGGATGTCGGGTTTCTGCGTCACCGCTGGACCAATGATGGCGAGATTGCGCCCGGTGTTCTAAGGGCCAACAACCCCGACGAGAAACGATTTGCCGCCTATGCGGCCCAGGGGGTCAAAACGGTCGTCAACCTGCGCCACGATTATGACCGGTCGCCGTTCCACCTTGCCCGCGAACGGGCCGAGGCGGCGGGCATGCGCTATGTCAGCTTTCCCATGCAGGCCCGTCAGGCCCCCGGACGGGACACTTTGCTTGGCCTGCTTGATCTGTTTCCCACCCTTGAAAAACCGATCCTGTTTCACTGCAAATCCGGTGCGGATCGCACAGGGCTTGTGGCGGCCCTTTGGCGGATGCAGATCGAAGGCCACCGGCTTGCGGACGCGCGCACGGAACTGTCGCTGAAATACCTGCACCGGCGCGATTCGGAAACCGGGGCGCTGGACGAGGTTCTGGACGCCTATGCGCCGTTTGAGGGCAGGAAAAGCCTGTCCGACTGGATCCGCGAGGATTACGACCCGGACGAGGCCGAGGCCAAGGCCCGTGCCGCCCTTCCCCGGCGCGGATTTTGGGCCGAGGCCCGCTCGATCTGGCGCGATCTTTACCGCTATGCCCAACACCGCGAGGCGCGGTGGCATGCCAGCTTTGCCAAGCCGATTGAAACCGAAGACGACCAGCGCCGCGCGAACACATTTATCAAGTGGATCGACCACGGCATACTGCGCGGGGTCTGGACCAATTTCCATCGCCTCGACAGCGGCGTCTGGCGGTCAAACCATCCCACGGAAAAACGCTTTCGCACATATGCGCGGCAGGGGTTCAAAACCATCCTCAACCTGCGCGGCGCGTCGATGGAGCCGCAATATCAGCTGGAAAAGAAACTTTGCGACGAACTGGGCTTTACCCTGATCGATCTGCCGCTAAGCGCCGTCGATGCACCGTCGCGGGATCACGCGCTGAAGCTGCTGGAAATTTTCGACAGCGCCGAGCGCCCGATGATCATCCACTGCAAATCCGGCGCCGACCGCACCAGCATTGCGGCGGCGTTCTATCAGCTGCATCGCGGCGCGGGCATCGCTGCCGCCCGCAAGCAGTTTTCGATCCGGTATATCCACCTCAAGAACAGCTCCAAAGGGGTGCTGGACAAGGTGCTGGACAGCTACGAGGCAGAAACCGGCGGCCGGATTCCGCTGCGCCAATGGCTTTTGACCGATTACGATCCCGACGGGATCACAAAAGCCTATCGTGAAGCGCGGCAAGCGCGGTAGGGTTGCATCGGACCGGTCTATTGCCTAATGCGTTGCGCCATATTGTCGTGTCTGAGAAAGCTGGCGAAACGCTTTGGGCACTCGGTTCGAACCCAGGGTAAACGGGCATTCCGCGCATGCGCCTGTCGCAAAAAACACTCGATAGACTGCTCTCTGCGCTGGTGCTGGGGCTGGTTCGCGTGCTGCGAATTCTGCCCTATCGGCATCGCGTTGCCTTTATGGGGCTTGTCGCCTCGCGGGTCATCGGGCCGCTGGCCGGATATCGCAAGCGCGTGTTCGACAACCTTGCGCTGGTTGCGCCGCAGACGGATGCGGCCATGGCGCAGCGGCTGTTTATCGAGTCCGCCGACAATCTGGGCCGCAACGTGGCCGAGATATTCTTTTGGCAGGATTTCCTGAAAATCGTCGCTACCAGCGAACCGCATGGCGAAGGCTGGCCCGAAGTGTCTCAGGCGCTGGCATCCGGCAAGCCCATCATTTTCATCTCGGGCCATTTTGGCAATCTGAACGCCTTACGGGCGCGGGCCACCCTGATGGGGCACCGGATCGTCGGCATTTTCCAGCCGCTGGAAAACGAAACGCTGAACGCCCGCTATGTCGAGGCCATGCGCGAGGTGGCCCCGATGGTGCCGCGCGATTCTGCGGGAATGCGCGAATTCATGAAAGAACTCAAAGCCGGCCGGCCGGTGGCGATCCTGCATGATCAGTCGCTGCATACCGGCGCGGATCTCAGCTTTTTCGGCAAGCCTGCAAAGACGGTCCTGACACCGGCAGAACTGGCGATCCGTTTCGATGCGCTTTTGGTGCCTTGCTATGCGGTCCGGCAGCCTGACGGGGTGTCGTTCGACCTGATCGTTGAACGGCCGATCACGCACACGACGCCGGAAGACATGATGCAATTGGCCAATGATAGTCTCGAATCCCGCGTGCGCGATCACATGGGCCAATGGCTGTGGATGCACCGCCGCTGGAAGTAGGCGCTAAACCAGCCTGGGCTTCAACCGCAACTCTGCGGCGCGGGCATGGCCCTCCATCCCCTCGAACCGGCTGATCCGCGCCGCGCGCGAGGCCAGCTCGTGACTGGCGGCTTCGCTGGCCCGCTGCCACGTGACGGTCTTGGTGAACTTATGCACCGACAGACCGCCCGTATACCGGGCCGCGCCACTGGTCGGCAGCACATGGTTCGGGCCGGAAATCTTGTCGCCGAACGGTACGGTGGTTTCTTTGCCCAGAAACAAGGACCCATAGCAGGTCAGACGTTCCAGCCACCAGTCCAGATCTGCGGCCATCACCTGCAAATGCTCGGGCGCGTAGCGGTCGGAAATCGTTGCCGCCTCTTCGTTTGTGTCGCACAGGATCACCTCGGCCCGTTCGCGCCACGCAACGCGGGCGGCGGGACCGTTGGGTTCGGGCAGGCTGTCGATCAGCGCGTCAACCCGCGCCAGCACCCCTTCGGCCAGGGCGCGATCAGTTGTCACCAGCCAGACAGGGCTATCCGCGCCATGTTCGGCCTGACTAACCAGATCCCACGAAACAGTCTCTGTTTCCGCCGAACTATCCGCAATGATCAGCGAATCCGTCGGGCCTGCGAACATGTCGATGCCGATCTCTCCGAACAGCATCCGCTTGGCTTCGGCGACATAGGAATTGCCCGGTCCCACCAGAATATCCGCCGGTTCGCAACCAAACAGCCCCTGCGCCATCGCCGCGATTGCCTGTACCCCGCCGAGGTTCAGGATCATGTCCGCCCCCGCAACCTCCATCGCGTAAATGATCGGATCGGGAATGCCGGTTTCGGGGCGCGTCGGCGACACCGCCGTGATGTGCCGGACCCCTGCCACCTTCGCCGTGGTGATCGTCATCAGGGCGCTGGCGATATGGCTATAGCGCCCTCCGGGCACATAGCATCCGGCCGCATTGACCGGTATCTGCTTCTGCCCTGCGATCAGGCCCGGTATCACCTCGACCTCGCAATCCTGAATGGTCGCTTTCTGCGCTTCGGCGAAAGTTCTGATATTCGCATGGGCATAGCGGATGTCGCGTTTCAGCTCGTCCGGTACGCGGTTGCAGGCGGCCTGCCGTTCGGCATCCGACAGCACAACCGCGCCGGTCCATCCATCAAGCCTGACCGCATAGTCGCGCACCGCGTCTTCTCCGCCGCGTTCGATATTCGACAGCATCACGCGGACAATATCGCGGATGTCGCTGTTTTCCGATACCGGGCGCGGCAGGGCTTGTTTAAGGTATGTGACAGTCATATCAATCTCTAATCCCGCCGAATATGGTCGCGAATGGCCTCGGCCAGCACGTCAATCGTGTCGATGACAGGGACAGGTGCCGAGACCTGACCGGTGAACAACGAAAACTCGGAACAGGCGATCAGGATCAACGATGCGCCTTTGGCGTTCAACTCGTTTGCGGCCGTTTGCAGCACCGCCAATGCCCCCTTGGTGGCCCCGTCGCGCTTGATCTCGCGGATTGCGGCCAGCATCCGGTCGTCATCTTCGGGCCAAAGCGCCGAAAGCCCGTTGGCCGCCAAGGCAGGGTCGAAAACACCGGTTTTTTGAACCGCAGGTGAGGCCAAAAACCCTATTTTAGAGCCTGTTTTGACCATTGTAGTCGCTGTCGCCACCGATAGCGTGACCATATCCAGAAACGGCACATCCACCGCCCCGAGGATCGCATCGGCATAGTGATGCGCCGTGTTGCACGGCATCGCCAGCGCCGTGGCCCCCGCCGCCTGCAACCGCCGCGCCATATCCGCCAGAACCGGCGCGGGCGTTTCGCCCTGACCTTCGATCAGGTGCTTGATCCGCGACGGCACCTGCGGATTCATGTCGATCAAAAGCGGCAAATGGTCGGCGTCGTCCTGCGCGTTGACCACGCCCAACAGTCTCTGTTGCAGCAAAATCGTGGCCTCTGGCCCCATGCCGCCAAGTATGCCGACCAACCGCCTTGTCATCAGATGTTCACCCAACGGTCTGCGTGATCAAAGGCAAAATCATAGCCGAACAGCCCGGCCGATCCGCCAGTATGCAGGAACACCACCCGCTCACCTTCAAACGCGCCGTTGCGGGCCAGATCGATCAGGCCCGCAGCACCCTTGGCCGAGTAAACCGGATCCAGCAAAATCCCCTCAAGCTCGGCAAACATGCGGATCGCCTCGATCCCGCTTTCGGTCGGCAATCCGTAGCCTTCGCCGACGTAATCGGTGTTGGCCATCACGTCTTCGCGTTTCACCGCTCCGGGGCAGCCAAGCTTATCGGCTGTCTTGCAGGCCAGATCAAACACCATCTGTTCCTGCTTGGGCTGGGCCGCCCGCGTACCGACCCCAAGCACCGGAACGCCCGAATTCATGGCGCAAAATCCCGTGACCAACCCTGCCTGAGTGCCCGATGACCCGGTTGCGTGAACCACCCGGTCGATTTTCAATCCCCGGTCATTCGCCTGGCCCAGCAACTCGAACGCACAGTTCACATATCCCAGCGCACCGGTCGGGTTCGAGCCTCCTCCGGGGATGACATAAACCTTATGCCCCTCGGCCCGCTTCGCTTGGGCAGCTTTTTCCATCTCGTCCACCATGTTGTGGCCGCCTGGAAATTTCTCGGTCGTTGCGCCATGCAGATGGTCCAGCAGCACGTTGCCGTTGTGGTTATAATTGGCGTTGTTATAGCCGGTGCGGTCTTCCAGCAGGATATGACAGCCAAGACCCAGCTTTGCCGCAAAAGCCGCCGTCTGGCGGGCGTGATTGGATTGCGTCGCGCCCTGGGTCATCACCATGTCGGCGCCCTGCGCGATCGCCTCGCCAAACAGGAACTCAAGCTTGCGGGTCTTGTTGCCGCCGGTGGACATGCCGGTGCAGTCGTCGCGCTTGATCCACAACTCAACACCCAGCGCCTCGGACAGCCGATCCATCGGTTCAAGCGGTGTGGGCAAATGGGCAAGGTGGACGCGCGGAAAACGGGCGAGGTGCATTTTGGTATCTCCTATCAGGGCGGACTAGCCGCGCATTCTTTCGTGTTTCGGGTCGTAGGGCGAAGGTGGAATAACCTCGGCCAACACCATGTCACCGCAAAGATCAAGCTGCATGGTACTGGCAATATTGGCAAAACCGGTGTCTACAAAGGCATATGCAAGGTTCAAACCGGTGCGATAGCCCCAATCACCGGACGTCACCGTGCCAACAACCTTGTCGCCATCCATCAACGACGCCCCGCTATGCGCGGCGGCTTTGTCGGTGTTGATTTTCAATGTCACCAGCTTCTTGCGGGGGGCGTCGGTCAGTCTCTGCTTTAGGGCTTCTTTGCCGATGAAGTCAGGCTTTTGCATTTTCACGAAACGGTCCAGTCCGGTTTCATAGGGATCGAATTCGGTGATAAGATCGGCCTTCCAGTGCAGAAAGCCCTTCTCCATCCGCATCGAGTCAACCGCGCGGGCACCGAAAAGCTTTAGCCCATAGGCTTCTCCGGCCTTTCGCAACGCCTTATACGCTGCATAAAGCGAAGCGTTGGGGATGTGGATCTCATAGGCCAACTCGCCCGAGAAACTGACACCCATCACGGTGGCAGGGGCGATGCCGATGAAGCATTCGCGCACCGACAGCCAGGGGAAGGCGTCTGCCGACCAGTCGCCGCGCGAAACGGCTGACAGCACATCCCGCGATTTTGGACCGGCCAGTACAAGGATCGTCTGGTCGTTGGTCATCGATCTGATCTGCACGTCTTCGCCGTCGCGGATATGGGTGTTCAACCAATCCATGTCGTGCAATTCGCTGGCGGCGGCGGAACCGTACCAGATCCGATCTGGCCCCCGATCCGAGGCGGGAATATTGGCAATCGTCGCTTCGCCCTTGACCATCCCGTGATGGTTCAACAGATAGCCCAAACCGACGCGATTTGCCTTTTTAGTGACTGTTCCGCAGAACATCCGGTCAAGAAAGCTGTGTCGGTCCGCGCCGGTAATTTCGAAACGGTTAAAGCCGTTGACCTCGCACAGACCAACCGCAGTCTGAACCGCCTTCACCTCATCCGCAACGATGTCATGCGCTTCGTCAAACATGAAGGTCGGCGTGGTGTGGAAATCAGGCGATGGCTTGAAATACTCGGCCCGTTCCCAGCCGTTTACGACGGTGAATTCGGCGTTTTCAGTCTCTAACACAGGGGTAAGCGGCGTCGTTTTTGCCGGACGCCCTGCGGGGCGATGTTCGTTGGGAAAGTGGAAACGGAACTCGTTCTGATAGTCCTGAATGGCATATTGGGCGCAAAGCTCGACATTCGTGTGTGACGCATAGCGGCGCGGATCAAGGCACCAAGTGTCGTAACATGCCTCGCCATGCACGATCTGTTGCGCCAGTAGCCAGCCATGGCCGCCGCCTTCGCCCAGACCGGCCCGCAGGCCGATGATGCAGAAGGCGTTGCGCTTGCCGGGGATCGGGCCGACCAAAGGTGCGCCGTCAATGGTATAGGTGATCGGGCCGTTGACCACCGTGTGAATACCAACCTCCATCAGCGCGGGCATACGGGCGAAGGCGCCCTCAAGCACATCGGTTACGCGGTCCAGATCGTCGGGGCAGAGCGCGTTGACGAAATTCGGGTCGATCCCGTCCATGCCCCAAGTCTTGCAGTCCTGTTCGTAAAACCCAACCAGCAACCCGTTTTTTTCCTGTCGGCAGTAATAGTCACTGATCGGACAGCGGATCAGCGGCATTCTGTGACCTGCGTCCCTGATCGCGGGGATTTCCTCGGTCAGGAAATACTGATGCTCCATCGACATGACAGGGTGATGCACGCCCATCATCGCGCCGACCTCGTTCACGCGATAGCCGCAGGCGTTCACGACGATGTCACAATCAATGTCGCCGTGTTCGGTGTGAACGGTCCAGGTATCGTCTTTGTGCTGGGTCAGAGCCACAACCGGCGTGTTGCGATATACCTCGGCCCCGGCCTTTCGCGCCCTCCGCGCCAGCGCCTGACACAGTTGCGCAGGGTCGATATCGCCGTCCAGGGGATCCCACAGCCCGCCGATCAGGTTATCGGTTGAGATCAGCGGATGCCGGCGGGCGCATTCCTCGGCATCGATGACTTCGAAATGCACGTCCATCCCGCGGGCCATCGAGGCAAAGTGTCGATAGCCCTGCATCTGCGCCTCGGTGTTGGCCATGCGGATGCCGCCATCGCCGTGGTGGTAGTTGATGGGATAGTCAGGGTCGTTCGCCAGATCCTGATAGAGGTTGATTGAATGGGTTTTCAGCCCCACCATCGTCTGGTTCATGCCGAAATTCGTCACCTGTGCCGCCGAATGCCAGGTGGTGCCGCTGGTCAGCTCGTTCCGTTCAACCAGAACAACGTCGGTCCAGCCCTCTTGGGTCAGATGATACAGCGTCGAGCATCCAGCGATGCCGCCGCCGATAACGACAACTTTGGTACGAGATTTCATATGCAGCCCTCTGAACTTCGCGCGAATTGGGACTCAACCGGGCGGGCAACTCAACAACAGAGATGTAAATGTTATTACTTCGAAACATTGGTAGGAAAATACTGAATTAACAATCCCGAGATTGCGCGGGAAGCTGCCCGCAGCAAAGAATATGCCGAACAAAAGGTTAATGCGTATGGCGACCAAGCGGAGTGGACGGAAAAGCAAAGTGGCGAAACGGGCGGCAAAGCCTGTGTTCGACCCCTGCCCGCCCGGTCAGATGGGTGGGGCGTATAAGCCCCTGTCAGAGACTGATTTGCGGGCGATCTATCACACGTCTCTGAAGCTTCTGGATCATCTGGGGATGGGCGAGGTGCCGATCCGGCTGAAGCGCGATTTGCTGGCAAACGGCGCACGGGAACGGCCGGACGGGCGCATCCAGATGCCGCCGACGATGGTTGAACGGTGCATTGAGAGCGCCGCGAAAGAGCTCACGCTTTACGGGCGCGATCCGGCCCGAAACATCGAATTGGGCGGGAACAGGGTCTATTTTGGCACCGGAGGCGCGGCGGTTCAGACCCTTGATCTGGAAAGCGGCCTGTATCGTCCATCCACTTTGGACGACCTGCACAATTTTACCCGTTTGCAGGATCGTCTGGCCAATGTTGCATGGTTCACCCGCTGCTGTATCGCGACCGATGTGCCGGATAATTTCGATCTGGATGTGAACACCGCCTATGCGCTGATGAAGAACACCGACAAACCTGTGGCGACCGCCTTTACCCTGGCCGAGCATGTTGCGCCGATTGTCGGCATGCTGGATATCGCCGCCGGTGGGGAAGGCGCGTTTCGCAAGCAACCCTTCCTGAAGGCCCATATCAGCCCGGTGATTTCCCCCATGCGTTTCGCCGAAGACGCGGTGGATGTGGTGTATGCCTGCATTCGGCATGGTATTCCGATGTCTTGCATTACCGCCGCGCAGGCAGGGGCGACGGCACCCGCGACGCTGGCCGGATTTCTGGCGCAGTCGCTGGCGGAAACACTGGCCAGCCTTGTGATGGTCAACGTGATCCGACCCGGCTTTCCGATGGTGTTTTCCAACTGGCCCCTTGTGATCGATCTGCGCACAGGGGCCTTTGCCGGGGGCAGCGGTGAAACGGCGCTGCTGAACGCGGCTTCGGCGCAGTTGTCGAACTGGCTCGGGCTGCCTTCAGGGGTGGCCAGCTCGATGACCGACGCCAAGGCGATTGACGCGCAATACGGGGCCGAGAAAGGAATGACGTCGCTTGCTGCGGCCCTGGCGGGGGCGAACCTGATCTATGAAAGCTCGGGCATGACGGCAAGCTTGCTGGGGGCCAGTTTCGAAGGTTTCGTTCTGGATGATGAGATGCATTCGAACACCTATCGCGCCTTGCGGGGGATCGAGGTGAGCGAGGCGAACCTCGGGTTTGACGCAATCTGCGCCGCCATTCTGGGCGAGGGGCATTTTCTTGGCACCCAGCACACCTATGCGGCGATGGAGCGGGATTACTTCTATCCGTCGCTTGCCGATCGGGACGAGCCTCGGACCTGGGCGTTAAACGGGGCGCAAACGGCGTGGGATCGGGCAAAAGCGCGGGCAAAAGAGATCCTTGAGACCCATCACCCGAAAATCCTGTCGGACGCGCAGGATCGGGCGATCCGCAAGCGGTTCAACATTCTATAGGATCAAAAACAGGCTCTATATCAGCCTAAAACGGTCTTTTAGCCATGGATGCGTTTCGTGAACGGATTGGATGGCTTTCTCGGAAATCATCTTTCGCATCATACCATCAACAAGATCGCCTACCGATGTTGAACAGTCGGGCGTGCGGATGATCGAGACCGAACGCGAAAAGCTTTTGCCGGGGAAGGGACGCATCTTGACCCTGTCGTGAAACCGTTCGGCGCGGGTGTAAAGCAGCGGTGTGGTGATCGTCCAGCCAGCGCCCGAGGCCACCATCGCCATCAAGGTTTGGTTGCTATCACATTCAAAGCGGTGCGGGTGGGAATGGCCGATACGTCGAAGATGTGTTTCGATTTGGCGTGCAATGATCAGGTTCGCCGTGAATCGCAGAAACGGAAGTTCGGTTTTGCCGGCAACGATGTCTTCAATGGGGGGTTCGGTGCCCTTTGGAACGACAACAACAAAGGGATCACGCAGCAGCGGTTGATCCAGCAGATCACCTAAACGTTCGCTTACACCGGCCACGACACCGATATCGAGCGTGTGATTGCGCAGCTTCTCGACAATGGAATGGCTGTGATCGGTGACATATGTGAAATCACATTTCGGCATACGCGATGACAGGAAAACCGCCAGTTCGGGCACAATATCAGTGTCGAAATCCTCAATAACGCCGACGCGCAGAAAGCTGGCGTCAGCGATACTGCCCGAAGATGCCTCGGCCCTGGCTTTGCGGATCGCCAAAAGCGCGTCTTCGATGTTGCGCAAAAAGGCTTGGCCGCGCGGGGTCAGCACCATCGGGCGGCGATTGTGGTTGAAAAGCTCAACGCCCAGATGGTCTTCGAGGCTGCGCAGATGGTGCGACACGGTGCTAAGCGACAGACCGGAATCCCGTGCGGCAGCCTGAAGCGAGCCTTTGTTGGCGCAAAGCTGGAACAGTTCGAGCGATTTCAGGCTGAGGTCTTTTTGCGGGGTATTGGGCAAAGTCGGCTCCTTGGATGCTCTGCTATATGAGCATGTCAGGTGATCTGTGAAAACCGCTATGATCAAACGAAAACGGCAGAGCCTGCGCCCTGCCGTTTTTGAAATCTTACCCGCCGAAATCATCCAGCATGATGTCTTCACGGTCGACACCCAGTTCGAGCAGCATGTTGATGACCGACTGGTTCATGATCGGAGGGCCGCACATGTAGTATTCGCAATCTTCCGGATTCGGATGGTTCTTGAGGTATTCCTCAAACAATACGTTGTGGATGAAGCCGGTATAGCCGGTCCATTCATCCTCGGGCATGGCGTCGGACAGGGCGACATGCCATTCGAAATTGTCGAATTCCTCTGCAAGACCGTCAAAATCTTCAACAAAGAACATCTCGCGCTTTGAGCGGGCGCCATACCAGAAGCTGATTTTCCGGTCGCGGTTTTTCAGACGTTTAAGCTGGTCGAAGATATGGCTGCGCATCGGGGCCATGCCCGCGCCGCCGCCGATAAACACCATTTCCTTGTCGGTATCGCGGGCGAAGAATTCTCCGAACGGGCCGGAAATCGTAACCTTGTCGCCCGGTTTCAGGTTGAAAATGTAAGATGACATCAGACCCGGAGGAATGCCCTCCGACCCCGGCGGCGGCGAGGCGACCCGGACGTTGAGCATGATCATGCCCTTTTCTTCGGGGTAGTTGGCCATCGAATAGGCGCGTTCAACCGGTTCGGTCACAACCGATTCATACTGCCACAGATTGAAGCGGTCCCAATCTTCGCGGTATTCGTCCTCGATATCGAAATCGGTGTATTTCAGGCTGTGCGCAGGGGCTTCGATCTGGATATAGCCGCCGGCGCGGAAATTCACATCCTCGCCCTCGGGCAGGTCCAGAACCAGCGCCTTGATGAAGGTGGCGACGTTTTCGTTGGAACGCACGGTGCATTCCCATTTCTTGACGCCGAAAACCTCTTCCGGGACTTCGATTTCCATATCATGCTTGACCGCCACCTGACAGGACAGACGGTCGCCGCAGGCCGCTTCGCGCTTGGTGATGTGGCCCTCTTCGGTTGGCAGGATCGAACCGCCGCCGGAATGCACCCGGACCCGGCATTGGGCGCAGGTGCCGCCGCCGCCGCAGGCCGAGGGGACGAACAGTTTCTCGGCCGCCAGAGTTTGCAGCAATTTGCCGCCCGCAGGCACCGAGATGGTTTTTTCGCCGTTGATGGTGATGTTCACATTGCCGGACGAAACCAGTTGGCGGCGGGCCAGCAGGATGATCGTGACCAAAGCCACGACGATCAGCGTGAACAGCAATACGCCAAGTCCGAAGGTTGTCATTTCCCGAACCCCCTTACAGACGCACGCCGCTGAACGACATGAAGGCCATAGCCATCAGCCCGGCGGTGATGAAGGTGATGCCCAGCCCTTGCAGGCCGTCGGGAATGTCCGAGTATTTCAGCTTTTCGCGCACACCGGCCATGGCGGTGATCGCCAGCGCCCAGCCAAAGCCCGAGGACAGGCCGTAAGTGGCGGATTCGGTGAAGGTGTAATTGCGCTCCACCATGAACAGGGACCCGCCAAGGATCGCGCAGTTGACGGTGATCAGCGGCAGGAAGACACCCAGCGCGTTGTAAAGCGACGGGAAATACTTATCGAGCACCATTTCAAGGATCTGAACCAGCGCGGCAATCACCCCGATATACGAGATCAGCCCAAGGAAGGTCAGGTCGATGTCCGGAAAGCCCGCCCATGCAAGCGCACCGGGGGCCAGCAGATAGGTCAGGATCAGGTTGTTGGCCGGAACGGTGATCGCCTGAACCAGCATCACCGAGATGCCCAGCCCGATCGATGTCGAAATTTTCTTCGACACGGCAAGGAAGGTACACATGCCCAGAAAAAAGCTGAGCGCCAGATTTTCGATAAAGATGGCCTTGACGGCCAGGGACAGTAGCTCTTCCATCAGTGACCCTCGGCAATCTGGATTTTGTATTCACGCGCTTCGGCCTGGTCCGGTTTCCAGGTGCGGAAGGCCCAGATCAGAAGGCCGATGACAAAGAAGGCCGAAGGCGGCAGCAGCAGCATGCCGTTGGGGACATACCAGCCGCCGTTATTGACCGTCTCGAGAATGGTCAGGCCGAACAGGCTGCCCGCCCCGAACAATTCGCGGATGAACCCGACCAGCAGCAACAGCAACCCGTATCCCACGCCATTGCCGACCCCGTCGATGAACGAGGCCACCGGCGGATTGGACATGGCGAACGCCTCGGCCCGGCCCATGACGATACAGTTGGTGATGATCAGGCCAACAAAGACCGACAGGGTTTTGGAAATCTCGTAGGCAAAGGCCTTCAGCACCTGCTCTACAAGGATCACCAGCGATGCGATGATGACCATCTGGACGATGATCCTGATCGAATTGGGGATGTGGTTGCGCAGGATCGAGATGAAGAAGGACGAAAAAGCCGTCACCAGGATCACGGCGATGGTCATCACCATCGCGACTTTCAGCGACGACGTGACCGCCAGAGCCGAACAGATGCCCAACACCTGAACTGTGATCGGATTGTTGTCGACCAGCGGATCAACAAGAAGCTTTCTGTATGTCTGTGCCATCAGAGGTCTCCTGCCTTGAGATTCGCCAGAAACGGCGCATAGCCGGTTTCGCCCATCCAGAAACGGACAAGATTATCGATACCGGCCGAAGTCAGCGTGGCCCCGGCCAGTGCGTCCACGTGAAACTCGGCGCCGGCCGGCGGGGCGGATTTGGCAACGGTGATCTGAAGAACGCCTTCGGCATCGGTCAGCTTTTTGCCGCTCCAAAGCGCCTTCCATCTTGGGTTGTCAACCTCGCCCCCAAGGCCCGGCGTTTCGGCATGGCTGTAAAACTGAAGGCCGAAAATGTCGTTGCCGTTTTCTTCCACCGCGATGAAGCCGTAAAGCGTGGACCACAGGCCATAGCCGTGGATCGGCAGGATCACCTTGTCGATCGCGCCCGTCTGGTCGCGCAGCAGATAGACGGTGACGAATTGCGACTGGCGGCCAATGCCCGCCGGATCGTCGGCAAGCGCGACCGAGGTTGCCGGATCATCCGCCGCGGCGCGGTCATCAAAGGTGGCGGCGTCGAACCGGTCGGTAAAGCTGCCGGTTGCCAGTTCAAGCACCCGTGGTTCGAATACGGTGAACGCCGTGGCCACATCGGTGCCGTTTTCATACAGGCCCGCGACCTGAAGAATGTTGATCTGCTTTTCGCGGGCTTTGTTGATCTCTTGGATCGGGCGCAGCGCAACAGCGGCGGCCGAGACGATCATTGCGGCCACAAGACAAACCGCAACCGCCACGAACAGGGTTTTCGGAACCGAATCTTTCGGCAGGTCGAAAAAGCGGCGGACGGGGCCTTTGTTCGAATGCGCGTCAGACATTGCGCTTGGCCCTCCGGCGGATATTGGCCTGAACGACGAAATAGTCGATCAGCGGGGCGAAGACGTTGCCAAACAGGATCGCCAGCATCATGCCTTCGGGAAAGGCCGGGTTCACGACGCGGATCATCACAACCATAAAGCCGATCAGCGCCCCGTAGATATAGCGGCCCAGATTGGTGTGGCTGGCCGACACAGGCTCAGTCACCATGAAGGCCAGTCCAAAGGCATAGCCGCCGACAACCAGGTGCCAATACCACGGCATCGCGAACATCGGGTTGGTGTCGGACCCGATCAGGTTCAGCAGGGTCGAGAATGCGATCATCCCGGCCAGACAGCCCACGACCAGACGCCAGTTGGCAATCTTGGTGATCAGCAGGAAGGCAAGGCCGATCGTGATGGCGATGGTCGAGGTTTCACCAATGCTGCCCTGAACCGTACCGACAAATGCGTCCATCCAGGTGATGCCATAGGCGGACAGGTTCTGAAACCCGTCTGCCGCCGAAACCGCCAGAGCGGTCGCACCGGAAAAGCCGTCAACCGGTGTCCAGATGGTTTCGCCCGACATTTGCGCAGGGTAGGCGAAATACAGAAAGGCACGCCCTGTCAGTGCGGGATTTAGAAAGTTCTTGCCGGTTCCGCCGAAAACCTCTTTGCCGATGACAACACCGAAGGAAATGCCCAGCGCGACCTGCCAAAGCGGCACGTTCGGGGGCAGGATCAGGGCGTAGAGCATCGAGGTGACAAGGAAGCCTTCGTTCACCTCGTGTCGGCGCACGGTGGCGAACAGAACCTCCCACACACCGCCGACAACCAGTGTCGTGATATAGATCGGCAAGAAGTACAAAAGCCCGTGCAGCATATTGGCCGCCGGGTTCGCGGCGTTGAAGCCAATACCGAAGAAATCGATCACAGCCGCCCGCCAGCCCGAGGGGCCGAGCGCTTCAAAGGCGGTGTTGACCTGAAGGCCGGTGTTGTAAAGACCCATGAGGATGGCAGGGATCGTCGCGATGACCACATAGGTCATGATCCGCTTCATATCGACATAGGATCGCGCATGTGGCGCAGCGGTTGTGACCGTTTTCGGGGTGTAGAGGAAGCTTTCCACCATCTCGTAGACAGGGAAAAGCCGCTCGTACCTGCCGCCTTTGGTAAATTGCGGCTCGATCCGGTCGAAGAAGTTACGCAAACCCATGCGTCAGCCCTCTTTCTCGATCTTGGTCAGACAGTCGCGAAGCGCGATGCGGTATTCATATTTGGCGGGGCAGGCAAAGCCGACGAGACCGAGGTCTTCCTCGTCAAGTTCCAGCACGCCCAGAAGCTGAGCCTGATCGGTGTCCATCACCAAAAGCGCACGCAAAAGCTGGGTGGGCAGAAAATCCTGCGGCATCAGTTCTTCAAACGTGCCGGTTGGCACCATCGCGCGGCGACCGCCGTTCAGGTTCGAGGTCAGCGCATACAGCTTTTTCGAAAACGCCGAGCCAAGAACCGGCTGGACGGCGAATTTTGAAGGCATGGGCCGTATCCAGCCCAGAACGGTCTGGTTCTGGTCTTCCTCGATCACCGTGATCTGGCGGGCATAGCGGCCAAGGAAGGCATCGGCCCCGTCGCCCGCGCGGCCGCTAAGGACCGAACCAGAGATCATGCGCACATGCAGATCCTGCGGCAGATCGTTCACCAGCAGGTCGGTCATCGACGCCCCGGCGGTGGTGCGGACCAAGCGCGGATTGGCGCAGGCCGGGCCGCACAGGGCGATGGTAACGCGCGGATCGTAGAAGCCGGTTTCCAGAAGGCGGCCGATGACGATCACATCGGCGTAGCTGATCGTCCAGACGGTTTTCTCGGCGCTTGGCGGTTCGAGGAAATGCATATGTGTGCCGGCAAGCCCCGCCGGATGAGGCCCCGCGAAGCCCGCAACCTCAACCGAAGCCGGGGCGGGAATTTGCGCATCTGGGCGCTGGCACAGATAGGTTTTGCCGTCGCTCAGGGCGGCGATGGCTTCCAGTCCCTTGTGGAAGGCCGCGGGATCCTCCGCGATGATCGGCGCGGGATCGGCGGCCAACGGCTCGGTTTCCATCGCGTTGACATAGATCGCCGCAGGGCGGGTTGCCGGATCGGGAACCTTGGAATAGGGGCGCGTGCGAAACGATGTCCAAAGCCCCGAGGCACACAGCCGTTCGGCCAGACCTTCGGGCGTTGCGATATCTCCGACCGTCGAGAAATCAACTGGCTGGGCGGCGGCTTCGTCAGGCGTGATCTCGACGCTGATCAGCTTGCGGCGGGCGCCACGGTTGATCGCCTTGATCCGCCCCGAAACGGGCGATGTGACCTGAACTTCAGGGGTGTCTTTATGGGCCAGAACCGGCGCACCGCGCGCGACGATATCGCCTTCGGCCACCGCCAGACGCGGTTTGAGGCCGATATAGTCTTCGCCCAGAATCGCAACGGTCCTAACGGCAGGCGCATCCTCAACAGTCGCCGCCGGGGCGCCGGTGATCGGAAGGGTAAGACCTTTTTTAAGCCTGAATTGCTGCAACGCGGCATCTTTCTTTGCTATTCCGGCGCCTTATGCAACAGCCGGTCGGAAAGCAAAACCGTATTTTTGGGATTTTTGTAAAAAAACGTCCCAAAACGGTTGAAAATCGTCGTTTAATCCCCCACAAGGCAGCCTGCGGACGCAAGTGCCGCGTTGTGTATTCCGAACGGAGATCCCCGCCGTGAAAGACCTTATCCGGATCAAGCGCCGTCATTTCCTCGTCATGCCTTTCGCGCTTGCAGCATGCAATTTCCGCGACGGCATCCTAAGGCTGAGTGGTCTGACCATGGGCACCACATATAATGTGATTGCAGTGGATAATGACGGCAAGACATCCGAAGCCGACCTGCAAAGCGCGGTTGAAACGGGTCTGGCCCGGGTCAATTCCCAAATGTCGAACTGGAACGCCGGTTCGGAAATCTCGCGCTTCAATGCGCAAGGCACCGGAACCGCCCGGCTTTCGGACGATCTGGCCACCGTCGTTCAGGCGGCGCAGGATGTGCATATGGCCAGCAACGGCATGTTCGACGTGACCGTTGGCCGTCTGGTTGATCTGTGGGGTTTTGGCGCAGGCACGACTGGCAATGCCATTCCAGCGGACACCGCGATTGCCGAGGCCATGGAAGGCACCGGCCAGTCACGCAATCTGCGGCTAAGCGGCAACGCGCTGGAAAAGCTGGATGACAGCACCGAGATTTACCTGTCGTCCATCGGCAAAGGCTATGGTGTGGATGTGGTCGCAGCCGCAGTCGAATCCTTTGGCATCACCGATTACATGGTCGAGATCGGCGGCGATCTTTATACCTCGGGCAACAACCCGGACGGGCAGCCGTGGCAAATCGGCATCGAAGCCCCTTTTGCTGGCAGCCGCGAGGTGCATCAGGTGGCCAGTGTCTCGGGCTTCGGGCTGGCGACCTCGGGCGATTACCGCAATTTCTTTGAACAGGGCGGTGTGCGCTATAGCCACATCATCGATCCGACCACCGGATATCCGATCACCCATAACACCGTCTCGGCCACGGTACTGACCGACAATGCGATGCTGGCCGATGCCTGGGCTACGGCGATGCTGACGCTGGGCCGTGACCGTGGTATGGAGATCGCCGAGGCCCGCAATATGGCGGTCGTGTTCATCGAAAACGACGGCAATGCGCTGGGCACTTCGGCCAGTTCGCGCTTTGCCGCGCTTCAGGCGTAATCACCAGGGGGTCGGTATCATGGCGACGTTTCTTTTTGCATTCGGCCTGTTGATGGTCATCGTGTTGGGCATGGCGCTGGGCGTGATCCTGAATGGCCGGACGATCAAGGGCAGTTGCGGCGGGCTGAACGCCGTTGAAGGCGCCGACCGCTGCCTGGTCTGCAAAAAAGAGATCGACCCCGATTCGCCGCTGCGTGAACGGCTTGAATGCCCTCGGGCCAGAAAAAAGCACGCTTAAGCTGGGCCTGATCAATTTAGCGGCACGAAAGCCAGGGTCAGAAACGCCGTGGCGGCCACCACTCCGTACATCCACAAACGCCATCTCGGCCCTTCGGCTTTCCAGGTGCGGCGATAGCCATAGCCGGCCACGCATCCGATCACGAACAGGATCGTGGCGATCAGTGGTGTCAGGACAAATTCGGGCACGAAAGGCGGTTCCACGGTTGGATCAATCGGTCTAACCTATCTGTACGACCGCAGGCCATTGATCAAGCAAAGGAACACGAAATGCCCGAATCCTATCGTCCGCATTTTCCGTCTGACGACCATAAGGAAAAGACCCATAGCCAAAGCCTTGAATCAAACTCGGCGGTCGGGAATGCACGGATCGCGGATGTGCTGGGGAAAAAGGGCAATGCGGTGATCACGATCCGCCCGCAGGAAACGCTGGGCCGGGCGGTGGAAATCCTGCGCGACCGGAATGTCGGGGCGCTGCTTGTCACCGATGCCAACGGCGCAATCCAGGGCATCCTTTCCGAGCGCGACATCGTGCGCAAACTGGCCGAAACCCCGGGGCGCACCCTGCCGCATGAGGTCGCCCAAGTCATGACAGAAAAGGTGATCACCTGCACCGGCGACGACCTGGTTGAGGCCGTCACGAAACGCATGAGCGATGGCCGCTTCCGCCATATGCCGGTGGTGGAAAACGGGCGGCTGGTTGGTTTGGTCTCGATCGGTGATCTGGTCAATTTCCGTCTGGTCCAGCTTGAATACGAGGCGCTGAAACTGAAACAGCTGATCGTGGGATAGGGGGCAGAGCCGGGCCGCGCATGACCAGTATTCTGTTCATACAAAACGGCGATTACCGCGACGCCTATCAGCGCTTCGCCCGTGGCGGGCCAGAAACCTATCGCGATCAGCGCCGGTCGGTGGATTACGTGGCCGGGCTGACCACGCGCGGCAAGGTAACAACCGCGGCCTATTGTCAGGCCAGTTATCACGAAGAACTGGCACCCGGCCTTTGGGCGATTGGCATGCAGCGGGGGAACGTCTCGGCCCGGCAGATCAGGAAGATTTTCGATCAGGCCAATCCGACCCATGTGATCCTGCGCACGCCGGATCGCGGGTTTCTGCGGGAAATCCGTAAACGCAACTTGCCGCTGCTGCCGTCGTTTGCCGATATCATCAATCCGGGCGGCCTGCGCACGCGGCTGACCCATGTCCTGCTAAGGCGTGCGCTTTTGCAGTGCCAGACGCCCTGTTATTCGAACCACAGCCTGAATGCCTCGCGTTCGCTGGTGAATGTGCTGGGCCTGCCCGAAGACAAAGTCGTACCGTGGGACTGGAGCAAGGTCCCCTTCACCTTTCCCGCAAAGACAGGGGCGGTAAACCCCGAGACGCCGACCGCGTTTTATGCCGGTGTTTTATCCGAGCATAAGGGCGTGGGCGATTGCCTTGCGGCGGTCGCCGTGTTGAAGGCCAGAGGCATCAGGCTGACCATGCGTTTCGCCGGTCCGGGGGATATTGGCGAATGGACCGCCAGGGCTGAGGCGCTGGGCATTGCCGATCAGGTCGCCTTTCTGGGCGTCGTCGGCAACGCGGAAGTGCGCGAAAAGATGAACGCGCATGATGTTGTTATCGTAGCGTCGCGGCACAGTTACCCCGAAGGCCTGCCCAACACGATCTACGAAGCGCTGGCATCGCGGTCGGTGATGGTGATCTCGGACCACCCGTCTTTCAGCGGGCGCTTGCGCCCCGACGAAGAGGCGGTTGTGTTCGAAGCGCAAAATCCCGCTTCGCTGGCGGATGGTATCACCATGGCCGTGTCCGATCCGGCCCTATACAAGCGCGTGTCTGCCAACGCCGAGGCGGCGCATGACCGGCTGTATATCGGGCTTGAATGGACCGAGCTGGTGGAAACCTTCCTGAATGATCCGCTGAACGAAACCGGCTGGGTTACGCGCAATTGTCTTAGCGTTCTGGATCCCTGAAAACGCGCCGGTCGGGGGTTGACCCGATTTTGTTATATGCCATAACTATCCTGATTGCATATCACGGGAGCCTTCAATGCAGGCTGACATTCTTCAGGTTTCGGTCGAAGGCGCGGTTGCCACGCTGACCATGAACCGCCCCGACAAACGCAACGCCATGTGCGAAGACCTGCTTGTGGCGATTGAAGCGTTCTTTTCCAAGCCGCCTGACGGGGTGCGGGTTGTCATCCTGACCGGCACCAGTGGGCATTATTGTTCCGGTCTGGACCTGTCCGAGCATGTGCACCGCTCATCAGAAGAAAACCTGCACCATTCGCGCCACTGGCATGCGGTCATGGAGAAGATCCAGTTCGGCGGGCTGGTGGTTGTGTCTGCCATGTTCGGCGCGGTGATCGGCGGCGGGCTAGAGCTGGCGGCGGCCACGCATGTGCGCATTGCCGAAGCCTCGACAATCTTTCAACTGCCCGAGGGGCGGCGGGGCATTTTCGTCGGTGGTGGGGCAACGGCGCGGGTCGGGCGCATCATCGGGGCCGACCGGATGACCGAAATGATGCTGACCGGCCGCAAATACGGGGCTGATGAGGGGCTGGCCCTGGGGCTGGCCCATTATTCCGTCGGTGAAGGCGAGGCGATGGCACTGGCGCAAACACTGGCCGGAAAAATCGCGCGCAATGCGCGGATGTCGAACTATCTGATGATCAACTCGATCGCGCGGATCAACGACATGAGCCAATCTGACGGGCTTTACACAGAATCGCTTGCCGCGGCCCTGTCACAATCCACACCGGATGCCGAGGAAGGCCTGCGGGCCTTTCTTGAAAAGCGTCCACCGGAATTCGGATAGACCCATGGCCGATCCCGAAAAGACGAAACAGACCGCGCCCAAGGTGATTGACCCCACGCTGAACCGTTTCATGGGGTATCACATGAAACGGGCGTTCAACGTGGTGCAATCGGACCTTGGTAAAACTCTGAAGCCGCTTGATCTGCGCATGCTGACATTTACAGCCCTGTCGCTGATCCGCGACAATCCCGGGCTAAGCCAGTCGCAACTGGCGGATGCCATGGATATCGAGCGCCCGAACATGGTGGTGATCATTGACGAGCTTGAACGGCGTGACCTGATCCGGCGCGACCGTGTGCCAACCGACCGGCGGGCCTATGCGCTGACGATCACGTTGGCAGGCCGGCGCCTGTGCGACAGGGCCATTGCCGCCATCGAAGCACATGAGGCCCGCGTGTTCGCCGGACTTGATCCCGACACCCGCGCCTTGATGATCGGCGGGCTGTCCCTGATCCGCAGCTTCGACAGTTAAAGGAAAACCCGACAATGGTTGATATCTCATCCGTCCGCGCCATCGACATTCACACCCATGCCGAGGAACCCTGCGGGTGTCATCCGGATGACGGGTATGACGATCTTCAGGCGGCGATGGCCCGGTATTTTGGGGCCAAAGTGGTCCAGCCGACCATTGACCAGACAGCCGCCAAGTTCCGTGAACAGAACGTGGCGGCGGTGATTTTTCCCGTCGATGCGGAACGCGAAACCGGGTATCGCCGCTTTTCCAATGACGAGGTGATCGAGCAGGTCAGGCGCAACAGCGATATCCTGATCCCCTTTGCCTCAATCGATCCGTGGAAGGGCAAAATGGCGGTGCGCGAGGCGCGGCGTCTGATCGAGGATCACGGCATCAAGGGCTTCAAGTTCCACCCGACCATGCAGGGCTTCTGGCCGAATGACCGGATGGCCTATCCGTTTTACGAAGTGCTGGCCGAACATGGCTGTATCGCGCTGTTTCATACGGGACAGACGGGCGTAGGCTCGGGCATGCCGGGGGGCAACGGGATGCGGTTGAAATACTCGAACCCGATGGTGATTGACGATGTGGCGGTGGATTTTCCCGATCTGAAAATCATCCTCGCCCACCCGTCTTTCCCGTGGCAGGAAGAGGCCCTTGCCGTCGCGCAGCACAAGCCGAATGTCTATATCGACCTTTCCGGCTGGTCGCCGAAATATTTTCCGCCAATTCTGGTGCGATATTGCAACTCGATCCTGCGCAAGAAGGTGCTGTTCGGATCCGACTGGCCGATGATCACGCCGGAACGCTGGTTGGACGATTTCGCCAAGATCGACATCAAGGACGAATTGCGCGAGGACATCATCAAGAACAACGCGGCGCGGTTGCTGGGGTTGATGGATTGAAGCCCGCCCGCTTGTCCGACCCGCTTGCTGAAAACAATCATCCGGCCAAAAGCGGTATTGTTGCGCCTTTCGCAAGCCATCGCCCCCTCTGACCCCGCCGGCTTGGGTGCGGGGCTTGTCAGATATCGGCTTCTCGGTCACAAAACAGGGTAATCCAATGGGTGGCGGGTAAAATGGTTAAGTGCGAAATCTGCGGGTCTTCCGATTTTGAAAACTGGTATTCCGGCGGCGTGGTTCGCGGAAACTGGCAAAAAGGCGAAGCCTGGGATGTCATCCGCTGCCGGACCTGCCGCCACGGAGTGATCCACCCGGCGCCAACGGCGGAAAAGCTGAACGAATATTATTCCGCCGGATACGACCCTTACGACTCGGATCATGGTCTGGCCGAAGATATGGCGGCCGTCGTCCGCGCTGCGAAAGCCACCGGCGAATACCGGTATGTCCGCATCGCCCCCGGAATGCGCATTCTGGATGTCGGCTGTGGCGGGGGGTCCTTTCTTGCGGTATGCCGTGCGCTTGGGGCCGACATTTTCGGTGTCGAACCCTCGGATGATGGTGTGGCGACCTGCCAAAAGGCCGGAATACCGGTGTTCCACGGCAATCTGACCGCATTTCTGGACAGCACCGACCAGACATTCGATCTGATCACCACCAACCACGTGGTTGAACACCATCCCGAACCCACAGCCCTGATCCACGAAATGACAACCCTGCTGGCCCCCGATGGCGAAATCTATATCGCCGTCCCGAACGCCGATTGCTTTTTTTCGCGCAAATTGAAGGCCCGGTGGCACAGCTCGGATCTGCCGGTTCATTTGCAGCATTTCTCGGAACCGTCGCTTCGCCGATTGGTCGAAGGGTCCGGCCTGACGATCAAAAGCCTGAGAACGATCTCGGAAAATTCGTTGCCAAACTCGGCGGCGCAATACCTGCGCGCGGCCTTCATGATCCCGCAGCGGCTTAGCCTTGCGCTGGCTGGTGGCGCCCTGCGCCGCGACGGATGGCTGGGGCAACGCATTGATAACAGCGGTCAGGGCGAAGCGCTGGTGCTGATCGCAGGCCGAGACGATGGGGGAAACCGCGCTTGACGCCGGGTTTCATCATCATTGGCGCGATGAAATCCGCCACCTCGACCGTGACCGCCTATTTCGAGGATCACCCCGCGGTGTTCATGATCCCCGGGTTCGAGCCGAATTTCTTTTGCGACAGCGATGTCCATGCGAAAGGCACGGGCTGGTATGACAGCCATTTCGCCGCAAACACGGCGGGCTTGCTGGCGGGGGAAGGATCAAACTATTACGCCGCGCGCGACATGTTTCCCGATACGGCAGAGCGGATGGCGGCCTATAACCCCGAGCTTAAGCTGATCTACATGGTGCGGCATCCGCTGGAACGTATCGTATCATCCTGGATCCAATACCGCTCGGACAATGGCGACGCCATTCCGCCAACCATCGACAAGGCCGTCCGGCAAAACCCGGCAATGTTCGTCGGGCAAAGCCTGTACTGGTACAATCTTCAGCCCTTTTTCGAACGCTTCCCCAGAAAGAATATCTTTATCGGCTTCATGGAAGACCTGTCGCGCGATGCAGACGCTTTCTTTGCCGACCTCTGCGCCTTCCTTGGCGTGCCACCCGCAAATGTCGCGCGGGCGCACCAAAATCCAAGCGCGGGCAAGAAAGTCCCTGGCAAAATGTATTCAGCCGTAAACCGTGTGCCGTTTTCCGGCCTGGCGAAACGGGTGTTGCCTGACAGGCTGAAAGGGGCGGTGAAAAACACCGTGCTCAGCACATCCGCCCGCAATGTTGCCGGATTTTCAGACGAGCTTCGCAACGCGCTGGTTGAACAGATTGCCCCGGACGCCGAAGCCCTGCTGGCCTATTGCGGCAAGCCCAGGGATTTTTGGACGTTCTAAAGGCTGCGGGTCGCGCCCCCGTCAACACGCAAGGACTGGCCCGTGACAAAGCTGGAATCATCGGTCAGCAGAAAGGCCGCTGCCTTGGCTTGCTCTTCCACCGTGCCGATCCGGTTCATCGCCGCCATATCCGCGAATTTCTCGACTGCCAGACTGTTGGTAAAACCCGGCTGAAGACAGTTCATGCGAATATTCGCGGGGCCGTAGCGATCCGAATACAGCTTTGAAAAACTGGTCACTGCCGCGCGATACACGCTGGATGTCGGGAACATCAGCATCGGCTCCAACGCCGAAAACCCCGTCAGGTTCACGATCGAGCCGCCGCCCTGCGCCTCCATCACGGGGGTCAGCAATTTGGCCAGCCGGATCACCGGCTTCAGCACGCCCTCATGGCCGATATCCCAATTCTCGTCAGTGATGTCCAAAAGGTCTCCTTTCGGGGGGCCGCCGACATTGATCAGACAGGCATCCACCCGTCCATAGCTGGCCATCGCCAGATCAAATATCGCCTGCGTGTCGGCCGCATTCTCGGCCACGCCGCGATGGGCCACACCGCCAAGTTCCTTTGCCAGCTTTTCACAACTGTCCGAGGGCGACATGATCGCCAGCCTGTACCCCCGGCCATGCATCTCGCGCGCAATCGCGGCCCCCATGCCACGGCCACCGCCAACTATAAGACAGCTCTTGTCCGACATCGTATTCTCCGTGTTCACTTCGTTCCGGAAGCTCTGGGAACCAAGGCCCGTACCAGATCGACCATTTCCACCAGCCCGATCGCCTGACCGTCTTCCACCACCCGATAGGACTTTGTGGTGTCGCCGCCGGACAATGCAATGATCTTTTCAAGATTGCTTTTTGCGTCGACATCCCCGTCGATTTTCACTTCAGCCGCCAGCGGTTTCATGACCGAGCGCACGCGCAATACGCGCGCACGGTTAATGTCGCTGACAAAATCCTCGATATACGGATCATTCGGATTAAGCAGGATGTGCTGCGGTTCGCCTTGCTGCACGACAGCGCCGTCTTTCAGGATCACAAGGTGGTCGGCCAGCTTAAGCGCCTCGTCCAGATCGTGAGTGATGAAGATGATCGTCTTGTGAAGCTCTTTCTGAAGTTCCAGAAGCAGGTTTTGCATGTCCGTTCGGATCAGAGGGTCAAGCGCCGAGAACGCCTCGTCCATGAGCATGATATCGGTGTTGGCCGTCAGTGCCCGCGCAATGCCGACGCGCTGCTGCATCCCGCCTGACAATTGCGACGGGAACCTGTCTTCAAATCCATCCAGCCCGACGCGATTTAACCATTTGCGGGCTTCGCGATCCATTTCGGATTGCTCTCGGCCCTGAATGGAAAGCGGCATTTCGGCGTTTTGCAGAACCGTTTTATGTGGCAACAGCGCGAATTTCTGAAAGACCATCGACATCATTTTGCGCCGCAACTCGCGCAGGTCAGACGGACCCAACTGCATAACATCCTGCCCATCGACAAGAATTTCGCCCGCCGTGGGGTCGATCAGCCGGTTCAGATGGCGGATCAGGGTCGATTTGCCAGAGCCTGAAAGCCCCATAATCACCGTGATCTCGCCCGACTGCATTTCCACATTGATGTCTTCAAGCCCAAGCACATGCTGGTGTTGTTCCAGCAATTCCGGCTTGGTCAGGCCATTCCTGACCTTGTCGACCATGGCTTTGTCGTTTGGGCCGAAGATCTTATAGAGGCCGCGGATGGATACTTTTGCTGTCATCTTCTGGCCCCTCAATGCGTGTTGCGCTGTTTATCAACACGCGCCAAGGCCGCTTTGGATACACGGTCAAGAATGACGGCCAGCAGCACGATGCCAAGACCAGCCACAATGCCCACGCCCAGTTCGAGGTTTCGAATGCCGCGCAGGACAAGCACACCCAGCCCTGGAGCCGAAACCAGCGAGGCGATCACGACCATGGCAAGGCTCATCATGATGGTCTGGTTCACACCGGCCATTATGTTGGGCAATGCCAAAGGCAGCTCTACGCGAACCAGCTTTTGCCGGTTGGTCATGCCAAAGGCGTTGGCGGCCTCGATCACGTCCTTGTCCACCAGCCTGATGCCGAGGTCCGTCAACCGGATCACCGGTACGATGGCGTAAAGGATGATGGCAATGCCGAAAAGCTTCGATTCCGTCACGGAAAACAGGAAGATTAGCGGGATCAGGTAAACGAATGTCGGAAGCGTCTGCAAAAGATCGAGGATCGGCACGATCATACGCTGCGCGGTATCGGATTTAGACATGCCGATCCCTATCGGGACACCAAAACCGACACTGAGACCGGTACAGACAAAGACAATCGCAAGGGTCTGCATGGCGACGTTATAGTGGTCGATGGCCGCGAAGAAGAACAACACGAAGGCCACAAAAAGCGTCACTCCGCGGGATTTGCTGACGAACCACGACACAAGGATCAACAATGGCATCATGAACCACCACGGCGCGGTTTCGAACACCCACAACGCCCCGTCCAGCATCCAGCTAAGGGGTTGCGTCAGCGGGTCCAGAACGAATTTCAGCTGGCCACGAATGGCGAGGAAACCTTGCTCGATACCTTCGGTAAGGTCGCGGGTCTGGCCGATTCTGGCGCAGGCCTCATTCAGGGTATCCAATGACGGGAAAGGCAGGACCGGACCCGTTGCCTCTTCAGAGCCACCACTGGCTTGCGCCAGCAATTGCGCCATGGACATAGGTGCCTCGGTTTTATCCGCATCGCACCACTCTCGCAGGCCGAGCGCGTCGAACAAGCCTTCGTATCGGGCCATAGATCCCCCAATTACCCGTTCATCGGGTTTTGTTTATTGGCTTTCTAAGCAAAGCCGCGCCGGAAGTGTGTCCGGCGCGGCCATGTCTGTCAAAGGCTTATTGAAGCAGTGCCGCCAGCTTGCCGCGCGCTTCATCGTTCAGCCAGCTACCCCAGACGTCCTTATAGTTGGTCAGGAAGTAAACCGCTGCTTCTTCATAGGACGCATTGTTGCTGTCCTGCCAGGCCAGAACCTCGTTCATCTGAACGTTGGTGAACTGAACATTGCGCATCAATTCAGCGATTTCCGGCTCTTCATCGGCAAAGCTGGTGGTTGCAACGGTCAGAACGATTGCTGTCGGGTACGAAGACATGGCGGGTGTCTCGCAATCGTCTCTTACATTACAGTTATGCGCCTCTTCGTTATACGGACCCATATCGACCTGCGCCATCGGGTAGGATCCCAGAACGCTGGTCGGCGCCCAGTAGTATCCGAACCAGGGGGCCTTGTCCTCATACGCGGCGGCAATTGCCGTAGCCAGGGTTTCGCCCGATCCGTGCTGGAACCGTTCGATACCGGCCTCTAACAGTCCCGAGGCTTTCAGGTTCGAGTTGTTGGTGAAGTTACAGCCCCATCCATCCGGACAGTCGTGGAATCGTCCGCCAACCAGTTCCGGATTGGCCTTGATGCCCTCGATGGTGGTCAGCTCTGGGTATTCATCGGCCAGATACTGCGGAATCCACCAGCCCTCGACCCCGCCGTCAACCAGCACGTTTGCCAGTTCAACCACTTTGCCTTGCTCTTTCAGATCAAAATAGGCAGGCGTATACGCCGCCCAAAGCTCGGTCACGATGTCCGGCTCGCCGGTTTCCGCCAGCGACGCCACCGCGGGGGTTGTCGATGACGGAACCAGCTGCACGGTACATCCATAGCCCTGTTCCATCAGGAATTTGGACACATAGGTCACAACGGCGGACGACGCCCAATCCATTTCGGTGATCGAGACCTCTGAGCAATCGGCTTTCGCGCTTGTCGTGCCAAAGCCCAGCGCCATCGCGGCGACGGCAATTAGATGTTTCAGTTTCATATTTCTCTCCCTGTTACGGTTGCTGATACATTCTTGATTTTATTCATCTATTGGAATGTTGCAGACGCCATACATCTTAACACCCACTTTCCATATTGCAGCAGATTACCGACAAGTGAACGCTAAATTGCGTCGTTTCAGCCGTTATCCTGAAATAATCCCCGCGTGGATTTTCGCATCGCGGTGATCAAGGCGTCTCTTTTCGCGGACAGTTCCGAATGGGAAAGACCCCCGGCCTCGTCTTTCACCCCTTTGATAAGAACCTGGGCGACATCCTGATCCAGTTTGACCTGGCCAAGGTCATCCCACCAGCCGTTGAACGTGTCGCTGAAGTGATCGCAAAACGCTTCCAGCCCGCCTTCGCCGGCGCCGAGATTGAACAGCATTGTTGGACCCATTGCCGCCCATCGCAAACCCGGCCCGGCCCAAACGGCCTTGTCGACATCCTCGACCGAGGCAACGCCTTCGACAACCAGGCTGATCGCCTCGCGCCAGATCGCGGCTTGCAGGCGGTTGGCGACATGGCCGGATTTTTCCTTGTTCACGCGGATGGTGACTTTGCCCACGGCTTTATAGAACCTTTCGGCCCCGTCCACGGCCGTAGGGTCGGTTTTGCCGTTGCCAAGGATTTCCACCAACGGGATCAGGTGCGGCGGGTTGAACGGATGCCCCAGCACGAAACGGGCGGGGTTGTTCCAGCCGCCCTGCATTTGGGACAGCATCAGACCCGAGGCGGAACTGGCAACAATCGCATCCGGTTTCAGAACCGGCTCAATCTCGGCAAAGGTGGCGTGTTTGATTGGCAGTCGCTCGGGCACGTTTTCCTGAATGAAATCCGCCCCATCGACGGCTTCGGCAGCGGTGCCGACGAAATTGATTGCTTCTGCGTTGCCATTCTCGGTCAAGCCAAGCTCGGTCATCGTGGGCCATGCGGTCTCAATGAAATCGCGGACCCGTTGTTCCACATCCGCAGCAGGGTCAAACACCGTCACCGACCGGCCCGAGGCCAGAAAAAGCGCCGCCCAACTGGCGCCGATCACGCCGCCGCCCAGACAGGCCGTGTGTTGAAATTCCATCAGAACAATCCCGGATTAAGGGGCGAGGCCGCCGTCATGCCGCCATCCACCGTGAAACATGCGCCCGTGACATAAGCCGACTGATCCGAGGCCAGCCATGACACCGTATTGGCAATATCCGCAGGCTCGCCAAACCGCCCGACGGGATGACGGACCAAGGCATCCTCCATCGCCCGTTTCGGATCATTTGCCAACGCAAACCCGTCCTCGGCCATCTCGGTCATGATCCAGCCCGGACGGATCGCATTGCAGCGCACCTTGGGGCCATGATCAACAGCGATCGAGCGTGTCAGCCCATGCACAAAGGCCTTGGACGCATTGTAAAGCGCCATCGACGGGTCCGAGACCATGCCCGAGATCGAACCGATATTGATGATATTGCCGCCATGCTCGGCCATGTCCACCAGTGCTGCGCGGCACATGTTGAACACGCCCTTGCAGTTGACATTCATCACCAGATCCCAGTCGTCATCATCGCTGTCGGCCACGGTCTTTTCGACCTGCACGCCTGCGTTATTGACCAACAAGCTGACCCGGCCAAAGGCCCTGTTGGCTTGGCTGATCAGCCGCGCCGCATCGCCTGTCAGCGAGACATCGGCCTGCACCCAGACAACTCTCAGATCCAGACCCTTGGGCCGCGCCCCGCGCCCGCAGGTAACGACGTTGTAACCGTCACTCATCAACCTATCGACAATCGCGCGGCCAATCCCCCGGCTGCCGCCGGTAACAATCGCGACGGGCCTATCCATGGGCAATCATCACGTGACGCACGGCGGTGTAGGCGTCGAGTGCATAGACACTCATATCGCATCCAGTGCCGGAGGACTTCATCGCCGCCCAGGGCATTTCCGGCGTCGCAACCCCGTGTGTGTTCACCCAGGTGAAACCGTAACGCAGCTTGGACGACATCCGTATCGCGCGACCGGTGTTGTTGGTCCAGACCGAGGACGCGAGTCCATATCCGCTCGCATTCGCGATCTTTAACGCCTCTTCTTCGTCGCTGAACCGCGAAATCGTGACGACTGGCCCGAAGATTTCGTTACACGCCGCCTCGGCCGCGTTGTCCACGTCCGCCAACACGGTCGGCTCATAGAAAAACCCCGGCCCGTCGATCATGTTGCCGCCAAGCACAACCTCGCACCCTTCGCGGGCACGATCGACGAAACCGGCCACATTGTTGCGCTGTGCTGTGGAAATGATCGGACCCATTTCAGTGCCCTCGGCCTTTTGCGCGCCAACCTTGATCTGGCTGACCTGATCGACAATCGCCGCCACCACCTTGTCATAGACCGCATCCGCCACCATGATCCGGCAGGGCTGGGCGCAATCCTGACCGGCGTTGAAGAAAGACCCGTAGCGGACGGTTTCCGCAACCGCGTCAATATCCGCATCATCAAACACGATCACCGGGGCCTTACCGCCCAGTTCCAGATGCACATGGCGGATCTTGCGCGAGGCCGCTTTCATCGCCTCGGCCCCTGTGGCGTTCGAACCGGTGATTGAAATCGCCTCAACCCGGGGGTCGTTGATCATCTGATCCCCCACCTGATGGCCCGAACCGTGCAACACATTGACCACTCCCTTGGGGGCAACGCTGGCAATCAACTCTGCCGCTTTCAGCGTTGATAACGGTGTCAGTTGCGACGGCTTCAACGTCACCGGACAACCCGCCGCCAAAGGCGCGGCCAGTTTCCACGCGCCCATCATCAACGGATAGTTCCACGGCGCAATTGCTGCGACGGGTCCCACCGGATCTTTGCGGATCATGCTGGTATGGCCCGCCACATATTCGCCCGCTGCAACGGCTGACTGGGTTCGCGCCGCGCCCGCGAAAAAGCGGAATGTGTCCAGCGTCAGCGGTGTTTCGTCCTCAAGCGCCGAGGGCCACGGTTTGCCCGCGTCAAGGCTTTCCAACTCGGCCAGTTCCTCGATATTCTCTTCCAGCAGATTGGCGATGTTGGTCAGCAGTTCCGACCGCTCGGCAGGGCTGGTCTGGCCATATTTCGCAAACGCCTCATGTGCCGATGCCATCGCCGCATCAACCTGCTCGGACGTCGCCGCATTGATCGCGCAAATCTCATCGCCGGTGGCAGGGTTCAGAACCGAAATGGGATCGCCCAAGCCCTTAACCATCTCGCCGTTGATCAGCATGTTCGTTTGCATCCCAGCCCCCCTAGAAAGCCACCTTATCGCCGCCCTTCAGGCCCAACCGCTCACGCGCCTCGTCCGGTGTGGCGACCCGGCGGCCCAACTCCTCGACAATCCGACGGGCCTTTTCGACCTGCTGGGCGTTCGACACCGCCAACTCACCCCGCTCGATATACAGGCTGTCCTCAAGCCCGACCCGCAGGTTGCCTCCCAAGAGCGCGGATTGCGTGGCCAGCGGCATCTGGTGACGGCCCGCCCCCAGCACGGACCATTCGTAATTCTCAGCCCCGAACAGGCGGTCGGCTGTTTTGTGCAGGAATTGCAGGTTCTCCAACTCCGCTCCGGCCCCGCCCAGAATGCCCAGCACGAATTGCACAAAGAACGGCGGCTTGATCAGCCCTTTGTCGATGAACCACTTGATGTTGTAGAGATGGCCCAAATCGTAGCACTCAAACTCAAACTTGGTGCCGTGTTTTTCGCCCAATTCGGTCAGAGCGTATTCGATGGTGGCAAAGGTGTTCGGGAAAATGAAATCCCGTGTCATGCCAAGGAATTCGGGTTCCCAGTCGTGCTGCCATTCGTCGTATTTTTCCAAAAGCGGGAAAATGCCGAAATTCATCGACCCCATGTTCAGGCTGGCCATCTCGGGGCTGGCCGTGGTCGCCGCCCGCAGGCGTTCGTCCATGGTCATCCCCAATCCGCCCCCGGTTGACACGTTCATCACCGCGCCGGTCGCCTGTTTGATCCTCGGCAGGAACTCCATGAACAATTCGGGGCTGGGATCCGGCTTGCCGGTCTCGGGGTCGCGGGCATGCAGGTGGATGATCGACGCCCCCGCCTCGGCGGCCTCGATGCTGGCTTGCGCGATCTGGTTCGGGGTGATCGGCAGATGCGGCGACATGGTGGGGGTGTGAATACCGCCCGTCGGGGCGCAGGTGATTATAACTGGTTTCATAGCTTCATTTGCTGAACTTGTGCGCTCAGCCCTCCATCCAGGACCCAAAGCTGGCCCGACGCATAGCGTGCCTCGTCCGAGGCCAGCCAGTTGACCAGATTGGCAATGTCTTCAGCTGTACCATAGCTGCGCATCGGATGAACGTCGCGCACCGCCTGCTGCAACTGGTCAATCGTTTTGCCGCCCCCGCCCGAGCCTTCACCGGTGAAGAAACTTTGCAGCATCGGGGTGTCCACATAGCCCGGACAGATCGCATTGACGCGAATCCCTTCCGGACCGTGATCGCAAGCCATGGCCCGTGTCAGCGCGTGAACCGCGCCTTTGGTGGCGCAATAGGCCGCCAGACCGGGATCGGCGATAAAACCATCATAGCTGCCGAAATTGATCAGGCTGGCCGTATTGCCGCCCCCCGCCGCCCTGCGCATCAGGGCCAGAGCATATTTCGACGTCAGGAAAGTGCCGGTCACGTTAACAGCAAAGGACCGGTTCCATTCTTCAAGCGAGGTATCCTCAATCGTTTTCTCGATCTCGATCCCCGCTGCATTCACCAGTATGTCCAGCTTGCCCTCGTCCGCCGCCACCTGTTCCATCGCGGCCTTGGCGCCTGCTTCCTGTGTCACATCAAGTTTCACGAAACGGCTGCCGTCGTCATCATGCGTGTCCAAACTTCCCCGCTGCGTCAGATCGGCGGCATAAACCACCGCCCCCTCGCGCAGGAAACGTGAAACAATCGCCCGGCCGATCCCTCCGCGGCCACCAGTGACCAGGGCCACCTTTCCTTCAAGCATCCCCATTCATGTCCTCGTTCACCGGTGGAATACGGAAATTAACGGCCCCAACGGCCCCGGCCCATGTGGCAACGGATATATTGCCAGCCGGCATCTGACGGCGGCTTTTGTTCCCGATGCGCCGCACGGGCGGCCTCACTTGCATTGGCGTTGGATAATCCCCGCGATCTGTCATCCGGCTGCCTTGGCATAGGCATCCAGAACCAACCCGTGGAAATGATGCACCGCATGTTCCGACAGGCCCGACCCGTCGGGATCGCTGACGATGCGGCCCTGATCAAACGCCGGAGTGCTCATGCCCTTCTGGACGCTTTCAACAATATCAATGTCTTCACGCTGAAGCACCTCGTCAAGATACCTGATCGCCTCTAACTCGGCTTCGTTGGGTTCGGGAGTTTCAAGAAAGAAATCATAGGTCTCGAACGTCCGATCGGGACTGATCGGCACGATATTCAGGATAATCACCGACGACCGCCCCGGGTAACGCATGATGCAGGTATTCGGCCAAAGCCACCATACCGCATGTGTTTTCACCGTCGCATTCGACACATCATAAGCCGAGTTGGCGTTGTTACCGGCCTCGGCCATATGAGACGACCAGATACCATGGGTCGTCACCTTGTAGGTGTCCATCTCGATCAGCGAGCAAAAGTCCTTATGCGCCGTCGGACAGTGGTAGCATTCCAGAAAGTTGTCGACGACATTCTTCCAGTTTGACTTGATATCATAGGTCAGCCGATGCCCGAATGTCAGCTTCTCGACATCCGGTGCCCAATGGCGGATTTCCGTTTCCAGACTGCCGGTCAACTCGGTCAGCGAAGGCGCAGTCGGATCAAGGTTCACATAGACAAACCCGCAGAACTCGGCGACCTGTACCTGATCAAGGCAGATATCCTCGGTTTTGAAATCCTCCAGATGCTCGGTATGCGGTGCGCGGACCAATTGGCCATCAAGCTTATAAACCCACGCATGATAGGGGCACATGATGCGGCTGGTCTGCCCCTCGCCTTCAAACAGGTGATGCGCCCGGTGCTTGCAGACATTGTAGAACGCCCGCAAAACCCCTTCCCGGTCGCGCACCACGGCGATCGGGCAGCCTGCGATGTCGATGGTCGTGTACTGCCCCGGTTCGCGCAGCTTTTCCACGTGGCACACCCATTGCCATGTCCTGGCGATGATTTCGTCCCGATCAACCTTGAACCATTCGGCCTTCACATAGGCATCGGACCGAAGCGAACTGGTGTTGTGAGGATCGCTGCTATAACCGTCCGAAATAGCTTCGAATTGGGCTTTGCTTGGTTGTTCGGTCATGGAAACCGCTCCGTATAGAGGACCTTCCAAGGTCAGATGAATCGCGTATCACTGACGTTCCAATGGGTTTGAGGTTTTTACTTGTCTATTTTGGCCGCATACTTACCTAAATTGGCCAAATTTCGCCTCGAAGGATCAGTCTTCCAGCATTCGGCGATGCATGGGCCATGCCCTGAACTCAAACGGTACGCGGCCTTCAATTCTGTCCCGAACCGGCGGAAGCCCAAAGCGGCCGCTATAGGCCTTGCTGAAATGCACCGGACCCGAAAACCCGGAAGCAACGGCGATTTCCGCGATAGGCATCTCGGTCTGCGTTACCAATCCACGTGCCCGATCCAATCTGATATCCCGATAATAGGCCGAGGGCGTCTTCTTGATGTGACGCACAAACAGGCGATCCAACTGCCTCTGAGATATCCCCACCTGTCTGCAAAGATCCGGGATCGAAACCGGCTCTTCCAGATTTTTCTCCATCAGCCGGATTGCCGCACGAACCGTCCGGGGAACGTTATTGCCAAGAGGCTCTTCTCCGTCAGGCAGTTGCATGGCCGTTGGGTCGCGCAAGCGATCATGGAATACATATCGTGCAGCGGCATTGGCCAGCCTTGCGCCCCGAAGTTCCTGCAAAATCTGAATGCCCACATCGGCAGAGGCGGCCCCCCCGCAACAGGTCATCCGGTTGCCGTCCAGAACGAATAGATTCTCAACCACGTCCACATTCGGGTAAAGCTCGGTGAAGGCATCAATATGTTCGTAATGCACGGTTGCCCTGCGCCCCTTAAGCAGCCCCGCCTCGGCAAGAACAAACGCGCCTGTATCAAGCGCCCCGATGGTCGCGCCGCTACGCGCCCAGTTTCGAAGGGCGCTGAAGGTTTCCGGCGTCGCATGTTTCTCGGGTGTCCAGCTTGTTGAAACCACAACGAAATCATAGCTCTTGGCGACAACCTGATGCAGTGGGTACGTTTCAATCGAAACGCCGTTGCTGGCCAGACAAGGCCCCCCCAACCGGGAAACGAACTCCCACTGAAAATGGGTTTGTCCGTCCAGATAATTCGCCGCCCGAAAGGGATCGATAAAGCTCATGGTTGCCGAGATGTTAAAGTTGGGGGCAACAAGCATAAGGATACGAACGGATCTTCCGCGAAGCTGGGTCATATGGCCGTTTTCCATACCAAGGGGCGACACGCGCGAAATCTGGTGATGAAGGCAAGGCTATCCGAAATCTTCGTCGCACCACAAGAAAAGCGTTCAACTGGTGACAGCCTGACAGAATTCACCAAAAATCCAAATCGCGAATGCCACCTTGCGGTTTTGCCGAAAAAGATGGCGCCAGAGCTAATTTTTCTGTGCGGGAAAAATGGTGCCTCAAGAGGGACTCGAACCCCCGACCTTGTCCTTACGAAGGACCTGCTCTACCAGCTGAGCTATTGAGGCGCTCAATGGTGCAGGGGCACTAGCATTGTCCCCGCACCATGGCAAGACGGTTCATGGGCTGGGCCGTGGTTCTTCCGCCGGGGCTTCATCGACGATGTCGCCGGTTTCCGGTTCCGGCGCGGTGTCCGGCCCGTTTGGCTGGTCCGCGCCGACGATCAGCGGCAGCATTTCAACGCCGGTCGGGCTGGTCGCCGCCTGTGTGGGCGGGCGGGTCCAGCTTAGCGTGTCGAAACTGGAACAATTGCCGCAAACCGGGGTCCAGTCCGACTGGACATTGTGGCAGCTGTCGCACACCCAGCTTGGTGCCCGCGGGGCCGTCACAGCCCGGGCCATCCAGCCGCGAACAACGGCATCATCCGCCCCTTCGCCCCGCGCAATGGCCGCCATGATGGTCAGCACGCGGGCATCCGGTTCGGTTTCCGCCAAATCGCCCATGGCGCGGCGGGCCTCGGGGAAATCTTCGGCGGCGATCAGAAGCTCTGCCTTCAGCATCCGGCTTTCGGCATGGTCGGGCTGTTTGTCGATCAGCTTCTGGAAACGCTTGAGCCGTTCCTGCGGGGTTTCATCCGGGGCGATCCGCGCGAAAACCGCTGCCAGATCGGGATGTGGTTGGGCGGACCAGGCTTTCAGGATAAGGCGGCTTGCCTTGCGTGGCGAACCGGCCTCGATCTGAGCATCCGCGGCCATCACCGCGGCGGGGACCAGATCGGGCGATTTGCGATTCGCCTCGATCGCCGCTTCGCGCGATTCCATCGATGCGCCTTCATCCAGCACGGCCTGCGCTTCCGACACGGCCAGAACCGCTTCGCGCCGTTTATGGACATCGCGCGGCAACGACCCGAATTTCAACTTGGCGTTCAGCGTTTTACGTGCACCGGTCCAATCGGCGTTTTCGGCCTGAAGACGCAGCAACACATCCTGAGTATCCTCATGCCTGGGCTTCAGCTCGAACGCTTTCTCGGCCAGTTTCAACGCGGTGTCACGGTCGCCATCATCAAGCTTTTGCTTCATGATCCCGCGCACCCCGACAAAGCGGGTTTTTTCGTCTTTCAGCAACCGCTTATAGACCTCTTCCGCCTTCCTGCGGTCGCCCGACATCTCGGCCCCCTGCGCCAGCACAAGATTGGTCAGTTCCGGCTTGCCAAGAAACCGTTCCGCCCGCTGCGCCTTGGCCATCGCCTCGCGCCCGTCGCCACTGGCCAGGGCCATCATGCTTTCCGACAGGGCCTGAAAACCACGGCGTTCGCGGTTGCGGTCGAAATAGCGCGAAATCGCGGTGTCATCGCCGTTGATAAAACGCAGAACGGCGACCAGCAGACCCAACAGCCGGAACATAACCCAGATCAGCGCGATCAGCACAATGGCCACGATCACCGATTGCAGCGCCCCCAGATTGAACTCTAACCCGCCGATGGTCAGCTGGATGCCGCCCTCGACCTCCATCAGGTTGATCGCCCCAAGGGTCGCTGCCGCCACCAGCGTGACAAAAAGAATGATTTTGATCATCGACCAAAGCATGAATAACCCCTTACCGAGCACCGAAATTCTGTTTCAACTGATCAAGCGCGGCCAGCGCTTCGGCCCGTTGCCGGGCCAGCGCGGCCCATCCGGCCATCTCGGCCTGGGCGACCGTTGGCAAACCGGCGATCCCCGACAGGCTTGCCGTCAGGTCCCCTTGTTTCAACGCCGCCTCAACCCGCGACAGTACCGCATCCGGCCCGTCCCCGTCTTTCGGCGCGACCGAGCGGACCCCCAGCTGATCCTGCAAAAAGGCGATCACGCCGCCCTGCCCGCCTTCGCCCGCCGCATCCTGCCGGACAGCGCTTAGCGCGGCGCGGGCGGCTTCGGGATAGGCTTCGGTCAGTTCGCTCAGGCTTGGCACGCCATTCGCCGCCGTGGCTTTCAAAGCGTCGGGGATTTCCGCGCCTTCGGTTTCCAGCAAAGCGATCTGGGCCGCGAAGGGCGCACCGCTGTCGACCGCAAGCGTCAGATCGGTCAGCAAGGCCGCCCCTTTGGACTTAAGCGATTCCGCCCGCGCGGCGGCCTCGGCTTCGCGGGCCTCGGTGGCCATCGCTTCGATCTCGGCACGATGCGCGGCAATGGCGGCCCGCAGCTTGGTCATTTCGGCCTCATAGGCCTCAACCGAGGCATCCGACACCATATCCTGAATGGGTCGCGCCTCAACCGCCTGAAGCCTTGCATCCAAGTCAGCGGCCGCGGCTTCCAACCTGGCAACCACCCCTGCGGTTTCAGCAGCTTGTGCAGTAAATTTCGCGTCCAGATCCGATGTAATCTGCGCAAGATCAGCGGCCAGCCCGCTTGTGTCAGACATGGATTCGATGCGGGACAAATCAGCCTCAAGCGCGGTGATCCGCGCGGCTTGGGCATCGGCCAATGCGCGGGTGTCCTGTGCAAAAGCCGAAGGCTGCGGATCGCCCGACAGGTTCAAATCCAGCACCGTGGCCGCGCCAAATCCGATAGCACCTGCGACAACGCCACCAAGGATCAGCGGCAAAGCGGATGACCGGCGGGCCGGTTCCGGTGCCGGTTGCATTTCGGACGGGTCAACCGCAACTTCCGCTGGCTCTGGCTCTGGCTCTGGCTCTGGCTCTGGCTCTGGCTCTGGCTCTGGCTCTGGCTCTGGCTCTGGCTCTGGCTCTGGCTCTGGCTCTGGCTCTGGCTCTGGCTCTGGCTCTGGCTCTGAGGTTTCAACCTCATCCGCGATGTCTTTGGAAGCCATCTCTTCGATCACTTCCGCGTCTTCAATCACGTCCGCTTCGGTCTGTTCCGATACGTCCTGATCTTTTTTCTGGTCCGACAAATGCACGGCCCCCTGCCCTGCGCTGAAACTGGTTATTTACCTATGTACCCGTCACCAATGGCTCAAGCCTTTGCGGATGCGGCGAATAGCGCTTCGACCGCGTCCAGCATGCCTGCGGCATCAGGGGTCTTTGCGATCATCATCCTGCGCTGCAGCATGGCGTCAACCCGCCGGGCTGCATTTGGGCTGATAACCGCCACCCAAGGTTGGGATTTTTCGGGCAGAGACTCAAGCAACAACGTCACACTGCGCGGAGAAAACAGCGGTGCAATCACCGGTGTGCTGCCTTGCAGGGCATTTCTGGCGTCGTCAGACAGGGGCAAGGCTATCTGGCGATAGGCGATCCGCTCGAATGTGCGGATCCCCGCTTGGGTCAGGGTTTGCGCCACATTCCCTCGGGCATGTTCGCCACGGATATGCAGAAGCGGGGCTTGCGGCTTCTGGCTTTGGATCAGATCAATCAGCGCCTCGGCATCGCCACTGGCCTGTATCACCTCATGCCCGGCGGCCCAGGCCGCATTCGCGGTTTGCGGACCAACGCAATAGGCGGGCAATTTTGCTGCGGATGTGTCTCTGTTCCAGCCCAAAACCCCGTTTTGCGAAGTAAAAATCAGCGCCTTCGTCTTCGGGTCAGGGGGGGTGAAATCCACCCACTCGATCCGCTGCAAGGGCGCGATCACGATCGGTAAATCCGCCCCGAACCGCGCCCGCAGCATTTCGGCAAAACGGTCTGACCCCTCGGCGGGTCGGGTCAGCAGAAGGATCGGGCGGTCGGACATTTGGCCTCGGGATTGTGAAAGCGTGTCTCTAGTGCTACCTGCGAAGGACTGATCTGACAATGCGGCACCCATGACCACGTCTCTGACAATCCTTGGAATCGAAAGCAGTTGCGACGATACCGCCGCCGCCGTCGTGCGCGGCGCACCGGGCGCGGCGCAGGTTCTGTCTTCGGTTGTCGCAGGCCAGACAGATCTTCACGCCCCGTTCGGCGGGGTTGTTCCCGAAATTGCCGCGCGTGCCCATGCGGAAAAGCTGGATTTATGCGTGATTCAGGCTCTGGATCAGGCCGGTCTTGCGCTTGCGGATGTTGATGCCATCGCCGTGACCTCAGGCCCCGGTTTGATCGGAGGTGTCCTAAGTGGCGTGATGTGCGCCAAGGGCCTGTCCGCCGGTTCGGGCAAGCCCCTGATCGGGGTGAACCACCTTGCTGGCCACGCCCTGACGCCCCGGCTGACGGACGGGATGGCCTATCCCTATCTGATGCTGCTGGTTTCGGGTGGTCATTGCCAGTTCCTGCTGGTGCGGGGGCATGGCGATTTCACCCGTCTGGGCGGCACCATCGACGACGCCCCCGGCGAGGCGTTTGACAAGGTGGCCCGCCTGCTGGCCCTTCCCCAGCCGGGCGGCCCTTCGGTTGAAACTGAGGCGCAGAACGGCGATCCCGAACGCTTCCTTTTTCCCCGCCCGCTACTGGACAGGCCGGGCTGTGACCTCAGCTTTTCTGGCCTGAAAACCGCCGTGCTGCGCACCCGCGATCAGATCATCGCCGAACATGGCGGTATACCGCGTCAGGACAGGTCGGATATCTGCGCCGGATTCCAAGCCGCAGTCGGCGACGTTCTGGCCGAAAAAACCCGGCGTGCTTTGGCGGTGCTGCGCGACGAAACCGACGGTCCGCTGACCCTTGCCGTCGCGGGGGGCGTGGCGGCAAACCAGTCTCTAAGACAGGCGCTTTTGGCGGTTTGCAACGAAAACGACGCGCGTTTCACGGCACCGCCTTTGGCGCTTTGCACCGATAATGGCGCCATGATCGCCTATGCCGGGCTGGAAAAATTCGCAGCGGGCGAAAGGGATGACACCAGCCTGATCGCCCGCCCCCGATGGCCGCTGGATCAGACCAGCCCGTCGCTGATAGGCTCGGGCAAGAAAGGGGCAAAGGCATGAGCATCGCAGTCGCAGGCGCAGGCGCATTCGGAACCGCTCTGGCCATTTCCCTGGCCCGCGCCGGGCAAAGTGTTGTCTTGTGGGGCCGCGATGCCGACCGGATCGAGGCGATGAAATCATCGGGCCGGAATGCCGCTTACCTGCCCGACGTGCCGCTGCCGGAGGAAATCAAGCCCAGCTCGGATTTTGCGGATTTGGCTGGAACAGAGACTGTTTTACTGTCGGTTCCAATGCAAAAACTGGGCCAGCTGGCCAGGGATCAGCGGAAAGTTCTGAATGGCAAAACCCTTGTGGCCTGCTGCAAGGGGATCGATCTGGTGCAGCTGACCGGCCCGACGGACATTCTGCAAGACACCTGCCCCGACAGCTGTGCCGCCATTCTGACAGGTCCCAGCTTTGCTGCCGATATTGCCCGCGGGCTGCCGACCGCGTTGACCCTTGCCTGCAAGAACGATGCAACGGGCGAGGCGCTGCAACAGGCTCTGACAACGCCCAACTTGCGCATTTACCGCACCACCGACACGCTGGGCGCCGAGTTGGGGGGCGCGTTGAAAAACGTCATGGCCATCGCCTGCGGCGCGGTCATGGGGGCAGATCTTGGCGAAAGCGCCCGCGCGGCACTGATGACCCGTGGCTATGCGGAAATGAAACGGCTGGCGCAGACTTTGGGGGCAAAGCCGCAAACCCTGTCTGGCCTGTCGGGATTTGGTGATCTGGCGCTGACCTGCACGTCGGATCAGTCACGAAACTATCGTTTTGGGCAAAGTTTGGGTCGATCCGAGCCGTTTGACCCCAATATCACCGTCGAAGGGGCCGCCACCGCCAAAGCCGCCAGCGCCCTTGCGAAAAAGCACAATATCGATATGCCCATCACCAACGCCGTCGCCGCCCTTTCATCTGGCGACGTCTCGGTGCAGGATGTGCTTAAAGCCCTGCTCTCACGCCCATTGAAAGAGGAATGACCATGCTCTACGCCCTTGTTTGCCGCGATAAACCGAACGCGCTGGATCTGCGGATGGCCAATCGGGAAAACCACCTTGCCTATGCCGCTGGAACCGGCGTCGTGGTGCTTGGCGGGCCGTTGCTGGATGAAGACGGTGCCATGTGCGGATCGCTGCTGGCCATCGAGGTTGATGACATGGCAGCGGCCAAAGCATGGTCGGACAACGACCCCTACGCCAAGGCGGGTCTGTTCGAAAGCGTTGAAATCACCGCCTGGAAAAAGACCCTCGGCTGATGCGATACTGGCTGTTCAAATCCGAACCCTCAACCTGGAGCTGGGATGACCAGAAAGCCAAGGGCGATGCGGGCGAAGAATGGGACGGGGTGCGCAATTATCAGGCCCGCAACTTCATGCGCGAAATGGCATTGGGCGACCGCGGATTTTTCTATCACTCGCAAAAAGATAAATCCGTGGTCGGCATAGTCGAGGTGATCGCCGAGGCCCACCCCGACAGCACAACCGATGACGACCGCTGGGACTGCGTCGATATCAAAGCCGTCGCCGACGTACCGACCCATGTAACATTGGACATGATCAAGCAGGATCAGAGACTGTCCGAGATGGTTTTGGTGAAAAACTCGCGCCTGTCCGTCCAGCCCGTGACCGAGGCCGAGTGGCGCGTGGTCTGCGCCATGGGGGGCGTTTCCCTCTAGCCAATACATGCGATTGTGATGCATGATTTCCCCATCCTACAGCGTTTCGCCCTTTAAGCGTGTCTTTTCGGGGCGTTGAAACGCCAGAAAAAGGGGAGGGGAAATAATGGGATTTGTTGCAGTTATCGCCGCAGCGGCGGCAAGCTGGGTTTTTGGGGCCATCTGGTACATGGTGCTGGCCAAGCCCTGGGTGGCCGCGTCCGGCGTTGAGGTAGACGAAGACGGCCGCCCGAAGGACAAGTCGCCTGTGCCATTCATTCTGTCCGCCATCGCCATGGTCGTTGTTGCCGGAATGATGCGCCACATATTTTCAGTGTCCGAGATTACCGAGCTGGGCAAAGGCCTTCTGGCCGGTCTTGGCATCGGGGCGTTCTTAATTTCGCCCTGGACGATGATCAACAACGCCTATGGCGGGCGGCCGTTTACGCTGACGCTGATTGATGGTGGTTATGCGGTTTTCGGATGCGGCATCATCGGTGCGGTGCTGACGCTTCTGTAATACAAAAGGGGGTTCGCCAATTCCGGCCGAACCCCCTTTCCCCGGCGCTCCCATCGCACCACACGGGACTGGATCTGGTTCGGCCATTCTGGCCGCGTTGCCAAGGACCGTAGCGCAGACCCCGCTGGCGGGCAAACCCCAAGTATTTCAAATTTCACGTAAATTCGCACTTCTCAGGGGTGCTCAGGGGTACTGAACCTCGCGCCTGAAATGTTTGACCAGCATATAGTACACCACCGCGCGGTATTTCCTTGGCTCCGAACGGCCATAGGTGTCGATCGCGCTGTTGATCGCGGCGACCAGATGTGGCCCGTCCTCAAGCGCTAGTTTGCGGATCAGAAAGTTACGCTTGATCGCCGCCATCTCGGCCGGATCACCAGCGGCCACCAAGGATTCATCGCGATGATATAGTGCCGGTCCGCAGCCAATGGCCACTTTTTCAAGCAGTCGCATATCCGGTTCGATCCCGCATTTTTCCCGCAGATCGCGCGCGTAGCGGTCAATCAGTTCTTGCCGTCTGCCCATATTGCCCCCCAGCATTTTCGATTTGGGCCTGTGTAGGGTCTAGTTTTGCGCGGATTTGGATGATTTTCAATCCTAAGCGTCGGATATGATGTCCAGCAAAGCAGGGAATGCATACAGGCCAGGCGCCCGCCCGGCCGGAGGAACAACAATGCGCAACAGGCCTGCGTCAACCAATCTTGGCGTAAAGTTTCTAAGCGTAGACCTGGGGGCGTCGGCTGTCTCGACGAAGTGATTGTTCCAAAAATATGGATGCTCAAACGAAAAATACTCGCAACAATGGGGTTTGTTGCGAGTATTATTGAATCAAACCGAGTTGTATCACGCGGTCGGCAGTTACGTTTGCATCAATACCGGTAATGCTCAGGCTTGAACGGCCCTTCGGGCGTCACACCGATATAGCTCGCCTGATCCGGCGACAGGGTCGATAGTTTCACGCCGATACGTTCCAGATGCAGACGGGCGACCTTTTCGTCCAGATGCTTGGGCAGGATGTAGACGTCGTTGTTGTACTCGTCCCCTTTGGTCCACAGCTCGATCTGGGCCAGCACCTGGTTGGTGAAGCTGGCGGACATCACGAAGGACGGGTGGCCCGTCGCATTGCCGAGGTTCAGCAAGCGGCCTTCGGACAGCAGGATCAACCGGTTGCCATTCGGCATCTCGATCATGTCCACCTGATCCTTGATGTTGGTCCATTTGTGGTTGCGCAAATTGGCGACCTGAATTTCGTTGTCGAAATGGCCGATATTACCAACGATCGCCATATCCTTCATCTCGCGCATATGCTCGATGCGGATCACGTCTTTGTTGCCGGTGGTGGTGATGAAGATATCGGCGTCGCCGACAACATCTTCCAGCGTCGTCACTTCAAACCCATCCATCGCGGCTTGCAGCGCGCAAATCGGATCGATCTCGGTCACTTTCACACGGGCACCCGCACCGCGCAAGCTGGCGGCCGAGCCTTTGCCCACATCGCCATAGCCACAAACGACCGCAACCTTACCGGCCATCATCGTATCAGTGGCGCGGCGGATGCCGTCAACAAGGCTCTCTTTACAGCCATACTTATTGTCGAATTTCGACTTGGTGACGCTGTCATTCACGTTGATCGCCGGAAACGGCAGATGGCCCTCTTTCACCAGCTGATAGAGACGGTTCACACCGGTGGTGGTCTCTTCCGAGACGCCTTTGATCTGGTCGCGCATCTTGGTGAACCAGCCGGGGCTGGCCGCCATGCGCTTGGCGATCTGTTCCTTGATCACGGCCTCTTCTTCCGAGCCGGGCACCGGGATGATGTCCTCACCCGCCTCGGCGCGTGCGCCCAGCAGGATATAGAGCGTCGCATCGCCGCCATCGTCCAGGATCATGTTCGGGCCTTCATCGAACAGGAACGACTTGTCCAGATAATCCCAGTGCTCTTCCAGCGACTGGCCCTTGATCGCAAATACCGGCACACCGGCCTCGGCAATCGCCGCCGCCGCGTGGTCCTGGGTTGAGAAAATGTTGCACGACGCCCAGCGCACATCCGCACCCAACGCCACCAGCGTTTCAATCAGAACACCGGTCTGGATCGTCATATGCAGCGAACCGACGATACGCGCACCGGCCAAAGGCTTGCTGTCGCCATACTCCGCCCGCAGCGCCATCAGGCCCGGCATCTCGGTTTCAGCGATATCCAGTTCCTTGCGGCCAAATCCGGCCAGCGAAATGTCTTTTACGATGTAGTCCGTTGCCATACTCCGGCTCCTAGAAATGATCTCGTGTCCATGGCCACATAACATCGCCTATCCGCCTCGGCAACTCGGGCAAAATCAGTCAGGTGATTTACAGAGGCCCGCGAATCTCATAGACCGAAACAAAACAGGAACAGGTGCCCGAATGCCCCCATCCCCCCGCGCTTGGCAAAAAATGCTGTCCGGCCGCAGACTGGACCTTCTTGACCCGACCCCGATGGATATCGAGATCGAGGATATTGCCCATGGTCTCAGCTTCGTCGCCCGCTGGAACGGCCAGACACTGGGCGACTATCCCTATTCGGTGGCCGAACACTCGTTGCTGGTTGAAAATATCTACACGCGGATGAACCCGAAAACGCCGGTCAAATGGCAGTTGGCCGCGCTTTTGCATGATGCGCCGGAATATGTGATCGGCGATATGATTTCACCGGTGAAGGCGGCTGTCGGCCCAGACTATGACGCACTCGACAAGCGGCTTGCCGCCGCCATCCACATCCGCTTTGGCCTGCCCCACGCGGTGCCACAAACAATAAAAAAGCAAATCAAGAAAGCCGATCGTATCTCGGCCTGGATGGAAGCCACCCAGATCGCCGGTTTTGACAAAAAGGAAGCCGACAGGTTCTTCGGCAAACCCGATCCGAAGCTGATTGAGGGATTGACCATCCACCTGCGCCCGCCGGTTCAGGTGCGTGAAGCCTATACAAAGCGGCATGCTGAATTGCTCAAGATACTGCCCTAAGTGTTTTGCCCTATCACGAAATCGCGGTAACTTGTGTTGACTTGTATCGGGAGTGCTCAATGTTCGACTTCCAAAGTACGGGCGCTGGCCCTGCCTTGCTGTTCCTGCCCGGCTCATACGGGCACTACTCAGCATGGCGTGACATCCAATCCAGCTTGAGCGGACAGTATAGACTGATCTCGACCAGCCTACCGGGATATGGCGGCAGTTTGGAAACACGCTCCAAACATACCAACGACACAACCGAAATGATTGCCTTTGTGGAGTGGCTGATAAAAAAGATAGGCGAACCGGTTCACTTGATCGGCCACTCTTTCGGCGGGTTGGTTTCACTTGCATCGGTTTTGGATGGTCGGTCAAAGCCTCTCAGTATGATTACATTTGAGGCCAATCCACTATATGCGTTGCCAGATTCCGGCCCTCGTCCCTTTGACGTTGATCTGAACGATCTGACCAGACGCTTCCGTGCAGCACTCGATGCCAAAGATCCAAAGGCCGCGTCCATAATCATCGACTTTTACAGTCAACCCGGAATGTTCCAATCTATGCCAGAGACATTCCAAAAGTATTGCGAGGATTCTGCGCCGACAAACCGTTTCGACTGGCAGGTTGCCGAGGGGTTTACGCCTCGTTATTCAGAGTTTTCTGCCATCCAAATCCCCTATACCATCGTGCGCGGCGAACACGCTGTGCCTTCAGTCAAAAACATCACCGAGCAGCTGATCCGCCACGCCCCCCAATCCAGATCAGAGGTGGTCCTTGGCGCCAACCATTTTCTTATCACAACCCATGCCAAGGATTGTGCCAAGATCATCGACACACATATGCAACTTTTCGGCTAACCGAACTTCTGCATTCTTTTGTCCAAAAATATCCCCGCCGGAGGCATGCCTGAGCCAAGGGCCAAAGGCCCGCAGGCGAGGATTAAAGCGCGCCGAAGGCGCTCAATTCAACGCGGGCTGCGTTTCGCCAGGATGCGTTGCAGGGTGCGGCGGTGCATGTTCAACCGACGCGCGGTTTCCGAGACGTTGCGGTCACACAGTTCGTAAACCCGCTGGATATGCTCCCAGCGCACACGGTCCGCGCTCATCGGGTTTTCGGGCGGCGGCGGCAGCTCGTCATCCCCGGCCAGCAGGGCGTTGGTCACATCGGACGCATCGGCGGGTTTCGACAGATAATCGGTCGCGCCGATTTTCACCGCGGCCACAGCCGTCGCAATCGCGCCATAGCCGGTCAGAACGACAATTCGCGCATCAGGGCGCTTTTCGCGCAGCACTTCGACCACATCCAGACCATTGCCATCCTCAAGCCGCAAATCCACGACCGCATAGGCCGGCGGGCGGGCTGTGGCGATGGCTTGTCCGGCAGCAACCGACCCGGCGGTTTCCACCTCGAATCCGCGTTTTTCCATGGCTTTGGCAAGGCGTCTCAGAAAGGGTTCGTCATCATCGACCAGCAAAAGAGATTTATCTTCACCGATCTCAAGCGATAAATCCGCCATTCCTGTTCCTCCAGCGCAATACCCTGCCTAAAACTCATAGCCCTCAGCGCAAGGGTCGTCAAACAATTGGCCCGATCACATCGCGTCCAGAAAACACGCCATCCGGTCGGCCATTTGCTCGGCAGGAAGATCGCGGCGGAAGAACTCGACAAACCCGCGTTCGGGCAGGGTCAGATACGAAAAGGTCGAATGATCCATCAGATAATACTCGGGATCGCCCTCTTGCTTGCGGTAATAGGTGCGAAAGGCCTTTGACGCCGCGTCGGTTTGTTCCGGGGTGCCGGTCAGGCCCAGCATGCGCGGATGCAGGTAATCGGTGAATTCCTTCAACACTTCCGGCGTGTCCCTTTCGGGGTCGATCGAGATGAACACCGGCAGTACGTCATAGCCGCGCTCATCCAGAAGCGCGACCGCTTCGGCATTGCGGGCCGCGTCCAGCGGGCAGACATCCGGGCAATAGGTATAGCCGAAATACAAAAGCGCCGGGGTGCTGCCAAGAACGTCCTGATCGGTCACGGTTGCCCCGTTTTCATCAACCAGCGTGAAGGGTCCGCCGATTGTGGCCGATCCCCCGGCCACCGCCGATGCGCGACACTGCGCGAACGCATCGTCACTTTGCGGCGCAATCCGGGTATAGGCCCAAAAACCCGCCAGACCGACAGCCACCAGCGCCACGGCCAACAAGGTGACGTTCCGATTCAGTACCATTCCCGAAAACCCCTTTCACGGCCAACGGCTGTTGATCGCCTTATCCGCCGCATTTAACAATGGATCAGCTTGTCGCAACGGTCAGGAAACAACATGTCCGATACCAGCCTATTGCCATCCCGCGTGGGGCTTCGGGGAAACTGGGTGCGGCTGCGCACCGTCACCGCCATCCGCTGGGCCGCCATTTTCGGACAGATCACCGCGCTGACCGTGGCGCAGAGGCTTTATCAGCTCGATCTGGAACTGGGGCTTTGTTACCTGATCGTCGGGCTTTCCGTGGTCGGCAATCTGGTGGCGGTTTTTGTCGTCCCTGAAAACAAACGCCTGACCGATGGCGAAAACATGTTCGCCATCATGTTCGACCTGCTTCAGCTTTCTGCCCTGCTTTACCTGACCGGCGGGCTGAACAACCCGTTCTCATTGCTGCTTTTAGGGCCGGTAACGGTTTCCGCCGCCACGCTTTCGCTACGGTCCACGGTGATTATCGGCGCCACCGCCATCGCCGCGTCGTCGTTCCTGATGGAATTTCACTTTCCGCTGAAAACCCTGTCGGGTCTGATCCTGCGGGTGCCGGATGTGTTCATGCTGGGCACATGGGTGGCCATCGTGATCGGCGTTGTGTTCATCTCGGTCTATACCCGCCGGGTCATGGGCGAGATGAGCGCGATGTCCGAAGCGCTGCAAGCCACACAAATGGCCCTTGCGCGGGAACAGAAACTGACCGATCTGGGCGGCGTGGTTGCCGCCGCCGCGCACGAGCTGGGAACGCCTTTGGCGACGATCAAGCTGACCAGCGCCGAGCTGATCGAGGATCTCGAAGACCATCCGTCGATGCGCGAAGACGCCGAGCTGATCCGAGATCAGGCCGACCGCTGCCGCGATATTCTTCGCTCGATGGGCCGCGCCGGCAAGGATGACCTGCATCTGCGGCAGGCCCCGCTGACAACGCTGGTGCGCGATGCCGCCGAGCCGCATGGGGATCGTGGTATTGCGATCAATTTCGAGGAAGGCCCGATGAGCGGCGGCAACCCGCGCACCCCAAGCGTGCTGCGCCAGCCCGAGATCATTCACGGCTTGCGCAACCTTGTTCAGAACGCGGTGGATTTCGCGAACGAACAGATCTGGATCGAGGTCAACTGGTCCGAAGATCAGATTCTGATCCGCATCATTGATGACGGCAGGGGCTTTCCGGTCGATATTATCGGCCGGATCGGGGATCCGTTCGTCAGGCGGCGCAGCTCGGCCCGCAGCGTCAAGCAGCGGCCGGGATATGAAGGCATGGGGCTGGGCCTGTTCATCGCAAAAACCCTGCTGGAACGCTCGGGCGCAGAGCTGTTGTTTGCCAATGGCAGCGACGAAATGGCAGCGCCCAATCGGGACGCAAAAAGCGGGGCCATCGTTCAGGTCACTTGGCCACGCGAAAAGATCGACGCCCGCGCCGGACCGAACGCTTTGAAAACGGGCCTGAACCAGCCGATCGAATATTAAGTGATTTACGGATTATTAACCACCCGGACACCAAACTCGTGCCCGACAAGACGGCAGGGCAATGGTATTTTCCGGTTTCTACATGTTTATTGCGCTTATGTCCGGCCTCGGGGCCGGGCTGGCCTTGTACCCAGTGCTTCTCCGGCTTGTCGCCAAACCCGCGCCGCAGCTGCACCCGCCGGATACCGGCGAAGTTGCGGCCCTTCTGAAAGACGGCGCCGTCTATGACATATCGCCGCCGCTGGCAGATGCGATCACACCTGCGGACGGGCATGTGATTGCCTGGCCCGACCTGCACAAACTGCTTTCGGCCCGCTTTCCTGCCCTGCCCGAAACCTACGCCGCCGCGCTGGACATGGCCGATCACATCTGCGACGCCGCAGATACGGACGACCCCGCGCGGCTTGAGCTTTTCAAACGCGGCAACCGTCTTCGACTGTCGCTGATCCAGCCACCCGATCCGGCCCATCTGCTGCGCCACCACCTGTTGCTTCAGCAAAACGGCGCCCTGTCGGCCCAGGCAGCGTCGTTCGCCCAGTCGCCGATGATCGTCTGGACACTTGACGAGGACGGGCGCGAGGTTTGGCATAACGCGGCCTACAAAACCTTTCGTGCGGATGTCCTTGGCATTTCAGGCTCTGAACCCGGCAACATCCTGTTCGAAGTTGACGAAGACCGGCTTTCCGAAGACGTGCCGAAACGGATTTCCGTCCGCGACAATTCTGAATTCGGCGAAGCGTGGTATGAAATCCACATGCGCCGTTCCGGGCGCTATCGCAGCTTTTTCGCTGTCGACATCACCCCCGTTGTCAGCGCTGAACGCGCCCAGCGCGGCTATGTGCAGACGCTGACGAAAACCTTCGCCCAGCTTGGCACGGGGCTGGCGATCTTCAACCGCGACCGGCAGCTTATTCTGTTCAATCCCGCCCTGATCGACCTGACGCGCATGTCGGCCGAATTTCTAAGCTCGCGCCCCTCACTGACCGCGTTTTTCGACTGGTTGCGGGACGCGCGCTTTATGCCCGAGCCGCGCGATATCAATGAATGGCGCGACAAGCTGACGGCGCTGACGCAGGAAGCGACCGATGGCACATTCTCGGAATTATGGGGGTTGCCGAACGGGTTAAGCTATCGCGTATTCGGGCGTCCGCAGGCCGATGGCGCGATCTCGTTCCTGTTTGAGGATGTAACGGCCGAACTTTCCCTGACCCGCAATTTCGTCAAAGAGCTTGAGATCAACCATTCGCTGCTGAACACGCTGGATCAAGCCCTGGCCGTATTCACCCATGACGGCGATCTGCTGTTTGTCAACGATGCGTTCCGGACCATGTGGCAGGTGGATTACGACGATAACGTCTCGCCCACCTCCGTGCGCAAGGCAGTGTCCGCGTGGTCCGCGCAATGCATGCCTTCGGACGGGTGGGCCACGATCCGCGCGGTGCTGGATGATCCGCAATATCCGCAAGCCCGCCACGGGACGATCCGCCGCAAATCGGGCGAGGTTTTGGCCTTCACCACCGGACGCCTGTCCAATGGCGCGGGCTTTGTCGGCTTCACAGCCGCAGCCGCAGCCGCCGCAGGTCAGGAAAACCCGCAACCCGTCGCCGAAACCCTCTAAGCCGCTTGCGGCCCGGCCATGGGCAGGCCAACATGGGCCGCATGACGACCCTTCACCTGACCTCGTCCAGCCCCGAGGACACCGCCGATCTGGCCCGCACCATCGCCCCCCGTCTGAACCGGGGCGATTGCATCCTGCTGTCAGGCCATATCGGCGGCGGCAAAACACATTTCGCCCGTTCGCTGATCCAGTCACAGCTTGAACAGCCCGAGGATGTGCCTTCGCCCACCTTCACGCTGGTCCAGACCTACCCCACCCCCCGGTTCGAGATCTGGCATTGTGATCTTTATCGCCTTTCCCACCCAGACGAGCTGTTCGAACTGGGGCTGACCGACGCCTTCGAGAACGCGCTTTGCCTGATCGAATGGCCCGACCGCCTGGGCGATCTGGCCCCACCCACGGCGCTTTCGCTTGAATTTCAGGCCTCTGACACCGAGGGGCAGCGGCAGATCACCGCCCGTTACAGCGATCCGCGCTGGGATTTCCTGCGGGGGATCGCGCATGTTTGACCCCTCAGACAGCCCGCGCTATTTCGGCGTTCCGGTTGGCGTCGATTTCCCCCGCGCCGTGGTCGATGGCCTGCGCGAAAGGCTGAAGGGCACCGCCCCCCACGCCATGGGCCGCGTCACGCTTTACGTCAACACGCGGCGGATGCAGCGGCGTATTCGGTCGATCTATGATGCCGGTCCGGCGGGATTCGTGCCGAAAATCCGGTTGATCACCGATCTCTCCGACACTCTTGACCTGTCGCATATCCCCAAACCCGTGCCCCCCCTGCGCCGGCGGCTTGAACTGGTGCGGTTGATCTCGGCCCTGCTGGATGCCGATCCCGATCTTGCGCCGCGCTCTAGCCTGTTTGATCTGGCCGACAGCCTGATGAAACTGACCGAGGAAATGCAGGGCGAAGGCGTGCCGCCCGAGGCGATCCGAAATCTTGATGTCTCGGATCAGTCCGGCCATTGGGAGCGGGCGCTGAAATTCATCCATATCGTGCAGGGCTTTTTTCACGACCAGCACCAGGCACCGGACCGCGAAGCACGGCAGCGGCGGGTGATCGAAGAGATGGCCCGCCTCTGGTCGGCCAGCCCGCCTGACGATCCGGTGATCGTCGCCGGTTCAACCGGATCGCGCGGCGCAACGGCGCTGTTCATGAAAACGGTTGCCGCCTTACCGCAGGGGGGCGTGATCCTGCCCGGCTTTGATTTTGCCATGCCGGCAAACAGCTGGGACGATCTGACCGACGCCCTGACAGCCGAGGATCACCCGCAGTTTCGGTTTCGCAAGCTGATGGATGACGCCGGATTGCCAATGTCGGCGGTTCAGCCGTGGTCGGACGCGCAACCGGCCTGCGATGCGCGGAACCGGCTGGTTTCGCTGGCTTTGCGGCCCGCGCCGGTGACGGATCAATGGCTGCGTGAAGGGCCGGATTTGGCGGGAATAGAGACGGCTTGCGCCCACCTGTCGCTTGTCGAAGCCCCCACCCCCCGCGCCGAGGCGCTGGCCATTGCCTTGCGGTTGCGCAAGGCGGCCCAGGACGGCCAGACCGCCGCCCTGGTTACCCCCGACCGGCTTTTGACCCGGCGGGTCGAGGCGGCGTTGCAGCGTTGGAACATCCTGCCCGACGACAGCGCCGGCACCCCCTTGCAGCTGACCCCTCCGGGGCGGTTATTGCGGCATGTGCTGGGCCTGATCGGCGCTGAATTGACGGCCGAAGGGCTGTTGACGGTCCTGAAACACCCGCTCACCCATGGTCACGCGCGGGGCCAGCACCAGCTTTGGACGCAAGAGCTTGAACTTGAGCTGCGCAAGAACGGCCCGCCCTTCCCGACGCGAAGCGCCTTACGCGCTTGGGCCGAAAAACAGCGGGTTGATGCAACGGATTGGCTGAACTGGATCTTCAACGCGATCGAGCCTCTGGCGGGCCTTGACCGCGCGGATTTCGGGGCGTTTCTTGAAACACATATCGCCGCGGCGGAAACGCTGGCGACCGGGCCGGATGCCGAAAAACAGTGTCTGTTATGGCAGAAAGACGCAGGTATCGAGGCGTTAAAGCATGTCACCGCCATGCGGAACGAAAGCGAATGCGGACTGACCCTGGACGTGGCCGATTATCGCAATCTCTTCGCGTCGATCCTGTCGCAGGGTCAGGTGCGCAACCCGGACACGCCGCATCCGAATATTCTGATCTGGGGCACGCTGGAAGCCCGTGTTCAGGGGGCTGATCTGCTGATCCTTGGCGGGCTGAACGAAGGCACATGGCCCGAGCGCCCCGACCCCGATCCTTGGATGAACCGCGCCATGCGGCTGAAAGCGGGTCTTTTGCTGCCCGAGCGGCGCATCGGTCTGTCGGCCCACGACTTCCAGCAAGCCATCGCCGCGCCCGAGGTCTGGCTGACCCGCGCCAAAAAGTCGGACGAGGCTGAAACCGTGCCGTCGCGCTGGGTGAACCGGCTGACCAACCTTCTGGGTGGGCTGGAGACGGGTAAACCAGCGTTGCAGGCCATGCGCGACCGAGGTGATTACTGGCTGGGGCTGGTCGAAGCGCTGGAGCAGCCCGTTGAGATTGCCAAAGCCAAACGTCCTTCGCCCCGCCCGCCGGTTGCCGCGCGTCCCAAGAGGCTGTCGATCACCGCGATCAAACGGCTGATCCGCGATCCCTATGCCATCTATGCCCGCGACATTCTTGGATTACGCCCGCTGGATGCGCTGGTTCGATCGCCGGACGCGCCGCTGCGCGGCACTTTGGTGCATGAAATCATGGAGCAGTTCATCAAGGGCCGCAGCGACGAAACCCCTGAACAGGCGCGGGCGCGGCTTTTGGCAATAACCGAGACTGTTCTTGCCCAAAACGCCCCATGGCCGACGGCGCGAAGCATCTGGAAATCCAAGGTCGAGCGGGTTGCCGATTGGTTTTTGGAACGCGAAATGGCGCGGTTGGGCAATATCCAGCGATCCTATGTTGAGGAAAAAGGTGCCCTGCATCTTACCAGCCCCGAATTCTGCCTGACCGCCAAAGCCGACCGGATTGACCGCGATCAGGACGGGTTGCTGCGGATTTACGACTATAAAACCGGCAAGCCGCCATCGGAAAAACAGCAGCTTTTTTTCGACAAGCAATTATTGCTCGAAGCGGTCATGGCCCAGCGCGGCGCGTTCAAGAAAATCGCCGCCGCCGACGTGGCCGAGGCCACCTATATCGGGCTTGGCGCAACCCCGTCCGAGGTGTCTGCCCCACTGAACCACAATGACGAAGGGCTTGAGGTGATGTGGACCAGATTTCTGGATCTGATCACCCGATACGAAGACCCTGAACAAGGCTATACCGCACGGCGCGCCATGTTCTCGGAAAAGGATTTCAGCGATTACGATCAACTGGCGCGGTTTGGCGAATGGGATATTTCGGACGATGCAAAGGCCGAGGATCTGACATGAAGCGCAACGACGCCACCGAAACCCAGATCCGCGCCGCGATCCCCGACCGTTCGACCTGGGTTGAGGCGAATGCAGGATCGGGCAAGACCCGCGTTTTGACCGACCGGGTGGCGCGGTTGCTGCTGGAAGGTGTTCAGCCGCAGCATATTCTGTGCCTGACCTATACCAAGGCCGCCGCTTCTGAGATGCAGAACCGGCTGTTCCAGCGGCTTGGTGAATGGGCGATGATGAACAGCCGCGATCTTACGGATTCGCTGCAAGACCTTGGGGTCGAGCGGGTGATTGACGATCCGTTCCTTCGCCAGTCCCGCCGCCTGTTCGCGCAAGCGATCGAGGCGCCGGGCGGGCTGAAAATCCAGACGATCCACTCGTTCTGTTCGTCTTTGTTACGGCGGTTTCCCCGCGAAGCGCAGGTCAGCCCGCAATTCACCGAGATCGAAGGCCGCACCTCGGCCCTGCTTCGGCAAGAGGTGGTGGATCACATGGCCATGTCCGAGCACAAGCCTTTGGTAGACGGGCTGGCGCAACATTACACGGGCGAGGATTTTGAGGCGCTGACGGCGGAAATCCTGAAACACGCGGATCGGGTTGGCGAAAAAGACAAGTCCGGGATTTGGGATGCCTTTGGGCTGAGGGCCGGGGAAACGCGCAAAACAGTCTCTGATAAGGTGTTTATGGGGGATGAAGGCGATATTCTGAACGCTTTGATCCCGTTGCTTTTGGCCTCGGGCACCAACGATCAAAAGGCGGGGCATGCGTTAAAGCGCGTGGCGACAGGCGATTTCGGGTCGCTTCCCATTTTGGAAAACGTCTTGTTATTTGGCGCCAAGGCCAAGGAACCGTTCTCGGCCAAGGTCGGCAAATTCCCCACCAAGGCCCTGTGCGCCGCAAACCCCGAACTGATCGAGCGGCTTAACGGGCTGATGTTGCGGGTCGAGGATGCGCGCAACACCCGTCTGTCTTTGCTTGCCGCCGAAAAAACCTGTGCCCTGCATCGCTTTGCGAAGGTCTTTATCAGTCTCTATTCCAGCCGAAAACAGGCTTTGGGCTATCTTGATTTTGACGATCTGATCTTGCGGGCACGTGACCTGCTGACCGATCCGGCAGTGGCGCAATGGGTACTGTTCCGGCTGGATGGCGGCATTGATCATATCCTTGTGGACGAGGCGCAGGATACCAGCCCTGTCCAGTGGGCGGTGATTGAAAGGCTGGCGCAGGAATTCACCAGCGGCGAAGGGGCGCGGGCCGGTGTGACGCGCACGCTTTTCGTGGTGGGGGACAAAAAGCAGTCGATCTATTCCTTTCAGGGCGCTGATCCGGGGGCGTTTGACCGGATGCGGGACGAATTTGGCAAGCGGTTGCGGGCGGTAAACTCTGATCTTTATGACGTGCCGATGTCCTTTTCCTTCAGGTCGTCGCCTGCGGTTCTGAACATGGTTGATTACAGTTTTCAGGCAGGGCTTGAGGATGCCATTGGCCAAAGCTCAAACCATCGCGCGTTCAACAGCGATTTGCCCGGTCGCGTCGATCTTTGGCCGCGTGTGGCCTATGTCTCGGACGAGGACGACAAGAACTGGTCCGAACCGGTCGATCTGCCCGGTCAGAAAAACCACAAGGTGGTGCTGGCCCATCATGTGGCCGATGAAATCAAGCGCCTGACGCAAGAGGAAACACTTCCCGTAAAGGATAAGGACACCGGTGAAATCTATCGCCGCCAGGTAAGGCCGGGGGATATCATGGTGCTGGTGCGCGGCCGGACCGGCGGGCTTTTCCACCAGATCATTCAGGCCTGCAAATCCCGCGATTTGCCGATTGCCGGGGCGGACCGGCTGAAAGTCGGGGCCGAACTGGCGGTGCGCGATCTGGCGGCGCTTTTGTCGTTCCTCGCCCTGCAAGAGGATGACCTTAGCCTTGCGACGGCGCTGAAATCTCCGCTGTTCGGATGGTCCGAGCAAGCGTTGTACACCCTGGCCCATGGCCGCAATGATCGCAGGCTTTGGCAGGTCTTGCGCGAGCGCGGTGATCAGCACCCAAAAACCATGGCTGTGCTGAATGATCTGCGCGACAAGGCCGATTTCCTGCGCCCTTACGAGCTGATCGAGCGGATTCTGACCCGCCATGACGGGCGGCTTAATCTGTTGGGTCGGCTGGGACAAGAGGCTGAGGATGGAATCAATGCCCTGCTGGCCCAGGCCCTGGCCTATGAACAGGCCAGCACCCCCAGCCTGACCGGATTCCTTGTCTGGATGCAGGAAGATGCGCTTGAAATCAAACGCCAGATGGAAAGCGGAGGAGATCTGATCAGGGTGATGACGGTGCATGGCTCAAAAGGGCTGGAAGCGCCGATTGTGATCCTGCCGCAAACCACACCGCCGCAAAACGATGTGAAGGACGAGATTTTCCCAACCGGCGATGGGTTGTTTTGGAAAACCAGATCCGAAGACATGCCCGAAATCATGCGGGCGGCGAAAGACGCCCTGCTTGAGAAGCGCGAGAACGAGCATATGCGGCTTTTGTATGTGGCGATGACGCGGGCCGAGAAATGGCTGATCGTGGCGGGGGTCGAGCAGAAAAAAGGATCGGGCCGCGGATGGTATGATGTGGTCAGCACCGGTATGGAACATGCAGGCGGCGTGGCGCAGGACTTTCCGACCGGACAGGGGCTGCGCTATGCCGTCGGCGACTGGGCGGGCGGTGAGCTGCGTAGCGACGCGCAGGCAAAGCCCGCGTTACCTGAACTGCCGCCCTGGGCGGGGTATGATGCGCCCGAAATCAAGGCGGCGACAGAAACGCTCAGCCCATCTGATCTGGGCGGCGCCAAGGCGCTGGCATCCGATCTGGGCATGGATGACGAGACGGCAAAGGCCTATGGCAGTGCGGTTCACGCCTTGCTTGAACATTTGCCGGCGCATCCCCGGACCCAATGGCCAGAGATCGCCGGGCGGCTGGTGGACGAAAGCTTCGCTAAGGCAGCCTTGCAAGAGGCAACGGCGGTGCTGCACGCCCATCCCGATCTGTTCACGCCCGACACCCTGGCCGAAATCTCGCTTACGGCAGACCTGCCCTTCGGGCGCATTCACGGCACGATTGACCGTCTGATCGTCGCGGGCGACCGTGTCACCGCGATTGATTTCAAATCCAACCGCGCGGTGCCAATCCGTGCCGAGGACACGCCGCAGGGTCTTTTGCGGCAGATGGGGGCCTATGCCGCAGCCCTTGCGAAAATCTATCCAAGTTACGAAATTCACACGGAAATTTTGTGGACCGCAACCGGGGTCCGCATGCCCGTTCCCGATATGTTGATTGACGAAGCGTTGCAAAGCCTTGATCCGCCTTGACGCTGGCACCCGCCGTCCATAGGTTCCTTGCGAAATATTTGACCCACTCGCAGGAGATACCCTATGGCAACCGTCGCTGTCACCGACGCCACCTTTGACGAAGAAGTCCGCAATTCAGATATCCCCGTCGTGGTGGATTTCTGGGCCGAATGGTGCGGACCCTGCAAAATGATCGGTCCCGCTTTGGAAGAACTGTCATCCGAGATGGCGGGCAAGGTGAAAATCGCCAAAGTGAATGTCGACAACGATCAGCAAGCCGCGGCCCAGCTTGGCGTGCGCGGCATTCCGGCGCTGTTTATCTTCAAGGACGGCCAGCCGGTTTCAAACCGCGCGGGCGCAGCCCCGAAAGCCGCGCTGCAAAGCTGGATCGAAGAATCGATCTAAGCCGCATGTTCAAGTTAAGCGATCAAGGCGTCCTTGCGGGCGCCTTTTTCGTTTGACCTTCCGCCTTGTACCGGCCTTTACCGCGCTCCATATTGGGGTGGAACAGAATACGAGGCAGATATGAGCCAGCAAGAATTCCCGGGGTGGCACGGAACTACGATCATCGGCGTGCGCAAGGGCGGAAAGGTGGTGATTGCGGGGGACGGTCAGGTTTCGCTGGGTCAGACCGTGATCAAGGGCACCGCCCGCAAGGTGCGCCGCCTGTCGCCAGGCGGTTATGACGTGATTTGCGGCTTTGCCGGATCTACGGCGGATGCCTTCACCTTGCTTGAGCGGCTAGAGGCCAAGCTGACCGCCACGCCGGGCCAGCTTCAGCGGGCCGCGGTGGAATTGGCCAAGGACTGGCGCACCGACAAGTATCTGCAAAAGCTTGAGGCGATGCTGATTGTGTCCGACGGGGCAGAGCTTTACGTGATCACAGGCGCGGGCGACGTGCTGGAGCCTGAACATGACGTCACCGCCATCGGATCGGGCGGCAATTACGCGCTGGCCGCCGCGCGGGCATTGATGGACAGCGACAAGGACGCCGAAACCATAGCCCGCGAAGCCATGGCGATTGCGGCCGATATTTGCGTGTACACCAACGGCAATCTGACGGTTGAAACGCTTTAGGAAAAAGGCCTTACCGCTTCAACTGCGCTTCCATATAGGCCCGCAAAACCGCGTTGATGCGGGTCTGATAGCCTTTGCCCTGTGCTTTGAAAAACTCGAGGATGTCACTGTCAACGCGCATCGTCATTGGCTTTTTCTCGGACAGATTTACCCAGACGGCTTTTGACCAGTCGACTTCAAAATCGTCCTCGTCCTCGCCCTCAAAATCACCTTCGCGATCAAGACGCTCCCAATCGGTTTCTCCTTTAATGGATCGCGCCTCTTCCAGGGTTACGCGCGTGATATTCTTTTCTTTCATTTGTTCGCGCCCTCCGTGCGGAAATTAATCGGGTGAAACGCCCTCGTATAGTGAAGATCAGGGCAATCTCTTTCGTTTCAAGCATTCCGACGGCTTTGAATCGCGGTTCATTCATAAAGTCCGATGATGAAAGAACGCAGAAGCTATCGAAAATCGCAATGGCATCATAAAAGTCGATCCCATGCTTTTCCAAATTTGAAAGCCGCTTGGTCTCATCCCATTCAAACTGGACTGGGATGTCGATATTGTCAATACTTTTGTACATACAAATCTATTTCTTACCCCTGTCCGGTTGCGTCTTCTGCCATCGCACCCTAACTCTGGCTAACCGAAGAAAGAGTTAACCAATGACCGACCTGACCCCCCGCGAGATTGTCTCGGAGCTTGACCGTTTCATCATCGGCCAAAAGGATGCCAAACGCGCCGTCGCCGTGGCGCTGCGCAACCGCTGGCGGCGCAAACAGCTTAGCGATGATCTGCGCGACGAGGTGTATCCCAAGAACATCCTGATGATCGGTCCCACGGGCGTCGGCAAAACCGAAATCAGCCGCCGCCTGGCGCGGCTGGCAAAGGCGCCTTTCATCAAGGTTGAGGCGACGAAATTCACCGAGGTCGGCTATGTCGGCCGCGATGTCGAACAGATCATCCGTGATCTGGTTGATGCGGCCATCAACCAGACCCGTGAATATATGCGCGACGAGGTCAAAGCCAACGCCCGGCAGGCGGCTGAAGAGCGCGTGATCGAAGCGATTGCCGGAAAGGACGCCCGGTCTGGCACCCGTGACATGTTCCGCAAGAAACTGAGGGACGGTTTGCTGGATGATACGGTGATCGAGCTTGAGCTGGCCGACACCTCTAACCCGATGGGCGGGATGTTTGACATTCCCGGCCAACCCGGCAGCCAGATGGGTATGATGAACCTTGGCGACATGTTCGGCAAAGCCTTTGGCGGGCGGATGGTGAAGAAGCGTCTGACCGTGGCGGAAAGTTATGACGTGCTGATCGGGGAAGAGGCTGACAAGCTTTTGGACGACGAAACCGTCAACAAGGCGGCCCTGGAAGCGGTTGAACAAAACGGCATCGTTTTTCTGGACGAGATCGACAAGGTCTGCGCCCGGCAAGAAGCCCGGGGAGGCGATGTTTCGCGCGAAGGTGTGCAGCGCGACCTGTTGCCCCTGATCGAAGGCACCACGGTATCCACCAAACACGGGCCGGTGAAAACCGACCACATTCTGTTCATCGCCAGCGGTGCGTTCCACATCGCCAAACCCTCGGACCTGTTGCCCGAATTGCAGGGCCGCTTGCCGATCCGAGTTGAGCTGCGCGCGCTGACCGAAGAGGATTTCGTGCGCATTCTGACCGAAACCGACAATGCGCTGACCCGCCAATACACCGCCCTGATGGGAACCGAAGAAGTGGTCGTCGCGTTCACCGGTGACGGTATCGCCGCCCTCGCCCGTATCGCGGCTGACGTGAACCAGACGGTCGAAAATATCGGGGCACGTCGCCTTTATACGGTGATGGAGCGGGTGTTCGAAGAGCTGTCATTCTCGGCCCCCGATCGCGGCGGTGAAACGGTGACGGTGGATGCGGGGTTTGTTGAACAGCATCTGGGCGATCTGGCAAAATCAGCGGATATGAGCCGGTACGTGCTTTAACAGCGCTTTGCCCGACCTCGGGAGGGGGCGAAAGCGCCCCCCATGGGGGGTCGGGTGCCGCGAGGCTGGGGTCTACGCCGCCTCGTGATCCCATTCCAACCGCTCAACATCGACGGTGATCGTGTTTTCGGCATGCCACGCATCATGCTGCATCTGTAGCGCCAGCCAGAACCGCGCCTTGTTACCGAAAGCCAACCCAAGGCGCTGCGCCATTTCCATCGACACGGATTTACGTTCGTTGATCAGGCCCGACAGGGCCTGACGCGAAACGCCGAGGTGATTGGCGAGTTCGGTCACGTTCATCCCAAGCGCGGGCATGATATCCTCGCGCAGGATTTCACCCGGATGCGATGGCTGGAATGCGGGAAGATTGGTTTTACCTGCCATGGTAATCCTCGAGATCAATATCAAATGGCCCGACGTCATCCCATCTGTAGGTGACACGCCAGTTTTTGTTTACCTTTACCGAGTATGTGCCCAACCGGTTGCCTTCCAATTGGTGCCAGCTATAGCTCGGTATATCCAAGTCCTCGGGCTTTTCAGCAGTATTCAATGCTGAAAGTATCCGCCGAATCTTCGGAACCCAGTCGGGCCGTAATTTGCTTACGTCCCCTTTGGCCACATATCGCTTCAGCCCCTTATGCCGAATTTTGCCCGGGTTCATCATGGACCAACCCTAATCTAGCAAAGGTTAAGAAATCGTCAAGCGTCACGTGACACGTGACGCATGACGCCGGTGCAGATTTGCCTTGCCAAGACCGCCCTTCCGCCGCCAACTGCGCCCATGAACGCGCTGTCTTTTCTTCGCATCAACGCCCGCTGGCTGGGGGCCGGGTTTTTGCTGACCATGCTGTCGGGCTTTGGGCAGACCTATTTCATTTCGATCTTCGCGGGCGAGATTCGGGCTGAATTCGGCCTCTCGCATGGGGAATGGGGTGGCATCTACACGCTTGGCACCGGTGCCTCGGCTGTTGTGATGGTCTGGGCGGGGGCGCTGACCGACAGGTTCCGCATCCGCAGCCTTGGTCTGGTGATCCTGCCAATGGTCATGCTGGCCAGTTTCCTTATGGCCGGCGTCAGGGCTGCCTGGCTTTTGCCTTTCGTGATATTCGCACTGCGCTTTTCAGGTCAGGGCATGATGAGCCATCTGGCCGTTGTCGCCATGGCCCGCTGGTTTGTTGCGGCCCGCGGGCGGGCGCTGGCAATCGCCGGGCTGGGGTTTTCCGTGGGCGAGGCCTTCCTGCCGCTTCTTTTCGTGTCGCTTTTGGCGGTGTTTGACTGGCGGCTGCTTTGGATCGCATCCGGGCTGGTGGCGATTTGCGGGGTTCCGGTGCTGCTGCTGCTGCTTCGGCAAGGGCGCACACCGCAATCCTTCGCCGAGGACGACCAAAGCCTTGGCATGCACGGGCGCCATTGGAGCCGGTCTGAGACGCTGCGGCACCCGTTATTCTGGTGCATGGTCCCTGCCCTTTTGGGTCCACCGGCCTTTGGCACCGCGTTTTTCTTCCAGCAGGTCTACTATGCCGAACTCAAGGGGCTTGCCCATATCGAGCTGGTGTCGCTGTTTCCGATCTATACCGGCCTGTCGATCCTGTCGATGATGCTGGCCGGATGGGTGCTGGACATGATCGGCACCGCGCGATTGATCCCATGGATCCAACTGCCAATGATCATCGCCTTCACCCTGTTCGGTCAGGCCGCCGGGCTGGGCGGGATCGTACTGGGCATCGTGTTCTTTGCCGCCACAACCGGGGCACAGGCCACCGTGCCGAATGCGTTCTGGGCCGAGTTTTACGGCACCCGGCATCTGGGGGCGATCAAGGCGCTGGCTTCGGCCATCATGGTGCTTGGCTCTGCTCTTGGGCCGGGGATTACCGGTGGGCTGATTGATCTGGGGGTTGGGCTGGAAACCCAATACCTGTTCATCGCGGCGTTCTTTGTGCTGACCACCGCCCTGATGTGGATCGGGATCAGCCGCGCCCGCATTGCCTTACCGGCGGCGTCTTAGATAGACATAATAGGCCCCACCGCCGCCATGCCTTATATGCGCTTCCGAGATTTGCATCACAATAGCCCCCAAGGGGGCCATGCGTAGCCATTGCGGCACCTGATGGCGCAGCGCCCCTTTGCGTTCGGGGATCGGGCCGCCCCTGTCCTTGTCCTTGCCCTTTCCGGTGATCACCAGAACCAGCCGCAGCCCGCGCGCATATGCGGTGGAGACAAAACCGTTCAACGCTGGATGGGCCTGCGCCAAAGTCATGCCATGCAGATCGATCCGCGCTTCGGGCACCAGCTTGCCCCGCTGCATTTTCCGGAACGCCTTGCGATCCATCTGAAGCGGGGCCGCCTTGATCCGATCGGCAATCGCGGGCAGCAGATCGTCCGAGGGCTTGCCTTTTGCCGCCTGTCCGACGCGGAAGGGCGTGATCGGCGCGGGGGTTTTCACCTCGGGCTTTTTCTTTTTGGCCCGCTTGGTTTCGGTCTCTGGCAGAAAGGCCGGTTTTGCGGGATGCATCCGCTCGGTCGTGTCGGCAACCTTTTCCCAAAGCGCCTCTTCTTCGGGGCGAAGTTTGCGGCGGCGGGTCATTGGGCCAGCTCCTCGGCCATGGCATAGGCCCGCTGGATCGGTGCCAGCAGGATCATCCGCCCGCCATCTTTCAACTGTCCGGCAACCCGCCCTGCCGTATCGCCGGTGCCCATGAAGATATCCGCCCGCTGCGCCCCTTTGATCGCCGAACCCACATCCTGAGCGATCATCAGCCGTCGCAGGCGCGACGTGCCGTTTTTCTCGACCCAGACCGGTGCCCCCAATGGTACGTAATCCGTATCAACAGCGATCGAGCGTAACGGCGTCAAAGGCCAGTTCATCGCGCCGACCGGACCGTCAGTGCCTTCGATGCGGGTGATTTCCTCAAAGAACACGTAAGACGGATTTTCCCGCAAAAGCTCTGGCCCGTCTTTTGGGTTGCGGCGCACCCAATTGCCAATTGTTTCGGCCGAAACCTGATGCGGCTGGTAAATCCCGCGATCCACCAATGCCTGACCGACGGATTTGTAATTATACCCGTTGGCTGCGGCAAAGCCCAAACGCATGGTGGACCCGTTGGTCAGGTTGATGCGGAACGATCCCTGAATCTGCGCGAAAAACAGCGCCGTCAGGTCATCGACCCAGGCAATTTCCAGCCCTCGATTTTTCAGAATATCGGTCGTTTCAATCATCCGCCGCGTCGGCCAGGGGCGCGGCAGGTCCTGTGGGGGCGCATAGACCGGAATGCGGAACCGCTCGGTCCGGGTCAGCGATCCGTCAAGCTCTGGCTCGAAATATCCGGTAAAAAGCGGCGCGTTGCCGTCCATCACCTGAACCGGCCGGAAGAACAGCTCGAAAAACAGTTTCGGGTTGGTAGGGTTCAGCGCCATTGCGCAAATGGTGGTCCAGTCACGCCCGGGCATGTCCGGGCAGGTGGACAGGAAGGTCTCAAGCGCTGCGGCGTGGTCATCCTCTTCCCAGCCGTTCAGGTCTTTGAAAGACAGAATGCGGATATCGGTGATTTCGGCCACGGCCGGCCCGGTCGCTGCGAACAGGGCCAGAAGCGCCGTTCGCAGAGCACGCATCATTCGCCGGTTGCGACCAGCTGCCAGTTCGGATCGCCACTGTTCATCACGCGCGAGAAGGTCCAGACATCGCGCTGTCGTTTGACGGTTTTCTCGTCACCCTCGACGATATTGCCCTCGGCGTCTTTCACGACCGATGTCATTTCGCCTACAAAGCGCACACTGACCTCGGCGTCGGCGCTGGCCTCGTCATAGGTTGCATCCGTAAGTGACAATTCGCGAATACCGATGAACTTGGCGTCGATTTTCAAACCTTGCTCTTCGCGCATCTTCACCACGTCGTTGAAGCTTTCGAAAATCTCTTCCGAGATATATGGGCGGATGCCCTCCATATCGCCCGCTTCGAATCCCATCAGGATCATTTCATAGGCACCACGGGCGCCTTGCAGGAATTCGCCCACAACAAAGCTTGGGTCGGCCTTTTTCATCTGTGTCAAGGCGTCGGCGGCGGCGCTGCCTTCGGGCACGTGGTCAATGATATCGCGATCCGGCCCGCCTTCGATCACCTCGAAATCCCGATTGGCCGGGCGCGACGCAGGTTCGGCCCGCGAAACCGGCTTCTCAAACCCTTCGCGGGTGCCAAGGACGTTGCGCAGGCGCAGGATCAGAAAAACCGCGATTGCCGCAAGAACTAGAAGCTGGATTATGGAACTGTTCATCTCGACCTCAATCTATGCGGGGTTACATCCCCGCCAACAGCACCTATGTAAGTCAGACGGGGGGTCAAGTCCATTGTGGCACAGAGACCCTGAAAAGAGGCGCACAATGTGGTTATTTTTCATCTTTATTGCCGTTCCGATCATCGAGATCGCGCTTTTCATCCAATTGGGTGGCGCGATTGGTGTTTGGGCGACCCTTGGTATCGTGGTTCTGACGGCGCTGATCGGCACTTATCTGGTGCGCGAACAGGGGCGGCAGGCGCTGGGCAATCTGCGGACGTCGTTTTCCGAACTGAATGACCCGTCCGAACCTTTGGCCCATGGCGCGATGATTCTGTTTGCCGGTGCGCTTTTGCTGACGCCGGGGTTCTTTACCGATGCGGTGGGCTTTGCCCTGCTGGTTCCCGCGTTTCGCGCTGCGGCCTTCCGCTTTGTGCGCGCCCGTGTTCAGGTTCAAAGCTTTCAGATGGGGGCGCAGCAAACCCGTTACCGGCGCGGACCCGATGACATCATCGAAACCGAGTATCACGAGGTCAAGCCGGGCGAAGACGCGCCGCCGCATCCGAAAACCCCCACCCACCAGCCATCCGGCTGGACCAAGCATTGAGGCCTTCGGCACAACCTGATATGGCCTTGGCCGACCCATTCTTTAAGGAGATTCCAATGGCCGAAAACGGTGCCGAACCAACCGACGCAGCCACCGCTCAGCCCGAGCAACCCGTTACCCCCAGACTGAACGTGCTGACCCAGTTCATCCGCGACCTTTCGTTTGAAAACATCCTTGCCCAAAAGGGCACCTCGAACGAGGTTCAGCCCGACATCAGCGTTCAGGTCAATCTTGAACCGCGCAACCGCAGCGCCGAAAACCAGTTCGAAGTGGTGATGAAGCTGAAAATCACCAGCAAGAACAAGGGAACCGACGAAACCCTGTTCCTGCTCGAGATGGATTACTCGGGCGTTTTCAACATCGAAAACGTGCCGCAGGATCAAATGCATCCGTTCCTTCTGATCGAATGCCCACGGATGATCTTCCCCTTCGTGCGCCGCATCGTGCATGATGTGACCCGCGACGGAGGCTTCCCGCCACTGAATCTGGAAACAATTGATTTCGTTGCGCTTTATCGTCAGGAACTGATGCGCCGCGCGGCCGAACTGCAAGAGAAGCAAGGCGAGGCAAAGGCCGACGCCTGACAGGTATCAGGATTTGTTCCACAACGCGCCGTCGCCCATTGCCTGAACAAAGGCATCATGGGCGGCGGCTTCTTCTTTTGTGATCCGGGGCGGCAACGGCTTGGCGCGTGGTTTCGGCCGCCATTGGCTGGCCACGCCGCCCGCGCCGCCCGCCGCATCCTGACCCAGCGCAAAATCGGGTTGCCGGCCACCGATCAGCTCAAGATACACTTCGGCCAGAATTTCCGAATCCAACAGCGCCCCGTGTAGAATGCGGTCGGTGTTATCCACCCCGAACCGGCGGCAGAGCGCATCCAGCGACGCGGGCGATCCGGGAAAGCGTTTGCGGGCGATGGCCAGCGTATCAACCGCACGCTCCCAGGCAATCGCGGGCAGGCCGACCCAGCCCAGCTCGGCATTCAGGAATTTCATGTCAAAGGCCGCGTTGTGGATCACCAGCTTCGCGTCGCCGACGAAATCAAGAAATTCCTGCGCCACCAGCCGGAAAACCGGCTTGTCTTTCAAAGTGATCTCGCCGGGCCTAGCCGCGCGTGGCGGTGTCAGAATATCCGGTCCGATCCCATGCACGCCAAATGCCTCGTCCGGCATGAAGCGTTCGGGATTGATATACTGGTGATAGGTTCGGCCCGTCGGCATGTGGTTCAGCAGCTCCAGGGCGCCGATTTCAACAATCCGGTCCCCGTCATTCGGTTCAAACCCCGTGGTTTCCGTATCCAGAACGATTTCACGCATGTTTCCGGCCCCTGATATCCGCCAGAATTTCGCGCACCTGCCGCCACGCCTCTGCCGGTGATGTCGTCAGAACAATATAATCCGCTTTTTCGCGTTTTTCAGCATCTGGCGTCTGTTTGGCAAGAATAGTCTCGAATTGTGCCGCGCTCATCGTGCCGCGCCCCAGCACGCGGCGGCGCTGTTCCGCTGCATCGACAGACACGACAACCACCGCATCCATCCGGTCTGCCGCGCCGGTTTCAAACAGCAAGGGGATGTCCAGGATCACGATCTCGTCGGGATGACGGGCCAGAAACCCTGCCCGATCCTGCGCGACCAGCGGATGAACCACCGCCTCGATCCGTTTCAGGGCGCTTGCATCGCCGGCAATAATCGCTTTCAGCTTCTCACGGCTGACCGCGCCATCTTCTATCGCCTCGGGAAAAATCGCTTGCATCGGCGCAACCGCCAAACCGCCTTGCGCATAAAGCCGGTGAACCGCCGCATCCGCATCCCAAACCGGACACCCTTCATCCGCGAAAAGTTGCGCGGTCGTGGATTTGCCCATCCCGATGGATCCGGTCAACCCGACGACAAAGCTCATCGCAATACGGCGGCCCGGGCTTTTTCGTCAACTTCGGGACGCATGCCAAACCAGCGCTCAAACCCCGGCACCGCCTGATGCAACAACATGCCCAGCCCGTCCACCGTGCGGCAGCCGATTTCGGCCGCTTCATCCAGCAGCTTGGTTTGCAGCGGTGTATAAACGATATCCGAAACCACGGCCTTCGGGCTAAGCCCTTTCAATGGCACACGAAATTCGCCCTTACCAACCATGCCAAGGCTGGTGGTATTGACCACGGTCGCGGCCTCTTCCAGCATTTCGCCGGATTTCACCCAATCCACGACCGAGATTTTCGCACCGAAATCCGATTTCATATTCTCCGCCCGAATCCGCGTGCGGTTTGACAGCAGAATTTCCGGCACCCCTTCTTCCAGCAAGGCCGAGATGATCGCCCGCGCCGCGCCGCCCGCGCCAAGAACCGCACAAGGACCGGCGGTTGGGTCCCAATCGGGTGCGCCGCTTTTCATGTTCTGGATAAATCCGTGACCATCCGTGTTATCGGCATAAATGCTGCCATCTTCACTGAAACTCAGCGTATTCGCCGCACCAATCAACGTGGCCCGATCCGAGACCTTGTCGGCAATGGCCAGCGCCTTTTCCTTATGCGGAATGGTGATGTTGCAACCGACAAAGCCCATTTTGGGCAGGGTGCGCAACACAGTCTCAAGATCGGATTCAACCACATCCATCGGGATGTAATGTCCGGTTATACCCAGCTCGCGAAACCAATGGCGAAACAGAGCAGGGGATTTACTATGGGCAATCGGATGTCCGATGACGCCGGCAATGGGGATTTTCTGGTCACTCATCCGTTCAAAATTCCTCGGACCGTAAGATAGGATAACAACTCAAGCAAAGGCACTCCTAGGATTGTAAAGTAATCTCCGTCAATGCGCGAGAACAGTCTGACACCTTCTTCCTCAAGCTTGTACCCCCCGACGGAATGACGGATCGACCCCCAGTTACGGGTTACATAATCCTCAAGATAACTGTCCGAGAAATCCCGCATGGTCAGACGCGCCACACCGACATGGCGCCATTTTGGAATGCCGCCTTCATAGACCACTGCCGCCGACAGCAATGCATGCTGGCCGTTGCGCAATGCCCTTAGCTGGTGTCGCGCCTCGTCGGGATCGCGCGGCTTTGACAAGATCCGACCACCGAATTCCAACACCTGATCGCATCCGATCACCAAGGCATCGGGGTTCTTCAGCGAAACCTTGCGGGCTTTTCCGTCGGCCAATGCATCCGCCACATCCCGGGGCAGGGCGCCCTCGGCCATCATGGCGGCCTTAATGGTTTCTTCATCAATTCGGGCAAGGCTGGTTGTCACCGCCACACCGGCATTTTGCAGCAATGTCTTTCGGATTTCCGATGCTGAGGCAAGAATGATGGAACCACTCATGTGGATAACTCCGTGGGCAAGCCCGTGGGAAACTGGGTGACAATCCCGTGGCACTTCGGGCTGATCGGGGATAATCCGGCCCATCTGGGCAAAACCCGCTGATTTATACTTGGTCTGTTCAAATTCATCCCTTGTGGGTTTGAACAAGTTTTTCCTGTGGGTAAAGGGCAAATCCCCGAAATTCTCAAGATTATCCCCGAACAGTGGTAATTCTTAAGCTATTGTAATTATTTATATACTTTCGGTAATCCCATGCTTACCCCCAATTTTACCCCCGACATGCACCTTGGTGGACAAGTCTTGGGACCATTCAATAATCCACAGAAATCCTTGCCCCTACAAAATCATCAACTTTCTTTTCTTTCTTTATTATTTATTTAGAAAGAAAGGCCACGCGGGATCCCCTTTTCGCGATTTGCTTTGAAAGGCTGAAAAGATGATCGGCGATATCCTGATCCTAATCTATCCATGGGTGAAAGCCGTTCATATCATGGCCGTGATCAGCTGGATGGCGGGGCTGTTCTATCTGCCCAGATTGTTTGTCTATCATGCGGAGCGGGTTGAACCGGGCAGTGACACCGATGCGCTGTTCCAAACGATGGAGGTTAAGCTGCTGCGCTTCATCATGAATAATGCGATGGTTACTGCCTGGATTGCCGGCATTCTTATGGCCTTCACTCCGGGGATCATCGATTGGAGCGCTGTGTGGCCCTATACCAAGCTGATTGGCATTCTGGGTATGACATGGTTCCATATGTGGCTGGCTGGCCGCCGCAAGGATTTTGAACGGGGTGCGAACCTGCTGACCGGCCGCCGATACCGGATGATGAACGAAGTGCCGACTGTGCTGATGATCGTGATCGTGGTCTCGGTCGTGGTGCGCCCGTTCTGAGCGGTTTGTTGACTCGGACACACCAAGGCGATACACCCCCGCCAAACCACACCCGTCCGGGCTGTGGGTCTCCGAATTGAAAATCCAAATCTTTGTCTGCCTTCGGGCGGATTTCAGGAGTCTTTGTAAATGACCGACCGTTTGAACCTTGCCGATCTCAAGGCCAAAAGCCCCAAAGACCTTCTGGCCATGGCCGAAGAGCTTGAGATCGAAAATGCCTCGACCATGCGCAAGGGCGAAATGATGTTCCAGATCCTGCGCGAACGTGCGGATGAAGGCTGGGAAGTATCAGGCGACGGTGTGCTGGAAGTGCTGCAAGATGGCTTTGGCTTCCTGCGCTCGCCCGAGGCGAATTATCTGCCCGGTCCTGACGACATTTACGTCTCGCCCGACATGATCAAGAAGTTTTCGTTGCGCACCGGTGACACAATTGACGGGGTGATCAAGGCCCCGGACGGGGAAGAGCGTTACTTTGCCCTGACCAATGTTTCGAAGATCAATTTCGAAGATCCCGAAAAAGCCAAGCACAAGATCAACTTTGACAACCTGACGCCGCTTTACCCCGACGAGCGTCTGAAAATGGAAACCAACGATCCGGCGACCAAAGACCGGTCGGCGCGGATCATTGATCTGGTGGCGCCTATCGGTAAAGGCCAGCGGTCGCTGATCGTGGCCCCTCCGCGGACCGGTAAGACGGTGATCCTGCAAAACATCGCCAACTCGATCGAGAAGAACCACCCTGAATGCTATCTGATCGTGTTGCTGATCGATGAACGCCCCGAAGAGGTGACGGATATGCAGCGCTCGGTGAAGGGCGAAGTTGTCTCGTCAACCTTTGACGAACCGGCCACCCGTCACGTGGCCGTGGCCGAAATGGTGATCGAGAAAGCCAAGCGTCTGGTTGAACATAAGCGTGATGTCGTGATCCTTCTTGATTCGATCACCCGCCTGGGCCGCGCGTTCAACACCGTTGTGCCATCCTCGGGCAAGGTTCTGACCGGCGGCGTGGACGCCAATGCCCTACAACGCCCCAAGCGGTTCTTTGGTGCCGCGCGGAATATCGAAGAGGGCGGGTCGCTGACCATCATCTCAACCGCTCTGATCGACACGGGCAGCCGGATGGACGAGGTGATTTTCGAAGAATTCAAAGGCACCGGTAACTCGGAAATCGTTCTTGATCGCAAGATCGCCGACAAGCGTGTCTTCCCGGCCATCGACATTCTTAAATCTGGCACGCGGAAAGAGGATCTGCTGGTCGACAAAGTCGATCTTCAGAAAACATTCGTTCTGCGCCGTATCCTGAACCCGATGGGCACCACCGACGCCATCGAGTTCCTGATTTCGAAACTGAAGCAGACCAAGACCAACGAAGAATTCTTCGATTCAATGAACGCCTGATCCTCGGGTCAGGGGGCCTGACGGCATGGACACGATCTTTGCACTCGCCACCGCTCAGGGCAAAGCGGGCGTCGCCGTGGTCCGGGTATCCGGGCCATCGGCCTTTGCGGCCTGCGAAACGCTTTGCGGATCATTGCCCGAACCGCGCATGGCGTCTCTGCGCCGTTTGACAGGGGCCAAGGGCACTCTTCTGGACGAGGCGCTGGTGCTGGTGTTTCAAGCCGGTCACAGTTTCACTGGTGAAAATGTTGTCGAATTACAGCTTCACGGGTCTGTGGCGATCATCCGCGCCGTCCTGGCGACGCTTGGCGATATGGACGGTTTGCGGCTGGCCGAGCCAGGCGAATTTACCCGCCGCGCGCTGGAAAACGAACGCCTGGACCTTGCCCAGATCGAAGGCCTGTCAGACCTGATCGAAGCTGAAAGCGAAGCACAGCGCCGTCAGGCGATGCGCGTTTTCGAAGGGGCGCTGGGCGACAAGGCCGAAACCTGGCGGCGCGATCTGATCCGCGCGGCGGCGCTGATAGAAGCGACCATAGATTTCGCCGATGAAGACGTGCCCGAGGATGTGATGCCCGAGGTTTCGGATTTGCTGACCAGGGTTGAAGAGTCTTTGCGCGATGAGGCGACAGGCGCAAAAATTGCCGAACGTATCCGGGAAGGGTTTGAGATTGCAATCATTGGCGCGCCAAACGCCGGAAAATCTACTCTTCTCAATATGTTAGCCGGTCGTGACGCGGCGATAACCTCGGAATATGCCGGTACGACGCGGGACATTATCGAGGTGCGGATGGATCTTGGCGGCTTGCCGGTCACATTGCTTGACACGGCTGGTTTGCGTAACACGGATGACCCCGTTGAAGGTATCGGAATTGATCGCGCCATCGCGCGTGCGGAACGTGCGGATTTGCGGGTTTTCCTGATGTCCGATCACCCTTTGTCGATGACACCGGGACCCGAGGATATCGTCTTGCGCGGCAAGGCCGATATCGTGCCCGGCGATGAACCCGGAATTTCGGGCAAGACGGGGGAAGGGGTTTCCGATCTCGTCGACCGTATCTCAGATACTTTGACGGCCCGCGCAACGGGCGTGAAAACCGCGATTCGCGAACGTCACAGGATCGCCATCGAGCAGGGAATCTCGGGCATTCTGGCGGCGAAGCGCCTGCTGGCTCAGGGGGCCGAATTTTCCGACCTTGCCGCGGAAGAACTGCGCAGCGTTGTCCGGTCGCTCGATTCTCTGGTGGGTCGCGTGGATGTCGAGAATCTGTTAGACGAGATTTTCGCCAGCTTTTGCCTCGGCAAGTAAGGAGTGTTTCACGTGAAACATTTTGACGTCATCGTAATCGGAGGCGGTCACGCCGGTGCCGACGCCGCCCATGCAGCGGCCCGTATGGGGGCGCAGACGGCGCTGGTGACGCTAAGCCGGAATGATCTAGGTGTGATGTCCTGCAACCCGGCCATCGGTGGATTGGGTAAAGGCCATCTCGTGCGCGAGATTGATGCCATGGACGGTGTAATGGGCCGCGTTGCCGACAAGGCCGGTATCCAGTTTCGCCTGCTGAACCGTCGAAAAGGGCCAGCGGTGCAAGGCCCGCGAGCGCAAGCGGATCGCAAGATATACCGGCGCGAGATGCTGGCCGAGATCGAAGCGCAGCCCAATCTTGCGATTATCGAAGGCGAGGCGGCTGATTTCATCATGTCCGACAATCGCGTCACCGGCATAGTGCTGGCAGACGGAAACAGGCTGCATGCGAAAGCGGTTATCCTGACGACGGGCACGTTTTTGCGTGGGGTCATCCACATCGGGCCCGAACAGCGGCAGGGTGGTCGCATGGGCGACAAACCGTCGATCAAGCTGGCCGAGCGGATTGACGGGTTCAATCTGCCGCTGGGCCGGCTGAAAACCGGAACGCCCCCGCGTCTGGATGGTCGGACGATCAAATGGGACTTGCTTGAAAGCCAACCGGGTGATGAAGACCCCGTGCTGTTTTCCTTTATGTCCAAAGCGGTCACGGCCCCTCAGGTATCTTGCGGAATCACCCATACGAACGAGAAAACTCATAAGATCATCCGCGACAACCTTACGCTTTCGGCGATGTATGGCGGACATATCGAAGGTGTTGGCCCGCGCTATTGCCCCTCGATCGAGGATAAGATTGTCCGGTTTGCGGACAAGCCCTCGCACCAGATATTTCTTGAACCTGAAGGCGCGGATGATCACACCGTTTATCCAAACGGCATTTCCACGTCGCTACCGGTGGACGTGCAAGAGGCCTATGTTCACTCGATTTATGGCCTTGAAGACGCGGTGATCCTGCAACCGGGCTATGCGATCGAGTATGATTACGTCGATCCACGCGCCCTGCGCCGCACGCTCGAGGTGAAATCCGTGCCAGGGCTGTATCTGGCGGGGCAGATCAACGGAACCACGGGCTATGAAGAGGCGGCCGCTCAGGGATTGGTGGCAGGTCTGAATGCGGCCCTGGCGGCGCAAGATCGTGATCCGGTGACGTTCAGCCGTGCCGACAGCTATATCGGCGTGATGATTGACGATCTCGTAACCCGCGGCGTGTCCGAGCCTTACCGCATGTTCACCTCGCGTGCGGAATTTCGGCTTGCCCTTCGCGCCGATAATGCCGACCAGCGCCTTACGCCTATTGGCCTAAGGCTTGGCTGTGTTGGCAATGCTCGAAAATCCGCATTTTCGTTGAAATTGAAGCGATTGACCGATGCAAAAGCCCGCATCACTTCGGTCACATATACCCCTAAAATGCTGAACGAGGCGGGAATCGCGGTTAATCAGGACGGCAACCGCCGGACCGGCTTTGATATTCTGGCCTTCCCAGATGTGACTTTTGACGATCTTCTAAAGCTCGATCCGTCGCTGGATGACGTTGACCTTGAAATTCGACAGCAGGTTTCGCGCGATGCGCTGTATCACAACTATATAGAGCGCCAGAAAAAGGATGTTGAGGCGCTGCAACGGGATGAAGCGCAGCGAATCCCCGAAAGTTTTGATTTCATGGTGTTGGACGGTCTGTCCAACGAGCTGAAGGGCAAATTGGATCGTGCGCGTCCGGAAACGCTGGCTCAGGCGGGGCGCATTGACGGCATGACTCCGGCTGCGATGACGCTATTGCTGGCAAAGCTTCGCCAGGCCGAAAAGCAGCGGGCGTCACGATGAGCGATTTGAATGTTTCACGTGAAACAATGCAAAGGCTGGAGCATTACCTTTCGCTGCTGAAAAAGTGGAATCCATCGATAAATCTGGTCGCTAAATCCACGATTGACGAAGCCTGGACACGCCATTTCACCGATTCCATCCAAATTTATCGTCATGCGCCCGAAAACTGGAGAATCTGGGCCGATTTGGGCAGCGGAGGCGGCTTCCCCGGCGCGGTCATTGCGATCATGGCGCAGGAACTCAATCCGGCAGGCACGGTGAGTTTGGTCGAAAGCGACCAGCGCAAATCCACCTTTCTGCGAACGGTTTTTCGCGAAACCGGCGTCAACGCCAAGGTCATCACGCAACGGATTGAAGCGACCGAACCCCTGAGCGCCGATATCATTTCCGCCCGCGCTCTTGCGGAGTTAACCACTCTTTTAGAATTTGCGCATATTCACGGTAAACCAAGCGTAACCTGCCTGTTTCCAAAAGGCGAAAGTTGGGAAAAAGAGCTTTTGGTGGCGCAAGAATCGTGGTCATTCGGGTGCGAGGTGATTAAAAGTGAAACCAACCCGCAAGCGACTGTTCTGAAAGTTAAGGATCTGACACGTGCCTGATCTCAGCTCCAACCATCCGCGCATTATTTCTGTTGCGAACCAGAAGGGCGGGGTGGGCAAAACGACGACCACGATCAATCTGGCCGCCGCGATGGCCGAGCTTGGTTTTAAGGTGCTGGTGGTTGATCTGGACCCGCAGGGCAATGCTTCGACCGGTCTGGGAATTGCCGCAAATGAACGCGCTGTAACGACCTATGACCTGTTGTTGGAAGAAACCGATCTGAAATCGGCGATCCGCAACACAAGCACGAAGGGTATTTCGATCATTCCGGCGACAACCGACCTTAGTTCGGCTGATATGGAGCTGTTTTCAAACGATCACCGCAGCACTTTGCTGCGTAAGGCTTTGCGCAGCAATGCGATGGAGAATTTCGGGTTTCACTTTATCTTTATCGACTGCCCACCGTCGCTTTCGCTGCTGACGGTGAATGCGATGGTGGCTTCGGATTCGGTGCTGGTGCCGCTGCAAAGCGAATTTTTTGCGCTTGAGGGCTTGTCTCAGCTGATGCTGACCATTCGCGAGGTGCGCCAAACCGCCAATAAGGGTTTGCGGATCGAAGGCATTGTCTTAACGATGTATGACCAGCGCAACAATCTTTCGCAGATGGTGGACGAAGACGCGCGGGAAAACCTTGGGGATCTGGTGTTCAAGACACAAATCCCCCGCAACGTTCGCGTGTCCGAGGCGCCTTCTTTTGCGGTTCCGGTGTTGGAATATGACGGAAACTCGAAGGGTGCTTTGGCCTATCGGGCGCTGGCCAAAGAGGTTTTGCAGCGATACCGTAAAGCGGCCTGACGGCAGCAGAATAGAAAGAAAAGCATGGTTAAGAAAAAGGGTTTGGGGCGCGGTCTGTCCGCATTGATGGCGGATGTCACCGAGGCAGAAACGGTTTCTGAAAACACCGCCAATCCGGGCGAGCGTCGGGCCGATAGCATTGTTCCGATTGAGAAAATTCACCCCAACCCCGACCAGCCGCGCCAGAGCTTTGTTGAAAGCGATTTGCGCGATCTGGCGAATTCGATTCGCGAAAAGGGCGTGATCCAACCGCTGATCGTTCGGCAGATTGACGGCGGAGATTACCAGATTGTCGCCGGTGAACGCCGCTGGCGGGCGGCGCAGCTGGCGCAGCTGCATGACCTACCGGTACTGGTGCGCGATTTTGACGACACCGAAGTTCTGGAAATTGCGATCATTGAAAACATCCAGCGGGCCGACCTGAATCCGGTGGAAGAGGCGTTGGGGTATCGCCAATTGATGGAGCGGTTTGGCCACACTCAAGAAAAGATGGCCGAGGCGCTGGGGAAATCCCGCAGTCACATCGCGAACCTTCTACGTCTGTTGAACCTGCCCGAGACGGTGCAAGAGTTTTTGCGCCGTGGCGATCTGTCCGCGGGCCATGCACGCGCTTTGGTTACGGCGGATGATCCCGAAGGATTGGCGCGTAAGGTTATCGCGGGCGGGCTGTCGGTGCGGCAGACCGAGGGTTTGGCCAGGAAGGGCACTGATGATAAGCCCGCGAAAGCCAGGAAAACCTCAGCCGGGGCGGCGAAAGATGCCGACACAATCGCGCTTGAGGGCGATTTGTCGGCCGCACTTGGTTTGAAGGTGGTGCTAAATCACCCCTCCGGGGCGGAATCAGGGTCGATCACCATCAAGTATGACACTCTGGATCAACTGGACGATCTGTGTAGCCTTCTGACCAAAGGGTGATCAGGTCAGCAATTCCCTGAGGATGCCGTTCAGAACCGGACGGCCTTTTGCCGTGCAGCGCAGCCGGTTGCCATCTGCCTTGACCAATCCAAGCTTATCCAGATCCCGGATTTTCTGTTCGGGCAGGTCTTGCCCGGAAAGGCTCTGATACCGCCCAATTTCGCTGCCTTCCGACAGGCGCAGGCTCATCATCAGGTACTCGACAGCCTGATCTTCGCGGCTGAGCGTGGATCGCCTAGTCTCGCCCGTCCCGCGTTCAGCCGCAGCCAGCCAAAGGGCGGGGCTAAGATGCGTCTCTGTCGCAAATCGCGCCTTGCCAAGCGTCACGCGGCCATGGGCACCGGGACCGATTCCAAGATAGTCGCCATAGCGCCAGTAAATCAGGTTGTGGCGGCTTTGCTGACCATTTTGGGCGTGATTAGACACTTCATAAGCGGGTAATCCGGCGTTTTCGCAGATGTCCTGCGTTGCGAAATACATCTCGGCCGAAGCATCCTCTTCGGGCAGGCCTTTCAGCTTGCCCGCATTGTAGCGATCACCAAAAGCTGTGCCATCCTCGATCGTCAGTTGATACAGCGACAGGTGATCTGGATCAAAGCTAAGTGCTTGTTTTAATTCTCTTTTCCAATCTTCAACACTTTGATCCTGACGGGCGTAAATCAAATCAAAGCTGACCCGATCAAACGCCCCTCTGGCGATTTCGAGCGCCTTCAGGCTTTCCGAAACCGTGTGAAGACGCCCCAAACGCTTTAGGTCGGGATCATTCAGCGCCTGAAAGCCCATGGATATTCTGTTCACCCCGGCTTTGGCGTAACCGGCAAAGCGTTGCGCCTCGACCGAGCCTGGGTTGGCTTCAAGCGTGATTTCGATGTCATTGGCAAAGGTCCAACAGTCTCTGACCTCGCTTAAAATGGCCGAAACCGTGTCTACCGCCATAAGGCTGGGGGTGCCTCCACCAAAAAAGATCGAATTCAGAACCCGGCCCGGTGTTTCGGCGGCAGAGCGGCGAATTTCGCTGCAATAGGCTCTGATCCACCGGGTTTGATCGATGTCGGCGGCGACGTGGCTGTTAAAGTCGCAATACGGGCATTTGGACTGGCAAAAGGGCCAGTGGATATAAAGGCCGAAGCCGCCGTTTTTCCAATCCTCAGGCAAAACAACCTGCAATAAGCTTGCGGAAGGCGTCAGCGCGGTGGCTGATTGATTTTTTCCGTGCGGGATCCATTTCGCCGAAGGTTTCGGTTTCGCCGTCGGGCAAAAAGACCGGATCAAAGCCAAAGCCTTCGTCGCCGCGCATGGGCCAGACCACCTGACCGTCAACGCGGCCTTCAAAAATCTCGTCATGCCCGTCGGGCCATGCCAGACAAAGTGTGCAGTTGAACGCAGCCTTGCGGGGCGCGGGGGCGTTCTTTTCCTCCAGCAAGGTCCAGACCCTGGTCATCGCCATCGGAAAATCGCGGCCCTTCGGGGTTTCTGCCCAATCGGCGGTGTAAACACCCGGGGCGCCATCCAGCGCGTCCACGGTGATGCCGCTATCGTCGGACAAGGCGGGCAGGCCGGTGGCTTTGGCGGCGTAATGCGCCTTGATGCGGGCATTGCCAACAAATGTGGTTTCGGTTTCGTCCGGTTCGTCCAGATCGTGATCGGCGGCAGAGGAAACCGAGACACCAAACGGGGCAAGCAATTCGGCAATTTCGCGCAGCTTGCCCGCGTTGTGGCTGGCAATCACCAGCCTGTCGCCACCGAAGCTACGCACCGGTGGCCGCCTTTTGCGCAGCAACCAGAGCAGCCACGCCTTTGTCGGCCAGATCCATCAGCTGGCCCATTTGATCGCGGCTGAAAGTGGCGCCTTCGGCGGACATCTGAACCTCGATCAACCGGCCATTGCCAAGCATGACGAAATTGCCGTCCGTGCCTGCCTCGGAATCCTCGGGATAGTCGAGATCAAGAACCGGCTGACCGGCATAGATGCCGCAGGAGACCGCCGCTACCGGATCAAGCAGCGGGTCGGTGACAATATCGCCCGCCTTCAACAGCTTGTTCACGGCAAGGCGCAGCGCCACCCAACCGCCGGTGATCGCGGCGCAGCGGGTGCCGCCATCGGCCTGAATGACATCGCAATCAACGGTGATCTGGCGTTCGCCCAGAGCGACGCGGTCAACGCCGGCCCGAAGGGACCGGCCGATCAGTCTTTGAATTTCAACCGTGCGGCCGCCCTGTTTACCCGCCGACGCCTCGCGCCGCATCCGCGAGGTGGTCGAGCGGGGCAACATACCGTATTCGGCAGTGACCCAGCCAAGACCCGACCCTTTGATGAAGGGCGGAACACGCGCTTCCAGCGAAGCCGTGCACAGAACATGGGTGTCGCCCATTTTGATCATGCACGACCCTTCGGCATGTTTGGTCACATCGGTTTCAATGGAAACGGGGCGCAATTCGTCAAGCTGTCGTCCAGAGGGGCGCATTTTCATAATCCTTTTCGTGTTTGCGGTGAGATACAGGGGCCGGACCCCGATGCGCAACCCCGATTGACCTTTCCGGCGAAGGCTCTTTAATGGATCGCAAGATGAGTGACGGAAATACGATCCTTTCAGAGATGAACGACCGCTCGCGCGAGGTGTTTCGCCGCGTGGTCGAAGGCTATCTGGAAACCGGCGATCCGGTGGGGTCGCGGACACTGAGCCGGGTTTTGTCAGAATCGGTCAGCGCGGCGACGATCCGCAACGTGATGCAGGACCTTGAGTTTCTCGGCTTGCTTGACAGCCCGCATATCTCGGCCGGGCGGGTGCCGACACAGTTGGGGCTGCGGATGTTCGTCGACGGGCTGTTAGAGGTCGGCGATCTGAACGAAACCGACCGCACCAAGATCGAGGCGACCGCCACCAGCAATTCCGACGATGTGACACAAGCCCTGGATCGGGTCGGCTCGGCCCTGTCAGGGCTGACCCATGGGGCAAGCCTTGTGCTGGCGCCCAAGCATGAGGCACCGATCAAGCATATCGAATTTGTGTCGCTGGCGCCGGATCGGGCGCTGGTGGTACTGGTTTTTGCCGACGGTCAGGTGGAAAATCGGGTGTTCCAGCCGCCCACGGGTCAGACGGCAAGCGCCATGCGCGAGGCGGCGAATTTCCTGAATGCGATCCTTGAAGGCAAAACGCTGTCAGACCTGCAACACCTGCTGACAACCGAGATTGCGGCGCGGCGGCGGGAAATTGACACGCTGGCGCATTCGCTGGTCAAAGCCGGTCTGGCGGTTTGGGAAAACGAGGGCGCGAACAGCGAACGCCTGATCGTGCGCGGGCGGGCGAATCTGTTGGACGAGGACGTTCCGGCAGAACAGCTTGAGCGGATCAGAACGCTGTTTGACGATCTTGAACGCAAACGCGATATCGCCGAATTTCTGGAACTGGCCGAAGGCGGCGAGGGTGTGCGCATTTTTATCGGTTCCGAGAACAAACTTTTCTCACTTTCGGGTTCCTCTTTGGTGGTTTCTCCTTATATGAACGCTGATCGAAAAATTATTGGCGCGGTCGGGGTAATCGGTCCGACGCGCCTGAATTATGGACGTATCGTGCCGATCGTGGATTACACGGCACAGCTGGTCGGGCGGATGGTGTCGGACCGGAGTTAGAGGTGAAAGATGGCAGAGCGTAAAGAAGAAGAGTTTCTCGACAATCTGGAAGCGCTGGAGAACGAGGTTTTCGGCGAGGATGAACCGACCGAGGACGAGCTTGAAGCCGATGAGCTTGCGGTTCTGAAGGCCGAGCGGGACGAATATAAAGACCGATTCATGCGGGCTTTGGCGGATGCGGAAAATTCACGCAAACGGGCGGATCGCGACCGGCGCGAGGCCGAGAATTACGGCGGATCAAAGCTGGCTCGGGATATGCTGCCGGTTTACGACAATTTGGTCCGCGCGGTCGAAGCGGCTGGCGAGGATGACGAAAAAGCCTCGGACGCTTTGATCGAAGGGGTGCAGCTGACGCTGAAAGAGCTTTTGAACGTGTTCAAGAAACACGGGATCGAAGCGATCCTGCCCGAGCTTGGCGACAAGTTTGATCCGCAGGTGCATCAGGCAATGTTCGAAGCACCGGTTCCGGGAACCAAGGCGGGCGAAATTATTCAGGTCGCGGCGACAGGCTTTATGCTGCATGACCGTTTGCTGCGTCCCGCGCAGGTTGGTGTCAGCTCGTTCAAATGAGTGTGTCCGTGCCGGACACACACAGGTTTATTGAAAGGGGTCTGCTGGCGCAGACCCCTTTGTTTTTGAGTATTTTGACAAAGAAAAAGTCAGGTTGTTTTGGCTTTTTCCTTGAGGTCGTAAAGCGCCTGAAGGGCTTCGCGGGGGGTCATCTCGTCGGGGTGGATGTCACTCAGCGCATCCTCAATGGGCGATGATTTTGGGGTTGGCGCGGGTGGTGGCGTGGCCGCGAACAAAGGCAGGTCGTCGATCAGGGCTTTCTGGGTCGCGCCGCCTTCGCGTTCGCCTTTTTCCAGCGCTTCGAGCACGACGCGGGCGCGGGCGACGACACTGGCTGGGAGACCGGCAAGCTGGGCGACCTGCACGCCATAGCTGCGGTCGGCGGCACCTTTGCGGACTTCGTGCAGAAAGATCACCTCGCCTTCCCATTCCTTGACGGCGACGGTGGCATTGTCGACCCCGTCAAGCTTGCCCGCAAGCGATGTCATTTCGTGATAATGGGTGGCGAACAAGGCGCGGGAGCGATTGACATCGTGCAGGTGTTCCAGCGTGGCCCAGGCGATAGAGAGGCCGTCATAAGTGGCGGTGCCGCGGCCGATTTCGTCAAGGATGACCAATGCGCGATTATCGGCCTGGTTAAGGATGGCGGCGGTTTCGACCATTTCGACCATGAAGGTCGAGCGCCCCCGGGCAAGGTCGTCGGATGCGCCAACGCGGCTGAAAAGCTGGCTGACAAGGCCGATTTTGGCGGATCGGGCGGGGACATAGCTGCCCATTTGCGCCAGCACCGCGATCAGGGCGTTTTGGCGCAGGAAGGTGGATTTACCCGCCATGTTCGGGCCGGTCAGCAGCCAGATGGCCGCAGCCTCGGGGCCTGCGGACAGATCGCAATCATTGGCGATAAAAGGGTCTCCGGCGGCTTTCAGAGACTGTTCCACAACCGGGTGGCGGCCGCCTTCGATGTGCAGGGCGCGTGAGCCGTCAACCTGCGGGCGGCACCAGTTTTCGGACCGGGCAAGCTCGGCCAGGGCGGTGGCGAGATCAAATTCGGCCAGGGCGCGGGCGGCGTCACCAAGGGGTGCGTGGTGGTCAAGAACGGCTTGTCTTAGGCTGGAATAGAGACGTTTTTCGATCTCAACTGCGCGCCCGCCGGCGTTGAGGATTTTGGTTTCCATCTCAGACAGCGGCACCGTGGTGAAGCGCACCTGATTGGCGGTGGTCTGGCGGTGTTTGAAGGTGTCGGACAGCGGTTCGGACAGCATTCTGTCGGCATGGGTCGCGGTGACTTCGACGAAATAGCCCAGCACGTTGTTGTGTTTGATCTTGAGGCTTTGAATGCCGGTCAGCGCGGCATATTCGGCCTGCATTCCGGCGATCACGCTACGGCCTTCGTCGCGCAACCGGCGGCATTCATCAAGGTCTTCGTCATAGCCGGGGGCGATAAAGCCGCCGTCGCGGACCAGAAGCGGGGGTTCGGCGACAAGGGCCTGATCGAGCAGGTTCAGCAGAGCGTCATGGCCGGTGAGGGAATTCGCGGCTTCGGCCAGAAGGGTGGGCAGATCGTCAGGCAGGGTTTCGGCAATGGTTGCGGCCTGTTCCAGCGTGTTGCGGATGGCCGCCAGATCGCGAGGACCGCCGCGATCCAGCGACAGGCGCGACAGGGCGCGGTCAAGATCGGGGGTTTTGCGTAAGGAGTCGCGCAGCTGGTCTGAAATTCGACCCTGTTCCAGCCCAAAAGCCACGGCATCGTGCCGGTCTCGGATCACGTCCAGCACGCGCGAGGGGCTGGACAGGCGGCGTTCGAGCAGCCGCGCGCCTCCGGCGGTGACAGTGCGATCCACGACTGAGATCAGCGATCCGGCGCGACCGCCGGACATGGCGCGGGTCAGTTCGAGGTTGCGCCGCGTGGCGGCGTCGATCTGCATGGTGCGGGCCTCGGCCTCGCGCACGGGCGGGCGGAGAAGGGGGAGCTTGCCCTTTTGGGTGAGTTCCAGATATTCAACAATCGCGCCCATTGCTGACAATTCGGCGCGGGTGAAACTGCCATAGGCGTCTAAAGTGCCGACATTGTAAAGCGCGGAAAGGCGGCGTTCGGCTGCGGTGCTGTCAAAGGCGGCGCGGCCCAGCGATGTCAGCGACGCCCCGGAATCAGAGACTGTTTCCGCCAAATCCGCCTCTTTTGCTTCGGATACGATCACCTCTCGCGGGGACAGGCGCGCCAGTTCCGGCCCAAGCCGGACAGGCGCAAGGGGCATCACGTGAAACGCGCCGGTGGAAATATCGGCCCAGGCAAGGGCGCAGTCATCCCGCACCTCGGCAAAGGCCGCAAGGTAGTTGTGGCGGCGGGCTTCGAGCAGAGATTCCTCGGTCAAGGTGCCCGGCGTCACCAGCCGCACCACATCGCGGCGGACAACCGCCTTGTAGCCGCGCTTTTTGGCCTCTTCGGGGGATTCCATCTGCTCGCAGACCGCAACGCGGAACCCCTTGCGGATCAGGGTCAGCAAATAGCCTTCGGCGGCATGCACCGGAACGCCGCACATGGGGATGTCTTCGCCGTCATGTTTGCCGCGTTTTGTCAGAGCAATATCAAGGGCTTCGGCCGCCGCAACAGCATCGTCAAAGAACATCTCGTAGAAATCGCCCATCCGGTAGAACAGCAAAGCGTCAGCATGGGCTTGCTTGATCTCAAGATATTGCGCCATCATTGGCGTCACTTTGTTGCTGTTTGCGCTCACAGACTACCCCCCGGTATTCAGACGTGACATTAGAGCGGCGAATCCGCAGGTTAAACCAAAAAACGGCACGACGCGCCACGAGGGACGAATATGGCCAAGACCAAAATCACCAAGGAAGACGCACTTGCCTTCCATCTGGAACCCACCCCCGGCAAGTGGGAGGTGCAGGCCACCGTTCCGATGACCACCCAGCGCGATCTGTCGCTGGCTTATTCCCCCGGCGTGGCGGTGCCGTGTGAAGCCATCGCTGAGACGCCCGAGACGGTCTATGACTATACAAACAAGGGCAACCTTGTGGCGGTGATCTCGAACGGGACGGCGGTTTTGGGGCTGGGCAATCTGGGGGCTGCGGGATCAAAGCCGGTGATGGAGGGCAAGGCGGTTCTGTTCAAACGCTTTGCCGACGTGAACTCGATCGATATCGAGCTGGACACCGAAGACCCGGACGAGTTTTGCCGCGCGGTCAGGCTGATGGGGCCGACCTTTGGCGGGATCAATCTTGAGGATATCAAGGCGCCGGAATGTTTTATCATCGAGCAGCGCCTGAAGGAAGAAATGGATATTCCGGTCTTCCACGATGATCAGCATGGCACGGCGGTGATCTGCGCGGCGGGTCTGATCAACGCGCTGCATATCAGCGGCAAGAAGATCGAGGATTGCAGGATCGTTCTGAACGGTGCGGGGGCGGCGGGGATTGCCTGTATCGAGTTGTTGAAGTCGATGGGCGCTCGCCACGAGAACTGCATCGTTTGTGACACCAAGGGCGTGATTTATCAGGGCCGGACCGAGGGCATGAACCAGTGGAAATCGGCCCATGCGGTTGTCACGGAATTGCGGACGCTGGAAGAGGCGATGATGGGGGCGGATGTGTTCCTTGGTGTGTCGGCGAAGGGCGCCGTGACGCAGGACATGGTTCAGAACATGGGCGACAACCCCGTGATTTTCGCCATGGCGAACCCCGATCCCGAGATTACGCCGGAAGAGGCGCATGAGGTGCGGGCCGATGCGATTGTTGCAACGGGCCGGTCGGATTACCCGAACCAGGTGAACAACGTGCTGGGCTTTCCCTATCTGTTCCGGGGGGCGCTGGACATTCACGCCCGCGCGATCAACGACGAAATGAAAATCGCCTGTGCCGAGGCGTTGGCCGAACTGGCCCGCGAAGATGTGCCCGACGAAGTGGCGATGGCTTATGGTAAGAAGCTGACTTTTGGCCGTGATTATATCATTCCCACGCCGTTTGATCCGCGTCTGATTCACCGCATTCCGCCGGCCGTGGCCAGGGCCGGTATGGATACAGGTGCGGCGCGGCGTCCGATTGTCGATATGGACGCTTACGAGCTGAGCCTGAAATCGCGGATGGATCCGACCGCGAACATCCTGCGCAGCCTGAACGCCCGCGCCCGCGCGGCGCAAGCGACGATGATCTTTGCCGAGGGCGACGATCCGCGCGTGTTGCGGGCGGCTGTGATGTATCAGCGCTCGGGCATGGGCAAGGCTTTGGTTGTCGGCCGTCAGGACGATGTGAAAACCAAACTCGAGGCTGCCGGCCTGGCCGATGCGGTGCGCGAGCTTGAGGTGGTGAATGCCGGAAACTCGCGCTATCTCGATCAGTACAAGGAATTTCTGTACCAGCGCCTGCAACGCAAAGGCTATGACCGTCAGGATATTCACCGGATGGCCGCGCGTGACCGGCATGTGTTTTCGTCTCTGATGCTGGCGCATGGTCACGGTGATGGGCTTGTGACAGGCGCGACACGGAAATCGGCGCATGTTCTGGGCCTGATCAATCATGTGTTTGATGCCGATGCGGCGGCAGGGGCGGTGGGCATTACCGCAATGCTGCACAAGGGCAAGGTTGTGCTGATCGGGGACACACTGGTCCATGAATGGCCGGACGAAGAGGATCTGGCCAATATCGCCGAACGCGGGGCCGAGGTGGCCCGCGATCTGGGCCTCGAGCCGCGCGTGGCGTTTGTTTCGTTCTCGACCTTCGGCTATCCGGTGTCCGAGCGGGCCGAGAAGATGCATATCGCCCCGACTGTTCTGGCCAGCCGTGGCGTGGATTTCGAATACGAAGGCGAAATGGCCGTGGATGTGGCCCTGAACGAACAGGCGATGGCGGCTTATCCGTTCTCGCGCCTGTCGGGTCCGGCGAATGTGCTGGTGGTTCCGGCGCGGCATTCGGCCAGTATCTCGACCAAGCTGATGCAGGAAATGGCCGGAGCAACCGTGATCGGCCCGATCCTGACCGGCGTGGGCAAGCCGATTCAGATCTGCTCGACCGTGGCGACGGCGAATGACATTCTGAACATGGCAATCCTTGCAGCGCATAAGGTGCGGTAATGACGATATTCAACCTCGGGTCGGTCAATGCGGATGTCTTTTACCGGCTGCCGCATCTGGTGGCGCCGGGGGAAACTCTGGCGGCATCCAGCGTGTACGAAGGGTTGGGCGGCAAGGGGGCCAACATGTCGGTGGCCGTGGCGCGGGCCGGGGCAAAGGTGCATCATATCGGGGCCGTCGGGCCGGATGGGCGCTGGGCGGTGGACCGGCTTTCGGGCTATGGCGTGGACACCGCGCATCTGGTTCAGGTGGACGAGAAAACCGGCCATGCGATCATCATGGTCGATGATGCGGGCGAAAACGCAATTCTGCTTTATCCCGGCGCAAATCAGGCGATTCCGGCGGAAACAGTGTCGAATGCGCTGGCCGGTGCCGGTGCGGGCGATCTGGCGTTGATGCAGAACGAGACCTGCCATCAGGTGGCTTTTGCGCAGGCCGCAAAACGGGCGGGGCTGCGGGTGGCTTATGCCGCTGCCCCGTTTGAGGCGGCTGCGGTGCAGGCGGTTTTGGGTGATCTCGACATTCTTGTTCTCAATCAGGTTGAGGCGGATCAACTGAAGAAGGCAACAGGGCTTGGGCCGGACCGGCTGTCGGTCAAAGACGTGGTTGTGACCCTTGGGGCAGTGGGGTGCGATTGGTATGATAACGCGCGCGGTCAGCGCGATCATTTTGATGCTCCCAAGGTGACGCCGGTGGATACGACCGGTGCGGGCGATACCTTCACCGGCTATCTTCTGGCGGGATTGGATCAGGGCACGGATATGGCTTCAGCGATTGCGCAGGCCCAAAAGGCAGGGGCGATCATGGTCACGCGCCAGGGCACGGCGGATGTGATTCCGACCCTTGCCGATGTGCAGGCATGGAGCGGCACATGAGGATTGCCATGTGGAGCGGCCCGCGCAACCTGTCGACCGCGATGATGTATTCCTTTGGCAACCGCGATGATTGCGCCGTGGTGGACGAGCCGTTTTATGCCGCTTATTTGGCCGATACCGGCCTGAACCACCCGATGCGCCGCGAAATCATGGAGTCGCAACCACAAGACCCAACCGTGGTGGCGGAACGGCTGGTGACAGATATCCCCGAGGGCAAGCCGGTTTTTTACCAAAAGCACATGACCCATCACATGACCACCGCCATGCCGCGCGGATGGATTGAAGAGTGCGTGAACGTGTTCTTGCTGCGCCATCCGGCGCGGGTGGTGGCCAGCTATGCCGCCAAGCGGGAAAATCCGGTGTTGGACGATCTGGGGTTTGTCCAGCAGGCCGCGCTGTTTGATCATGTTTGCGCGGCCGGGCAGGTGCCGGTGGTGATCGACAGCTATGATATCCGCCGCGATCCCGACGGGATGTTGCGCAAGCTTTGTGACGCCATCGGGCTGCGGTTTGATCCGAAGATGCTGGAATGGCCGGCAGGGGGCCATCGCGCCGACGGGGTTTGGGCCAGCCATTGGTACGGCGCGGTCCATGGCTCGACCGGGTTTGCCGGAGCGGAAGGCCCGCTTCCCGATCTGGACGGCCCGCTTGCCGCCATCGCCGAAAGCGCGATGCCCGCCTATGACAAAATGGCGGCCCGCAAGTTGCAGCCAGAGTGATCCCTCCGGTCAGTTCTGCCTTTTCAGCCCTGCGGCTGTAAACAGACCGGTTGCCCAGATCAGGATCAGGGCAAACCCCGCCAGACCCAGCACCTGCCCTTTGCGCGGCAACGTGGCCGTTTCCGCCGCGACCGGCGCAACATGCACCGCCAGATAGCGGCCGGCTTTCTGTGCCGTCGCCATGGCTGCATCCAGTGACGCCCGCGCGATCACATAGCGTTCGCTGGCATACTCAACCTCAAGCCGGAGACCCTCATAGGTGGCGGTCAGCCCGGCATAGCCGTCTTCGCCCAGCCCGAATTTTCGCCGTTCCTGCGTCAGCAGGTCGGAAACGATCGCCACCCGCCGTTCGGCCTGGATCAAGCGAGTATCCGTTTCGGACGCGCTTTGGCGCAACAGGCCCAGCGCAATCTGCGCTTCGGCCATCTGCCCCTGAAGCGAGGCCATGACCCCAAGCTGCCCCTCGATATCCGCAAGCGGATCAACGATCTGAGCCGAAGCGCGAAAGGCGGTCAGTTTTTCCCGCGCGTCGCGCAACCGGTCCTCGGCCAGGGTAAGTTCGGTCATCGCAAGGCGGGTCGCATTTTCCCGCGCATTGTCAGAAAGCCGCGCCAGCATCGCATCGCTTTCCCTGATTGCGGCCAGCGAAAGTGCGCGGGCGTCTTCGGGCGTAAAACCAGAGACGCGAAGGGTCACAACACCGGACCGGCCATCCAGCGTGACCGTCACCATTTGCCGCCAGCGCTGGTGGAGCCGTTCGAGATTTTCGGGGTTTTGGGCATAAACAGGGTCGAATTTCGGCGGGATCAGTCTGGATTTCAGCCCGATTCGTTGATCCAGTCTTTGCACCAGGTCCACGCTTGTCAGGAAGTCGCGCAAGATCGCAGCATCCGGTTTCGTGCCGCCGGAAAAGGCGGACAGGCCGTCAAGCAAACCACCTTCGGGCAGGGTTTCCTCGGCCCGGACGGACATTCCCGTGACCGATGTAAATCGGACAGCGCTGATGGTGTAAAGATAGACCGCAAGCACCAGCAAAGGCAGGGCAACCACCGCCAGAAAGGATGCGAGCGGCCATTTGGGCCAGCCCGTTCGGGCCGTGGCGGGGGCGGTCTGCCGGATATCCGGATCAAGTTGAAGAACGGTCGAAATGGGCGCCCCCTTTTACTGAGTCGCTTTCACGTTAGGCATAAACCCTTCCGAAATCCTTTCTGACCATAGTCGGTGTCATGGTTAGCAAACGATTCACCATGCGGCCCGTCAGGGGGCAGACAAACCCGTTTTGGGCGGTGTCAGAGCCTGTTTTGGGCATTGCGCTGCTCGCAGTTATATTCTCGGCCATTTTCAATGCGCCCCCCTTGGGCAACAGTTTCGTGCTGTTTTACGCCAGCGGGCTTTTGCCGCTTGCCGTCTTTACAGACCTCACCGCAAAGGCCGCGCCGGTGCTGAAACAAAACCGCGCGGCCCTTCGCGATCCGGCCGGTTCGATGACGGGGATTGTTCTGACGCGCATGGTTCAGGGGCTGGTGGTACAGCTTGGGGCCGCCGCACTTGTCATTGCTGTTCTGGTGGCGCTGGCCGGCGACGGGCCGGTGGATTTTGTGCCGGTGGTTCAGGCCTATGCCGCGCTTTCCGTTTTGGCGGTGGGGGTCGGGGCGATGAACGCCCTGTTGGCCCATCGAATCGGTCGTTGGCCCCGGATCTGGGCTGTTCTGATGCGGCCGCTTTTTGTGCTGACTGGTGTGTTTTTCGTGATCGACGATGTGCCCGATCCGTATCGCGACTGGTTGGCGTGGAATCCGCTGGCCCATGTGGTCAGTCTGATGCGTGACGGGCTGTATTCTTATTACGTTCCGGCCTTTGCAGACCCTGTATTTGTCGTGCTGACCGGTCTTGCGGCGCTGTTTGCAGGCACGCTTGGATTGGCGGTTCTGGATCGGGGGGTGCCGGATGCAGCAGGCTAGGGCGTTTCTTCTGCCGCGCTTGGGCGGGTTCTGGTTGGGGCTGCGCATGCTGCTGGGCGGGGTGATACCCGACCGGCGGCAACGCCAGACGGTTCGCGCGGTGCTGCGGCATGGCGGGTTTGACCGTCGGTTTTACCGGACAACCTATTGTCACCTGCCCGCGCTTCACCGGCTGTTCTGTCTGCTTCACTATGCATCCGTGGGCGAAAGGGCGGGCCTGCAACCCAGCGCCGAATTTGCGCCACGGGATTACCTGCGGTTAAACCCCGATGTTGCCCGCGCGGGGGTGCCGGCCCTTTGGCACTGGCTAACCCTTGGACGGGGCGAATGCCGCCTGATCCGCCTGCCCGACCCACCCGGGGACGAGGCACGTTTGCCCGGTCCGGTGATGCTTCGCAAGCGCCCCGTCAAAGCCTGTTTCGCGGTCTGTCTTCACCTTTATTACCCCGAGCTTTGGCCGGAATTTTCACGCTATTTGGGCGGGATTCGGCTCGATTTCGACCTATTTGTCACCCTCGGGGTGTCTGGCCCCGCGCTGGGTCCGCTGCGCCATCTGATCCTGTCCGATTTTCCCAAAGCCGAGATTTTCGATCTGCCCAATCGCGGGCGCGATATTCTGCCCTTTGTCACCTTGCTGAATGCGGGGGCGTTCGACGGGTATGATGCTGTGTGCAAACTGCACGGCAAGCGATCGCCCCATCGGCCTGACGGGGATCAGTGGAGGCAAACGCTGGTCAGCGGAGTTTTGCCACAGGACCTGCCGGGGAAACTGGCGCATTTTCTGGCGGATCGGAATGCCGCCGTGTGGGTGGCGGATGGTCAGCTGCTGGACACCCGGCATTGGTGGGGTGAGAACCGCGCGCGCTGTCGTGATCTTTTGTCGCGGATTGAGCTTGAGCACGTTTTGGACGATTGCGCCTTTCCCGCAGGGTCGGTCTATTGGATCAAGCCTTTTGCCCTGGGCTTGCTAAAGTCGCTCAGGCTTGGCTTTGACGATTTTGAACCCGAGCTTGGCAAGCTGGACGGCACCACGGCCCACGCGGTTGAGCGGTGTTTGGGCCAGCTGGTTGCGGCCTCGGGGATGCGGGTGGTTGAAGGCTCGGCGCTAAGGCCGCCCGGCGAAGGAAGCGATCGGCCTTTGTTCATTTCGGCGTTTTATCTGCCGCAATTTCACCGGACCGCCGAAAACGACCGCTGGTGGGGCGACGGTTATACCGAGTGGCGGGCCGCCCGTCAGGCAAGGCCGGCCTTCCGGCACCATCTTCAGCCCGCAAGGCCGGTGCGGGAATATGATCTGGGCGACCCGACCGAATTGGCCCGGCAGGCCGCGCTGGCCAAGAAGGCGGGAATAGATGCGTTTTGTGTCTATTTCTACTGGTTTGACGGGCGCCGGATGCTCGAGACTCCGATAGACAGGCTGTTGACCAGGCCGGGGCTGGATTTTCCGTTCTACCTGTGTTGGGCCAATGAATCCTGGCGGCGCAACTGGGACGGTCAAAGCGGGGAACTGCTGGTCGAGCAACGCTATGCGACAGGGTTCGAGATTGAACTGGCGCGTGATCTCATGCCCTATCTGCGCGACCCGCGCTATCAGCGGCCCGACAGGCAGCGGCCGCGATTTGTGATCTATCGGCCGTCCGACCTGCCCGATCCGGCGGCGAATGTTCAACGCCTGCGAAACGAGTGGCGCCGCCTTGGCATCGGCGAGGTTGAGATTGGCGCGGTGCTGACCGACGGCTGGCGCGATGATGGCAGTTTTGACTTTCGCGTTGAAATGCCTCCGCACGGGTTGTGCAAACGGGCCGAAGATGTCGGCGGCGCGGTGCGCCCGGACGGGCTGGTCGACGGGTTTGACGGGTTCATCTACCCGTATCAGGGATTGGCCGACCGGGCGTTTCATCCCGACTATCTGGCGGGGCTGCCGAAAAACACCATCCGCGGGATCATGCCGGGCTGGGATAACACCGCGCGCCGCGGCCCAAACGCCCATATCGCGCGGGGCGGCAATCCGGCCAGCTTTCGGGCGTGGCTGCACCGGCTGCGCGATGACGGGATAAGCGGAAGCTACCGGAAAGAGCTGTTCATAAACGCCTGGAACGAATGGGGCGAAAAGGCGGTGTTAGAGCCGTGCCAACGGTTTGGCGATCTGAACCTGCAAGCCATCGCCGCGATACGGGGAACCGAATGAGCCACCTGATCCTGCATATCGGCACACATAAAACCGGTACGACGGCCATCCAGCACGCCTTTCGCCAAAACGCCGCCAGGCTCGAGACGCGGGGCATTATTTACCCCCGTCTGCATCCGCGCCATGCCGGGCATCATGGGCTGATTGCCGAAGAAACCCGCCTGCCTGCGCCGTTTCACTTGAAAGGCGGCGGGTGGGCGGCGCTTCAACGTTTGGCAAAGCGTTACCAATCCGGCGGCCAGACCTTGTTCCTAAGCTCGGAAGAATTTTCACGCGGCGACGAGACCAAGGCGGTTGATCTGCCACGGCTTGCCGGTCTGTTTTCCGGGTTTGACCGGATCACGGTGCTCTGCGCCTTGCGGCCGCAATGGCGGTTTTTGCAGGCGATCTATCTTGAGATTTCGCGAAACCGGTCGCCTCGGCGCCCGCCCGATCTGGTGGCCGAGGCGCTTGAGACTGGGCGGTGTATGGGCCTTTATCTGGACTACACATCGCTTTTTGACCGGGTCGAGCGGGCTTTTGGCGAAGGGTCGGTGGTGTTGTGCGATTTTGAAGCGGCGCGGCAAAGGCCCGGCGGGGTGGTGGATTGGGCGCTGAACTTGGCCGGGGCCGCCGGGGCGATCCCGGCTGCGCAGCGCAAAAACGTATCCCCTCCGCCTTTGCCGCAATGGGCCGCCAACCTGCTGGCCGAGCCTTATGCCGCCCCGCCCGGCCTGACCCAGCGCACGGCTGATGCGTTGCAGCGGTATCGCAAGGCGCCCGCGTCATCCGTATTGACGCGGGACGAGATTGACCGGTTGAAACGGGCTTTTGCCGCATCCAATCAGGCATTGGCCAGCCGTTATCCGGGGTTCACCCTGACCGATCCGCCATTGCCGAAAACCTGCCTACACCGCGAGGATCTGACGCTTGAATTCTGGCTTGAGACGGGCCGCGCCCTGATCCGGCCGGCGTTAACCGGAGTTGCGGAATGATTAAAATCCAAGGAAAGGGTCTTTTTGATGCCATGAAATCCTAAGCAACCGTAAACGCCTGCGCGGCAACCTGACCCCTCGGCCACAAAAGCGGGGGGCGGGATGCACAGGATCGTGTTCAACGGATTTTGGGCGGGAACCGAGAGCAACGAGTTCATCGGCGCCGCCTTTCTTAAGCCGTTTCCCGGCCTGGGCGGCGATGCCTTTGCCGTCGGCTCAAAGGTCTCGGGCCGCGTGTCGGTCATTCAGCTTCGGGATGACGATCTACCCCGATTGCTTGAGGTCATGGACCAACTGACCACAATCGACGGATATGTTCCGGGCGGCGTGATCTTTCCCGATGATGACGGGCAGACGGTTTGGGCCAGAGACAACCTGACCGGGCGGATGATCGCCTTTGACGGCCCGGGCGACCGCTTGGGCGAAGCCTTGCAGCTTCAGGACGGCCAGACGCTGACAGTTTCGATCATCACGCCGGTTGACGGCGGCTGGGCGGCGGCGGCGCAGGACCGTGACACGCTGCTATTTTTAGCGGATGATCCCGGCGGTTTGCGGATAACCGAGCGTGTGACAGATGATGCGAATGACGCGAAATCGAATGTGACAGGCCTGTCCGATCTGCTGCCGATCACGGTGGGCGGTCGGGATTTCCTGATTTCCGCGTCGTATTCAGCACCGGGCCTGACCGCATTCGAGATGACGGGCGGATCGCTTGTTCAGCGCGATTACATCGGCGCGAAGGACGGCTTGTGGGCCAACGGCATCTCAAAACTCGCCGCGGCCGAGATCAACGGCGTGTCATACGTGATCGCCCTGTCGGCCGATGCCAATGCGCTTTTTTCGCTTCGGGTGAATGATCAGGGGGTATTTTTTACCGCCGACACCTTGTGGGACAGCCGAGATACACGGTTTGCAGGTGCGCAGGATATGGGGCTGTTCAGCTGGCAGGGCCGGGAATTTCTGGTAACAGGCGGGCGCGATGCGGGGCTGAGCCTGATCGAAATCCTGCCCGATGGCGGGCTTTTGCACCATAGGTCAATCGCCCAAAGCGCCGATTGGGATATCGGGCCGGTTACGCAGATCGAGGCGCGGCAGTTCAGCGATACGGTTCAGATTATGGTGACAGGATCGCAAGCCGCAGGGGTCGTGCATTTGACCGTGGATTTGTCGGATACCGGCGGGCGGATCGTCGGAACGGCGGGGAATGACACGCTGCGGGGTGATGCGCTGGGCAATCTGATCATCGGCGGGGCGGGAAATGACCGGCTGCGCGGGCTGGACGGCGACGATTATCTGCTGGCCGGAACCGGATCGGACGCCCTGTCGGGTGAAGAGGGCGCCGACGTGTTCGCCTTTGCCGCCGATGGTCAGGCCGACAAGATCACGGATTTTCAGATGGGGCAGGACCGGATCGACCTGTCCGGCTGGGGGCGGCTTTATGCCTATGCGGACCTGACGATTGCCGAAACCGATTTTGGCGCACGGATTTTATGGAGACAAGAACGGCTGGATGTCTATTCGGATCAGGGCCAGCCGATTGAGGTTTCAGAGTGGGGCGCCGACGATTTCATTTTCTGACGCCCCAATCCGTCAGCGGGTTGATTGGTCAAGGGCTTCCAGAAACGCCTGCTCAACCTCGGCGAAGGTGGTCAGCTCGTCTGATGTGATCTGTGCCTGCACCTGCTGCTCGGCCCGAAACAGGGCCTGAACGCGGGTGCTGATCTTCCACAGCACCAGCCCAAGCATGTCGGGCGACAGGGAAATCCAGCCTTGCGGGCCTTTCCAGTTCAGCGGCCCCTCGGCCACGCCGGTCTGGCGCAGGAAATGCTGGGTGGCCAGCTCGGCCCGCGCGGCGCGGCTGGCCTGAATGGCCATCCCATCCGGCAGTTCAACCGCGTCGCTTTCAAGCCCAAGCCGCAATTCGGCCAATTGCGCGGAAAGGGCGTTGTGGCCCGCGCTGCGGATCGTGTCGGCGGGGATCGCTTTGCTAAGATCGATGTTGCTCATTGATAGGGATCGTCCTTCGGAATGCTTATCGGCCCGTCATCGCGGGTGCCGCGGCCCCTTGGATAGCGCATCCAGCGTTCGCTGAATTCGCCATGCGGAAACAGGATGTCGAAATACAGCCTGTTATCCTTGCGCCGGACCGGACCGGCGAAGAACGGGCTTTTGATGGCCGATTGCGGCAGGACGGCCCCTTCCTCAAGCCCTGAAAAGTCGAAACGCTCGCCATTGATGATCAGCGTCTCGCCGTCTTTTTCCAGTGCGAGGGTGCGGTCGGACCGCTGGGGGTGAAATTGGAAAATCATCGCCACCGCCATCATGCCCACCGTCCGAATGCCAGAACCGAAACCGTGACCGCATCGCCCGCCACAAAGCCTGTCTGACCCGCCGCGCGGATCAGGCGGAACTGGGCACCGGTTGCGGTTGCCGCATCGGTGGCGACGGTCGAAACAGTCTCGGCCTGGGCGGGGCTGAGCGAAGCGTAGTCGAGGCAGCAAAACACCCTGGCGGGTTGCGCGAAAGACGCTGGGAAGGTCCAACCGCCTGAAAGCTGCGGTTCAAGCTCAAAGCCAAGCGGCAATTGGTGCCAGCAGAACTGGGTGCCATCGGCAAGCCGCGTATAGTCCCCATTGGCGTTGCTGCCGCGTTCGAAAACCGGCTTTCGGTCAGGGTCTGACAGATCGCCGGTGAAATGATTGCTGGTCGCCACCTGTTGCCAGCCCTGCCACGCGCCATTGCCGCGACTGCGGATAAAAAGACTGCCGTCGCCTTCGGCCATGGCCAGTTGGGTTTCGCCATAGGTTTCGGTGCGGCGGGAATGCAGGATGTGAAACTGGCCCGAGCTTAGCGGCGCATCCGTGGCCGTTCCGGCGGCCTGATAAAACCCCGAAGCGATCGAGCCATCGGTGACGCTGAGATCGGTCAGGATCGCCCCCGGCGCACCCAGACCGAAAGCGCCTGTTTTCAACAGCTTACCGTCCGAGTTATCGGTGGCATTCGCCTGAACGGCCGATCCGGTGATGGGCGCGTCAATATAGATGCTGTCGTCGGATGCATAAATCCGCGTGGTTCCGTTGGGGGCCAGCGCGATGGTTTGTTGTGCGGGGTCGATACGCAGCGGGCTGTACCAGTTGCTGCCATCGCTGACCTTGATCGAAAAGCTGGTGTCGCCCGCAAGGCCCATTTCCGCGTGGCCCGTCCAGCCTGATTGAAACAGAACCGAGGCCGTATCGCCCGCGCCCGCCTTGTTGATCTTGATCTGATGCCCGCCGCCTGCGTTGTTGAACAGGCTGGCTTCGGCGGACAGGCTTAGGCGGTTTGTGTCATCCGCATTGGCGTTTATGCCCAGCTTGCCAAGGGTCTCCGGATCGGGGGTTGCATCGATCCACGCGGCTCCGTCCCAGATGCGCAGACCGGATGCGGGATCGCTGGCCAGCCAGCCGGTTTGTGGCGCGATGAACATCCAGCCGGTGCCGGTATACATGGCCAGCGCATCGGGATAGCCGGTCCAGTCGCCATTGGGGTTGGCACCCAGCGCATAGGTGTCGCCCGCCACCGGCAAGGCGGGCGGGGTTTCGGCGTCAAAGCCCGAGACGACAAGCTGGGACAACATGTCCAGCCGTTCGATTGCCTCGTTATGGGTGACGTGTTTTTGCGCTTGCGCGGGCTGAATATAGGGCAGGCCAAGGTTGGGAGAGCTTTGTGACATGGGGTACATTCCTGACAGCTGAAATCGCGGCTGAGACTTTCAGCACATGGCTAAGGAAATCCCACCCGGGCGCACGGGGCGTTCAGGAATTGTTAACCTCAGATCTGACCGCTGAGGGCGCTGCCGATCATGGCCAGCCGGCCCTCAAACCCGCTTCGGCGAATGCCTGCCCTGTTCAGGCCTAAGGCCGCGAATGGCAGACGGTGTTCCCGTGCCGTTCGAAACCGATCCAAAAGCCGCTGGTTTTCCGGTGTCAGCTTATGGCGGATGCTGTGCAGCATTTCGATCTGCGGGGCGTTCCATTTGCGCAATCCGCCACGCCGCATCTGCCGAAACCGCCAAAGCCCCGGCCCGTACCAGACCGGCGCCCCCACCAGATTGTGCCGGTGCTGGCGGTAGAGAACGCTTGGTGTCCGGTCATAGATCACCCTGCCACCGACGCCGGTTATCAGCTGATACAGCCACCAGTCATGGGTGGTCAGACGGGTTGAGAACAGATCGGCCGCAAGATCCAGCGCCGCGCGGTTCAGAACCATCGTATTGCCGCCCGCCAGCCCTTCGACCAGCGCATGGGCAAAACCGATATGGTGGCCGCGATCAGGAAACAGGCGCAACGGCGTCAGGGCGGTATCGGTGATCACACTGCGCCCGCAATAAAGCGCCGGGCCTTGGGCGGTGCGCAGCGCATCAACCCCGCGCGACAGGTGGTCGGGCAGCCAGAGATCATCCTGATCCGACAGGGCCGCGAAAGACACCCAAGGCGGGCAATCGCGGATCAGCCGAAGGAAGTTCTGCGCCGGTCCCAATCGCGGTCCGTCGCGCAACGACATCGGAAACAAAGAGCGATCGGCAAACCGCCAGAGGATTTCGCGGGTCGCATCACTTGACCCGTCATCGCCGACAAACAGGCAGGTGGGCACGAGGCTTTGCCAAAGAAAGCTTTCCAGCTGCGCGGACAAAAACCGCCCGCCGTTCTTGGTGGCCAGCAGGATGGCGATTTCGGGCATGGGCTTCCCCTTTCACCGGCAGATTTTCTGAAAGGTTTAAAGAAAGAATAAACCCGCGTTCACTTTCGCGAAGGGCTTAGGGGTCAAACTGCCAGGCAGGAGGTTGGCGATGGGTATTATTGGCGGCGGACAGGTCATTGGCGGGCTTGGCGGGTCTGCCGGTTTTGGTGAAATTGCCGTACCGCGCGGGGATGATGGATCCTTTGCGGTGGATGTCTCGGGCCTGTTTCGCGACGGGTTTCGGCTGTTCGGATTCAGTTATGCCGCGCCGGTGTTGTTTATCAACACGAACGGAACCGTGTCTTTCGGGCAGGCGGTGCCGGGCTATCCGACCGCACAAGGCGCAGTCGACACGCCATTGCTGGCCCCGTTCTGGGGGGATGTGGACACACGATTGGACGGGGAAGGGGCGGAAAGCGGGGCGATTTGGGCGGATATAGACACTGAGTCCGGCATATTCACGGTAACATGGGATGATGTGGGCGTATATCGCCGCAACGCCGATTTGACCAATCGGTTCCAGCTTCAGATCGTCGATCAGGGTAATGGCGATTTCGACCTGGCATTTCGCTATGAAGCCATCGGCTGGACGATAGGCACAGCCGAGGATGACACCGGCGCCATTGCGGGCATATTCGACCCTGTTTCGGCCCAAAACGTGGTTTTTGATGATGCCGCAACGCTGGATATATCCTTGGGCAATACCGGACGCCAAGGGCTTTGGGCCTTTGAGGTGCGCGACGGTTTGGTCAGCGGCATGACGCTCGAGGATAGCGTGATCAACGGCACCGCAGCGTCAGACACGATTATCGCCGGGGATGCCGATGATTTCATTTTCGGCGGTGCGGGCCGCGACGTGATCACCGGCGGGTTCGGCGCGGATCAGATCAATGGCGAAAGCGGGGGCGACAGCCTTACAGGCTCGGCCCGCGCGGATGTGCTGATCGGCGGTGCGGGCGACGATTTTCTGAACGGCGGCTGGGGCTTCGACCGCCTGACAGGAGGCGATGGCGCGGACCGGTTCTTTCATCTGGGCGTCCCTGATCATGGCAGCGACTGGGTTACGGATTATTCAGCCGTCGAAGGGGATGTTCTGGTGTTTGGCGGGTCCGCAATAGCCGAGGATTTCATCGTGCAATACGCCACCACCGAAGGCGCAGGCGCGGATTGGACCCGCGAAGCCTTTGTCACCTATATCCCAACAGGCGAAATCCTCTGGGCGTTGGTGGATGGGGAAGGGGAAGAGATACTGTTGCGATTGTCTGATGGCAGCGAGGTTTCTTTTTAGAGCGGTTTGTGTCTCAACATTATTCCGATACGTTCGAGACGCTGAATTTGTTGACCAGCGCCAAACTCTGCTTCACAACCTGAAGTATGAGTAAAGACCCGGAGTTTCACTTATTTAGCTTATTGCATGGCGCATCTTTCGGGGTAGACCCGCACCCGATTGCAGAAATTCCCAGTCCGGTGGCATCTACGCTAGGATGGAAAACGCGGACGGTGTTTCTGACCAGAAGCGCAGCGCAGAAAATACGCCATCACCCAATGCACGGGATGGATGCAAAGACCGGGCTTCAATTGCCAATGGTCATAAGAAACGGAGACTACTATCAAACAAGGAACAGAGGCACGCCTCTGCAAGTCGAAGTCGTTCTGCACGAGCCGGATAACCCCAAAAAGGCGTATTTTTTGGTTCTTGCAAGGGACAAGGAAGATCGGGGCATCTTTCTTAGGACGTTCTATTTTTCCGGCCAGATGTCTCGGGGAAAAATGAAAAAAGCCCGCGTGATACTCAAACAAAGCACGATCAATTACTTCAAACGGGATGTTTGAGGGGGGGACCCACAACTCCCCCAAAAGATCAGCGATTAGGCTATCTGCGGACGTGGGCTTTACCGCATTCCTCATGCATTAGTATAGTGCAATTGAACACCAAACTCAAGCTAAAGCGCTGAATCCAATACGAGAATCATATTTTCGACTCGTTTTCAATGAGTTAGGCGTTTCGAGATTATCTTGAGACATAAAGAGATTTCGAAACGCTTAACCACGCGATTGGCTCAAAGGGTTGTGGTGCGGTATCGCCCATATACAACCCCTGCCCCTACTTCACCCGACGGTTCCGGTCTGCCAGCAGTTTCAGGCGCAGTGCGTTCAGCTGGATAAATCCGGCCGCGTCGCTTTGGTCGTAGGCGCCCATGTCTTCTTCGAAGGTCACATGCGCCTCGGAATACAGCGAATGTTCTGAGGCGCGGGCCACGGTAAAGGCCGATCCTTTATACAATCTCAGGGTCACTGTTCCGGTAACATGCTCTTGCGATTTGTCGATGGCGGCTTGCAGCATCTCGCGCTCGGGTGAATACCAGAAGCCGTTATAGATCAGCTCGGCGTAGCGTGGCATCAGGCTGTCTTTCAGGTGGCCCGCGCCGCTGTCCAGCGTGATCTGTTCGATCCCGCGATGGGCTTCCAGAAGGATCGTGCCGCCGGGGGTTTCGTACACCCCGCGCGACTTCATGCCGACAAAGCGGTTTTCAACAAAATCCAACCGCCCGATGCCGTGCTTGCGGCCATAGTCGTTCAGCTGGGTCAGAATGGTTGCAGGCGACATGGCCACGCCATTGATCGAAACCGCATCGCCTTTTTCAAAGCCGATGGTGATGTCTTCCGGGGTGTCCGGCGCATCCACCGGATCGACCGTGCGCTGGTATACGTAATCCGGGGCCTGTTCGGCCGGGTCTTCCAGCACCTTGCCTTCGGACGAGGTGTGCAGAAGGTTCGCATCGACACTGAACGGCGCTTCGCCGCGTTTGTCCTTGGCAATCGGAATCTGGTTCTGCTCGGCAAATTCAAGCAGCTTGGTCCGCGATGACAGATCCCATTCGCGCCAGGGGGCAATCACCTTGATATCGGGGTTCAGCGCATAGGCGGCCAGTTCGAACCGGACCTGATCGTTGCCCTTGCCGGTCGCGCCATGCGAAACCGCGTCGGCGCCGGTGGCCTCGGCAATCTCGACCAGACGCTTTGAGATCAGCGGCCGTGCGATCGAGGTGCCCAGCAGGTAAAGCCCTTCATAAACCGCATTGGCACGGAACATCGGGAAGACGAAATCGCGCACGAATTCTTCGCGGATATCTTCGATAAAGATGTTTTCGGGCTTGATCCCCAGCATCTCGGCCTTGGCGCGGGCCGGTTCCAGTTCTTCCCCCTGACCAAGATCGGCGGTGAAGGTGACGACTTCGCAACCATATTCGGTTTGCAGCCATTTCAGGATGATCGAGGTATCAAGGCCACCGGAATAGGCCAGAACAACTTTTTTGGGCGCGGACATCGGGATTCTCTTATCATTTAAGGCGTTTCAGGGCCGATAGCGGGTTTTGCGGGCGGGGGCAAGATTTGACGAAGTTTCGCTTTTGTTAGACGGGGAAATCGGGCTACGGTTCACGTGATAATCAATTCGTGAGGGGCAAAATGAATAGTTGGAAAATCTTCAAGCATTCGGTCAGCATGGTGGTCAGCAATTTGGGTGTGGCGATCAAGTTGGCCATCCCTCTGATCGCGGTGATGTTGCTGTCTCTTATCCTGTGGGGACCTGAGATTATCACGGGTGATATGGGCTTTGATCCTTATGCCGACATGGCCTTTGACACGATGATGGCTGGTCAGTCCTTGCTGTCTGTTCTGTTGCAGATCATCGCCTCGCTTTGGGTGGCGGTGGCGTGGCATCGCTTTATCCTGCTTGAGGAAACCCCCGATGGGGTCTTGCCACCGTTTCACGGATCGCGCGTGCTGGCCTATTTTGGCTGGGGGCTTTTGCTGGCGGTGATCATTGGTTTGTCGGCCGGTGTTCTGGGCGGGATCGGCGGCATGTCCATTGCGATGGGCAGCGGCTTCACGGGGCTGATCGGTGGCCTGCTGATCGTCGCTGCGGTGTTGGTCGCGGTTTTGCTGTCGGCGCGTCTTTACGTCATCCTGCCCGCCGCGGCTGTCGGCCGAAAAATGAGCCTGGGCGAAGCCTGGGAGGCCACGCGCGGCTATGCCCCGACCATCATTCTGGCCTATCTGATCTTCATCATCATGGCGATCATTTTCGGCGGTATCATCGGCGGCATCGCGGCATTTACAGGGTTTGTTGGCGCGCTTCTGATGATCGCGATCGAGGTTGCCCTGACCATGATCGGTTTCAGCTTCCTGACCACCATCTACGGCGTCACCGTCGAAGGGCGCGAGGTTAACTGAAGCGTTTCGCCCTCTTGTGTCTCAAACTGATCCCGAAGCGCAATAAGGGTCACGAATGAACGGCTGGCCGCTTTTTCGCCATGCGTTTCTGATGCTGGTCAGAAACATCCGCATGGCGCTGCAAATCTCGGTTCTGCCGGTGTTGATCTTTACGCTCGCGTTCTTCCTGCTGGACCGTTTTTCAGACGACCCCGGCGTTGCGGATCGCGAGCGGGTGCCCTTTGATCAACCGATCACAGGGCTGCCGGATCTTGAACCGGGCGGTATCCTGTCATTTCTTGTCCTGCTGGCGCTTGGTCTGACCACCGCCTGGATCGGGGTGGTCTGGCATCGGTATATCCTGCTGGGCGAACGTGCGGGTCTGCCGCTTGCCAAGGTGGGTCTGGTTGAGCTTGGGTTGTATCTGTTTGCCTGTATCAAGCTGTTGTTCCTGTTCACAATTTTGGCCATTCCAACGGTTTTGCTGATGGTGTTGATACCCGCAGCCGGAACCGGAAATCTGCTGTTCCCGCTGGTTCTGACCGGCATGCTGTTCTTTCTTGGCACTGTTTTGCCCTCTGCCGCGCTGGGCAAGCGGCAAAGAACCAAAGACGCACTTGGCGCCGTGCGTGGCGACGCGGGCAGTATCATCGTCGTGACGGTTTTGATGGTGGGATTCAACAGCCTGATCGGGCAGTTTATCGGGCTGCTTGGCGATCACTTCTTCATGGGCGCGGTCAGCCTGGCCGCAACATGGCTAAGCGTGTTCCTGCACCTTAGCATCTTCACCACGATTTACGGGTTTTACATGGAAGGCCGGGCGCTGGGGTGAACGAAAAGAATACCGTTGTATTCCTTGCCTTACCCGCAGCCTTGCGGCACCAAAGGCGGCATGAGTGAATTCAAAGACAGCGCCATCGTCGCGGCGCACCATATGCGCAGTATGTTTCCGCCAACGCCGTTGCAGCGAAACGCCCATCTGTCGGAACGCTATGGGGCGGATATCTGGCTGAAACGCGAAGACCTGACGCCGGTGCGGTCTTACAAGCTGCGCGGGGCGTTTAACGCGATGCGCAAGGTCATGGCCTCAAACCCTGATACCCAGCTGTTTGTTTGCGCCAGCGCCGGCAATCACGCGCAAGGCGTAGCCTATAACTGCCAGCATTTCGGGGTGACGGGGGTGATCTTCATGCCGGTCACAACGCCCGAGCAGAAGATCATGAAAACCCGCAAGTTCGGCGGGGATTGGGTCGAAATTCGGCTGGTGGGCGATTACTTTGACGACACGCTGGCGGCGGCTCAGGGTTATTGCGCGGCGCAGGGCGGGCATTTTCTGTCGCCCTTTGACGATGATGATGTGATCGAAGGGCAGGCGACCGTCGCGGTTGAGATCATCGACCAGCTTCAAGGCACCCCGGACCATATCGTCCTGCCCGTCGGTGGCGGCGGGCTGTCCGCCGGGATGCACAGTTTTTTCGGTGATGACGTGGACTATACGCTTGTTGAACCCGAGGGCGGGCGCAGCCTGCACGCCGCCATTCTGGCCGGTGCGCCGGTGACACTGGATCGGGTGGACAGTTTCGTCGATGGTGCGGCGGTGGCCTGCATCGGGCAAAAACCGTTTGAGCGGTTAAAGGACCTGCCTGCGGATCGTGTTCTGGGGGCGCCCGAAGACCGGATTTGCACAACCATTCTGGACATGCTGAATGTCGAAGGCATCGTGCTGGAACCGGCAGGGGCGCTTTCGGTGGATGTGCTGCCCGAGATTGCCGACCAGATCAAAGGCAAAACGGTGGTCTGTGTCACCTCGGGTGGCAATTTCGATTTTGAACGTCTGCCCGAGGTGAAAGAACGTGCGCAGCGTTATTCGGGGGTGAAGAAATATTTCATCCTGCGGATGCCGCAACGCCCCGGTGCGCTGAAAGAGTTTCTAAACATCCTCGGACCCGAGGATGATATTGCGCGGTTCGAGTATCTTAAGAAATCCGCGCGCAATTTCGGTTCGGTCCTGATAGGGATTGAAACCAGCAAGGCCGAGAATTTCGAAGCCTTCTATGCCAAGCTTGACGCCGCCGGTTTCACCTATACCGACATCACCAAAGACGAGGCGCTGGCCGAGTTCGTGATTTAGGGCAGCGCAATGCCGGATCGTTTCAACAGCTCGCTTCGTTCGCGCTGGTAGGCGGCAATCACCGGCGAAATTTTGGCGGCCGGATGGCCCTTTTCCACAACCTCGCCCTTGCGGCAAAGCTCTGCCATTTCAGAAAACCCAAGCGTTCTGGCGCTGCCTTTCAGAAAATGCATATCGTCCGGCGCGGCGCTGACCGCACCCGAGGTTGAAAGACGATCAATCACCTCGTCCACTTCTTCAAGAAATACGGTGACGATTTCGGGAAAGTCATCCTCGCCCACTTCGGTCCGCAGTTCGTTTACCCTTTGCCAGTCAATCATCAGACTCCCTCCGCCATCCGGTCATACGCGGTTGGTGATTAACGGGTTGTTAATCGGGTCAGGCAGAGTGTTTCAAATTCGATCATTCACCACCGCTTAATGACCGCGCCCTAGGCTTTGACGGCTTGGGGGATGAATGTGGTGATTGGGACGGCTGGTATGAGCAAACGAAATTTGCCGGGATTTCCCGGCGCAAGGGCCTTTAAGGTGCTTTTGGTGGATGACAGCCGCCTTCAACGCCGTATCCTGTCAGGCTCGTTGAAGAAATGGGGCTATGACGTGTCCGAGGCGGATACAGCCTTTGCCGCCCTGAAACTGTGCCGCAGCGATCCGCCGGATATCGTGCTGAGCGACTGGATGATGCCGGGGATGGACGGTTTGACCTTTTGCCAGCGGTTTCGCGATATGCCGCGCAGCGGCTACGGGTATTTTATCCTACTGACCTCGAAAAGCGAAAAGGGCGAGGTGGCGGAAGGGCTGCAATCGGGTGCGGATGATTTTCTGACCAAGCCGGTCAACCCCCATGAATTGCGCGCACGGTTGGCCGCGGGCGAACGGATCATCCGGATGGAACAGCGGCTGCAACAGCAAAATCAGGTGATCCGCGAAACCCTGGATGAGCTGACGGAAATCCATCAGGTGATGGACCGTGATCTGATGCAGGCGCGGGATATCCAGCGCGGATTGATGCCTGATGCCGAAACCAGGATCGGCGCGTCGGTGATCAGCCAGTTTCTGCAATCCTGCGGCCATGTCGGCGGCGATCTGGCGGGGCATTTTCAGACCGATGACAACCAGATCGGCTTTTTCAGTCTCGACGTCTCGGGGCACGGGATCACCTCGGCCCTGATGACGGCGCGGATCGGCGGTTATCTGTCACCGCGTTTTCTGGACCAGAACGTGGCGCTGGAAAAACGCGGCGACGGGTCATTTGCCATGCGCCCGCCAGACAAGGTGGCGGGGCTGTTGAACGACCGGTTAAGCGTGGATGAAGGTGTTGATCAGTATTTCACCATGGCCTACGGCACCGCTGATCTGACAACCGGCAAGGTCAGTATGGTGCAGGCGGGCCACCCCGGCCCCGTGCTGATCCCGCAAACCGGACCGCCGCGATTTCTTGGCGAGGGGGGCTTTCCCATCGGTCTGATTCCGGGCGCTGAATATCGGCTGGACGAGATCACGCTAAGCCCCGGCGACCGGCTGCTGTTTTACTCGGACGGGTTTACCGAGGCGGTGATGCCGGACGGATCATTGCTGGACGAAGACGGGCTTGCCGGTCTGATTGAAAACGCCCGCGGCCTGACCGGCCGCGCTTTTCTGGATGCGCTTTACAACGGTCTGATGACTCGCATGTCGGACGACAACGATCTGAGCGATGATGTTTCGGCCATCATGCTGGATTATCGCGGCCTATAAGCCCAGCGCCCGCGTCAGGAAATGCCGGTCGCCGTCATTCCTGATCAGCGAAGGCGCGATGCCTGAGGGAACGAAATGCGCCGAATGATCCGGCTCGACCGGCGGACCAAGCTGCGCAATCGGACGGGCCAGATAGACCGAGCAAACCTTCTCGGCCCAGAGGTCGTATTCCGGCATGAAGGTAAACCGCCGAAAGGTGCCCAACCGTTTCGGCGTGGAAATCCGCCAGCCGGTTTCTTCGAAAACCTCGCGGTGCAAGGCGGCGATCGGGTGCTCGCCGGGGTCAATCCCGCCACCGGGAAGCTGAAACTCTTCGTGCGGGCTGGCCTGATAGGTCAACAAAACCGCGTCCTTCCGCCGGAGCACCGCATATATCCCCGGCCGCCGGACATAGCGTTGACGGGACAGAGGCGCCTCACCAAATCTTGCAATCACTTAACGACTTCCTAAATCTAGCAGCGCTTGTCGCCGCATTGGTTAAAATGTATGGCAATCCGCAAGTCGGAAGGAAACCCCATGACCGCTGAATTCAAGATTGACTGGGACGATACTGTTCTGCCGTTCCAACTGGACGCCACCGATACCCGCGGCCGGGTTGCACGGCTTGACGGGGTGCTGAGCGGTATCCTGAAACAGCACGACTATCCCGAACCGGTCGAGGCGCTGGTGGCCGAAATGGCCCTGCTGACCGCTTTGATCGGACAGACGATCAAGCTGCGCTGGAAATTGTCGCTTCAGGTGCAGACCAACGGGCCGGTGCGCATGATCGCCACCGATTTTTACGGCCCCGAAAAAGAAGGCCAGCCCGCCCGCATCCGCGCCTATGCCAGCTTTGACAGGGATCGGGTGAACCCCGCCGGTGTGCCCTTTGACCAGTTGGGCCAAGGCTATTTCGCCGTGCTGATCGATCAGGGCAGCGGCATGCAGCCCTATCAGGGCATCACCCCGCTTGAAGAAGGTTCGATTGCGAAAGCGGCCGAGGCGTATTTCGCGCAGTCCGAGCAGCTTCCAACCCGATTCGCGCTGACATTCGGGAAATCCACCGAAGCTGGCGGGAACGAGCATTGGCGCGCCGGTGGCGTGATGATCCAGCACATGCCCAAAGCCTCGCCCTTTGCATCGGGCGACGGAGGCAGTGGCGCGGGCGGCGTGCTTCTGGCGCAGGATCTGGTGCAGGGCGATGACGAGGATAACTGGAACCGCGCGAACATCCTGCTCGACTCGGTCGAAGATTTTGAGCTGATCGGACCATCGGTATCGGCCACCAACCTGTTGGTGCGCCTGTTCCACGAAGAAGGGCCGCGCGTGTTTGAACCGCAACCGGTTGAGTTTGGATGCAGCTGTTCCGAAGACCGCGTGCGCAACTCATTGTCGATCTATTCGGCGCGCGACATCGAGAAGATGACCACCGATGACGGCCAAGTGACCGCCGATTGCCAGTTCTGCGGTGCGCATTACGCGCTTGATCCGAAATCCGTCGGCAAAGACGCGGCGCCGGTGGGCTGATGGGGTTTGCCGATCCGATAGCGTCGTTGCAGCACGCGATTGCCAGTGCGGGCGGCGCTTCGTCGGATTTTGATCTGAACCCCGACGTGGTGTTGCCGGAAAACCGTGTGCTGCGGCCGGCTGCGGTTCTGGTGCCGGTGACGATGGTTCGCGGGCAGGCCGAGGTTATTCTGACCAAGCGGTCCTCGGCCCTGAAACACCACCCCGGGCAAATTGCCTTTCCCGGCGGCAAGATGGATGACACCGACGCCGATCTTGCCGAAACCGCGCTGCGCGAGGCCGAGGAAGAGATCGGCTTGCCCCGACAAATCGTCTCGATGCTGGGGGAAATGCCGTTGCACGAAACGGTCACGGGGTTTCAGGTGACGCCGATGGTGGCCCATGTCACCGAAGCGTTTGACGCCCGGCCCGAAGCGGGCGAGGTTGACGAGGTGTTTCATGTGCCCCTTGCCCATTTCGCCGGATCGCAAAACTTCCAGATCCAAAGCCGCCGCTGGCGCGGGATGCGGCGCAGTTATTACACGGTGCCCTACGGCCCCTATTACATCTGGGGGGCCACCGCGCGGATGCTGCGGGTACTGGCCGAGGGGTTGCGGACATGAAGCTGTCGGGCGCTTGGTTCCAGAATCCGGCCACGCAAGCCGTGTTCGCGGTGCTGAACGATGCGGGCTTTGACGCTTATATGGTCGGCGGCTGCGTGCGCAACGCGCTGATCGGGGCGGCGGTATCTGACATTGATATCAGCACCGACGCAACGCCGGAAACAGTCACTATCCTTGCCGAAAACGCCGGTTTACGGGCGGTTCCGACGGGCATTGATCATGGCACGATCACGGTGATTTCCGATGGCGAGCCGCATGAGATCACCACCTATCGCCATGATGTGGAAACCGACGGGCGGCGGGCGGTGATCGCCTTTGCCGACAACATGCTGGACGATGCGAAGCGGCGTGATTTCACCATGAACGCGCTTTATGCGGATGCGGCGGGCCGTGTCGTGGATCCGCTGGGCGGGCTGGACGATCTCGAGGCGCGTGTCGTGCGCTTTATCGGCACGGCGTCGCATCGCATTCGCGAAGACTATTTACGGATATTGCGGTTTTTCCGTTTCACCGCCTGGTACGGCGATCCGGCCAAGGGCTTTGACGCAGACGCATTGGCGGCAATTGGCGCGAATTTGGCGGGAATAGAGACGCTTTCACGCGAACGCATCGGCCACGAGATGCAAAAACTGCTGCTTGCGCCAAACCCGTCGATGGCTGTGGCGGTGATGTCCGGAACGGGGGTTTTGCCGCTGGTTTTGCCGGGGTCTGACCCGACCTTTCTGCCGGTTTTGATTCATAACGAGGAAACCGCCAGGGTTCCGCCGAAATTCACCCGCCGTTTGGCGTCGCTGGGGGGTGAGGACACGGCCGCGCGCTTGCGGCTAAGTAAGGCCGACGCGCGCGAGGTGGAAAAACTGCGCGAAAGCGCCGGAATGTTGGGTGCCCATGAGGCGGGGTATCGCCTTGGCGAAGATCTCGGGCTTGATGCCAGATTATTGAATTCAGCCTTGTTAGAGACTGTTTTTGATCCTGATGAGATCGAAATGGTCCGGTTTGGCGCGGCTCGGACGTTTCCCGTTGCTGCCGCCGACCTGATGGACCGCTTTCAAGGCCCGGCGCTGGGCGCGGCGTTGAAAGCACTGGAAAACAGCTGGATCAGGTCGGATTTCACGATGACCAAAGCTCAGCTGATCGCCACGTTATGACCGAATATCAAATTACACGGCTTGGCCATCTGGGCGAAGGGGTGGCCGAAGGTCCGATCTATGCGCCTTTGACCCTGCCGGGCGAGACCGTCAGCGGACATCTTCAGGGCGATCGCTTGACGGAGGTCAAAATTGTCGAACCCAGCGGGGATCGGGTGAAACCGCCTTGCCGTCACTTCAAATCCTGCGGCGGGTGTCAGTTGCAGCACGCAGCGGATGGCTTTGTTGCGCAATGGAAGAAATCGGTTGTTGAAACCGCGTTGAAGGCGAAAGGAATCGACACGATTCCCGCCGAAATCATCACCTCGCCCAGTCACAGCCGCCGCCGTGCGAGTTTTTCGGCCAGACGCGGCAAAAAAGGCGCGATGGTCGGGTTTCATGCACGTGGGTCGGATGTGATCGTGGAAAACCCGGATTGCATTTTGCTGCTGCCGCAGGTGCTGGGGGCGCGTGAAACCGTGGCCGAACTGGCGGTTGTTGGCGGGTCGCGCAAGGGCGCGATTTCGGCCCTTGTCACCCAAAGCGATGCCGGTTTGGATATCCGCGTTTCAGGCGGCAAACCGCTGGACGGCCCGTTGCGCATCGCGCTGGCCGAACTTGCCCATCGCCACCAACTGGCCCGCCTTACCTGGGAAGACGAGGTTGTTGTGACCGGCGAAACCCCGGCCCAAAGCTTTGGCACGGCGCGAGTTGTCCCGCCCGCCGGGGCGTTTCTTCAGGCGACAAAACAGGGCGAATTGGCCTTGTTAGACTCGGTTTCCGAGGCGGTACAGGGCGCAAGAAAGATCGTTGATCTGTTCGCCGGTTGCGGCACCTTCACCCTGCCTTTGGCCGCGCAGGCGGACATGTATGCGTTTGAGGGCGACCGTGCGATGATCGCGGCGCTTGATCAGGGGTGGCGCAAATCCCAGGGGCTGAAACATGTCACCGCAACGGCCCGCGATCTGTTCCGCAATCCGCTGATGCCTGAGGATCTTGGCGGGTTTGATGCCATCGTGATTGATCCGCCCCGCGCCGGCGCCAGGGCGCAGGTGGCGCAAATCGCGCAGTCGGATGTGCCGGTGATCGCTTTTGTGTCCTGCAACCCCGTCACCTTCGCCCGCGATGCCCGCGATCTGATCGATGGCGGCTATGGGCTGGACTGGGTGCGCGTGGTCGATCAGTTCCGCTGGTCGTCGCATATCGAGATTGCCGCGAAGTTCCGCCGCATCTGAAGCCAGCCAGCCGCGAAACGCCCTAGCCGTCGGCGGCGGCGGTTCCGAGGATGTCTTCCAGCCGTTCGCTATCGGTCAGTTCCTGTGACCTGCCAGTGACCAGCGTCCACCAGATTTTGCCGCTGGGTTCCTGATACCACGAAAAGCCCATCTGATCCGCCTGTGCATCCATGAGGATCGCGCGCGTGTCCTCGCGGGCCATCCAGACCGAGAGTGTCTCAAGCTCGGTCTCGTAGGTTTCCGAGATGGTTTCGCCCAGGAATTCGCCCACATAGCCGACCCGCTCGACCCGATCCAGCGGCGACGAGCCGTCAGAGCCAAAATGCCAGGGGCGGTTTTGGACAGCCATATCGCGTGAATGGGTGGCGGCGGCGGCGGTCAGGCGGCTTTCAAGTTCAAGCGGTTCCGCGTCCGAGGCCTGGCGCAAAGTGTTGATCGCGTCCAGCATGCGGAATTGAACGGTTGCGGTTTGTCCTGCGGGGATTCGATAGATGCGCGGAAGCGGTTTCACGCCCGAGGTTGCCTCTTCCGGGACTTCACAGCCCGCCAGCAGCAATGTTGCCGCCATGAATACCATTGCCACTATGCGCATGATCTGCCCTTTTACAGCCTTTGGACACGGGCTTACCCCGAGTGCGCGACATTTTCAAATCCGCAATTTTCCGATCAGCGGAATGACGCGCGTTTGGGTGGTTTCGTCCCATCGGGCGTTGGGGCATGGCGTGAAATTGCAGGGGGCCACCGACCATCCGTCGCGAAGGCGAAATCCCGCGCAATCCGGCCTGCGCGGCCTAAAAAAGCGCCGGATCGGCCCGCCTGACACATCTTGCAGTTGTCTGGTTTGCCAAAAGATACGAGCGAGGTGTTGCCAATATGACCACATTTTCGGGAACTGGCGGAAAGTTGCCCGAAGTTAGGTTTGCATTTCCCCCAAAATGTTGGTTAGACAGGACGCACGAGGAAAGTCTTACGCGCTTTCGGGTAGGTAAAACGCTGCCCGGACAGTCATTTGGAGGTCACATCATGAAGAAACTCGTTATCGCAGCCGCAGCTATCGCAGCCGCAGCAACCGCCGCCCAAGCTGGTACGCCTGAAATGGCAACCATGGAACCGACCGTCGTTGTAGAAGCCGCAGAAGCAGCTTCGTCGTCGTCGGGTTGGCTGATCCCGCTGATCCTGATTGCTCTGCTGGTTGCAGCTCTGTAATCGCATCGCGATCAAAAGAATTTTGGAAGGGCGGTTGTTTCAGCCGCCCTTTTCTATTGGCAGGCCGTTACAGCCAGCCGCCCAGATTGTCGCCGACCAGTTTGGCGATCATGTCGATATGCGCGTCATCATCGTTCAGGCAGGGGATATAGGTGAAACTCTCGCCGCCCGCCTCTTCAAAGCTTTCGCGGATCTCTTCGTTGATTTCCTCAAGCGTCTCAAGGCAATCGGCTGAAAAGGCCGGGGCCATCACCGCGATGTTCTTTTTGCCAGCCTCTGCCAGCCGGGCGACCTCTTCCACCGTGTAGGGTTGCAGCCATTCTTCGGGTCCGAATTTCGACTGGAAGGTCGAGGTGATCTGCCCGTCATCCCATCCCAGCCGCTCTTTCAGCAGGCGGGTGGTTTTCACACATTGGCAGTAATAGGGATCGCCCTCGGTCAGATAGCGTTTCGGCAGGCCGTGATAGGAACAGACCAGCATATCGGGCTTGGTGGTCAGCTTGGCATAGCTGCGCTGAACCGATTGGGCCAGCGCCTCGATATACATCGGATCGGCATAATAGGGATCAACCACACGGGCGGTCGGCTGCCATTTCTGCGTCATCAGTGCGCGGAAAAACTGATCATTCGCCGTGGCCGAGGTTGCGCCCGCGTAATGCGGATAAAGCGGGAAAAACACAATCTTGTGGCAGCCGGCGTCAATCAGCGCCTGAAGCTTGTCCCCGGTCGACGGGTTGCCGTATCGCATACAGAAATCGACCACCACCTGATCGCCATAGGTGTCTTTCAGCTGCGCGGCCAGCTTTTCGGTTTGCTGTCTGGTGATCGACAAAAGCGGGCCTTCATCGGTCTCGTTGTTCCAAACCGATTTATAGGCCGCACCGGATTTGGATGGTCGCGTGGTCAGGATGACCAGCTGCAAAAGCGGCTGCCAAAACCACGGAGAATAATCAATCACCCGCCGGTCGGACAGGAATTCGCCCAGGTAACGGCGCATCGACCAGTAATCCGTGCCGTCCGGCGTACCAAGATTGGCCAAAAGAATTCCGACCTTTTCGCCAGGAAGCGCCGGGTGGCCGGCAGGTTTGTGATCTGTCATCTGTTGGTTGTCCTGTCTGCGTCGGTAAGGGGTGTAATCCTCAGATATACGAGGTCAATCCTTAAGCGGATTTTCGTTTGTTCCCAAAGCTGCCGCAAGGGAATGCGAGGCCGATCCGGGGCGGAGCGGTTTGGGCTGGCTTTCGTCCGGTGCCCAGCCCGACAGGAACAGCAGCTCGAAGGTGGCCTTGATGCGGCTGTCCGCGCCGGGGAAATGTTCGGCGTAAAGGCGCTGGGCCTCGGTGAACAGCGCGTGGGGGGCGGGTTTGCGGTGACGCTGGTCAAGCGCGTTGGTTTCGCCCATAGCGCGCAGATCATGCATCAGGTGGATCAGGTCGCGGTATTCGACCTGTAATGGCAGGCCATCGGCCACCGGCATCGCCAGACCGGCGCGTTGCAGCAGCGAACCCATGTCGCGGATTTCCCCCATTGGCGCGATGCGGGGGGACAGGCCTCCGCTGACGGCGATCTCGGCCTGGGACAGGCAGGCGCGAAGCTCGGACAATGTGTCGCCACCAAAGCTGACCGCCAGCAACAGGCCGTCGGGCCGCAACGCGCGGCGGCATTGGATCAGCTGGCCCACCGGATCATTGGCCCAGTGCAGGCACATGGCGTGAACCACCAGATCACGCGATTCCGGCTGCACGTCCAGCACATCGTCATCCGCCACGATATGGGCCTGCGGGAAGGCCGTGCCCCAAACCTTGGGATGGCCGGTAACGATCGTCATCTCCGTAAACGAACGGTTAACCATTGCCAGACGATCCTTGACCTCGGCAATCGCCTCGAGATGCAGGAAATCCGCAGGCGCCCCGGCGGCGCGGGTTCTGTGGCGCAGCAGGGCGGTCCGGTCGGTCAGGTTGGGGACAGTGTTCATATGGCAGGTCATAGAATCGCCCGCGCGGCTTTTCAAACCGTATTAGAGACGATTTTTCCGCCGCATTGCCTGTCATGCCGTGGTCAGGTTCTGGAAACCGGCGGGCTGTGCCCTGCATGCTGGCGCGAGGCGCGGTTTATCACCGGCCATGTCTGCGACGCCTGCGGTGCCCCTTTGCCCGGTGAGGGCGACGGGCATGCGGATTGGTGCGATGATTGCCTGACGATCGCCCGCCCGTGGTCGCGGGGGCGGTCGGTGTTTGTTTATAAGGGAACGGGGCGGGCATTGGTGTTGGCGTTGAAACATGGCGACCGGCAGGATATCGTGCCCGAGGCCGCAAAGTGGATATTACGCTCGGCCGATCCGATCCTTACCCCCGATATGCTGGTTGCCCCGGTTCCGCTGCATTGGACCCGCTTTTGGAAGCGACGTTTCAACCAGTCGGCCCTGCTTGCCCGCGAGATGGCGAAACGCGCGGACCTGACCTATGCGCCTGATCTTTTGCGGCGCACCAGCCGGACACAATCGCTTGACGGGCTGACGCGGGACGCGCGATTCGCCCTGATGCAACGCCGCATTCACCTGAACCCGCGCTGGGCCGGGCAGATCAGGGGGCGGGATCTGTTGCTGGTCGATGATGTGATGACCAGCGGCGCGACCCTTGCCGCCGCAGCCGAGGCCTGCCAAAGCGGAAAGCCACGTCACATTTGTGTTGTGACTCTGGCGCGTGTACAGAAAGATGCATAAATCGGAATGCATCCGATAAACGCGCGAAGGGTTCAACAATGCCGCAAATCGAAATCTACACACGCCCGATGTGCGGGTTTTGCCATGCCGCTGTCCGGCTGCTAAGCCAGAAGGGTGTCGACTTTAGCGAAACCGACATCTGGGAAACCAGGGGTGCCCGCGAAGAAATGGTGCAACGCTCGAACGGGGGCACCACCGTTCCGCAGATCTTCATCAACGGCACCCATGTGGGCGGCTGTGACGATCTGTTCGCGCTTGAGCGTGCGGGCAAGCTTGACCCGATGCTCAAGGCCGGCTGAGCGATGAAAACGGCCCTAATCCAGCTGAACGCGGGTGATGACCCGACCGAGAACCTGAAGCAGACGCTGGGTTATCTCGGGCAGGCTGCCGATCAGGGTGCCGGATTTTTGCTGACGCCAGAGGTGACAAATTGCGTGTCGCTGTCGCGCCGTCACCAGAACGCGGTGCTGACCCGTCAGGACCATGACCCGACACTGGCCGCGATTCGCGATTTTGCCGCCGTGCGCGGGGTTTGGGCGCTGATCGGGTCTTTGGCCCTGAAAACCGGAGACCCGGATGGCCGTTTTGCCAACCGGTCTTTCCTGATTGATCCAAAAGGCGGTATCGCCGCGTGGTATGACAAAATCCACATGTTCGACGTGCAGGTCACGGAAACCGAAACCTTCCGCGAATCCGACGGCTATCGCCCCGGCGACCGTGCGGTGGTGGCCAAAACCGGTTTTGGCACCGTCGGGCTGAGCATCTGTTACGACATGCGCTTTCCCTACCTTTACCGTGACCTCGCCCATGCGGGGGCTGATATTCTGACCGTTCCGGCGGCGTTTTCACCGGTAACGGGCCGCGCCCATTGGGAAACGCTGCTGCGGGCGCGGGCGATCGAGACCGGCTGTTTCGTGCTGGCCCCGGCCCAGACCGGTGCCCATCCGATCAGCCATGGCAAGCCGCGCGAAACCTACGGCCATTCGCTGGCCATTGATCCCTGGGGCAATGTGTTGCTGGATGCCAGTGACGCGCCGGGCGCCTATATTGTTGATCTGGACCTGTCGCTCGTGTCAAAAACCCGCCAGCGCGTGCCCTCTTTGGCCCATGACCGAGACTATTCCGGCCCGAAAGACCCAGAATGAACAACCCTGCCAGCTCACTTGCGATTACGCTTTTCAGCGAAGTGCTGACCGCCGACCAGCTGGCGCGGGGGCAATTGGCCAAGGCATTGCCCAAGGGGATGGAGATTTCGCATTTTTCGGTGCTGAACCATCTGGCGCGGACATCCGAGGAAAAAACACCGGCGCAATTGGCGAAAAGCTTTCACGTCACCCGCGGGGCGATGTCGAACACGCTGAGCAAGCTTGAAATGGCGGGCTATATCCATATCCGCCCCGACTGGGATGATGCGCGGCGCAAACAGGTGACGATCAGCAACGCGGGCCGTCACGCACGGGATTCGGCGGTGGCGTCCATCGCCCCGTTGCTGGAATCGGTGGTCAATGATCTGGGGGCGGACAAGGTGCGTTCCGCCTTGCCGATCCTGCGGGAATTGCGGCTGCGGCTGGAAAGCCCCGAATGATCAGTCGCGCAGCGATGCGGTGACGTAGTTCACGCTGAGATCACGGTCGGAAATCGACCAGCTCCACAAGACCGGATTGAATACGAATCCTTTCTTGTCCACCGGGCGCAGGCCTGCGTTTTTCAAAAGCTCGTAAAGTTCGTCCGGGGTGATGAATTTCGACCATTCATGGGTGCCGCGCGGCAGCCAGCGCATGACGACCTCGGCCCCGAGGATCGCCACCGCATAGCTTTTGGGATTGCGGTTTATGGTTGAACACAGATGCAGACCGCCCGGGGTCAGCAGGCTGTGGCAGGCGCTGAGAAAGGCCAGCGGATCGGCCACGTGTTCAACCACCTCCATATTCAGCACGACGTCGAATTGTTCGCCCGCTTCGGCCAAAGCCTCGGCCGTGCTGTGGCGATAGTCGATCTCTAGCCCCGATTGCGCAGCATGGATGCGGGCGACGGGCAGATTGCCTTCGGCCGCATCCGCCCCGACAACCGAGGCGCCCAGACGGGCCATCGGTTCCGACAACAGGCCGCCGCCGCAGCCGATATCCAGAATGCGCAACCCGTCAAACGGCGCATCCGCTGCCAGATCGCGCCCGAATTCAGCCGCGATCTGGCGGGTGATATAGTCAAGCCTGCAGGGGTTCAGCATATGCAACGGCTTGAACTTGCCGTTCGGATCCCACCATTCGGCGGCCATGGCCTCAAATTTTGCGACCTCGGCGTCATCAACTGTCGACTGATGCCTTTGCATTCCGATCTCCATATGCTCTTTTGGCCCGTGACCCATCATATAGGGCGAAAATGGACAAGACCTCAGGCCAAATGACCGCAGTGCAGACACTTTATCCGCCGATTGATCCCTTTGATCAACGCATGGTCGATGTGGGCGACGGGCACAAGGTTTATGTCGAACAATGCGGCAAACGTGATGGCATTCCGGTGGTGGTTTGTCATGGCGGTCCGGGTGGCGGGTGCAGCCCGACCATGCGGCGGTTTTTCGATCCGAATGTCTATCGCGTGATTCTGTTCGATCAGCGCGGCTGCGGGCGCTCGACGCCCTATGCCTCGGTCACGGATAACACCACATGGGATCTGGTGGCGGATATGGAGAAGATCCGCAAACTGTTAGAGATCGAACGCTGGGTGATTTTCGGCGGAAGCTGGGGCGCGACACTGGCGCTGGTCTACGCGCAGACCCATGCGATCCGGGTGCGCCATCTGGTGTTGCGCGGGGTGTTCCTGATGACCAGGTCCGAGCTGGATTGGTTTTATGGCGGTGGCGCGGGCCAGTTCTGGCCCGATCTGTGGCAGCGGTTTTGCGCGATGATCCCCGAGGCCGAGCGGGGCGATCTGATCGCCGCCTATCACAAGCGGCTGTTCAGCGGAAACCGGGCCGAGGAAATCCGCTATGGGCGGGCGTGGTCGGCCTGGGAAACGGCGCTGGCGTCGATCGAGAACACCGGCGGGGCGTCCTATGGCGGGTCGGGGGAATATGCCCGCGCTTTTGCCCGGCTGGAAAATCACTATTTCACCAATGGCGGGTTTTTGGCTGAAGGGCAGCAGATTCTTGAGAATATGGACAAGATCGCCTCAATCGGCGGGACGATTGTTCAGGGGCGCTATGATATGATCTGCCCGCCCCGGTCGGCTTATGAGTTGTCGCGTAAATGGATGCTGAGCGATTTGCGTATGATCGGCAAGGCGGGGCACGCCATGTCAGAGCCGGGGATTACGGCCGAGCTTGTGCGGGTGATGGATTATCTGCCCGCACGGTTCGGGATGTGATCCGATTTCGAATTGCGCATGCGCGCAATCCGATCAATCGGGGGCGCTGCCCCCCACCAGCCGCAGAGCTGCGGCTGGTTTCCCCCCGAAGTATTGTTGAAAAGATGAAAGCAGGCTTTCCCTTGGGGGTCGGGATCGTTACGCTGAGCCGAATCTTGCGGGGAGAGACATGAGCGCCAGCCTTGCACGCACCACTGACCGGCGGAAGCTGCTGACCACGGGTCTGGCGGCGGGTCTGTTTGCGGCCTCGGGCCTGTCGATTGCCATGCGCCCCCGCGTTGGCGGGCGGTTGCGCGCGGCCTTGCCCGGGGCGGCGGCGACCGACAGTTGGGATGCCCGCAAGGGTTTTGGCCTGTTCATGGCCGCCGCCGGTCAGGGGGCGGTGTTTGATGCCCTGACCGAGGTTGGGGCCGATGGGGCGCTGAAGGGCGAGCTGGCCACCGGATGGCAGGCCAGCGCCGATGCAAGGCTGTGGGTGTTTGATCTGCGCAAAGAGGTGCGGTTTCACGACGGCACCGTGTTTGATGCGCAAAGCGTGGTGGAAAGCATCCAGTTGCATCTGGATGCAGGGCCTTCGGGCGCGGGCTGGCATCTGGTGTCGAATATTGATGCGGTGCGGGCCTCTGGCCCTTATCAGGTGCAGTTCCAGCTGCGCAGCGGCAATGCGGATTTCCCCTATCTTCTGTCGGACCGGCACCTGATCATCTATCCCGCCGGCAAGATCGCCGAGGCGATGCGCGACGGGATCGGCACCGGGCTTTACCGCGTGGCGCGGTTCGAGCCGGGCAAGCGGCTTCTGGGCTGGCGGGTGGCCGATCACTATCGGGACGGTAGCGCGGGCTGGTTTGATCAGATCGAGTTTCTGGCCGCTGAAAGCGCCGCAGATCGCCTGGCGCTTTTGCAGGCGGGCCGGGTGGATGCGGCGGCGCAGATCGACCCTGTTTCAGCCCAGGTGATTGAAAATGACCCGGGCCTGAAACTGTCGAGCATTCCGGGAAACCAGCATCTGGTGATGGATGCGCGGGCCTTGCCGGTGGATGCGCGACACGCGCTGAAGCTGGGGATTGACCGCGAGGCGGTGCTGCTGGACGGTTTGCAGGGCCATGGGCATCTGGCAAGCGACAGTCCGGTCGGGCCGTTCAATCAGTATTACAGCACTGAAAGGGCGCAATTTGACCCGGATCGGTCTCTGTCCCTGCTGAAAACGGCTGGTCTGGATGGTGTCGGGCTTGGGCTGACGGCCCTGAACGCGCTGCCGCGGGCCTTGATATCAGCGGTCGCTCCGGCTTTGCACAGGGCGGGGTTCCGGACAGGCGGCGACGTGCGGGTTCCGATGGCGTTAAGCGCGGGCCGCGCGACCGAGGAATGGGTGTTCGAGGCGCTGGGTTCGGGTGACAAAACAGTCTCTAACCTGGCTGAACTTGCCCGATCCGAGCTTGATCCAACACGCCGCGCCGCGCTTTATTCCGAGCTGCAAACAGTCTTCCGCGCGTCAGGTCCGCTGGTCATCCCGGTGTTTGCCAATTTCCTGCACGCCACACGCACCATTGTTGCTTCGCCCGAGATGCCGGGGAACCTGTGGCCGATGGACAATGCCCGTTTTGCCGAACGCTGGTGGATGGGCTGAGGGGTCGGCAAGGAATGACCGATCTGTCGATTGGCGATAGGATTTTAGCCGTTATGCCACTAAACAGCCGCGCATGAGTAGATTGCCGCAAATCGCCGGGCTTGAACCCAGCACCTATGAAGCCGCCAAGCGTGCGATCCGCGAAACTCTGCGTCCGCGGCTTCGCCTGTATCTGCTGTCGATCCTGTTCATGATCTCGGCCGCCGCGTTCACCGGGGCTTTGGCCTGGTCGACCAAGCTGATTGTCAATGATGTGTTTGTCGAGGACAATGCCGGTAACGCCATCTGGGTGGCGCTGATTGTGATCGGGGTGTCAATCGGCAAGGGCGGCAGCCAGTATCTGGCCAATGTGCTGGCCGAGCAGTTCACGCGGACAATATCGGCGGATTATCAGCGGCAGATTTTCCACAAGCTGATTTCGCGGCCGATCCCCGAATTTGCCGGTATCCACCCGTCGCGCTTTATGGCGCAGGTTTCGACCTTCGGGCAGGCGACGGCGGGGGCGGTTGTGACCCTTTCGAGCAAAATTCTGATGGATGTCATTACACTGGTGGCGCTGGTTGCGGTGATGATCATTCAGGATCCGGTGATGACGCTGGGCACCGCGGTAATGTTTCCGCTGATCTTCTTTCTGGTCGGCAAGCTGACCAACAAGGTGCGCGGGCTGGCGCGGTCTGAGGCAGAGCTGGCGGGAACCGTCGGGGCCATCGGGATCGAGGCGATACAGGGGATCAAGACGGTCAAATCCTACGGGCTTGAAAGCAAGACCTATGACCGTTTCGTGGACGCGGTGGACGGTCTGGAAGAGCGGATGGTCAAGATCGCCCGCGCCCAGCAGGCGACCGTGCCGATCATGGAGATTATCGGTGGTTTCGTCATCGGCAGTTTCGTGATTTACGCCAGCTATCAGACGATCGTGAACGGCAAGACTCCGGGCGAGTTCACGGCCTTTATCACCGCTTTCCTGCTGGCCTATCAGCCAGCCGAGCGGATTTCGATGCTGATGGTCGAGTTGCAGAAAAACCTTGTTCAGACCGAGCAGATGTTTGGTATTCTCGATGCGCCAGACCCCGAGGTTTCTGCGAAAACCGGTTCGTTAAAAGGGGTTGAGGCGTCAATTTCCCTGAAAGACCTGAAGTTTGACTATGGTCCCGACAAGCCGGCGCTGATCGGGATGAGCGCGCAAATCAACCCCGGCGAACGGGTGGCGATTGTCGGGCGGTCGGGTGCGGGCAAGACCACGCTGATCGATCTTATACAGGGGTTCTACGCGCCCACGGGTGGCAGGATCGAACTGGGCGGGGTGGATGTGACCACCGTGCCCTTTGCCGAGCTGCGCAAGAATTTGGCGTTGATCAGTCAAGAGGTGTTTCTGTTTGACGGCACCATTCGCGACAATATCCGTGACGGCAATCCGGCGGCCACCGAAGCACAGATCGAAGACGCGGCCAGGCGGGCACAGGTGACGGGGTTTGCCGACAAGCTGCCGCAGGGGCTGGACACGCCCATCGGGGCGAATGGCTCGGCCCTGTCGGGCGGGCAGAAGCAGCGGATCGGTATCGCGCGGGCGCTGGTGAAAAACGCCAAGGTCTATATTTTTGACGAGGCGACAAGCGCATTGGACGGCGAAAACGAGCGGGCGATCATGGCGTCAACCCTGGGCCAGGAAAAGGGATCGACGACGCTGTTTATCACCCACCGGCCTTCGACGCTGGAATGGGTGGATCGGATCATGGTGCTGGAAGACGGGCAGTTGGTGGGCTTTGACAGCCACGCCAATCTGGTGCGCGGCTCCGAGGCTTATCGCACCCTGTTCAATCTGGCGATCAAGGCCGAGGAAAAACCCAAGTCGCGCTATGGCAGGATGCTTTCGGTTTTGTTCAGAACCCAGCGCAACCAGTAAGCACCCGCCGCACCAGATCGGGCTGACCTTTCAGGCCGGTCTGCGCGAAGATGCGTTTGGAATAATTGCGGGCGGTTTCGATGGTCAGGCCCAGATGCCGGGCGCTTTCGGTCAGGGTTAGGCCATGGGCCAGGGCAGCGGCCAGACGGGCCTCGGACAGGGGAATATCCAGCGTTTCGGCGATTCGTTTCGGGTCGGGGGGGGTGTCGGGTGTGGTTTGGCGGACCAGACCGATGCAGGCGATGTTGGCCTGGGCTGGGGTGATTTCGGGTGAGTAGGGGATCAGGTGCAGATCAATGGACCTGTCCAATGCCGTGGATCGCGATTGCCGGGCTTCGACCACGCTGCGGATCAGGTCGGGCGCGGGCGCGATATCAAGCGACTTTGCGAATTCATCCGCATCGACAATTCTTCCGCTCCGGTCAAATGCGATCCAGCCGCTGTTCAAGCCTTCGGTCAGCCGCTGTTTAATTTGTGAATCGAGCCTGTTTCGGCCCAATTCGCCCCAAATCCTGACCGCTGCCGCCAAATGCGGGGTCAGGAAAGACAGCAGGGTGGCGTCGAGGGCGCGAAAATCTTCCCGGTCCCGCTGAATCAGCAACCAGGCCGAACCACCGGCCGCCTGAACACGGGCCAGCCGTAGCATTTTCGCCACATCAGGGGTTTTGCCGGGCAGATCGTCTTGGGCATAGACCCGCGAAAACCGCATCCGGTTCAGCCCAGCGGGATCCTCGGGGCCGCGAAGCGTGTTCAGCCATTTCGGTGTAGTTTGGGCGGAAACAGAGACGGATTCATGTGATTTCACCCGAACGATCAGGCAGGCCGTGTCGGCACGGGTCGTGTTGGCCAGCATGGCCAGAAACGGCTGCCAACTGTCACCACCGGGCTGGCTGGCGGCTGTGTATAGCGCTTGGATCAGCGCGGTTTCGTCAAAGCGAGCGAAGGCCATGGCGCGTGCCTATCACAAATACCTTCCATATGGGAGGTTTTTTGTGCGATTGCCCCTGATAGCCAGCGGTCAAACAAACCAGTTTGGCAAAGAGCACATGACCACAAAGACATTGACCCACCTGCAACGGCTTGAGGCCGAGGCCATTCACATCATGCGCGAAGTCGTCGCCGAGGCGGAAAATCCGGTGATGCTGTATTCTGTCGGCAAGGACAGCGCCGTGATGCTGCATCTGGCGAAAAAGGCGTTTTACCCGTCGCCGCCTCCGTTCCCCTTGCTGCATGTCGATACGACCTGGAAATTTCAGGACATGTACAAGCTGCGCGACAAGGCAGCGAATGATGCGGGCATGGACCTGATCGTCCATCACAACCCCGAAGCCGTTTCGCGCGGGATCAACCCGTTCGATCACGGCGCTTTGCATACCGATATGTGGAAGACCGAAGGGCTGAAACAGGCCCTGGACCAGTATAATTTCGATGCCGCATTTGGCGGCGCGCGACGGGACGAGGAAAAATCCCGCGCGAAAGAGCGGGTGTTCAGCTTCCGCTCGGCCAATCACCGCTGGGATCCGAAGAACCAGCGGCCCGAGCTGTGGCGCCTTTATAATGCGCGCAAGGCCAAGGGGGAAAGCGTGCGCGTCTTCCCCCTGTCGAACTGGACCGAGCTGGACATCTGGCAATACATCCATCTGGAAGGGATCGAAATTGTTCCGCTTTACTTCGCCCAAGAGCGCCCGACGGTAGAGCGCGACGGGCTGACGATCATGGTTGATGACGACCGGATGCCTTTGAAGGACGGTGAAGAACCGGTGATGAAGTCGATCCGGTTCCGCACCTTGGGCTGCTACCCGCTGACCGGCGCGGTTCAGTCGACTGCCGAAACCCTGCCGGAGGTGATTCAGGAAATGCTGCTGACCACCACATCGGAACGTCAGGGCAGGGCGATTGACCATGATCAGGCGGCCTCGATGGAGAAGAAAAAGCAGGAAGGCTATTTCTAGGCCTTTTTAGAGACTGATTTCGCACCCCAAGGGCGCGCAGAACGGATTAAGAAATGACTGAGCAGATTTACAAAACCGACGCGCTGATCGCAGAAGATATCGACGCTTATCTGGAAACCCACCAGCACAAAACCATGCTGCGTTTCATCACCTGCGGGTCGGTGGATGACGGCAAATCAACCCTGATCGGGCGGCTGTTATACGATTCGAAAATGATCTTCGAAGATCAATTGGCGGCGCTGGAAAGCGACAGCAAAAAAATGGGCACCCAGGGGCAAGAGATCGACTTTGCCCTGTTGGTTGACGGGCTGGCGGCCGAGCGTGAACAGGGGATCACCATTGACGTGGCATACCGCTTTTTCGCGACCGAGAAACGCAAGTTCATCGTCGCCGACACGCCGGGGCACGAACAATATACCCGCAACATGGTCACTGGCGCCTCGACCGCTGATCTGGCCGTGATCCTGATCGATGCCCGCAAAGGCGTGCTGACCCAGACCCGCCGCCACAGCTATCTGGCGCATTTGCTGGGCATCAAGCATCTGGTGCTGGCGGTGAACAAAATGGATCTGGTGAATTACGATCAACAGGTGTTCGACGATATCGTAGCGGAATACCGCGCCTTTGCGGGCACGATCGGGATTGAAGATTTCGTCGCCATCCCGATCTCGGGCTTCAAGGGTGATAACATCACCGGGCCAAGCGGCAAGACGCCCTGGTATCAGGGCCCGGTGCTGCTGCCCTATCTGGAATCGGTTGAGGTGAACAACACGCTTAACCAACAAAAGCCGTTTCGTATGCCGGTGCAGTGGGTCAACCGACCGAACCTCGATTTTCGCGGGTTCTCGGGGCTGATTGCTACCGGTTCGGTGAAACCGGGCGATGAAATCCGGGTTTTGCCGTCGGGCAAAACCTCGACCATTGGCCGGATCGTGACCTATGAGGGCGACCGTGAGCAAGCCTTCGCCGGCGAGACTGTTACGCTGACCCTGACCGACGAGATTGACTGTTCGCGCGGGCAGGTGATCACCCATGCGAAAGCCCCGCTTGAGGTGGCCGATCAGTTCGAAAGCACAATCGTCTGGATGGACGAGGAAGAGCTGCTGCCCGGCCGGGCCTATTGGATGAAGATCGGTACGCAGACCGTCTCGGCCACTGTGGCGCATCCGAAATATCAGGTGAATGTCAACACGATGGAGCATCTGGCCGCCAAGACGCTGGATCTGAACGCCATTGGCATTGCCAATATCACCACCGACCGTGAAATCCCCTTTGAGGCTTATGCGGAAAACCGTGATCTGGGCGGGTTCATCCTGATCGACAAGGTGACAAACCGCACCGTTGCGGCGGGGATGATCCACTTTGCCTTGCGTCGGGCGCATAACATTCACTGGCAGGCGGTGGATATCAGCCGCGAAGATCACGCCTTGATGAAGAACCAGAAACCGGCGGTTCTGTGGATGACCGGCCTTTCCGGATCGGGCAAGTCGACCATTGCCAATATTGTTGAAAAGAAACTGGCGCGGATGAACCGCCATACGTTCCTGCTGGATGGCGACAATGTGCGGCACGGGTTGAACAAGGACCTTGGCTTTACCGATGCCGACCGGGTGGAAAACATCCGCCGCGTGGGCGAGGTGGCCAAGCTGATGACCGATGCGGGGTTGATCGTGATCACCGCGTTCATTTCGCCCTTCCGCGAGGAACGCGACATGGTGCGCGGCATGATGGCGTCGGGCGAGTTTGTTGAGGTCTTTGTCGATACCCCGCTGGAAGTGGCGGAAGAGCGCGACGTGAAAGGGCTTTATGCCAAGGCGCGGGCGGGCGATCTGAAGAACTTTACAGGCATCGATTCGCCCTATGAGGCGCCGGAAAGCGCGGAAATCCGCATCGACACGACCGCGATGACGCCAGAAGAGGCCGCGGATCTGATCATCGCCAAGCTGATCCCGTAACGCCGCCATGCACAGGGCGGTCGGCGGGCCGCCCTGTTTTGCCTATACAATCCTGTCGAACGGGGATACACGGCCCCTTTCCTGCCAATTGGCAGGCCTCTTGTCTGGAACCTGACCCCCATGATCAAAACGATTGCCGACGCGCTGAGCGAGCGTGGATATGACACGCTGACCGACGTTCAAAACGCCGTGTCAGAGCCTGAGTTGCAGGAATCCGACCTGCTGGTTTCGGCGCAGACCGGATCGGGCAAAACCGTCGGGTTCGGGTTGGCGATCGCAAAGACCCTGCTGGGGGATTCCGAGCATTTCGGTAAAGCGGCTGCACCTCTGGCGCTGGTGGTTGCCCCGACGCGGGAATTGGCGATGCAGGTCAAACAGGAACTGGGCTGGCTTTATGCCAAGGCCGGTGCGCGGATGGCATCTTGTGTCGGCGGGATGGATTCGCGCGATGAACGCCGGGCGCTGGAACGCGGGGCGCATATCGTGGTCGGCACGCCGGGGCGCTTGCGCGATCACATCACGCGCGGAGCGTTGGTGCTGGACGATTTGCGTGTCGTCGTGCTGGATGAAGCGGACGAGATGCTGGATATGGGCTTCCGCGAAGACCTTGAGTTTATGCTGGGCGAAGCGCCTGACACGCGGCGGACGCTGATGTTCTCGGCCACTGTGCCGCCGGTGATTGCGGAAATGGCGAAGGAATTCCAGCGCGATGCGGTGCGGGTCTCGACCGTCTCGAAGGGCGATCAGCATGCGGATATTACCTATCAGGCGATGACCGTTGCGCATTGGGAAGTGGAAAACGCGATTATCAACCTGCTGCGTTATCACGATGCGCCGAATGCCATTGTTTTTGCAAATACGCGGGCGGGCGTGTCGCGGTTGATGTCGCGCTTTGCCAATCGCGGGTTCAGCGTGGTCAGCCTGTCGGGCGAGCTGTCGCAGACCGAACGTACCCATGCGCTGCAAGCCATGCGCGACGGACGTGCGCAGGTTTGTGTGGCCACGGATGTGGCAGCGCGGGGGATCGACCTGCCCAATCTGGCGCTGGTCATCCATGCCGATCTGCCCGGCGGCAGCGAGGCGCTGTTGCATCGCTCGGGCCGGACCGGACGGGCGGGGCGCAAGGGCGTGTCGGCGCTGATCGCAACGCCAAAGACGGTGAAAAAGGCGGAACGCCTGTTGAAATGGGCCAAGGTGAAGGCCGAGTGGGTCAAGCCGCCATCCGCCGAGGAAATTCTTGAAAAGGATCAGGCGCGTTTGCTGGCCGATCCGCTGTGGCAGGACGCACCGACCGAGCGTGAATCCGCCTTTGCAGAGACGCTTTTGGCGCAGCACAGCCCCGCGCGGATCGCCGCGGCCTATTTGCGCCTGTACCAGTCGCGGCAGTCGGCCCCCGAAGAGCTGTCATCGCCCGATGCCAAACCTGCCCGAAAATCGCATGAAGAGTTCGGGCCAAGCACGTGGTTTTCGGTTTCGGTCGGCCGCAAGAACAAGGCCGAACCGCGCTGGCTGCTGCCGATGATCCTGCGCAACAGCAATCTTGACAAGCAGGCGATTGGCGCGATCCGTGTGCAATTTGCCGAGACGTTCATTGAAGTGTCGGACGCCTCGTTGCCGGGTCTTGCAGATGTGCTGGCCGCGGGTGGCGAGCTTGAAGAGGGTATTCGCCTGAAACAGTTGGACGGCGTGCCTGATTTCAACGCGCCCGGGCCTGATTTCAGGAAAAGCGACAAGCCGCGTAAGCCGAGGTCGGACGGGCCTCGGGACGAGAAACCGCGCAATCCGAAGGGTGATACGCCGCGACGCGAGACGCCCCGGAAGCCCAAGTTTGACGAGGGCAAGCCACGCAAGGACAAACCGAAGCGGGATGACAAACCGGACGGCGAAAAGAAGCCGCAGAAGGTGCACCGGGTGTGGGACGACAAGCCTGCAAAACGCAAAGAGCGGGATGATAAGCCGCAAAAACCCCGGCACGAAAAACCTAAGGGAGAGACCCCCAAGGGTGAAAAGACAAAATCTCAGCGTAAAGCTGGCGGGGCGGATGCGAGCAAGTCGTTCCGCAAGCCGCGTCACAAATCTGCCAAGCCGAAGGGTGGCAAGGGGAATTTCGGCGGGAACGCTGTTCCGCGCCGACGGGGGTAGGGGGCTGTCTGCCCCCTCTTGTCCCTGCGGGCCAATTCACCCCCGAGGATACTTCAGGTCAAAAGAAAGCGTGGATCAGAGCAGGGCCTTGATCTCGTCCAGTTTTTGCTGAACCAGCGCCGCGTTGCCTTTGGCTTCGATATTCAGGCGCAAAAGCGGCTCTGTATTTGATGCGCGAAGGTTGAAACGCCAGGTGTCGAAAGACAGGCTAAGGCCGTCCGTTTCGTCCCGAGAAATGGCGTTTTCGGCGTAAATAGACTCGATTTTCGCGATTGACGCAGCCACGTCCCCGACACGGAAATTGGTTTCGCCGGAGGATGGGAAGGCGGCGATACGTTCGGCCATCAGGTCGTGCAGCGTTTGTCCGCGACGTCCGAGCAGTTCAACCACCAGTAGCCACGGGATCATACCGCTGTCGCAGGCAACGAAATCGCGGAAATAATGGTGGGCCGACATTTCTCCGCCATAGACCGCGCCGGTTTCGCGCATGACCTGCTTGACGAAGGCGTGCCCGGTGCGGGACTGAATGGCATTTCCGCCTTTGTCAGAGACTATTTCCCGGGTGTTCCAGATAACCCGAGGGTCATGGACGATGCCTGCGCCCGGTTCTTTGGCCAGAAACGCCTCGGCCAGAAGGCCGACGACGTATTCTCCGGCGATGAATTGGCCCATGTGGTCGAAGAAAAAACAGCGGTCAAAATCGCCGTCCCATGCGATGCCCAGATCGGCGCCCTCGGCGATGACGGCAGCGGCTGTGACCGGCTGGTTTTCTTCCAGCAGAGGGTTTGGAATCCCATTGGGAAAACTGCCGTCCGGTGTGTGATGCAGGCGCACCACCTCAAGCGGGGCACCTTTGGCGATCAGCGCGTCCCATATGGCGTCAAAGGTCGGCCCTGCCGCGCCATTACCGGCATTGACCAGCAGTTTCATCGGTTTGAGCGCGGAAATGTCGATGAATTCGAGCACACGTGCGACATAAGCGGCGCGGGCACCTTCGGCCAAGCGGATGCTGCCAGAGGCATTTTGGGCCGGAATCGAGCCTGATTCGGCCAGTTCCCGCACCTTCTGCAATTCGGTCGCCGGATCAAGCGGGGCCGAGCCTGCCTTGACCATTTTCATCCCGTTATAATCCATCGGGTTGTGCGATGCGGTGACGCAAATGCCGCCATCCGCCTGAAAATGGGTGGTGGCAAAATACATTTCCTCGGTGCCGGACAGGCCGAGATCAAGCACTTCGACACCCTGGCTGATCAGACCCTCGGCAACCGCGTTCGACAATGCGCCCGAGCTGGGGCGGATGTCGCGGCCCAGCACGACACGTTTGGCCCCCAGCACATGCGCGAAGGCTGCGCCGATCACACGGGCGATGTCTTCGTTCAGTTCTTCGCCGAGTTTCCCCCGGATGTCATAGGCTTTGAAACAGGTGAGATTGGTCATAAAATGTCCTTTTGGGCTTAATCAGAGCCGAAAATGTCCCTGGTAAATACTTTGTCTGCAACATCGCGGATGTCGTCAGTGATGCGGTTGGCGATGATCAGATCCGAGGCGGATTTCAGCGTGTCCAGATCATGGATCACGCGCGACCCGAAGAATTCGTCTTCGTGCAATTCCGGTTCGTAGACGATCACCTCGATCCCTTTGGCCTTGATCCGCTTCATGATGCCCTGAATCGAGGATTGGCGGAAATTGTCGGATCCGGCCTTCATCACCAGCCGGTAGATACCGACCACGCCGGGCTTCATGTCGATGATGCGGAAGGCCAGAAAATCCTTGCGGGTGGCGTTGGCATCGACAATGGCCTGTATCAGGCTTTGCGGCACTTGCGTGTAATTGGCGAGCAGTTGCTTGGTGTCTTTCGGCAGGCAATAACCGCCATATCCGAAGCTGGGATTGTTGTAGTGGTCGCCGATCCGTGGATCGAGGCTGACGCCTTCGATGATCTGTCGGGTGTCGATGTCGTGGGCCAGCGCGTAGCTGTCAAGTTCGTTGAAATAGGCGACGCGCATCGCGAGATAGGTATTGGCGAAAAGCTTGATCGCCTCGGCCTCGCGCGGGCCGGTCAGAAGGACGGGGGTGTCTTTGTCGATGGCACCCTGAAGCAGCAGATCCGCAAAGTTTTGCGCACGCACCGATTGTTCGCCCACCACAATGCGCGAGGGGTGGAGGTTGTCGTGAAGCGCCTTGCCTTCGCGCAGGAACTCGGGGCTGAAAATCACTTGATCCGTCTCTAATTCGGCTGAAATCTGCTCTGTAAAGCCAACGGGGATGGTGGATTTTATGACGATTGTCGCATTGCGATTGGTGGCGATGACATCGCGGATCACCGCCTTGACCGAGGACGTATCGAAAAAGTTGAACTTCGGATCGTAATTGGTGGGTGTGGCGACAATCACGAAGTCGGCGGAGCGATAGGCCGAAGGGCCGTCGGTGGTGGCGGATAGCGACAAGTCGCGATTGGCGAGGTAATCCTCAAGCTCGGGGTCGATGATCGGGCATTCACGGGCGTTGATCTGATCCACGCGGCTTTGCGAAATATCAACCATGGTCACGTTGTTGTGCTGTGCCAAAAGTACGGCATTGGACAGGCCGACATAGCCTATGCCCGCGACGGCGATGATTTTCTGATGCATGGTGCTCTGCCCGATTGTTTTGCGGGCTTTATAGCAGAAAACCGTGGCAGCTTAACCCGTTTTCAAAGCGATTTCGCCATGGCGTCAAATGCGCGAAGCTGGGCGATCAGGTCGGGCAAGCCTGAAAGCGGCAGCATGTTCGGCCCGTCGCTGGGGGCGTTGTCCGGGTCTTGGTGGGTTTCAAGGAAAACCCCCGCAACCCCGACAGCACAGGCGGCGCGGGCCAAGGGGGCGACAAATTCGCGGTTTCCGCCTGAACTAGAGCCTTTTCCACCCGGCTGCTGGACCGAGTGGGTGGCGTCGAAGATCACCGGGTATCCGGTGCTAGCCATTTGCGGCAGTGCGCGGAAATCGTTGACAAGGGTGTTATAGCCGAACGAGGTGCCGCGTTCGGTCAGCAAAATGCGTGAATTGCCTGTATCAGAGACTTTTTCGGCCACATGCCGCATGTCCCACGGGGCAAGGAACTGGCCCTTTTTGATATTCACCGCCTTGCCGGTTTGACCCGCCGCGATCAGCAGATCGGTTTGACGGCAGAGAAAGGCGGGGATTTGCAGAACATCGCAGACTTCTGCGGCCGGTTTGCATTGACTGGTTTCGTGGACGTCAGTGAGCACGGGAATGCCAAATTCGTCTCTAATCTTGCCCAAAATGGCCAAACCTTCGTCAAGTCCGGGGCCTCGTCGTGAGTGAATCGATGTGCGGTTGGCTTTGTCGAAACTGGCTTTGAAGATCACCTTTGTGCCTGTCGCGGCACAGGCCTCAAGAATGCCCTCGGCCATCATGCGAGCATGATCGAGGGATTCCAGCTGACACGGCCCTGCGATCAGGGCGATGGGATTGCTTTCGCCGATGTCGATGTTCTGAATGCGGACGGTCATGCAAGATCCCTTAGCGCGGCTTCGATGCGGGGAATGTCTTGGGGGTTGTTGAGTTCCCAGAACACGCGGCCTTGGGCGTTAACCTTTACGCAGCGGATCGGGTGGCCATTTTCGAGGAACCGCAATTGCTCGAGACCTTCGAGAGTTTCAAGCGGGCCGGCTTGCCAGGTTTTGTAGGCAGCCAGTGCGGCGGGGCGGTAGGCGTAGACCCCAACATGGTGAAAAACCGGAACCGGCGATGTAATCGGTTGATTAGGATCGATATAGGGAATGACCTCTTTTGAGAAATAAAGCGCGTTTTGGGCTTTATCAAAGGTGGCCGTGGTGCCGCCGACACGGCCATTGCGGCGATCCTCGATGAAATGACCATAGGTGAGTGGATCGCAGCGCAGCACCGGCGTGGCCATCTGGACCTGAAAGTCTTGTTGCATCTCGGCCACGAGGGCTTCGATGAACCAAGGCGGGGTCAACGGGGCGTCGCCCTGAAGATTGACGATGATATCGGCCTGAATGTCGGTGTTCTCAACCGCTTCGGCACAACGCTCGGTTCCGTTTTGGCAGGTGTCGGCGGTCATGATGACCTCCGCGCCGAAAGCTTTTGACAGTTCGGCAATCCGGTCATCATCGGTGGCCACATAGACCGCATCAATCCCCTGCACCTGCTGCGCGGCTTCCCATGTCAATTGGATCAGTGGTTTCTGCGAGCCATCGCGCAAGGTCAGCATCGCCAAGGGCTTGCCGGGAAAACGGCGAGAGGCGTAACGGGCCGGGATGATGATGACGGTGTGCATATGGTCTTTATGGGCAAGTCGTAAGGAATAGGCCAGAGAATTGAACTGGCTCTTGCAGACTCGGATCACCTGACGTATATGCCCCTCAACAGCGGCGCGCTGGTCTGGAAACGGACGAACGCTCCACCGGGAAATACCAACGGGCCGCGGGCCCGTTTTTTTGTGTTTGGATAGTATGACAAACGACCTGATAGCAAAGGCCGCGATTGATCGCAGACTGGCCGAGATCGTCACTCCGGTGATTGAGGATCTCGGGTTTGAACTGGTGCGTATCCGCCTGATGAGCGGCAAGACCACCACGTTGCAGATCATGGCCGAGAAACCCGAAGGCGGGATCGAGGTGGATGATTGCGCCGCGATCTCGACTGCCGTGAGCGCCGTACTGGATGTCGAGGACCCGATCCTTGACGCCTATGCGCTTGAGGTGTCCAGCCCCGGGATCGACCGGCCTTTGACCCGCCTGAAGGATTTCGACATGTGGGTCGGCTATGAGGCGAAGATCGAGACGACCGAGCTGATCGACGGGCGCCGCCGCTTCAAGGGCGAGATTGCCGGGACCGAGGGCGACGAGGTTCTGATCACGATTGAGGATCAGGGCGAAGATGTCACCATCGGGTTGAAATTCGACTGGCTGGAAGATGCCAAGCTGGTTCTGACCGACGATTTGATCCGCGATGTTCTGCGCGCCCGAAAGGATGCGGGGCAGGTGGACGAAACCCAGTTTGATGAGATTGAGACCGTCCTGGACGGCGAAGACGAGGACAAGGCGTAAGCCTTTTAGGAGGAAGAAAGATGGCAATTACCTCTGCAAACCAGCTGGAGCTTTTGCAAACCGCAGAAGCTGTGGCCCGCGAGAAAATGATCGACCCGTCGCTGGTTGTTGAAGCGATGGAAGAGTCGTTGGCACGTGCGGCCAAGTCGCGCTACGGGTCCGAGATGGACATTCGCGTGTCGATTGACCGCAAAACCGGTAAGGCGACCTTTACCCGCGTGCGCACCGTGGTCGAGGATGAAGAGCTTGAGAATTATCAGGCCGAGTTCACTGTCGAGCAGGCCAAGCAGTATATGGAAGACCCTGCGGTTGGTGACGTCTTTGAAGAAGAAGTGCCACCGGTTGAGCTGGGCCGGATCGCGGCGCAGTCGGCCAAGCAGGTGATCTTGCAAAAGGTTCGCGAAGCCGAGCGGGATCGTCAGTACGAAGAATTCATCGACCGCGAAGGCACTATCATCAACGGTGTCGTCAAGCGCGAGGAATACGGCAATGTGATCGTTGATGTGGGCCGGGGCGAAGCCATCCTGCGCCGCAATGAAAAGATCGGCCGCGAAAGCCATCGTCCGAATGATCGTATCCGTGCCTATATCAAGGAAGTCCGCCGCGAAGCGCGTGGTCCTCAGATATTCCTGAGCCGGACCGCGCCGGAATTCATGGCCGAGCTGTTCAAGATGGAAGTGCCGGAAATCTATGAAGGCATTATCGAGATCAAGGCCGTGGCCCGTGATCCGGGCAGCCGTGCGAAGATCGCGGTGATTTCCTATGATGGTGGTATTGATCCGGTTGGTGCCTGCGTGGGTATGCGCGGAAGCCGTGTTCAGGCCGTTGTGAACGAGCTTCAGGGCGAAAAGATCGACATTATCCCGTGGAACGAAGATCAGCCGACCTTCCTGGTGAATGCGCTGCAACCTGCCGAAGTGTCGAAGGTTGTTCTGGACGAAGAAGCCGGCAAGATCGAGATTGTTGTGCCGGACGAGCAACTGTCGCTGGCGATCGGACGCCGTGGTCAGAACGTGCGTCTGGCGTCTCAGCTGACTAATCTGGATATCGACATCACCACTGAAAGCGAAGATTCCGAACGTCGCCAGAAAGAATTCGAAGAGCGCACCCGCCTGTTCATGGCGGCGCTGGATCTGGACGAATTCTTTGCCCAGTTGCTGGTTTCGGAAGGGTTCACAAACCTTGAAGAAGTGGCCTATGTCGAAGTTGACGAACTGCTCAGCATTGACGGCGTTGATGAAGGCACCGCGGAAGAGCTTCAGGCCCGCGCCCGTGACGTTCTGGAAGAGCGTGCGCGTCGGGCGATCGAGGCGGCTCAGGAAATGGGTGTCGAACAAAGCCTGTTCGATTTCGAAGGCCTGACGCCCGAAATGATCCTGGCCCTGGCCGAGGATGATGTGAAATCGCTGGAAGATTTCGCAACCTGCGCCGATTGGGAACTGGCGGGTGGCTGGACCACGGTGGATGGTCAGCGGGTGAAGGATGACGGCATCCTTGAGTCCTTCGATGTGTCGCTGGAAGAGGCGCAAATCCTTGTCATGAACGCCCGTATCCAATTGGGCTGGGTTGATCCGGCCGATCTGGAAGCCGACGAAGACGACGCCGTTGACGGCGAAGACGAGGAGGGCGCCGAGGTCTAACCGGCCTTGGCGGGGTCCGACATGACGCGCGGTGGCAAAACCGGCGGCTCGGGTGAACCAGAGCGGAAATGCATCGCCACGGGCGAGGTACAGCCCAAGCATGGGCTGATCCGCTTTGTCGTTGGGCCGGATGCGCAGATCGTGCCGGATATTCTGGGCAAGCTGCCCGGACGCGGGCTTTGGGTCAGTGCCGAACGAACGGCGTTGACCGAGGCTGTGAAGAAAGGCGCGTTTTCACGGGCTGCGCGGCAGAAGGTAACGGTGCCTGAAGACATGATTCAGGATATCGAGACACAACTTGCCCGGCGCGTTGTCGATCTGATTTCGCTGGCGCGCAAAGGCGGCGGGGCCGTTGCCGGGTATGAAAAGGTCAAGGACTGGCTTTTGAAAGATGAAGCCGACGTTCTGATCCAGTCTTCGGACGGATCCGAGCGGGGAAAATCGAAACTGAGCACGCCTTATGGCGGCTCATTCATCGGCTGGCTAAGCGCAAACGAGCTTGGATTGGCATTCGGTCGAGAAACTGTGATACATGCGGCGCTATCCTCTGGTGGACTCACGCGGCGTATTGTAGAGGAAGCGCAACGTCTGAAAGGCGTTCGCGGATTTGACGGCGCCAAGGGGCGTCGGAAAGGGTAAGTAGGCTTTATGAGCGACAACGACGGCAAAAAACCTCTGGGACTGCGTGGCGGAGCGCGAGCGGGCAATGTGAAGCAAAGCTTCAGCCATGGCCGGACCAAAAGCGTTGTGGTGGAAACCAAGCGCAAGCGAGTTGTGGTGCCCAAGCCCGGCGCCGCGGCTCCGGCTGCGAAACCTGCGGGATCGGCTTTGAAACCGTCTGCGGGCGGATCAAAGCGTCCGGCAGGGATTTCCGATGCGGAAATGGAACGCCGGATGAAGGCATTGCAGGCTGCGAAAGCCCGCGAAGCCGAAGAAGCCGCCAAGCGCGAAGCCGACGAAAAGGCCCGCGCCGAAGAGCGTGAGCGCCGCCGCGCCGAGCAGGAAGCGAAAGAGCGCGAGCAACGCGAGATCGAAGAAGCTGCCAAGCGCAAGGCCGAAGAAGAAGTTCGCGCCAAGCAAGAAGCGGATGCGGCCGCCAAGCGCAAGGCCGAGGCCGAGGCAGCGGCCAAAGCCGCACCAAAAGCGGCCGAACCTGCACGGGAAGCCCCGCGCGGCGGTGGCAAGCCTGCCCCGGCAGCGACCCCGCGCAAGAAAGAGCGCGACGATGACCGTGGCCGCAAAGGCAATCGCGGCGGCGACAACCGCCGCTCGGGCAAGCTGACGCTGAACCAGGCGCTTTCGGGCGATGGTGGCCGTCAGAAATCCATGGCCGCCATGAAGCGCAAGCAAGAGCGGATGCGCCAGAAGGCGATGGGCAATGCCGAGCCGCGCGAAAAGATCATCCGCGAAGTTCAGTTGCCCGAGGCCATCACCGTGGGCGAGCTGGCCAACCGCATGGCCGAACGTGTGGCGGATGTTGTCAAAGAGCTGATGAAGATGGGCATGATGGTGACGCAAAACCAGACCATCGATGCCGATACCGCCGAGCTGATCATCGAAGAATTCGGCCATAATGTCGTCCGTGTTTCGGATTCGGACGTTGAGGACGTGATTCAGGATACCGAGGACAAGGAAGAAGATCTTCAGTCGCGTCCTCCGGTCATTACCATCATGGGCCATGTCGATCATGGTAAAACCTCGCTTCTGGATGCGATCCGGGATGCCAAGGTTGTGGCGGGCGAAGCTGGTGGCATTACCCAGCATATCGGTGCCTATCAGGTTCAGACCGATGACGGGGTTACGCTGTCGTTCCTTGATACGCCGGGTCACGCGGCGTTTACGTCGATGCGGTCTCGTGGTGCGCAAGTCACTGATATCGTTGTTCTGGTTGTGGCTGCCGACGATTCGGTCATGCCGCAGACCGTCGAGGCGATTAACCACGCAAAAGCGGCCGAAGTGCCGATGATCGTGGCGATCAACAAGATGGACCGCCCCGCAGCCGATCCGAACAAGGTGCGTGCCGAGCTTTTGCAGCATGAAGTGATCGTCGAAGCCATGTCGGGCGAGGTTCAGGATGTCGAAGTTTCGGCGATTACCGGTCAGGGGCTGGATCAACTGCTGGAAGCCATCGCGCTTCAGGCGGAAATTCTGGAACTGAAAGCCAACCCGGATCGTGCCGCGCAAGGTGCGGTGATCGAAGCGCAGCTTGATGTGGGCCGTGGTCCGGTTGCGACCGTTCTGGTTCAGAACGGCACTTTGCGTCAGGGTGATATCTTCGTCGTGGGCGAGCAGCACGGTAAGGTGCGGGCGCTGATCAACGACAAGGGCGAGCGCGTGAAAGAGGCCGGTCCTTCGGTTCCGGTTGAGGTTCTGGGCCTGAACGGCACGCCGGAAGCCGGTGACGTTCTGAACGTGGTCGAGACCGATGCGCAGGCCCGCGAGATTGCGGAATACCGCGCCAATGTCGCGAAAGAGAAACGCGCGGCGGCAGGTGCTGCGACCACGCTGGAACAGCTGATGCAGAAGGCCAAGGATGACGAAAACGTCTCGGAGATGCCGATTGTTGTGAAAGCGGACGTTCAGGGTTCGGCGGAAGCCATCGTTCAGGCGATGGAGAAGATCGGCAATGACGAGGTGCGCGTGCGCGTGCTGCACTCGGGCGTCGGGGCGATCACCGAAACCGATATCGGTCTGGCCGAAGCCTCGGGTGCGCCGGTCATGGGCTTTAACGTGCGGGCGAATGCCTCGGCCCGAAACTCGGCCAACCAGAAGGGGATCGAGATCCGCTATTACAGTGTGATTTACGACCTTGTGGATGACGTGAAAGCGGCGGCCTCGGGTCTGTTGTCTGCGGAAATCCGCGAGAACTTCATCGGCTATGCGCAGATCAAGGAAGTGTTCAAAGTGTCGGGCGTTGGCAAGGTGGCCGGGTGTATCGTCACCGAAGGTGTGGCGCGTCGCTCGGCGGGTGTGCGTCTGCTGCGTGACAACGTGGTGATCCATGAAGGTACACTGAAAACGCTGAAGCGCTTCAAGGACGAAGTGGCCGAGGTTCAGTCGGGTCAGGAATGCGGTATGGCGTTTGAAAATTACGACGATATCCGCGCCAATGACGTGATCGAGATTTTCGAGCGTGAAGAGATTGAGCGCACCCTCGACTGATCGTGAGGTTGCTTGGAAAAGTAAAGGGCACCCGCTTTGGGTGCCCTTTTGCTTTCGTGAGTGGTGAGACGGTTTCAACCCCGAAACGTTTTAGGAAACCGGCGCCCCCACATAGATCTTGTCACCGATGCGGACAGCGACCTTGCCGTTGGCCAGCGTGCGTACAAGCACACCCTGCACAAGCACACGGCTTCCGGTGATAATGGTTTTGAGCATCATAAACTCCGTAAACATCCCCATGTGACCATAAGTTAAGATCAGGTGTCTTTACGATCACGTTAATTATGCGTCACGGATGTTTAATTTACCGTTAACAGACGAAAACCGAGGTTTTCAGGTCACAGCCAATCGCGCAGGACCGGTATCAGCGGGATATCGGCCGGGGGCATGGGATAGTCCCGCAGGGCATTTGGCCGAACCCATTTCAGGGTCTGGCCTTCGCGGCTTTGCGGTATTCCTTCCCATTTGCGGCAGGCAAATAGCGGCATCAGAAGATGAAAATCATCATAGGCGTGGCTGGCAAATGTCAGCGGGGCCAGGCAGCTGGACCATGTGTTGATGCCCAGTTCTTCGTGCAATTCGCGTACCAGCGCCGCTTCGGGTGTTTCACCTTGTTCAACCTTGCCGCCGGGGAATTCCCACAGGCCGGTCATGGATTTGCCTTCGGGCCGCTGGGCCAGAAGGACACGGCCATCCCGGTCGATCAGGGCGACGGCAGAAACCAGAACGACTTTTGTCACGATCGGTAATCCGCGTTGATGGTGATGTATTGATGGGTCAGATCGCAGGTCCAGACCCGAGAGGTGCCATCGCCCAGACCCAGATCAACAGCGATTTTCAGATTTTGCGCTTTCATATATTCCGCGCCCTGATCCTCGGAATAGGCAGGTGATACCCAGCCGTTTTCGGCGACAAGGATATCTCCGAAACGGATGGTCAAAAGATCCCGATCTGCCGCCGCGCCGGATTTGCCAATGGCCATGACGATGCGGCCCCAGTTCGGATCTTCCCCGGCAATTGCGGTTTTGACCAGCGGTGAATTGGCAATGGCCAGCGCATGGGTGCGGGCATCTGCGTCGTTTGCAGCGCCGGTGACGTCGATCTCGACAAACTTTGTCGCGCCTTCGCCGTCGCGCACCACCTGATGGGCCAGATCAAGCATCACGTCGTGCAGCGCCGCGCGGAAGGCGGCATTGCCGGTGACGTCAACGCCTGACACCCCAGTCGCGGCAAGCAAAAGCGTGTCAGAGGTCGAGGTGTCGCTGTCTACGGTGATGTTGTTGAAGGTGACGTTGGTCAGTTCGGACAACATAGTTTGCAGCGCGGCGCGGGAAATCTTCGCGTCGGTGAAGATATACACCAGCATCGTCGCCATATCCGGCGCGATCATGCCCGAGCCTTTGGCGATACCGGCGATTTTCACAGGTGCGCCGTCGATCAGAAGCTCGGCCGCCGATCCTTTCGGGAAGGTGTCGGTTGTCATGATTGCATCGGCGGCATCGCGAATTTTGCTGTCGTCCAGGCCATCAAAAAGGTCGGCCAGTTTTGCCGTGATCCGGTCATGGGGAAGCCGTTCGCCGATCACGCCGGTTGAGCTTGTGAAAACGCGGTCCGACGGCAGCCCCGTGACGTCGGCGACGGCATCGCAAATCGCCCTGACCGACCCGTCGCCAGCACGTCCGGTAAAGGCGTTCGAGTTGCCCGAGTTCACGATGATCACCGCGCCGTCTGCGCTGTCATTGCCGATTTTGTTCTGACAATCCAACACGTTGGACGATCTGGTGGCCGAGCGCGTGAATACCCCGGCAACACTTGTGCCGGGGTCAAGAAGGGCCAGCATCACATCCTTGCGGCCCTGATATTTGACCCCTGCTTCGGCTGCTGCGAAGCGGACACCGCCAATCTTTGGCAAGTCGGGAAATTCTGCCGGAGCAAGGGGTGAAACAGGAAGGTCAGCCATTGTTTACTGGTCCAGAATTGCGGGATCGTCGAACTGGGTGAAATCAATGTCGGCGGTGTCGGTCTGTTCGATCACCGCGCCGGCCTCAAGCTCGGCCAGGCGGCCTTCGAGAACCGCTTGCCCCAGCTCGTCAATGATATCCTCGCGCACTTCCTCAAGCTCGGGCGCTTCGATCATGCGGGTGTCGTTCAGGCGGATGATGTGCCAGCCGAACTGTGTCTGAACCGGATCGGACAGGGTGCCAACCTCCATCGCGGCGACAGCTTCGTCAAAAGGTTGCACCATGTCGCCCCTGCCAAACCAGCCAAGCGACCCGCCACCCGGACCAGAAGGGCCGGTCGAATAGGTTTGGGCGGCGGTTACGAAATCAGCCCCCGCGTTCAATTCATCGAGAATCGACAGGGCCTCTTCCTCGGTGTCTACCAGAATGTGGGAAGCGTCATACTCAACCCCGAGATCCTGATCGGCGTAACGGGTCAGATAGGCCGCTTCGATCATTTCGTCGGTTATGTTGCTGGCCAGAAGCCGGGCAATCACAATGCTGGCAATCAGCGTGCGTTCCTCGTTCTCGACGCCATAGCGGACATTCGGGGGGACTTCGCCTTCAAACGAGGTTTTCAGCAATTGCATCTGGATCAGCTGGTCCAGCAGGCTGGGATAAATCATCGACATCGGCAACTGGCGGTACTGGCTAGGAAGCTCGGCCCGGGCAAGAATAAGATGACCGGCCGTAATCTCGACCCCGTCGACCGTGGCCAACACGGTATCGGCTGTGGTTTCCACCTGTGATATTGCCGGATTGGCGGCAAGGGTGGCCAGATAAATTGCTGCTGTTGCTAAATATTTCTTCATGCTCGGTATCCTTTACCAGCTGTGCTGGCGCTGCGTGACGTTGACACTGTTCGGTTGGCCCCTTACATCGCTTTGAGGCCTGAAAAAAAGGTCATCCGGGTCTTTCTATTGGGGAAGCGGGTGACGGGCAACAGGCATATCGCAGTCGAATTTTACCCACGCGGAGAAAACATGCTCGGTTTCGGAAATCTCGCCAAAAAGGTCTTTGGCACACCCAATGACCGCAAGATAAAGGCGACCCGTGCGCTGGTTGAAAAAATCAATGCGCTTGAGCCTGAATTCGAAGCCTTGAGTGATGACGAACTGATCGCCAAGACCGCCGCCTTCAAAGAGCGGTTTGCCGGTGGTGAAAGCCTTGATGACCTGCTGCCCGAGGCCTTTGCCAACTGCCGCGAAGGGGCCAGACGCGCCTTGGGTCTTCGCGCCTTTGACGTGCAGCTGATGGGCGGGATTTTCCTGCACGAAGGCAATATCTCGGAAATGAAAACCGGCGAGGGCAAAACCCTTGTCGCCACATTCCCCGCTTATCTGAATGCCCTGACCGGTCGTGGTGTGCATATCGTGACGGTGAATGATTATCTGGCCAAACGCGATTCAGAGTGGATGGGCAAGGTTTACACCCAGCTAGGCATGAAATGCGGCGTGATCTATCCGCAGCAGCCCGAAGAGGAAAAGGCACAGGCCTATGCCGCGGATGTGACCTATGCCACGAATAACGAGCTTGGGTTTGATTATCTGCGCGACAATATGAAATCCGAATTGTCGCAAATCCACCAGCACGATCACTATTTCGCCATCGTGGACGAGGTGGACAGCATTCTGGTTGACGAAGCGCGGACCCCGCTGATCATTTCCGGCCCGTCACAGGACCGGTCCGAGCTTTATGTGACCATTGACCAGCTGATCCCCGAATTGGACGATTCGACCTTTGAACTTGACGAAAAAACCCGCGGTGTGTCCTTCACCGATGAAGGCAATGACGCGCTCGAGGCGCTTTTGTCCGCGCGTGGTTTGCTGCCCGAGGGCCAGTCGCTTTACGATCCGGAAAGCACCACCATCGTTCATCATGTGAACAACGCGCTGAAAGCCCATAAGCTGTTCACCCGCGACAAGGATTATATCGTTCGCAACAACGAAGTGGTGCTGATTGACGAATTTACCGGCCGAATGATGGCCGGTCGGCGTTTGTCGGACGGGCTTCATCAGGCGATCGAGGCCAAGGAAGGCTGCCAGATCCAGCCGGAAAACGTGACGCTGGCCTCTGTGACCTTCCAGAATTACTTCCGCCTATATGACAAGCTGGGCGGCATGACCGGCACCGCTGCCACCGAAGCCGAGGAATTTGCCGAGATCTACAATCTGGGCGTGGTGGAAGTGCCAACCAACAAACCGATCACACGTGTTGACGAGGACGATCAGGTCTATCGCACCGGCAAGGAAAAATATCAGGCCGTGGTGAACGAGATCAAAGCCGCCAACGAAAAGGCTCAGCCGGTTCTAGTGGGGACGACCTCGATCGAGAAGTCGGAATTCCTGTCGCAGATGCTGACGCAGGCCGGTGTGAAGCACAATGTTCTGAACGCCCGCCAACACGAACAAGAGGCGCAGATTGTCGCCGATGCCGGCAAGCTGGGCGCGGTGACGATTGCAACCAACATGGCCGGTCGCGGGACCGATATTAAGCTGGGCGGCAATGTCGAGTTCAAAATTCTCGAGGCGATTGCAGCTGATCCCGACAGCAACCCCGATGAAATCCGCGACCGGATTGAAAAGGGTCACGCGGCGGATGAGCAGGCTGTGAAAGATGCGGGCGGTCTGTTCGTTCTGGCCACCGAACGGCACGAAAGCCGCCGGATCGACAATCAGCTGCGCGGCCGTTCGGGCCGTCAGGGCGATCCGGGCCGCTCGGTCTTTTTCCTCTCGCTCGAAGATGATCTGATGCGGATTTTCGGCTCGGAACGCTTGGACAAGGTCCTGTCGACATTGGGCATGCAGGAAGGTGAAGCGATTGTGCACCCCTGGGTGAACAAGTCGCTTGAACGTGCGCAGGCCAAGGTTGAAGGGCGCAACTTTGACATTCGTAAGCAGTTGCTGAAATTCGATGACGTGATGAACGATCAGCGGAAAGTGATCTTCAGCCAGCGGCGCGAGATCATGGAGGCGCAGGACCTGTCCGAGATCGTGCAGGACATGCGCCATCAGGTGATCGAGGATATGCTGGATCAGTATATGCCGCCGAAAACCTATGCGGATCAATGGGATACCGAAGGTCTTTACGCCGCTGCGATTGAAAAACTGGGTGTCGATGTGCCAGTGATCGCATGGGCGGATGAAGAAGGGGTGGATGACGAGATCATTCAGGAGCGCCTTGAAAATGCCGCCGACGAAGCGATGGCGAAAAAGGCCGTCGCCTTCGGGGCCGAGGCAATGCGCTCGATCGAAAAGCAGATCCTGTTGCAGACTATTGACCAGAAATGGCGCGAACATCTGCTGACGCTGGAACATTTGCGCAGTGTTGTCGGCTTTCGAGGCTACGCGCAGCGCGACCCGCTAAGCGAATACAAGTCAGAGGCGTTCCAACTGTTTGAAAACCTGCTGAACGCTTTGCGCGAACAGGTGACGACACAATTGTCGCAAATCCGCCCGATGACGGAAGAGGAACGCCAGGCATTGGCCCAGAAGCTGGCCCAGCAGCAGGCGGCTCTGGCAGCGGCGGCACAACCGGTTGCGGCCCCGACCGAGGGCGCGCCGCAGGGTTTTGACGAAACCGATCCGGCCACCTGGGGCAATCCGGGCCGCAACGATCCCTGCCCCTGCGGATCGGGCAAGAAGTTCAAGCACTGCCATGGCCGTATCTGATCTGGCCCTTTATGCGCAGACACCGCTGATCATTTCATCTTTTGAATAAATACTTCAGGGGTGAATGACCCGGACTTGCTCCGGGGCAGAGGGGGCAGCGCCCCCTTTTTCGCGCCGTGCCACAAGGCGCACGGCGCAAGTTTTTCAAAAATACCCCCGCACCAAGCCCTCCGAAATCAGCCGCCATCCGTCCGCGAGAACGAAAAAAGACAGTTTGAACGGCAAAGACACGATGGCCGGTGGCACCATCATCATCCCCATCGACATCAGCACCGCCGCTACGACCAGATCAATGATCAGGAAGGGCAGAAAAATCAAAAACCCGATCTGAAAGGCGCGTGAAATCTCGGACAGCATAAAGGCCGGGATCAGAATCGATGGCGGCGGCTCTGTCCCGGCAGGTTCATTGCGAAGGTCCAGCAAAGCGGCCAAGGTTTCCGGATCAACACGACCGGACATGAAGGTTTGGAACGGCGCATAGGCTTTGGCCATCGCCTCTTCCAACGCGATTTGTTCTGCCATGAAGGGGGCAGCCCCAAGCTCCCACGCTTCGCGAAAGACGGGGTCCATGACGAAATAAGTCAGAAAAATCGCCAGACTGACCAAAAGCATATTCGGTGGAGATTGCTGTAACCCGATGGCCTGCCGCAGGATGGCCAGAACCGTCACGATGAAGGGAAAGCAGGTCACCATGATCGCAATCCCTGGCGCAAGGCTGAGCACCGTGACCAGAAGAAACATCTGGATCGCCGTGCCGGACAGTGATCCGCCCTGGCCAAGCTCTTCCACGATGCCTTGGGCTGCGGATGGTGCAGCGATCAGCAGCAGCGCTGCGATGAGTGCCGCCGATCTCATGTTTTGAAAGCGGCTGCATCCAGAACATGGGTCAGACGCACGGCCAATTGCCCTTTCGGCTCGCCCGGCATTTCCTGCAAGTCGCCGCGGGCGATAAGCTGATCGCCTATGTAAAGTTCGACCGGGTCGTCAATTCGGCTGTCCAGGGGAAGAATGGCATTTTCCTCGAGCGACAGCAGGTCACGAATATAGGGGCGGGCCTTGCCGACGGAAATAGTCACCTCAATCGGGACCGAGGCTATTGGGTTGCGGCTGACGGGGGATGGATCACCCATGCGAGACCTCCTGTTGCGGAATTTGGTTGAAATAGTCGTCGATCAGCCGAGTGACCGACCCCAGCAAAGCGGAACAATCCAGTTCGGCCTCGGTCTGTTCAAAGGCAAAGCGTGTCTGCCCGGCGTCAAGCGTGGCATCCTCGGTCAACGTGACGGGCAGCGGCAGATCGGGCAACAGCAGTTCGATCGAAGGCCTGTCTTCGGGGCTGACATGCAGTTCAAGCGACGTGGGTGCGTGTGACTTGATAAATCCCTGCAAGGCTTCGGCAACATGATTTGCAGTGGTTTTCCGCATCATCGCGGGCAGGATCTTGTCCGTCAGCTCTTTCATCAGCGGTTTGATTGCGCCCAACACGTGAATCTTTGCCTCTTGAAAGGTGAAAGCATTTTCCTGCAAAGCCTGAGCAAGCTCGGACTTCAGTTTGTCCTGGGTTTTGCGATGCGCCTTGGTGGCGTCGTCCCATCCGGCATTATAGCCGTCGTCAAACCCGGGCAGGTCGGTCGGGCTGTTCCCGTCGGTCGATGAAATCTGTCGACTGAAATCTTCCAGAATATGGGCCACGCTGCTCATACCTTTTCGCCTTTTTCAGCAAGCCATGATTGCAGCACCTGGATCGATTCATCCTGTCGCTCGCCGATCAATTCACGGAACCGCTCCATCGGGTCGGGTCTGGCGGGGCCGGGCAATTCGGCAGGGTCTGATTCGGGCAGCGCATTCTCGGGCAGATCGCCGGGTTCGATCGTGCCGGTAAGGGCAGGGGGCTGGGGCGCGGCTTCTATTGGGGGTCTTGTCAGAATTGGCCGCAGGACAAAGATGCCCAACCCCAGGGCGACCAGTCCGAGCAAGCCGAGCCTGGCAAGGCTGTTGACGTCCATCGTGGCTGATCCTGCGACCAGCCCCGTGGCGGAAACACCGGCGGGTTCAACCGGTTCAAACGCCATCGAGCGGATCGTCACCTCGTCACCGCGGGATGTATCCAGACCTGCGGCCGAGGCCACGAGAGCCTTGAGATCATTCAGCTCTTCCTCGCTGCGCGGCTGCGTATCACTGCCGCCTTCCTCGTTTAGCGACTGCAGGTCATTGACCAGAATTGCCACGCTGATCCGGCGAACCGAACCCGCGGGGCGCAACACCTCGCGCCGGGTTTCCGAGAACTCGTAATTCACCCGTTCGCGCGTCTCGCTGTCCTGTTCGCGCGATTGGCCACCGCCATTTGCCGCGTCGCCATCGGGAAGGTTCGAGGCAACCGTCACGCCCCGCCCGGCGCTGCCGCTGTTTTCGCTGCTGCGTTCCTCGGTATCGGTGCTGATGGCGATCAGCGAATCTGGATCAATCAGTCGCTCGGAAATCTCTTCGCGCTCCGAGACGGTATCCACGGCCACTTCGACCACGGCATTCCCCTGACCGACCCGAGCTTCCACAAGTCTGAGGATACGGGCACGAAGCTCATCCGACTGGCCCTTTGCCGCCGCTCCGGCGGCTGCGTTTCCCGCCGAGGTTCCCAACAGGGCACCGTTTTCATCCATGATCGTCACCTTGTCCGGGGTCAGCCCCGCAACCGAGGACGCAATCAGGAAAGTCAATGCGCGGGCATGCGCGTCAGACACCCCCGTTCCCGAGGATTTCACCGTGACCGAGGCGGATGGATCGCGATTGCTGCGGAACAAATCGCCCGAGGAATTGGCAATATGCACCCGCGCGAAGGCGATTTGCGGACTCGAGGCGATGGTGCGGGCAAGCTCACCTTCTTTCGCGCGCCAATAGGCGGCATCGAACATTCGCGATGTGGTGCCGAATCCGGTCAGGGAATCCAGCAGCTCATACCCCTTTGTACCATTTGCGGGCAGGCCCTGTGCCGCAAGGGTCATGCGCAGCGCATCACGCCGGGCGACATCGACATAAATCGCATTTCCACGGATTTCATAGGGCACATTCTGCTGTTCAAGCGCTGTCACAACCTCGCCCGAAGTTGAGGGTTCCAGCCCGGAATACAGCAAGGCCATCGAAGGCGCTGACGCCATGCGCGAAAGGGCGATGACCGCTGCGAACATCGCCAGCGTCGCCCCCAGAACGATCAATTTCCGGCGCATATCCAGTGCGGTCCAAACCTGTATCAGCTGCTGCATTCGAATCCCCCTTGCTTCGGATCGGATGGGCTGAATTTGTCTGAGGCCGCTTAACAATCGGTTAGCCATATTCGGTTTATCAAAAAGAAATTCCACATGCTTCGATAAGGACGGAACGTGGCTGAGGCACAGATAGATACTGAGCAAAGAAACAGCAGTAAGTTGCTGATTATAAGCGTGATTTTGGCTGTCATTGCGGGCGGTGGCGGGTTTTATGCGGCCATTCAGGGCATGATTCCCTTTTCCGGCGAAAAGGCCAAGCCGGCTGATGAAGTGGCCGAGGTTGCGCCGTTGAAATCCGTCGCCTTTGTCGAGATTGAGCCGATGCTGATTTCAATGGGCAACCTGCTTTCGAACCAGCACCTGCGATTCCGCGCCGAGCTTGAGGTTGAGCCGGCGTACCAAAAGGATGTCGAGGCGCTGAAACCCCGGATTGTTGATGTGTTGAACGGCTATTTGCGGGCCGTGGATCGCGAAGATCTTGAACGGCCCGCGGCGCTTGTTCTGCTGCGTGCGAATATGCTGCGGCGGGTGCAAACGGTTGTGGGTGAAGGGCGTGTGAATGACCTGCTGATCATGGAATTTGTGGTGAACTGACTATGGCTGAGATGATTTCGGATATCCTTCTGGCTGTCGGAGCCTTGGCGGCGGCGGCGTTCTGCCTTTTGCTGTCTTTGCGGCTGAAAAGATTTGCCAGCCTTGATCGCGGTGTCGGCGGAGCGATCGCGGTTTTGTCGGCTCAGGTTGAAGATCTGACCCGAACATTGGCGCGGGCCGAGGATGGGGCGAAAATATCCGCTGATCTGCTGAATGAGCTGACCGAGAGGGCAGAGAAAACTTCGCGACAGCTGGAATATATGCTGGCCGCAACCCAGGATATTCCGGTGAAGGATGAACCGGCCAAGGCCGAGCCGCCCAGCACGTTTGTACGCCATGAAGGGGCGGGCACATGAGGTTATCGAAATTTCTTGAAACCGAAATGTTGGGGCGGTCTCTGATCGCGCTTGTGGCAGGGCTTTTCGTGGCCTCGGCCATCATGAGGGGGCTTGGGATCGGCGTGGTTGCCTTGGCAAACGCACAAGAACAGGCCAGCGAAATCACCGAAATGCCGCCGCAATCCTGTACCAACCCGGATTATGTTCCGATACTGGATGCCTTGCGCACCCGCGAAGCAGAGGTTGAGCGGAAAGAGGCCGAGATCACAGAAGCGGTGCAGCTTTTGGAAGTTGCGAAATCCAGCATCCAGGGCAAACTGGCCGAGCTTAAGCAGGCAGAACAACAGCTTAAGGACACCATTGCACAGGCCCAAACGGCGGCTGAATCCGACGTATCTCAGCTGACCAGTGTTTACGAGAACATGAAGGCAAAGGACGCATCGGCGCTGTTTCAGAAAATGGATGCCGAATTCGCTGCCGGTTTTCTGGGCCGCATGTCGCCCAAAGCGGCAGCCGATATCATGACCGGGCTGGAAGCAGATCAAGCCTATGCAATCAGCGTGCTGCTTGCTGGCCGGAACATGGATATTCCGCTGGAATAAACGCGGCCTCAGAAAAAATTAAGTGCTTTCGGTGATGATGATTCCATGCGGAGAAAGGCCCTGGAATGTTCGGAATAATCGGTATCGTGGTGATTTTTGTAATGGTGTTCGGCGGCTATCTGGCGGCGGGCGGCAAGATGACCATCATCCTGAATTCGTTGCCGTTTGAAATGATGATGATCGGCGGTGCGGCGACGGGCGCTTTTGTGATTTCAAATGAACCATCAGCGATCAAACATACGCTCAAAGATCTGGGAAAGGTCTTTCGCGGTAGGAAGTGGAAGCCGGATGATTACCGCGATCTGCTTTGCCTTTTGTTTGAACTGATCCGCATTGCACGTGCCAATCCGGTCGAACTGGAAGGCCATATCGAATCACCGGATGAGTCGTCGGTTTTCTCGAAATACCCAAAAATTTCTGCGGATAAGGACGTAACGCAGCTGATCTGCGATACATTGCGATCCGCGTCGATGAACTATGATGATCCGCATCAGGTGGAAGAGGTTCTCGATAAGCGGATCGAGGCGGTAATCCAACATCAGATGCATTCCAGCCACGCCCTGCAAACCGTTGCGGACGGGCTGCCGGCGCTGGGTATCGTGGCGGCGGTTCTCGGGGTGATCAAGACGATGGGGTCCATTGACCAGCCGCCGGAAATTCTTGGCAAACTGATCGGCGGGGCATTGGTCGGGACGTTTCTCGGGGTGTTTCTGGCCTATGGCCTTGTCGGGCCATTTGCCAGCAAGCTGAAGGCCGTTGTCGAAGAAGACAGTCATTTTCTTTTGCTCGTGCGCGAGGTTCTGATTGCCAACCTGCACAAGCACGCAACCAATATATGTATCGAAGTCGGTCGCCAAAACACGCCCGGCGACAAGCGCCCCGAATTCAATGATCTTGAAGAGGCGTTGAAGGCCGTGAAGTCCGCTGCGTGAGGGTTGTTTTGCTCATATTTCTGTTGTCCCCCGTGATGGCGGTGGCGCAGACCATGGTGACGGTTCGCGCGGGTGAACATGAAGGTTTTACCCGGGTGACGTTTTCGTTATCGGAGCCAACGCCATGGCGGCAGGACGGTGACGGATTGGTCTTTTCCGGTGATGTGCTTTTTGATCTGAGCCAGGCGTTTACCCGGATCGGGCGCGACAGGCTGGGTGATCTGGCGGTTGCGGGAAACCGCGTGGCGATGTCGCTGGGCTGTGCCTGCACGGTCACGAGCTTTCAGGCGTCAGAGCGGTTGATAGCCGCCGATATCAGACCAGCGCCAGCGCCGATCAAGGACGATATGACCACAGGGCCAGCCAAACCGATCTCTGGCGGTGCAACCGATTTGCGACAGCTGCTGCTAAAACCCTATCTGGATGAGCTTAAGCCAGAGCCAAAGCCCGCGATTGAACGCGCAGAAATCCAAGAGGAAGCCACGAACATACCGGTGCCTGACAATTTCGACAGTGCGGAATTGTCAAAAACCATCGCCCGCGCGGCCACTCTTGGATTGGTGTCAACAATCGCCGACAATGCTGAAACTGCCGATCCGGCAGGTCTTCGATCCGAGGCGCTGACATCCGCGCTGATGCAAACGAAATCCCGGATCAGCGCGACACCTGAAACCGCGCCCCGCGACTTGTCAGGCGCGGCGGATACCTGCCCGACGGGGGGCGAGATTCCGCAACTGTCATATGTCGGCTATCGTGAAAAAGGGCAGCAACTGCGTGCGTTGGTTTCGGACCTTGGGCGCGTTGACCGCGGTGAAATCCGAAAATCCGCCGACTTTTTCCTATCCCTGGGGTTTGGCGCGGAAGCGCTTGAAGCACTTTCGCTTGCGCCTGACCCCGATCCCTATCGCCGGGCCATTGCGGAATATCTGGATGGCACCCCTTCCTTGGCAAATCCGTTTCGCACCGTGCATCTGAAATGTGATCTTGAAACGGCCCTTTGGGCGTTTCTGTTTCTACACGACACGGCAGATTTTGACGGGATTGATCTGGCGTCTCTGATCTCGCGTTTTCAGACCTGGCCGCTGGCGGTTAGAAAAATCACCGGCGCCACGCTGAACTCAGCTTTGATAGATCGGGATCGGTTCGATCTGGCGCGGATCGTGATCCGCCTGTCAGCGGGCGCGCCCGGAGATCTGGAGATCGCAAAGCTGGAGGCGTCACAAGGAAATATCGATGCTGCACTTGATCAGCTCGAACCGGCTAAAGACGGGGATCAGCGGCCGGAAAACATTGTCATGCGTTTGCGGTTGCGTCTTGATTCCGGTCTGGCCGTCCGGCAGGAGGACGTCGATATTGCCCGCTCGATGCTGCGGGAATACGAAGGATTGCCGGTTGGTCAGCAACTTCGGGACATTGTGATCGAAGCCTATGTTCTGGGCAACAACCTGGACGAAGCAATTAAGGTTGCCGGTCTTTCCCGAACCGATCTAAGCCAGGGAAATGTCCTGTTCAGCCACGCTTTGCGTTATCTTCCCGCCGAAGACTTCGCCTGGGCTGCGCTTTCCTTCTGGCAAGGGTACGAAAGCGCGTATTCCACCGAAGTGAACAAGGATCTTCGCGCCGCAATGGACGCACTTGGCTTAGGTCCGTCAAAGGCCGAACCCCCTTTGCCGCGTCGATTGTCCGATCAATTGGCCGGTCTTCTGGCCGAGCAGGCGCAACCGGCCACCCAGCTTTCAGACGGCATATCCGTCAGCCGGGCAACGGATATTCTGAGCGACGTCAATCAAAGCATTTCTGACATTGAGATGCGTTTGGACAGCCTGCGAGATGGGTCATGATGCGGCTTGTTTCAGGGGTTTTGCTGGCGTTTCTTATCGGGATGGGTGCGCAGGCTAGGGCAGATGTTGACGGATTATGCGACCGCGCCGCGCTTGTCGCATCCGAGGCGTCGGACGTTCCATTGCGGGTTTTGCTGGCGTTGACGCGCGTTGAAACCGGGCGCAGCGGCTCGGGCGGGCTAAGGCCGTGGCCGTGGACGATGAATATCGAAGGGCGCGGATATTGGTTGGGAACTCGGGCCGAGGCGCGGGGCCTGGCCACAAGAACCGTGTTTGGCGGAACGAAATCTTTTGATGTCGGCTGTTTCCAGATCAATTACCGCTGGCATGGCAAGAATTTTCGGTCGCTAGATGACATGTTTGATCCGATCGCCAATGCCGAATATGCGGCCGGCTTTCTAAGCGAACTTTATTCCGAGTTTGGATCCTGGCCAAAGGCCGTGGCGGCCTATCATTCGCGCAACCCGATATTTTCAGAGAAATATTTACGCAGATTTAACCAGATTGCGATAAATCTGAATGCAGGAACAATAAGAGAACAAATCGCGTCGATGCCAATATCAGGAATTGGTGCGGGGGCCAGCCTCGCTTCGGTTTCGGGCACGACTTCACAGGTTCCGCTGAACTCGCTTTGGAGCACAAATTGAAGGCACACCTGTATCAGCCAGCGGTTCTGTTTGCGCTTGCCCTGATGGCCGTGATCATCATGATGGTCCTTCCGGTGCCCGCCTGGCTTTTGGATATTGGCTTAGCCGCATCATTCGCACTGGCCATCCTTGTGTTCACGGTGACGATTTTCATCGAACGCCCGCTTGATTTCTCGGCCTTTCCCACGGTCTTGCTGGCGTCGTTGATGCTCAGGCTTTCGCTCAATGTCTCTTCGACCAAGCTCATCATTGGCGAAGGCCATACCGGACCGGCGGCCGCAGGCAATGTGATCAACGGATTTGCCAGCTTCATCATGTCCGGCAATGTCATTCTGGGGCTGGTGGTGTTTTGCGTTTTGCTGATCGTGAATTTCGTTGTCATCACCAAGGGCGCCACCCGCATGGCCGAGGTTGGCGCCAGATTCGCCCTGGATGCAATGCCTGGCAAGCAGATGGCGATTGACAGTGACATGGCCGCAGGCGCCATCGGCCATGAAGAGGCCCGCGCCAGGCGGGGCATCGAACAGCAAGAGACGACGTTCCTCGGGTCGTTGGACGGGGCGTCGAAATTCGTCAAGGGGGATGCGATTGCAGGGCTGCTGATCACCGCCCTGAACCTGATCGTCGGATTGGCGACGGGCGTTTTCGGGCACGGCATGCCGGTCGCCACCGCGTTTGAGACTTACGCGATTCTAACCGTTGGGGACGGTCTGGTATCCCAGATTCCGGCGGTCATATTGTCGATTGCCGCTGCTTTGCTTTTGTCGCGTGGCGGTCAATCGGGCACAGCGGATGCAGCGGTGTTCGGGCAATTGGGACAGGCTCCGCAGGCATTGGCCACCGTGGCGGCATTGATGGCGGTATTCGGACTTGTGCCGGGGCTGCCGTTTTTGCCCTTTGTGCTCGGGGCACTTGGTCTGGCGTTTGCTGCCTTTTGGACGTCCCGAAAAAAGCGCGCTCAGCAGGCTAAACCTGAGCAGGTAGATAAGGCTGAGGTCGGATCAAGCCTTGGTGACATACTTGAACTGGACGATATCCGCATCCAGTTTTCGCCCGATCTGGTGGATATGATTCTCGATCCCGGCACAGGACTGGACGCGCGGATTGACAATATGCGGACCTTCCTTGCGGAAAGCTTTGGGTTTTTGCTTCCCGACGTCCGTCTTTCAGATGATCCCACGTTGCCATCGCACACGTATGTTGTTGAAATCATGGGGGTTGAACGTGCGCGCGCCAATCTGTTTCCCGATCATTTTCTGGCATTACCGTCAGCGGACGGGGATCTTGATCTGCTGGAAGGCCATCGCGTCAGTGAACCGGTCTATGGGGCAGATGCGGTTTGGGTTGCCACCGCTCAAAGGGAAGCAATTGCGGTGGATGGGCTGACTACGGTGTCACCGGCCGAAGTTCTGGCGACGCATTTGCTGGAGCTTGTAAAGCAGAATTTCTCGCGCCTTTTGGGGCTGCGGTCGTTGAAGCGATTGCTGGAAGAAACAACGAAGTTGACAGATCAGGCACGGGCCGCATCCAACAAACGCCTTTTGGATGAGTTGATTCCGGACAAACTGTCTTATGATTTCCTATTGGGGGTCTTGCGACATCTGTTGGACGAACATGTGTCGATCAGAAACCTGCCGTCCATTCTGGAAGTTGCGGCCGGTGCGGCGCAAAACGGGGGCACGTCCGAGCAAGCCTGCGAAATTGTTCGGCGGACGCTTGGATATCAGATTGTGGCTGATCTGAAACGTCAGGACGGGACCATCCCTTTGTTGCAGTTGTCGCCGGACTGGGAAGAGGTTTTTCGCGCTCATCAGACCGAGCGGTTTGACACGGCGGCATCGGTTGCGCTTCCGCCTGAATTGTTCGGAAAACTGGCAGAGAAAGTTGCGCACAGCTTAAAAGACGCGGCAAATGCGGCTGCAATCGTTGCTTCTCCGGGGCGGCGCAGATTCCTGCGATCGGTTCTGTTTGCGCATGGCATAACCCTGCCCGTTCTGTCGTTCGAGGAAATGGGCCTTGAGGCTAAGCCAACCCTGATAGGCGTGGTGCCGACGTGACCGGGTTTGAGACTGTTCCCGATCAGCTGTGGCAATTCGGTCTGATTTTCATGCGGGTTGGCGGTGCGGCCGGATTTCTTCCCGGGTTCTCCGAGCGTTTTTTGCCGGTGCGGATACGCCTGGCCATCGCGTTCTCAATCTCGCTTTTGGTGCAGGCTCTGGGATTCGCACCGGTTTCCCTTGGCGTCGGCCACCTGACGATCAGCGTTCTTATCGGCGAGATCACGGTTGGTGTCATTCTCGGGCTGGTTTTGCGCGTGTTTCTGATCGCCATCCAGATCGCCGGCTCAATCGCGGCGCAGTCGACATCGCTTGCCCAGATCTATGGCGGTCAATCAGCTGAACCATTGCCGGCTATCGGTCATCTTTTGATGCTCGGGGCTTTGGCGCTGATCATGATGTCGGGCTATCCGGTGTTACTTATCAAATATTTGGGCCAGTTCTATACCCTCGTGCCAATCGGCCAACTATTCCCAGCCGAGACGATGCTGACATGGGGCATCTCGCTTGTTGCAACGGTGTTCCAGCTTGGCTTTACCCTTGCTGCACCTTTCGTTATCGCATCGGTCGTTTACAATTTGACAATCGGGCTGATTAACAAAGCCATGCCGCAAATGATGGTGGCCTTTGTCGGGGCGCCCTTCATCACGTTTCTCAGCCTTGTCTTGCTGGTTTTGACCGTTCCTGTGATCCTCGCCGTCTGGCGAAGCCGGTTTTTTGACTTCATGCTCGCCCCCGGAGGGGTCGCAGGATGAGCCAGGAAGAGGATAAATCCCAAAAAACGCAAGCTCCGACCGAACAAAAACTGCAAGAGCTTCGCCGGAAGGGTGAAATCCCGCGCTCGGGTGACTTGAATTCTGCAGTGGCGATGGGCGGATTGACGATCCTGGCCTTCCTGTTCGGAGGTCAGATTTTGACGTCGATGGGCGATACAATGCAGGGGTTTTTCCGCATTTGGGGTCACGGCGACCCTTCGGGAGGCCTTGGCGGCGGTATCATTCGGCAAATGGTCACTCGTGTCATCGTGCCCCCGATGGCGTTGATTGTCGCCGCCGGGGCTGTTGTCATTCTGGCGGTGTTGGCGCAGCGTGGATTTGCCGTGGCGCCAGAAAAGCTGGTTCCGAAACAGTCGCGCATTTCAATTCTTAAAACCGCGAAGCAGAAATTTGGCCCATCCGGGCTGTTCGAGTTCGCCAAAAGTCTGACCAAACTGATCGTGTTTACCTTCGTTTTGGTGGTGGTAACGCTTGGTTTTCAAGAAGAAATTCTTGGATCAAGCTTCGGCGAGGCCGGTCCGATTGTCGCCTTCAAGCTTGATCTGATGCTCCGAATTCTGGCGGCCAGCACCGCGGTGGCAATGGCTTTGGGGGGCATAGATCTGCTGTGGCAAAGGCAGCATTTCATGACAACGCATATGATGTCGCGTCAGGATATCAAGGACGAGATGAAGCGCGCCGAAGGTGATCCCGAACAAAAGGCCGAGCGGAAAAGGCGTGGTAAGGAAATTTCACAAAACCGGATGTTGACGGATGTGCCAGGGGCGGATGTGGTGGTGGTTAATCCTACCCATTATGCTGTGGCGCTGCGTTGGGCACGCGACAAACAGGCGGCGGCGCCGGTTTGCGTCGCCAAGGGGACAGACTTGATCGCGGCAAAAATCCGCGAAATTGCGCAGGAAAACGCGGTTCCGCTTTTCTCGGACCCGCCTACTGCACGTGCGCTACATGCTGGGGTTGAGGTCGGTCAGGAAATCGCGTTTGAGCATTATCAGGCCGTCGCGGCCGCGATCCGGTTTGCCGATAAGATCAGGCAAAAATCGAAGGCCATGAAATGAGGCAGAGATTTGAGGCCCTTTCAAAAATAACCGGCCTGAAATGGGAGGAAGCTTTGGCCAAGCTTCATCCGGTGCTTTCGAAGGAACGTAAACTACGTCAGGCTTTGAGCGAGCTGCGCAAACCAAGCGCGCATTCCCTTGCGGCACCAACCGAATTTAACGCCGAAAGGTCGGGCGCGATCGAGATATGGGAGGCTTGGACCGCGCAGCGCCAACAAGAGCTGACAAGCCAATTGGCGCTGGTTCTGGCCGAAAAAGAAGAGATCCTGCAAACCGCGAAACACGAATTTGCCCGTAAAGAAGCTGTGCAATTGTTACGGAAAGCCGCCGCAAAATCGAACTAGGCGCACAAATTTCTTAATAAATGTCGAATAAATTGCCCTAATCTCGTCTCAATTTGCCAATATAGTCCGAATTGGAAACAATTACTGAGGACGGAGACATGATCCGTTACGTTCGCCAAAGTCTACTTCGCGCCGCGCTGGTATGCGCCGGTGTTTTCGCCCCTGCTGCGCTGGCCGCACAGGAAAATTGTGCACCCACAATGACCGCCGAAACATCCGCGGGGGCTATGGTCCAATTGTCCATCAGTTCGGAATGCCACGCCGGGTCCGAGGCTGTCATCCATCATAACGGTATGATGATATCGGTGCGCCTGGATGAAAATGGTTCCTATAAGATGAATTTTCCGGCGATGACGGAATCGGCTTTGTTCATGCTGGAATTTCCTGACGGCAATGTTGCAATCGCTTCGGCCGAAGTTGCCTCTCTGTCGTTTTATGATCGGGTTGCTTTGCAGTGGCAGGGCGACGCCGGGTTAGAGCTGCACGCCTATGAATTCGGTGCCGAGTTCAATAGCGAAGGTCATGTATGGCGCCAGAATCCGCGCTCGATGGATCATGCGGCGCTGGGCGAGGGTGGATTTATCGTTAATCTTGGCAACGGGACGGGCGACGAAGCCTACGGAGCCGAGGTTTATACTTTTCCTTCCGCCACGTCGCGGCAAAGCGGACGGGTTTCGCTGAGTGTCGAAGCCGTCGTCTCGGAGGGAAATTGCGGCCAAACGGTTGAGGCATCGGCCTTGAACGCAAAGCAGGATCAGGGGCTGAATGTCCGGAATCTGACCATTGAAATCCCCGAATGCGATGCGGTGGGTGACATTCTTGTGTTGAATAATCTGGTGGAAGACCTGATCATCGGCAGCAACTAAAAGCTTTTCGGGCGGGATTTTTCGATGAAATTCGGGGTGACGGCGGGTGTCGCCGGACTTTGGCTTGCGGGTTTTGCCGGGCAGGTGGTTGCGCAAGACGTCACCCTGACTTCGCGCGACAAAAGCATCGAAATCTCAGGCAATCTGCTGGGTTTTGACGGCGACTATTATCGGGTCGAAACCGTTTATGGCGAGTTAACCGTGGATAGCACCGGCGTTCTTTGCGAAGGCCCGGCCTGTCCGAATCTTGAAAGCTATGTTGCGCATCTGACGTTCAGCGGCAGTCGGCAAATCGGGCGGGTGCTGCTTCCTGCGCTGATCGAGGGCTATGCCCGGCAGGCCAATCTGATCGCCGTCCGCGAAGAAAAAGGCGCGGACAGTTTGCGCTATTGGATCCAGTCTGCCGATGGCGCCGAAACCGCCGGCCTGTTTGATATCCGTCTGACCAGCAGCAGCGAAGGCTTCGCCGATGTGCTGTCTAATGAGGCGGATATCGCCATGTCGCTGCGCGAAGCGACCGGAGATGAGATTGCGCTGACCGAGGAAATCGGGCTGGGGCGGTTAACCAAGAACCGGCAGCAAATTTTCCTCGGGTTTGACTCGGTTTCCGTAATCGTGCCGGATGCGTCACCGCTGGACCAGATCGGGCTGGACGAAGTGGCCGGGCTGATCTCGGGCGGGATAACGTCCTGGGCCGGGCTGGGCGTGGATGAAGACGCCCCGGTTCAGGTGGTGGGGTTTGAAGGACTGCCCGAAGTTTGGGGGCAGGTTCAGCAGGAAATAGCCGGTTTGGGCTATGCGCTGGACGGCGAAATCGGCGAGTTGCCACTTGGCGGTGACGCGGAAAATCTTTTGTCGGTTCCATTTGGTTTTCATTCCCAAGTGCCCGAACGGATGCGCGCGCTTGCCTTTCGTGCAAACTGCGGGATGGTGTACGAACCCGACGAGCTGGCCCTGCGGTCGGGCGAGCTTCCGTTTCGGTTTCCGTTGATCCTTTACCGGCCGATGCGCAGATTGCCCGAGATCGGGCAAGAGTTTTTGGACTTTGTCAAATCCCCGTCGGGCCAACGTGTTGTCGCTAGGGCGGGGTATGTTCCTGCGACCCCGCGCCTTTATGATTTCGAGGCGATTGGATACCGGATCGTTAACGGAATATTGCTGTCAGAAACGCCGGAAGACTTCACCGCGTTGAAAGAGACGATTGCGGCCCTGAAAGCTGGTCAATTGGTGGGAGGCGGGTTGCGCGTGGGTGAAAACGGTCGATTGACCGCGGGTTCACTTTCGCTGATCGCGCATGTGGTTCAGATGGTTGAGCTGGGTCAGATCGACGGAAAACAAATCCTGTTTGCCGGTTTCGGACCTGACAGTGATTTGGCCCGTCAGGCGATGGAGATGTTTACGGATGCGTTAAGCGATGGGTCCTATAATTTCAGCACCGAGGCCCGCCATTTTGGCGAGCTTTTGCCATTGGCCTGTCCGGACACCGATGCCGGAATTGCGTTGAATGCGCGGATCGAAATCTGGTTGCGTCAACCCGATCCCAGATAGCCGTCTGACCGAAGGCTGGTTTCGCCTTCCAGCCCGATGATGATGTGATCATGCACCGTGATTGACACTGCCCGACAGGCATCTTCAATCCGGTGTGTCATTTCTATATCGGCGCGGGATGGGGTCGGATCGCCCGACGGGTGGTTGTGCACCAGGATCAGCGCGGTCGCGTTCAGTTCAAACGCGCGTTTGACAACTTCGCGCGTATAAACCGGCACGTGGTCAACCGTACCTGTGCCCAAAAGCTCATCCCGTATCAGGCGGTTTTTGCGGTCCAGAAACAACACGCGGAAATTTTCCGTTTCGCGATTGGCCATTTCCAGCCGGCAATACCGGATCACGGCATCCCAGTCGGAAATTACATCGCGCTGCCGTGTTCGGGCCTGCGAAGCACGAACCACGATGGCCGCGACGGTTTTCAGATGGATAGCGGTCGATTCGCCGACGCCATAGACGGCCCGCAGCTGCGAGACCGGCGCCGAGACGACAGAGAAAAGATCGCCAAAATCCGCCAGCAGCTTTTTGGCGATGGGTTTGACATCGCGGCGTTTGATAACTTGTGTCAGAAACAGTTCCAACAATTCGTAATCATGCATTGACCGCCCGTCATCGCGCATAAACCTTTCGCGCAGGCGGGTGCGATGACCGGCCTTGTCGTCGACAACCGGTCTGGCCCTGGCTGTTGCGGGAAACAGCAGGCTTTGCACATCATTGAAACCGGGCGGGGCGTGATCGGGCATGGAAAACCCTTGCACGATGTTGGTTATCATGAGGTTAACAAAAAAGGCGCATCCGAAGACGCGCCTATTTCATTATATTGGAGGTTGCTTCAGCTTTTCATACTGTCCCAAAAGCTTTTGACGCTTGAGAAAAAGCTTGAGGATTCAGGGTTGTTGTCCGAGGATTCCTCTTCAAAGCTGCGCAAAAGCTCTTTTTGACGGGCGGTCAGGTTGACCGGTGTTTCTACCGCCATTTCAATGAACATATCCCCGGTTCCCGATCCGCGCAGGGCGGGCATACCTTTGCCGCGCAACCGCATCTGGCGCCCCGATTGGCTGCCGGCCGGGATTTTCACGCGGCTGCGGCCACCGTCAATCGTGGGCACCTCGATATCGCCCCCAAGGGCTGCGGTCGTCATCGACACCGGCACACGGCAGAATAGTTGGATCCCGTCGCGCTGAAACAGCCTGTGATTGTCCACTTCGATAAAGATATAGAGATCACCGGCAGGTCCGCCGCGCAATCCTGCCTCGCCCTCGCCGGCAAGGCGGATTCGGGTGCCGGTTTCAACCCCGGCAGGGATGTTCACGCTTAGCGACCGGTCGGTTTCGGTGCGACCCGCCCCACCGCATTTGTGGCAGGGGTTCTTGATATTCTGGCCAAGGCCCTGACATGTCGGGCAAGTACGCTCAACCGTGAAGAACCCCTGTTGTGCGCGGACCTTGCCGCGCCCCGAACAGGTGGGGCAGGTGGTCGGCTCGGCACCGCCTTCGGCGCCAGAGCCGTCGCATCCGTCACATGTGACCGATGTCGGCACTTTGATGGTTTTTTGCAGTCCGGCATAGGCGTCTTCCAGCGAAATGCGCAGGTTATAGCGCAGGTCCGAACCGCGCGATGCACGGCTGCGTCCGCCGCCGCCACGACCGCCCATGATGTCGCCGAACAGGTCGTCGAATACATCCGAGAAGGCCGAAGAGAAATCGCCCTGGCCGCCGCCAAACCCGCCGCCCGGATGGCCGCCACCGCCCATACCGTTTTCGAAAGCGGCATGACCAAAGCGGTCATAGGCCGCTTTTTTGTCAGCGTCCTTCAGAACCTCATAGGCTTCGTTGGCTTCCTTGAACTTGGATTCAGCCTCGGGATTGTCGGCGTTGCGGTCGGGGTGAAGCTCTTTCGCTTTTTTGCGATAGCCCTTCTTGATCTCGTCCGCCGATGCGCCCTTGGAGACGCCAAGAACCTCGTAATAATCTCGTTTTGCCATTCGCTATCCCCTTTCGGAATAGACAGGGCCGGTCCGGCTGTACGGACCGGCCCTGCGCAGGGTCCGTTACGGGCGATTAACGCTTGTCATCGTCCAGATCTTCAAAGTCGGCATCAACGATGTCGTCATCTCCGGGCTCATCGGCGGCGGCTGGTTCGTCAGCCTCTTCCGCTTGGGCCTTATAGATGGCTTCACCCAGCTTCATTGCCGCTTCGGTGACGTTCTGGACACCGGCCTTGATCTTGTCGGCCGACGCATTTTCGTCGTCCAGATCGTCTTTCAGCGCAGCAATCGCCAGTTCGATGGCTTCGATGGTGGTTGGGTCCACCTTGTCGGAATGCTCTTCCATCGACTTCTCGGTCGAGTGGATCAGGCTTTCCGCCTGGTTGCGGGCTTCCACCAGCTCTTTACGTTCTTTATCCGCTTCGGCATTGGCTTCCGCGTCTTTGACCATGGCTTCGATGTCTTCATCCGACAGACCACCCGAGGCCTGAATGGTGATCGACTGTTCTTTGCCGGTGCCTTTGTCTTTGGCGTTCACCGAAACAATGCCGTTGGCGTCGATATCAAAGGTCACTTCGATCTGAGGCAGACCGCGCGGAGCTGGCGGGATGTCTTCAAGGTTGAACTGGCCCAACAGTTTGTTGTCGGCGGCCATTTCGCGTTCACCCTGGAACACGCGCAAGGTCACGGCGTTCTGGTTGTCTTCCGCGGTCGAGAAGATCTGAGACTTCTTGGTCGGGATCGTGGTGTTGCGGTCGATCAGGCGGGTGAAAACACCGCCCAAGGTTTCGATACCCAGCGACAGCGGGGTCACATCCAGCAGGACAACATCCTTGACGTCGCCTTGCAGAACACCGGCCTGAATGGCCGCACCCGAGGCCACAACCTCGTCCGGGTTCACACCTTTATGCGGTTCTTTACCGAAGAATTTGGTCACTTCCTCGATGACCTTCGGCATGCGGGTCATGCCACCCACCAGAACAACCTCGTCAATGTCCGAGGTTGAAAGACCAGCGTCTTTCAGCGCAGCTTGGCAAGGTTTGATCGATGCTTTGATCAGGTCGGATACCAGCGATTCCAGCTTGGCACGGGTCAGTTTCATGACCATGTGCAGCGGGGTGCCCGATTTCGGGTCCATCGAGATGAACGGCTGGTTGATTTCGGTCTGCGACGAAGACGACAGTTCGATCTTGGCCTTTTCGGCAGCTTCCTTCAGACGCTGGAGCGCCATCTTGTCAGCGGTCAGATCAACACCGTGTTCTTTTTTGAACTCGTCGGCGAGGTAGTTGACGATGCGCATGTCAAAGTCTTCACCGCCAAGGAAGGTGTCGCCGTTGGTCGATTTCACCTCGAAAAGACCGTCGTCGATTTCAAGGATGGTGACGTCGAACGTACCACCACCAAGGTCGTAGACCGCGATAGTTTTGGTTTCTTCCTTGTCCAGACCATAGGCCAGTGCCGCCGCAGTCGGTTCGTTGATGATCCGCAGAACTTCCAGACCGGCGATTTTGCCGGCGTCTTTGGTTGCCTGGCGCTGGGCATCGTTGAAATAGGCCGGAACGGTGATGACCGCCTGAGTCACTTCCTCGCCAAGATAGCTTTCGGCGGTTTCCTTCATCTTACCAAGAATGAACGCCGAGATTTGCGACGGGCTGTATTTTTCGCCCTTGGCTTCGACCCATGCGTCGCCATTGCCACCGTCAACGATGTTATAGGGCACGATCTTTTTGTCTTTGGTCACTTCCTTATCGGTCACGCGACGACCGATCAGGCGTTTGACGGCAAAGATGGTTGCTTCGGGGTTGGTGACGGCCTGACGTTTGGCAGGCTGGCCGACAAGGCGCTCGTCATCTGTGAAAGCGACGATGGACGGGGTGGTCCGCGCCCCTTCGGCGTTTTCGATTACTTTCGGCTGCGAACCGTCCATGATGGCAACGCAGCTGTTGGTGGTACCAAGGTCAATACCAATCACTTTGGCCATGATTAAGATCCCTCTCACTTAGGCGATGTTTAAGGGGCCGGACCCATTCAGGCATCCACGCCCCGATCACGGCACGGCAGCCCTTTGGCAAAGGTCCGCCACGCTTCGGACGGTATATAAGGAGGGTATTTTGCCCCTGCAAGCGGGCTGGATGCGCAATACATGCAAAAAACCTGAAAAATTGCCTGCAAAGTTGACCGTAAGGCAGCGATAAGCGGGATTGAGGCAATTAATGCCGTGGTGTGTCCGGGCTTTCTTGGGGGGTCGGATAAACTGGCACTGTTGGCCGGATTGCGCGATGTCGCGGCGCTGGCACTAGTCCGGCGGTCCGTGGCGCGAATTGGCAGGCGGCTTTAGGTCCGCGCGAACCAGCTGAGCGATACGCTGCGGCGGGTTACGAATTCGCCCATCATGCCGATCATCAGCAGGACAATCGTGACTTTGATCGGATACATGATCGAACTGTTGTGGGGGTAATAGTTGATAAAGGCAAACCCCCGGGCCTGATCAATGGTGTGAAACAGGGGGTTCCAATCAAACATCGCCAGCATCGAGGCTGGCAGCGTATTGGCCACGAACATTTTGCCCGAAGCAATCATGTTGGCGCGTGTGTAAATCGTAGATGCAATGCGCACCAGCCCCGGCACCCAGGGCTTGGCGGCAAGCAACACAAGGCCAATTGCGCAACCCGAGGCCCATGCCAGAAGGAACATGGCAAAGGTCATGATCGGATCAGGCATCCAGATATTCGCAATCGCGATGTGATAAATGAACAGGATCGTGAACATCGACAGAACGCTTGTATAAAGCTCTCCGAATGCCGATGCGCCGATGGCAATGACCGTATTCATGGGGGCATGTTTCATCATCGCCGAGGTCGGACCTTCGGCACCCATGACCGCCCCAAGCCCCTTGTTATGCGTAAGAAACAGGAAGATGCCGGTCATCAGGTAAATCAGAAAGTCGCCGCGAATGGCGGTGCCACGCAACGAGAGTATTGTGAACATGAAGTAAAACGCGGCCAGCATGATCATCGCCTGCATCATGTTCAATGCCAGTCCAACCACAGCATTGCCGTGCGACGAGCGCACGTTGCGCACCGTTGCATGATACATAAGCTCTGACATGCTTAGGAAAGCGCGAAACAGCGACTTCCTGTGGGAATGCTTGAACATAAGCGACCTGCGATTTTTTGCCCGTATAGCGCGGAATTGTTGATGAACCGCTTAAGCTGGAGCATAAGCAAGCAAAATGCCTCTGGCAACCAAACCTATATTCGAAAGAGATTGTCTAAAATGGATTATGATCGTTTGACCGGCGTGATGCGCCGCCTTGCCCTGATTGCCGGCGACAAGATCATGGAGATCTACAATTCACCGGATTTCGAAGTGAAGACCAAGTCAGACGAAAGCCCCGTGACCGAAGCCGATGAAGCGGCGGACGCGCTGATCTCGGCCGGGCTGCGGGCAGAGTTTCCGGGTGTTCTTCTTGTCACCGAAGAGCAGGCAGCAACGCATTCGGCCAAGGGGGACAGTTTTCTAATCGTCGATCCGCTGGACGGCACCAAGGAATTCATCCACCGCCGTGGCGATTTCACGGTGAATATTGCCTATGTCGAAAACGGAACCCCGACCCGTGGGGTTGTTTATGCCCCGGCAAAGGGCCGTATGTTCTTTACCCAACCCGACGGATCATCGGTTGAAGAGGCTGGCAGCTTCGACAAGGAAACCATTGGCGATCTGTCCCCAATCAGTGTCACCGATCCTGACAATGGGGCGCTTATGGTGGTTGCCTCAAAATCCCACAGGGATCAGGCAACGGATGAGTATATCAATCGGTACAATGTCAAGGACATGACCAGCGCCGGATCATCGCTGAAATTCTGTCTGGTCGCGACAGGCGAGGCCGATCTTTATCCGCGTCTTGGCCGCACAATGGAATGGGACACCGCAGCGGGCCATGCGGTTCTTTCAGGCGCCGGAGGGCATGTTGTCCGCTTCGACGATCATTCACCTTTGACCTATGGGAAACCTGACTTCGCAAACCCCTTCTTTATTGCATATGCTCCTGGGGTGGCATTGAAAAAGGATCAGGGATAGAGTCTGTTTTGAACCAGATCAGGAGGTTTGCCACGATTTGTTCCAAGACTTGTCATAATGCGACAATGATTGGGAAATAGTATAATTGTGTCTTAGGGCTGAACATTTTGGTTCGGTCATGAGGTTATCGAGTAAAAAACACTATAAAGGTACCAAATGCGACCTGTTACAAAAGCCGTTTTCCCCGTTGCCGGTATGGGCACCCGCTTTCTGCCTGCAACCAAGTCTGTTCCCAAAGAAATCATGACCTTGGTGGATCGACCGCTGATTCAATACGCGATCGAAGAAGCGCGTGAAGCAGGGATCGAGGAATTCATTTTTGTGACCTCGCGCGGCAAAAGTGCGCTTGAGGACTATTTCGACGAATCCCCAACGCTTGAGGCATCGCTGAAGGAAAAGGGCAAAGACGAATTGCTGGAACTGCTGCAAGCGACCAACATGCCAAGCGGCCAGATTGCCTATATCCGGCAGCATCAGGCCCGTGGTTTGGGTCATGCAGTCTGGTGCGCACGGCGCCTGATCGGGCCGGATGAAAGCTTTGCGGTTATGCTGCCCGATGATGTGATCGCCGCCGAGACATCCTGTCTGAAACAAATGGTTGATGCACACGCCAAGACCGGCGGTTGCATGGTCGCAGCGATGGAAGTGCCGCGCGAAAAGGCTTCGGCCTATGGTATTCTTGATGTGTCCGAGGATATGGGATCGCTTGTTCAGGCACGTGGGATGGTGGAAAAGCCGAAGGTCGGTGAAGCGCCTTCAAACCTTGCCGTCATTGGCCGGTATATTCTGACGCCGGATGTATTGCACAATCTGGAAAAAACCGAAGAAGGCTCGGGCGGTGAAATTCAGCTGACCGATGCCATCGCACAGGAAATCACCGAAGGCCGCAACGTATTCGGGTATCGTTTCCAGGGCGAACGGTTTGACTGTGGCTCAAAGGCCGGGTTCCTTCAGGCAACCGTCGCATTTGCTCTTGAACGCCCGGAACTGCGCGAGGAACTAAGCCTGTTTCTGCATGAACGCTTGTCGATGGACCAGGCGGCGCAGTAAACCTGATCCAAGGATCATCGGGGGGCATCATGGCAACAGTTCTTGTGACCGGCGGCGCGGGGTATATCGGCTCGCACGCTTGTAAGGCTTTGGCGCAGGCAGGCTATACGCCCGTCACATTCGATAACCTTTCCACCGGCTGGCAGGATGCGGTCAGGTTCGGCCCGTTTGAACAGGGCGATCTGCTGGACCGCGCATGCATTGACGAAGTGCTGGCCAGGCACCGGCCCGACGCCATCATGCATTTTGCTGCTTTTTCGCAAGTCGGTGAAAGCATGCAGAACCCCGGGAAGTATTGGCGCAACAATGTCTGGGGGTCGCAGAATTTGATCGAGGCCGCCGTTGATGCGGGCTGCATGGATTTCGTATTCTCATCGACCTGCGCCACTTATGGCGATCAGGACAATGTGGTTCTGGACGAGAATTCGGAACAACATCCGATGAATTCCTATGGCGCATCGAAACGGGCGATAGAAGACATACTGAAGGATTTTGGCGCAGCCTACGGCCTGAACCATGTCATCTTCCGCTATTTCAACGTCGCCGGTGCAGACCCGGATGCAGAAGTGGGTGAATTCCACCATCCCGAAACCCATCTGATTCCGCTGATGCTGGACGCGATTGATGGCAAGCGGGATGCGCTGACGATCTTTGGCACCGATTACGACACACCTGACGGGACCTGCATTCGCGACTATGTGCATGTCTGCGATTTGGTGGATGCGCATGTTCTGGGTCTCAAATGGCTTGAGGGCGGCAAGGGCAGCAAGGTGTTCAACCTTGGGACCGGCAGCGGTTTTTCGGTGCGTGAGGTGGTGAACCACTCGGCTGCCGTCACCAACCAAAAGGTGCCGATTGTCGAAGGGGATCGCAGGCCGGGGGATTGTACGCGGCTCGTCTCGGGTTCCACACGGGCTGAAACTGAGCTAGGCTGGCAGCCGAAACGCTCTGATCTACCGACGATGATTGCCGATGCATGGCGCTGGCACCGGTTGGGGCATTACGAAAAGTAAGGCCAGAATGACCGACACAACCCTGACGCTGACCCAAGCCTATCGCATGCGCTGGAAACGGCGCAGGTTGCTTTGGCGGGCATTCAGAAGCCGCCACGCGCTGACAAATGCACAGGACAGAACCACAAGCATCAATCCCGATGATATCCTGCTGTTCGCCGTATTTCGGAACGAGGCCGCAAGGATCGACGAATTCCTGCGCCACTATCGCAAGCTGGGCGTGAACCATTTCCTGATCATCGACAATGGCAGCGATGACGGCACAGAAAAGCGCCTTCTCGATCAGCCGGACGTTTCACTGTGGCAGACCGATGCCAGCTATCGGGCGTCGCGTTTCGGGGTCCATTGGCTGACCTGGCTGCAAATGCGCTTTGGCCATGATCACTGGTGCCTGTCCGTGGATGCGGATGAGTATCTGATCTATGACGGGCACGAACAGCACGGGTTAAGGGAACTGACCGCCAGACTGGACGCAAGCGGTCAACATTGCTTTGGCGCTTTGATGCTGGATATGTACCCGAAGGGACCGATTGGATCGGATGGGTCTGCCGACTGGTTTGACGCCGGTCCCTATCGCGCGGTCCGGCAGAAACCGCTTTTGAACCTTTGGGTGCAGGGTGGTGTGCGCGAGCGGGTCTTTTTCCAGGATGACCCGAAGCGGTCGCCGACATTGAACAAGCTTCCCTTGGTGAAATGGAGCCGCCGGTACGCCTATGTGAATTCAACCCATTCGATCCTGCCGCCGAAGTTGAATCTGGAGTATGGCGGACCCGGGTCGGCTGGCCTGCACGGGGCGCTGCTTCATCCGAAATTCGATCCGTCCGTTGTGTCCAGATCGGAAACGGAAAGGGGCAGGGCCGAGCATTTTACCCGCCCTGAAAATTTCGCGGATTATTATGACAAAATTGCCGAAATGCCGGAGCTTTGGGGCGAAAGCTCACATCGATACGAAAATGCGGCACAACTGGTGCAATTGGGACTTATCAGCGTAATCAGTTGGTGACTTTCGGAAATATCTGCCAACTTTACCCTTCGTTTATCTAATTCGAGCGAATAATACTTGCGAAACGGTTGAAATATAGGGCATATCAACCGTAACAATACTATATGCAGTGTGAAATGCAGGTACAGCGGTGAGCCTTTGGGAATCCTACAAGATGCGTCTCAGGCGCCGGCGCAAAATCCTGCGCTCGCTTCGAAAGTCCCGTCAGCTTAAAACCATTCAGGATCATACGGATCAAATCCGCAATGGCGATGTTTTGCTGGTTTCGACCATGCGGAATGAAAGCATCCGTATTCCGTATTTCCTGCGCTACTATCGAAATCTGGGCGTGAATCATTTCCTGATCATCGACAATGGCAGCGATGACGACACGCGCGATCAATTTCTGGGGCAGGGCGACGTTTCGCTTTGGTACACCGAGGGCGGATATAAATCCGCTTCGTTCGGGATCGACTGGGTGAATTACCTGCATCGGCGCTATTCTCATGATCATTGGGTTCTGACAGTTGATCCTGACGAGTTCTTTATCTACCCGTTTTGCGATACACGGCCGATCCGTGCTTTGACAGACTGGCTTGATAACTCTGGCGTGCGCAGTTTTGGTGCGATGCTGCTGGATATGTATCCGAAGGGTACGGTTGACCAGCAGGCCTATCGCGCGGGGCAGGACCCGATGGAAATTGCCTGCTGGTTTGACTCGGGCAACTATATAATGGAGCGCAACGCCGAATACGGAAACCTGTGGGTTCAAGGCGGGCCAAGGGCGCGAAAGTTCTTTGCGGATGAACCGCAAAAGGCCCCCGCGCTGAACAAAATCCCGCTGGTGAAGTGGGATCGCAGTTACACCTATATCAGCTCGACCCATATGATCCTGCCGCGTGGTCTGAACCTTGTTTATGACGCTTGGGGGGGCGAAAAAGCCTCGGGTCTGCTGCTGCATGCGAAATTCCTGAACATCCTGTCGGAAAAAACAGCCGAAGAGATGGAGCGCAAACAACATTACGCAGGCTCGAGCGAGTATCGGGCCTATTCGCAGGCCTTGCAGGACAATCCCGATCTTTGGTGCAAGTGGTCGGAAAAATACATCAACTGGCGTCAGCTTGAGATTTTGGGGCTTATGTCAAAAGGAAACTGGGCATGAGCTTCGGGGTCGTCATGCTGGTGCATACCGCGCTGGGACGGACCGCTCAGGTGGCGCGGCACTGGGCCGAAAACGGGTGTCCGGTGGTGATTCACGCCGACACCAATGTAACGCGGGATGCCTTTGATGGCTTGCGCAAGACTTTGGCCGATCTGGACAATGTGTCGTTTTCAAAGCGTTTTCGATGCGAGTGGGGAACCTGGGGTCTGGTGGCGGCAACGCAAGCCGCGTCAGAACAGATCCTGCAAGAGCATCCCGGTATCAGGCATGTCTATCTGGCCTCGGGGTCTTGCCTGCCTTTGCGGCCGGTGGACGAGCTGCGCGAATATCTGGCCGCCCGCCCACAGGTGGATTTCATCGAAAGCGCCACGACCCATGATGTGCCCTGGACGGTGGGTGGCCTGGATATCGAGCGTTTCACCTTGCGTTTCCCGTTTTCGTGGAAAAGCCAGCGCAAGCTGTTTGACGGCTATGTCCGCCTACAGCGCCGGTTGCGGTTCAAGCGCCGGATTCCCAAGGGGTTGGTGCCCCATATGGGCAGCCAATGGTGGTGTCTGACACGTCAGACCTTGTCGGCAATCCTTGAGGATCCGGATCGTGAAATCTATGACCGGTATTTCCGCAGGGTCTGGATACCCGATGAAAGCTATTTCCAGACAATGGTGCGACAATATTCGCTGCATATCGAAAGCCGCTCGTTGACGCTTTCCAAGTTTGATTATCAGGGTAAGCCGCATATTTTCTACGATGATCATTTGCAGCTGTTGCGCCGCTCGGATTGCTTTGTGGCGCGGAAAATCTGGCCCTATGCGGACCGGCTTTATAACACCTTTCTGAACGCACCGCAGTCCAATGCACAGCGCATGGACCCAAGCCCCGACAAGATTGACCGTATCTTTGCCAAAGCGGTTGAGCGTCGGACCCGCGGGCGTGATGGTCTGATCATGCAAAGCCGTTATCCCAAAGAAGGGTTTGAAAACAGCCTTACAGCCGCCCGCTATTCTGTGTTTGAAGGGTTCACCGAGCTTTTCGAGGATTTTGAACCCTGGCTGACGCGCATGACCAATGCGCAGGTTCACGGGCATCTTTTTGCGCAAGACCGGGCAGAGTTTGCAGACCGGCAGAGTATCGTCGAAGGCTGTCTGTCCGATAGCGCGAACCTGCGCGATCACCGGCCGCATTCTTTCCTGAACAATCTGATCTGGAACACGCGCGGTGTGCGCCAATGTTTCCAGTTCGGTCCGAACGACAATCAGGAAATCACCTGGCATATATCAAAAGACGTGAATGCCCAGATCTCGGTCATATCGGGTGCCTGGGCGATCCCGCTGTACAAGCAGAACCGGAACTTTGCCGAAATCAGGGACGAGGCAGCGCGGCTTCAGAAAATTGAAAACGACCACATCCAGGTTCTACGCTCGACCTGGAGCAAGGCGCGCGTGCGGGTCTGGACATTGGCCGAATTTGTCGAGGCTCCGATCGAGCCGCTTCAGATGATTGTCGATGAAATCGGCCACCGCGAGGCCCATCGCCTGACCGAGCTTCCAAGAATGGTCGATTTGACAGGTTTCGGTCAGTTCCTGCAAAATCTAAAAAACCAGGGTATGCACCCGTATCTCATGGGTGAATTTACGGTTGCAGCGGGCGACATACAGTCTAAGCCTAGCCCCCGTAAGCCATATCTGGTTCGGTAGGGTGGATGAGCAAGCCATTTGACTATTTCGTTTTGTTCGCGGAAATGCGGACGGGCAGCAATTTTCTGGAAGTCAATCTTAATGGAATTGGCGGCCTGACTTGCTATGGCGAGGCTTATAATCCGGCCTTCATCGGCTACCCGAACCACGCCGATATTCTGGGCGTCACCCGCGAGGCGCGTGAAGAGGATCCGTTCCATCTGCTGACCACGATCAAGCAATATTCGGAAGGGCTGGGTGGGTTCCGGTTTTTCCACGATCATGACCAAAGGATCCTTGATCAGGTTCTGGAAGATCCCCGCTGCGCCAAGATCGTGCTGACCCGCAATCCGGTGGACAGCTACGTGTCGTGGAAAATTGCGCAGGCAACCGGTCAGTGGAAGCTGACGGATGGCAAGAACCGCAAGGAAAGCCAGATTGCGTTTGACGAGGGTGAATTCACCGACCTTCTTAACAATCTGCAACAGTTCCAGATACGCATTCTGAACACATTGCAGCGCACCGGACAGACGGCGTTCTATATCGGGTATGAAGATATCAACGATGTTGAGGTTATCAACGGATTGGCCGCATTCCTCGGGGTCGAAGGGCGATTGGATACGCTCAGCAAAAAGCTGAAAAAGCAAAATCCGGAAGCTATTGAAGACAAGGTTCGAAACTTTGACAAAATGGCCGATGCGCTGGCCCGCATGGACCGTTTCAACCTAAGCCGCACACCGAATTTTGAACCACGGCGCGGCGCGTCGGTGCCGGATTTCGTGGCCTCCAAGGGGGCGCCTCTTTTGTTTATGCCGGTCAAAGGCGGCCCTTCGGAAAACGTCAGAAATTGGCTGTCGTCGCTGGGCGACGACAACGGTTTGCACGAGCATTTTTCGCAAAAGACACTGCGCCAGTGGAAACGGGCCGAAAAAAATCACCGTTCGTTCACCGTTGTGCGCCATCCGCTTGAGCGGGCGCATCGGGTTTTCTGCAAACATATCCTTTCAGACGATCCTGAAGGGTTTCCAAAAATTCGCCGGACTTTGCGAAACCGGTACAAGATTCCGATGCCGGACACACCTTATGATCTGGCCTATGACATGAACGAACATCGCCGCGCGTTCCTGGGGTTTCTTGAATTTCTAAATAAGAACCTTGCAGGACAAAGCAGTGTGCGCGTTGATCCGCTTTGGGCCAGCCAGTCTCAGATCATTCAGGGGTTCGGAAATTTCGCACTGCCCGACCGTATCGTGCGCGAGGACGAGCTTGCGCATGTTTTGCCCGAGCTTGTCCGAGATGTTGGCGTTGAACGGCAGCCCAAGCTTGCGGCACCGGCCAGGGTGGGTCAGTTCCAATTGATCGATTTCTATGACGAAGATATCGAAAAGGCCGCCCAATCAGCCTATTCCAAGGACTACATGATTTTCGGCTTCGACAAATGGCGGCCGCTTTAGGCCGCTTCTGACGTCTGACCTTCTGTCAAAATCGCATAAAGCGCCGAAGCATCCGCATTTGCGCGAAGTTTGGCGCGAATATTCGACTCTTTCAAAGTGCGCGAGATCAGCGCCAGCGCTTTTAAATGTTCAACCCCGGCATCTTCCGGTGCGAACAAGGTAAAGATCAGGTCAACCGGTTCACGGTCGGGGGCAGACATTTCCACCGGTTTTTCAAGCAGAATGAACACACCGCAAAGCGACTCTAACGCGCTGATGCGTGCGTGGGGCAGAGCAACGCCATGCCCCACTGCGGTCGGTCCAAGGTTTTCACGCTCAATCAGAGACTCGGCGGCCATGGTGCCGTCCATCCCGTAAGCAGCGGCGGCATAATCGCCAAGCTCTTGGAAAAGTCGTTTCTTACTGGTTGTTGAAGAAACAACCTTGACGGCCTCGGGCCGCAGAATCTCAGATAGTTGCATGTGCCTACTATTCGGTTACCGAAGTTGACGTTTTGTTAATCCGCGTTGTTTGGGTCGATCCAGCCGATATTCCCGTCTTCGCGTCTGTAAACGACATTAACTCCGTTACTGCCTTCGTTTCTGAAAACCAAAACAGGGGCGCCGGCCAATTCCATTTGCATGACCGCCTCGCCGACAGACAGAGACGGAATACGTGTCTCCATTTCCGCGACGATGATGGGCTGCAGGGTCTCGGGTTCCGATTCCTCTGATTCCTTATCTGCTGCGAGGATATAAGACGAAGCGCCAAAATGTTCAACGGGCTCGCGCCGATCATTGTGATGATCCTTCAGGCGGCGTTTGTAGCGGCGCAGCTGGGTTTCCATCTTGTGTCCGGCACTGTCGAATGCGGCGTGGATTTCATGCGCGTGCCCCTTGGCCGAAGCCGTCAGGCCAGTGGACAGATGGACGGTTGCTTCGCAGACAAATTCCGAACCACTTTTCGAGAAAATGATATTCGCATCTGTCGGGCGCTCAGCGTATTTTTGGACGATACTGCCTAATTCGTCCTGTACATAGGTTTGCAGGGCAGACCCGATATCGATTTGTTTTCCGCTGATTTGATAGCGCATACGAATTTCCTTTCGCTAGGAAGCAGACAGTGTGCTCAGCCCCGGTAAATTCCGGTGGCTCTGTCCTGTTTTTATTGTGGAATCTGGCGTTCGTTTATCCTGAGCATTGCCCGGCCGTTTGGTCGGGGCCCAATGAATCAAGTGGATACATTGAACAACCATAGGTCAATTGGGCGCGAATTGGCGGCAAGAGTCAATGATCTAACTCAAAGTCTTTTTACTTTTCACGAAATGCGAAAGTCGTGGCCCAAATAAACACGGCGAACATTGTCATCTTCGACCACGTCCTTGGGCGTACCGCTCATCATGACGGTGCCGTCATGCAGAATATAGGCTCGATCGACGATTTCCAGCGTTTCGCGAACATTGTGGTCGGTGATCAGAACGCCGATGCCCCGCTTGGTCAGGTCGGCGACCAGATGGCGGATATCATTGACCGAGATCGGGTCAACACCTGCGAAGGGTTCATCAAGCAACAGGTATTTCGGATTGGCGGCCAGACAGCGGGCGATTTCAACGCGGCGGCGCTCTCCTCCGGAAAGCGCAAGCGCATTGGCGCGGCGCAGGTGTTCGATTGAAAACTCGGACAGCAGTTCTTCCAGACGCTCGCGGCGCTTGTGGCGGTCTTTTTCCGAGATTTCGAGAATGGCCAGAATGTTGTCTTCAACTTTCATACCACGGAAAATCGACATTTCCTGCGGCAGATAACCGATCCCCAGCCGCCCGCGCCGGTACATCGGCAGTTGAGTGACGTCTATGCCGTCAACGACGACGCGCCCGCCTTCTGGCGTGACCAGACCGGCGATGGTGTAAAAACAGGTGGTTTTGCCAGATCCGTTGGGTCCCAGCAGGGCCACAACCTCGCCCCGGTCCAGCTTCATCGAGACGTCGCGGATCACCACTTTTTTCCGATAGCTTTTTCGCAGGCTTTCGATGCGAAGCCCCAAAGCTCCGTCTGTCACTGTCAGGTTGGGTTTGCTTTCGGCCATGCGATTATCCTTGCGGCCGCAACACGGTTCTGACGCGGCCGCTTAACACAGCGCTGCCGTCATTCAGGTTCACGGTCATTTCAGCGGCTGCCAGAGTGATCGCCCCTTGGGTCAACAGAACATCGCCCTTCATCGTGATAACACCGGTTGTAACCGAATATTCCGCTGTCTCAGCCTCGGCCGCTTCTTCGCCTGAAACCAGCGTCACGCCGCCGGTTGCGACCAATTGTGCGATGCCCGAGGTTTCGGGATCGTAAACAACCGTGACCAAAGGCGCGGACAGGGACATATCCCCTTGCGAGATAATGACATTGCCGATGAAATTGGCGGAATTGTCGGCCTGTGACACTTCCAACTGGTCGGACAGCACCTCGATCGGGGCGCTGGTATCCTGTGTCAGTGACCCAAAGGACAGCTGAGTGCTTTGCGCAGACGCCGTCCCTGCAAACAGGGACAGCGCCAGAACTGCCAAAACGCGGAAATTTTTCACTCGACTGCCTCACTCTCGGTTTGCGGAATATATAGCACCTGAACACCGTTCTTGAAAACAAGTACGGACGTGCCCGAGTTGTTTTGCAATAACACAGACATTTTTCCCGCTGTCACACGGCCAATCGGCCCGTTTGCTTCAACCTGTCCGCCTGACGAGATCAGGGTCTTGTCCAGATCGGCGGTCAGCTCGTCCGTGGTGATGGTATAGCCGGTTGACGTGCGGATTTCGACATTGCCGGTCAGGCGTGCAATCCGCGCGTTCTCAATCGCGCCCTCATCGGCTTCGGCGGTCAGCTCGGCCCCTTCCGGTGTTTGCACGACAGCGGCCAGCCGGTTGATCGTGGCGTCTTCGAGTTTGACCGGATCGGTCTTTGCGGTTGCTGCCGAAATGGTTATGGCTGCGCCATCGGCGGTCATGCCCGAAAACTCGGGCGCTGTTATTCGCGGTTCACGGGCCAGCTCCTTTACATCCACATCGGCGAAGGGAATGGATTGCTCTGGGTCGATACTGCGGGCGAACAGGAACAGGGTGGACAGCAAAGCAAGCGCCGAAAGCGGGAATATAACTTTCAGCCAGGCAACAACCCGGGAATAGGTGGCAAAGCTTTGGGCCATGTTCCGATCAGCGCAGTTTCACTTCGGCCGGATGCTAGCGTTCGGTCGCCTGAACGCCAAGCAGATTGGCTCAGGTCGGCGGATTAATGTGCAAAGATATCGGTTTCAGGCCAGCCGGCCAGGTCCAGTTGGGCGCGGGTGGGAAGGAAGTCAAAGCATGCCTGCGCCAGCGCCATCCGGCCTTCGCGTTCAAGCCGGTCGTTCAGAACTTCGCGCAGCTTGTGCAGGTACAACACGTCACTGGCGGCATAGTCCAGCTGCGCGTCTGTCAGCACGTCCGCACCCCAATCGCTGGATTGTTGCTGCTTGGAAATGTCAATGCCAACCAGTTCCTGCAACAGATTCTTCAACCCGTGCCGGTCGGTATAGGTGCGCACCAGTTTGCTAGCGATTTTGGTGCAATAGACAGGGGCGGTCAAAGCGCCGAAGGTGTTCAGCATCGCCGCAATATCGAAGCGGCCGAAATGAAACAGTTTCAGCACATTCGGGTCTTCCAGCATTCGGCACAGGTTCGGGGCTTCGGTCTGACCTTTGGCGATTTGCACCAGATGGGAATAGCCGTCACCAGACGACATCTGCACCAGACAAAGCCGGTCACGATGCGGGTTCAACCCCATCGTTTCACAGTCAATGGCAACAACCGGTCCCAGATCCAGATCATCGGGCAGATCGCCTTGATAAAGATGGTTTGCCATGCGTGTCACCCTTTTCCAGTGGTCTTGTTCCCGCATAGTCGGCGTGGGCGGTTAGATCAACACTCGGATCAGATAAAGCGTGGCCGAGACCGTAATGAAGGACAGGCTGACGCGAATGGCGAAGCGCTTTAACCAAATGTGTTTCTTGTCAACCTCTGAAGAATGCGACACCATTCCGGTGTTAGCCACGAAAGATCCAAATGCCCGATCCCAAGCCGCCAAGCAATCAACTGCCGCTTATCGCAACCAAGCGATCCCTGCCCATTGCTTTGCTGCGAGCACGTGAAAAAGTCATGGGTCCATTTCGCGAAATGTTGTCAGCCAGCGGGATAAGCGAACAGAAATGGCGGGTTCTGCGCGTGGTGCACGAACGTGAACCGGTTGCGCAGGCACGGATCGCCGAAGAGGCTTGTCTGATGCTGCCCAGCCTGACACGCATCCTTAAAGCGATGGAACAGGACGGGTTGCTGACAAGGGCGACCTCGGAAGATGACCGGCGGGCGACGCTTGTTCGTCTGACCGACAAGGGCCACGCCCTGATTGCCCAGCATTCGCAGAGAAGTGCCGAGATTGCCGAGAAACTGGCGGAAGATTTCGGACGTGACCGTCTGGAAGAGCTATTGGACCTTTTGGAAGATCTGCGCCGTTTGCCGTGACACCCGTTATGTGAAAGTTTTGTGAAATTTCGGGTTTGGCGGGGGCAACCGGCTTGCCATCGGATGTTTTAATCGTTGAAAACGGGTCAGACACGAAATTGGATGACGGATCATGACAGTTTACGCAATCAACGGCATGGGGCGCATGGGGAAGCTGGCGCTTAAACCTCTGCTCGAACGTGGGGCGAAGGTGGCCTTTCTGAATGACAAGCTTGGCGATGCGGCGATGCATGCGCATCTGCTAGAGTTCGACACGGTGCACGGGCGCTGGGATGCGGAATTCGCATCCGATGCGGACAGCCTGACGATCAACGGAATTCGCATTCCGGTGCTGAACGAAACATCGCTGGAAAACCTGCCGCTGGACGGTGTTGACGTGGTGATCGACTGTACCGGCTACTTCAAGACCGAAGCGCGGCTTCAACCCTATTTCGATGCAGGCGTGAAGAAGGTTGTGGTTTCGGCCCCGGTGAAGGACGGCAATGCGGCAAATATCGTCTATGGTGTTAACGATGACACTTACGACCCCGAGGTGCACAGGATCATCACGGCCGCAAGCTGCACCACCAATTGTTTCGCTCCGGTCGTAAAGGTGTTGCAGGAAAATATCGGAATCAAGCACGGGTCGATCACCACAATCCATGACGTGACAAATACTCAGACCATCGTGGACCGTCCGGCCAAGGATCTTCGCCGCGCCCGATCGGCGCTAAACAGCCTGATCCCGACAACCACCGGTTCGGCCACGGCAATAACGCTGATTTACCCAGAGCTTCAGGGCAAGCTGAACGGCCATGCCGTGCGCGTTCCTTTGCTGAACGCCTCGTTGACGGATTGCGTTTTCGAGCTGAAGCGTGAAACCTCGGCGGAAGAGCTGAACAGCTGGTTCAAAGAGGCGGCTGAGGGTCAGCTTGCGGGCATTCTTGGTTATGAAGATCGCCCGCTGGTCTCAACCGACTACACCAATGATCCGCGCAGCGGAGTTGTGGACGCGCTTTCGACAATGGTGATCAACGGCACCCAGGCGAAAATCTATGTCTGGTATGACAATGAATGGGGCTATGCGCATCGGTTGGTCGATGTTGCCATGATGGTGGGCCGCTCTCTGTGACGGACAGGCCGAACGGATTGCTGGCCTATATTGCCGTTACGGCGGCATATTGGGCGTTCATGCTGACCGACGGGGCCTTGCGGATGTTGGTGTTGCTGCACTTTCACACGCTGGGATTTTCGCCGGTGCAGCTGGCCTATCTGTTCGTGCTTTACGAAATCGCAGGGATTGTGACCAACCTGACCGCAGGGTGGATCGCATCAAGGTTTGGACTGACCTCGACCCTTTATGCGGGTCTCTTGCTTCAGATAGTGGCGCTTGTCGCCCTGGCCCAGTTGGATGTCGAATGGGGGATATTGGCATCTGTCATCTATGCGATGTGCGTTCAGGGCCTGTCCGGAGTTGCAAAAGACCTGACCAAGATGAGCGCAAAAAGCGCGGTCAAACTGCTGGCGCCGGACGAAAACACTGGCCTGTTCAAATGGGTGGCCATCCTGACAGGATCGAAGAATGCCGTGAAAGGGTTTGGTTTCCTTTTGGGCGCGGCGCTGCTGGCGATCTGGGGGTTTTATGCCTCGGTCATCGGTATGGCGGTGATCCTGACGATGATCCTTGCCGCCATCGTCCTCGGTATGCCCAAGGGCCTGCCGGGCGGCGTAAAAGGGGCCAAGTTCCGCGAGGTGTTTTCAACCAACCCCAAGGTCAACTGGTTAAGTTTTTCCCGGGTCTTCCTGTTTGGCGCCCGCGATGTGTGGTTCGTGGTAGGCATACCGGTCTATTTCTACGCGGTGCTGTCTGACGGGTCAGAGGCCGGAAACAAGGCGGCGTTCTTCACGATTGGCACGTTCATGGCGATCTGGACCGTCCTTTACGGGGTCGTTCAGGCCAACGCGCCGCGCCTGTTTTCTTCGGCCGGATCAGACGCCAAAGCCTTTGCCGACAAGGCCCGGCATTGGGTTGCCGCCTTGATTTTTATTCCTGCCCTTCTGGCCATCGCCGTCCGTGTCACCGATCAGCCGACACCGGCGCTGACCATCGTGCTGATCGCCGGACTTATGTTGTTTGGCGCGGTGTTTGCGGTGAACTCGTCGCTGCATTCATTTCTGATCCTCGCCTTCACGACAGGGGACAGAGTTTCCATGGATGTCGGTTTTTACTACATGGCCAACGCATCGGGCAGGCTGCTGGGTACGGTTTTGTCGGGGCTATCCTATCAACTCGGCGGGCTGCCTGCCTGTCTGGCAACAGCTGCGTTGATGCTGATCGTTAGCTGGATCGGAACACGGCGTCTAAGTCGCGCATTCACCTAGCGCTTCAACGTATCGCCAAACTCGATCTTCGGGCTAAGCTCAACCGTGCCTTCGCTGTTGTCATAGTCATCCTGCTGACGCGCGGCAATGATCTGTGCCGCTTTGCGGCCGATTTCCAAACGGCAGGCATCCATCGTTGCCAGCTTGCGCGGCAGACCATCCAGCAGCTCAACCCCGTTGAAACCGGCCAAGCCGATCTGACCGGGGACATCAATGCCCTGTTCCAGAAGCCACAACAATCCGCCAGCGCCGATCATGTCGTTCGAATAATAAAGGAAATCCAGATCAGGCGTGCGCTTCAGCATCACCTCGGTCATTTCCCGCCCTTTGGCCAATGCCGACCCGCCGGAGTAAAACTCTTGATCGGCAATCTCGATGCCGGATTTGGCCAGTACCTGGGTGAAGCCTTCAAAGCGTTTCCGCGCCCGGTGATCGAGCGGCATTTTGGTGCCCAGGAACCCGATCCGCTTATAACCGGCCTTGATGATCGCCTCGCCCATCTTGCGACCTGCCCGGCGGTGGCTGATCCCGACCATCGCGTCAACGGGATTTCCATCGACGTCCATGATCTCGACCACGGGAATACCGGCGTTTTTAAGCATCGCGCGTGAAGCGTCGGAATGTTCAAGCCCGGCAATGATCACCCCTGAGGGGCGCCAGGACAGCATTTCGTACAGAACACGTTCCTCTTTTTCGGGCGAATAATCCGTAACCCCGACGACCGGCTGAAGATCGGTTCCGTCCAGCTCTTGGCTGATACCGGCCATTACTTCGGGAAACACCATGTTCGACAATGACGGGATGATCACGCCAACCAGATTGACCCGCTGGCTGGCCAAGGCACCGGCGATCTTGTTGGGGACATAGCCAAGCTCTTTCGCGGCGGCCAATACCTTTTTGCGGGTATTTTCCGAAACATCCCCACGGTTGCGCAACACCCGGCTGACGGTCATTTCCGAAACGCCCGAGGCTTCTGAAACTTCACGCAATGTCAGAGGACGCGGCTTGGGATTTGTCACGGTTCGGATCCAGTTCTTGTTGTTCGCTAACAGTTACCCTGATTTTGACCCGATAGCCAAGTAGGTTTGGCAGAACAGGATCTGATCACACTCTGCCAGCGTCTGGCCGCACGGTGAAGCCGTGGGATCGACATAATGCGCGTCGCTTGGGGTCGGGGGGAGTGTATGTGTGTTGGGGGGTACGATCTTGAGGCGTTCTTTGTGCGACACAAGGCCCGGCTTGCATTTGAAGTTCAGGATATTGTCGGGTCTCTTCTAAAAAAAATGACTAGCCAAGGGGCTGTTCTTTCCACCTCCCGCCCAGCGCCCCTTTTTTTGGGCCTTGAAGCCGGGTGCCGGAATACCTCATAAAACAAGCGCTGGCCCCGTGGCTCAACTGGATAGAGCAGCCCCCTCCTAAGGGGCAGGTTGCAGGTTCGAATCCTGCCGGGGTCGCCATGGTCCTGTTTGTGATTAATCGGCGGGGGGCGGCAGTAATCGGCGGAAAACCATCATCTGCGCTGAACATGTGCGCGGTTCCTTGAAATCTGCCTGCGAACGGTATACCATAGCATACATAGCACTTGCCACCGGAGCGCTCAACGTATTTAAGCACCGGTGAGAAAGCTGATTCGAACGCATATCCTGGGGAACGTCATGAGCCTGTACACCGACTACCTTACCGAAATCGAGACCCGTAAAGAACAGGGCCTTAACCCCAAGCCGATTGATGATGGCGCCCTTCTGGCCGAGATCATCGAACAGATCAAAGACACCGGAAACGCGCATCGCGAAGCGTCGCTGAATTTCTTCATCTATAACACCCTGCCCGGCACGACTTCGGCGGCGGGCGTGAAAGCTGCGTTCCTGCAAGACATCATTCTGGGCAATGCAACGGTCGAGGAAATCTCGGTTGAATTTGCCTTCGAGATGCTGTCGCACATGAAAGGCGGTCCTTCGGTTGACGTTCTTTTGACGCTGGCCTTGGGCGAGGATTCGGACATTGCCGTGCAGGCGGCAAGCGTGCTGAAAACGCAAGTTTTCCTTTACGATGCAGATATGGATCGTCTGGCCAAGGCCTATCAGGACGGCAATGCAATCGCGAAGGAATTGCTGGAAAGCTATGCGCAGGCCGAGTTTTTCACCAAGCTGCCGGATATCGACGAAGAGATTGAAATCGTTACCTATATTGCTGCCGAAGGTGATATCTCGACCGATCTTCTGTCGCCCGGCAATCAAGCGCACAGCCGTGCTGACCGTGAACTCCACGGGAAATGCATGATCTCGCCAAGCGCACAGGAAGAGATCAACGCCCTGAAACTTCAGCACCCAAACAAGCAGGTGATGCTGATCGCTGAAAAAGGCACTATGGGTGTTGGCTCATCTCGGATGTCGGGCGTGAATAACGTGGCACTTTGGACCGGCAAACAGGCGTCGCCCTATGTTCCTTTCGTGAACTACGCGCCGATTGTCGGCGGCACCAATGGAATTTCGCCGATTTTCCTGACCACTGTTGGTGTGACCGGCGGCATTGGTCTTGACCTGAAAAACTGGGTCAAGAAAGTTGACGAGGACGGCAAGCCGATCCTTAACAATGACGGCAACGCGGTTCTCGAGCAGAAATACTCGGTCGAAACCGGCACCGTTCTGAAAATCAACACCAAGAAGCAGAAGCTGTTTAGCGAAGACGGTGAAGAACTGGTTGATCTGGCGGCGTCCTTCACGCCGCAGAAGCAGGAATTCATGAAAGCGGGCGGATCATACGCGATTGTCTTCGGCAAGAAATTGCAGACATTCGCGGCCGAAACGCTGGGAATTGACGCACCCGAGGTTTTTGCACCCGCCAAACTGGTTTCTCATGAGGGTCAGGGCCAGACCGCAGTTGAAAAGATTTTCAGCCGCAATGCGCTGGGCTTTCCGAAGGGCACGCTGATGCATGCCGGTACAGATGCCCGCGTTCGCGTCAACATCGTAGGCTCGCAGGACACAACCGGTCTGATGACCATGCAGGAACTGGAAGCCATGGCCGCGACGGTTGTTTCGCCGGCGGTTGACGGGGCCTATCAGTCGGGTTGCCACACCGCGTCGGTATGGGATCTGAAGGCACAGGCCAACACGCCGCGCCTGATGAAATTCATGAATGATTTCGGCCTGGTCACGGGCCGCGACCCGAAAGGCGTTTATCATCCGATGACCGACGTGATCCACAAGGTGTTGAACGACATCACCGTGGATGATCGCGCAATCATCATTGGTGGCGACAGCCACACCCGCATGTCCAAAGGCGTGGCCTTCGGGGCAGACTCGGGCACCGTGGCGATTGCTTTGGCAACCGGCGAGGCGTCGATGGTTCTGCCGGAATCGGTTAAAGTGACCTTCAAAGGCCAGATGGCCGATCACATGGACTTCCGCGATGTGGTGCACGCCACTCAGGCGCAGATGCTGGAACAGCATGGCGACAATGTTTTCCAAGGTCGCGTGATCGAGGTGCATATCGGCACTCTTCTGGCGGATCAGGCCTTTACCTTCACGGACTGGACCGCCGAGATGAAGGCGAAAGCTTCGGTTTGTATCTCGAATGACGAGACCCTGATCGGATCGCTGGAGCTGGCGAAAAGCCGCATCCAGATCATGATCGACAAGGGCATGGAGCATGAAAGCGGCATGCTGGCCAAGCTGATCGCAATTGCCGATGCCCGCATCGCCGAGATCAAATCGGGCGAGGTTCCGGCCCTGACGCCGGATGACAACGCGAAATATTTCGCGGAAGTCGTGGTTGATCTGGACGCCATCAACGAACCGATGATTGCGGACCCCGATGTGAACAACCCCGATGTGTCGAAGCGCTATACCCATGACACGATCCGCCCGATTTCGTACTACAAGGCCGAGAAAAAGGTTGATCTGGGCTTTGTCGGGTCCTGCATGGTGCACAAGGGCGACATCAAGATCGTGGCGCAAATGCTGCGGAACCTTGAGGCGGCCAATGGCAGTGTCGAGTTCAAGGCGCCGCTGGTTGTGACCGCGCCGACCTACAACATCATCGACGAGCTGAAGGAAGAGGGCGACTGGGAAGTTCTTCAGAAATACTCGGGCTTCGAATTTGACGACAGCGCGCCAAAGCAGACTGCGCGGACCGAGTATGACAACATCCTTTATCTCGAGCGTCCGGGTTGTAACCTGTGCATGGGTAACCAGGAAAAAGCGGCCAAGGGCGACACTGTTCTGGCAACCTCAACCCGTCTTTTCCAAGGCCGGGTTGTCGCCGACCTGCCCGAGAAAAAGGGTGAATCGCTGCTCGGCTCAACCCCGGTTGTGGTGCTCTCGGCGATCCTTGGCCGAACCCCAACCTTGGACGAGTACAAAACGGCGGTTGAGGGGATCGACCTGACCAAGTTCGCCCCGCCGAAAGAAATTCCCGGCACCTCGCGTTCGGTGCATTTCTAAGCGATCAAAAAGTGGCAGGCGTCTTCGCCTGCCATTTTGTTCAGCGGGCCTTGGTCTTGCCCCCGAACTTACACGCCAACACCTGTCACCCACCGCCTCTGCCCGCAAAAAAACGGGCGAGCAGAGGCTGCACCTTCGCGTTGAAACAGCGAAATGCATAAGACAAGCGTTGTGAGACCCATTTGAGACACAACAATTTGTCGAAATACTTCAAGATTTGGGCTGCTTGCCGTTCTTTTTGCGCATGAGCGCGACAATCAAAAGCGGCGTTGCCGTCAATAGTCCAAGCCCAAGCACAATCCATTCGGCCTGTCCGAAATCACCGGACATTGCCTGACTTCCAAAATGGGCCAGCACAAAACTGGCCGGAAGAATCCCGGCAAGCGTGGCAAGCAAGAAGCGCCAGGTCTGAATGGCGCTAAGCCCGGCGGCATAGCTCATGGCGTCGAAAGAAATGAACGGCAGCAATCGGCTTGTGAATATGATCAATGTCAGCGCGTTCTGAGAACCCAATAGCCCATAATCGATTTTGTTGCCAAACAGCTTCACCAAAGCACCTCGTCCAAGATAACGGGCGAGCAAAAAGGCAATAGTTGCGCCCAGTTCCGAGCCTATGGCGACATAAACGGTTCCGGCATAGTGGCCATAGGCTGCTCCGGCGGCCAATGCGATGGGCGCACTTGGGATCGGGCTTGCGACCACCGCCAAGGTCATCAGAAGAACGATCAAAACAGGGCCTGCCATGCCTGCATCCGACACAAGCTGGCGAATGACCTCGCGATCAAATCCGGCAACCTGTTCCGGCGCCCATATCAAAAGCGCGACGCCAAAGGCGATAAGGGCCAATAATGGCAAGAAAGGTCGAATGCGCCCGGTCAACCTGATGTCCGCAATTACATGTAACCCGTTCAGGGTAGCCTGTGCCGGCCTGCGCATCAATTCACGTCCGGCGGCCACGGCGCAAATCTGCCTGCTTTCCTAAAGCGTCCCTTACATTTAATCTGAGCCAGGGATAAGGTGGGGCGCTTTATTGGCCGTCATAGCTTGCGTAAATCTCAGTCGTGCCGTCCTTGTTCATCAGAACCACGTCATAAGCGTCGCGGTCGTCTTCCGGCCCCATCCCAGGTGCGCCAAAGGGCATGCCAGGCACTGATAATCCGATTGCATCAGGGCGTTCAGTCAACAGACGACGCACATCGGCGGGCGGAACATGGCCTTCGATCAGATACCCTTCGACCAGGCCGGTATGGCACGAGGCCAGGTCTTCCGAAATTCCGTTGCCAAGCTTGTAGCTGAAAAGCACATCGTTCGATACGTTTTGGACGGTCACGTCAAAACCGGACTGAGCCATGATATTGATCCACCCTCCGCAACAGCCGCAATTAGGATCCTTGATCACGTGAAGCGCTGGTCTGTTCTGGGCGATCACAGGCAGGCCGGGGACGAAAGCGGAAGCCGCAACACCCAAGAAAACTTGTCTGCGGTTCGGGTTTGGCGATGGCATGGCAGTCTCCCTCGATCATGGCTGCGTTTTCGACCGGCGTGCCAGCCCGCGGCAGTCGGCTGGCCATGCGTACCGGCCTTTTAAGAACGCTAAAATGATTTCGCGCAAAAACGCGGAATGCGGACGTAGGGTTAACGGCTCACGAGGGTCGGTCGGCGTCAACCGGTTGCGGGTATTCAAGGATGGAATTGGGAAATTCCGCCTTGATCGTCGAAAAAATATCGTTGGCCGAGATCAGCTCTGCAATCGGGACGATCCCGCCTGTATTTTGCCCAGCTAGGGCCTGCACCGCAATAAAGGGATCACGCCACCTTGGGATCGTCCCCAAGGTGGCGTGTTCGAATTCAGGCGCCAACAAGTTCGGAATCATATCCTGCTTGTTTGATGGCCTCGCTTACCTGCGCTTGCGAAAGAGCCGACGTAACGGCCACGCGACGTGTATCGAGATCGCAATTGACCTCTGCCGCCGGGTCGCTTTCCTTAAGCGCTTTTTCGATCGCAGCCGTGCAGTGGCCGCAGCTCATTTCGGGTACGTTGAATTCCATTGAGTGTCTCCATTCTTTCAATGTGCCCCTTTTGCGCCTTACAGTTGGGGGAAGGTCAATATTAAATTTTTTTAATATGTTTGAATTTTTTCCATTGACCTTACAGTTACTGGAATCATTAACTCAGGCCAAAGATGATATGGAGGCCGCGATGAGCGAAGCAAATAAATTGGCACTTTCCGTGGAAGGTATGACCTGTGCGTCCTGCGTCGGGCGGGTTGAACGGGGGCTGGACGAAATCCCGGGCCTGTCGGACGTATCGGTGAATCTGGCAACGGAAACGGCCCGTTTCTCGGTTGATTCGCCGGAATTGCTGAATGACGCCCACCAGAAGCTGAATGAGTTGGGTTATCCGGCAAAAACTGCCGAAGTGACATTGTCGATCGAATCCATGACCTGCGCTTCGTGCGTCGGGCGTGTAGACAAGGCGCTGGCGGCCCTTCCCGGTGTGACGGATGTGAATGTCAATCTGGCAACGGAAACGGCAAAGATCACTTATCTCGAGGGTGCAATCACCGTTCAGGATCTGATTCGCACGTCTGAGGAAACCGGCTATCCGGCAAGCGTTGCCGAAGCATCGCAAAGTGAAGATCGCACCGCTCGTAAGGAAGAAGAAGCCCGCATCGCTTTGCGCCGCACCATTCTTGCGGCGATTCTGACACTGCCGGTGTTCTTCACGGAAATGGGGTCATACGTGATCCCCGGCATGCGCGACTGGATTGACGGAACTATCGGGATGGAGACCAGCTGGTATCTTCAATTCGTGATGGTCACGCTGGTGATTCTAGGCCCCGGACGTGTTTTCTATCTGAAAGGCTATCCGTCTCTGCTGCGCGGCTCGCCCGACATGAACAGCCTTGTGGCCATCGGGACCTCGGCGGCTTATCTGTTTTCGGTCGTCGCAACCTTCTTCCCGTCGCTTCTGCCCGAGGGCACACGCGCGGTTTACTTTGAAGCCGCTGCGGTCATTCTGACGCTGATCCTGCTGGGCCGTTATCTGGAAGCCCGCGCCAAGGGGCGCACGGGGGCCGCAATCCAGAAACTGCTGGGCCTTCAGGTGAAAACTGCCCGTGTTCTGCGCGGCGGTGAACCGACCGAGGTTAATATTGACGATCTTCGCAAAGGTGATCTGATCCTTGTTCGCCCCGGTGAACGCATTGCCGTTGACGGCGAAGTCACCGAAGGCGAAAGCCATGTCGACGAAAGCATGATTACGGGCGAACCGATTCCGGTCGGCAAATCCGCCGGTGAAACGCTGACCGGTGGCACGGTGAACGGGGCGGGCAGCCTGACCTATCGCGCCACCCGCGTGGGTACGGATACCACCCTGGCCCAGATCATCCGCATGGTCGAAGAGGCGCAGGGCACGAAGCTGCCGATCCAGAACCTGGTCGATAAGATCACCCTTTGGTTCGTGCCCGCTGTCATGGTTTTCGCGGCCATCACGGTCGGCGTTTGGCTGGCATTCGGCCCGTCGCCTGCCCTGACATATTCGCTGGTCGTCGGTGTTTCGGTTCTGATCATTGCCTGCCCCTGTGCCATGGGTCTGGCTACCCCGACCTCGATCATGGTGGGGACGGGCCGTGCGGCTGAAATGGGCGTGCTTTTCCGCAAAGGTGATGCGCTTCAGGAACTCAGCAGCGTCGGCGTTGTTGCGTTGGACAAGACTGGCACCGTTACCGAAGGCCGACCGGAACTGACCGATCTGATCCTTTCCGAGGGGTTAGAGCGGACAGAAGTCCTGCGTCTTGTGGCCTCGGTTGAGGCCCACTCGGAGCATCCCATCGCCGAGGCGATTGTGCGCAAGGCCAAGGACGAGGGTCTGGACCTCTCGGATCCGCGTGACTTCAACTCGATCACCGGATTTGGTGTCAGCGCCACGGTCGAAGGCCGCAATGTTCTGGTTGGCGCGGACCGCCTGATGAAGCGCGAAGGCATTGAATTCGGCGCGATGCAGAAAGTGGAAACCGATCTGGCCAAACGGGGGCGGACCGCGCTGTTTGCCGCCATCGATGGCAAGATCGCTGCTGTCGTGGGGGTTTCAGACCCGGTGAAACCGGCCAGCCGGGATGCGATTGAGGCCCTGCATGCGCTTGGACTGAAAGTCGCGATGATCACAGGTGACAAGCGCGAGACCGCCGAGGCTATTGCCCGCGAAACCAGTATCGACCACGTCATTGCGGGTGTCTTGCCCGATGGCAAAGTCGCGGCTCTTGATGATCTGCGCAAACACGGCAAAGTCGCCTTTGTCGGCGACGGGATCAACGACGCGCCCGCGCTTGCCCATTCGGATGTGGGCATTGCCATCGGCACCGGTACGGATGTGGCCATCGAAAGCGCCGATGTGGTTCTGATGTCGGGTGATCTGCGCGGCGTTGTGAACGGTTTCGAGACGTCGCATCAAACGATGCGCAACATCAAGCAAAACCTTGGCTGGGCATTTGGCTATAACGTGGCCCTTATCCCGGTTGCGGCTGGCGTGTTGTATCCGGCATTCGGCCTGTTGTTGTCGCCGGTACTGGCGGCTGGTGCAATGGCGCTTAGTTCCTTTGCGGTTCTGACAAATGCGTTGCGCCTGCGCAGGGTCAAAGCCGCGATGCAGGAACAGCCCATGGTGCCATCCCCCCCCCTCACAACCGCCACGGCCCCCGCGCCCGCGGAATAAAGGAGAAGACCATGAATATTGGAGATGTCGCACAACTGTCCGGCCTGCCGGCGAAGACGATCAGGTATTACGAGGATATTAGCCTGGTCAAACCCAAGCGTGAAATGAACGGGTATCGCGTGTTCAGCGATGCCGACCTACACAAGCTGATCTTTCTGGCCCGCGCCCGCGGGCTGGGATTTACCATCGAAGACTGCCGCAGGCTTCTTGCGCTTTACGAAGATAAGTCGCGCGCAAGCGCCGAGGTCAAAAGCGTCACCGGCAAGCATCTAAGCGAAATCGAGGCCAAGATCGCCGATCTTCAGGCCATGCATGCCACGCTTACGCGCCTTTCCGAGGAATGTGCGGGGGATCATCGCCCAGACTGTCCAATTCTGGAAGAACTCGGCAGTGACGAAGAGCCGAAAAGCACACATACGGTTCAGTAACAATTAGGATTTTGAGTATGATTACCCGACGTGGATTAATGACCGGTCTTGGTGCCGGGGCTGTCGCTTCGTTTATTCCAAGCCTATCTTTGGCAAACCGCGATGCGGTCCCGCTTTCGATGCCGCCGCTTCTGGATGCGACTGATACGGGTGCCTTTCGGCTTACGGCTCAGTCAGGGCAAACCAACTTTGCCGGGCGGGCCGCGTCGGAAACCTGGGGCTTCAGCCAACCCTATCTCGGACCAACGGTTCGGATCAGGAATACGCAAGAGGTTCAGGCCGAAGTTGAAAACAGCCTGAGCGAGGAAATCTCGGTCCACTGGCACGGCATGCTCATTCCCGGAGACGTTGATGGCGGCCCGCATCAGACCATCGCACCGGGATCGACATGGGCGCCAGTGCTGCCCGTCAATCAGCCAGCGGCCACGATATGGTTTCACACCCATATCCACGGCGCGACGGCGCGACAGGTCTACAACGGCCTCGCCGGTGTTATGCATCTAAGCGACGGGCTGGATGATGAACGCGGTCTACCCGCGACCTATGGCGTTGATGACCTGACGCTGGTGCTTCAAGATCGCCGTTTCGACCGGCGGGGGCGCATGGATTACAGTTTGTCGATGCCGGAACAGATGATGGGCTTTCTGGGCGATACGATGGTGATCAATGGCCAGATCGGGGCCACGGCTGTTGTGCCGAACGGTATTGTCAGGCTTCGGTTACTGAACGGATCGAATTCGCGCATTTACACCCTTTCGATGTCAGATGCGCGTCCGATGCATCTGATCGCCACCGATAACGGGTTACTCGACCGCCCCATTGAACTGACCGGTCTAAGCCTGTCACCCGGTGAACGTTACGAAGTTCTTGTGGACTTCGGAGACGGGAATGACGTGTCGCTCATAAGCCAGCAAAGCCCGAACACCGATATGATGGGGGGCGGCATGATGGGCGGACGGCCTGCTTCCGGGCCACCATTCGAAGTGCTTCCCTTCAAGGCAGACACATCAATTCAGGCGCGGATCACGACGCTGCCCGATGACCTTGGCGGATCGCGGCCAGCCCTGGATTCGGCGCGTGCCGGCCAGCGCAGGGTAACTCTTGATATGGGGATGGGCTCGATGATGATGCGCCGTAACGGGAACCAGTTCTCGATCAACGGCCGGCCCTTCGATATGAACCGCACAGATTTCACCGTTCAGCAGGGTACGATTGAGCGGTGGTCGGTATCGGCCAACATGTTGATGCATCCTTTCCATATACACGGCGTCACCTTCCAGGTGCTCAGCGAAAACGGCGCCGCCCCGGCCCCGCAGAACACCGGCTGGAAGGACACTGTTCTTGTCAACGGACGCACCGATCTGCTGGTGCGCTTCGATCAGCCAGCCAGCGCCGATCTGCCGTTCATGTTTCACTGCCATATCCTTGAACATGAAGACGGTGGCATGATGGGGCAATTCGCCGTTGTCTGACGAAACGCTATAATGAAAGGAACGCGCCGTTACATTCGAATCCCTCATTCTGGTTTTTGCGGCGTTTTTGCTTGGCGGCTTGCTAAAGGGCGCCACCGGCGTCGGTGCGCCGTTTCTGGCCGTGCCGATCATGGCCATTCTGGTAGATGTGCCCTTCGCGGTCGCGGTGTTTTTGATCCCGAACATCCTTTCCAACGCCTGGCAGACATGGCGGTTCCGGTCCGAATTCTCGGATCACAGGTTCTCGTTGACTTGGGCCTTGGCGGGAATGGTCGGTGCCGGTATCGGCACGGTCGCCCTGGCGCGCTTCAGCAGCGCTGTGCTGACCACATCTGTTGCCTTGGTGGTTCTGGCCTATGTCGTGTTTCGACTGGCCAATCCCGGTTGGTCGCTTGCAAGGGAGACTGCCAAACGGCTCGCCGGTCCGGTTGGCGGTATCGGAGGGTTCTTTCAGGGGGCCATAGGCCTGTCCGGCCCGGTTTCGGTGACATTCATGAATGCCGCCGGGCTTCCTCGCCCGCAGTTCATTTACATCATGTCACTATATTTTCTGGCGATGACACTGATCCAGCTGCCGGTGCAGCTTGTATTCGGTGTCATGACCCCAGATCGAATGACCTATGGGCTTCTTGCCCTCGCCCCGCTGATAATAGGTATGCTTATCGGGGACTATCTGGGAAAACGGATTTCAAAAACCACCTTCGACAAGGTGATTTTCGTGATCCTGACATTGCTGGCGCTCCGCCTTCTTGCCGAGAATTTTTTCTAAATTTGCAGGTCTGACGGGCGTCACCTGAAGTGATCACGCACAACCAGTCATAGGCGCATAAATGCGACGCAAATGATTGATGACATTTCGGTTTAGTGGTGAGCCGTGCAGGATTCGAACCTGCGACCCACTGATTAAAAGTCAGTTGCTCTACCAACTGAGCTAACGGCCCACTGTGAAGGCAGCTTCTAGAAAGAGCGGCAGATAGGGTCAACCCATAAAAGCGAGATTGTGACAAGAATCTAAAGACAATGCCGCCGGTCTCTAAATGTGCCCGTTTATCGGGGGTGTGACACAAGTCTGCTGAAAGGATCCGCGGGAATGCGCGTGGCTCTGGAAAGCAAATGGAATCGGGCGTATATGCCGCCTATGACCAACGTGGCGACGGACCATATCGAATTCCACAAGATGCACGGGCTCGGCAATGATTTTGTCGTGATGGATGCCCGTTTGCGTCCTGTTGCAATGGGTGTTGCTTTGGCACAGGCGCTGGCCGACCGGCATCGGGGGATCGGGTTTGATCAGCTTGCGGTGATCGAGGCTTCGGACGATGCAGACGGGCATCTGGTGTTCTACAACGCCGATGGGTCCCTGTCGGCTGCATGCGGGAATGCCACTCGTTGTATCGCACGCCATATCATGCAGGAAACCGGCAAATCCGCAGTAACCCTGACGACCGAGCGCGGCAGGCTTGCCGCAGTGGATGCCGGTGACGGACAGACCTCGGTGAATATGGGCCATCCATTGTTGGAATGGCAGGACATTCCTCTGGCGAAGGCGATGGATACCGTGGCACTTCCGATCGAGGGTACGCCGACCGCCACAGGCATGGGCAACCCGCATTGCACCTTCTTTGTTAAGGATGCCGAGGCGGTGGACCTTGCAGCCGATGGCCCACGATACGAACACCACCCGCTTTTCCCCGAGCGCACCAACGTGCAGTTTGCCCATGTCATTGGGCCGGATCATTTGCGGATGCGCGTGTGGGAACGTGGAACCGGGATCACTCTGGCCAGCGGGTCTTCTTCCTGCGCGACGGCGGTTGCAGCTGCCCGGCGCGGATTGACCGGGCGAAAGGTGAAGATCGATCTTGATGGCGGACAAATCCTGATCGACTGGCGCAAGGATGGGGTTTGGATGACAGGACCGACCATGCATGTGGCCTCGGGCACGTTAACCCCGCAGTTTCTGGAGTCGTTGAAATGAGCAGCCACCCACCGGTCTTTGCGACCCTTGGCTGCCGTCTCAACGCATATGAGACCGAAGCCATCAGGGAAATGACCGCCAGTGCCGGTTTGGATGATGCGGTCGTCGTCAACACCTGCGCCGTAACCGCTGAAGCCGTGCGAAAATCACGTCAGGAAATCCGTCGTCTGAGGCGACAGAACCCGACCGCCAAGCTGATCGTCACAGGTTGTGCGGCCCAAACCGAGCCCGACAGCTTTGCCGCGATGGACGAGGTGGATCACGTCATCGGCAATACCGAGAAAATGCAGCCCGAAACCTGGGCGGGTATGGCCGCCGATTTTATTGGCACGTCCGAGAAGGTTCAGGTGGATGACATCATGTCGGTCACGGAAACCGCCGGACATCTGATAGACGGGTTCGGGACGCGCAGCCGCGCCTATGTTCAGGTTCAAAACGGCTGTGATCATCGCTGTACCTTTTGCATCATCCCCTATGGGCGGGGAAATTCGCGGTCTGTTCCCGCAGGGGTGGTTGTGGATCAGATCAAACGGCTGGTCGACAAGGGCTTTAACGAAGTGGTTCTGACGGGTGTCGATCTGACCTCGTGGGGGGCCGATCTGCCTGCCGCGCCAAAACTGGGCGATCTGGTGATGCGTATCCTTAAGCTGGTGCCGGATTTGCCGCGCCTGCGGATCAGCTCGATCGATTCCATTGAAGTGGACGAGAACCTGATGCAGGCCATCGCCACCGAAAACAGGTTGATGCCGCATCTTCACCTCAGCCTTCAACATGGCGACGATTTGATCCTGAAGCGGATGAAACGGCGGCATTTGCGTGAAGATGCGATACGATTTGTAAACGAAGCCATCAAGCTGCGCCCCGACATTACATTCGGTGCCGATATCATTGCCGGTTTCCCGACGGAAACGGACGCGCATTTCGAGAATTCGCTGAAGCTGGTTGATGATTGCCACCTCACGTGGCTGCATGTTTTTCCCTATTCCCGGCGAGAAGGTACGCCGGCTGCGAAAATCCCCAGTCAGGTAGATGGCAAACTGATCAAGGTCAGGGCCGCAAGACTGCGGTCGGCAGGTGAACGCAGGGTTGCGGCGCATCTGACGGGCCAACTTGGCAAGACCCACAATGTGCTGATGGAAAACCCGCATATGGGCCGGACCGAGCAATTCGCCGAGGTGGTGTTTGAGACCCCTCAACCAGAAGGCAGGATCGTCAAAGCCCGCATTTCCGGGGTTTCCGGGCAGCAGCTTCAAGCCGTTGTCGTCTGATCCCGATGCCCCGACATGTCCTTTATAGTTTCCGCCGGTGCCCCTATGCCATGCGGGCGCGATTGGCGGTTCAAAGCGCCGGAATTCAGGTCGAGCTGCGCGAAATCCTGTTGCGCGACAAGGCACCGGCCTTTCTACAGGCATCCCCCAGCGCCACGGTGCCCTGTCTGGTGACGAAGACCCAAACCATAGACGAAAGCCGCGATATCATGCTGTGGGCTTTGGCGCAGAATGATCCCGAAGGCTGGCTGGACATGCCGGATGATGGGTTCGCCATAATCGATGTCATCGACGGGCCGTTCAAAACGGCTCTGGACAGGTACAAGTATTCAACACGCTATGCGGATGCAGACAAGGCCGCCGAGCGCACCGTTGCCAGCGCGCATTTGTACGGCTTGAATGAAAGACTTGCCGGGCAGACGTTTCTGTTCGGTGGCAATCCGACGCTGGCGGATATGGCTATCCTTCCTTTCGTCCGGCAATTCGCAATGACTGATAAAGCCTGGTTCGATGCGCAGGATTGGCCGCACCTGTCGCGTTGGGTTGAAGCCTTTCTAGCCTCGGAACGGTTCCTGTCGATCATGACCAAGTATAAGATCTGGACCGACGGTGATCCGGTGACTCATTTTCCGGATCGGCCCTCTGGCGCTTGATAATCCGGTCCCGCCCCTGCAACATCCGCGCAGGCAGTAAGGAAGTCATATGCATCCCAACCCGGCGTTTCGCGGCACTGATACGATCACCGCTCTTTCCTTTGCCAGCTCCATCGGTTTTGGAACTCTGGCGGTAAACGGCGAAGATCATCCGCTGTTGTCCCATATCCCGTTCGTCATCGATGGAGATGCGGCAACCCTTCATTTGGTACGATCCAATCCGATTGCGCGTTTGGCGCAGGGGCCGGTCAAAGCAAAGCTCGCGATTGTTGGCCCGCATTCCTACGTGTCGCCGGACTGGTACGGGGCCGAAGATCAGGTGCCGACCTGGAACTACGTTGCCGTTCATCTGATCGGAACGCTTTGTCCACTGGCATCCGGTCAGTTGGCAGACGTTCTTGAGGATCTTTCCGACGAATTCGAAACCCGGCTGTTGCCCAAGCCGGTCTGGAAAGCCACAAAAATGGACCCCGAAGCGCTGGGCCGTATGATGCGGATGATCCAGCCCTTTCGATTGGACATTGACGATGTTCAAAGCACCTTCAAGCTTGGCCAGAACAAACCCGACGCCATGCGGCAGGCCGCTGCCAGCCAGCTTGCGAAATACGGAATCGGAAGCGAGGTCGAAACCCTCGCAGCTATGATGACAACTATCCAATCTGAGGAGTCACGATGAAATTAATCTATTCCAGCGCATCGCCCTTTGTCCGCAAAGTACATGTTGTGTTGCACGAAACAGGCCAGATGGATCAAACAGAACTGGTTGAGGTGATGACAACGCCGGTGAACAGCGCCAACGAAGCGGTGGCCGCGAATCCTTCGGGTAAAATTCCGTCGCTGATCACGGATGACGGCACCGCGCTTTATGACAGTCGGGTGATCTGCCGGTATCTGGATCACCAGTCAGGCGGTACATTGTATCCCGCAGACGATATCTGGAAAATGCTGACGCTCGAGGCCACCGCCGACGCCATTCTGGATGCCGCGGTCCTGATGACATATGAGCGCAGAGTTCGCCCGGACGAGATGGTGTTCGTGCCTTGGATCGAAGCGCAATGGGCCAAGGCCGAGCGCTCGATCATCGCACTTGGCAATGACTGGATGGACTATCTGACCGGTCCGCTGAATATTGGCCAGATCGGCGTGGGTTGCGCATTGGCCTATCTGGATTTCCGCCATGCCGACCGCGATTGGCGCAGCAGCAATCCGGAATTGGCAACGTGGTTCGCGGCGTTTGGTCAGCGCCCTTCCATGCAAGCGACCCAACCCAAGTAAACGTCTCGGCGAAAACTGACCGAACGGTCGGTAAAGCGTTTCGGGATTAAGCTGAGGCCCACGTTGATTTTGGAACACGCACACCATCAATAGGCTTTGCACGCCTCGCCAGATTGCCTGTGTCGCAGCAATATCGCGAAACGCTAAAGAATCGCCTCTTTCGAATTGGTACGAACGTCCGGCAAGGCCTGCGATTCCCGTATCCGTTCGTCATTGATTCCCGTTTCGCAACCGCGACACATGCGCTCGGTAGTCAAAACGGTCAAATTGGGCGCTTTACGCATGGAAATTCGGGCGTTAAACACGCCCTCGGAAAGGCTGCGGGAAACTGCGGCCTAAACCCGTATAAGGCCGGTTCGGGCCGAATTAATTGGAGAAAGCTCGTGTCCCACGCAGAAGACCTCGAAGGCACCCGCAGAGATTTCCTCTACTATGCTACGGCAGGTGCCGGTGTAGTTGGTACAGGCGCCGCAATCTGGCCTCTCATCAATCAAATGAACCCCTCGGCGGATGTGCAGGCGCTTGCCTCGATTCGCGTGGATATCAGCGGTGTTGCCCCCGGCACGCAGCTGACCGTCAAATGGCTGGGCAAGCCGGTATTTATCCGCCGCCGCACGCCGGATGAAATCGAAGCAGCCCGCAATGTTGACCTAAGCGACTTGCCGGATGGCGATGCCCGTAACGTCAACCTTGGCGCAGCACCGGCAAGCGATGAAAATCGCGCCATGGACGAAGCCGGTGAATGGCTGGTAATGATTGGTGTATGTACCCATCTGGGCTGTGTTCCGCTGGGCGACGGCGCTGGTGATTTTGGCGGTTGGTTCTGCCCATGCCACGGATCGCACTATGACCAGTCGGGTCGTATCCGCAAGGGTCCGGCGCCCGAGAACCTTCTGGTTCCGGCGACCGAATTCGTCGACGCTAACACGATCAAACTGGGTTAAGGAGTTATAAACATGTCCGGAATCCCGCACGATCATTACGAACCGAAATCCCGCGGCGAAAAGTGGCTTCACTCGCGCTTGCCGATTGTCGGTTTGATCTATGACACCATCATGCTTCCCACACCCAAGAACCTGAACTGGATGTGGATCTGGGGCATTGTTCTTGTTTTCTGCCTGGTATTGCAGATTGTCACCGGTGTTATTCTGGTGATGCACTATACGCCGAATGTCGATCTGGCCTTTGCCTCGATCGAACATATCATGCGTAACGTAAATGGCGGCTACTTTATCCGCTATCTGCACATGAACGGCGCTTCGCTGTTCTTTATCGCGGTTTACCTGCACATCTTCCGCGGCCTCTACTACGGTTCGTACAAGGCCCCGCGCGAAGTTACATGGATCATCGGCATGCTCATCTATCTTTTGATGATGGCAACCGGCTTCCTTGGTTACGTTCTGCCCTGGGGTCAGATGTCCTTCTGGGGTGCAACCGTGATCACCGGCCTGTTCGGCGCAATCCCTTTCATCGGCGACCCCTTGCAAACCCTGCTTCTGGGTGGTCCATCGGTGGATAACGCGACGCTGAACCGCTTCTTCTCGTTGCACTATCTGCTGCCGTTCCTGATCCTTGGTCTGGTTATCGTCCATGTCTGGGCGTTCCACACCACCGGCAACAACAACCCAGCGGGTGTTGAGGTGCGTCGCGGATCGAAAGCGGAAGCTGAAAAAGATACAGTTCCTTTCTGGCCCTACTTTGTGATCAAGGATTTCTTTGCGCTGGCGGTTGTTCTTGTGGTCTTCTTCGCCGTTGTCGGTTTCATGCCAAACTACCTTGGTCACCCCGATAACTACATCGAAGCCAACCCGCTGGTTACACCTGCGGCCATCGTTCCCGAGTGGTACTATCTGCCCTTCTACGCGATCCTGCGTGCGTTCACCTCGGACGTTTGGGTTGTGATGCTGACCAACTTCCTGACCGGCGGTATCGTCGATGCGAAGTTCTTTGGTGTGTTGGCCATGTTCGGTTCGATGGTTGCCATCGCTCTGGCACCATGGCTGGATACATCGTCGGTTCGCTCGGGCAAGTATCGCCCGATGTTCAAGTGGTGGTTCTGGCTGCTGGCAATCGACTTCTTCGTTCTGATGTGGGCAGGTGCGATGCCGGCGGAACCGCCGTATTCGATCATCTCGCTGATTGGCGCGAGTTACTGGTTCGCATATTTCTTCGTGATCCTGCCGCTTCTGGGTGTCATCGAACGCCCGTCCAAGCAGCCTGCGACGATCGAGGAAGACTTCAACGCCCATTACGGCAAGTCTGAGTAAGAGAGGACTGAGAGAATGTTCAAGAAACTCACCCTTTCAGCAATCGCAGCTGTCGGCCTTATGGCCGGTGCGACAAACGCAGCGGTCATCCAATCAGAGATCGAGGATTTCGACTTCTCGTTCGAAGGCCCGTTCGGCACCTATGATGAAAACCAGCTTCAGCGCGGTCTTAAGGTCTACACCAATGTCTGCGCCAGCTGTCATGGTCTGAAATACGTGCCAATCCGTACCCTGGCAGATGAGGGCGGCGTTGGCCTGCCCGTAGATCAGGTGCGCGCCTATGCGGCCCAGTTCGACATCTATGATCCCGAACTGGATGATTGGCGTCCGGGCAAGCCGACTGATTCATTCCCGGAGTCAAACGACCCCAACGCGCCTGACCTGTCGCTGATGGCAAAAGCGCGCGCGGGATTCTCTGGCCCTTACGGCTCTGGTTTGAACCAGTTGTTCAAGGGCATGGGCGGCGCTGAGTACATTGCTTCGATCCTGACCGGCTATACCGGTAAGGAAAAGGAAGAGGCAGGCAGCATCTTGTATCAAAACACCGCCTTCCCGGGTGGCTGGATCTCTATGGCCCCGCCGCTTTGGGGCGAGGATGTTGATTTTGACGACGGCAGCAGCAATGCGCTTCGGGACGAAGCCGTTGACACCGCGGCCTTCCTGATGTGGGCGGCTGAGCCTAAGATGATGGGCCGCAAGGAAACCGGTTTTATCGCTGTGTTGTTCCTGGTTCTGATGTCGGTTCTGCTTTATGCCACCAACAAACGGATTTGGGCACCGATCAAAAGGCAGGCCAAAGAAAGCTAAAGCGTTCGGCCTTTAACCTGAGACAGGGGAAAGGCCGGACGCTGCAAGACCCATCAACTGTCGTGGGCGCCCTGCCACAAACCCGTGATTCAGGTTTTTGGCAGGACGCTTTAAGTTGACTCCTGTCAACTTTTTCAAAAGCCCCGCCCAACCGGCGGGGCTTTTTTATCAGCCCAGATAGTCTGACAAGGCGGGGGGCGGGTTGTTCAACAGCTCGGCCGTATCGAATGGGCCATTGGCCTGACCTTCCGCAACAAGAACCGACAGCGGCGCAACCGCATGCGCATCCGTCGGATCATGGGTGATCATCAACACGGTTGCCTGTTTTTCAGTGGCCATGTCGCGCACCAGCGTCAGCATTTCGGATTTCAACGCCGGACCAAGGGCCGAGAAAGGTTCGTCGAGCAGCCAAAGCGGCCGGTCCTGCAAAAGCAGACGGGCCAGGGCCGCGCGGCTGATCTGGCCCCCGGAAAGCTGAGACATTTTGCGATCGGTCATTCCATCCAGTCCCACGCGGGCCAGAACCCTTTCAACATGGTCTTGATGGGCAGGCGACAATCGACGGCGTTTGGATAAGGCCAGTCCGATATTCTGGCCAATCGTCAGATGCGGAAACAGGTTGTTATCCTGAAACAACATCGCAACGGGGCGGTCGCCGGGTGGGCGGTTTGTCAGGTCGTCACCCTGCCACAAAACTCGCCCTTTGGCCGGTTTGAGAAATCCCGAAACGGCGTCGAACAAGGTGGATTTACCCGCGCCCGACGGGCCGATGACGGATGTGAAGCTGTGTGTTGGCACCTCAAAATCGGCAATCAGCTGAAATGCCCCCTGCCTTACGATCAGGTGTTCAAGCTTCAAGGCCATAGCGCCCCCCTTTGTCAAACAGCCAAAACACCCCGAGACTGAGACCAAGAAGAAGCAAGGCGGCACCGGCCGCGGCTTCCATTTGGTAGGCGCCCATCAGGCGGTACATTTGCAGCGGCAAGGTGGCGCGTTCCGGATCTGCGAACAGGATGATGACGCCAAGATCGCCCATCGACAAGGCCGCGGCCAGCCCGGCGGAAAACCCCAAAGGTTGTTGAATACGGGGCAGGATCAGCCAGCGCCAACGGCTCCAACCGGTTAATCCCAGCATATCGGCGGTGCGGCCATAATCGGCCTCGGCCTGTTCCAAAGCCGGCGCGATGGCGCGGGTGGCAAAGGGCAGGGCCATCAGGGCGTTGACGATGAAGGTAACGACCAAGGCCCATTCAAACGGATTGGTATAGGGCTGAAGCAGCAAAAACAGACCGGTCCCCAGAACCAGCGGTGACAGGGCAAAACCCAAAAGCGCCACGGTTTGACCATGCCGCGCCGAGGCAAGCGGCACCGCCAACGCTATGCACAGGGTCGTTGATGCCAGAGCAACCCCGACAGAATGCCCCGCCGCGATCCAGACGGATGCGGGCAAATCGGCAAGACCTGCCGCTCCGCGCAGGACGACCGACAGGATCGGCAACAGCAGAAACAGGCCGACCAACGTGATAGAGGCAACATCCAGTATGCGGGCGAGGGATGAGTTTCCGTCCCATCGGTGCTGCACACGGCCCAGACCAAGATCGCCCGTCAAAGGCCCGACAAGCCGAAGCAGCACAAGCGAAGCGGTTCCGACCAGCGCCAGTTGCACGGTCGCCAGTGTTGCGGCTTTGCCAAGGTCGAAATCAAAACGGAACGCCTGATAAATCGCCAGTTCCACGGTGGTGGCTTTGGGGCCACCGCCCAGAGTAAGGGCCACGGCAAAGCTTGACAGGCAAATGGTGAAAATCACCAGAAACGCGCCAGGCAGGGTTTTGCGCAGCATCGGCCATTCAATGACCCGAAACATCGTAGGCGCGGGCAGTCCAAGCTGCGCGGCCAGACGGAACCGTTCGGCTGGTATGTCTGACCAGCCTTGAAGGAGCAGCCGGATCGCCAGCGGCAGATTGAAGAACACATGCGCCAGAAGGATACCCTGAAGCCCATAGATTTGCAGGCGCGGCAGGCCAAGCAAATGCAACCCCTGACTGATCATCCCCTCACGCCCGAACACTGCAAGCAGGCCAAGGATGGCAACGATCACCGGCAGGATAAACGGCGCACCGAGTATTGTGACAAGACTGTCGCGCCCGGGAAACCTGCGACGCGACAGCGCGCGGGCGGCGGGGATGGCCAGCAGGCAACTTAGCAAAGCCGATAGAAATGCCTGCCAGACCGTAAATCGCAAAGCCGCCCAATCGCCCGCAGCAAGCGATGCGCCACCTCCGGCGCGGAGAAAAACCGCAGCCAAAGGCATTGCGACCAGGGCTGCGACCAGCCCCGCCGGAATTATTGCGACAACGCGCGACGCCATTCTTCGATTGCCTCGGCGCGAATGGCCTCAGCTTCGTCTTCGCCCATAAAGATCGCTTTGTCTGGCGCAGGCAGGTTCGCGAAAACCTCGGGCCACTCCGACGGGCCTTGGGCCGACGGGTATGAGAAATTCGTCATCGGAATTGCGCTTTGGAAGGCGTCCGACAGCACAAACTCCATGAACTTGTCGGCATTCGGGTTGTCCGTGGTTGATGTTTTGGCCACCAGCTCGAAGAAACCGTAATGGCCTTCCTCAAAGATCGCGGCGCGTTTGGTGTCGTCTTCCTCAAAGGCGATGTGGTACGCGGGCGAGGTGTTGTAGGACAACACCATGGGGGCTTCGCCGTCGGTGAACAGGCCATAAGCCTCGGACCAGCCTTTGGTGACGGTCAGGATGCGCGGGGCCATGTCGCGCCAGAACGCTTCGGCCTGATCGCCATAGACGGCTTTGACCCACAGAACCAATGCGAGGCCCGAGATTGAGCTGCGCGGGTCCTGGATCACGGCTTTCTGGTCAACCGGCATGGTGCGCAGCGCTTCGAAACTTGCGGGTGGACTTTCGATCTTGGTCGCATCGTAGATAAAGGACACATAGGCCCAGTCGAAGGGCAGGAAGGTGTCGTCGGTCCATTCAATCGGCAGCTCAAGCTGGCCGTTATCCTGACCATGCGGCGCGAACAGACCGGTGGATCGTGCCTTGGCGGTCACGTCGGTGTTCAGACCGATCACGATATCCGCGCGGGTGTTCTGGCCTTCCAGCATGATGCGGGGCAGCAGATCGCCGGGTAGGAATTCCATCTCGCAGCCACAGCTTTCTTCAAAGGCGGCTTCAATGGTTGGGCCAGGCCCCCATTCGGATGTGAAATAGTCAGGGGCGTAGACTGTCAAAGTCTCGGTTTGTGCCACCGCGGTCGTGGCTGTTAGAATTCCCGCTGCAATCAGGTGTGCCTTCATGGCAATCTCCTAGTGTTGCGGCAGATGGGCAAGTAGGAGATTGTCCGACCTTCCCTCCGCCGGTGTTAACCGGTTCAGGTTCAACGGGTCCGCATCAGATGCATCTCAGCCATAGTGGCCCCCCGAGGTAGGTCCGCCTTAGCGCCGGAACAGACCCTGTTCAAGGAAAATCGCTTGAGACCCCCTTTTCCTGCCATTAGACCGGTTGGGCAAAGGAGAGCCTTCAATGAGCATGAACAGCTTCGGTCATTTGTTCCGCGTTACCACCTGGGGCGAAAGCCATGGGCCAGCATTGGGGGCAACGGTGGATGGTTGCCCTCCGGGGGTTGAGATCACCGAAGCGATGATCCAGCAATGGCTTGATAAGCGCAAACCGGGGCAGAACAAGTTCACCACCCAGCGGCGCGAACCGGATGCGGTGAAAATCCTGTCGGGGGTATTTGAGGGCAAGACGACCGGGACACCGGTGCAGTTGATGATCGAGAACACCGACCAGCGTTCGAAAGATTATGGTGATATCGCCGAGAAATTCCGCCCCGGCCATGCGGACATCACCTATTGGCAGAAATACGGCATCCGCGATTATCGCGGGGGCGGGCGGTCTTCGGCGCGGGAAACCGCGGCACGTGTGGCCGCTGGTGGGCTGGCGCGTGAGGCGATCAGGAAACTGGTGCCGAATGTCGAGATCAAGGGCTACATGACCCAGATCGGCCCGCATAAGATTGACCACGAGCGGTTTGACTGGGACCAGATCGACCAAAACCCGTTCTGGACACCCGATGAGGTGTCAGCGGATGAATGGGCGGATTATCTGGACGGGTTGCGCAAAACGGGCAATTCGGTTGGTGCCGTGGTTGAGGTGGTCGCCAAGGGCGTGCCCGCGGGCCTTGGCGCGCCGGTTTACGGCAAGTTAGACACTGATCTGGCAGCCGCGATGATGAGTATCAACGCCGTCAAGGGCGTTGAGATTGGCGAAGGCATGGACGCCGCTTGCCTGACGGGCGAAGAAAACGCTGACGAGATTTTCATGGGCAACGATGGCCAGCCGGTCTATTCGTCAAACCACGCAGGCGGCATTCTGGGCGGTATTTCAACCGGTCAGGATCTGGTGGTGCGCTTTGCTGTGAAACCGACCAGTTCGATCCTGAAAACCCGCCAGACCATCACCAAATCCGGCGAAGCTGCCGAGATCATAACCAAGGGCCGCCACGACCCTTGTGTTGGTATCCGTGCAGTCCCAGTGGGCGAGGCGATGATGGCTTGCGTGATCCTCGACCACCTGTTGCTGCATCGCGGGCAGGTTGGGGAAAATCAGGGGAAGATTGGGTGAACCCCCGCGCGGAACAAGGGCCAACGGCCCGCCGCGCGATCGCCGACCCGCCCCATGGGGCGGCGATTTTGCTGACCGTTCAGTGAAATATTTCGTTCGAGTATTTGGCGGCCATAAAGTGGCATGACGAAAGGTTTTCTCGTCACCCCGCGGGTCAGCGTTCGCGCTTTCTATGACGTCGCCGCTGCTAACGCCGTATCCATCAGCGCCTTGATATCCTCGCGCCGGGTGCCTGCCACGATGCGGCCCAGTTCTTCGTCGCCTTTCAGCACAACCAAAGTTGACCGGCGCGGGATTTCCAGATCAAACACAAGGGCCGAGTTGCTATACGTGTCCCAGTCGACATTCACGAACAGGACATGCTCAAGATAAGCTGGATTTTCATCCATCAGCTTGTCCATCTGCCGCCGCTGCGCCTTGCATGTTCCGCACCACACGGCGTGGAAATCAACAAAGACCGTCTTGCCCTCGGCCAGCGCGGTCTCGACAACACCGGGGCTATAGCTGGTCCAGCGTCCGTTTTCAGAGGCGATCGCGGCCAGCGGCAATAGCGCTGCAAGCGTGGTGGTTTTCAGAAAATCACGTCTTTCCATCGCAAATATCCTTTCACGTCAGATTGAAACAGAAAGCTCAAGAAGCCAGGGCGGCATGACGGCCCACAGCCAGCCTTCTGCGAATTGGTTGAGTTTGAACAGCAAGGCCAGGCCGACAAGGATGAAGACCGCCCCCATGAATTTCGGGGCAACCGCGGCCAGGCGCATCATGCTGGCCCGGTTGCGCTGTAACAGGCCCTGAGCGCCATAGCCGAAGGCCAGAACCAGGGTCGATACACCAAGCGCAAAGCCGATCATGATCAGCGTGGCCTGCCCCAGCCCATCGCCCTGACTGGCCATCGCAATTGCTCCGCCAAGGGTTGGGCCGACGCAAGGGCTCCAGACCGCGCCGATAAGCAGACCGCCAAGGAACTGGCCCCGCAAAAGGCCGCTGTCGACACCGGCAAGCGTATTGTCGGCCCTTGCGGCAAAGCCCGCGGTTGCCAGCGAAAACTGCCGTTGTGCCGCCGGAACCAGCATAACCAGCCCGAACAGCACCATCAGCAAAGCGCCACCATCGACGACCCGCCCCTGCGTCAGACCGATGCTATAGCCGAATGCCGTGACCACCACCCCAAGGATCACGAAAGACACGCTCATCCCTGCGGCCAGAACCAATGGGCCAAGCCGATCTGCCTGAAGTGCCCCCGCCAGCACGACCGGCAGCACCGGCAGAACGCAGGGATTGATCAGGGTCAGCAGACCCGCGAGATAGGCAAAAATGAACTCCACCCAGCGACCTTAGCCGCTGCCACCGGTGGGTCACGCCACAATACCCTAACGGTTCATCAATTCTGCGTGGGGGCCTGTTTTGAAAGCTGCACCGCCAGAATGCCGATGGTGATGATCACCACGCCTATCAGATCGGTCAGTCCCAATGCTTCGCCCAGGACAACCGCAGCCACGGCAACGCCGAAAAACGGGTTGAGAAAATGAAAGGTCGCGGCGCGTACCGCGCCTATGCGTGCGACAAGGGCGAACCAGATCCACGTGGCCAGCAGACCCGGGGCGAGGGTTGTGTAGACGAAGGCCCCAACCAGCGGCCAGGTCATTGTGACACGGACATCTTCCCAGATCAGCGCAACAACGGCCAGAACGGCGGAACCGACCAGCATTTGCAGACCGACCACCATCATCAGATTGCCGCCGGATGACGCATTGCGCATTGACAAAGTGGCCACCGTCAGCCCGATCGCCGCGATGACGCAAAGGAAGATGCCCAGCGGATCAACCCCTCCGCCCAGACGGTTGCCCATGATCAGGATCACGCCGGCAAAGCCCAATGCCATGCCGATAATGGCGATGGTGGGCAGTTTGTCTTTGAAGATGGTCCATCCGGCAAAGGCGACCATCAGCGGCATAGAGGACGCGATGATCGACGCCAATGAGGCTTCGATCCATTGCATCGCCACAAAGTTCAGCCCCAGATACAGGGCATTCTGGCAGATGCCGAAAACAAATGTTGCTTTCCACTGGCTGCGGGTCAGCTGCCACGTTTGTCCCATCGCGCGGGCGATGGCAATGCCGATCAGGCCCGAGATCAGAAAGCGCAGCGCCAATGACGCCACCGGCGAGGCATCGGCGACGATGATCCGCGCCGAGGTAAAGGCCGAGGACCAAATGAAAGCAAACAACAGCCCCATGCCGATGGCGCGAATATCCATGGTGTCTCCTGAACCAAAAAGGGCCGCTTCAAGCGACCCTTTCCGAAAATCTAAAGAACTTCAAGATCAGCCGTTGACGCTGTCTTTCAAAGCTTTCGCAATGGTCATTTTGACAACCTTGTCCGCGTCTTTCTTGATCTGCTCACCGGTGGCAGGATTGCGGACCATACGCTCGGGGCGTTCGCGGCAGTAGATTTTGCCGACGCCCGGAAGGGTCACTGCACCGCCGCCCGAAACTTCGCGGGTGATGATCGAAACAACGGCATCCAGCGCCGCGGTTGCGGTTTTCTTATCGGCGTCCATTTCCTCGGCCAGGGCGGCAACGAGTTGGGTTTTGGTCATGGGTTTTGCCATTTTCTGCTCCTTACACTGCCCTGTTGGGCTTTATCCTGCGTAGTTAACTTCATGTATGCGGTGAACACAACAATTTGTGGCCGAAATTAACTTAAAAAGTGCATTTTGAGGAGAATTGCCGCCGTTAAAGGAAGGCTGTTTCCTCAAAACTACGCAATTTCCGGCTGTGAATGCGCTCCAGCGGCATATCCCGCAACGCTTCCATCGCGCGTATTCCGATCATCAGGTGGCGCGCGACTTGTGTTTTATAGAATTCGCTGGCCATTCCGGGCAATTTAAGCTCGCCATGCAGGGGTTTGTCGGACACGCACAGCAATGTTCCATAGGGAACGCGAAAGCGGAAACCGTTTGCTGCGATGGTCGCGCTTTCCATATCCAGCGCAACTGCCCGGGATTGCGACAGGCGCTGCACGGGGCCGGTTTGGTCGCGCAATTCCCAGTTTCGGTTATCGACCGAGGCCACCGTGCCCGTGCGCATGATGCGTTTCAGGTCATAGCCCGACAGCTTGGTCACATCAGCAACCGCTTGCTCGAGCGCGATCTGAATTTCGGCCAGAGGCGGGATTGGCACCCAGATCGGAAGATCGTCATCCAGCACCTTGTCTTCGCGTAAATAGGCATGGGCCAGAACAAAGTCACCCAGTTGTTGGGTGTTCCGCAGACCGGCGCAATGACCGACCATCAGCCAGGCATGGGGGCGGAGAACCGCGATATGGTCAGTTGCGGTTTTCGCATTGGACGGACCGACGCCGATATTGACCAGCGTGATCCCCGACCCGTCGGGCCGCTTCAGGTGATAGGTCGGCATTTGCGGCATTTTCGCCGGGTTGGGCAAGGTCTGGTCGGATGCCGTGATTTCCGCATTGCCCGGAGCGACGAAAGCCGAATAGCCACTGTCTTTGTCCGCCAGCATCTGACGGCCGAAGGCTTCGAATTCCTCGACATAGAACTGGTAGTTTGTGAACAGCACGTGGTTTTGGAAATGCTCGGGCAGGGTGGCCGTGTAATGCGCCAAACGTGCCAGAGAATAATCTACCCGTTGTGCGGTAAACGGGGCCAGCGCGCCCGAGCCGTCGGCGTTTTTCACCGACACGCCGTTGACGATATCGTCGTTCGTGGTGTTCAAATCCGGTACATCGAAAATGTCGCGCAGATTGAATGTTGCCGCTCCGTCCTGTGGAATGGATGCGCCCTCTGGCCCTGATACCGCGAAATGAAGAGGGATCGGTGTGTCTGACGGTCCAACGACCACGGGGACATTGTGGTTCTCGATCAGCAAGTCCAGTTGCTGAACAAGGTAATGCTCGAACAGGTCAGGGCGTGTCAGAGTCGAGGCATACTCGCCCGGGTCCGAGACATGGCCAAAGCTTAGACGGCTGTCTCCGACGTCAAAGGTTTTCGTAGACAGCCGCACTTCGGGGTAAAAGGCCCGATAGCGGGTGGCGGGTTTGCCGTTTCTGATGGCCTCGGAAAACCGGGCTTGCAGGTAGCTGGTTGAAAGATTGTAAATCTCTTTGATCCGCGCCACCGCAGAGGCGCCATCGGAATAGGCGCGTGGTTCGGGATAATCCGGATGCTCGACAGCCAGTTTGTTGTTGAAATCGGTCATTCATAGCCTCGTTGCTTTGGCCGAGTTTGACGCATTTCCACACATACGCAAGGGGCGACCAAATGGCACCCTTGCTTCGCCGGTCTATTGACGGCAACGTGACAGGCATGTCCAAGCGATTACTTTCCATCGGCCACGGGTTCACCGCGCAGGAATTCGGCAGGTTTCTTCTGTCGAAAGGCTGGCGTGTAACGGGAACCACGCGGTCGGAAGACAAGGCGGCAAGGCTGCGCGAAACGGGGGTTGAGGCTGTTCTCTGGCCCGGTTCGGATTTGGCGGAAATGGCCCAGACCGCAACCCATATACTGGTGTCGGCCGCGCCGGATGCGGATGGCGACCCTTTCCTGAACGCCTACCGTGAAAACCTGATGGCAAACCGGAACCTGAAATGGATTGGCTATCTGTCCACCACCGGCGTTTACGGTGATCATGGCGGTGCGTGGGTTGACGAAGATACACCCGTTGAGCCGACGACAAGGCGCGGTCAAATCCGGGTTGCTGCCGAAAACGCCTGGTTAGAGACGGGTTTGCCCGTACATATTTTCCGCCTGGCGGGCATCTATGGCCCCGGACGCGGGCCGTTTGCCAAATTGCGCAACGGCACCGCAAGGATCATCCGCAAACCGGGGCAGATTTTCGGGCGCATTCACATCGCTGACATTGCTCAGGGGCTTTATGCTTCGATCAATGCGCCCGATCCAGGGCGGATCTATAATCTGTCCGACGATGAACCGGCCCCGCCCGAGGATATTCTGGGTTATGCCGCAGGCCTTCTGGGTATGGAGCTGCCTGAACCAGAGGATTTTGAAACAGCCGACATGTCGCCTATGGCGCGCAGTTTTTATTCCGAATGCAAACGGGTGCGGAACGACCGGATGAAAAACGAGTTGGGCGTAAGACTGAAATATCCCGGCTATAAACAGGCATTGGACGCAATTTATGCCGAGGAAACGGGTTAACCGGCGCTTGAGGATTTGACCTGAGCGACCCCGAGTGTTTCCAGCACTTTTGCTTCGATATCTTCGGCGTTCATCCGTGCGACCGCGTACATGTCTTCGGGGCTGGCCTGATCAATGAAGATGTCAGGCAAAACCATCGACCGGAACCTGAAACCGTTGTCGAAGACACCGTTTTCAGACAGCAATTGCGCAACATGGCTGCCAAAACCGCCGACCGCACCTTCTTCGATGGTGATCAGCGCCTCGTGCTCGGCTGCCAGTTTCAGGATCAGCGCCTGATCCAGCGGTTTGGCGAAGCGGGCGTCGGCAATGGTCGGGGTTATGCCTTTCGCGCTTAGCGCCTCGGCTGCTTTGCGGACTTCCTCAAGCCGGGTGCCGAATGACAGAATCGCCACGCGACCACCCTTCTGGATCATCCGGCCCTTGCCGATTTCCAGCGGTACGCCCTGTTGCGGAAGATCAACGCCAACCCCTTCGCCACGTGGATAGCGAAAGGCAATCGGCCCGTCGTCATGGGCCGCGGCGGTCGCGACCATATGGACCAGCTCGGCCTCGTCCGCGGCGGCCATAACCACCATGCCCGGCAGGTTCGAAAGGAATGCAATGTCAAAGCTGCCCGCATGGGTTGCCCCGTCAGCGCCAACCAAGCCCGCACGGTCAATGGCGAAACGCACCGGCAGACGCTGGATCGCAACATCATGGACGACCTGATCATAGCCGCGTTGCAGGAATGTCGAATAGATCGCACAGAACGGTTTCATCCCGCCCGCTGCCAAACCGGCGGCGAACGTCACCCCGTGCTGTTCCGCGATGGCCACATCAAAGCAACGCGACGGATAGCGTTCGGCGAACAGGTTCAGGCCTGTGCCATCAGGCATGGCGGCTGTGACGGCGCAAATGCGATTGTCGGCCTCGGCCTGCTTGATCAGGCTTTCGCCGAAAACCTTTGTATAGCTGGGGGCGTTGGACGGCGCTTTCTTCTGTCTGCCCGAGACAACTTCGAACTTGCCGAAGGCATGTCCCCGGTCACGGGCGTTTTCAGCGGGGGCATATCCCTTGCCCTTCCGGGTCAGCACGTGGATCAGCGTCGGGCCATAGGCGCGTTCCTTGACGGTGCGCAGGATCGGCAGCAACTGGTCCATGTCATGCCCGTCAATAGGGCCGATATAGGACCACCCAAGCTCTTCGAACAGGGTGCCGCCGACGGTCATGCCCTTCAGCATTTCCTTGGCGCGTTTTGCGCCTTCGCGAAACGGTTCCGGCAACAGGCTGACCGCGCCTTTTGCGGCGGCTTTCAATTCCTGAAACGGTTCTTCGGCATAAAGCCGCGACAAATAGGATGACAGGGCACCAACAGGGGGTGCGATGCTCATTTCGTTATCGTTCAGGATCACGAACATCCGCTTGTTCAGGTGGCCCGCGTGGTTCAGCGCTTCGAAAGCCATGCCTGCGCTCATCGAGCCGTCACCGATCACGGCAATCGCATCACCCAACCCCCCGTCGCATTGCCCGCCCAGATCACGGGCGACGGCAAAGCCAAGCCCGGCAGAGATCGAGGTCGAGCTATGGGCCGCGCCGAACGGATCAAAAACGCTTTCGGACCGTTTGGTGAAACCCGACAGCCCGCCTTTCTGGCGCAATGTGCGGATACGATCACGGCGGTCGGTCAGGATTTTATGCGGGTAGCATTGATGCGACACGTCCCAGATCAGCTTGTCTGCGGGGGTGTTGAACACCGCATGAATTGCGACGGTCAGTTCAACCACACCAAGACCCGCGCCCAGATGCCCGCCGGTTTCGGAAACCGCGTGGATGGTTTCCTGCCGCAGCTCGTGGGCGACCTGAGTCAGCTGTGCGTCGGACAGTCGCCGAAGATCGCCAGGCGAAGTCACCTGATCCAGCAGCGGGGTTTCCGGGCGGTCTGACATGTCTGGCCCCTTTCGGGCGATACTAATTCTTGCGCGAAATAACGAAGCGCGCCGCTTCCTTCAAGGCTTCGGCCTTGTCATCATACACTGATAAAGCGTTTTCCGCCTGTTTCACCAGTTCTGCGGCGCGGTGTTTTGCCTCGGCCAGCCCGAGCAGTGACACAAACGTCGCTTTTCCGGCCTCGGCGTCCTTGTTCAGGCGTTTGCCGGTTTCGGCCTCATCGCCTTCGACATCCAGAATGTCGTCGGCAATCTGGAAAGCCAGCCCCAGTGCATTTGAATAGGCCGCAAGCCGGGCGGTGTCCGCCCTTGCCATGCGCGCACCGGCACAGGCCGACCATTGGATCAACGCTCCGGTCTTGCCGGCCTGTAATGTAGTGATGTCGTCCAGACTTAGCGGAGCGTCCGCCGTCTCGGCCGCGATATCCAGCGCTTGGCCGTACACCATTCCGGCAGCGCCGGACGCTTTCGCCAGGGACAGGGCGAGATCGGTTTTCACATCCGCTGACACGTCGCTTGCCAGCACCAGCTCGAACGCGAGCGTCTGTAAGGCGTCGCCGACCAAAACGGCCGTTGCCTCGTCCCATTTGCGGTGGACGGTCGGCTGGCCACGGCGCAGGTCGTCGTCGTCCATGCACGGCAGATCATCATGCACCAGCGAATAGGCATGCAGGCATTCGACAGCAGCGGCAATCGGCATCGCCTGATCCACGGGGATTCCGTGGATTGTGGCCGATTCGATCACCAGAAACGCCCGCAACCTTTTGCCCCCTTGCAAGGCATAGGCCATCGCATCGCGCAAAGGCCCGTCCGGATAGGCGCCGAGCGCATCATCGAGATAGGTTTGAACTTGTGCCGCTGTCAGGTTCAGCTTTTCGCGAAACACCAGATCAAAGCCCTTCGACCGGTTTCAGGCCGTTCGGTGTGCCGTCTTCACCCAGGGTAATCTGCGCCACCTTTTCCTCGGCCGCTTTCAGCTTTTCCTCGCAATGCTTTTTCAGATCAGCGCCGCGCTGGTAAAGCGTGATCGAATCCTCAAGCGCCACGTCGCCGCGTTCCAGTTTTGAGACCACAATTTCCAATTCGCGCATTGCGTCTTCAAAGCTCATTTCGGCCAAAGGGGTGTCGGTCATCGCGTGTCTCCGCTTGCGTTCGCGGCAGTTTAGGCGTGAGCGAACAAAGGTGCAATTGGGAAGGCGGGTGTGCCACCATCAAACTACGCCCGAAGCATCTGCCAGACAGGTGCGCAGTTTCAGAAAGCTTTCTGCGATTGTGGCATCGCCGGATTGGCCGATAAATGCGTCCAGCGCCGCCCAATGTTTGACAGCGCGGTCAAGCAACGGATCGGATCCCGGTGCATAAAGCCCGGCCTGAATCATCACCTCGGACCGTTCATATATCCCAAGAAGTTTGCGAACTTCGCCGATCAACTGGTTCTCGGTGTCGCTGGCCGCCGCAGGAAGCGAGCGTGAAACCGACCGCAGAACGTCGATCGCCGGATAGCGGCCCCGCTCGGCAATGTCGCGGTTAAGAACGATGTGGCCGTCCAGCACACCGCGCAGGATATCGGCTATCGGGCCTTCGAAATCCGACCCTTCAACAAGGACGGTCATGACGGCTGTGATATCGCCGTCCTCGGCTTGTCCGGTCCCGGCGCGTTCGCACAGTTTCATGATTTGCTGCGCGGTCGATGCCGGAAAGCTGCGCAGATTGGCCGGTTCACCGGCGGCAATGGCGATTTCGCGATGCGCCTCGGCAAAGCGGGTGATCGAGTCTGACAGGAACAGAACCTGCAAGCCCTTGTCGCGGAAATACTCGGCCACTGTCATCGCCGCCATGGCGCAGGACCGGCGCAGCAACGCGGACCGGTCCGAGGTGGCGGCCACAACAACCGAGCGTTTCATCCCTTCAGGCCCGAGTGTGTTCTGAACGAATTCGCGCACCTCGCGCCCGCGTTCGCCGATCAGCGCGACAACGATTACGTCCGCTTCCATCGAACGCGCCAATTCGGCCAGCATCATGGATTTGCCGACACCGGAACCGGCGAACAGGCCGACGCGCTGACCGCTGACAATCGGCAGCAGGGTGTTCAGTGCCATCAGACCGGTGGCCATGCGATTGCCCAGCGGACGGCGCATCGAAGCCAGAGGCGGCGGGGCGTGGATTGGCCGCAAAACGCCACCTTCGCTGATCGGCCGCCCGTCCAGAGGCACCCCGCGCGGATCGATGACACGGCCCAGCCAGCTGTCATCGGGTGCGATGCCCCGTTCTCCGATATGCACGGCCCTGTCGCCGATGCGAAGACCGTCCGGCATCCCTTCTGGCAGCAAGACGATATGATCCGGCTCGATCCGCACGACCTGGGCGGGCAAATCGCCGGACTGGGCTGGTTTGATAACGATCTCATCGCCGATACGGGCAACGTCCGACAGGCCACGCACCACGATCCGGTTCGGGTTGATGCGGATCACCCGGCCGATCCGCGTTCCGATTTGCAGACGGGAAACCCCGCCCGACAGGCTGGTCAGTTCCGGCAACATGCTGCGCACTCTCCTTCAATGATCTGCAAACCATTTCTAAAGGAATCACGGTTAAGCCTTGCTTTATGAGATCGAGGGAGAAGCCCTTATGTTCGGAAACATAGAATTGTTCCGCCTGTCACAGGCGATGGCCGGTCATGCCACGACGCGGCTGAACCTGATATCGCAGAACGTGGCAAATGCAGATACGCCCGGCTATCAGGCCAAAGACATCGCGCCGTTCGATGCGTTGGTGCGTGATGACAAACCTTTCGCGGATTTACGCGCAACCCGCCCCGGTCATGTATCCGGCTTTGGCGGCGGAAGCGACGTGGTGGTTGAGGTCGGCACCACGGTTTCGCCGAATGGCAATTCGGTCAGCGTTGAGAATGAGCTTTTGAAAGCCGCCGAGGTTCAGGAACGGTATGACAGCGCCCTGGCCATTTATAAAAGCGGGCTGAACATCCTGCGCACCAGTATCGGGCGGAGGTAAAGATGAACAGTCTTCGTGCAACCATGGCCGCCGCTGCCAGCGGGCTTGACGCTCAAGCCGCCCGACTGCGGCATGTTTCCGAAAATATCGCAAATTCGGACACCCCCGGATACCGGCGAAAAACGGTTGAGTTCCGGCTGGACCGAGAGTCTCAGACCGTGTCGCTGGGCGAGGTTTTGCTGGACCGGTCTTCCCTGAAAGAGGTGTATGATCCGGCGCATCCGCTGGCGGACGAAACCGGGTCTTATGAGGGATCAAACGTCAATCTGATTGTCGAGCTTGCGGACGCGCGCGAGGCGCAGCGCAGCTATGAAGCCAACCTGAAAATGTTCAAACAAGCCCGCGAAATGTCTTCGCGCCTTCTCGACCTGCTACGCAGATAGGAAACATCATGTCAGACCTTACCAGCATCGCTGCCCGCAATTACTCGGCCCTGCGGGATTATACCGCCGCCAAACCCACAGACTCGGCGACGCTCCAGCCGCTGAAAGACTTTGCCGAAACCCTAAAGCAGGGCGAGGCCGCGGCAAAATCGGCCATGATCTCGGATGTTGATCCACACGCTTATGTCAAAGCCCTGGCCCAGACCGAACTGGCTGTCGAAGCGGCGGTGACAGTGCGCGACAAGGTGGTTGAGGCCTATCAGGAAATTCTGCGGATGCCGGTGTGATCATGGACGAAATGATCTTTTTCGACTCCATGCGCTTCGCGCTTCAAGCCGCGGTGCGCCTGTCATTTCCGATCCTTGCCGTCGCCCTTGCCGTCGGCCTGTTCATCGGCCTGTTTCAGGCGCTGACCTCGATACAGGAACTGACCCTGACTTTCGTGCCAAAGCTTGCCGCGATGTTGGCGGTGTTCTGGATCAGCATGGGCTTCATGTCCGACACGCTGGTCAATTTTTTCCATGAAACCGTCCTTACTTTGATGACCCGGATCTAGCCATGCCAACCACCGTTTACACCAGCTTGACCCGACAAAGCGGATTGGTGCGCGAAATGCAGGTTATCGCGAACAACATCGCCAATATGTCGACCCGCGGTTATCGCCAGCAAGGGGTCGTTTTTTCGGAATTCGTTCAGGACACCGGCGATGGCCCGTCGCTTTCCATGGCTGAAGCGAATTCGCTGAACACGGCCTTTTTGGCCGGTCAGCTTACCGAAACCCGTGCCCCTTTTGACTTTGCAATCGAAGGTGACGGGTTCTTTCTGGTCGAAACCCAAAGGGGCGAGCGCCTGACACGGGCGGGAAGTTTTCAACCCAACGACCTGGGCGAGCTTGTTTCGCCCGAGGGCTTTCGCCTGCTCGATATCGGAAGGGCACCGATCCTGATCACCGGCGACGCGGCCGAAATTTTCGTCGCCCCCGACGGCACCATCAGCAACGCGCGTCAACCCATCGCGCAAATCGGCGTGTTTGTGCCCACGCAACCCGAAACCCTGAAACGCGAGGATGGGGTTCTGTTCGACGCGGGCGAGGAATTCGAGCCGACATTCGATGCCAGCTTGCGGCGCGGATTTCTGGAAGGTTCCAACGTGAATCCGATCCTACAGGTCGCCCGGATGATCGAGGTGCAGCGCAGCTATGAAATGGGTCAAAAATTTCTCGACCGCGAAGACAGCCGTATCCGCGACGCAATGAAAGCATTCACCCGATAAAAAAGGAACCATCATGCGAGCCCTCAAGATTGCCGCCACTGGAATGAGCGCCCAACAGCTTAGGGTCGAGGTGATTTCCAACAACCTCGCCAATATGAATACCACCGGCTATAACGCCCGGCGGGCCGAGTTTTCTGATCTGCTTTATCAGCAGGAAACCCGTGCAGGTACGATCAACGCCACCGACGGCACGCGATTGCCGACCGGCGTTCAGATCGGCCTTGGTGTGCGGCCAACAGCCGTCTCGGTGCAGCTGGCCCAGGGGGCGCTGTCCGAAACGGGCGGTGATCTGGATGTGGCGATTGAGGGACGTGGATATCTGGAAGTTTCGCTGCCCTCAGGACAGTCTGCATTCACCCGCGACGGGGGGCTGAAGCGATCGGCCGAAGGGGTGATTGTCACCTCGGACGGATACGCTCTGGCCCCTGAAATCGTTCTGCCACCGGATGCCAGAAGCGTGGCGATCAACGCCAATGGCGAGGTCTACGCCTATTTCAACGATCAGGTGGATGCGCGTCTGATGGGGCAGATTTCGCTGGCCGGTTTTTCGAACCCGAAAGGGCTTGAGGCGATCGGGTCGAACCTGTTTCGCGAAACCGCCGCGTCCGGCGGCGCGATCACCGCCAGCCCGGGCGAGGACGGCTTGGGCACGTTGCGGCAGGGGTATCTGGAAGACAGCTCGGTTGATGCGGTGCGCGAAGTGACCGAATTGATCGAGGCCCAGCGCGGCTATGAAATGAATGCCAAAGTGATAACGGCTGCCGATCAGATGATGGGCGCAACATCTCAGGTTCGGTGATGCGTTTGGCCCTGGTTCCCTTATTGCTGCTGTTGGCCCAACCCGCCGGCGCGGAATTGGTGATCGCCAACCGCAACCTTCCGGCGCGAAGCGTCGTGATGTTGTCAGATGTTGAATTGGCAAAGGGCGACATTGCCGGCTACGCAACCGCGCTTGCCCAAGTTGTCGGGCAAGAGCTGATCTCGGCTGTTTACGCCGGCCGGCCAATTGCCCTGTCACAGCTTGCGGCTCCGGCGATTATCGAGAGAAATCAGATCGTTACCCTTGTCTTCCTGCGCAGCGGCGTCTCGATTGAGACCGAGGCGCGGGCGATGGAGCGTGGCGGAATTGGTGCCCGTATCCGGGTGATGAACCTCGGGTCGCGCAACACTGTGATCGGAACCATTTCCGAAGACGGACGCATCCATGTCGGAGACAGCCGATGAGGGGTGTTTTACCGGTATCATTTCTTTTCCTGGCCGCTGGCTGTGCGCTGCCGCAAAACACTGATGCGTTGCCCGAGGGGCAGCCGCAACCAGTCGCAATGTTCGCACCTGCGGCTTTGTCCGAGCCTGCGCCTTCGGCGACCTTGTGGTCGGAAACGAAAAGCGCGCTGTTCGCAGATCAGCGGGCAAATGAGGTGGGGGATATACTGACCGTCGTGATCGAGATCGACGATTCAGCGGAATTCTCAAACGCTTCAAACGCATCGAGAAGCGATTCAAGCGGCTTGTCCATCGGTGGTTTATTCGGATTTCCCGAGCGTATGGCCTCAGGCCTGCCCGATGGTGCGTCTTTGGATAATGCGGTCGAAGTGTCCTCGGGAAATTCGGCGGATGCAGACGGGTCAATCCGCCGGAATGAAATGCTGACCTTGCGCATGGCGGCGACGGTGGTCGGGATACTTCCCAACGGGGCGTTGCAGATATCGGGGCGGCAGAATGTGCGTCTGAATTTCGAAACCCGCTTGCTTCAGGTCGATGGTTTGATCCGGCCCGAGGATATCAGCCGCCGAAACGAAATCACCTATGATCGGATCGCCATGGCGACGATTTCTTATGGCGGGCAGGGGCAGATCAACAACATGAACAGGCCAAAGGCGGGAACGCAGCTTTTGACCTTGTTACCGTTCTAGAGGCGGCAATGAAAAAGATATTACCGGTTCTTTTGGTATTACTCGGGCTGGCCGCCGGAATTGGTGGCGGGCTATATGTTTCGGCCCAGACCGCAGATGCCGAAAAGGACGAAGTTGAGTGTGCTCCGCCCGACGAGGAAAAGGCCAAAGCCAAACCGGCGCCCCCCGCCAATACCGAGTTTGTCAAACTCAACAACCAGTTCGTCGTGCCGGTTGTGGCAGACGGGCTGGTCAAATCGCTGGTCGTATTGTCGCTGAGCGTCGAAGCCACGGAAGGGCAGGCCGCCAGGGTGTTCGAAGTCGAGCCGCGCCTTCGTGACAGTTTTTTACAGGTATTATTCGATTTTGCGAACCTCGGTGGGTTCGATGGGGCGTTCACGAATTCCAACAACCTGATCGCCCTGAAAACCCAGCTATACGAGGCCGCCTATGGCATTATCGGTGAGGATGCGAGAAGCGTGTTGATTGTCGATATCGTCCGTCAGGATATCTGATCGGCAAAACCGGCTATTGGCGCTGGTGGCCATTTGATGATAACCGCCCGTTTGCGGCCGGAAATAACATGCAAACGGGTCAGGAACAGTGTCAGCGGACAAAATGACAGCACAGGGCGCTTCGCCCACGCACGCGGCCGATCTTGGCCGCGCCGCCCGTCTGTCGGTTGCCCCGATGATGGACTGGACCGATCGGCATTGCCGGTATTTCCATCGGTTGCTGTCCAGGGAAACACTGCTTTACACCGAAATGGTGACATCTCCGGCCTTGGTGCGGGGCAAGGCCCTGCATCTGCTTAACTATAATGCCGAAGAGCATCCGGTCGCGCTTCAGCTCGGGGGCAGCGATCCGGCAGAACTGGCCGAAGCGACAAAGCTTGGCAATCAATATGGCTATGACGAGATCAACCTGAATGTCGGCTGCCCGTCCGACCGCGTGCAGTCCGGAACCTTCGGCGCTGTTTTGATGCGGCAGCCCGATCTGGTGGCGGATTGCATCAAGGCGATGCAGGATGCCAGCGACGCCGAGGTAACAGTGAAATGCCGGATCGGTGTGGACGGGCAAACCCCCGAAAAGGTTCTGCCCGCTTTCATTGACATTCTGCAAGCCGCCGGGTTGCGGCGCCTCATAATCCATGCCCGAAAAGCCTGGCTTGAGGGGCTAAGCCCTAAGGAAAACCGCGATATCCCGCCTCTGAATTATGATCTGGTCAAGCGTATGAAGGCCGAGTTTTCCGACATGCACATATCGATCAACGGTGGCATCACCTCGCTGGATCAGGCCGAGGATTTGCTGGCCGCCGGGCTTGACGGGGTCATGATCGGCCGCGCGGCATATCATGACCCGGCCGAAATCCTGCTTTCGGCGGATCGCAGGATTTACGGATCGGATCACGCAATCACACGGCGTCAGGCCGTCAAGCTGATGGAACCCTATATCGACCGGCATATTGCCGACGGTGGAAAGCTACACCAGATCACAAAGCACATGCTCGGGTTGTTCTCGGGCCAGGCCGGTGCCCGATACTGGCGCAGATACCTGTCGGAAAACGCCCATCGCGCGGGCGCGGATTTTCGGATTGTTGAAGAGGCCCTTGGTCAGATCGGGGCAGAATAGCGCCCGGTTCACCGTGTCGCTTTATTGGCGCTGAGTGTCGGTTCTCTGGACCCTCGCGCAAGAATTGATCAAAATTCCGAGTCAGTTTTTTCTTGAATTACCGAAAAATGCGGTGCCACTATCAGTGACCAAGCGTGACGCGACGACATGTGCCGAATGCTCTGGATATAATGATCAAATTTGACTGATACTCTTCAGTACCAGAGTTTCGGGGACTCTTTTAGGAACAGATATCCCCTGAAATTCTAAATCAACAACAGGAGGAAGGATTAGAAATGACTTCTAAATCTTTATTGGGTGCGTTGCTTGCAACCACCGTTTTGGCGACCCCGGTTTTTGCTGCGGACAAGCAGCATCCTACGACCGGTGAGGCATTGGCCCACGATCAAACATTCACCTACCGCGTCCTTGACGAACAAAGTTCAGTCGATCCGCAGGTTGTGGAAGATGTTTCGGGTTCGGAAATTGTACGCGACCTGTTCGAAGGTCTGATGAACCAGGATGCCGATGGCAACCTGATTCCGGGTGTTGCGACCGGTTACACCACCAATGCCGAAAAGACGGTATATACCTTTACCCTTCGCAAAGATGCAAAGTGGTCGAACGGTGATCCTGTCACAGCAAATGACTTTGTCTATGCATGGCGCCGCGCAACTGACCCCGAGCTGGCATCGCCCTATTCGTGGTTCATGGAGATCATGTCGATCCAGAATGTCAGCGAAATTCTGGCGGGTGAAATGCCAACCTCGGAACTGGGTGTTCGGGCGGTTGACGATTATACCTTCGAAGTAACGCTCAGCGCGGCCCTGCCATATTTTGCGCAGATGACGACCCATGCGACCACCTTCCCGACCCATCAGGCGACCGTGGAAAAGTACGGCAAGGAATGGACACGGCCCGAGAATATCGTTTCGAACGGTGCTTATGTTCTTACCGAGCATCTGCCGAACGAACGGTCGGTTCGTGAACGCAATACCATGTACTGGAACAATGATGCGACCATCGTTGACAAGGTTGTGGCGTTGGTGATCAACGACGAAAACGTCGCCTTCACCCGCTTCCAGGCGGGCGAGCTTGATCGCACCGAAATCCCGTCGGGTCAGTATCCGCGTTTGTCGGAAGAAATGCCTGACAAGGTGCTCGTCGCGCCGCGTCTGTGTTCGTATTACTATAACGTCAACCTGACCGAGACTGGCAACCCGGCGCTTCAGGATGTGCGTGTGCGTCAGGCGCTGTCGCTTGCGCTGGATCGTGACATCATCACGCAGAACGTCACCGCCGGCGGACAGATCCCAGCCTATACCTTTACCCCGGGTGCGACCGCGGGCTTTGAGGTGCCAGATTCCGAGGCGGCTGGCATGACCCAGGCCGAGCGTGACGCGAAGGCGATGGCGCTGATGGCCGAAGCCGGTTACGGCAAGGACAATCCGCTGGATCTGTCGCTGGTCTACAACACGTCGGAAGGCCATAAGAAGATCGCAATCGCGGCAAGCCAGATGTGGAAGCAGAAACTTGGCGTGAATGTCGAACTGTCCAACCAGGAATGGCAGGTCTTCCTGCAAACCCGCAGCAATGCCGAATATGAAGTCGCGCGCGCCGGTTGGTGTGGTGACTACAACGAGGCATCGACCTTCCTTGATCTGGTTCAGTCCGGCAGCGGCTACAACGACTCGAAGTACAACAACCCCGAGGTTGATGCGCTTCTGGCCGAAGCCAAGACAATGGATGACCCAACTGCCAACTATACCGCGGTTGAGGCCATCATCGAACGCGATGTGCCGATCATCCCGATCTACCACTACACAATCAACTATATGATGGACACCGACCTTGGTGGCTGGCCCGTCAACAATGTTGAGCAGAACTGGTACTCACGCGATCTTTATAAAATCGCCGAGTGATCGCTCTGAAAACTCTTGCTGCGCCGCCCCCTTGGCGGCGCAGTCCTTTTGCGTATCTGGGGAACACGCATGATATCCTATATTATCCGGCGGTTGCTGATCGCCATCCCGACGATTTTCATTCTGATTGTCGCTTCCTGGGCCTTGATGAAAGTCGCCCCCGGCGGACCTTTCGCCAGCGAACGCCCGATCCCGCCGGTTATTCTGGCAAATCTCGAGGCCCGCTATGGTCTGGACCAGCCCGAATGGAAGCAGCTTTGGGACTATTTTTACAACATTGTCGTGCATTTCGATTTCGGCCCGTCCTTCAAGTTCAAGGATCGCGACGTCAATGACATCATCGCGCAGGGCTTCCCGATTTCGCTGACCTACGGCTTTCTGTCCTTCCTTGCCGCATCGATTGTCGGCATCGGCTTGGGCGTCACCGCAGCAATCCGCCACAACAGCTGGGTTGACTATTCGGCGGTCAGCGCCGGTATCGCCGCTCAGGCATTGCCCAACTTCATCATGGGTCCGATCCTGATCCTGATTTTCACCCTGTATCTGGGCTGGCTGCCGGGCGGTGGCTGGAATGGCGGCCAGTGGCAATATCTGATCATGCCGGTCATCGCGCTTTCGACCTCGTTCATGGGGTCAATTTCGCGGATCATGCGCTCGTCCATGCTCGAGGTTCTGAATTCGAATTTCATCCGAACCGCCCGCGCCAAGGGCCTGCCTGAGCGGACGATCATTTGGCGCCATGCGATGAAGCCTGCAATGCTGCCCGTGGTGTCCTATCTGGGTCCGGTTTTCGTGGCGGTTCTGACTGGTTCGGTGTTTGTCGATATGTATTTCTCGACCGGCGGATTGGGGCAGGCCTATGTGAACTCGGCTTTGCAGCGCGACTATTCGGTGCTGCTGGGCGTGACAATTCTATACGGAACCCTGACGGTCACGGTGAACCTGATCACTGACCTGGCCTATGCCTGGTTCGACCCGAAAATCCGGTTCTAAGGGTAGGGCAATGTTTGGAAAAAACGTAAAACACCAAGACCTCGCGAACGAGGTCAACGCGGAATTGAACGTCAAGGGGCGTTCGCTTCTGCGTGACGCGCGCGACCGGTTCGTGCGCAACAAGGCGGCGATGGCATCATTGTTCATCATGATATTCATCGCGTTGTTTACAATCGTCGGACCCTATTTTGCGGTCTGGAGCAACGAGGAAATCGATTGGAACCGCATGGGCGATATTGCCCGCCAAGGGGTCCCGAACCTTGAGAACGGGCATTTCTTCGGATTGGACGAACTGGGCCGCGATATGTACGCGCGGGTTATTCAGGCCACAACGATATCGCTGTTGGTCGGCCTGATCGGAGCGTTCATGGCTTTGGTCGTCGGCACTTTGTACGGCACAATCTCGGGATTTGTCGGCGGACGGGTCGACAGCATCATGATGCGGATCGTCGATATCCTGATGGCCATCCCCGGAACGCTGGTGATTATCCTGCTGCTTGTGGTAGCGGGCCGATCCTTCGTCATGCTATTCATCGCGCTGGGCGCGGTCAGCTGGCTGACCATGGCGCGGATCGTGCGGGGGCAGACACTGGCCTTGAAAAACCGCGAATTTATCGAAGCGGCCCGGGCGGCGGGGGTGTCTGAAACCGTCATCATGTTCCGCCATATTCTGCCGAATCTGATGGGTGTGGTGATCGTCTATGCGTCGCTGCTGGTGCCGGATATGATTCTGGCGGAAAGCTTTATCTCGTTCCTCGGCCTTGGCATTTCGGAACCCTATACCTCGCTCGGGCGTCTGATCGCCGAGGGCGCGGGCACCATGGCCTATGGAACGCTTTGGCAATTGGCCTTCCCGCTGACTTTCTATGTCGCCATCATCATCTCGATGTTCTTCATCGGAGATGGATTGCGCGACGCCCTTGATCCGAAGGACCGTTGATATGGCCCTGCTTGAAGCAAAAAACCTGTCTGTCAGCTTTGACACCTCCGATGGCATTGTCAAAGCGGTCAAGAATATCGACTTTGCCATTGCGCCCGGTGAATGCCTTGGCATCGTCGGCGAAAGCGGGTCGGGCAAAAGCCAGACCTTTCTTGCCGCCATGGGCCTTTTGCCCAAAAATGGCCATGCGTCTGGATCGGTAACGCTGAATGGCACCGAGATCCTGAATCTGCCGATCAACAAGCTGAACAGCATTCGCGGCAGCTCGATGGCGATGATTTTTCAGGATCCGCTGACGGCATTGACGCCTCACCTGAAAGTGGGCGAGCAGATGCAGGAAAGCCTTGGCATCCACCAGGGTCTTTCGGGCCGCAAGGCGCGCAAGCACTGTCTGGATTGGCTGGATAAGGTTCGCATGCCCGAGGCCGAGCGCCGGTTGGAACAGTATCCACACGAATTGTCCGGCGGTATGCGGCAGCGGGTGATGATCGCCATGGCCATGCTGAACAACCCCAAGCTTCTGATTGCGGACGAACCGACAACCGCACTGGACGTGACCGTTCAGGCCGAGATCCTTGATCTGATCGCCGATCTTCAAAAGAACGAAGGCACAGCGGTTGCGCTGATCACCCATGACATGGGCGTTGTCGCGCGGATGTGCGACCGGATCGAAGTGATGCGCTATGGCGCCTATGTGGAAAGCGGTTCGGCCGATGATATATTCTACGCCCCAAAACACGAATACACACAACGCCTTCTAAGCGCGATGCCACGGTTGGACACGGTTCAGGAAGACCGTGTCAAAATCGACGCCGAGAAATTGCTGACCGTGAATGACGTCAAAGTGCATTTCCCGATTGCCATGTCCAAGGGCCTGTTTCCCAAGAAAGTGCCCCTGAAGGCGGTTGACGGGGTCAGCTTTGACATTATGGCCGGGGAAACTCTGGGCGTCGTTGGTGAAAGCGGATGCGGCAAGTCAACTTTGGCACGGGCCGTTCTTCAGCTGATCCCGCCGTCATCCGGTGCCGTGTCCTGGCTGGGGCATGATCTGGCCTCGATGCCGAAATCCGAGCTGAAACAGTATCGCAAAGACCTGCAAATCGTCTTTCAGGACCCGCTGGCCAGCCTTGATCCGCGGATGACCATTGCGGATTCGATTGCCGAACCGCTGAAAACCTTCCGTCCGGACATGACGGTGCGCGAACGCAAGCGGAAGGTCGAAGAAATGATGGAGCGTGTCGGCCTCGAGCAATCCATGATCAACCGCTACCCGCATGAATTGTCAGGCGGCCAGAACCAGCGTGTCGGTGTTGCGCGGGCGATGATCAACAAGCCCAGATTGATCATTTGTGACGAAGCGGTTTCGGCCCTTGATGTCTCGATTCAGGCGCAGATCGTCGCGCTGCTGAAAGAGCTTCAGGACGAATTCGGCATGTCGATGATCTTTATCAGCCACGACCTGTCGGTGGTGCGGGATGTGTCGGATCGGATCATGGTGCTTTATCTGGGGCGCGTGGTGGAACTGGCCCATGCGGATGCGATCTATAAGGATGCACGTCACCCCTATACCAAGTCACTGATATCGGCTGTGCCCATTCCTGATCCGAAGATCGAGAAAAGCCGCAGCCGTCTGAAAATCCCGGGCGAGCTTCCTTCGCCGCTGAACCCACGGGCCGCCTTGCGCTTTCTGCCGTCGAAACTGCGGGCGGGCGAGATGACCTATATCCCGAAATTGCAGGAAACGACGCCGGGCCATTGGGTGGCCGAACATGATCCGCTGGATGTGATTCTGGCGGGGGACCCGCTGGCCGATCAGGCGTTGGTAAGCTAAGCGTTATCGGGGAATGTGACATTCCCCGATGGACGACCTATAGGGGGGCATAACCTAAAAGGACCCCTCGCATGCCGCTTACGCTGACATCTCTGACACAGATTTCATCGTTGGATTTCGATGATATCATCGACGTCCGGTCGCCTGCGGAATTTGCCGAGGATCACATCCCCGGGGCGATAAACCTGCCTGCCCTGTCAAACAGGGAACGCGCGATTGTCGGCACGATTTATGTTCAGGAAAGCGCGTTCAAAGCCAGGCGTATCGGTGCCGCGCTGGTTGCCCGCAACGTGGCAGATCACATTGAACAATCGCTGACCGATCGGGACGGCAGTTGGAAACCTTTGGTCTATTGCTGGCGCGGCGGTCAGCGGTCGGGGTCATTTGCATCGATCCTGTCCCAGATTGGGTGGCGGGCCGAACTGGTTCAGGGCGGCTATAGGTCATACCGCAGGCTGGTCGTTCAGGCCCTCTACAAACAGTCGCTGAGCCAAAGGATCATCCTGATCGACGGCAACACCGGCACCGCCAAGACAGACATCCTGCATGCGCTTGCGAAAGCCGGTGCGCAGGTTGTCGATCTTGAGGCCATGGCCGCCCATCGCGGATCGTTGTTCGGGGCTGTGCCGGGGGGGCAGCCATCGCAGAAAGCGTTTGAAGGCAGGGTCGCCGTCGCGCTGGCTGCACTGGACACGTCGCAACCGGTGTTTGTCGAAGCGGAAAGCAACAAAATAGGCGATCTTCTGATCCCGCCCACATTGTGGCATGCGATGATTGCAGCGCCTCGGATCACGATTTCCGTATCGCTTGACGCGCGGGCGGATTTCCTGATGCGCAGCTATGCCGACCTTGTTGAGGATCAGGAAGAATTGCTGACCCGTATTGGCAAGCTTTCACCCTATCACGCGCGTGACGTGACCGAGTATTGGCGGGCTTTGGCAATCGGGCGGAACTATCGCGCCTTGGCCCGCGAATTGATGGCGCAGCACTATGATCCGCGCTATGCTAAGACCTATGCGAAACGCGACCACGAGGATTTGGGTCAGGTTTGCTTGCCCTCACTGGACCCTGATACGCTGGCTTTGGTGGCGGTGCCTCAAATCCTGAAGCTGGCCGGCCTCTAGGGCGCAACGCGCGAAACCTTTTGATGATGCGTGCGATGCAAAACCCCCTCGTGTCTCAAGGTAGGCTCGAAACGTATTAACCGCAGGTGATCCGGCCCGCGTCATTCGTAACGCTGCCAATGATCGCAGCGGTGTATCCCGCAGCCGACAGCTTGCTGACAGCCCTGACGGCCTGTTGCGTATCGACCGCAGCCAAAAGACCGCCGGATGTTTGCGGATCGAACAGCAAATGGCCGACCGGGCCGGAATGTCCCTCGAACGCCTCTGCTGCTTTGGCGTTTTCCGGATAGATACTGGACCGCACCCCTTGTTCGGCCAGGGCTAACGCCCCGTCAAACACCGGAACCGCATTCATGCGCAACGTGGCCCCGACCCCGGACGCCCGGCACATCGCCAGCAAATGCCCGCCAAGCCCGAAACCCGTGACATCGGTCATGGCGTGCGCATCTTTCAAAATGTCCGCGGCACTGTCCAAGGGTTTCTGCATCTCGTCCAAGAGCGCCACGATATCCTGCCCCATGGCCTTGCCCTGCATTTCAGCGGCCAACAATGTGCCCGACCCGATAGGTCGTGTCAGGATCAGCGCATCCCCCGGAAGCGCACCGTCAAGGGTGATCGCCCGCTGGCCCGGTTCAAGAAGCCCTGTAACCGTCAACCCGATGGTGGTTTCCGCACCAAGGCTCGTATGCCCGCCGACAATCTCGGCTCCGCAGGCATGGGCAATGCTTTGGACCCCATCCATGATTTCCGTAAGCGTGCGCTGCTGAAGATGGTGATCCATCCGTTGCAGGGTCAGGCTGACCAAAACGGATTGCACTCTGGCGCCCATTGCCCAGATATCCCCAAGCGCATGTACCGTCGCGATCCGCGCCATGCGCCACGGGTCGTTGTCAAGGGCGCGAAGGTGATCGACACTGACCACTTGTTGGGTGTCGCCAAACCCCAACACGGCAGCGTCGTCCCCCGGGCGGCTAAGAATATCTTGGCGCTGTGTCCCGGGCAAAGACTTCAGCACCTGCCCCAGAACATCCGGCCCAACCTTGGCCCCGCAGCCGCCGCACAGTGGGGCGTCACCCAAAGCGGTATCGACGCCCAATGCCCGTTCTGGCAAAGGATCCTGCGCCATTGCGGGCAAATGGCGGAACCGATCCATGAATTTCTGATCGATCTGGTCTTTCCAGCGCCACAGCACATCGCCCTGCAGCGAAAACCCTGCTTTTTCGCCAATCGCGCTTTTTCGTCCCAGCGAGATAAGCTTGAGAAAGCTTTTCTGAGGGCGGAACGCTTTGGCCGCACCGCCTGTCAACCTGGCCTTCAGATTGTGCAAAAGCACCGGCGCGGCCCGCACGGCATAGACACCGGCCTTCGGGCGGGGAAAAGCCGTCAGGTGGGCGCAGTCACCGGCGGCAAATAGATCGGGGTCATCAATGCAGGCCAGGGTCTCATCAACCTTGATGTACCCGTCCTGCAAAGGCAGGTCCGTTCCGGCCAGCCAGTCATGGGGCCGCGCCCCGGCCGAGCCGCATGTGAAACCGGATCGTATCTGTCGACCATCCGATAAAGTGACCGCGCGGTCAGTCACCAAAGTTACCCCGGTGTCAAACAGCACCTTCACCCCGTTATCCGCCAATCCCCGCAGCATCTGCCGATGCAGTCGCCCGCGCATCCCGCCAAGCCTGGATGACGTTTCGATCAAGGACACCTCTGGCGTCACACCTTTGGAGCGCAGCGCGTGGGCCATCGCCATCGCAACCTCGGCCCCGCCGACGCCTCCGCCGATCACGGCCACTTCAGGTGCGATACCACCGGCCTCGGCACGGTCCAGAAAGGCCGCCCATTGCGCGGCGAACCCCCCCAAAGGCTTTACCGGAACGCCATGGGCTGCAAACCCCTCAAGCTCGGGCATTTGGGTATGAATGCCAATATCCACCGACACCACATCATACCCGATTGGCGGACGCCCCGGCACATGAACCGTTTTGGCCTTTCGGTCGATATGCGCGGCCTCGCCCACGATCAGTCGCGCACCGGCGAAACGGCACAGGCGAACCAGATCAATATCCAACGCCTCGCGCGAATAGTGTCCGGCGATATGGCCGGGCAACATCCCCGAATAGGGCGCGGTGGGACCGGGGTTGATCACCGTCAGGCGCACGCCTGCCAGCGGCTTCATCCCCCACATCCGCAGCACCAGCGCATGGGCGTGGCCGCCACCGATCAGAACAAGATCGCGTGTCAAAGGGATAAGCGGGGTCATGCCAGTCACCTGTGTTCCATCGTCAGACCTTTGGGCAGGGGGGCTGGACGCTTCCCCAACTCTGGTGTCTTCTGCTCCTATCGGAGGGGGCCGCCATGAGCAACGCAACACTTGAAACCCGGATTGCCCAAGGCAAGGGCGACCAGCCTTGCGACCTGCTTTTGGCAGGTGGTCAAGTGCTGGATGTCGTAACCGGCCAGATCCTGACCGCGGATGTGGCCATCTGCGGTGACACGATTGTCGGGGTCGGCCGGGGGTATCGGGGTCTGCGGGTGATGGATGTCTCCGGGCAGACATTGGTTCCGGGATTTATTGACACGCATCTGCATGTCGAAAGCTCGTTGGTTACGCCGTATGAATTTGACCGCTGCGTGTTGCCGCATGGCGTGACCACCGCCATTTGCGACCCGCACGAGATTGCCAACGTGCTGGGCGTGCCGGGGATCGAGTATTTCCTGACCGCAACGGGCCATACGCTGATGGATATCCGCGTACAGCTTTCCAGCTGTGTGCCGTCGTCGCATATGGAAACCTCGGGCGCGCGTATTCTGGCGGCGGATCTTGCGCCGCTTATGGATCACCCCAGGGTGATCGGTTTGGCCGAGTTCATGAATTTCCCCGGTGTGATCCAGCGCGACCCCGAAGCGATGGACAAGCTGAACCTGTTCAGCGGTCGCCATATCGACGGTCACGCGCCGCAATTGTCCGGCAATGATCTGAACGCCTATATCACCGCAGGTATCCGTACCGAGCATGAAGCGACCACCGCCGAAGAAGCGATTGAGAAGCTGCAAAAGGGAATGCGCATTCTGATCCGCGAAGGGTCGGTGTCCAAGGACCTGCACGCGCTGCAACCGGTGCTGAATGATGTGACCTCGGCCTATATGTGCCTGTGCACGGACGACCGGAACCCGCTGGACATCGCCGAGCAGGGGCATCTGGATTACCTGATCCGCACCCTGATCGCGCTTGGCTCGCCCGTGCTGGCGGCCTATCGCGCCGCCAGCCTTTCGGGGGCCGAGGCGTTCGGGCTGAAAGATCGCGGTCAGATCGCCCCGGGGAAACGGGCGGATATTGTGGCGGTGGGAAAGCTGGAAGATTGCGACGTACAATCGGTCATTGCGGGTGGGGTCGAGGTGACAGCCACGGCTTTCGCCACCCGCGACCATATCCCGCCCATCGGTCTGCAAAGCGTTACCACCCGTGAAATCAAGGCCGAGGATTTCCGCTCAACCTCGAACCAGATGGCGACGGACGTGATCGGCATTGTCGAAGGCAAGATCATCACCGAACATCTGACCAGGGACATCCCGATTGTCGAGGGCGACAAAGCCCCTGATCCCAGCCGTGATCTGGCCCGAATCACGGTGATCGAACGCCATGGCCGCAACGGCAATATCGCCAACGGTACCGTTCAAGGGTTCCAGATCAAACGCGGGGCCATCGGCTCGACCGTTTGTCACGATCACCACAATATCGTCGCGGTCGGGGTGGATTACGCGGATATGGCGATTGCCGCGAACCGCTTGCATGAAATCAACGGAGGCTTCGTCGTTGTTTCAGACGGCCAGGTGCTGGCCGAGCTGGCCTTGCCCGTTGCCGGCTTGATGAGCGATCTGCCCTATGAACAGGTCCATGACCACCTGATCGACCTGCGCCGGGCTGCGCAGGATATCGGCGTCACGCTGAACGAACCGTTTCTTCAATTGGCGTTTCTAGCCCTGCCAGTCATTCCCGCGCTGAAGATCACCGACCGGGGCATGGTTGATGTGAACAGGTTCGAAATCATCAGCTGATCACAGCATGGACGGTATCACCTGATCCGGCGGGCGGTGGCCATCGGCGAAGGTTTTGACGTTGATCAAGACTTTCTCGCCCATCTCGATCCGCCCCTCGACCGTGGCCGACCCCATATGCGGCAAAAGCACCACGTTATCCAATTCCCGCAGGCGCGGATTGATCTGGTGGCTGCGTTCCAACACATCCAAACCGGCCCCCTGAATTTCTCGGGCGCGAAGCATGCGCGTCAGCGCATTTTCGTCGATCACTTCCCCGCGCGAGGTGTTCACGATCACCGCATCCGGTTTCATCAGTTTCAACCGGCGGGCATTCATCAGGTGGAAGGTTGACGGCGTGTGCGGACAATTGACCGAAATGATGTCCATACGGGCCACCATCTGATCAAGGCTTTCCCAATAGGTTGCCTGCAAATCCTGTTCGGTCTCGCTCCGAAGCCGGTGGCGGTTGTGGTAATGCACCTGCATTCCGAACGCATGGGCGCGGCGCGCAACGGCCTGTCCGATACGCCCCATGCCCAGAATGCCCAGACGCCGACCGGCCAGACGGCCCCCCATCAACGCGGTTGGCGCCCAGCCATCCCAATTGCCCGATTGCATCACCGCCAATCCTTCGGGAATGCGGCGCACAACGGCGAGAATCAACGCCATGGTCATGTCGGCTGTGTCTTCTGTGACAACATCAGGTGTGTTCGAAACCAGCACCCCGCGCTGGCGGGCCGTGTGCACGTCGATATGATCCACTCCGGCCCCGAAATTGGCGATCAGTTTCAACCGGTCGCCGGCGGCAGCGATCATCGCCGCGTCAATCGTATCGGTCAGCGTCGGCACCAGCACATCCGCGCCTTTCATGACCTCTACAAGCTCTTCGCGGGTCATCGGCGTGTCGGTGTCGCGCAGGCTGACATCGAAAAGCTCGGCCATCCGGGCCTCGATGGGTTCGGGCAATCGGCGGGTAACGGCGACTTTCAATCGTTGCGAAGGCATCCAAAGCTCCTTTGGCTTCCCTTTTGCTTTTACTTGAAGTCAAAGTGACCCATAGAATGCGCGGGGACAAGCACCCTTTGAAACAATATTATCGGGCAACGGAGTACCGACCTTGAGACGAGGCTTTCTGGCGATCCTTCTAGTCACCTTGGTGTCAGCCACGGGCGTTGCTTGGGCGCAGGAACGTGGCTCGGTCACGAACCTGCCGATCCCGAGATTCGCCTCGATCAAGGCCCATGAAGCGAATGTCCGGCGCGGCCCGAACCTGACCTATCGCGTGGATTGGGTGTTCAAGGCCCGCGAACTGCCGGTCGAGATCATCGGGGAATACGGGCTTTGGCGGCGTATACGGGACAAGGACGGTGTCGGCGGCTGGATTCACCACGCGCTTTTGTCGGGCGTGCGGACAGGGATTGTCGAAGGCGAATCCGTGGCTCTGCGCACCCGACCCGAAGTTGACGCCCCGATGCGGGCCGTGCTCGAACGCGACGTGATCGGGCGGATCCAGTCCTGTAATGGAACCTGGTGCCGCTTTTCGGCAGGCGGGTATCGCGGCTGGATCCTGCAAACCGAGATCTGGGGCACCGCACCGGGCGAGGTGATTGAATAGGCCCTAAAGCGTTCTGCATTGCAGAAATTGCATTGCGGTATTGCGCCAAATGGCGCTACTCGTCACCGACGGGCTGTCCTATCTTATTATCAAGAAAAACAGATAGATAAGGATAGTCCAATGGCTTCCATTGAAATGAACGCCGCCCAACCGAAAGCGCATTCGGGGATTTTCGCAAAAATCGCCTCGGTCTTCGTGTCGCTGACCGAAAACAACGCGCGTGCCCGCAAGCTGGCGTATCTGTCAAGCCTGACCGACGAACAACTGGCCAGCAAAGGCATCAAGCGCGACGAGATCGCCCAGCATGTCTTTCGCGACGTGCTTTATATCTGATCTGTCAAAAAGATTGCAAAAGAAAGGGCGTCTCGGCCCTTTCTGAACGCGGCATTCCGCACTACATTCACCTGATGCGTGAATGGGGAATGCCATGTCAGAAATTCTTTCAGTCAAAAATCTCGGTAAGTCATACGACACCGGATTTACGGCCTTAAAAAACGTCAATCTTGACATTGAAGAGGGTGAAATCCTCGCCCTTCTCGGCCCGAATGGTGCCGGGAAAACCACCTTGATTTCAATCATTTGCGGTATCGCGAATATCACCTCGGGTTCGGTGACGGTCGGCGGCTATGATATCGGCCGGGACTATCGCAAAGCCCGCAACCTGATCGGTCTGGTGCCGCAGGAAATCAATCTCGAACCGTTCGAAAAAGTCATCAACACGGTCCGCTTTTCGCGCGGGTTGTTCGGCAAGAAACCCGACGATGCGTTTATTGAAAAGATTTTGCGAAAGCTTTCGCTTTGGGACAAACGCAACAACCGCACGATGGAATTGTCAGGCGGTATGCGCCGCCGGGTGCTGATCGCCAAGGCGCTGTGTCACGAACCCCGCATCCTGTTTCTTGATGAACCCACCGCCGGTGTGGACGTGGAATTGCGCAAGGACATGTGGGAAGTGGTTGCCGAGCTGAAAAAGGACGGCGTAACGATCATCCTGACCACGCACTATATTGAAGAGGCCGAAGCCATCGCTGATCGCATCGCTGTGATCAACAAGGGCGAGATTCTGCTGGTGGAAGGCAAAGACAGCCTGATGCAGCGCATGGGGCAGAAATGCATGACCATCGAATTGCACGAACCGATCCCGGCGGTGCCAGACAGCCTGTCGGCCTATGGGCTAGAGCTTGGGTCGGACGGCACATCCCTTGTTTACACCTATGACACCCGCGCCGAACGGACAGGCATCACCAAGCTTCTGTCCGACCTGTCCGAGGCGGGTCTTGTGCTGAAAGACCTGCAAACGCAGCAAAACTCGCTCGAGGATATTTTCGTCGGGCTGGTAAAGGAGAACGCGGCATGAATTTACAGGCAGTCAGATCCATCTACCTATATGAAATGGCGCGGTTTTTCCGCTCGATGATCCAAAGCTTCGTGTCGCCGGTGATTTCGACCTCGCTGTATTTTATCGTCTTCGGCGCGGCCATCGGATCGCGCATTCAAGAGGTTGAGGGCATCAGCTATGGTGCGTTCATCGTGCCGGGGCTGATCATGCTGTCGGTCATCACCCAGGCCATCTCGAACGGTTCGTTCGGGATTTATTTCCCGAAATTTGTCGGCACGGTGTTCGAGATTCTTTCGGCACCGGTGAATTATTTCGAGATTATTCTGGGCTATGTCGGGGCAGCGGCCACCAAGGCGCTGTTCATCGGTGTCGTCATCCTTGGAACGTCGTTTTTCTTTGTCGACATCACCATAGCCCATCCGCTGGCGATGGTGTTGTTCCTTGTGCTGACCAGCGTGTCCTTCAGCTTGCTGGGGTTCATACTTGGTATCTGGGCCAAAAGCTTTGAGCAGCTTCAACTGGTGCCGCTTTTGATTGTCACCCCGCTGATTTTCCTTGGCGGATCGTTTTATTCGATAACCATGCTGCCGCCGTTCTGGCAGACGGTCACATTGTTCAACCCCGTGGTCTATCTGATCTCGGGCTTCCGTTGGGCGTTTTTTGGTGTCGCGGACGTGCCGGTGCTGATCAGCCTCGTGGCGATCTCGGGCTTTCTTGGGGTTTGCCTTTTGTTCGTGGCCTGGATTTTCCGCAGCGGCTGGCGTTTGCGCAGCTAAGGCGATTTCAGGATTAGCCTGCGACGCGAAGTTGAGTTTGAAACGCGCAATACCTCATCGGGTTTTGCGCGTTTCGCTTTGGTGTCTGCGACATAGAAAATTTGGTGAAACGGATTTATCTGTTGCGCACGGGCATGGGATGCAAATCTTATGCCCGTCCGCCCTTGTGTGCAGGGGGTTGCGTCTCTAAATCGCTCATTATGAAAAGATGGATCCCCTTCATGAAGGCCGAACCGGTCGTGTCGGTTCTGCGGCTTTCCGGCGCAATCGGCGCTGGTTCACGTACCCCCCTTTCAGATCTGGCCATGACCCCTCTGATCGAGCGGGCATTCAAGCGCGGCAAGCCCGCTGCGGTGGCGCTGCTGATCAACTCGCCGGGCGGTTCGCCCGTGCAGTCGTCTCTGATCGCCGCGCGTATTCGGCGGTTGGCGGATGAAAAGAACATCCCCGTCTACGCCTTTGTCGAAGACGTGGCCGCATCGGGCGGATATTGGCTGGCCGCTGCCGCGGATGAAATCTGGGCCGACCGCGGATCGATCCTCGGCTCAATCGGCGTGATCAGCGGCGGCTTCGGTCTGGCCGAATTCATGGAACGCCACGGGATCGAACGCCGCATTTACACGGCGGGCAAAAGCAAAAGCCAGCTTGACCCCTTCCTGCCAGAGAAAACCGAAGACGTGGCCCGCCTGAAAGTGCTGCTGGACGATATTCATGACGTGTTCAAAACCCACGTCACAACCCGCCGTGGTGATCGGTTGGATGCCGATAGTGATCTGTTTACCGGCGAATACTGGCTGGGCGACAAGGCGGTCCAGCTGGGCCTAGCCGACGGTATTGGCCATCTGGTGCCCAAGATGAAAGAGGTGTTCGGCGACAAGGTGAAACTGGTGCCCTATGGGGTCAAACGATCATGGATGCAGCGCATCGGCATGAGCATGGCCGAAGACGTGATGTTCGGCATTGAAGAACGCGCGGCCTATGCACGGTTCGGTCTGTAACCATGCTGGTCAAGATCGTCACATTCTTTCTGATCGGCATGGTCATTCTGGCCATGTTCGGCAAGCTGCGCTTTCCCGGTCAAAACCGGCTGAACGCGGCCCGTTGCCCGAAATGCGGCCGCTTTCAGATCGGCAAAGGCCCGTGCCGCTGCCAGTCAGGTCAGGGTTAGCATGGTCTGGTTGCTGGCGGCCCTTGGTCTGGTCATCCTGTTGCTTGCCGGCGATGCGCTGGTCAAGGGGGCGGTGAATCTCAGCCTCAGGCTGGGGGTTCCGGCAGTGATCGTCAGCCTGACCATCGTCGCCTTCGGCACATCCGCGCCCGAGCTTCTGATTGCCGTCAGCGCGGTTCTCGATCACGCACCGGGCATCGCCATGGGCAATGTGGTTGGATCAAACACGGCCAATATCCTGCTGGTCCTTGGGGTTCCGGCCCTTCTGTCGACGATGCGCACAAGCGATTGTGACGCCAAGAAGAATTATTTCTACATGATCGCAGGCTCGGTCCTGTTTATCGTTCTGGCGCATTTCGGTGTGTTTACCTGGGTTCAGGGCCTGATCCTGTTGGCCGCCCTTTCTTTCGTCTTGCTGGATTCGGCCCGCGAGGCGCGCAACCACCGCAAGGCCTGCAAGGATCAGCGTCTCAACGAAGAGATCGAGGAAGCCGATCCCGAAATGTCGGGCATCATGATCGCCTTTTACATGATCCTCGGCCTGATCGGTTTGCCGCTTGGGGCCGATATTCTAGTCGAAAGCTCGGTCGAGATTGCCCGCCGTTTTCATGTAAGCGAAACGGTGATCGGTTTGACACTGGTCGCAATCGGCACATCCCTGCCCGAACTGGCAACAACCGTTATGGCAGCCTTGCGCCGTCAGGCGGATGTGGCGATGGGCAATGTCATCGGGTCGAACATGTTCAATCTTCTGGCGATCATTGGCGTGGCCAGCTTTGTCGGCCCGATCCCGGTATCCGAAGGTATCCTGAATTTCGATCTGTGGATCATGCTGGGCGCGTCGCTTTTGCTGATCCCCTTTGTTTACTTCGGCCGCGACCTGACCCGCCGCTGGGGTGTCGTGTTTTGTGCCTTATATGCGGCCTATATCGCGACTGTGATTGCCTGATTTTCAGGTGCTTTGACCCAAGTTAAGCCGTTGGTTTTGCTTGGTCACACCGCCGAAACATCCGGTCAAAAACATGACCCTCGGATATAGAAATTCGTGGATACTTTTGAAAGTTGTGCACTTCTTACCAACTCGTTAATGACCCGTTCCAAAAACGTAATGTTTTCAATAATTTGGCGAATTTTCATTAATTTTTCGTTGAAAATCAACATCTTACAAAAACGCCTAAAAATTAGGCAAATCAGCGAAGCCCCCATAAAACAATGGAAAATCCCCTGTTTCGCCAGTTTGCCCCCAAACTTATCCACAGAAACGGTGGAAAGGTTTAGTCTTGTAAACACACCTTAATCCGTGCAGCCACTAAGGGAATCACCGGGCAACAGGCATGAGCAGCGAAAACACCAACAAACAGACCGGACATCAGGTGATCCGGGACTACCTGAAATCCCTCGACGGGTCTCCGGGTGTGTACCGGATGCTCGATGAAAAGGCGCGGGTTCTTTATGTTGGCAAGGCCCGCAATCTCAAGGCGCGTGTTTCGAATTACAGCCGTTCGACGGGCCATTCACCACGGATTTCGCGGATGATCGCGGAAACCGCCTCGATGATGTTCCTGACCACCCGGACCGAGACCGAAGCCCTGCTGTTGGAACAGAACCTGATCAAGCAGCTCAAGCCCGTCTACAACGTGTTGCTGCGCGACGACAAAAGCTTTCCCAATATCCTGCTGACGGGCAATCACCCTTTTCCAATGATCCGCAAACATCGCGGAGCGCGGAAGGAAAAGGGCAGCTATTTCGGGCCTTTCGCCAGCGCAGGCGCGGTCAACCGGACGCTGAACCAGCTGCAAAAAGTGTTTCTGTTGCGCAATTGTTCGGATTCGATATTTGAAAGCCGCACACGGCCCTGCCTGCTTTTCCAGATCAAGCGTTGCTCGGGGCCATGTGTCGGGCGCATTTCCGAACAGGATTACGCCAACGCGGTCGCCGATGCCGGGCGTTTTCTGTCGGGTCGTTCGACCGAGATACAAGAGCGTCTGGCCACCGAGATGCAATCGGCCTCGGAAGCCATGGAGTTTGAACGCGCCGCCGCCCTGCGCGACAGGATCAAGGCGCTGACGCAAGTGCAAACCAGTCAGGGCATCAACCCCCGCACGGTCAGCGAAGCGGATGTGGTTGCCCTGCATGTGGACAAAGGACAGGCCTGCGTTCAGGTCTTCTTTGTCCGAGCCAACCAGAACTGGGGCAATCATGATTATTACCCCCGCCTGTCCGCGGATGTGGAAGAGCCTGAAATCCTGCAAGCGTTCCTCGGCCAGTTTTACCAGACCAAGGAACCGCCCAGACAGATCATTCTGTCCCATCCGGTTGAAGAACCGGAATTGCTGGCCCGCGCCCTTGGCGAACGGGCGGGCCGCAAGGTTGAAATCATCGTCCCACAACGCGGCGAAAAGGCCGAGCTGATTGAAGGCGCCCTTCGAAACGCCCGCGAAAGCCTCGCCCGGAAAATGTCGGAAAGCGCGACCCAGGCGAAACTGCTGAAAGGTCTGGCTGATGCGTTCGGTCTGGAAGGTCCGCCCAGCCGGATCGAGGTTTACGACAACAGCCATATTCAGGGCACCAATGCCGTAGGCGCGATGATCGTGGCCGGGCCGGACGGGTTCATGAAGAACCAGTACCGAAAATTCAACATCAAGGGCGACAGCATCACCCCCGGCGATGATTTCGGCATGATGAAAGAGGTTCTGACCCGCCGCTTCAAACGCCTTCTTAAAGAAGACCCCGAACGTCAGGAAGGCATGTGGCCTGATCTTCTGCTGATCGACGGCGGGGCCGGACAGGTCAGCGCCGTGGCCGAGATCATGGGCGAAATGGGCGTGCAGGACATCCCCATGGTCGGTGTGGCCAAGGGCGTGGATCGCGACGCAGGGAAAGAGGAATTCTACCGCAAAGGCCAGCGCCCCTTCGCCCTGCGCCACAACGATCCGGTGCTGTACTTCGTCCAGCGGATGCGGGACGAGGCCCACCGTTTCGCCATCGGCACCCACCGCGCCAAACGCGCCAAGGCCGTGGGGGCCACGCCGCTGGATGACGTCCCCGGCGTCGGAGCCACCCGCAAACGAGCCCTGCTGCAACATTTCGGCTCCGCCAAAGCCGTCAGCCGCGCCAATCTAGCCGACCTGAAAGCGGTGGACGGCGTGTCAGACGCCTTGGCTGAAACGATCTATGCCTTTTTCCACGAAGGCTCATAGGGGAACGACACGAGCGATAAGGACGAAGAAGAAACCAGCCTCAGCATTGGCGTTGTCGTCGCTCTCGGCGCAGGAATAGGCTCGGCCATAGGCGTTGTGATTGGCAATATCTCAGTCGGCATAGGCGTCGGGATCGCCATAGGTGTCGCTTTAGGCGCGGCCTATTCGCAAATGAATTGCAGCGGCGACGAATAAGCTCTTAGGCCAACTGCAAAACCTGCCCTTCCTCTCCTGCCTTGCTACGATAGAACCAGCGATCAATCGTTTTGATCAACAGATTGTCCCCGCTGAGAAAAATCCGCCCCTCATCCACCTCTCGCGCAAATGTACTGCGATTCAGAAGAATGGCACTCAAGGAAACGCGGTTTGTTTCGATATAAAGATCGACGTCAAAGTCCGGGATCGACGAACAAATCTCGATCTGTTTTCCGGGTCGGATGAGCGCCCAATAGGTGTCGTAATCCAAGCCTTCGTCATTAAAATGGAACCGGATGACGATCTGTCGGTTCGGCAACTGATCCGTGAAAATGTATCGAGGCATTTTCCACATCAACGTTGAGACATCAGAATCTTCAAGCGCGACACGAGCTTCGATGTTGCACTGCGCCCAATCCGACAGAGCATTCAAGGCTGGCTCAAGATCAATTGCGCGCTGGGTTCGCAGATAATCCACCTGACCTGTTGCGGGATCTTCGATCCGCTCAACCAGCCCCTGAAGCTCCAATTCTTTCAGTCGTTTGGACAGCAAAGCAGGCGAGATATTCCCAACACCGCGCCGAATGTCGTTAAACCGCGTCGATCCGCACCACATCTCTGAAAGGATCGGTATGGTCCAGCGTGGTTCAAGAACTTCGCAGGCATGGGTTAGGGCGCAAACTATTCCATAGGACTTCGTTGACATGGGCTCCTCCTATGAGTTTCAGCATACCCGTCCCAGTCGAATTCGGTCTAGTTCAGAATTTGTAGCGGTTCGCTTCATGTCCGGCACTACCCCGTTCCAACGGCCTTCTGGCAGGTTGGGTTCATAACCAATTTGGAAAGGACCAAACCCATGCAAGACCCAAACATGATCCAGCACGCTGCATATCTGAACGACCTTGAAGCGATGGTCGCCAAAAGCCGCAGCCCGCATAAGAACGACACCAACCATTTTGACTACGGCCTACAACTCCGCGCCATGGCGGTTGTTCTCGCCGTTGTTGTTACCATCGCGGTATTCCCGTCCTCAGGCGTCGGCATCTAAATTGTTATCCCGCCAAATGAATAAGGCCACCGAATTCGGTGGCCTTGTCTGTTTTTATGGTAGGGACTTTTTACCCCATCGCCGCCCGTTTCTCGCCAAGCGTAGTGAGGGTCTTTTCCAACCATCCGATCTCCATTTCGGGCACCGAGGCCAGCAGTAGCTCGGTATAGGGCGGATGCGGTTCGCTAAAGATTTCCTGCTTGCCGCCCTGCTCAACCACCTCGCCCTGATACATCACCACAACCTCGTCGCTGATCGCGCGGACGGTTGCGATGTCATGGGTGATGAAGATGTAAGACACGCCCAGCTCTTCCTGCAAATGCATCAGCAGCTTCAGGATACCTTCCTGAACAATCTGGTCCAGCGCCGACGTCACCTCATCACAAATGATCAGTTCAGGCTCTGCCGCCAAGGCCCGCGCGATACAGATACGCTGTTTCTGCCCGCCCGACAGCTCGCCCGGCAGACGATCCATAAAGCTTTCATCCAGCTCGATCATTTCAAGCAGTTCTTTCACCCGCTGATCCACGGCCTTGCCGCGCTTGCCGGTGTAAAACTCGACCGGCCGGCCGATGATTTCGCGCACCGTCTGACGCGGGTTCATCGCTGTATCGGCCATCTGATAGATCATCTGGATGCGCTGCAACTGATCGCGCGAACGATCCTTCAGCTTGGGCGGCAGAGGATCGCCGTTAAACAGAACGTCGCCCTCAAGCTGGGGCAACAGCCCTGTCACCACGCGGGCTGTTGTTGACTTGCCCGAACCGGATTCGCCCACGATAGACACGGTTTTGCCGCGCGACACAGCTATGTCGACGTTCTTCAAAACCGGAACCTTGCCATAAGCCGCGGTGATGTTCCTGATCTCAAGGATCTTGTCATCCGCGCTTTCGGCCTCTTTTTCAATCGAGCGGACCGACCACAGCGACTTGGTGTATTCTTCCTTGGGATCGGTCAGCATGGTCTGGGTGTCGGCCTCTTCCACCTCAACCCCATAGCGCAGCACTTTGATCCGGTCCGCCATCTGCGCCACCACCGCCAGATCGTGGGTGATATAGATCGCCGCCGTGTGGAACTGTTCCACCGCGTTGCGCATGGCGGCCAGCACGTTAACTTGCGTCGTCACGTCCAAAGCGGTTGTCGGTTCGTCAAAAATAATCAGATCGGGGCGCGAGGCCATGGCCATCGCCGTCATCGCCCGCTGCAATTGGCCGCCCGACACCTGATGCGGAAACCTGTCTCCGATATTGTTCGGGTCCGGCAGATCCATCGCCGCGAACAGTTTCTTGGCATCTTCACGCGCTTCGTCCGGCGAAGACAGCCCGTGGCGCACACCGGCCTCGATGGTTTGCTCCATCAGCGTATGCGCCGGGTTGAACGCCGCCGCCGCCGATTGGGCAACATAGGCAATCCGCGCACCGCGCAGCTTTTGCTTGGCGGCTTCGGATTCTTTCATCAGGTCCACACCGTCGAACCAGATTTCACCGCTGGTCAGCCGGCAGCCGGGGCGGGCAAAGCCCATGGCGGCCAGACCAAGGGTTGACTTCCCAGCCCCCGATTCGCCGATCAGGCCCAGAACCTCGCCCTTGTGCAGGGTCAGATCCACGCCTTTGATGATTTCGTGCCATTTTTCGTCAGAGAAACCGTCAATGCGCATATCGCGCATTTTCAGCAGAACTTCTTTGCTATCAGTGCTCATCGCGCAGACCGCTCGTTTTCATCAGGAACCAATCCACCACGAAGTTGACCGCGATGGTGAGGATGGCAATCGCTGCCGCAGGCAGCAGCGGGGTAATGCCGGCTTTCAGGTCGAACTGGGCGAACTGGATCAGCGAAGCGTTTTCACGCACCATCGATCCCCAGTCGGCGGTGGGGGGCTGAATGCCCACGCCAAGAAAGCTGAGCGCCGCAATCGTCAGGAAGACAAAGCAGAACCGCAGGCCAAATTCCGCCACCAGCGGGGGCATGATGTTCGGCAGGATTTCGCGGCGCATCACCCAGCCAAGGCCCTCGCCGCGCAGCTTGGCCGCCTCGACATATTCCATCACCACGACATTCATCGCCACCGCGCGGGTCAGACGGAACACGCGGGTTGAATCCAGAACCGCGATGATGATGATCAGCGAGGTGATGTTCGATCCGAAGATCGACAGCAGCATCAGCGCGAAAATCAGGCTGGGAATGGCCATCAGAACATCGACGAATCGCGACAGTATCTGATCGACCCACCCGCGCGAGATTGCGGCAACCAAGGCCAGACCACCGCCGATCAGGAAGGCAAGAAAGGTGGTCGCCAGCGCGATGCCAATCGTGTTTCGCGCACCGAAAATCAGGCGCGACAGGATATCCCGCCCGATCTGGTCGGTGCCGAACACATGTTCCGCGCCCCAGGGGGCATAGGGGATCGGGGTGATCTCGGCCTCGCCATAAGGGGCGATCAGCGGGGCGAACAGGGCGACGATCAGATAGATCGCAATCACCACCATTCCGACCCATGCGGTAAAGGGCGCCTTTTTCAGCTCGATCCAGGCGCGTTGGCGCCATGTGCGGCGCGTGCGGACCTGACCGACCTCGTCTTTAGCAGAGTAACCTTCAGAAGTGCTCATCTTGGATGCAGAAGCCTCGGGTTGGTGACGATTGAAATAATATCGGCCAGCAAGTTCAGCACGATATAGGTGGCGGCGAAGATCAGGGCACAGGCCTGAACCACCGGAATGTCACGGGTTGTCACGGCGTCCACCATCAACTGCCCGATGCCGGGATAGACAAACACCACCTCAACCACGACCACGCCGACGACAAGGTAGGCAAGGTTAAAGGCGATCACGTTGACAATCGGCGCCCAGGCGTTGGGCAGGGCGTGGAACAGGATCACGCGGGTCGATGACAGCCCTTTCAGGCGCGCCATTTCGATATAGGGGCTGGCCAGCAGATTGATGATCGCGGCCCGGGTCATCCGCATCATATGCGCGATGATGACAAGCGCGAGGGTCATCGCGGGCAGGGCGCTGCGATAGATTCGCTCGCTCAACTCGGTGTCGGGCGACACATTGGCCAGCGACGGAAAGATCGGGTTCAGCGCCGCGAGGAACAGAATCAGGATATAGGCCACGAAGAATTCAGGGGTCGAGATCGTCGCCAGGGTCGTGGCATTCACTACACGGTCATATACCGAGTTGCGGTAAAGCGCGGCGGTAATACCCAAGAACAGCGCCAGAGGAACCGCCACAATCGCGGTCATCGACGCCAGAAACAGCGTGTTCCACAAACGCGGCCCGATAAGATCGACCACGTCGCGCGACCGGTCGATGCCCGATGCGGCACGGCCCGAGAACGAGGTGCCGAAATCGCCGGTAACAACGCCGCCGATCCAGTCGAAATAGCGTATATATGCAGGCTGATCGAGACCAAGCTCGCGCCGGAAGGCGGCCACTGTTTCCTCGGTTGCGGCCTGTCCGAGAACCGCCTGAGTAAAGTCCCCCGGCAGCATTTCCACGCCGCTGAAGATTACGATAGAAACGAAGAACAAGGTCATCACGCCTAAGGCAAGGCGCTGCAGGACCGTCCTGATAACCGGATGCACGGTCATCATCCCCCTTTTTGTTTTATCAGGTAAGGCGACACTGTTTTTATGCGTGTCGTTATTTGACCTTCCCGATCTCCCTGTCCCGAAAGGGTAGGCGAAACCTTGCAAAAAAGTAAACGGGCTTTGTGAAAGAAATTTGCTTTAAGGGACAATCTGTTGTTACGATCCGTCTGTACCGGAAAAGGTATGCCCTATCGGAAGAGTTCGGGAGACGTTTTCGGGGGGCAATAAAAACGACATTCACAACAGGAAGGCAAAAGCCAAATGAAAGATCGTAAATCTCTGTTCATGGATGAACAGAAAGCCAAATTTTCTGCCGGACATATCAACCGCCGAACCTTTGTACGTTCGATGGTCGCGGCAGGTGTTGCTGTTCCGTCTGCTCTTGGTATGGCGACGCAAGTCATGGCCTCGGTCCCTAAAAAGGGCGGCCATTATCGTCTTGGTCTTGGCCACGGTTCAACCACCGACAGCCTTGATCCGGCGACCTATGAAAACGGGTTCACCAACAACATGGTGAACACGGTATTCAACCACCTGACCGAAGTTGCCCCCGACGGGTCGCTGCGCGGCGATATGGCGGAATCCTATGAAGCCGATAACGGAGGCGCGACCTGGGTCTTCAATCTGCGCAAGGGCGTTGAATTCCATAACGGCAAATCGCTGCATGCCGATGATGTGGTTGCATCGATCAACTATCACCGCGGCGAAGATTCGAAATCGGCCGCCAAAGGCCTGCTGAGCGCTGTCACTGATATTCGCTCGGACGGGGCGAACCGCGTGATCGTCGATCTGGCCGAAGCCAATGCGGACTTCCCCTTTGTGATCGGCGATTATCACCTGGCCATCATGCCGTCCGAGGATGGCATGATCGATCCGACATCCGGCATCGGCACCGGCGGCTATTCGCTGGACAACTTTGAACCCGGTGTGCGCGTGGAAATGACCCGCAACCCGAACTACTTCAAAGAGACCTATTTTGACGAGGTCACGATCCTGTCGATCATCGACATCACCGCCCGCCAGAACGCGCTTCTGTCCGGTCAGGTTGACGTCATCGATCGCCTTGATCCAAAGACGGTTGGTCTTCTGGCGCGGTCGCCCGCTGTCAATATCCTCGAATCAACGGGATATCTGCACTACACCTTCCCGATGCGTCTGGACACGGCACCGTTTGACAATGCCCATCTGCGGATGGCGCTGAAACTGGCGGTCAACCGTCAGGAAATGGTCGACAAGATCCTGCTGGGTCACGGTGCGCTTGGCAACGACCACCCGATTTCGACCGCGGTGCCGTTCCATGCCGGTGATCTGCCCCAGCGCGAGTATGATCCCGAGCAGGCGGCGTTCCACTATCAAAAGTCGGGCCATAGCGGCACCATCCAGCTGTCGGCTTCGGAAGCGGCCTTTGCGGGCGCGGTTGACGCGGCGCAGCTTATTCAGGCCTCGGCGGCGGCTGCGGGCATCGACATCGAAGTTGTGCGCGAGCCTTCGGATGGCTATTGGTCCAACGTCTGGAACAAAAAGGGCTGGTCGGCAGCCTATTGGGGCGGTCGCCCGACCCAGGACTGGATGTACACCGCGGCCTATACCAACGATACCGAGTGGAACGATACCGCTTGGAAAGGCACCGAGGCATCGGCCAAGTTCAACGATATCGTGGTTGCGGCCCGCTCGGAGCTGGACAACACCAAGCGTGCAGCGATGTATGCCGAAGCGCAGATGCTTATCCGCGACGATGGCGGCGCGATTGTTCCGATGTTCGCGAACTACATCATGGGTCTGTCGAACAAGATCGGCCACGCCGACGACGTTGCGGCCAACTGGTCGCTGGACGGGTCGCACTCGGCCGAACGCTGGTGGTTCGACTCGTAAGGGTCCGTCACTCAGGAATGGAAACGGCGCCTCTCGGGGCGCCGTATTTCGTTCGGTGAACCGGCAACGGGGCTACATCCCGTTTCGCGGGATCGTTTTCTTCCATGTGCGGTCACTGACCAGATCATCACCGTCCCAGGTTTTCAACTCGGCGCTGATATGGAAGCTTTCCTTATCCGCCGTCATCGTGGTCTGCGCTTCCGTGGTGATCTGCCAGTCTCCGCGTCCCATCGTCTTGAACCACCGGATATCGGCGCGGGCCGACAGGGGATCATCCGCCGTGATGTGCCATTCCTCGCGCGTTTCGGACGAGGTGAACAACCCGTGGGTCAGGTCGGTCACATGGCCGCTGTCATTGGTCATGCGCATAACCGATTGACCGGTCTCCAGATCAATATCGCGCATTCGGGTACAGCCCGCTTCGCGATGGGTTTCGATCGCCCACGGGGCTGATCCCTCGGGCGCTTCGAATTCCCATTCCGGCCCCTCTGCGGTCGGGCGGATCGGGATGGTCAGGCAGCCTTGGGTAATGGTCACGGTTGCCAGTTCGGGCGCGGGCCACAGGAAGGGCCAATAGTTGGTCTGAACCGCCAGCCGCAGCTTATGGCCCTTGGGCACACGATAGCCGCATTGGTCGAGGTCGAATTTGACCTCGAATGCCGCGCCCGGCACCAGCGGCTCGGGGGCCTCGTGGCTGTCGCGATGTTGCAGGTTCAGCATCCCGTGGCTGATCAGCGCCGAGGTGCCATCCGGGAACACATCACACAGCCGCACGGCGATCTGCGCCGCCGGTTTGTCGGCCGACAGGGTCAGCCGGATACGCGGCCCGCCAACGATGTCGGTATCCTGCGTCAGAACCTCGCCGTCGAAACAGGCCGACAGGGCGTCATCCGCGCGCTGGTCAATCGGAAACTCAGGCCCATAGGCAAAGGGGAAATACTCGCCCCCCGTTGATCCGCAATCGGCGGGCGAGCAGACCGAGACGTCACATTCGCCGCCAACCCCAAGCCCTGCTTTGGAAAGCGCCATGTCCCGCCACTCGGTATCCGGCGCGGGCCATTCCGCATCCGCCACCCAACGACCGGGGCGTTCGGGCAGCCAGGCCTTGGGCTTGACCGCGTCCATCACGTAAATCCGCATGTCGGGGTCTTTGTCCACGCCGGTATCAATGCCTTTCAGCCAATGATCCCACCAGCGCTTGCTTTCCTGAAGAAAGCCAATCGCCGGCTGTGGCCCCGCCATATGCGGATATTTGTGGATCCAAGGCCCGACAATCCCCTTCACGGGCGCCTGAACATGGCTAACCAGATGGTTGATCGTATTGCGATACCCGTCATGCCAGCCGCCGACCGACAGAACGGCCGCCTTGATTTTCGAATAATCCTCGCAGACCGAGCCGTGTTTCCAGAACTCGTCGCGCGTTTGGTGATCCAGCCAGGTCTCCAGCAGATACGGCTGGTTGCGCAAACGGTTCTCCCACATCTCGCGCCAGGAATTCGGCGCAAGCGCGGGATCGGGCGGGCGCGAGGAATAGGCCAGCATCTGCGTGGCCCAGCCTTGGTTTTCGCCCAGCAAACACCCGCCCTTATAGTGGATATCATCGGCATAGCGGTCGGTGGTCGACATCATCGAGATCACGGCCTTCAACCCCTCGGGCTGAAGGGCGGCCACCTGCAAGCAGTTGAACCCGCCCCAGCTGATCCCCTGCATTCCCACATTGCCGCTGCACCACGGCTGTGCCCGTGCCCAGGCGATCACCGCGCAGGCATCATCCCATTCCTGCCGGGTGTATTCATCCTCCATCAACCCGTCGCTGTCGCCATTGCCGCGCATATCGACGCGCATATAGGCATAGCCATGCCCCGCCATCCAGGGATGCGAAACCTCGTCGCGGGCAATCGTTCCGTCGCGTTTGCGATAGGGCAGATGTTCCAGGATCATCGGCACCGGATCGTCCCCGGCATCCTCGGGCAGCCAGATGCGGGCCGACAGGCGGCATCCGTCGGGCATGATGATATGCTGGTCTTCAATGACCGTCACTTGGCGGGGGAAGTCGGTTCTGATCTGCATGGCACAGGTTAGGCACATCGCGGCCCCCGCACCAAGCCTATTCGCGACAAATCCACTTCGGCCCTTTTCTAATCGCTGGCCAAAAGCTAGGAAGACGTATGATCTTTAACCTGCCCAATACCCTGACAATCATCCGCCTGATCGCCGCGCCGGTCGTTCCGCTGGTTTTCCTGTTCGTCACGCGCCCCTATGCCGACTGGATCGCGCTGGTCCTGTTTGCCGGGGCCTCGGCCACCGACTGGTTTGACGGCTATCTTGCGCGGCGCTGGCAGCAGATGACCAAGATCGGCACCATGCTGGATCCGATTGCCGACAAGGCGATGGTCGTCTCGGCGCTGGTGGCGCTTGCGGCGCTGTTCGGAATCACCTTCTGGATTCTCGTCCCCGCCGCGGTGATCCTGTTCCGCGAAACCTTTGTGTCGGGATTGCGCGAATATCTGGGTGACACCGCCGGTACGTTGAAGGTGACAAAGCTGGCCAAGTGGAAAACCACCGTGCAGATGGTGGCCATTTCGGTGCTGTTTGCCAATGGCATATTCGAGCATGAGGTCGGCATGTCCTCGTTCGGCATGGATGGCGAGACATTCTATGGAATTGTCTCGGGCGAGATGGAAGACATGCTGGGACTGCGCTGGAAATACGCGGGCTTTTTGTGGAGCTATAATATCGGTATTGTCCTGCTTTGGCTGGCGGCGTTGCTGACGCTGGTCACAGGCTGGGATTACTTCCGCAAGGCCACCCCACATCTGAAGGATTGATCGCTATGGATGTTCTGTATTTCGCATGGGTGCGCGAACGTATCGGCCTGCCGAAAGAGCGGGTGGACACCAACGCCACCACGGTGGCCGAACTGGTGGCCGAGCTGCGCGCCCGCGAAGACCGATATGAGGCCGCGTTTGCCGATCTGTCGGCGTTAAGGGTGGCCGTGGATCAGGACCTGACCGATTTTGATGCGCCGATCACGAATGCCCGCGAGGTCGCGTTCTTTCCGCCGATGACCGGGGGCTAGGCGATGAAGATCGCCGTTCAGTCCGAACCGTTCGATTTCGGCGCCGAGGCCGCGGGTTTCGCCAGCGGACATGATGATCAGGGCGCGGTTGTCACCTTTACCGGCATCGTGCGCAACACGGCCGACGGTACGCTAAAGCAGATGCGGATCGAGCATTATCCCGGCATGACCGAAAAGGCCTTGGCGGCGATTGCCGAACAAGCCCTGTCGCGCTGGTCGCTGGGGGATGTGTTGGTCATTCACCGCTTTGGGGATCTGGCCCCGGGCGAGATGATCATGATGGTCGCCACAGCCGCCCGGCACCGGAAGAATGCGTTCGAGGCGGCAGAATTCCTGATGGACTATCTGAAATCCCGCGCCCCTTTCTGGAAGAAAGAAATCCTGTCAAACGGGGCCGAATGGGTGGCCGCGAAAGAGGAAGACGAAAACAGCCTGAAACGCTGGCAGTGACCTGTGCACCGTTCGCAAGCGCTACCGGATGTTAACGCCCGCTCTGCATCTTCCCACGTGTCGACAAAAGTGGCTCCGTGTCTTTTCGGGGTAATACCCAAAAGGCCACCGAGACCCCCACAGACCACCCGGAGGGTGCAGGGGAAACCTTGCGCTCGGTGAGGACACTTCGCCAACAGGCGGGCCCGCCACTTTATCTCCTGATGGAACAGATACAAACCCTGAAGATGGGCACCCCGCCGGAAAGCGTTCCGTGTGGGGCGCAAGCTCACGCCCCGGCTCTGAGCCGGGGCCTCGATCGGCAAGTGAGATCCCGGGTCAAGCCCGGGACGTGGGAGATTTCGTAGCGCGGTGTGTTCGTGGTGGGTGGTTCCCACTCATCATGACCCGCTCTCAACCAATGCCGTCAATATCGCGATCGCCTCGGGCGCATCCCAATCTGCATCCCCTGTCAGCCGCGCGATCTCGCGTGCGTCGCGATCCAGAACCACCGTCACCGGCAGGCCCAGCACCGCCATATCCCGCGCCAGCGCCTGTTTCGGGTCAAGATGCTTGGTCAGGTTTTCGACCCCGATCTCGGTAAAGAACTTGTCAATCGCAGGCGCCGGGTTCCGCCCCGTGGCAATCGTCACCACGTCCAGCCCCTTGCCTTCGAACGCCTTGTCCAAAGCTTCGAGCGTCGGCATTTCCTTGCGGCAGGGCGCACACCATGTGGCCCAGAAATTCAGCACCGTGTATTGCCCCCTGAACGCGCCAAGGGTCATCGGCTGGCCGTCCTCGCCCACAAACACCGTCTCAACCATCGGTTTCGGGGCCGAGAAGATCAGCTTTTTCATATCGCCTTCGCGCATCGCCTCAAGTACTGCGACATCGGTCTGTGGTTCGTTATCGAAAAACGAAAGGCCAACGAAAATTGCACCCGCCGCAATGACGATATAAAGGAGCGTCCTGAGACTGAATTTCATATTACCTCCTAAGGGCTGCCAGATGACTGACAAATCTTCAAACGCGATGTGGGGCGGACGGTTTGCCGCCGGGCCTGACGCGATCATGGAAGCTATTAACGCATCGATCGGATTCGACAAGCGTCTGGCCGCGCAGGATATCGCCGGATCGCGTGCCCATGCGGCCATGCTGGCGGCACAGGGTATTATAACCGATAGCGACGCGGAAGCGATCCGTGAAGGGCTGCTCACGGTCTTGTCAGAGATCGAGACGGGCGCGTTCCCCTTTTCGACCGCGCTGGAAGACATCCATATGAACGTCGAATCCCGCCTGAAAGAGGTGATTGGCGAACCCGCAGGGCGTCTGCACACAGGCCGGTCGCGCAATGATCAGGTGGCGACCGATTTCAAGCTATGGGTGCGCGATCAGCTTGACGCGGCCGAGGGCGCGTTGGTGGCGCTGATCCGGGCGCTTCTTGCCCAGGCCGATTCCGGTGCCGAATGGGTCATGCCGGGTTTTACCCATTTGCAAACCGCCCAGCCTGTCACCTGGGGCCATCACATGATGGCCTATGTCGAAATGTTCGGGCGTGACCTGTCCCGCGTTCGCGACGCACGGGCGCGGATGAACGAATCGCCCCTGGGCGCGGCGGCGCTGGCAGGCACATCCTTTCCGATTGACCGGCACATGACCGCGCAGGCGCTGGGCTTTGACCGTCCGGCGGCCAATTCGCTGGATGCGGTCAGCGACCGCGATTTCGCGCTTGAGTTCCTATCGGTCGCCTCGATCTGCGCCATGCATCTTAGCCGGATGGCGGAAGAGCTGGTGATCTGGTCCTCGGCCCAGTTCCGCTTTGTCACGCTGTCAGACCGTTTCAGCACCGGCTCGTCGATCATGCCGCAGAAGAAAAACCCCGACGCGGCCGAGCTGATCCGCGCCAAGATCGGCCGGATTTTCGGGGCCAATGTGGCGCTGATGACCGTGATGAAGGGCCTGCCGCTGGCCTATTCCAAGGACATGCAGGAAGACAAGGAACAGGTTTTCGACGCGGCGGACAACCTGATGCTGGCGCTGGCGGCGATGGAAGGCATGGTCAAGGACATGTCCGCGAATGCAGACAGCCTTGAGGCGGCGGCGGGTGCCGGGTTTTCCACCGCGACCGATCTGGCCGACTGGCTGGTGCGGGCGCTGAACATGCCGTTCCGCGACGCCCACCACGTCACCGGTGCCCTTGTGGCCATGGCGGAAAGCCGCGGATGTGATTTGCCGGACTTGTCATTGGATGACATGCGCTCGGTTCATACTAGTATTACCCAAGATGTGTTCGGCGTTCTGGGCGTGCACAACTCGGTGGCCAGCCGCACCAGCTATGGCGGCACCGCCCCGAGCGAAGTGCGCAAACAGATCGCCCGTTGGAAGGACCTTTTGGGATGAAAAAACTGACGATCGTTCTTGCGCTGGCCGCGCTGTCCGCCTGCGGGGTGGATGGCGAACCGGTGGCGCCGACGGTGAAAGCCTCGACCACTTTCGGGATGAATTCGGAATCGGGGCCGTTCCAAAGCTCGGCAATCGCGTTCATCTTCGGCGGCTCGGGGAACGGCTGATGCGGGGCCTGTTTCTGCTGCTTGCTGTCTGGGGGGCGATCCACCCCATGAGCTATTTCCTCACCTGGTTCCGGGCCAACGGGTTTGACCTTTTGGCCATGGTTGATGCCTGGCATGCCAACGCGGCGTCCTCGGGGCTGGTATGGGATCTGACCATTGCGGCCATTGCCCTGACCGTCTGGATCCTGATCGAAGCCTATCAGGGCAAGCCCCGTCTGGGATTGCTGGCGATCCCCGCGACCTTCGGTGTCGGGGTCAGTTTCGGGCTGCCGCTGTATCTGTTTCTCAGGTCCGCGCCCGGCCGCAAGGCCTGACGCCTTTGGCAGGGATATTCAGGGCGCCACAGGCTTTCCGGCTTCACCACACCGCCCGCGTTGATCCCGAAACATTTTTCGGCAAAAGAAAATTAGGGGTTTTGTCCCAATGCCGTGCTTTGCTATGACGCCCCGACCTTGAAGGGGATGCGGCATGGACCATTTCATTTATCGCAACGGCGCGTTGTTCGCCGAAGATGTGGCCGTGGCCGATATCGCGGCCCAAGTGGGTACGCCGTTTTACCTGTATTCGACAGCGACATTCGAGCGGCATTTCCGGCTGTTTGACGAGGCCCTGGAAGGGGTGGACCATCTGGTGTGCTATGCGATGAAGGCGGCCAGCAATCAAGCGATCCTCAAGACATTGGCCGCTTTGGGTGCTGGCATGGACGTCGTCTCGGGCGGAGAATACGCGCGGGCCAAGGCGGCAGGTGTGCCGGGGGACCGGATTGTCTTTTCCGGCGTCGGCAAGACGGTGGATGAAATTGAAACTGCCCTGACAGGTGGCATTCGCCAGTTCAATGTCGAAAGCGAACCAGAGATGGAAGCGATCAACGCCGTCGCCTTGCGTCTGGGTGTGGTCGCGCCGATCACCATTCGGGTGAACCCGGATGTAGACGCCAAGACCCATGCGAAAATCGCCACCGGCAAATCCGAGAACAAATTCGGCATCCCGATCAGCCGTGCGCGCGAGGTTTATGCCCATGCCGCCCGCCTTGAGGGGCTAAAGGTCGTCGGCATCGACGTGCATATCGGCAGCCAGTTGACGCAGCTGGAACCTTTCCGGCTGGCCTATGAAAAAGTCGCCGAACTGACCGTACAATTGCGGGCGGACGGGCACGAGATTACCCGCCTCGATCTGGGCGGCGGGTTGGGTATTCCCTACACCCGCTCAAACGAGGCGCCGCCATTGCCGGTGGAATACGGCGCCATGATCAAGGATACGCTGGGGCATCTTGGCTGCGAGATCGAAATCGAACCGGGCCGTCTGATTGCCGGAAATGCGGGGATATTGGTCAGCAAGGTGATCTATGTGAAACAGGGCGAGGACCGCCAGTTCATGATCGTGGACGCGGCGATGAACGATCTGATCCGGCCGGCCATGTACGAAGCGCATCACGACATCATCGCCGTCACGGAACCACAGGCCGGGACCGAGCAAGCCGCCTATGACATTGTGGGACCGGTTTGTGAAACCGGAGACACGTTCGCCAAGTCGCGCGTATTGCCACCGGTGGAAGCGGGCGATCTGATCGCGTTCCGTTCGGCGGGGGCTTATGGCGCGGTGATGGCGAGCGAGTATAACTCGCGCCCGCTGATCCCCGAAGTGTTGGTCAAGGGAGGGGACTATGCGGTGATCCGCAAACGCCCGAGCGTTGAGGACATGATCAACCGCGATCAGCTGCCGGAATGGTTTGACTGATCATCCGCCCTGACGGGCCAGAAGATCGTTCAGCTGGGCCTGCCAGATCGTCGCCTGCCCATCCAGCCAGAGACGGCCGTCATTCACCCATGCGACAAAGCTTTCAAGAACAGGCTGCGCTACGGGCAAGGCCCTGCCGATGTTTTCGTATTGGGTATAAAGCGCCAATCCGACAAGGGCGGTGAAGATCACCAGGGCAAATCCGTTGCGGAACCCCGCGGCGCGGCGCTCTTTCCGGCGCAGCGCGGCCACGTCGAGCGTTTCGCCCGAATAGGCGGAAACCCCTTCGACATGCAGGCTTGAGTTCAGCTCGTCCACATCAGGAAGGGCGCTTTTGCGCGACTGGTCCGCAGCTTCGAACGGATCGGCCTCGGCCACGCTGCGCATGCGGGCCATCCGTTCGCGGGCTTCGCGGGCGCGGCGGTCCTGATCGGTTTCACCGGGATCGGGGCCGACGAAAGGGTGCGCTGCCGTGTCTTCCCCGGCCTCCGGGCCGGACGGGTCCGGGTCTGCGTCAACCGGATCAGCGGCGGGGGGGTGTTCTTCGGCGCGGGCGGCGCGCTCAAGCTCGGCTTCTTCCTGAAGGATCGAGGATACTTCCGGCGGAACGGGCGGGCGATCAAACCCCGGTTCGGCCTGCGCAGGCTGGGCGCTTACGGGTTCCTGAAACCAGGTATTGCCACAGTCCGAACATTGCACATCGCGACCCTCTGCCGGGATCACGTTGTCCGGTACTTCGTATTGTGCGTCGCAATTCGGACAGATCAGCCGCATCGTCGTACCTGTTTCGTTGCCTGTCGGGTGGCCAATTTGTTATTGTTGGCTCTTAGCTACTATATGCTGTAAAGATTTTCAGGCAAAAAACAATCTCGGAACGGGTAAATATCTGCGGACAATCGGCGTATTCGTGTCTGTAACGGGGAAATAAAGGGCAGTCAGGGTGATCGAGTTCAAATCGGCAGGCTATTCCTATGGCGGAAAGGCCCTTTTCGGGGGGGTTGATCTTGATTTGGCCAGCGGCTCGTTCCATTTCCTGACCGGGCCGTCGGGTGTCGGCAAATCGACCCTGCTGAAACTATGCTATGGCGAGCTGCGCCCGACCGAGGGCAACGTCACCCTGTTCGGAAAAGACCTGCACCATATGGACCGCGATGAATTGGCGGCCGCACGGCGCCGGATCGGGGTGGTGCATCAGGATTGCCAGTTTCTTGACCATTTGCCGCTGGACGAAAATATCGGCCTGCCGCTGGCGGTGGCCGAACGCGGTGTGTTGAAGGATGAAAGCAACCTGAAAGAGCTGATCGCCTGGGTCGGACTAAGCCAGCGGGCCAATGCCCTGCCGCCCGAATTGTCCGGCGGCGAACGCCAAAGGGCGGCGTTGGCGCGGGCGGTGATCATGTCGCCCGATGTCATTCTGGCCGACGAACCGACCGGAAATGTCGATTGGGAAATGTCGCAAAGGCTGCTGCGCCTGCTGGTCGAGCTGAACCGGATGGGCAAGACGATCCTGGTGGCGACCCATGATCTGCAACTGATCCGCGCCGCGAAAACCCAGGTTCAGGCGCGGGTGTTGCGGATTTCCGACCGGCAGCTGCAATTGGCGGGGGCGGATTTGTGATGTCGGTTGCCGCGGATTTCATTGCCGTATTTATTCGCGACGCCCAGTCGGACCGCGTGGTGCCGCCGACGGGCTATACCGCGACGCTGACCCTGTTCACCGCAGGCGCGATGGCGTTTCTGGCGGTGTTTGCGCTGGCGCTGTCGCTGGCCTCGGGCCGGTTGGCGGATCGCTGGGGCGAGGATCTGGCCAAAAGCGTGACCGTGCGGATCTCGGCCCCGCTGGATCAGGTGGCGGCCCAGACCGCTGCCGCCGTGCGGGTGCTTGAGACGACCGCGGGGATCGCCTCGGTCCGGGTGCTGACATCGGCCGAGCAACAGGCGCTTCTGTCGCCCTGGTTCGGGCCGGATGTGCCGATTGACGATCTGCCCATTCCAAAGCTGATCGAGGTGATCGAAACCGACGACGGCTTTGATGCCACCGGCCTGCGCCTGCGGTTGCAGACCGAGGCCCCTGGGGCGGTGCTGGACGATCACACCCGCTGGCGCAAACCGCTGACCGTGGCGGCAGGGCGTTTGCGCAGCCTGGGATGGACGTCGATTCTGATCATCGGCGCGGCGACAGCGGCGATGATCACGCTGGCAGCCAATGCCGCATTGGCGGCGAACCTTCAGGTGATCCGGGTGCTGCGCCTGATTGGCGCGACCGATGGCTATATTGCCCGCGCCTTTATCCGCCGCTTCACCTTGCGCGCCTTGGGCGGTGCCCTGATCGGCGCAACCATCGGGATGCTGGCGATCTGGCTGTTGCCCGAAGCCGGCGACGACCGCATCTTTCTGACCGGTTTGGGGTTCCGGCAAAGCCAGTGGTTCCTGCCGCTGATCATTCCGGTTCTGGCGGCTGTGGTGGCCTTCTTTGCCACAAGGGCCGCCGCCACCCGCGCCTTGGGAAGGTTGTCGTGATGGGCTATGCTTTCCAATGGGTCCGTTCGCTGATCTTTGTCGGGCTGATGTATCTGATGATGGCGATCCTGGGGATATTGCTGGCCCCGTTTGCCATCCTGTCGGTCAGGGGCGCGTATTTCGCCGTTCACCTTTATTGCCGCTGGGTGCGCTGGTCGGCGCGGTGGATCGCCGGTTTGCGCAGTGAAATCCGCGGCACCCCACCAACGGGCGAGGTGCTGCTGGCCCCGAAACACCAAAGCTTTTTCGACATCATCATGATCGTCTCGGTCATCCCGAAGCCGAAATTCATCATGAAGTCATCCCTTGTCTACGCGCCGGTTCTTGGCCAGTTTGCCAAGCGTATCGGCTGCATTCCGGTTGACCGGGGCCGGGGGGCCGAAGCGGTTTCGCAGATGGTCAAAGGTGTGATGCGCGAGGGGGCACCCAAGGGTCAGCTGGTGATCTATCCGCAGGGCACACGGGTGGCTCCGGGCGCGGATAAGCCTTATAAAATAGGCACTTATGTGCTTTATGAGAAAACCGGCCAGACCGTGGTGCCCGCCGCGACCAATGTCGGCGTCTTCTGGCCGCGCACTGGCATTTACCGCAAGCCAGGTTTGGCGGTGGTTGAATTCCTCGACCCGATCGAACCGGGTCTGGATCGCGACCGGTTCATGGCCAAACTGGAAGACGTGGTCGAGCGCCATTCCAACGCGCTGATGCGCGAAGCCGGGTTCGATCCCGAGGCCTGATTTCGTCAATACTTTGCCGAGCCTCAGGCAAATGACCCCAACTTATCCTTGCTGATTGCGTATTTCGGCCCAATTCGCCGCGTATCCCTTTGTTGTTTCGAAAACACGACCAAAGGGCAAAAGGCCATGGAAAACGGCGGAAAGCTTCTGATTTACGCTCCGGTTCCTGTCTATCGGCAGGACGCAACGCTTTATCTTGAAAATCAGGCCAATGTGGGTGTCGCCCGCTGGGCCGAGAATTTCGGCCATGTCGATGTGATGATGCCGGTGCGCGATCTGCCGCCGCCCCTTGGATGGTCGGCGATTTCGGATGATGCTCCGTTGCCCCGGAATGTCGATCTGCATCTGCTGCCGACCGCCTATCGCCCCGACCAGTTTCTGCGTGCCTATGCCGGGACCCGCAGCCGTATTGAAGACCTGATCGACCGCAACGACTATCTGTCCTTCGCAATCGGCGGTTTGTTCGGCGATTGGGGGGCTGTGTCCGGTTTTGCCGCCAAGGCCAAGGGCCGCCCCTTCGCGGTTTGGGCGGATCGCGTGGAATCCGAGGTGGTCCGCCTGGGCCGCAATGACGGCAACTGGCGCCGCCGGTTGCAGGCGCATCTTTACCACCGCCCGATGGCGGTGCTGGAACACGCGGTGATCCGCCGGTCGGCGCTGGGCCTGTTCCACGGGATGGAGACGTTCAATGCCTATGCGCCCTATTCGGACAAGCCGAAAGTGGTGCATGACATCCTGCTTGAAAGATCGGACCATATCCCGACCCAAGACTTGCGCAAAAAGATCATGACCAGCGGTCAGGGACCGTTGAAGATCGTCTTTGCAGGTCGGGCCGATCCGATGAAAGGTCCGCTGGAATGGGTGGAAGTGCTGGAAAAGCTGGCCGCCAACGGGGTGGATTTCCAGGCCACATGGCTGGGCGACGGGGCGCTTCTGGACGACATGAAACAGGCCGTGGAAAGGGCAGGCCTAAGCGGCCGCGTTGCGCTTCCCGGCTTTGTCACCGACCGCCAGCAGGTGCTGACCGCGTTGCGCAAGGCGCATATTCACATGTTCTGCCACAAAACCCCGGAAAGCCCGCGTAACCTGATCGAGGCCCTGATCTCGGGCACGCCGATCATCGGCTATGACGGGGCCTATGCCCGCGATCTGGTGCATGGCCATTCGGGTGGTGCGTTTGTCGAGATCGGAGATACCGGCGGCCTTGCGCAGCTGGTCACGGCGATTGACGCCGACCGGTCCCGCTTGGCGCAGCTGATCGAGGACGCCTATAACGATGGCAAGATTTTCAGCTCGGACGCGGTGTTCAAACACCGCAGCGATCTGATCAAGGAATACCTGCCGGGTCCGGCAAAAGAAAAAGCCCCGCTTCACGCTTGAAGCCGGGCCTTTACTAGAGCGTTTGAGATCAACTTGAGACGTGAAGTTGATTTCGAAACGATTTACGTCTTAGCCAAACCGCTTACGCATGGATCGGCCCGTCGCCGCAGGCCAGCGCCGCTTCGCGTACCGCTTCGGAATAGGTCGGGTGGGCGTGGCAGGTCAGGGCGATATCCTCGGCCGAGGCGCCGAATTCCATCGCAACACAAATTTCGTGGATCATGTCACCGGCGGCAGGTCCGATGATCGCGGCCCCCAGCACGCGGTCGGTTTCAGCATCGGCGATGATCTTGACGAACCCTTCGCTCTGACCGATGGCTTTCGCGCGGGCGTTGCCCATGAAGCTGAACTTGCCGACTTTGGGTTTGGTGCCTGCGGCCTTCAGCGCGTCTTCGGTCTGGCCCACCGTGGCAACCTCGGGCGTGGTGTAGACCACGCCGGGGATGACGCCGTAGTTGACATGCCCATGCTTGCCCGCGATCACCTCGGCCACGGCCATGCCTTCGTCCTCGGCCTTATGCGCCAGCATCGGGCCTTCGATCACGTCGCCGATGGCGTAGACGCCCGCGACGTTGGTGGCCCAATGGGCGTCGGTGGCGATCTGGCCACGCTCGGTCATTTTCACACCCAGCGCCTCAAGGCCAAGCCCGTCGGTGAACGGCTTGCGCCCCGTTGCGACAAGGACGACATCGGCGTCCAGAACCTCGGTCGCGTCGGGGGTTTTCTTCAGCGCGTAGCTGACTTTGGCCTTGGTCTTGGTGGTTTCAACGCCCGAGACAGCCGCGCCCATGACAAACTTAAGCCCTTGTTTTTCAAGGATACGTTTGAAAGTGCGCTGGACGTCCTTGTCCATTCCGGGGGTGATGGCGTCCATGTATTCAACGACCGTGACGTCCGATCCAAGACGCGCATAGACCGAGCCAAGTTCAAGCCCGATGACGCCAGCGCCGATCACGACCATTTTCTTCGGAACCTTCGGAAGGTCCAGCGCGCCGGTCGAGGTGACGACGATCTTTTCGTCTATTTCAACACCCGGCAATGACGCGGCTTCCGAGCCTGAGGCGATGACGATGTTCTTGGTCTCATAGGTGGTCTCACCGACCTGAACCTTGCCCGCCGCCGGAATGGTGGCCCAGCCCTTGATCCAGTCGATCTTGTTCTTCTTGAACAGAAACTCGATGCCGCCGGTATTCTGGCCGACAACCTCGGATTTATAGGTTTTCATCTGCTCCCAATCGACCGAGGGTGCTTTGCCCTTGAGACCCATGCCTGCGAAATTATGCTGCGCGTCGTGCAGGTTATGCGTCGCGTGCAGCAGCGCCTTTGACGGGATACAGCCGACGTTGAGGCAAGTGCCGCCGAGGGTGTCGCGGCCTTCGACAACAGCCGTTTTCAGGCCAAGCTGGGCGCAGCGGATGGCCGAGACATAGCCGCCGGGGCCGGCTCCGATGATGATGACGTCATATTGGGACATGGGTGTCTCCTGTTTTTCAAATGTGTTGCGGACTTTTCGCCCGGCATCGCCGGGCAGCGCCCGACCCTCCCCATGGGAGGGCGCTTTGCACCCACCCAGGGTCGGGCGCTGCCCTATGTGGTTACAAATCCATCAACAAACGGCGCGGATCTTCAAGCGCTTCTTTCACGCGGACGAGGAAGGTCACGGCGCCTTTGCCGTCGACAATCCGGTGGTCATAGGACAGTGCAAGATACATCATCGGCCGGATCACCACCTGACCGTTGATCGCGACCGGGCGGTCCTGAATTTTGTGCATCCCAAGGATACCCGACTGTGGCGGGTTCAGGATGGGCGAGGACATCAGCGAGCCGTAGACGCCGCCGTTCGAGATGGTGAAGGTGCCGCCCTGCATTTCGGCCATCGAAAGTTTGCCGTCACGGGCGCGTTTACCTTTTTCCGAGATGGCTTTTTCAATCTCTGCAAAGCTCATGCTGTCGGCGTCGCGGATCACCGGCACGACCAGACCCTGAGGCGTACCAGCCGCGACACCCATATGGACGAAGTTTTTGTAAACGATGTCGGTGCCGTCGATTTCGGCGTTGACCTCGGGCACTTCTTTCAGCGCGTGGCAGCAGGCCTTGGTGAAGAAAGACATGAAGCCCAGACGGACGCCGTGTTTTTTCTCAAACAGGTCTTTGTATTCCTTGCGCAACTCCATCGTCGCGGTCATGTCCACCTCGTTATAGGTGGTCAGCATGGCGGCGGTGTTCTGGCTGTCTTTCAGGCGCTTGGCGATGGTCTGGCGCATCTTGGTCATCTTGACGCGCTCTTCGCGGGCGGCATCGTCGGCTGGAACCGGTGCCCGTGGGGCAGCGGGTGCGGCGGCCGGGGCCGGGGCTGCGGCGGCGGCTGCGACGGCTTTGGCGACGTCTTCCTTCATAACGCGGCCATCGCGGCCGGTGCCGGTGACGGCGTCGCGGCTGATCCCGGCTTCGGCCATCGCCTTTTTGGCGCTGGGGGCGTCTTCGACATCGCCTTTGGCGGGCGCGGCAGGTGCGGCTGCGGCAGGGGCAGCGGCTGGGGCAGCAGCGGCACCCGAGGCCGAGATGACGCCGAGCTTGCCGCCTGCTTCAACCGTCACGCCATCGGCGGCGAGGATTTCGGTCAGCACACCGGCGGCGGGGGCGGGCACTTCGACCGAGACTTTATCGGTTTCCAGCTCGCACAGCATTTCGTCTTGGGCAACGGTGTCGCCTACTTGTTTGAACCAGCTTGAAACGGTGGCCTCGGTGACGCTTTCGCCAAGCGCCGGGACCATCACGTCAACCGCGTCGCTGCCAGCGCTGGCTGCGGGGGCGGTTTCGGCCGAGGGGCGGGGCTGAACGTCTTCCGCGCCTGCGGCTCCGGCCTCGGCGATGATCGCCAGCAGCGCGTCAACGCCAACGGTTTCGCCTTCGGCGGCAACGATATCGCCAAGGACGCCTGCAACGGGCGACGGGACTTCGACCGTCACCTTGTCGGTTTCCAGCTCGCAGAGCATTTCGTCAACGGCGATGCTGTCGCCCGGCTTTTTGAACCATGTGGCGACGGTGGCTTCGGTGACGGATTCGCCAAGGGTTGGGACACGTAGTTCGGTGCTCATGGGTTATTTCCCTTCGATGGTCAGCGCTTCGTCAACGAGCGCGGCTTGTTGTGCTTTGTGAGATGAGGCAAGACCGGTGGCAGGCGAGGCCGAGGTTGCGCGGCCGGCATAGACCGGACGCGAATGCTTGGCCCCGATGCGGGTCAGCGCCCATTCGATATTGGGTTCGATAAAGGTCCAGGCGCCCTGGTTCTTGGGTTCTTCCTGACACCAGACCATTTCGGCGTTTTTGAAACGCTCGAGTTCCTTGATCAGCGACAGGGCCGGGAACGGGTAGTATTGTTCGATCCGCATCAGGTAGACATCGTCGATACCACGGGCGTCGCGTTCTTCAAGCAGGTCGTAATAGACTTTGCCCGAACACATGACGACACGCTTGATCTTGTCGTCGGCGACAAGGGTGGTGTCGGAGTTGCCCTTTTGCGCATCATCCCAGAGAACGCGGTGGAAGCTGGAGCCGGTGGCGAAATCCTCGGCGCTGGAAATGGCCAGCTTGTGGCGCAGCAGCGATTTCGGGGTCATCAGCACCAGCGGCTTGCGGAAGCTGCGGTGCAGCTGGCGGCGCAGGATGTGGAAATAGTTCGCCGGTGTCGTGCAATTGGCGACGATCCAGTTGTCTTGCCCACACATTTGCAAAAATCGTTCCAGACGCGCCGAGCTGTGTTCGGGGCCTTGGCCCTCAAAGCCGTGGGGCAGCAGCATCACGAGGCCCGACATGCGCAGCCATTTGCTTTCGCCCGACGAAATGAACTGGTCGAACATGATCTGAGCGCCGTTGGCAAAGTCGCCGAACTGGGCTTCCCACATCACAAGCGCGTTGGGTTCCGCCAGGCTGTAGCCGTATTCAAAGCCCAGAACCGCGTATTCCGACAGCATCGAGTCGATGACTTCATATTGCGCCTGACCCTGACGGATATTGTTCAGCGGATAGTAGCGTTCCTCGGTTTCCTGATTGATCAGGCCCGAATGGCGCTGGCTGAACGTGCCGCGGGTCGAATCCTGTCCGGCCAGACGGACGGGGTAGCCTTCGGTCAATAGCGAACCAAAGGCCAGCGCTTCGCCGGTGGCCCAGTCAAAGCCTGTGCCGCTGTCGAACATCTTTGCCTTGGCTTCGAGAAGGCGGCCAACGGTTTTATGCAGCGGATAGCCTTCGGGGGCGCGGGATAGCGCGGTGCCGATCTCGGCCATGGTTTCCGGCTTGATGGCGGTTTCGCCGCGCTGGTAGTCATCCTTGTTGCGGTCCAGATGGGACCAGCGGCCATCCAGCCAGTCGGCCTTGTTCGGCTTGAAGTTCTTGCCGGCTTCAAACTCGTCATTCAGATGGGCCTGAAAGCCCGCTTTCATATCCTCGATCTCGCCTTCGGGGATCAGGCCGTCCTTGACCAGACGCTCGGTGTAAAGCGACAGGGTGGTTTTGTGCTTCTTGATCCGCTTGTACATGATCGGGTTGGTGAACATCGGCTCGTCGCCTTCGTTGTGACCGAAGCGGCGATAACAGAAGATGTCGAGCACCACGTCCTTGTGGAATTTCTGGCGGAACTCGGTGGCGACTTTGGCGGCGTGAACCACGGCTTCGGGGTCGTCGCCGTTGACGTGGAAAATCGGCGCTTCCACCATCAGGGCGATGTCGGTCGGATAAGGCGACGAGCGCGAGAAATGCGGCGCGGTGGTAAAGCCGATCTGGTTGTTCACCACGATATGCATCGTGCCGCCGGTCTTGTGCCCGACCAGACCCGACAGGCCAAAGCCTTCGGCGACCACGCCCTGACCGGCAAAAGCCGCGTCACCATGCAGCAGCACGGGAAGAACCGAGATGCGATCGGCATCGTTCAGCTGGTCCTGCTTGGCGCGGACCTTGCCCAGCACGACCGGGTTCACCGCTTCCAGATGCGATGGGTTGGCGGTCAGCGACAGGTGGACCTTGTTGCCGTCAAATTCACGGTCGCTGGACGCGCCGAGGTGGTATTTCACGTCGCCCGATCCGTCCACGTCTTCGGGCTTGAACGAACCGCCCTGGAATTCGTTGAAGATCGCGCGGTAGGGTTTGTTCATCACATTGGCCAGAACCGACAGGCGGCCCCGGTGGGGCATGCCGATGACAACCTCTTTCAGGCCAAGATTGCCGCCGCGTTTGATGATCTGCTCCATCGCGGGAACCAGCGCTTCGCCGCCATCAAGGCCGAAACGCTTGGTGCCCATGTATTTGACATGGAGGAACTTCTCGAAGCCTTCCGCCTCGACCAGCTTGTTGAGGATCGCCTTGCGGCCTTCGCGGGTGAAGGTGATTTCCTTGCCGTAGCCTTCGATCCGCTCTTTCAGCCAGGCCGATTGTTCGGGGTCCGAGATGTGCATGTATTGCAGCGCGAAAGTGCCGCAATAGGTGCGTTTGACGATATCGACGATCTGGCGCATCGAGGCGACCTGAAGGCCAAGCACGTTGTCGATGAAAATCGGGCGGTCCATATCGGCTTCGGAGAAGCCGTAGGATTTCGGATCAAGCTCGGGATGCGGGGTTTGATCGCGCATGCCCAGCGGATCAAGATCGGCCACCAGATGGCCGCGGATGCGGTAAGCGCGGATCAGCATCAGCGCACGGATGGAATCGAGAACGGCGCGTTTGATCGCGTCTTCGGAGACCTCAACGCCTTTTTCGGCCGCCTTGGCCTTGATCTTGTCGCCTGCGCCTTTGGCCTCGGGCGCGGCGGCCCACATACCGTCAAGCGCGGCGGTCAGATCGTCGTTCGGCTGAGGGGGCCAGTCGGTGCGTGCCCAGGACGGGCCTTCGGCTTCTTTCTTGACGGATACCTCGTCATCGCCCATCTGGCGGAAGAATTCCTGCCAGGCCTCATCAACCGCGTTCGGGTCGTTGGCATAGCGGGCATACATCTGTTCGAGGTATTCCGCATTATGGCCCTGCATGAAACTGGAAGCGTGGAACTGGTCGTTGGGGCTTTGGTCCGTCATTGGATGCACCTGTTGAAAATGGGTTTCCGCGCGTAGGCGTCCCCACGCGCGGAATGGTTTTTATTTAGCCGATCGCCTTCAGCACAGCCTCGCCCAGTGTCGCGGGGCTGTCTGCCACAACGATACCGGCCGAGCGCATGGCTTCGATCTTGTCTTCCGCGCCGCCTTTGCCGCCGGCGACGATTGCGCCAGCGTGGCCCATGCGACGGCCCGGAGGGGCGGTGCGGCCGGCAATGAAACCGGCAACCGGCTTCCAGCGGCCTTTTTTCTTCTGCTCGGCGAGGAATTCCGCGGCTTCTTCTTCGGCAGAGCCACCGATCTCACCGATCATGATGATCGACTGGGTTTCGTCGTCGTCCAGGAACATGTCCAGCACGTCGATATGCTCGGTGCCTTTGATCGGGTCGCCGCCGATGCCGACCGCTGTCGACTGGCCAAGACCGATGTCTGCGGTCTGCTTGACGGCTTCATAGGTCAGGGTGCCAGACCGCGAGACAACGCCAACGCTGCCGCGCTTGTGGATGTGGCCCGGCATGATGCCGATTTTGCAGGCGTCTGGGGTGATGATGCCCGGGCAGTTGGGGCCGATCAGGCGACTGTCGCTGTCCATCAGCGCCCGCTTGACGCGCATCATGTCGAGAACCGGAATGCCTTCGGTGATGCAGACAATCAGTTCCATTTCGGCGTCGATGGCTTCGAGGATCGAGTCCGCAGCAAACGGCGGCGGGACATAGATGACGCTCGCGTTCGCTTCGGTTTTCGCCTTGGCTTCGTGCACCGAGTTAAAGACCGGCAGGCCGAGATGTTCCTGACCACCTTTGCCGGGGGTCACACCACCAACCATTTTGGTGCCGTAAGCGATTGCTTGTTCAGAGTGGAAGGTGCCCTGCGAGCCGGTGAAGCCCTGACAGATGACCTTGGTGTTTTCGTCTACGAGGATGGCCATTTATTTGGTTCCTATCATTTGAAACGGATTTAGGTCAGTGAAGCCGCTGATTTTGCTGTCAGCAACAGACCGCCCGGGGATTGTCCGCAGTCCGGCCAATCCAGGAGCGTCAAACTTAAACGCCAATTCCGCGATTACATTCTGCGATGGGACGGCGACGCAGGTCATAGAACCCTTAGCGTCACCAAAACTTGAGTTGAAACTAACATGAGTATAGCTAGCGATTGAAACCCCGCGCACGTTTGAATCCCATTGATTAGGACTCTGTAGTTCGAGGCCTTCAAAACCTTCCGCTGAGTTCAACGTTTTCATAGCCATAGCAACGCACGATGCGTCGATCGCAGCCATCGCTGGATCATGAATTTCGTACTGTCGAGAAACGATTGCTTCCTGACTAGAAACCATTGATCCAATCGCTGCGAAACATGCGATTGCGTATGCTAGTTTATTTCTCATTTACCCCTTAACCGCCTTAACGATCTTCTCAGCACCATCTGACAGGTTGTCAGCGGCGATGACGTTCAGGCCAGAGGTGTTGATGATCTCTTTGCCTTGCTCGACATTGGTGCCTTCGAGACGGACAACCAGCGGAACCTGAAGGCCCACTTCCTTGACCGCAGCAACAACGCCTTCGGCGATGACGTCGCAGCGCATGATGCCGCCGAAGATGTTGACCAGAATGCCTTTGACGTTCGGGTCCGAGGTGATGATCTTGAACGCTTCGGTCACTTTCTCTTTGGTGGCACCGCCACCAACGTCGAGGAAGTTGGCCGGTTCAGCCCCGTAGAGCTTGATGATGTCCATCGTCGCCATGGCAAGGCCCGCGCCGTTCACCATGCAGCCGATTTCACCGTCCAGAGCGATGTAATTGAGGTCATACTTGCTGGCCTCAAGCTCTTTCGGGTCTTCTTCAGTGGTGTCGCGCAGCTCGGCGATGTCGGCGTGGCGGTAGACCGCGTTGCCGTCGAAGCCGACCTTGGCGTCGAGCACTTTCAGATCGCCGCCGTCGGTGATGATCAGCGGGTTGATTTCCAGCATTTCCATGTCCTTCTCGGTGAAGGCTTTGTAAAGCTGGCCCATCAGTTTGACGCATTGCTTGACCTGCGCCCCTTCAAGGCCCAGCGAAAAGGCGATGCGACGGCCGTGATAGGCTTGGTATCCGGTGGCCGGATCGACGCTGAACGACAGGATTTTTTCCGGTGTTTCGGCGGCGACTTCTTCGATGTCCATGCCGCCCTCGGTCGAGCAGACGAACGAGATGCGCGAGGTCTGGCGATCAACCAGAAGGGCAAGATAAAGTTCGCGTTCGATGCCCGAGCCGGCCTCGATATAGATGCGGTTGACCTGCTTGCCCGCCGGGCCGGTCTGGTGGGTCACAAGGGTGCGGCCCAGCATCTTTTTTGCTTCCTCGGCGGCTTCTTCCACCGATTTGGTCAGGCGTACACCGCCCTTTTCACCGGCGTCCGCTTCCTTGAACGACCCTTTGCCACGGCCACCTGCGTGGATTTGGGCTTTGACAACCCAAAGTGGTCCGTCCAATTCGCCGGCTGCTGTTTTGGCTTCATCTGCTTTCAGGACCACGCGACCATCCGAAACGGGGGCACCGTAAGTCCGCAGAAGGGCTTTCGCCTGATACTCATGAATGTTCATTGAGTTTTCCCATCTTGCTGCGTTTGCACATTCAATGTCATGTCGGGGCGATGAAACTAAGCGTTTTTTCCCTGATTTGCCGTGTTAGCGCAAAAAAAGCGACATTTGTGATCACAGTTTTGAAGGGTGTGATCACAATTTTCCAATGACGATTCGGGATTGGGGGAACGGACGCGTCTGCCGGTTGGCGGGCCTGCCGCGCAAAAGAGTTTACAGCCGAGTCAGCGCTGGGGTAACATTCGTTAAAACAATGAGGCTATATATTGAGCAAAGCCCAAGGCAAACCGGCGCAGACCCGGTGGGGCATCGTGACCACCGCGAAAGAAGTGCCCGACCTTCTGCTGGCATTCGCCGCGCATCACGCCTCGATCGGCGCGAGCCGGATCCATTTGTATCTTGACGATCCCGACCCCGCGCTGGCGCGGCGGCTTGAGGATATTCCCGGCGTCGAAGTGACCCAGTGTGACACCACCTATTGGCAGATGATCCGTGGCCAGCGGCCCTCGGCGCAGGAAAACCGCCAGGTCGAGAACGCCATGGACGCCTATGGCCGGACCGATGTGGATTGGCTGATCCATATTGATGCGGATGAATTCATCAGCCCGAGGGCGAACATTGTAAACGAGTTGACCTTTGTTCCCAAAGAGTTCCACTTTGTCGAGCTTGAGGTCAGGGAACGGGTTTATACGCCGGAACATCGGCCCGAGACGATATTCTCGGGTGAGTTCCGTGTGCCGCTGAACCGCCGAGCGCGGGCGGCGCGGGCGTTGTTCGGGGATATGGCCCCTTTCACCACGCGGGGGTTTTCCGGGCATTGCGCGGGCAAAAGCTTTGTTCGCGTGGGTCTTGAGCATTTGCTGATGGGCATCCATGTGCCTCGTTTGCGGAAAGTGGGGAACGAGCGGCTGATGTCGCTGATCTCGCACAGCGCCACGTTGCTGCATTTCGACGGGCTGACCCCGGCGCATTGGGTAAGCAAGATGGTGCGTTATGGGGCGCAGGACACCTATCTGAAGTCGGACCGGCTGGGCGAGCATCGGCGGCGACAGCTGGAATATGTGATGGCCCGCAAAGGCGACCGGCAAGCGGTGGAACACTTGCATGATCTGATGAAAGTGGTGAAGGCCGAAGACGCCGCACGGTTGCGGGCGCTGGGGGTTCTTGAGCCTGCGGATGTGGATCCGTCGCTTGGGCTGCACCTGTTCGGGCTGGCGGATCAGGTGGATTTGTCGGTGGCGTATTTTGATGGGTATGACGCGCCAGCTGAGGAAGAATTGAAGCGAAGCGCTTAATGGGCTGCGGGGCAAAAAGCTCTAAGAAACAAAAACCCCGCCAGAGGCGGGGTTATGTTGAAAGTGTAACCGGGTCCCAGTTTTCATCTGACAGCACAGCCATCAAAATCCGGTATCTCTTCAGCCTTTCGGCCTAGTTTACCGCCGTTTGGCGGTGTGTGAGGCGGGTGTTCTCACCTTACACCTTCAAATTCGTGCCTTACAAAGCTAATGTTGCACGCCCATTTAGTCAAGTCATTGACCTTGGCCTTACGATCTTAAGAATGCCCTTGTCGCGCTTTTTGTCCAGTTCAGATTGACTGATCAAATAGCTTGAGCAGACATGGTAGAATCCATCTGTTTCGTCTTTCTCAATGGTAAGCGCGACAAGCGCTGCCCCGGTTACGCCGGGAATTCGGGTGACTATCTCTATCTTTCCCGGATTTCTGAAGTCATCCCCCAGATAGGTAGGAGAAGAGATGATCTGAGAAAGGTGGGGAACGATCAACGGCACATCATTGGGGTGCCTTTTGTGGGCATGGCGCTGGGCGGGGGCAGAGAATTTGACTTCACCTGGTTCAAGCTCAATTTCCAAAGTGCGGTAGATTGCATCGTCGGGCATTTGGCCTGGGAAAATGTCGAATAATTTGTTTTTCCCCACCGCGAAAATTGTCCTTAAATGCAACTTTAGAGTGTACATTTGGCACTAATTGCCACCTAAGCACAACCAAAAAAGCCCGCCGATTGCTCGGCGGGCCTATTCAATTCACAGAGACCTTTGATCAGGCCAGCGAGCTGTCGATACCTTTGCAGGCGTCAACCAGGCCTTGCACGGCCTTGACCGATACGTCGAACATGTCCTGCTCGGCCTTGTTCAGTTTGATGTTGACGATACGCTCGACACCGCCTGCGCCGATCACGGTTGGGACGCCGACATACATGTCCTTGACGCCAAGATCACCGTCACAATAGGCGGCACATGGCAGAACGCGCTTTTGGTCTTTCAGATAGGCCTCGGCCATTTCGATCGCCGAGGTTGCAGGCGCGTAATAGGCCGAACCGGTTTTCAGCAGGCCAACGATTTCCGCGCCGCCGTCGCGGGTGCGCTGCACCATGGCGTCCATTTTTTCCTGCGTGGTCCAGCCCATTTCGATCAGGTCGGGCAGCGGGATACCGGCAACGGTCGAATACCGGACCGACGGCACCATGGTGTCGCCGTGGCCGCCCAGAACAAAGGCGGTGACGTCGCGCATCGAGACGTTGAATTCCTCGGCCAGGAAATGGCGGAAGCGGGCGCTGTCGAGGACGCCTGCCATGCCGCAAACCTTGTTGTGGGGCAGGCCCGAGAATTCGCGCAGCGCCCAGACCATCGCGTCAAGCGGGTTGGTGATGCAGATCACGAATGCGTCCGGTGCGTGGGCGGCGATGCCTTCGCCGACCGACTTCATGACTTTCAGGTTGATGCCCAGCAGGTCATCACGGCTCATCCCCGGTTTGCGGGCGACGCCTGCGGTGACGATGCAAACATCTGCACCTGCGATGTCGGCATAGTCCGAGGTGCCTTTCATCGCGGCGTCGAACCCTTCCGAGGGGCCGGATTCAGCGATGTCGAGCGCCTTGCCCTGAGGCAGACCATCCGCGATGTCGAAAAGGATGACGTCGCCGAGTTCTTTGACTGCTGCGAGATGGGCAAGGGTGCCGCCGATATTACCTGCGCCGATCAGCGCAATCTTGGGTCTGGCCATGGAAAAGTCTCCGGTGCGTTAAAATCGGGGCTATGGCTAGCGATTTTGAAACGTCAAAGCAAGAGCGCTGCATTGCGGCAAATGTGCGGATGCGGCTTTTGCATTCGTGCCGTTAACGCTAAACAGGCATTAACTCAGGCAATTTACTGCGGAACTTCCGAGTGACATTTGATCTAACCTTTTTCGCCCTGGCGATCCCGGCGGTCCTTTTTGCGGGCATTTCAAAGGGGGGGTTCGGGTCGGGTGCCGCCTTCGCGTCATCGGCGATTCTGGCGATCATCTTCCCGCCGGCGGTGGCGATCGGGGTGATGCTGCCCTTGTTGATCCTGATGGATGCAGGGGCATTGCGGGCGTTTTGGGGGCAGTGGAACTGGGCGCTTTCCAGGTTCGTGATCCTGGGTGCGCTGCCGGGTGTTGCGCTTGGCGCGGCGTTCTATCGGGTGGCGAATGCCGACATGATCCGGTTCATCCTCGGGGTGATCAGCATTGGCTTCGTGCTTTGGCAGGTTGCGAATGAAATCGGTTGGGTGAAGCGGCGCGAAAGACCGGTGACAGCCTTCGGAGGGCTGGTCGGCGGTTTGACCGGCGGTTTCACCAGCTTTATCAGCCATGCGGGGGGACCCCCCGTTGCGGTTTATCTGCTAAGCCAGAAAATTTCGAAAACGACTTATCAGGCCTGTTCGGTGTTGATTTTCACGGTGATCAACCTGTTCAAGCTTGTGCCCTATACCTTTCTGGGAATTTTCTCGGCCGATATGATGCTGGCGGGCCTTTACCTGTCGCCATTTGCGCTGATTGGCGTGTGGCTTGGGGTCAAGGCACATCACAGGATTCCCGAACGCGCATTTTTCCGGCTGACCTATGGTCTTTTGACCATCACGGGGGGCAAGTTGATCTGGGATTCGCTGGTGTGATTGTGCGCTTGCAGCGTTGCGACGCTGCGTTGCGGAAATATTTGTGTTGAACTTTTCGTTCAAGTTTGGTCTTTGAGGCGCAACTTTATTGCCATAGGTGGATTATGACACAGGATTCGCGCCCCTACCGCTCAGTTCTTTATATTCCCGGCTCGAAAGAGCGGGCTTTGGAAAAAGCCCGGACGCTGCCGGTTGATGCGATCATTTTCGACCTGGAAGACGCGGTTGCGTTTGACGAAAAGGAAAACGCGCGGGCGACGCTGAAAGCGGCGCTTGATCAGGGCGGATACGGGCCGCGGGTGCGGATTGTCCGGATCAACGGGCTGGATACCAACTGGGGCGCGGATGATGCGCGCGCGGTTGCCCAAATGCAGGCGGATGCGGTGCTGTTGCCCAAGGTGAACAGCCCTGCCGATGTAGACGCGCTGGCGGCGCTGATCCCCGATGACATGCCGATCTGGGCGATGATGGAAACCCCCCAGGGGATGCTGAACGCGGCGGCGATTGCGGCCCATCCGCGGATGGCGGGGTTTGTCATGGGCACCAATGATCTGGCGAAAGAGCTGCAATGCCGGTTCCGGGCGGATCGTTTGCCACTGATTGCGTCCTTGTCGATCTGCCTTCTGGCGGCTCGGGCCGAGGGGCTGGTGATTGTCGATGGTGTGTATAACGCCTTCAAGGATGACGAAGGGCTGAAGGCCGAGTGTGAACAGGGCCGTGATATGGGGTTTGACGGCAAGACCCTGATCCATCCGGCGCAGATCGCGGTATGCAACCGGGCCTTCGCCCCGTCCGACGACGAAGTGGCCCTGGCCCGCCGCCAGATCGTGGCGTTCGAGGAAACAGAAGCCGCCGGAGGGGGCGTGGCTGTGGTGGACGGCAAGATTGTTGAAAATCTGCATGTTGTCACCGCAAAGCAAATTCTGGCAAAAGCAGAGGCGATTGCAGCCCTAGCTTAAGGATATATCGCCATGACCCTGCTTGTTCTCGGAGTGCTTCTGTGGAGCCTGTCGCATTTGTTCAAACGTCTGATGCCTTCGCTGCGCGACGGCATGGGAAATGCCGGCAAGGGGCTTGTCGCGCTTGGCTCGTTGGCGGGCATCGTGCTGATGGTGATCGGATACCGCGCGGCGGAAGGCACCTTTTTTTGGGGCCGTTCGCCGATGACGGTGGGGATCAACAACTTGCTGATGCTAGTGGCGGTCTATCTGTTCGCAGCTGCGGGGATGAAGACCGGAATTGCCCGTAAAATCCGCCATCCGATGCTGACCGGGATTGGTGTCTGGAGCCTCGCGCATTTGCTGGTGAACGGCGATATGCCGTCCTTCGTTCTGTTCGGCGGGCTGTGGGCCTGGGCGATTGTCGAGGTCAAGCTGATCAATGCCGCCCAACCCGAGTGGGAAAAACCCGCGCCGGTGGCGATGCGAAAAGAGGTGATCGCGGTTGTCGCCTCGGTCGTGGCCTATGCGGCGTTTGCCGGTGTCCATTACCTGCTGGCCGTACCGGTTTTCGGGTAAGCCATTGAATTTGTGCCGCGGACAGGACGTGGCGCGGGAAGATAGGGGCGTCGGTGCGCCCGAATTGATGCTGGGAGAGCAGTCATGGTGAAAACCAATCCGGGCCGGTTTTTTGAAGATTATGCCGTCGGGCAAGTGATCAGTCATGCGGTGCCGCGCACTGTGACCACAGGCGAGCGGGCGCTGTACCATGCGCTTTATCCGCAGCGGCACGCGCTTTATTCATCGGATGAATTCGCCCGCTCCTGCGGCCTGCCGGAAAGCCCGCTGGATGATCTGGCGGCGTTTCATGTGGTCTTTGGCAAGACGGTGCCGGATGTGTCGCTGAACGCGGTGGCCAATCTTGGCTATGCGCAGGGGCGCTGGCTGAAGCCGGTTTATGCGGGGGACACGTTGAGGTCGACCTCGGAAGTGATCGGGGTGAAGCAGAATTCAAACGGCAAATCCGGCGTGGTCTATGTGCGGACGCGCGGCTGGAACCAGCGTGACGAGGTGGTGATCGACTATGTGCGCTGGGTGATGGTGCGCAAGCGCGATCTGGATGCGCCCGCACCGGACACCGTGATCCCCGAGCTGTCTCGGGTGGTGGACCCTAGGGATCTGGTGGTGCCTGAAGGGCTGGATTTCTCAGGCTACGACTATGCGCTTGCTGGCGAAGAATATCGCTGGGGCGATTACGCGGTTGGCGAAAAGATCGACCATGTGGATGGTGTGACGGTTGAGGAAGCCGAGCATATGATGGCGACGCGGCTGTGGCAGAACACATCAAAAGTGCATTTCGATGCGACGATCCGCGATGGCGGGCGGCGGCTGATTTACGGCGGTCATGTGATCTCGATGGCGCGGACCCTGTCGTTCAACGGGCTGGCCAATGCGCAGATGATCGTCGGGCTGAATGGCGGTGCCCATGCCAATCCGTGTTTTTCCGGCACGACCATCCGGGCCTGGAGCGAAGTGTTGGACAAGGCCGATACCCCGGTGCCCGGGGTGGGGGCGATCCGCCTGCGTCTGGTGGCGACCAAGGGCGGGGCGCCCTTTGCCTTGCGCGGGGAAGACGGGAAGTATTTGCCGGATGTGATGCTGGATCTGGACTATTGGGCGTTGATGCCGGTTTGATCGGTTCGGGCGCTGACGCGCCCGACCGGCAGAGGGGGCTGTCTGCCCCCTCACCAGCCACGATGCGTGGCTGGTTTCACCCCCAGAGGATATTTGACGACAAAAGAAACCGCGTGGTTTTTTCTTGCCAAAACGGGGCGTATCGGGGCCAATATCGGGCATGATACGCTTTCTTTGTGCCGCCGCCGCCGTTTTTTCCTTTGCATTGCCTGCAAGGGCTGAATTCCGATACGGCGACGAACAGCTGCAGGGTTATGTGGAAAGCAATCTTTTGAGTGTCTTTTATCATGAGTTGGGCCATGCGCTGGTCGATATCATGGAGCTGCCGATTTTCGGCCAGGAAGAAGATGCGGCGGATGTGCTTTCGGTCTTTTTGATCGATGCGTTCTGGGAAGAGGAAAGCGCGGTTCAGATTGCCTATGACTCGGCCTTTGGGTTTCAGGCCGAGGCGGATGCTTACGACCCGGTGTTCTGGGGGGTGCACGGGCCGGATCAGCAGCGGTATTACAATCTTGTGTGCATTTTCTATGGCGCCAACCCCGACGAACGCGACGATGTGGCCGAAGAGCTGGGCCTGCCCGAAGAGCGCGCCGACTATTGCGATTTCGAATATGAGCAGGCGGCGGGAAGCTGGGGGACGGTGCTGGATAGGATCACGACCGAATCCGGTGGCAACAGCATGCGCATGGATCGGGTCGAGCGAGATACCGACGGTGCCAGGCTGACGGCGGATTTGATAATCGAAGAGGTGGCGGCGCTGAACAGAGAGTTCAGGCTGCCCGCGCGGCTGACCATCAGCATCGAAGCCTGTGACGAGGCCAATGCCTGGTATGATCCGGAGTTGCGCGAGATTGTCATGTGTACCGAGTTTGCGGATGACATTGCGGCAAACGCGCCCTGGTGACTCGGGCCTGGCCGGGCGGGGCAGCATGCTTGGAAAGCGCTTGTGATCACGATAGCGATAACTGTGATCACATAATCGAAAATTGCGTCAATTCGCGCAAGTTTTCCTAGACTCAGGTTCGATTGAGAGTGTGACAGAGACGTAAAAACCGTTAATACTGTAAGCAACGGTATACCGAAAGGACAGACTATGGCTGACGTGAACCGGGGCAATCGCCCGCTTTCGCCGCATCTGACAATCTATCGCCTGCCAATAACAGCGATCACCTCAATCCTGGTTCGGATCACGGGCAATGCCTTGCTGATCTCGGCTGCGCTGGTTGTATGGTGGTTGCTGGCGGCGGCCACGTCGGAAAGCTATTTTGATCTGGCAAACGCTGTGATCACAAGCTTCCTTGGCGATCTTGTCATGCTGCTGTCGCTTCTGGGCCTTTGGTATCACACGCTGGGCGGCATTCGGCATTTGATCTGGGATCAGATCATTGCGCTGGAAAACGTCCCGGCCGAGAAAATGAGCTGGGCCATGTTGATCGGCTCGGTTGTGCTGACCGCACTTACCGTCGTTTTGGTATAAGGGGGCTGACATGCGTTATTTGACTGATCGTAAACGTGCCATTGGCAACGGATCTGCCCGCGAAGGTACGACCCGCCACTGGAATATGACCGTGTCGTCCTATGGGTTGCTGGTTCTGGTTCCGCTGTTTCTTATCGCTTTTGCGCCGATGATCGGGGCCAGCTATGCCGAGGTGACGGCGCATTTCGCCAAGCCGTTCCCTGCGATTGTCACGGCACTGACCTTGTGGATGGGCATGATGCATTTCAAGAACGGATCGCGGACCATGATCGAGGATTATGTCCACGGTTATCAGCGCGAGCTATTCATCATTCTGGCAAGTGTCGCGTCCTACGCGATTGCTGCAACCGGCGTTTTCGCCATTCTGAAAATGGCGCTTTAAGGACTTCTGAACATGGCTGCATATGAATACGAAACCCACGAATATGACGTGGTGGTTGTGGGCGCCGGTGGCGCGGGTTTGCGGGCAACGCTGGGCATGGCCGAGCAGGGTTTGCGCACCGCTTGCGTGACCAAGGTTTTCCCAACCCGTTCGCACACCGTGGCGGCGCAGGGGGGCATTGCTGCTTCGCTGAGCAACATGGGACCGGATAACTGGCAGTGGCATATGTATGACACGGTCAAGGGGTCGGACTGGCTGGGTGATACGGATGCGATGGAGTATCTGGCGCGTGAGGCGCCAAAGGCGGTGTATGAGCTTGAGCATTACGGCGTGCCGTTTTCGCGGACCGAAGAGGGTAAGATTTATCAGCGTCCGTTTGGGGGCCATACCACCGAATTTGGTGAAGGCCCGCCGGTTCAGCGGACCTGTGCGGCGGCGGACCGGACCGGCCACGCGATCCTGCACACGCTTTATGGTCAGTCACTGAAGAACAACGCCGAGTTTTACATCGAGTATTTCGCCATCGATCTGATCATGTCGGAAGACGGCCAGTGTCAGGGTGTTGTGTGCTGGAAGCTCGACGATGGCACCATGCATGTGTTCAACGCCAAGATGGTTGTGCTGGCAACGGGCGGTTATGGGCGTGCGTATTTCAGCGCGACCTCGGCGCATACTTGTACCGGTGACGGTGGTGGTATGGTGGCGCGGGCTGGGCTTGCGCTTCAGGACATGGAGTTTGTACAGTTCCACCCGACCGGCATTTACGGCTCGGGCTGCTTGATTACCGAAGGCGCGCGGGGCGAGGGGGGCTATCTGACCAACTCGGAAGGCGAGCGGTTCATGGAGCGCTATGCGCCGAACTATAAAGACCTGGCACCACGGGATTATGTGTCGCGTTCGATGACGATGGAAATTCGCGAAGGGCGCGGTGTGGGTGAAGGCGGGGATCACATCCACCTGAACCTGTCGCACCTGCCGCCGGAAGCCTTGGCAGAGCGTCTGCCGGGGATTTCGGAAAGTGCCAAGATTTTTGCCGGAGTGGACGTCACCAAGGAACCGATCCCGGTTCTGCCGACGGTGCATTACAATATGGGCGGCATTCCGACCAACTATTGGGGCGAGGTTGTGAACCCGACGGCGGACGATCCGAACGCCGTTGTGCCGGGTCTGATGGCTGTGGGTGAAGCAGGCTGTGCGTCTGTGCATGGGGCGAACCGGTTGGGTTCGAACTCGCTGATCGACCTTGTGGTCTTTGGTCGAGCGGCGGCGATCCGCGCCGGTAAGGTTGTCGATGCGGATGCGCCGAACCCGGTGCTGAATCAGGCCTCGGTCGATGCGGCGTTTGACCGGTTTGACGGGTTGCGCAATGCCAAGGGTGGCATCCCGACCGCTGATCTGCGGCTTGAGATGCAGAAAACCATGCAGTCAGACGCGGCGGTGTTCCGCGCCTCGGATTCGCTGGCACAGGGTGTGACCAATATGACCGCGATTGCCGACAAGATCGGTGATCTGGCTGTGACTGACCGTTCGCTGGTCTGGAACAGTGACCTGATGGAAACGCTGGAACTGACCAACCTGATGCCGAATGCTTTGGCGACCATCGTTGGGGCGGAAGCGCGGAAGGAAAGCCGTGGTGCGCATGCGCATGAGGATTTCAGCGAACGAGATGACGAGAACTGGCGCGTGCATACGACCAGCCGCGTTGACGGCAGCAAGGTGGACCTGAGCTATCGTTCGGTTGGCACCGATCCGCTGACCAGTGAAGATGAAGGCGGTATCAGCCTTAAGAAAATCGCGCCAAAAGCGCGGACGTTCTAAGGAGAGAGATCATGGTAGAATTTGCACTCCCCAAGAATAGCCGCGTTCGAACCGGCAAGACATGGCCCAAGCCCGAGGGTGCGACCAATGTCCGGGCGTTCCGGATTTATCGCTGGAACCCGGATGATGGAAAGAACCCGTCGGTCGACACGTATTTTCTGGATATGGATAAATGCGGGCCGATGGTTCTGGATGCGCTGATCAAGATCAAGAACGAGATTGATCCGACCCTGACGTTCCGCCGGTCGTGCCGCGAAGGGATTTGTGGCTCTTGCGCGATGAACATCGACGGGATCAACACGCTGGCCTGTATCTATGGTTTGGATGAGGTGAAGGGGGATGTGAAGATTTATCCGCTGCCGCATATGCCGGTGGTGAAAGACCTGATCCCTGATCTGACGCATTTTTATGCGCAGCATGCCAGCATCATGCCGTGGCTGGAGACCAAGACCAACCGTCCGGCGAAAGAGTGGAAGCAGTCGATCGAGGACCGCAAGAAGCTGGATGGCTTGTATGAATGCGTGATGTGCGCGTCTTGTTCAACCTCGTGCCCGTCCTACTGGTGGAACGGGGATCGGTATTTGGGACCGGCGGCGTTGCTGCATGCCTATCGCTGGATCATTGATAGCCGCGACGAGGCGACGGGCGAGCGTTTGGATGAGTTGGAAGACCCGTTCAAGCTTTATCGTTGCCACACGATCATGAACTGCACCAAGACCTGTCCGAAAGGGCTGAATCCGGCGAAGGCGATTGCCGAAATCAAGAAAATGATGGTCGAACGGGTTGTTTGATTTTTGATTTCGCCTGCATTGCAGTCGATATGGGCGGGGGCGCTGCCCCCCACCAGCCGCAGAGCTGCGGCTGGTTTCCCCCCGAAGTATTTATTGAAAAGATGAAAGAGCCGTCTGTTTTCGGACGCTTTAGCAGAATGCCGCTTGCAGGGCGATGTCCACCATATCGGCGAAACTGCGTTCGCGATCTTCGGGGGGCAGGGCTTCATGTGTGATCAGATGATCACTGACGGTCAGAACGGCCAAGGCGCGGGCCTTGTGGCGGGCGGCGACGGTGTAAAGCTCAGCGGCCTCCATTTCAACGCCAAGGATGCCGTGGCGGATCATTTGTTCGTTCAGGTCGGGCCGTTCATCGTAAAACACATCCGAGGAATAGATGCCGCCGACATGGGTCGGGGTGGCTTTTGCCCCGGCCGCTTTGACGGCGTTGTTCAGCAGGTCCCAATTTGCGCAAGGGGCATAGTTGATTTCGCGCAAGATGCCCCGCGACGGGGTGGAGATGGATGTGGCGGTCATGGCGATGATCACGTCGCGGATGTTGACGTCTTCCTGCATGGCACCGCATGATCCTATGCGGATCAGGGTTTTCGCCCCGTAGGTAGAGATCAACTCGTTCGCGTAGATCGAAAGCGATGGCATGCCCATGCCTGATCCGTGGATGGTGACAGGGTTGCCGTTCCACGTGCCGGTGAAACCCAGCATGCCCCGGACATTGTTCACTTCGCGGGGGTGGTCGAGGAAGGTCTCGGCGGCCCATTTGGCGCGCAGGGGATCGCCCGGCAGAAGGACAGTTTCGGCAATGTCGCCCTTGGCGGCGTTGATATGGGGGGTCATTGGGACCTCATGAGCGTTTCGGAATAAATCAGGTACGCAAGTTGATTTCGAAACGCCCGCGACTTCAACAGGTTCCTGGCGTTTCGTCCGATTATTTTGGCCTGAATGCAGACGAAACGCCCCTTGGCGCCTTAGATCGCGAAATCTTCCGGTTTTGCACCGGCGGCGATGGCTTCGCGGAACCAGACAGGCTGGCGGCCGCGGCCCGACCATGTTTGTGTCGGATCCGAGGGGTTTGCGTATTTCGGCGCGGCTTTTCTGCCGGAAGGTTTTCCGCTTTCGGTCAGGTCGGCCAGCGAAAATCCGAATTCTCTGGCGGCATCTTGTGCGGCTTTGAGCGCTTCGGCCTTGCGGCGGGTGTCGAGGGATATCAAGGCTTTTTCAACTTCGCCTTTCAGGGCCAGAAGTTCGTCTTTGGACATGGAATTGAGATCGAGGCTCATTTAATTCACTCCTAATATAAATTAGAAGAGAATTAGCGGAATTAATTGATCTGTTGCAAGAATTAAAAAGTTAATGACCGGTATTTAATCGGCCATTAACTTATTCAGCAGCGATTTGTTTTGGGTCGGCCAATTCAATAATATCCGACATAATCGCGTTTAATTCGAAATCTTTCGGGGTGTAGACGCGGGCAACGCCCATTGCCAAAAGCTTTTCGGCGTCGTCTTCGGGGATGATTCCGCCGACGATAACCGGAATGTGGCCGAGACCGGCGTCGCGCATCCGTTGCAGGCTTTCTTCGACCAGCGGCAGATGCGAGCCTGACAGGATCGACAGACCAACCACATGGGCGCCGGATTGCTGTGCAGAGTTGACCAGTTCCTCGGGCGTCATGCGAATGCCGTCATAGTTGATGTCCATGCCGCAATCGCGGGCGCGGAAGGCGATTTGTTCGGCACCGTTGGAATGGCCGTCGAGGCCCGGCTTGCCGACGAGGAAGTTGAGGCGGCGGCCCAGTTTGTCGCTGACCGTGTCCACGGCGCTGCGCAGATCGTCGAGACCTTCGGTTTTGTTCGAAACCGAGCGGGATACGCCGGTTGGCCCGCGATACTCGCCATAGGTGGAACGCATTTGGGCGGCCCATTCGCCGGTGGTGGCCCCGGCCTTGGCGGCTTTGATCGAGGGTTCCATGACGTTTTTGCCCTCGGCGGCGGCTTGGCGGAGTTCGGCCAATGCGGCGTCAACGGCGGCCTGATCGCGGTTGGCGCGCCAGTCGTTCAGGGTGGCGACCTGTTCGGCCTCAACCGCGGGATCGACGGTCATGATGCCGCCGTCTTCGGTCATCAGCGGCGAGGGTTCGCCGTTTTGCCATTTGTTGACGCCGACGACGGTGGTCTCGTTGCGTTCGATCCTGTTCAAGCGTTCGGCGTTGGAGTCGACCAGACGCGACTTCATGTATTCGATCGAGGAGACCGCGCCGCCCATGCTGTCAAGGTTGGCCAGTTCGTGGCGCGCGCCTTCTTTCAGGGCTTCAACCTTGGCATCCACGGCGGGGTTGCCGTCAAACAGGTCATCAAATTCCAGAAGATCGGTTTCATAGGCCATGATCTGCTGCATCCGCATCGACCATTGCTGATCCCACGGGCGGGGCAGGCCGAGCGCTTCGTTCCATGCGGGCAATTGCACGGCGCGGGCGCGGGCCTTTTTGGAAAGTGTCACGGCCAGCATTTCGATCAGGATGCGGTAGACGTTGTTTTCCGGCTGTTGTTCGGTCAGGCCGAGGGAGTTGACCTGAACGCCATAGCGGAAGCGGCGGAATTTGGGGTTTTCGACGCCATAGCGGTCGCGCAGGATTTCGTCCCAGAGATCGACGAAGGCGCGCATTTTGCACATCTCGGTGACGAAGCGGATGCCGGCGTTGACGAAGAACGAGATGCGGCCGCAGAGGGCGGGGAAGTCCTCTTCCGGTACGCGCGGGCGGAGTTCATCAAGAACGGCGGTGGCGGTGGCCAAGGCGAAGGCGAGTTCCTGCTCCGGTGTCGCGCCTGCTTCTTGCAGGTGGTAGGAACAGACGTTCATCGGGTTCCATTTGGGGACGTTGGTATAGCAATACTCGGCCACATCCGCGATCATCTTGAGCGATGGCTTGGGCGGGCAGACATAGGTGCCGCGCGAAAGATATTCTTTGATCAGGTCGTTTTGCACGGTGCCTTGCAGCTTAGAGATATCCGCGCCTTGTTCCTCGGCCACTGCGATATAAAGCGCCAGCAGCCAAGGGGCGGTGGCGTTGATGGTCATCGAGGTGTTCATCTGTTCCAGCGGGATCTGGTCAAACAGCGTGCGCATGTCGCCCAGATGACAGACGGGAACGCCGACCTTGCCTACCTCGCCCCGTGCCAGCGTGTGATCGCTGTCATAGCCTGTCTGGGTGGGCAGATCGAAGGCGACCGACAGGCCGGTCTGGCCCTTTTCGAGGTTCGAGCGGTAAAGCGCGTTGGATGCCTTGGCGGTCGAGTGGCCGGAATAGGTGCGGATCAGCCAGGGACGGTCTTTTTGGGTCTCGGTCATCGGGGCCTCGTGAATCGGGTGCGGTAATTTTCTTTCGTCAGACTGTTGATACGTGGAATATTATGCCAATGTCAATTCGCTGCGTTGCGGCGACCCTGCGTCACTAAGGTGTTACGAATTGAGTGGTGCTTGGGGTCGGAAACAGTTAAAAACCCTGAAGCATAATGATTGGGCCGGCCGAAACAGCGGGTCCGGGGATATCGGGACGGCGTGAAATGAAAACTGTCGCAAGCGTGTGCAGCACCCTGATTGCAGTTGCCCTGCTAAGTGCCCCGGCGTTCGCCGAAGGGCGCGAATTGCAAATCGTTAACTACACAGACTTTGAAATTGTTGCTATTTTCGGCATGCGTCAGGGCGCAACTGAATGGGGCGAAAACGAACTGGCGGGGGATATTATCACTGCCGGTGAAACCCAGACCGTCGATTTCGATGATGGGTCGGGCTATTGCATGTTCAGCATCATGGCTGTTTTCGATGATGGTGAAGAACTGGTCAGCGAAGATATCAATATCTGCGATCTGCCAGCCTTTACTTACTATTAAGCCTTCGCGGCAATCGCGATCTATGCCCCGCCATTGGTGGGGTTTTTGCATGTGCAGCTAAATTTTCTGCATCTGCTGGGTTATAAAATTACCAAAAACGCCAAACTGTTGTTGCATTGTTGCGCAGCGAAAGATATTCCAATGTCAATACGCAACGATTCTGCGCCGCAGCAGACTTTGGAACAGGAGGCCCCTATGGCTTTGGATAACGAGGCAACTTTTGTCGAATACGACGCGCCGATCAAAGATCTTTACGAAGTTGGTGAAATGCCGCCGCTGGGCCATGTGCCAAAGCAGATGTACGCATGGGCGATCCGCCGCGAACGGCACGGTGATCCGAAGACCAGCTTTCAGGTCGAGGTTGTGGACACCTGGGAATTGGACAGCCATGAGGTTCTGGTTCTCGTGATGGCGGCCGGTGTAAACTATAACGGTGTCTGGGCGGGCCGCGGCGTGCCGATTTCGCCGTTTGATGTGCATGGTCAAGAATATCACATCGCCGGATCGGATGCTTCGGGTATCGTTTGGGCGGTTGGTGACAAGGTGAAGAACTGGAAAGTCGGTGACGAGGTTGTCATTCACTGCAACCAGGATGACGGCGACGACGAGCATTGCAACGGCGGCGATCCGATGTTCTCGGACAGCCAGCGCATCTGGGGGTACGAAACCGGTGACGGGTCGTTTGCCCAGTTCACCAAGGTTCAGGCCCAGCAATTGATGCCGCGTCCGAAGCACCTGACCTGGGAAGAAAGCGCCTGTTATACGCTGACACTGGCGACCGCATACCGCATGCTGTTCGGTCATCACCCGCACGAGCTGAAGCCGGGCCAGAATGTTCTGGTTTGGGGGGCCTCGGGTGGTCTTGGTTCCTATGCGATCCAATTGGCGAATACGGTCGGTGCGAACGCGATCGGTGTGATCTCGGACGAAAGCAAGCGTGAGTTCGTCATGGCGCAGGGTGCCAAGGGTGTGATCAACCGGAAAGACTTTGACTGCTGGGGTCAGCTTCCGACCGTGAATTCGCCGGAATATAACAACTGGCTGAAAGAGGCGCGCAAATTCGGCAAGGCCATATGGGAGTTCACCGGCAAGGGCAACAATGTCGACATGGTGTTCGAACACCCCGGCGAGGCAACCTTTCCCGTTTCGTCGCTGGTAGTGAAGAAGGGCGGAATGGTTGTGATCTGCGCCGGCACCTCGGGTTTTAACTGTACCTTTGACGTGCGGTATATGTGGATGCACCAAAAGCGCCTTCAGGGCTCGCATTTTGCCAACCTGATGCAGGCTGCAAGCGCGAACCGTCTGATGTGCGAGCGTCGTCTTGATCCGTGCATGTCCGAGGTTTTCCCATGGGCAGAAATTCCCGACGCGCATATGAAGATGATGAACAACGAACATAAACCCGGCAACATGGCCGTGCTGGTGCAGGCACCGACCACAGGTTTGCGCACCGTGGCGGATGTGATCGAAGCCGGAAAGTAAATAAACTGCAAATCTTAACAGATTTTGAACCGCCCGATTCGCTTCCGGATCGGGCGGTTTGGCGTTCAATCCCTGCCCGGGCGGGAAATCAAAGGGTTACAAGGGTTGCCCCACCATTTTCGGGGGGGCGGAATCCGCGAATTTCAGACCGATATGGTCTCATGTTATGGTTGCGTTAATGATTTGTTAACAACTGTAAATGAGGTTTGATATGCAAAACGATTGGATCATCGACGTTCTGGCAGACCTGAACGCATTTGCGAAATGCAACGGCATGCCGGCACTGGCCAGCCAGTTAGAGATCGCGGCGGATGTCGCCTCGGTCGAGATTGCGTCGCAATATGGGGGAATGGCCTGTGGAAACTCAGGATCAGCGACTGAACCACATTTTCCAGAGGCTGGACGACGCCTCGGCACTTGAGGACCTTCAAAGGGTTATCGAGGATGCGAGGGATTGTTTTCACGTATCACATGCCGTTTATCATTGGGTCAGCTCAAATGGGGAGCAATACGGATGCGGCACTTACGATCCGGGTTGGGTTCAGCGCTATATCGAACAGGATTATCTGCGTGTCGATCCGGTTATTCTGGGCTGTTACAAAGGGTTCAATCCGGTGGACTGGCGCGATCTGGACTGGCACTCAAAACCGATTCGGGCCTTCCGCAATGAAGCGTTGGACCATGGTGTCGGGCATCAGGGCTATTCCATACCCATTCACGGACCACACGGGCAGTTTGCCCTGTTTTCGGTGTCGGATCATCGCGATGACGCCGCCTGGGATGCGTTCACGGTTGAGTATCGTCGGGCACTGATTCTGCTGGCCCATGCGTTCAACGAAAAGGCGCTTGGGTTTGAAGCCAAGGCCGAGGACGATACCGGCAAGCTGCTGTCCCCGCGCGAAGTTGATACGATGACATTGCTGGCCATCGGCTATAGCCGCGCTCAGGTGGCGGATACGTTATCGATTTCTGAACATACCTTACGGGCGTATATCGAATCCGCCCGGCTGAAGCTTGGGGCGCAGAACACGCTTCAGGCGGTTGCGCGGGCCATGTCGCGCGGAATGATCGTGGTATAGCGGGCGCAGCACTTAAAGAAAATTAACCCAAACCGTTGATCCCTTTTCCCGGATTGTATCGGGGATGGGCATGATCAGATTTTTGACGGCAAAGCAGTTAAACAGTTTTCCAAAATTGCGCGACGGCATGTTCCGCGACCGGGCGGATCAGTTTCTGACCCGTTTGGGATGGGATGTGACAGTGGACGAAAACGGGTTTGAACGGGATGCCTATGACGGGCTGAACCCGCTTTATGTGATCTGTCAGGACAGATTGGGGCAGCATCAGGGATCGATGCGATTTCTGCCAACCAATGGGCGCAATATGATCGAGGATCATTTCAGCGAATTGCTGGGCGGGGCAGCGATTAGGGATGACAGGTTGTGGGAGTGCACTCGGTTTTGCCTGACGCGCGGGGCAGGCCCCTTGGTGGCCGGGCGGTTGATGTCGGCCGGTGGCGAAATTCTGCGGGGCTTTGGTTTGGACGGGTTTGCCGGTGTGTTTGACGAGCGGATGGTGCGGATCTACCGGCGGATCGGTTCAAAACCGGAAATCCTCGGGTCTGGCGGAAGCGGCAGAGACAGGGTGAGCGTCGGCATCTGGCGCTTTACCGATGCAGCGCGGGCACGGGTGGCGCGGCGGGCGGGCTGGAGCGAAGCCACCGTCGCATATTGGTTCCGGCGGCAATTTGGCGACGCGCCTGCAAATCCTTTTCGGATGACAGTGGAATAGAGGTTCCGTCGCACCAAGCCAGTCTGTAGGGTCCGTGCATGAGCAGTCAGGCCCTACAGTTTTCGCATGATCAGGCGGATGCCTATGATCAGATCGCAGAGGTCTTGCGCACGATGGGCGTGGATCTGGACGATAGCCTGTTGACGCCCCCGCGTGACGGGAAGTCGCGTGTTCTGGCGGTGGTTGGCAAGGCCGGTTCAGGCAAGACCTTGCTGCTGAGCGAGCTTTACAAAGCGCTTGAAGCGGCGGGGGTCGAGACTGTTTCGGGCGATTATGAAGGGCGCAAACGCAAAGATCGGCGGACGCTGGCGATCCTTGCGCCGACCAACAAGGCGGCCAGCGTGCTGCGCAATCGCGGAGTGCCGGCGACGACGATCCACCGCATTCTGTATACGCCGGTCTATGACCCGGAATACGAGAAAATCGCCGAATGGCTGGCGGGTCAGGGTGAGAAGCCTGAAATCGAAGGCCTGACCGATCAGGCGCTGGACCGTGCGGCGGCGTTCTTTAAGCAGAACAAATCGATCCCCGGTGCTTTGGCTGCGGCGGGATTGCGGGGTTCGGATTTCATCACCGGCTGGAAGCGGCGGGACGAGCCGCTGGATATCGGCTTTGTCGATGAAAGCTCGATGCTGGATGCGAAGCAGTTCGAAGACCTGCAGGAAATATTCCCCACCCTTATCCTGTTCGGCGATCCGGCGCAGCTTGCGCCGGTGAACCAGTCCGGCGCGATGGTGTTTGACGGTTTCAAGGACGAGGCCAAGCTCGAGCTGCACCGCATCCACCGGCAGGATCAGGACAATCCGATCCTTGATCTGGCCCATGCCCTGTCGGACCCGCAATTGGGGTTCGAGGATTTCGAGCTGATGATTCAGGATGCCGCGAAGAAGGACAGGCGCGTTGTCTGGGGTCAACGGGTCGAGGTGGACCTGATGGCGCGCAGTCCGGTTCTGGTGTGGCGCAACGCGACGCGCATCCGGCTGATCAATGCGTTCCGCGCGGTGCATGACGCGCCCGAAGACAGTTTGCTGGAAGGCGAACCTCTGATTTGCGACGGCCTGGAATTGCCGCTGAAGCACCGCAAGAAACGGCTGGATCTTGAGGCGCGAGGGCTGATCAAGGGCGCTCAGGTCATTTATCTGGGGCCGGGGCGCAAGCCGGGGTTTTCGCGCTTGCATGTGATCGGCGCAGAAGATCCGCGGATCAGCGCGGCGTCGATCGTGAAGATAGAAAAACCGGACGAGGAAGAGCCGTTCATCCCCTTCGCGGCCCGCATGGGGGCGACGTTTCTGCATGGGGCGGCTGTTACCATCCACAAGGCGCAAGGGTCGCAATGGCCAGATGTGCAGGTTTTTGCGCCCGACCTGTTCGTGGCCGCCAGAACCGGACGCAGCGAGGCCGGTGTGCCGCTTTGGAAGCGTCTGGCCTATGTGGCGATCACGCGGGCCGAAGAACGGCTGATCTGGGTGGTGCGCAATCGTCTGGCCAAGCCACAATCGCCATTGCGGACAGATGATTTGCGGGCACGGACGGATTTTGCCCTGACAGCCCCCGAGGCGGAATAGCCCTTACTGACGGCGCAACAGGCTGAAGATGGCCGAAGCCCCCCAGCCTGCAATGATCGCGATGGCCAGCGACAGAATGCCGTAAACCAGCGGCTGGTTGCGCGACAGATCGAAGAGGAATTTCTCAAGCCCGACTTTACGCACATCCAATGTGGCTTCGAGCTGAGACACGACATTGCCCCCTCGTGTCAGGAAGATGCGGGTTTTGTAATTGCCCTCGGTCAGGTCGGCGGGCAGGCTGACCGACGTGCGGAACAGGGTTTGTTCGTCAAAACTGACCGTGCCTTCGTTCAACTGATAGAGGTCGCTGTTTTCGCGGATACGGATCAGGGCGTCGGTGAAGCTTTGGGAATCCATCACCGTCATCGGCGCGCCGACCGAACGGATCGCGCGGGGGATCGACACTTTATACCGCAGGTCTTCCACGCTGCTGAGGATGTCTTCGAACGGTCCGGTTGTCGAGATCGAGTAAAAGCTTGGGGCCAGATCAACCTCAACCGCGTCGGCATTGACCCAGATCCCGTATTTCTTTTCCTTGCGGCGCAAAACAAGCGGTTCTTTCGGGCCTTCAACCGCGATCACAACCTCAAGATTGTCATCGTCATCAATCGGCGCTTCGCGCTTCACCGCCCCGAAAATCAGCAATTCGGACCCGTCAAAATTGGTGGTGATCGAAATCGTGTTGCTGCTCATGCCCAAAACGACCACTTCCGCCTTTGCGGGAAGGGACAGGGCCAGCAAGAGGATCAGGGCACGAAACAGCATCAGTGACCCTCGACCGCGCCGATGGAATACAGCTCGCCCGGCATGATCAGCAGATCAAGCGCCAGTTTCAGACAGACGCCCAGCACCATCAAAGCCAGCAGGATGCGCAATTGTTCGGCTTTCAGAAAGACGCCGATGCGTGCCCCGATCTGGGCACCGATCACGCCTCCGATCAGCAGCAGGACGGCAAGCGCCATGTCCACGGTGTAGTTGGTTGTGGCGTGAAGCAAGGTGGTAAAGCCAGTCACAAAGATGATCTGGAACAGCGATGTTCCGACGACGACTTTGGTCGGCATACCAAGGATATAGATCATCGCCGGCACCATGACGAACCCGCCGCCCACGCCCATGATCGCGGCCAGGATGCCGACAAACAGGCCAACCAGAATCGGCGGGATGACCGAGATATACAGACCCGAGGTGCGGAAACGCATCTTGAAGGGCAATGCGTGAACCCAGGTACGGTCCCGGCGTTTGATCGGGCCGGTCGCCGGTTTGCTGGCGCGACGAATGGCGTTCAGGCTTTCGACGAACATCAACGCGCCCACGATACCCAGAAAGACGACATAGCTGAGTTTGACCAGCAGATCGACCTGACCGAGGCTTTTGAGATAGTTGAAGATCACCACGCCGACGGCTGCGCCGACCAGACCGCCGACCAGCAGAACAGAGCCCATTTTCAGATCGACGGTTTTTCGTTTCAGATGCGCAAGAACCCCGGAAAAGGACGACGCGACAATCTGGTTGGCTTCTGTCGCAACGGCAACCGCTGGCGGGATGCCGATAAAGAACAGAAGTGGCGTCATCAGAAACCCACCGCCTACGCCGAACATGCCGGACAAAACACCGACAAGACCGCCCAATCCCAGCAGGACGAAGGCGTTCACGGATACTTCGGCAATAGGTAGGTAAATATGCATATGTTTCTCTACGCCCCCTTTGCCACAAAAAGCAAGGGGGGTGATGCCGCAAAGCGGCAATTGCACGAGAAACTGAAGCGATCCGAGATTAACTGAGACACAATGTGGCGATACGCTTTACGGAAGCGCTAATTTTCTTTGACGTATGGCACCCCGACCGAGCGTGGCGGAGAGGCTTTGCCGATGAACCCGGCAAGAATCACAACGGTCAGAATATAGGGCAGGGCTTGGGTGAACTGTACCGGGATCGTGACCACGCCGAACACGTCGATCTTTGGATAGAGGTTCGAGATCGCCTCGAGCAGGCCGAAAAGCAAACTTGCGCCCATGGCCTGGAGCGGTCTCCAGTTTGCGAAAATCAGCGCTGCCAAAGCGATATAGCCGCGTCCTGCCGACATTTCACGGCCAAAGAACGCGGCCTGGGCGGTGGACAGGTAAGCGCCTGCGATGCCGCACAGGATGCCGGTGAAGAACAGGGCCTTGAAGCGCATTCCGACGACCGAGATACCAGCGGTATCGACCGAGCTTGGGTTCTCGCCCACCGCTCTGAGGCGCAAACCAAAGCGGGTGCGGTAAAGCAGGAACCAAACGGCCGGAACAACCGCGAAGGCCAGATAGACCAGCGCGGTTTGGCCGGAAATAAGCTCGGAATAAATTGGCCCCAACACCGGCACATCACGGACAGCATCGGCAAAGGGCAGGGTGATTTCGGTGAATCGGGCATTGCCCGTCAGGGTTGGGGTCTGACCGCCTTTCTTGTAAATCGCATGGCCAAGCACGATGGTCAGGCCCGACGCAAGGAAGTTCAGCGCCACGCCCGAGATGATCTGATCGCCGCGATAAATGATCGAGGCCACTCCGTGGATCATCGCAAATATCAGCGAAGCCGCGCATCCGGCAAGAACGCCGATCCAGGCCGAGCCTGTTTCATAGGCGACCGCTGCCGCGACAAAGGCCGAGATCAGCATCTTGCCCTCAAGCCCGATATCGACGACGCCGGATTTTTCCGAGAACAGGCCCGCAAGGCAGGCAAAAAGCAGAACGACCGACAGGCGGACCGTGGAATCAAGCGTCAGGATCAGTTGGAGGAAATCCATTTATCCGGCCCTCTTGTTCATGCGTATGAAAAACCGCTCGAGCGGATCGCGGGTCATGTTGACCAGAGCACCGGTGAAAATGATGATCAGCGCTTGAATAACCAAAACCATTTCGCGGCTGATACCTGGCATTTCCCACAAAAGCTCGAACCCGCCCTGGTTCAGCATGCCAAACAGAAATGCGGCCAACACAATGCCGAACGGATGGTTGCGCCCCATCAGGGCTACGGCGATGCCCATAAAACCGGCCCCTTCAACGAAATTCAGGATCAGGCGCTCGGCCTCGCCCATGACCACGTTGATGGCAAGAAGCCCTGATAGCCCGCCTGAAATCAGCATGGCGATGATCGTGACCCGCACCGAAGAAATGCCCGCATAGGCGGTCGCACTTTCCGAGTTTCCGAAGGCGCGGATGTCATAGCCCAAACGGGTGCGCCAGATCAGCAGCCAGACCAGCACCGCCGCGGCGATTGCCAGAACAAAGCTGAAATTGACCGGCGCGGATTTCGAGAACTCGATGCCGAAAGGCGACAGCATCTCGTTGAATGTCGGCAGATGCGCCCCGTCGCCGAACTGGCGCGTTTCGGCAGCCTGCTGATCGGGCTTTTTGAGCACGCCGTTCAGAAGATAGATCGACAAGGCGCCGGCGATGAAGTTGAACATGATCGTGGTGATAACGATGTGGCTGCCGCGCTTGGCTTGAAGATAGGCGGGGATCGCGGCCCAGCCAGCGCCAAAAACCGCCGCGCCGATGACGGCGAAGGGCAGGGCCAGTGTCCAGTGGGGCCATGGAACGGCCAGCAAGACAAGGGCCGTGCCAATACCGCCGACCGCCGCCTGCCCCTCGCCGCCGATGTTGAACAGCTTGGCATGCATGGCGACTGAAAAGGCCAGTCCGGTGAAGATGAAATTGGTGGTGTAATAAAGCGTATAGCCGATCCCTCGGGTCGACCCCAGCGCGCCTTTGATCATGAAATAGACCATATCAAAGGGGTTTTGGCCAATCGCCAGAACCACAAGCCCGGCCAGGATAAAGGCCAGCAGGATGTTGATCAGAGGGATCAGGGCCACATCGGCCCAGCGGGGCATCTTGTCCATCAGGCGGCCTTCTCCACGATCCCGGCCATCAGCAGGCCGACTTCTTTTTCGTCCGTTTCGTCGGGCATGCGTTCGCCCATGATATGGCCGTCAAACATGACCGCGATGCGGTCGGACAGGCTGAAAATCTCGTCCAGCTCGACCGAGACCAAAAGGATGGCGACGCCCTGATCACGCAGGTCGATGATCTGCTGGTGGATGAATTCAATCGCTCCGATATCGACGCCCCGGGTCGGTTGCCCGATCAGCAACACGTCAGGATGGGCTTCGATTTCGCGGGCCACGACGATTTTTTGCTGGTTGCCCCCGGAAAAGTTCTTGGCTTTCAGCTTGGGGTTCGGAGGGCGGACGTCGAAACGCTCCATGCTGGCGGCGGCTTTGGCCTGAATGCCCGCATTGTCCATCAACAGCGGGTTTTTCTGGTATTCGGGTTCGTGGTGATACCCGAAGGCCATGTTTTCCCACGCGGTGAATTCCATGATCAGGCCTTCGTTCTGCCGATCCTCGGGCACATGGCCAATGCCGGAATGACGCCGCGAACGCCCGTCCGAGCCGCGACCGGCCAGTGGCAGGGGTGCCCCCTTCAGCGTCGCTTCGCCGGTGCCGTCAGCGTAACCGCCAAGAACCTCTAAAAGCGCCGATTGGCCGTTTCCGGCAACCCCGGCGATGCCCAGGATTTCGCCTTTTCGCAACGTCAGGTCGATGCCTTTCAGGCGTTCAACCCCCTGTTCGTCAACATAGCGCAGGTTTTTCAGATCCAGCACAACCTCGCCCGGGTTGGCCTTGGGCTTATCCACATGCAGCAGAACCTTGCGTCCGACCATCAGCTCGGCCAGATGCTCGGGGCTGGTTTCGGATGTTTTGACTGTCGCGGTCATTTCCCCGCGCCGCATGACGCTGACGGTGTTGGTGATTTCCATGATCTCGCGCAGCTTGTGGGTGATCAGGATAATGGTTTTGCCCTCTTCGCGCAGGCGGGCAAGGATGCGGAACAGCTGGTCCGCTTCGGCGGGTGTCAGAACGCCCGTGGGTTCGTCAAGGATCAGGATATCGGCCTGACGGTACAGCGCTTTCAGGATTTCCACGCGCTGCTGATGGCCCACCGAGAGATCCTCGACTATCGAGTCGGGGTCAACGTGAAGCTCGTACTCGTCGGCCAGATCGGTCAGCAATTGCCGGGCCTTGGCCAGCGAGGGGCGCAGCATAGCACCCTCTTCGGCGCCAAGAACCACGTTTTCGAGCACGGTGAAATTCTGAACCAGTTTGAAATGCTGGAATACCATGCCGATCCCCGCGGCAATTGCCGCCTGGCTGTCAGGGATTTCGGTCTTGTTGCCATTGATGAAAATCTCGCCCGCGTCGGCTTTGTAAAACCCGTAGAGGATCGACATCAGGGTCGATTTTCCCGCCCCGTTTTCGCCGATAATGCCGTGGATCGTGCCAGGCATGACGCGAATTGAAATATCCTTGTTGGCCTGCACTGGGCCAAATGCCTTGGAAATTCCGGTGAGTTCAATGGCGGGGGCGGCCGTATCCGGCCGCCCCTGATTTTGCCCCTCAGCCATCGGTCTTATTCGACCGGGCAGGAGTTGTCGGACATGTAGTCGTGTACCACCAGGGCACCCGTTGCGATGTCGAGCGCCGCTTTGTAACCGGCAGCCAGCATGGCGTCGGTCATCAGGTCGGCGTTGTATTCGTCAACCGCAAAGCTGATACCGCCATTGCCAACGCCCATCACGTTGAAGCCGGTTTCAAGGTCTTCACCCATGCTCATCGCTTCGTAAACCGCGTTGTCCACGCGCTTCATCATCGAGGTCAGAACCTGGCCCGGATGCAGGTAGTTCTGGTTGCTGTCGACGCCGATCGACAGGATGTTTTCATCCGCCGCGGTCTGAAGAACACCCACGCCGGTGCCGCCTGCCGCTGCATATACGATATCCGCACCCTGAGCGATTTGCGCCTTGGTCAGTTCCGATCCCTTAACCGGGTCGTTCCAAGCCGCCGGTGTCGTGCCGGTCATGTTCTGGATGACCGTCGCGTCCGGGTTCACGGCTTTCACACCCTGAACATAGCCGCAGGCAAACTTGCGGATCAGCGGGATGTCCATACCGCCGATAAAGCCAACGGTGTCGCTTTCCGATGCCATCGCCGCCATCATGCCGACAAGGTAAGACCCTTCATGTTCGTTGAACACAACCGAACGCACGTTGGGCTGGTCAACAACCATATCGATGATCGCGAATTTGGTGTCGGGGAAATCCGCTGCAACAGTTTCAAGCGCTGAAGCAAAGGCAAAGCCGGTCATGACGATCGGGTTGTTGCCTTCTTCCGCAAAGCGGCGCAGGGCCTGTTCGCGCTGGGCTTCCGAGGTGATTTCAAATTCACGGAACGTGCCGCCGGTTTCGTCGGCCCAACGCTGGGTGCCGTTGTAAGCCGCTTCGTTGAATGATTTGTCAAACTTGCCGCCCATATCATAGATCATGGCCGGTTCCGCGAATGCAGCGCCGGCAGTAAGGGCCAGCGTCGCTGTCGCGCCGAGAAGTGATTTCATAAAAGTCATTTGGTTCTCCCTATCGTTACGTCTCATCCACGCGAGGATCGCGTGGGAGGCAGCTTTGATCCTGAAATACTGCCGCTTGAGACGCCGTGGTCAACTTCTTTTTGGGATTTTTCCCCAGAATCACCAATAGATAGGCGGATGACCTTTGGTCAGTTGCCGCAATCCAGAGCCATCAGCAAAGCATCAACGCGCCTTCCGTCAGGGTGCCGGTAATAGCCCGTTCTGCGACCGGATTCGGCAAAGCCGAATTGGTGGTAAAGCGCAATCGCGGGATCGTTCAGCGCATCGACTTCAAGCAAGACACGTTTGCCATCGGTTTCGGCCACATGGCGGATAAATCCGTCCATACAGTTGCGGGCCAGACCCTGGCGTTGCGCCTTAGGATGGGTTGCGATGGTCAGAAGTTCGGCTTCGCCGGCAACGATCCGGCCAAGCGCAAAGCAGGACGATCCGCGCGTGATCTCGAATATATGCGGCGTAGCCAGCAGGGTTCGAAATTCATCAGCCGCCCATGGGCGTTGGGATGTAAACGCCGCGGCGTGGATGTCTGCCATACGCTCGGGTGTCATGGCAGAATGACCGGCGCGGGGTCCCGTGGTGGTGCCGCGTCCGCGCCGCGGATGTAAAGCGGCGCGGGCGGGGTCAGAACGGTGGCCGCCTGCGCGCGAAGTCCGATGGCTGTTACCAGATCGGCCGGTTGCAGGGGCTGGCCCATGGCAATGCCAAGCCTGTCGGCCATGGCTTGCGCGGCCCTGATGGTGGTCAGCTCGGGCTGTCCGGCCCCTGTTGTGAACGCCTGAGAATAGCATTGGTCACGCGGGGCGGGCACCGTGGCCAGAACCGGTGTGGTGCGATGCTGAACCTCAAGCGATGACACGCCGATGGCGGGGATGCCGAGCGACACAGCCAGACCACGTGCGGCGGCGACCGAGATGCGGATACCGGTAAAGTTTCCCGGGCCAATACCAACACCGAGCCGGGCAAGTTCCGGCCATTCGACGCCGTGGGCGCCCAGCAGTTTTTCGATCAGGGGAAACAGGTGCTCGGCCTGACCGCGCGCCATGTCATCGACGTCAACGCCAAGAACCTGGTCACCGGATAGCAAAGCGGCGGCGCAATGCGCCGCCGATGTATCAAATGCCAGAATCAGCTGGTCAGACGGCAACCGGACGAACCTCGGTCACTTCGGGGATATAGTGGCGCAGCAGATTCTCGATCCCCATTTTCAGCGTCAGGGTAGACGAGGGGCAGCCCGCGCAGGCGCCTTGCATGTGCAGGTAAACCACCCCACGGTCAAAGCCGTGAAAAGTGATGTCGCCGCCATCCTGTGCCACCGCCGGGCGCACTCGGGTGTCCAGCAGTTCCTTGATTTGACCAACGATAGCACCGTCCTCGCCTGTGTGTTCGGCATGGCCCGACGCGCCGCCGGCTTCGCCCGCGACAACCGGATCGCCGGACTGGTAATGTTCCATGATCGCGCCAAGAATGCCCGGTTTGATATGGTCCCATTCAACCGCGTCGTCCTTGGTGACGGTCACGAAATCCTGACCGAAGAACACGCCGGTCACGCCATTCACCGCAAAGATACGGCCCGCCAGAGGCGACGCACCAGCGGTATCGGCGCTGGGGAAATCGGCGGTGCCCATTTCCAGCACGGTCTGGCCGGGCAGGAATTTCAGGGTCGCAGGGTTCGGCGTGGATTCGGTTTGGATGAACATGACGGATATCCTTTGTGTCTAACCCATGGATATGAGGTTCTGGCCCCGCACTGTCAAGATTAGAACCATTCCAAACCAGACCGAAAGCCAGACTTTAGGCGTTTCGCCATATTGTCGAGTTTCGAGGAAATCCCGAAACGCCTTAGGTGATCGCCTCAAGCTGATCGCGGGTCAGATTGCCGGGGACGATGGTAACGGGAATTGGAAAAGTGCCGGCATGGCGGGCCAGATGGGTGACAAGAGGGCCGGGTCCGGCACGGCCGGTGCCCGCGCCCAGCACCAGAACGCCGACGTCCTTGTCTTCTTCGACCTGTTTGACGATCTCTTCCACCGCTTCGCCTTCACGGATCACCAGTTCAGGGTCGATCTGCTGTTTGTCGCGCATCCATTTCGCGAACACCTCGAAATGGGCGTGGATGCGTTCGCGGGCTTCTTCGCGCATCACGGTGGCGACGCCGATCCAGTGGTTGAACTCATCCGGCGGGATCACCGCAAGGATCTCGACTCCGGCTCCGGTGTTTTGGGCGCGCATGGCCGCGAAACGCATGGCGTTCAGACATTCGGTGCTGTCATCCAGGACAACAAGAAACTTGCGCATATCAATACTCCTATTTCGGCGGATCATGACCGAAGCGGCAATGGGGTGCAATAGACCGCGTCAGGACCGGTCGGAAGCCGCCCAATCCCAATACATTTCACGCACACGGCGGGTGACTGGCCCGATCTGATAGGATGTATCATCAAAGGCCGTAATTGGTGTGACCTTCATCATGTTGCCGGACAGAAAGACTTCGTCGGCATCGTGGAAGTCTTCAAAGGTCAAAACTGTTTCATGCACGGTCACGCCGTCAGCTTTCAGGTTGGCGATGTGGCGGGCGCGGGTGATACCGGCAAGGAAGGTGCCGTTGGGCACGGGGGTAAACACCTCGCCATCCTTGACCATAAAGGCGTTGGCCGTGGCCGTTTCGGCGACATTGCCCATGGCGTCGGCGACCAGAGCGTTTGAGAACCCCCTGGATCGCGCTTCGGCCAGCATGCGGGCATTGTTGGGATAAAGACACCCGGCCTTGGCGTTGACAACCGCGTCTTCCAGCACCGGTCTGCGGAAACGGGTGCGTGTCAGGGTGGCGGATTGCTCGGGCGGGGCCATGGGTATTTCCTCAAGGCAGACCGCAAAGCCCGTTTCTTCCTGCGAGGGAACAATTGCGCTGGGCATACCGTGGATTGCCCAATACATCGGGCGGATATAGACGGCCTGATCCTTTGCATAGGATGCCAGGCCTTCTTTCACGATCTCGACCATGTCATCGGTCGATACGGTCGGTTTGATCATCAACGCCTCGGCGGACCGGTTCGTTCTGGCGCAGTGGGCCTTTATATCCGGCATCAGTCCGTCGAAATAGCGGGCACCGTCAAACACGGTTGTTCCAAGCCATGACCCATGGTCGGCGGCGCGCATGATCGGCACGTCCTGATCATGCCACGAGCCATTGAAATAGGTCCTGATATTTTTGCCGACACTCATAGGTAATCTCCTTCGTGCGGACGGTAAAACCTGCGGCGGGCAAGGTCCAGCGGGGAAATGCATCAAAGCAAAACGGCGCCGGAAGTCGCGGCGCCGTTTAATCGAATTGGGTCCTGCCCGGCTTATGCTTTCAGCAGGCCGACGATTTCGTACGTCTGGTCCAGGATCGGGGCAGCAATTTCGCGTGCCCTGTCTGACCCTTTGGCCAGAATGCGATCAATCTCGGCCGGGTCGTCCATCAAGCGGGCCATTTCAGTCGAAATGGGCGCAAGTTTCTCGACCGCCAGTTCCGCCAAGGCTGGCTTGAATTTGCCCCAACCTGCACCGGCGTATTCGGCGATCACGGCTTCCGAGGTCTGATCCGACAGGGCCGCGTAGATATCGACAAGGTTGCGGGCCTCGGGGCGGTCTTTCAGGCCGCCCAGGGTTTCCGGCAAAGGTTCCGGATCGGTCTTGGCCTTTTTGAACTTCTTGGCGATCTTGTCGGCGTCATCGGTCATGTTGATGCGCTCCATATCGCTTTCGCCCGACTTTGACATTTTGCGGGTGCCGTCGCGCAGGTTCATAATCCGCATGGCGGGGCCTTCGATGACCGGTTCGGCCAGCGGAAAGAAATCGGTCTTGAAGTCGTGGTTGAACTTCGACGCGATGTCGCGGGTCAGCTCTACATGCTGCTTCTGATCGTCGCCTACGGGAACATGGGTGGCATGGTAGAGCAGAATGTCCGCCGCCATCAGCGACGGATAGGCATATAGACCAAGCGAGACTTTTTCCGCGTTCGCCCCAGCCTTGTCCTTGAACTGGGTCATCCGGTTCATCCAGCCGACACGGGCAACACAATTGAAAATCCAGCCCAACTCGGCGTGCTGGCTGACCTGAGACTGGTTGAACAGGATCGATTGGCTTGGGTCGATGCCTGCCGCCATATAGCCCGCCGCCACTTCGCGGGTGGCGGTCTTCAGCTCGGCCGGGTCTTGCCAGACGGTGATCGCGTGAAGATCCACCACGCAATAGATGCTGGTGAAGTCGGGCGATTGCATGTCGACAAAGCGTTTGATTGCTCCAAGGTAGTTGCCAAGGGTCAAACCGCCCGAAGGTTTGATCCCCGAAAAAACCCGCTTGGCGAACTTGGCGTCAGAGGATTGCGTTTGGACCGCATCCGTCATTTTCGATACTCCGTCTGGATTTATGTGCAGGGGTCGCTTACCCATGGGGCCAAGCCCCGTCAAGCAAAGGCCCTGATATGAGCAGTCCAGAGCATAATAATCCAGTCAATCCCCTGCCACCGGTCGTTGTGGCCCTGTTTCTGGTGATCGCAGGGATCGAACTGGCCTTCTTTTTGGGTGATCGCGGTATAATCGGCGGTGAAAGCGCGGTCGGCTGGCGGATGGCGGCGATCCAGAAATACGCCTTTTCTGGTGAAATCATGGATTGGATGGTACGCAACCGCACCTATCCACTGGAACATGTGATCCGCTTTGTCTCATACGGGTTTGTGCATGTGGCCTTTACCCAGACCTTGTTTGCCAGCGTTTTCCTGCTGGCGCTGGGCAAGGCTGTCGGGGATGAATTTGGCGGACCGGCCACGTTGTTTGTCTATGTCGCCTCAGGTATCGGCGGAGCCGTTTTCTACTGGCTGATCCTTGACGATTCCTTTCCTCTGATCGGCGCCTATCCCCATGCTTATGGTCTGATCGGGGCGTTTACCTACCTGCTTTGGCTGCGGCTTGGGTCATTGGGTGAAAACCAGATGCGGGCCTTTACGTTGATCGGGTTTCTGATGGGTATCCAGCTGGTCTTTGGCGCGATATTCGGGGGGCAGCCGGATTGGGTGGCCGATGTCGGGGGCTTCGCGACCGGGTTTCTGGCGTCGTTTTTCGTCAGTCCGGGTGGATGGCGCCGCATACGTGCGCGCATCCGCCACGATTAACCGCGTTTGAAGGCATTGCGAAGCTCGGACCGGCTGAAGGCGCCAAGGGCGAAGCCGGACCCGAAATAGCTGACCGCCGCGATGACCACGAGCAAAGCCAGCGCCGCATAGCGCACCGTCGCCGTTTCAAGCCAATCCGCCATTGCCCAGGCCGAGGCAAAAAGCGCCGCCCCCATAAACACCGATGCCGCACTGATGCGTAGCAGGCGTTTGCCAAAGCGGGGATCGAAAAAAGCCTCGTCCCCCATGCCGTTGCGTCCGCGTAAAAGCTGCCAAACCATGATCCAGCCTGCAACCGTCGTCGCGATAGCCGGGGCGAGCCATCCGAAGAACGGGATGCCTCCGACGGCGATGACGGCGTTGACGATCATGGCCCAAAGCGCAAAACGGAACGGGCTTTTGGTATCTTCGCGCGAAAAATAGAGCGGTTGCAGGATTTTCTGCATCACAAAGGCCGGCAGGCCGACGGCATAAACCGCCACGGCCTGCGCCATGGCAAGGCTGTCGGCACGGCTCGTTGCGCCGCGTTCATACAGGACCGAGACCAGCGGAAAGGCAATAACCACCATCGCCACAGCGGATGGGACGGTCAGCGCCAGCGCCATTTCCCCGGCCCGCGACAGGGCGGTTTTGGCGCCGGTGTGATCTTCGGATTTCAGGCGGCGGGACAGGTCGGGCAGAAGAACGATGCCGATGGCGATGCCAACCACCCCCAATGGAAGCTGGTACAGACGGTCAGCGGCAAACAGCCAGCCGACGGCCTTGTCGAATTGCGAGGCCGCCTGCTGACCGACCAGAAGGTTGATCTGCATGACACCACTGGCCAGTGCTGCGGGAACCGCAACAGTGACAAGGTTCTTCATCGCAGGCGTCCAGCGCGGACGCCCGGGCCTTAGCCGAACACCGGCCCGAACCGCAGCCACCCAGACAAGGGCAAGCTGTGCAACCCCGGCGACGGGAACGGTCCAGACCAGCCAATGAACAATGGACCCATTGGTCAGATAACCTGCGATCAAGGCAACAATGACAAAGATGTTCAGAAAAACCGGCGCGGCTGCGGCGGCTTTGAAATGCCCTTTGGCATTCAGCACACCGGAAAAAAGCGCCGATAGCGACATGAACAGGATATAGGGGAACACGATCCGCCCGAAACCGACGGTCAGGTCAAAGCGTTCATCCACGCCAAAGCCCGATGCCGTGGCCCAGACGAATGCGGGCATGAAGATCATTGCCAGCGCCACAAGGATCAACACGCAAAAGGCCAGACCGTTCAATGCGTCCGAGCCGAACCCGTCCGGATCATCATCGGCTTCCACCCGTTTTGAAAACATCGGCACAAATGCCGCATTAAACGCGCCTTCGGCGAAAAAGCGGCGGAACATATTGGGCAGGCGGAAGGCGGCAACAAAGGCATCCAGCAACGGCCCCGGACCGATCAGACCAAGGATCAGAATTTCCCGGGTAAAGCCCAGAACACGGCTGAGCAATGTCCAGATGCCGACGGTCATCGCGTTCTGGGCCAGACGCGGGGGTTTCATTCCGATGGCTCCGGCGCGAAAATCTCAGCACCCAAGCCGACCTTCAGACCGGTCGGCCAAGAATGCCACGGGGTGCTCATGCTATCGCCCTTTCGGCACCTTCGGTGATTGCGTCGCGCAGACGTTTCTCGAGCGATTTCTGTTTGGCTTCCGAATGGAATTTCAGGCCGAACATGTCTTTGACATAAAAGCTGTCCACCACCTGTTCACCATAGGTCGCGATGACCGCGCTTGCGATATAGACGTTCGAATTCGCCAGGGTGCGGGTCAGATCAAACAGCAGGCCCGGGCGGTCGCGGGTGTCGACCTCGATGATGGTGTAGATGTCCGAGCCTTCATTGTCGAAGGTGATGGTTGTCGGCACCTTGAAGGCCCGTTCACGTTTCTTGATCTTGTCGCGGCTTTTTATGGCGTCGCGGGTCACGACTTCGCCCGCCAGTGTCTTGCGGATCATCTGGCTTAGACGGCCCAGCTTGGCCTTTTCATAGGGTTTGCCCTCGGCGTCCTGTATCCAGAAAGCCGCCGTTGCGTATCCGTCTTTTGATGTAAACGTCCGGGCATCAACCACATTAGCCCCGACAAGGGTCAAGGCCCCGCACATGCGGCTGAATATGCCGGGATGGTCGGCCATGGCAAAGCAGGCGCGGGTGGCATCGCGGTCATCGTCGGGATGCAGGTCGATGCGGACCTCATCATCGCCGATGTCTTTCAACAATTCGGCGAACACCTTGTGCGCGGTGACATGCAAGCCCTGCCAATAGGGCGGATAATGCCGCCCGGTTTCCTTGCGCAGGTCTTTCTTGTCCCAATGGCCAAGCACTTCGCGCAGCTTTTTCTTGGCTTCCGTACCGCGCTGTTCGCGGTTCAGCGCCTCCATGCCCTGTTCAAGGGCGGTGCGGGTTTGGCCATACAAAGCTCGCAGCAATACGGCTTTCCAGTTGTTCCAGGTATCCGGCCCGACCCCACGGATATCGCAGACGGTCAACACCGTCAGAAGGTCAAGACGCTCGACCGTCTTTACCACCTTGGCAAAGTCGCGCACGGTGCGCGGGTCGGCGATATCGCGCTTCTGGGCCATATCGGACATGACCAGATGATACCGCACCAGCCATTCCACCGTTTCTGATTCCGCCTTGGACAGGCCAAGACGCGGGGCCACCGCCCGCGCAATCTGCGCCCCGAGGATCGAGTGATCAATGTCGCGGCCCTTGCCGATATCGTGCAGCAACAAAGCCACATAAAGAATGCGCCGGTTCAGGCTTTTCTTCTCAAGGATCTCGGTCGACAGGGGCAAGTCATCCACTTGCTCGCCGCGTTCGATTTCTGCAAGGTTCTTGATCACCTGAATCGTGTGCTCATCAACCGTATAGCTGTGATACATGTTGAATTGCATCATCGCGACAATCGGTTCGAACTCGGGTATAAAGGCGGCCAGCGCGCCCAGTTCGTTCATGCGGCGCAAGGCCCGCTCGGGGTTGCCGTGCCTGAGCAACAGATCAAGGAATATCCTTGTGGCTTCCTTGTCTGACCGCATCTCGTCATCAATCAGGTGCAGGTTGGCGGTCACAAGGCGCATCGCATCAGGGTGCAGCAGAAGTCCGGTGCGCAGTCCCTCTTCGAACAGGCGCAGCAGGTTCAGCTTGTCTTCCAGAAAGACCGCGTCATCGGCAATGGCCAGTCGGTTGTGGATGATCTTGTAGCCCGCTTTGACCTTCTTGCGCCGACGGAACAAACCGACAAGCAAGGGTTCCTTCTTTTGCTGAGCGGCCTCAAGCTTGGTCAGGAATATGCGGGTCAATTCACCGACGGCGGTCGCATGGCGGAAATAATCCTGCATGAAATGCTCAACCGCGCGGCGGCCGGATTTGTCCTGATACCCCATGCGGCCGGCCACTTCGACCTGAAGGTCGAAGGTCAGCTGGTCCGCGCCGCGTCCGGTCAGCAAATGCAGGTGGCACCGCACGGCCCAAAGAAATCTTTCGGCCTGAACAAAGGTTTCGAATTCGTCGGCTGAAAATATTCCGGCATCCGCCAAATCGTCGGTGTCTGCGATGTGATAGATATATTTTGCGATCCAGAACAATGTGTGCAGATCGCGCAATCCGCCTTTGCCTTCTTTCACATTGGGTTCGACCATATAGCGCTGGCCGCCCTGTTTTCGATGGCGGGTGCTGCGTTCATCCAGTTTGGCTTCGATAAACTCAGGTGCGGTTCCCTTGAACAGATCGGCCCAAAGGCGGTTGTCGAGTTCTTCGGCAAGGGCTTCGTTCCCCGTGAGGAAGCGCTTTTCCAAAAGGGCGGTCCGGATGGTGAAATCCTCGGCCCCGAGGCGCAGACAATCGCGAACCGTTCTGCTGGAATGCCCGACCTTCAGGCGCAAATCCCAAAGCATGTAAAGCATGTCCTCGATGACACTTTCGGCCCAGGGAGTGATTTTGTAGGGGGTCAGAAACAGCAAATCGACATCCGATTTTGGCGCCATCTCGCCGCGCCCATAGCCACCGACGCTGAGAACCGCGATCTTTTCGCCTTCGGTCGGGTTGGGCAGAGGGTGCAGGTGCTGCGTGGCCAGATTGAAAACCGTTTTGACGATGCAATCGGTCAGCCAGGCATAGGATCGGACTGTGCGGCGGGACGCAAAGGGGTTGCCTTCAAAGGCTTCGCCAATGGTCTTGTGCCCGGCCTTATGGGCCTTAAGCAACAGCGTCGTCACGGCCTTGCGTAACGCAGGCCCGGCCAATTGGTTTTCAACCACTTCCACGCGAATTTGCTCGGAAATGGCGGTTTGATCAAAAATTTCTTCAGCCGGACAAATCAGATTGTCGGTGACCGGGGCGGCGTGGGGGCGGGCGTTGGCCAATGTTACTGAAGCCCCGCAACCGAGAAGAGTTGCGGTGCCGGATCAATGACAACCACCTGTTCGTCAATCACTTCGGCCACGGCCAAGCCGCGTTCAATCGTGCCGTCGGGCCGCAGACGGAAGACACCATCGACACCCTCGAACCCTTTCAACTGGGTCAACGCTGTGGTCGTCAGCGCGTCAGCGCCGTTTGAGGAAACCAAGGCGCCGATTGCCGCTATGCCGTCATAGGCCAGGCTGCCGAACCGGTGGGGCTTGTCTCCGTAGGCGATTTCGTAACGCGCTTCGAATGCGGCGGTCCGGTCGGGATCGGGCAGGGCGAACCAGCCGCCCTGAATGCCCGGAAGCTCGAGCGTTTGCGCCGGAATGTCCCAACGGGTCAGGCCGATATACTGCACCTCTTCAGGATCGACCCCCGCTTCGGGTAGAAGCTGGCTGAGGAACGGCAGTGCCCCGGCGGTGTTCGAGGTCAGGAAAATGACGTTTGACTGGGTTTCCTCGATTGCTTCGCGAACCTGCGGTATCGCGTCGATCACACCTTCCTGTGTCAGCGGATAGCTGATATTGGCCATGACGGTCCCGCCTGCGGCCAAAGCGGCCTGAGAAACCGCAGACCCGGCGATCCTGCCGGATGTATCGGTTGCGTTCATCAAGGTGATCATATCAAGGCCCTGTCGCGTGGCAAAACGGGTCAGGCGTTCAGCCGTATTTTCAAAGGTGTGTCCAAGGACAAACACATTGCCGCCCGCAATGGTCGTGTTGTTCGAAAAGGACAGAACATTTATCCGGTCATCCGCCACTGCCGCGCCCACGGCCGTTGCGGATGCTGAATAAAGCGGGCCAAGGATGATTTTGGCGCCGCTATCCACTGCCAGTTGCGCCTGTGCCGCCGCAATATCGGGGTTGGCGGCGGTATCATAGACCCGCAGATCAATCCGCGCACCGTTCAGATCGGCAATGGCCATGCGGGCTGCGTTTTCAAGGCTTTGCGACAGCAAGGCGTCATTTGGATCCCCTGATCCGATGGGCAAAAGAAGCGCCACAGGCACCGGGGCGCTTGTGTCGATCCTCGGGCCGCTCGACGGGGTGTCTTCACAAGCGCTTAGGCCCAGACCAAGGCCGGTCAGGGTGAACACTGTAAACAGCTTGCGGGCAGTCAGGAAACGGGCGAACATCTTGATCAACATCCCTTGAGAATTGGCATAGGCCGTCATGCGGCAGGTTCGGGGCGATAATAGCGATGAGAATAGGCGGGTCCAGTGGTGAATCATGAAGTGAAATCCCTTGCTCCGGGTCTCTATTTCGTTGCGACACCCATCGGGACGGCGCGTGACATCACATTGCGGGCCTTGGATATCCTTGCCTCGGCCGATGTGATCGCGGCAGAGGATACAAGAAGCCTGAAGCGCCTGATGGAGATACACGGCGTTCCCTTGGGCGACCGGCCGGTTCTTGCCTATCACGATCACAATGGCGACAGGATGCGCCCGCGCCTTATGGCTTACTTGTCGGACGGAAAATCGGTGGCCTATGCGTCCGAGGCCGGAACCCCGCTGATCGCAGACCCCGGGTTTGATCTGGGGCGTCTGGCGCGGGTTGAGGGCTATGCCGTGACCGCCGCACCCGGCCCCTCGGCGGTGATCGACGCTTTGACCATCGCGGGGCTGCCGACAGACCGGTTCCTGTTCGCGGGTTTTCTGCCCAATGCAAAAAACGCCAGACGCAATGCGATGATCGAGCTTGTGGATATTCCGGCGACATTGGTGTTCTACGAATCGCCAAAGCGGATCAGCCAGATGCTGGCAGACGCGGCCGAGCTTTTCGGCGGCAACAGGGAGGCGGCCCTATGCCGTGAGTTGACCAAGAAGTTCGAGGAATGCCTGACCGGCACCCTGTCTGAGTTGGCGCAACACGTTTCAGAGCGGACGTTGAAAGGCGAAATCGTTGTGCTGATTGCCCGCAATACCACGGATGAGGGCGATGTCGATATCGAAGCCATGCTGAAATCAGCGCTGGAAACCATGTCGGTCCGTGACGCCAGCGAAGCGGTGGCGCAGGCCAGCGGCGAAAAGAAACGAAATATTTATCAAATGGCCCTTAAGCTTCAGAAAGATTCCAAAACTTGAAGGCCGCCATGCTTGTACAACAACGCGGAAAAACAAATTATCTTGCGGGTCTCGGGGCGGAAGATTCCGTTGCCCGGGATTATTCGGATCGCGGCTGTCAGGTGATCAGTCAACGGTTTCGTGGCAAAAGGGGCGAAATCGATCTGGTCGTTCAGGATGGTCCGACCACTGTGTTTGTTGAGGTGAAGAAGGCCAAAACACATGCGGGTGCGGCGCTAAGGGTGACAGGCACCAAGATCAGGCGTCTTTTCATGACTGCTGAAGAATACCTTTCGCGCCTGTCCACCGGCATGATGACGGATATGCGGTTTGACGTTGCTCTGGTTGATGAAATGGGGCGTGTGGAAATTCGCGAAAACGCGCTGATGGCTTGACCTGTTTCGTGACCAGCTTGAGACGCGATTTGATAATACAACGCGGGCCGTATCACTAGGCTCCGCACGCTCGGCCCGATTGTTCCGTCTCAACAAAGTACCGAAACGGTTCCGGCCCCATTGCCTCGGACGGGTCAATACGCCATGTAAGCTTTCAGGCCCTGCCGCAGGAGGTGACGATGGCTTTGAAAGTAGCGTTTCAGATGGACCCGATCGAGGGTGTGGATATCAACGCCGATAGCAGTTTCCGCATCGCGCTTGAGGCGCAGGAACGTGGACATGAGCTGTTTTATTACAGCCCCGACATGCTGGCCTATGACGAGGGCCGGATAACGGCCAGCGGGCACCGGATGGTTTTGCGGCGCGAGCAGGGAAACCATGTGGATCTTGGACCGCTGGAAACCGTCGATCTGGCCGATTGGGATGTTGTCTGGCTGCGTCAGGACCCGCCTTTTGACATGGGGTATATCACCTCGACCCATTTGCTTGACCGGCTGGAGGGCAAGGCGCTCGTGGTTAACAATCCGTTTTGGGTGCGCAACTATCCTGAAAAACTGCTTGTGCTGGATTTCCCCGAACTGACGCCACCTACAACGATTGCGCGGGATATCGGCACCATCAAGGCCTTCAAGGAAAAGCATGGCGACATCATCCTGAAACCGCTTTACGGCAATGGCGGCGCTGGGGTGTTCCGGCTGGATCACAATGACCGGAATCTGACGTCACTGCATGAATTATTCACCGGATTTTCACGCGAACCATTGATCGTGCAAAAATTTCTGCCCGACGTGTCCAACGGTGACAAACGGGTGATTCTGGTGGATGGCGCACCGGTCGGTGCCATCAATCGCGTTCCGGCCAAGGGGGAAACCCGTTCGAACATGCATGTGGGTGGCCGGCCCGAAAAGATCGGGCTGAGCGAGCGTGATCTTGAGATTTGCGCGGCCATCGGCCCCTTGCTGCGCGAAAAGGGGCAGGTCTTTGTCGGGATCGACGTGATCGGGGATTACCTGACCGAAATCAACGTGACCTCACCCACTGGCATTCAAGAGCTTGAGCGGTTCGACGGCACCAATGTGGCCGAAAAGATCTGGCAGGCCATAGAAGCGAAAATCCCATAGCGGTCAGGCAGGTTCGCGCAAATTCGCCAGCCGAAAGCTTGCCGCCTCGGCAATATGAGGTTTGCGAACCGCCGCTTCGCCATCCAGATCGGCGATGGTTCGTGCCACGCGCAGGATGCGGTGGTATCCGCGGGCTGACAGGTTGAAAGCCTCGGCGGCCCGGTTCAGAAAGGCCGTGCCTTCGGTATCGGTCGCGCAGACATCCTCGAGCAGTTGGCCTTGCATATCGGCGTTGGACCGAACGTCCGGAGAGGCGCGAAACCTGTCTGCCTGAACGGTTCGCGCCGTTTCGACCCGGGCCTTCACCTCGGCCGAGCTTGGCCCCGATGCGGGCAGGTTGAGGTCAGAATAGGCCACCGGCGGCACCTCGATCCGCAGATCAAACCGGTCCAGAAGCGGGCCTGAAATGCGCCCCAGATAATCCTCGCCACAGATCGGCGCACGGGAACAGGCCTGCGCAGGGTCGGTCAGTTGCCCGCATTTACACGGGTTGGCGGCGGCGATCAGCAAAAACCGGCAGGGATAGCGCACATGGGCGTTTGCCCGTGCAACCACGACCGAGCCAGTTTCAATCGGCTGGCGCAGAGTTTCCAGCGTGTTGCGGGCGTATTCGGGAAACTCGTCCATGAACAGGACCCCATTATGGGCCAGGCTTACCTCGCCCGGTTTCGCCCCCCGCCCCCCGCCGATGATCGCCGCCATTGAGGCCGTGTGATGCGGATCACGAAACGGGCGGTTGCGTGATATGCCACCTTCGCTGATCAGGCCCGACAGCGAATGGATCATCGAGGTTTCCAGTGCCTCGGACGGGGAGAGTGGCGGCATGAGACCGGGCATTCGGGCCGCCAGCATGGATTTTCCCGATCCCGGCGGGCCGGTCATCAGAAGATGGTGCCGTCCGGCGGCCGCAATCTCGAGCGCACGTTTGGCGCGTTCCTGTCCCTTGACGTCGCGCAGGTCGTGGGATTGGTACTCGGACCTGACTTCGCCGGGTTCAGCCGGCGAAATCGGGGCGTTTCCGGTGAAATGGCCAATCGCCTGATGTAAGGATTTGATGCCGATCACCTGTGTTGCGCCAACCCAGGCAGCCTCGGCGCTGGACTGTGTTGGGCACAGCAGGAACCGTGCGTCCTCAGCGGCTGTCAATGCGGCGGGCAAGGCCCCCAGAACACCGACCAACGTGCCATCAAGCGACAATTCCCCCAAAGCGACGCATCGCTCGGCCATGTCGAGCGGAATGATATTCAGTGCCGCCAATAACGCAATCGCGATGGGAAGATCGAAATGGCTGCCTTCTTTCGGCAGGTCGGCTGGTGACAAGTTCACCGTGATCCGCTTGGACGGCAATGCAATATTCATTGCCGTAAGCGACGACCGCACCCTGTCACGCGCCTCGGACACGGCTTTGTCCGGAAGCCCGACAATCCCGAATGCCGGCATTCCGGGGGACACGGCGCATTGCACCTCGACCAATCTGGCCTCGATGCCCTCAAACGCGACGGTGTAAGCGCGTGAGATCATGCCCTCTCCTTTTCATCTTTATCTGTGAGCAAATTGGTTGACGAAAGATGAATATTTGATCCGGCACGCCGGGTGCCGCGTAACAGGGATGACAAACAAGCGAGGATTGTCATGGCTTTTGACGGTAGTCTTGACCGGGGATTTTCCAGGCGGATCATGGGGGCCGAGCTTCTTGATGCCGAAACCGAGCGTGATCTGGCGATCGCATGGCGTGATCAGCGGGATGAGGCAGCGCTTCATCGCCTGACCACCGCCTATCTTCGGCTGGCGGTTTCGATGGCTTCAAAATTCCGCCGGTATGGCGCCCCGATGAATGACCTGGTGCAGGAAGCAAGTTTTGGCCTGATGAAAGCGGCCGAGAAGTTTGATCCTGACCGGGGTGTGCGTTTTTCGACCTATGCCGTCTGGTGGATCAAGGCCAGCATACAGGATTATGTCATGCGCAACTGGTCGATTGTGCGGACCGGTTCGACAAGTAGCCAGAAATCGCTGTTCTTCAATTTCAAGCGGGTTCTGGCCAAGCTTGAACGCGAAGCCCTTGCTGCCGGGGTTGACGCCTCGCAAGACCGCCTGTTGCCCTTTGTCGCGGCCGAGCTTGGCGTCCCCTTGCCTGATGTCGAGATGATGGCGGGCCGGTTGACCGGCGGAGATTTTTCCCTGAATGCCCCGCAATCCGCTGACGAGGACGGGCGTGAATGGCTGGACCTGATTGAGGATGAAATGCAGGGGGTTGAACAGGTTCAGACGCGCCTGGATGGTGACACCATGCGCGATTGGCTGCTTGAGGCCCTGCAAAGTCTGAACGAACGCGAGCGGCTGATCATTCGCGAGAGAAAGCTTGGCGAAACGGCGCGGACACTGGAAAGTCTGGGCGCACAACTTCAGCTTTCAAAAGAGCGGGTGCGCCAGATCGAGACAGCGGCCTTGCAAAAGATGCGTCGTGTGCTTGAAAGGAATGGCCGCGATATCAGGGGCTTTTTGCACTGACTTCAATGCGGCCTTCAATGCGGCATTGAGTTTGTGGCCCGCTGCACCTAGGAATGGGGGACCGCAAACAAAGGCCGTCCGATGTTGGCAAGCAAACGCATTCTGTTGATTATTTCCGGGGGCATCGCCGCCTATAAATCGCTCGAGCTGATCCGCCTGCTGAAAAAGCAAGGGGCGGATGTGACACCTGTTCTGACCCGGGCGGCACAGGAATTCGTCACGCCCTTATCTGTGTCGGCTTTAGCGGGCGAAAAAGTCTATACCGACCTGTTCGACCTGACGGACGAAGCCGAAATGGGCCATATCCAACTGTCGCGCGTGGCAGATTTGGTTGTTGTCGCGCCAGCGACGGCGGATTTGATGGCGAAGATGGCGCAGGGGCGGGCGGATGATCTGGCATCGACCTTGCTGTTGGCAACCGATACGCCGGTGATGATTGCCCCGGCGATGAATGTCCGCATGTGGGATCATCCGGCAACCCGGCGGAACCTTGAGGTTTTGAAAGCCGATAGCGTGTCCATTGTTGGCCCGAACGAAGGCGATATGGCCTGCGGTGAATATGGCCCGGGCCGTATGTCGGAACCGTCCGAGATTCTGGATGCAATCGCAACCGAACTGACCGATGGCCCTTTGAAGGGCAAGCATGTCCTGGTCACATCCGGCCCGACGCACGAACCGATTGATCCGGTGCGCTATATCGCGAACCGATCCTCGGGTGCACAAGGTACAGCAATCGCGCGGGCCTTGGTGGCGCTGGGCGCGGATGTAACCTTTGTTACGGGTCCGGCGGATGTAGACCCCCCGACCGGAGTAACTTTGGTGCAGGTTGAAACCGCCGAGGACATGCTGAAGGCGGTTCAGACTGCTTTGCCGGCGGACGCGGCAATCTTTGCCGCCGCAGTGGCGGATTGGCGCGTGGCCTCGGCGACGGGCCGCAAGATCAAGAAGCAAAACGGCAAGCTGCCGGTTTTGGAATTTGCTGAAAATCCCGACATTCTGGCAAGTGTTTCCAGGATGACAAACGGTCGTCCCGGGCTGGTTGTCGGCTTCGCCGCCGAAACCGATGACGTGATCGCAAATGCCACGGCCAAGCGTGTTCGCAAGCAATGCGACTGGATCGTTGCCAATGACGTGTCGCCTGAAACCGGCATCATGGGCGGTAGCGAAAACGCCGTGACACTGATCACCCCTGACGGGGCCGAGGATTGGCCGCGTTTGTCAAAAACTGAAACGGCAAAGCGGTTGGCTGACCGCGTTGCAGAAGCTCTGGCATGACGGTGATCGAAATCAAGTGGGACGAAGGTGCCGATCAAAGCCTCGGCCTGCCGTCCTATGAAAGCGACGGGGCCGCTGGCGCTGATCTGCGGGCGAATTTTGGCGCACCCAATCAGCTAAGATTGGAGCCGGGCGAACGCGGCTTGGTCCCAACCGGCCTGCGACTGGCGATTCCCAAAGGGTATGAGGTGCAAATCCGCCCCCGTTCAGGCCTTGCGCTGAAACACGGTATCACCCTGCCAAACAGCCCGGGCACAATCGACAGTGATTATCGTGGGCCATTGGGGGTCATTTTGATGAATGCGGGGCAGGAAAGCTTTGTGGTTTCCCACGGCGACAGGATCGCACAAATGGTCGTCGCACCTGTTCTGCAGGCGAAATTTGCGATTGTTACCGAACTTGATGTAACATCACGGGGCGACGGGGGATTTGGCTCAACAGGGCAAAGCTGATGCTGTTTGTACTGGGATTATGCTTACTTATCTGGAGTGTCGGTGCGCTTACCGGCCTTAGCGCGACGTTTCGGATTACGTTGATCGGGCTTTTGCTGGGCGTCATTGTCCTGGCCCATTTCGTTTTACCCGAAGACAATATTCTGCGTGAAGCCACGGGTGGCGATGCGACCCTTTGGTTTGTCGTGCTTGTCGTCGGGGTGCTGATCGGGGCCTATTCGCTGTTTCTTAGCTCGATGAAGGAACGGGCAGAGCAACGCAATCCGGCGCCTGCTCCGGCTGCTGCCTCGAAGGGTCCCCGCCCCCGCGAGCTGGATTATCAGGCGCGTCAGGCCGCAGCGGCAACTGGCTCGCATCAAATTGAGGACCCCTTAGTGAGCGACACCGCCGAGCCAGCGCAACCCGAGAGGCAAGAGACCACATATTCCGACACGGAACTGGAACGTTATGCCCGCCACATCATGCTGCGCGAAATTGGCGGTCCTGGACAAAAAGCCCTGAAAGACGCGCGTGTTCTGGTGATCGGCGCAGGCGGGCTTGGTGCGCCGGTTCTTTCCTATCTCGGCGCTATGGGCGTGGGCACGATTGGGGTGATCGACGACGATCAGGTTGAAAACTCGAACTTGCAACGGCAGGTGATCCACACCGACACCCGCATTGGAATGCCAAAGGTTTTCTCCGCGAAAGAGGCGATTGCTGCGCAGAACCCGTTTGTGACGGTGTTGCCTTATAACCGCCGCCTGACCGAAGACATCGTGGAATCCCTGTTTGCCGATTATGACATCATCATCGACGGGACCGACAATTTCGAAACCCGCTATCTGGCAAACCGGGCCGCAGCGGCGACCGGCAAGCCTTTGATCTCTGGTGCGTTATCGCAATGGGAAGGTCAGGTCAGCGTGTTTGACGTGGCGGGTGGCTCGCCCTGTTATCAATGTGTTTTCCCCGAAGCTCCGGCCCCCGGACTGGCGCCCAGCTGTGCCGAGGCCGGTGTCTCGGCCGCATTGCCGGGGGTCATCGGATCCATGATGGCGCAAGAAGCGATGAAGCTGATCACCGGCGCGGGCGAAGTGCTGTGCGGCGAGATGTTTATCTATGATGCGCTTTACGCCGAAACCCGGAAAATCCGCATTCGCAAGCGTGCAGACTGCCCTGTCTGCGGCTCTGGCAACAGCTGATTGCAGCCCCTCTGAATTCACCGTAGCGTGGCCTCAAATCAGGAGACACGCGATGACGAACCCGCTTTTACAGGACTGGACCGGCCCGTTCGGTCTGGCCCCCTTTGCTGAAATCGAAGACCGCCATTTCACCCCCGCATTGGATGAAGCACTGGCGCGGCACAATGCCGAGATTGACGCAATTGCATCAAATCCAGAGACCCCGACATTCGCCAACACGATCTTGGCGCTTGAGGCGGCGGGCAAGGATCTCGATAAGGTTCTGTCGGTGTTTTTCAACCTGCTCGGGGCAGATACAAATGAAACACGGCAGGAATTGCAGCGCGCGTTTTCCCCCCGATTGTCGGCGCATAGTTCCGCCATTCACGCAAATACTGATCTGTTCCAACGGATCGAAACGCTGTGGGCCGAACGGGATGATCTGGGCCTGTGTGCCGAAGACCTGCGCCTGTTGATGCTGACCCGTCGCGGTTTTGTCCGTGCCGGTGCAGCCTTGGAAGGGCAGGATGCCAAGCGCATGGCGGAAATCAAGAACCGACTGGCCGTTTTGTCCACGGAGTTCATGCAGAACATGCTGGCGGACGAATCAGGCTGGGCGATGGACCTGTCCACGGATGATCTGGAAGGCCTGCCGGAATTCCTGATCAGCGCTGCCGCGGCGGCGGGAAAGGCCGCAGGACGGGATGGACCGGTGGTCAACCTGTCCCGCTCGGTTATCACCCCGTTCCTGCAATATTCACCCCGCCGAGATCTGCGCGAGATAGCCTATAAAGCCTGGGCCGCTCGCGGGGCAAACGGGGGCGAGACGGACAACCGCGCAATTGCGACCGAGGTCTTGAAGCTGCGTCAGGAACGGGCAGAGCTGCTGGGGTATGACAGCTTCGCCGCCTACAAACTGGAAACGGAGATGGCGAAAAATGCCGATAACGTGCGGGCCTTGCTTGAAAAAGTTTGGGAACCCGCCAAGGCCAGGGCCAATGCCGACGCCGCGACAATGACCGAAATGTTGAAGGCCGACGGTATCAATGGTGATCTGGAACCGTGGGATTGGCACTACTACGCCGAAAAACGCCGACAGGCCGAGCATGATCTGGATGAGGCGGCGTTGAAGCCCTTTTTTCAGCTGGACCGTATGATCGAGGCCGCGTTTGATTGCGCCAACCGGCTGTTCGGATTGCAATTCAAGCCGCTCGACCTGCCGCTTTATCACCCGGATGCCCGCCTTTGGGAAGTGACCCGCGACGGCCAGCATGTGGCGCTGTTTCTGGGTGACTATTTTGCCCGCCCGTCCAAACGCTCGGGCGCATGGTGCAGTGCGATGCGGATGCAGGCAAAGAAGCCGGAACCCCACCGGCCGATTGTGGTCAATGTCTGCAATTTCGCCAAAGCGGCAGACGGTGAACCGGCGCTGCTATCCTATGACGATGCCCGCACCTTGTTCCACGAATTTGGACATGCGCTGCATCAGATGCTGTCGGATGTGACCTATGAAACCATCGCGGGCACCAATGTGGCCCGTGATTTTGTCGAACTTCCCAGTCAGCTTTACGAGCATTGGCTGGAAGTGCCCGACGTGCTGGCCAGATTTGCCACCCATGCCGAAACGGGCGAAGCAATGCCGCAGGCGATGCTTGAAAAAGTTTTGAAAGCAGCCAATTTCGATCAAGGTTTCCAAACGGTTGAGTTTGTTGCCTCGGCGCTTGTTGATCTGGCCTTTCATGAAGGCAAAGCCCCCAAGGACGCGATGGAGATGCAGGCGCAAGTGCTCGGGCAAATCGGCATGCCGCATGCCATCGGTATGCGCCACGCGACCCCGCATTTCGCCCATGTCTTTGCGGGCGACGGGTATGCCAGCGGATATTACAGCTATATGTGGTCCGAGGTGATGGATGCAGATGCGTTTGAAGCCTTCGAAGAGGCCGGTGATGCGTTTGATCCCGAACTGGCCAAAAGCCTTGAAACCAACATCCTGTCCGCCGGAGGATCACAGGATGGCGAGACGCTTTACACCGCTTTTCGTGGCCGCCTGCCCGAAGCCGACGCCCTGTTGAAAGGGCGCGGGCTTTTGTAGGCCAAGGTGTTTCGCCATGTTTTGGTGTCTCAGGGTGATCCCGAAACGCTTTACGACGTAACCTGTTCGCGCAGGATCGACGCTGTCAGCGAGATCATCAGGTAGATGCCCGAGAAGACCAGCAAGGTCAGCAACGTGTTCTCAAAGCTGCGCGGATAGGTGGCCGCGTCCGGTACGACCGGATCAACGCCGCGTGAAAGATAGCGGGTTTGCCGTCCGGCCTCTAACGTGGCGGCTTCCATATTCTGTAGGGCGGATTGCAGCATCATATCGCGGGTGGCCAGATCAGCTTCGGCCAGACGGATCTGGGCCGACAGGGCGGTCAGGCTGTCGCTGCCTTCCGATGCGGCCTGCATGCGGGCATTGAGATCGGCGATCACCGTTTCCAGCCGTCTTATATCAGCTTTCAATCCATCCACGCGCGCCTGGTTGGGGCTTGCATTGTCCAGCAGCGCCTGAAGTTGCAGCTCTTTCTCGGTCAGCTCAACTTCGCGGCTGCTGATCTGGCTGCGCAAGGTGCCCAGCACCGCCTCGGGATCGACGACAGAGGATTGCTGTTGAAGCTCAACCAGAGCGACCTGAGCGTCCCGGCGGTTTTGCTGCGCTTCCTCAAGATTGGTGCGCGCTTCGCGCAGCTGATCTTCGCGTTTGCGTTTGGTCAGGCTGTCCACCCGTTCTTCGGCGTAACCAATCAGCGCATCCGCAAACTGTTTTGCCAGCACCGGATCGGCGGCGATGACTTCCATTTTCATCACACCTTCCGACGGGTCATAGCCGATCTGAACGTATTTCTTATAGGCCTTGAACGCCTGTTCATTGGTGGCGTCAGCCTCAAGCCGCTGGATCGGATCGATCCATTCCTGCTGGAAATGTGCCTTGAACCCGGCGTCCTGGTCCAGACGCAACATCGCTTCGCGCGAAAGCATATAGCTTTGCACGGTAATACTGTCCTGGTTGGTGTTGAACTGGGCAGGCAGGAAGCTGCCAAACCCACCGGCCGAACTGCTGCCTTCGGATTGCTGGATAACGAATTCCGAATTTGTCGCATACATCGGTGTTGCCACGCGGAAGAAATAGATCCCGGCAATGATCGTCGGAATGGCCACAAAGGCCGTCAGGCGACTAAACAGCAGTGCCAGTTTGCGGCGGCGGCGCTTTACGATGTCGCGCTGGATTTTCGCCAGCTCGGAAATCCGGTCTGTCTGGGTGTCGATATGGGTGGACGGCAGGTTGGGCGTCGCGCCATGGGCATAGGTTTGCGGCAATGCTGGCGGTTGCGGTTTGGGCCGGGCTTGCTGGTTGTCGACCAGAAGCTCAAGCGCATCGGTGCGCTGGAACGGATCAATCCCCCGGTTGCGCAACAGGCGCACGGCATCGAAATCCGAAGTTGCGGGGATGTTGTGTTTCTGTGCCATACGGCGGGCCAGACGCAACTGACGTCCGGTCAGCCCTTCTTTGCGGATGGCGTCAATCTCGGTCCCAACGCTGCCATGGGTGTCTTGCGGCGTGTCCGCTTGCTGTTGGTCAATTGCGCGTGGGCGCATGGCCTGTTCGCGGGCATGGGCCTGGCTGGCCGTCTGGTAATCCTCGGCCGAGGGGGCACGTTCGGGATGCGCTTCGGGACCAGCTTCGATCAGCGGGCTGGACCGGCGGATGCGGAATTTCTTAGCCTTGGGTTTGGTAGTCATAAAGTTGTCTCGCCTCTTCCAAGGTGTCGAACATGTGCAATTGGCCGTTCAAAAGAACACCGGCCGAACGACAGTATTTTTCCAAAGTTTCCGGCTGGTGCGACACCATCACAATTGTGGTCGTTCTTAGCCGTTCGCGCAAGATTTCTCCTGCTTTGCGGTTGAATTCTACATCCGTGTTCTGCGGCATGCCTTCGTCGATCAGATAGATGTCGAAATCGAGCGCCAGCATAAGTGAAAAGGTGAACCGCCCTTTCATACCGGCACTATAGGTGCCGACAGGCTGGTCAAAATATTCGTCCAGGTCACTTAACCAGCGGCAGAACGCTTCGACATAATCCGGATCAAGCTGGTACATCCGGGCGATGTAGCGGGCGTTCTCCATCGCAGATAACCGCGGAAGCACGCCGCCCATAAAGCCAAGCGGGAAGGAAATCCGGCAATTCCGGTAAATTTCCCCTTCGTCCGGTTTTTCCAGACCGCACATCATGTTGACCAAAGTGGTCTTGCCAGTGCCATTCGGGGCCAGAATGCCAACCGAATGCCCAAGTTCAACCTTGAACGAGGCGCGGTCAAGGATCACCTTGCGCTGGGCACCGGTCCAAAAGGACTTACTGACATTCACGAATTCAAGCATACCGAACCTGATTTTCACACTCTGACACATGGCATACATGTGCTTTGGTGAAATTAGTATTGAGCAATTCAGGCTACAATATGACTAATTTATAACGATTGGTGCCAAAATAGGATCAATGCGACGAAAAGGGCCGGTTTGGTATGAACCGGCCCCATTTCAGTGTCCTCAGAATTCTTGTTTAACCACGCGGGTCAATTTGGCCGCGATGAACGAAAGGATTGCGGCACCAAAGCTGAACAAGGCCCCCATTTTGGCGGCGTCCTGTACCGGCCCGGGATCAAAGGCGACGGATGCCACGAACAGGGACACGGTAAAGCCGATGGCCGAGACACAGCCAATGACAAACAGATCGCTGGTTTTCATGCCTTCCGGCAGGCCCAGCTTCAACGGATGCGCCCCAAGCCAGCCGAACAGCAGCACGCCAAGCGGTTTGCCAATGATCAGACCGGCCAGAACCAGCCAGGTCGGGGTGCCGATGGCGCTGAACTTGACGCCGGCATTCAGCAGGCCGAACAGGAACAGCACGATTTCAACCGGATATTTCAGCGCGTGTTCGATCTGGTTCAGCAAATCGGTCAGATATTTCTCGGCGTCCGAGAATATCCCGAACGCGCGGTCGGCATGGGGGATCGTCGGTACGATCGGCAACAGGCCAAGTGCGGGGTGGATGCCCGACATCATGAAGCCGTACCAGCTGACGCAGGCGGCGATCAGGTAGGGCCAGAAGGACAGCTTGTTGCGCACCCAGGTCGAATTCGGCCGCAGCTGATTGCCGCGGTCCAAATAGCGGGGCAGCCAGTTAGCCAGCACAAATACGGCAATTGCGGCCCCAACGGACAGCAGCAACCACTCAAGCGCCAGTTCGCCCGAGGGATAGAAAATCGCCAGAATGATCAGGCCCGCCGCATCATCGGCAATTGCAAGCAGCAGCAGAAACCGGACCGCCGGGTGGCCTGCGCCGAACACCATTCGGCCCACAAGATATGAGAACGCGATATCGGTTGCGGTCGGAATGGCCCAGCCATTGGACACCGCACTAAAGGTATCAGACCCCAGAAACGCCGCCAGACCAAGGTAAACCGTAATCGGACCGATCATTCCGCCCGCGGTGGCGAACAGCGGTGTTGCGGCTTTCTTCCCACGAAGCGAGCCGTTTTTCAGGATGATCGCTTCCCAAACCTCTTTTGCCGCGATCGCGAAGAAAAAGGCCATCAGCACATCGTTGACCAGATAATGAAGGGTCAGCTTCCGGTACTCGCCATAATCCTTGCCAATCGGGCCGTCTTGCCAGATCTTGAAATTGACCAGTTTGTAGTAGCTGTCATAGTCGATATTCGCCCAGACCAATGCGATCAACGCGCCGCTGATCAACAAAACTGAATAGGTCGTCACAAAGTTCCAGACGCGATACATTCCACACCCCTTGTTTTGTCATGCCGTTTTGCAGTTGACGCTAACCGCAATCTACAGAAACGGGGGGGAATTTGAAGGGCCGCCGGACGTATCTTTCCGGCGCACTGCGGGTTTTTAGGCAACAAACTGCCAAACAACGCCTGTCAGGGTGGCCCCGGTGATGGCAAAACCCATATAGGCCGCGAAAACGCGGGGTTTTACCAACGCCCAGACCGCAAGTGCCGCCGGGATTGAGCTGACGCCGCCGGCGACCATAAAGCTCATTGCGGCGCCGTTTGCCATGCCCTGAGCCAGCAGCGCATCGACCAGCGGCACGGCGGCATAGCCGTTCAGATAGGCCGGTGCCCCGACGACAGCCCCCAGCGCAATCGTGCCCACGCCTTCACCGCCAAGGATATTCGCGATCAGCTCTGCCGGAATATAGCGGATCATCAAGGCTTCGATCATATAGGCCAGTGCCAGCCATTTCAGCAGAAAAACAGCGTTTTCCAAAGTTGTGTCCCTGAAGATCAGGCGGCGGTTGGCCTCGGTCCAGAATGCCCATACCGGTTTGCCGGAAAACGGCTGGCTGGGGCCGCAGCCACAGCCGCCGACCTGGGGTTTTTCGCGCAACGGGTCGTCAAACACGGCGGTTTTCGCCAGCATCATGGTCAGGAAGCCGCCGAATAGTCCAAGACCAACAGCCGCCACGGTTTTGCCGATGGCAAAGTCAAAGCCCAGCGTGCCCGAGGTGATCAGGAACATGGCCGGGTCCATCAATGGCGATGATAGCCAGAAAGCCATGACAGCCCCCAAAGGTGCACCGACCGCCAGCAAGGCGGCGATGAAGGGGATCACCTCGCAGGAACAAAACGGCGAAAGCCCGCCCAACAGGGCGGCCATGACAATCATCTGCGATTGGCGTCCGACAAAGGCTTTGGCCAAAAGGTTCTCGGCCCCAGTGGCTTTCAGATAGCCGATGGCCAGAACGGCAAAGGCAATAAACGGGGCGGTCCCCAAAAGGGCGTTGGTGCCGAAGTCAACCGAAGGCCAGAAGGCGGGCGCGTCAAAAAGGGCAAGGCCGATCAGCAAAACACCAAGCGCCAGCCAGGCCTTGTCGAGACGTTTCCACATGGCGACAGGATCGTTGAAGGGAATATCAGTCATCGAGGTGTTCCGCATTCGGGCGCTCAAGATCGGCGCAGCATTCCTTCAGCAGGTATTCAGACAGGTCCCGGGCGCGGGAATAGGATACCCTGCACCGGATCGTGCGCCCTGTCTTTTCCTGCTCAACCAGCCCTGCCTGTGCCAGCTGTTTGACGTGGTGGGTCAGGGTCGAGCCGGTGATACCAGAGCGCGCACCCAGTTCGCCGATGCTCAGACCCGCATCTCCGGCCCGCACCAAAATGCGCAGCACCGATAGGCGTTGCTCGGAACCCAAAGCCGCAAAGGCCGAGGCCATTCGGGCAATGTCGAGGGAATCGTCTGTAAATATTTTCATATTTATCGAAATATCGAACTATTCGCGCCGCTGCAAGAATATTTTCACAATTGTCGAAATATCACTTGCTGATCAACGGGAATGCCCGCAAATTCAACGCCATGGCCCAATCTCTTGTCGAAGATATCCGCGCCTGCCGCCTGTGCGCGGATCGTTTCGAGGCAACAAAAACAGCGCATACGCCCCGGCCTGTGGCGTGGTTTCAACCTTCGGCCCGCATTCTGATCGCGGGTCAGGCACCGGGGGCAAAGGTCCACGCCTCGGGCAAGCCCTTCGATGATCCTTCGGGCGACCGGTTGCGTGACTGGATGAAAGTTTCAGCGGATACATTTTATGACCTGACCCGCATCGCCGTTGTTCCGATGGCATTCTGCTTTCCGGGATATGATGCCAAGGGCGCGGACCTGCCACCACCGAGGATCTGCGCAGAAACATGGCATGAAAGGGTGATGCAGAGCCTGCCCGATATCCGCCTTACCCTGCTTGTCGGCGGATATGCCCACCGGTGGCATATGGGGTGCAAAACATCTGTTACGGACACGGTTAGCCAATGGCGCGACCATGCGCCCGATCTCTTTCCCTTGCCCCATCCGTCTTGGCGCAATACGGGTTGGCTGAAGAAACACCCGTGGTTCAAGGCCGATCTGCTGCCGGCCTTGCGTCTTCGGGTGCATGAGGTTCTGAATGACTGACACGCCACTTGATAGTGCCCACCGCGCGATGGAAACCGCCCCCGACGATGTTTCGGCCCGAATGAGGTATTTTGAACGTCTCGCCGACAGCGAGCTGTTTATCCTGCTCAAGCAAGAACCCGAGGGTGATACGATTTCCCCCGAAACCTTCGATCTGTCGGATGGCACTTTCATCCTCGTTTTCGATACCGAGGACCGGCTGGGCAGTTTTGTCGGCAAGCCCGCCCCTTACGCGGCGCTTTCCGGGCGGTTGATCGCGGGGATGCTGCAAGGGCAGGGGATTGGCATGGCGGTGAACCCCGATATCGCCCCGTCCTCGAACATCATTGATCCGCAGGCCGTGTCCTGGCTGGCCGATACCGTCGCCGCTGCGCCTGAAACGGCCGAGGCGACACCGGACAGTTTTCTGCCCCCCACGGCGCCAAAGGCGTTGGTCGAAGGCCTGGCCGCGAAACTGGCGACAGCTTCAGGGCTGGCAAGATCGGCCTATCTGGTCGGCGTGTCCTATGACACAGGGGCCAAAGGGCATTTGCTGGGCGTGGTAGATGCCATCGCCGGTTCGGAAGGCGCCATTGCCAAGGCGGTCAACGAAGCCCTGACCTTTTCGGGACTTGAGGCCGCGGCACTGGATGTCACCTTCCTTGCCGCGTCCGATCCCGCATCGGCCGCGATGGCGCGTGTGGGATTGCGGTTCGATATTCCGCAGCCCAAGCCGGTACAGGACTACACGCCCAAAGCTCCGGGGATGGATCCGAACGATCCGCCAAAGCTGGTTTAGCCTGAGCGCTTCAATAGCCCTTTGTGCGGTCCACAAGAAACAACAGCGGCTCACCGGCTTCGGCCCGTCGGATATTCTCGGCAATCACCTCGGCTGCGCTGCTGGCCCGTGTCTCGGACGCAATATGCGGTGTTACAGTGACTTTCGGATGCGTCCAGAAGGGATCATCGGCTGGCAAAGGTTCAACCCGGAAAACGTCCAACGTCGCGTGGGCCAGATGACCGCTGTCAAGTGCAGCGATCAAATCGGTATCATTAATCAACCCGCCGCGACCGGGATTAAGAATGACAGCCCCTTCGGGCATCGCAGCAAAGGCGTTTGCGTCGAACAGGCTTTCGGTGTCCGGCGTCCATGGCAGCAAAAGCACCGCGATATCTGCGTGCGCCAATGACTGGCGGAAACCCTCGGCCCCTGAAAAACACCCGATCCGGTCATGCGACTTTTGCGAATTGCTCCACCCGTACACCTGAAACCCCAGATCGCACAGGGCTTCGCCGCAGGCTTGCCCAAGCACACCAAAGCCGAAAATCACCACGCGCCGGTCCTTCGCCAGCGCAGGTGCGCCCAGCCGCCATTGCCCGTCTTGCCCGTGGATATGGGCATCCATCCCCAAATGGTGGCGCAACACATGGCCGCACACCCATTCCCGCATACCGTCGCTCAGCCCCTGATCGACCATGCGTGTCAGCGGCACTTTCAGCGTCTCGTTATCGACAACCGCCTCAACCCCGGCCCAAAGGCTCAGCACGGCCTTGCACCGTGTATAGGGCGTGAAATCCTGCACCGAACTGTTCGGGGCATAAACGATATAGTCCACCTGCTCGGGCGGAAACGCATCGCGCAGATCGGCCTCCACCCCGGCTGCGCTGAACGCTTCCAGCAAAGGTGTCTGGTATTGCTCCCATCGTTCGGACAGGGATGCGAAAAGAACGTTTACAGGCAAGAGTTACCTCGGTCGATGAACATGGGCGCTTTGAACCAGCCCGAAAGCCGCCAAAAGCACCAGCATTGCCGATCCGCCATAGCTGACCAAAGGCAGAGGCACGCCGACCACGGGGGCAAGGCCCATGACCATCGACATGTTGACGGCAAAGAACAAGAAGAAGGTGAAGGATACGCCCATGACCAGAAGTGCGCTGAAGCGGTCTTTCATGCGCAGCGCAGCACCGAGGCAAAACAGGATGACCAGCACATACAGCAACAGCAAGGCCGATCCACCAAGAAAGCCCAGTTCTTCGGCCAGTGTCGTGAAGATGAAATCAGTTTGCTTTTCGGGCAGAAAGTTCAACCGCGTCTGGGTGCCTTGCATGAAACCGCGCCCCGTCCAGCCCCCTGAACCAAGGGCGATTTTGGACTGCGCGATGTTATACCCCGCCCCCAGCGGGTCGCGGGAGGGATCAAGAAACGTGTCGATCCGCCGGTACTGATAATCCTGCAACAATTGCCACGTTGTGCCACGCGACTGGAAGACAGCCACGATCATCCCCGCCCCGGCGGCCACGACCGTCGCGAAATAGGCCCAGTGCACCCCGGCAGCGAACATCACCGCCCCGCCGGTGATCATCAGCAGCAAAGCCGTTCCCAGATCGGGCTGGCGCAGCACGATCGCCGTAGGTACCAGCGTGATCAGAACAGGAATGATCACCCAGAAAGGTTTTGATGTTTTGCGCACCGGCAACCAGTCGTAATAGGCGGCAAGCACCATGACCAAAGCGATTTTCGCCACCTCGGATGGTTGCAGGCGCATAAAGCCCAGATCGATCCAACGCTGAGCGCCTTTGCTGGAGACGCCGAAAAATTCGACCATAAGCAAAAGCGCCAGGGCAAACAGAAACGCCAGCACGGACATATTCCGCCAGAACCAGATCGGCACCATGGCGACGATGAACATGACCGACACGCCCAGCACGAAACGCTCCATCTGGGCCTGGGACCAGGGTGTCAGACTGCCGCCCGCCACGGAATAGAGGATCAGAAAGCCGATACTGGAAATGGCCGTTAAAAGCAGGATCAATGGCCAGTGAAGATACAGGATCTTGCGCCAGCCGGTTGGGACGGATTTTGCGTGATACTCAAGATAACTCATGCCTGACCCCGTTCGCCGTCGCCTGGCAGGGGTCTGTCTTCCTTGATCAGTTCCTGCAATTCACGAATATGTTCGCGGTCGGCTTCGGGATAGGCCTCAAGCGGCGGCGGCCCGTCAAACAGCGCCTGCAACATCACATCACGCGCAATCGGCGCGGCTGATGACGATCCGCTGCCGCCATGCTCAACCACCACCGAAATCGCGTATTTCGGATTCTCATAGGGCGCGTAGCAGACAAAAAGCGCGTGGTCCCGCTGGTCCCAAGGCACTTCATCGTTATCGACAAGGGCGCTGCGGACCTGCGCGGTTCCGGTTTTGCCTGCCATACGGTTTTTTTCGTCCTCGATCCGCGATTTATACGCAGTGCCCTTCCGGTGGTTCGAGACCGCGAACATGCCACGGCGGACCTGCCGCAGATGGTCTTCGCTTAATCCCAAAGACGTGCCTGCCCCGGTTGGCTGTTCCTGATCCCCAATGCGCTTGACCAAACGCGGTGTCACCGACCGCCCGGTTGCCAGCCGCGCCGTCATCACCGCCAGTTGCAGCGGCGAGGCCAGCACATAGCCTTGCCCGATAACCGCGTTGGCGCTGTCGCCGATCACCCATTCGGCCCCGTGATAGATTTCCTTCCACTGCTTCGTGGGGGTCAGCCCTTCTGAAATGGCCGACATCGGTATGTCATGCCGCTTGCCCAATCCCAGCAGGCGGGCCATTTCGGTGATATTCTCGATCCCGACCTTCAGCGCCAGATCATAGTAATAGACGTCACAGCTTTCCCGAAGCGCCGAGGTCTGGTCCATTGACCCATGTCCGGTTTTTTTCCAGCAGTTGAATTTGCGGCCACTGATTTCAAGATAGCCCGGGCAATACACCGTTTCGGTGGGATCAATGATCCCGCTTTTTAACCCCGCCAACGACGCGATCATCTTGAATGTCGATCCCGGCGGATAGGCATCCTGCACCGCTTTCGACGCCAATGGCCGCCGGTCGTTGTCGCGCAGTCTGGCATAATCCGCCGAGGATATGCCGCGCACGAACAGGTTCGGGTCGAACCCCGGAGAGGACACGATGGACCGGATATCGCCGGTGTCGCAATCCATCACCACAACGCTGGCGCTTTCCTGCCCCAGCCGTTTGCGCACATAGCTTTGCAGCTTGTGATCCACGGCAAGTTGCAGGTCGCCGCCGCTCTGGCCTTCTTGCCGATCGAGTTCGCGCATCACCCGGCCGACCGCGTTGACCTCAACGCTTTTGGTGCCCGCAGAGCCGCGCATGACCTCTTCAAGCTTGCTTTCAACGCCCACCTTGCCAATCTGGAAGCGCGGAATGCGCAACAGTTGGTCGGGGTCTTCCATCCGCTCAAGGTCATAGGCGCTGATCGGACCGACATATCCGATCACATGGGCGAAATCCTCTTGCGTGGGATAGCGGCGTGACAGGCCGACATCAGGCGAAATGCCCGGCAGCGCCACCGAATTGGCGGCCACCCGTGCCACGGCGTCCCAGCTGACACGCTCGGCCAATGTGACCGGCAGAAAGGGCGGGCTTCGTTCGATCTCGGCCAGTGCACGGTTCAGATCATCCGCGTCCAGTTCAACAATGGTTGACAGGCGCTCGATCGTTTGGGCCACGTCGCCCGCGTCTTCGGGCACGATCACGATCCGATAGCTGGGTTCGTTTGTCGCCAGAGGCGTGCCGTCGCGGTCGAATATGCGCCCCCGTGTTGGTGGGATCAGGCGGATATTGATCCGGTTTTCCTCGGCCAAAAGCCGGTATTTGCTGGCTTCCTCGATCTGGAGGAAACGCATGCGGCCCAGCAATAGCGCCGCAAACCCGACCTGACCGGCACCGATCAGCATTGCCCGCCGCGAAACCTTGCGTCGCGACAAGGCGATATCCCGCTCAGGCCGTCTCATGCGCGGACCCGCCCGCCGGTTTCAGCGGCTTCGATATAGCGGACCCGCAAAAGCACCGCCGAAAGCGCGGTGATGACCGGATAAAGCAGCACCGTTGCGCCAAACTGGGTCAGAACAGACGCTAGCGGCGGCACGTTGACGAAAAGAACCGACAACACGATGCGGTTGACCAAAAAGATCACGGCGATACCTGCCGACACCCGCACCCATTCCCAGATGAAGCCGGCGGATTTCATCCGCTGGCCGCGATTGCGGATATATTCGGACAACAGCAGCGTCAGCGCCGCCCAAAGCCCCGGCGCACGCGCAAGCAAAAGATCTGCCAGCAAGGCCGTAGCGGCGATCAGCAATACCGGCGCAAACTCGGGCCTGCGCGATACCCAGGCCAGTGTAAGACCAAGGATCAGATCGGGTGCGAATGCCAGATTACTGGACTGCCCGAGAGGCAGCAAATGGAACATCAGGAAAACACAGCTCAGGGCTGCGTAGACCACCCGCATCATCCAGACATATGCGTTGGTCGACCTATCCACCGCTGCCCGCCGTTCCGTTGAAATTGATCACGTCGTGCCGTTCGTCAATCGGCCGGGGCGCCACGCCGCGCAGGACACGCAAAAAAGCCAGCCGTTCGAAATCCGCCGCCAGCCGCACTACGTACCGTCCGTTCGGGTCTTCGATCAATTGCCCCACCAGCAGATCAGGCGGAAACACCCCGCCATCGCCTGATGTCACCACCCGGTCGCCGGCCCGAACCAGCTCGGCCTTGTCCAGAAACTCGATTACGGGGGTCGGTGCGTTATTGCCTGTCAGAATGGCCGTTTGGCCCGAAGGCTGGATCGTCACCGGCACCCTGCTGGAATTGTCTGTCAGCAGCAAAACCCGCGACGTTTCCTGTCCCAGGCCGGAAATTCGGCCGACCAGTCCGATCCCGTCCATGGCAGCCAAACCTTCCTGAAGCCCATCGCGCTGCCCGACATTCAGAATGACAGACTTGCGGAATGGCGACCCACTGTCGGTCAGCACCACGCCGGTCACATAGGTCAGCTCGGGATCAAGACGCACATTGTTCAGATCCAACAGCCTTGCGTTTTTCAGCTCAAGCTGAAGCGCGGCCTCTTTCCACGCTTTCATCTGCTGCAATTCGCGCCGCAATTCCTGATTTTGTTCATAGATCCGCTGATAGCTTTGAAAATCCCGAACGATTTTCATCGTGGCGGTTACAGGTGCCATGGCCCATTCGAAATTGGGAACAACCCTGTCAATCACCGCGACGCGGAACCGTTCAACCCGAGGGCTGTCGATGCGCCAGATCAGAAACAGGACAATCAGGACAAACACAAGCATGCCGACCAGCAAACGCCGGATCGGCTGGATATAGTCTTCGCTGTTCGTGCGTCCGTTTGCCAAAGGGTCCTCCGGTCAGACGGCAGGATGTGTCAGCTGTCGTAGTCGATCACGTGGCGCAGCTGCTTTTCATATTCAAGCGCTTTGCCGGTGCCCAAGGCAACACAATTCAGTGACTCATCCGCCACCGATATTGCCAGCCCTGTCTGCTCGCGCAGAGCCAGATCAAGATCACCCAAAAGCGCACCGCCGCCGGTCAGCATGACGCCACGGTCCACAATGTCCGCCGCCAAATCGGGTGGAGTGGCTTCCAAAGCGGTCATCACCGCTTCGCAAATCGCCTGCACCGGTTCGTTCAGCGCTTCGGCCACCTGGGCTTGTGAAATTTCAACTTCTTTCGGCACACCGTTCAGCAGATCGCGCCCGCGGATCAGCATCGAAGCGCCACGCCCGTCATCGGGCATGCGGGCGGTCCCGATCGACGTCTTGATCCGCTCAGCCGTTGATTCTCCAATCAACAGGTTTTGCTGGCGGCGCAGGTAGGAAATGATCGATTCGTCCATGCGGTCGCCGCCCACGCGAACCGAGCGGGCATAAACGATGTCACCCAGCGAAAGAACCGCAACTTCGGTGGTTCCGCCGCCAATATCGACCACCATGTTGCCGGTCGGATCGGTGATCGGCATCCCTGCGCCAATCGCGGCCGCAATCGGTTCGGCGATCAGACCCGCGCGGCGGGCACCCGCGCCCAGCACCGACTGGCGGATCGCGCGTTTTTCAACAGGGGTCGCGCCGTGCGGGACGCAGACGATGATTTTCGGCTTCGAGAATGTCGTGCGCTTGTGAACCTTGCGGATGAAATGCTTGATCATTTCCTCGGCCACGTCAAAATCGGCGATGACCCCTTCACGCATCGGACGGATCGCCTCAATGCTGCCCGGCGTCCGGCCCAGCATCAGCTTGGCGTCCTCGCCCACGGCCAGCACCTTCTTCACGCCGTCCTTGACATGATAGGCCACCACGGATGGTTCCGACAGGATCACCCCGCGCCCTTTGACATAGACCAATGTGTTCGCTGTCCCAAGGTCGATTGCCATATCCTGAGAGAACAATCCCCCGATTTCACCGAATAGTGCCATATGCGTTGCGCGCTCCGAATCCCGATTGGTCCATCTGAGTATTTTGGACCGGCATTCTTATAGGGGGGAGGCCTGAATAGTGAAAGGCCCCTTTGGGGGCTTTCAGCATGTTCTTGCCAGTTGGGGTGATATCCCCATCCATCTCCCAGCGGGTTGCCATAATATGCTAAAAGAGCGCAGAACAAGCTTGTTTAGGCGAGATACCAACAAAATACAACTTTGGCGGTTGCGACTTGCGGGCTATTTCTATTCAAGATAAATCGTTTCGAGATTGCCTTGAGACAAATGTTGATCTTGAATCGCTATAAAAGTCGCACCACTCTGTTTATGATTTTCCAATGTTTGCTGAGTTTTTCCCCCTGTTTCTTTCCTTGTCGCTCGCATCCGCCAGCACCGAGCCGGTGTTTGATTTCGACTATGAGGCGACAACAAGCTACGGCATCAGCGAAACATTCTCGGGAACGGCGTTTTACGAGCTTGAACAGCCACGCATTCAAATCGGCGCGGACTATTGCCTTGATGCTTTGACTTGCGGATCGCTTTATTTTGATTCCGGTTATCGAACCGCCAAACAGACCAAATCTCCGACATTGATCTGGACACCCCAGGTGGTGGTGCCGCTGGGCGATTCCGTGTTTCTTGAAATCCTGCCGACCCTGACGGCGGGTGGTGATACGCAACTGACAGCCTGCACCGATTCAATCGGACGGGAATTTCATTGTTACTATGGAACCCAGCCCAGCTCGGCCTTGTTTTACCGCAGCTTTGAAGAGATCGAGGCGCTTTATTCCGCGCCCGATATCAGGCTTTCTGAAATTGTAATAACGGTTAAGTGGGTGTTTTGAGTATGATCAAAAAACGGTTTCTCCTTGGTGCGATCTATCTGGCGGGAACCCTGTCCCTGTCAGCCTGCATTACCGAGGGAACGATCCCCGTTGGCCTGCTGGACAATGTCTCGGTCGGCGATACGTTTTCCTATCAGAACCAGTATTTCATTGTGTCGGCGATTGCCCCGGATCAAAGCTCGGTTACTATTGAAACCTACGCGGAAGGGTTTGCCCGATCCCTGCGCAAAACCACGTTTGAACTGGTCAAGCAATCAGACGGCACGTTCCGCTTTTCCACCGACTCGATGGAGGTGATCTACGATCCCGCCACGGGCGAGGTCACATGGTTCGTACAGGCGAATGTCTCTATTGACGATTTGGTGGATGAACTTGGCCTCGCCGGAGTGCCCATAACGGTCACGGATGATCTGACTTCGATCTACCCCGATACCGATAATGACGGTTTGATCGACATTGTTGACGAAGATGACGATAATGATGGCGTTGACGATGTCGATGACCCGCTGCCGCTTGATCCTTCGGAAACGGTTGATACAGATGGCGACGGGATCGGGAACAGCGAAGACCCGGACGATGACGGGGACGGTGTTGACGATGTGTTGGACAGCAGCCCGCTGGACGCAACGCTGGCCGATCTCGGCTGGGCGAAGGACCGTTCGGATGCGTTAAACCTGGGCTTCCTTCCAAGTGTTCCGGCTGGTGAAAACTGGTCGGAAGGAACGCCAAGTCCCAATAATATTGCAGATGTCATGGACGGTATCAGGGATACGATCCAGACCGATTCAAATCTGTTGTCTGGGCTTGGTTATGTGCCCTTATTCGATTCATCCCGGTTCACCTATGATGCGCTGGATGTTGAAGGCGTAGACGCTGCCCATGCCGCGGGCTGGTCAGGCCTTGGCAGCAACGTCTACATAATCGACGGGATCATGGGGAATACCGGGCTGGTTGGCTATGACATTTACGGCGGATATGCAGAGCCTGCGCATGGTCAGAATGTCATGATGCTGTCCAAGGCGGTGGCCCCGGAGGCGGATTACAACCTTGTTGAGTATTTCAACGGAGGCTATTCGTCCTTCAATCTGACGATCCCGAGCTTTTCGACTTTCGCAAGAACCACCGACGCTTCGGCCGATGTGGTCAACCTGTCGCTGGGTGTCGACTTTACCGACTATAGCAATCGCAGCGATGCCTTCGACACGGCCGAGCATTTTATCCGCTTCGACATGCAAGCAACCGCGGACGCCCTGCCGAACGCCGTTATCGTTCAATCTGCGGGAAACGGCGGGACAGATTCGCTTCAGTTTTCCGGATACGAATGCCTGACCGCCGGAGGAAGGAACACGACGGCAAGCTGTAGCGACGCCTATTGGAGCCTTCAGGACAGCACCTATGATGCGCTGGACCGGCACATCTATGTGGGGGCCTATGACGGGTCTCGCGAAACTCTGACCTCGTATTCGTTCTCGGCTGGCAGTGCCGCGGAACATTTCATCGTCGCCGACGGGAACAGCATTTTGACCCGAGGTATCGGCACCTCTTATTCGGCCCCGCGTGTCACCGGAGCAATCGCCCTTGTCGCCCAGAAATTCCCCAACCTGACAGCTCAGGCGCGCAAAGGGGTTATTCTGGATACCGCAACCGATTTGGGCGCGACCGGTGTCGACGAGGTTTACGGCAATGGTCTGCTGAATGTCACCAACGCTCTAAGCCCCTTGGGCACGTTAAAATAGACCTTTTGGAAGCTGGACGGCAGCATCGCGGCCCCATACAAAAAGGGGGGCCGAAACCGGCCCCCTGTTCTTCCCCCATCACGAAGGATCGGTATAGGAAATTTCCCGTTTATCCGTATCTGGGCCCGATTTGTCGCGGCGCACTTTCAGGCGGTTCAGCGCGTGGATATAGGCCTTGGCCGAGGCCACAACCGTATCGGTATCCGCCGACTGGCCGGTGGCGATATTGCCATCCTCTTCCAGCCGGACCGAAACCGTCGCCTGCGCGTCGGTGCCTTCGGTCACGGCATGCACCTGATAAAGCGACAGATGCGCGGTGTTGGGGTGTAACTGGCGAATGGCCTTGAACGCCGCATCCACTGGGCCATCCCCTTGCGAGATCGCGGTTTTGCTTTCGCCGCCGACATTCATCACCAGCGTTGCATCCGCAGGACCGCCGGTGCCGCAGACAATGCGCAGGGTTTCAAGCTTCAGATAATCGTTCTCGGCATCCTCGCTCGAGCGCATCAGCACGATCAAATCGTCGTCCATCACCTCTTTCTTGCGGTCGGCCAGTTCCTTGAAGCGGACAAACACGTCTTTCAGCTGGTTGTCGCCCACCTCGTAACCCAAATGCTCCAGCTTATCGCGCAGCGCCGCACGGCCCGAATGTTTGCCCAAGGGCAGGGACGTGCCGGACAGGCCAATGTCCTCAGGCCGCATGATCTCAAAGTTTTCGCGGTTTTTCAGCATGCCGTCCTGGTGGATGCCGCTTTCATGGGCAAAGGCGTTCTTGCCAACGATGGCCTTGTTGAACTGCACGTTAAAGCCCGAAACCGTCGCCACACGGCGCGAGATATGCATGATCTTGGTTGTGTCGATTTTTGTCGAATAGGGCATGATGTCATTGCGGGTCTTCATCGCCATGACGACCTCTTCCAACGCAGTGTTGCCCGCGCGTTCGCCCAGACCGTTGATGGTGCATTCGATCTGACGTGCCCCGCCTTCAACCGCCGCCAGCGAGTTCGCCGTCGCCATGCCCAGATCGTTGTGGCAATGGGTGGCGAAAATCACCTCATCCGCCCCCGGCACGGTGTCGATCAGACGGCGGATCAGATCGGCGCTTTCACGCGGGGCGGTATATCCCACCGTGTCGGGGATGTTGATCGTAGTCGCCCCAGCCTTGATCGCAATCTCGATCACACGGCAGAGGTAATCCCACTCGGTCCGCGTCGCGTCCATCGGCGACCACTGCACGTTGTCGCACAGGTTTCGCGCGTGGGTCACGGTCTCGTGGATCTTGTCGGCCATCTCGTCCATCGTCAGATCAGGGATGGCGCGATGCAGCGGCGAGGTGCCGATAAACGTGTGAATACGGGGCGAGCTTGCGTGTTTCACCGCCTCCCAGCAGCGGTCGATATCCTTGAAATTCGCCCGTGCCAAGCCGCAGATGGTCGCGTTCTTGGCGTTCTTCGCAATCTCGCTTACCGCACGGAAATCGCCTTCCGAGGCAATCGGAAACCCTGCCTCGATGATGTCCACGCCCATCTCGTCCAGCAGTCCGGCAATCTCGAGCTTTTCTTCGTGGGTCATGGTCGCGCCCGGGCTTTGTTCGCCGTCACGCAAGGTCGTGTCAAAAATCAACACATGATTATTGTCGGTCATGTCAGTCATTGTCCTGGTATCTCATAGTTTTCCTAAGCCATTGGCGCGAAGCAATCATCCTCTGAGCGGTCGCGCCGGAACGGCACGCTCAGAGGCGGCTTAGGAGTAGGGCACGGGCAAGCAGTCCGGAAACCGGAGCTTGGGGCAACTTGATATTGGCGATCGTGCTCATAGGCGCGGACTATAGGGAATTTGCGGCAGAGGAAAAGGGGTTTTTCACGTGAACCCGGCAAATCCGACAAGCCTGCAATCGGATTGTCAGATTTCCGGCTCGTGAACCGTCAGGATACTGGCCAGCGGGGCCGGTTCCGGTTCGTCCTGCAGGAAATGCGAAATCGTATGCGCATAATAATCCAGCAACGGCGTTTTATCCGCCCTCCGCGCCAGCGTTCCGGCGCTTTCGGTCACAACCCCGCGCGTCAGCAGCACCTGCAAACCCAGCTCGGCGGCTTGCGAATCCCGCAACTCGCTGAAGGCAAGCGGCGCGTCATTGGCGCGAAGCCGCTCGATCAGCGCCAAAACCCGCTGACCCAGCTGAACCCGCGTCATTGATCCATCGCCGGCGTCGCGGATCACCGTGGCAGCCAGGGAAACCGGCAAAATCGGCACCATATCGGCAATCTGGCCAATAATGGTCCGCGCCATCGGCGCCACGATGGCCCGGCGCTGGGCATCGTCCAGGTCTTCCACCGACATATCCTGATCTTCCAGCCATTTGCGGACGGAAAGCCCGCTGCCGAAACTTACCGCCGCCCGTCCGAAACTTTGGCGCTGAATGCGCAAAAGGCGGGCAATCAGCCCCAGCGAATGCCACACCGTTTTGCGGATCGTGTAAAACCGGGTCTTTCTGGCGAACCCCCCATTCTGATGGGCCAGCAAAGTCAGGTCCTCGGGCACACGGTCATAGTTGAAGGCAACCGGGATAAACACGATGTCGCGGGTGTCGCCTGCCCCCAATCCGGCCAGAATATAGCGCATCAGCCCCAGCTTGATCGGCTGGATCGCCCCGTCGCGGCTAAGCCCGCCTTCCAGGAAAATCCCCTGAGGCATATGTGCGCCGATCATCATGTGCATATACCGCGCCAGAACGGTCTTATAGAGCGCATTTTGCGATTTTCGCCGGATGATATAGCTGCCGCTCATGTGGATAAGCCGGTTCACCGGCCAGACCGAAGCCCATTCCCCCGCCGCAAAGGAAATCATGCTGGTGCGGGCGGTCAGATAAATCAGCACGGCCACATCGACATTCGATCTATGATTGCCGACCAATACGATGCTGGCATCCTTGGGAATGTCCGCATAGACGTCCTTGGGCAATTGTTTCACGATCCGTATTTCATACATCGACCGCAGCCACTGCCGCGTCAGCCAATAGCCGATACGGAAGTAAAACAACGCATAAAACGATGGCATCAGTTCATCGACATAGGTGCGGGCCTCGGCCTCGGCGGCCTCTTGTCCCGCGCTTCGCGCGGCGATTTCGATGCTTTTGCGGACTTCCTCGTCATCCAGCAACCGTTCGACCAGCACCCGCCGCGGCACCTGAAGTACCTTCGGCAATGATCGGGTCAGCGTGGTGTTCAGACGCGCCTTCAGATCGCGTTCGCGGCGCAGCAAAGCCCGCCGCACCAGCGGTTCCACCACGTAGGCACGGGCGCCCAGAACGGCCAGAACCAGGGCTGGTACGGCCAGCCAGAAGGGCAGAATGATCTCGCTGGTCAGCACGTGCGCCTGTCCTTGGGCGGGATGCCATCAAAAATCGCCTTCAGCCGGTCCAAGGGCCGCGCATCACGCGCCAATCGCAGCGGAACGGTGAAATGACCGCACGGCCAGATGAAACGGTTTTCTTCGGGCAGGTTCCACTTGTCCTGCAACCGCTGCCCGGATGCGAAATGCGTCACGCGATCCTGCCGGCCCAGGATGCTGACAATCCGCTCGGCAGGCATAACCGGCAGGCCCGGCGGGTCGAGTTTGCACAACCAGTCCTTTTGCATGTCCCTGTTCCATCCCAGCTTGGCAAGCGGTTTGTGCAGCCCCCAGATATCCGACAAGTCGCTGTCAGTAGCAACATCTCCGACATGTTCGCAATGCGTCATCAGAAAAAGCGCATCCGGTCGCAGCTCTTCCGGCCAGGATCGTGCGCGGATTGCCGCCATCTGGGCCGATTGCGCACCCAGACTGCTGCCGCCAAAACCCACCGGCCCGTTGCTGGTTTTTCGCGCCCAATCCATCAGCACGGCCCATTCCTTGTGCTGCGCGGTGAAATAATCGAATTCCCCTTTCGGCGCATGCGCAAGGAACATCTCGCCCCCGTAAAACCCGTCTGGCACGCGCCGCCCGTGCCACGGGCCTTCGGGGCGGATCACTCGGATGCCGCGCAGGGGCAGCATGGCAATCGGATCAACCAGATTGCGCCAATGATCGAACTCGACGCAAATGCCATGCCCGAATATCAGGGTCGGAGGGTTCTCGATCCCGACCGGCTCGTGCACCCTTGCGTAGACCTCATCACCAAGATGCGCGGCAGGGGTCGGAAAGCGTATCCAGTAATCACGCCCGGCAGATGTGGGCACCGGCCGCGATCGCCGGATCGCCGGCATTTTGGCGGGCGGGTCAAACAGCCGCTCAAACGCGGGTCCGGTCACGCCATAGCTGGCCTCAAACTCCGTAGGTGACGCGAAGGCGGGATAAACGGTGGTTTTCAGCCCAAGCCGCAAATGGGTGAAATGCCGACGGGTCGCGTTGAACCGGCTTCGGGCGTGAAGACGCGCTTGCTCAAGCGCGGCCAGCCGGTGTTCGGGTACGTCCTTTGGGCCGAAAAAGGTCTCAAACCAGAAAAACTCGACGCTGTTGATATTGGCCCGCTCGCGCTCAAATATCCGCAGCGCCCGTTGTAACCGTTTGCCGCTTCCGATCCGGCGGCCAAGCGGTACTGCCTTGGCAAAGGCGTCTATATCGCCTTCCGCCGCATGCGCTGCGGCCCAAAGGCGGGAAAACGGAAAGAACAACCGTCTGAGGATTTGCAGGATCACCCAATCCATCCACGGTCGGGCGATCAACTCTCCGACCCGGGACGCCATGACACGCTGCGCCAGGTTCAGACCCTGCGGCCGCGCAAGGGAACGGCGCGTGCGCGGTGACGCATATTCGGGCGTTTCCTGTGGCCAAAGCCGGTGGGGTTTCATTCCGTCACATCAATCCTACACCAAGCGGGCCGTTCGACAGACCCCGCGCAATCCGGGCCGAGGCTCGGTCAATTCCCCGATATGTGCAAGCCTTCTTGTCCGGCCCTACCGGAACGCCAGCCGCTTACCGACCTCGACCCCCTCGGGGCTGATCCGCGTGTCATAACACAACACCTCAACCCCGGCGGCCCGCGCCGCGTCAAACGCGGCGGCATAGGCCGGATCAATGTCAGCGGCCAGTCCCATCCGGTCACAATCGGTCCGCTGCACCAGATAGAACATCACCGCCCGATGCCCCTGATCAACCATCTTGGCCAGTTCCCCCAGATGCTTCGTGCCCCGTGCGGTCACACTGTCGGGAAATTCCGCCAAGCCTGACTGACGTGACAATGTCACTGACTTCACCTCAATATAGGCATCCGCCAGCCCGTCCCCGCGCAGCAGGAAGTCAATCCGGCTGTTCTCGCCATACGTCTGCTCGGGCAACACGGTTGGATAATCCGCAAACTCCGGCACCTCACCGGCCAACAAAGCCGCCTTCAGCGCCCGATTGGGCACCGCCGTATCAACGCCTGTGAAATGCCCGTTCTCGTGATCCACCAGCCGCCAGCCGTATTTCAGCTTCTTCTTCGGATCGTCATTCGGCTCGACCCAGATTTTCATGCCTTCCCCGGTCAGCCCCATCATACTGCCGGGATTGGCGCAATGGGCCGTCACCTCGCGCCCGTCCGCAAGCTGAATATCCGCCAGAAAGCGTTTATAGCGACGGATCAGCCGGGCGGGGATCAAAGGGGTTTGAAACTGCATGGCTGGGGCCTATACCGTTGGCAGCATCCATTCAAGGAGAGCGCAATGCCCAACCCCACCGCCGCCATGCTGGTGATCGGAGACGAGATCCTCTCGGGCCGTACCCGCGACGCCAATATGCATTATCTGGCGGGGGAATTGACGAAAACGGGCATCGACCTGAAAGAGGTCCGCATGGTCTCTGACGACGCCCCTGCCATCATCGACGCGGTGCGGCAATTGTCCGGGGCCTACGACCATGTGTTCACAAGCGGCGGCATCGGACCGACCCATGACGACATCACCGCAGATTGCATGGCCAAAGCCTTCGGCCAGTCCATCGACGTGCGCGACGATGCCCGCAGCCTGCTGGCCGATATGTATGAACGTACCGGCCGCGAGCTGAACGAGGCCCGCCTGCGCATGGCCCGTATCCCTGAACACGCGACCCTGATCGACAACCCTGTGTCCACCGCCCCCGGGTTTACCATCGAAAACGTCCATGTCATGGCGGGCGTGCCGTCGGTGTTCAACGCCATGGTCGCCTCGGTCCTGCCAACCCTGACCGGGGGCAAAGCCTTGCTCAGCCAGTCCCTGACCATCATGCGCGGCGAAGGCGATATAGCCGCCCCGCTGGCAAGGATCGCGGCGGATTATCCTCAGCTTAGCATCGGCTCCTACCCGTTCCAGCGCGATGGTGTGTTCGGTGCCCAGGTGGTGATCCGGGGCTTTGACGGCGCGATGGTGGACGAAGCGATCCTGCGTCTTGGAAGGACTTTTCCCGCATGATGCCCGACGCCCATACCCTTTATGATGTGATCGACCATACCTGGCCCGCGGCCCGCAGTCTGAAAACCGGCCCGTTCCTTCTGCGCGACGGGCAGGGCGGCGGCAAACGGGTTTCGGCGGCAACCAGTTTGCGCACAGACTGGACACAGGCCGATCTGGATGCGGCCGAACAGGGCATGCGTGATCTGGGCCAATCCTGCCTTTTCATGATCCGCGAAGGCGATCAGCGGCTGGACGATACGCTTGGGGAACGCGGCTATCATATTGTGGATCCCGTGGTGATGTACTGCATCCCCGTCGCGGCCCTGTCCGGCAATATCCCGCCCCGTGTCAGCACCTTCGAGATCTGGCGCCCGCTGGCCATCGGCTTTGATATCTGGGCCGCCGGCGGTATCGGCCCGGCCCGCTGGGATGTGATGGAACGCGCCGGGGGTCCGAAAACCTCGATCCTGGGACGCTGGAACGACAGCCCCGCCGGGGTGGGCTTTGTCGCCATCCATGACGGGATCGCAATGATGCATGCGCTGGAAATCCTGCCGCATCAGCGCCGTCAGGGCATGGCCGAAAAAATGATCGCCCGCGCCGCCATCTGGGCCGAGCGCAACAACGCCAGCCATATCAGCGCCGTCTGCACCCTGGCAAATGACGCTGCGAACAAACTTTATTCCAAGCTGGGCATGACCGTTGTGGGCCACTACCATTATCGCCAGAAATGACGAGGACCCCATGACCGACACAAGAATCACCGCGCTCGATCTGCCGATGGTCGATCCGCTTCCGCAGGCGACCCAAAAGTATTTCGATATCTGTCAGGACAAACTGGGGATGATCCCCAATGTGCTGCAAGCCTATGCCTTCGACATCGACAAGCTGAACGCCTTTACCGCGATGTATAACGACCTGATGCTGGGCGATAGCGGGTTGTCCAAGCTAGAGCGTGAAATGATCGCCGTCGTCGTCTCGTCGATCAACAAATGCTTCTATTGCCTGACCGCCCATGGGCAGGCCGTCCGCGCCTTGTCGGGCGATCCGGTGCTGGGTGAAATGCTGGTGATGAACTACCGCGCCGCTGATCTGGACCCGCGCCAGAAAGCGATGCTGGATTTCGCCGAGAAAGTCACCGAGGCCAGCCACAAGATCGAGGAAAGCGACCGCCAGGCCCTGCGCGACGTTGGGTTCACAGACCGCGACATCTGGGACATCGCCAGCGTCGCCGGATTTTACAACATGTCAAACCGCGTCGCCTCGGCCACCGATCAAAGGCCCAACAACGAATATCACGCCCTGAACAGATAAGGCGTGCCCCTGCGGCAGCAGGGGCCGTGTCAGGCCTGCGTAAGCGCGATCAACCCTTACGTCCCTGCCGCAACCGCTTCGGCCAAATCAAATCCGTTCAGCGTGGCCACATAATCGGCCAGCACGGGCAGGTAATCTTCGCCCCCGCCATGGGCATTGGCATAGGTGTAATACTGCTTCGCCGCCGCCGACATCAGCCCCATGACCCCCGCATCGGCGGCCATCTGGTGGGCATAGCTGATATCTTTCAGCGCATTGGCCAACGCGAATTTATGGGCATTGGGATCGCGTTCGACCGATCCTTTGGTGAAGGTCTCGAAGAACCCGCTGCCCATGCGGCTTGGGCCGATCACCTCTTGGAAGATTTGCGGGGAAATTCCCGACTTCGCACTCATCGACAAGGCTTCGGCGTATAGGGCGCCATAGCTCATGGCAAGGAAGTTCATCACCAGCTTCATCCGGTGGCCACTGCCGATCGGACCGATATGTCTGATGGTGCCCGCCCAGCAGTCAATGATCGGCGTGACGGCTTCGACCGTTTCGGGATCGCCGCCCAGCATGGCGTCAACGGTTCCTTCCTCGGCTTCCTTCGGGGTGCGCCCAAGCGGAGCGTCGATCATCTTCATCCCCTTCGCACTCAGCGCCTCGGCCAGTTCGACGGTTGATGCCGGCAGCGCCGTTGATGTGTCGATGACGATCAGCCCCTCTTTGGCGTTTTCCAGAATGCCTCCCGCGCCGCGTATCACCTCTTCCACCAGCTTGCTGTTTGGCAGGCACAGGTGGACCACATCGCAATTGGCGACCATCTCGGCAACCGACGACGCTTCATGCGCGCCCTTGCCGACCAGACTGTCGACGCGCACGCGGTTGCGGTTGCCCTTGATCCAAAGATCATATCCGCCGGCCAGGATATTCTTGGCCAGACCATGCCCCATGAAGCCGACACCGATAAATCCGATTACGGGTTTGCTGTTGTCTTTGGTCATGGTGATCTCCTGTCTCGGGGTTGGAATTCGGGGCGATTATGGCCCAAACATTCCGATAATGGAACATTAACACATTGTTAGGATTTGCCGAGGGGGGCATTTGTAGCGTTTCGCTGTACAAATTTTACAAATGTCATCAAACACGCGCGGCGCGAAGGATCGAAATGCGGGTGTCGCCGTATTTGCGTTGATCCAGCAGATCGAGCCTTTCAGGCAGTTCGATTTCGGCGCTGTCTTCCCAAACGATCAGCGCATTTTTGGCCACCCAGCCGCCGTCCATTGCCGCGCCAATCGCCTTTTCGCCCAGCCCTTTGCCATAAGGGGGATCAAGGAAAATCAGGTCGAAAGGCTGGTCCTTGTTTATACCTAACCGTCTGACATCATTGCGAAAAATACGGGTTTCCGCTTCGGCGCGACAGATACCGACATTCTGCCGGATCAGGCTTTGCGCCTTTCTGCCGTCATCCACAAAGGACACATGCGCCGCCCCGCGCGACAGCGCTTCCAGCCCCAGCGCCCCCGTCCCTGCAAACAGGTCCAAAACGCGCGAGCCGGTGATCGGGTCATCATAGGCCCCGCCCGCTAACACATTGAAAAGGCTTTCTCTTATCCGATCCGTCGTCGGTCTCAGATGCGCCCCGGCATCGCCTTTCCCGACGCTCGCCAAGGCCCTTCCGCGAAAATCTCCGGCAATGATCCTCACGCTTTCAGCAGCGCTTTCAGGTCCGTCGCCGGGTCAGCAACCGCCTCAGGATCGGGCGTCTTGCCCGCTTCGATCAGCCGCTTGCCCACCATATAGGCCCGCGGATCGTTCATCGCGTCAAGCGCAAGAAGGTGATTTTCTTTGTAATACCAATAAGATACACTTCCATCCCCTTCGCGCGTGATGACCGTATCATACCCTGTGTTCAGCCCGGCGATTTGCAGTTTGCAGTCATATTGATCCGACCAGAACCAGGGTTTGGCGGTATAGTCCTTTTCCGCCCCCATAATGTTATCTGCCACCAATTCGGCCTGATCAATGGCGTTGCCGACACTTTCCAGTCTGATCCGTTCACCCTTGAAAGGGAACGACGCACAATCCCCCGCAGCCCAGATATTCGGGTCCGATGTTTGGCCCTTACTGTTTGTTTTTATTCCATTTTCCAGCTCAACCCCGGCCATTTCCGCCAGCGAGGTGGCCGGTGTGATACCAACCCCGACAATAACGAAATCCACCTCAAGTTCGGCCCCATCCGTCAGTTTCGCCCCGCTGACGCGGCCCTCTCCGGTCAGGTGGTCCAATCCGACACCTTCGCGCAGATCAACCCCGTGGGCGCGGTGTAACTGTCTGAAAAAGCCAGAGGTTTCAGGCGAGGCCACCCTTTGCAAAATGCGATCCGCCATTTCGACCAGCGTCACGTTCAGGCCCTTCTTGGCCGCCACCGCCGCCGCCTCAAGCCCGATATAGCCACCCCCAATGATCAGAACGCTTGCATCCTTGCGAAACTCAGGCGCCATGTCATCGACATCTTTCAGGGTGCGGACCGTATAAACCCCATCCAGCGCCCCCCCGATCGCTTTGGGCAAACGGCGCGGGTCCGAGCCGGTGGTCAGCACCAGTTCATCGTAAGAAATCGTTTGTTCCCCAACTGTTACAGTCTTCAAGACGCGATCGACGCCGGTTACTTTCGCACCTGTCATCAGGGTGATGTCATTGTCCGAATAAAAACTCTCGGGCCGCAGATACAGCCTTTCAAGCTCCATCTCGCCCAGCAGATAGGCCTTCGACAAGGGCGGGCGCTGATAGGGTGGGACGGGTTCTTCGCCGATCAGGGTAAGACCACCGGTGAAGCCGCTATTACGCAGTTTCGCCACCAAAGACGCGCCAGCCTGGCCCGCCCCGATCACCACGACATCTTTCATGTATTTTCCCCTTTTGGCATTGCCTCTTCAGACGCAAGGTCTAGGTTTTCGAAACAGGAATCACATGGAGCAGGAAATGACAATTACGGTCGGCGATAAAGTGCCATTCACGACATTTCTGAAATTGGGCGCAGACGGAATTGAACAAATCAACGGCGAAGCCCTGTTTTCCGGTCGCAAGGTGGTGATTTTCGGCCTGCCGGGGGCGTTCACGCCGACCTGCGACAGCGCCCACGTGCCCAGCTTTATGCGCGTTGCCGATGATCTGCGCGCCAAGGGTGTGGACGAGCTTGTCTGCGTGGCGGTCAACGATCCCTGGGTGATGGGGGCCTGGGGCCACAGCACCGGGGGCGTTGCGGCTGGCATCACCTTTTTGTCGGACCCGCAAAGCGAATTTGCCGAAGGGATCGACATGATCCTTGATGTGCCCGCCACAGGCTTTGTGCGCCGCATGAAGCGGTTCTCGATGATTGTCGAGGACGGAACCGTCACGGCCTTCAACCCGGAAATCGCCCGCGGCGTGTGCGAGGTTTCGGGCGGAGAAACGCTTTTGGCCCAGCTTTGAAGCCTCAGGACATGGCTTTCAGCATGTCCTGATCTTTCAGCTGCGCATAGGTTTCATCCAAGGCAATCCGCGCACGGGCAATCAACGTGTCAATTTCTTCGGGCCTGATCACCAAGGGCGGGGCGATGACCATGCGATCCCCCACATGGCGCATCACCAGATTGTTGGCAAAGCACCGTTCGCGGCACATCAGGCCAACGGTTCCCGCCTCGGACGCGAATTTGGCGCGGCTTTGCTTGTGCGGGGTCAAAGCGATCGAGCCCATCAGCCCGACCAGCCTGGCTTCGCCGACCATTGGGTGGTCTGTCAGTTCTGACCATTTCTCGGCCAGATAGGGCGCCGCCGTATCGCGGACATGGCCGACGACGTTTTCCTCTTCCATGATGCGGAGGTTTTCCAGCGCCACTGCCGCGGCGACAGGATGGCCGGAATAGGTATAGCCATGGGCAAACTCGCCTTCGGCGATCACACCGGCGACCTCGTCACTGACGACCGAGCCGCCAATGGGTGCATAGCCCGAAGACAGGCCCTTGGCGATGGTCATAATGTCGGGGCGGATGTTCATTGTCTGGCTGCCGAACCAGTTGCCGGTGCGCCCGAAGCCGCAGATCACCTCGTCGGCGATCAGCAGGATGTCGTACTTGTCGCAAATGCGCTGGATTTCGGGCCAATAGGTATCCGGCGCGACGATCACGCCGCCCGCACCCTGCACGGGTTCAGCGATAAAGGCGGCCACGCGGTCTTCGCCCAGGGCCAGAATGGCTTTCTCAAGCTCTTGCGCCCGCTGCAAACCGAATTTCTCGGGCGTCATGTCGCCACCTTCTGCCCACCAATCGGGTTGGTCGATATGGTGGATGTCGGGTATCGGCATGCCGCCTTGCGCGTGGATGCCCTTCATCCCACCCAGGCTGCCAGAGCCTACGGACGAGCCGTGATAGGCGTTCCAGCGGCTGATGATGACGGATTTCTCGGGTTTGCCTTTCATCGACCAGTAATGGCGTACCATGCGCAGGTTGGTGTCGTTGGCCTCGGATCCCGAACCGGCAAAGAAGACGTGGTTCAGATCGCCCGGGGCCAGTTCCGCGATTTTCGCCGCCAGCGCGATGGCCGGAACATGGGTGGTCTGAAAGAAGGTGTTGTAATAGGGCAGTTCGCGCATCTGACGGGCGGCCACATCGGCCAGCTCTTCGCGGCCATAGCCGATATTGACGCACCACAGGCCCGCCATGCCGTCAAGGATTTCGTGGCCGTCGCTATCGGTCAGGGTCACGCCGCTGGCGCGGGTGATAACGCGCGCACCTTTCGCCGCCAGCTCGGCATTGGCGGTGAACGGATGCATGTGGTGGGCAGCGTCCAGAGCCTGAAGTTCAGAGGTGGGCAAGTGGTTTGAAATCTGGGTCATAATGGGGCCTCAATAGCGATGAGCTGTGTTTGCCTCAGAATATGATCAAATTTTTTGCTGTCAATCGAATCAATCGACAGACTTGTTTTCCGTCAGGTTACGTTTGACCTGTTCCATCCCCTGAACCACATCATCGCGGATCGCATTGGCGGCCGCGTGGGCATCTCCGGCCCGCATGGCGGACAGGCATTGCTTGTGAAGATCAGGCAGGCTTTGCGTGCCCAGCCTGCCGCAGATCACCCTGAGAGACGGACCGAACCGAAGCCACATGCTGTCGGCCAAACCGACCAGAATCGGTGCATCCGCCAGATCATAAAGGTTGGCATGAAATTCGTAATTCTTCTTGAGATAACGGTGGATGTCCCCGGATTCGATCGCCTGATCAAGCTCGGCGTCGATAACCTCGAGCCTGTCGATGTCTTCCGGCGTGGCTTTTTGCGTTGCCAGTATGATCAATTGCGGCTCAATCGCTTGCCGTGCAAAGATTAATTCGTTGATGTTGTCCTTTGAAAGTGTTGGCACCGTGACCCGGCGATTGCCCTGAAAAACCAGAGCGCCTTCGGAAATCAGGCGGCGCAGCGCCTCGCGCACCGGGGTCATGCCTGCATTCAGTTCGACCGTCAGCCCCTGAATGGTCACGGCCTGTCCGGGAATCAGATCACCGAATAGGATCAGTTCGCGCAACTGATGATAGACGACTTCATGGGCCGGTTTTGAGGCAGTCGAGTGCATAAAGAATGTACCGTTCACAGGGTTTCGTAATTTTATATCCGCAACAATGCATTCGATCCCTTGCGAGATCAACAGAGGCGTGAAAACATTTATTTGTTGCCATGCGATGCAAAATTTGATCAAATATTGGCAGTAGAGGAAAACCTCTGTCTAACGGGAGACGACATATGAAGTATACTCTGTTGAACGCCACCGCTGCGTTGGCACTGACCGCGACAGGAGCGCTGGCCCAAGAGGTCCGCGTGTATAACTGGTCAGACTATATCGACGAAGACCTGCTTACCCAGTTCGAAGAAGAAACCGGCTATGATCTGATCTATGACGTGTTCGACAGCAACGAACTGCTCGAGACAAAGATGCTGGCCGGTGGATCGGGCTATGACGTCGTTGTGCCGTCTGCCACATTCCTGCAACGCCAGATCTCGGTCGGGGCGTTCCAGCCGCTGGACTATGACATGCTGCCGAATGCCAGCAACCTTTGGGATGATATCTCGGACCGTACCGACCAGTATGATCCGGACAGCGAATATTCGGTGAACTACATGTGGGGCACCACCGGTATCGGCTATAATATCGGCAAGGTCGAAGAAGCCCTTGGCGAAGATGCACCGGTAGATTCATGGGCGCTGGTTTTTGATCCGGCCAATATGGCAAAGCTGGCCGAATGCGGCGTCTACTTCCTTGACGCTCCAACCGAGATGATCCCGGCGGCGCTGAACTACATCGGCGAGGACCCGGACAGCCATGACCCGGAGGTGATTGCCAAGGCGGAAAGCGTATTTGCCGGAGTTCGCCCCTATATCCAGAAATTCCATTCGTCCGAATATATCAACGCGCTGGCAAATGGCGATATCTGTGTGGCCGTGGGCTGGTCGGGCGACGTTTTCCAGGCGCAGTACAGCGCGGACGAGGCCGATAACGGGCAAGAGATCGATTACTCGATCCCTGTTGAAGGTGCGCAGATGTGGTTTGACCAGATGGCCATTCCCGAAGATGCCCCGAACCCTGAAGGCGCCCATGCGTTTATCAACTTTATCCTTGATGCCGAAAACTCGGCCGCGGCGACCAACTATGTCTGGTATGCAAGCGGTAACTTCGCGGCCCAGCAATATATCGATCCGGAAATCCTTGATTACCCGGCGGTGTACCCGGATGAAGAGACGTTGGCGAACCTGTTCACCACACGCCCCTACGACGCCAGAGTGCAGCGTGTCGTGACCCGTCTGTGGACCAAAATCAAGTCGGGCACCTAAGCCCGGTTGCGACCCGCCCCCTGCGCATGATGGGGGCGGGTCTTTTTCTTTCCGTCATATTTAGTGGGGATGTCATGGCGAGCGTAGCAGCCAATCAGGTTTTTGCACCTTGGAATGACCCGAAGGAAACGCCTTTGATCGAGTTTCGGGGTGTCACCAAGCGATTTGGCGATTTCACGGCGATTGATGATCTGTCGATCAATATCTACGAAAAAGAGTTTTTTGCCCTGCTTGGCCCTTCGGGTTGTGGCAAAACCACAATGATGCGGATGCTGGCGGGGTTTGAAACCCCGACCGAAGGCGAAATTATTCTGGCCGGTCAGGATATCGCGCCGGTGCCGCCGAACAAGCGGGCGGTGAACATGATGTTCCAAAGCTACGCCTTGTTTCCCCACCTGTCGATCGAGGATAACATTGCCTTCGGCCTGAAGCGCGAAGGGATGCCCAAGAACGATATCGCCGACCGCGTGGCAGAGATGTTGCGCCTGACCCGGCTTGAGAAATTCGCCCGCCGCAAGCCGCATCAAATCTCTGGCGGTCAGAAGCAGCGGGTTGCGCTGGCGCGGTCATTGGCCAAGGCGCCGAAGCTATTGTTGCTGGACGAACCGCTTGGAGCGCTGGACAAGAAGCTACGGCAGGACACCCAGTTCGAGTTGATGGACATTCAGGAAAAGACCGGAACCACCTTCGTGATCGTCACCCACGATCAGGAAGAGGCGATGACGGTGGCCAGCCGCGTGGCGGTGATGGATCACGGCAAGCTGATGCAAGTGGCCACTCCGGACCGGCTGTATGAGAACCCAGAAAACGTCTATGTCGCCGATTTTATCGGTGACGTGAACCTGATCGAAGGCACCGCCAGAAAAACGGGCGAGGGCAGCTATGAGATCAACTGGTGTGAACGTACCCCACCGCTGAAGTCCACCAGCGACACGGTTCTGAGCAGCGGGCAGGGCTGCACGATTGCGATCCGGCCCGAAAAGGTTTCGATTTCCTCGGAAAAGCCCGAGGAAGCCGACAACGCGGTTCAAGGCAAGATCATTGACATCGCCTATCTGGGCAACCTGTCGACCTACCATGTCAAGCTGGCCAACGGTCAGATGGTCAAAGCGCAAACCGCCAATACCCGCCGGATATCCCGGCGCAGTTTCACCTGGGACGACGATGTCTGGCTCAGCTGGACCGCCACCGCCGGCGTGTTGCTGAAAGGGTAAGCCATGAAGCGCCTGTTAATCGCTGTCCCGTATTTCTGGCTTCTGGCGCTGTTTCTGGTGCCGTTTCTGATTGTCTTCAAAATCTCGCTGTCAGATGTGGCGCTGGCGCGTCCGCCCTATTTCCCGCAATGGCAGTTCGAAGAGGGCTGGAGCGCGTTGACAGACTATCTGCGCGCGCTGGATTTTGAGAATTTCTGGTTCCTGTCGACAGATGATCTGTATTGGAAAGCCTATCTGTCCAGCCTGAGGATTGCCGTTGTCGCAACCTTCTTCACGCTTCTGGTCGGCTTCCCGATTGCCTATGGAATGGCGCGCGCGCCGCTGGAATGGCGTCCGACTTTGATGATGCTGGTGATCCTGCCCTTCTGGACCAGCTTTCTGATCCGCGTTTATGCGTGGATCGGTATCCTGTCTGGCGAAGGCTATCTGAACCAGTTCCTGATGTGGCTAGGGGTTATTCAGGATCCTTTGATCATTCTGAACACCAATGTCGCCGTCTATATCGGGATCGTTTATACCTATTTGCCCTTCATGATCCTGCCGATTTACTCGGCTTTAGAAAAACTGGATGAAAGCCTGCTGGAAGCGGCCGAAGATCTGGGTTGTTCGCGGTTCACCGCTTTCTGGCTGGTGACTTTCCCATTATCGAAACAGGGCATCATTGCCGGTTGTTTTCTGGTGTTCATCCCGACAATCGGTGAATTCGTGATCCCGTCGCTGTTGGGCGGCTCGTCAACGCTGATGATCGGCAAGGTGCTGTGGGAAGAGTTTTTCAACAACCGAGACTGGCCGGTGGCTTCGGCAGTGGCCGTGGTTTTGCTGCTGATCCTGATCATCCCGATCATCCTGTTCCAGCGGAACGAGCAGAAAAACAGGGAGGCGGAAGGATGAAGCGGTTTTCATGGTTCAACGCCACCAGCCTGACTTTGGGCTTTGCCTTCCTTTACCTGCCGATGATCATTCTGGTTGTCTACAGTTTCAACGCTTCCAAGCTAGTGACCGTCTGGGCAGGATTTTCGACAAAATGGTATGGCGAATTGCTGCAAAACGAGGCGTTTCTTGATGCGGCCTGGGTGACGATCCGCGTGGCGGTGTTTTCTTCCACCATCGCCACAATTTTGGGCACGATGGCGGCCTATATTCTGGTGCGCGGCGGGCGGTTCATGGGGCGGACGCTGTTTTCCGGTATGATCTACGCTCCGTTGGTCATGCCCGAGGTGATCACCGGCCTGTCGCTGCTGTTGCTGTTCATCGGTATCGGACTGGATCGCGGCGTGTTCACCATCGTTCTGGCGCATGCGACATTTTCAATGTGCTACGTCTCGGTCGTGGTGTCTTCGCGTCTGGTCAGTTTTGACAAATCACTAGAAGAGGCCGCGCTGGATCTTGGCTGCACCGCTTGGCAGGCATTCCGGCTGGTGACTCTGCCGATCATCGCACCGGCGGTGATTTCCGGCTGGTTGCTGGCATTCACCTTGTCGCTTGATGATCTGGTGATCGCCAGCTTTACCTCGGGTCCGTCTTCAACCACCCTGCCGATCAAGATTTTCTCGGCCGTGCGTCTTGGGGTCTCGCCCGAGATCAACGCCTTGTCGACGATCATGATCGGCATTGTGACCATAGGTGTTGTGTCATTCTCGATCATGTCGAAGCGCAACGCCGTTAGACGCGAACGTGAAGAGCGGGCCGCCATTCACGCCACATGAGCCGCGTTTTCGAAGATCGCGCCTATGAGGCCGACAGCCTGAACGGATGCTTCTGGGCTGAGGATTTCCCCGGCCCGGATTTTTCCTATCCCGCCTTGCAGGCCGAACAATCCTGCGAGGTGGCGGTGATCGGTGCGGGCTATACCGGATTGTCCGCGGCCCTGCATCTGGCCGAGGGCGGCGCCAATGTCGCCGTTTTGGATATGCACGCCCCCGGTTGGGGCGCATCGGGGCGCAACGGTGGCTTTTGCTGTTTGGGTGGCGCAATGGCAGGCGACCGCAGTTTGCGGCGGCGGTTCGGGCCGGATGGGCTGGCCGAGTGGGACCGGGCGCAATCAGACGCGATTGATCTGGTGGCGTCTCTGATCAGGCGGCACGGGATCACGGCGGATATCCATTCAAACGGTGAAACACAGCTGGCACATTCCGCGCGGTCCTATCAGCGTTTGGAACGAAAGGCGGAAAGGCTGGCCAAGACCGGCCAACCGGTTGAATTTATCGCGACGTCCGAATTGGCGGCAAAAGGCATGCAGGCCAGCGGTTTGCTGGGCGGCCTGACCGAGCCGCGCGGCTTTGCCCTGCACCCGAGGAAATACGTTTTAGGCCTGGCTGGGGCGGCGCTGTCGGCGGGGGCGCGGGTCTTTTCAAAGGCTCCGGTGCGGCGGATCACAGCCGAAGGTGCGGGGTTCCGGCTGCATTCAACCGATGGGTCGATCACCTGCAAGCGTTTGGTTGTTGCCACCAACGGCTATAGCCGTGATGACGTTCCTCAATGGCTGCGGGCGCGATTCATGCCGGTGCAATCGAACATCCTTGTGACCCGAAAACTTACCGATCAGGACCTGGCCGCGCAAGGCTGGACCACCGGTCAGATGGTCTATGACACCCGCAAACTGCTGCACTATTTCCGGCTGCTGCCCGATGGCCGGATGATGTTCGGCATGCGCGGAGGCATTTGGGCCACGAAAGCCCATGATCGAAAGATGCACGCGATGATCCGGCGGGATTTCGAAAAGATGTTTCCCGCCTGGGCCGATGTCGAAACCCCGTGGTTCTGGACGGGGCTGGTGTGCCTGACCGGAAAATGGGTGCCCTATGTCGGGCCGGTTGACGGGATGGACGGTGCCTTTGCCGGTTTCGGCTGGCATGGAAACGGTATCGCGATGGGGACTTACGCGGGGCGTATGCTGGCCCGGTTGGCGTTGGGGCAGGGCGTGGACATCCCCAGGGCCATGCGCGGCAGGCCGCTGCGAATGCCGTTGGGCAAGCACCGGCGCATGCTTCTGCCGCCGATCTATAAAGGCCTTGCTGTCAGGGACTGGTTGGCCTGATCATTCGGCGCCGAATTGATCCGCCAGCTTGTCCATCCGCTTGGCCAGCCGGACATCCAGATCGGTCAGACCACCCTTGTTGAATGTTGTCAGCTTCACCACCACGCGGTTCCAGGTGTTGGTCCATTCGGGGTGGTGGTTCATCTTTTCGGCTTCCATCCCCGCAACCGTCATCCAGCCAAAGGCAATGCGGAAATTCGAAAAAGTGAACGTCTTGCGGATTTGATCCCTGCCGTCGACCATCTCCCAGCCGTTATCAAGCAAAGGTTGCAGCCGCTCGGCGCGGTCATCCTCGGTCAACAGATCGCTGCGCATGTCATCACTCCTGTTCTTCGCCCTGATCTTTGCGGAACGGGCCATAGCTGGTCAATACTTCGATCTCGTCGTCAATGGCTTCAGCCTCGTGTTGCAGGTATTTGCCCACCGCATCGCCAAAGCCCGGATCACGAAACCAATGCAGCGAATGGGTTTCCACCGGCATATACCCCCGCGCCAGCTTGTGTTCGCCTTGCGCCCCTGCTTCGACCCGTTTCAGGCCGTGGGCTATGGCATAGTCGATGGCCTGATAGTAGCACAGCTCGAAATGCAGGCAGGGTATGTCGGCAACGCATCCCCAATACCGGCCAAAAAGCGTTTCGCGGCCGATGAAATTCAGGGCACCGGCGATCATGCGGCCTTCGCGTTCGGCCATCACCAGCAGGATGTCGTCGCGCATGGTCTGGTGGGCAATGTCAAAGAAGTCGCGGGTCAGATAGGGCGTGCCCCATTTCCGCGCACCGGTGTCTTGATAAAAGGTCCAGAACGCATCCCAATGATGCGGTTCGATCTGGTCGCCGGTCAGCGCATGGATGGTGCCGCCAAACCCCTGTGCGGTCTGACGCTCCTTGCGGATGTTCTTGCGCTTGCGGGATGACAGCGAGGCAAGGAACGTGTCAAAGCTTTCAAACCCCTGATTGATCCAGTGAAATTGCTGAGACTTGCGCGGCAGTAACCCCATCTGCCTGCCCGCATCCCGCTCAAGTGCCGTGCAGAAGGTGATGTGGAGCGAGGACAGATTGTTCTGGTCGGCAAACTGCACCGCCCCCTGTACCAATGCGGCCTGCCCAATCTGTTCGTACTCTGGCCGTGTCAGCAATCGTCGCCCTGTCGCGGGTGTGAACGGCACGGCGATCTGCAACTTAGGATAATAGCGCCCGCCTGCGTTTTCATAGGCATGCGCCCAATTGAAGTCGAAGATATATTCGCCTTGCGAATGCCCCTTGGCGTAAAGCGGAGCGGCGGCGATCATCAACCCATCTGCATGGGCCGTCAGATATTGCGGTTGCCAGCCGGTGCCCTGACCGACCGATCCGCTGTCTTCCAGAGCTTTCAAAAACCGGTATGTTGTGAAGGGATCAACCGGCCGGCCTGTTGCGGCCTCGGGGCAGGCGCAGGCGTCCCAATCGGACTGTGAAATGCCGGAAAGACTGGCATGGACCTGAATTTCGATGCTGTCAGCCAAATCGTTCCCCTGTGCACCCCGTCAGACTTGGGGCATTGGCGGCATTGGTCAAGCCGGAAGGTAGCCTTCAAAGGTGATGTTATCGGCGATTTTGCGGGCGGTCGCCTCTTCTTCCGGTGTGCGGATGGTCCAGCACAGGACCGGTATGCCCGAGGATTTCAGTTCCGCCACGCGGGGGGTGTCCAGTTCATCTTGCTGGTGGCTAATGAAGCATGAACCGGTCGCGTCGAAATCCGGGATCCGGGCCAGTTGCTCCCGGCGTTGATCGGGAACCAAGGGCCAATCGGCTTTGACGAAATTACAGGTGGTCAGGCCACGCGGAAACGCGGGGCAAAGCCGGGCCAGTTCAGACACGGAATGCGGGTTGAAAGACATCAGCGCCACTGGCCCGGAATAGCCTGCCAAAGCCTTGGCCGCAGCCTGTTCCAACCGGCCGATATTCGGCCCCAGGCGCAGGTCCTGATCCTTGATCTCGATCAGCAAAGGCACCTGACCGGCAACCAGATCAAGCACCTGATGCAATGTCGGGATACCTTCATCCCCACCAGTCAGGGCAAGGCGGGCCAGTTCATCCGCCGTGCGCTGGCCGACAGCCCCCGTCACACCGCACAAGCGTTGCAGGTCATAATCGTGAAAGACCATGGCCTGACCGTCTTTTGAAAGTTGCAGGTCAATTTCGATCCCGTATCCCGCCGTGATCGCCGAACGAATAGACGCCAACGAGTTTTCAGGCCGTCCATGCGTCACATCATGCAGGGCACGGTGGGCCAGCGGCCGGTCGAGAAAGACCTGCGGCAGGGTCATGCGATTTCGAAAATGCCTTCGATCTCAACCGCGACGCCCAAAGGCAGCGAAGGGGCAGATACCGCCGAACGCGCGTGGCGGCCCTTGTCGCCCAGAGCCTCGACCAGAAAATCCGAGGCGCCGTTGACGACTTGCGGCTGTTCGGTGAAATCGGCGGTCGAGTTGACGAAGGCGGTCAGCTTCAACACCCGAACCAGCCGGTCGATATCGCCATCGCAGGCGGCCTTGACCTGGGCCAGCAGGCTGATCGCGCAGGATTTTGCCGCGGCGGCCCCAGCGGCGGTGTCCATATCCTGACCCAAGGTGCCTGTAATGAACCCGTTCGCATCGTTGGAAATCTGACCGGAGACGTAAACCGTGTTGCCCTGAACGACAAAGGGCACATAGTTTGCGGCGGGTGCCGGGGCGTCGGGCAGGGTTACGCCCAGTTCGGCCAGACGGGCTTCGATTGCACTCATGGGAAATCCTCCTGTTTGTTGCCGCGACGCTAGCTTTGAACGTCGCGGCGGAAAAGAGGAAATCAGCTTTCGCGGAAGGCTTTGGCGAAATAGTCCGCCAGCGGTTTGATCAGATAGGCCAGCGGTGTGCGGTCCGTTGTCTGGATAAACGCCTCAACCGGCATGCCGGGGATCAGGATGGTGCCTTCAGGCAGGCGGGATTTTTCCCCTTCGTTCAGCTGGATTTCGGCCCGGTAATAACTGAACGATGTGTTTTCATCCTGAAACGCATCGGCTGAAACCTGCGTGACCTTGCCGAGCAATTCCGGCGTGGTACGGGAATCGAGCGCCGAGAACCGCACGGCCACATCCTGATCAACATACAATTCATCAATATGGATAGGGTCAACCTGCGCCATGATCACCAGTGGCTTGTCTTGCGGCACAAGGAAAAGCACCGGATCCGCCGGCCGGATGACCGAGCGTTTGGCAAAGACCTGCAAGCCGTACACCACCCCAGACACCGGTGCGCGGATATCAAGGCGCGACAGACGTTCCTTCAGACTGCGCCGCTGTTCTGCCAGTTCCAGTTCCTGAAATTGCAGATCGCGCAGGCGGGTGATCGCCTCTTCGCGCCGTTGCGTGCCTAGCTTGATGATCTCGATATCGATTTCCGTGATCCGGCCCTCGGCCTGGGCACGCTGCGCTTTCAGATCGCCAACCGTACCGTTCAACCGCGCTTCTTCACGTTGAAGGTTCAGAACCTTCGCCACCTGAGCCAGCCCCTTATCCAAAAGCGATTGTTGGTTGGTCAGTTCCTGCTGAAGCAGGTCAAGCTGGACATCCAGGGCGTCCATCTGGGCGTCTATTCCAACGATCTGATCCGCGATCTGGCCACGGCGTTTGCCCAATTGCTCGATCTCGTTAGCCATCGAGACGCGGCGGGCTTCAAACAGGCGGGCCTGTCCGTCTACCTGATCCAAAACGTTTGGATCGGTGGCTGCAAGCACGAGCAGTTCGTCTTCGAAACCTATCTCCGGGCTTGAATCCCGCTCAGCCTCAAGCCGGCCCCGGCGGGCCATCAGTTCGAACAGCTGGCCTTCGATGATCGTCAGCTCTGACGCCAAAAGCGTCGGATCAAGCTGGATCAGGATATCCCCTTCGTTCACGATATCCCCTTCATCAACGAGGATCCCGTCAACCACGCCGCCATCAGGGTGTTGGACAACCTGACGGTTCTGGTCGACCTCGATCTTGCCACTGGTGACAATTGCGCCAGATATCTGCGACTTCACCGCCCATGCCCCAAAGCCGCCGACAAGAACAAACAGGACGATAATACCCAAAGACATGTGGCGGGCGGCTGACCATTTTGCGCTGCTCATGATACGCCTCCGCCACTTTGGGTTTGCTGGATTGCCTGATGGTTTTTCACCATGGATTTCAGCACCTCGTCCTTTGGCCCAAAGGCCATTGGCGTCCCATTATCGAGCATCAGCAACGTATCGCATTCCTTGATGGCGGCGGGGCGGTGGGCCATGATGATCACGGATTTTCCATCCGCCTTCATCGCGCGAATGGCCTGGTTCAGGGCTTCGCTGCCATCATTGTCGAGGTTCGAGTTCGGTTCGTCCAGCACGAGCAATACCGGCCCGCCATACAAGGCACGGGCCAGTCCGATCCGCTGCAATTGGCCGCCGGACAAAAGCCCCCCATTGGCACTGACACGGGTGTCGTAGCCGTCTGGAAATTTCAGGATCATTTCATGCGCCGCTGCTTTCTGCGCGGCTTTGACAATCTGTTCGCTATCCGGATTGGGGCTGAGGCGGGCGATATTCTCGGCAATGGTGCCGTCAAACAGTTGCACCCGCTGCGGCAGATAGCCGATATGCTGGCCAAGTACATCCGGCTCGTATTGATCAAGAGCGGCGCCATCAAGCCGGATTTTCCCGCCCGCAGGCCGCCAGACCCCGGTAATGGCGCGGGCCAGCGTGGTTTTCCCTGCCCCGGACGGGCCAATCACCCCGACCGCCTGCCCGGGTTGCACGACAAATGAGACATTGCGCAGCGTGGCCTGTTGCTGGCCGGGGGGCAGTACCGTGACAGCTTGTACTTCCAGTTTAGCCTTGGGCGTGGGCAGCGGCGTGCGCGGTGGTGAAGGTGGTACTTCTGACAGAAGCTCAACCAGATTGTTCCAGCCTTTTGTGCCCCGTTGCACGACGGCCCATTGGCCGATTGCCTGTTCGATCGGAGACAGCGCCCGTCCCATCAGGATCGAGCCGGCAATCATCGCACCCGGCGTCAGCTGGTTTTGCAGTACAAGATACGCCCCAAGCCCCAGCATGGCCGATTGCAGGAACAGACGCAGGGTTTTGGTGGTCGAGGAAAACGTACCGCTCAGATCACTGGAATTGATGGTTTCTTGCAGGGATTCGGCCCGCGCCACCTGCCATCGCTGAAAGGCTGCGCCGCGCATTCCCAGGCTTTGGACCATTTCCGCCTCGGACCTGAGCTGGTCAGAGATTGAATCCGAACGGAAACTTGCCACGCTCGAGCGCATCAGCGGGCGGCGTGTCAGGATCTGGTTGAGAACGGTGATCAGGATCAGAACGGCACCACCAGACAGGGCCAGAATGCCAAGCCACGGGTGAAACAGGGCAATGCCCGCCAGGAAAACCGGGGTCCAAGGGATATCAAACACGGACATCAGGGCGGGCGAGGTCATCAGACGCTGCACCGATTCCAGATCGCGCTGGGCGGTCGCAGCGACGTTCTGTGGGGCTTGGGGCGAGGATTTTTTCAACGCCGCTTCAAACACACGGCGATCCAGACTGTCCTGAAACCGCGCGCCCACGCGGGCCATGATCCGGCCGCGGGTGAAGTCAAGAAGCCCCATCATGCCATAAAGGAAGGCCACCAGCAGTGTCAGCGCCAGCAAGGTCGCTTCCGAGCGGCTTCCCAAAACACGATCATAGACCTGAAGCATGTAGATCGGGCCGGTCAGCATCAGAAGATTTGTGAAAAAACTGAAGACCGCCACGAACCAGTACAGCGGGCGGCTTTGCTTGCGCGCGTGAATAAGTTCTTCTTTTCCTTTTTCCAAATCGCTTTTGTGCATGAATAACTTTCAAAAATATCGGATTCGCAGTTTTGCCACTGTAGGCCGGGCGATGCGGATTTGCTACTTTCCCATTCTGCGCCGGTAGTATTAATTGTACGTGTCGGCCGTCTTGGCTGAAACACGTCTGAAATTCGTGGTACTATACCGTGTTTGAAAAACCCCATATTCAATTCCCGCGGCGCGGCCGGGGATCGTTGTTACGCTGCCTTCGCGCAATTTTTGTGCTGTCCGCATTGGTTGTTGTGTCCGCCTGCGCCAAACCTTCGGGGATTGAAGATATCATAGACCCGTATGAAACGGTGAACCGGCGCACGCATGAATTGAACCGCAGTCTGGACGAGGCGATTTTGCGGCCCGTCTCGATGGTCTATGTCGATATCGTGCCCGAACCTGTGATGATCGGGCTGAGCAATCTGAACAATTTTCTCGATACGCCGGCCATCGTGGTGAACAACCTGTTGCAGCTTGATCTGAAAAGTGCGGCATCAAATTCGGCCCGCTTTGCGGTCAATGGCACGGTCGGACTTCTGGGTTTGTACGATGCGGCGTCGGAAATCGGGCTTTATCAGCAGCAATCCGATTTTGGTGAAACCCTTCATGTCTGGGGCGTTGGCGAAGGCGCCTATATAGAACTGCCGGTACTTGGTGGCTCGACCGAGCGTGATACGGTCGGGATCGTCGTGGACGCCTTGTTCAATCCGATGACCCTGGTGCTGGAAGATTATTGGCGGTTGTCGGGAAGTGGCGTGGAAGCGCTGAATATGCTTGGTGATCGCGGACGGTTTGGCAACACAGTGGATTCGGTCCTATATGACAGTGCAGACAGCTATGCCCAAACGCGCCTGTTCTATCTGCAAAGCAGGCGGTATGAGTTGGGAATGAGGCTGGAGGAAGACGACTATTTCGACCCTTATGAGGATATCAACGGTGAATGATTCCGCTTTGAGCAGACGCAAATTGATGCAATTGGCCGCATCGGGGGCCGTTGTTTCTGCTATCCCATTGCAAGCAGCAGCAACAACGCCACAAAGCGCAAAGCGACTGGTCAATCAGGTGGTGGACGACATCAACGCAATCATTTCCTCGGGCAAATCCGAAGCAGAGATGATGGATGATTTCGAGCAGATATTCATCGACTACGCCGATGTGAACACGATCGCGCGCTATGCGTTTGGGGTCGAGGGGCGTTCGGCCTCGGCGCAGCAGATGCGTGATTTCACAGTGGCGTTTCAGCGGTATATCTCAACCAAATACGGGCGCCGGTTTCGTGAATTCATTGGCGGCAGGGTGGTTGTTCAGGATGCCAAACCGGTAAAAAGCTTTTTCGAAGTTTCAACGACCGCTTATCTTCAGGGTTCCGGCCCGTTCGAGGTGACATTTCTGGTCACGGACAGGTCCGGTGAAGAGAAGTTTTTCAACATGTTCATCGAGGGTTTGAACATGCTTTCCAGCGAGCGCACTGAAATCGGTGCGAAGCTGGACCGCCGTGGCGGAGATATCGACGCGATGATCGCGGACTTGCGCAGCCTCGGTTGATCATCCGCCAAGCAAATCCCGTAGAATCTGGATCAGCACCGGATCGTTGTCGGGTTCCGGTTGCGTCTCGATGATCTCGTCCCCAAAGGCCCGGCCCGGCAATTCCTCTTCGGGACGCATCATCGGAAGTGGCCGAACGGGGACATTTTCGTGAATACGCTCCATCGTTGCTTTCCAGATTTCCGCCGGAAGGCTGCCGCCTGTAACGCCGGTTAGCGGGGTGTTGTCGTCATATCCCATCCAAACCCCGGCCACGTAGTCAGCGGTGAAGCCGATGAACCAGGCATCTCGGGCAGCCTGGGTGGTTCCGGTTTTGCCGGCAACTTCGCGATCCGGCAGATTGGCGCGTTTGCCAGAGCCGCGCGTCACGACCTGACGCATCATATAGATCAGCTCTTGCGCAACGCTTTCACGCAACACCCTTTCGCCGATACCCCCGCCTTTGCCCATCAGTGGGACGTCATCACCGGCCAGGCGCAGTTCAAGCAACCCGTAAGGTTGCACCGAGGAACCGCCGTTCAGAATGCCCGCGAAAGCGCCTGTCATGTTGATCAATGTGGCCTCGGACGCACCCAGCGCCAGCGCCGGGCCTTCCGCAAGCGGACCGCGAAGGCCGAAATCCGTGGCAATCTGGCGGACAGCATCGCGTCCGACGGTTTCCGACACTTTTACCGCCGGAATATTCAATGAATTTCTCAGCGCGTCGGTCAGTGTCACTTCGCCGTAATTTTCATTGGTATAGTTGCTGGGCGACCAGTCACCCGAGCCGGGGATGTTGATCGTGATCGGTTCATCCACCACGATATCGTTGTAACGGTACCCCATCTCGAGCGCGGCCCCATAAACAAAGGGCTTGAACGCCGAACCGGTTTGGCGCTTTGCCTGAGTTACACGGTTGAAGGCACCGGCCACTTTGGTTCTGCGGCCGCCCACCATGGCGCGGACGGCGCCATCGGCGGACATGACCACGATCGCCACCTGCGCTTTGGAATCCTCGTCAAGGCGCTCTTCGATTATCTGGGCCATGGCTTCTTCGGCGGCTGCCTGCATGGATTGATCAAGGGTGGTCTGGATAATCACATCCTCGGTCGTGCTTTGGGTCAGATAGTCGGGACCATAGGCCATGACCCAATCCGCGAAATACCCGCCCGCCTGCGCTTCGGCGGCTTCTGACAAAACGGCCGGGATCTGCTTGGCAATCGCCGCGTCCGTCGCCGAAAGCAATCCCTGGGCTTCCATCAGGTCGATAATGACGCCCGCGCGGTTTTGTGATCGTGTCAGGTTGTTGGTCGGGGCGTATCGGGACGGGGCCACAAGCAATCCGGCCAGCAGGGCGGCCTCGGCGGGCGAAACTTCGGCGGCTGATTTGCCGAAATAACGCTGGCTCGCTGCTTCAAATCCGCGCGATCCCGCCCCGAGAAAAACGCGGTTCATATAGATCGTCAGGATTTCATCCTTGGAGTATTTCAACTCCATGGCCAGGGCATAGGTGGCTTCCGTGATTTTCCGCCAAAGCGTCGACTGGCGGCACTCGGCCTCGTATTCGGCTTCGGTCTGGCCGCCGCGCGGGTCGAAGGGTGTGCCGACACAAAGCAGCTTCGCCACCTGCTGGGTGATGGTCGATCCGCCGTGTCCTTCCAGCGGACCGCGCCCTTCGCTCAGGTTGATGCGCACGGCGCTGGCGATGCCGATAGGATCGACACCGACATGATAATAGAAGCGTTTGTCCTCGGTCGCGACGACGGCGTTCTTCAAATGGGGCGAAACCGTATCCGTTGTTATCATCCCGCCGAACTGATCACCGCGCCAGGCAAAAACCTCGCCTTCGCGGTCCAATAGCGTCACCGAGCCTCGTGCCCGCCCGTCAATCAGATCTTCTATCGGTGGAAGCGAGGTCAGATAATAGGCGACAGAGCCGCCGATCAATAGGGCAACAATCACTGCCAGCCGCCAGCCAAGGCGCCAGATGATCAGCAAGATTGTGCGAATAAGTCCAAACAGGAGACGCAGCAACAAGGGCCGCCGCTTCGCCGCTTTCTTTGACGTGCGTTTTTTCGGCACCGGTTTTTTCGCCGCCGGTTTCTTGGGCGCAGGCTTTTTCGCGGCGGGCTTTTTGCCCGACTCATAGCGCTTGTCAGCCACCAATCGTGGCCGCTGTGGTTTTTTTGAAGTCATTGGTGCCTGCCCGGGCATTGTTTTGCCGGCACCATAGCCTGATTCTTAACCTTTGTTGAGACGGGGTTTTCCGAACCGGCGGATTTCCGTCTGCACAAAAAACGGTCTTTTTGAGATTGACGATTAAAATTTAAGCATAATCGGCCAGTTTCAGACATTTTTCCGCCCGAAAATCTGGCCCCTCGCCCTGAATAGGCGATTTTCTGCAGCTGCGAAATACAGATCGTTTGCAAACCGGAAAGGGGAAGACGGTGAAACTGATTATAGCAACAATCAAACCCTTCAAACTGGAGGAAGTGCGCGAGGCGCTGACCGATATCGGCGTGCGCGGAATGATGGTAACTGAAATCAAGGGCTTTGGCTCGCAGTCCGGTCATACCGAGATTTATCGCGGTGCCGAATACGCGGTGAACTTCGTTCCGAAAATCAAACTTGAAATCGTCATCGGCGCGGACATGGCCGACCAGGTGGTCGAGACCATCGTGTCCACGGCCAAGACCGGCAAGATCGGTGACGGCAAAATCTTCGTTCTTGACGTGGCTTCGGCGGTGCGGGTGCGCACCGGTGAAACTGACGCGGACGCAATCTGAGTACGGCAGGAAAGGAAATCAAAATGTCACTCTTCAAAACACTCGTTCCAGTGGCCGCGCTGACCGCCCTGCCAAGCCTGGCGTCCGCGCAAGAAGCGGCACCGGGGTTCGACGAAATCGGCCCCTATATCATGACCACCCTGCTGTTTCTTGTGGGTGGATTCCTTGTGTTCTGGATGGCCGCGGGCTTTGCGATGCTTGAAGCGGGTCTCGTCCGGTCAAAGAACGTTACCATGCAGCTGACCAAAAACGTCGCGCTGTTTTCAATCGCGGCAATCATGTATTGGCTGGTTGGATTCAACCTTATGTATCCGGGCGATTTCAACGGCTTCCTTGCGTTCAACTTCGTTCCGACCGTGCTTGAGCCTGTCGGTCTGGACGCCAGCGACGCCTCGTTGGATTATGCGTCGGTTGCATCGGACTTTTTCTTCCAGCTGATGTTCGTGGCAGCGACCGCGTCGATCGTATCCGGTGCTTTGGCTGAACGCATCAAACTGTGGCCTTTCCTGGTCTTCGTGATTGTCCTGACGGGCTTTATGTATCCGATCACCGGTTCCTGGCAGTGGGGCGGTGGCTGGTTGTCCGAGCTTGGGTTCTCGGATTTCGCAGGCTCGACCATCGTGCACTCGGTCGGCGGCTGGGCAGCACTTGCCGGTGCTATTGTTCTGGGTCCGCGTCTTGGTAAATACAAGGACGGCAAAGTTAACCCGATGCCTGGTTCGAACCTTGCGCTGGCAACACTCGGCACATTCATCCTGTGGCTCGGCTGGTTTGGCTTCAACGGCGGTTCGCAGCTTGCAGCTGGCACCGTAGGCGACATCACGGACGTAGGCCGCATCTTCGCCAACACCAACATGGCAGCCGCATCGGGAGCAATCGTAGCGCTGGTTCTGACCCAGGTTCTTTACAAGAAGGTCGATCTGACCATGGTCCTGAACGGCGCGCTGGCTGGACTGGTGTCGATCACCGCCGAGCCTCTGGCCCCGTCGCTGTTCGGTTCGCTTCTGATCGGTGGCATCGGTGGTCTGATCGTCGTGTTCACTGTTCCAATGCTGGACAAGTTCAAGATCGATGACGTTGTCGGTGCGATCCCTGTTCACCTGATCGCAGGTATCTGGGGCACTGTCGCCGTGGCGTTTTCCGGCTCGGCCACCATCGGGGCGCAGCTGACAGGTATTCTGGCCATTGGCGCATTCACCTTTGTTGTGTCGCTGATTGTCTGGACGATCCTCAAGGCAGTTCTGGGCATTCGGGTTGATGAAGAAGCCGAGATCCAGGGGCTTGATACAACCGAGCTTGGCATGGAAGCTTACGATATCGTCAAATAAACCTGACGAGTGAAGCAAAAGGCAAAGGCCCCGCATGCGCGGGGCCTTTTCATGTTTGGTTCAATGGGGGCTGTCTGCCCCCAAACCCCCGAAAGTATTTCGAAAAAGATGAAATCAGTAGGTGACTTTTGTCGGGGCGCCGGTGGACATTTGCGTGCCGATATGGGGCTTTTTCGCGGTTTTCCAGGCGCCAAAGCCGCCTTCCATATGGGCGATCCGGTTGCGGCCGCCGTTTTCGATGGCCATGCGGGCCACACGTTCCGACCGCATACCCGAACCGCAGTGGAAAATGATCCGCTTTTCGCTTTGTCCGGGCAGTTTGTCGGCACAAAAGAAGGACATTGGCAGCAGCAACGCCCCTTCGATATGTTCGAACATGTATTCCTGTGGGGTGCGGACGTCGATCAGCACGACCTCGTTCCTGTCAAAGGCAGCTTCGACCTCGTCCACCGTCCAGGTTTCCAATACCGCGTCGCCGATTTGTTCCGTTTTCATATTCGAATCTCCATATGTAAAGGCCGTGTTGCCCCTAGATGGGGTTACACGGCCTGAATACAAGAGGCGGCTCAGGCGCCTGACGAAACGATGGCCTGCGCCAGAATGGGCACTTTGGTTTCGTTCAGCCCGGCGATGTTGATGCGCGAATCTCCGACCATGTAGATGCCGTGATCGGATTTCAGCTTGGCCACCATGTCGGGGGCAATGCCGAGGCGCGAGAACATGCCGCGATGCTGGGCGACAAAGCCGAAACGGTCCGAGCCGGACAGGCGTTGCAGCTCGTTTGCCAGCTGTTCACGCAGGCCCAGCATCGACAGCCGGATTTCTTCCAGTTCGGCCTGCCAGTCCGCACATAGCGCATCATCGTTCAGGATGGTTGCCACCAGCCGCGCACCATGATCGGGCGGGAAGGAATAGTTCTGGCGGTTCAGGTGGTTCAAGGCGCCTTGGGTGATCTTGGTATTTTCCGCGCTTTCGCTCATCGCCATCAAAAGGCCGGTACGTTCGCGGTAGATGCCAAAGTTTTTTGAACAACTGGCGGCGATCAGCATTTCCGGCACAGACGCGGCCACGAGGCGAACGCCCGCGGCATCTTCTTCCAGCCCGTCTCCGAAACCCTGATAGGCGATATCGATCATCGGGGTTGCGCCGGTTTGCAGAAGCACCTCGACCACGGCCTGCCATTCGGTCAGGTTCAGATTGGCGCCGGTCGGGTTGTGGCAACAGCCGTGCAGCAGCACCAGATCACCCTTTTTGGCGGTTTTGAGGTCTTCGATCATGCCGTCGAAATCAACCGCACAGGTGGTTTCGTCGAAATAACGGTACATGACCGTTTCGATGCCCAGATGATTAAGGATCGATACGTGGTTCGGCCAGGTCGGGTTCGACACGAACACGCGACCGCCCGGGTTGGCCATTTGCAGAAGCTCGAATGCCTGACGCACGGCCCCTGTGCCGCCGGGGGTGGCAACAGCGGCAATGCGGTCTCGGGCGACGGATGAGCCAAGCACCAGATTGACCATCGCGTCGCTATAGGCCGGATCACCGGCAAGCCCGGTATAGGATTTCGAGGTTTGCTCTTCCCAGACTTTCATTTCGGCGGCTTTGATTGCCCGCATGATCGGCGTGTGGCCGGTGGCGTCTTTGTAGACACCGACGCCAAGGTCGATCTTGGTGTCGCGTGGATCGCTTGCGTATTCCTGCATCAGCATCAGGATTTTGTCGGCGGGAAGCGGTTTGAGGTTCGTCAGCATTATGCGTCTCCGGTGGCGACAGGCAGGGTGGGGAAAGCCCCCCATTCGGCCCATGACCCGTCGTAAAGTGAATGGTCTTTCTTGCCGAGCCTCTCCAGGGCAAGGCAGAGGATCGCGGCAGTGATGCCCGATCCGCAGGTTGTGATCGAAGGTTTGGACAAATCCACCCCGCCGGTTTCAAAGGCGGACATCAGCCCGCCTGCATCCTTCATGGTTCCGTCTTCGTTCAGAAGCGTTGCGTAATGCACGTTTTTCGAACCGGGGATATGGCCCGAGCGCAGCCCTTCGCGCGGTTCGGGTGCGTCGCCCCGGAAACGCGCGGGTGCGCGGGCATCGATGATTTCGTGGTCTTTCAGCTTTGACGCTGAGGAAACCTGCGTCACATCCTTGATCAGGCCGTTATGGCGCTGGACCGTCATATGGCGGTCGCGCACGATCGGGGGCAGGTCTTCGGTCGGGCGGCCCTCGGCCAGCCATTTGGCCATGCCACCATCCAGAATGGCCACGTCTTTCTTGCCCATCAGGCGGAACAGCCACCAGACACGCGCGGCCGAGAACAGGCCCGCACCGTCATAGACCACGATCTGATGTCCGTCGCCGACGCCCATCGCCCGCATCCGCGACATGAATTTCTCGACCGGCGGCACCATATGCGGCAGGTCCGAGCGTTGGTCGCTATTGTCGTCGATATCAAAGAATCGGGCACCGGGAATATGCGCCTGATCATATTCCGCACGGGCATTGCGGTTCATGTCTGGCAGATACCAAGAGGCATCAAGAATTCTGAGATCAGGCATCTTGAGATTTGCGGCCAGCCAGTCGGTGGATACGAGCGTTTGCGGATCGTCCTTCATGGGGATTCCCTCGGGCTTCGGTTCCTGACTTGCCTACAGCGCGGCAGGATCAAGGGCAAGTCTCACTCGCCGTGGCGCAGCAGTCTCTGTTTCTGGCGGTTCCAGTCGCGCTTGGCCTCGGTCGCGCGTTTGTCGACGTTCTTTTTGCCTTTTGCGATACCAATCTTCAGCTTCGCGATGCCCTTGTGATTGAAATAAAGAACCAGCGGAACCAACGTCATGCCTTTGCGCTGGGTGTCGGCCCAAAGGCGGTTCAGCTCTTTCTTGCTGACCAGCAGTTTCCGCTTTCGTCGTTCGGCATGTTTGAAGGATTTCGCCTGCTCGTAAGGGGCGATGTAGCTGTTGGTCAACCAAAGCTCGCCGTTTTCAACCATGGCATAGCTTTCGGCAATGTTCGCACCTCCAAGGCGCAGCGATTTCACCTCGGACCCTTCCAGAACGATGCCGCATTCGATGTCTTCTTCGATGGCATAGTCATACCGCGCCCGCCGGTTTTCGGCAGCGATTTTGTAATTCGGGTCTGACTTTGGTTTGGCCATGTTAATTCTCAATCAAAACGCCTGCGCGTTCCTGCATTTCCGCCTCTGACGGAGCCTGCCAGATGCGGCCCATAAAGTCGAACATGTCGCGCGTGACCTCAAGGGCGAAAGTGTCACCCTTCTCAGCGTTGCGGTTTTGCACGCGGTCCCAGCGGACAGTTTCGGGTACGTCCAGAAAATGTAGCGCCACCGCATATCCGTTTGCATCCGCCCAATCATAGAAGATCTGGCGTTCATCCAAATTTGTGAAGCCACAATCGAAGATCACGGGCAATCCGGCGTCAATGATCTGGTCTGCGGTGTCGCGCATTTGGGCGGCGCAGCGGCGGACGCGGGTGTGGAACCATTCGAAATCGGATGTTGGTGCGCGGTCCATAAAGAACAATTGCGCCATCCAGTCGTCGATGGACATGCGCACACCGTTAACGTCGCGGCGCAATTGTTCGGAATAGGTGGACTTGCCCGCCCCCGTTAATCCGCAGATGATATAGACGCTGACCGGCATAGGTGTCCTGCAATCCCGTCAAGGCAAGTCAGAGCGTTTCGCCCCTTTGCTTGCGTTTCAACAGTGTGGTGAAACGCTTTAGTTGACCAGACCGGCATGGCGCATGGCCTTGTCAATGGCTGCCTTGGTGCCGTCGGAAATTCCGACCAGCGGCAGGCGCACCTCGTCGCTGCAAAGGCCCAGTTGGGACATTCCGTATTTGGCACCGGCCAGGCCCGGCTCGATAAAGATCGCTTCATGCAGCGGCATCAGGCGGTCCTGATATTCCAGTGCTTTTCCGTAATCGCCCGCCAGCGTAGCCTCTTGAAACTCGGCGCAGAGTTTCGGGGCGACGTTTGCCGTGACCGAAATACAGCCAACGCCGCCATGGGCGTTAAAGCCCAACGCAGTGGCGTCTTCGCCCGAAAGCTGGATGAAGTCCGTACCACATGCCGCACGTTGCTGAGATACGCGGGCAATGTCGCCGGTGGCATCTTTGACACCGACAATGCGGGGCAGCTTTGCCAGCTCTCCCATCGTGGCGGGCTTCATGTCGATGACCGAACGGCCCGGGATGTTGTAAATGATGATCGGCAGATTGCTGGCGTCATGCAGCGCTTTGAAATGCGCGATCAGGCCACCGGCGGTCGGCTTGTTGTAATAAGGGGTCACAACCAATGCCGCGTCGGCGCCCACATGTTCGGCATGCTGGATCAGGCCAATGCCCTCGGCGGTGTTGTTTGACCCTGCACCTGCAATCACCGGAATGCGGCCAGCGGCGGCTTTGACGACCTCTTCCACCACGATTTCATGTTCGCGATGGGTCAGCGTCGGGCTTTCACCGGTGGTTCCAACCGGAACAAGACCGTGCGACCCCTGATCGATATGCCACTCAACCAGTTTCTTGAGCGTATCCAAATCCAGCTCGCCGTTTTTGAACGGCGTGACCAGTGCGGGAAAAGATCCTTTGAACATGGGTACACTCCTTTGATTTTCGCCCGTTTCGGGCCTTCGATTCGATGCGCGGACACTAGCCGCCCACACCCCCTCTGCCAAGTTTGTGAGTTGTTCCAAATCACAGGCTGGGTATGGTGGCGCTGTCTATCGGTATTTGAGGCTGGAATTGCAAGTCATTCGACGCGGTTTTAATGGTGTTTTGGCATGGGTTGTTGCCCTTTTCCCCAGTCTGACGATGGCAGAGACGCCATTCGAGCAGGCGCTCGAGGAAATGCGCAAGTACCGCTGGGATTCGGCGCTCGAGATTGCCGAACAGGATGGCCAGCTGGCCCGTGATATTATCGAGTGGCACAGGCTTCGCGCGGGGCAGGGCACATATGAAGAGGTTGTGGATTTTCTGAACCGCCGTCCGGATTGGCCCGGGCTGGCGTTGCTGCGCAAGAACAGCGAGAAATCCTTGATTGGGCGTTCGGCGCGTGAGGTGCTTGATTTTTTTGCCGAAGACGATCCCCGAACCCCTACAGGGGCCATTCTGAAAGCGCAGTCGATGATCCGCGCGGGTGATGAGACCGGTGCAAATCAACTGATCGCCCGGATATGGCGCAGCGAAGCCCTGAGCGATACCGAATTTGCCAGCATCAGCGATCAGTTCGAAACCGTTATATCCCCTCTATTGACCGAGCGGCTGGACAGGATGCTGTGGGACAATCGCCCGGACGAGGTGGCGCGGCTTTTGCCAGACGCGGATGCGGGGTGGAAGGCCCTTGCCAAGGCGCGTTTGGCCCTGCGGCAAGATCAGGATGGCGTTGACGCCTTGATTGCGGCGATCCCAGCAGCATTGCTTGACGATCCTGGTCTGGCCTACGAAAGGTTTCGTTGGCGCTTGCGAAAAGGCCGCGAAGAGGACGCAATCGAGATGCTGCGCAGCCTAAGCGGGTCGGCCCAATCTTTGGGACGGCCTGAATACTGGGCATCCTCGCGGCGCAATCTGGCAAGGGGGCTGATGCTGGACGGGCAAGGCGATCTGGCCTATGCGCTTGCCGCGAACCATTCGCTGAGCCAACAGAATTCCACCTTTGCCGATCTTGAATGGCTTGCGGGCTATGTGGCGCTGAAATTGCTGAAAGACGCGGATCGCGCGATCGCGCATTTCAAACAATTTTTTGACGTTGTCAGCAGCCCGATCTCGCGTGCGCGGGCGGGGTATTGGCTGGGGCGGGCCTATACCTTGGCCGGTGATACCACCGCGGCAAAGGCCGCGTTTGAACAAGCCGCCGCAAATACGACTGCCTATTACGGTATCCTTTCCGCCGAAGCGCTGGGCCGATCGCCGGAATACCGGCCCGCAAGCGTGGATAAAGATGCCTGGCGGACGGCGGATTTCACCCGGTCATCCAATTTTCAGGTCGGGTTGATCAGTATATCCTTGAACGAATCCTATCTGGCCGAGCGGTTCTTTGTGCAATTGTCCGAAACTCTGGATGACGCGGAAATTGCCAAGCTTGGCCTGATGCTGGAACAGATGTCCCAGCCGTATCTTGCGTTGCGGGTCGCCAAGCACGGAGTTCGGATGGGCGAGTTGCCGCTTGGACCCTATTTCCCGCTTCATGCGATGGCGGATTACGCGCTGCCGGTGAATGCCGAACTGGTGATGGCAATCGCCCGCCGCGAAAGCGAATTTGATCCGGGCGCCGTCAGCCGTGCAGGGGCCGCCGGTCTGCTTCAGCTTATGCCGGGAACCGCGACCGATATGGCGGCCGAGCTTGGCTTGCCAATGGACAAGCAACGCCTTGTGACCGACTGGAAGTACAATGCCGCGCTGGGCAGCGCCTATCTGGCGCAATTGGTTGAACGATTTGGCGGCAATATCGTTCTTGTGGCGGCGGCCTATAATGCCGGCCCGAACCGCGTTGATGCGTGGATTGAGGAATTCGGCGACCCGCGCGCCATAGGCGTCGATATCGTTGATTGGGTCGAGGCCATTCCCTATCGCGAGACCCGCAACTACGTGATGCGCGTCGCCGAAAGCCTGCCGGTTTATCGCGCCCGATTGGGTCTGCCTGACCCGGGTCTTTCCTTCAGCCGCGAACTTGCCGGATCAACCCTGCGCACGTTCGCGCCAAAGGGTGAATAGCCCTGCGCAAACCACGACCGCAGCCCCGATGGCCACATTCGTTTCAAGGGTTTCGCCAAAGATCATGATCCCGAAGAATGACGCAAAGACCAGCTGTAAATAGGCAAAGGGCTGGACCGAGCTTGCCTCGGCCACCTCGTAGCATTTGATCAAGGTGTAGTGCCCCAACGCGCCAGTCACACATAAGGCCCCCATCCAAAGCCAGTCCGTGCTGGACATGGGTTCCCAGAACCAGACCCCCACAAGCGTGATCGCCACGGCCCCGACGGTGCCGGTCCAGAAAAACGATGTATTGGCATTGTCGCGCCGTGCCGCATAGCGTGTCAGTAGGCCGTAAAGGGCAAAAAGCGCGGCAGATAACAGCGGTACGAATGCCGCAGGTGAAAAGACCCCATAGCCGGGTTGCAGGATGATCAGCACTCCGACAAAGCCAATTCCAATGGCCACCCACCGCCGCCAGCCGACCTTTTCGCCCAGAACAGGGGCCGATAGCGCGGCGATGATCAGGGGATAGCTGGTAAACACCGCATGGCTTTCAACAAGGCCGAGCAAGGTGAAGGCATAGACCATCACGACTATTTCAAGGACAAGCACCAGACCTCGGATGATCTGCAACACAGGCTGAGAGGTTTGCGCCGCTTTTCGCAGCCCACCGGCCTGGCGGCTGGTGACGGTCATCACAAATAGCGCAAAGAACCAATAGCGCAGCATAACCGGCATGATGACGTTGTATTCGCCCGCCAGATATCGGGAAATACCGTCCTGCAGGGCAAAGATGAAAGTCGTCACGATCATCAATGTGATCCCGAGACGCAAATTGCTGATCCCGCTCATGCGTCTGCCTTCCGCGCTGTGGTCATATGCCTTTTGCGCCCGAAGCCGGGGGTGCGGTTCACTTCGAAACCGGCATCACCCAATGCCCGTCGGACCGCCCCTGCGGCTGTATAGGTGGCGGCAGTGCCCCCTGCCTTGGTGTGATCAAAAACCGCTTGCATCAACGTCTCTTCCCAAAGCTCGGGGTTTTTGGCGGGCGAAAACCCGTCGAGAAACCAGGCGTCGAAAGAGGCATCGTGATTTGGCAAGGTGTGTCTTGCGTCACCAAGAACAATCCGGGCCTTCAGTGTTTCGGTTTCCAGGGCGGTTCGGCCCTCGGCAACGGCTTGCACCAGACATTCCGCAAGGTTCGGATCCACCGGAAACCCCGCCAACCCGCGCTGCATCTCGTCGGCATTCATCGGAAAGGCTTCGAATGTGGTAAAGTGCAGACGCCCGCCGACACCACTTTCAAGCCACGCCTGCCACGCCGCCAAAAGATTCAGGCCGGTGCCAAAGCCAAGCTCTCCGATATGAAAACCGGGGGTGAAGCGGGCGGGCAATCCGTTACCCGCCAGAAAAACGTGTTTTGTTTCTTCCAGCCCGTTTTCAAGCGAGAAATACGGATCGTCAAAGCGTGTCGATACCGGCACGCCGTTTGAACGCCATTCAAGCCTTGCCGTCTGGTCATGCATCCTTGGTTTCCGTATGGAAGAAAAGCTGACAGGGACCATGAAAGGCAAAGCGGGTTTTGGCAATGGCTGACGTGACAATTCGAGGGGCCGGAATTTTTGGCCTGTCCATCGCATGGGCTTGTGTCGAACGAGGTGCGAAAGTCGTTGTCGTTGATCCGAACGGAGCGGGATCGGGTTCAAGCGGAGGGCTGGTCGGCGCGCTGGCCCCGCACACGCCGGAAAATTGGAACGAGAAAAAAGCGTTTCAGTTCGAAAGTCTGATCATGGCCGAAGATTTCTGGCGCCGGGTCGACGCGGTCTCGGGCCTGTCGTCGGGCTATGCCCGAACGGGCCGATTGCAGCCTGTCGTGTCTGAGCATGCTTTGGACCTGGCGCGTCAGAGGGCGATCTTCGCGCGTGATCTGTGGCAGGGCAAGGCCGCGTGGAACGTGGTTCAGGCCGGTGATTTCGGGAATTGGGCGCCGAAAAGCGAAACAGGCTTTCTGATCCATGATACGCTTTCAGCCCGGATGTTCCCGCGCCTTGCGGGGGCGTCGATTGTTGCGGCATTGAAAAGCAAAGGCGTGGATATCCTCGGCGAAGCCCCGTCGGTCGGGCCGGCCATTTGGGCAACGGGCTATCGCGGGCTGGAAGAATTGACCCAAAACCGAGGGCGTCTTGTAGGTGCGGGCATAAAGGGCCAGTCCGCATTGCTTGCGTTTAACGCCGCCAAGAAACCCCAGCTTTTTGCCGATGCCTTGCATATTGTCCCGCATGAAAACGGGACCGTGGCCATCGGTTCAACCAGCGAACGGGAATTTGATGATCCCCGCGCGACCGACGCGCAGTTGGATGATGTGTTGCAACGCGCGGTAAAGGCTTTTCCGGTGCTGGCGGATGCCCGGGTGCTTGAACGTTGGGCCGGTGTTCGCCCCCGCGCCAAAAGCCGGGCACCCATGTTGGGGCCGCACCCCTATCGCGCGGGTGATTTCATTGCCAATGGCGGCTTCAAGATCGGCTTTGGCATGGCCCCGAAAGTGGCAGTGGTGATGGCCGATCTCGTGCTTGAGGGCAAAGACAGCATCCCCGCCAGCTTCCGCCCCGAAATAAGCCTTTAGCCGCAAAGCCCGGCCCCACGGCTTTGTTTCAAACTGTAACCGGATCGGCCAAAATTTGCCTTTTGCATAAGCCTGTTACAAGTTTGAAACGAAATTTGGGGTGCAACCCTGACCTTTTGGCGGCATGAAATTTACGTAAATCCTGCACTGGGAAGCTGAAGCGAGATGGTGTAAGTGAGGTACAAAGATACTTGAATACTGATATTGAAATGAATTTAGCACTTGTCGTTCTGGCCGCTGGTCAGGGTACGCGCATGAAATCCGCGCTTCCGAAGGTCTTGCATGAAGTGGCGGGCGCGTCGCTGGTTTCCCATGCGATCCACTCGGCCGATGATCTGTCACCTGACAGGGTGGTTGTCGTGGTTGGCCACGGGTCCGAGCTTGTGGGACCTGCTGTCGAAAAAGAATTTCCGGGCGCGGAAATCGTCGTCCAGACAGACCGGCTGGGCACGGCCCATGCGGTTGGTCAGGCGCAGGCGGCGTTGAAGGGGTTCGGCGGAGATATCATTGTTCTTTATGGCGATACGCCGTTCATCCGGCCCGAGACTTTGACCGCGATGCGGCAGGCACGTGCTGATGGCGCGGATGTTGTTGTTTTGGGGTTTGACGCTGCGGTCCCCGGAAAATACGGGCGGTTGATTGCTGAGAAAGGAAAACTGCTGCGCATTGTCGAAGCCAAGGACGCCTCAGCGGACGAGCTTGCCGTGACATTGTGCAATTCGGGCGTCATCTGCGCCGATCGTGCGGTGCTGTTCGATCTTATCTCAAAAGTCGGAAACGAAAATGCCGCGAAGGAATATTATCTGACCGATATCGTCGGGCTGGCCAACGATGCCGGTCTTGGCTGCGCAACTGTCACCTGTGACGAAGCCGAAACCCTTGGCATCAACTCTCGGGTTGAACTGGCACAGGCCGAGGCGGTGTTTCAGGGGCGGGCGCGACAGGACGCAATGGTCAACGGGGCGACCCTGATGGCACCAGAGACCGTCTATTTCTCGGTCGATACGGATCTGGGCCGGGATGTGACTGTCGAACCGAACGTGGTTTTCGGGCGCAATGTTCGGGTGGAAGACAAGGCGACGATCCGCGCCTTCTCGCATCTTGAGGATTGCGTGATACGGGCCGGCGCAACGATTGGTCCTTACGCGCGCATCCGTCCGGGAAGTGATATCGGCGAAGGCGCACGGGTTGGCAATTTTGTTGAAACGAAAAAGGCGTCGGTGGCCAAAGGGGCGAAGATCAACCACCTAAGCTATGTTGGCGATGCAACGGTCGGGGCGGATGCGAATATCGGCGCGGGCACTGTCACCTGCAATTACGATGGCGTGTTGAAGCATAAAACCGAAATCGGCGCCGGGGCCTTTATCGGCACCAACAGCTCGCTCGTGGCGCCGGTTAAAATCGGAGACGGGGCGATGACGGCGGCAGGCTCGGTCATCACCAAGAACGTGCCGGATGATTCACTCGCGGTTGCGCGGGCACCCCAGACCGTTCGGGAAGGCGTTGTTTCCCGTCTAAGGCAGAAATTGTTGGCAACAAAGAAAAAGCGCGACGCGCAAAAGAGTTCGTAAAGGGTAGTCAGTATGTGTGGAATCGTAGGAGTGCTTGGCAGCCATCAGGCCGCACCGATTTTGGTCGAGGGCCTGAGAAAGCTTGAATATCGGGGCTATGACAGCGCCGGTATCGCCACGGTCAGCGACGGAGTTCTGTCGCGACGGCGATCGATGGGCAAGCTTGTCAACCTGAATGACCTGCTGATGCACGAGCCTTTGACCGGCCGGACTGGTATCGGCCACACGCGCTGGGCAACCCACGGGGCGGCGACGACGCAAAACGCCCATCCGCATTCGGTTGGCCGTGTGGCGGTTGTTCACAATGGCATCATCGAAAACTACAAGACCATTCGCGATAAACTGGCCGTTCATCAGATCAAGCCGCAAACCGAAACCGATACCGAAACCGTGGCGATGCTGTGCAACTGGTATCTTGATCAGGGACACTCGAACGAAGAAGCCGCGATCGAAACGGTGAACGAGCTTGATGGCGCCTATGCGCTGTGTTTCCTGTTCGATGGCGAAGAAGACCTGATCGTGGCCGCGCGAAAGGGATCGCCTCTGGCAATTGGCTGGGGCGAAGGCGAAATGTTTGTCGGATCCGACGCTTTGGCGCTTTCGGATATGACCAACGAGATTACCTATCTTGAAGAAGGGGATATCGCGATTGTGTCCCGTGCAGGGGCACGGATCATCGACGCCGAACGCAAGCCGGTCGAACGCCCGCGCAAAAAGGTCGATCTGGGCATAACCAGTGCCAGCAAGGGTCAGTACAAGCATTTCATGTCCAAGGAAATCGCCGAACAGCCAACGGTTCTGGGCGAGGCTCTGAAATACTATCACCACGACAAATCCGGCCAATTGGCTATTGAAGAGAACCTCGATTTCACCCGGTTTGACCGGCTGACCATGGTGGCATGCGGTACGGCCTATCTGGCCTGTCACGTGGCGAAATACTGGTTTGAGCGTATCGCCCGATTGCCGGTTGAGATCGATATCGCCAGTGAGTTCCGCTATCGCGAACCTCCGCTGTCCAGGCGTGATTTGACCCTGTTTGTCAGCCAGTCCGGTGAAACCGCCGATACTTTGGCGGCGATGCGCTATTGCCAGGACAAGGCGGGCAAGGTGATGTCCGTAGTCAATGTCGCCGAAAGCACCATCGCGCGGGAAAGCGATTTTTCAACGCCCATCCTGGCGGGCACGGAAATTGGCGTTGCATCGACCAAGGCGTTTACCTGCCAGCTTCTTGTTCTGGCCACGCTGGCCTTGCGCGCGGCAAGGCAGCGCGGCGAACTGGACGAGGCGGGCTATCATTCCTATCTCGAACAGCTGAAAACCCTGCCGCGCCTGATGCAAGAGGCGATGGCTTGCGAAAAACCCATCATGGGTCTGTCGCAGCAATTGTCGCGCAAAACCGATGCCTTGTTCCTGGGGCGGGGTGCGATGTATCCGCTTGCGCTGGAAGGGGCTTTGAAGCTGAAAGAGATCAGCTATATCCACGCCGAGGGCTATGCCAGCGGCGAGCTGAAGCATGGCCCGATCGCCCTGATCGACGAGGAAATGCCGGTGATCGTTCTGGCGCCGCGGGACGATTTGTTTGAGAAGACGATCTCGAACATGCAAGAGGTCATGGCCCGTGGTGGAAAGGTTGTTCTGGTCAGCGATGCGCAAGGCATTGCCGAGGCTGGTGAAGGCATTTGGAAGTCTGTTGAAATGCCGAAGATGGATCCCTGTTTCGCACCCATCGTCTATGCGGTGGCAGTGCAGTTGCTGGCCTATCACACGGCGGTCGAAAAGGGCACGGATGTCGATCAGCCGCGAAACCTCGCGAAATCGGTTACTGTTGAGTAGGATGCGCCATGACACGTAAGTATTTCGGAACCGATGGTGTGCGCGGCCGCGCCAATGAACACCCGATGACCGCTGAATTCGCCGTCAAGCTTGCGACGGCGGTTGGAAGCTACTTCGCCCGCGATGCCAAGAACCACCGCGTTGTCATCGGCAAGGATACCCGCCGGTCAAGCTATATGTTCGAAAGCGCCCTGACCGCCGGCTTCACAGCGGCGGGCATGGATGTGTTTGTGCTTGGCCCGATGCCCACCCCCGCCGTAGGCCGCATGACCCATTCGATGCGGGCGGATCTGGGGGTAATGATCTCGGCGTCGCACAACCCGTATCACGACAATGGTATCAAGTTTTTCGGCCCTGACGGGTTCAAACTTTCCGACGGTGTGGAACACGAGATTGAAGCGATGCTCGATACCGGCAATTATGCGCCCAATAGCAGCCGCATTGGCCGTGTGACGGCCTTTCATGATGCGCAGTATCGCTATGTCGAATTTGCCAAAACGGCCCTTCCGGGCAATATCCGTCTGGACGGATTGAAGATCGTTCTCGATTGCGCCAATGGCGCGGCGTATAAAATCGCGCCCGAGGTTCTTTGGGAACTCGGGGCCGAAGTCATCAAATACGGCGTCGAGCCGGACGGCAAGAACATCAATGAAAACTGCGGCTCGACCAGCCCTGATGTTGCCGGGCAGATTGTCCGCGACACAGGGGCCGATGTTGGCATTTGCCTTGATGGCGATGCCGACCGCATCATCATTCTGGATGAAAATGGCAAGGCCGCGGATGGCGACCAGCTGATGGCGCTGATCGCCACCTCCTGGGCCGAGCAGGGCCGTTTGAAACACAACACGCTTGTGTCCACCGTCATGTCGAACCTTGGCCTTGAGCGTTATCTTGAGACCCACGGCCTGGCCTTGAAACGCACCCCGGTCGGAGACCGCTACGTGGTTGAAGAAATGCGCGCCGGCGGGTTCAATCTGGGCGGCGAGCAATCGGGCCATATCGTCATGACCGACTATGCCACCACCGGCGACGGTCTGGTGGCCGGGCTTCAGTTCCTGCATATGCTGAAAGAACGGCAGGTCCCCGCCAGTGTTCTGGCCCGCCGGTTCGAGCCGGTGCCGCAGATGCTGAAAAACGTGCGGTTTGCGGCGGGATCGACACCTTTAGAGTCAGCCGATGTGCAAATCGCGATTGATCGCGGCACCGAACGGCTTGGGCAGGACGGCCGCCTGCTGATCCGCAAATCGGGAACCGAGCCACTGATCCGCGTGATGGGCGAAAGCTCGGATCATGCCTTGCTTGAAAACGTCGTCAACGACATCGCGCAAGCAGTGGCCGACGCCGGATAAATAAAAGACCCGCGCGAGGGACCGGCGCGGGCCTTTCGGCCCAATGCTTGGCTAAAGCGTCCCGACCTATACCTGAGCTAGAGATAAGACGGGACTCAGCGCTTCATAGTCAAGCGTTGGGCAAGATTATAATTTCGACCCGACGGTTTTGCGCCCGGCCTTCTGCGGTCAGATTGGTGGCAACCGGTTGATTTTCACCCAAACCGATCGTACTGATCCGCGCCGTGGAAACGCCGCGCGAAATCAGCACATTCGCGACCGCGTTTGCCCGGCGCAGGGACAAGTCTTCGTTATACGTAGCGCTGCCCACATTATCGGTATGGCCGATCACCTGAACCGTGCTGTTCGGATAGTCCTGAAGGTTGCGTGCAAGTGCGCCCAGATCTGCCTGCAAATCAGCGCGGAGCGCCGTGCTGTCGGTGGCAAACAGAATGTCCTGCGGCAATGTCACGATCAGGCTTTCGCCGGTGTTGGTGATCATCACGCCGGAATTGCCCATGCTGGCCTGAAGCGCCTCGGCCTGTCGGTCAAGCTGGGTGCCCACAACCGCACCGGCGGTGGCACCAACGATCGCCCCCCGGATGGCCCCCTGACCCTTGTCGCCCGGACCGGCATCGGCGATACCGACCATCGCGCCCAGAAGGCCACCCAGTATGGCGCCGCTTTGCGCGTTGTTCTGATCGGCGGTGTCAAATCGCGCCGGGCTGGTGCAGGCACCTACGAAAGTCACCGTGACCAAAGCCAAAGTTGTCGGAAGCTTGCGCAACTGCATTTGTAACCTCTTTATGCAAAATTCGTTGGGCATCTTATAATCGGCGGGCCGGTGTTACCCAATAACAAAGCGTCATAGGGCCGAAAAAAGCGGTTTCATGCCTCGCTGCGGGCGGCCTCATAGGCCAGCATGGCCCGTTTGACCGGCAATCCCCAGTGATATCCGCCCAGCCCACCGCTTTTGCGCAAGGCGCGATGGCAGGGGATCAGCCAGCTGACCGGATTGCGCCCGACCGCCGTTCCGACCGCCCGCACGGCCTTGGGATTTCCGACCGCCTGCGCAATTTCGGAATAGGTTGTCACCTGTCCAGACGGGATGTTCAGCAGCGCCTCCCAGACCTTGATCTGAAACGGCGCACCCAGCATCAGAAGTTTCGTCTCTCCGCCCTCAAAAGCGGCCGTCACCCAGCCTGCCAGCTTTTCCGGATCCTCAACAAACCGCGCGTTCGGCCAACGGCCTGCCAGATCGGCAAAGCTTTCCTTCCGTCCGGTTTCTCCGGCAAAGGCCAGCCCGCACAGACCGCGCTCCGTACCCATCGCAAGCGCCTCGCCGAACGGGCTGTCGAACCAGCCAAAGTGGATATCCAGCCCGGCCCCGCCCTTGGCGAATTCCCCGGGGGTCATGGATTCCCATGTGACAAACAGATCATGCAAGCGCCCACCACCGGACAAGCCGACCGAATGTGCGGTTTCAAGCGTGGTGAAGCGTTCCGACAGCAGTGCCTTTGCATGATCCAGCGTCAGATACTGTTGATAGCGTTTCGGGGAAACGCCCACCCAGTTTGAAAACACCCGCTGGAAATGCGCCGGGCTCATCCCCATTTCATCGGCCAACTGGTCCAAAGACAGCATCGGGCCATAGTGATCGATCACATCCAGCGCCCGCCGGATCACACCATAGTGGTAGGTCGAATTCTCGCTCATGCTTACCCTTTGCTTCGTCTTTGTCCCAGTTTAGCAACGGCGACCTAAATGATTCGACCCGAAACCTGCGCAATTCTTGTCAGGCGGCACTGGAACGGGCATAGACCCCCTATGGCCAAGCAACTTGATTACCACACGATCCGCAAGATTTTTGAACGGTTTCGCGAAGCGGACGAATCCCCCAAGGGCGAGCTTGATCACGTCAACGCCTATACGTTGGTCGTTGCCGTGGCACTGTCTGCACAGGCCACCGATGTCGGTGTGAACAAGGCCACCAAAGAGCTGTTCAAAATCGTCGACACGCCGCAGAAAATGCTCGATCTCGGCGAAGAAAAGCTGATCAACCATATCAAAACCATCGGGCTTTATCGCAACAAGGCCAGGAACGTGATGAAACTGTCCCGCATCCTGGTTCAGGATTATGACGGCGAGGTCCCCAATTCCCGCGCCGCATTGGAAAGCCTGCCCGGCGTGGGCCGCAAGACCGCCAATGTGGTGCTGAACATGTGGTGGGGGCATCCGGCGCAGGCCGTCGATACCCATATTTTCCGTGTCGGCAACCGCACGGGCATTTGCCCCGGCAAAGACGTGGCGGCGGTTGAACGCGCCATCGAAGACAATATTCCGGTTGATTTCCAGCACCACGCCCATCATTGGCTGATCCTGCACGGGCGCTATCACTGCAAAGCGCGCAAACCCCAATGCGGAACCTGCCTGATCCGCGAATACTGCGCCTACGAGGACAAGACAGAATGACCAAATACAACCTGATAGGTATCGGCAATGCCGTTGTTGATGTGATCACCCAATGCGATGACAGTTTCCTTGACCTTATGGGCATCGAAAAAGGCATCATGCAGCTGGTCGAACAAAAACGCGGCGAAATGCTTTATGCCGCGATGCGCGATCGCACGCAGGCGGCGGGCGGATCGGTCGCCAATACCGTGGCAGGGGTCGGGGCGCTGGGCCTGAAAACCGGGTTCATCGGCCGGGTCCATGACGACGCGCTGGGCAGGTTCTATGCCGAAGAAATGGAGCGTGAAGGAACCACTTTCGTCAACAAACCCGTTCCTGGCGGAGAGCTTCCAACCTCGCGGTCGATGATCTTTGTCTCTCCGGATGGTGAGCGGTCGATGAACACCTATCTGGGCATCTCGTCCGAGGTCGGACCCGATGACGTGTCGGATGCAGTAGCCGGCAACGCGGAAATCCTGTTTCTCGAAGGCTATCTTTACGACAAGCCAAAAGGCAAAGAGGCCTTCATAACCGCCGCCCGCATCACCCGCGAGGCAGGGGGCAAGGCAGGCATCGCCCTGTCCGATCCTTTCTGCGTTGATCGGCACCGCGACGATTTTCGCCAGCTTGTGAAGGAACTCGATTACGTGATCGGCAACGAACATGAATGGGAATCGCTTTATCAGACCGATCTTTCAACCGCGCTGGAAACCGCCTCGAATGAATGCGGACTGGCCGTATGCACCCGCTCGGACAAGAACGTGGTTCTGATCACCCGCGATCAGGACGTGGTGGTTGATGTCACACCGGTCGCTCCGGTGGACGCCACCGGCGCGGGCGACCAGTTTGCCGCCGGTTTCCTTTACGGGTTCGCCACCGGCCAGTCGCTCGAGATTGCGGGCAAAATGGGCTGCCTTTGCGCGGCCGAAGTGATCAGCCATTACGGCGCCCGCCCGCACACGGATATGAAAGAGATATTCAAAGCCCACGGGCTGATTTAGGACACCCCGCCCCCGTTGCCTTTGCCAGGGTCAGCTGTTTGGACCCAGCTTGGCATGCACCTCGTCCAGATCAATCTCGCCGATGGGCATTTTGTTACCCGGGTTTTCGAAATCATATCTGAACAGATTGAAATCGCGTTTGTAGATTTCATACACCAGATGCATCGAAAGATCGTCGAAATAGTCGGCAACCGGATGCAGGCGCTTGGGGCCGTGGCCCTCGGATTCGTTGAAACGCGGGATTTTGTTCAGATCGACCTTTTTTGGCGTATCGATCTTTTTCAAAACCTTTTTCATCCCGTCATTGAACTTTTCCGTCCAGATGATCTGATCATATCGCCCGCCATTGTTGATCAGGGTTGAAACATGCCCTGACGTGGCACTCCAGTGGATATCCGGGTCCATTGGCCGCCGCCAGCGGATCGTATCGCGGGCAAACAGCAAAAAGCGCCGGAAGCTCTGGATTTGGTCGAACTCCTGCTTGCCGTCTTCCCCGCCAACATCAACGCCGTATTTCTGGATCAGCATCGGCACCAGATTTCCGCGATACCGCCGCCCATTGCGCTGAATGCCGCAGATTTTGTCGAAGAACGAAGACAGCACCCGCGTATAGGGGTTGCGCACGCAGGTGAATGTATAGGTGTCATGCCCCAGCACCGCTTTGGTGATGCTTTCGCGGCTTTCCTCTTGTCCCCATTTATGCAGACCCGAGGTTGAATCATGGATGTCCCCGTCAAAAAACACCCCGTGATCCGAATAATAAAGGATCTGACCAATCGTCGAGCAGGCGCATTTCGGAACCACGCGATAAATCACGCTACCGCTTTCTGTCATCCAGGTGCCGGGAAAACCCATGTGAACCGCTCCTCGTAAATGGTTGTTTACACTTTTATGCATGAAAAGCAGAGAATGCGGGTTTATTCAACGCGCATTCCTTTTTATCACTTAAGCGTTTCAAGATTACCTTGAGACACATATTGGTATTGAAACGCTTAAGCGTGCCCAGCAAAAAGAGCAGACGCCGAAAATGGCCCGCATCGCCTTTATCCTGCTTTGTCACAAGAACCCTGCCGCCATCGTGCAGCAGGCGCGCCAGCTGACTGCGGCAGGGGATTATATTGCGATCCATTTTGATGCCAGCGCCAGTGCGGATGACTATGCGCTGATCCGCAACGAACTTGAGGGCCACCCCAACATCACCTTCGCCGGAAAGCGGGTGAAATGCGGATGGGGCGAATGGTCGTTGGTTCGCGCTTCGCTCAACGCGATCGAGGCCGCGGTCAAGGCGTTTCCCCGCGCGACCCATTTCTACATGGTCTCCGGCGATTGCATGGCGGTTAAAACCGCCGAATATGCCCATGATTTTCTGGACAGCCACGACCTTGACTATATCGAAAGCTTCGACTTTTTCGAAAGCGACTGGATCAAGACGGGGATGAAAGGCGACCGGCTGTTTTACCGCCATTTCCTGAATGAACGGAAACACAAATTCTGGTTTTACAAGCTTTACGAATGGCAAAAAGCCCTGGGCCTGAAACGTGGTATTCCGCCGGACATTCAAGTCATGATCGGCAGCCAATGGTGGTGCCTGCGCCGCCGCACGATTGAGAAAATTCTCGAATTCACCCGAAACCGAAAAGACGTGATGCGGTTTTTCGCCACCACATGGATCCCCGACGAGACGTTTTTTCAAACCCTGGCCCGGCATCTCGTGCCGGAAAAGCAAATCGAATGCCGCACCCTGACGTTTCTGATGTTCTCGGATTACGGCATGCCGATCAATTTCTACAATGATCACTACGACATGCTGCTTAGCCAGGATTTCCTGTTCGCCCGCAAGATCAGCCCCGAAGCCAGCACGTTGCGCGCGCGGCTGGGGCAGCTTTGGGCCGCTAGGGACGTGAATTTCCGCATCTCGAAAGAGGGGCGCAGCCTATACAAGTTCCTCGCCGGCCGGGGCCGCGATGGCCGCCGTTTCGCCGCCCGCTTCTGGGAGGCCGAAGGCACCCTTGGCCGCGACCGTGAATTGCTGATTGTCCTGTCCAAGAAATGGCATGTCGCCAAACGCCTGCTGGGCCGGATCAAAGCGCTGACCGACATTCCGGCGGTCGATTATCTGTTCAACGAAGAAAACACGCCGCTGCCCGATCTGGGCGGCTTGCAGGTGACATTGGAAAAACGCACCCGCCACCGGCGGGCATTGGTGCGGATGTTGTTTGACTATTTCGAAACCGACCGGATGATCCTTTGCATTGATCCGGGCAATATCGAGCTGCTGCATGATTTCTTTGACGACAAATCCAAAACCGCCGTGCTCGAGCTTGATTGCGAATTTGACGACGACTATCTGCTTGGCCACGCTTTGCGGATCGGCCTTGTGGGTGAAATGACACCCGAAGATACGCTGCTGCGCCTTTTGCCGACCATGCGGCACGATCTGCAACACGAAATCAACCGGATCCGCGACAGCGGGTTTGAGCCGTATTATACGATCCGCCAGAAGGACACCGCCCAGCTAAACGCGGTTCAGCTTGGCAAATTCCTGGCGGTTGACGAGGATACGGCCACCGAACTGGCGCACACCCCGCATCTCTTCTCAGACTGAGGCCCGACATGAGCTATACCTACGATCCCGAAAACATCTTTGCCAAAATCCTGCGCGGTGAAATCCCCAACGCCACTGTGTTTGAATCCGAGCATACGCTGGCCTTCAACGACATTGCGCCCGCGGCCCCAACCCATGTGCTGATCATCCCCAAAGGCCCGTATGTCAGCTATGATCATTTCTCCGCCGAAGCTTCGGATGCCGAGATACTCGACTTCACCCGCGCTATTAACGAGGTCTGCAAGATCACTGGCGTGAACATGGATGTTGGCAACGGTTTCCGCGCGATTGCCAATACGGGCCGAGATGGCGTGCAGGATGTTCCGCATTTCCATCTGCATATCATCGGTGGCCGTCATATGGGCCGGATGGTCCAGAAAGCCGACTAAACACCCCCCCGAACCCCAGCGGGGCTTGCGTCTTGGCGTCCTTGTGATAGCAGGTCGTGGACGATTTCGGAGGCACCCATGGACGATCTGCGCGATAAATATATTCAGGCAATTGCCAATGCATCAGACGAAGCCGCTCTGGAAGAGCTGCGGGTTCAGGCCGTTGGCAAAAAGGGCGAGGTCAGCCTGAAAATGCGCGAACTGGGCAAGATGACGCCCGAGGAACGTCAGGTCGCAGGCCCTGCGTTGAACGCTTTGAAGAACGAGATCAACAGCGCCTTGGCGGCCAAGAAAGAAGCACTGGCCGACGCAGCACTGGATGAACGCCTGCGCACCGAATGGCTGGACGTCACCTTGCCATCGCGGAACACGCGCCAAGGCTCGATCCACCCAATCAGCCAAGTGACCGAGGAAGTCACCGCCATCTTCGCCGACATGGGCTTTTCGGTCGCCGAAGGTCCGCAGATCGAAAGCGACTGGTACAATTTCGACGCCCTGAACATCCCCGGCCACCACCCCGCACGGGCCGAGATGGATACGTTCTACACCCATCGCGCTGCTGGCGATAACCGTCCGCCGCATGTGCTGCGCACCCATACCTCTCCGGTGCAAATCCGCTCGATGCAGGAACACGGCGCGCCGATCCGCATCATCGCACCGGGCCGCGTGTACCGCGCCGACTATGACCAGACCCACACCCCGATGTTCCATCAGGTCGAAGGGCTGGCGATTGATACCGACATCTCCATGGCCAACCTGAAATGGGTGCTGGAAGAATTCGTGAAGTCGTTCTTCGAGGTCGACAACGTCGAACTCCGCTTCCGCGCCTCGCACTTCCCGTTCACGGAACCTTCTGCCGAGGTCGACATCCGCTGCTCATGGGAAGGCGGCACCCTGAAAGTAGGCGAGGGCGACGACTGGCTGGAAATCCTCGGCTCGGGCATGGTGCATCCGAAAGTGCTTGAGGCGGGGAACATTGACCCGTCGGTCTACCAAGGCTTTGCGTTTGGTGTGGGGATCGACCGGATTGCGATGTTGAAATACGGCATTCCGGATTTGCGGGCGTTCTTTGACAGCGACCTGCGCTGGCTGCGTCACTACGGGTTTGCCGCGCTGGACGTGCCGACCTTGCATGGTGGGTTATCGCGGTGACAATAAAACCACACAGGTTTGCCCCAGACCCGAGGGTGGGGGCAAGTTGCCCCCGCCCTGGGGGCGGGTCGGGGGCAAACCGGCACGCTTTGCGCGCCGGTGGGAAATGGGCAACTTGATCATGACCACCCTCCTCATCCTCGAAGGCCAATCGCCTAACATCGTCCAAAACGGCCACTCTTACGCAGCCGAATTCGTGACGTGCCTGATGGCGATGGACGCGGGCCTGACCTTGGTGGCGAAAAACCCTTGTCTGCACCCGATCATCCAAGACGATTTCACCGGCATTGACGGCATCATTTTCACCGGCTCTGGCGTGGACTGGAACACCTCTGACCCGCGCGGGCAGGCTCAGGTGGACGCGATGCGCGAAGCCTTCAAATCCGGCAAACCCGTCTGGGGGTCGTGCAACGGCTTCCAGTTGATGGCGAGCGTTCTGGGCGGCATGGTCGGAGAATCCCCGAACGGGTTTGAGGGCGGCTTGGCCAAGAACTTGACCCTCACCGACGCAGGCAAAACCCATCCAATGATGAAGGGCCGCAAGGATGGCGATGGCGTGCCTTGCATCCACCGCGACGCAGTCCAGCAACTGCCCGAGGGGGCTGTGCTGTTGGCCGGAAACGCGCATTCACCCATTCAGGCGGCGGTCTATGAAAAAGACGGGATCGACTTTTGGGGCACCCAGTACCACCCCGAGCTGACACCGGCCTTTATTGCAGGCGTTCTGACCCGCAAGGACGCAGGCGGTTTTGCCGAAACCATTGCCGAAATGAATGAACTGCCCAAGGATCCGAGCCATACGCTGGAGCTGCGTAACTGGCTGGATCACGTGAAAGAAAGGTCTGCGCAATGACCTTGTCGATCAGACACCGGACAAAGGCTGGCACCAAGCCGCGCGTCGGCGGGCCGAGGCGCGTCGATCAACCGGTTGAGGCTGCCACTTTATCCCGCAAAACCCGCATGACTTGTCCGGGCGACACCACCCTCACCAAATCGACGAGCCGGGGGACGGCCCGTCGATGCGCGGCGGCCTTTGGCCTTGGTTCCGCGCGGGACGCGATGCGACGAAATTTGACGATGAACCGGGGAAAGACCCCGGCGGAGGCACTGCTATGAAATTCACCCTGTCCTGGCTGAAAGACCACCTCGAAACTGATGCGTCCGTGGACGAGATTTGCGACGCGCTGACCGATCTCGGTCTTGAGGTTGAAGGGGTCGAAAACCCCGCCCAAAGCCTTGCCGGTTTTACGCTGGCCAAGGTGAAAGCGGCCTCTCAGCACCCCGACGCCGACCGGTTGCGGGTTTGCACGGTGGAAACCGACGAGGGCGACAAGCAAATCGTCTGCGGTGCCCCGAACGCACGCGAAGGCATCACCGTGGTTCTGTGCAAACCGGGCGACTATGTGCCGGGCATCGACGTGACCCTTTCGGTTGGCAAAATCCGTGGTGTTGAGAGCCACGGCATGATGGCCTCGGAACGCGAGCTTGAGCTTAGCGACGAACATGACGGCATCATCGAATTGCCCTCGGGTGAAGTAGGCGACAAGTTCATCGACTGGCTGGCCGAGAACGACCCGTCCAAGGTTGATCCGGTGATCGAGATCGCGATTACTCCGAACCGTCAGGACGCATTGGGTGTGCGCGGTATCGCGCTGGATCTGGCCGCCCGTGGCATTGGCACGATGAAACCAGCCAAGACGGCCGATGTAAAAGGCACCTACCCGTCGCCGATCACTGTCAGCATCGACGACGACACCCGCACCGACGGGTGCGAGGTTTTCGCCGGTCGTCTGATCAAAGGCGTCAAGAACGGCCCCAGCCCGCAGTGGTTGCAGGACCGGTTGAAAGCCATCGGGTTGCGCCCGATTTCGGCTTTGGTGGATGTGACCAACTTCTTTACCTACGACCGCAACCGCCCTCTGCACGTGTTTGATGCGGATAAGGTTAGCGGAAACTTAAGAATTCACCGCGCCAAAGGGGGCGAGACCCTGATCGGGCTGGACGAAAAGGAATACACCTTTGGCCCCGGTCAGGTGGTGATTTCCGACGACGAAGGCATTGAGAGCATCGCCGGTATCATGGGCGGGTTGCCGACCGGTTGCACCGAAGAAACCACCAATGTTTTCCTCGAAGCCGCTGTCTGGGACACCATCCAGATCGCCTATACCGGCCGTGCGCTTAAGATCAACTCGGACGCGCGGTATCGCAACGAACGCGGCATTGATCCGGCGTTCAACATGGAAGCCGTTGATCTGGCGACCCAGATGATCATCGACCTTTGCGGCGGTGAACCATCCGAGGTTGTGGTGGCCGGAGAGGTGCCGGAAGTGAACCGCGCCTATCGTCTTGATACCGACCGCATCCAGTCGCTGGTCGGCATGACCATTCCGGCAGAAGAACAACGGCGCATTCTGGAAAGCCTCGGCTTCCGTCTGGAAGGCGACATGGCCCATGTGCCGTCATGGCGCGTGGATGTGAAGGGCGAGGCGGATCTGGTCGAAGAAGTCGCCCGCGTGGTGTCTTTGACCAAGCTGGAAGGCAAGCCCATGCCCCGCGCCCATACCGGCGTGCCCAAGCAAATCCTGTCGCCGCTGCAAAAGCGCGAACAGATTGCGCGTCGCACGACCGCGGGGCTGGGCTACAACGAATGCGTGACCTACAGCTTCATCGACAAGGCGTCGGCGGAGCTGTTCGGCGGTGGCTCGGACGCCACGATGCTGGCCAACCCGATCTCGTCGGAAATGAGCCATATGCGCCCGTCGCTGCTGCCCGGCCTGCTGCAAGCCGCCGCCCGCAATCAGGCGCGGGGGTTCAACGACATGGCCCTGTTTGAAGTGGGTGCGGCCTTCCACGGTGGGGAACCGGAAGAGCAGGAAACGCTGGTCACGGGTATCCTTGTTGGCCGCACGATTGGCAAAGACATCCACGGCGAAAGCCGGCCCGTCGATGTTTATGACGCCAAGGCGGATATGGAGGCGGTACTGGCCGCACTCGGTGCCCCCGCCAAGCTGACCTATAACCGCCAGATGAACCCGTGGTGGCATCCGGGACGGTCGTCAAAGGTGGGGCTTGGACCGAAGAAAATCCTCGGCGCGTTTGGCGAATTGCACCCGAAGGTGCTGCAAGCGATGGATGTCAAAGGCCCCGTTGTGGCCTTTGCCATCCACACCGCCGAAATTCCACAGCCGCGCAAATCGGGCGCAACCCGACCGGCGCTGGAGTTGCGCGACCTGCAAGCGGTTGAGCGGGACTTTGCCTTTGTTGTGGACGCGGATCTGGAAGCACAGACTTTGGTCAATGCCGCCACTGGTGCCGACAAGGCGCTGATTGAGAACGTCCGCGTGTTTGACGAGTTTATCGGCGGGTCGCTGGGTGAGGGCAAGAAATCGCTGGCGGTGACGGTGCGGATGCAACCGACCGACAAGACCCTGACCGAGAAGGATATCGAGGCCGTTTCAGAAAAGATCGTGGCCAAGGTTGCCAAGGCAACGGGCGGCATTTTGCGCGGTTGATGTCGGCGCCGCCTTCGGCGAGGATATTTTCGGACAAAAGAAAGGGGCGGTTGGCGCCCCTTTTTCGATGGAGGGATAAGAGATGACGTTGAATGTGTATTTGTCAGGCGAAATTCATACCGACTGGCGCGAGCAGATCATCGAAGGGGCCAAGGGGCTGGATGTGAGTTTTGACAGCCCTGTCACCGATCACGATGCCAGCGATGATTGCGGTGTGGCGATCATGGGCGCGGAAGAGAACAAGTATTGGCACGACCACAAGGGCGCGATGGTCAATGCGATCCGCACCCGCAAAGGGATTGCCGATGCCGATGTGGTTGTCGTGCGCTTTGGCGAGAAATACCGCCAGTGGAACGCGGCTTTTGATGCAGGCTATGCAGCGGCTTTGGGCAAGTCCCTGATCGTGCTGCAAAGGCCCGAGCATGATCACGCCCTGAAAGAGGTGGACGCGGCCGCGCTGGCCATGGCGCGAGAGCCTGCGCAGGTTGTCGAAATCCTGCGCTATGTGCTGACCGGCAAGCTGCCCGGATAATCAGCCCTCGCGGGTTGGGATATTGACGCCGCGCTGGACGGCGGGGCGTTCCAGAAAGCGGTCGAGATAGTCGTGGACATTTTCGAAATCCAGCCAGTCCACGGCAAGTTCCGCGTCTTCGCCGTAGCGTTCGATCTGTCGGACCCATGACCCGATGGCGATATCCGCTATGGAATAGTCTCGGGCGATCCATTCGCGATCTTCAAGCTGCGCCTCAAGTACCGTCAGCAGACGGCGGGTTTCATCGGCAAAGCGTGTGCGGGCATAGCTGTTTTCGGCTTTCACCGCATCCTTGCCGAAGAAATGGCCCATCTGGCCGAACATCGGCCCGATACCGGCCATTTGGAACATCAGCCATTGGGTGATGATATGGCGGTCGCGGGTGGTCTGCCCCAACAGCTTGCCGGTTTTTTCGGCCAGATAAAGCAGTATCGCCCCGCTTTCAAACAGGGCCAGCGGTTTGCCGTCCGGCCCGTTCGGATCGATAATCGCCGGTATCTTGCCGTTTGGATTGAGCGACAGGAAGGCGGGGCTTTTCACATCGGATTGCGCCAATGTGACCCGATGCGCTTCGTAGGGCAGGCCGATCTCTTCCAGCATGATCGGGATCTTGATCCCGTTCGGTGTGGGGAAGCTGTAAAGTTGCAGCACGCCGGGGTCCCGGGCAGGCCATTTTTCGGTGATCGGGAAATCGGCGGGGAAATTCATGGCCATTCCTTGCAGCGGGCGGGGGCAATTTTGCCCCATGATCAGGCTGAAGGTATGCGGCTTCCCTGCGAAGTCAATCTGGGCTAGCGTAACGTAATTTGTTGAGACGCAGACAATCTATTGATATTGCGTGCGTTTCAAAATCAACTTCGCGTCTCGGGTAAAACTCGAAACGCATTAGTCGGAAGCGAAGGAACAGGCCCATGTGGGAAAGTCTGGTCGAACAAATCGGACCGCTGGAATTTTACGGTACGCTGGTGAGCAATGCGCTGAAGGCGCTGGTTATCATCGTGATCGGCTGGATTGCCTCGGGCTGGGTCAAGCGCATGATCAAGCGGCGGGTGATGGCGAGTGATGCGCTGGATGACACGATCGGGTCATTCGTGGCCTCTATCGTCCGCTGGATCATCCTGCTTATGGTATTCGTGGCGATCCTCGGCATTTTCGGGATCGAGGCCACGTCGCTGGTGGCCGTCATGGGCGCTGCGACACTGGCGATCGGTTTGGCATTGCAGGGCACGCTAGGCGATCTGGCGGCGGGCTTCATGCTGGTTTTGTTCCGACCCTACAGCCTTGGGCAATATGTCAGCATCGGCGGAACATCCGGGACGGTGAAAGACCTGAACCTGTTTTTCACGGTTCTTGTCACGCCTGACAATGTGCAGATCACCATGCCCAATGGTCAGGCCTGGGGGGCGATCATCACCAATTACTCGGCCAATGATATTCGCCGACTGGACCTGACCTTCGGCATCGATTACGCCGATGACCCTGACAAGGCGATTGCCATTCTGGCGGGGCTGGCCAAAGCGGATGACCGTGTTCATGCGGATCCCGAACCGTGGATCCGGTTGGTCAATCTGGGTGACAGCTCGGTTGATATCGGCTGCCGGTTTTGGTGCAACGCCGATGATTACTGGGAACTGAAATGGCACCTGCTGAAAGCGGCGAAGGCCGAGTTTGATGCGCAAGGGATCAGCATCCCCTATCCGCATCAGGTTCTGGTGCAGCGATCAGAATAGCAAAAGGCCGGTCACTGCGACCGACCTTTCCCCCGCGCGGAATCAAGGCGAAGCCGCCGCGCGATCGCCGTCCCGCCCCACCGGGGCGGCGATTTGCTAAGGTCGCGAAAAACATTGGGAGACGGGAATGTTTGGCCGGGATAAAGTGGCATGACGATGGGTCTCTGCGCCACCCCGGCGGGACGGCGCTCTCGCGGCTTATCCCTTGTCTGGATCGCAAGCGGCAATAGGGTCTGTCAAAATACTGAGGCCGGTCGCAATGACCGGCCTTTGTTTTGGACCGGTGGAGGAACTCCGGTCCGTTACACAGCGATTGTTTACGCCGCTCTTGGAGCCAGAGCGGCTGCCACCACCGCGTTGGCGTCCACGCTTGGCAGACCCAAAGCCTCGCCCACGGCGGCATAGGTCAACTGGCCCGCGTGGACGTTCAGACCGTTCAACAGATGCGCATCGTCGGCACAGGCCTGCGCCCAGCCTTTGTCGGCTAAGGCCAGCATGAACGGCATGGTGGCGTTGCCCAAAGCGATGGTCGAGGTGCGGGCCACCGCGCCGGGCATGTTGGCAACGCAGTAATGCATGATGCCGTCCACCTCATAGACGGGGTCCGCATGGGTGGTGGCTTTCGAGGTCTCGAAACAGCCGCCCTGATCGATGGCCACGTCAACCAACGCCGCGCCGGGCTTCATCGTGGCCAGTTGTTCACGGCTGATCAGTTTCGGCGCAGCAGCACCCGGCACCAGAACGGCTCCGATCACCATGTCGGCCTCTTTGATCAGCTCGGCTGTGTTGCCTTTCGAGGCGTATGAGGTTTTGAACTCGCCGCGGAAGGCATCATCGAGATAGCGCAGACGGGGCAGCGACATGTCCAGCACGGTTACATCCGCGCCCATGCCCGAAGCCACGCGGGCCGCATGTGTCCCGACAACGCCGCCGCCGATCACGACAACCTTGGCCGGGCCTACGCCGGGAACGCCGCCCATCAGCACGCCACGGCCACCATTGGCTTTTTGCAGGGTCCACGAACCGACCTGAGGGGCCAGCTTGCCCGCCACTTCCGACATCGGCGCCAGCAGGGGCAGACCGCCATTGCGGTCGGTGACGGTTTCATAGGCAATCGCGGTGCAGCCGCTGTCCAGCAGGTCTTTGGTCTGCTCGGGGTCGGGGGCAAGGTGCAGGTAGGTGAACAGCAGCTGATCCTTGCGCAGCATCTTGCGCTCGACGGCCTGAGGTTCCTTGACCTTCACGATCATGTCGGCCGTGGCAAAGATTTCTTCCGCGGTTTCCAGAATGGTCGCGCCCGCATCCGTGTAAGCGGCGTTGTCAAAGCCGGCACCCAGCCCGGCACCGGACTGGATAAACACCTCGTGTCCGCGTGCGGTGGCTTCAAAGGCGGCGTTGGGCGTCATGCCGACGCGGAATTCCTGTGGTTTGATCTCTGTTGGGCATCCGATTTTCATGGTGCATCTCCTTCTCCTGCCTGTCAGACTAGGCCAGCCTTGACGCAATGTGCTTGAAAAGGAGGGTTTTCAGGAATAGGCTTTTGGGGAATTCTTCGAATTTCTGTCGCAAAAAATGTGGAATCTTGCATCATATGTCGATTGACGAGGTGGATCGCCGAATACTGAGGACTCTCCAGAAGAAGGGGAGGATTTCGAACGCCGAACTGGCCGAGCAGGCAAACCTGTCGGCCTCGGCCTGTCACCGCCGCGTTCAGCGGCTTGAGGCGGATGGGTATATCCGCGATTACGTGGCCCTTCTGAACGCCCGCAAGATGGGCCTGCCGACGACAGTATTTGTGGAAATCACGCTTCAGGCCCAGGCCGATGAGGTGCTTGAGGCATTTGAAACCGCCGTATCCCGCGTGCCGGATGTGTTGGAATGCCATTTGATGGCGGGAACGGCGGATTACATTCTTAAAGTTGTGGCAGAAGATACCGAGGATTTCGCCCGCATCCACCGCCAATACCTGACCCGCCTGCCGGGGGTGGCGCAGATGCAATCAAGCTTTGCATTGCGGACCGTTTTCAAAACAACGGCATTGCCGCTTTAATCGTCCCAGCTCAGACCGTCGAAATCAGAGGCTGAATGCCGCTCGGGCAGTTTTTCGCGGTTCACCATGCGGCCGCGCTTAACGGCGGGGCGTGCCCAGATTTGTTCTGCCCAGCGGACGACATGGGTATAGCTGTGCACCTGTAAAAACTCGGCCGCGTCATACTGCCAGCCCAGAACCAATCCGCCATACCATGGCCAAATCGCCATGTCGGCGATGGTGTATTCGTCGCCGGCCATAAACTCGTTCTCGGCCAGATGGCGGTCCAGCACGTCAAGCTGGCGTTTCACTTCCATCGCGAAACGATCGATTGGATATTCCATCGGATAGGGCGCATAGGCATAGAAATGGCCGAATCCGCCGCCCAGATAGGGAGCACTTCCCATCTGCCAGAACAGCCAGTTCAGCATTTCGGTGCGCTTCGCGGGATCGGTCGGGATGAAGGCGCCGAATTTTTCAGCCAGATGCATCAGGATCGAGGCGCTTTCAAACACCCGTGTCGGCGGGGTAGTTGAATAATCCAGCAAGGCGGGGATTTTCGAATTGGGGTTGATCTCGACAAACCCGCTGCCGAACTGGTCGCCCGCGCCGATATCAATCGGCCAGGCGTCATACTCGGCATCGTGACCGGCCATCAGCAATTCCTCGAACATGACAGTCACCTTCACCCCGTTCGGCGTGCCCAGCGAATGCAGCTGATACGGATGCGCCCCTCTGGGCAATTCCTTGTCATGGGTCGCCCCGGCAATCGGGCGGTTGGTCGAAGACCAGTTGCCGCCATTCTCTTTGTCCCAGGTCCAGATTTTCGGGGGGGTGTAGGTGTTGGTCATGATTTGTTCCGTGTGTCGCGCGTTGCCGATAAGGATAGTCTGCGTATCAGGATTTGGAAGGGCAAAGCAAAGGGTCGGTCACAGCCTTGTCAAAAAGAAAAACCCCCGAGGGCGGATGCCTTCGAGGGTTCTGAACTTTTCAAGCGTTCAAGCCATCGGCAGTTTATAACATACCTTCGCGCTGAGCTTTCTTACGTGCGAGCTTACGGGCACGGCGAATCGCTTCGGCCTTCTCGCGCGCTTTCTTCTCGGAAGGTTTTTCGAAATGCTGCTTCAGCTTCATTTCACGAAAAACACCCTCACGCTGGAGCTTTTTCTTCAGGGCACGAAGCGCCTGATCGACGTTGTTGTCACGAACACTAACCTGCATGTGGTTTTCACCACCTTTCTAAGTTGGATTTGCAAGGAATTGCAGGAAGCCGCCATATAGCAACCGGCTTGGAATTTGTCTAGGGTACGCAAAACAGGATGCGAGTGCCCCGATATGACCGATCCCAAGACCCGCCTGATCGAAGCCGCGCTAAGCCATGTCGGCTTTGACGGCTGGTCGGATGTGACACTGAAAATGGCGGCGGAAGAATGCGACATTCCGCTGGCCGAGGCCGAGGCGTTGTTTCCGCGCGGCGCCATAGATCTGGCGCTTGGTTATCATCACTGGGGCGACGACCGGATGGTTGCGGCGATGGACGCGGCGCATCTTGGGGAAATGCGCTATCGCGATCGAGTGGCCTTTGCCATCCGCAAGCGGCTTGAGCTGGCGGATAAGGAAGCGGTCCGGCGTGGATCGACCCTGTTTTCCCTGCCACAAAACGCGGGCGACGGGGCCAAGGCGATCTGGGGCACGGCTGATCGGATCTGGACCGCGCTGGGCGACAGCTCGGATGATGTGAACTGGTACACCAAGCGGATGACGCTTTCGGCGGTCTATAGCGCCGTTGCACTGTTCTGGCTGGGCGATGAAAGTGACGGGTATCAGGACACGTGGGACTTTCTCGACCGCCGGATTGACAACGTGATGCAGTTTGAAAAAACCAAGGCGAAGCTGCGGGAAAACCCGCTGGTGAAAAGCTTCATGGCCGGACCGGGCCGAATTCTGGATAACATCTCGGCCCCCGGCAAGGGGCAGGGCGGGTTTCCGGGGCAATGGAACAAGTAAGAGGCACGAAATGATGCAGGCGATTGAAATCACCAGGCCCGGCGGGCCGGAAGTATTGCAGCTTTGCGAACGGCCCAAGCCAAAGGCCGGGCCGGGCGAGGTGATCCTCAGGGTTGCTTATGCCGGTGTGAACCGGCCTGATGCGTTGCAGCGGGCGGGCAGCTATGCGCCGCCCCCCACCGCCAGCCCTTTGCCGGGGCTTGAAGCCTCGGGCGAGGTGGTCGCGGTTGGGGCGGGCGTCGGCTGGCCGGCAGTCGGCGATCAGGTCTGCGCGTTGCTGCCCGGCGGCGGCTATGCCGAATATGTCATGACCCCCGCCGCCCATTGCCTGCCGGTGCCCGAAGGCATGGGTCTGAAAGAAGCGGCCTGCCTGCCTGAAACCCATTTCACCGTATGGTCCAACGTCTTCATGCGTGGCGGGCTGAAGGCGGGCGAAAAATTCCTTGTCCATGGCGGTTCCAGCGGTATTGGCACAACGGCGATCCAACTGGCGCATCACTTTGGTGCACGGGTCTTTGCCACCGCCGGTTCTGATGACAAGTGCAAGGTTTGTACCGATCTGGGGGCGGACCGCGCGATCAACTATCGTGATGAAGATTTCGTTGAGATTGCCAAGGCCGAGGGCGGCATGGATCTGATCCTCGACATGGTTGGCGGAGATTACATCAACCGCAATATTCGCAGCCTCGCCCTTGAAGGGCGTATGGTGCATATCGCCTTTCTTTCCGGTCCAAAGGCCGAGGTGAACTTTGCCCAGATCATGGCGCGTCGTCTGACCGTCACCGGCAGCACGCTGCGGCCGCAAAGCGATCAGGCAAAGGCCGTGATTGCCGGTCAGTTGCGCGAAAAGGTCTGGCCCTTGCTTGACGCGGGCCGCATCGCGCCGGTGATGGATTCCGAGTTTCCACTGGCCGACGCCGCCTCTGCCCACGCGAGGATCGAAAGCAGCGGGCATATCGGCAAGATCGTGCTGAAGGTCGGATAGCGCGAGCGCCGAGCCGCAAGACAAACCCGACATAACAGAGATGTCCCGCCCGGCGGCACCGCCGGGCCGCGCCGACCCGCCCCCATGGGGCGGCGCGATTGCGCCACCCCTCGGGTCGGTCGCGGCCCTCATTTCCCAATCAGAGAGGCCTAAGGAACCGGATGCATCACCGCATCCTCTAACGTGCAATCCCGCCTTACATCTTCGCCGCATTGGCGCGGTGTAAGCTCCTTGGTCAGGCAGATGCGCACCTCTTGTATCTGCCCCGATTTGCAGGTGATGGTGACGCCGGTTTCCTCAAGCGCGGGATTGGCCAGCAAAAAGGCCTTTTCCACCGCCTTGGCCGGAACATTGCGGGGTTCGGTCCATGTGCGGAAAATGCTTGGGCGCTGCACCGAGAAATAGGCGCGGATCGAATTGCCAAGATAGCCCTGCGCGTCCAGACCAGAACAGCTGCCGTGCTTTTGCCACTGATAGCGGGCCAGCGACGCGGAGCCATACAGGTCTTTCACAGCTTCCAGCTCGTCCCGATAGGGGGCGTCGAATTCCGTTCCGCACCAGACCGGCCAGCCCTGTTCGTATTGCGGCCAAAGCCCGTGCAGGGTCCAGCCAAGATCGCGGTCTTCGCCGCATTGCACCGATCCGCGTGCGTTGCCTGTCCGGTCGCACCAGTTTGGCGACCAGCTGAGCGACATGACGTAATAGTCAAAATCCCCTGCCTCGGTTGCGGCGGCTGGCAGGGACGTTCCCAAAGCCAGGATCAGGCCGAAAATCATCCGCATGATTTGATCTTTCCCTTTTGTCCCGATGCCAGTATAACGCCGCCAAGTTCCCCGACAACGTGAACCCGGCCGACCAAGGCCTGCCCCTGATCCGGGCGACGGGGAAGATGTGTTCTAGGAGACGTAAGATGGCAAAACTTCTGCACCCGAAAGCAACCGCCGTTTGGCTGGTGGACAATACCGTGATGACCTTCAAGCAGATCGGCGATTTCGTCGGCATGCACGAGCTTGAGATTCAAGGCATCGCGGATGGCGACGTGGCCACCGGCGTGAAAGGGTTTGACCCGATTGCCAATAACCAGCTGACGCAGGAAGAAATCACCGCCGCCGAGGGCAACCCGCTGCACAAGCTGAAGCTCAAGGTGAACTCGGCCGCCGTTGGCGAAGAAAAACGCCGTGGTCCGCGCTATACGCCGTTGTCCAAGCGTCAGGACCGTCCGGCCTCGATCCTATGGCTGGTCAAGTTCCACCCCGAGCTTTCGGATGGGCAGGTATCGAAACTGGTCGGCACCACCAAGCCGACCATTCAGGCGATCCGCGAACGCACCCATTGGAACATCGCCAACATCCAGCCGATCGATCCGGTTGCGCTGGGCCTTTGTAAACAGTCCGAGCTGGACGAAGCCGTGCAGAAAGCCAACGCCAAGAAAGCCGCGGAAGGCGCCGTGATGAGCGATGACGAGCGCCGCAAGCTGGTCTCGACCGAGCAAAGCCTCGAAATGGGCACCGAGCCGAAAATACCGTCGGCCATCGAAGGGCTGGAAAGCTTCACCCTTGGTGGTGTGGACGACGAGGAAGACAAGAAAGAAGACATCCTTGATGCGGACAGCCTGTTCAACCTGCCGGGCGATGCCGGGGATGACGACGAGGATTAATCCCGAAACGCCTTAACGGGTTTCAAGCCGGTAACGATCGGCAAATGTCATGCATCTCGTGCCGGGGGTGTCGCAATTCGCGGCGATGAACTGTTTCAGCGCCCACCAATATTGCCCCCCGTTCCAGCGCGAGAAATGGTGGCCGATCTGAACCGGCGCATTTCCCATGCCCCGCGCGAGGTTCAGATGGTCCTGATAGGCGTTCAGCATATTCTGGCCCGCGCCGTCGCGTCGGCCAGCATCCAGATAGTAAAAATTGTAATCCATCGTGATCGTCCGGCCACGCGGTGTTGGCAGGGAATGCAGCGGATAGATCACCACGCCGTTTTCCTGATAATCCGGCGCCGTGACCAGTCTTAGTACCTGCGACGTGTCGTATTTATACCCCGCATCCGCCAATGCCTGATACATCGCCACGTTCTGCGCCAGCAGCGGGGCGCGGAAGCCGATGACGCTTTCGGTCAATCGCCGCCACTCGGCGGGGTCGGGGTTTTCAATGCCGTTGATCTCGTAGGCCTGGGTCAGGAATTTTTTGAACTGGGCCAGCTCGCTTGCCCATTCGTCATAGGTGAAGGTGCTGCCATCCCAGTGCCCGTTTGCGTGGGCCGCGATCTCGTGCCCTTCGCGATAGGCGCGGCGCAGCATTTGCAGGCGCGAAGCGACCTCGTCCTTTGTGCCGCCAAAGCTGACATCCGACCGGCCCGGTTTATATCTTGGCGGATCATAGAGCGTTGCCAGATCATCGGCCAACAGATGGGTGCCGACGACGAAGAAGGTGTATTTCACGTCATTTTCCAGCGCGAAATCCAGCGTGTCCTGCCAGACACTCAGGCTGCGGCTGCCGTCAAAGGCGACATGGATGATCTGGTCGGATATCCGGTTGCGGCTGACCTTTTCGTCCGTGGGCGACACGCCCGGCTTAGGCGGTTCCACCGGCTGGTAATCGTCCTGACAGGCCGCAAGCAGTAAGGTGGCCGCAAGCGCGGCCATGGTTTTCAGGCCCCGGATCATAGTTTTTTACGCGCATTCAGCGCCGCTGTGATGGTGCCATCATCGAGGTAATCCAGCTCGCCTCCGATGGGCACCCCCTGCGCCAGCGAGGTGACGCTGACGCGGTGCTCGATCTGGTCGGCGATGTAATGCGCCGTGGTCTGGCCGTCGATGGTGGCGTTAAGGGCAAGGATGACCTCGGAGATAGTCTCGGCCTCAAGCCGGTTGACCAGCTGCGGGATACGCAGATCATCCGGCCCGACCGCATCCAGTGCCGAAAGCGTACCGCCAAGCACATGATACCGGCCCTTGAAGACGCCTGACCGCTCCATCGCCCAAAGATCGGCCACGTCTTCAACCACGCAAAGTTCGCCATTGGCGCGTTTTTCCGACTGACAGATATCACAAATGTCGGTGGTGCCGACATTGCCGCAATTCAGGCATTCCCGCGCCGTGGCGGCGACGGTCTGCATCACGTCGGCCAAAGGGGTCAGCAGCAGATCGCGCTTGCGGATCAGATGCAAAACCGCGCGACGGGCCGAGCGGGGACCGAGGCCGGGAAGCTTGGCCATCAGTTCGATCAGGTGGTCGATGTCGCGGGTTGCGCTCATGTGGTGCTGTGATGCGAGAGGCCAGCCTCTCGCGCTCTCCGGGATATTTCAGGTCAAAAGATTTAGAAGGGCAGTTTCATCCCCGCGGGCAGGTTCAGGCCTTCGGTGATCTTGGCCATTTCCTCTTGCGATTTTTCCGCCGCCTTGGCTTGCGCATCCTTGATCGCGGCAAGGATCAGGTCTTCGACCACTTCCTTTTCGTCGGGATGAAAGATCGACGGGTTGATATCCAGCGCAGTCAATTCGCCCTTGGCGGTGGCGGTGGCCTTGACAAGGCCCGCACCGCTTTCACCGGTCACGGTGGTCTTGTTCAGCTCGTCCTGCATTTCGGCCATCTTGGCCTGCATTTCCTGAGCCTTCTTCATCATTCCGGCCATATCGCCAAGCTGGCCCAATCCTTTGAGCATTATCGTGTCTCCTGTCAGGTGGCGCGGGATCGCGCGTTTCATCAACATATCGCAGTCTGGCGGCGGCGATACAAGGTGATACGGGCGGGCATCAGATGACGCGGACCTTCGCGAGGCCATCGGCCTCGGTGACAGAACAGCAAATGGACGACAAGGTACGCGCTTCGTCATAGTTCCACGGCTGGCCACGGTGAAGGATGGCGCGTTCATCCCAGATCAGCACGTCCCCCACCTGCCATTCGTGGCTATAGACGCATTCCGGTCTGGTGCAATGGGCAATCGCCTGGTCGATGATGGCCTGCCCCTCGGCCAGCCCGATCCCTTCGATGGCGAAGCTATGCGATGCGATCAGCAATGAGTCTTCGCCGGTGACAGGGTTCGGCCAAATGGCTTTCCACGGACGATCCGGCCATTGCCGCATTTCCGGCAGCGCCCCCAATTCGCGCGAGATCCGATCGCGCGAGTTTGACAGGCGATGCCAGATGATCGCGTCTTGCAGCACCTCTTTCAGGCGGGCAGGTATGGTTGCCCATCCGGTGCGGGTCGAGGCAAGCTCGGTCTGGCCGCCGCCGCTTGCCGGTACGACGCGGGCGGTCAGGATATTCACCAACGCCGGGATCGGCAGAAAGGTGCTGTCGGTGTGCCAAAGCATGTTGGCTTGCAGGTTCAACGTGTGCAGGCCCTCGGGATCAGAGACGCCGTCACCGGTTTCGTTCGAGACTTTGGGAATATCAAAGGGCAGGTCCCTGCCTTTGGCCATCGCTTCGCGGTTTTCAATCGGGCCGAACAGGCTGGCGATTTTCAGATGGGTGGCGTCGTCGAAATCCTGATTGCGGAACAATAGCGCCGAGTGGGTTTCGAAGGCGTGGCGCAGTTCGGGCCAGAGGTGATCGGCGCTGACCTCGCGCAGGTCCACATCGTGAACGATCAATCCGAAATCGGGGTGAAGCGGGCTGGTGTGCATGTCGGCTCACTTTCGCAGGTTGCGGATCATAGCTGGGGGCAAAATCCGGGATGCCCGCCAGTTTGCGGCTGGTTTACTCTTCCTCGAAGGGATCCCATTCGTCTTCGACCTCGGCCAAGGCGTCGGACCGGGCCGCCGCTTCGATTTCACGGGCCGATTTGATCTGGGTGATCGTCGCTTTGGGAAAGGCCGCCATCACCGCCTGCACAAGGGGGTGTTTCTGCGCTTGCGCTTTCAGTGCCAGACCTTCGGCGTCGCGCTGTTCGGCAATGGTTTCGCCGCCGCCTTCGTTGACCAGCGTCACGGCCCAGCGCGCCCCTGTCCAGGATTGCAGACGCCCGCCCAGGCGCTGGGCCAGATCGTCGGGGGCTTGCGGGGCGGGGACGAATTCGATCCGGCCGGGCTGGTAATTGGCCAGCCTGACGCCGGTTTCCACGTCGATCAGCAGCTTGGCGTCGCGATGCATGCGGATCAGATCGACCACATGGTCAAAGCTTGGGTATTGGGCAAGGGCCGCCACGCTGTCCTGCGCCAAGGCGGCGGTTGGGGCGCCGTGGGTCGGGCCGCTTGGGGCCATCGTGGCGCCGATCGCTGTGGTGCCGCCACCCGTCGGGGCAGGTCGGCCTCTGCCAGAGGGCGGCGGGCCGGGCGGGGTGGGCTGGCTTTGCAGCTTTTTCAACAGCTCTTCGGGCGAGGGCAGATCGGCCACATGGGTCAGGCGGATCACCGCCATTTCCGCCGCCATCATGGCGTTGGGGGCGGACGACACCTCGTCCAGTGCTTTCAGCAGCATCTGCCACATGCGGGTCAGCACCCGCATCGGTAGCTCTGCGGCCATCTTTTGGCCCCGCGCCCGTTCGTCCGGGTTGACCGTCGGATCGTCGGCCGCATCCGGGGTGATTTTCACCACGCTGATCCAATGGGTGATCTCGGCCAGATCGCGCAGCACGGCCAGGGGATCGGCCCCGTCGGCATATTGGGCGGAAAGCTCGTTCAGCGCCGCCGCCGCGTCGCCGCGCATGATCATGTCGATCAGATCAAGCACGCGGCCCCGATCGGCCAGCCCCAGCATGGCGCGAACCTGATCGGCGGTGGTTTCGCCCGCACCATGGCTGATCGCCTGATCCAGAAGCGATTGCGCATCACGGGCCGAGCCTTCGGCGGCGCGGGTGATCAGCGCCAGCGCGTCACCGGTGATTTGCGCGCCCTCATTTTCGGAAATCCGGCGCAGCATGGCGATCATGTCTTCGGGCTCGATCCGGCGCAGATCAAAGCGCTGGCAGCGCGACAGAACCGTCACCGGAACCTTGCGGATTTCGGTGGTGGCGAAGATGAATTTTACATGGGCGGGCGGTTCTTCCAGCGTTTTGAGCAGCGCATTGAAAGCGCTGGTCGACAGCATGTGAACCTCGTCGATGATGTAGATCTTGTAGCGGGCCGAGGCGGCGCGGTAGTGCACGCTGTCGATGATCTCGCGGATGTCGCCGACACCGGTGCGGGATGCGGCGTCCATCTCCATCACGTCCACATGGCGGCCTTCCATGATCGCCACGCAATGTTCGCATTTGCCGCAAGGTTCGGTTGTCGGGCCGCCGGTGCCGTCCTCGCCAATGCAGTTCATTCCCTTGGCGATGATCCGTGCGGTGGTGGTTTTGCCGACGCCCCTGATCCCGGTCATCACGAAGGCTTGCGCGATGCGGTCGGCTTCGAAAGCGTTTTTCAGCGTGCGCACCATCGCATCCTGCCCGACCAGATCGGCAAAGGTCTCGGGCCGGTATTTGCGGGCGAGAACCTGATATTTCGGGGTTTGGTCTTCGGTCATAAGGGCGATCCGCTGAGAGTGGTCGGGCCGAGACTAAGCGAGGGGGGGCAAGAGGTCTAGTCACCTGCGGCTGAAATACGCGGGGCTATGGTTCCGCAACCGGATCGCTTGCGATCCGGTTCGCGCCCGACCCCGCCCCCCCGGGGCGGGCGCGAATTGTTTCAAGGTATTGCCAAGCCAGGAGCGCATTTCGTTTGGCTGTTGTTTCGCAAGCCGGTAAGGCCCACCCCCGAGGTCGGGCGCGAACCTGCGATTCAACTTGACCAAAAGGGTGACAGCCATGGCTTAAGTCGCCATGATCGCACTGTCACGAATGGAGGGTCGCATGAACAACACCATTTCGGCCGAAGAATGGCAGGTCCGCTGCGATCTGGCCGCCTGTTACCGTTTGTTTGTCAAGCTGGGTTGGACCGATCTGATCTTCACCCATCTTTCCGCCCGCGTTCCCGGCCAACCGGACCAGTATCTGATGAACCCCTACGGGCTTTTGTTCAACGAGATCACGCCGCAGAACCTGATCAAGGTGGACTTTGACGGCAATGTTCTGGCCGGAGATTATCCCTACAACAGTGCAGGGCATGAAATTCACACGGCAATCCTGAAGGCGCGACCGGATGTGAACGTGGCCCTGCACAGCCATACCCGCGCAGGGGCGGCGGTGTCGGCGATGGGGGAAGGGGTGCTGCCCCTGTCTCAGCACGCGATGGAGATCATGGACCTGCTTTGCTATCACGATTACACCTACGCGCCCGATAGCGATCTGGAATGTGAAAAGCTGGCGGCGGATATGGGCGACAAGTGGCTGATGGTGATGCACAATCACGGGCTTCTGGCTGCCGGGCGAACCGTGGCCGAGGCGTTTTATTACCTCTACATGCTGGAATCAGCCTGCAAAATCCAACTCGATGTCCTAAGTGCCAGTGCCAAGCCGGTGCTGCCGGACCCCAAGGCCGTTGCGTCATTGACCCGCCACACCGCGATGTCACCGGACGGGCCGCATGGCTATACGAAAGAAACCTGGGCCGCGATGCTGCGTTGGCTAAGGCAGGACGGGGTGGACTGGGCTGTTTGACCCTTTGTCAAAGCGGTTTGCCCTGGCTTTTGCGGTGATGCGCGGCGTTAATCGCGGGCCTTTCCGATGGGTGCGCGGCCGGTGTCGGTCAGCAACCAGCAATCGCGCCCTTCGATCACCGCCGCTGCCAGGGGGCGGCCATAACCCGCGCCCGCGTCGAGATTGATCCGGTTGCCATAGTGCGTCGGCTGCGGCACCACCGTATGCCCGTGGACCACCAGCCAGGGGTGAGGTTTGCGGTAGTCGTGAAACTCTTCGCGGATCCAGACGAGATCCTGTTCTATTTGCCGCTCAAGCGCCACTTCGGGGCGGATACCTGCATGGACAAACAGGCACTCACCCGCCAGATGCGTCAGCGTTAGCCCATTGATAAAATCGAGATGGCTTTGCGGCACCGCTTGCCGTGCTTCGGCCAGCACCTCGGAATGGCGGCGGCCTTCGCGTACCTCGACCCCGTAGCTGGCCAGCGTTTCAATCCCGCCGAGACGTTCGTGAAACCAGCTATAGCCGATCAGGAATTGCGCATCGAACAGCATTGGATCGGCAAAGAAATACGCCATCAGCCGGTCGTGATTGCCCTTCAGAAAGGTCCAGTTCCTGCCTGCGGCGTGCCCATCGATCAGGTGTTGCAACACACCTTTGCTGTCCGGCCCCCGGTCAATATAATCGCCCAGAAAGACGATTTTGGCGTCCGGGCCGCCATCCGCCTCGATCAGGTCAAGCGCATGGGCCAGTTTGTCGGCGTGGCCATGAATATCGGGGATGACATAAAGCGGCTGCATGTCTGCGGTGTTAGCGCAGGCGGCACGGAGGGGAAAGCGGCTTATGCAGCGAATGCATCGGTGCCGTGATGCACCCGATAGCTTTCGGTGCCGATATCACCCGACCAGCGCCAAAGCGCGACAACGCCCTGATCGCCGGTCTGGCAGGCATGGGGCAGGTATGTCGAGTGATGCACCGAATGGCCGGCGGTCAATTCCTTCTGCGCGTCTCCGGCGGTCCAATAGGCCCGCCCCGCGATGATCACATAGGTTTCGGCAGCGGCGTGCGAATGCAGTCCATAGCGGGTGTTCGGCCGCTGATAATACAGCCCGGCCCGCAGGTCGGGGCTGAAAAGCGGCGCGTCCGGTCCCATCAGGTTAAGCACCGAATAAAGCGCATTGTCGGCGGCCGAGACCTGATCCGCGACAGGGTTGACACCCCAGGGCAGCATGTCATGCGCGGCAAGTGCTGCCTGCGCCACGGCCAGGGGCGAGGCAGATAAAAGGCCACGGATCGCGGCGCAATCGGCCCTGTCCGCAGATCGCGTGAATTCGGGGCTGGCAAAACGGGCCAGTTGATCGGCGGTCTGTTGTGCGCAATCGCGCGGCTCTTGGCGGAACACGGCGGCCATTTCGGCCAGAAACGCAAGGACAGGGTCGTGCATCGGAACCTCCCAAAACGGATGCAGGACAACAATGGGTCGAGCCTTACGGGATTCGACTTTGCGGCGGTTTTCCAACGGCGACCCGCGATGGGTCGTTTTCAAAGGGTCTGTTTGCGGCAGAATGTCGGAAATTGGCGGTGAAAAATGCAACAGCGCCGCCCGGAAATACCGGACGGCGCTGTCGGTTTGATTTGCGGCTGTGTGATCAGGCCACGTCAAACTCAAGCGGTTTGATCTGGCGGAACAGCCCGGTTTCGGCCAGCTTGGCGCGGGCCTCGGCCGGGACCTGTTCGTCAACATAAAGCAGCGCGATAGCCTCGCCCCCGGCTTCCGAGCGCCCAAGGGTAAAGTTCGCGATGTTGACGTTGTTCTGACCCATGGTCTGACCCAGAGCACCGATGATGCCCGGCACGTCTTCGTTGGTGGTGTAAAGCATGTGCTGGCCAACCTCGGCGTCGATATTGATGCCCTTGATCTGGATAAAGCGCGGCTTGCCGTCGCTGAACACGGTTCCTGCGATTGACCGCTCGCGCACGTCGGAAACAACGGTCACTTTGATATATCCGTCAAAGGTGCCCGACTTGTCCTGATTTGTGGTCGAAATCTGGATGCCGCGATCCTTGGCGAAAACCGGGGCCGAAACCATGTTCACGTCGCTGCTGACGCGCTTCATGATGCCCGCGATCACCGCACAGTTCAGCGCTTCGAGGTTCATGTCGGCGGCAACCCCGTCGTAAAGGATGTTGATGGCCTTGATCGGCTCGTCCGTCATCTGACCGGTGAAATTGCCAAGATGGCCCGCCAGTTCGATCCATGGCCCCATGACCTTGGCTTCTTCCGCCGTGACCGACGGCATGTTCAGCGCGTTCTGAACCGCACCGGTCAGCAGGTAATCCGACATCTGTTCGGCCACTTGCAGGGCCACGTTTTCCTGTGCTTCGGTCGTCGCCGCGCCAAGGTGCGGTGTGCAGACCACGTTGGGCAGGTTGAACAGAGGGTTCTCTTTTGCAGGTTCAACCGCGAAGACGTCGAACGCTGCACCGGCCACGTGACCCGATTTCAACAGATCGGCCAGCGCCTCTTCATCCACCAGACCGCCACGGGCGCAGTTGATGATACGCACGCCTTTCTTGGTTTTCTCAAGGTTCTCGCGGCTGAGGATGTTTTTGGTCGCGTCCAGCAAGGGCACGTGCAGCGTGATGAAATCCGCGCGTTTCAGCAGTTCGTCCAGATCAACCTTTTCGATCTGCATCTTGTCCGCCTTTTCCTCGGTCAGGAACGGGTCATAGGCGATCACTTTCATCTTCAGCCCGCGGGCGCGGTCGCAAACGATGCCGCCGATATTGCCTGCGCCGATGACACCAAGGGTCTTGCCGGTCAGTTCAACCCCCATGAATTTCGACTTTTCCCATTTGCCCGCATGGGTCGAGGCGCTGGCCTCGGGGATTTGCCGCGCAACAGCGAACATCATCGCAATCGCGTGTTCGGCGGTGGTGATCATGTTGCCGAACGGGGTGTTCATGACGATCACGCCCTTTTGGCTGGCGGCGTCTTTGTCGACATTGTCGGTGCCGATGCCGGCGCGGCCAACGACCTTGAGGTTTGTCGCCGCCTCAAGAATGGTCGGCGTGACTTTGGTGGCCGAGCGGATGGCAAGGCCGTCATACTGGCCGATCACCTCGGCGAGTTTTTCCTTGTCCTTGCCAAGGTCGGGCATGAAATCAACATCGATGCCGCGATCACGGAAGATCTGCACGGCGGTTTCGGAAAGTTTGTCGGATACGAGAACTTTTGGGGCGGCCATTTTCGGTGGTCCTTTTTTGTCGGGAGATGGGTGCAAAGCACCCATCCTACAATTGGGGTGGAGTAGGATGGGTGCTTTGCACCCATCTGTTATTAAGCTTGCGCTGCAATCTCGGCTTCAAACGCCCATGCCAGCCAAGGCAACATGGTCTCAATGTCCGAGGTCTCGACCGTGCCGCCACACCAGATCCGTAGACCGGCAGGGGCATCGCGATAGGCACCAATGTCCAGCGCGACGTTTTCGGCCTCAAGCCGCTTGGCCACCGCTTTCGCGAAGGCCGCGCCGTCCTGAATACGCGCATCGGTGAATTTCAGGCAAACGCTGGTGTTCGAGCGGGTCGCCTCATCCTCGGCCAGGTTGGCGATCCAGTCGTTTGCATCGCAGAAATCAAACACCGCTTGCGCATTTGCATTCGCGCGGGCCTGCAAGCCTGCCAGACCACCAACCGAGCGTGCCCAATCGAGTGCGACGAGGTAATCCTCGACCGCCAGCATCGACGGGGTGTTGATGGTGGCGCCGGTGAAGATGCCATCGATCAGCTTGCCGCCTTTGGTCATGCGGAAAATCTTCGGCAGCGGCCATGCGGGGGTGTAGGTTTCAAGGCGCTCAACCGCGCGGGGGCTTAGGATGATCACCCCATGGGCCGCTTCACCGCCCAGAACCTTCTGCCACGAGAAGGTTGTGACATCCAGCTTGTCCCAAGGCAGGTCCATCGCGAAGGCGGCGCTGGTCGCGTCGCAGATCGTCAGACCTTCGCGGTCGTCGGCGATCCAGTCGCCGTTGGGGACGCGAACGCCCGAGGTGGTGCCGTTCCAGGTGAACACGACGTCATTGTTGAAATCCACCGAATCCAGATCAACGATCTGACCGTAATCCGCCGTCTTGACGGTGGCCTCGATCTTCAACTGCTTGATCACATCCGTGACCCAGCCAGAGCCGAAGGATTCCCAAGCCAGCATCTCAACGCCACGGGCGCCAAGCAGGCTCCAAAGGGCCATTTCAACTGCGCCGGTATCCGACGCAGGCACGATGCCGATTTTGTAATCCGCAGGGATGCCCAGCACCTCGCGGGTGCCTTCGATCGCGTCTTTCAGCTTGGTCTTTCCAACGGCTGCGCGGTGCGACCGGCCCAAAGCGGCGTCCGACAAAAGGTTCAGATCAAAGGTGGGGATTTTGGCACAGGGGCCAGAAGAAAAACGCGGGTTAGCCGGCCGCGTTGCCGGTTGTTCAATAGCCATTACTGCTACCCTTCCAGATAAGCGCCTCTCGTTGGGGAGAGGTGTCCCACGGACGCAAATACGGGCAGATCGGGGGTTTCACAACAGGGTAATTGCGGCTATGCGGCGCTTGAGGTCTCAAACACGACGGCCGCTGACGCTTATCGGAAACACACCATGTTTGTTGCAACGCTTTTGTCCCATCCGCAAAATCCGGTCGTATCGACGGCCTTGGTCGAAAATCTTCGTAATGCCTGGGGCGGGGGCGCGGCGCGGTGGTTATCTCGGGATGAAGCGGCGGAATTCGCGCTTGAGAGTTTGCCCTCGAATCAATGGGAAGTCTGGGCCGATCTGCAACAAATGGGCGTCGATCTGGTGGTTCAACCGGCCGAGGGCCGACGCAAGAAGATGCTGCTGGCCGATATGGACAGCACGATGATCCAGCAGGAATGCATTGACGAATTGGCCGATGAGGCCGGTGTTGGGGATCGCGTGAAAGAGATCACCGCCAAGGCGATGAATGGCGAGCTGGATTTCGAAGGTGCCCTGACCGAACGGGTCGGTCTGCTGGCCGGTCTGCCGGAAAGCGTGATCGGCAAGGTTCTGGCCGAGCGCATCACCCTGATGCCCGGTGGCAAGGCGCTTTTGGCCACGATGAAGGCGAACGGGGCCTATGCGGCGCTGGTTTCGGGCGGGTTCACGGCGTTCACCTCGAAAATTGCCGCTGATTTGGGGTTTGACGAAAACCGCGCCAACACGCTTTTGGTTGAAGATGGCAAACTGACCGGCAAGCCGGGCCTGCCGATCCTGGGCCGTGCGGCCAAGGTGCAGGCGCTGGAAGAGATCACGGCGCGGCTCGGGATCGCCGAGGCTGACGTGATTGCCGTTGGTGACGGGGCCAATGATCTGGGCATGCTGAAACGCGCGGGCTTTGGCGTTGCACTGCACGCGAAACCGTCTGTCGCGGCGGAATGTGACATCCGCATCAACCACGGAGACCTGACGGCACTGCTTTATGTGCAGGGGTATGAGAAGGCAGAGTTTGTGAGTTAAACGAAGACGGGGTGTTGCCTATTCAGTTTTTTAACTTCTCGGATTTGAACCTCAAAAGGGGCTGTTACAAAGTAAGCACCCAAGTTTGGTTGACGACTTTGCGGCCAAACATTTCATCTGACTTGCTGTCCATCAACTGGAAGCCGTTTTTTGCATAGAGGCGACAAGCGGCGTCAAAGCTCTGTTCGGTCCAAAGGACCATTTTCTTGAAGCCCTGCGCACGCGCATGTTTGATTGCAGTTTCAATCAGCGCCTGTCCGACGCCCTTGCTACGGGCAAACGGTTCGACAAGCATAAGCCTTAAACGAGCCGTAAGCGCATCATCTGCAACCACGAAGACACAGCCAAGCCGAAGTCCATTTGAACAGGCAATCCAGCCGTTTTCTTCTGGCGTTTGGCGGTTCTCAACGAAGTCTGACATGATTTTTGCCACGAGGGCCTCGAAACGCATGTCGAAACCTTCGTTGGCGGCATAGAGTTCTCCGTGCCGTTTTGTCACCCACCCGATATCTCCGGTTTCAATCTCGCGAATCTTTGGTTGTGGAACATTGGGCCACGAAAGAATTCCCTGCGCTGTCACCAAGGTCTCAAGCAATTGATCAATGGTAGAATCTGGCAAGCCCGCAAGCATTTCCTTGACTGAACCATTGGCGCGTTGCACCAAACTGTCATATCCGGCTTGGCCCTCTTTCGTCAGACGAAGAATGTTGACGCGACCGTCATCCGGCGAAGGTGTCCGTTCAATCAGTTTTCGTTGCACGAGCGTTTTTATCACCCTGCTAATGTAGCCTTCATCAAGAGCCAAATGGCGCACCAGTTTACGTGCGTTTGGCATTTCGCGGTCGCCGATTTCAAACAGAACCCTTGCCTCGGTATAGCTAAGACCGTCCAGCCCAACAGTTCCCAGAAGGCCAATCTGGTTCGTATAGAACCTGTTAAAAGCGCGAATGGTCTCGATATTGTCCATAGTGCCAATTGAATGCATTTACTTGCCAAAAGCAAGTAAATTTCGAATGTCGGATTGCCGAGGGTCAATTTTCGGGATGCTATATTGGCTTAGCAAATGAATCCGCATGTTCATCGCAACCTCGGGTCGGTCGCGAACTCTTGTAGCGTGGAGATGTAAACAGCGATCGCATTTACCCCGCTCGAAGCAGGCTTCGGCAGGGTTTCAGCGATGATCTGATCGTATTAAGTGGCGGGCCCGCCGGATGGTCGTGGTTTGGAAGCCAAAAGGGATCAATATCCCCACCTTCAGGTACTGGCCGGGGGTCTCGGCATCCCAGCTTACGCTAGCCTACATCCCCGTATTTCACGATCTGTGCACGCGAGAAAAGGTGCCGCACGGCAGTTAATACCGCGTTGCCCAACCGCGCGTTGCGGGATCAGAGGTGCGAATTTGACAGGGCCGCCGCGGGTTTGATGTGTCCCGCCTCGAAGCCTCGTCGGCTGCGCACGATGGTGTTCATGCGTTTTTTCGCAGCGGCGCTTTCAGGGTCAAGCACGCCGAGCCTGCCAAAGATCGCCGCAATCGCGCATTCGCTGGCCACGGTTGCCCCGTCCTGAATTTTCAGCGCGACGCCAAAGCCCAGCTCGGGCAGGATCGCGGTGAACACACCATCCGCGCCGGTCTTTACCGCCGTGCGGCCCTTCATTTCGCGCATAAGCTCTGTGCAGGCGCGGGTTTCGCCCGCGACAAGCTCGGGGTGGGTCATCATCGCTTCGCGCAGGCGAACCATGGCGGTTTCACGGGCGCTTTTGCCCTCGGTTGCATTGGCAAAAGACGCCATGGATCGCGCCAGACCAACCAGCGAGGTTGCGAAATTCGGCGCGGAACACCCATCGATCCCATAGCCCGGGCTGTCGACGCCGGTGGTTTCTTCCATCGCGGCTTTTGCGGCTTTCTGCACCGGATGGTCAGGGTCGATATATTCGGCGCTGCCGCCCAGATGCTGGTTCAGGGTCAGGAAACCGGCATGTTTGCCCGAGCAATTGTTGTGCAGCTGGCAGGGTTTTTCATCGGCCTTGATCAGTTTCACCCGGGCGGGAATATCGTCGGGAAACTGTGGTCCGCATCGTAAATCCGCCTCGTCCAGGCCCAAATCCGCCAGCCAGGCGTTTACCCGGTGCGTATGGATTTGCGCACCCTGATGCGACGCACAGGCCAGGGCCAGTTGCTCGGTCGTCAACTGGTATGCATCCGCCGCCCCGCTTTCGATCAGGGGCAGTGCCTGAACCATTTTACACGCGCTTCTGGGCAGGATCACGGCTTCGGGGTTGCCCCATGACTGCACGATCTGGCCGGTGCCATCGACCACGGCGGCCTGCCCGAAATGCACGCATTCCAGAAACTCTCCGCGCCATCTTTCGACCATGGGAACCACATCGGGCATGTTTTTTCCTTTTTCACGAGCGTTTTCTTGCCGAGAGGGCTTTTGTCCGAGGCAATGTTTACGTTAATGTGTGCGCATCGAGATGGACATGACCTGATATTGAATATCAAGCCGAAAAGGCGATCAGGTCTAAAAAACGAGGCACGAACAGCATGGGGGTTTGTTCCATGAGATTTCCGAAAACTTTAATCACCTGCGCCCTTCTGTTTGGCGCGGCGGCTCCGGTGTCGGCGCAGCAGGTCAGCACCAATGTCGTGGCCTCGGAAACCGCCTGGAGCGTTTTTGAGGAAACGCAAGGCTGCTGGGCCGTGGCCACGGCCAAGGAAAGCGTCAATACCCGCAATGGTCAGGTGGTGGCCGTCCGGCGCGGTGATATTCTGCTTTATGTCACTTACGTGCCGGATCAGAACGTATCGGGGCAGGTGTCCTTTACCGGCGGGTATCCGTTCAAGGATGACGAGACCATCGAAGTCAGTGTCGATGGCACCAAGTTCGAATTCTTCGTGCAGGGCGAATGGGCCTGGACCAAATCGCCGGATGACGACGCCAAGGTGATTGCCGCCATGCGGCGCGGGTCGAATGCCGTAATTACGGCGCAATCCGCGCGCGGCACGGTCACGAAAGACACGTTTTCGCTTTTGGGCTTTACCGCCGCGACCGAGGAAGCGGCCAAGCGCTGCGCGGGTTAGCAGCAATCCACCGGCTGGTAACGGTAATTTAACCCGGCGGCTTTGAAGTTTCTGTGCCGGATCGGTTTCCGGCAGGAGGAGGGCAATGCCAGGTCCATATATTTCCGAGGTCAAGTACCGGGGTCCTGCGTCGCAGGACTTTGTGGAAGTCGCTGTGGACGAAGGCACGTCGGTCGCAAACCTGCAAGTGGCGGTTTATCACCCGAACGGCAATCTGCGCTCGCTCAACTCGCTGGGCAGTCTCGATGGCAATCAGTTCGGCAAAGACATCTACTCGATCACGACGGGTGTGCATAAAGACGGGGCAATTGCGCTTGTCGATAATGGCGTGGTGCTTTCGTTCATCTCGTTTGACAGCGTGGTGTCGACCAGCAAAGGGCCGGCGGCGGGATTGACGTCAACCCAAGTTGGCTCGACCGGCAACAACCAGAACATGTCGCTGGTCTCGAATGATGGCGGGACATTTACCACGCAAAGCCCGCCAAGCTCGGGGACGATACCGTGTTTCCTGCGCGGGACGCGCATTCTGACGGTCGATGGCTACCGGAATGTGCAAAGCTTGAAAGCGGGCGACAGTATAATCCGCGCCGAAGGGGGCGCGGTGGCGCTGCGCTGGATCGGCAAGGTTTGCCTGACAGACCCCGACGATGTGGCGGCCAATGCGCCGGTGCGTATTCCGAAACATTCACTCGGTCCCAACATTCCCAAACGCGATTTGCTGGTATCGCCGAACCACCGGCTTTTTTTCAGCGCCCCGGAATATGAGCTTTATTTCAGCGAGCGTGAAGTGCTGATCCCGGCAAAACATCTTGTCGGCTGGCGTGGCATAAAAACCGCCGCCGGGTTTGCGGTGTTAGAGTATCATCACCTGTTATTCGACAAGCACGAAATCATTCTGTCGGAAGGTCTGCCCTCGGAAAGCTTTCATCCAGGCGATATGGTGCTTGACGCAATGGACCGTGATACCCGTGATGAATTGCTGGCGCTGTTTCCATCCCTTGCCGGAAAAAACAAGGGCTATGGCCAGACGGCGCGCACCTGTCTGACCGTTCACGAAGCCGAAATCCTTCGCAAATTGTCCGCCTAGCGGCCCCCCCCCTTTCGGCCAAGTGGCTTGACACCCGCCGCACCGCCCTTCAAGGGAAGCCATTGGAATTTGCCGGTGCCGGGCTATGCTTGGGCCGGAAGACGCAGGACAGGAAAATGACCGCCGAAACGCCGATCACTCAGGATGTTCAGACGATCCCCCGCAAATTGCCGGAGGGTCCGGTGAATATTGTCGGGCTGACCCGTGACAAGCTGCGCAAGCTGCTGATCGAAAACGGCACGCCGGAAAAACAGGCGAAAATGCGAACCGGTCAGATCTGGCAATGGGTCTATCAATGGGGCGTGCGTGATTTCCATGCGATGACCAACCTTTCCAAAGCGTACCGCGCCGAGCTGGCCGAGAAATTCGTAATAGAAATTCCCGAAATGGTGTCGAAGCAGGTCAGCGCCGATGGCACCCGTAAATATCTGGTCAAAATCGCCGGAGGGCACGAGGTTGAGGTGGTCTATATCCCCGAAACCGATCGGGGCACGCTTTGCATATCCTCGCAGGTTGGCTGTTTGCTGACATGCTCGTTCTGTCATACGGGGACGCAGAAACTGGTGCGCAACCTGACAGCGGGCGAAATTGTCGGCCAGATCATGATGGCGCGGGACGATCTGGATGAATGGCCGCAGCCCGGTGTCGGCACCGGCGACGCGGGGCCTCGGCTGCTGTCGAATGTCGTGCTGATGGGCATGGGCGAGCCGCTTTATAATTTCGACAATGTCCGCGATGCGATGAAGATCGCGATGGACAATGAAGGCATTTCCCTGTCGCGCCGCCGCATCACCTTGTCGACCAGCGGTGTTGTGCCCGAGATCGCCAAAACCGCCGAGGAAATCGGCTGTATGCTGGCCGTAAGTTTACACGCCACCACGGATGAAGTGCGCGACAAGCTGGTGCCGATCAACAAACGCTGGAATATCGAAGTTCTGCTTGAGGCGTTGAAGGCCTATCCGAAACTGTCAAACAGCGAGCGGATCACCTTTGAGTATGTGATGCTGAAAGGTGTGAATGACAGCGACGAAGACGCCCGCCGTCTGGTCAGGCTGATTTCGGGTATTCCGGCCAAGATCAACCTGATCCCGTTCAACGAATGGCCCGGATCGCCCTATCAGCGCAGTGATTGGGACCGGATCGAGAAGTTTGCCGATATCGTCTATAAGGCGGGCTATGCCAGCCCCATCCGCACCCCGCGCGGCGAAGATATCATGGCGGCCTGTGGACAGCTCAAATCAGCGACCGAACGAGAGCGGAAATCCCGCAAACAGATCGAGGCGGAAGCCGGTCTTTAAGGGGCGTTTATCCCGATCGGTTCAGGTTTGACCGATGCGGGGCCGCGCCGTTTGAAGCGTTTTCAGGGCAGGGCCGCCGGTTTTTTGCCTTTCCTAACCGGATTCCGAGTCAACCCTGCGGCAGAAACAGGCCTCCAAACCCCTTATCCACCCAAAGTTTGACCCCTTGGATCGCATCAACCCAAGGGTTGAAAAGCCGTTGTGGACAGGCGGAATATTCTGCAAATTAAGGGCCATGCCGTACAACCATAGTTATACTTGGCGATCTTGCACCCTGCCGCCGATAGAGGTGTTTTGTCGGCTGGTGCAAAGTTGGGTCATCGGGTTCAAACCCCGCCAAAATTCTTAAATAGGAGAAAGACAATGACCAACTATCTGAAAAACACCGTTTTGATCGGAGCCGCTGCTCTTGCTGTTTCGCTGGCCGCACCGGTACAGGCGCATGAAACAACCGTGAATGGCACCACAACCCAGGCTCATATGAACTTTACGCCGCAAATGATCATGGATTTCGCAGGTGCGGATATTGCCGCCATGATCGCCGAGATGGAGGCGCAGGGCTATGAAGTGACCGATATGTCGCGGACCTTTCTGGGCCGCATCAAGGTGACGATGCAGAATGACGAGCATATGCGGAACATGTTCTTCAGCCGCACGACCGGTGAATTGAAACAGGATATCACGATGCCGATGAACATGGGCACCGGACAGGGTGGCATGAACGGCATGATGGGTTCCAACGCGGGCAGCGGATCGCAGAGCGGCATGTCGGGCAACGCTTCGGGCGGCATGGGCGGTTCGGGCAACGCTTCGAACATGGGCGGTTCCGTAAGCATCGGCGGCTCCGTTAGCATGGGCGGTTCGTCCAATGGCGGCGGCATGATGGGCAACGGCAACTGATCAGCGTGACGGGCCGGGGGTATCCCGGCCCGTCGCTTGCGATGGCGGAGAAAGTAAATGATGTCCAAACAACCCCGCGCGGTTTTGATCGGCCTTTATGTGCTGTTGGCTTTGCAACTGACCGGCACCGTGATTTTCGTTGGTGAGTTATGGTCTGAGGTGTTGGGCCTGCGCGCCTGGACCGTCCCGTTCGAGTGGCAGGAAGCGATCCAGATATTCGCCAGCATCGCCCTGGTTCTGGGCACCATCGCCGGCATCGGTTTCATGCGGTTCAGCCAGGCCGCAATGCGCCGAATGGCAACCCAGATCGAGGCTGTTTCCGGCCAATTCCACGATCACGTCCGCAAACAATTCGCCCAATGGGGATTTTCCCGTTCGGAAGAAGCGGTGGCCATTTACGCGATGAAGGGCTTTTCAAATGCCGAGATCGCCGAGTTTCGCGGGACCACAGCGGCAACCGTGAAAAGCCAGATGAACGCGGTTTATCGCAAGGCCGGGCTTTCCAACCGCCAGCAGCTGATCTCGTTCCTGGTTGAGGAACTTCTGGACAACGTGTCCGAGACGGCGGACTGAGAAACCAAGCCCCTGCCGGATCGCGCGAAACCTGTTGAGGGTGCGCGTTTCAAGATCAACGGATATCGAAGGTTCACCTTTCAACACTTTGTTAAGCATGGTGTGGTTTTTTCGCGGCATGACAAAATCCGCCCACACCCCCGCCCGTAGCGCCGCAGATACCTGGCTTGGCCTGATCGAAGCCCATCGTGATTTGATTGACCGCGATGAAGAAGATGAGGTTACAGAAACCGAACCGGCCAATTTGGTGATCCCGGTGTTTCACCGCTCGAAACACCGGCGACGCCTATTGGTGACATCGATCGCGGAATAGCGGGTTCAGATCATCGCATCATGCGCCCATTGCAGCAGCGCCTGCCTTTGGCGGGGTCTGCAAAGGATGTCACCCGGGAAACAATTGGCGCGGATCTGACCCGCGTGGCGGGCAAAACCCCGCCATCGCCTGATCTGGACAGCATCGATTTCAGGGATGCGGCGGCCAAGGTAATACCGGCAATACCATTGGAACCAGCCTCTGGGATCCGGCCCTATGATCCAGCCTTTGGCTTTCCATTCTGACAGGCTTTGCCGGCTTTTGACCCCGAAGAAATTCAGCGCCGGATCGGCGGTTGCGCTTAGCTTTGCCCCGGCAAACCAGTCAGACGGCAGCTCGGCCGCGCCGTCGGTGTAATACTTGCCCTCGAACACCCCCATTTCAAGCATGTCTTTCGGTGTATAGGCCGGTGTGAAATCGCCCGCGAAATCGCGGCCTTCGCGGGCGGTCAGTTCATAGGTGTAGTTTGATTGGTACCGGTCGGATACGGTTACAAAGCTCACATCGGGTCCCAGTTCTTGATTGCGTCAATGGCATCCTTTGCTGTTTCTACGTACCGGAACAGTTTCAGATCATCTTCGGCAATCGTGCCTGCCCGTGCCAGGGCCTGCCAGTTGACGACCTCTTCCCAGAAGTCCTTGCCAAACAGCAAGAAAGGCACCGGATCCATGCGCTTGGTCTGGATCAGGGTCAGCGCCTCGAACAACTCGTCCATCGTGCCGAATCCGCCGGGGAAGACGCAGATCGCCTTGGCGCGCATCAGAAAATGCATTTTGCGGATGGCGAAATAGTGGAAGTTGAAACACAGCTCTGGCGTGACATAGGCGTTGGGTGCCTGTTCATGGGGCAGCACGATATTCAGACCGATGGATTGCCCGCCTGCCTCGGCGGCGCCGCGGTTGCCTGCCTCCATCACGCCCGGACCGCCGCCGGTGACGACGACATTTTCGCGCCCGCCGGTTTTTTGGCTTTCCTCTGTTGCCAGATAAGCCAGCTTGCGGGCCTCTTCGTAATAGACCGCAAGCCCGCGCAGCCGGTCTGTTTTTGCCGTATCAGCGTTTTCAGGCGCCGGAACCCGCGCCCCGCCGAACAGCACGATCGTGCTTTCAATCCCGTGGGCGTTCATCGCCAGTTCGGTTTTCAGCAATTCCAGTTGCAGGCGCACCGGCCGCAGCTCGTCCCGGCACAGGAAGTCCTGATCATCAAAGGCCAGCCGGTAAGCCGGAGATTCGGTTTGCGCCGTGCTTGGAACCGCTTCGGCGGTGTGCATATCGTCGTGAGCGGCGGGAAAGCGGCTCAGGCGGTCGTCTTTCATAAGGTTCGTTCCCTTGTTTGCATGCTGGAACGAGTCTATAGCGCAGCGAAAGTAACAGCCAGTCACGACTGAGAGGGAAAAATATGTCGAACGCCCAACTGGAAGCCGCCATCGAAGCCGCATGGGATGCACGCGATACGATCACACCATCGACCGGTGGCGAAACCCGTGAAGCAATCGAAGATACGCTGAACGCTCTGGACAGCGGCAGTCTGCGGGTGGCTGAAAAACAGGCCGGTGGAAACTGGCATGTGAACCAGTGGGCCAAGAAGGCGGTGCTTCTGGGCTTTCGGCTGAAGGATATGGAACAGCAGGATGGCGGGCCGCAAGGCGGTCACTGGTGGGACAAGGTCGACAGCAAGTTCAAGGGCTGGGGCGACAATGAATGGAAAGCGGCCGGTTTTCGGGCCGTGCCGAATTGTATCGTCCGCAAATCGGCCTTCATCGCGCCGGGCGTGGTGCTGATGCCGTCATTTGTGAACCTTGGCGCTTACGTTGATGAAGGCACCATGGTTGACACCTGGGCCACCGTCGGTTCCTGCGCCCAGATCGGCAAAAACGTCCACCTGTCGGGGGGTGTCGGGATCGGTGGTGTGCTTGAACCGATGCAGGCCGGTCCGACGATTATCGAGGATAACTGCTTTATCGGTGCGCGTTCGGAAGTGGTTGAAGGCTGCATCGTCCGCGAGGGATCGGTTCTGGGGATGGGTGTGTTCATCGGCCAGTCGACCAAGATTGTCGATCGCGAAACCGGCGAGGTGATGTATGGCGAGGTTCCGCCATACTCGGTTGTGGTGGCCGGGTCGATGCCGTCAAAGAACGGGATCAATCTTTATTGCGCGGTGATCGTTAAGCGTGTTGACGCAAAGACCCGCAGCAAAACCGGTATCAACGAATTGCTGCGGGATTGATAGCCTTTTGCGTCGGATGCCTCCGGCGGGGATATTTTGGGTCAAAAGATCAAGAGGTGTTCAGGTGACAGTCTGGCGGGCTGTCACCGCCTCGGGCGGGCAGAGCCAGGGGGCGTTTTGTGCCCTGATGCTGTTTTGAAAGGGCCGGACATGGCTGAGAAGACATCGAAACAGAAGGTCTATACCCTGCTGGTGCAGGTGGGCCGCAAGGATGGGGACGGGCTGCCCGAAGGGGCGACCGGCGCTGGGCTGATGCTGTTTGCCAGCGGCGTGGACGAAGCCGAGGCGGTGCGCGAAAGCGTGGCGATCCTGAAACAGGCCGGGATGAACCCGCTGGATGTGACCGGCTATGGCACGTTGCGCGACCGTGAAGAACAGGGCCACGAGATTGGTGAGGACGAGAAACAGCTGATGCAGCGCGCGCTTGACGAGAACTCGGTTGTCGTGGCGCAGATCGAGCCTTATTTCGACTGACATGACCAGCGATTTGACCGCAGAAATCCCCGCTTGGGTTGATGGGGTGCTGACCCCGGTTGGCAAGCTCGAGACCCATAAGCGCGGGCTGAAACATCCGGCGGTTTCGGTGATGATCTTCAGCGGCGACGAGATGCTGATCCAGCGCCGTGCGATGGGCAAGTACCACACGCCGGGGCTTTGGGCGAATGCTTGCTGCACCCATCCCTTTTGGGGCGAAGACCCGGCGATTTGCGCCGCAAGGCGGCTGGATGAAGAATTGGGCGTCAGCGGCCTGTCATTGGACCATACGGCCCAGCTTGAATACCGCGCCGAGGTTGGCGGCGGGCTGATCGAGCACGAGGTGGTGGACCTGTTCGTGGCCCGTGCGGACAAGAACCTGCCTGTTCGGCCCAATCCGCAAGAGGTGATGGATTGGCGCTGGGTGCCGCTGGAAAAGCTTCATGCGGAAATGGACGCGGCGCCGGAGCTTTTCACCCCGTGGTTCCGCATCTATTTGCGCGATTATGCGGGGGCGCAGGGGATTTGATCAGAAATGATGCCCGTCCGCATGCATTCGGAACATGTGATCGGGCAGGGTTTTGGTTGCGTATTCCCCGTGATCGGGCAGCAATTCCTCGGGCAGGTTTCCAAACAGGCTAAGCGCGAGGTCTTCCCTGTTGCGGCGCAATCGTCCGATATTGACGCTGGCCAGACAGGTGCCATGGGCGCAAATCCCCACGGGGCGCGGCAAAAGAAACTGGCAATAGGTGATCAGGGCGGGCTTTGGTTTCAGCAATTCCCGCGTCAGATGACCGGCCGAGATCAGCACGCTGCGCTGGCCGAGATCATATTCGACCTCGCTTCCTTCAAAGACAATCTGCTGATGGCGGGCGACGCTGAGGGATTGTTTCAACCCGTGAAAGGGGGCGTGCAGGACAACAGGGGCAAACAGACCGGTCGCGGGCAGGCTGTGATTGGCGCGGGCCAGGATCGGCAGCACACCGTCGCTGGTATGGATCAGATCGCCGGTGGTCAGCTCTCCGGCGCGGCGGGGGCCGTCGGGGGTGTTGATCAGTGACAAAAGGCTGATACCCGGCATGGGGCCGACAGGCTCGGGCCGGTCGGACAGGGCGACAAAGGCAACCGGGGACGCGGGCACCTGAGCGGCGAGGCGCAGCAAATCCGCGTGGAACAGGGGGGGCGGGTTGTTGATATGGACGGTCTGGCCATGAAAGCCCGCGCTGTCGCTGACCGTCAGATAGGCCGCGTGGCGGGGGGCGTCCCAGGCATAGGTGACAAGCAAATCCTTGGCACCGGTCGGGTTGCCAAAGCCGTTTTCGGCAAACACATCTGCCCGATCTGCTGCTGTGATCCGCAGGCTGATCTGACCGGTCTGGTTGACCCAAAGCTCGATCGTGCGAGGCCAGGGGCTGCGTTCGCTCAGCTTCAGAATGGACGAATTGTTCGGGCAGTCATTGATCCGCACCTGCACCAAAAGCGTGCCGGACGGCACCAGCGGTCCGCTTGCCGGGACTTGTGTGTCGCGCCAATCGCTGTGATGATCTGAATAGGCAAACCACGCCATATGCCCGACACCTGTGCCGTCCCGATGTTTCGGGATCTTTCGGACTTAGGTGTACCGAAACGGGCCGCATTCACCAAACGGTATTTTCCACATTGATTGCGTCGCGCATCGAAGCCCGTTAGTCAGAACCCACTGAAACCAAGCCGAGAGTGACCCTATGCCCTCTGTCGATCCGGTATCCCTGACCGCTGACCTGATCCGCTGCCCCTCGATCACGCCGGAAGAAGGCGGGGCGCTGGTGGTGTTGCAGGACCTGCTTGAAGGGGCGGGGTTTGCCTGTACGCGGGTGGATCGGGGCGATGTGTCCAACCTGTTTGCCCGATGGGGCGACAAGGGCCATGCGAAAACCTTTGGATTTAACGGCCATACGGATGTGGTGCCCCTGGGGGATCGGGCCGCCTGGACCATGCCGCCTTTCGGGGCCGAAGTGAAAGACGGTTTCATGTATGGCCGCGGGGCGGTCGATATGAAATCCGGCGTTGCCGCATTTGCGGCGGCGGCGGTGGATTTCGTGCGCAAGACCCCGGTTGACGGGGCGATTGTCATGACCGTGACCGGCGATGAAGAGGGCGTGGCGACGGATGGCACAATCGCGATCCTCGATTGGATGGAGACCGAAGGCGAACGCATGTCTGCCTGTATCGTGGGCGAGCCGACATGCCCCGATCAGATGGGCGACATGATCAAGATCGGGCGTCGTGGTTCGATGACGGCGTGGATCACCGTGACCGGTGTGCAGGGGCATTCGGCCTATCCGCATCGCGCGGTGAATCCGGTCTCGGCCATTGCGCGGCTCATGGATCGCCTGGCAAGCTTTGAACTGGACCGGGGCACGGATCATTTTGACGCCTCGACCGTGGCCGTTGTGAATATCGACACGGGCAATACCGCCACCAACGTGATCCCGGCCGAAAGCAGCGGCATCGTGAACATTCGGTTTAACGACCAGCATACTGGCGCGGGCATTTCACAGTGGCTTTGGGCCGAAGCCGCGCGGATTGAGGGCGAATTTGGCGTCAAAGTCCTGATGGATATCAAGATTTCCGGCGAAAGCTTCCTGACGCCGCCGGGTGATCTGTCGACGATGGTTGCAAATGCGGTCAAGGCCGAGACCGGCCGGATGCCAGAGTTTTCAACCTCGGGCGGCACCAGTGATGCGCGGTTCATCAAGAACCATTGCCCGGTGGTCGAAGTCGGCTTGGTGGGAAAGTCGATGCATCAGGTGGATGAACGGGTGGACGTGGCGCAGATTCCCCAGTTGAAGGCGATCTATACGCGGATTCTGCGGGATTATTTTGCATGAGCGTCATCACCAGAAGCGACGATCTTGACGCCTGCCTGTCGGTGCGCTTCACCGTCTTTGTTCAGGAACAGGCGGTTCCGATCGAGTTGGAACGCGATGCCTATGACGACAGCGCAATCCACCTTCTGGCGACAGACGGGGATCGGCCGGTCGGCACGGCCCGCATCCTTTTGAAGGGCGAAACCGGCAAGATCGGCCGGGTCGCGGTGTTGGCTGATCAACGCGGAACCGGTCTCGGGCGGCGCTTGATCATGGCCTGTCTGGCCGAACTGGAAGCCATGCCAGAGATCCGCATGGCCAGTCTGGGGGCGCAAACCCATGCGCTGGGGTTTTATGAGAAACTCGGCTTTGTCGCCGAAGGACCTGAATTTGACGATGCCGGCATTCCCCATCGGATGATGAGCCGCCCTGTCTGATGCGCCATTTGGTTGTCATGCTGAAACAGCCGGTTGCGGGGCGTGTGAAAACCCGTCTCGGGCGCGATATTGGCATGACGCAGGCGGCGTGGTGGTATCGCCATCAGACCCGTGCCCTGCTGCGGCGGCTGGATGATCCGCGCTGGCAATTGTGGCTGGCGGTGACGCCGGAGAATTCGACCGTCAGTCGCATGTGGCCTGCGCATGTGCCCCGTGTGCCTCAGGGGCGGGGGGATCTTGGCGCTCGTATGGCCGGTGTCATGCGCAAAATGCCCAAAGGTCCGTTGTGCATCATTGGCGGAGACATCCCCGACATTTCCCCGATGGCGATCACGCGCGCGTTTCGGGCGCTGGGGGGTCATGACGTGGTTTTTGGCCCCGCGATGGACGGGGGGTTTTGGCTGGTTGGGCTAAAGCGCGTTTCGGCGGTTCCCCCTGGATTGTTTGAAAATGTCCGCTGGTCAACCGAACATGCCTTGTCCGATTCAATGGCGACCTTGGACGGGCGATCCGTGGCCTGTGTGGACCGGTTGCGGGATGTCGATACGCAAGAGGATCTGAAGGCGCTTTCCCGATGACCTTTCCGTTTGCCCGTGCTACGGCACGTTTATGAGCCAGCTTCCCACCAAAGACCAAATCCTTGAATGGATCTCGGATAACCCGACCCTGACCTCGAAACGCGACATCTCGAAAGCCTTCGGGATCAAGGGTGCCGCGCGGATCGACCTTAAGCGGATGCTGAAAGAGCTTGAGGATGAGGGGCATCTAACCAAGCGGAAAAAGACCTATCGCGATCCGGATCAATTGCCGCCCGTCTCGGTGCTGCAAATCTCGGACCAGACCGGGGATGGTGATCTGCTGGCAAAGCCGATGGAATGGCAGGGCGAGGGGCCGGAACCTGTGGTTTTGTTCGTCGCCAAGGCCAGCGATCCGGCGTTGAAACCGGGCGACCGCATCCTGGGCCGTCTGACCTTTGTGAAAGGGTTGGATCACCAGTACGAAGCCCGCCTGATCCGCCGCATCGGCACCAACCCGCACAAGATGCTGGGGGTCTTCCGCAAAACCGCCGAGGGCGGGCGGATTCTGCCCGTCGATAAAGGCAGTGACAAGGAATGGCTGGTGCCGGCGGACGGGGTGAATGGTGCGAAAGATGGCGAGCTGGTCGAGGGCCAGCAAACCGGCCCGCGCGGGCGCATGGGTCTACCCAAAGCCAAGGTGACAGACCGTCTGGGGGATCCGTCCCAGCCCAGGGCAATCTCGCTGATTGCCGTTCACCAGCACGGCATCCCCGACGATTTCCCCGATCCGGTGATCGCCGAGGCCGACGCGATGAAACCCGTCGGCCTGTCCGGGCGCGTGGACATGCGCGATATGCCGATGATCACCATTGATCCGGCCGACGCCCGCGACCATGACGACGCCTGCTGGGCGCATGCCGATGACGACCCGAAGAACGCAGGCGGCCATATCATCTGGGTCGCCATTGCCGATGTCGCCCATTATGTCCGCCCCGGCACGGCGCTGGACCGCGAGGCGCGTAAACGGGGCAATTCCAGCTATTTCCCCGACCGCGTGGTGCCGATGCTGCCGGACCGTTTGTCGGGTGATCTTTGTTCGCTGCACGAAGGCGTCCCGCGTGGCTGTGTCGCCGTTCGGATGCAGATCGACGCGGATGGTCAGAAGATCAGCCACCGGTTTGAACGCGGGCTGATGCGTTCGGTCGCTTCGCTGAACTACGCGCAGGTGCAAGCCGCGATGGATGGTGATCCCGACGACCAATGCGCGCCGCTGATGGATGACGTGATCCGTCCTTTGTATGCGGCCTATGAGGCGCTGAAACGCGCCCGCGCCTTGCGCCAACCGCTTGAGTTGGACTTGCCCGAACGCAAGATTATGCTGACCGAGGATGGCAAGGTCGCCTCGGTCAATTTCCGCGACCGGTTTGATGCGCATAAGCTGATCGAGGAATTCATGGTGCTGGCCAATGTCGCCGCCGCCGAGACCCTGATCGCCAAACGCACCCCGCAGCTTTATCGCGTGCATGAGGAACCAGCGCCGGAAAAGCTGGAAAGCTTGCGCGAAACGGCCCAGTCGTCAGGCCTGACGCTGGCCAAGGGGCAGGTGCTGCAAACGCGGCATCTGAACAACCTGCTGAAACAGGCCGAAGGCACGGATTTTGACGAGCTGATCAACATGTCGACCCTGCGGTCGATGACGCAGGCCTATTACAGCCCGCAGAATTTCGGCCATTTCGGGCTGGCGTTGAAAAGCTATGCCCATTTCACCTCGCCCATCCGGCGCTATGCCGACCTGATCGTGCATCGCGGGCTGGTCTCAGCCCATGGCTGGGGCGAGGACGGGCTGACAGGGGACGAGATTGGCCGGCTCGAGGACACGGCCACCCATATTTCCGAAACCGAGCGCCGCTCGATGATGGCGGAACGCGACACCACCGACCGCTATCTGGCGGCGTTCCTGTCGGATCGCGTCGGGGCGGAAATGGCTGGGCGGATTTCCGGCGTGCAGCGGTTCGGGGCTTTCGTGCGGCTGGACGAAACAGGGGCGGATGGGCTGATTCCGGTGCGTTCACTCGGGTCGGAATTCTTTCACTACGACAAGGAAGAACAGGTTCTTGAGGGATCAGACAGCGGTCTGCGGATCGGGATCGGCCAGCGGGTGCTTGTGCGCCTGACCGAAGCGGTTCCGGTGACAGGCGGGTTGATGCTGGAGCTTCTGGAACTGGACGGCAAAGCACCCCCACGGGGCCGCCGTTCGTTTGGAAAAGGCAAACCGTCACGGCGCAGGCAGGTGGCGGCAAAGAAGAAACGCGACAAGATCAAGCGCAAGGTCGAACGGCGGCGGGGGTAGGGGACTGCCGTCCCCTCACCAGCCACGAAACGTGACTGGTTTCACCCCTGCGGATATTTTTGGACAAAAGAAACAGATAACCCCCTGCCAATCGACAGGGGGCTTTCTTCCGTCACGGTCATCGGCGTCCCCGCCTGTACCGTGCGGTCTTGCTATACCTTTTGAGTTAACAATTTCTTGCTTTCTTTTGTCTCCAAATATTCCTCGGGGGGTCCAAGGGGGGCAGACAGCCCCCCTTGCGCCATCTCCGGCGTCAGCCGCGCCCTCAGCAGCTTTAGTGGATGCGAGCGCAGCGTTAGGCGCAGGGCGATGTAGTCTTCGACGACCTCTTCGCCTTCGCTCATTTTCGGCAGCTGGGCGGCGGGTTCAAAGATGCCTTCGCCGTCGATATCGCTGGCAAAGAGGGGCAGGGGCTCGGGCGCGGTGATGGCTTTGGCTTGCCAAAGCGCCTCGCGCCGCGTCAGGCCGGTGGCGGCAAAGCAATCGGCCTCGGCCAAAGCGGTGATCAGGGCGGGGGCAAGGCCGGCGCGGCGCCAGACATCCTCGACCGTGTGATAGCCGTTGGCGCGGGCGGCGGTCAGCCATGTGGCATCTTCTTCGTGCATCTTCTTGATCTGGCGAAACCCCAGCCGCAGGGCGAGGCCGCCCTTGCCGTCGGGTTCCATCGTGTTGTCCCAGAAGCTGGCATTGATGCAGACGGGGCGCACCGTCACCCCGTGTTCGCGGGCGTCGCGGACGATTTGCGAGGGTGCGTAAAAGCCCATCGGTTGCGAATTCAGCAAGGCGCAGGCGAAGATACCGGGGTGGTGGCACTTGATCCAGGCGCTGGCATAGACCAGCAGGGCAAAGCTGGCGGCGTGGCTTTCGGGAAAGCCGTAAGAGCCGAAGCCCTCGATCTGGGAAAAGCAGCGCTGGGCAAAGTCGTCGTCATAGCCGTTCTTACGCATCCCGTGCATGAAACGGGCGTGAAATTCGCTGACGGACCCGTGTTTCTTGAACGTGGCGAGCGAGCGGCGCAGGCGGTCGGCCTCGTCCGGCGTAAACCCTGCGCCGATGATGGCGATCTGCATCGCCTGTTCCTGAAACAGCGGCACGCCGAGCGTTTTGCCCAGCACATCGCCCAGCGCGTCCGAGGGGAAGCTGACCTCTTCCTCGCCGTTGCGGCGGCGGATGAAGGGGTGGACCATGTCGCCTTGAATGGGGCCGGGGCGGATGATGGCGACCTCGATCACCAGATCGTAGAAACAGCGCGGGCGCATGCGCGGCAGGAAGTTCATCTGCGCACGGCTTTCCACCTGAAACACCCCGACGCTGTCGGCCTTGCAAAGCATGTCGTAGATTTTCGGGTCTTCGGGCGGGATCGTGGCAAGGTTGAGGTCCAGCCGGTGGTGCAGGTCCAGAAGGTCAAAGGCCTTGCGGATGCAGGTCAGCATCCCCAGCGCCAGCACATCGACCTTGAGGATGCCGAGGCTGTCGATGTCGTCCTTGTCCCAGCAGATCACCGTGCGGTCCTCCATCGTGGCGTTCTCGATGGGGACGAGTTCGTCCAGACGGCCTTCGGTGATGATGAAGCCGCCAACATGTTGCGACAGATGGCGGGGGAAACCGACGATTTCGTGGATCAGGCCAAGGGTCAGTTGCAGATGCGGGTCGTCGGGGTCGAGGCCGATCTCGCGCAGGCGGGTGTTTTCCCTGGCCCCCATTGAGGAATAGCCCCAAAGCTGCGAGGAGAGCGCGGCGACCGTGTCGTCCGCCAGCCCCATGGCGCGGCCCACCTCGCGCATGGCGCGTTTGCCGCGATAGTGGATGACCGTGGCGCAAAGCCCCGCGCGGTGGCGGCCATAGCGGTCGTAGATGTGTTGGATGACCTCTTCACGGCGTTCGTGTTCGAAGTCCACGTCGATATCGGGCGGCTCGTCGCGAGCCTCGGAGACGAAGCGTTCGAACACCATGGTGCCGATTTCGGGGGAAACCGAGGTGACGCCGAGGCAGTAGCAGACCACCGAATTGGCCGCCGAACCGCGCCCCTGGCAGAGGATACCGCGGCCTCGGGCGAAGTGGACGATGTCGCGGACGGTCAGGAAGTAGGGTTCGTATTTCAGCTTGGCGATCAGGGTGAGTTCGTGTTCGAGCATCCCCTTGACCCGCTCGGGCGCGCCGTGGGGATAGCGCCAGTTCAGCCCTTTCAGCGCCAGTCGGCGGAGGCGTTGGGCCGGGGTTTCGCCGTTGCTGATCTCGGACGGGTATTCGTAGCGCAACTCATCAAGCGAGAAGGTCAGGCGGTCGGCCAGTTTGCCCGCATTGGTGACTGCCTCGGGGTGGTGGCGGAACAGGCGGCGCATTTCGGGGGCAGAGCGGAGCCGTTGTTCTCCGTTCGCCAGTGCGGCGCGGCCCAACGCGGCGACGCGGGTGCCGGTGCGGATGGCGGTCAGCACATCGGCCAGACGGCGGCGCTTGCCGTGGTGCATCATGGGCGCGGCAGAGGCGATCACGGGCAGGCCAAGGGTGTCGGCGATGCGGGCGTATTCCTTGAAACGCGGCTGGTCGAGACCGTCGTAAGAGGGCGACAACATCAGGTGCATTTGCTTAGCCAAGCGGCGCGTCAACCGTCGCGCTTGTGGCAGCCAATCGCCCGCGCCGCCCTGCGATGGCAGCGCCTGTGGCGGATGGAGCAGAAGGTGCAGCCCGCGGGCGTTTTCAAAGAGGTCCGAAAGGGTGATGTGACAGTCGCCCTTTTGCGCCCGCAAACGTCCTTTCGAGATCAGGCGGCAGAGGGTTGCCCAGCCCTGGCGGTTTTCCGGCAGCGCGGTCAGGTCTGGCCCGTCGGCAAAGCGCAGGCGGGCGGCGGGGATCAGGCGCGGCGTGTTGAACAGATCGAGCGAGGGCGGGCGCGGGATATGGTCGGGGCAGGGCGGGCCGAAGGCTTCGGTTTCCTGACGCAGGCGCACATTGCGGGCGATATCCCGCGCGGCGCTATGCGCCCGCACGATCCCCGCGACCGAGTTCACATCGGCAATCGCCAGCGCGGGCAGGCCGAGAAGGGCGGCACGCTCCATATACTCCTCGGGGTGGGAGGCCCCGGTGAGGAAGGTGAAATTGGAGGTGGCAGACAATTCGGTGAACATGGTAGGGCGGGAGTATATTCACGTTTTGTTCTCATGTGGAGTCGCAAAATGCGAGGTCAGGAAAATGAGTATTTGTACAAAGAAAAAGCAGGGGTAGAGTGTCAGGATGACACATCAGGTAATTTCCTGTTTTGAACCGCCCGAGCGGGAGGCTTTTACAGACCTTCTGAAAGAATACTACGCCTTGATGATTTCGCGGATCGAGGCCGATGGCGGCGATGTGGGGGACGGAAGCCAGGCGATCGAAGAGTTCTGGGGCGAGGTCGATAAATACATGCCACCCGAGGGGCGGTTGTTTCTGGCCTTGGGCGACGATGGCGAGATGATCGGTTGCGGGACGATGAAGAAGATCAAGCCCGACACGGCCGAATTGAAGCGTCTTTATGTGAAACCCAAGGCGCGGGGCACGGGGCTGGGGCGGCATCTGGTGGACCGCCGAATTGCGGCGGCGCGGGAGATGGGGGTGAAAACGCTGTTGGTCGATACGCTGAAAGCCAATGTCGAGATGCAGGGGCTTTACCGCAGTCTCGGGTTTGAAGAGGTTGACGCATTCCCTGAAAGCGCGACCTATCAGTTATTGCCGCAGCTTCTGCCGATGATGGTGTTTTTCCGGATGGAGTTGTGAGCCTTAAAGGTTAGGCCCAAATTCCGCCAGCACCTGTTCGTACACCTCGCGCTTGAAGGGGACGATGTTGGCGACCAGCTGATCGGCGGGCAGCCAGCACCATTCCGAAAACTCAGGATGTTCGGTTTCGATATTGATCTGGTCATCCGTGCCGAGAAAGCGCAACAGCACCCATTTCTGTTTCTGACCCCTGAAGCGGCCCTTCCAGATGCGGGGAACGATGTCATGCGGCAGATCGTAAGTGACCCAATCGGCGGTTTCGCTTTCAACGGTAACGCTGTCAGGCGGCAGGCCGGTTTCCTCGGTCAATTCACGCAAGGCCGCCTGAAGCGGGGTTTCGCCGTTGTCGATGCCCCCTTGCGGCATTTGCCAGGCAGGGCTGTCATTGTCGATGCGCTGGCCGACGAACACCTCGCCCCGCCCGTTGGTCAGCATGACGCCGACGCAGGGGCGGTAGGGCAAGGCCGAGATTTCTTCCGGCGTCATCATTGCAGCGCAGACAATCCGCGCAGCAGGTCGATGGCATAGGCCAGTTGGTAATCGTCCTTGCGCAGTTCGGCGGCGGCGGCGGCTTTGGCCTCTTCCTCTTCGATCTGGCGCAGCTCGTCATCTGACAGGCTGTCATTGTTCAGACTGCCGCGCAGATCCGCCTCGGAGCGCTGGCTGCGGTCTTCCCCGTCCTCTTCACCACGCGGGGTGCGGGGTTGTTCGACGATGATGTCGGGGGCCACGCCAAGCGCCTGAATCGAGCGGCCGGACGGGGTGTAATAGCGCGAGGTGGTCAGGCGCATCGACGTGTCACCCTTTAGCGGGATCACCGTCTGCACCGACCCTTTGCCAAAGCTCTTGGTGCCGACGATGATCGCGCGGCGGTGGTCCTTCAGCGCTCCGGCGACGATTTCCGACGCCGAGGCCGAGCCACCGTTGATCAGCACGACCATCGGTTTGCCGTCGATCAGATCGCCGGCCGAGGCGTTGAAGCGTTCGCTTTCCGCCGCGGTGCGGCCACGGGTCGAGACGATTTCGCCTTTTTCCAGGAAGGCATCGGAAACCTTGATCGCCTGGGTCAGCAGCCCGCCGGGGTTGTTGCGCAGGTCAAGCACGACGCCGTTGACGTTCTCAAGCCCGCCCAGATCGTCGATGGCGTTTCGCAGCCCCTCTTGCAGGTTGGGATAGGTCTGGTCGGTGAACTTGGTGACACGCAGCACCACTGTGTCGCCCTCGGTCCGGGTGCGCACGGCGGTCAGGCGGATCACATCGCGGATGATGGTCAGATCAAACGGTTCGGGTTCGCCTTCGCGGGCGATGGTGATGACAATTTCCGAACCGACAGGACCGCGCATGATATCCACGGCATCGTCCAGTGACAGCCCCAAAAGGCTTTCACCATCCACTTGGGTGATATAGTCGCCCGCCTCGACACCGGCCTCTTCCGCAGGGGTGCCATCGATCGGCGAGACGACCTTGACCCAGCCGTCTTCCTGCGTCACCTCGATCCCCAGCCCGCCAAAGGTGCCTTGGGTATCGATGCGCAGCTCGGCGGTTTCTTTGGCGTTGTTGAAGAAGGAATGCGGATCAAGCGACCGCAACATCCCGTCGATGGCGCTTTCGATCAGCGCCTTGTCATCGACCTCTTCGACATATTCCAGCCGCACCCGTTCGAACACATCTCCGAACAGCTCTAACTGTTCATAAACCGAACTGTCGCTTTCGGCCTGCTGGGCCACAAGCGGGCCTGCAATCTGGGTGGTCAGCACAGCGGCTGAAACCACGCCAACGGATATTGCCAGAAGTGTCTTCTTCATCGTTACTTCCTTAGTTGACGGTGAACCAGCTAAGCGGGTTGACCGGTGTGTTCTGTTCGCGGACTTCGATATAAAGCGATTCCGTGTTGTTGCCGCCCTCGCCCAACCCGTCCTGTGCGGGCATCATGCCCACCGGATGACCGGCGGGGATGACCTCGCCCGTGTCGCCATAGACCTTGTCCAGTCCCGCGAATACAAACAGGGTTTCGTTGCTGGGTTCAAGGATCATCACATTTCCATAGTCAAACAGCGGCCCGCGGTAGCGGATCGTTGCCGCAACCGGGGTGACAACCACCGCACCGGGGCGGGTGGCAAGGATCAGACCCGGACGTTCGATACCGGCGGCATCAGCTTCGTTGAAACGCCGCAGCACAGCCCCGAGCGCGGGAAGGCCAAGGGTGCCTTTCAGGCCGGACACATCGGGAATGACCCCTGCCAAGGGTCCGTCCGGGATGGTGTTCAACCCTCTGGCGAATTCCTCGAGCGTTTGTGTCGATGACAGCAGCAAGGCGGTCTGAACCGTGTTTTCGGTGAATTTGCGGGGCAGGTCGACGCGGTCGGAAATTGCCTTTGACAATTGCGTTCGGGCGGTTTGCGCCCCGATCAGCCCTTCCTGCAAATCGGCCAGGGTTGTTTCGCGCAGGCGGCGGGCGGCGGCCAGGGTCTGCAATTCGGCGGCCAGGGCCTCGGCCTCGCTTTGCAGGGCAGGGGTCACATCTGCCAGCATCATCCCCGCCCGCGCGGTGCCGGTAGGCCCTGACGGGTGCAGCAGCAAGGATGGTTCGGGTGCATTGCCAATGGCCTGTAGCACGGCGACCAGACGCTCGATCCGGTCGCGCTTGGCGTCCAGTTGCAGTTGCAGCTGGGTTTCGCGAATGGTTGCCGCGCGCAACCCGTCGCGGATCGCGTCAAGCGCGGCTTCATAGGCGGTGACGGTTTCGGTCAGTGCCCGCACCCGATCGCGGGCGGTTCCGGCACGGTCCAGAAGAAATGCCGCCGATTGAAGCTGTGCCACGGCGGTTTCGGCCAGAGACTGTTCGGTCTGTGCCTGTCCCGCCACAGGGGCAAGCGCCAGTCCGACTATCAGCGCCAGAGCCGTTCTCATACGCGGATCAGGCTTTGGCCGGTCATTTCTTCGGGCTGCGGCAGGCCCATCAACTCCAGCAGTGTCGGAGCCAGATCGGCCAGCCGGCCATTGACCAGCTTCGCGCCGTCCGGGCCTCCGAACAGAACCACCGGCACGGGGTTGACCGTGTGCGCGGTATGCGGGCCGCCGGTTTCCGGATCGACCATGGTTTCGCAATTGCCGTGATCGGCGGTCACGATGATCGCGCCGCCGGCCTTTTCCAGCGCGTCAAGCACGCGGCCCAGTCCCTGATCGACCGCCTCGCAGGCCTTCATCGCGGCTTGCAGATCGCCGGTATGCCCCACCATGTCGGGGTTGGCATAGTTGGTGACGATCAGGTCATAGCCCGCGCCGATGGCTTCGACGAATTTGTCGGTTACTTCGGGCGCCGACATTTCAGGCTGTAAATCATAGGTCGCCACTTTGGGCGATTTCGGCATGAAGCGATCCTCGCCCTTCTCGGGTGTTTCCTTGCCGCCATTCAGGAAGAAGGTGACATGGGGATATTTCTCGGTCTCGGCCAGACGGAACTGGCGCAGGCCTTTCTGCGCCACCCATGACCCCAGAGTGTTGACGATATCGCGCTTGGGAAAAGCGGTGGTCATATATTCATTATGCCCGTCCGAATATTCCACCATCCCCAGCAGGGCCGACAGGTCCGGGCGTGGACCAGTGTCAAATTCGGCAAAGCCCGGCTCGCCTATGGCGCGCAGGATTTCCCGTGCGCGGTCGGCGCGGAAATTCAGGCAGAACAGCCCGTCCCCGTCCCTGATGCCGCTGTAATCGTCGATCTCGGTCGCTTCGATAAACTCGTCGGTTTCGTCGCGGGCATAGGCTGCGGCCACCGCTTCGGCACCGGTTTCCACGTGATGCACCGCATCGCCGCGCACAATTGCGTCATAGGCTTTCTGCACCCGTTCCCACCGGTTGTCGCGATCCATCGCGAAATAGCGGCCGGTCAGGGTGGCGATATAGGCACCTTTCGGCAGGCGGTCCTCAAGATCGGCAATATCGCCATCGGCCGATTTTGGCGGCACATCCCGCCCGTCGGTGATTGCGTGAACCGCCACAGCCACACCGGCATCGGTGATCGCCCTGATCGCGGCCAGGGCGTGTTCGGTGTGGCCATGCACCCCGCCGGGCGACATCAGCCCCATCACATGGGCAATCCCGCCCTTTGCCTTCACTTTCGCGATAAAATCGTGCAACGCGGCATTGTCGAAAAAGCTGCCATCCTCGATCGCCAGATCAATCGCACCCAGATCCATTGCCACCACGCGGCCCGCGCCGATATTGGTGTGCCCCACTTCCGAATTGCCCATCTGCCCGCTGGGCAAACCCACATCCGGCCCGTGGGTGATCAGCTGCGCATTGGGGCAGGTCGCCATAAGCCGGTCGAAATTCGGCGTATCCGCCAGGGCCGGCGCGTTGGCGCCGGTGTCGTCACGCTTGCCCCATCCGTCAAGGATACACAGAACAACAGGCTTTGGAGCAGACATGGAAACAACCTCGTGAATATCGTTGTCGCTTATCTAAGCACTTTCCCCTTTGGGGTGAAGCCTTCAAACCCCGATCTGCTTTCTTTTGTCTGCAAATATCCCGGGGGGTTCCAAAGGGGGGCAGCGCCCCCCTTTGCCTAGCCCGAGCCGATCAGCACCCCGGCAGCAAATACCAGCGCCCCGCCCAGAACCACCTGGAACGCAGCGCGGAATAACGGGGTGTCCATGTATTTGTTCTGAATCCACGCAATCGCCCATAATTCGATGAACACAACGATGATCGCGGTAATCGTTGCGGTCCAGAAATCGGGGATCAGATAGGGCAGAGCGTGGCCCAGCCCGCCGACCGTGGTCATGATGCCCGACGCAAACCCCCGCTTGAGCGGCGATCCGCGCCCCGACAATTCGCCATCATCCGAGGCCGCCTCGGTAAAGCCCATCGAAATCCCCGCCCCGATCGAGGCCGCAAGCCCGACCAGAAAGGTCGTCCAGGTGTCCTGTGTGGCAAAGGCGGTGGCAAAGATCGGCGCAAGGGTTGATACCGACCCGTCCATCAATCCGGCCAGCCCCGGCTGCACCCAGGTCAGGATGAACTGACGCCGGCGGGTTTTATCCTCTTCGCCGCGGGTGTCGTCGTCCAGATGCGCGGCCTCGCGGCTTTCGGCCTTTACCGTGTGGCCCGCTTCGGCGGCGGCCAGATCACCCAGCAGTTTGCGGGTTTCGGCATCGCGGCTTTCGGCGGCGGCCTTCAGATAGAACCGCTCGGCCTGCCGCTCCATCGCAGCGGCTTCGGCGCGCATGTCATCCAGGCTCAGGTTTTCGAACAGCCAGACCGGACGGCGGCTGTAATAGCCCGCCACATGTTCGCGGCGGATCAGCGGGATCACATCGCCGAACCGCGCCCTGTGCCGGTCGATCAGGCGTCCGCGATGGTCATCCTCTTCCACCGCCATATCGTCAAATACCCGGGCCGTGGCCGGATAATCCGCCCGCAGACGTTCGGCAAAACTGCGGTAAATGCGGGCGTCATCCTCTTCCGAGGAAATCGCAAGGGCCAGAATTTCCTGTTCGCTCAAATCGGAAAACCGGCGTCGCTGGAATGTAAAGCGCATGGTGACAATCCTTTCGGACCCAACCATAAGGCGCGGAAAGCCGCTGACAATGGGTAAGCTGACGCAGGCTTGCTGCGGTCGCACAAAAGCTTCTATACTTGGCGGGACATGCAAGACGGGCAGACAATTCTGAAAAAAGGTCGCAAGTTCGATCAGGTGCTGGATGCGGCATGTGCGCTGTTCCTGACCGAAGGCTTTCACCGCACCAATATGGATCATATTGCCGCCCGCGCAAATGTATCGAAAGCAACGGTTTACAGCTATTTTCCTGACAAAAAGCTGCTTTTTCTGGAAGCTGTAAGAACCGAGATCGCCCGCCGTGCGGTTGATGCCGAAGCTGGGATACCGGTGGATGCGCCGGTCAGGATGGTGCTGGAATTTTCGGCCCGTATTCTGATTGGTTTTTACATGTCCGATTTTGCCAAGAAACTGTATCGTCTCAGCATCGCCGAAGCGGAAAGCTTTCCTGAACTGGCGCGAATGTTCCACAACAGCGGTTCGAAAATGGCGCAAGACCGGATTTCCGGGTATTTCGCCGAGGCCGCCAATGCCGGCGACATGATAATCGACGACCCCGATCTGGCAGCGGCGCAATTTATCGAGCTGTGCAAGGCGGATATTTTCGAACGCTCGATGCTGGGCCTGACGCCCGCGATCAGCGAGGCCGACATTGTCCGCGTTTCAAAAGGAGCGGTTGAGATGTTTCTGGCCCGCTACGGACCGGACTCGGGTCGCACGCACGGATAGCGTTCTGTTTTCGAAGGGCCATGCGGCCCTCCGACCGGGGCGAGGGACCAGCCCCTCGTCGTCCATTGGTCGCCCGGAGTTGCCAGTGGTTGCGTCATTGGTTCGAGAAACCACTGGCGACGGCGCAACCAAGGACGCCCCCCGGGATATTTTCGGACAAAAGCTATCAGAATTCGACAACCGCGCGGATCGACTTGCCTTCGTGCATCAGATCAAACCCTTCGTTGATTTGGTCCAGCGTCAGCTTGTGGGTGATCATGTCGTCGATCTCGATCTTGCCGTCCATGTACCAATCGACGAATTTCGGCACATCGGTGCGGCCTTTCGCGCCGCCGAACGCGGTGCCTTTCCAGACGCGGCCCGTCACCAGCTGGAACGGTCGGGTTGCGATTTCCGCCCCTGCTGGGGCCACGCCGATGATGACGCTGACGCCCCAGCCACGGTGCGAGCATTCCAGCGCGTCGCGCATCACCTGCACATTGCCGGTGGCGTCAAAGCTGTAATCCACCCCGCCAAATGCGTCTTTTTCGGTTCTGGTCAGCTCGATGATCCTGTCAGTGACTGACTGGCCCTCGGGCAGTTCGGATGGGTTGACGAAATCGGTCATGCCGAATTTGCGGGCCATCTCGGCCTTGTCGCTGTTCAGATCGACACCGATGATCTTGTCGGCCCCTGCCATGCGCAGGCCCTGAATGACGTTTAGACCAATGCCGCCCAGCCCGAAGACCGCAGCGGTTGATCCGATCTCGACCCCGGCGGTGTTGATCACCGCACCGATGCCGGTGGTCACGCCGCAGCCGATATAGCAGATCTTGTCGAAGGGCGCGTCGTCGCGCACTTTCGCCAGAGCAATTTCTGGCAGAACCGTGTGGTTGGCAAAGGTCGAGCAGCCCATATAGTGGTAGATCGGCGTGCCATCCAGCATGCTAAAACGGGTGGTGCCATCGGGCATCAACCCTTGCCCTTGCGTGCCACGGATCGCGGTGCAGAGGTTGGTTTTGCCGCTGAGGCAGGAATGACATTCGCGGCATTCGGGCGTGTAAAGCGGGATCACGTGATCGCCCGGCTTCAGGGTGGTGACGCCCTCGCCAACCTCAAGCACGACGCCCGCGCCCTCATGCCCCAGAATCGACGGAAACAGCCCCTCGGGATCGGCGCCGGACCGGGTGAATTCATCGGTGTGGCAAATTCCGGTTGCCTTGACCTCGATCAGAACCTCGCCCGCTTTCGGGCCGTCCAGATTCACCTCCATGATTTCAAGTGGTTTGCCGGCTTCCAATGCCACAGCTGCGCGCGTTCTCATAATCCTCTCCCTCGTAAATGGATCAACCTTGGCCACCTTGGACGGTTCGCTGGGTTCCGATCAACCCCAAAGCGCGGCAATTCCCTGCCTGTTTCCGGCAAGGCGGACTCGACTCGGGGCGGGGGGCAGGGTAAGGATGGAACATAACAGGAACATTTTTGCTGCCGCCATGCCCGCCCGCCGTATTCTTTCACTGTGGTTTCCCCGCCTTGGTGCCGAACGTCTGTTGCGGCAGGCGGATACATTGCGCGACCAGCCCTTTGCGGTGTTGCGCGATACCGGCCAGATGCAGGTGCTGAATTCCCTGTCAGAGGCCGCCTCGGCCGCCGGTCTGCATCACGGCCAGCCCTTGCGCGATGCGATGGCGATGTGCCCGGAACTGATCACGCGGCTGCAAAACCGTCAGGCCGAGGGTGCGTTCCTGACCGTGCTGCAACGCTGGGCGGGCAAGTTTTCACCCTGGGTTGCCCCAGTGCCACCCGATGGTTTGGTGATTGACGTGACCGGCTGCACACATCTGTTCGGCGGCGAGCAACCGCTGATGGCGCAGATCGAAGGCGAGGTGCATGATCTGGGTCTTTCGGTGCGCATGGGGCTGGCCGATACGCAAGGGGCGGCCTGGGCGCTGGCGCGGTTTGCCGGGGTGGCGGCGGGATCGCACCGGTCGGGCGACGCGATCGAGCAAGAGGCCCGCGCCACCCGGTCCCGTGCTGCGAAACGCAGGCATTGGGAACGCGGCGGGGCACGGCCTGCGCTGGCGCAGCCGCCCTCGGAGCAGACCCGCATTGCCGAGCCGGGCAAGGGGCATACGGCGCTATCCCCGTTGCCCCTGGCGGCGCTGCGGCTTGAGGGCGAGGTGGTACAGCAGCTTTCGCGCCTCGGTTTGCGGCGGATCGGTGATCTGATCGGCCAGCCACGGGCGGGGCTGGCGCGGCGCTTCGGCAAGGGGCTGGTGCTGCGGCTGGATCAGGCGCTGGGCGCGGTGCCGGAACCGGTGTCGCCGGCCAAACCGCCGCCACGCTATGCGATCCGGCTGACCCTGCCCGATCCGATCGGGCTGGAAGACGACCTGCTGGCCGCGCTTGACAAGCTGCTGCCTGCGCTGTCGCAACGGCTGGAACGCGATGCCAAGGGCGCCCGGCTGGTGCGCTTGCAGGCCTTCCGCACCGATCAGACGATGCAATGGATCGACGCGGGGCTGGCGCGGCCCACCCATGACCCCGACCGCATCCGCCCGCTTCTGGCGATGAAGCTGGATGAGCTGGACGCGGGCTACGGCATCGACATGCTGCGGCTCGAGGCGGTGCAGGCCGAACCCGTCTCGGACCGCCGCCCGGCGGGGCATCTTGATGCGGCCCTGGCGGCGCGGGAAAGGCAGACGTCGGAACGGCAGCTCGAAGACCTGCTCAGCCGCATCGGGGGCCGCGTGGGGATGGAGGCGATCACCCGCCGTCATCCCGGCAACAGCCATATCCCCGAGAAATCGGCCCTCACCCTGTCGGCGGCCTGGTCCGAACCGGCGGTGGGCTGGCCAAAGCCGTCCACCCCGCGCCCGCTGCTGATCTGGCAACCCGAGCCGGTGGACGCGCCCGACACCCCGCAGCCCCCCGCCGCATTCCGCTGGCGGCGGCAGGATCTGACGCTCAAGCTTGCCACGGGGCCAGAGCGGATCGCGCCGGAATGGTGGCTGGACGATCCCAACTGGCGCAGCGGTGTGCGGGATTACTGGCAGGTCATCACCGAACGCGGCGACAAGCTGTGGCTGTTTTATGCCCATGGGGGGACCATGTCCTCGGGCTGGTTCTGTCAGGGGCAATTTGCTTGATTTCGCCGCCAATCACGGCAAAGCTGATCCCATGAACATGCAAAGCTTCCCCGCCCCGCAGGCAAAGGCCCCGGAAACCGTGGTCTTTCACCGTGTTGAGCTGGGCATCATCATGGGCCTTTACGGGCGCATGGTCGCCGCCGGAGAATGGCGCGATTACGGTATATCCTCGCTGAAAGACGCGGCGATCTTCTCGGTCTTCCGGCGCACGGCGGAACACCCGCTTTACCGGATCGAGAAACGCCCCAAGCTGCGCAACCGCCAAGGCCAATACTGCGTGATCAGTATGGACGGGCAGATACTGAAGCGCGGACATGACCTGAAAACGGTGCTGCGCGTGCTCGAGCGGAAATTGATCCGGGCGGTTGAGTAAGGCCGAGAATGCGGGACGCCTCCGGCGGGAGTATTTGCACAAAGAAAAAGCAGGTGTCTGCATTTTTTCTTTGAGATCAATACTCCGGGGTGACCCAGCCGGCTCGGCGAAGCCGACGCGGCTGGGGAGGGGCAGCGCCCCTTATAGACCCAACGTCTTAGGCAAACTCTCCAGCAAGGCGCGTATCCCCTGACCCACCCCGCCTTTCGGACGGGCGGGTGCGGGCGACGGCTGCCAGCCATAGATGTCAAAATGGGCGTAGCGGGTGTCTCCGGCAAAACGTCGGAGGAACAGGGCGGCGGTAATCGACCCTGCGAAGCCGCCTTTCGGGGCGTTGTCGAGATCGGCAATGCCGGGTTCGATCATCTTCTCGTAAGGCTCGTGGAACGGCATCCGCCAGATTGGATCGGCGGCTGTTCCAGCCCCATCCGCCAGATCAGCGGCAAACCCGTCATCCGAATAAAACGGCGCCAGATCCGGTCCGACAGCGACCCTTGCCGCCCCCGTCAGTGTCGCCATTGAGATCATCAGATCCGGCTTTTCCTCGGCCCCCAACGCCAGCGCATCTGCCAGTACTAGCCGCCCCTCGGCATCGGTGTTGTTGATCTCAACCGTCAGCCCATTGCGGGCCGTCAGGATGTCTTGCGGGCGGAAGGCCGAGCCGTCGATGGCGTTTTCCACCGCCGGAATCAGCACGCGCAATTGCAGCTTTAGCCCCAACGCCATGATCATATGCGCCAGCCCCAGCACATTGGCCGCCCCGCCCATGTCTTTCTTCATCAACCCCATCGAGGAACCGGGCTTGATGTTCAGCCCGCCGGTGTCAAAGCACACGCCTTTGCCGACCAGCGTCAGGGTCGGACCGGTGTCGCCCCAGCGCATGTCGATCAGGCGCGGCGCTTCGTCAGACGCGCGGCCAACGGCGTGGATCATCGGAAAGTTACGGGTCAGCAGGTCGTCCCCGCCAATGACGGTGATCGACGCCCCGTGCGACGCGGCCAGATCCCGTGCCGCCTGTTCCAGCGCCTCCGGTCCCATGTCGGAAGACGGGGTGTTGATCAGGTCGCGCGCAAGGGCTTCGCCTGCGGCGATGGTCTCAACCCGTTTGGCGTTCACCCCGTCAGGGGCCACCAGACGCGCTTTCATCGCCCCTTGGTCTTTGTAGCGGTCAAAGCGGTAGCTTTCGAGCAGCCAGCCCAGCGCCTCGACCCCGGCCTCCGGCAGATCCCCGAAAATCCGGTAGGTGCCCTCCGGCAGTTTCCCGGCCGCTGACGCCAGATGAAACCTGCCGCGCCCGCGCGACGCGGCATCGCCAAAGCCGATCACGGCCAGTGCAATCGCACCGTCGCTGTCGGGCACCGCCACCGCCTGCCCCAACCCGCCGGTGAACCCCTGCGCCCGCAGCCAGGCCGCAGCCGGGGCATTTTGCCCGTTCAGAAAGGCCGCGACCCCGTCTTTCGGGACGATTTGCAGGGGGATGGTATCGGATGAGGGCTGGGCGAAGGTCAGGGACATGAGGGGCCTTTGGCTGGGTGATTTCGGGAAAGCTATCCCACAGGCTGGCAGGGGCAAGCAGGAAAATGATTTGGCGGGTTGTGTGTTTTTCCTCGAAATTCGCGGCCCAACCCACTAAGTCCGTCTTAAAAGAACTTACAAGGAAGACGTCCCATGCAGCACGCCAAACCTTTGCCCGCCTATCTGGTCGAACGGTATCACGAATGGAATGATACGACTTATGTCGAAAAGAAGGGTCTGCTTCACAAGCTGGCGGATGAAGGCCAGCATCCTGCGGCGATGGTCATTGCCTGCTGCGACAGCCGCGTTCATGTCACATCCCTGTTCGGCGTCGATCAGGGTGATTTCTTCCTGCACCGCAATATCGCCAATCTGGTTCCCCCATACGAACCCGATGGCGGGGCGCATGGCACCTCGGCTGCGATCGAATTCGCGGTGACGGAGTTGAAGGTGAGACGCCTGATTGTCATGGGCCATTCGAAATGCGGTGGGGTTCAGGGCTGTCTGGATATGTGCGCGGGCCACGCGCCGCAGCTGGAAGAACAATCCAGCTTTGTCGGCCGCTGGATGGACGCGCTGCGCCCCGGGTATGAGCGTGTGAAAGATATGGAACCGGGCGCGGATCAAAGCCTCGCGCTTGAGAAGGTGGGCGTGCAGGTCTCGCTTGAGAACCTGATGACCTTCCCCTTCGTCGCCGAGCGGGTCCATTCCGGTGATCTGGACCTGCACGGGCTGTGGTACGACATCCGTGACGGCATCGTTGAATGCTATGACGCCGAAAGCGGCGAGTTCAAAGGCGTCTGAAGCTTTTCGGAAATGCCTGTCGGATAGGGAATTTTCGACACGTTACCGGCTTAGAACAGGAACTCTCCGTCCCCTTCGCCAAGCGAGCGGACGACCGGCTTGCCCATGCGTTCGGACAGCTGCGCCAGTGGCATGCCCAGAAACCGGCCGGTGCAGATGCGTGCGCCGGTATCGGCTTCGGTCAGGGCGAGATGCCCGTTGGCGATGGCCAGACCGAACCCGATACTGTCCAGCGCCTCGACCAGCTCTTTCCAGGAGCGGGCGTGTTCAAAGGCGGGCAGCACGAGGCTGCGCAGCAGGATGGCGGATTCCACATCGGGCTGATCGCAGGTTTTTCGAGGTTTCCAATGCACAGCGGCAATCGCAGATGCGTCGGGCGATGAGACGAAATTCTGTACTTGTTGCATGTTTCTGTTACCTTCTCTGATCTGGAAACAATCCATGGCAAATCTGCCGATACTGCGACGGTTCAGCGACAATCCATGGGCGTTTACGCGACGCGCACGGGCAGAATCAAACCGACCTGGGCGCAGGAACACCGCGGATTGCCAACTACGGACGCCCTAAGACGCCTTTTGCAGATGCGCCTGATCAAACCGGTCTTCCAGAACGTTTGACGGGCACCCGATGAACTGGCTTGAACAGATTTTCAGATGGCTGATGCAATCATGGATCAGGATCTCTCCGTCCTGTGTTCGAATGTAAAAACCCTTTTCCAACAACCTGTTGGACAGATCACCCCAGCTGTTTGCGGCGGTGAAATCATCGCGCAGAAGCAGACGCAGCTTAAGCCCGGTTTCAGCGCTCATCGACTGGATGGCACATGCGGGCGCAGGTTTGGCTGACGCGGGTTGGGGATTGTCCACGGGGGATGGTTTTCGAAAAATCGAAGGGAGGGGCATACCGGACCTCATACTCGTTACAACACGTCATGATTTTATCAGAGCGGGCGCTTTCGGGCAAAGCCACGAGATGCGAAAAAGCCGCCCGTGCGGGGCGGCTTTGAGGGATCGGCTGCGAAAAGCAGCTAGCCCTTTTTCAGAACCTTGCGCCCCAGAACCTCGGCGATTTGCACCGCGTTCAGTGCCGCCCCTTTGCGCAGGTTGTCCGAGACGCACCACAAGTTCAGCCCGTTCTCGATTGTGCTGTCCTGCCGGATGCGGCTGATGAAGGTGGCATAATCGCCGACGCATTCGATGGGCGAGACATAGCCGCCGTCTTCGCGCTTGTCGATCACCATCACGCCGGGCGCTTCACGCAGGATGTCGCGGGCTTCGTCTTCGTCCAGAAAATCCTCAAACTCGATATTCACCGATTCCGAATGGCCGACAAAAACCGGCACGCGCACGCAAGTGGCCGTGACCTTGATCGAGGTATCGACGATCTTCTTGGTCTCGGCGACCATCTTCCATTCTTCCTTGGTGGATCCGTCCTCCATGAATACATCAATCTGCGGGATGACGTTGAACGCGATCTGTTTTTGGAATTTCGAAGGCGGCACATCGGTGGTCGGGTTGTAGATCGACTTGGTCTGATCCCACAGTTCGTCAATGCCCTCTTTGCCGGCACCCGAGACGGATTGATAGGTGCTGACCACCACCCGCCTGATCCGCGCGCGGTCATGCAGAGGTTTCAGGGCAACCACCATCTGCGCGGTCGAGCAGTTGGGATTGGCGATGATGTTTTTCTTGGCATAGTCGTGGATCGCCTCGGGGTTTACCTCGGGCACGATCAGCGGCACGTCGGGGTCGTAGCGGTAAAGCGACGAGTTGTCGATCACCACGCATCCCGCCTTGGCGGCGATGGGGGCGTATTTCTTGGTCGCATCCGAGCCGATGGCGAACAGCGCGATGTCCCAGCCGGTCCAGTCGAATTGTTCGATGTCTTGGGTGGTCAGGGTGTCCTCGCCAAAGCTGACTTCGGTGCCCAGTGACCGGCGCGAGGCCAGCGCGGCGATTTCATCCACGGGGAACGCACGTTCAGCGAGGATGTTCAGCATTTCGTGGCCCACATTGCCCGTGGCGCCCGCGACGACGACTTTGTAACCCATCGGGGGTCTCCTTTTCACGTCGGAATGAGCGAGAGTCGTGCTCTCGGAAGGTGCAGATAAGGTATCAGGGGACGTGAGGGAAGGGGGAGGGTACTGGAAGCGCGGAATCAAGGCCGAAAACCCGCCGCGCATCACGCTGGAAGCATGTCTCCGACATGACGGGCCGTCCCCATGGGCGGGCGCTTTGGGAGTGATGAGACAATTTCAAAAGTTGGATGTGCTAAAGTCTTTCCGGTTTTGTCGTTACCAATCATCCGACATTTCCCTACCCCGAGCGGAATCAAGGCCGAAAGGCCGCCGCGCATCGCCGTCCCGCCCCATCGGGGCGGCGATTTGCCAATGACGCAAAAAACACCAGCGTGGGAAGAGCTTGGCGGAGATAAACTGCAATAACGACAAGTCGGTACGCCACCCCGGCGGGACAACGCTCGCGCGGCTTTGCGGGAAGGCACAGCCCTAACCGCCCTGCCAAATCCTCTTTCGCCGCTCTTTCACCAGTTCATTCCCTGCGTCCGACCCGTCATGGAACGTGTTGAACCAGGCATCCCACGGGGTTTCATAGGTTCCGTAGTTGCAGTCAAAGAACCGGTGATGAAGCTGGTGGAAAAAGTCCCCCACCTCAACCCCTTTGGTGCCCACCACCTTCACCCGTTCAAACCCGGCATGGGATGTCGGTGCGCCGATCCCGTGATGCAGCAGCAAAAAGATCACATGCACCGGATGGGCGGGCAGGATGAAAAAGATCATCGTGTCGAACATCAGAAAAAAGCTTTCCACCGGATGCATCGCCAGCCCCGACCACGGGCCGGTGTTGATGTTCTTGTGGTGCCACGCATGCACCCGCTTATAAAGCCAGCCCACATGGATCAGCCGATGCAGCCAGTAAAAGTGAAACCCCGCCCAGATCGGCACCAGCAGGATCATCGCGGCAAACCAAAGCGGATTGCTTTCCCACGTGATTATCCGCGCCCAGCCATTGGCATAGGCCCACCACATCAGGCTTTCCCAGAAGGTCCAGAAAATCACCGCCACATAGGACCACAGCATATTGTCCCAGACCTGGTTCTTGAAGAAAAACGCTTTTGCCCCCTTCATCATCGGCCGCATGTCATAGCGGTACTCGTCCGCTTGCAGGCGAAAGGCCCAGAGGATTAGATGAAGCCCGCCGGCAACCACGGTCAGGATGATCAGATTGCGGATCAGAATCTCGCTGATCCAGTCCCATGCCAGCACCTCGGCCCGCGCCAGATCAGGGGTGAAGAACCGCCAGACGATGAATGCAGCGGCTAGAAACAGAAACCGCATCCCGATCGGGTTCCAGCTTTTCAGCAGATAGATCAGCGAGGCGACAGGTCTCGACGGCCAGTCCCAATAGGGGGCCAGCCGGATGGGCAGGGCAGGGGTATGGTTCCATAACCGGCGTTTGGGCCGCTGGGGGCTGTGATCGGACATGGCGGTATCTCGCGTGGCCGTGGCTGGGTCTGCTCAGGCTGGATCAGCAGGCACGGGCCATCTTCGCCAAATGCGACATGGCGGTTTGAAACCGACCTGTAGATTTGGAAAGGTTCGGGCGGTCTTGGCGCTAAAGCAGCCTGATCCGCACATTGCGATAGGATCGTTTGTTCATCGGCAGCGGATTTTCGGGCCGAAACAGATGACGGCCAAGCCGGTATATGCCGAACTGGAAATAGGGGGCGCCGCGCAATTCGTTATAGCAGTTGGGGCCTTTGTCTTCGGCCATCAGTATGTCGTTCCGGTACAGGTTCCACCAGCCGCTGTTGCCCTGATAGGACCAGCAGACATCCAGCCGCCACCTGACCCAGACATCCAGATCCTCGGCCGGATCGTGCAGGTCGAAATGCTGCACCCGATCAAGGCCGGTCAATGTGTCGCCCGATGCGTCAACCTTGGGCGCAAGCTTGCGTGTTGCGGCGCTGACGCAGGTATAGCGGCCCTCGACGATGCCCAGCAGAAACGGAGCATGCCGGTTTTGCGGTGCCCCAAGCACTCGGTTGGGGATGCCATGCCATTGGGCAATACATTGATTTGCCGGATCACCCATTGAGCCGCTGTCCAGCCGAACGTCGAATTCATAGCTTAGCGGCACATGGAAGAAGGAATATTTCTCTTCCAGAAGATGCTGCGACAGCGGAATTAACTCGGCCCGATAGGCGGGTATATTGCCCGGAAGCTGTGTTTGAAGCACCTGCGGCTCTGTGGGGTGGTCCGGGTCATCGGAAAACAGACCCTGAAAGTGACCGGCTTTCAAGAACCGGCCGCCGGGTCCGAAAATCTCGCCTGTCTCGGGTGTGCGCCGCCGCGTTATCCCGTGGCGTTTTCGAATGCCCACATGCCCGAGGAATGTGCCGGGCAACCGCTTCAGCGACCGGTGGGTGTCAACCAGTTGAACCGCCGCGTTGTTTTGCTTGTCATCACTACCCATCAAAAGCCTGCGCTATCGTACTCACCCCCCGTCTATAGGCGGTTTCGGCCAATGCGGATAGGGGGCAGGGATCAATTGACCGGATGGGTTTTAGTCCGCCCAGCCGCGCTTGCGCATTTCGGCGCGGATGTTGAATAGTGATCCGTTCAGGCGAACGCCATTCTCGATATCAGACAGGGCGATCGCCGTTTGCGTGCCAGCGGCGTCAACCACGACCCATTGGCGCAGCTTCAGCGGCTCATTGTCAAACACCAGGCTGACATAGCCGTATTGGGCGAATGTCGGGTCCTGGACATTCAGAACCGTGAACTCTCCGCTGTCCATGCGATTGGTGTTCAGGTTCGAGTTGACCAGATCGACATCACGGCCAAGGATCGTATCCAGCGGGGTCGTGCTTAGGGGGAAGCGGAACGGAGGTTCGTTTGACAGCGGGTCAAACACCGCAACCTGACCGCCGCTGATCAGCACCAGGGGCGCGTTTTCACCATCATACTGAAACCGAGCCTTGCCGGGACGTTTCAGGAAAAGTGTGCCGGTTTGTTTTGATCCGTCCTGATTGAACTGGACAAAATCCGCCTGGGCGCTTTTCAGCGTGTTGAGATACGCGCCAATCGCCTCGAGCGAGGCCGCCTGCGCAAGCGCAGAGCCTGCCGACAAAACGGTCATCCAAAGCGAAAGGGTGAAAACGGCAAGGTTCTTCATGGCACTCTTATCTATGCAAGTCGGGGGCGCTTTACCGCCCCCAGTGGTTTCACATCTTTGCGAGCTTTGCTCCGGCGCTTTATTGTTCCGGCACCAGAATCTCGCGTTTGCCCACATGGTTGGCGGGGCTGACCAATCCCTGGTCTTCCATCTGCTCGACCAGCCGGGCGGCCTTGTTATATCCAATAGCCAATTTGCGCTGGATATACGATGTCGAGCATTTGCGATCCTTTATCACGATGGCCACGGCGGTGTCATATAGCGCATCTTCGCTGTCGGTATTGCTCCCCAGACCAAGCACCAGATCGATATCGCCGGATTTCTCGTCATCCGGGCCGTCCACGACGCCGCCGACATAATCCGGCGGGCCAAAGGCTTTCAGGTGGTTGACGATTTCCTCAACCTCTTCATCCGAACAGAACGGCCCGTGAACACGGGTGATCTTGGCGCCACCGGCCATATAGAGCATATCGCCCATGCCCAGCAGCTGCTCGGCGCCCTGTTCGCCCAGAATGGTGCGGCTGTCGACCTTGGACGTCACCTGGAACGAAATCCGTGTCGGGAAGTTGGCTTTGATCGTGCCGGTGATCACATCGACCGAGGGGCGCTGGGTGGCCATGATCAGATGGATACCGCTGGCCCGCGCCATTTGCGCCAGACGCTGGATGCAGGCCTCGATCTCTTTGCCGGCGACCATCATCAGGTCGGCCATCTCGTCCACGACGACGACGATATAGGGCAGGGCCTCGGGCGCGAATTCCTCGGTCTCGAAAATCGGATCACCGGTTTCCTCGTCAAAGCCGGTCTGAACCGTGCGGCTGAACATCTCGTCCTTGGCCAGCGCATCGCGCACACGGCCATTGTAGCCTTCGATGTTGCGCACACCCATCTTGGACATTTTGCGGTAACGGTCTTCCATTTCGCCGACGACCCATTTCAGCGCCACAACCGCCTTTTTCGGGTCGGTCACAACGGGCGACAGCAGATGCGGGATGCCGTCATAGACGGAAAGTTCCAGCATCTTCGGGTCAATCATGATCATCCGGCATTCTTCCGGCGTCAGCTTGTAAAGCAGCGACAGGATCATGGTGTTGATCGCCACGGATTTGCCCGAACCGGTGGTTCCCGCAATCAGCAGGTGGGGCATTTTGGCCAGATTGCCGACAATCGCGCCGCCGCCGATATCTTTACCGAGCGCCAGCGGCAAACGCATGTTGCTATCGCCAAAGTCACGGCTGGCAAGGATTTCGCGCAGCACCACCATTTCACGGTTGACGTTGGGCAGTTCGATCCCGATCACGCTGCGCCCCGGCACGGTGCTGACGCGGGCCGACAGGGCCGACATCGAGCGGGCGATGTCGTCCGACAGGCCGATCACGCGGCTGGCTTTGACGCCGGGGGCGGGTTCAAGCTCGTACATGGTGACAACAGGTCCGGGGCGGACGCTGACGATTTCACCCTTCACGCCATAATCATCCAGCACGTTTTCTAACATGCGGGCGTTTTCTTCCAGCGCCTCGTCCGACAGGTGGTGGCGGTCAATGCTGACCGGGTTGCGAAGCAGGTTCAGCGGCGGCAGCTCAAAGGCGTCGGTCCTATCCTCGAACGACAGGCTGGGCTGCACTTCGGCCTTTGCCCGTTTCGACGGTTTAACCGCCTTCTTGGCCGCGTGCTGAACCACCTTCTTGGGGTCCGGCATTGGAACGGGCTGAGGGGTCAGACGGCGCAGGGGGGCGGGCTGTTGCTCGGGGTCGTCAACCATGCTGTCGGGCACCGGTGCCGCCACACGGCGGGTCAAAGGTGGTTCGGACGGCATCAAACCGGCTGACTGGGCTTCTGGCGCAGGGGTCTCGCCGTCAAGCTCTTGCGTTTCGGGGGTCTGACGCATGCGCGACTGGATGGCCTGCGCGATCTTGGCGCGAATGCGGTCGTCGCCCGATGCCTGCTCGGCCAGATCACCGTGAAAGCTGTGATCCACCAGTTCCGGCTCCGGCGTCTGGTCCTCTTCGGGCGACAATCCGGCCAGAGTGTTCATCAGCGCCCGCAACCCGCCGGTTTTGCCGCGTTCGGGTGCTGGGTCTTCGACAACGGGCTGTTCGCGGTATTCATGCCGGAAAATCGCGGTGGCGTGCTGGTCGTGCCCGGGGGCGTCTTCAACGACAGTTTCCTCTTGCAGACGCGCCTCGCGGCGTTCGGCGCGATGCGCGGCGGCGGTGCTGGCCGCCTGCACGGTGCCCCGCGCACCCTTGGCCAGACCGTTGCGCAATTGCGAATAGGTCAGGATCAGCCCGACAACCAGATAATAGCCGGCGCGGATGATTTCGTAGCGTGTAAACCCAAGGGCAAAAGCGGTGATGACCAGCAGACCAAGGCCCGAGATCAGCGACAGCGCTTTCAGCCCGGTGGCCATGCCAAGGGGCAGGATGTTCAGCAAGGCACCGACAACGGTATCGCCTAACAAACCGCCAAGGCCGAAATTCTGAACCCAGGCATCGCCCGGTGTCAGGGTCGCGGCATAGATTGCGAAAACCGCGACGGCGATGGGAAAAAAGATGATCCGGGTCAGCACCCGGTCATTGCCCCAATGCAGCACGAACCGCCCGCCCCATGTGATCAGCGCGGCGGGCACCATCCATGTGGCATATCCGATGATCATGATGAACGGCGCGGCAATGGCGGCCCCTGTGGGGCCAAGCCAGTTGTTCACCGGCGCATTGGTGGCCGAGACCCAACTGGGATCATCCGGCGAATAGGTGGCCAGAAGCGCGGCGCTCAGAACCCCGAGTGTGATCAGCACCAGCCCCAGCAATTCGCGGCCGCGCTTTTCGATGGCTTCCTGAATGGCCGCGTCAACCAGCGGTTCCCGTCTTGTCTGAAACGCCATAACTACCTCGCTTGTCCATACAGGCAGTCGCGAATAGTCTCTAACCCGCGCTGCATGTCGCTTTTTGGGGCCACCATGGCGACCCGTATGTATGTTTTGCCGGGATTGCCCGCATCGGTGTCCCGCGCCAGATACGAGCCGGGCAACACGCGCACCCCGGTTTCTTTCCAAAGCTTTACCGCCGCCTGTTCGTCATTCGGAACCGGCAGCCAAAGGAAAAAACCGGCCTGCGGGCTTTCGTATCCCGCTACTGCGGAAAAAACCCGGTCGGCAATGGCGTATTTCTCGGCATAAAGATGGCGGTTTTCGATCACATGGCTCTCGTCCGCCCAGACCGTTTCTGCCACGCGCTGCAACGGCAGCGGCAAAGGCGCCCCCGCATAGGCCCGCAATTGTTTCATCCGGTGGATGCTTTCCGGCCCGCCCGCAGCGAAGCCCGAGCGCAGGCCGGGGAGGTTCGACCTTTTGGATAGTGAATGAAAGATCACTACGCGCTCGGGGCTTGCCCCCAGATCACGTGCCACCTGCAACGCCCCCGCCGGAGGGGTGTCGCGGTAAATCTCGGAATAGCATTCGTCGGCAAAGATTTTGAAATCGTGTTTTTCGGCCAGATGGATCAGTTCGGCCCAGTAATCATAGCTGGCCACCGCCCCCTGGGGGTTGGATGGCGAGCACATATAGGCAATTGCCGTCTGGTCCAGAACATCCGCGGGCAGGCTGGAGAAATCCGGCAGATGTCCGGTTTCCGCGGTGGCGGGCACGAACACCGGTTCGGCACTCACGCTGATCGCGGCGATCATGTAGACCTGATAAAATGGGTTCGGCACCAGCACTTTCGGGCGCTGGCCGTTCTTGGTTTCTGGGCACAGGGCCATGGCGGCGTTGTACAGCCCCTCGCGGGTGCCATTCAAAGGAAGAACTTGTTTTTCGGCTGCGATGTCAACGCCATAGCGCAGCTGAACCCAATCGGCGATGGCCTGTTGCAGCTCGGGTGTGCCGTCGTTCGGGGGGTATTTGGCGAAGCCGTCAACATGTTGGGCAAGAGTGTCGGCAACCCAATCCGGCATGGCGTGTTTGGGTTCGCCAATGGTCATATGTATGACTTCACCACCGGGTTGGTGATGATCCAATAACGCCCGCAAGCGCGGGAACGCATAGGCCGGAAGGTTCGAAAACCGCTCGGGGAACATATTCAGACTGCCTCAGTATCGGGGTCATTTCGCCCCGTTTGGCACAAGGATAACGAAGGCGGGGCGGTTCGTCCAGAAAATCAATTGCAGAGGGGGTGGAAAGGTAAAGGTGTGGTTTTCGAGATTTTCACGCGCGGTAACAAGGGCGAAGCCCGCCGCGCGAGCGTCATGCTGGAAGCATGCCTCCGGCATGACCCGCCCCGATGGGGCGGCGTGCCTGACACATATTTTGCGGGCGGCAAGACTGGTTCGAGGCGTTACCCCAAAGCCGCTTCCGCCGCATGACCGACCCGCAGCAGCGCCTCTTCCCCGAACGGTTTGCCCATCAGGGTGATCCCGCAGCTGGGAACCCCCGTGGGCAGGGTCAGGGCGGACAGCCCCATCAGGTTGCCGACGCGGGTGTTGGCCAAAGCCCGCAGGTTGGCCTCTTTGTAATAGTCGCCATGCTCTTTCAATCGTTCCAGATTTGGCGGAAGGGTCGGTGTGGTCGGGCACAGCACCGCGTCAAACCCCGCCATGGCGGCGTGCCATTCGGCCCGGATGTCATCCAGCGTCTGCCAGGCTTTGATATAATCCACGGCCGACACATCGGCACCGCCGCGAAAACGGGCCAGAATTTCGCTGAACATCAGGTCGGGGTTCGCCTCGATCACCTCGCGCCATGTGGCATAGGCTTCGGTCGGGTAAAGGATTGGCGCCAGCGCCAAAGCCTCGGCGATGCGGGGGAATTCGATCGCTTCGATCACCGCCCCTGCCGCCTGCATCCGTTCACAGGCGGATTGATAGGATGACATGATCGCATGGCTTAGATCCTGCCGGACCGAGCTGCGCAGGCTGGCCAGCCGGACACCTTTCAGCGATGCGCCGCGCAGGTCTACCGGCTTGCTGCCTTCCATCACCGACATCAGCAGGGCGGCATCCTCGACCGTGTGGGTCAGCGGGCCAACCGTGTCAAAACGGGCGCAAAGCGGCACGACACCTTTCAGGGACAGCCGCCCCGAGGTGGTTTTCAGCCCGACCAGATCGTTCCACGCCGCAGGCACCCGCACCGATCCGCCCGTGTCCGAGCCGATGGCGGCAGGGGCCAGCCCGAAAGCCACCGAGCCTGCGGCCCCCGAGGACGAGCCGCCCGCAAGCGCGTCGTGATCATTGACGCAAGGCGGTGTGGCGGTGACAGGGTTATAGCCAAGACCCGAGAAAGCCAGTTCGCTCATATGGGTTTTGCCCAGACAGACCAGCCCGGCCATGGTCGCGTTGCGCAGCACCTCGGCATCCAGTGTGGGTACGCGATCCTTCAGAAGGGCGCTGCCCGCTTCGGTTGCGGTGCCTGCCGTATCAAACAGGTCTTTCCAACTGATCGGCACCCCGTCCAGCAATCCCAGACGATGGCCCGACTTGGCCCGCTGGCTGGCAGCTTTTGCTTCGGCCAGGGCGCGGTCTCGGGTCATGCGGGCATAGATGCGGCCGCCGAATTCATGGGCCTCGGTCGCGTCCAGAAAGGCCTCGGTCAGATCGACCGGATCAAGATGCCCCGCGCCGATTTCCCGTCCGAGTTCCGCGATACTGTTGCCGTGCCACTTCATTGCTGTTCTCCCGATTGTCAAACCGACGGTAACGGCACCGAAGCGCATGGACAATCCCGCGAATTCGTCCATATGAAGGGGTATGAGTTTCGACAGTGATATAGTTATCGTCGGCGGCGGGTTGAACGGACCCGCACTGGCCCTTGCGCTGGCCCAGACCGGGCGCAGCGTGACCATCATCGACAGCCAGTCACGACCGGTTCTGGAAGGGGCCGGGTTTGACGGGCGGTCCTATGCCCTGGCGCTGGCGTCCAAGCGCCTGCTTGATGCGATCGGGGTCTGGCAGGCCGTGGCCGACCAGTCCGAGGCGATGCTGGATATCAAGGTTTCCGACGGGCGCGCCGGCGAAGGGGCGGGGCCGTTTTTCCTGCATTTCGATCATCGCGAGATCGAGGAAGGCCCGATGGGCTTTATGGTCGAGGATCGCTTTCTGCGGCGGGCGCTGCTGGACGCGATGGATGCCGAGCAGAATATCACCCAGATGTTTGAAACCCGCGTTGTGGCGCAAGAGGTTTCTCCGACAGGGGTTTCGGTCACATTGGCGGATGGCAGGGTGCTGAATGCGGCGTTGCTGATTGGTGCCGACGGACGGTCGAGCGGCACGGCAAAACGCGCAGGTATCGGGCGGACCGGTTGGGGCTATGGCCAGACGGCGCTGGTGGCCTGTGTGCAGCACGAACACCCCCATATGGGCATCGCGCATCAGTTCTTCATGCCACCCGGCCCGCTGGCGATCCTGCCGCTTCCGGGCAACCGGTCGTCGATTGTCTGGAGCGAAACCGATGCCCGCGCACAGGAAATTCAGGCGCTGGATGATGCGGCCTATCTGGATGTGCTGCGCCCCCGTTTCGGAGATTTCCTGGGCGAGATCGGGCTGGAAGGCAAACGGTTCACCTATCCGCTGAACCTGACTCTGGCGAATGCGTTCATCGGCACGCGCCTGGCGCTGATCGGAGACGCCGCGCATGGCATGCACCCGATTGCGGGCCAGGGGCTGAACGCGGGCTTGCGCGATGTGGGCGCCTTGGCCGAGGTGATTTCCGACGCCGCCCAGCGCGGCGAGGATTTTGCCAGCCCGCAGGTGCTGGCGCGGTATCAGCAATGGCGGCGGTTTGATACCGCGGCGCTGGCGGTGGCGACGGACGGGTTCAACAAGCTGTTTTCGAACGACAACCCGATCCTGCGGGCGGGCCGGGGGCTGGGTATGGGGCTGGTCAATGCCTTCCCGCGTCTGCGCCGGGGCTTCATCCGCGAAGCGGCGGGGCTGACAGGCGATCTGCCGAAGCTTCTGAAAGGCCAGCGGCTGTAGCCGATCTTCAGGCCTGCCCGGCTTTCATCGCTAAGCGGGAAGCAACATCTACAGCATCGCGCGACTGGACCCGAAAACCGGGTCCCACTTTTCGGGTCGCGCCACGGGGGGGCACCGAGCGGTGAGGCTACACAAACTTTACAATTGAATGAGAAAACCTTGCCTGACGTCACGAATGGGCGATGGTTGGTTCGATTGTGTGCCCGAGCCAATTGTCAGACCGATATTGAAACACCGGTGAAGGAGGAAACTCCGACATTGGTCAGACCCGATATGACGGGCCCGTCATCCTTTATCGCTTTCCACGAATACAAACCCTGAAATGCTTCACCCTGCCGAGGACATGCCCTCGAGCGGGGTGTTTGTGCGCGGCCTGTCATCCCCTCGAAATCGGGGATCTCGTCAGGCAGGGCGCTGGGTTGAGAGAGTTCCCAGCTTTTGCAGGGATGACACTTTTGGTTCGGCCTAGTCTTCCAACTTTCGCGCCTCGTCGATCAGCATGATCGGAATACCGTTGCGGATCGGATAGGCCAGCCCCGCATTCTTGGACACCAATTCCTGTTTCGCGGCATCATAGTCCAGCCGCGATTGGGTTTGCGGGCAGATCAGCGCCTCGAGCATGCGGCGGTCGAAACTGGTTTCACTCATTGCATCGTCTCCTCTCCGCCGCCATGCAGCGCGTATTCCATCAAAGTAACCAAGGTTTCGCGCCGCGTCACAAGCGACGGCGCTTCAAGCAGGGCTTGCTTATCCTCAGGCTCGAACGGGCAGAGCATGGACAGCGCGTTGATCAGCATTTCATCTTCGGCCTCTTTCAGGCTGTCCCAGTCGGTGCGCAGCTCTTCCTGTTCGAAATAGCGGTTCAGCAAGTCGAAAAAACGGTCTCGGTCGAATGCGGGGTCGGTTTCCGCATTGCCCAGATCACGCTCGAACCCGTTCCAGCTGACGGCACAGCGGCGATAGGGGGAAAAGCCCGAAACCTCGCGCGTGATGCGATACCGGCTGACACCGGTCAGGGTGATCATATAGCGCCCGTCCTCGGTTTCCGAGAATTGCGTGACCCGCCCCGCGCAGCCGATCAGGTGCAGATCGCCGCCGTCATGTACCGGTTGCACCATGCCGATCAGCCGGTGTCTGCTGCGCAGCACATCCTCGAACATCGCCAGATAGCGCGGCTCGAATATATGCAGCGGCAATTGCCCGCGCGGCAGCACGAGCGCCCCGGGCAGGGGAAAGACCGGCAGGATGTCGGGAAGATCAGCGGGGTTGAACATAGGTCAAACCTAAAGCGTTTCGAGATTAACTTGAGACACAAGTTGATTTTGAAACGCCCACAACCTCAACAGGTTTCGCGCGTTTCGCCACTTTGATATGTCTCAACAATATCGCAAAACGCTTTAGAGCGCCAACCCGCATCAGGCAAATATCATCGAGCTTAGCTTGCGTCGGCCGTTCAGAACCACCGGATCGTTGGGCTTGAGCGCCTCGAAGATGGTGAACAGCTGGGCCTTTGCCGCGCCGTCGTTCCATTCGCGATCACGGCGGAACAGTTCCAGCAGCTGGTCCACGGCTTCGGCGTTCTGGCCGGCGCCGTTCAGGGCCACGGCCAGATCAAAGCGGGCCTGATGGTCGTTCTCATCGGCGGCCAGCTTCGCGTTCAGCTCGTCCAGCGGGCCAGAGTTCGCGGCCTGCCGGGCCAGATCCAGCTGGGCGGCTGCGGCCTGTAGGTCGGTGCTTTCGCTGATATCGGCAGGGGCACCGTTCAGCGTCGCCTCGGCCTGATCCAGATCGCCTGCGCCGATATAGGCGCGGACCAGCCCGCCATAGGCGGCGGCATGGTTCGGGTCTTCGCCAAGGATTGCCGCAAAGGTCTGCGCCGCATCGGCGAATTCGCCCGCGTCCAGCATTTCCTCGGCGGCGGCGACAGCATCGTCCAATCCGCCGCTGGCGTCCCCGCCAGAGGCTTCGATCACGCGGTCAACAAACGCCTTGATTTCCGACGGCGGCACCGCGCCCTGAAACCCGTCAATCGGCTGGCCCTTCCAGAAGGCATAGACCGTCGGGATCGACTGCACACGCAGCTGACCGGCGATCATCTGGTTTTCATCGACATTCACCTTGGCCATGCGCACCGCGCCCTTGGCTTCGGTGACGGCGGCCTCGAGCGCGGGGCCGAGAGTTTTGCAAGGTCCACACCAGGGTGCCCAGAAATCAACGATGACGGGAACCGTCTGCGACAGCTCGACCACATCCTGCATAAAGGTTGCTTCCGCAACGTCCTTGATCAGATCACCCGCCGGGGCCGCGCCCGTATTCGTGCCCATTTCCAACATGGTCAAACCCTTCGAAATTCAGTTGCGACTTATATGGACGCTCGCAGGGCAGGTCACAAGGGGCTATGCCGCCGGATCACGAGGGCAGCTTTTCGCGCCGCTCCGGATCGAAAGCCCCGGCGTATTCCGCCTCGGTCATATCAACGGCGGCCTGTCTGCCTCTGGTCAGGATCAGCCAGTGATAGCGGCGCAGGAAGCGGCGGAAACCGGGATGCTCAAATCGCGGCTGTCCGCTGAGCCGCGATTTCAGATAGCCCCAATACATCAGCAGCCCGCCCAACAGATATGGCGGTTTGAGCATGCGGAACACCGCGCTGACGGCCATATACCACCAGCTTGTGCCCATGAAGGCCTGTCCGGCCCCGTGGCGCTGGCGTCCGGTCCAGATGCTTTTCTGGCTTGATCCCATGGCCCGCAAATGCAGAAAGCGCACGGCGTCGCAATCGTCATAGGCGATCACCTTCCAGCCATTCATGCGGGCCAGGTGGCAGTCGATCCCGTCCCACATCACGCCTCGGCGGATGCCGCCGATCTGCTCAAAGCAGACGCGGCGGTAAATTTTTGTCATTCCGGCCGAGACATCCCATTGCGCGCCCTCGGGCACCGGCTGGCCGCCATCGACCGGAACATAGGGCAGACCGCTGGCCGTGCCCATGCGCGGGTCGGCCTGCATCCGGCCAAGAACGGTTTTGAAATAATCCGCCGGCAGGTCCAGATCGAGGTCGAGCTTTACGATATAGTCGTAGTCTTGCAGATCAATCTCGGCATGACCGGCCCAGAAGGCATCCACCACCCCCGGCCCGACGGCGCGGTGGCCACGGTTCTGGCGGGTGACGATCTTGATCCACGGATGGTCGGCCTGATAGCGGCGCAGGATGTCCGGTGTCGCGTCCGACGAGCCGTCATCGACAATCACCCACAGGGTCGGGCGCCAGCTTTGGCTGACCATGCTGTCCAGCGTGATTTGCATGTAATCCGCTTCGTCGCGGCAGGGCGAGACGACGACATAGGCAGGGATATCACTCATGCGGCTGGTCCTTTGGCAAAGGCGGTTTCGATCAGGCGGTCGATGTTTTTCTGCGGATCAAACTCGGCCGTCAGGCGGGATTGGGCGGCTTGCGCCAGACGCAGGCCGGTTTCGGGGTCTTGCATCAGGGTGCGGATATTGCGGGCAATGTCCCGAGGGCTGTCAGGCTGGCCGATCAGCCCGCCGGTGTCAGGTGCGATCAACTCGGTCACACCCGAGACCGAGGTTGAAATCACCGGAATTCCGGTGGCCACGGCCTCCATCAGCACAACGGGAATACCGTCCACATCGCCGTCCTCGGTCTGGCGGCAGGCCAGAACGAAAGCATCAAGCCCCTGCATCCAGCGGCTGACATCCCCGGGTGGCATCTGGCCAAGAAAGGTCACATCGGCGCCTCGGGTCCGCAGGGGTTTGGCCAGATCTTCCAGCAGCTCCCGCTGCGGCCCGTCGCCACCGATTTCAACGCTTATCCTTGCAAGCTCGGCGTCCTCAAGCAGGGCCAGCCCCGCCAATAGCGTGTCCATGCCCTTTTTGCCGACCAGCCGGCCCAACGAGCCGAGCTTCAGGCGCTGGCCCGTGTGCAATACCGGCGCATGGTGCGGAAATTCCAGTATCGCCCGCACGACCGAAACCTTTTCCGCCCGCACCCCCTGATCCAGCAGGTAGCGGCGGTTGAAGTCCGAGATCGTCACCATCCGCGTTGCCCTATCGGCCTTTTCACGCAGCATGACACCGCGTTCGTAGATATCGTTGGCGTGGCCGGTGAAGGAAAACCCGATACCGGCAAAACCGGCTGCGTACATGGCCACCTGTGTTGGTGAATGGGCGAAATGGGCGTGGATATGCTGAACCCCGCGCTTGCGCAGCACCCTTGCCAGCGACGCGGCCGCGACGAACTGATACGCCAGTGCCGCCGCGTGGCGGGTGACAAGGCCCGCCCGCAGGAAATCCCCCAGAAAGGTCCATTTGGTCCGCATGACGTGCCACGGGTGATGGACGAATTCGGAAAAGGACGACAGGACATGTTTCCACATGGGCCTGTCATACAGAATTTCGACGAAATCCAGATCGGGGGTGCCGACCGCCCCGTCTTCGCCGTTGTAAAGTGCGCATAGACCGATTTGCATGCCGCGCCCCTGAAGGGCCGCAATCTCGCGATAGACAAAGGTTTCCGAGACAGCCGGATAAGCGGGCACAAGATACAGGATCCGGTCCGGAGATGTTGGTTTTGCCTGTGCCACGCGGGTTTCACCCTTCTTCATTTGGCCTCAGGCACGAAACCTAAATCAGAATTGTGATTTTGTCATGGCAAGGTTTGGTTTTTCGGAGGGTTGCGAAGCATTTGCGGGCTGGCCTGCCAGGCGGGGCGGCCCATGCGGACCAGTTGCGCCATGTCGCCGATCCGCTTTCCGCACTGTTTGAAGAACATGGTGTGGCTTTCGCAGAAATAGTCGTGACCTTCCTCGCCCGATTTGCTGAGGGCGAACCGGTGTTTCGGACAGCCGCCATTGCAGGCGAACCGGAAAGAACAGGCCTGACATTGGCCGGTCAGCGCCGCCTGTTTGTCGCGCCCGAATTGCATCTGGCGATCCGACCAGACCATATCGCGCATCGGTGTTTCGGTGATGTTGCCCAGCAGGAAATCATCGTAAACGTAGTGGTCGCAGGAATAAAGATTGCCGCTATGTTCAAGCGCAAGGCCATTGCCGCAGGTTTCGGCAAAGACGCAAAGCGGTGACGGCTGGCCCATCCACAGCGCCAGCATCGTGTCGAAATGCTGGACGAAGATGGTGCCGATATCCTGTTTGAACCACTGCTCGAAAATATCGCAAAGGAACTTGCCATAGGCTTTGGGGCTGACGCTCCAGTCCGTGACCTTGTTGCCGGGGTCCATATCGACCTGGGGCGCTCCGGCCAGCCCGCCGCCCGCCGCCGAGTTGCGTTCGGCGATGGGGATAAACTGCATGAAGGTGATCCCAAGCCCCTTGAGGAACCTGTAGACCTCTTTGCCCTTGCCGCCATTGGCGCGGTGGACCGTTGTCAGGGCGTTGTAATCAACCGCGTGTTTTTGCAGCACCTCAAGCCCCGCCATCACCTTGTCAAAGGTGGCCCGCCCCTGCCGGTCCACGCGATAGCGGTTATGCACCCTGTCCGGCCCGTCGATGCTGATGCCGACGAGAAATTCGTTTTCCTTGAAAAACCGGCCCCAGTCATCATCCAGCAAGATGCCGTTGGTCTGGAATGCGTTGGCGACACGGACGCCCTGCGGCAGGTATTTGTTTTGCAGCGCAACCACGCGGCGGAAGAAATCCACCCCCAGCATGGTCGGTTCGCCGCCTTGCCATGCGAAAGGAACCTCGCGCATGCCGCCCTCGACCGAGGTTTCAATCGTCTGGCGGATATAGGTTTCCAGCACCTCGTCCGACATGCGGAACTTCTTTTCCTGCGGAAACAGCTTTTCTTTCTCAAGATAATAGCAATAGGTGCAATCGATATTGCATCGCGGACCAATCGGCTTGGTCATCACGGAAAAGGGTCGGGGCGCGTTCATGAAGATGTTGTGCCTGTCCTGACCAAGCCTTGCAATGCGTTTTCGATCAGTGCCCTGCCGAAAGGCGGACAACTTCGGCCATGTCTGCCAGATGCGGAGCCAGCGGGCTGGATTTGCGCCAGATCATGCCAATCGTGCGGGCAGGGGTGGCCGAGGGGAAGCGGTCGACCGAAACCTCGGCAAAGCGGGTTTCCAAAGGCACGGACATTTCGGGGATCAATGTCACCCCCAGCCCTGCGCCGACCATTTGCACGAGGGTGGTTAACGAGCTTCCGTCAAACAGCTCTTTCGGCACGGAGGGCTGGATGTTGCACAGCGACAGGGCCTGATCACGGAAACAGTGGCCTTCCTCAAGCAGCAGCAGGCGCATTTCGCTTAGGCGTTCCGGGTCGGGCACGGGTTTGCCCGCATCGGCGCGCGGGCGGACAAGAACGAATTCTTCGTCAAACAGGGTCAGTTCGTGCAAGGCCGGGTCCGAGATCGGAAGCGCCAGGATGGCGGTGTCCAGCCGCCCTTCATGTAGGTCGGATAACAGATTTGCGGTTTGGGTTTCGCGCACATGCAGATCAACGCCCGAGTATCGGTCATTCAGATCGCGGATCAGCTTGGGCAGCAGATAGGGCGCGATGGTCGGGATCACCCCGATCCGCAGACGACCGGCCAATCTGCCCCGGGCCGATAGCACCATTTCCCCAAGCTCATCGACCGAGCGCAGGATGTCGCGGACCCTGAGCGAAAACTCTTCGCCAAATCCGGTCAGACGGACCTCGCGGGCGTTGCGTTCGAACAGGGGGCTTCCCAAAGCGTCCTCAAGCTCTTTTATCTGCATCGACAGCGCCGGCTGAGAAATCGCGCAATAATCCGCCGCCCGTCCGAAATGGCCGTGCTTGGCCAAAGCCTCGAAATATCTGAGCTGTTTGAGGGTGAAATTCGCCATAAGCAAAACTTATTAATCTGATCAGAAAATGCAACTTTTAATAATCAGATCGGTTTGCTAGTTTAGAATCAGTCAAAACAGGGGCAGGTGTGACTTGGATGCCGGTTCTCTGGACCCCACATGTCATATTATCAAACGGGAGATTGAATATGGACGGATCCGACGCACCGAAGGGCGGCTGCCCGGTAATGCACACCAGCCAGGGTGTGAACTCGAACCGCGACTGGTGGCCGAACCAGTTGAACCTGAGCATTCTGCATCAGCATGACAAAAAGACCGACCCGATGGGCGAGGATTTTGACTATGCGGAAGCGTTCAAAGGTCTGGATATGAAGGCGCTGAAGGAAGACCTGACCGCGCTGATGACCGACAGCCAGGATTGGTGGCCGGCGGATTATGGCCATTACGGTGGCTTGTTCATCCGCATGGCATGGCACAGCGCCGGAACCTATCGTACCGCAGACGGTCGCGGTGGCGGCGGCACTGGCCAGCAGCGTTTCGCGCCGCTGAACAGCTGGCCTGACAATGGCAATCTCGACAAGGCACGGCGTCTGCTGTGGCCGATCAAGCAGAAATACGGCAACGCGATCAGCTGGGCGGATCTGATGATCCTGGCGGGCAACGTCGCGATCGAATCGATGGGCGGCAAGACCTTCGGATTTGGCGGCGGTCGTGCGGATGTCTGGGCACCGGAAGAAGATGTGTATTGGGGTGTCGAAACCGAATGGCTGGGCGACCAGCGTTATTCGGGCGACCGCGATCTGGAAAACCCGCTAGCGGCTGTTCAGATGGGTCTGATCTATGTGAACCCGCAAGGCCCGAATGGCGAACCGGACATTCTGGCCTCGGGCCGCGATGTGCGGGAAACATTCGCGCGTATGGGCATGAACGATGAAGACACCGTAGCGCTGGTCGCGGGCGGGCACACTTTTGGCAAAGGCCATGGTGCCGGTCCCGAGGACGCTGTCGGCCGCGAGCCGGAAGGTGCTCCGATGCAGGAAATGGGACTGGGTTGGATCAACGCCCATGGCTCGGGCAAGGGGGACGACACCACCACCTCGGGCTTTGAAGGTGCATGGACCGCGAACCCGATCCAGTGGGATAACGGCTATTTCGATCTGCTGTTCGGCTATGACTGGAACATCGCCACAACCGGCACCGGCGCCTATGTCTGGCAGCCGATCCACCCGAAAGAGGAAGACATGGCCCCGGCGGCGCATGATCCGTCGAAGAAGGTTTCGACGATGATGACGACGGCGGATATGTCGATGCGCTTTGATCCGATCTATGGTCCAATCTCGAAGCGGTATCACGAGAACCCTGATGAGTTCGCCGAGGCGTTTGCCCGCGCATGGTACAAGCTGACCCACCGCGATATGGGGCCGAAAACCCGCTATCTGGGGGATGAGGTTCCCGCAGAAGATCTGATCTGGCAGGATCCGATTCCGGCCTGCGATCACGATCTGATCTCGGACGCCGATGTGGCCGAGCTGAAGTCGCAGATCATGGCCTCGGGCCTGTCGGTGTCTGAACTGGTTCAGACCGCTTGGGCATCGGCGTCGACCTATCGTGGGTCGGATCATCGCGGCGGTGCCAATGGTGCGCGCATCCGTCTGTCGCCACAGAAAGACTGGGCGGTGAACCAGCCAAAGCAGTTGGCAAAGGTTCTGGAAACGCTGGAAGGCGTTCAGGGCGGCTTTGGCAAGACTGTCTCGATGGCCGATATGATCGTCATCGGGGGTGCTGCGGCAATCGAAGCGGCGGCGAAAGCGGCTGGCACCGATGTGACTGTGCCGGTCACGTTGGGCCGCATGGACGCCTCGCAAGAACAGACCGACATCGAAGGCTTCGCGGTGCTCGAGCCGCAGGCAGACGGGTTCCGCAACTATCAGAAGGCGGAATATTCGGTCTCGACCGAAGAGCTTCTGCTGGACAAGGCGCAGCTTCTCAACCTGACCGCGCCGGAAATGACGGTTCTGGTTGGTGGTCTGCGGGTGCTGGGCAACAATGCCGGCGGTTCAATGGATGGCGTATTCACCGACCGTCCGGGCCAGCTGACCAACGACTTCTTCGTCAACCTGCTGGATATGGGCACCAAATGGACCCCGACCAATGACAGCGAGATGGCCTTCAAAGGCACCGACCGCGCATCGGGCGACACCAAGTGGACCGCGACCCGTGCGGATCTGGTGTTCGGGTCGAATTCGCAACTGCGGGCGCTGTCGGAAGTCTATGCGCAGAACGACAACGCCGGTAAGTTCGTCGGCGATTTCGTGGCTGCATGGAACAAGGTGATGAACGCGGATCGCTTCGACCTGGGTTAAGCATTTCGAATATCAAACGCGATTGGGCATCCCGTCAAACCGGGGTGCCCTTTTTTGTTGCCTTGTTTCGGCAAATAGATATGAGTTATAACTAAAGCGTCCCGCCTATTGGGTGCATGAAGGAGGTCCGCCACTTGCCAGACCCATATATTTCCCATTCGCCTGACGTGGAAACCCGCGAAGACGGGGTGTTGATCCTTGGTTCGGGCCTGCAAACCGGGCCGGTTGCCGACAAGACCGGAGACTGGCTGCATCACTGGGCCGTTCAGGCACCGGACCGCGTATTTCTGGCGGAACGCGACGGGGGCGGTTGGCGGGTCGTGACCTATGCGCAGGCGCTTGACAGGGTGCGCCGCATCGCCGCCGCGCTTCTGTCACGCGGCATGGGGCCGGACACGCCTTTGGTGGTTCTGTCGGGACCGTCGGTCAATCATGGGCTGCTGGCATTGGCGACCCAATATATCGGCGTGCCTCTGGTGCCGCTGGCCGAGCAATATGCCCTGATCCCCGAGGCCTATCCTCGGTTGCGCCACGCGGTGGAAAAGACAGCGCCCGGGATGGTCTATTCCGAGGATGGCAAGGCTTTCGCGGCGGCGTTGGCGCGGACCGAACTGGCGGGTTTGCCGCAAGTGGTGGCCCGTGACGGGCCAGATGGGTCCATTGCGTTTGACGATTTGCTGGCCGGTGCGCCGGACGCGGCGCTGGATGCGGCTTTCGCGGCGGTGGGCCCGGACAGTCTGGCGAAAATCCTGTTCACCTCGGGGTCGACATCCCTGCCCAAAGGGGTGCCGCAGACGCAACGCATGATGTGTGTCAACCAGGCGCAGCTTCGGGCCTGCCTGCCGTTTCTCAAGGCGCACCCGCCGGTATTGCTGGACTGGATGCCATGGAACCATGTGTTTGGCGGCAACTTCGTTTTCAACGCGATACTGGCCAATGGCGGTTCGTATTATCTGGATGACGGCAAGCCCATAAAGGGCCGGTTCGGGCGGACGTTAGAGAACCTCGGGATGGTGAATGCAACGCTCAGCCTGAACGTGCCGATCGCCTATGCGATGCTGGTTGATGCCATGCGCGACGACGCAAAGCTGCGGGCCGGGTTCTTTGACGGGCTTGATATGATCTTCTATGCCGGTGCGTCCTTGCCCGCCGATGTTTGGGCCGCGCTTGAGGGCATGGCCAATTCCGAGACGGGGCGCGTTCCGATGATGACCTCAAGCTGGGGTTTGACCGAGACCGCACCGATGGCCGTGATGCATTATCAGGGCGGGGCCGAAACCGGCCATATCGGTGTGCCGGTGCCGATGGTTGAGGCGAAGCTGATCCCGGAATCGCCCGGACGTTATGAAATCCGTGTACGCGGTCCGAACGTGATGGACGGGTATTTTGACGACGCGGAAAAAACCAAAGGGGCGTTTGACGATGAGGGGTTTTTCATCACCAATGACGCCGTGCGTTTCGTGGACGAGGCGGACCCGGCCAAGGGTGTGAAATTCGATGGCCGCATATCCGAGGATTTCAAATTGCAGACCGGCACATGGGTGCAGGCGGGCAATCTGCGGCTTGAGGCTTTGGCGGCACTGTCGGGTCTGGTGCAGGACGTGGTGATCACAGGGGCCGACCAGCGCGAGATCGGCATCCTGATCTTTCCGCCCGCGACCCTTGGACTGTCGGGAAAGGATGGCACCATTCGCGACGCGCACTATCTGGCGCAGATCGCCGAGCGTTTATCGGCCCTTGCGGCCAATGCCACCGGATCGGCATCGCGGATTGCCCGCGCCTTGGTTCTGGCCGACCCGCCCCATGTGGGGGATGGCGAGATCACGGCCAAGGGCAGCCTGAACAACGCGGTGATTCTGCGCCGTCGCGCGGGTTTGCTGAAGCGTTTGTACCGCGATGATGACCCGTCGGTTCTGAGGGTCTGACGCGGCACCCAAAGGGATGGGAAAGGTATTGGCGCTTGCTTGCCGGAAATCGGCCGTGCGAAATGTTTGCTCTCGTATCGCCTGGGTGAAACGGCTAGGGTCGGGCGACCGGAAGTGGTGAGGTTCGAGTGAGCAGAGTTGGAATAACGCGGGTCCTGCGGCTGGCGGCAGATGTGCTGACCGTCCTGACCGCAATTGCGATAGCCTATTTAACCTTGTCGCAATCCGTTGGCGGAAAACCATTTTTCATCTCGGACAAGGCCGCCCATGCGATTGCCTTTTTTGCTTTGGTCTTTCCGGTGTCGCTGGCGCATCGCTGGGGGTTTTTGTGGATTGTGCCCTTGGCCATCGGCTTTGGTTGGGCGATCGAGGTGATCCAGCCCTATTTCGGGCGGGGCCGCGAGATCGAGGATTTTTACGCCGATCTGATCGGGATCGCCTCGGGGGCGACGGCGGGCACATTGATCCGCATGCTGCGCAGATGAGTGTTGGCAAGTCGCGCCGGTGTCTGTATACGGCGATGTTAGCGGTAACATAAACGGTGATATCCGGAGGCACTCATGATTCTGTGTTGCGGAGAAGCATTGATCGACATGATCCCGAAACCGACTGAGGCGGATCGGGACGGCTATGTGCCCTATTCGGGGGGGGCCATATTTAACACCTCGATCGGTCTTGGGCGTCTGGGGGTTCAGGCGGGGATGCTTTCAGGCGTGTCAAACGATCTGTTCGGCCAGCAATTGGTGGCGGCTTTGGCGGCCAGCCATGTGGACAGCACCAACCTGATCCGCAGCGACCGGCCGACGACACTGGCCTTTGTGCAGCTGACCGACGGCCATGCGACCTATACGTTTTACGATGAAAACTCGGCAGGGCGGATGATTTTGGCCACGGATCTGCCTGCGCTTAGCGATGATGTAAACGCGCTATATTTCGGCGGGATCAGTCTTTGCGCCGAACCGGCCGCGTCCACCTATCTGGCCCTGCTCGAGCGCGAGGCCGAGACCCGCGTGATCATGCTTGATCCGAATATCCGGCCCGGGTTTATCGACGATATCGCCGGATACCGCAGCCGTCTGGACCGGATGCTTGCGCTGTCGGATATCGTGAAAGTGTCGGATGAGGATCTGAACTGGATCTATCCCGGGCCGGAAAGCCTTGAGGACAAGCTGGCCAGCTTGCGTACGGCGGGACCATCGGTCGTGATCCTGACCCGAGGCGGTGACGGCGCATCGGCGTTTCTGGCCAGCGGTGAACAGGTGCATGCGCCGGTCAACAAGGTTGAGGTCGTCGATACGGTGGGTGCGGGCGACACGTTCAACGCGGGCGTGCTGGCGCGTTTGTCCGAACTGGGTGTGATGACCAAGGACGGGCTGCGCGCGGCCCCGGCCGGGACGATCCGGTCGGCGTTGGAATTTGGCGCGCGGGTTGCTGCGGTGACTGTTTCGCGGGCCGGTGCGAACCCGCCGTGGCGGCACGAACTGGGTTAGGCTGAGGGGGCGCTGCCCCCTTTTGTCCCTGCGGGCCAATTCACCCCCGAAGTATTGATAAAAAGATGAAAGCAGATCGGCTTTGGCGGATCAGGGGGCGATCACATGGCAGCCGACCCGCTGCATCTGGCGTTCAAGCAGGGATTTTTCAGATCGCGCAAGGGTTTGTGCCCGCGGATAGACCGGATCGGCGCGGTCGTCGAGGATCGGTGCTGACCAGCCGTCGGTGGTGTCGAAAAACGCCTGAACCCCGTCTTCGCCAAATTCGTTGAGATACCCCTGTACCACGGTGCCGAGATAGCTGAGCAGGATCGGATGTTCCGGGGTCGGTGTGAAATGCTGGCCGTCGGGGATGGCATAGATCGACACATCATGGGGCAGGTCCAGCGCGTGATCGACATGATGGGTCGCCCCCACGCGGTCATAGGCGTATTCGCGTTCGTCCAGTGCAACCCAGTCGCCGTTCGGAACCTCGGCCATCAATCCGAAGATGCGGCTGTCGGGGCAGGGAATGGCGGTCAGAAAGGCCACTTGCCGGTGGGTCGTATAGCGCCAGGCGCGGCGCCAGCCCGCGGCGCTGGCGCGGTGGGCGTTTTCATAGTGATGGGTCGCGCGGTTGACGAGGCTGCCATAGCCGAAGAAGAACGGTTTGATCATTCTCTTGCCCGTAGCACGCGCGACGGGCTGACGCCAAGCGAGCGGCTGGCGAAAACCAGGCCCGCCAGAAGGGTTGCCCCGACACCGGCGGCAATGACGGCCAGGGCTGCGGTCCAGATCATGCGGAAACCGGTTTCGAACACGAAGGTCGATACGGCCCAACCCGCGAGCGCGCCGAAAAACAGCGCAATGATACCGGCGGAAAGGCCGGTGAGGGCCGAGCGCAGGGCAAAGCTGGTCAGGATCTGGCGGCGGGATGCGCCTAGGGTTTTGAGGATCGCCGCCTCGTAGTTGCGGGCACGTTCCCCTGCGGCGACCGCGCCGATCAGCACCAGGAGGCCGGTGAACAGGGTAACGCCCGCGCCATAGGCAGTGGCGGCAGCGATGTTCGACAGGATGCCGCTGGCCTGTTCGATGGCGTCGCGCACCCGGATCGCGGTGATGTTCGGGAAGGCATTGGCCAGGTCGCGCAGGATGCGGGCTTCGGACGCTTCTTCGGCATAGACGGTCGAAATGAAACTATGCGGCGCCCCTTGCAGGGCAGAGGGGTTCATCGACAGGATAAAGCCCATGCCTGCATTGCGGAAATTGACAACGCGGAAGCTGGTGATCTCGGCCGTGATATCGAGGCCAAGCACGTTGACGGTTAGCATATCGCCCAGTTGCAGGCCCATTTCCTCGGCCTCTTCGGCGGAAAAGCTGATCTGGGGCGGGCCGGTGTAATCCTCGGGCCACCATTCTCCGGCGGTCAGGGTCGCGCTGTCGGGTTTGCGGGCGGAATAGGTCAGGCCCCGGTCGCCATGGACGACCCAGTGGTTTTCGGCGACCTCTTTGGCCGGTTTGCCGTTGATCTCGGTGATCACGCCGCGCAGCATGGGGGCGTATTCGAAATCGGATACGGCGGGATCGGATGTGATGCGGTCAAGGAATTCGGGCATCTGCGAGGATTGGATGTCGACGAAGAAATAGCTGGGGGCGACATCGGGAAGTTCGTCGGAGATTGCGCTGCGGATGTTGCCGTCAATCTGACCGACGGCGGACAGAACCGACAGGCCAAGCCCGATTGACAGCATCACGGCGGCGGTTTCGGACCCCGGTTTCGAAATGGCGTCAAAGGCGGCCCGCAAGGCGGGGCGGCCGCGCGACAGGGGCGACAGGCGGCGCGACAGGGCGCGGACGCCGATGGCGGCGAGGCTGAGGATCAGCAAGGCACCCAGAATACCGGCCGCGGTCCACGCGGTCAGAAACAGGGTGCCCGCAAAGACGGCAGCGGCTGCGATCAACGTGGCGACCAGCAGGATGATGACGATCAGGAAGCCCGGGGGCGGCAATATCCGCCCTGCCGTCATTGCGTCGCGAAAAAGGGTGGCGGCGCGAATGTCTCCGGTGCGGGCCAGCGGCCAGAGGGTGAAGATCAAGGCAGCGAGGATGCCATAAAGGGCCGCTTCGAACATCGGTTGCGGATAAATGGCGAATTCGGCGGGGATCGGCAGCCGGTCCGCGATAAAGGGCGCGGCCAACAGCGGCAGGACGGTGCCGACGATCAGCCCCATGGTGACGCCCAAGAGGCTGAGAATGCCGATCTGGATGAAATAGGTTTGGAATATCGTCCGGCGGTCCGCCCCCAGCGTGCGCAGGGTGGCGATCACGCCGGTCTTGCCCGCCAGATAGGCGCGGACGGCGGCGGATACGCCGACCCCTCCGACCGCAAGACCTGACAGGCCGACAAGGATCAGAAAGGCCCCGAGACGTTCGACAAAGGTCGACACACCGGGGGCACCGTCGCGAGAGTCGCGCCAATGCATGCCGCTGTTTTCAAAAGCCGTGTCGGCGTCACGCCTCAGCCGGGCCAGATCGGTCCCGTCGGGGAAATCCAGCCGGTATTGCGATGAAAACAGCGTGCCGGGCTGTAAAAGCCCCGATCCTTCAAGGGCCGTGCGATAGACGATGATGCGCGGGCCAAAGCCAAAGCCGCCGCCTGCGTTATCGGGTTCGCTGGTCAGATAGGCCGAGAAGGTAAATGTTTTGTCGCCCAGCCGGAAACTGTCGCCCGGTTGCAGGCCAAGGCGATCGGCCAGAACGCGCTCGATCACCGTGCCGTTATCGGCCAGCGCCCGGGCAAGTGGCATGTCGGGCGAAAGCCCCACCTCTCCGACCAGCGGATAGGCGGTGTCGACAGCCTTGACCTGGGTCAGCCCGCGTTCGGTCACGCCGTCATATTCGACCACCGCCATCGACCGGAAATCGGCGATTTCACTAACCCGGCTGGCATTCTCGGTCATCCAGGCCAGTTCTTGCTCGGTGGCAAAGCGATAGGTGAATTCCAGTTCGGCATCGCCGCCCAGAAGGGCCGCGCCTTCGCGTTCAAGACCCGCCTGTATCGATGACCGAACCGTGCCAATTGCCGCGATCGCGGCCACGCCAAAGGTCAGGCAGGCCAGAAAAATGCCAAACCCCCGAAGGCCACCCCTGAGTTCGCGGCGGGCGAATTTCGCGGCGTTACGCAGGCTCATTCGGCGGCGTCCTGCAATTGGGCGATCCGCCCGTCTTCAAGCCGGATCAAACGGTCGCAGCGCTGGGCCAGTTCCTCGGCATGCGTGACCAAAACGAGGGTCGAGCCGTGCCGGTCTTGCAGACCAAACAGCAGGTCCATGATCGCGGTGCCATTCGCGCCGTCCAGATTGCCGGTTGGTTCATCGGCCAGCAGGATATCCGGCTGCGGCGCGGCGGCGCGGGCCAGCGCCACGCGCTGTTGCTCGCCCCCCGACATCTGGTTGGGATAGTGATCGGTGCGGTGGCCCAGGCCAACGGTCTTTAGCTCTTGCAGGGCGCGGTCAAAAGCGTCGGGCATACCGGCCAGTTCCAAGGGGGTTGCGACGTTTTCCAGCGCGGTCATGGTGGGGATCAGGTGGAAGGACTGAAAGACAACCCCCATGTGGTCACGGCGGAAGCGGGCAAGCTGGTCCTCGGTCATCGCGGTCAGGTCCTTGCCCAAGGCGGTCACTGTGCCGCCGGTGGCTTTCTCAAGCCCGCCCAGCAACATCAACAGCGATGACTTGCCCGAACCGGAGGGTCCGACAAGCCCGACGCTGGAGCCGGTTTCGATGCTTAGTGAAATGTTATGCAGGATGTCGACACGTCCGGCATTGCCATCCAGCGAAAGCGCGGCATTATTCAGGTTGAAAGCAAGGGCAGCCATGGGTCATCCGAAAATGTTAACATATCTACCTGAATATGGACCGTTTCGCGCGGTCAGCAAGCTGTTGGCGGTGATATTTCTGCTGTCAGCTCCGGCTTATGCCGAACCTGTGAAGATTGTTGCATTGGGCGACAGTCTGACAGCCGGCTACGGACTGGCCGCCGAAGACGGGTTCGTACCGCAAATGCAGGCGTTTCTGGATAATCAGGGCGTCGATGCGGTGATCGTCAATGCGGGGGTTTCGGGCGACACCAGTGCCGGCGGGCTGGAGCGGGCAAACTGGGTGATGCCGCCGGATGTGGACGGGTTGATCCTTGCGCTGGGGGCCAATGACATGCTGCGGGGGTTTTCGCCCAAGCTGACAAGGCGCAACCTGTCGCAGATCATCGAGATCGCCCAAGGCAAAGAGATTGCCGTTTTGTTGGTCGGAATTGAATCCACTCAGAATTTCGGGCCGACCTATAAGGCAAGCTTTGACGGTATTTATGCGGAATTGCAAAAGACCTATGGCGTTGATCTTTATGAAAACTTCATGGCGGCAATCGCCCGGGATCGCGATCTTGAGGCAATGCGGCCCTACATGCAGCGCGACGGGCTGCACCCGAACGCGGATGGGGTTGGTTTGATTGTCGGGGACATGGGCTGGTCGGTGATGGAATTGATCGACCGTATGTGAAGGATTGCGCTTCGAAGGCACTGTAACTGTAAAAGGCCCGCCCCTTCCATCGCCGCCCGCCATCTCCTATATATTCGGAAAGTGGAACGTATAGCATGAGGACATGCCAATGTCTGACAACAAGAAAGTGACCTGTCTGGATTGCGGGCAGGTGAACCGGGTGCCCGGCGACCGTCTGGCTGGTGCGAAATGCGGGTCGTGTGGCAGCAAGCTGGCCTCGCCCAAGGCGGTTGAGGTGGATCTCAAGACGCTGCAAAAGGCCGCGCGGAATGACGAGTTTCCCCTGATCGTTGATTTCTGGGCACCGTGGTGCGGGCCGTGCCGGATGATGGCGCCGGAATTCAACAAGGCCGCTGCGGTTGTGAATGGCGATGCGCGGTTAGTGAAGCTGAACACCGAGGAACATCAGGCCGCCGGACAGAAATACGGTATTCGCGGCATTCCGACAATGGTCGGGTTCAAGGGCGGTAAAGAGGTCAAGCGACAGGCGGGGGCGATGCCGGGGTCTCAGATCGTCAGTTGGGTCAAGGGCGTGTAGTTCATTTTGAGAATAATTCGCAACTAACTTGACTTCTGCGAGCGATTCGCAAATAGATGGGGCCGAAACGTCGATTAGATCGGGTGGACCATGTCCTTATTTCTGTCCCGCACCGCAATTGCTCTGGCTTTGGGTCTGACTGCCACCGCTGCGCAGGCCGAGAAGCTTAAGGTCGTCACGACCTTCACCGTTCTGGCCGATATGGCGGCGAATGTGGCCGGTGACGCGGCCGAGGTGGTTTCCGTGACCAAACCGGGCGCGGAAATTCACGGATATCAACCGACCCCGCGCGATCTGGTGCGGTCGATGGATGCGGATCTGATTCTGTGGAACGGGTTGAACCTCGAGCTGTGGTTTAAGCAGTTTCTGGCCAATCTTGGTGATTTACCCTCGGCCACCCTGTCAGAGGGGATCGATCCGATCTCGATCACCGAGGGTCAGTATGAAGGATTGGCCAATCCGCATGCGTGGATGGGGTTGGAGAATGCGCTGATCTATGTCGATAACATCCGCGCCGCGATGAGCGCGGAAGACCCCGAAAATGCCGCAGTTTATGCCGAAAACGCCGCCGCGTATGGTGCCCGGTTGCGCGACGCGCTGGAACCGCTGCGCGACCGGATTGCCGCGATCCCCGAAGATAAGCGCTGGCTGGTGTCCTGCGAGGGGGCGTTCAGCTATCTCGCCCGCGATTTCGGCATGAACGAGCTGTATCTCTGGCCGATAAACGCCGATCAGGTGGGCACGCCGCAGCAGGTGCGCAAGGTGATCGACGGGGTGAATGAATACAACATTTCGGCCGTTTTCTGTGAAAGCACCGTCAGCGACCGCCCCGCGAAACAGGTGGCGCGTGAAACGGGGGCGTCCTATGGCGGTGTTTTATACGTGGACTCGCTGTCGAAACCCAACGGTCCGGTGCCGACCTATCTTGATCTGCTCAGCGTGACATCCGGCACCATCGCCGACGCATTGGAAAAGGGTCTGGCGGATGACTGACGGGCAGGGCATCAGCGCCGAGAATGTGACAGTTACCTATCGCAACGGGCATACGGCGCTAAGAGATGCCAGTTTTCGGATCCCTCGGGGCACGGTGACGGCTTTGGTCGGGGTGAACGGGTCGGGAAAATCGACTCTGTTCAAGGCGATCATGGGGTTTGTACCGGCGGCGAAGGGGGAAATCCGCCTGCTTGGAAAGACCGTGAAACAGGCCCTGCGGGAAAATCTGGTGTCCTATGTGCCGCAGGCCGAGGAAGTGGACTGGTCCTTTCCTGTTCTGGTCGAAGACGTGGTGATGATGGGGCGCTATGGGCATATGGGTTTTATGCGCCGCCCCGCGGCCGCGGACCATGAGGCGGTCGAGACCGCCCTTGCGCGGGTCAATATGCAGGACTATCGCCATCGCCAGATCGGCGAGCTTTCGGGCGGCCAGCGCAAGCGCGTATTTCTGGCGCGGGCATTGGCGCAGAACGGTCAGGTCATCCTGCTGGACGAGCCATTTACCGGTGTCGATGTGAAAACCGAGGACCAGATCACCGAATTGCTGCGCGAATTGCGCGATGAGGGGCGGGTGATGCTGGTTTCAACCCACAATCTTGGCACCGTGCCGGAATTCTGTGACCGCACGGTTTTGCTGAAAGGCACCGTGCTGGATTACGGGCTGACCGAAACCACCTTTACGCCTGAAAATCTGAAAAAGGCCTTTGGCGGTGTGCTGCGCCACTTTACCCTGGGTGGGGACGTGCTGCATGACGATGCGGATGCGCGGACCGTGACCATCATGACCGATGACGAGCGGCCCTTTGTTCAATACGGCGAAAGAACCCGCACCACCGAGGGCGAAAAATGACCGCCCTTCTGCTTGAGCCGTTTTCCTATGCCTACATGACCAACGCGATGTGGGTTTCGGCGCTGGTGGGTGCGGTTTGTGCGTTCCTGTCGTCGTTTCTGATGCTCAAGGGCTGGTCGCTGATTGGCAACGCGCTTTCGCACTCGATCGTGCCGGGGGTGGCGGGCGCCTATATGCTGGGCCTGCCTTTCGCGCTTGGCGCGTTTCTGGCAGGGGGGCTGGCCGCTGGCGCGATGCTGTTTCTGTCAGAAAGGTCGGGTTTGAAAATCGACGTGGTGATCGGCCTGATTTTCACCAGCTTTTTCGGGCTGGGCCTGTTCATGGTGTCGGTCAGCCCGGTTTCGATCAATATCCAGACCATCACCATGGGCAATATCCTTGCGATTACGCCCGAGGATACGCTGCAACTGGCAATGATCGGTTTCGTATCGCTGGGCGTGCTTATCCTGAAATGGCAGGACCTGATGGTAACATTCTTTGACGAAAGCCACGCCAGAAGCATCGGGCTGCGCACCGGATTGATGAAGGTGGTGTTTTTCACCCTTCTGTCGGCCTCGGTCGTGGCGGCCATGCAAACGGTGGGAGCGTTTCTGGTGATCGCGATGGTGGTGACACCGGGGGCGACGGCCTATTTGCTGTGCGACCGCTTTCCGCCGCTGATCCTGACCTCGGTCCTGATCGGGGCCGGAACCAGTTTTGCCGGCGCCTATCTCAGTTACTTTCTCGACGGGGCGACGGGCGGCATTATCGTGACGCTGCAAACCCTGATCTTCCTGCTGGCCTTTTTGCTGGCCCCGAAACACGGGCTGCTCGCAGCCAAGCGCAAGGCGCGTCAGGCGCTGGCAGAGGCTGCATGATCGATACCCTGCTTTTACCCTTCCAATTCAGTTTCATGCAGAATGCGTTCTGGATCGGGCTGATCGTCTCCGTACCTGCGGCGTTGCTGTCGTCATTCCTGGTGCTGAAAGGTTGGGCGCTGATGGGGGATGCGGTCAGTCATTCGGTTTTGCCGGGGATCGTGCTGGCCTATATCATCGGCGTGCCGCTGATTTTGGGGGCGTTTGTCGCCGGAATGACCAGTGCGCTGGCAACCGGCTATCTGGCCGAAAACAGCCGGGTGAAACCCGACACGATTATGGGCGTGGTTTTTTCCGGCATGTTCGGGATGGGGATCGTCCTTTATGTCGCCATCGACACGGACACCGACCTTGATCACATCCTTTATGGCAACATGCTGGGTGTCGGCGGGCAGGACCTTCTGACCGCCGGACTCGTCGCCGTTCTGGTCGGTGGGGCCATCGTGCTGAAATGGCCCGACCTGCTGGCCCATGCCTTTGATCCGGTGCAATCCCGCGCCTCGGGCCTGCGCACGGGCTGGCTGCATTACGGGCTGCTGACGGGGTTGTCGCTGACGGTGGTGGCACTGCTGACCGCTGTCGGTCTGATCCTCGCCATCGGCCTGCTGATCGCCCCCGGAGCGATAGCCTTTCTGGTGACAAGACGTTTCGGCCAAATGCTAATGGTCAGCGTGGTGATTTGCGCGGTCTCGATGACGCTCGGCACCTATCTCAGCTTCTGGCTCGACTCGGCCCCGGCCCCGACCGTGGTGCTTGTTCTGACGGTGCTTTTCATTGCAGCTTTCCTGCGGCGCATCGCCGTCAACCGGCGGGCCGAGACGCAGCACGGCGAACCAACCCGCCAGTAAAGTTTTCGCTGGAAAACCTGCGCATCGCACCATATCACAGCGTGACTCAAAAGCGTTTCGCCATAGTGTTGGGGCACTGGCACTTTGGCGAAAGGCGCGAAACCAAATGATGTTCTTGTGCGTTTCAAAATCAACTTGTGCTCCAAGTTAATCTCGAAACGCCTTAGCGTAAGGACCGGCGCGATGACCGACGATCTATTCAACAGCTTCATGAACGGACCCGACGAAAAGGGCCGTTTTGGCAATTACGGCGGCCGGTTCGTTTCGGAAACCCTGATGCCGCTGATTCTTGATCTGGAAGCGGAATACGAAAAGGCCAAGGACGACCCGACATTCTGGGCGGAAATGGACGACCTGTGGAAACACTATGTCGGCCGCCCGTCGCCGCTTTACTTCGCCGAGCGCGTGACCGAGACCCTTGGCGGCGCCAAGGTGTATATGAAGCGGGACGAGCTGAACCACACCGGTGCCCATAAGATCAACAACGTGCTGGGCCAGATCATCCTGGCGCGGCGGATGGGCAAGACCCGCATCATCGCCGAAACCGGCGCCGGGCAGCACGGCGTGGCCACGGCGACGGTCTGCGCCAAGTTCGGACTGCAATGCGTGGTTTACATGGGTGCGCATGACGTACAGCGTCAGGCCCCGAACGTGTTCCGCATGCGTCTTCTGGGGGCGCAAGTGATTCCCGTGACCTCGGGCCGTGGCACGCTGAAAGACGCAATGAACGACGCCTTGCGCGATTGGGTCACGAATGTGCGTGATACGTTTTATTGCATCGGCACCGTGGCCGGTCCGCATCCCTATCCGGCGATGGTCCGGGATTTCCAGTCGATCATCGGCAAGGAAGTCAAAGACCAGCTTCCCGAGTTTGAAGGCGACGGCGCGTTGCCGGATACCGTGATTGCGGCGATTGGTGGCGGGTCGAACGCGATGGGGCTGTTTTATCCGTTCCTTGACGACACATCGGTCAACATCATCGGTGTTGAGGCCGGCGGCAAGGGCGTGAACGAAAAGATGGAGCATTGCGCCTCGCTGACCGGTGGTCGCCCCGGCGTGCTGCATGGCAACCGCACCTATCTGCTTCAGGATGATGACGGGCAGATCCTTGAAGGCTATTCGATCTCGGCCGGCCTTGATTATCCCGGTATCGGACCCGAGCATAGCTGGCTGAACGATACGGGCCGCGCACAATATGTGTCGATCACCGATAAGGAAGCGCTTGAGGCGTTTCAGTTCCTCTGCGCCCAGGAAGGGATCATCCCGGCGCTGGAACCAAGCCACGCAATGGCCCATGTGATGAAGCTGGCACCAACCCTGCCCAGGGATCATGTCATCGTCATGAATCTCTGCGGTCGCGGCGACAAGGATGTGCAAACCGTCGCCCGATATCTCGGCTTTGACATGAGCGATACCGAAGGACGCGCAGCGGATTAAATCCTTTCTTTTGTCCTGAAATATCCTCGGGGGAGCACGAGGGGGCAGACAGCCCCCTCGTTCCGGTCGGATTGCGCGTATGCGCAATTCGAACTTTGAATCCCCGCGCCGCGAAAGGGCATTTACGGCGCTAAACCAAAGTTTAGGCGTGTTTTCCATTGGTTTACATCGGCAGAAATAAACCTCGGCCCAATAGAGATCGCGACGGCTTTGCCCTCAGTGTCAGTCACCGCAACAACGCACACTGAAAGGTAATGTTATGAAAAAGTTAATCCTGTCCACCACCGCACTTGTCATGCTGGCCGGTACATCGGCCCTCGCGATTGAAAGTCTCGAGACCGATTCGATCGTCGCCGAATTTCCCTCGGCCCAGCGGATTGAAATCGAACGGGGCGCGTTCCGCACCAAGGTTGAGGTGTTGATCGACGGTGTCTGGATCGAAGTGGTTTACGACAACACCACTTTCGAAGAACTGTCGCGCGAAGAAGAAGTGCTGACCGAGCAAGAACTGGCCAGAAAATTGGACGGTTCAAATCTGGAAGAAAAGTTTGAAGACGACAGCAGTGATCGCGACGACGACAGCCGCGACGACGACAGCCGCGACGATGATGATCGCGACCGCGACCGCGACCGCAATGACGACGATGATGACCGCGACCGCGATGACGACGATGATGATCGCGACCGCGACCGTGATGACGACGATGATGACCGCGATGACGACCGTGATGACGACGATGACGACCGTGACGATGACGATGATGACGACGACGACGACGACGACGATGACGACGACGATTAATCATCGTCTCGTTCAGCCGATCTTTTTATGATATCCAAATTCCGTTGCCGCATTCCATTTGCGGCAACGGTTCGCGTATGAAAGGGCAGGACATGGGACCGCGAAAAACCAGATGGGCCATCGCGCTGGCTTTTGCGATTTTGGCAGCGCCGGTTCAAGCCAATGAATATGCCGACAGGATCATTCTGTGGCTACAGGATCAGGGCTTCACATCGTTTGAAGTCGAAAAAACCTGGCTTGGCCGCATCAAGATCGAAGCCAAGGCCGAAGGTGTAGAGCGTGAAATCGTGCTGAATGCCCGAACCGGCGAAGTGCTGCGCGATTATTGGGAAGTCGAAGATGACGGCATGGCGGGGCATTTCGAGCCAACGGCCATTCCCCGAGATATGGGAAATCGACGCCATATCGAACCGGCTCAATCCGACGAATCTGACGGCTCGGACAGTTCACAGAGGTCCGACGATGATGCGGACGACGACGAAAAAGACCGGAAAGACGAAAAAGATCAGGATGATACGGCGGACGATCAAAGAGACGCGACGAATGACGGCGATGACGAAGACGACGATCGCGACGATGACCAAGACGACAATCGCGACGATGACGATGACGACGACGATGATGACGATGACGATGACGACGATGATGACGAGGAGGATGATTGATGCGGCAGACCGTCTTTTTCACCCTTATCGTGCTGGTTCAGGCGCTGTTCACCTTGTTCTTCGTCTCCGACATTCTGCTGACCGTGTTAGGTGTTCGGGCCAGACCTATCGCCTGGCATGTGCGCGAGCTTTTGGAAATCGGCGCGTCCATCGGGCTGATACTCGGAGTGGTTCTTGGGGCCATTGTGCTAAGGCGTACCGTCTTGAAATCACGTGCCAGTGAAGAAAAGCTGCGTCTTGTGTCCGCCGCTTTCATGGATGTGGTCGAGGAAAAATTTGCACAATGGGGCCTGACCGCAGCCGAGCAGGATGTCGCGCTTTTTCTTCTTAAAGGGCTTTCCACGCAGGAAATCGCTGCGTTGCGGCAAACTTCGGAAGGCACGGTGAAGGCTCAGACCAATGCAATTTACCGCAAGGCCGATGTCACGGGGCGGCCCCAGCTTCTAAGCCTGTTCATCGACGATCTGATGGATGATGTGCCCCTTCCGCAAAAAATCGACGAGACGGTATTTGCCGCGAAATAGAGTGGTACGGGCGGCCGGACTCGAACCGGCACGGCCATTTCTGGCCTAGAGATTTTAAGTCTCCTGTGTCTACCATTCCACCACGCCCGCGTGTGCCAATGGGTGCGGCTTTGATGCCGCAAGATCGGGGCGGATGCAATCGGCGATTCAGCGGAATTTGTCAGCCAGTTTCTGAAGGGCCGTGCGCGTGTCCGGCGCTGGGTCGGGCAGTGGCGCGGGTTGAGGTTTGTTGGCCGATTTGCGCGGGCCGGTTGATGACCGTGGCGGGTTCATCCGAAGGGCCACCGCATTCATGAATTTGCCGCTGTCGCCCGCCGCCAGTTCCGGTGCGCCGTCCGCGATGCCGCGCAGCAGATCGTCCAGCCAGTCCTGATCCGCCTTGGCGAAATCGTTCAGCACATATTGCGACACGCGGTCCTTGTGGCCCGGGTGCCCGATGCCCAGACGCACCCGATCATAGTCGGCACCGATATGCTGGTGGATCGAGCGCAAACCGTTATGGCCTGCATGGCCTCCGCCGGTTTTCACCCGTACCTTGCCGGGGGCGAGGTCAAGCTCGTCATGGAAAACGGTAACATCCCGGGGTGTCAGCTTGTAAAAACGCATCGCTTCGCCAACCGACTGGCCCGACAGGTTCATGAAGGTCTGAGGTTTCAGCAGCAGCAGTTTTTCCAAACCCAAACGGCCCTCGGTCAGTTGCGCCTGAAACTTGGATTTCCACGGCCCGAATCCGTGGTCATCGGCAATGCGGTCTACGGCCATGAAGCCGATATTGTGCCGGTTGCCCGCGTATTTTGCGCCCGGGTTTCCCAGTCCGACCCAAAGTTTCATACCCGCCTCCCAGCCAAGTCGCTGAGGGTGGGTATAGTCGGCGGGTCTTGGTCTGGCAAAGGGGTTTTGCTGTTTGAACCGGTTGGTCCGCCAACGGGTGTGATCACCGCCAAAGCCGCCTTGGCTGATGTTTCGGCCGGTTTCGTGTTGCACGGGCCGGGTGACATCACAGCCGTTCCGGTCAAAGCCGAGGCCTGTCTATTTCGTGGCGAACAGGGATGCGGCGATCATGTCGGCGGCAGAGGGGCTTAGGGCGACCGGCGTGTCATGCAGCATTGCCAGGCGGGTCAGTGCCTGCATGTCCACGTCACCGCTATGGGCCTGTGTCGGGTCGGCAAAGAAGATGACCGCGTCCAACTCGCCCGTGGCGACTAAGGCCCCAAGCTGCTGGTCGCCACCGCGCGAGCCGCGCTGCAATCGCCTGACGCGCAGATCGGGGGCGGCGTCGTGGATCATCCGGCCGGTGCCGCCGGTACATACCAGCCGGTGCCCTGCCAGTTGGTGGGCAAAGCGAGTTACCCATGCACGCAGATGTGCCTTGCGGCTGTCATGGGCGGCAAGCGCCAGTTGCAGAGGGCGGGCGGCCTGGCGTTTGCCTTTGGCGGTCATCTCAAGGATCGTGCGGATCTGGGCGGGAAAGCCGGGGCCTTCGGCAGGGAAAACCTCGGCAAAAGCGGCGGTGCCGACGGTAAAGCCCGCCGCGCCTGCCTTCGCACAATCCAGCACGCGGTCTTCGCTGTCGACGCTGCCGGCCATGATCACCGGCTTTTCCACCGCTGCGCAAACCTGACGCATCAGATCCGGCACATCGCCGTCAAAGCGATAGGCCAGCAAATCCAGCCCGTGCACATGCTCCAGTTCGGCCAGTTGGCGGGCTGAAGTGACGATTGCGGATGCAGGGCCTTTCAGAACCGAGGGATGGCCGATGATTTCGCCGGGGAAGGGATAATAGCGCAGCGGATGATGTCGGGTGATCTCGGTCACAAGATCGGCGCGGGTGCCGCCCAGCAGGCAGTCTACGTCCAGATCCACAGCCGCGCGGGCCGAGGCCATTTCGCTGTCCTTATCCAGGCTGACAACCTCAAGATAGGACCTGCCACCGACCGAACGGATGGCGTCAGCCACGGCTTTCAGTTCGTCAATGGGCAGGCCGACATCCTTAAAGCCGATATGGCGCACGCCACCTTCCAGCGCTTCGTCCACGCGGGCACGGGCATCCGGAATGGTCCGGTCATTCGAGGTGAGCATCAGAATGAAATCGAAAGCCATTGGGCACCTGCCGAATTGTGACCTGCCCATCTAATGCGTTTCGAGAACAGCCTGAAACACAAGGTGATTTCGAAACGCGCACAAATTCAACAGATTTCGCGCGTTTGGCTACAGGGTTGTGTCCTGAGGATATGGCGAAACGCCTTGATCAGCAATCCCCAGCCAGAGAAACGAAAAACGCGGCCCCGACCGGGTGCCGCGTTTTCAATTCTTCGACTTGCGGGAAGATTACTCTTCTCCGCCCTCGGCTGCTTCTGCCTCGGGGGTTTCTGCCTCGTCATCCTCTTCGTTCTCCGAGGATTTCAGTCCCGACGGGGCCGAGATGTTGGCAATCACAAAGTCGCGGTCGATGGTCGGACGTGCCCCAGAGGGCATGTCAACCGACGAGATGGTAACAACGTCGCCGATTTCCAGACCCGACAGATCAACAACGATCTTCTCGGGAATATCACCTGCGGTAACGCGAAGCTCGACTTCTGCGCGAACGACGGTCAGAACGCCGCCCTTCTTGATGCCGGGGGCCTCTTCTTCGTTGATGAATTCAACCGGAATGAACAGGTTGACGCGCGAAGTACGGCGCAGGCGCATCAGGTCGAAATGGGTTGGCAGGTCTTTGACAACGTCACGCTGAACGTCGCGGCAGATGACGCGGACGTCGTCGTGGCCTTCAACTTTCAGGTTGAACAGGGTCGACTTGAAACGTCCCTCTTTCAGTTTCTTGAACAGTTCATTGAACGGAACCTGAATCGAAAGGGGTTCGTTGTCGCCACCGAATACGACGCCCGGGACTTTACCGTCACGACGCGCTGCGCGAGCGGCGCCCTTGCCCGTCCCCGCACGTACTTCGGCATGAAGATCAGGAATTGCTCCAGCCATAATAATTCTCCAATAGGTTAGGGCGGACATCCTCCAAGGCTGTATGCCCGCGTGAAGCTGCGCGTATAGACGGGTTTCAAAGGGTTGAAAAGGGCTTTTGAGGCCGGATTCGTGGTGTTTTCAGGGGATTCCGGCCACCTGACGCACCGGCTTTGCCTGATCCTGTGGGGCAGGTGATCAACCGGGTGATTCTGGCAGGGGTTCAGCGCATGCTGAACCCTTCGGGCACCATCAGGATGTCGCGGCCCACATCCGACAGGTTCGCCCGCCCGCAAAGCCCCATCGAGATGTCCAGTTCCTTCTGCATCACCTCAAGCGCCTTGGTCACGCCGGCCTGTCCCATCGCCCCCAGACCGTAGATATAGCTGCGCCCGATCATGGTGCCCTTGGCCCCCATCGCCACAGCCTTGAGGATGTCCTGTCCCTGACGAATGCCGCTATCGAGATACACATCCAGCTTGTCGCCGACCGCTTCGACAATCGGTTCCAGCGCCCGGATCGAGCTGAGCGCCCCATCCAACTGCCGCCCGCCGTGATTCGAAACCACGATCGCATCCGCCCCGACATTCAGAGCTTGCTTGGCATCTTCAACATCCATGATCCCTTTCAGGATCACCGGACCGTCCCACATGTCGCGCAGCTCTTTCACCCGTTTCCAATCCAGCGCGGGGTCAAACTTTTCGTTGGTCCAGACGCCCAGATTGGTGGGATCCGAGACGCCCTCAACCTCGCCGACGATATTGCCGAAGGTCCGGCTTTTTGCGCCCAGCATACCCAGCCCCCAACGCCACTTGGTCGAAAGGTTGATCATGTTTTGCAGTGTCGGCTTGGGGGGGGTGGACAGGCCGTTCTTGATATCCTTGTGGCGCTGGCCGAGTACCTGAAGATCCAGTGTGATCACAATGGCCGAGCATTTCGCATCCTTGGCCCGCGCCATCAGGCGGCGCATGAAATCATCATCGTTCAGGGTGTAAACTTGAAACCAGAATGGCGCATTTGTGGCTTCGGCCACTTGCTCGATCGAGTTGATGGACATGGTGGACAAGGTATAGGGCACCCCGAAATCCCGCGCGGCGGTGGCAGCCTTGATTTCACCATCCGCGTGTTGCATGCCGGTCAGTCCGACAGGCGCCAAGGCCACCGGCATGGCAACATCCTGTCCCATCAGGGTCGCGGTCGTGCTGCGGTTGGAGATATCAATGGCCACCCGCTGGCGCAGCTTGATCAGATCGAAATCCGAGACATTTTCGCGGAACGTCAGCTCGGAATAGCTGCCGCTTTCGCAGTAGTCATAGAACATCTTCGGCACGCGCCGCTGGTAGATTTCCTTGAGATCCTGAATATTGGTAATTGCGGGCATGGGGGCACCTTTCGAAATTGGTTAGGTTTCTTTACCAATTATTGCTTTTGCACGCAAGGCCCGTCAGCGCCCACTGTGCATAGCGCAGTTCTGTTCATCGGCGGCTCTGCAATTCCCTGCGATCCAAGTGAAAAAGCCTCTTGTCATTCCCCTTTGCCCGAGGATACACCCGTCGGCGGAGACGTGGCCGAGTGGTCGAAGGCGCTCCCCTGCTAAGGGAGTAGGCGGGAAACCGTCTCGAGGGTTCGAATCCCTTCGTCTCCGCCACTTGCCCTCGCGAAAGTGTTCTCCCGGTCCAGCTCCGGCCGGATTTTCTCGTTGTTTTCGAGGGTTATGCGGGAGGGGCTGAGCACCGGCCACCGGGCCAAGAGCGCCGGAAGCGGTCTCTCAGGGCCGATATTCTCCGAACCTCATGACTGCGCCGATTTGGTGAACAGCTTGCAACCGAATGAAATTGCTGAGATTTTCAGAATATGCAGCTGAACACTTCGACGGGGGTCGTGCTCTAAAGATGGAACACAGATCGAACCAGCACTGGTCAACTGTATCGGTGGAAACCAGGCCGCTTCACTCATCGCGCATCGCTTTTTGCATTCCCCATGAACATGAGGAACAAAGGCCATCAAGGGTGTTGTAGTCTTCCGGATCACACTCGGTTTCGCATAGATCGCAGATCAACCGGTCCTCGTTGCAAAAGACGCATTTGCGATCCCAGCGACTCCAAGAGTCTCGGTCGCAGATCGGACAAGTCGTGACCGAAGGCATTCCGCCATCTTTCGCGACAGAATAGGCCTCTTGATCGTTCACATCGCCAAAGGCTTTTTCGAACAAAGGTTCTCGGTCGATCTCTTCACCGCATTCAGCACACTCGATCCAGAGATTATCGAACGCCATGTTCTCAGTCTCAACACACCGGACCAGCGGCGACGAACAATGTGGACACCTGAGAAATGGCAAAGCACGTGTGAATATCTCACCGCTCCACGCCACGGTCTTGAAAGTGTCGCGGCACCGGGCCTGTTGCGTGTCAAATATCTCTCTGTTTTCCAGAAGCTTCTGCCAAACCTTATCTTCAAATACCCCCAGTGGCTCCTCTTCAAGATGCTCGACCATCAGCCGCTCAATTAGGGGCATCGCGGAGGCCAGCACCTCGCGCGCAACGGTAGGTGTCGCCTTAAGGAACAGGTGCTCGGCGTCGTTGCGGGTGTTCGCCAACTTCGTAAGCCGATCCCAATCGAGTTCTAGGTCGAGGCTCTTGAACCGCTCTTCGATGAGGCGTCGATCGACGGTGTTGCGGTGTGCCTTCTTGGGCTTCATTAGCACGGTGCCGTCGGCCTGCTTCTCCGGCACCAAATCCTTATAGATCAAGGCCCCCTCCGACCCCGCGGGGGACTCATTCCAGAGTACCTGCTTGCAGAGTAAAAGTTACCGCTGATATGGCTGCCCAGATCGAGTTCTATCTGATCCAGAATGGGTACGTGGATCACCAGCGTCAGATCGTAGAAAAATACCATTCTGCAAAGTCAGAAGATGCTTTGGCGGAGCTTCCGGAGGACTTGAAGGCC
>JASMHC010000016.1 GCA_030750975.1 Paracoccaceae bacterium
TCCAACGCAGACTTAACCTTTGGCCCGCATCTTTCTTCGCGTGCACAACGTGGAACCGAACGGGCCGAGGATAGCGAAAGCGAGGATTCCAACGCCCGGCCAGACCACCGATAGATCGACAGGTGCGTCGGGGCGAAGCCCTGATGTATTGGCAGGATAGCTACGACAATCAGGCGGGCCCGCCACCTTTCACGAAAAACAAATAACGAAACCCCGTCGGGAATTGTCCCCGAACGGGGCGTTCGGCGTGGCCTATACCTGAACAAACCCGACCACGAAATTCTCGCCATAGGTTTTCGCGCATTTCGGGCAGGTCGTGTAAAAGAACAGCACCTTTTTCGGCACTTTCCCCGCTTCGCGCGCAACTTGTTCCATTCCGGCCACCCATTTGCCTGCGTCCTGAAACGGGCCTTCAAAAACCTTGGTCAGATAGTCCCCCGACAGATCAACCATATCTTCACCGGGCACATCTTTAGAGACAGCAAAATAATGCTCGCCGCGAAAGGCGGACGGATCGTGCGACAGTACGAAATACCCATCACCCAAGCCGGCTCGGGCCTTGTCGATCGCGGATTGGACGCGGCCGAACACCTTGCCGAAATTCAGCGGAATATGGGCAATGGACAACGTCTTGGCTTTTACAAATCGCTTCTTGTCGAAATGGATGTCCTGACCGTCCCATCCATCGGGCTTGAAGCGCGGGCAGCAGCCTGTGGTGTTCTCGGACGTGTCATAGAACGGGAGCTCGTTGATTTGCATCCAGCACCTCCTGCATGCAGTGATGCCACAAAGCGCGGTCCGGCGCATTGTTTCAGATCAACGCCTTTCTCTTGACCACGGCCGCGCGCTGATCGCAAGATCACCTTCGAGCGAGGCCCCCACGAAACATATTTCGATTGCCGCCCTGATCTTGCTGCCTGCGCCCGCCATGGCCGACTGTGCCGATGATGCGGAATTGCTGTTCGCATGCACATTCAACGAGGGCCGAAAACAAGTGACCACCTGCCTGTCTGGCGATGTGGTCAGCTATGCTTTCGGGCCGGTCGATGCGTCCCCCGAGCTGGGTTTGGTCCGCCATATCACAGATGTGGACATGCGCCCGTGGAACGGGTTCGGGCGCTATATCAATGAAAGCTTTACGCTGGACAACAGCGGCTATGGCTACACCTTGCGCTATGCCATCGACAAATTCGCACCCGAGGGCAGTTCGGGCGTTGAAGGTGAACTTTGGGTCGAGAAAGGCGAAGACACCCTTGCCAACCTGTCCTGCGACCCCGGAAGCCTGAAATTCTCAGGCTATCCCCTGCCGCTTTTCAAGGCAAAACAGGCCGCCGGTCAGCTCTGGAACCGCGAGACCGGGCTTTGGGAATAGCAGGCCCTAATCCAACATGACTTACGGAGAGCCATCATGAAACTCGGCGCTTTTTCAATTTCCCTTTCGGTCAGGGACATTCAGGCCAGCATCGCCTTTTACAAAGCCTTAGGCTTTGACGATATGGGGGGCATTCCCGATCAGAACTGGGTGATCCTGAAAAACGGCGACACGGTGATCGGCCTGTTTCAGGGGATGTTCGAAGGCAATATGATGACCTTCAACCCCGGCTGGGATCAGTCCGCGCAACCATTGGACAGGTTCGACGACATTCGCGATATCCAGAAACACCTGAAAGCCGAAGGCGTGGCTTTGGACAGCGAAGCCGATGAAAGCACCACAGGCCCCGCAAGCATGATGCTGACCGATCCGGACGGCAACGTCATTCTGGTGGATCAGCACCGGTAAGACTTTGCAGACCAGTTTCACCATCCAAACCAACGGGCAGGGGCTTTACGAATTCACCGGCGATGTCGCCGCATGGGTTCAGGGCAGCGGCTTGCTGACACTGTTCGTCCGCCACAGCTCGGCCAGCCTGTTGGTTCAGGAAAACGCTGATCCCGAGGTGCAAACCGACCTGTTGAACTTCTTCCGCAAGCTGGTGCCGCCCAGCACCGATCCCCGCATGTCTTACCTGACACACACCTATGAAGGCCCCGATGACATGCCCGCCCATATCAAGGCGGCGATGTTGCCGGTCAGCCTGTCGATCCCCGTCATAAACGGGCGATTGGCACTTGGAACATGGCAGGGCATCTATCTGTTCGAGCACCGCAACGCGCCGCACAGCCGTCAGGTTGTGGCGCATCTTGCGCACTAAACTTCCCTCTACCCAAACCCTAGCGGCTGACCTATAGTGGCTGTGGATAAGTGGGCAAAGACCCACATGAGGCGGAAGAAGGAAGGGAAATAGCCATGCGCTGCCCGTTTTGCGGAAATATCGACACCCAGGTGAAAGACAGCCGTCCGGCCGAAGATCACGTCGCCATTCGGCGCAGACGCTTCTGCCCGGCCTGCGGCGGACGTTTCACCACCTACGAGCGCGTCCAATTGCGGGATCTCGTCGTGGTCAAATCCAATGGCCGGCGCGAGGATTTCGACCGCGACAAGCTGGAACGCTCGATCCGCATTTCCATGCAGAAACGCCCGGTCGAGCCGGACCGGATCGACCAGATGATCTCGGGCATTGTCCGGCGTCTGGAAAGCATGGGCGAAACCGACATCCAGTCCAACACAATCGGCGAGATCGTGATGGAGGCTCTGGCGCGGATCGACACGGTTGCCTATGTGCGCTTTGCCAGCGTTTACAAGAACTTCCAGGCCGCGGATGATTTCGACAAGTTTGTTTCGGAACTCCGCCCAGACTCGCCGCCGGAAGAGTGAAGGCGCAAGACAATCGCTTCATGGCCTTGGCGCTGATGCTGGGTCAGCGCGGCTTGGGCCAATGCTGGCCCAACCCGTCTGTCGGTTGCGTGATCACCCGTGGCGGGCGGATCGTCGGCCGTGGCCGCACCGCCCTGGGCGGTGCCCCGCATGCCGAAACCCAAGCCCTGGCGCAGGCCGGGGGGCAGGCCCGTGGGGCCACCGCCTATGTCACGCTGGAACCTTGCGCCCATCACGGCCGGACCCCGCCTTGCGCCCGGGCGCTTGTTGATGCGGGTGTGGCGCGGGTGGTGATCGGCAGCAGCGACCCCAATCCGCAGGTGAATGGTCAGGGCATCGCGATCCTGCGCGATGCGGGGATCGAAACCGTCACCGGCGTGATGCAGGATCGCGCCGACGCGCTGCATGCGGGGTTTTTCCACAGAATTACCAAGGGTCGCCCCTGGTTGACCCTGAAACTGGCCAACAGCTTTGACGGGCGCATCGCCACCGCCACCGGTGAAAGCAAATGGATCACCGGCGCGGAAGCCCGCCGTCTGGTCCACGCCATGCGCGCCCGCCATGATGCGGTGATGGTCGGCGGCGGCACCGCTCGGGCCGATGATCCCTCGCTGACGGTGCGCGACATGGGCAACGTGCCCCAACCGGTGCGGGTGGTGGCATCGCGCAGGCTGGACCTGCCGCTAAGCGGCAATCTGGCCCGCTCGGCCCAGGACGTGCCGGTCTGGATTTGCCACGGGCCGGGCGCTTCGGACGATCTGCGCCGCGCCTGGGAAGGTCTGGGCGCAAAGCTGGTGCCATGCGCGGAAAATGCCGGGCGGCTTGATCCGGTGTCCATCCTGCAAGCGCTCGGGCAGGCGGGCCTGACGCGGGTCTTCTGCGAAGGCGGCGGAGCCTTTGCCGCCGCGCTGTTGCAGGCGGATCTGGTGGACGAGATCATCGGCTTCACAGCCGGTCTGGCGATAGGTGCCGAAGGCATGCCGTCCATCGGCGCGCTGGGTCTGGACCGCCTGATCCAAGCGCCACGCTATACCCTGATGGAAACCCGTCCCGTGGGGGCGGATGTCATGCACCGCTGGCAACGCTGAGCCATTTCTTCTTCATCTTTTCAAAAAATACTTCGGGGGAAACCAGCCGCAGCTCTGCGGCTGGTTGGGGGCAGCGCCCCTTTACCGCCACAGATAGGCGAATGACGCCAACGCGCCCTGAACCTTCGCCAGACCTCGCAATCCGGGTGATCGGGGCAGGGCGTCGCCCGATGCCAAACGCGCGACCACAACCTCAACCGGGCAGGGCAGACCAGAGACCGGATCACGATAGCGCGGATAGTCGATCAGCGCTGCGTGAACCAACCCTTCCAGCGCGGGCCGCGCCCGCCGCCGCCGGGGCACTGGCCCAAGGTCGTTCGTCAGCCCCCAACCGGCATAAAACGGCGCCCCGAGGCACGTCACCGCGACCCCGCGCAACAAAGCCTCAAACCCGGTCAGGGATGTCAGCGTCCAGACCTCGTCCATCTCGGGCAACAGCGCGGATATATCCGCGTTTTCTGCCACGACATCCGCCAGCCTCCCGGTCTCGATCTTGCCGCTCCGCAGGCCGGCCTCGACATCCGGATGGGGTTTATAGATGATCACCGCATCGGGATTTTTCCGTCGCGTTTCTTGCAGAAGTGCCAGATTGGTGCGGATTTCCCCGCATCCATATTGCACGGACGCATCATCCTCGACCTGTCCGGGCACCAATATGCGCCGCCCGGCGGGCAGATCGGGCAAATCGCCGGACAGGTTGTACTTGCTGATCCCGCCGCGGGTCAAAGACCGGATCAACCGCTCGACCCGCAGGCTTTGCCCAAAACGCAGCTCGGCCCGCTTGGCGATCAGCCCTTCCAGACGGCTTTCGCGTGTCGGGTCGAAATAGATGCCCTGATCGTCCAGCACCAGCGACAGGGGTGGCACCAGATCCGCCCCCAATCCGCGCGACCGCAGAAACCCGTCCTCGACGATACTGACACCCTCGGCCGGGTCGTCCGGTCGCCCCCAGCGCATCTGCGGCCGGTCGGATTTGCCGGAAAAAATCACCGGCTTCTGCTGCCCGAAAAACTGCTGGAAATGCCGCCGTTTCCAAAGACGGATATTCCCGGCCCGCCAGCCCGGCCGATCCTCGCGCCAGGCTCGCGCCTGCGCCGCGATCTGTTCAAGCGCCTCTTCAAACGAACATAAGCGATCCCGGCAGGGATCATACCATGTCGGATAAAGCAGCATCGCACCGGCGAACAGCTGCGCCCGCGTCAGCACCCTTTGCCGCCGCCCGACCGGATTGCGATCATCGCTCAGCCCCCATCCGGCATAGAACGGTTGCCCGAACACCACCGGCTTGTGACCGGCCAGAATGGCTTCGAACCCCATCTGTGACGAAACCACATAGACCGCGATTGCCCCCTCCAAAAGCGCCCAAGGGCTGACGCTTTTGTCCATCAGCGAAATACGCTCGTTGCAATCGGCGTCCGAGAAATGCCCCGCCCGGTGCCCAGCGGCCGTTTCGGGGTGGGTTTTCAAAATGATCCGCGCCGCGGGATGTTCGGTTTGCGCGAAATAAAGCATCTCGTGAAAGCTGGCCTCGTTCGCCCCGCCAAAGCGGATCGAGGCATCGCCACGGGTCTGGTCGATCACCAGCACATATCCGGGCGGGGGAAGGTCCGGTGACGGATCAACGCCCGCGTATTTCGTCAGGTGATCTTCTTTCAGCCGCGCAATCCCTTCGCGCGCGCGCGCCAGCAGAGGGGCGTCGTCAAACGGATGGCTGGCCAGCAGTTTTTCAAGGTCCGACGGCTGCGCGGCATCGAAATGCACGCCGCTTTCATCCAGCATCAATCCAATGGGCGGTTCGCCGTCGCGCCCCGGATGCAGGCTGCGCAGAAAAGCATCCTCAACCCGCAGGATCGGCTGGCCGGTATGATCCGCCATGGCCTCGCCCCGGGGCGCGGTCGGGGATTTGCCCCAGACGCCGATCAGATCACCCGCCGAGGGTTTGCCCAGCTTCACCTCAAAGCCCGCCAGATCAAGAATGCGCCGGATCCGCCCGGATGTCAGGAAACCGCCATTATAGACGTAAAGACGCCGGGGAGAGGTCCCCCCGGCGTTTGTGTCATCATGCGCTTCAGGCGCTGGGACCAAAGCGTTAGCCGCCGGTCAGGGCCGTCGCCAGATCGGACAGCGCGGTGGCCGATCCCAGCGATCCGGTCAAAGCCGCGATGGTGCGATCCCATTGCAGATACGGCGCTTCGGTCACGTAAAGCGTGTCGCCGTCGCGGATCACAAAGTCGCGGGCCTGGAACATGCCGTTCGGCGCGGTCAGGTCCAGCACATAGACCATGCGCTGTGCCCCCAACAGATCGTCGCGGGCCAGAACCGCGCTTGCGATTTCGGCCGGTTCGTTGCGCAGAATGAAAACACCGGTCGGATCAGCCGCAGTGGCGGTCAGGCCGCCGACGGTGGCGATGGCTTCCAGCGCCGAAAGCGTCTGGGTTTCAAAGGTCACACGATCCTGCGAACCGGTGGCCCCCAGCGCGGTGAAGGCGCGGCTGTCTTCCTCGACCAGGATTTTGTCGCCTGCACGCAAGGCGATATCCAGCTCTGGGCGATCAAACAGGTCCTTCAGCCAGATCTTGCCGCGGGCATTGCCACGGATCACGGTGATCTGGGCGATCTCCGCTTCGATGGTCACACCGCCTGCATTGGCCAGCATGGTGGCCAGCGTGCGGGTTGGCCGTTCGATCGGATAGACCCCTTGCGCACCAACCGCACCGGCCAGCGCCACGGTGGCCCCGTTCCCCGCCAGACGACGGACCTGAACCTGCGGATCAGGGGTCTGGTCTTTGAGTTTTTCGACGATGACGCCGCGAATGCCTTCAGGCGTGTTGCCCGAGGCTTTGATCCGGCCCGCATAGGGCACGAAAATATAGCCCGACCCGTCAACCTGAACTTCTTCAAGCGTGGTCGAGTTTGCCCCCGCCGTGGCCAGAAGCCCGTCTTCGACGTTTTCCCAGATCGTCAGACCCAGCGTGTCACCAGGCTGGATCGTGTCCGATCCGACACGGGCGGCTTTCAGGAAGTTCTCGCTAAAGCCAAGCGCGGGCACCACCGAGGTGGCTTGCGTCACGCGGTCATTGACCGCAACAACGAAGGCGTCGCCTTGCCGCTGCACGGAACCTGAAAAGATTTCCTGTTTGTTCGGCCCCGGACGGGGCAGACCGCAGGCAGCCGTCAGGCTGAGTGCGGCCAAGATGAGTACACCTTTACCAAGGCGGGACATAATCGGTTTCACTGCTCGGTCTCCTCGACCCATTTTTGTTTTGTTTTGGCGTCAAATTATCGGAATCCGCCATAAAAAGAAAGGATTAACTTCAATGTGATTCGCGGACTGTTGCGTTAAGGCACAAGTTTAAGCAGCGAAACGTCGGAATTGCCCTGATTGGCGATCCGCTCATAGGGGGTTTCGGCGGCCAGGATCAGGTCGGCAAGCTGCCTTATCAACTGGCGTCGGCCTCGGGTGGAATAATATCCGCCGGGGATTTGCGAGGTTTCCAGCAAAAAGCGCCGGTAAAGCTGATAGGCCTCGGCATCGGGGCCTTGGGGATTGGCAAAAAAGGTCTCAAGGGGTTGTTTTGACACCAGTTCAGGCTTGTCATAGACCGACCGGCCAAAGGTTTTCAGCGGAATGCCCCGCAGCAGAACCTGCTGACCGGCGGTTGAGTTTATGGTGATCGCGCTGCGGGTTTCGTTCAGCATCGGCGCCAGCTTGCCGCCGCGCACGTAATGCACCCGACCGGCAATTCCGTGGTGTTTCGCCAGTTTGCGGATCATGCGGCGCAAGGGGATGCGCCCGGTTTCCAGCGGATGCGCCTTGATCACCAGCCGGTGATGCTCGGGCGCGCCCTTGGCGAAGCCTGCGATGATCAGGCCCAGAAACTCAGACATCGTGGCAAAGGGCGAATGCTTGCGAAAGCTTTCATCATGTTCAAGCTGCAAAAGCGCCAGATGATAGGGAAAGCCCCCTTGCCGCACGCGCCATGTCTCAATCATCCGCTCCAGCGCATGGATCGGCATGAAAAACAGGCGTCTGAGATACAAGATCAGCTCGTGCTGGACCTTCAATTCGCGATGGCGTTCGACCTTCCGATAGGCGAAATTCGCGAACATGACGAACCAGTGGTAAACCGCGCCATAGAAAATATGCTGGCGCATATCCCCCCAATGGGTGGCGGTTGAAAACGGCGTCTGAGGCCCTTTTTCACACAGAATCGCCCGCATCCGGTCAATCGACATATCGACAAGCGGCGAATGGCCGTTTGATCCGCCGCGCTCGTATGTCACCCAATAGGGGCGCAGATAGCCCTCTTCCAGCACATGCAGCCGCAGCCCCCGCGCCTTGGCCTGTTTCGCCGCTTCGCGATGGACCGGGCGGGTATCGCCATAAAGCACGATATCGGTGATGGCCTTGTCTTGCAGGATCGCGTCCAGCCGGTCAGGCCAGTTCTCAAGCCTGTCCTTGAACGGGAGATAGCTTTTGCGCGCAGGCCAGAACACCCGGTCGCCCGCGTTGAACCCGACCCGCCAAACCTGTGCCCCGGCGCGGGTCAGAATTCGGCCCAGACGGAACATAAACGGCCCATGCGGCCCTTGTAAGAAAAGAAATCGCTTGCCGGTCGTCAATTTCGAACCTGCTGTTCTGCCCTTCGGTGCGCCCAGCCTATACCGGAATTTGAGGTGAAACAAAGCGTTTCGCCATGGTGTTGCGACACTGGCAACAGGGCGGGGGGCATTTAGGCGATTTTGCCACGCCCGCGTTATTGCCTGCATGCCGGACTTGGCGTAGGCAATGGCAAGCAACAGGAGACGCCCATGTTCACAGGCATCATCACCGATATTGGCACAGTCATCCACACCGAACAGCGCGGCGACCTGAAGGCGCGGATCCGCACCGCCTATGACACCGCCGGTATCGATATCGGCGCGTCCATCGCCCATGACGGGATTTGCCTGACGGTGATTGCGCTGGGCGAGGATTGGTATGACGTGGAGATCAGCGCCGAAAGCATCGCGATCACCAATATCGGCCGCAACATGTGGCAGCCGGGGGTCAAGCTGAACCTCGAACGCGCCCTGAAAGTCGGGGACGAGCTGGGCGGCCATATCGTGTCGGGCCATGTGGACGGCGTGGCCGAGATTGTCGGGATGCAGGACGAAGGCGACAGCACCCGCTTTACCTTCCGCGCGCCTGAAAACCTTGCCAAGTTTATCGCCCCCAAAGGCTCGGTGGCCCTGAACGGCACGTCGCTGACGGTGAACGCGGTGGATGGCTGCGATTTCGGCGTCAACATCATCCCGCATACCAAATCCGTCACCACTTGGGGGGCGGCCAAGGTCGGCGATGCGGTCAATCTCGAGATCGACACGCTCGCCCGCTATGTGGCGCGCCTGCAAGACTGGGCGTAAATCGCCCCTTTCTTTTGTCTTCAAATATCCCGGGGGTTTCAAAGGGGGCAGCGCCCCCTTTGCCCTGCGCTAAATTTCGATCACCCCCATCACTTCCGGTTCGATCACATCCACCCCCGGCAGTCCATCCACCAGCGCTTGCGCCGATTGCTCTAAAATCGGAAAGGTTCTGTAATGGCACGGGATCACCGTCCTGAAATCGAAAAACGTCTTCGCCGCATAGGCCGCCCGGCGCATGTCCATGGTGAAATGCCCGCCGGCGCATAGAATGCCGATATCGGGCTTGTGCAGATCGTGGAAGATTTTCATATCCGCCATCACGTCGGTGTCTCCGCTGACATAGATCGAATGGCCTTCGCCCTCGATAACAAAGCCGCATTCCGTCCCCGCCCAGACCGGCCCGTCCTCGGTGCCGAAGCTCGAGGAATGCACCGCGTTCACCATTGTCACCTTCACATTGCCGCAAGACACCGTGCCGCCCTTGTTGAAACCGATGGTCTGAACGCCTTCTTTGGCTTCCCAATATTGCATCAGGTCATATTGCCCGACGATCGGAATGCCGAGTTTCTTTGCCAAAGGCACAATGTCGGTCGCGTGATCCCCGTGGCCATGGGTCAGCAGCAGAAAGCTGCCCCCCTTGACCGCTGCGTCGTGCTGATCTTCGGGCAAAACCGGGTTGCCGGTCAGCCAGGGGTCGATCAGCAAAACCTGATCTTCGATCTCAAGACGGAATGATCCGTGGCCCAGCCAGATGATTTTCATGCTTTCCTCCGTGATGACTTTGGCTACATGGTACCACCGAAGCGGCGAAGGGGAAGCATTGATGGACTGGAGCGCACAGATCGATTCGTATTGCGAACGGCTTGGTCCGGGGTTCTGGGCCGAGCCGGTGAACGCGGTTTCCAATGCGGCTTTCCTGATCGCCGCCTTTATCCTGTGGCGAAAGCTGCGCGGGCAGGGCTTGCCTTTGGCCATGGGGCTGGTCGGCATTCTGGCCGCAATCGGCATTGGCAGCTTTTTGTTCCACAGTTTTGCCACCCGCTGGGCGGCCCTGGCGGATGTGCTGCCGATCCTGATCTACATCCTGGTCTATATCTATACCGCCAACCGCGCCTATTGGGGGCTGTCGCCATGGCCCGCGCTGGGGCTGACGGCGGCGTTTCTTCCCTATGCCGCCGCCACGACCCCTGTCTTTATCTGGCTTGGCGTCGGCGGAGGCTCGGCCGGGTATGCCCCCGTGCCTTTGCTGATCCTGATCTATGCCGTCCTGCTTCGAAACCGTCTTCCACAGGTTTCAAAAGGGCTGGCCATCGGTGCGGGTCTTCTGATCCTGTCGCTGACCTTCCGCACCATTGACCTGCCCGCTTGCGCGGATTTCCCGCTGGGCACGCATTTCTTGTGGCATGTGCTGAATGCGGTCATGCTGGGCTGGATGATCGACGTCTACCGCCGCCATGCCCTTGCGCAGAAAGCCCCCCATGTCGTCTAGAAGCCACGTTGTCGCCGGTGCCTTCGCGACACAATTCATCGTCATTGGCGTGCTGTTCAGCATGGGGCTGTTCTTCAAGGTGTTCGAGCAAGAGTTCGGCTGGTCACGGACCTTGGTGTCCAGCGCCAATGCACTGGCCATGTTCATGATGGGGGTGCTGGCGATGTTCGGCGGACGGCTGAGCGACCGGCTGGGGCCGCGCCGGGTTCTGACCGTGGCAGGCGTCCTGTTTGGCATCGGGCTGGCGGGGTTGTCGCAGATCACCCTGCCGTGGCAGTTCTTTGCGCTGATGGGCACTTTGGTTGCGGCGGGGCTTGGAACCCATGACGTTGTCACCCTGTCCACCATCGCCCATTGGTTCGACAAACGCCGGGGGGTGATGACAGCCGTGGTCAAGGTGGGCACGGCCATGGGGCAGGTGACGGTGCCTCTGGCGGTCGCGGCGTTGATTGCCGGGGTCGGATGGCGCAGCACCTTCCTGATCACCGGGATCGTGGCGGGGGCGGTGCTGGTAGCCGCGGCCTCGCGCATGCGCTATCCCGACGCGGGCGAAGGCCCGGTGACATCCGGCGCAAACGGCAAAACCGGTCTAAGCCCGGCCGAGGCGCGGGCCTCGGCGACCTTTTGGGTGATGTGCCTGATCCAGTTCCTGTTCTTCTCGACCCTGACTTCGGTGCCGCTGCATATCGCGCCGCATGGCATGGATATGGGGCTGACAACCGCCATTGCCGCCACGTTGATGTCGGTGATGGGCGGGGCGAGCATCGCCGGACGATTGGTCATGGGGGCGCTGATCGACCGGATCGGCTGCCGCAATACACTGAGCCTGTGCCTGTTTTTGCTGGTGCTGGTGCTTGTGGGCTATTCGCTGGTCGCGTCGCCTTCTTTGCTGTTCGTCAATTCGGCGGTCTATGGCTTTGCCCATGGGGCGCTGTTCGTCGTGATCTCGCCAACCGTCGCTTATTATTTCGGCATGCGCGCCCATGGCGGGCTTTTCGGCACCGTCTTGTTCTTCGGCACCATCGGCGGCGCCATCGGGCCGATTGCGATGGGCGCGGCCTATGATGCGCTTGGCAGCTATACCCCGGCGTTTCTGACATTGGCCGCTCTTGTCGCGCTGGCCTTTCTGCTGGCCCGCAGCCTGCCAATCGCCTCTGAACAGTCCAGCTAAGGTGTTTGCCAAATTGCCGTGCCTCGACACTGTGGTTAAACGCGCGAAACCTGCTCGGGGTGGGAGCGTTTCAAAAACAGCGTTGCGTCCTGGGGTGATCCCGAAACGCTTTCGCCCACCCCCCTCTTGCGAGCCGCGAACAGGGGCGGTAAACGCCTATCGACCGCATAAGGGAGACCCCCATGTCAATCGACACAAAAACCGCAGCCAAGGTGGCGCATCTGGCGCGTATTCGCGTGGAAGACGACAAGCTTCCGGCGCTGGCGCAGGAATTCAACAACATCCTTGGCTTCATTGAACAACTCAACGAGGTGGATGTCGAAGGTGTCGAGCCAATGACCTCGGTCACGCCGATGCGGCTGAAACGCCGCGAAGATGTTGTGACCGACGGTAATATGCCCGAAAAAGTCATGTCGAACGCGCCCGATGCGCGCGAAGGGTTTTTCGCGGTTCCGAAGGTGGTTGAGTGATGTCTGAATTAAACAAAATGACCCTTGCCGATGCGCGCAACAATCTGCGGGCCGGTGAAATCACTTCCGTTGAGCTGACCGAGGCCTGCCTTGCGGAAATCGACGGGTCCGATGCGCTGAACGCATTTGTTCACAACACGCCCGAGATTGCGATGCAGCAGGCCCAGGCGGCGGACGCGCGGATTGCCGAAGGCGATGCACCGTCGATGTGCGGCCTGCCGATCGGCATCAAGGATTTGTTTTGCACCAAGGGCGTGCCGTCGCAGGCGGCATCGCGCATTCTGGACGGTTTCAGGCCGGAATATGAATCGACCGTCAGCCAGAACCTGTTTGACGCGGGCGCGGTGATGCTGGGCAAGCTGAACATGGACGAGTTTGCCATGGGATCGTCAAATGAAACCAGCGTTTACGGCAACGCGGTCAACCCGTGGAAGGTGGATGACCGCGCGTTGACCCCCGGCGGTTCGTCCGGTGGCTCGGCCGCGGCAGTTGCGGCGGACCTGTGCCTTGCCGCCACCGGAACCGATACCGGCGGCTCGATCCGCCAGCCCGCGGCCTTTACCGGCATCACCGGTATCAAGCCGACCTATGGGCGGTGTTCGCGCTGGGGGATCATTGCGTTTGCCTCGTCTTTGGATCAGGCGGGACCAATGACCAAATCGGTGCGCGATGCGGCGATCATGCTGGAGGCGATGTGTGGCCATGATCCGAAAGACAGCACCAGCGCCGATTTGGCCGTGCCGAATTTCGAGGCGATGCTGTCGGGCGACATTCGCGGCAAGGTGATCGGTATCCCGAAGGAATACCGCATGGACGGCATGCCGGAAGAGATCGAGCAGCTTTGGGCCGATGGCACCGCCATGCTGAAAGACGCGGGCGCCGAAATCCGTGACATCACCCTGCCGCACACCAAATACGCGCTGCCTGCCTATTACGTGATCGCGCCTGCCGAGGCGTCTTCGAACCTCGCCCGCTATGACGGGGTGCGCTATGGCCACCGCGCCACTTTGGAAGCGGGCGACGGCATCACCGAGATGTACGAAAAAACCCGCGCCGAGGGCTTCGGGCACGAGGTTCAGAACCGCGTGATGATCGGCACCTATGTGTTGTCGGCAGGCTTCTATGACGCCTATTACAACCGCGCCCGCCGTGTACGCGCCTTGATCAAGAAAGACTTCGATGATGTGTTCGCCGCAGGTGTCGATGCGATCCTGACCCCGGCGACCCCGTCCTCGGCCTTTGGCTTGGGGGAAATGGCGGATGCCGATCCGGTGCAGATGTATCTGAACGACGTGTTCACCGTAACCGTGAACCTTGCCGGGCTTCCGGGTATCAGCGTTCCGGCGGGGCTGGATTCCAAGGGTCTTCCGCTGGGTCTGCAACTGATCGGCAAGCCCTGGGAAGAGGGCGATATGCTGAATATTGCCTATGCGCTCGAGGGTGCGGCAGGATTTGTAGCCAAGCCTGCGAAGTGGTGGTAAACCACGCCAAAACGCGAGGCGGGTATGAAGAAATTTCTGTTTATTGGCGCAAGTCTGGTTCTGGCGGCCTGTGAGGCCGCGACCGATGGTTTGGAAGAGGCAACACCGCTGGATATGCCGGTGCCGCAGGCCTCGGTGATTTCGCAGGAAATTGTGTTGGACGGGACCACCGAATTCGTTCCGGCCGAAACGCCCGAAAGCCGCGCCAACGAAACCGAGCTGGTGCATACCGATGATCTGAACACCACGATTGTCGAAGCCAACCCCGACAATGCCGCGCCAGAGCTGTTTGGCCTGTCCGACGAAAACGATTTCGAGGCGGTTTCTGAACGTCAGACCGTCGAAAGCGATGCCGAGCGTCTGGCCGCGAACCGCGAACGCTATAAGCTGATCGAGCCGACGGATATTCCGCAACGTCCCGGTCAGGCTGGCCCGAATATCGTGGCCTATGCATTGGCCACCGACAATCCGCTGGGCGAACCCTTGTACAAGCGTTTCCTGTTGTTCATGACGTCTGAAAAATACGTGAACACCTGCGGATCCTACGCCTCGCCCGATTTGGCGCAGATCGCCTTTCTGGAAGCGGGCGGACCGGAAAAAGATCCTTTGGGCATCGACCCTGATGGCGACGGCTTTGCCTGCGCCTGGGATCCGGGCGCGTTCCGCTCGGTCGCCGGAAGCTGATTGCATTCCGCCTCGGGCCTGATTATCTGACATTCCGCGTGGAGGGCCGGATGGCCGCCCAGCCGGGCCGGTTAAGCCGACACGGCTGGGAGGAAAGTCCGGACTCCGGGAAGCAATGGTGCCGGGTAACGCCCGGGCAGGGAAACCTGACGGATAGCGCCACAGAGAACAGACCGCCCAGCCGGCTTGGCTATGCCAACAGGCTGGGTAAGGGTGAAACGGTGGGGTAAAAGCCCACCGGGGGGCTGGCAACAGTCCCCGCATGGCAAGCCCCACCAGGAGCAATGCCAAATAGGGATTTCACGAGGGTACGCCCTCAGGGCCGCTTCCGCCCAGAAATCCGGGTTGGCAGCTAGAGACCGTCTGGCAACAGGCGGTTGAGATGAATGGTCATCCAGTCCCGGATCAAGGTCCGGGATGGACAGAATCCGGCTTATAGGCTCTCCACGCGATATCCGCCCCGTTGTCATCCCCGCGCAAGCGGGGATCTCTCTCCATCAAGCGCCGAACCTCGCGAGGTCCCTGCTTTCGCAGGGATGACAGGCGTTCCAAAAAAGCGCGGAATCAAGGCCGCAGGCCGCCGCGCAATCGCCGACCCGCCACGATGGGGCGGCTCTATTAATTTTTGGAAATCTCCCCCCTCCATTGACTTTTTCTTAACTATTTGCATGTATCGCAAATGAGATACAAAGGTGATCAGAGATGAGTTCCATGCTTCATGTCCGGCTTGACGACGATCTGAAAGACAAGGGAAATGCCGCGCTGGAAGCGATGGGATTAACGGCGTCCGAGGCTGTGCGGTTGCTTTATCACCGCATTGTCGCAGATCAGGCCTTTCCGTTGGAACTAAAGGTTCCCACGGCAAAAACCCAAGCGGCGATGGACGAGGCCGAGGAAATCCTTGCCAAGCGGCAGGAACGGTTCGCCTCAGCCGAAGACATGATCGCGGCCCTTGAAGACTAAAGGCAAGAAACGCGCGCACCCGCCAAGGGCATGCGATTTCACGCGGCAATTTCACAAGGATTGGCAGCGTCTGGATCGCAGCGGGCGATTTGACATGGGCTGCCTGAAACAGGTGATGATGCTGATCGTCACCAACGATGCGCCGCTGGGGCCGGAATGGAGAGATCATGCGTTGGTTGGTGATTGGGCGGATCACCGTGAATGTCATGTCGGGGGCGATTTTCTGTTGATCTATCGGGTGGATGATAACGTTGGGAAAAGTGGCATGGTCGTGTTTGTCCGTGCAGGTACGCATGCAGAGTTATTCCGGGAATAGACTCGGAAAACATTCCCAAAATCGAATGTCACCCTTGAAATCCAGCCGCCCCGCCTCAACTATGCTGGCAGGAGGATGCATATGGCTTTGCTGGATCACAGTGATGTAACCGGATTGCCCGAAGATGACTGGCGTCGTCAGGCATTCGACGATCTGTCCGAGCGTCTGACCCCACCGTCAGATTTTCCCTGCACGTTCAGCCAGAACGCATTCCGGCGCGAACTTATCCGGTTTTCCTTTGTCGGGGAGGTCGGCTTCGCAGCTGCACAGCAAGACCTGCATGCCTATGTCGAAGACTGCCGTGATTGGGACGGCAAAGTGAACACAGCGCGACCGCTTTTGATGATCTTCTCGGACACGGTTGCAGGATTCGACCGGCTTGAGGATTTCCACAGCTTTGGCTGGCAAGCGTTACAGCAATGGCACCTACATGACGCTGAAGACTGGCCCAAGGGTGTCTCGAAACAAGCGACGTCGCCATTCTGGTCTTTCAGCTTTGCGGGGATGCAATTGTTCGTCAACATGTCCGCCCCGCTGCACACCCGTCGAAAAAGCCGCAATCTTGGACGCTTCTTGACCCTTGTCATCAACCCGAGAGAGCGGTTTGATATTGTCGCGGGCAACACGCCCGAGGGTCAGCGTGTGCGGTCTAAAATCCGCAAGCGGGCCAAGGCTTACGACGGGCTGCCACACTCGCCGCTATTGGGCAGCTACCAGAAAGGCGAGCTTGAATGGGTGCAGTATGCTCTGGGCGAAACGAATGAAGCGGCGTTAGACAAATGTCCGTTCCAATTTCGTGATTGATTTCCCATATCCCTGTTGACTCGGGCGCAGGCATCGCTAAAAGGCGGGCTTCATGAATTCGTTAGGGCGAGATGCGCCCGCCCGAACTGGAGAAAAACCATGGCGAAGCCAACCACGATCAAAATCCGCCTGAACTCGACCGCGGGCACCGGCCACTTCTATGTGACCAAGAAAAACGCACGGACCATGACCGAGAAAATGGTCGTTCGTAAGTATGACCCGGTTGTGCGCAAGCACGTCGAATACAAAGAAGGCAAGATCAAGTAAGATCAGCATTCTGCAAAGTGAAATGGCCGTCTGGTTCAGGCGGCTTTTTTATTGCCGGAAATCTTTGTTAAAACCCTTAACATTGACCCGGGTCATACCCATATGTGGCCTGCCACGTAGAATGTGCGTGTCGCATGTGATGAGGATCAAAAGATGACCGAGAAACAAGAAGACAAAAGCTGGATTGAAGAGATCGAAGTCGCCGGTGCCGAACTGGTTGAAAAGATCAAGGAACTGGCCGCCGAAGGACAGGTCCGCCGTCTGCGCATTCTTGAACCCGACGGGGATATCGCGGTTGATATTCCGCTGACCGTCGGAGCGATTGCCGGTGGTGCGCTGGTACTGGCCGCGCCCATTCTTGCGGTTGTCGGCGCGATTGCCGCCTTTGCCACCAAGGTGAAGATCGAGATCGTGCGCGAAGAAGAAGACAGCCCGGCGATGGAATAACCGGCCCGAAGCGATTTACCCCGTTGTGGAGGCTTTGCGCAGAACGTCCGCCACATCGGGGAAATCAAGCAACCGCTCTTGCACTTCCAGATCAAGATGGCCCGATATCGCGTGTTTGCGGATTTCATGGGCCAGATCCTCGGGCAGGGCGGCGCGGTTGCGATTGTCCACCAGCAGGCTTTCCGCGGCGATGCCCTCGGCATAGATGATCTGGTGCTGGTCAAACAGCAGCTGGAAATAGTCGATGAACCCGCCTTCGGATTGCACGATGGTGTCGCCATTGACCAGATACCGCGCCTTGATCAGCAATTCCGAGCGGCCCGCACCAACGCGATCGGACCGCTGATAGATGAACAGCCGGTGGTCGGGCGACACGATCAGATCGTTTTCATTATGCATCGTCCCCTTGCGGATCAGGATCGGCGCGAACGGGCCATGGGCGCGAAGTGTCGACTGGCCGATCCAGCGGATTTCCTGAGGCCCGTCATCGCGTGACAGAACCTTGTCGCCGATGCGCAGATCTTCGATCCGGCGCTGCTCGCCCGTGGACAGGGTGATATGGGTGCCGCGCGCAAAGGACACGCAGGCCACCTGCGCCAGCTTTTCCCGCGCGGTTTCGGTATCATATCCGACCAGCGCGTATTCCGTTTTCGGGGCCAGCCTGGCCAGCGGCAGCAGGTAGGTGGCGGCGATATCGCCCCCTGCGTCAAGTTCGACCAGCACCACCGCTTCTGTTGTCGCGCCGTCGGGCGACATCAGCGTCATGGCGCAATCGGCAAAAACCCGCGCTCCGGCTGCGCCGCATTCGGTGCTTTCGGCGATGCTCAGGATGCCGTCATCATCCGTTATCAGCGACAGGCGGCCGCGTCTTGCATCGGGTGTCAGCATATAGACATCGCCGTCGGTCAGCGCGTCCGAGATGGTGACGGGATCATGCAGGTTGGCACCGTTCACCACGACAAAACCCGTTGCCGGATAAACCGGAATGCTTTGGGTGGCATGGGTTTGCGGGGCTGGCTGGGGATCGGTCATCGGTCGGCTGTTACGGGTTGATCACAATATGGCGTGGCACTTGGCCGTCAGGTGGTCTAGCAATAGGGGCGAAGCGGGTTGAAGAAAAGTCATTTCCGCTAATTTGCCGGTTAAGCCACATCGTGAGGGGAGCATCTGATGGACTTGGGAATCAAAGGTAAACGCGCAGTGGTTTGCGCATCGTCAAAGGGTCTGGGACGGGGCTGCGCCGAGGCGCTGGCCGAAGCGGGCTGCGATCTGGTCATGAACGCGCGGGGGGCCGAGGCTTTGGAAGCAACCGCCCAGCATATCCGCGACACCTATGGAGTTTCGGTTGAAACGGTGGCCTGCGACGTCACCACCGAAGCCGGACGTGCCGAGCTTTTGAAAGTTGCGGGCGAGGTGGATATTCTGGTGAACAATGCAGGCGGCCCGCCCCCGGGAATGTGGACAGACTGGGAGCGCGAGGATTTCATCGCCGCGCTTGACGCCAATATGCTGACGCCGATTGCGCTGATCAAGGCGCTGGTGCCAGGCATGATGGAGCGCGGCTGGGGCCGTGTGGTCAATATCACCAGCCAATCGGTCAAAGCGCCGATCCCTGTGCTGGGCCTGTCCAATTCGGCCCGTGCCGGGTTGACGGGCTATGTGGCGGGCACGTCGCGTCAGGTGGCGGGGGCTGGGGTGACGATCAACAACCTGTTGCCGGGCATCCATGCCACCGACCGCGCCGCATCGCTTGATAAGGGCGCGTCGGATGCGCAGGGGCTGCCGGTTGATCAGGTTCGCGCCAACCGCCAAGCCACCATCCCGGCCAACCGCTATGGAACGGCGGCCGAGTTCGGTCACACATGCGCCTTCATGTGTTCGCAATATGCAGGCTTCATGGTCGGTCAGAACATTCTGCTTGATGGCGGTGCTGTGAACGCAACCCTTTAGGCCTTGGCCCGCTTGCGGGCCGTGCGCGGGGTTGATATCCCGCGCGATATCCGATTGTTTCCATCGGGATCATTCCAAGGGCTGATTACGTGACCACGCAAACCCCTCGTCTGGAAATCCGCAACCTGTCGCGCCGCTTCGGGCAGCGGCAGGTGGTGGACAATGTGTCCCTGACCATCGAGCCGGGAAAAGTGACCTGTCTTCTCGGGCCGTCGGGCTGCGGAAAATCGACAACGCTGCGGATGATCGCCGGGGTTGAGATGCAGGACGCCGGCGAGATTTATGTCGATGGTGATCTGATATGCGACACGGTGTTCCGCATCCCGCCCGAACGCCGCAATATCGGCCTGATGTTTCAGGATTTCGCGCTGTTTCCGCATCTGAGCGTGTCGGACAACGTCTCGTTCGGCCTGTCCGGCCCGAAAGAGGCGCAGCGCAAACGGGTGGCTGAGCTGTTAGAGCGCGTGGACCTGCTACGCTATATCGACAGCTACCCATACGAGCTTTCGGGGGGCGAACAGCAGCGCGTGGCGCTGGCCCGTGCCCTGGCACCCCGCCCGTCGATCATGCTGATGGACGAGCCGTTCTCGGGTCTTGATAACCGGCTTAGGGACGGGATTCGGGATGACACGCTGGAGATCCTGAAAGAACAGGACGCGGCGGTGCTTCTGGTGACGCATGAACCGGACGAGGCGATGCGCATGGCCGACGAGATCGCTTTGATGCGCGAGGGCAGGATCGTGCAGACGGGGGCACCCTATAACATTTACCGCGCCCCGGTGGACAAGGCGGCGATGGCGTTTTTCAGCGACATCAACGTGATCCGCGCCAAGGTGCAGGGGGCATTGGCGGAAACGCCCTTTGGCAAGTTCCTGACGCCCGGTGTGGCGGATGGGCAATCGGTCGAGATTGTCACCCGTCCGCATCACGTCCATGTGGATTTTGATCGCAACGGCAAAGGGCCGGCACCGACGGTCGAACATGGCACCGCCGTGCGCGGCGTCGTGCAGCGGGCGCGGTTCATGGGGACCGAAAGCCTTGTGGAATTCCGCATGGATTTTGACGGATCGATTTTCAAGGTCACCGTGCCGAATGTGTTTCTGCCGCAGGAAGGCCAACCGCTGTGGCTGACCATCCGGCGCGACCGGTGTTACGTGTTTCCCGCCGCAATGTGAAATTGAACCGGTTTTCGGGGGCGCTGCCCCCCACCAGCCGCAGGGCTGCGGCTGGTTTCCCCCCGAAGTATTGTTGAAAAGATGAAATGGCGGTGGCGGCGGGTTGGGCCGTCGGGTGCATCAATGGGTCAGGTAGTCCTTTAGCGTTTTGCCCGGTTCTTCGACAAACAGACTGGGCAGAACGGCCAGTGCGGTGATGTCGGTCAGCGGGATATCGTCAAACGCATCAGCGGTTTCATCCCAGCAGATGCAGCGCCAGATGCGACCGAAGAAATCAAGCCGCAAGGGGCGGATAATGGCGGTATAGCCCCCCTGGCTGATGCGCAGGCGCTGCCGCGTGGCGATGGCTTGCCGGATGCGGGCGAGATGCTGTTGCAGCCGTGGCGAGGGCGGCGTCGGGCTGAGGGCGCTGGGACCTTCGGCCAGCGCCGTATCCAGCTTGCCCAGCAGGCTGAGGGCGGCGGCTTTCTGGATATCGTCCCCTGCATCCGAAATGACGCCGAGGCCAAGGCGGAACACCTCAAGCTCGGCACCGCTGAGGTTCAGCGGCGGCAGCGTGGTTTCCGACGTGGCGCGATAGCCCGTGCCCGGGGTGCCTTGGACCGGCGCACCGGTGGCACAAAGGCGGGCCATGTCACGGTAGATCGTTCTTGGGGTGACGCCGAACCGCTGGGCAAGATCCTGTGCCCGATGGGTTTTGCCGTCCTGCAAAAGGCTGAGAAGGGCGTGAAGGCGGTCAGATCGGGGCATATCCTGACAAAAACATGTCAGGATAGAAAATTCAACGCAAGAAATCCGGTGAATTCGGCAAAAAGTGGCGGCGCTGCCCCTGATATACGCTTTCGGCCCATCACTGGCGGGGCTAGGAAAGGTGCCGGATCAATATGCGCAAGGGCCAGGCCCTGGGATAGGCGCAGAAAAGGAGAAAAGTAATGCTCAACAATATCGGACCTATGGGTTTCCTGCTGATCGCCGTCGTGGTGCTGGTTCTGTTTGGCCGTGGCAAGGTCAGCTCGTTGATGGGTGAGGTCGGCAAAGGCATCACCGCTTTCAAGAAAGGTGTGAACGAAGGCACCAAAGAGCTTGAGGAAGCGGCCGCCGAAGAGGCCAAGGACGTCACCCCCGAAGACGAAAAAGACAAGGCGTAACACATGTTCGGCATGGGTTGGGCCGAGCTGATGATTGTGGGCATCGTCGCGTTGATCGTGGTCGGCCCCAAGGAATTGCCGGTCCTGTTTCGAAAAATGGGTCAGTTTGCCGGTAAGGCAAAAGGCATGGCGCGTGAATTCTCGAAGGCGATGAACGATGCGGCGGACGGTGCCGGTGTCAGCGACATCCAGAAGACCCTGAACGCGGCGACCAATCCGGTGAACACCGCGTTGCAGGGGGTCAAGGACGCGACCAGCAGTTTCGCCAAGCTCGATCTCGATCCCGAGAGCGAAACCGGCAAGCTGGCAGCCGAACGCGCCGAGGCGGCCCGCAAGATCAATGCCGCGACGGCCCGCAAGGTGGCAGAGCGCAAGAAGCGCGAGCTTGAGGATGCCCTTCAGAAGGCAGAAGAGGCCGAGGCCGAGATACTCAGGTCGGAACAAGAGGCCGCCACCGAATCCGAGGGCGCCTTACTGGATGACGTGCCCGATGCGGCCGATATCGCCAAGGCCGGGGCGCAAGCTGAACAAGCCAAGGACAAGGCATGAGCACGACAGACGACATTGAAGATTCAAGCGCCCCGCTGATCGAACACCTGACCGAACTACGCACACGGCTGATCCGGTCGGTTCTGGCGTTTGTGGTCGGGATGGTGATCACGTTTTCGGTCGGGGGGTATATCCTCGATTTTCTGCTTGTTCCGATCGAGAATACGATGCGGTCGCTGGGCAATCCCGATCCGGTGATGCAATACACGGCGCCGCAGGAATATTTCTTCACGCTGGTGCGGATTTCCATGGTGGGCGGGCTGGCGCTGGCCTTTCCGGTGATCGCCACGCAGTTATGGCGCTTTGTGGCGCCGGGGCTTTACAAAAGCGAAAAGAACGCCTTTCTGCCATTTCTGATCGCATCGCCGCTATTGTTCCTTCTTGGGGCGGCCTTTGCCCATTACGTGGTCGTGCCGCTGGCGATGGCGTTTTTTCTGGGCTTTGCCGATTTGCCGTCCTTCGTGTCGGCGCTGATGCAAAGCGGGGATATGGATCAGGCGGTTCAGGATACCGGCATCGATATCGTGTTCAACGGCAAGGTGAATGAAAGCCTCGACATCACGCTGAAAATGATTGTCGCCTTCGGGCTTTGTTTTCAGTTGCCGGTGTTGCTGACCCTGATGGGCAAGGCCGGGCTGGTCAGTTCCGAAGGGCTGATCAGTGTGCGCAAATATGCGATTGTCGGCATTCTGGTGCTGGCAGCGCTGGTCACGCCGCCGGATGTCATCACCCAGATCATTTTGTTCGTGGTGGTGTTCGGTCTGTATGAAATCTCGATCTGGCTGGTCAAAATGGTCGAACGCAAGCGCGAGGATCGCCTGCGCGAAGACGGCTATTATGACGACGAAGACCCGCTGATGAAGGAATTCGACGCGAATGACGACTGATCCGATGGTCAGGATTGCCGACGCGCTCGAGCGGATGGCTCCGGCGCCTCTGGCGTCTCCGGATTTCGAAAGTGCCGAGGCTTTTGTCTGGCATGTCGAGCCGGACCGGCTGGAACCTGTCGCCAGGGTCAGCCGGATCGACATTGATCTGCTGATCGGCGTGGACCGGTCGCGCAACACGCTGCTGGAAAACTCGCTGCAATTTGCCCGGGGCCTGCCCGCCAACAACGCGCTTTTGTGGGGTGCTCGGGGGATGGGCAAATCGTCCTTGGTGAAATCGGTTCATGCCGAGGTGAACCGCAAGGGGCTGCCGCTGAAAATCATCGAGATGCAGCGCGAAGACCTGCCGAGCGTCGGGCGCTTGCTGAACCATTTGCGGCAATCCGCGCACCGGTTTTTGCTGTTCTGCGATGATCTGAGTTTCAGCCATGACGACCAGCACTATAAATCGCTCAAGGCCGTGCTGGATGGCGGGATCGAGGGGCGGCCCGAGAATGTGGTGTTCTATGCAACCTCGAACCGGCGTCATCTGATGCCGCGCGACATGATCGAGAACGAACGGAGTTCCGCCATAAACCCGTCTGAGGCGGTGGAAGAGAAAGTGTCACTTTCTGACCGGTTCGGGCTTTGGCTGGGGTTTCACCCCTGTACGCAAGACGAATACCTGACGATGATCCGCGGCTATTGCGATCATTTCGGGGTCCGCATAAGCGATGACGTATTGCGGGCCGAGGCGATTGAATGGCAAGCCACCCGCGGGTCGCGTTCAGGCCGTGTGGCATGGCAATATTTCACCGATCTTGCGGGGCGCAAAGGTGTGACACTGCCCTGAAGAGGTTCGGGACTGTCTTGAGACTCAGGTCGATTTTGAAACGATTGCGATCAGGCAGCGAAAAGCCGAGATTTTCGCAGCTCGTTTGACAGGACCTGCTGAATGGTCACGAAACGCGGCACATGCGCATAGTCTTTCAGCATAGCCACCCAGATCTTGACGCTTGAATTCGGGTGCAATCCGTCACTGCGCCGCAATCCGGGGTCGGCATCGCCCAGAAAGGCGGGCAGGACCGCCTTGCCGATCCCCTGGGCCACCAGGTGTTGCAGGGCCAGAAAACTGTCGGCACCGCCTGTTTGCTGCTCTGGTGGCACATGCTCGGCCATCCATTTTGCCGGTTCCGATCCTGTCAGCACCCCTTCAAGCCGCAACCAGTTCTTACGGGGTTGGCCGTTGTCATAGACCGCGAATTTCAAGCGTCCGACATTTTGTCCGGTCAGGGTATCATCCAGTTTGTTGGTGGCCCTGACGACGATATCGGTTGATAGCCGCGTCAGATCGTGGTGACTGTTTGCGCTGAAAAGCGACAGGGTAATGCGGGGATGCAGCTTGGCCGCGCGGGCGATAATCGGCGGCAGGACCCGGCTGCACAGGCTGTCTGTCGATGCAATCCGGACCGAACCTGAAAGAGATTGATCCGCCCCTGCGATGGTGCGTTCCATCGCCATCAGGGCTTCCTCGATGCTTTCCATCGACCGCAAAATCGGCGCGGCATCGGATCGCGGTTTATAGCCCGAGGCGGATTTGAGGAACATTTCCTGACCAAAGCCGGCCTCAAAAGCAGCGACGCGCCGCATCACGGTCGCATGTGTCACGCCAAGCCGTGCCGCGGCGGTATTCAACGAGCCGGTTCGCGCAACCGTCAGAACAAATCGAATGTCATCCCAGTTTTTCTTGTTCATAAATTAACAATAGTAAAAAAAATCGATCAGTTACAGCGATTATTGATCAGGCTATCCTTCCGTTGATAACAACAGGAGGTATTTCATGAAATTCAAACTATTTGTTGCAGTGGCCGGGATTGCGACCGCCGCGATGCTGGGCAACGCCGTTGCACAGCAAAGCACAAATCAGGCCGTCAACGCGCGGATTTCGCTGATGAAGCTTTATGCATTCAATCTGGGCACCCTTGGCGCGATGGCCAAAGGCGATATGGCCTATGACGCGGATGCGGCTTCGGCTGCGGCGTCCAACCTTGCCAAGCTGACCAGCCTGAACGCCTCGGCAATGTGGCCAATGGGCACCGATAACGCATCCGATCCCGGATCACGTGCCCTTCCGGCGATCTGGCAGAACTTCCCCGATGTCGGTGCCAAGGCCGCGGCCTTGTCCGAAGCGGCGGCAGCGATGCAAAGCGCGGCCGGTCAGGATCTGGATGCGCTCCGCGCGGCCATGGGTCCGCTGGGCGGGGCCTGCGCGGCCTGCCACAAGAACTATCGCGCCCCGGCAAACTAAAGCTTGTCGGCGTAGAACAAAAAGCCCCCCGATCGGTTTCGGGGGGCTTTTCAATGTGTTTCGAAAACAACTCGGGCCACGGGCCAAGTTTGAACCGCCTTAGTTCAGATAGTCCATCGGATCGACCGAATTCGATCCGACCCGCACTTCGAAATGCACGAAGGACGGGCTTCCGGCACGCACGGTTCCAATGACCTGACCACGAGTGACCCGATCCCCTTTGACGATCGAGAGGTTTTCAACCTGGGTGTAGACCGTCAGCAGATTGCCCGAATGCTTGATCACGATGATATCCACCCCGTTGGTGTCCTGAACGATAGCCCCCACCGTGCCCGCTTCGGCCGCTACAACCGGATCGCCTGCCGTGGCGGCGATGTCGATGCCTTCGTTCACACCCTTTTCATAGGGCTTCAGGATCGAACCTTGAACCGGATAGGCCAGACGTCCGCCGCTATCGGCTGGTTGTGCCTCCGGGGCGGGTTCCGGGGCTGGCTCGGGCGCGGCCACCACCGGTTCGGGTTGCGGTATGACCGGCGCAACAGGCGCAACAACTGCCGGTTCGTCTGCGGGCAGCGCGGTCGAGGCGCTTGGCGGCGGCGGGGTGGTGATGCTTCCGGCCCCTGGCTGGCTGACCTCGTCTTCATAGACATCCGTCCGGTCATTCGGACCGGCCCGCGGGATCACCGGCACCAGCAGGTGCTGACCGGCGCGAATGGTGAAATCGGCGTCAAGGCTGTTCCATTCGGCCAGCGAACGGATCGAGACGTTGTAAAGCCGCGCGATGGTAAAGGCGGTTTCGCCAGGCTGGACGCGGTGCTTGATCGGTTCCAGACCGGATTGCGGCACCACCTGCATATTGGTGTCATCGGGCACCAGACCGGTGGTGATGTTCGAGCCGCCTTCAAGCGCTGCGCCCGCCAATTGGGTGATGTCGATTTCCGACATCGGCTGGATCGGGCCGCTGGTGATCGCTCCGGTGGCGGGCGAGGGTTCGGACACCCGGGTCGGCAGGGCCAGCACTTCGCCCGAGCGCAACACGTCGGTCGGTTTCAGCCCGTTATAGCTGGCCAGCGCCGCAGCACCGATACCAACACGGTCGGCCACATCCTGCACGGTATCGCCGCGATAGGACACGGCGATCTGATAATTCGGATAGGAGATGACGCCGCGATTGTCAGGCTCGGGGCGCGGGGCGGCGGCCTGACCGGCGGCCAGCGATGTATCAAGCGCGCCCATCTTGTCGCGCAGGTCCAGATCCAGCGGTGCCAGTTCGCAAGCCGAAAGGCCCACAAGCGCCGTCAGCGCCAATGCCTTGCCAGAGTGTTGAAACGCCCGTGTGCTCATGCCTCGTACCTCATTGCCGTGCCCCGGATAACCGACGGGACCTTGGCCATTAAACTGCCTATTCGCGTCCGATGCCTTCGACCAGAGGAACAAAACGGACGTCTCTTATTTCGTCATACTCAAACCCGTCGTCGTTTCGCGTGACCTTTATCAGGCTCTGAACCGCGTTCGATTGGCCGACAGGCACCACCATGATACCCCCGATTTTCAATTGCGCCAAGAGAGGGCCGGGGGGGTCTTCCGCAGCGGCAGTCACAAGGATGCGATCAAACGGGGCCTGATCGGGCAATCCAAAGCTGCCATCGCCCATCACGCTGGTGATATTTCCCAGATCGAGCTTTTCGAAAATCGCCTTGGCTTCGTTTGCCAGCCGGGCAAACCGGTCGATCGTATAGACCCTCCGCGCCAGTTGCGACAGCACAGCCGCCTGATAGCCCGAGCCGGTGCCAACCTCGAGCACCTTGTCGCGCGGCTGCACGTTCAGGGCCTGCGTCATCAGACCGACGACCGAAGGCTGGCTGATGGTCTGGCCGCAATTGATCGGCAGCGGGGTGTCGTCATAGGCGCGTTCTGGCTGGTATTGCACGAACCTGGCCCGGTCGATCCGTTCCATCGCCTCGAGCACACGCTTGTCGGTGACACCCTGCGCGCGCAGGGTGAACAGAAACTGCATCTTGGTTTCGGCCGCGCTGGGGGTCATTCCAGTTTTCCTGATAATTTGTCCAGACAGGCATAATCGGTCAGATCGGCCCGCATTGGCGTGACCGAGATATAGCCGTCAAGATTGGCCGCGGCATCGGTCCCTTCGGCCACCGGTGCGCGTTGGTCTCCGCCGCGTATCCACAGGAAACGTCGGCCCGAGGGCGACAAATGCGGCTCGACCCCGAATTTCGTACCTTGACGAATGCCCTGGCGCACGACGCGGGCGCCTTTGACTTCCGCCGCCGGAACCGGCGGGAAGTTGATGTTGTAAAACAGCTGATAGGGCTGGTCGTCCTGCATCCCCGCCTCAAGCAGTTTGCGCAACACTGCCACGCCGTGCACGCGGCTGGCTTCGAACGGATCTTCGGCGTTGACATTGGCCGGGCCGTAATATTGCGACAGGGCCATTGCCGGGATGCCTTGCAGGCTGGCCTCCATCGCGCCGCCCAGCGTGCCCGAGTAAAGCGCGTTCTCGGCCGAGTTGTTGCCGCGGTTCACACCGGACAATACCAGATCAGGCGGGGCGTCTTTCATCACATCCGAAACCCCCGCCAGAACACAATCGGCCGGGCTGCCTTCGGCGGCAAAACGGCGTTCGCCCATTTGCGCGATCATCATCGGGTGGGTGTAGGATATGCAATGCGCCACGCCGGATTGCTCAAACGCCGGGGCGACGGTCCAGACTTCGCCATCTGGTCCGGCCAGCTCTTCGGCGATTTCGCCAAGTACGGTCAGACCCGGCGCGTTGATGCCGTCATCATTGGTGATCAGAATACGCATGCCCCGGCCCCAAGCTGATGCGTTTCGGGATGAACTTGTGACACAAGTTGATTTTGAAACGCCTAAATTTCCTCAGACCGTCTTAGGCCAGAGCGAATCGCGCGGCAAGCCCGCCCGTAGCGCCCGCGTCAACGCGGCAGGCAGAATAGCCTAAATGCAACGCTTGGGCCGGGGGGCGGGCCGCTCAGAGGCCGATTTCCGCCAAAAGACGCTTTGCTTCGTCGTGAATGCCGGCCAGCAAGGCGCGATCTTCGCCGGGGAAAAACCGTGCGCGCATGGCGGTTGGCATCGGATTGGGCGACAACACATGCACTTTCGGGCCGGTCGATACTGTTTCGGCCTGCCAGCTTTTGGCCAGGGAAATCTGCGCCGCCTTGCTGGCGCCGTAATAGCCGAAGAATTTCTTGCCCGCCTTGTCGTCCTCGAAAAACAGCGCCTGACCGCTATCGCCCAGCAAGGGGGCGATAAAGGGGATCAGCCGCCCCGGAGCTTTGGCGTTGATCTCAAGCGATTTGTCCCAGTCCTTCCAAATGATATGCGAGGCCGGGGTCAACGGTTCCGCATGGATCGCGGTATGGGCCCAAAGCGCGATTTTGCCCCAGCGGTCATAGATCGAGCGGCACAGCTGCGCCATGGCCGGTTCCACGCAGATATCCATCGGCGCAAGCGTGGCTTCGCCACCCAGGGCGCGGATATTGTCATCCAGCTCTTCCAGCGCACCGGTGGTGCGGGCGACGGCGACAATATGGTGGCTGGGCGCGAGCGCCAGCGCCAGGGCGGCCCCAAGGCCACGGGATGCGCCGGTGATCAATGCGACGGGTTTTTCGGTTACAACTGTCATGACAACGCAAATTCCATTGGTCGCAACGTAAATCAAGGCCAATTGCTTGACTTTTTCGCAGTTGCGGCGAAAAAGTCATCTCAGCTTTACATAAGGGAAGGGAAACACCCCATGTCGCGTGAGACAACTCTGATTACCTCTGAAAGCCTGCTGCACAAGGCAGCGATGGTTCTGGGCGGTTCGCTGTTCATTGCAATCGCAGCACAGATCAGCGTGCCGATGTATCCGGTTCCGATGACCCTGCAAACGCTGGCCATCCTGCTGGTCGGTCTGAGCTTTGGCTCGCGCCTTGGGGCACTGACCGTGATTGCCTATCTTGCCGAGGGCGCGATGGGCCTGCCGGTTTTCGCCAACGCGATGAACGGCGCGGCCTTCTTTGGCCCGACCGCTGGTTTCCTGGTTGGCTTCGTAGGTCTGGCATGGGTTGCCGGTTTCGCGGTTGAGCGTGGTCTGGCCAAGGGTATCCTTGGCACCGCAATCGCGGGCATCGTTGCTTCGGCATTGCTGTACATCCCGGGCATTGCATGGCCGATGTCGGTTGCCCAGCTTTCGGGCATCGAAGCGGGCTGGATCGGACGCGAGTTCGGCAGCTACTACTGGGCCTATTTCATGGCACCGTTCCTGATCGGTGATGCGGTCAAAGCGGTTCTTGCGGCTTTGATCGTGACCGGTGGCTGGAAAGTGCTGAAGCGCTAAACGCCCGATATCAGAATTCTGGAAAGGCCGCTCCGGTTCAGGGCGGCCTTTTTCGTTTCTTGGAAAGGTTTCGGATCAGGTTCGGGGCGTGTGGGGTCGGTTCCATTCCACCCCGAGCGCGGCTAAAGGTCAGAAAGCTCTGCTTCCAGATCCCCATAGCCCGTGTGACGATGCTCAAAGGCCAAGCCCAGGCGGTCTGCACAGTCCCGCGCCATGGCCACCAGCGCCGGGTCGTGAACCTGCGACTGATAGACCAGCGTTTCGTAATGGCCGAAATACATGTCCCTTAGCTCGGGGTGCCGGTCCAGTCCAAGCGGCTTCCATACGAAAGCATCAAACTGGCGGGTCAGGAAATCGGTCAGGTAGAACGCAGTGACCTCGCCCCGTTCCTTGAAACGGTCATTGCCTTCGAAAAACGAATAGCAATGCGGGCCTTGAAGCATATCAACGCCCATTTCCTGACAGGCGGCTTTCAGAACACCCCCCGTGCCGCAATCGGCGTAGACCACGAATATCTCGTCATATCGTCCACGCCACTTCTCAACGGCCTCGCGCACCCGGGCAGTGATCTGCTCGGGCGTGTTATGCAGGATCGCGGGCAGGCAGGTCAGATCAAGGTGATCCCACCCATTTGCGTCGCGCAGGGCGATGATCTCGCGCGCAAGCGCCCCGCAGGCGATCAGCAGCACCTTGCCGCGCCCGTCCGGTGTCAGGCCGGTTTTGGTCAGCGTCGTGTCGTCGGGCAGGGCGTTCGGCATGGGGTATCCTTACAACACATCGGGCCGCAGGTCAGGTTGACCGCGGCCCGATTCGCAAATCCGTGCGGTGCGCTTACATCGAGTTGTGCTTGCGTCCGACATATTCCTTGGCGGTTTCCACGGCAACGGCGGCGTCGCGGCAATAGGCGTCCGCGCCAATCGCCTTGCCGAATTCTTCGTTCAGAGGGGCGCCGCCGACCAGCACGATATAATCATCGCGCTTGCCCTGTTCGATCATCGTGTCGATGACGACCTTCATATAGGGCATGGTGGTGGTCAGCAGGGCCGACATTCCCAGAATGTCTGGCTGATGCTCTTCCAAAGCTTCCAGATAGTTTTCAACCGGGTTGTTGATGCCCAGATCGACCACCTCAAAGCCGGCGCCTTCCATCATCATCGACACAAGGTTCTTGCCGATATCGTGGATGTCGCCCTTGACGGTTCCGATGACCATCGAACCCACGCGCGGCGCACCGGTTTCGGCCAGCAGCGGTTTCAGGATCGCCATGCCGCCTTTCATCGCATTCGCGGCCAGCAGAACCTCGGGCACGAAAAGGATACCATCGCGGAAATCCGCGCCAACGATGGTCATGCCGCCGACCAGAGCCTTGGTCAGAACGTCATAAGGCGCCCAACCGCGTTCGATCAGGATATTCACACCTTCTTCGATTTCTTCCTTGAGACCATCATAGAGGTCATCAAACATCTGTTGGACAAGTTCCTCGTCGTCGAGTTCCGAGAGGATGATGTCGTCTTCTTCTTCAGACATTGGCGTGTTCCTTAACAGCGGACGGCTGGGTCCTTGGTATATTGTGGCAGATTTGTCGGTTTTTGCGGCGTATAACTGCGCGAATTGCGACATAGGCCGCGCCGCTTCCGACGCGGGTGACGATTTCAAGTCGGCTGAGGTGATTTTCCCTGTCAGGCAGTTTGCCTAGCTGTGGCGGCGGCGGCCCGAGCGGCGGCGGGCGGGGGCGTTACCTGCATCCTCGGACCCGGTGCCGTCCGAGGCGGACGAGAACGCCCCAACAGCCCCGGTGATCTGGTCCAGCGTCGGGCGTTCGCCCTTGGGTCGGGTTTCCAAAGCTTCCTTCATCTTTTCAAGGTGTTCCGGTCTGGTGCCACAGCATCCGCCAATGATTTTCGCGCCCGCATCGCGGGCAAGGCAGGCATAGTCGGCCATCAGATCGGGTGTGCCGTCATAGCAGATATGGCCATCGACATATTTCGGGATACCCGCATTGCCCTTGGCGATGATCGGGCGGTCATTGCCCTGAGCACCAAAGCTGAGAACCGTGCGCAGCAGGTCAGCCGCTCCGGTGCCGCAATTGGCCCCATAGGCCAGCGGCGGGTTCGGCAGGCTTTCGACCAGTTCGACCATCGCTTCGCTGGTCACGCCCATCATCGTGCGCCCGGCGGTATCAAAGCTCATCGTGCCGCACCATGGCATACCGGCCAGAGCAAACGCCTCGGCCGCGGCGCGGTATTCTTCGGGGGCCGAGATGGTTTCAAGCCACAGGATATCGGCACCGCCCTCTTTCAGACCATCGGCCTGTTCATAGAACATCTCAACCGCGATTTCATGTGTCATGCTGCCCATCGGGGCAAAAATCTCGCCCGTTGGTCCGACCGAGCCTGCGACAACCACCGCACGACCGGCCTTGTCCGCGACCTCGCGGCCGATTTCAGCCGCCAGCCGGTTCAGCTCGCGCACGCGCGCTTGCGCGTCATGCAGTTTCAAACGGGCCGCATTGCCGCCAAAACTGTTGGTCAGAAACAGATCGCTGCCCGCATCAACCGGTGCCTGATAAAGCTTTCGGATATTGCCTGGCTGATCGGCGTTCCACAATTCCGGTGAATCGCCGGATTCCAGACCCATGGCAAAAAGCTGGGTGCCCGTGGCCCCGTCGGCCAAAATCCAGTCTCGGGAAGCCAGAAGGGCGCTGAGACGATCAGTCATTGGGGAATTCCTTCAAGAAAACGCGGCATGCACATTGGGTGTCGCATTCCGGTTAAGATTAAGCAAATTCATAATTATCATCATGGTTATGACGATTGCTCAACAAAAAGGCCCGGGGCGTGACCCGGGCCATTTGGCGTTGCGATCTGGCCCGTGTCAGGCCTCGTTGACGATCTCTTCCTTGGCGCGGATGGTCATCTCGGCCAGGGTGGCGCGGATTTCATCCTCGGATGCTTTGCCTTCAAGATCGGCCACCAGTTTGCGGACGACATCTTCGTGGCCCGGTTCTTCGAAATCGGCTTTGACAACCTCAATGGCGTAGGCATCGGCCTCGTCGCCCGTTTTGCCCAAAAGCCCGGCCGCCCAAAGGCCGGTCAGCTTGTGGCAGCGCGCGGCGGCCTTGAACTTCATTTCTTCGTCATGTGCGTATTTCGCTTCAAATGCGTTTTCGCGATCATCAAAGGTGGTCATCGGTTCCCTCCGGTGGCGGTTGTTCCTTGTGATATGGCCAAGTTTTCGCGCCAACGCAACAGATTGGCCGGAAACAAATGCAATCAAGGGAAATTTGCCGCATGTATTGACCGCAACCGGCCTTCTTGCCCCTGTGTCAGCCTTGGCCTATAGAGCGCTCATATCTGCACGCGCACCAATGGACGGCTGCGCGAAATCATCGGAGTTCCTATGGCACGTCGGAAAAAGATCTACGAAGGCAAAGCGAAGATTCTGTATGAAGGCCCCGAACCGGGCACGATCGTGCAGTATTTCAAAGACGATGCCACCGCGTTCAATGCTGAAAAGCGGGACGTGATCGACGGCAAGGGTGTGCTTAATAACCGCCTGTCCGAATTCTTCATGAACGGTCTGAACAATATCGGCGTTCCGACCCATTTTCTGAAGCGTCTGAACATGCGCGAACAATTGGTGCGCGCCTGTGAAATCGTGCCGCTGGAAGTGATCGTGCGCAACTATGCCGCCGGTTCGATGTCGAAACGTCTGGGGATCGAGGAAGGCACCCAGCTGCCGCGTCCGATTGTTGAATACTGCTATAAGGACGACAAGCTTGGCGATCCTTTGGTAACGGAAGAACATATCGCGGCGTTCGGCTGGGCCAGCCAGCAGGACATGGATGATATCCTGAGCCTCGCGCTGCGGGTGAACGATTTCATGTCGGGGCTGATGTTTGGTGTGGGCATCAAGCTGATCGACTTCAAAATCGAAATCGGCCGGGTGTACGAGGGCGATTTCCAGCGGTTGATCATCGCCGACGAGATCAGCCCCGACAGCTGCCGTCTGTGGGATATCGAGACCGGTCAGAAGCTGGACAAGGACGTGTTCCGCCGCGACCTGGGCAACCTGACCGATGCCTATACCGAAGTGGCGCAGCGTTTGGGTGTGATGCCGAAGGGCACGACCACGCTGGCGAAGCCGACATTGATCAACTAAACCGTTGCGCCGGTTGAGGGCGCTTCGATTTGAGTATTTGGACAAAGAAAAAGCAGCAATAGCTCTGCTTATGGAGAAGACGATGAAAGCACGTGTGCATGTCATGCTGAAAAACGGTGTTCTGGATCCGCAGGGCGAGGCGGTGCGTCACGCGCTGGGCGCCTTGGGGTTTGACGGCGTCGAAGCGGTGCGCCAGGGCAAGGTGATCGAGCTGGATCTGGCCGATGGCACGGACGAGGATCAGGTGAAAGACATGTGCGAAAAGCTGCTCGCCAATACGGTGATCGAGCGGTACGACATCGAGCTTGGCTAAGCCGCGCTTTTCAATCTGACGTCTAAAGGGACAATATCATGCACGCAGCCGTCATCACTTTCCCCGGATCAAACTGTGACCGTGATCTTGCTGTCGCGTTTGAAAACGCAGGCGCGCGGGTTAGCCGCGTTTGGCACAAGGACACGGCATTGCCCGAAGGCGTGGATATTATCGGTATCCCCGGCGGTTTCTCGTTTGGCGACTATCTGCGCTGCGGCGCGATTGCCGCGAATTCCCCCATCTGCCGGTCGGTGGTCGATTTCGCCGGCAGGGGCGGCTTTGTTCTGGGCATTTGCAACGGCTTTCAGGTCCTGACCGAAACCGGCCTGCTGCCGGGGGCGCTGATGCGCAATGCGAACCTGAAATTCATCTGCAAACCGGTTGATCTGACGGTTGAAACCACCGACAGCGCCTATACCAGCGGCTATGGGCAAGGTGATACGATCAGCATTCCGGTGGCCCATCATGATGGCAATTACAACGCGGATGAAGACGTGCTGGCCCGTCTGAACGGCGAAGGCCGGGTGGCGTTCCGCTATGTGGACAACCCCAACGGCTCGGCCGAGGGCATCGCCGGTATCCTGTCGGAAAACAAGCGTGTGCTGGGCATGATGCCCCACCCGGAACGGGCGGTGGACGATGGCCATGGCGGCACCGATGGTGTGGCGCTGTTCCGCTCATTGCTGGACCAGATGGCGACCGCGTGATTGTGTGCCCTTTGCACGGGCGCTAGCATGCGGGCATGACACAGGTGTCGGACAATTCCATGAACACGCGCGGGGCCAGCCGGACGATCCTGCTGTTCCGCGTTGCCGTGATTGCGCTGATCATTGCGATGACGGCCTCGGTCTGGACGACGAATGCCTGGCTGACCCAGAGATTTACCGAAACCACCCGCAACCGCGCCGATCTGAGGCTGGCGCTTTATTCGGCCAGTTTGCTTAGCGAATTGCAGCGCAACTCGGTCGTGCCGCAAATTCTGGCGCGCGATGCCGAATTGTTGCAGGCGCTCGAGACTGGCAATTTTTCCGGCATGTCCGACCGGTTGATATCCTACTGGGACGAGATTGGCATCGCGGCGCTGATGCTGGCGGATGCCAATGGCGTCGTCGTGGCCGCAACCGAAGAGGAAAACATCGGCCGGAACGAAAGCGACCAGCCGTGGTTTTTGCGCGCGGTCGAGGAAAATCGAACGGTCTTTACCGTCACCCGCGATTTGGATGGGCGGTTCCGTTTCATGTACGCCCGGCCGATGGAAGGCGAAGGCAGGGCCAGGGGGGTGATCGTCGCCGAAGTGGCGCTTTACCGGTTCGAAAGGGCCTGGGCCGGTATTTCGGATGCGGTTCTTGTAACCAATGGCGACGGGACGATTATTCTGGCAACCGAACCGAAATGGCGCGGGCTGACGGTTGCGGCGGCGCTGCAACGGCAAACGCCGGAAGGCGCGATCGAGCGGGCGATCCGTTTGACGTCGGATTGGGCGATCCCGTCGGACGCCTATTTGCAGGGCGAAGCGGTGTTGCGCCGCGATCAGGACGTGCTGTTTCACGGCTGGAAGATCACCAGCTTCACCACCTATGCCAGCATACGCGAGCGGGTGAACGCGGTCATCGCGCTCGAGATCATGGGATTTGCGATCCTGCTGGCGCTCGGCTTTTATGTTTTAAGTCGGAAAAATGCGTTGCGGGTGGCATTGTTCCAGCGCGAGTCGGATGAGCTTCGCGCCCTAAACGCCCGCCTTCAAAGGGAAATCGCCGAGCGTGAGCGGGTTCAGGAAACCCTTGCCGTGGCCGAACAGACGATTGCGCAAAGTTCCAAGCTTGCGGCGCTGGGCGAAATGTCGGCGGCGATCAGCCATGAATTGAACCAGCCCTTGGCCGCGATGAAAACCTATCTTGCGGGCGCCAAACTGCTGTTGCGGCGCAACCGGCCGGAAGAGGCGTTATCGTCCTTCCAGCGTGTTGACGGATTGATCGAACGGATGGGCGCGATCACCAAACAGCTGAAATCCTATGCCCGCAAGGGCGGCGACGAATTCCGCCCGGTCGAGGTTGGTCCGGCGATTGCGTCGGTTCTGTCGATGATGGAGCCTCAGTTAAAGCAGCGCGAGGTGAAAATCTCGGTGGTCGAGCCGGACGAGCCGGCGGTTATTCTGGGCGACCGGCTGCGGGTGGAACAGGTTTTGGTGAACCTGATCCGAAACGCACTGGACGCAACCAAGGGGGTGGACCAGCCACGGATTGATATCATTCTGTCGGCGGGGGAGATGGTTGTGCTGTCGGTGCGCGACAACGGGCCGGGCATTGATCATATGGAGCAATTGTTCGAACCGTTCTTCACCACCAAGCAACCGGGGGACGGCGTGGGGCTGGGTCTGGCCATATCGTCGGGCATCGTCACCGATATGGGTGGGCGGTTAACCGCGCATAACGGGGAAGAGGCGGGGGCTGTATTCGAAGTTCAGTTCCCTATCTATATGGAAGACCCTCAAGCGGGCGAGACGGGCCATGGTACAGATTAACAAGATTGCAATCATCGACGACGAACAAGACATGCGGCAGTCCATTTCCCAATGGCTGGCCCTGTCGGGCTATGAAACCGAAACCTATGCGCGGGCCGAAGACGCGCTTAAAGTGCTGGGGCCGGATTTTCCCGGCATTGTCGTCACCGACATCAAAATGCCCGGTATGGACGGGATGCAACTTTTGCGCCGCCTGAAGGCGACCGACAGCGCGCTGCCGGTGGTGATGATCACCGGCCACGGGGATGTGCCGATGGCGGTTGAGGCGATGCGCCTTGGTGCCTTTGACTTTCTTGAAAAGCCGTTTGATCCGGACCGGATGTCAAAGCTGGTCAAGCAGGCGATGAACCGGCGGCGGCTGTTGCTGGACAACCGCGCCTTGCGTAACGAATTATCAAGCGGCGGCAAGATCGTCGAGAAACTGCTGGGCAATTCGGCCGAGATGCGGCGGCTGCGCGAAGATATCCTCGATCTGGGGCAGTCGGACGGGCATGTGCTGATCGAAGGAGAAACCGGCACCGGAAAAACCCTTGTCGCCCATGCGCTGCATGCAGCCGGGGCGCGGGCGGGCAAACCGTTTATCATCGTGTCCTGCGCCGCTCTGGACCCCGAGTCGCTGGCGCACAGATTGTTCGGGCCGATGCATGACGATGAACAGCGGCTTCCCGCGATCGAAGAGGCACGGGGCGGAACGCTGTTGATGGAAGATGTGGAAAGCCTGCCCGACGAGGTTCAGTCGCGGCTTCTGAAAGTGCTGAACGAACAGGGGACCCCGGCCGAAACCCGCATTGTCGCCGTCTGCAACGGGCGCGAAGGGGAAAAGGCCTGTCAGGATTTCCTGCGGCCTGATCTGTTTTACAGGTTGGCGGCACTGCATGTGTCATTGCCGCCCCTGCGCAAGCGCGGGGATGACGTGCTGACCCTGTTTTCGCGCTATTCGGAATTGTTTGCCGACGAATATGGCTGCGACGCCCCCAAGCTGACCGGACAGGAAGCGGCGCAGATATTGCAGGCCCCCTGGCCGGGCAATGTACGCCAGTTGATCAATGTGGCGGAACGCGCCGTCTTGCAGAACCGCAGAGGCTCTGGCTCGATCGCGTCGCTGCTGCTTGAAGACGGCGACGATGTGCACCACGTCGTTACCGAAGAAGGCAAACCGCTGAAAGAGCATGTTGAATCCTTCGAGCGCATGTTGATCGACAACACCATGCGCCGCCACAAGGGATCGATCACCAATGTGATGGACGAACTGCGCCTGCCACGCCGGACCCTGAATGAAAAGATGGCGAAATACGGCCTTCAGCGGGCGGATTACCTGTGACATGCGGTAAAGCTGCGGGTCAGATGTATTTTGCCCATTGTCATTTGGACGGCTGAGGAATTAGGATGGTCCGGCAGAGCTCTGCGATCCGTTCGCATGACCTGCACAAGAGATTCGCTGTCACCGGACGACCTGGGTCAGGCACCGGACATGACAGACCGATACTGCCCCTTGGGGTTGATAGTTCGCCCGGAACATCCGGGCTTGTAAATGGGCACTCGAAAGAGTGTCGGAGAAGAAACGCGATGCAACGCGCGACCAGATTCGATGACAGAGCAGGGGCCGTAAGCGGCGCTGCCGTCATGCCGTCCGCCAGCATTGCCCTTATCAGACACCACCCGCAACGACTGGCGCCTCCCGGGCGCGGGCGATTGCTGCGGTGCGAACGGAAAACATGGCTAAGAAAATGCTTATCGATGCCACCCACGCGGAAGAAACCCGCGTTGTGGTGGTCGACGGAAACAAGGTTGAGGAATTTGACTTTGAGTCCGAAAACAAACGCCAGCTTGCTGGCAACATCTACCTGGCAAAAGTCACACGGGTAGAACCCTCATTACAGGCAGCTTTTGTGGACTATGGCGGAAATCGTCATGGGTTCCTCGCCTTTTCGGAAATTCACCCCGACTATTATCAGATCCCGGTCGCCGACCGCGAAGCGCTGATGGCCGAGGAACGCGCCTATGCCGAGGCACAGCGCGCGGAAGAGGACGAGGAAGACAAGCCCAAGAAAACCCGCCGTCGCCGGACGCGCTCAAAAGCGGCGCGGGCCAAGGATACCGATGCGGTCGAGACCAAAGAGGTCGAGATCAAGGGCATGGAAACCATCGACCTTGATGAAGGGGACGAGGATCAGGCCGGTGAAGGCCAGGCCGAAGAAGGTGCGGCGGACATCGCGCCGGAAGAGGCTGTTGTAGACGACGCAAAAGCCGAGGTGGCCGAGACCGCCGAAGCCGAAGCCGAAGCCGCAAAGGCACAGCCGGACGCATCCGGTGACACAGACGCCGCCGAACCGAAGGGCGACAACGGCGAAGCTGACCCCTCGGATCAGGCACAGGCGGCCGATACGGACGCTGCAGAAGACCCTGCCGAAGCGGATTCCAAGGAAACCGCCTCCGAGCCGTCGGAAGACGACGACGAGGGCGAAGAAAAGAAACCGGGCAGCCGCAACGCCGCCGCGATGGATGAAAGCATCGAATCCGTGGCGGATGACGATGACGAGGAAGACATCCGCCCGGTGCGCAAACCGCGCCCGAAACGCTATAAGATTCAGGAAGTCATCAAGGTTCGCCAGATCCTGCTGGTGCAGGTCGTCAAGGAAGAGCGCGGCAACAAGGGCGCGGCGCTGACCACCTATCTGTCGCTGGCCGGCCGGTACTGCGTCCTGATGCCGAACACCGCCCGTGGCGGCGGGATCAGCCGCAAGATCACCAATGCCGCCGACCGCAAGAAGCTGAAAGAGATTGCCAACGGGATCGACGTGCCTCAGGGCGCGGGGCTGATCGTGCGGACCGCCGGTGCCAAGCGCACCAAGGCCGAGATCAAGCGCGATTACGAATATCTGCAACGCCTGTGGGAACAAATCCGCGAGCTGACGCTTCAATCCGTGGCACCGGCGAAAATCTATGAAGAAGGCAACCTGATCAAACGCTCGATCCGCGATCTTTATAACCGCGAGATTGACGAGGTTCTGGTGGAAGGCGAACGCGGATACCGCGTGGCCAAGGACTTCATGAAAATGATCATGCCGTCGCATGCCAAGAACGTGAAGAATTACCACGATCCGCTGCCGCTTTTTGCCCGCTATCAGGTGGAAAGCTATCTTGGCGCGATGTTCAATCCGACCGTTCAGCTGAAATCAGGCGGCTATATCGTCATCGGAGTGACCGAAGCCTTGGTCGCGATTGACGTCAACTCGGGCAAGGCGACCAAGGAAGGCTCGATCGAAGAGACCGCCTTGAAAACCAATCTCGAAGCAGCCGAAGAAGTTGCCCGCCAGTTGCGCCTGCGTGATCTGGCCGGTCTGATCGTCATCGACTTTATCGATATGGACGAGCGCAAGAACAACAACGCGGTCGAGAAAAAGCTGAAAGACAAGCTGAAAACAGACCGTGCGCGTATTCAGGTGGGCCGGATTTCCGGCTTTGGCCTGCTCGAGATGAGCCGCCAGCGCCTGCGCCCCGGCATGATCGAGGCCACCACCCAGCCCTGTCCGCATTGTCACGGCACGGGCTTGCTGCGCTCGGACGACAACCTGTCGCTCGCCATTCTGCGCCAGTTGGAAGAAGAGGGCGTGCGCGGCCGCTCGAAAGAGGTTCTGGTACGGGCGCCCGTGTCGATTGCCAATTATCTGATGAACCAGAAGCGCGAACATGTGGCCATGATCGAAAGCCGCTATGGTCTTTCGGTAAGGGTCGAAGGGGATCCGTCCCTGGTCAGCCCGGATTTCGCGATTGAAAAGTTCAAAACCGCGACCCGCAGCGTGGCCGCCGTGGAAACACCGGTTGTGTCGGTTGATACCATGATCATGGACAGTATCGACGCCGAGGCGGAAGACGAGATCGAGGAAACTTCGGAAAGCTCGGACGATGAAGCGCCGAAGAAAAAACGCCGTCGGCGCCGCCGTCGCCGGAAGGGCGCCAATGGCGGTGAAAACCAGTTGGCCGAGAGTGAGACTGCGGAAGACGAGACACCGGAAACGGGCGAGACATCCGATGAGCCTAAGCCCGAGGGTGATGCGGCCGAAAATGCGCCCGAGGATGCGCCCGCCGAAGAGGCAAAGCCGAAAAAGACCCGCAGCCGCACCACGCGGTCGCGGTCACGGAAGAAGAAATCGGACGAGGCCGAAGCCCCAGCCGAGGCGGACAAGACCGAAGAGGCATCAAGTCCGGTCGAAGAACCGGCCAAGGCCGAGCCTGAAGCGGACGCACCTGCGGTGGAAGAGTCTGCGGTGGAAGACCCTGCCGAGCCGGTCGCCGCCGAAGCCCCAGAGCCAGAGTCAGAACCTGCGCCAGAGCCAGAGCCTGAACCGGTGGTCGCCGTATCCGAGCCTGCGCCGCCCGCGGATGCGCCGGTGGCCGAAATGGCCCAGCCGGACGAGCCTGCGGAACCCAAACAGCGCCGCCGCGGCTGGTGGTCACGAACCTGACAAAAAGCCCCGCTTTGCCGGGGCTTTTTTTCCACAAGGATGGGACTGACCGGGATGTGTAAGGCACATCCAACCCGCGATCCCAACCGTGCTTTGCGCTTGGATTGGGTCAATTAACCGGGGTTCTGTGGCCTTGCCGTTTGGTCGCGGTTTTCGGGGCTTACGCTTGCCCGATTGCAGGTCTATCCTGCCGCCAAAGGCAGGAGGCCGAATGCAGGTGTCAGACAGGAAACCGGTGGCCAGGCGGCGGGTGTTCTACATCCCCGGATACGATCCTTTCCATCCGCGCCGCTATCGCGAGCTTTACCGAAGCGAAGCGGCGGAACAGGCCGCAATCTCGGGTTATGAGATTGAGATTCGCCGCAAGGAAAGCGGCGGCGCCTATGGCTGGCATGTGACCGCGCAGATCGAGGGGCACAGCGTGGACAGCGATGTCGAGGTTCTCGTCTGGTCCGATCTGGTGCGCGACAGCATGCAACAAGGGATCGCCGCGACCTATCTGCAACTGGCGAAAACCGCGTGGATTTACATCAGTTCGGGGGCCTTGTGGCGATTGATGCGCCTGCGCAAAGGCCCGGTGATTGCGGCGCTCTATCCTATCGGCGCGTTGCTTTTGCAATTGGGTGTCGCCCTGCTTCTGGCATGGGGGGCAGGGCGGCTTTTGGCCTTTGTACATCCTTTGGCTGGCTGGCTTGGTTTGCTGGTGGTCTGGCCGGTACTGGCGTGGTTTCGCAAGCGGGACAACAAGATATTCGCCTATTACCTGATGCATGACTACGCCTATTCCTCGCAATTGCGCGGGGCCAATCCGCCGCTGCTGACGGAACGGCTGAGCGGCTTCAGGCAAATCCTGTCCGAAGCGCTGGCATCGGATGTGGACGAGGTGCTGGTGGTCGGGCATTCCTCGGGGGCGCATCTGGCGGTGCATGTGCTGGCGGAGTTATTGCGCGACGCGCCGTTGCCGAATGAGGGACCGGTTCTAAGCTTTCTGTCGCTGGGGCAGGTGGTGCCGATGATGTCGTTTCTGCCCGAGGCCGGTCAATTGCGGGCCGACCTGCATGATCTGGCGTCGCAAAAGGAAATGTTCTGGATGGATGTGACAGCGCCAGGGGATGGCTGTGCCTTTGCGCTTTGCGATCCTGTTGCCGTATCCGGCGTTGCGCCAAAGGTCAAAACCGGGCCGTTGGTGATCTCGGCGGCTTTTACCCAAACACTGTCGCCGGCGCGGTGGAAAGACCTGCGTTGGCGGTTCTTCCGGCTGCATTTCCAATATCTCTGCGCCTTCGACAATCCCGGGGACTATGATTATTTCCGCATAACCGCCGGTCCGGCATTGTTGCGGGATCGCTATGCCGGCCGCCAGCCTTCGAAATCGCGGATTGAAACGGCCCATTCCGGTTATCAAAGCAGGACGCCATGACACAGCTGCCCCCGAAACCCGAGGTGCGCGAAGATCGCGTGTCGCTTTGGAAATATGTCCGGCTGTTTCGCAAAGACATTCTGTCGGCCCAGCCCCGGCGGCTTTATGGCGCTTGGATGGCCGAGTTTCGCACACCGTTTTTCCGGTCCTATCTGGTGAACCAGCCGGATCTGGTGGATCTGGTGCTGAAACAGCGACCGATGGATTTCCCGAAATCGGGGCGGGTGTCCGAGGGCCTGCGCCCCTTGCTGGGCAATTCCGTTTTCCTGACCAATGGGGCACAATGGCTGAAACAACGCCGCATTATTGACCCGGCCTTTGAAGGCGGGCGGTTGCGCGAAACCTTTCCCTCGATGGTCGCTGCCGCCGATGCGGCGGTTGACCGGATGCCGGTGGGCGCGGATGTTGAAATCGAGGAACTGGCCAGCCATGCGGCGGCGGATGTGATCTTCCGCACGTTATTCTCGATCCCGATCGAGCATGACACTGCACGCGCTGTCTTTCACGCCTTTCGCGATTACCAGCAAAGCCAGCCGATCCTTAACCTGGCGGCCTTCCTGCCCTTGCCCCGCTGGATGCCGCGGTTCATTCCAGGAACCGCGCGGGCAAAGGCGCGGCATATTCGCGGCCTGATCGCCGATCTGGTGGCAAAGCGCCAGAACGAGATTGATGCTGGCACCGCACCCGATGATCTGGCAACGAAGATCATGACCACCCGCGATCCGGAAACCGGCGCGCTGTTTTCGCCCGCTGAAATGGTCGATCAGGTGGCGATCTTTTTTCTGGCAGGCCATGAAACCAGCGCCTCGTCGCTTGGATGGGCGCTGTATCTGGCGGCATTATACCCCGAATGGCAAGACAAGCTTCGGGCTGAGGCCGACAAGGGCGACCTTGGCGATTTTGCCAAGGTCGCGGGGCTAAGGATCAGCCGCGATGTGTTTCGCGAAACCTTGCGCCTCTACCCTCCGGTGCCGATGATGGTGCGCGAAGCGGCCTGCCCGGAACATTTCCGCAAACGGGATATCCGCCCCGGGTCGCAAATCGTGGTCAGCCCGTGGCACTTGCACCGGCATACACGGCTGTGGGACCGGCCGGATGAATTTGACCCCGCCCGCTGGGCCACGGAAAACGGGCGGGCCTGCCTGCGCGAGGCGTTTATACCGTTTTCCGCTGGCAAGCGTGTCTGTATCGGCGCCGGCTTTGCGATGATCGAAGGCCCGCTTTTGCTGTCGCGGCTGATCGCCGAGTTCCGCTTTGAAACGGTTCAGGGCAAGCCCCCTGAACCGGCGGCGCATCTGACGGTCAGAAGCCGCAACGGCATTCACCTGCGCGTTACCCGCCGCTAGGGCGGAACGCTTTGGCGGGCCGTCACTCGGCCGCTTTCAGCGCAACCGCTCCGGTCGATGCGGCCTCGGCGATGTCTTCCTCGCCCACGTCCCACAGGATCAGAGGTGTCCGCGCCCGTGCCGCCGCCCTTTGCAAGGCCCAGTCGCGGGCGGCCTTGCTGCCCCGGCCCATCGACAGGCGTGCCAGCAGGCGCGACACCCAAAGAACGTAAGTACCGAACCAGACGCGGATGGACAGCATGGCCGGGGTGAACACCAGCGTCAAAACCGTGGCAATCCCCAAGCCAAAGACGACGGCCGTGGCCAGCTGTTTCCACCAAAGCGCGGTGGGGCTGTCGATGGCATATCCGCCATTCACGAAGTCAAGCGATAGCCCGTACATCATCGGTGCCAGACCGGCCATCGTGGTGATGGTGGTCAGCAGAACCGGACGGATACGCACCTGAGCGGTTCGGATCACCGCCTCGATCCGTGGCATGAACTGGCTGTATTCCTGATAGGTGTCGATCAGAACGATGTTGTTGTTCACCACGATCCCCGCCAGCGCCACGATGCCTGTTCCGGTCATGATGATCGAAAACGCCTGATCCATGATGATCATCCCCCACAGAACCCCCGCCGTTGACATCACCACCGCCAGCAGAACCAGTATGGAATTGTAAAAGCTGTTGAACTGGGCCAGCAGGATGATGAACATCAAAGCCAATGCGCCGGCAAAGGCCACCGCAAGGAATTCCATCGATTCCGTCTGGTCGGCCATGTCGCCGGTCCATTCATACGAGATGCCCGGGGCCAAAGGATTGGTTTCCAGCCATTCGGTCAGAACCGCGATCCTTTCATTGGGGTTGATCGACGTGCCGTCGGGATTGGTCAATCCGGTTTCAACCGCCGCGCGGATATCGAAAAAGCGTTTCTGATCCTGACGGCTGATCTCGGCCAGCTTGGCAACCGGCTGACGTGTCACGAAGTTGGACAGCGGCACCAGCCCTTCCGGTGTGCGGACCTTCAGGTTGTCGAGCGTTGACAGAACGCGGTCTTCCTCTGGCAGGCGGACGCGGATTTCCACCTCTTCGTCCGAGCTGTCCACCCGCATCGTATCCAGAAGCAAACCACGGGTCACTAGCTGGACCATACCCCCTACGGTCGCCACATCGGTTCCGTATCGACCGGCCTTTTCCACATCGACGTTGATCTGCCAGTCGATGCCGGGCAGGGGCAGGGTGTCTTCGATCAGGATCAGGCCTTCGGTGTCTTCGAATTTCTGGCGGGCCAATTGGGTTGCCGCAATCAGATCGTCCCAATTATCGGCCTTCAGACGCAGGCTGACCGGCTTGCTCGAGGCAGGGCCACGCGCCGCCGCCAGTATTTCGATGCGGGTGCCGGGCAGCGCCTCGAGCTGGGCGGTCAGCTCGTTCAGCACCAGATCGCCATCCCATGCGGGATCCTTGACCGTGCGGTTCACGTCAATGCCGAGGATGGGGATCGTGAACCAGTATTCCTCGATGGTTGGCCTGTCATCCCATGGCACGGTTTCAAGTTGAATCTGGCCAATCGTATCCAACGGCACCGACGCGCCGCCGGTATTGCTGCTTAACCCGCCTTCTCCGGCAAAGGCGAAGGCGGTTTTGATGCCCGGATGCCGCAGGACGGTTTCCTCGGCCCGGCGGATAAGCGCGTCTTTTTCCTCAAGCGACAGGTTTCCGCGGGCCAGGACATAGACGATTGCCTGTTCCGGTTCGGATTCGACAAAGAACTCGGTGCCTTTGTTGTTTTCGCCGAAATAGATGAATGTATAGCCGACAAAGCCAAGCACCGCGGCCACCGTCACCAGCGGCATGATCGGGTTGCCGGTCAGCATCTTGATCAGCCAGCCAAACGGGTTCAGGCGGTTGCGCCGGATCGGTTTTTCACGGCGCTGCGGTTTGGCGCTGGACATGATGATCGAGGTGGCAAAGCTGGCCAGAACGAACATCACTGCTCCGGGCACATGGCCCAGAACACCCTCGGCCAGCGGCTCGCCATTGAAAAGATAGCCCGGGTTTACGGTTTGCATCACGGATGTGAACAACGCGACGATAGTGACCGGCACCAATGCCGCGCGCAGCAGCCACGGGGTGGATTTTTGCAGCCGTGCCGAGATGTTGCCAAAGCTGCGGGTCAACCGGCCCGTGACACCGCCCATCACCGGCAGATAAACAAGCGCGACAACCAGCGACGCGCTGAGAACGAAGATCAGCGTGACCGGCAGCATGCCCATGAACTGACCCGGCACGCCCGGCCAGAACAGCATTGGCAGGAACGCACACAGCGTCGTGGCGGTCGAGCTGACAATCGGCCAGAACATCCGCTTGGCGGCATCCACATAGGCGTGCATCGGTCCGGCGCCCTCGGAAATCCGGCGGTCGGCATATTCCACCACCACGATGGCCCCATCCACCAGCATGCCCACCGCAAGGATCAGGCCGAACATGACGATATTGGAAATGGTCACACCCATGATCGCCAGAAGGGCAAATGTTAAAAGGAAAGACGTCGGAATAGCAAATCCGACCAGAAGCGACGGGCGCGGCCCGAGCGCGGCCAGAACGACAATCATCACAAGCGCGATGGCGGTCAGGACCGAGCCTTCAAGCTGGCTGACCATGCTGCCGACGACCACGGACTGGTCGTTCGAGGTGCCAACCTCGACCGCCGCTTTCAGATCACCAGGCCAGCGGGCGGCGATCTCTTCGACCTTCAGTTTCACCTCTTGCGCCGTGCCGATCAGGTTGTAGCCGCGTTTCTTCACGACCTGCAAAGCAACGGTTGTTTCGCCGTTGAAGCGGGCGGTGCCTACGCTGTCTTCAAAGGCCAGACGGATATCCGCAAGATCGCCCAATGTCACCACACGGTCGCCATTGCGCTTGACGGGAAGCGAATAGATATCCTGCGGGTCGCTGAAGCTTGACGGGATTTTGACGCTGAACTTGCCCTGGCTGGTGGCAACCTCGCCCGCGGCAATCAACTGGTTGTTGTTGCGCACCACATTGATCAGCTCGTTCGCGGTGACGTTGTAGCTTTCCAGTTTCAGCGGATCGATCACCACCTCGACCATCTCGTTGCGCTGGCCGGCAATGCCCGCTTCCAGCACCGCGTCCATGCCTTCGATTTCTTCCTGCATGTCCTTGGCGACCTGATTCATCGTCCGTTCGGGCAGGTTGCCGGTCAGGTTGACGATGATGATCGGGAATTCGGAAAAGTTGATTTCATTGACCGAGTAGGTCTCGGCCCCGTCGGGAAACTTGCCCTGCGCCGCATTCATCGCGTCGCGCACATCGGCCATGGTTTTGGTTTTGTCCCAGCCGAATTCAAACTCGAGCGCCACACCGGCATAGCCCTCGGCCGCGGTGGCCGAAAGGGTTTTCAGACCGTCGATATCCGCCAGTTCAAGCTCCATCGGCTTGACCAGAAGCGATTCACTATCCTCGGCCGAGATGCCCTGGAAGGGCACCGACACGAACAGGGCCGGGATTTCGATGTCCGGCTCGCCCTCTTTGGGTAGGCCGATATAGGCGTAGCCGCCCGCCAGCAACGAGACAAGGATGAAGGCCAGCACCATTCGCGCCCGCGAGGCGGCCCAATCGACGATACCGGTCATTGGGTGGTCTCCTCATAATTTGCCAGGACCGGCACCCCGTCGGTCACGTATTCCTGACCGACAAGGATGACATTGGCGACCGGCGGCAACCCGCCCAGCCAGACCCCTTGCGATGTGTCGCGTAATATCCGCACAGGGGTGAATTGGGCGGTTCCGTCGGCGGCAACAATCCGAACGCCAAGCGTGCCCTCGTCGTTTAGCGTCAGCGAGGATTGCGGCAGCAGATGTGCCAACGCCCCGTCGGCCTCGATCAGAATATCGGCGGTCTGGCCGTCGCGGATTTTCAGATCGGCATTCGGGGCTTCGATTTCGACCAGAAAGGTGCGGGTGGTCTGATCTGCCGAGCGCGACAGAAAGCTGACCTGCCCCTGAATGGTCGTTCCGTCAACCATCCGCGCACCGGCGCGAACGCCTTCGGTGATGCGGTTCACCTCGGCCTCGGGAACGAAACCGGCGATGATGATCGGATCAAGCTGGATGATCGTTCCGCACAGCGATCCGGGCTGCATCAGGCTGCCGATTTCGGCCGTGTCGGATTCCAGAATACCTTCGAACGGCGCGTGAATGGCCAGCTTTTCGATCTCCTGGCGGGCCGAGGCGACGGCGGCTTCGGCGCTGAGGATCGACGCCTGAATATTTTCCAAACCGGATCGGGCGGATTTCAGCCCGCCTTCGGCGGTTTGAACAGCCGCTTCGGCGCTGCGCACCCCGGCCAGGGCATTGGCCACGCGGGTTTCCGAGGCAAACCCCCCTTCAAACAGCTTTTCCGCCGCGTTCAGGTTGATTTGCGCTTCGTTCAGCCGCGACGCCGCTTCTTCGATGCGGGCCTGCGCTTCGGGCACGCGGGCTTCAACCTCGGGGATGCGGGATCGGGTTTCGGCCAGTCGGGCCTCGGCATCGGCCAGGGCAATTTCGCGCGTCCCGACGCCGATTTCGCACATCAGCTGACCGGCCGTTACGAATGTTCCCTTGCGCAAGGGGTCAGATACGATTGTCCCGCTGGTTTCCGAGCGCAGTTCGACCTGACGAACCGCCCGCGTTTCGCCGCGCAGGATCACGGCACTGTCGATGGTGCGCGCTTCGGACCGGCGGGCGATGACCGACACAACATTCGGTGTTTCCTCGGCCGTTTCGCTTGGCGCGGTTTCTTGCGTTTCTTCTGCTTCGGTGGTCTCGGGCTGGCTCAGCCCCGCGAATTCAAAGAAGGCTTCGCGCTCGATCACGAGAAAGTAAAGAAACACGGCCACCAAAATGGCGGTAAGAAACGGGACCAATTTCATTGTTTATTCCAATATTCGCTGCGCGTTTAACGTAAGTAGGTGCCGCATCCGATTTTCCAAGATGCACCCCGAATTACGCTAAACTCACTAGTTTAGATCAAATATTTTTGCAACGAGGCAATTCGTGGGTTTCACCACGGTGTTGAGACACAGCCACATGGCGAAATGCGCCGGACATTTGTTCTGGTTGAGGTTTCAAAATCAGCGTCGCGTCGCAGGTTTTTCCCGAAACGCTTTCGGTGGAATTCCGCAGGTTTTCCAGAGGCTCTTGGCTTTTGGGAACCGCATGCAGTAAGAGGTGTGGGAACGAAGGTTTTCAGCTTCGGTTACACACAGGGGATCAGCGTGAGCGACACGGACAGTTTCATCGAGGAAGTGGCAGAAGAGGTCCGCCGCGACCGGCTTTATCACTACATGCGCCGCTATGGCTGGATCGCCGTGGTGGTGGTTCTGGGGATCGTCGGGACATCGGCCTATATTGAATGGCAGCGGTCCAGCGCAATGAACAGCGCACGCGATACCGGCGATGCGATTTTGGCGGCGCTGGAAAATGATGATCAGGCGGCGCGTGTCGCCGCACTGGGCACAATCTCGGTCGAAAATCCCGAAGCGCAGGCGATTGTGTCCCTGATTGCGGCAAATCAGGCGGAAGCCGCCGGAGATACCGATGCCGCGATCACCCAGCTTGAGGCGATTGCCGCGAATGCGGTCTTGCCGACCGAGTATCGGCAAATGGCCACGCTAAAGTCCCTGATGCTGCGCGGGTCGGCGCTTGCGCTTGATGAGCGCAAACTGGGATACGAGGCCCTGACCACACCGGGCATGCCCTATCGCCTGCTGGCGCTCGAGCAATTGGCGCTGATTGCTGTCGAAGAAGGGCAGATCGACGCGGCTGTCACCCAACTGGAAGCATTGCGCAACGATTCCGAAGCATCTTCGGGCTTGCGTACTCGCGCCGCTCAGTTGATTGTGGCCTTGGGTTATGAACCGCAGGAGGTGAACGAGCTTCCGGTCGGTTCAGGAAACTGACGGTAAGTCTTGGGGCGGGACGTAATGACCTTCAAACTGACAAAAGCAGTTCTTTCGCTGGCCGCGATGCTTGCGCTTTCCGCCTGCGGGGTGCTGCAAGGCGACAGGGACATCCTTCAGGGGGAACGTGAACCGATCAGGTCAGACGAAGGCTATGCCGGGGTGATCCCGGCCGAGATCGCCGGTTCGGCCGATCTGCGTCTGCCCCGCGCCCGCTCGAACACCGATTGGACGCATCCGGGCGGCAATATCGAACATGCCCCGGTTCACGCGGCCCTGCCGGACGCCCTTGGTCTTGCCTGGGCAACGGATATCGGCGAAGGCAATGGCCGCCGCCACCGGGTGACGGCCGAACCGGTTGCGGATCGTGGCCGTATCTTTGCAATGGACAGTATCGGCGTCGTATCGGCGCTGAACGCCGAAGGCACCGTCTTGTGGCAAACCAGCCTTGGAAACGCCGCTGAACAGGCGGATGCGTCGGGCGGTGGCCTGGCTGTCGATGGCAACACCCTTTACGCGGCGTCGGGGCAGGGCAGCCTCTACGCGCTGGATGTGGAAACCGGCGATATCCGCTGGGAGCAAGCACTTGACGCCGCCGGTGTGGCCGCGCCCACGGTTGCCGGTAGCATCGTTTATATCGTCGGTGGTGACAGCCGCGCCTGGGCCATTGACGCCGGTACGGGCCGCATCAACTGGACCATCTCGGGCGCACCGTCCGAACAAAGCTTCGTCGGGGGCGCCTCTCCGGCGATCGGGCGCACGCTGGCGATTTTCCCGTTTTCAAACGGCGACGTGCAGGCCGTGTTCCGCCGTGGCGGGTTTAACCGCTGGAACGTCAATGTTGGCGGCAGACGCGAAGGGTTCGCGGTCAGCGGCATCTCGGAAATCACCGCTGGGCCGGTGCTGGATTCGGGCCGCGTCTATGTCGGCAATGCCTCGGGCCGGATCGTGGCGCTTGATTCCACGACGGGCGAGCGTTTCTGGACCGCACAGCAGGGAACATCCGGTGAGATCGTGCCGGTGGGCCGCAACGACCTGTTCACGATATCCGATCAAAACCAGTTGATGCGCCTGTCGGCGCGCAGCGGGGCGGTGATCTGGTCCAGACAGTTGCCCTATTTCCTGAACGACAATGAACGTCGCCGGTCGGAAATCATCGCCCATTACGGGCCGATCCTGGCCGGTGGCCGGTTGATTGTTGCCTCAAGCGATGGGGTGCTGCGGCAATTCTCGGTCATCGACGGATCCGAGCTTGGCACTGTCGCGATACCGGACGGGGCGGCGTCAAATCCGATTGTTGTCAATGGCACGCTTTATGTCGTCACCGGAAAAGGTCAGCTTGCGGCTTTCCGTTGATCGCAATCTGGTATATCGGGGCGGCTTGATCCGCTTCGATGAGTCTGTGTCATGAGCTTCACCCTTGCCATTGTGGGCCGCCCGAATGTGGGCAAATCCACGCTGTTCAACCGTTTGGTCGGCAAAAAACTCGCACTGGTCGATGACCAGCCGGGGGTTACGCGCGACCTTCGCGAAGGCGAGGCCCGGCTGGGCGATCTGCGCTTTACCGTGATTGACACGGCGGGGCTTGAGGATGCGACCGATAACAGCCTTCAGGGCCGCATGCGCCGCCTGACCGAACGGGCCGTTGATATGGCCGATATCTGCCTGTTCATGATCGACGCGCGTACCGGCGTGACCCCGACCGACGAAATTTTCGCGGAAATCCTGCGCAAACGTGCGGATCACGTGATCCTAGGCGCCAACAAGGCCGAGGGCGCGGCCGCCGATGCGGGGGTGCTTGAGGCATGGAACCTCGGGCTGGGCGAACCGCTGCGCCTGTCGGCCGAACATGGCGAAGGTATGGGCGAACTGCTGGCGATGCTGATGCCTTTGGCCGAGGCGTTCAAGGACAGGGCGGAACAGGATGCGCCCGAGACCGAAGTTGCGGTGGACGAGGATGGCGAAGCGGCCCCCCATGCCCCGACCAAGGCGAAGCCCTTGCAGATCGCTGTGGTCGGGCGTCCGAACGCGGGCAAATCGACGCTGATCAACAAGATTATCGGCGAGGATCGTCTTCTGACCGGTCCCGAGGCGGGGATCACCCGCGATTCAATCTCGGTTCAGACCGACTGGAGCGGTACGCCGGTTCGGATTTTTGACACTGCCGGCATGCGCAAACGCGCCAAGGTGCAGGAAAAGCTTGAAAAGCTGTCGGTCAGCGATGGCTTGCGCGCGGTCAAGTTTGCCGAGGTCGTGGTGGTGCTGCTGGATGCGGCAATCCCGTTTGAACAGCAGGATCTGCGGATCGCCGATCTGGCCGAACGCGAAGGCCGCGCGGTGGTTGTTGCGGTCAACAAATGGGACATTGAAGACGAGAAACAGGAAAAGCTGCGCGACCTGAAAGAGGCGTTTACCCGCCTGCTGCCCCAGCTTCGCGGTGCCCCGCTGATCACCGTCTCGGCCAAGACCGGACGCGGGCTTGAGCGCCTTCACGACGCCATCATACGGGCGCATGATGTCTGGAACCGCCGAGTGACCACGGCGCAGCTGAACCGCTGGCTGGTCGGAATGCTCGAACAACACCCGCCGCCTGCGCCTCAGGGCAAGCGGATCAAACTGCGCTATATGACTCAGGCCAAAACCCGGCCTCCGGGATTTGTGGTGATGTGCAGCCATCCTGACAAGCTGCCGGAAAGCTATACGCGCTATCTGGTCAACGGCTTGCGGGAAGATTTCGACATGCCCGGCACGCCGATCCGGTTGCATATGCGCGGGCAAGGGGACAAAAATCCCTATAAGGGCAAGAAAAAGTCCACGCCTTCGCGCTTGCGCAAACATTTGGACAAACCTGTCAAAAGGTAACGAAAGGACAGCGCTCGAAGGATGCCACAGCTTTATCTGTCGTCTTTGCTGCTGTCGCATTTCCGAAGCCATCGGAAATCCCGGCTTGAACTGGACGCCCGTCCGGTGGCGATTTTCGGCCTGAACGGCGCGGGCAAGACCAACATTCTGGAAGCCGTATCCATGATCTCGCCCGGGCGCGGCATGCGCCGGGCGGCGGCGGCCGATATGGTGCGCCGCCCCGAGGCTGTGGGCTGGAAGCTTACCGGCACGCTGCACAGCCAGCATCAGGTGCACGAGGTCGAAACCTGGTCCGAGCAAGGCGCGGCCCGGCAGGTGAAGATCGACGGCAAGGCGGCCTCGCAAATGGCGCTGGGCCGGGTGGCGCGGGTGTTGTGGCTGGTGCCGTCGATGGACCGGCTTTGGATCGAAGGGGCCGACGGACGGCGGCGGTTTCTGGATCGCGTTGCCCTTAGCTTTGAGCCGGGCCACGCCGAAGCCAGCCTGATTTATGAAAAATCCATGCGCGAACGCAACCGGTTGCTGAAAGATCAGGTGACGGACGGGCACTGGTACAAAGCGCTTGAGCATCAGATGGCCGAGGCAGCCGAAGCGATCATTCGCAACCGTTTCGATGCCGTGGCCAAGCTGACGGCTGCGCAAAGCGACGCCGAGACAGCATTTCCGGCTTCCGATCTTGCCCTGACCCATGCCGAGGGCGATCTGCCCGCCAAAGCCGATGACCTGACCGCCGCATGGTCCGAAGGCCGCCGCCGTGACATGGCGGCGGGGCGAACCCTGATCGGCCCGCACCGCTCTGATCTTCAGGCGGTTTATGCAGACAAGGGCGTTCCGGCCAGGGATTGCTCAACCGGTGAGCAGAAGGCCCTGCTGGTTTCGCTGATCCTTGCCAATGCCCGCGGGCTTTGTTCCGAGATCGGAATGCCTCCGATTTTGTTGCTCGATGAGGTCGCCGCGCATCTGGATGTGAACCGCCGTGCCGCGCTTTATGACGAGATTTGCGCATTGATAGCGCAGGCTTGGATGACCGGAACCGGGGTGGAATTGTTCGAAACCCTTGGACCGCGCGCCCAGTATATTGAGGTGCGCGACGACACGGGCGAAAGCCTGTGTAAAGCCCATGAGGCGCCGCAATGACACTCGATCTTTTTGATCTGGCCATGTATGCGCTGGCGATTTTCCTGTTGTTCCTGACCCCTGGCCCGGTTTGGCTGGCGGTGGTCGCCCGTGGGCTGTCCGGCGGGTTTTCCGCGGCCTGGCCGCTTGCGTTCGGTGTGATGGTTGGCGATGCAATCTGGCCGGTTTTGGCGATTTTGGGCGTATCCTGGATTGTCAGCGTCTATGGCGGCTTTCTTGACGTGCTGGCAATCGTCGCTTCGCTGATGTTTCTGGCGATGGGCGGATTGCTGATCTGGCATGCGGATAAACGCATTTCGTCCGATGGCCGTCTGACACGGCCCGGAATGTGGGCCGGTTTCCTTGCCGGATTGGTTGTGATCCTTGGAAACCCCAAGGCCATCCTGTTCTATATGGGGGTTCTGCCGGGGTTCTTTGATATCGGCCAGATCACCACGTTCGACATCATTTTGATCGTTTTGGTGTCGATGATCGTGCCTTTTGCCGGAAATGTCCTGCTGGCGGCCTTCACCGGGCAGATCAGGCGGTTTTTATCCGCGCCCGAGCGGTTGAAACGGTTGAACTTGGTCTCGGGCGGGCTGCTGATCTGCGTCGGTGTGGCATTGCCGTTTTTCTGATGCGTTTCAACGGTATCCCGAGCCACAGGTTGATTTTGAAACGCCCGTAATATCAACAGGTTTCGCGCCTTTGGCCAAAGGGCTTATGTCTTGGCAATAAGGCGCAACGCCCAAGCGCGGGCTGGCACAAAAAAACACCCCGCGAAACCGCAAAATATGGTGGGATTGCGTGACAATGCCCCCAATCCCTCGTATAAAATGACAAAATTATCACGGAAAGAGTCACATGGCCGAACCCCAGCAAAATTCCGGCGAATATGGCGCTGAGTCGATCAAGGTTCTCAAAGGACTGGAAGCGGTCCGCAAGCGCCCCGGCATGTATATCGGCGATACCGATGACGGCAGCGGGTTGCACCACATGGTGTATGAGGTTGTCGATAACGGCATTGACGAAGCTTTGGCCGGTCATGCCGATTTTGTCAGTGTGACCATTCACGCCGACAGTTCTGTTTCGGTGCGCGACAATGGTCGCGGGATACCGGTTGATATGCACCCCGATGAAGGTGTCAGCGCCGCCGAGGTCATCATGACCCAGCTTCATGCGGGCGGGAAATTTGACAGCAATTCCTATAAGGTGTCGGGTGGTCTGCACGGCGTGGGCGTTTCGGTCGTCAATGCCCTGTCCGACTGGCTGGAATTGCGCGTCTGGCGCAACGGCAAGGAACATGTGGCCCGGTTTGAGGGCGGCGAAACCGCCGAGCATCTGAAGGTGGTCGGCGATGCGGGCGACCAGAAAGGCACCGAGGTGCGGTTTCTGGCGTCAACCGATACGTTTTCGGATCTGAACTATGTGTTCGAAACGCTGGAAAAACGCCTGCGCGAACTGGCGTTTCTGAATTCCGGCGTGCGTATCATCCTGCGCGATGAACGCCCGGCCGATCCTCTGGAATCCGAGCTGTTCTACGACGGCGGGGTGCGCGAATTCGTCAAATATATCGACCGCCACAAGACCGCGATGATGCCCGAGCCGATTTACGTCAAAGGCGAAAAAGACGACATCGGTGTCGAAGTCGCGATGTGGTGGAATGACAGCTACCATGAAACGGTGCTGCCGTTTACCAACAACATCCCCCAGCGCGATGGTGGCACCCATATGGCAGGCTTTCGCGGGGCGCTGACCCGCACGATCAACAGCTACGCCCAGACCAGCGGGATCGCCAAGAAAGAGAAGGTCTCGTTCACCGGTGACGATGCCCGGGAAGGCCTGTCTTGTGTGCTGTCGGTCAAGGTGCCGGACCCGAAATTCTCGTCACAGACCAAGGACAAACTGGTTAGTTCCGAGGTGCGTCCGGCGGTTGAAAGCCTGATGAACGAAAAGCTGTCGGAATGGTTTGAAGAAAACCCGAACGAGGCCAAGATGATCGTCGGCAAGATCATCGAAGCGGCCTTGGCGCGGGAAGCGGCACGCAAAGCGCGCGAGCTGACACGCCGCAAAACGGCGATGGATGTGAATTTCCTTGCCGGCAAGCTGAAGGATTGCTCGGAAAAGGACGCCACCAAGACCGAGCTTTTCCTGGTCGAGGGCGACTCGGCCGGTGGATCGGCCCAAACCGGTCGGGATCGGCGGACGCAAGCCATCCTGCCGTTGCGGGGGAAAATCCTGAATGTGGAACGTGCGCGGTTCGACAAGATGCTGTCGAGCCAGGAAATCGGCAACCTTGTCATGGCGTTGGGCACCGGTATCGGGCGCGACGAATTCAACATCGAAAAGCTGCGCTATCACAAGATCGTCATCATGACCGATGCAGACGTGGACGGTGCGCATATCCGGACCTTGCTGCTGACCTTTTTCTATCGCCAGATGCCCGAGCTGATCGAGGGCGGATATCTTTATATTGCCCAGCCCCCGCTGTTCAAAGTGGCGCGGGGCAAGTCCGAGGTGTACCTCAAGGATCAGGGTGCTCTGGATGACTATCTGATTGAACAGGGGATCGAAGGCGCGGTGCTGCGGCTTGCCAGCGGCGAGGAAATCGTCGGGCAGGATCTGGCGCGGATCGTGGAAGAGGCGCGTCAGGCCAGCCGGGTGCTGGATGCCTTCCCGACCCATTACCCCCGTCACATTCTTGAACAGGCCGCCATTTCCGGCGCGTTCGATGCAGGCCGCGCCGAGGCGGACCTGCAATCTGTCGCCGACGGGATCGCCAACAGGTTGGATTTGATCGCCGCTGAATACGAGCGCGGCTGGCAGGGCCGACCGACGCAGGACAAGGGCGTTCGGCTAAGCCGTATGCTGCGCGGCGTGGAAGAACGCCGCGTTCTGGACGGCGCGGTGATGCGCAGCGGCGAGGCGCGCAAGCTGGGCAGCATGTCGGGCCTTTTGCGCGAAGTCTATGACGAAAAAACCCAATTGGTACGCCGCGAGCGTATTCAGGACATCTATGGCCCGCTCGATCTGCTTGATGCGGTGTTGAAAGAGGGTGAAAAAGGTCTGACGCTGCAACGCTATAAGGGCTTGGGCGAAATGAACCCCGATCAGCTTTGGGAAACCACGCTTGATCCCGAAGCGCGGACATTGTTGCAGGTGAAGGTCGATGATGTGGCGGATGCGGATGATCTGTTTACCAAGCTGATGGGCGACGTGGTCGAGCCGCGGCGCGAGTTCATCCAGCAAAACGCCTTGAGTGTTGAAAACCTTGATTTCTGATCCGCTGCGAAACGGACAGACAATCTGACGATCCAAAACGGGCAATTGCGTGCCCGTGCAAACAGGAAGCTGCCTATGACATTCTCTCGTTCGATCAAGATCGCGCCGTCCATTCTGTCGGCGGATTTCGCCAATTTCGGTCAGGAAATTCAGGCGATCGAGGCGCAAGGCGCCGATTGGGTCCATGTGGATGTGATGGACGGGCATTTCGTGCCGAACCTGACCTTTGGCCCGCCAGCGGTCAAAGCGTTCCGCCCGCATGTGAAAACGGTGATGGATGTGCATTTGATGATCACCCCTGTTGATCCCTATATCGACGCCTATGCCGAGGCGGGGGCCGATATTCTGACCGCCCATATCGAAGCGGGGCCGCATATTCACCGGACGCTACAGGCGATCCGCGGGGCGGGGATGAAGGCCGGGGTTGCGCTGAACCCGGGCACGCCGGCCGAGGCGATTGAGCATCTTCTGGATCTGACGGATTTGATCTGTGTGATGACCGTCAACCCCGGTTTCGGAGGTCAGAAGTTCATCGACATGACCGCCAAGATCGCCAGGCTTCGCGCCATGATCGGCGATCGCGAGGTGCATATCGAAATCGATGGTGGCGTTGATCCGACCACCGCGCCTTTGGTCGCCGCAGCCGGTGCGGATGTTCTGGTGGCCGGATCGGCTGTTTTCCGGGGCGGGTCGGTTGAAAATCCCGATGTTTACGGCAACAATATCCGTGCCATCCGGCAAGCCGCAGAAAACCTATAAGGGCGAACCAATGGCCATGACACCGAACACTTGCGACTTTGGCTGGAAGGCCGTGGATTTTTCCCTGCCCGCAACCGACGGGCGCATTGTTTCGCTGGCCGATATTGCCGGGCCGAAGGGCACGCTGGTGATGTTCATCTGCAACCATTGCCCCTATGTTCTGGCGGTTCTGGACCGCATCAAGCGCGACGCGGTTGAATTGCAGGCGATGGGGATTGGGGTCGTGGCAATCTCGGCCAATGATGCGGTCGCCTATCCGCAGGACAGTTTCGACAATATGAAGCGTATGGCGAAGATGCAGGGATTTTCGTTCCCCTATCTTTATGACGAAACACAAGACATCGCGCGCGCTTATGATGCGGCCTGCACGCCGGATTTCTTTGGCTTCAACGCGGACTTGAAGTTGCAGTATCGCGGGCGTCTGGATGCGTCCCGCGCATCTGCCGGTCCGGCGGATTTGCGTCGCGATCTGTTTGAGGCCATGAAGCAGATCGCGGAAACGGGGCAGGGGCCGAGGGATCAGATCCCGTCAATGGGCTGCTCGATCAAGTGGAAATCTGCCTGAAGCAGGGACCGAGCGGTGGTCCCACCAATCCTTAACGCTTGCATGAGAAAACCTTTCCCGACGTCAAAACGGTTCGACAGGTCCTACGGCTAGCGAAAGCTGGGATGCTTAGGGGATCAGCCAGCCACCGAAATGATCAGACAGGTGCAGGGGAAATCCCTGTCCGGCGATGAACCGCCTTAAGGTGGGCCCACCGATCTTAATCCGAACAAACCCTGATATGCGACGACCCTGCCGAGATAAGACCTCGAGCGGGGCAAAGGCGCAAGCCCCGGCCCCTGGGTCGGGGTCTCGAGAGGTGCAAGAGGTCCCGGGTCAAGCCCGGGACCTGTGTCATTTTACTCAGGAATAATCCGCACGCCGCCTTTATCCGCCGACGATGCCAGCAAGGCATAGGCTTTCAGAGCCGTTGAAACAGCACGTGGGCGTTCCTGGGCCGGTTTCCACGGCAAGGGGCCTTTGGCCGCACGGCGCGTGGCAAGGGTTGCGTCATCCACGTCCAGATTGATCGTCCGGTTCGGAATGTCGATCTCAATTGTGTCACCGGTTTCCACCAGCGCGATCATGCCGCCTTCGGCCGCTTCGGGTGAAACATGGCCGATGGACAGACCCGACGTGCCGCCCGAGAAGCGGCCATCGGTCAGCAGGGCGCAGGCCTTGCCCAGACCTTTGGATTTCAGATAGCTGGTCGGGTACAGCATTTCCTGCATCCCCGGACCGCCCTGCGGGCCTTCATAGCGGATCACCACGACCTCGCCTTCGCCGACCTGACCGGTCAGAATGCCGTTCACCGCGTCGTCTTGGCTTTCAAAAACCTTGGCGCTGCCGGTGAATTTCAGGATCGACTCGTCCACGCCTGCGGTTTTCACGATACAGCCGCGTTCGGCGATATTGCCGAACAGAACCGCCAGTCCGCCATCTTTCGAGAAGGCATTTTCGACATTTCGGATCACGCCGCCTTCGCGGTCTTTGTCCAGCTCTTTATAACGGTTTTCGGTGCTGAAAGCTTGGGTCGTGCGCACGCCACCTGGTGCTGCGCGGTAGAATTTGTCCACGGCCTCGTCATTTGCGACCATGATGTCCCATTTGGCAATCGCCTTGGCCATCGTGGCGCTGTGCACGGTGGTGGCATCGCCATGCAGCAAGCCTCCGCGATGCAGTTCGCCCAGAATTCCCATGATCCCACCAGCGCGGTGAACGTCTTCCATGTGGACGTCCGATTTGGCCGGGGCCACTTTCGACAGGCACGGCACCTTGCGCGACAGCCGGTCCATATCTTCCATGGTGAAATCGACTTTGCCTTCATGGGCAATCGCCAGCAGGTGAAGCACCGTGTTGGTTGATCCGCCCATGGCGATATCCAGCGACATGGCATTCTCGAACGCATCGAATGTGGCGATTTCGCGTGGCAGAAGGCCTTTTTCCTCGCCCTCGTAATGACGTTTGGTGATGTCAACGATGCGGCGGCCCGCCTCAAGGAACAGCTCTTTGCGATCCGCATGGGTGGCCAGCATTGATCCGTTGCCGGGCAGGGCTAGACCCAACGCCTCGGCCAGGCAATTCATCGAGTTCGCCGTGAACATGCCCGAGCAGGACCCACAGGTCGGGCAGGCGTTTTCCTCGATATGCTGGACCTGTTCGTCGGTATAGTGATCATCCGCCGCCGCAACCATCGCGTCCACCAGATCGACCGCGTGTTCCAGATCGTTCAGCGTGACCTTGCCGGCCTCCATCGGGCCGCCCGAGACGAATATCACCGGAATGTTCAGGCGCATAGCCGCCATCAGCATACCGGGGGTGATCTTGTCGCAGTTCGAAATACAGACCATAGCGTCGGCGCAATGGGCGTTGACCATGTATTCCACACTGTCGGCGATCACTTCGCGCGACGGCAGCGAATAAAGCATCCCGTCATGGCCCATCGCAATGCCGTCATCCACGGCGATGGTGTTGAATTCCTTGGCGACACCCCCTGCCGCTTCGATTTCACGCGCAACCATCTGCCCGAGGTCTTTCAGATGCACATGGCCGGGTACGAATTGGGTAAAACTGTTGACCACGGCGATGATCGGTTTGCCGAAATCGCTGTCGGTCATTCCGGTGGCGCGCCAAAGTCCTCGGGCACCGGCCATGTTCCGGCCATGGGTCGATCTGCGAGAGCGGTAATAGGGCATTGCGTTTGTCCTTTGAAAGTCTGCGGCACGAAGGCCGGTCCGGCAGGTGATACCGCAAATCATCCCCGCAGGACAATGGGATATGGAAGTTTGATTGACGCTGCGCCGTGCCTTTGGCTATGTCGGGGCATTGCAATCTGGGAAATCCGCATGTCGAAGCTGATCTACATCCTGAACGGACCTAATCTGAACCTTCTGGGCAAGCGCCAGCCCGAGCTTTACGGCCACGAGACCCTAGAGGATGTGGAAGCCAATTGCCGGGCCATTTTGCCCGAAGGATATGATCTGCGCATGCTGCAATCCAACTACGAGGGGCAGCTTGTCGACTGGATCCAGCAGGCCCGGACCGAGGCTTGCGGCATCGTGATCAATCCGGCGGCCTATACCCATACGTCAATTGCCATCCTCGATGCGCTTTATATGTTTGAAGGGCCTGTGGTTGAGGTGCATATCTCGAATATCCTCGAACGCGAGGAATTCCGCCATTTTTCCTATGTGGAGCAACGGGCCGACAAATCGCTGATCGGTCTGGGCGTCGCGGGGTATCAGCTTGGGGTGCAGCACGTGCTTTCCATGCTGCAAGCCTAGGCCTTGCTTGCGGTGAGATATCACAAGATTGCCCAAAAAACCGGCCCGTTTCGCCACTGTCCGGTGCCAGACACAGTGGGCGCGGGCGGTCATTGTGCTGGATTTTGAACCCGTTTTTTGACATTCTGACCGGTAAAAGAGCGAATGTATAAACCCAAAACAGGCATTTGAATGCAAATCGAACAGACCTTGCTGGACGGCGTCCTTATTCTGACGCCCGCGCGTCATGGCGATCATCGCGGGTTTTTCAGCGAAAGCTGGAACCGCCAGCGGATGCGGGAAAATGGCATCGACATTGATTTCGTGCAGGACAACCATTCGCTTTCGGCGCAGGTCGGGACGGTGCGCGGGCTGCATTTTCAATCGCCCCCTCATGCGCAGGACAAGCTGGTGCGCTGCGGGCGGGGTCGGCTGTATGATGTGGCGGTTGATATTCGCAAGGGCAGCCCGACATTCGGCCAATGGATTGGCGAAGAGCTTAGCTTTAAGAACGGCAAGCAATTGCTTGTTCCGACGGGGTTTTTGCACGGGTTTATGACGCTGGAGCCGGATACCGAGATCATCTATAAATGCTCGGACTACTACGCGCCCGAATGCGATGGCGCGGTGCGGTGGGACAGTTGCGGGATCAACTGGCCGATTGACGTGGCCACGCCGGTCTTGTCGGACAAAGACAAGCGTGCGCCGACGCTTGCCGAATTTGACACGCCATTTGAATTCGAAGGTGCCCCATGAAAATCCTTGTCACAGGCGGGGCCGGATTTATCGGGTCTGCGGTTGTCCGGCTGGCAGTGGAACGCGGGCATGCGGTGGTGAACCTTGATGCGCTGACCTATGCGGCCTGTCTTGATAACGTGGCCAGCGTGGCGGACAGCCCGCTTTATGCGTTCGAGCATGCCGATATCCGCGACCGCGCGGCGCTTGACCGGATTTTTGACCGGCATCAACCGGAGGCGGTGATGCATCTGGCGGCCGAAAGCCACGTGGACCGCTCGATCGACGGGCCGGGCGATTTTATCGAGACGAATATTACCGGCACCTATAATATGCTGGAAGCTGCGCGGTCTTATTGGGTCGGGCAAGGCAAGCCCGAGGCGTTTCGATTTCACCATATTTCAACGGACGAGGTATATGGCTCGCTCGGGGCGACAGGGATGTTCACCGAAGACACGCCCTATGACCCGCGCTCGCCTTATTCCGCGTCCAAGGCGTCAAGCGATCATCTGGTCCGCGCCTGGCATGAAACCTATGGTTTGCCGGTCGTCCTGACGAATTGCTCTAACAATTACGGGCCGTTTCATTTCCCTGAAAAGCTGATCCCCGTGGTGATCCTGAATGCGCTGGCCGGAAAAGACCTGCCGATTTATGGCGATGGATCGAATATCCGCGACTGGCTTTATGTCGAGGATCACGCAGACGCGCTGTTGCTTGTCGTCGAAAAGGGGCAAGTGGGACGAAGCTATAATATCGGCGGCGAGAACGAGCGCAGCAACTTGCAGCTGGTGCGGGCTTTGTGCACAATTCTGGACGAGATGCGGCCCAAGGCGCAAGGCAGCTATGCCGACCAGATCACCTTTGTCGCCGATCGTCCGGGACATGATGCCCGCTATGCCATTGATCCGACACGTATCCGAACGGAACTGGGCTGGCGCCCGTCCGTGACGGTCGAGGAAGGCTTGCGCAAAACGGTGCGGTGGTATCTTGAAAACGAAAGCTGGTGGAAAGCCCTGCAAAACCGCAAGGGCGTCGGCCAGCGGCTGGGGGTCACATCATGAACCTGCTGAAAGACAGCCCAAAGATCGGTGATCTTGCCCATGGGCGGGACAACAATTTCAATCTGATCCGCATGCTGGCGGCGTTCGGGGTCATGGTGTCCCATGCCTATCCATTGGCTCTTGGACCCGAGACAACGGAACCGTTCGAGACTTTTCTGAAAGGCGATAACCTTGGCAGGGCCAGCGTGTTCGCGTTTTTTGCGATTTCGGGCTTTTTCATCACCAAGAGTTTTCATTTCAAAACAAGCTTCGGCACCTTTGTCCGCGCACGGGTGCTCAGGCTGTTTCCGGCCCTGATCGTCATGACCGTGATCGTGGCCATTCTGGGGGGGCTGTTTATCTCGGCCGATCCGGATTACTGGACGATTGCGCCGAAATACGTGGCGTGGATTATTACATTTCAGGGTCTGGTGTTCACCGGCGGCCCCAAGCTGCCCGGTATGTTTGCCGACAACATCTATCCGGATGCGGTGAATGGTTCCTTGTGGACATTGCGCTATGAGGTTCTGTGCTACATCGGCGTCGCCATAGCCGGATTGCTGGGGATTTTCCTGCGTCCCAGGCTGTTTCTGGCGCTGGCCATCGCCTATGTCGCGCTTTACCTGATTGTTCCGATGTATACGGGCCGGCCGGTTATCACGACCATGCTGTATATCGGCATCCCCTTTGTCTTCGGCGCGGGGTTCTTTGTGTTCCGCGACCAGATACCGCTGACGATCTGGGGGGCGCTGTTGCTGTCGGTTCTGGTGGTGTTGCTGCGCCCGACAATTCTGTTCCTGCCGACATTCATGCTGGCACTGGCCTATTGGGTGTTCCTGCTGGGCTATGCGAATATTCCGGCGTTGAAGCAGTACAACCGGCTGGGCGATTATTCCTACGGGTTTTATATCTATGCTTTCCCCGTGCAACAGCTTGGCAGCATGCTGGGTTTCACCACGCCGTTAAGCAATATCCTTTTCGCCTTTCCGGTTACGATGATCCTGTCGGCCCTGTCATGGCATTTGCTGGAAGCCCCGGCATTGACGTTGAAAGCGTCACGCGCATGATTTTGGTCTTTGGCAAATCCGGTCAGGTGGCGACCGAGCTTCAAAGACAGGGCCGGGTCACGGCACTGGGCCGCGAGGATGCGGATTTAAGCGATCCCGATGCCTGCGCCCGGGCCATCCGGCAGGCTGGCGCAAGCTCGGTGATCAACGCGGCGGCCTATACGGCAGTGGACAAGGCCGAAGAGGACGAGGCCCTGGCCAATGTGATTAACGGCGATGCGCCGGGCGCCATGGCGCGCGCTTGCGCGGCGCTGGGCATACCGTTTTTGCATGTATCAACCGATTACGTATTCGCCGGAGACGGAACATCGGCCAGAACCGAGGAGGATCCGGTTGCGCCGCCAAATGCCTATGGCCGGTCGAAATTGTCGGGCGAACGGCAGGTGGCCGCCGCCAGAGGCAACTGGGCCATTCTGCGCACCTCTTGGGTGTTTTCGGCACATGGCCATAATTTCGTTAAAACCATGTTAAGGCTTTCGGAAAGCCATCAGGCCCTGAAGATCGTGAACGATCAGACCGGCGGACCAACCCCCGCCGCCGCGATTGCCGCCGCCCTTCTGGTGATGGCGAATGCCATGCAAAAAGGCCAGACAGGCGGGGTCTATCATTTTGCCGGCAAACCCGATCTGTCCTGGGCCGAATTCGCGAAAGAAATCTTCCGCCAGTCCGGGCGGGTGGTTGATGTTACGGGCATACCGACCAGCGCCTATCCGACACCGGCTGTCCGGCCGCTGAATTCGCGGCTGGAATGTTCAAAAATCCGGCGCGATTTTGGTATTGAGCCGCCCGACTGGAAAGCCGGTCTGGCGCAGGTTTTACGAGATTTGAAAGTGAGTGCAGCATGACCAACCGCAAAGGCATCATTCTGGCCGGGGGATCGGGCACGCGGCTTTATCCCATCACCATGGGCCTGTCGAAACAATTGCTGCCCATCTATGACAAGCCGATGATCTATTACCCGATATCGGTTCTGATGCTGGGTGGCATACGCGAGGTTGCGATCATCACCACGCCGCAGGATCAGGAACAGTTCCAGCGGATGCTGGGCGACGGGCATCAATGGGGCATGTCCTTCACCTATATCGTCCAACCATCGCCTGACGGGCTGGCGCAGGCCTTCATTCTGGCCGAAGATTTTCTTGCGGGCGCCCCGTCGGCGCTGGTGCTGGGCGACAATATCTTCTTTGGTCACGGGTTGCCGGACCTGCTGAGACGCGCGGACCAGAAAACCGGGGGCGGAACGGTGTTTGGCTATCGCGTGAAAGACCCCGAACGCTATGGCGTGGTCGGGTTTGACGCGGATGGCAAGGCCGAAACGATCATCGAGAAACCGGACCGGCCCCCGTCAAATTTCGCGGTGACGGGCCTTTATTTTCTTGACGAAACCGCACCAGAGCGTGCCAGACAGGTAAAACCCTCGGCGCGGGGCGAGCTTGAGATCACATCGCTGCTCGAGCTGTATCTGCGCGAAGGCAGTCTTAGCGTTGAGCGGATGGGGCGCGGCTATGCCTGGCTGGATACCGGCACCCATGCCAGCCTTTTGGACGCGGGAAATTTCGTGCGCACGCTCGAGGAACGTCAGGGTCTGCAAACCGGATCACCGGACGAGATCGCGTTTGCCAATGGCTGGATTGACGAAGGACAGCTGCGCCAGCGTGCAGAGATGTTCGGCAAGAATGCCTATGGCAGATATCTGCTTGGGCTGATCAGGTAATGTCAGAGAACCAGTCGTTCAACCCGTCAAACGTGGCGTTGAGCGGAACGGCAAATTCGCCCGCGAAGTCCAGGAAATCCTTGTGCAGCGCCGGGTTCACACCCAGCAAAACCGGGATCGCGTGATCAAGCGCCTGCACGATCACATCCCGAAACCCCTGACCATCCCGTTCCTGTTTTCCGAATTTGTTGAGGATCAGCAAAGCCTCGTCACCGCGCATCGCGTCGGCAACCGCATGTGCGGCAATCTCAAGCCCTTCGGCATCCAGACGACAGCCGGTTGCATGGGGGCCAAGCTCTTGCGAGATTTTGATCACGCGGCCATTCGCCAACAGCTCGACCAGCATCGGGCGGCGGCCGGTTTCGCAATCGCCGTCATTGATCTGAACCGCTCCGGCCAGTTTTACGCCGTCGCTTTGCAGATGTCGCGCGAAACGCTCAAGCAGTCGGTCGCTGGCACCTCTTCCATCCGTGGCAATGTATCCCAGCATGGTCGTCCCGTGATTGGATCGCATCGCGCAAAGGCCGCTTGCACAGGGCCAAGGGCGAATTCATAGTAAGTGGCGCACAGGAACCCGATGTCATGCCAGATTTCAAGCCCATTCTGCCCAAACCCGAAGATCCGCGCCTGACCCGCGAGGTGGAAGGCGTCGACCATCTGGGGCAAGTGGTGGAAACCCCGGTGGTCGAGGAACGGCCCTTGACGATCTATCTGAACCGGCAGGAAATCGTGACGGCGATGACGATCGGCGACTACCCCGACCTGCTGGCGCTGGGGTTTTTGCGCAATCAGGGCATGCTGCTGGCCGACGACCAGGTGACCGGCGTTGATTACGATGAAGAGCTGGAAACCGTCGTTGTGCGAACCGAACGTCAAACCAGCTATGAAGACAAGCTGGCCCGCAAGACCCGAACATCCGGCTGTGCCGTCGGCACCGTTTTCGGCGACATGATGGAAGGGCTTGAGGGGGTCAGATTGCCGAAGGGGCAGGTGCGCACGTCCGATCTTTATGCTTTGGCCAAGGCGATCAACACCGTGCCGTCGCTTTATCTGAAATCAGGGGCCATTCACGGCTCGGTTCTGTGCGAAGAGAACCGGGTGCTGGCGTATTTTGAGGATGTCGGGCGGCATAACGCGGTGGACAAGCTGGCGGGGTTGATGTTCCGTGATCAGATCAAGGCCGAAGGCAAGCTGCTTTATACGACGGGGCGGCTGACCTCGGAAATGGTGATCAAGACCGCCCAGATGGGGATTCCGGTGCTGGTGTCCCGATCCGGCTTTACCGCCTGGGGGGTCGAGATTGCGCGGCAGGTGGGCCTGACCTTGATCGGCCGGATGCGGGGCCAGCGGTTTGTTTGCCTGTCCGGCCATGACCGCCTGCTGCGCGATGCCGACCTGACCCGCGTTGCGGATGACCCGAAATCGGCCCGAAGGAAAGCCGCGCATGACTGAGCATATCGTCGGGATAATTCTGGCCGGAGGGCGGGCCACGCGGATGGGCGGAGGTGACAAATGCCTGATGCCCTTGACGGATAAGGCCAACCTGCTGGACGTGGTGATCAAGCGGCTTGATCGGCAGGTCGAAGCGATGGCGCTGAACGCCAATGGCGATCCAGCCCGCTTTGCCAATTATGGCTTGCCGGTGCTGGCGGACGATGTAGACGGCTTTGCCGGTCCGCTGGCCGGCATCCTTGCCGGTCTCGACTGGGCGGCTGGTTTGGGTGCAAGCCATGTCGTCTCGGTCGCGGCCGACACGCCGTTTTTCCCGCGCGATCTGGTGCCACGGCTTTACGAAAACCGAGGCCCCGAGGGGCTGGCGCTGGCTGCAAATTATGATGAGAATGGCAATTATTGGCGGCAACCGACCTTTGGTATCTGGCCGGTCGCGCTGCGCGGGGCGCTGAGGGCGGCGCTGTTGGACGGAATGCGGAAAATTGTCCTTTGGACCGATACGCATCAGGCGGGTGAGGCTGTCTTTGGGTCGGCAGACGGCAGCGGCGCAACCGTGGCCGGGGTCGATCCGTTTTTCAACGTGAACACGCCCGAGGATCTGCAAAAGGCGCAGCACTTGGCACGGCATAGGGGCAGGGCATGAAAGTGTTTGGCGTCACCGGATGGAAGAACGGCGGCAAAACCGGTCTGGTGGAACGGCTTGTGTCGGAACTGACCGCGCGGGGGCATAGGGTTGCGACGATCAAACACGCCCATCACGTGGCCGACGTCGATCATGAAGGCACCGACACCTATCGTCACCGCGCGGCGGGGGCCAGGCAGGTGATCCTGTCGTCGCCCTTGCGCTGGGCAAATATGACCGAGCTTCATGGCGATGACGAACCCAGCTTGGACACGCTTCTGGCACGGATTGACGAGGCGGATATCGTTTTGGTCGAGGGTTACAAATCCGAGAACCACCCGAAGATCGAGGCGTATCGCGACGAGAACGGCAAATCCCCGTTGGCTTTGACCAACGCCACCGTCGTGGCCGTGGCCGCAAAGACCCGGTTGGACCTGCCGGTGCCGGTGCTTGATCTGGACGATACTTCAGCGATTGCGGATTTTGTTGCCGAATTTGTCGGGCTGGCACCGACGCCGAAAGGCAGGACGCTGCGCAACGATTGCTTTGCCTTGCCGCCGGGTGTCGACTGGGTGCCGGTAGAGGACGCCCTGAACCGGCTGCGCACCCGGCTTGTGCCGGTTGCTGACATGGAAACTCTTGATGTGCGCGATGGATGCGATCGCATCCTTGCCGCAGATGCCATCGCCATTCGGCCAAACCCGCCTGCTGCCAATTCCGCCGTGGATGGGTACGGGTTTGCCCATAAGGCGCTGTCTGGCGGCAAGACGAGTTTGCCTTTGGTCGATGGTCGGGCCGCGGCCGGTGCGCCTTTTGCGGGGCGGGTGCGCGACGGCCATGCGCTGCGGATTTTGACCGGCGCGATTATTCCCGACGGGGTGGATACCGTCGTTCTGGAAGAAGATGTTCAGGCGGCAAACGGCCAGATCAGTTTTGACGGAGCTGTGAAAAAGGGCAGCAATACGCGCAAGGCGGGCGAGGATGTGCAAAGCGGCGAGGTGGTGATCAAGGCAGGCCACGCATTGCGCCCTGCCGATCTGGCATTGCTGACCGCGGTCGGGGTCCGATCCGTCGATGTTCGCAAGCCGTTAAGAATTGGCGTTTTGTCCACCGGCGACGAAATTCTGGATCGCCCGATTGAGCGGCCAAAGGATCACAGGATCTTTGACGCGAACCGGCCCATGCTGCTGTCACTGGCCGCAAAATGGGGGCACGTGGCGGTTGATATGGGGGTGGCCCGCGACGACGAGGATGAGATCAGGAAGCGTCTGGACGATTTCGCGGGAAAAGTTGACGTGATCCTGACCTCGGGCGGGGCTTCGGCCGGGGACGAGGATCACGTCTCGAAATTGCTCAGAACACATGGATCGCTGACCAGTTGGCGGGTCGCGATCAAACCGGGCCGGCCTTTGGCGATGGCGATGTGGCAGGGGGTGCCGGTATTCGGCCTGCCGGGCAATCCCGTGGCGGCCTTTGTCTGCGCGCTGGTCTTTGCCCGTCCGGCATTGTCATTGCTTGCCGGGTCGGGTTGGAAAATGCCCGCCGGGTTCATGGTGCCGGCGGCCTTTACCAAGGCCAAAAAGCCGGGACGCCGCGAATTTCTTCGGGCGCGTTTGAACGATCAGGGGCAGGCAGAGGTTTTCAAGTCCGAAGGGTCGGGCCGGATTTCCGGGCTGGTCTGGGCCGACGGGCTGGTCGAGCTTGCCGATCAGGCCGCCGAGATCAGCCATGGCACAATGGTCCGCTATATCCCGTTGGGAAGTTACGGGATCTAAGGGCGTCGCGGGCAAGGGCCTTTGATCAGGCTTTCTTGATGAAATAGGCCGTGTGGCCGTCGCAATCCTGACTTCCAAGAAATATGTGGCCGCTTTCATTGCAGAAATGCGGAACGTCCACCGCGGCTGCCGGATCGCTGGCAAGAAGCTTGATAACGGTTCCCGCCCGCATCGGCATGCTGCGTTTGCGCAGCCGTAACACGGGCAGCGGGCAAAGCAGGCCGATCGCGTCGATTTCCTCGTCGAAATTCATGCCGCTGATCTAAGTGGTGACGGGGGGAATGTCCATCCATTCGGCAATAGAAGATATTTATTAAACAACGGAAGTTTGATATTGAAATTGGGATTGAACTTCTTCAACTGGGATTTGGACTACAAAAGATTTGGCCTTGTGAAAAAGGAATTTGGCATGGCTTTGGACAACCCAAAAGGTGTTTGGAAATCGGGCAAGGGCAAGGGCCGCAGAACCCCCAAGGGGCGGCAGTTGGACGAAACCGCCTGGGACGAGGTCAAGGCGCTGTTGGGCGACCAGCCCCGTCGCCGCGATTTGCTGATCGAGTTTTTGCATTTGATCCAGGATGCTTACGGGCATTTGTCTGCGCCGCACTTGCGGGCCTTGGCCGAAGAATTGCGCATTTCGATGGCCGAGGTCTGGGAAGTTGCGACTTTCTACGCCCATTTCGATCCGGTGCGCGAAGACGACACACCTCCGCCCGATCTGACCATTCGGGTGTGCGATTCGCTGGCGTGTGAGTTGGCTGGGTCCGAGGCGTTGCTGGCCGCTTTGGAAGCGGGGCATGATCCGGCCAAGGTGCGGGTTTTGCGTGCGCCTTGCATGGGACGCTGTGACACGGCTCCGGTGATTGAGGTCGGGCATCGCCACGTAGACCACGCGACGCCGGATTTGATTTCCGATGTGATCGTATCGGGCGCTTTGCATCCCGTTATCCCTGACTATGAGGATTTTGCCGCCTATCAAGCCAACGGTGGCTATGCCATGCTGGCCGAATTGCGCGATGGTGGTGATCCCGAAGCGGTGCAGGACACTCTGCTGGAAAGCGGGCTGCGCGGGCTTGGCGGGGCGGGCTTCCCCTCGGGGCGGAAATGGTCGTTCGTGCGGATGAACGAAGGTCCGCGCTATCTGGCCGTGAACGGCGACGAAGGCGAACCGGGCACGTTCAAAGACCGCTATTATCTGGAACGCACCCCGCATCTTTTCCTCGAAGGCATGCTGATCGCCGCATGGGCGGTTAAGGCCGAGACCTGTTTCATCTACCTGCGCGATGAATACCCCGCCGCGCGGCAAATTTTGCAGACCGAGATCGCGGCGCTGGAAGCCGCTGGCATCGTCGAGAAAGGCTATATCGACCTGCGACGCGGAGCAGGGGCCTATATCTGCGGCGAAGAAAGCGCGATGATCGAGTCGATCGAGGGCAAGCGCGGCTTGCCGCGTCATCGCCCGCCATTTGTGGCGCAGGTCGGCGTGTTCAACCGCCCGACGCTGGTGCACAATATCGAGACCCTGCTTTGGGTGGCGCGGGTCTGTCGCGAGGGGCCAGAGGTTCTGAACAGCGTTGAAAAGAACGGCCGCAAAGGGCTGCGCAGCTATTCGGTGTCGGGGCGGGTGAAGAACCCCGGGGTGCATTTGCTGCCTGCGGGATCGACCATCACCGACATTATCGAGGCCTGTGGCGGGATGCTGGAAGGGCATGAGTTCAAGGCCTACCAGCCCGGCGGGCCTTCGGCGGGGCTGCTGCCTGCCGCGATCAATGACGTGCCGATGGATTTTGACACGCTGCAACCGTTGGGCACTTTCATCGGCTCGGCGGCGATTGTGATCCTGTCGGATCAGGACAGCGCGAAAGAGGCGGCGCTGAATATGCTGCGCTTCTTTGAAGACGAAAGCTGCGGGCAATGCACGCCGTGCCGAGTCGGTTGCGAAAAAGCGGTCAAGCTGATGTCGGCGGATCGCTGGGATCAGGGGCTGCTTGAGGAGTTGTGCCAGACCATGGCCGATGCCTCGATCTGCGGGTTGGGGCAGGCGGCGCCGAACCCGATCCGGCTGATGATGAAGCATTTTGCGGATGAGGTGTGAGGGATGGCACGGAATTCACATCGCGCCCCGGACTTGATCCGGGGCCTCGCTCCGCAACCAGAGGTCCCGGGTCAAGCCCGGGACGGGATATCGAAAATGAACGCTGTGAAAGCGGGGAAATAGGCCGATGACAAACACCATCACATTCACCCTCGACGGGCAGCAAGTCACCGCTGAAAAGGGCCTGACCATCTGGGAAGTCGCCAACGGGCGCGGTCTGAAAATCCCGCATCTTTGCCACAAACCGGCCCCCGGCTATCGGCCCGACGGCAATTGCCGCGCCTGTATGGTCGAGATCGAGGGTGAGCGCACTTTGGCCGCGTCCTGCATCCGCGAACCCAGCGAGGGCATGGTCGTTACCACCAACAACGCGCGGGCCGAGAACGCCCGTAAAATGGTGATGGAACTGCTGCTGGCCGACCAACCCGAACAAGACGTGGCGCATGACAAATCCAGCCACCTTTGGGATATGGCCGCCGAGAACGACATCAGCGAAAGCCGCTTTCCGACGATGGAGGCGGATCACATTCCGCTGCTCGATGACAGCCATGTGGCGATGCGCGTCAACCTTGATGCCTGCATCCAATGCGGCCTTTGCGTGCGTGCGTGCCGCGAGGTGCAGGTGAACGACGTGATCGGCATGGCGGGACGGGGTCATAACGCCTATCCGAGTTTCGATTTGAACGACCCGATGGGCGCGTCCACCTGTGTGGCTTGTGGCGAATGTGTTCAGGCCTGCCCGACGGGGGCTTTGATGCCCGCGACGGTGGTGGATGCCGACCAACAGGGCGACCGCGCCGATTTCGACAGCGAGACCGAAACCGTCTGCCCGTTTTGCGGCGTTGGGTGCAAGGTCAGCCTGAAGGTCAAGGACGGCAAGGTCAAATATGTCGAAGGGCTGAATGGACCCGCCAATGAAAACCGGCTCTGCGTCAAGGGACGGTTCGGCTTTGACTATATCCACCACCCGCACCGGCTGACCAAACCGCTGATCCGGCGCGAGGATGCGCCAGCCAAGGGGTTGAATGTCGATCCGGGCAACCTGTCGACCCATTTCCGCGAGGCGACCTGGGACGAGGCGATGGCGCTTGCGGCCAAGGGGCTGGTCGATCTGCGCGACACCCACGGGGGACAGGCGGTCGCCGGTTTCGGCAGCGCCAAATGCACCAATGAAGAGGCCTATCTGTTCCAGAAATTTATCCGGCAGGGATTTCTGCACAACAATGTCGATCACTGCACGCGGCTGTGTCATGCCTCTTCCGTCTCGGCGCTGATCGAAAATGTCGGCTCGGGTGCCGTGACCGCGACCTTCAACGAGATTGAAAACGCCGATGTGGCCATTGTCATCGGGGCCAACCCGATTGAAAACCACCCCGTTGCCGCGACCTATTTCAAGCAGTTCACCAAGCGCGGCGGCAAGCTGATCGTGATGGACCCGCGCGGCGTTGGCCTGCGGCGGTTCGCAACCGAGATGCTGCAATTCCGCCCCGGCGCGGATGTATCGCTGCTGAACGCGATCATGAACGTGATCGTCGAGGAAGAACTTTACGATCCCGCCTATATTGAGAAATTCACCGAAAACTGGGACGCCGAGAAAGCGCATCTGAAAGGGTTCTCGCCCGAGGCGATGACCGGGATTTGCGGCATTTCGCCCGAGCAGATCCGCCGCACGGCGCGGACCTTTGCGCAAGGCAAGGCGGGCATGATTTTCTGGGGCATGGGCGTATCGCAGCACATTCACGGCACCGACAATTCGCGCTGCCTGATCTCGCTGGCTTTGATGACCGGCAATGTCGGCAAACCGGGCGCGGGGCTGCATCCGCTTCGGGGGCAGAACAACGTGCAAGGGGCCTCGGACGCGGGGCTGATCCCGATGTTCCTGCCGGATTACCAGTCGGTCACGGATGATACGGTGCGCAAAAGCTTTACCGATGTGTGGGGCGGCGGCGATTTCTCGGGCGAAAAGGGGCTGACCGTCACCGAAATCGTTGACGAGGTCTATGCCGGAAACATCAAGGGGATGTATATCCAAGGCGAAAATCCCGCCATGTCCGACCCCGATGTGGACCACGCCCGCGACGCCTTTGCCAAGCTGGAATTGCTGGTCGTGCAGGATATCTTCCTAACCGAAACCGCGAATTTCGCCGATGTGATCCTGCCCGCCTCGGCGCTTTACGAAAAGAACGGCACGGTGTCGAACACCAACCGGCAGGTGCAGCGGGTGCGGCCTGCGGTGGCGCCTCCGGGGGAAGCGCGCGAAGATTGGAAGATCACCGTGGAACTGGGCCAGCGGATCGGCCTGCCGTGGGATTACAGCGATGTCAGCGAAGTTTTTGCCGAGATGAAGCTGAACATGAAGTCGCTGAACAACATCACCTGGGAGCGGCTTGAGACCGAGACGATCACCTATCCGTCGCTCAGCCCGACAGACCCCGGTCAGGCGATTGTGTTTGGCGATGGTTTCCCGCGCCCTGAGGGCCGTGCGCGGTTCACCCCCGCATCGGTGATCCCGCCCGACGAGGCACCGGACGACGATTATCCGATGATCATGACCACCGGCCGCCAGCTTGAGCATTGGCATACAGGCTCGATGACCAGACGCTCCAAGGTGCTGGACGCTGTCGAGCCTGAGGCGAATTGTTCGCTCCATCCCAAGACGCTTCGGCGTTTGGGTGTCGAACCGGGGGAGTATCTGAAAATCTCGTCACGGCGTGGCGAGATCACCATCATGGCCCGCGCCGACCGCGCCATCGCCGAGGATATGGTGTTTGTTCCCTTCGCCTATGTCGAAGCCGCAGCGAATGTGCTGACCAATCCGGCGATTGACCCTTACGGCAAAATTCCCGAGTTCAAATTCGCAGCCGTTCGCATCGAAAAACCCGCAGAACACGTGGCGGCCGAGTGATGAACGGCTTTGCTGACAGCCTGCAACTGGCCCTGGGCCTGATCCTTTCCGGGGATGCAGACCTGTGGGCGATTGTGGGGTTGTCGCTGCGCGTCTCGTTGACGGCTGTGGTGATCGCCGCCCTTGTCGGGATGCCGTTGGGCGCGGTGCTGGCGGTAACGCGGTTTGCCGGGCGCAAGGGGGTGATCGTGCTGATCAACGCCCTGATGGGATTGCCGCCGGTGGTCGTCGGTCTGGCGGTGTATCTGATGCTTTCGGCATCAGGACCGCTGGGCGTGCTGCAATTGCTTTATACGCCGACCGCGATGATCATCGCGCAGGTGGTTCTGGTGGCGCCAATCATCACGGCGCTGTCACGGCAGGTTGTGGAAGATATGCATGCGGAATATGCGGACTATCTTGGCTCGTTCGGAATGCGCGGGGTGCGCACCATTCCAACCCTGCTTTGGGAAGGGCGTTTCGGTCTGACAACGGCCCTGCTGGCAGGGGTTGGCCGCGCCATAGCCGAGGTCGGGGCGGTGATGATCGTGGGCGGCAACATCAACCATGTAACCCGCGTGATGACGACCACCATCGCGCTTGAAACCTCAAAGGGTGATCTGGGCATGGCGCTGGCTTTAGGCGTTATCCTGATCGGTCTGGCGATTTCGGTGAATGCGCTGATTGCGGGGATGACACAGGCTTCGGCGCGGCAGTCCTATGCGTGATCTCGGCCGCGAAATACTTGTGCAATCGCTGCGGCAGGTGCTGCCAGAAAATGGCGGGCCGGACAGCGTTTTGACGGTGACGGGTTTGCGATCAAACCTGTCGGATGATCTGGTGCTTGATATCCCCCGGCTAACATTATCGGGCACCGGAATATCCATGGTTCTTGGCACGAACGGTGCCGGCAAAAGCATGCTGATCCGAATGTTGCACGGCCTGACCAAGCCCGATGCCGGCAGGGTGATCTTTACCGGCGGATCGCAGGCGATGGTGTTTCAGAACCCTGTGCTGCTGCGGCGGTCGGTTTTCGCCAATCTGAAATTTGCGTTGAAAGACCAGCGCTTGTCGCGCGGCGACAGGGCGGAAAAACTGGCCTACCTTCTTGAGCTTGCGGGCTTGAAAGGAAAAGAGCGCCAATCCGCGCGATCCCTTTCAGGCGGCGAGGAACAGTGCCTGGCATTGGCCTGCGCATTGGCCCGCAGGCCGCGATTGCTGTTTCTTGATGAGCCGACTTCGAGCCTGGATCCGACGGCGACCCACCGGATTGAAACCATCCTGCGGCAGGTCGCTTTGATGGGCATTAAGATCGTCATGGTCAGCCATGATTTGGGTCAGGTCGAGCGTCTGGCGGACGAGGTTATTTTTCTGAACCGGGGTCGCATTTGCGAACGGCTGCCGGTTGAAAGCTTCTTTTCCGGGCCGGATTCGGCCGAGGCGCGGGCCTATTTGTCTGGACAGTTGGTGTTGTGATGCGACGGCTTTGGGCGGCGGTGATTGCGCTATTGCTTTCCGCGCATGGGGCGGTGGCGGCCGAGTTTATCGTGCTGCAATCGACGACCAGCACCCAGAATTCAGGATTGCTGGATGCGATCCTTCCCCAATTCACAAAAGACAGCGGCATCGAGGTTCGTGTTGTGGCCGTCGGCACCGGACAGGCCCTGCGCAATGCACGCAACGGGGACGGGGACGTTCTTTTGGTCCATGCGCGCGCGGCGGAAGACGCCTTTGTGCGCGAAGGGTTCGGCGTTGCGCGTTTTGATGTGATGTATAATGACTTTGTTCTGGTCGGCCCGGCCGATGATCCGGCCGGGATTGCGGGCAGTGAGGATGCGCTGGACGCCTTTGTTCGCTTGGCAACAGCACGGCAAAGATTCGTATCGCGCGGCGATGATTCCGGTACCCATCAGGCGGAACTTGGCCTGTGGGAAATGGCGGGGCAGGCACCGCAGGCCGATAGCGGCACCTGGTATATCGAAACCGGGTCCGGCATGGGGGCCACGTTGAACGTGGCGGTCAGCCTGTCGGCCTATGCCATGACCGACCGGGCCACCTGGGCCGCGTTTGGCAATAAGGGCAGCCATAAAATCCTGTTTGAAGGGGATGAAAGACTGTTCAATCAATATGGCGTCATCGCCATTGATCCCGAGCGGCATCCGCAGGTGAAAACCGCAGCGGTTGATCAGTTTCTTGCCTGGATACTGGGGCGCGACGGGCAGCGGGCAATTGCCGATTTCCGTCTGGATGGTCAACAGGTGTTCTTTCCCAATGCCGCCCAGCGTTAGGACCTGATCCAGATCAAGGGCATATTCCGGCTAACCGTGTATGGCAAACACAGGTTTAATCTGCCGAGGAAAGCTATGCGCGTTACCAAACGATCCAACCTCGCCCTGAGGGTGCTGATGTTTTGCGGAGTGAACTCTGGCAGGCTTGTCACCAAGCATGACATCGCCGAGAAATGCAATTCGTCCGAGAACCACCTTGGACAGGTCGTCAATCAACTGGCCCAGCGGGGTGTCGTCGATACCGTGCGGGGCCGGGGCGGGGGCATTCGGCTTGGACGCCCGGCCTCGGACATCAAGATCGGTCAGATTTTCCGCATGCTCGAAGCGGATTCACCGGTTGCGGAATGTTTCGCCGATGTGGACAACACCTGCCCGCTGACATCCGCCTGCCGATTGAAGGCGGCGATTTCGATGGCGGTTGATGCGTTCTATGCCAAGCTGGACGAGCTGACATTGCATGACCTGATCGAAGACAACCGGTCGCTTGAGCAGATACTCTGCCTTGATCTTGATCTAAGCTGTGCGGCCGAGACGCGGCAGGTGGCCTATTCAGCGGGCTGAAAACCGGCAATCAGATGACGCAATCCCAATGCCGCGCCCGCAAAGATCGCGGCAAAAGTGACCGGTGCGGAATAGGCAAGCACCGAAAAGGCGGTGATCCCCTGACCAATCGTGCAGCCCAGCGCCACGACAGCCCCGCCGCCCATTAGCATGGCGCCAAAGATCTGGCGCCGCAGCTCGCGCGGGTCTTCGCAGGCTTCCCAGCGGAAATGGCCCTTGATCAGACTTCCCAGGAACGAGCCGACCAAGACGCCAACGACCGAGCCGACCGCAAAGGACAGGCTGCGCCCCGAGGCTGTCATCGTATAAAGGATGGCTTCGCCCAGCGGGGCCGAATAGCTGTGCGACACCACGGGCAGATCTTCAAAGCCGGTATTGGCAACCCATTGGGTTCCGGCCCAGCCCGAAACGATGGCAAGCCCCACCATGGCGCCCCAAAGGATCGACGAAGGCTTGGCACGGAATTCGGCAGAGGAAACCATGAAGGCGACAATGGCCGCGCCGATTGCAATGCCGACATAGTTGGCGGAAATGCCGGTGTAATAGCCAATGGCATGGGCGATCCCTTGCGGAATTTCCGTTGTCGGTTCGATATGCGGGAAGACGTAGATGCGCAAGAATGCAAACGGGCCGGACAGCACGGCATAGGCCGAAACCCCCATCACCAGCACGATGACGAAGGCCCGCATGTCGCCGCCGCCCAGTCGGGCGATAGATCCGAAAGCGCAATTCCCCGCCATGGCCATGCCATATCCGAACGCCAGCCCGCCGAGGATGCTGGCAAGGGGCATCCATGTGACCGAGAAATAGAAAGTCTGTCCGATATTCAACAGGCCGGTCTGGCTTAGAATGAAGGTGCCCAGAATGGCGCTGCCGATGGCCATTCCCCACATCCGCATCCGCAGATCGCTTTGGGCATAAAGAAGGTCTTCGATGGCCCCCATGGTGCAAAACCGCCCCAAACGCGCGGCCAGCCCGAGGACCAGACCTCCGCCAAGTCCGATCAGCGCAACAATCGTTGTTTCCGGTAGAAACTCCATGCCATCCCCCCTTGTTCCGATATGAACCGCGTCAGGGGACCATAGCTGCCGCTTTTGGTCAATCCTCGCCGCAGAAAAGTTCGTAGACCGTTTCGAGGATTTTCTGGGGCCGGTTGTCTGCGAGACGATAATAGATGGCCTTGCCTTCACGCCTTGGAACCACCAGACCCTCAAGCCGCAGACGCGACAATTGCTGTGACACGGCGGCCTGACGCGCTGACAAAAGCTCTTCCAGTTCGGTGACGGATTTTTCGCCTGTTACCAGATGGCAAAGGATCACCATTCTTCCCTCGTGGCTTAGTGCCTTAAGGAAGTTGCTTGCCCGTGTGGCGTTGTCGATAAGCGTGTCCAGTTCGGCGTCGCTCATCCCTGGCTCGATTTGTGGCAGTCCCATTTTTGTTACCTCTCAGCGTCCGTGGTGCCGCCTGGCCGTCAAATATCAAGTCCCCGTCTTTTCATGCGGATGGATGTGATCCCCAGATTGCCGGAATTCTGTCGTGTCCTCTAGCAGTTTCTCCAGAATTGGCCAGAAGAAATCCTCGCCGTTGTAGCCCAGAATACGCCCGACTTCCTGACCATCATCGACGATGACAAAGGTTGGCGTGTACACAACGGGCTGCGTATACCCCCCTTCGAACGGGGCTTCTTCGCTGATGTCGATAATCGTTACCGGCGCAAATTTACCGGCTTCGGTCTTTGGGTAAATGGGGCCAATAACCCGTTTCCATTCAATGCAGTAGGAACAGCCGGGGCTTTCCACCATCAACAGTTCCGCGCCTTGCGCGGGGGCCGCAACCAGCCATGCGCCAAACGCAGCGGCGACGGCAGTTCCTGATCGAAAAACAAACTTCATTTGACCTGCTCCTGTCCGACAACGTAATTTGAATATGTGAATTATTCAAGGATTGGATTATGTTCGAGATTTCCTTCGCGGGTGCTGCCCTTGCTGGGATTTTGTCCTTTTTCACGCCTTGCGTTCTTCCGATGGTCCCGTTTTACCTAAGTTACATGGCCGGAATATCCATGTCTGAACTGAACGATAAGGGGGAAATCTCGGCAGGCGCGCAATCGCGTTTGCTGGTATCTGCGGTCTTTTTTGCCTTGGGCGTGACGTCGATTTTCGTGCTGTTGGGCATGGGGGCGACGGCCTTGGGGCAGCTTTTTGCCCAATGGAAAGGGGCGTTGTCCTATCTGGCCGGAGGCATTCTGTTCCTGTTCGGATTGCATTTTCTGGGCGTGATCCGAATTGGATTTCTGTATCGCGAAGCGCGGCTGAACAGCGGTGCCCAGCCCAGCACTGCGTTCGGCGCCTATGTGATGGGGCTGGCCTTTGGTTTCGGCTGGACGCCTTGCGTGGGTCCGGCGCTGGCCGCGATCCTGATGATTGCCAGCGGGTTCGGGGATATCTGGAAAGGCGGCGCTTTGTTGTTTGTCTACGGCATTTCGATGACCGCGCCATTCATCATCGCCGCGATATTCGCCAAGCCCTTTTTGCGCTGGGCGCAGAGAAACCGCAAATATCTGGGGCATGTGGAAAAGATCATGGGCGGTATGCTGATCCTGTTTGCCATTCTCATAGTGACCGGCAGTGTGAACCTGATCGCGAATGCGCTGATCCGCTGGTTCCCATGGTTTGTAAGTATCGGATAAGGGGGACAGAAAAATGAAAAGGCTTATCACATCATTGCTGGCATTCGCGATTTCCGTCTCGGTGGCGGTGGCGGCCGAGTTGGGCGATGACGGTCTTTATAAAACCGATTGGATGCGGGACACGTTTCTTGATCTGCGCGAGGATCTGGCCGAGGCGAATGCCGAGGGCAAACGGTTCGCCATCATCGTCGAGCAACGCGGATGCATCTATTGCAAGAAAATGCACGAGGAAGTTTTCCCCGAACCCGAAATCGCGACCCTCATCTCGGATAATTTCTTCATCATTCAGCTGAACATGTTTGGCGACCGCGAGGTGACGGATTTTGACGGTGTGACCATGTCCGAGAAAGAGATGATGTTTCGCTGGGCGGTGAACTATACACCGACATTGCTGTTTTTCCCGACAGACGTGCCCGAAGGTTTGAACGCGCGTCAGGCAGCGGTTGCGCAAATGGCCGGCGCATTTGGCAAAACCACGACTTATGCGACCTTCGACTGGATTTTGAAGGAAGGCTACGCCAACGGCGTATCGCTGCAAAAGCACGTCGCAACCATCGCAAATCGCTGAAATTCACCTGACATTTCTTGTCGGAATATGATGCCGCAGCGCAACTAAATTCACACTTATGAATTTGTTGTTGCGATAATCCGGGCTGTGGCCTACGGTATACGAAGCTAACCGTGCCAAGAATGGTAGCCAATGGGAGGAAACATGAGGCTGACTAAAATAACAACGGTCGCCGCAGTGCTTACTGCAGGCGCCGCAGTCGCAGAGATCGTCGCTCCGGGTGATGTTGTCTTTGACGAATATGGAGCAATCGAAAAGTCCCTGACGGGTGTCGCCGGTGATCCGGCGAATGGTGAAAAAATCATGGTCACCAAATCCAAGGGGAATTGTATTGCCTGTCACGAGGTGACAGCGCTGGATTACGCGCCGTTCCACGGTGAAGTCGGCCCGATCCTGGATGGTGTCGGTTCGCGTTGGAACGAAGCCGAGCTGCGGGGCATAATTGCCTTCGCCAAGATGACCTATGAGGGTTCGATGATGCCGAACTTCTACCAGGTCGAAGGCTTTATCCGCCCGGGCGATGGTTTCACCGGCAAGGCAGGCACCGAACCGCTGCCGCCGCTGCTGGCCGCACAGGAAATCGAAGACGTTGTGGCGTATCTGCTCACTCTTGAAGACGAGTGATCAGGGACATCTACACTAAGGAGTTTACTATGGAATTCACAAGACGTGACACTCTGGCGCTTGGGCTTGGCGCAGCGGCGCTGACCGTGCTGCCGATCCGGGCCGTTGCCGCCTGGGACGACGTGATCACCGCCTTCACTGGCGGCGCAGAGGTGGGCGAGGGCGGTCTGACGCTGACCGCACCTGAAATCGCGGAAAACGGAAACACGGTTCCGGTCTCGGTCGATGCGCCCGGCGCGGCGGCGATCATGATCGTGGCAACGGGCAACCCGACCCCCAATGTGGCCACCTTCAATTTTGGTGAGCTTGCGGGATCGCAGTCGGCATCAACCCGCATCCGCCTTGCCGGAACCCAGGACGTTGTGGCCGTCGCCCGCATGGCGGATGGCAGCTTTGTCCAGACGCAATCGACCGTAAAAGTCACCATCGGCGGCTGCGGCGGCTAAAGTTCAAGGAGACAGAAACAATGGCAATTGGTGTAAAACCCCGCGTTAAGGCTCCGAAAACGGCTGAAGTCGGCGAAGTGGTGACGATCAAGACTTTGATCAGTCACAAAATGGAATCGGGACAACGCAAAGATGGTGACGGCAACGTCATTCCACGCTCGATCATCCACCGGTTTACTTGTGATTATAACGGCGTGAACGTCATTGATGTGGAAATGCATCCGGCGATTTCGACCAACCCGTATTTCGAGTTCGAGGCCACGATCCCGGAAGCGGGCGACATGGTCTTCACCTGGTATGACGACGACGGTGACGTCTACACGACGACCAAAACGGTCGCAATCGGCTAATAGCCAAACCCTTGTCCCTTTTGGGGCAGGGGGACGCTAAGGGAGGAAAAATAATGAAAATCAAAACATTGTCCGCGATTGCAGCCATGCTGGTCTCAACCCCGTTCGTGGCTGTTGCAGATGAAGCAGACAAGGACGCGAACCTGGTCGTCAATGGCGAGGTCGAGCTGGTAACACGCGCGCCGGCGCCGGCCCATCTCGAGGGGGCTGTGGACGAGGTCATTTCAGGCTGGCTTTTCCGCACTTCGGAAACGCAATCCCTGCAAATGGACGATTTTGACAATCCGGGCATGATCTTCGTGGATCAGGCGATGGATGACTGGGGCACAGCTGTGGGATCCGAAGGCAAATCCTGCGCTGACTGTCACGGCGCTGTCGAGGACAGCATGGAAGGTGTCCGGGCCGTCTATCCCAAGTGGAACGAAACCGCTGGTGAAGTCCGCACAGTGGCTCAGATGATCAATGAATGCCGCACGGATCGTATGGGCGCGGACGCTTTGGGTTACACCAGCGCCGCGATGGCGCGTATGGAGGCCCTGATCTCGATGCAGTCGCGCGGCATGCCTGTGAACGTCGCGATCGACGGACCGGCGCAAGAGACCTGGGAGTGGGGTAAAGAGCTTTACTATACCCGCACCGGCCAGTTGCAGATGTCCTGCGCAAACTGTCACGAGGATAATTACGGCAACAATATCCGCGCAGACCACCTGTCGCAGGGTCAGATCAACGGTTTCCCGGTTTACCGCCTGAAGAACGCCAAGCTGACCACGCCGCATGGCCGCTTCAAGGGCTGTGTCCGTGACACCCGCGCCGAAACCTATGGCACCGGCAGCGATGCATTTGTTGCGCTCGAGCTTTACGTGGCATCCCGAGGCAACGGGCTTTCGGTCGAAGGGGTTTCGGTCAGAAACTAAGACAACCAAACCCGCATCCGGCAGATACGGATGCGGGTTTTTTATACAGAAACATATGCACAAAAGTGAATTTGTGCGACTTAACCTGAAAGGTCACGCAGATGATTTCGCGTCGGGATTTTCTTCAAACCAGCATGGCGGCATCGGCCATTGTCGGTGGTTCTGGGTTTGGAAATTGGGCGGCCCTTGCCGCACAGCAAAGCCTGACGCAGGATCAGCTTTTACAGTTTGACACTTTCGGGAATGTCTCGCTGATCCATGTGACCGATATTCACGGCCAGCTGAAGCCGATCTATTTCCGCGAGCCTGAAATCAACCTTGGCGTGGGGGCGGCGTCTGGTCAGATGCCGCATATCACCGGCGCGGATTTCCGCCGCGCCTATGGTATCGCTGACGGGTCGGCATCGCATTACGCGCTGACCTATAACGATTTCACCGCTCTGGCGCAGACCTATGGCAAGGTTGGTGGTCTGGACCGTGTGTCAACCGTGATCAATTCGATCCGCGCCGATCGCCCGGACGCGCTGCTTCTGGACGGGGGGGATACTTGGCACGGGTCTTATACGTGCTACCACACGCAAGCGCAGGATATGGTCAATGTCATGAACGCGCTCAAGCCCGATGCGATGACCTTTCATTGGGAATTCACGCTTGGGTCTGATCGTATCAGCGAACTGGTCGGCGGCCTTCCTTACGCGGCTTTGGGTCAGAACATTTTTGACGCCGAATGGGACGAACCGGCCGAGCTGTTCAGCCCGTATAAATTCTTTGAACGTGGCGGCGTTAAAATCGGAGTGATCGGACAGGCCTTTCCCTATATGCCAATCGCCAACCCCGGCTGGATGTTCCCGGAATATTCTTTCGGTATCCGCGACCAGCGCATGCAGGAAATGGTCGATGAGGTTCGCGCCATGGGGGCCGAGCTGGTGGTTGTGCTGTCGCATAACGGTTTCGATGTGGACAAGAAAATGGCCGGACGGGTGCAGGGCATTGATGTCATCCTGTCGGGTCATACCCATGATGCGCTGCCTGAGCCGGTGCAGGTGGGGCAGACGTTTGTCATCGCCTCGGGGTCTAACGGCAAGTTTGTCAGCCGCGTTGATCTGGATGTGCGCGACGGAAAGATGATGGGTATCCGTCACAAGCTGATCCCGATCTTCTCGGATGTGATCGCCCCTGATCCGGCGATCACCAGACTGATCGACGAACAACGCGCGCCGTTTGAAACCGAACTGACCGAGGTGATCGGACAGGCCGACGGGCTGCTGTATCGCCGTGGCAATTTTAACGGCACCTGGGATGATCTGATCTGTCAGGCGCTGATCGAAGAGCGCGACGCCGATATCTCGATGTCGCCGGGTGTGCGCTGGGGGCCGTCAATCCTGCCAGGCCAGGACATTACCCGCGAAGACATCTGGAACGTCACCTCGATGACCTATCCGAATGCGTATCGCACTGAAATGACCGGTGAATTCATTCACGTGATCATGGAAGACGTTGCCGACAACCTGTTCAATGTCGATCCCTATTACCAGCAGGGCGGTGACATGGTGCGCGTTGGCGGCATGGGTTACAAAATCGACGTCAGCAAGAAACAGGGCGAGCGGGTGACCGATATGGTCCTGCTGAAAACCGGCGAAAAGATTGACCCGGCCAAGACCTATACAGTGTCGGGATGGGCCTCGGTCAATGAAGGCACCGAAGGTCCGCCGATCTGGGATGTGGTTGAAAACTACATCCGTCGCAAGGGCGTTGTCGAAGTCAAAGAGAACACAAGCGTCAGCTACAGCGGCGCTTAAACGGATCGGGTTCCCCGTATTTTTTCCTGAGGAACCCTTCGAACACATGCGCCCCGTTTAGGGGCAAAGAATTCAAGGAGACAGAGAATGTCTGATAGCTTCAAGGGGCTAAAGCCCTCGCGTCGTCAATTTTTGGCGGGCGCGGCCTCGGTCGGGGCCGGGGTGTTGGCCACAAGTGCTGCGAAAGCCGCCGAGGGGGATCCCCTGATCACCGAGGTTCAGGAATGGGCGTCTGGTCTGGGGGAAGGGGTCGACGAAACGCCTTATGGGATGCCGATTGAATTTGAAAGCGATGTCATCCGCCGCAATGTGCCGTGGCTGACCGCTGATCCGATCAGCTCGATCAATTTCACGCCGATCCATGCGCTGGACGGTACGATCACCCCGCAAGGCTGCGCGTTCGAACGCCATCACTCGGGTGCAATCGAGCTGCGCAAGGAAGATTACCGTTTGATGATCAACGGTCTGGTCGATGCGCCGCTGGTATTTACATATGACGATCTTGAGCGTTTCCCGCGCGTGAACCACACCTATTTCTGCGAATGCGCGGCGAATACCGGAATGGAATGGGCCGGTGCCCAGCTGAATGGTGCCCAGTTCACCCATGGTATGATCCATAACATGGAATATTCCGGTGTGACGTTACGCACCCTTCTGGAAGAGGCCGGGCTGACTGCCGCTGGCGATCTGACCGACAAATGGATTTATGTCGAAGGCGCGGATGCATCATCGAACGGGCGTTCCATACCGATGGAAAAGGCCTTGGACGATTGCATCATTGCCTTCAAGGCCAATGGCGAAGCACTGCGGAAAGAGCATGGCTATCCCGTCCGGCTGGTCGTGCCCGGCTGGGAAGGCAATATGTGGGTCAAATGGCTGCGCCGGATCGAGGTTATGGACGCTCCGGTTCAATCGCGGGAAGAGACCTCGAAATACACCGATACCCTGGCCGATGGCACCAGCCGGAAATGGACCTGGGAAATGGATGCGAAATCTGTTGTCACCAGCCCCAGCCCTCAATCGCCGATCAAACACGGCACAGGCCCCTTGGTCATAACCGGCCTTGCCTGGAGCGGACGCGGTGCGATCACCGGTGTCGATGTGTCCCTTGATGGCGGAATAAACTGGCAGCGTGCCCGGCTTGCGGCCCCGGGCGAACCGATGGCGCTGACCCGTTTTTATCTGGACATCAACTGGGACGGTTCGGAAATGCTGCTGCAAAGCCGCGCCATTGACGACACCGGATATGTACAGCCGACAAAACAGCAATTGCGGGATGTGCGGGGCGAAAACTCGATCTACCACAATAACTGCATCCAGACCTGGTGGGTCCGCACAAACGGGGAGGCTGAGAATGTCGAAGTTTCCTGACCGTCGCAATACCTACATGAAGTTTGGGGCATAACGGCATGAGAACGCTTTCTTTATATGCCGGAGCAGGGCTTGGCGCGGCGGTCGTTCTGACGCTCGCCTCGGTTTATGCCGACCGGAATATTTCGCCGGTTCAGGGTGACTTTTCCGTGATCGGAACCGGCGGATCGAACCCGGACAGTTTGTTGATCGCAAATGGGACGATCCCTGAACATAGCGGGGTTTTCCGGCTTGGCCGGGTCGCGACCAAAGATGAAATCGCGGCCTGGGATCTGGACATTCTGCCCGATGGCACAGGTCTTCCTGTTGGCCGGGGCAATGTTGAGGACGGCGAGATGCTGTTTGTAGACTATTGCGCGGTTTGCCACGGTGATTTTGCCGAAGGTGTTGGCAATTGGCCCAAGCTTGCCGGGGGCGAAGATACGCTGGCCGATGAGGACCCTTTGAAAACTGTCGGGTCCTATTGGCCTTATCTGTCCACGACCTTTGATTATGTGCGCCGGTCGATGCCTTTCGGGAATGCGCAAAGCCTGAGCGATGACGAGGTTTATGCCATCGTCGCCTATATCCTTTATTCGAATTATCTGGTCGAAGAGGATTTCGAGCTGTCGAACGAAACCTTCCTTGGTGTCGAAATGCCGAACGCGGACGGGTTTATCGTCGATGATCGGGCAGAGGCCGAATACGCGATCTGGACCACGGACAGCGATGCCTATTGCACGGTGGATTGCAAGGACAGCGTGGAAATCACCATGCGGGCGGCGGTTCTGGACGTGACCCCGGAAGAGACCAAGGATCGTCGCATTCAGGAATTGGTCGATGAAACCGATCCGGATTCGGTGCGCCTGGCCGAGGCGCTGGCCTCGGCTGATCTGCCTGAACATCAAGGGGCATTCGGTCTGGGCCGCGTGGCGCTGCCCACTGAAATCGCGGCCTGGGATCGGGACATTCTGCCCGATGGCACGGGTCTTCCTGTTGGCCGGGGCAATGTTGAGGACGGCGAGATGCTGTTTGTCGACTATTGCGCCGTTTGCCACGGCGATTTTGCCGAAGGTGTTGGCAATTGGCCCAAGCTGGCCGGGGGCGAAGACACGCTGGCCGATGAGGACCCTTTGAAAACTGTCGGGTCCTATTGGCCTTATCTGTCCACGACCTTCGACTATGTGCGCCGGTCGATGCCATTCGGGAATGCGCAAAGCTTAAGCGATGACGAGGTTTATGCCATTGTCGCCTATATCCTTTATTCAAACTATCTGGTCGAAGAGGATTTCGAGCTGTCGAACGAAACCTTCCTTGGCGTCGATATGCCGAACGCGGACGGGTTTATCGTCGATGACCGGGCAGAGGCCGAATATGCGATCTGGACCACGGACAGCGATGCCTATTGCACTGTGGATTGCAAGGACAGCGTAGAGATTACCATGCGGGCGGCGGTTCTGGACGTGACCCCGGTAGAGACCGAGGCGGAAGAGTTGCAACAGCTTGTCGAAGCAACCGATCCGGATGCCGGGGGTGCGGCAGAGGTTGCGGCCATGGCAGGCGGCGGGTCTTCGATTGTGATGACCGGCGCGTTTGATGCCGAGCTTGTGGCAAGCGGTGAAAAGGTCTTCAAAAAGTGTAAGGCCTGCCACCAGATCGGTGCGGGGGCTGAAAACAAATCCGGTCCTCAGTTGAACCAGATTGCCGGTCGCCTGATTGGTGGCGCGGACGGGTTTAAGTATTCAGGCGCACTTTCCGGCATGGCCGATCAGGGGCTGATCTGGACGGATGAAGCGCTGGCCGGGTTTTTGAGAAACCCGAAAGCCTATGCGAAGGGGACGAAAATGTCTTTCGCGGGTCTGAAGAAAGAAACCGATATTTTGGCGGTCATTGAGTATCTGAAATCCGCCGGACAATGACAAACCGGGGCGCCCCGGCTTTCGGGGCGTCTCGAACCGAACTACGCGCGAATTGCGCAAAGACTGCTGAAACTGTTCGCGTGAGTTGTTTGGCGACAGTGTAATTCCTCGGGCTGTTTTCGGCTGAGTGGGGGGTGTGTAATGAGTAAATCCACCGGCATGAACGGCTTGGTCCTGTTCGCAGCCGCCGCGACCGCATCGATTGCAGTGCTGGGATTGGCATCGATCTTGGCCAGCCAGAGCGTTGTGACCGTCGGCTCGGACTATGCCGAAATGGGTGCGGGCCGATTAAATCCAGACAGCATTTTTATGGCCGGCACCAAAGGTGATACCGATCTCAGCCGGGCATCCATGCCCGGTCAGATCGGCGATGCCGACAAGGGTGCGCGGCTTTGGAAAAAATGCGTCGCGTGCCATCAGATCGGTCCCAATGCCAGCAACCGTGTCGGTCCGCATCTGAATTTCGTGTTTGACCGTAAGGCCGGCACCGTTGCGGATTATCGCTATTCCGAGGGCATGGCCCGGCTTGGTGACGAGGGTCTGATCTGGTCAATCGGCACGCTGAACACCTTTATTGAAAACCCCAAGGCGGTGGTGCCGGGCACGAGGATGAATTTCTTAGGCATGGAAAGCCAGGCCGAGCGGAACGACTTGCTGGCGTTCCTGCGCCAGTTTTCAGACGATCCGTCGAATATCCCCGAAGCTGCGGCAACCGCGATCCCGCCCGAAGTGACGCTTGCGCCCGAGGTTTTGGCGATGGTCGGGGACCGGGACTATGGCGAGTATCTGGGCAGCGAATGCACAACCTGCCACCAGCGCGACGGGTCGGATGACGGTATTCCGGCAATTATGGGCTGGCCAGCCAAAGACTTTGTGATCGCAATGCATGCTTACAAACAAAAAATCCGGGAAAACCCGGTGATGCAATTGATGGCTTCGCGGCTGTCGGATGAAGAGATCGCCGCACTTGCCGCGTATTTTGAGGAGTTCTGAGTAACCAATAACGAGCCGGAACATAGCGTAAACTCCTAAAGTTCCGGCCAGTGTGATTTTAACAAAGGAGGAACAAATGAATTTAGACAGACGTCGTTTTATAGGGGCTGGTGTGGCCGTTTCGGCAACCCTTTCCGCGCCGATGGTCATGGGGCAAGGCAAGCCGCGCGTTGTTGTTGTCGGCGGTGGCGCCGGTGGTGCTACGGCGGCGCGTTATATCGCCAAGGGGTCGCAAGGCGCCATTGATGTGACGCTTGTTGAGCCGTCGCGCAAATATTACACCTGCTTCTTTTCGAACCTGTATATCGGTGGGTTCCGCACGCTTTCCAATATCGGTCATACTTATGGCACGCTGGCCGCCGAATACGGTATCAACGTCGTCCATGACTGGGCGATTGGCGTGGATCGTAACGCAAAAACGGTTTCGTTGGCCGGAGGCGCAAGCCTGCCATATGATCGGCTGGTCCTGTCGCCGGGTATCGATTTTGTCGATGGCGCGGTTCCGGGCTGGGATATTTCGGCGCAAAACGCGATGCCGCACGCCTATAAGGCGGGCAGCCAGTCGGAATTGCTGAAAGCGCAGATCGAATCGATGCCGCAGGGCGGTGTTTATTGCATGGTCGCGCCACCGAACCCGTATCGCTGTCCTCCGGGACCTTATGAGCGGATTTCGATGGTCGCCCATGTGCTGAAACAGAAAAACCCCACGGCCAAGATATTGATTGCCGACCCGAAAGAGAAATTCTCGAAACAGGCTTTGTTCGAAGAAGGCTGGGAAAAGCATTATGGGGGCATGATCGAACGGCTTGGTCCGGATTTTGGCGGCAATAATGTTACCGTTGATCCAAAGGCAATGACGGTCGATATCGACGGTGAAGTCGCCAAGGTGGACGTGTGTAACGTCATTCCGGCGATGAAAGCGGGCCGTATCTGCGAGATGGCGGGCGTGAACGACGGCAATTGGGCACCGACGATCGCCCACACCATGCAAAGCAAGGCGGACGAGAATATCCACATTCTTGGCGATGCGGCGGCGCAGGGGGATATGCCGAAATCGGGCTTTTCGGCCAATAGTCAGGCAAAGGTCGCGGCAATGGCCATTCGCGGTGCGTTGACCGGTTCGAAGGTCTTCCCTGCGAAGTTTTCGAACACGTGCTGGTCGCTTATCGAAACGGATGACGGTGTCAAAGTCGGCGCCTCCTATGAGGCGACGGACGAGAAGATTGCCAAAACTTCGGGGTTTGTTTCGTCCACCGGTGAAGACGCTGCCTTGCGCAAGGCCACTTATGACGAGTCGGTTGGCTGGTATGCGGGCATCACGGCAGACATGTTTGGCTGATTGCCGCTGAAAGATATGGGAAAGGGCCGTTGCAGATGTGGCGGCCCTTTTGCCTGCGGGATCTGTTAACCTTGTGTTAACCATTGAGAGCAAAGGCGACGAAATCCTGCGCCGAAACGCTAAGTTTGTGCGACTGCCCTTGCAGGCCCTTTGACGCAGCACTAAGACTCGGTGAACAGAAATATTTCAGCGATTAGTGCAGCAGGCAGGTCCAGGATGAATGATCCCTTTGATACTTACATGAACACCCTTGTGCCAATGGTGGTTGAACAGACCAGCCGTGGCGAACGCGCGTATGATATTTTCTCGCGCCTGTTAAAAGAGCGGATCATCTTCGTGAACGGCCCGGTTCATGATGGCATGTCGTCTTTGATCGTGGCCCAGCTGCTGCATCTGGAAGCGGAAAATCCGAAGAAAGAAATCAGCATGTATATCAACAGCCCCGGTGGTGTCGTCACCTCGGGCCTGTCGATCTATGACACGATGCAATATATCCGCCCCAAGGTTTCGACCCTCGTGATCGGGCAGGCGGCGTCGATGGGGTCGCTTTTGCTGACCGCAGGCGAACAGGGCATGCGCTTTTCTCTGCCCAACAGCCGCATCATGGTGCACCAGCCTTCGGGCGGGTATCAGGGTCAGGCGACGGATATCATGATCCATGCCGAGGAAACCCTGAAACTGAAGCGCCGGTTGAACGAGATTTACGTCAAGCACACCGGCCGCAAGCTGGAAGAGGTTGAAGAGGCGTTGGAGCGCGACAACTTTATGTCGCCCGAAGACGCCAAGGAATGGGGCCTGATTGACGAGATCGTCGAGGCCCGTGTTCAGGCCGGAGGCGAAGAAGACTGATCTATTGCCCCCGCAAGCCGGGGGCATTTTCGCATTGTGGCCGAGGTGAAGCTGCCTTAGGCTTTAGCTAAAGCAAAGATACTTGTTTGATTTTCGGGCACGGCCCAAAAGGATGAAAGATGGCGAACTCTTCAGGCGACAGCAAGAACACGCTTTATTGCAGCTTTTGCGGTAAAAGCCAGCACGAGGTACGCAAGCTGATCGCAGGTCCGACCGTGTTCATCTGCGACGAATGTGTCGAATTGTGCATGGATATCATTCGCGAGGAAACCAAATCCTCGGGTCTGAAAACCAAGGACGGTGTTCCGACGCCAAAGGAAATCTGCGAGGTTCTGGACGATTACGTGATCGGTCAGGCAACGGCGAAAAAGGTTTTGTCCGTCGCGGTGCACAATCACTACAAGCGTCTGGAGCATGCCCAGAAGACGGGCGACATTGAACTTGCCAAGTCAAACATCCTGCTGATCGGGCCGACCGGTTGCGGCAAGACATTGCTTGCGCAGACGCTGGCCCGCATATTGGATGTGCCGTTTACCATGGCGGACGCCACCACTCTGACCGAGGCCGGGTATGTTGGCGAGGATGTGGAAAACATCATTCTCAAGCTGCTTCAGGCGTCGGAATACAATGTCGAACGCGCCCAGCGCGGCATCGTTTATATCGACGAGGTCGACAAGATCACCCGCAAGTCGGAAAACCCGTCGATCACCCGCGATGTGTCGGGCGAGGGTGTGCAGCAGGCGCTGTTGAAACTGATGGAGGGCACGGTGGCCTCGGTTCCGCCGCAGGGGGGGCGCAAGCATCCGCAGCAGGAATTCCTGCAAGTGGACACAACGAATATCCTGTTTATCTGTGGCGGTGCATTCGCGGGACTGGACAAGATCATCGCCCAGCGTGGCAAAGGTTCGGCCATGGGCTTTGGTGCGGATGTGCGCGACAATGATGATCGCGGTGTCGGTGAGCTGTTCAAAGAGCTTGAGCCGGAAGATTTGCTGAAATTCGGTCTGATCCCGGAATTCGTCGGTCGCCTGCCGGTGATTGCGACGCTCGAGGATCTGGACGAAGACGCGCTGGTCACGATCCTGACACAGCCCAAGAACGCCCTGATCAAGCAATATCAGAAATTGTTCGAGCTTGAGGAAACCGACCTGTCCTTCACCGATGAAGCTCTTCACGCAGTGGCCAAACGCGCGATTGAGCGCAAGACCGGTGCGCGGGGGCTTCGATCAATCCTTGAAGACATTTTGCTCGACACGATGTTCGATCTGCCGGGCATGGACGATGTCACCGAGGTTGTGGTGAACGAAGAGGTTGTCACCAGCGGAGAAGTGCCGCCGTTGATGATCTATGCCGAGAACCAGGCCGAAGGGGCCGAGGCGGGCTAGGGCTGGAAGCCACTTTAATGCGTTTCGAGATTAACTTGAGACGCGAAGTTGATTTCGAAACGCAGCGCAACACCTCAATGTTTCGCGCGTTTCGCCCAAAACCCGTGTGTCAGGTTTTGGGAGAAACGCTTTAGTAGCTTTCAAACAGCTCGAACCCGTCGCCCAGCAATTTTTCCACGCCTGCAACGCTGTAGGACGTCCATGTTCTGGCCGTAGCGTCGATAAAGCCGGCCCTGATCAATTGGCTGCGCACCGATGACATGTTGATTTCGCCCAATCCCATGCGCTTGCGGGTTTTTCCAACCGGCATCCATGTGCGTTTCAGCGCGTTGATCGGCACAGGCGGTGTGCCGCTGAAGCTGTGGACATGGCGTTCGATCTGATCGGTTGCCCCGGAATTTCGGCGGGCGATCACCGCCAGTTTCTGGTCAGGCCGGGCCACCATTGCAAACAGGTGAACGGCCGAGCCTTCGGCGGCGATGATATGGCTTGCCGCCTTGTACCGGCTGATCTGGCTGCGCAGATCATGCTCTTCGGGGTGGAAAATGTCATAGCCTTGCTCGCTCAGATAGCCTTCCAGCCGCTCTTCGCCGATCAATGCGCCTTTGCGAAAGCCGATTTTACTGCGGCTGATATACAGCTTTTTTTCGCCTTTGGCTTCGACATCGGCTGCAAAATTGGCGTGAACGGCTGCGCGATAGGCCTGGGTTCCGTCAACGATTTGCCCCAGACCAAAGCCTTGACCGGGCACAACAAGTTTTTCAACTTCGGTCGGTTCGGTGACGATGCGAATTGGCAGGTCGCTTCCCATGAGCTTCACAAAATCAGTTTGGTAGGACACCAGCTTGTCCCCCACCCGGGGCCGCTTGGGGATAAACACGATCCCGTCCGCATCCTGCACCTGATCCAAGGCCCAAAGTCTGCTGGTGCTTTCCACGAGGAAATGGCCGAAATGCATCCACATCACACCGCCCCAAATCCACGTGCCGTCCAGCTTTTGCGTGGCCGGAGCGGCATTGCGTGGTCGGGTGGTGATCGGTCTTTTGTTCCGCCACAAGGCCCCGATGGCGCAGTACGAATTATCCGCCCGCAAAACGCCCGCTTCCTGCACGAGTTCGCTTGTCACCGGGGGGATGACCCTGGCGTTTTCAACCGTTTCGATGCGTTCCGACCAGCCGCCGCTTGGCGATGGGGGCTTATCATAGTCCGAGACCGAGCGGGTGCAGGTCCAGACCAGACGGGTCGAAACCTTGTCGTTTTTGTCAAACCCCTGATCGCGCAGGATATTCTTGCATTCGCGCATACCGTCCACGCCATAGGCGTCGGGGTGGAATTCGATCACGATGGCCCGGATACCATCCAGATTGGCATGGCGCAGCAACTCAAGCTCGCCCCCTTCGATGTCCATCACAAGGATCGTAGGCGAGAACCTGCGGCGCACTTCTTCAAAATCGCGCGTTTTAACCTTTACTTCGCGGGTCGCCCGCCCCGCTTTGGCAACCAGCGACGACCCGAGATAGCTGTTCTGGACATGAAAGCTGATTTCGTCCGGTCTGTCAGGCGCCGAAAGCAACACCTCGTTCACAACCGAAATGCGGTCGCTTAGACCATTAATCGAATAAAGGGTGTTGATCGTGCCAATCAGGGCTGGGTTCGCCTCAAACGACAGAACCCTTTGTGGCTTGCGGTTATGTGCGGCCACCGCGCCGACCACGCCAATGCCCGCCCCAAGCTCAAGCACGCGATCACTTTCAGAGACAGTGGAAAGAACCCCCAGTATTTCCTGCCCCTCGTATCGGCCCGCATTCAACCGCTCGATCCGGCTTTCGTTCAGAAATGGGGAAGGGGGGATTTTCACCCCAAGACAGTTGGCTGCCTGTTCCATTGCTCTACCTGCTTCGTGCATTCTGGTTGTTTCGGCCATGTTACAGGAATTCCTGTACGTTCACCAAGCGATTTAGCGCCAAAGGGTTGCTGGCCTCTGGACGTTTTTCACTGCATGGGGCATATAACTGTCAGGATTTCCGGAGGACCCAATGGGCATTCTCAATACCATGCTTCGCGCCGTCACCTGGTGGAACGGCCAAACCCTGAACACGCAGTTTTACACCTGGCGCAAAGGTGTCAAGGTCGGCGAAGACGAGCAGGGCAATGTGTTCTACACAACCCGCGACGGCAAGCGCCGTTGGGTGACATTCAATGGCGAACCCGAGGCAAGCCGGATCAGCCCCGATTGGCACGGATGGCTTCATGGCACTTGGGAAAACACGCCTGACAAGGAACCCTTGGCGCATAAAAGCTGGCAAAAACCGCATCAGGAAAACCTGACCGGGTCCGCTCTGGCCTATGCGCCTGCGGGATCGATGCGTCAGGCACAACCGGCCGACCGCCGTGATTACGAGGCCTGGTCGCCGGAGTAAGGGCAGCCCCTTGATGAACGAGAAACGCTCAGAAATTCTGGTTGGCGCGGCAGTTCTTGCGGTGGCTGTCGGGTTTTTGATTTTTCTGCTTCAGTCCACATCCGTTGGCGGTGGTGACAGATATGCTTTGACCGCGTCGTTCCGCTCGGCCGAGGGGGTCACTGTGGGCACGGATGTTCGATTGGCAGGGGTTAAGATAGGCTCGGTTGCCAGCATCAGCCTTGATCCGCAAACCTATCGCGCCAAAACCGAGATGAGCATTAACAGCGACATTCAAGTCCCTGACGACAGTGCCATAATTGTTGCATCAGAGGGTCTTCTGGGCGGCAGCTATATCGAAATTCAGCCCGGCGGTTCGCCGTTTTATGTCGAACAAGGGGGCGAAATCGAAGACACGCAAAGCGCGGTAAGTCTGGTCAGCCTTCTGCTGAAATTTGTGACGGGCGGCGAATGATCAAACGATTTGTAATTACTGTTTCCCTGCTTCTTGGAACATCATTGTCCGCGCAGGAAGACATCGAAGTCACCCCGCTTGAGCCGTTGGATCTGGAGGCGATCATTCAAGATGTGATCGAGCAGGACAAGGCAGAGGTGCCCACGGTCAGCGTCGATCAGGCCTTGCTTCGCGGGATCGACAAGCTGGACGGCACGGTGGACGATCTGTCGCTGACGGCCGGCGTGCCGCTGCGCTTTGGAACGATGGACATCACCATGTCCGATTGCCGGTATCCGGCGGATAACCCAAGCGGCGAGGCGTTTGCGTTTCTCACCATCACGGACGGTGGTGAAACGGTCTTTGCGGGCTGGATGATTGCAAGTTCACCGGCGCTGAACGCGCTGGATCATCAAAGATATGATGTTTGGGTGTTGCGCTGCAAGACGTCGGAAACCGACGGCGGATAAGCCCGTTTGTGAAATTTCTCGGGCTGAACAACGGCCTGTTCCAGCAGGGCCTGATAGGCGTCACGACGTATTTCAATCGCGCCCAGCGAGGCGAGGTGAGGCGTCAGATATTGCGTATCGAACAGCGTGAATCCGCAATTGCGCAGATGAGTGACCAGATAGGCCAGCGCGATTTTCGAAGCATTGGTCTGGCGCGAGAACATGCTTTCGCCAAAAAAAGCCGCCCCCAGCGACACACCGTATATTCCGCCGATCAGTGACCCGCCACGCCAGACCTCGAGCGATTGAACATGGCCCATTTCGTGCAGTTTCACATAGGCGCTTTGGATTTTCCGGCTGATCCAGGTTTCATCCCGTTCGGCACATCCTTCGACGACGCCTTCAAAATCCCTGTTCAGCGTGATCTGATATTCCGCACGGGCAATCGCCTTGCCAAGTGATTTGGAAATGCGAAACCCGTCCAGCGGGAATATCCCCCGCATCGGCGGGTCCATCCAGAACAGATCACGGCTGTCCCGCCCTTCGGACATCGGAAAAATGCCAAGAGAGTAAGCGTGTAACAACAGTTGCGGGGTCAGCTCCATGGCTGGACTATCTGCCGTTCAATGGGTCGTCGCAATATGAAAAACGCCCCAGTATATCGGGGCGTTTTTGGGGTCAGCTTGTCGGGCCGAACTGATTTTCCAGCCAGGTCTCAAGCCAGTGAATGTTGAAATTGCCCGACCGGATATCCTCTTCCTCAAGCAATGCGTGAAAAAGCGGTACCGTAGTGTCGATGCCGTCAACGATCAGCTCGCTTAGCGCCCGTTTCAAGCGGGCCATCGCCTCGGGGCGGTCGCGCCCGTGGACGATCAGCTTGGCGATCAGGCTGTCATAATAGGGCGGGATCGAATACCCGTCGTAAAGCGCCGAATCCATCCGGACACCAAGGCCCCCCGGGGCATGGTATTGCGTGATCTTGCCCGGGCAGGGGGCAAAATTAGGCAAGCGCTCGGCGTTGATCCTCACTTCGATCGCGTGGCCGTTAATCTCAAGATCGTCTTGCGTGAAAGACATCGGCAGGCCTTCTGCGACGCGAATTTGTTCGCGAACCAGATCAACGCCGAAAATGCCTTCGGTCACAGGATGTTCGACCTGAAGCCGGGTGTTCATTTCGATGAAATAGAACTCGCCGTTTTCATAGAGAAACTCGATGGTTCCGGCACCGATATAGTTGATCTTGGCCACGGCCTCGGCGCAAATCTTCCCGATCCGGTTGCGTTCTTCGGCCGAGATGCTGGGGCCGGGGGCCTCTTCGAAAACCTTTTGGTGACGGCGTTGAAGCGAACAGTCGCGTTCGGCCAGATGAACCGCGTTGCCTTTGCCATCGCCAAACACCTGAACCTCGATGTGACGCGGCGTGGTCAGGTATTTTTCGATATAAACCTCGTCATTGCCGAAATTGGCTTTGCCCTCGGCACGTGCGGTCTGGAACGCGGATTTCATTTCTTCGGCGCTGTTGGCAACCTTCATACCCTTGCCACCGCCGCCTGCGGTGGCCTTGATGATGACGGGATAGCCAAATTCCTCGCCGATTTTCAAAGCCGATTCGAGATCGGGCACGCCGCCATCGGAACCGGGCACGCAAGGGACGCCCAATTCCTTCATCGTGTCTTTGGCGGTGATCTTGTCACCCATGACACGGATGTGTTCAGAGGACGGGCCGATAAAGGTGATGTCGTGATCTTCGAGGATCTGAACAAAATTCGCGTTCTCGGACAAAAAGCCATAGCCCGGATGCACGGCCTGAGCGCCGGTGATTTCGCAGGCCGAAATGATCGACGGGACCGACAGATAGCTTTGCGCGGCGGATGGCGGGCCGATGCAGATGGATTCGTCGGCCATACGCACATGCATTGCATCGGAATCGGCGGTTGAGTGAACCGCCACCGATTTGATGCCCATTTCCCGGCAGGCACGGATCACGCGCAGCGCAATCTCGCCCCGGTTTGCGATGAGGATCTTGTCAAACATGGCAGATCCTTATTCGATAATGACCAGAGGGGCGCCAAATTCGACCGCGGCGCCGTCTTCCACAAGAATGCGCTTCACGGTGCCCGCTTTCGGGGCAGGGATGTGGTTCATGGTTTTCATGGCCTCGACGATCAGCAATGTATCCCCTTCGCTGACCGATGCCCCGACCGAGATAAACGGCGGTGTGCCCGGTTCGGCCTGCATGTAAACAGTGCCGACCATTGGAGAAGTGACCGCGCCCGGATGGCTGGCCGGATCGTCAACCGCGGCGGGCGAGGCGTCTGCGGTTGCCGGTGCAGCCGCCAGGGCCGCAGCAGGTGCCGCCGCCGCAACTGGGGCCGCAGCAGGTGCCGCCGCCGCAACTGGGGCCGCGGCTACGGCGGTTGCCGCAACAGGTGGGAAACCCCGGCTGACACGGACGGTCAGGCTGTCATCTTCGCCATATTCGCGCATGACTTCGATTTCGTTCAGGTCTTTGTCGCGCAGTAATTCTGCCAGTGCCTCGATGAAGGCCACGTCTGCATCGCGTGTGCTTTCGGTCATGATTTCCCCTCGACCATTATATATCGGTTCTGACGTAGGTTTATAGGCAATGAACAGGCAAGTGAAAAGCGCGGTTTTCACACCCTGTTAGCGGAAACAAAAAGGGCCGGCCCTAAGGCCGGCCTTAAAGAACACGCGAAGAGGGGATTATCCGCGGTTCATCCGGTTGTCGATGAGATCATCGACAACTGATGGATCTGCAAGTGTCGAGGTGTCACCAAGCGAGCCATAGTCGTTCTCGGCGATCTTGCGCAGGATCCGGCGCATGATTTTTCCCGAACGGGTTTTCGGCAAGCCCGGTGCCCATTGAACAAGGTCAGGCGATGCGATCGGGCCGATTTCGTTGCGCACCCAAGTGCGCAATTCCTTGCGCAATTCTTCCGAGGGTTCTTCGCCGGTCATCAAGGTGACATAGCAATAGATGCCCTGACCCTTGATTTCATGCGGGTATCCGACCACGGCAGCCTCGGCCACTTTCGAATGCGCGACAAGGGCGCTTTCAACTTCGGCGGTGCCCATACGGTGACCCGATACGTTGATCACGTCATCGACACGTCCGGTAATCCAGAAATCGCCGTCTTCGTCGCGTTTGCAGCCGTCACCCGAAAAGTAATAGCCTTTGTAATCGCTGAAATAGGTTTTCTCGAACCGGTCGTGATCGCCCCAGACGGTGCGCATCTGGCCCGGCCAGCTGTCCTTGATCGCGAGGACGCCCTCAACAGGGTAGGTGTGGATTTCCTCGCCTGTGGTTGGCTCAAGAACGACAGGCTGAACGCCAAAGAACGGTTTCATTGCCGATCCGGGCTTGGTTGCATGAGCGCCCGGAAGCGGGGTCATCATGTGGCCGCCCGTTTCGGTTTGCCACCAGGTATCAACAATCGGGCAGCGCCCGTTGCCGACAACATCATTATACCAGTTCCAGGCTTCCGGGTTGATTGGCTCGCCCACGGTTCCAAGAATGCGAAGGCTGGACAGATCGCATTTCTCGACCCATTCGGTTCCCTGACCCATAAGGGCACGGATCGCGGTCGGGGCGGTGTAGAACTGGTTGACTTTGTGTTTTTCACAGACCTGCCAGAAACGCGATGCGTCGGGATATGTGGGAACGCCTTCGAACATCAGCGTGGTCGCTCCATTGGCCAGCGGGCCATAGACGATATAGCTGTGGCCAGTCACCCAGCCAACATCGGCCGTGCACCAATAGATGTCACCGTCATGGTAATCGAAGGTGATTTCCTGCGTCATGGACGCCCAGACCAGATAACCGCCCGAGGTATGAACAACCCCTTTCGGCTGACCTGTCGAGCCTGACGTATAGAGGATAAACAAAGGGTCTTCGGCGCTCATTTCCTCGGCCGGACAATCGTCAGAGGCGTTTTCAAGCTCTTCGTGATACCAGAAATCCAGTCCGTTCCGCCACGCGACCTGATCACCGGTGCGGCGAACAACAAGGCATTTCACGTCATCCACATCATGCAAAAGCGCCTGGTTCACGTTGTCTTTCAGCTTGGTCCGGCGGCCGCCGCGGGGCGCGGAATCCGCGGTGATCACAAGCTTGGCGTCACAGCCATTCACCCTGGCCCCCAATGCATCGGGAGAGAAGCCTGCAAAGACGACCGAGTGAATGGCACCGATGCGCGCACAGGCCAGCATTGCATAGGCGGCCTCGGGGATCATCGGCAGATAGATAACCACGCGGTCGCCCTTGCCAATGCCGAGGTTCTTAAGAACATTCGCCATACGGCAGACATGACCGTGCAGTTCGCGATAGGTAATATACTGGGCCTCGTCCGTAGGCTCATCGGGTTCAAAGATGATCGCGGTTTGGTCCCCGCGTGTTTCAAGATGCCGGTCGATACAGTTTGCAGCGACGTTCAGGGTGCCATCGTCAAACCATTTGATCGCGACTTCACCCAGTTTGAAGTTAACGTCCTTGACCTTGGAATAGGGCTTGATCCAGTCGATCCGCTTGCCGTGCTCGGCCCAGAATGCTTCGCTGTCATTAACGGAAGCCGCATACAATTCATCGTATTTTGCCGTGTCCACATGCGCGTTGGCGGCCATATCATCGGACGGTGGGTAGGTCGGGGAAGTCATAATTTCATCCGTTTCTAAAGAAGTAAGAGGACCCGCCCGATGGGGCGGGCCCGCCTTAAAGATCAGATAGCCAGGTATTCGGCACGCAATTCGTCGTTTTCAAGCACCTCTTCCGCGGTGCCATCAAATACGATGCTGCCCGTGTCGAGAATAACCGCGCGGTCAGCCAGTTGCAAAGCGCGAACTGCGTTTTGTTCAACGATGATCGTGGTGATACCCTGTTCCTTAATATGGCGCAGCGTCTTTTCGATCTCGTCCACGATCACCGGTGCCAGACCCTCGTAGGGTTCGTCCAGCAGCAGCACCTTGATGTCACGCACAAGGGCGCGGGCAATGGCCAGCATCTGCTGCTCACCACCGGAAAGCGTTACACCTTCCTGCTTGCGACGTTCCCCAAGACGCGGGAAAAGGTCAAAGACACGGTCGATTGACCAGCCGATTGGCGGAGCGATCTGTGCCAGTTCCAGGTTTTCCTGCACGGTCAGGCCCGGAATGATGCGGCGGTCTTCGGGAACCAGGCCCAAACCGACCGAGGATGCCTCATACGAGGTCATGTTGTGCAAAGGCTGGTGGTCCAGCCAGATTTCACCATGCTGAACCTGAGGATGGTCCAGACGCGCGATCGAGCGCAGCGTGGTGGTTTTTCCGGCACCGTTCCGCCCCAGAAGGGCAAGGATTTCGCCTTCGTGGACGTTAAAGTTGATGCCCTGGATGATATAGCTTTCACCATAGTAAGAATGCATATCCCAGACCGACAAAAAGGCCGGTGCTGTTTCGGCCTTATTGCCGTGCTTTGAGAAATCGGGTCTGACGTTCATTGCGTCCCCTCCTTACGCGGCTTCGCCGAGATACGCTTCTTGTACCTTCGGGTGGCCTTTGATTTTGTCAGGCGTGTCTTCGACAAGCGGTGTGCCCTGTGCCAGAACGGTGATCCGCTCGGCCAGCGAAAACACGACATGCATGTCATGTTCGATGATGGCGATGGTGATGTCACGATCTTCCTTGATCTGCTTGAGCAGATCGATGGTGTTGTTCGTGTCAGCACGCGCCATGCCTGCAGTCGGTTCGTCAAGCAACAGCAGACGCGGCTCTTGTGACAGGCACATCGCGATCTCGAGGCGGCGTTTGTCACCCCGTGACATCGACGCCGTATGATCATGACGTTTGTCGATCATGGCCATGTCTTCGAGCATTTTCTCGGCCTTTTCGACAACTTCCTTTTCGCGGTACATGTCAGCCATTGCCTGCATGCGAAACGCGCCGTCGCGCTTGGCGAAACATGAAATCATCATGTTCTCCATCACGTTCAGCTCGCCGAAAATCTCGGGCGTCTGAAACACGCGGCTGATCCCCATCTGGTTGATCTCGTAGGGCAGGCGACCCAGAACCGATTGACCGTCGAACATGACGCTTCCGGTATCGGGGATCAACTTGCCAATAAGACAATTCAGCAAGGTGGATTTACCGGCCCCGTTCGGGCCGATAATCGCGTGGACCGTGTTTTCCTGAACGCTCAGGTTCACATTTCCCAGAGCCTGCAGCCCGCCGAAACGCTTGTTCACGTCTTTGACTTCAAGAATTCCCATTGGTCATTCCTCCTTATTCAGCGGGTTGAGCGGTTTTGCCGGTGTCATTCGACTTGGCACCAAAACGAGCTGCCAGTCGCTGTCCACCTTCAACCAGACCACCTGGCAGGAAGATGATGACCAGCATGAAGACGACACCTTGCGTCATGTGCCAGCCCTCGCCGGTGAACCAGCTTGCGACCCAGACGATCGAGTATTCAAGGCTGTCAGGCAGGAAGCCAAACCATTCGTGAAGAAGCTTTTCGTTCATCTTCGAAATGATGTTCTCCATGTACTTGATCGTGCCTGCGCCAAGAACCGGACCGATCAGCGTGCCAACGCCGCCGAGAATGGTCATGATCACAACCGCGCCGGATTCTGTCCAGTACATACGCTCGGCACCCGCCAGCGGATCCATCGAGGCCAGAAGACCACCCGCCAGACCGGCATACATGCCCGAGATTATGAACGCGGCCAATGTATAGGGGCGCGGGTTCAGACCGGTATAGGTCATACGCTGGTTGTTCGACTTGACCGCGCGCAGCATCAGGCCGAATGGCGACCGGAAGATGCGGATCGACAGGTAGAACGCAAGAACCAGGAAAAGCGCGCTGAAGTAGTAGCCGACAGGGAAGACGAATTCCCACGGGCCAATCGGCAGGGTCAGGCGCGCATTCATCTCAAGACCGAAGATATGCGGTACGATTGGGCTGTTTTCACCCAGCAGGATTTGCGGATCGTTGCTATAGACCTGCAGACCGGTTTCCCCGTTGGTCAGCGTGATGCCCAGCCACCGGCCAAAAAGGTCCGAATAGGCAATCGAATACATCATCTGCGCAAATGCCAGCGTCAGGATCGAGAAGTAAATGCCCGAACGACGCAGCGAGACATAGCCGATGACGACCGAAAGCAGACCTGCAACGATAACGCTTAGGATCAGGCCGGGGACGACGTTGTAGCCAAGAAGCTTGAACATCCAGACGGCCGCATAGGACCCCACACCCAGAAACGCCGCGTGACCGAAGGAAAGATAGCCGGTCAGGCCGAACAGGATGTTAAATCCGATGGCAAAAATCCCAAAGATCGCGAAACGCTGCATCAGGTCAGGATAGCCCCCGTTGAAGAACGCCATGGCGCTGTCTTTGGGGAAGATATTCAGGATGAAGGGGGCGAACAGGCTCAGCCCCACGACCACCATCAAAAGATTGAAGTCTTTTTTGTTGAGACCCAGCATGATTAATCCTCCATCACGCCTTTTTTGCCCATCAGGCCGCGAGGCCGCGTAAGCAAAATGATGATTGCAACGAGGTAGATGATGATCTGGTCCAGACCGTCAAAGACCTTGAAGCGCTCCCATGAGGCGAAGCTTTCAAGAATGCCGAGCAAAAAGCCTGCTGCAACCGCACCGGGCAACGAACCCATGCCACCAACAACAACCACAACAAAGCTGAGTACCAGAAAGTCCATGCCCATGTGATAGTTCGGCGCGTTGATCGGCGCGTACATAACGCCCGCCCAACCAGCCACGACAGCGGCGATTGCAAACATGATCGTAAAGCGCCTGTCGATGTTGATGCCCATCAGGCCCACGGTTTCGCGGTCGGCCATACCTGCCCGAACAACCATACCGAAGGTCGTGAATTGCAGGAAGGCAAAGACGCCGCCAATGGTGGCGAGTGCGAAGAAGAAATAGACCATCCGCCATGCGGGATAGACGATCTCAAGCCCCAGGGCACCACCAAGCTGTGCCACCGAAGACAGCGCCTCGGGGGCAGGGGTCTGGATCGGGTTTGCACCGTAAAAGCCGCGAATGATTTCCTGAAGGATGATGGCCAGACCGAAGGTTACAAGGATCTGGTCGGCATGCGGGCGCTTGTAGAAATGCTTGATAAGCCCGCGCTCCATCGCGATGCCAACGGCAATCATGATCGGAATCGAGAAAAGAATGGCCAGAGGGACAGACCAGTCAATGATCGCGCCACCGATATCCGGACCAAGCCAGCTTTCCATATAGGTTGATTTGACCTTCAGAGGGTTGCCCAGAAAGTCCTTTTGCGTGGGGTCCACGGTTTCATAGCTTGCACTTAAAATCCGCGACAATGTCACGGAACAGAAGGCACCGATCATGAACAAGGCCCCGTGGGCAAAGTTCACAACACCAAGTGTGCCGAAAATCAGCGTCAGACCAAGGGCGATCAGCGCATAGGCGGATCCCTTGTCGAGGCCGTTCAGGATTTGAAGAATGAATTCGCTCATCTTCCCCCACCTCTAGATGATTGAATGACCTTCGCTATCTACTGCGTCAGGCCTTTTGAATAGACGTAAGGCGGGGAATACCCCCGCCTTACACAGAGTATACGGCTTATGCGCCAGGGTTACAGGTGCCAAGCGAAGCTTCGGCGCCACCGAACATCGGATGATCCGGTGCGTAAGTAACCTGTGCAACCGGTGTTTGGTCGACGATTTCAAGGGTGTCGTATTCGTTGGTCGGGTTCTCTTTACCCTTCACAACAAGAACGTCCTTGAAGCACTGGTGGTCGTCGGCGCGATACAGGGTCGGACCGTTGCCCAGTCCGTCAAATTCGAAGCCTTCCAGAGCTTCTGCAACGCCGCATGGGTTGAAGGTGCCGGCACGCTCGCAGGCGTCTGCATAAAGCAGGGTCTGAGCATAGCAGGTCTGCGCCGAGTTGGATGGCGGACGACCGTATTTTTCACCGAACGATTTAACGAATGCGCGCGAGCCTTCGTTGTCCAGCTGCCAGTTGTAGTTCATCGAGCCAAGCACGCCTTGCACGTTTTTACCTGCACCAGCTGCCATCAGCTCAGAGTACAGTGGAACAACGATTTCAAACTGCTTGCCGTTGACCATCTTGTCACGCAGACCAAACTGGATCGCGTTGGTCAGCGAGTTCACCATGTTGCCGCCGTAGTGGTTCAGAACCAGAACGTCAGCACCCGAGTTCAGAACCGGCGTGATGTACGACGAGAAGTCGGTTGCCGCCAGCGGGGTCAGCACGTTGTTGACGGTTTCCCAGCCCATGGCTTCGGTCGCTGCCGCGATCGATTCCTGCTGCGACCAGCCCCAAGTGTAGTCTGCGGTCAGGTGATACGCGCGACGATCAGCGCCGTACTCGGACTTCAGCACAGGTGCCAGCGCTGCCGCCGACATATAGGCGTTGAAGAAGTGACGGAAACCGTTCGCCTTGCGGTCTTTACCGGTGGTGTCGTTCGAGTGGGTCAGACCGGCCATGAAGATCACGCCAGCTTCCTGACACAGGCCCTGAACAGCGATTGCAACGCCCGAAGACGAACCACCGTTGATCATGATGGCGCCGTCTTTTTCGATCATCGACTTGGCCGATGCACGTGCAGCGTCTGATTTGGTCTGGGTATCGCCGGTTACGAACTGAACCTTCTTGCCAAGGATGCCGTTGCCCTTCAGTGCTTTCGAAGTGAAGGTGTTCAGGCAGCCGCCATCGCCTTCGCCATTCAGGTGCTCTACGGCAAGCTCTTGTGCGCGAAGCTCGTCAAGACCTTCTTCTGCATAGGGGCCGGTCTGCGGTACGTTAAAGCCCAGGGTAACCGTCGAACCGGTTGGTTCGTTGGTGTATGCCTGCGCCGAAGCCGACGAGGCGGTGAAGATCGTCGGCAATGCGACGCCGGCACCGGCAACGGCACCTGACTTCAGTACACCACGGCGAGTCAATTTATTTGTCATGGAATTCCTCCCGTTTCATGAAATGCGGTCTGGTGCTCCTCAACACCGGGCCGCGGGCACAGATTGTGCAAAGTAATTATCGCGTTGAACAAGAAAATTTCGCAACAACTGCTTTTGAGGAAATAATTTTTTTGTAAATTGAATTACAAGTATGTTAACGAATGTGTAAAAAGATTTTCTCGCAACCGCAGAAAGTGATTGAAATTAAAAGATGAGTTCCGCACGTAAACTTTCCTCGATCGGGTCGCGAATACGCGAACGACGCATGTTGTTGGGAACCCGGCAATCTGCTTTGGCCAAGCAAATCGGGATTTCACCGGCATACCTTAATCTGATCGAGCATGACCGGCGCAGAATCGGCGGTAAATTGTTGTTGGACATTGCCGAACGTCTGGAAATCGATCCGAATGTCCTGCGAGAAGGGGCCGAAGCGGCCCTGGTATCTGAGCTTCATCACGCCGAGGCGGATGCCTCGGACGTTGCGGTCGAACATGAAAGAGCCGATGAGTTTGCCGGCCGCTTTCCGGGCTGGGCGCAACTGGTTTCCGCGCAGCATCGCGAAATAGGCTCGCTTCGCTCGGCCGTTGAAACATTGAACGACCGCTTGTCCCACGATCCGTTCTTGGCGGATGCCATTCACGAAATTCTGTCGACCGTCACCGCGATCCAGTCCAGTGCGTCAATTCTGGTTGAGGCGGAAGATATTGAAAAAGAATGGAGAGACCGGTTTCAGCGCAACATTTTTGAAGACAGCAGCCGTCTGTCGGAAACCAGTCAGTTGCTGGTCGGCTATCTTGACCCCGGACGCGAGGATGAATTCGCCCCGTCAAGCGCAGAGGAAGAACTGGATCGGTTTCTTAAATCCCGGAATTATTCCTTTTCCGAATTGGACGAAAATCCGGCGACCGAACCTGCGGCGGTGGTTGAGAACGAAACCTTTCACACCCCTTCTGCGAAACAGGCGGCCATAAAATTCATGACGCAGTATCGCGAAAGCGTGGCGCGGCTTTCGGATAGTCAGTTATTCGCGATTGAGGCGCAAACCGAAGATCCGTCCGAAATTGCCCGCATGGCGGACGTGCCTGTTACCGAGGTGATGATGCGCCTGGCCTTTCGTGCGCCCGGACAGGGGCGGGCCGAGTTTGGCTATGTCGTTGCCGATGCGTCGGGTGCGTTGCTTCTGAAGCGGCCGATCACAGGGTTTGCCATGCCAAGTCTGGGGCAGGCCTGCCCGCTTTGGCCATTGTTCAAGTCTCTTTCGCGGCCACTGGTGCCCATTCGGGAACCCGTCATACAAATCGGGCGCGATTCCGTGGCTATGGCGAGTTTCGCGATTGCGCTTCCTGTGGAAACTTACGGCTATGGCGAGGAACCGCGCTATCATGCGCATATGCTGGTGAAAGCCGCCGATACGGATCAGGTCGATCCGCAATCTGTCGGCGTCAACTGCCGGATATGTTCGGTTGCGGACTGTCAGGCGCGACGCGAGGCCTCAATCCTGTCGGATGGGTTTTGACAAGGCCCCGCAAACTGGCAATAGTTGAAACAAATAACAAAAGCGCACAGGCCGGCTCATGGGGAAGTCAGTTCTCTTAATCGAAGACGAACCGAACATTATCGAAGCGATCAGCTATATCCTGTCCAAAGATGGCTGGCGTGTTGCATCGCATTCAAACGGCGCAACCGCGCTTGACGAAATCAGCCGCCGTGCGCCGGATGTGGTCATTCTGGATGTCATGCTGCCCGGCAAGACCGGATTTGAGGTTCTGCGCGATTTGAGAAACGAGGACGGTTTAGCCCATATACCGGTCTTGATGCTGACAGCCCGCGGGCAGACCAAAGACCGTGAACTGGCCGAAAAGGTGGGGGCCACGCATTTCATGACAAAACCGTTTTCGAATTCCGAGGTGCTCGACAAAGTGCGGGCGATGGTGGGCGGTTGAGCCGCGAAACACGCACCATCTATCTTGAGCGTTCAAGCTATCGTCGGCGGCGGGCGCGGGATGCGGCGCGATTGTTGCCTTTTTTGGCTCTGGTTCTGTTTTTCATTCCGGCTCTTTGGCAAATCAGTTCGGAAAGCGCCGGTATCAGCGCCAAGTCTGCCTTGGTCTTTCTGTTTCTGGCATGGATCGCGGTCATTGTGCTTTCGTTTTTTCTGGCGCGTTATCTGAAAGCTCCGGTCGTCAAGGAAAGCGACCCCCAAAGCGAAACGGCCGGTCATGATTAACACGCTGGTCGTTGTTTCACTTGCCTATGTCGCGGCATTATTCCTGATCGCTTTTTATGCCGAGCGTCTTGCCGCGCGTGGAAAAGGGGCCTGGCTGCGAAGCCCGCTTGTTTATACATTGTCCCTGTCAATCTATTGTACCGGATGGACATTTTACGGCGCCGTAGGGTCGGCTGCGCGGGGTGGGTTGGAGTATCTGGCCATTTACCTTGGCCCAACCCTAGTCCTTGTCGGATGGTGGTGGATCCTGCGCAAGATCGTGCGGATCGGCCGGGCGCAACGGATCACCTCAATCGCGGATATGATTTCGTCGCGCTATGGCAAATCCAACTCGATTGCGGTCGTTGTGACGATCATGGCCGTCGTTGGCGTGACCCCCTATATCGCGCTACAGCTTCAGTCTGTGTCCCTGTCATTTAATACCTTTCTTCAGTTTTCAGGCGAGGAACCGCGATATCTGGACAGCCAAAGCACCGCATTCTGGGTTGCCGTTGGTCTAGCCATTTTCACGATCATATTCGGGACGCGAAATCTTGATGCCAACGAACGCCACCACGGGGTTGTTACCGCGATTGCGGTTGAGGCTGTCGTCAAACTGGCCGCCCTGGTCACGCTTGGTATTTACGTCGTTTGGGTTCTGTTCGGCGGTGTCAGCGAAACCATGGCCGCAATAGATCAATCCGCGATCAACGTCTGGCAGTTCGATGGTGCGCGTTGGACCAGCATCATGTTTCTATCCGCAGCCGCGTTTATCGCCCTGCCGCGGATGTTTCAGGTGATGGTCGTGGAAAACGAAGACGAAAGCCATTTGTTTACCGCCAGTTGGGCCTTCCCGATATACGTGCTTTTGGTAAGCCTGTTTGTTGTGCCTATCGCCATCACCGGGCTTGAAAAATTCCCCAGCGATGCCAATCCCGATCTGTTCGTTTTGACCGTACCGCTTAGCGAAGGTCGCAACGGACTGGCGATGTTCGCCTTTATCGGCGGGTTTTCGGCCGCAACTTCGATGGTGATCGTTGCCGCCATCGCCCTGTCGACCATGTTGTCGAACCATGTGGTCATGCCCATCTGGCTGGCGTTTTCGGACAATCGAGTTTCTGTTGCGGGGGATGTTCGCCAGATCGTTCTATTCGCGCGACGGCTGTCCATTGGCGGTGTGGTGACGCTGGGATATTTTTATCTGAAAATTTCCGGCGGGGGGGCCGCGCTTGCGTCGATCGGGCTGATTTCCTTTGCCGGGGTCGCTCAGCTTTTGCCCGCTATGATGGGCGGTATCGTGTGGCGGGCGGCCAACAGATTTGGCGCACTTGCGGGCCTGCTGACCGGCTTCACCATTTGGGCGTACACACTTTTCCTGCCCAGCTTTGGTCCGGATGCCATACTATCGTCGAGCATTCTGAACGAAGGCCTTTTCGGACTGCAATGGCTGCGCCCATACGCTTTGTTCGGGATTTCGGGCATGGACAATCTTGTCCACTCGTTGTTCTGGAGTATCTCGCTTAACCTGCTTGTTTTCGTCGTGGTCTCGCTTTTGACCTTTCCAAACCCGCTGGAGCGACTTCAAGGTGCGCAATTCGTCAACGTATTCGACCATACGGTCGGTGCCAGCACCTGGACAAAAGGGCGGGCCGAGACCGAGGATTTGTTGATCATGTGCCAACGGATCATCGGCCCGCAGGAAGCGCAGGAATTGTTCAAACAAGAGGCGGGCCGGCAAGGGAAAATCGGGTATCTTCCTGATACAACACCGGAATTCCTTCAAACGCTTGAGCGTGAATTGGCCGGGTCGGTTGGCGCTGCAACGTCGCATGCGATGATCGCACAAATCGTCGGACGGTCCAGTGTTTCGGTCGATGACCTGATGCGCGTTGCCGATGAAGCGGCCCAGATCATGGAGTATTCCAGCCAGTTGGAAGCCAAAACCGAAGAGCAGGCCCGAACGGCCCGCCAGCTGACGGAAGCCAATTTGAAACTGACAGCAATATCTGAACAAAAGGACGCTTTCCTGTCCAAGGTCAGCCATGAATTGCGCACCCCGATGACTTCCATCCGGGCGTTTTCTGAAATTCTTGGCGAGACAGAAGATTTGGCAGATGACCAACGGTCAAAATATGCGGGGATTATTCACGGCGAAACCATCCGGTTGACGCGCCTGCTGGACGATTTGCTGGATCTGAGCGTGTTGGAGAATGGCGAGGTCAAGCTTAGCTATTCCAGATGCAATCTTGGTGCGATCATTGATCAGGCCGTGGCGGCGACAAACTTTGTTGATTCCCATTTGGCGCTCAGACGCGATAAGCCGTCCGAAGATATCTGGGTTGTCACCGATCAGGACAGGTTGTCACAGGTTATCATCAACCTGATCACCAATGCGGCCAAATATTGCGATAACCGGTCTCCGCTTCTGAAGATTTCCGTCCGGCGTAGCGACAAAGGGGTTCAGATAGATTTTGTGGACAATGGCAGCGGTGTTTCGCGGGAAAATCAGGATGTTATCTTTGAAAAGTTCTCGCGTGCGACGGATCGATCTTCGGGGGCCGGTCTGGGGCTTGCCATTTGTCGCGAGATCATGAGCAAGCTGGGCGGTTCAATCAACTACGTACCGGCCCAGGGCGGTGCTGTTTTCCGCGTTCTGGTGCCGCTGAGCCAAAATTAACCGTTTCCCAACCAATTAAGCATTATCTGGGTGCCTCGTTGCCTTGATCATTGCTATGCCAATTTCTTCAGAACAATCCGTGTTGCGCCAGAAAGCCAATCGATCAGACACCCCGAAACGTGGCAACACGGGTGTTTTCGGCCGCCCATTGATACGGGCCGCCGAAAGCGAATTGGGATTGAAACTGGTTGTTGGATCAGAGCGATCCGATAAACTGGGATTGCAGGATGTTCTTGATAAGGCCGATGACCAGATGTTTTTGGTGCTGGATGGCCCCGAAGGGCAAACCGGTGCCATGCTTTTTGATCAGGGCTTTGTCTCGCAAGTCACCGAGTTTCTGACCATGGGCCGGATTGGCCCCGCTGTGCATCGCAAGATGACCCGCACTGACGCCGCCTTGTTGCAGCCCTTTGTGGACAAGGCTTTGTCCAGGCTTCACGCGGCCGATAACGGGGCAGAGCTTTTTCGGTTTGGTGCCTTTGTTCCGGATGCCCATGGGCTTGGGATTCTTCTGGAGAACACGCAGTTTCAACTTTGGACGGTGCAGGTTGATATCAGCGAGGGTGAAAATCAGGCAGATATTTGCCTGATGTTGCCCCAGCGTCGATCAACGCAAAAAGATGCGGCTGATGCCGGTCAGACCACGAAACGGGCACCTTCACTGCGTGCCACCCTTATGGACACACAAGTTTCTGTGACGGTGTCGCTTTGTACATCGCGGCTGTCTTTTGATGCGCTTCGCAGTCTTAAGCCGGAAGACATTATTCCGCTGCCCTCTGGCGCATTGAAACAAGCAGCTTTGACATGCGGGGGCGAACCTATTGCCGAAGGAACATTGGGGCAGTTGAACGGCCATCGGGCCGTTAGGATTTCAGGGCAGATGGCCCAGATGCTGCATGGTCCGGCGCAGACTACAGACGTTTCAACGCCACAGCCGTCACCCGGTTCGGAACTTGCCTTACCGGTGTAAACATGGGCCTTGGAGGGATATCCAAGGCCCAATTCCTGATCAGACGGGTTCAGGCATGGCCAGATCCAGCCGAGTTTTCAACGCCGGTGCAATGAACATCCCGGCAGCCATGGCAACGACAAAGACGATACCGCCAATCCCGCCGATACTGAGCGAAGCAATCGCGGGGCCGGGACAAAGACCGGCAAGCGCCCAGCCCATCCCGAACATCGTGGACCCGATCACCAGATTGCGATCCGCCTGCGCCGCAGGGGGCTTGGGAAACTCGCCACCAGCCAGGGGGCGACGGTTTCGGGTAAGACGCCACGCGATGGCCATCGGAAGGATGGCCCCGCCCATGACGAATGCCAGCGTCGGGTCCCAATCGCCGAATATGTCAAGCCAACCCTGTACCTTGGTCGTGTCGATCATACCCGAGACCGTCAGGCCTATTCCAAACAGGCTTCCGGCAATCAATGCATAAAGATTTCTCATCAGATGATCTCCAGTACATGACGGGCAAAGATCATCATCGCGCCGCCTGCCATGATGTAAAATACAGTGGCAACAAAGCCGCGAAGCGACAGACGCGAAATGCCGCAAACGCCGTGACCTGACGTGCAGCCATTGGCAAACCTGGTGCCGATCCCGACCAAAAGTCCGGCGGCAATAACGACCCAAAGGTTTGTCGTCAAATTTGTGTTCACTTCCCGGTAAAACGGGATGATGAACATCGGCGCGACAAGAAGGCCCGCCAAAAAGTAGATGCGTTCCCTTGCGGTGTTGCGGCCCGAACCATCAACCAATCCACCGATAATTCCACTGGCCCCCATTATCCGGCCATTGGCCAAAAGATAGACAGCGCCTGCCATCCCGATCAGCAAGCCGCCGATCAGGCCCCAAATCCAATCCTGTTCCATTTTCGCGTTTCCTGTAAGTGGTTTAGAGGGCGATCTTAAAGTCGCCTCTCGTCGTGCAAACTGGCGGTCCCATTTTTTGGGGCCGCCAGAAGTTTCGTTAGATTTTGTTGACTGGGACTTTCAGGAACACATCGCCCTTTTCGTCCGCCGGAGGCATCTGGCCCGCGCGCATGTTGACCTGAAGTGACGGGATAATCAGCTTCGGCATCGCCAAAGTCGCGTCGCGCGTGTCGCGCATTTCGACGAATTCCTCTTTTGATTTCCCTTGTCCGATATGAACATTGGCGGCTTTCTGCTCGGCCACGGTGGTTTCCCACGCATATTCGTCACGGCCCGGTGCCTTATAGTCATGGCCGACGAAAATTCGGGTCTCGTCCGGCAGCGAAAGGATCTTCTGGATCGAGTTGAACAGCGTTTCAGACGAACCGCCGGGGAAGTCACATCGCGCGGTGCCGAAATCGGGCATGAACAGCGTATCGCCAACAAACGCGGTGTCGCCAATCACATAGGTCAGGCAGGCCGGCGTATGGCCGGGGGTGTGCAGAACATCGCCGCGCAGCTGTCCGATATGAATGCTGGAGCCTTCGACAAACAACTCGTCAAACTGAGAGCCATCGCGTTCAAATTCGGTGCCTTCGTTGAAGACTTTGCCAAACGTATCCTGAACGATTTTGATATTGTCGCCAATGCCGATTTTTCCGCCCAGTCGCTCCTGAATATAGGGTGCGGCTGACAGATGGTCCGCGTGGACATGGGTTTCGAGGATCCACTGAACCTCAAGCCCTTCCGATTTTACATAGTCGATGATCTCATCGGCGGATTTCGTGTCGGTGCGACCCGAAGAATAGTCAAAGTCCAGAACGGAATCGATGATGGCACAGGCATTACCGTTCGGATCCTTGACAAGGAAGGATATGGTATTCGTGGCTTCGTCAAAGAAGGCTTTTACGTCGGGTGTCATAGCGTCTCTCCGTGTTCTCTGGGAATGTATATGATTGTTGGAATATGTATTTCAAGGGGTGTTTTGACCTGCATCAATATAAATATCTCACCCTCATGATTTAGTGCCCTTTGACGGCAATTCTAGCTGTAAACATTGAAATCGGAGACTGAAATGCCTGCGCATGTTTATGCCGACATCACCAAACTTCTGGAAAAATGGATAGAAGAAGGCGTGAGCGCCGAAGCTCAGGCGGGTGCCCTTCAGCAGGCTTTGGATGACGTGTCCGCGCGAATTGCCCCGGCCAAAGTGCCCAGCGAAGCCGGTTCAGACGACGACGAATTTGATAATATGCCGGTCTGAGGCCGGTTTGCGTTCTCTGCACTTGTCTGCAAATCCGAAATTTGCTCAACTGCTTCAAGTATTTGATTAAAAGCGTTTCGAGATTAACCTGAGACAAAAGTTGATTGCGAAACGCCCGCAACGCCTTTAAGCACCGCGCGTTTCGCCACATTGTTGTGCAGCAACAATATGTCGAAACGCTTGAAGTGCTTGAACGCAGGAGGGTGGCCGTGCGTGATGCGCCGATCAGCGTTGAATTGGGCATCGCCCGCGTCGATCTTTGCCGATACGACATTCCCACGCTTGGTCCGCCGCTTTGCGAAGCGCTTGAGACCGCGTTTCTTGAATTCACCACTCAACCTGAAATTCGGGCCGTCGTCATTGATGCGGTGGCCTGCGGGATGCCGAAAAACCCGGTTCTGGCCCGGCGGCCATCCGCTGATGAAGCCAAGCGGATTTCTTCGGTTCTAAGCCATATCGAATGCTTCCCAAAGCCGGTTGTCGCCTTGTTCAGCGGGCCTTGCATGAACGAGGGGTTAGAGCTTGCCCTGAGCGCGCATTACCGGATTTGTGGCGCGGACACTGTGTTCGGATTTAACCAGATTTCCTTGGGTTCAATCCCATGTTTCGGGGGAACCCAAAGACTGCCGCGTCTGACAGGTGCAAAAACCGCGCTGGATATGCTGTTGAATGGCCGAAGCCTGACGGCTGACGCCGCGCTTTCGGCAGGGTTGGTCGATTATGTTTTCCCAGACAATCTGATGCAAAACGCATATTCGGTCATAGCGGATCAGATACTGCCCGCAGGCGCGCGACCAACAAGGTCGCTTATGTCGGGCAAGGACGACCCATTGCGGTATCAAAAGCGGATGAAAGACGCCAAACAGGCCGTTGCCAGCTTTCACTTGCCGGCGGCCGAGGCGTTGGTCGATTGTGTCGAAGCCGCACAGTTGATGCCGATCGAGACCGGATTGACGCTCGAGCGGTCACTCTTCGAAAGCTGCGAGGCTTCGGGCGAGGCGCGTTCGCTACACTACCTTATGACGAGTGAACGAATACTGATGCCCATACCCAACCTGCCACCCGTCGGCGGTGTTGTTCTTGTGGGCGCGGGATTAAGCGAAGCGGGGCTTTGTGTGACTGCGTTGGACGCGGGATTTCCTGTCGATGTGGTGTCTGTGAGCGACGAAACCGCGGCAGGCCTGAAATATCGCATCGAGTCGATCTACCGGATCGCGGAAGAACGCGGCAGGATCACGCCCCGGGATGGCGCGGCGCGGCAAGCAAGGCTGAGGTTTCTAAAAACGCTCGGTGACGTGCCGCCAAGTTCCGTTCTGATTGACGCTGGGTTGGCAGAACCGGCGCTAATGGAAAAGGCCGCCAACACCTCATTTGCCATTAGGTTTCGTCAGAGAAATGAGAGCGCATTAACCGATTTGCCTGACGGCGTCAGAAGTATCGGTCTTCACTTCGACAAACCTGCGCATATCGGTAAAGTTGCTGAGCTTTTTGTCTTATCCGATACAGCGCAGGGTGATCTGGAAAAGGCACGCGGGTTCTTGGGCCATTTGGGAAAGATCCCAGTCACTCTGCGGAAAACCGAGCATGTGGTTTCGCCCATTCTTCGCAAGGCGCTGTACGACGCAGCCGAGGTTTTGCTGCTGTATGGCGCTGAACCAAGATTGATTGACGACACTTTGACCGAATTCGGGTTTCGCAAAGGCCCATTGATCTTGAGAGATGAGGTTGGTCTGGAAGCCGGATTCGTAAAAGGCGAGCAACCGGCCACGGATGCATTGCTTGCGTCTGGCCGGTCTGGTCGAAAGGATGGGATCGGCTATTACCGCTATGCCAAAGGCGATCCGACGCCGCGCCCTGATGGGACGATTATTTGGGCGCTCTCGGGTTTGCGTGAACGCATGGGAATTACGGCGGTTGATTTCTCAAAGGACGAGGTTTTGAAGCTATGCCTTGGTGCCATGATGAATGCCGGGGCGGCGCTGGTGGCAAACGGGATCGTTACGCGGGCGTCGGATATCGATGTTCTGGCTGTCCATAATCTGGATTTCCCGCGCCACATGGGTGGTCCGATGCGGGCGTGCGAAAATCTCGGGCTGTTTGCGGTGAAGCTTTGCATGGCCGAGCATGACCACAAAGCGCGGCAGCTTTGGTCATTGCATCAAAGCGTTTCCGATTTCATAAAAAACGGGCGCGGGTTTGACAGGGAACCCCTGTCTTTTTCGCCTTAACCCAGAGAAATTCCGACAATCACGATCATCAGGCCCAGAACCGACAGGCCAAGCGACCCGAGATTAAGCGGCAAAACCTTTTGGACCAATGCGCGAAGCTCTTCATCCGAGGTGGCGGTTTTTCTGGCTTTTGCGACTTTGCGGATGCTTTGAACCAGACCCAACAGGCCCAAAATCGAAACTGCGGCACCAATCCAAACCAAATATTCCATGACCGTCCTCTCCTGAATAGTCACCGCGCCGCCTAATACATTGCGCATCGCCAGACAACCCCTTGCGGTGGATCGGCGGCAAGGCTACCTAGGGCCTCCACACCTTAGGAGACCTGATAATGCAAGACAGCACCCCTGAAAGCTACCGCGTGACCGCAGATGAATTGCGCCAGTTCATCGAGCGTATCGAGCGCCTTGAGATGGAGAAAAAGGACATCGCGGATCAGCAAAAAGAGGTGATGGCAGAAGCGAAAGGCCGGGGGTATGACACCAAGGTCATGCGCAAGCTGGTGGCCCTTCGCAAACGTGACAAGGACGATATCGCAGAGGAAGAGGCGGTGCTGGAAATGTATAAAGAAGCCCTTGGGATGTAAGCCCCGTCAAGGTGTGATCAGCGTTACCCCCGGGATCTTTTCGATCTCGTACAGATCTTCTTCATAGGCTTCGGTCATTTCGATGTAATGCTGCTCGGTCAGGCCGGGCAGGGCCAATTCCTCTTCGATCTCGTCCTCAAGGGCGTATTTGTCCAGAAACGCCGCGATCACACGGCGCTGATGCACTTCGGTCTGCGGGGGATTTTTGTGCAGATAATCGCGAAATCGCAGCATCCCTTCGTCGCTCATGATTTCGCGCAGAACGGCAAACCCGCCTTTAAGCTTGGTGCCGTGTTCCAGACCTGAAATGTCGCGGATCAGATGGCTCCAGATCAGGGGGGTATCTTCGTTGCACCAGACCGTGATCGGCATTTTGGGAACCGCGGCACGCATCCGCCAAAGCACGTCCGACCAGCGCAGTGACAAAGGGTTCATGCCGTCGATAAAATCGTGAAAGCTTCGGCCTTCGACCTTGCCAAATGCGGCAGAAAGAAATGTCGCCGGGTTTCGCACCGCCATGTAAACCTCAAGCTCGTCACCTTGCATGAGTTGTTGCATCGAAGACAGGCGGCGCGGGGCCAAGCGGTAAAACTGGCCATTTTCAAAAATCCGCTGAGGCTGACAAATGAAATTTTCATTTGAAAGGATCAGCCGTTCGCAATCTATGCCCCCCAAAACATCGTTCAGGAAAATCTCGCGTGCGTCGGGCTTTGGCGCGGACTTTGCCATGTGAAACAAGGTTTCGCGCAAAAGATTACGATAGCTGTTGGGGTTCGGAACGGCAGTACCGTTTTGCTCAAGCAGTTTTTCATTGCGCATCAGGCTGCCAATTAAACGGTCTTCGTCCGTGCAGTGGACACCGATGTGTAAAATGACCTGCATAAGCGTCTTGTTCCGGCTGATGTGGTGCTTTGCCTCGTTCACAATATACGGTCTTTTCTGGACAGTTAAACCGCATTCGGGCATGTGGGCCTTATGGCAGATACGTCAACCAACCGTTCTGGATTTATCCGGCTTGCGCGCACCAACATCTGGTCGCTTGGCGCATTGCTGATCGCTGCGATTGTTCTGGCACCGATCCTTTCAGTTGTTTGGATATCGCTGACCCCCAGCGAAAACATCTGGCCGCATCTGGTGCGCACCACATTGCCGCGATATTTGTCGAACTCGATCATTTCGATGTTTGCGGTTGGGCTTCTGTCCGCCTTCGTGGGAACCGGAGCCGCCTGGCTTGTGGCCAGATACCGCTTTCCGTTTAGCAGGTGGCTGGAATGGTTGCTGCTTTTGCCGCTTTCGATCCCCGCCTATATCGGTGCCTACGCGCTTGTCGATTTTCTTGAATATGCCGGACCGGTGCAGACCGGTCTGAGGCAATTATTCGGTTGGAGCACGTCGCAGGATTACTGGTTCCCGGAAATCCGTTCGATGGGGTCTGCGGTCATCGTTCTTTCCGCATCGCTTTATCCGTATGTTTACCTGCTGGCCCGAACCGCTTTTCGCGAACAATCGGGTTGTGGGTTTGAGGTGGCTCAGTCGTTAGGGGCCGGACCGTTTACCCGGTTCCGCCGTTTGGGATTGCCCCTGGCCCGTCCGGCGATTGCCGCAGGCGCGGCCATCGTGATGATGGAAACCATCAACGATTTCGGCACAATGGACTATTTCGCCGTCCAGACCCTGACCACCGGGATTTTCAGTGTTTGGCTGGAAAGCAACAACGCCGGCGGGGCTGCACAAATCGCGGTTGTGATTCTGATGCTTGTGGTGCTGCTGGTTGCGCTTGAGAAATTCAGCCGGAAGAAAGTGCGCCACTACAGCCTGTCCAATCGTGCCCGCCCGCTGGATCATGTGCGTTTACACGGCTGGGCGGCCTGGGCGGCCACGGCGCTTTGCTTACTGCCATTTCTTGTCGGATTTGTGCTTCCGGTCAGCGTGATCTCATGGCACGCGCTGGGCAATCTTGATCAGTTCACGGCAAAAGGCCTGATCGCGGCGCTGACAAACACATTGGTCGTCGGAGGGATTGCGGCCAGCGTCACCGTTCTTGCCGCCCTGTTTATGGTCTATGGCGTTCGCTTGTCAGGGCGGAGGCTGCCGCAATTTCTGCTGCCGGTGACAACCATTGGTTATGCCGCCCCGGGCGCCGTTCTTGGCGTCGGGTTGCTTATTCCGTTGGCCGCAATGGACAATGCCGTCGCAGATGCGATCTGGGCGGCGACCGGATATGACATCGGGCTGATCATGACCGGTTCGGCTTTTGCGCTGGTTCTGGCTTATTCGGTTCGATTCTTTGCCATAGCTCAAGGCGCTGCGGATGCCGCGATGGGGCGGGTTTCGCCCAGTCTGCCTATGGCCGCCCGATCTTTGGGGCGGAGTTTGGGGGGAACGCTGAAAGATGTGTATATGCCGCTGATCCGAGGATCGGTCGGCTCGGCCTTGCTTTTGGTCTTCGTCGATTCTGTGAAAGAGCTGCCCGCGACCTTGCTTCTAAGGCCGTTCAATTTTGAAACCCTTGCGACCCGGGTGCATCAGCAGGCGTCGCTTGAAAATCTCGGGGATGCCGCGCCATCGGCGGTTTTGATTGTTCTTGTCGGTCTGGCAGCCGTTATTTTACTGGCGCGAACGAACCGATAAAGCGGTTCAAGATAAATTTGGGACACATGGTGATTTTGAGACGCTCAAAACATCAATAGGTTTCGCGCGCTTCGCCATATTGGCTGCCTCTCAGCAATGTGGTGAAATGTTTTAGCGGCGAAATGGTAGGCCCGGCAGGACTTGAACCCGCAACCAAAGCGTTATGAGCGCTCTGCTCTAACCAATTGAGCTACAGGCCCGCCATGAGGGCAGTGTTTAGCAGCCCCGAAAGCCGCGTCAAGGCTTTCACATTGCCCTTCTTGCACCGATGGTCTAATCGCTCAGCCAAGCCAGAAGGAGAGTGCGATGACTGCCGGGAAAAACGGTCTGACCTATGCGGATGCGGGTGTGGATATCGACGCGGGCAACGATCTTGTTGAACGGATCAAACCGGCGGCCAAAAGAACCAGGCGGTCAGGGGTTATGGCGGGTCTTGGCGGGTTTGGCGCCTTGTTCGATCTGAAAGACGCAGGTTACGCGGATCCGATCCTTGTTGCGGCCACCGATGGCGTGGGCACCAAGCTGCGCATCGCCATTGATACAGGAAATGTCGACACGATCGGCATTGATTTGGTGGCGATGTGTGTGAACGATCTGGTTTGTCAGGGGGCAGAACCGCTGTTGTTCCTCGATTATTTCGCGACCGGCAAGCTTGAGACGGAAAGCGCCGTGCGCATCATTGAGGGCATCGCCAAGGGCTGTGAACTGTCGGGTTGTGCGCTGATTGGTGGCGAGACCGCGGAAATGCCGGGCATGTACGATGCAGGCGATTTTGATCTGGCCGGATTTGCGGTGGGCGCGATGGAGCGCGGAGCGGATCTGCCGGATGGTGTGGTCGCGGGCGACGTGCTGCTGGGCCTTGCATCGGATGGTGTGCACTCAAACGGGTATTCGCTTGTTCGCGCGATTGTGGCCCAGTCAGGTCTTGAATGGGATGATCCCTGCCCCTGGGGCGAGGGCACGCTGGGGGCTGCTTTGCTTGCGCCGACGCGGCTTTATGTCAAGCAAGCGCTTGCGGCAGTACGGGCAGGGGGCGTTCATGCACTGGCGCATATCACTGGTGGCGGTCTGACCGAAAACCTGCCGCGCGTTTTGCCGCAGGGTCTTGGCGCAGAGATTGATCTGAACAGCTGGGCTTTGCCGCCTGTCTTCCAATGGCTGGCCGATCAGGGCGGAATGGAACAAGCTGAGATGCTGAAAACCTTCAACGCGGGCGTGGGCATGGTGTTGTCGGTTTCCGCCGAACAGGCCGATGCGATTTCCGCGTTGCTGACCGAAACCGGCGAGACGGTCTTTCGCTTGGGCCATGTGACCAAAGGCGAGGGCGTTTCCTACACGGGATCGCTTTTGTGACCTTGCGCGTCGCCATTTTGATTTCGGGCGGCGGTTCGAACATGGTCAAGCTGGTCGAAAGCATGACCGGCGATCATCCGGCACGGCCGGTTCTGGTGGCTTCAAACGACCCGGACGCAAAGGGTTTGGAACGTGCGGCAAGCATGGGCATCGCGGTGGCATCCGTTGATCACCGCCGCTTTGGCGGCGATCGTCATGCGTTTGAAACCGAGTTACAGGCGGTTCTGGATGCGGCAAAGCCCGACATCATTTGTTGCGCCGGGTTCATGCGCATTCTGACCGCTGAATTTACGGGTAAATGGCAGGGGAAAATGCTGAATATTCACCCGTCGCTTTTGCCGAAATATAAAGGTTTGAACACCCACGCCCGCGCAATCGAAGCGGGCGACGATGAGGCAGGTTGCAGCGTACATGAACTGACCGCCGAACTTGACGGGGGGCCGATCCTTGGCCAGTCGCGTGTTCCGATCCTTCCTGATGACACACCCGAAACGCTTGCGGCGCGCGTGCTTGTCGAGGAACACAGGCTATATCCGCGAGTATTGCGCAATTTTGCAGAAGAAATGGTACAAAAACAGTAGGTTGCCGTCTGATTTGCCTAAACTGCGGCAAGACGATATACGCAGCTTGAAACCTTGATCAATCGGACGAACCGATACTTATGAAAACACTGAAAACGACGGAAGATCTGGCTGAATATTGCACCTATGCAAGCGGCTTTGATTATGTCACCGTAGATACTGAATTTCTTCGCGAACGCACCTATTATTCCAAGCTTTGTCTGATCCAGCTGGCCGTAAACGGCGATGCCGAGGATGACGCGGTGCTGGTTGACCCGCTTGCCGAAGGTCTGTCGCTTGAACCGCTGTATGAGCTGTTTCGCAACGAAGCGGTGGTCAAAGTATTCCACGCGGCCCGTCAGGACCTTGAGATATTTTTCGTGAATGCCTCGGTCATTCCGCAGCCATTGTTTGACACACAAGTTGCGGCGATGGTATGCGGCTTTGGCGAGCAGGTGGGTTATGAAACGCTTGTCAGGAAGATCGCCAGGCAATCGCTGGACAAAAGCTCTCGTTTTACCGATTGGTCGCGCCGTCCGTTGACGGATGCGCAGGCAAGCTATGCCTTGGCCGATGTCACGCATTTGCGGACGATTTATGAATTCCTCCGTGATCAGCTTCGCAAAACCGGCCGCGAGAAATGGTTGCGCGAAGAATTGATGATCCTGACCGATCCCGAAACCTATATCGTCCGGCCCGAGGATGCCTGGAAGCGGGTCAAATCCCGCACGACTTCGGGCAAGTTTCTGGCCATAGTGCGCGAACTGGCACGGTTTCGTGAAACTTATGCGCAGAAAAACGATGTTCCGCGAAATCGTGTGTTCAAGGATGATGCGTTGATCGAGCTTGCCTCGACCAAGCCGCGCTCCGAGCAGGATTTGGGGCGTTCGCGCCTGCTTTTGCGCGAAGCGCGGAAAGGCAAAATCGCCGAGGGTATCCTGAACGCAGTGCAGGACGGGGTAAACTGCCCGCCTGAAAATGCGCCCAAGCCTGACAACGGCCGGGACAAGTTGCAGGTCAATCCTGCACTGGCGGATTTGTTGCGTGTGTTGCTGAAAGCAAAAGCCGAACAAACCGGCGTGGCGCAAAAACTGATTGCCACCTCGGCTGATCTGGACAGTATCGCCTCGGGTGCACGTGATGTCGCTGCGCTAAAAGGGTGGCGCAAAGAAGTGTTTGGCGGCGATGCGCTGCGCTTGTGTAATGGCGAAATCGCATTGTCGGCCAAGGGCAGCAGCGTGAAAATCGTTAACGTTTAATCCCGGGATCAAGCAGGAGCAAACCATGTCAGACGCTTTTGAAGACATCGTCGAGGATTTCGAATTCCTTGATGACTGGGAAGACCGTTATCGCCATGTCATCGATCTGGGCAAGGCGATGGCGCCGTTGGAAGATGCGCTTAAGGTCGAGATGAACAAGGTGCACGGCTGCGCCAGTCAGGTGTGGTTATACCCTGAAATATCCGGTGGCGTATTTGCCTTTCGTGGTGACAGCGACGCGATGATTGTGCGCGGCCTGATCGCCGTTCTGGCGGCGCTTTATAACGGAGTTCCCGTTGCCGACGCCGCCAGGATCAACGCATCGGCTGAACTTGAGCGTTTGGGGCTTCACGAACACTTGTCGTCGCAGCGATCCAACGGCCTGAAATCGATGGTTGAACGGCTGCGAATGCTGGCCGAGGCTGCCGCCTAAATCGTTTCGTCATAGTGTTGAAACGCAGGCAATCTGCCAATACGCCTTAGCGGATCAGGTTCGGCCGTATCCGCAATTTCCGACGCGAATCCTGTGGCAGATGCCGGTTCAGCCGCCTGTTGACCAATCCGAAAAACCCGATGACGATCAGCGTCAGCAGGATGAAATATCCCGCCAAAATCGGGTAAGGCACGAAGGGATTAAATGTCTTGTCCGCAAAATATTTCGCGTAATACAGTGCATCGCCTTTTTGCTGGAACGCTGGAAAGCCAGAGAAGAAGACCAGCGTGGTCGCGTGGAACAGGAAGATCGCTTCATTGGTATAGGCCGGCCAGGCAAGGCGAAGCATGGTGGGCCAGGTGATTTTGCGAAACCGCAGGAAGCCTGAAAACCCATAAGCGTCGGCGGCCTCTAAATCGCCCTTGGGGATCGACAGCAAAGCCCCGTAGAAAATCTCGCCCGAATAGGCGGCGGTGTTCAAAAACAGCACCACCAAGGCCCCAAGCCACGCCGCGGTGAACGGGGCCAGGATCGGGATGGCCCCCTTGAGGTTCAGAAACAGGAAATAGGCAAAGAAGAACTGGATAAACAGCGGAGAGCCGCGGAACAGGAATATGAACCACTCGGAAAACTTGCGGACCCACCAGATTTGCGAGGCCTTGCCCAAGGCCACGGCGGTCGCGAGAAAGAAACCGCCAAACAGGGCAAGCACACCGAAATAGATGTTCCACAGCATGCCCGAGCCGATCAGCACTACCTGCTGGCAAATGGTGAAATCCGACCGGGGCAGCAGCCGCTCTCCGATTCCGATCGAGCGGAGACTGTAATCGGCGATAACCTCAAGGCAGCTCATGCGGCGGCCTTTCTTTGGGCTTCGCCGCCTGCCGTGGCCTGACCATGGGTCAGGCGCTTCATGATGCGATCCAGAACGACCTCGGAAACCTTGGTGAACGCGAGGTAAAACACCAACAGGACAAGGAAGTACCACATGCGCCAGTCCCCATGGGGGTAATCCGTGAATCTCGGGCTTTTTGTTCCGCCCAGTTCGCGTGCCCAATAAACGATGTCTTCAACCCCCAGCAGGAATAAAAGAGGTGTTGCCTTGATCAAGACCATCCAAAGATTGGACAAACCGGGCAATGCATAAACCCACATCTGCGGAACGAGGATTCGCCAGAAGGTTTGCCGTTGGGACATCCCATAGGCTTCGGCGGTTTCCAGTTGCGCCTTGGGAACCGCACGCATGGCACCGTAAAGCACATTTGCCGCGAAAGCGCCGAAAACGATTGCGAAGGTCAGGACCGCCAGAAAGAACCCGTATGTTTCGTGAACCCACTGGGGTGCATTGCCAAGTGGCAATTTGGCCGCCTGACAGACGATGAAGTCATTGCCCTGGCGGATTGGTTCCTCCCAATCCGGGCATTTTACTTTGTGGCGCAGATACTCAAAGGCCTGGTCCAGCGCGATCACGAAAAACAGGAAGAACGCGATGTCCGGTACGCCGCGCACGATGGCGATGTAACCTTTTCCCAGCACGGCCAATGGGCCAATCCGCGACCGTGCCAACATGGCCCCGCCAAAGCCGAATGCAAGCGCGGTGGGGGCGGTGATGGCCAATAGCGCCAGAACCGTGAAAAATGACAGATAGAACGAGATTTGCTTGCCAATCGTCAGATAGCAACTCAGCCAGGTCAGGCCTTCCAACGTCGATGGGTCTGCGCAATAGCTGAACATGTTACATTTCCCCCAAGGGATTCCTTTCGTATGCGACGGCTTTAGTCAACATTGGGCTTTGAAAAGCCCAAAGGACGCCAAAAGCGCCAATCGCAAACAACAAGGGGCGCAGGTTGGCGCCCCTTGTCTTGAATTGGTTTGCAGACCTGTCTTACTGCCAGGTCGAGGAAACTTCCCATTTCTCGATCAAAGCGTTCAGGCTGCCGTCGTCTTTCATCGACTGGATGGCTGCGTTGAAGGTTTCGCGCAGTTCGCCGTCGCTTTCACGGATACCCATGCCGACACCGCCGCCGATCTGCTCCATCCGATCAAGGATGACCATGCCATCCTGACCGTCGAACGTTGCCAGATAGCTCTGATCGGCAAGAACCGCGTCGGCTTCGCCGTTGCGTACAGCCGCAACGGTTTCTTCCGGTGTCGCGAATTCGATCAGCGTCCAGCCCGCGTTGGCAACGAAGGCGGCCTGAATGGTTGCGGTCTGTGCCGCAATCACGCCAGAGGTCACATCAAGACCGCTGTCCATGGCAAGGAATACCGACGGATCGGGCGGGGTATAGGCTTGGGTGAAGTCGATTACTTCGTCACGCTCGTCAGTTACGGACATTCCGGCGATAATGGTGTCATAGTTGCCTGACACGAGGTTCGGAATGATCGAATCCCATTCATTTGTGACCCATTCACATTCCAGATCGGCGCGGGCGCACAATTCGTCACCCAATTCACGCTCGAACCCGTCGATTTCGCCGGCATCGTTGATAAAGTTCCATGGTGCATAGGCACCTTCCGTGCCCATACGGACGACTGAATCGGCCATTGCAGCGCTTGCCGCGATTGCCAATACAGTGGTTGTCATTAGCAGTTTCTTCATTGCTTTCTCCCTTGGTTACGCATGAGACGTTGCAGAAAGAAATCCCTGCAAACGCTCGGTTTGGGGGCTGCCAAACAATCTGTCCGGCGGCCCTTGTTCTTCGATTCGGCCCTGATGCAGGAACACGACGTGATCAGACGTGTCGGCGGCCATCTTCATGTCATGGGTGACCAAAAGCATGGTGCGCCCCTCGGACGCCAAATCTTTGATGACCTTGACGACCTCTTGTTCAAGCTCGGGATCCAATGCCGATGTCGGTTCGTCAAACAACAAGGCCTCAGGCTCCATGCACAATGCCCGGGCAATGGCGGCACGTTGTTGTTGCCCACCCGAAAGCTGGGCTGGCCAGGCGTCACATTTGTCGCCGATACCGACCTTGTCCAGATATTTCCGAGCCGAAGTTTCAACCTCGTCCCTGTCGCGCCCAAGAACCGTTACCGGGGCTTCCATGACATTTTGCAGGATGGTCATGTGAGACCACAGGTTGAACTGTTGAAACACCATCGACAGGTTGGTTCGAATTCGCAGGATCTGCTTTGCATCGGCGGGTCGTCGGACATTGTCGTTTCCGGCCCAAGTCACAGGTTCGCCCTTGAACAGAATTTCGCCTTGCTGGCTGTCTTCCAGCAAGTTCGCGCAACGCAGCAACGTGGATTTCCCCGAGCCGGAAGACCCGATAAGCGACACCACATCGCCTTTGCGGGCGGAAATGTCGACGCCGCGCAGCACTTCAAGGTCGCCGAAACGCTTGTGAAGATTTCTTATTTCGATAACAGGCGCTTTTTCCGCCATATCCCCCCCATGGATAGACCAATTCGGATTATTCGTCTTTGGCGCACATGATGCAATCGAGAAATGAGCGCTAAATCTTCGACAACCCGGCCTTTGGCAGGCATTTGAGGCCCAGCTTAAGCCCGAGGCAAGGGTATCGTAAGGTAAGCTTCACGCGGTATTGGCACGAAGCCTTTGATTTGCAGCAATTTTCGGCTGTTTTCGTCAAGATTGTCCATTGCCTTTACCACCGCATGCGCGATTTCCACCGGATTGCGGGATTTTGCGGTTATGAAAGGCAATCCCGGGCTTGGTTCGGTCTTGGCGATTACGGACAGGTGATCCGCGAAAGCGTCATAGGTCCGTATCTGGTTCCAGGTCACCACATCGAGCGCCGCAATATCCGCACGTCCTTCGGCAACCGCCCTGGCCGAGGCCGCATGAGCACCCGTCTGCACCATTTCTTTCACATTGCCCCCCTTTGGCACGTGCGCCCAGAAAGCCGCCCAGCCGGATTGGGAAAGCTTTTCGTTATAGGCAAACCGCAATCTGGACAGATCGGACAGATCAACGCCGACATCCGACCGTGCGACAATTACACTGCGGTAATATCCGGGCGGGCATCCTTCCACGTCATAATCCGGTGTCCCGACCAGATGAACCAGCTTGTGCAGGCTGTGGCGAAAGGGCAGACCGCAGGTTTGGGCAAAAAGAAGGTCTGGGGATTGCCACGCCTGCCAGACATCGACACCGCGTGTCAACCGTTCAGGGCCATACCCCAAATTCGACCGGATCAGAGACCAGAATGTGTCGTTTGCGCCCGAAGTTTCCGGCCGGTCATACATGCCCAGAACGGCGATCATCCGGCTGTCACACGCTGACGCGCCAAGGCACTGTCGCGGTCATTGATGCCAAGCAGGTTGGATACCAGTCGTAACAGACTGTCCTCTTCCGCGTCCCGCTTGCCATCTGCCAGAACCACCTTCCAAAGGTCTTCGACCACACCGATGCGATCCTCAAGCGGGACGGCATCCTTGATGGCGCGGGTGAATTGGACAGTGTCCGCGGCCTGTTCCTCGGCCTTTTCGGCTTGCCGACGAAGTGCCGTGGCCTCGAACGGCGACAAGTCATAGCGGGCCATCAGAAGCTTATCGATCTGATCAGCCTCGGCATCGTCATAGAAATTGTCAGACCTTGCCACGCGGACCAGCAATGCGGTCAGGGCCAGACGTGCGTCTTCATCTGGCAAAGTGGCGGGCACGCCCTTGAGCACGGATGTCAGGAATTTTGAAAGCATGTCTTAGCCGTCATACCCTTCAACAATAATCAGATCAGTTTCCGAAATCGGTAGCCGGATTGCCAGTGCGGATTGGTATTCCGGTGACTTGTAGCAATCGATTGCCGCCTGATAGGACGGGAATTCGATAACGACGGTGCGCGGGTTGCACTGGCCCTCGCGCACTTCTTGTACGCCCGCGCGGATTACAAATTTTGCGCCGAATTTGGCAAAAGCCACCGCGTTGGCGGTTTTGTAGTCTTCATATTTCTCGGCGTCGTGAACGATATTGTGGGCAATCCAATAGCCTTTTGGCATGATCAATCTTTCCTTGTTTAGACCTCCGAACTAGATCGGAGTTTTCCATGAAAGGTCAAGATACGAGATTGGCGAAGTGACGGCCCAGACGTTTCATTTCGTCTGCGATGCCAAAAGGGGCGTTGACGATGAACATGCCCGAACCGATCATTTTGTGACCCTGCCTTACAGGGGGAAACCGCACCTCGTGGCAAAGCGCATCGGGTAGTGAGGCCTTCAGTGATTTGACCATCCCTTGCTGGACACCTGAAATCAGGATCGGATACCAAAGCGCGATCACCCCGACATTCCATTTTCGGTGAAGCGCAGGCAGGGCGCGGGCCATCGTGTCGTAGTCTGATTTCACCTCATAGCTTGGATCGATCAGAAGCAGCCCGCGACGTGGGCTAGGGGGACACCAGCTTTGGGCGGTTTCAATCCCGTCCTTTTGCAGGATTTTCGCCCCGCTGCCTTTCATGGCCATCCTGAGGGCCATAACCTCTTGCGGATGTAATTCGCACAGTGTTGAGGAATCTTGCGGGCGTAGGAATTCAGCGGCCAGCAGGGGCGAACCGGCATAGGCTGTGTTTCCGTGGGCTTCGCGGATCGCATCCAGTGCGCGCCGATAGGGATGGTCGTTGCCAAACCAGTCGTGCAGCACCATGACGACGCCCTTTTCGGCTTCACCGGTTTTGGCGGCTTCCCGAGCGGTAAGATCATAAAGCCCACGTCCCGCATGGCTTTCGAAATAGGAAAGTGGTTTGTCCTTGTGGGTCAGATAGTTAAGCATCCAGCAAAGCAATGCGTGCTTTTGGACATCCGCCAGATTTCCTGCGTGGTAGAGGTGTTGATAAGACAGCATATACACAGCTCAGAAAAAAAGGACCACGCAGGGCGTTTTTGGGGTCAGTGGCCTTGAACGCCGAAAAAGGGCCAAGGTGTTTTTTCGCCAATCCAGTGCCTATACAAGTCGTGACGTTTCCACCGCCGCACGCACGAAATCGGCAAACAGGGGATGCGGATCGAACGGTTTTGACTTCAACTCGGGGTGGAACTGCACGCCGATAAACCACGGGTGATCCTTCCATTCGACGATTTCGGGCAAGCGGCCGTCCGGCGATACGCCCGAAAATAGCAGACCGCAGCTTTCCAGCTTTTCACGATAACGCATGTCCACCTCGTACCGGTGGCGATGGCGTTCCTCGATATCGGTTGTCCCATAGACTTTTGCGACATTTGATCCGTCGGTCAAAGTGGCGCTGTAGGCACCCAGACGCATGGTGCCGCCTTTGTCGTCGGCGACGCTGCGCTCGACCTTGTGATTGCCCTGTACCCATTCCTTCAGGTGATAGACAACCGGCTCAAACCGTTTGCCGCCCGCTTCGTGGTCAAACTCTTCGGACCCGGCGGTCTTGATACCTGCCACGTTGCGTGCGCCTTCGATCACCGCCATTTGCATGCCGAGGCAAATCCCGAGATAGGGTATCTTGCGGGTGCGGGCAAATTCGGCCGCTTTGATTTTGCCTTCTGTGCCACGCTCTCCGAAACCGCCCGGAACCAGAATTGCGTGGAACCCCTCCAGATGCGGGGCGGGGTCTTCCGTATCGAAAATCTCGGCATCGACCCATTCGACCTTGACCCGGACCCGATTGGCCATACCGCCATGGGTCAGTGCCTCTTTGATCGACTTATAGGCGTCTTCAAGCTGGACGTATTTCCCGACAATCGCGATCTTTACCTCGCCATCGGTGTTGTGGATACGGTCAGCGACATCATTCCAGATCGTCAGGTCAGGCCGCGGCGCGGGCGAGATATTGAACGCATCCAGCACCGCCTGATCCAGCCCTTCGCGGTGATAGGCCAGAGGCGCTTCGTAGATCGAACCAAGGTCATAGGCCGCAACAACGGCCTCTTTGCGCACGTTACAGAACAGCGCGATTTTCTGACGTTCCTTTTCGGGGATCGGCTGTTCGGACCGGCACACAAGAATATCCGGCGCGATACCGATCGATTGAAGCTCTTTGACGCTGTGCTGGGTCGGCTTGGTTTTCAGCTCTCCGCTGGCGGCAAGATAGGGCAGCAACGTCAGATGCATGAATATACATTCGCCGCGCGGGCGGTCATGGCTGAACTGGCGGATCGCCTCAAAGAAGGGCAGGCCTTCGATGTCGCCGACCGTTCCGCCGATTTCACAAAGCATGAAATCCACCTCGTCATCGCCGATCTCGATGAATTTCTTGATTTCGTTGGTGACATGGGGAACCACCTGAATGGTTTTTCCCAGATAGTCACCACGGCGCTCTTTCTCGAGCACGTTAGTGTAGATGCGGCCCGAGGAAACCGAGTCAGTCAATCGCGCGGGAACACCGGTGAAACGCTCGTAGTGACCCAAATCTAGATCGGTTTCGGCCCCGTCATCGGTGACAAACACTTCGCCATGTTCAAACGGCGACATCGTGCCCGGATCGACGTTAAGGTAGGGGTCCAGCTTGCGCAGCCTGACGCTGAAACCCCGTGCCTGAAGCAGCGCCCCCAATGCAGCAGAGGCCAAGCCTTTGCCCAAGGATGAAACCACACCGCCTGTAATGAAAATATAGCGCGCCATCCGGCCCGAACCCCCGCGATCATTCGTTCATTTTTCTTGCGAATCGATGCCGAAAAAACGGCATCACCACGGGATTTAAGAATTATCAGATTCGCAAATCTCGTGCAACAGCGCCGCAACATGATGTTGCGACACAGAATTTCTTCCCAAAGTATAGTGGTTTAGTTGGCCGAAGGTGTCAGCGGCGAGTCATCTGTGCTTGGCGGCAGCAGATCGTTTGCATCCGGTAGTGGCGGAACGCCTTCCTCGACAACGGGGGCCTCGGTGCCCAAACGGTCTACGACCGATCCGCTTGCCGATTTCTGTGCCGCGATGATTGTCAGGGCAATCGAGGTGCCAATGAACGCCACCGCAAGAATCCACGTCACACGGCCCATTGCCGTTCCGGCCGATCGGGCCGAGACAGCCCCACCGCCGCCACCGCCACCCATCGCGCCAATTCCGCCTTCGGATCTTTGCAGCAGAACGACCGCAATCAGGCCAAGGGCCAGAAGCAGGTGGACGATTAGGACGATGTTTTCCATGAAAGCAGCTTTCTTTCTTCGACAGCGTGCTATCTAGGCAAGTTTTCCTGACTGGGCAAGTGCAGATCGCGCTGGACAGAAAATCCGCTGCGGGGCAAGCTGCCGGCATGCCCCATGATCACGACCATCCGCATGCTTTGTTGCCCTCGGAACCTGCCTTGCGGGTAAAGGCGCTTGAAACCCTTTTGGTCGAAAAAGGCTTGGTCGATCCGGCGGCGCTGGATGAAATCATCGACACATATCAAAACCGCATCGGGCCGAAAAACGGGGCAATTGTCGTGGCCAAAGCGTGGTGCGACCCCGCCTTTCGGTCCGCCCTTTTGACAAACGGCACAAAGGCTGTGTCCGATCTTGGATTTTACGGGCGACAGGGCGAACACATCACCATTGTGGAAAATACGCCTGAACAGCACAATATGGTCGTCTGCACCTTGTGCAGTTGCTACCCATGGCCTTTGCTTGGCATTCCGCCGTCCTGGTACAAATCAGACGCCTACAGGGCGCGTGCGGTGCGCGACCCCCGCGCGGTGCTGGCCGAGTTTGCTGTGACATTGCCCGAAGGGCAGGCGGTTCGTGTGTGGGATTCGACTGCCGAGATGCGGTATCTGGTCTTGCCGATGCGCCCAAAGGGCACCGAGGGTTGGTCGCAAGAAATGCTTGCCGAATTGGTGACGCGCGATTCGATGGTGGGAACCGGCCTGCCGAAATCTCCATGACCCGCGTCCATGATATGGGTGGCCGTCACGGTGACGGCCCGGTTGTTCCCGAGGCTGAGGGCAGGCCCGTTTTTGACCAGGACTGGCACGGTCGGGCGCTGGCCCTGACATTGGCCGCCGGTGCTTTGGGGCAGTGGAACCTCGACATCTCCCGCCATGCACGTGAAAGATTGTCACCGAAGGATTACACCCAGTTCAGCTATTACGAAAAGTGGATATCCGCTCTGGCCGATTTGCTTGTGGAACGTGGTGTCCTAAGCCGCGATGAGTTGAAAACGCTTGTGCCCGACGGCCCGTCTGATCTTGCCGACAAAAAGATGTTGGCAGACAGCGTTGCGGGCATTCTTGCCACCGGCGCACCCGTTGATCGCAACGGCCCGGCGCCGCGTTTTGATGTTGGCGACAAGGTGCGCACCCGCTTACCGGCCGAAAACCAGTTTGTTGCGGGCGGTCACACGCGGCTGCCCGGCTATGCGGCAGGTCACATGGGCCGGATACTCAGCTGTCACGGGTGCCATGTGTTCCCCGATGCCCATGCGCATGGTCTGGGCGAAGATCCGCGCCCGATATATGCCGTATCATTTGCAGCAAAAGAGCTTTGGGGAGACCATGCAAAAGAAGGGGATGAGGTTATCCTCGATCTTTGGGAACCCTATCTCGAACCATGTAATGGATAAGCCTGTTTTCAGCGAACCCTGGCATGCCCAGCTTTTTGCCGTGACGGTCCATCTGTCCGAAACGGGTCTTTTCGGCTGGCCGGAATGGACGGAACTTTTTGGCCGCGTGTTGAAAGAACATGGCCACGAGAAAAGCCTTGATGGCGGCGATGACTATTTTCAGGCCTGGCTTGAGGCCTTGGAACTGATGCTGGAAAACAAAAATTCGGCAAAGGCGTCCGAGATTGAACAATTGGTGGCTGCGTGGAGGGGCGCCTATCTAAGAACTCCGCATGGCGAGCCGGTGCGTCTTTGACGCTTTAATCGTCCACGTCATCCATATCCGCCTGTCCGGACAGGCGGCGCCGGACATGAGACCAGCTTAGACCGATTCCCAGAACAAGCGACATGGCGATCAATGCCAGCCAGGTATTGCGGGCAGTATCGTTCAATGAAAGCGCCCCGAGATCGTACAGCACCCAAAGCACGGCTCCGACCAGAGCAAGCACCAGCGCCATCCCAAACAATCCGATCGAACGGAACGTGGCCCGCAGATAGATGATATAGCCGACAAGCAGCAAAAGCCCGGACAACACAAGCAATGACAGCGGCGCAAAGCTGCCACCGGTCAGCCAGTTCACGTAACTGTAAGGTGTCGGATTATATGTCAGCGTCAAAAGCCCGAAAGCGAATGCCCAACGCAGCAAAAACTCGACCATTTTTACCCACCCTTCACCAGATAATGACGTCTGATTAGGACGGTCACAGCCCACCTGTCCAGCGCTTAGTGGAAATTGTGGTTTCATGTACCAGCCGAGAGGGCTATATGAGCGCCGGTTGCAAGGTTCCGAAAGGGGAAAACATGGCCAATGTTGTCGTGGTCGGTGCCCAGTGGGGTGACGAGGGAAAAGGCAAAATCGTTGACTGGCTCAGCGAACGTGCGGATGTAATCGCGCGTTTTCAGGGTGGGCATAACGCAGGTCATACTTTGGTGATTGACGGCGAAGTGTATAAGCTTCATGCGCTGCCGTCAGGCGTGGTTCGCGGCGGCAAGCTGAGCGTGATCGGCAACGGCGTTGTCCTGGACCCGTGGAACCTGTTGAATGAAATTCAGACCATCACCGCGCAGGGGGTCGAAATTTCGCCACAGACATTGATGATCGCCGAAAATACACCGCTGATTCTTCCGTTCCATGGCGAGCTTGACCGCGCACGCGAAAACCAGAATTCGGTCGCCAAAATCGGCACGACCGGGCGCGGCATTGGACCTTGCTATGAAGACAAGGTTGGCCGCCGCGTGATCCGCGTTGCCGATCTGGCCGATGACGCAACCCTTGAGCTTCGTGTTGACCGCGCATTGGTGCACCACAACGCGCTGCGCAAAGGGCTTGGGCTAACTGCGATTGATCGCGATGAATTGATTGCGAAGCTGAAAGATGTTGCACCGGAAATTCTGAAATTCGCCGGTCCTGTCTGGAAGGTGATGAACGAAAAGCGCAAAGCCGGAAAGCGTATCTTGTTCGAAGGCGCTCAGGGTGCGCTGCTGGATATCGACTTTGGAACCTATCCTTACGTGACATCGTCCAACGTGATTGCCGGTCAGGCTTCGACCGGTGTCGGCATTGGTCCGGGGTCTATCGACTATGTCCTCGGGATTGTAAAAGCTTATACAACCCGCGTGGGCGAGGGGCCTTTCCCGACCGAGCTGGACGATGACGATGGTCAGCGCCTTGGCGAACGCGGCCACGAGTTCGGCACCACCACCGGTCGGAAACGTCGTTGCGGCTGGTTTGACGCGGCATTGGTGCGTCAGACCTGTGCGACCTCGGGTGTTACCGGAATTTCGCTGACCAAGCTGGATGTTCTGGATGGGTTTGAGACACTGAAGATCTGTGTTGGGTACGAATTGGATGGTACCCGTTTGGATTATCTGCCAACCGCCGCTGATCAGCAGGCCCGTTGTCAGCCGATCTATGAGGAAATGCCGGGCTGGACTGAATCGACCGAAGGTGCGCGAAGCTGGAACGACCTGCCAGCGAATGCGATCAAATACGTCAAACGTGTGGAAGAACTGATTGACTGCCCCGTGGCCCTTCTTTCAACATCGCCCGAGCGTGATGACACGATTCTTGTAACAGATCCGTTTGCAGACTGATGGCCCTAAGTTACAAAGCCCGCCGGCGCTGGTCGCTGATAATTCTGATCGTCGGTTTGCCGGTCTATATCGTTGCGGCCGTCGCGTTCATTGCCCTGTTCGACCGCCCGCCGATCTGGCTGGAGCTGATTGTATATGTGGCTCTGGGCATTGCCTGGGCTTTCCCGCTTAAGGCCGTGTTCATGGGGGTCGGCAAAGCCGATCCGGATGAACCGCAGGATTGAAAAAGGGCGCCCCGAGAGGCGCCTTTTTTCATTCAGGCCGAAACCCGATTGTCTCTGCGGCGGTAAATCGCCCGCCCGCGACTTTCAATATCTTGCCTTCACGCAAAAGCCTGCCAAAGGCGCGCAAGCCGTCTTCGCGGGTGTAATCTTTGCCCAGGACTTCGCGAACGCGGTTCATCAGTTGCGGGCGCGAGAATTTCTCAAGCCCTTCTGAATAGACGACATAGGCCGCAGCGGCTTCCAGAATTTCGGGCAATTCGCTGACATCCATGCGCTTGGCAAATGCAACAAATGTTTCAGACGTATTTGCGAAATCCTGAATGTCAGGTTCGATATAAGCGGCGGCTTCCGCGGCTGCGGCGGCGGTCGCACGCACACGGCGCGGACGGACCGGTTTGACCAGCGTTGGACGAACACGCGGTTCCGGCGCTTCGCCACTGTCGGGCACCACTTTCTGTTCAGCCACCAGTTTCAACGGTGCAACCGGTGTTGCCCGTTCCCGGGATGAGGACGGGCCGCGCAACACAGGCCGCTTTGGTTTGACCGCTTCGTTCAGGTCCTCGACATAGGCCGACGCATCAATGCTGTCGGGGTCCACGTCACCTGCCGCGCTATCTGCGCGCTTCGAAGCGACAGCCGCCTTCAGGTGCTGAATCGTCGAACGGCGGCGATTTGCGTCTTCCGAGGTCAGATGGCTTTCGGCTTCGTCCATCAGGCGATCAACCTCAACCTCGCTGTCTGACCCCGTCAAAAGGGCCGACAAATCCTGAGCGTTGGCCAAAGCCTCTTCGGGATTGTCCGAGAACAGGTTTTCCGTGTCTGTAACCTCGACAACGGCGTCTTCATCCAAAAGGCCGTCGAAATCGTCGTTGTCTTCATCCGTTTCGGCTTGTGCCAATTCGCGCATCAGATCGGCTTCGTCTTCGTCGCTCAAGGTCGAAACCGTATCCAGATCCTCGTCGGATTCATCGAAGATCGCATCGAGCGTATCTGTCGCAAGCGCGTCACCTTCGCCAAAATCGTCGCCAAGCAACGCCTCGGCGTCCGCATCGTCATCGCCTTCACGGGCACCTTTGACATGCACGACACGCGCAGTGAACGGCGAACCCCGTGGTGCGTCGTCCTGATCTTCGTCGTCCACGAATGTATCCGTGTCCAAACCTTTCAAAAGTTCGGCGAATTCCTCGTCGGTCGGGCCTTCGTCTGAGGAATCGTCAATGGCAGGCTCATCAGCGTCTTCCTGAACGGCTTCGCCGAGCAACTGATCAAAATTGTCTTCGTCATCGTCACCGGCTTCGCCTTCTTCGACCGAAGCCGGGTCGTCACCCAACGCCACGTCGTCCAGCAAGGCGTCTTCATCATAACCTTCGTCCAGGTCTTCGAGGTCTTCAGCAGGCTCAGGCGTCTCTGCTGTTTCGGCGTCGGTGATTTGCGTTTCGGTCTCGTCCTCAACAGCCTGTCCGTCCTCCGGCACCTCTTCCGCCAGTGGTTCATCCTGCGTCAGGTCCTTTTCTTCGATCTCTTCAAATGCGTCCTCCATAGTGTCGTCCTGAACGGCCTGCGCGGCGGCGTCGCGAATGCGCTGTAAACGCGCGGCGACGCTACCACCGACCGAGGCAAGGCCGACGGCTTCTGTCGCGGGAAAGAAGTTTTCCGAATAATCTTCGTTTTCAACATACCCCAGCGTGTCTTCTTCACTCAAAGCAGCGGCAGGGGCAGGCGCTGGTTCTTCTTCAGACGCAGGTTCCTGTTGATCGATTTCAGCGTCCGAGGCATCCTCGATCTGATAGGGGCGCAAGGTCACGCCGCCTTCGCGGGATACGGCCTCGACTTTGCGCGAGACTTCTTTTTCGGCAATACGCGCCAGCATCTCGGCATCCGGTGTCGGTGGCTCGGCACCGAAATACCGGTCATCTGCTGCCAGATCGCGGAAATACTCAGCGATGGCTTTCATCATGTCGAACGAGTCGTCGAACCCTTCAAGGGTGCAAGAAAACGTCCCATACGATACCGTGAGGATCGTGCTGTTGCTGCTACCAACCATAGTATTACTCACTCTTCAAAGTCGATTAACTGACGGTTTACCAAGGACTGGTTCCAGAATAGGCACAAAACTAAGTTTTTTGCCGTATCATTTCGTGACGAGATTGTGATCTGTTTCCAAAAACGCCATTTAACGACATATGACAGACAGTATTGTTCAGTCCTTGGAACCAATCGCCCTGTTTGGCGGTGGGGAAACCGGAAAATCGGCAGTTTCACGTGCATTGGCTGTAGCGGGCAGTGTAGCAGCCGCTGACGGCGGGGCAAGATGCGCGTTGGGAAACGGTGTATTTCCCGAAGCGGTCATTGGCGATTTCGATTCACTCTCTGACGCCGATCGGGCGATGTTACCCGAAAAGGTTCTTCACCATATTGCGGAACAGGACAGTACGGATTTCGACAAAGCCTTGCGGCATATTTCGGCACCTGTCGTGGTCGCAGTCGGTTTCACCGGCGGCCGGCTTGATCACACAATTGCGGCGATGAACACGCTGGTTGTGCGTGCACATCAGCGCTGCATTTTGCTGGGAGAACAGGAACTGGTGTTTGTGGCCCCGCCGTCCATCACCTTGGACCTGCCAGCGGGAAGCGTCTGTTCGCTTTTCCCGATGGGACCGGTCACGGGCCGGTCCGTTGGCTTGAAATGGCCGATCGAGGGCTTGGCGTTTTCTCCGTCCGCCCGTGTCGGAACTTCGAACGAGATCACCGGCCCATTGGAACTGGACGTTGACGCGCCCAACATGCTTGTCATTCTTCCGGCCGCGTATTTCGAAACGGTACTGGACGCGCTGATGCGCTGCGACGCGCATTGGCCTGCTCGCGCAGAATAATGTAAAGCCCCGCACCGATTGTGATTATGATCCCGATTGCCGCCAATCCGTTCGGCCAATCGCGAAACAAGACCCATCCGATAAGTGCGGCGAAGGGGATTTCAAGATATTGCATCGGGGCCAAGGTGGCCGTTGGTGCAAATTTCAGCGACCATGTCATCAGAAGATGCCCGATTGTACCAAGCAGTCCGACTAGGATCAGCAAGGCCAGATCAAAGCGGCTCGGTACAATGGGCGAGACGAGACCGATCTCAAAATAAGATCCGAGCATCAGCACCGGCAGGATCATCGGCATCGACAGCATGCCGCTGACAAGTTGCAGACTGATTGGATCGGTTCTGCTTGCGATCATTCGTGTGACCATGATGAACAATGCAAATGTGACCGCCACAAAAAGCGGAAGAGTGGCAGGCCACCCGACGTTTGCAAAGCTTGGCTGGATGACCAATAGCGTTCCCACAAAGCCGAATATGGCCGCGCCGATCCGGTGGGGACCTATGCTTTCCCCCAAAAACGCCCAGCCAAGGCCAAGCATTATGAACGGCATGACAAAGGCAATGGCCAGCGCATCTGCGAGTGGCAGGAAAAGCAACGAAGAGATCATTGCAAATACCCCAGCCACATGCAGGACGGTGCGAAGCGCGATAAGCCCAAGAAGCCGTCCATGATAAATAAGCGGCTTGCCCAGTATCCATGCCAAAGGCAACAGAAACAGCGCCTGTATTGCGAAGCGGGCAAACACGATTTCCCCGACCGGGACGGTGCTGCTTAGTAATTTGGACACACCATCGCTTAAGGGGGCGACGATGCAGAAACCCACCATTAGAAGAATGCCCAAAGCGGGCCGGTCCTGCGACATGTGTCCGACGCTAAAGCCTCGGACCGGCCGTTGCAATTCTCAAACCGGTGGCGTGGGATGGCTTTGCCTGGCCACAATGCGCTCGCGGCTGAACACGTAAAGACCAGAGGCCACGATGATTGCTATGCCGACCCAGGTCAGTCGATCCGGAAAATCACTGAACAAAAGATACCCGACAGTGACCGAACCTGCGATCTCAAGATATTGCAGCGGCGCGATTGTTGAGGCCGGTGCAAATTTCAGCGCGGTGGACAGCAGGAGATGCGAAACCGTGGCCAGAAGCCCGACCGCGAGAAGCGTTTTCCATGCAAACGCAGAAGGCCAAACCGGATCGAAAAGAACCGCCCCGGTGCCGTCAAACACCGCGAGCAAGGGGAAAATCAACACTGATGCCGCGACAGCGGTATAGGCCTGAAGCGTGATCGGGTGCTGGTTTGCCGCCATCGCGCGGGTCAACAGCATGTAAATCGCAAATGTCAGAGCCGTACCCAGCGGCAACAGCGCAACCGGGCCTAAATCGTTAAAGCTGGGCTGGATGACAAACAACGCCCCGATAAAGCCGACCAGACAGGCCAGTATCCGGCGCATGCCAATTGTTTCAGACAGAAAAACCGCGCCAAGAAGCGTAAGAACAAACGGCTCGATAAAGAATATGGCCATCGCGTTTGCGATGGGCATATAGCGGATAGCGGTGAAGAAAAAATATGTGGCCAAAAGCAACATCGCCCCGCGCAGCAGGTGGCCAACCATCTCTTGCAGCCCCGGCCGGTGGGCCACACCAAAAGCGACCGCGATTGGCACGAGGATGATGATCTGAATTCCAAACCTAGCGGCCAGAATTTCCGTCACCGGAATGTCATGCGGGGTCAGCTTGGCCATCGCATCCATTACCGGTGCGATGATGCAAAACCCGACCATGAAAAGAATGCCAAGAATGGGGTTGTCTTTGCTCATACGCCCTAGCAATTCGGTATGTTGACGGCCAATCCGCCGAGCGAGGTTTCTTTGTAATGCTCGTGCATATCCCGCCCGGTTTGGCGCATCGTTTCAATCGCAGAATCAAGTGGGACGAAATGGGTGCCGTCACCGCGCAGCGCCAGTGACGCGGCGCTGACCGCCTTGATCGTACCAAGCCCGTTTCTTTCGATACAGGGAACCTGAACCAGCCCTTTCACCGGATCACAGGTCATGCCCAGATGATGCTCGAGCGCAATCTCGGCGGCATTTTCCACCTGCTCAGGCGTGCCGCCCATCACGGCGCAAAGCCCCGCGGCGGCCATCGCCGAAGCGCTGCCGACCTCGGCCTGGCAACCGGCTTCGGCGCCGCTGATCGAGGCGTTGTATTTAACCAAACCCCCGATAGCCGCAGCCGTCAGAAGAAACTCGGGAACACGCGAAGATGTGGCACCGGGAACATGATCCAGCCAATAGCGGATCGTTGCGGGGATAACACCAGCCGCCCCGTTGGTCGGGGCGGTGACGACCTGACCACCTGCGGCGTTTTCTTCGTTGACCGCCATGGCGTAGGTGCTCATCCAGTCGTTGATCGTATGTGGCGCGGAAAGATTCATTCCGCGCTCGGCCAGAAGGGCGTCATAGATACCCTTGGCGCGGCGCTTCACCGAAAGCCCCCCGGGCAGAATGCCTTCGGTTGTCAGGCCACGCTCGATACAGGCATTCATGACTTCCCAAATCCGCGCAACGCCTTCGTCCAGCTTCAAGGGACTTCCACGGTCGATTTCATTGGCCCGCTTCATCTCGGCTATGGTCTTGCCCGAGTGCTGGGCCATTTCCAGCATTTCGGCGGCGTTTTTGAACGGGTATGGGACCGGTTCGCCCTCGTCGGTATTTTTGCCCGCCGACAGCTCGTCTTCTGTCATCACAAAGCCGCCGCCGATGGAATAATAGGTTTCGCGCATGATCACATCGCCCTGCGCGTCCGTTGCCATCAGGATCATTCCGTTCGCATGGCCGGAAAGTGCCGGGCCGAAGTCGAATTTCAAATCCTCTTTGATGTCAAAATTCATCTCGGGAAGGCCCTCGGGGCAGATTTTTCCGGTCGTGCGGATGTTTTCCAGCGCGGTTTCCGCTTTTTCGTGATCATAGGTTTCCGGGCTGAACCCGGCCAATCCCAGGATCGTCGCACGATCAGTTGCGTGGCCGATACCGGTGAAAGCCAGCGATCCGTGCAACGAGCCTTTTAATCCACGCACGTCGAAAGGGGCTTTGCGGATGCGGTCAAGAAAATCTGCCGCCGCCACCATCGGTCCCATCGTGTGGGACGAAGACGGGCCGATGCCGACTTTGAACATCTCGAAAACGGATAGAAACATTACGTGGCCGATCCTTCGGGTGGGTTGGCATGTTGCGGTGACGAGAACGGCGTTACGCCTAAACCTTCGGCTTGGGCCGCCTGCAAGGTGCTTTTTCGTTGTTCAAGCCTCAGTGCAAGCGAGTGTAGGTTTGGAAACGCGCCCAGGTCAAACCAATCGGTTTGCCCTGCGGGGAAAAGTCCCAACCACCGGATAAGTGCGCAAAGATAAAAATCTGCGACCGAAAGCTCTGCACCCAGAAGATAATTGTTTTCGTCTTTCAACTCATCAAGCTTTGCCAGATGGCGCTTTAGGGTGATGTGGCGATGATGGCGTAGAACTTCCTGAAGACGGGGATCGTCACCGATGTATTGCCCGGGATAAAACAGCATCCGCATTTCCGCATGCAGCGTGTTCGACAAAAAGAACAGCCATTTGAGAAACCGCCCCCGCGACGGATCAGCAACCGAAGGTGCAAGGGCGGTGTGACGATCCGCAAGCCACAGAAGAATAGCAGCTGTTTCAAAAATCGGCCCGTTCGGGGTTTCCAGCACAGGGATAAGGCCGTTCGGGTTCAACGCACGATAAGCGGGGCCGTCCTGTTCACGAATGGCGCGATTGACCAGAACCGTGTCGAATGGCTGGTCCAATTCGTAAAGCACCTGCCTGATGATCAGGGAAGCGTTGTCGGGCGCATAGTGAAGCCGGTATTGATTCGTCATGGACCCATCATATGCGGTTGATTGCGGCTGTCTGGAGGACCGAAAGCGACCCCTGTTGGCTGCGGGCCGAAATTGTCGCTCGCACCTTGGCGTCAGAGTTTCTATAACCGCAGCAACCAAACCGGAGACAATCGCATGAGTGTTGACCTTTCCCCAATCGACAAGGCCAAGTTTGTAGCAGCAAAAAAAGCCGCGGAATTTGTGCAGGACGGAATGCGGGTCGGTCTTGGCACAGGTTCGACAGCCGCCTGGATGGTGCGTTGCGTGGGGGAAATGGTGCGCGAGCAGGGCTTGCGCATCAAGGGCGTGCCGACATCGACGCGCACTGCTGAACTTGCCCGTGAGGTCGGGATTGATGTGGTGTCGCTTGACGAAGCCAAGTGGCTGGACCTGACGATTGACGGCGCGGATGAATTTGACGGTGAGTTGAACCTGATCAAAGGCGGGGGCGGTGCGCTTTTGCAGGAAAAGATCGTGGCCACGGCCAGTGACCAGATGATCGTGATTGCGGACGCCGCGAAAGAGGTGGAGACGCTGGGGGCCTTTCCGTTGCCGATCGAGGTGATCCCGTTCGGCTGGCAAACCTCGAAAGCGCTGGTTGAAGAGATGTTGATATCAATGGATGTGCTCGGACAGCAATCCAGCCTGCGCATGGATGGCGACGCCCCTTTTGTGACGGATGAGGGCAATCACATCCTTGATTTGCACCTCAAACGTATCGGCAAGGTACGGGAATTGGCCTTGGTTCTAAATCAGGTGCCGGGTGTGGTTGAAAACGGGCTGTTCATCGATATCTGTGACAAGGTTGTGATCGGTTTCGGGGATGGCAGGGTCGAGATGCGCGACATACATGAAGGATTGACCAGTGAAGAACAGGTTCAGTTTCTGGAAACCGACAATCTGTTCCGCGATCTCGATGGTGAATAGGGAACCTGATGAAATTCGATTTTGATCTGTTTGTAATCGGCGGCGGCTCTGGGGGTGTTCGGGCCGCGCGTGTCGCAGCCGCCGATGGTGTGCGCGTGGCCTTGGCCGAAGAAGACCGCTATGGCGGCACTTGTGTGATCCGGGGATGTGTTCCGAAAAAGCTGATGGTGTTTGCGTCGGAATTTGCGCCCATGGTCGAGGATGCCCGATCCTATGGCTGGGACATTCAAAACAACGGATTTGACTGGCATTTGTTTCGCTCAAAAATGCAGGCTGAATTGGACCGGCTTGAAGGAATTTATCGCAAGCTTCTGGCAAATTCCGGCGTAACGACGTTTGACCAAAGGGCGCGACTGGTCGCTCCGAACACCGTCGAATTGGCGGATGGGCGCAGAATTTCGGCCAAAATCATCCTGATCGCCACCGGTGGGCATCCGATCCGCCCCGACACTCCGGGGGCTGAGCTTGGGATTTCTTCGAACGAGATGTTCCATCTTGAAGACCTGCCCAAATCCATCCTGATCATCGGCGGCGGCTATATCGCTTGCGAATTTGCCGGTGTGATGAACGGAATGGGTGTGGCAACCACGCAGTATTACCGAGGAGCGCAGATCCTACGCGGCTTTGACGATGAGGCCCGCGGACTGGTTGCCGAGGAAATGAAGCAAAACGGCATTGATCTTCACACGGGAACGAATGTTCTGGAAATGAAGAAGGTCGAGGACGGAATTTGGGTCAAGTCCACCAATGGGCAAGAGCGCGTGTTCGATCAGGTGATGTTCGCCACGGGCCGTTTTCCCAATTCCGGTGATCTGGGGCTGAATAATGTCGGTATCAAGACCGGCCGCAAAGGCGAAATTATCGTTGATGCCTATTCAAAAACCAATGTCGATTCTGTTTACGCGATCGGGGATGTCACCGACCGCGTGAATCTGACTCCGGTCGCGATCCGCGAAGGCATGGCTTTTGTGGAAACCGTATTCAAGGGCAATCCGACCGCGCCGGATCACGAGCTGATCCCGACAGCAATTTTCACCCAGCCTGAAATGGGCACCATTGGCATGAGTGAGGAAGAGGCGCGTGATCTGCGCCCGATCGAGGTTTACTGCACCAGTTTCAAACCAATGAAACAGGGTTTTGCCGGTCGTAGCGACCGCGTGCTGATGAAACTGATCGTCTGTGCGGAAACACGAAAGGTCCTTGGCGCACATATCGTGGCCGAGGGTGCTGGGGAAATGATCCAGATGGTGGGAATCGCCATAAAAATGGGGGCAACCAAGGAAGATTTCGACAGAACGGTTGCAGTCCACCCGACAATGGCAGAAGAACTGGTAACAATGAAAACACCTGTGAGGACGGCTTGAATTGCTGGCAATCCTACACAGTTTAGAAGTAGCGTTTGTTTGACGCGATAGATGAGGAAAGTCTGAATGGCTGGTAACAACGGCGGCCCCTGGGGCGGCGGAGGAAGCGGTGGAGGCGGCGACAACCGGAATAACGGTGGTGGGCGCAAACCCGGCGGGGATCAGCAGATCCCTGAAATTGACGAGCTGGTGAAAAAAGGCCAGGAACAGCTGCGCGTCCTGATGGGTGGCCGTGGCGGCGGAGGCGGCCGTGGATCCGCCAATGGCGGCGGCAGCGGTGGTCCGGGGATCACCCGCGGCACGGTCGGTCTTGGTGTGGCGATTGTTGTCCTGCTGTGGGGCTTTGTCAGCTTTTATACCGTGCGACCGGAAGAACAATCTGTCGAGCTGTTCCTTGGCAGCTATTATAAAACCGGCAATCCGGGCCTGAACTTCGCACCCTGGCCGCTGGTCACTGCGGAAGTCGTTAATGTGACCTCGGAACGGACGGAAGATATCGGCGTGGCACGCTCTGGCTCGGGTGGTAACGGGCTGATGCTGACCACAGACGCAAATATCGTTGATATCGATTTTCAGGTGGTCTGGAACATCAACGATCCGTCCAAGCTTTTGTTCAACATCGCAGAACCACAGGAAACCGTTCAGGCCGTGTCTGAATCGGTCATGCGCGAGATTATCGCGGCCTCGAACCTGGCACCGATCCTCAACCGCGACCGTGGTCTGATTGCCGATACGGCGCGTGAAAACATTCAGGCTACGCTGGACGAATATGAAAGCGGCATCAATATCGTGCGTGTTAACCTCGATAAGGCCGACCCTCCGCGTGAAGTGATCGACTCGTTCCGTGATGTTCAGGCCGCTGAACAGGAACGTGACCGTTTGGAACGTCAGGCGGATGCTTATGCGAACCGCGTTGTCGCGGAAGCGCGCGGTGAAGCGGCGCAAATTCTGGAAGAAGCCGAAGGCTACCGTGCTCAGGTCGTCAACCAGGCGCTGGGTGAGGCAAGCCGTTTCTCGGCCGTTCTGACCGAATATGAAAAGGCGCCGGACGTGACCCGCAAGCGCCTTTATATTGAAACCATGGAAAAGGTATTGGGCGACGTGGACAAGATGATCCTCGATGGCTCGATCACCGGAGAAGGGGGATCGGTAGTGCCGTACCTGCCGCTCAATGAACTTAAGCGGGGAGGGAACTAATCATGCGTAAGTCAGCATTTATCCTGCCCGCTCTGGTCATCATCCTTGTTGGTATCTTGTCGTCGATCTTTGTTGTTGACGAACGCGAAAAAGCGCTGGTGCTTCAATTCGGTCAGATCAGAGCCGTTAAAGAAGAACCCGGATTGGCATTCAAAATTCCGCTTATTCAGGAAGTGGTGCGCTATGACGACCGTATCCTGTCTTTGGATACCGACGTCATCGAAGTTACACCATCGGATGACCGTCGTCTGGTCGTTGACGCCTTCGCCCGCTACCGGATTGCTGACGTAGTTCAGTTCCGTCAGGCGGTTGGCGTCGGGGGCATCCGCCTGGCCGAAGATCGTTTGTCGTCGATCCTGAACGCCCAGATCCGGGAAGTTCTGGGTGCCGATCAGGTGACTTCGGACCGGATCCTTTCGACCGACCGGGGCGAGTTGATGGTGCGTATCCGTGATCAGGCCCGCGACGAAGCTTTGGGGCTTGGCATCGACGTTGTCGACGTGCGCCTGAAACAGACGAACTTGCCGGCCCAAAACCTTGAAGCGACCTTTGCGCGTATGCGCGCGGAACGTGAACGGGAAGCGGCAGACGAAATCGCCCGCGGTAACGAAGCCGCACAGCGTGTTCGCGCCCTTTCGGATCGTACCGTGGTCGAAACCTTGTCGGAGGCTCAGAAAGACGCGGATATCACCCGAGGTGAGGCAGACGCGGAACGCAACGCGATCTTCGCCGAAGCCTTTGGTGCGGATGAAGAGTTCTTTGCCTTCTACCGGTCGCTTCAGGCCTACGAGGCTTCGCTGCTCGGTCAAAACTCGACCATGGTGATGACGCCGGATAGCGAGTTCTTTAACTATCTGAAGTCAGAGACTGGCGGACAATGATCGGAGCGGCACTTCTTGCGCTCGGATTGGTACTGATTGTTGAGGGGCTGGCCTATGTGCTGGCCCCTTCGCTTATCGAACGCATGCTTCAAATGCTGTCCGAGATTCCCGAAAATGCCCGCCGCAGCATGGGTGCCTTGGGAATTGTCGCGGGGCTGGTTCTTCTTTGGCTGGCCAATCAGCTTGGGACAAGCATCAATCTTTGATGCGCAACGCACAATGCTGGTGTCACAAGGTGCATTGGAAACGCTTTATGTCACACATTATCACAAGAATTTGATAATCCGATTTATCACGCTACGACGTGTTTAATTTCTGGGAATGGGTTCATATTTTATCGGAAAACAAGCCAAATCCATGGGAGACTAAAATGCAGGCAGTTTCTGTTCCTTTAAGGAAACATTTCCAAATTCCGCGCGTCACTATGATGTTCGTGCTGTCTTTGGCTTTGTTTCTTGCGCAATCGCTTCAATCAGCGGCACAGGGCGCACCGGAAAGCTTTGCCGATCTGGCGGAATCCGTCAGTCCGGCTGTTGTGAATATCACCACGTCTACGCTGGTGGAATATGACGAAACCGATGGGCCGATTATTCCGGAAGGCTCTCCTTTTGAAGACTTCTTCCGCGAATTTCAGGACCGCCAGAATGGCGACCGCAACCGCACCCGCCGCTCGCAGGCATTGGGTTCGGGATTTGTCATTTCCGAAGACGGTTATGTTGTGACCAACAACCACGTCATTGAAGGGGCTGACGAGATCATCATCGAGTTGTACTCGGGCGAAGAGCTGGATGCAGAACTGATTGGCCGCGACCGGAAGACGGACCTTGCCTTGCTGAAGGTCGAGGCTGACGAGCCTTTGGCCTTTGTCGATTTCGGTGACAGCGACATTTCCCGCGTCGGCGATTGGGTGCTGGCCGTCGGCAACCCGCTGGGTCAGGGCTTCTCGGTCAGTGCCGGGATCATTTCGGCCCGCAACCGGTCGCTGTCGGGTGCTTACGACGATTATATCCAGACCGACGCAGCCATCAACCGGGGCAACTCGGGCGGTCCGCTGTTCAATATGGATGGCGAAGTGATCGGCGTGAACACGGCGATCCTGTCTCCTGACGGTGGGTCGATCGGCATTGGGTTCTCGATGGCCTCAAACGTGGTTTCGCAAGTTGTGGACCAGTTGATGGAATTCGGAGAAACGCGCCGTGGCTGGCTGGGTGTTCGCATTCAGGATGTCACCCCTGACATGGCCGAAGCAATGGAACTGGACAGCGCGGTCGGCGCCATGGTGACGGACGTTCCCGAAGGACCGGCGGAAGATGCAGGTATCGAAGCGGGTGACATTATTCTGCGCTTTGACGGTGTCGATGTCGCCGATGTCCGCGATCTGGTCAATCAGGTCGGAGCGGCCGAGGTTGGCAAAACCGTCGATGTCGTGGTTCTGCGAAATGGCGAAGAGATGACAATCGCCGTCACGCTGGGCCGCCGCGAAACCGCCGAAGGCACGCTTGAGGAAGAAGAGGCCGAAGTCGTCGAACCGGACGAGGTGGATATCCTTGGCATGTCCCTGATGGAACTGACCGATGATCTTCGCGCCGATCTTGGCTTGGAAGACGGTCCCGACGGCTTGTTCGTTGCGAATGTCGACGAAGCGTCCGAGGCCTATGAAAAAGGCATGCGGGCAGGTGACATCATCGAAAAGGCCGGTCAACGGCGTGTTGGCACGATCGACGCCCTTGAAGAGCAGTTGGAAGCGGCACAAGACGCAGGGCGCAAGTCGGTTCTGCTTCTGGTGCGCAGCGGCGGCAATCCGCGGTTCATTGCCCTGTCGGTCGAAGACTGATCGGATCAAAAAGAATCAAAGGCGGGTGCTGCGGTGCCCGCCTTTTTCTGTGGCGGGTGGATCAAAGCGTTCCGCCGTATGGCTGAGCCACAGGCACTGTGGCGAAACACGCGAAACCTGTTGATAGTACGCGCGTTTCAAAATCATCATTCGTCTCACGTTAGACTGGAAACGTTTCAGAATCGCCCCGCGACCAACCCCAGTTCTTTCGCGGCAAGAAGCGACAATACCTGGCTGTCGATGCCCAACGGACGTTGGTATATTCCAATTGCCTTGGCGGTGCGTTGATCCAACACGCCAGTGATCGGCCCGCGATAAATCGCGCGCGCCTGCAATGCCCGCTGTACGGCTTTGATGAAATCTTCGGTCATCACACGACGGCAAGGCACCTGAAACCAGACTTCCTGCCGCTCTTCGACAATCGTCTGGGATGTCTCGGTCTGATAAATGGTTTCTCCCCCGTCACCTGTCAAAACCGATTGCGTTTGTGAGGTTTGGATAACGGCGGGCTTGATTTGCTTGGCCCAGCATGTTCCGGGGGCCGCGCCGTCGGGTCGTTCTTCAGTCAGGGCTGTGTCGTTGACCAGCCCCAATGTGCACCCCGTCAGCAAGGCTGCCGTGAATACCCCTGTCGCGATTGATCGGATCACCGTTCCTACCCCAGACTGTCTGCCGCGACATTAGCAAAGGCACCGTAAAAGCAAAGCCTTATTCGCTGTCAGGCTCAAGCAGGCTGTCCAGCATGTAAGAGATATCCTCAACCTGCTCGGCTATGACATGGGTCACTCCGTCGGCCCGCTGGACCCGCCCGGTGATCCGCAATAGCCGCCCCGAAATCACCGCCCGCCGGAAACGTTCGAAAATCTGGCTCCAGACCACGATATTGACCACGCCGGTTTCATCTTCAAGCGTCAGAAAGATTACCCCCTTCGCGGTTCCGGGTCTCTGGCGGAGTATCACCATACCTGCCACCGCCACCCGCGCCCCTTCGGTCGGATCGCCGATGTCGCTTGCCCGAATGCAGGACGGGGGGCGGGGCCAGAGTTTGACGGTTTTGGTCATGTGAACAAAAATAGAACATTCACCAATTATCGCAAGACTGTTATCGACATGTCGCAAATTGGACTGGCACCTGTGAAATGGCTTGGCTAAAGACGACTGACTCTATGGATGAAGGAGGCTGATCCGTGGCGAAAATCACTTATATCGAGCATAACGGCACCGAGCATGTCGTGGATGTGGCCAATGGCCTGACCGTTATGGAAGGTGCGCGCGACAACAACATCCCCGGCATCGAAGCCGATTGCGGTGGCGCTTGTGCCTGTTCGACCTGTCATGTCTATCTGCACCCGGACTGGGTTGAGAAAGTTCCGGCCAAGGATGACATGGAAGAAGACATGCTCGACTTCGCGTATGAACCCGATTCCGTGCGCTCGCGCCTGACGTGCCAGATCCGCGTCACCGATGCTTTGGACGGGCTGATCGTGCAGCTTCCTGAAAAACAGATCTGATGCAATCCCTCCGGTACGCTCCTGTTACGGCCGGTATGGTATTTCTAACGATGGTCTTGTCGGCCACCCTTGCGGTGGCCGAAATCGTCTCGGCCCGATACGGCGACCCGACTACGCGCTATCCCCATGGGGTGCTGGGGGACGACATCGAATACGGATCATTGATCCTGCGCCTGTCGGACGGCGGGCAGGCTTTGATCTCTCTGCCCGAAACCCGTGTGTTTGAGGATATCGCCCCCAGATTGGCCGATGTGGACAGTGACGGAACACCCGAAGTGATCACCGTTGAATCCGACATGTCCCTCGGGGCGCGCCTGGCGATCTATGATGAAACGGGGCTTGTCGCGGCAACCCCCTTTATCGGTCAAAGCAGCCGCTGGCTTGCCCCCATCGGGGCGGCAGATCTGGACGGGGACGGGTTTGTCGAAATCGCCTATATCGACCGGCCGCATCTTGCAAAAACCCTAAGGGTTTGGAGGTTCAAGGACGGTGGCCTGCAACAGGTCGCGTCAAAAGACGGGCTGACAAATCATAAAATCGGCTGGGATTATATCATTGGCGGAATTCGCAACTGTGCGGATGCGCCCGAGATCATCGTGGCGACTGGGAACTGGGCGAATATCGTCGCGGTCCGCATGAAGCCAGAGGGTCGTCTTACATCCCGCAGGATCGGGCGTTACACCGGTCCCGACAGTGTGAACGCCGAGCTAAATTGCCCTTAATCATCTTTTGTCCGCAAATATCCCGGGGAGCGCGAGGGGCTGGCCCCTCGCACCGGTCGGATTGCGGGCCACGCCATCCGAG
>JASMHC010000017.1 GCA_030750975.1 Paracoccaceae bacterium
CGCCCCGACGCACCTGTCGATCTATCGGTGGTCTGGCCGGGCGTTGGAATCCTCGCTTTCGCTATCCTCGGCCCGTTCGGTTCCACGTTGTGCACGCGAAGAAAGATGCGGGCCAAAGGTTAAGTCTGCGTTGGACCTGCGAACGCTGGGGGCGAAGGCAGGTGACGGATCATGCAAGCGGCCTGCCGCATCAGCCAAGAAACCCGCCCGACTGCATCGACCACAGCTCGGCATAGATGCCGCCACGGGCCAGCAGCGCGTCATGGGTGCCGTCTTCGACCACGCGCCCCTGATCCATCACCACGATCCGGTCCATCTGGGCGATTGTCGACAGACGGTGGGCAATGGCGATCACCGTTTTGCCCTCCATCACACCATAGAGCGTTTCCAGAATCGCGGCCTCGACCTCGCTGTCCAAGGCCGAGGTTGCCTCGTCCAGCACCAGGATCGGTGCGTCTTTCAGCACCACCCGGGCCAGGGCAATCCGCTGACGCTGGCCACCCGACAGCTTGACGCCCCGTTCGCCGACATGCGCGTTATAGCCCGACCGGCCCTTGGGGTCGCTCAGGTCCTGAATGAAGTCATGCGCCTCGGCCCGGCGGGCGGCCGCGATCATTTGCGCCTCGGTCGCGCCCGGTTTGCCAAACAGGATATTCGCCCGCACCGAGCGATGCAGCAGGCTGTTGTCTTGCGACACCATGCCGATATGGCTGCGCAAACTGTCCTGCGTCACCTGGGCCACGTCCTGCCCGTCGATCAGGATCTGCCCCTGTTCGGCATCGCGAAAGCGCAGCAGCAGGTTGACAAGGCTTGATTTCCCCGCGCCGGACCGGCCCACCAGCCCAACCTTCTGGCCCGGCTCGATGGTCAGGTTCACCCCATCCAGACCGCCACGGCCTTTGCCGTAATGGTGCGAGACATTGGCAAATTCGATCCGGCCCGTATCGAAGCCCAGTTCGGTTGCGCCTTCCGCATCCGTCACCTCATGTGGCACGGCAATCGAACGCAGGCCCTCTTTGATCACACCGGCATGTTCAAACAAGCGGATCGTCACCCACATGATCCAGCCCGACATGCCGTTCAGCCGGATGGTCAGGGCCGAAGCGGCGGCCACCTCGCCCGCGGTCACGATCCCCTTGGTCCACAGCCAGACCGCCGGGCCAAGCATCCCGACAATCAGAAAACCGTTGAGGATGTTCTGAATGAACGACATCTCGGTCATCAGACGCAGGAAACGCTGGAACCGCAGACGGTGGCGTCTGAGGGCGTTCAGAACATAGCTTTCTTCCCGCTCGCCGGCCGAGAACAGCTTGACCGTTTCGATATTTGAATAGGCATCGACAATCCGGCCGGTCAGAAGCGACCGCGCGTCGGACCATTTTTCCGAAGCCACCGAGACCCGGATCGCTACGTTGACCGTGTAAGCCACGTATAACACGACCCAGATCGCAAGCGGGATCATCAGGCGCCAATCCGTTTGCCCAAGGATCAGCATCGCCCCGAGGATATAGGCGATTGAGAACCAAAGCGCCTCGAACACCATATAGGTGGCATCCTCGACCGCCTGGCCCATCTGCATCACCCGATTCGACAATCGGCCCGCGAAATCGTTCTGGAAGAAATTGGCGGACTGCCCGAGCATGTGTTTATGCGCCCGAAAACGCACCTGATCATGCAGGTTCGACACCAGGCCCTGCTCCATCAGCAAATGGCTGAAACCGATAATGGCCGGTCTTAGCAGCAGAATGAACAAGGCAGCCAAAAGCAGCTCAAGCCCGTTGCGCGACCAGAAGCTTTCGGGGCCGGTGATCTCCATAAGGTCAATGACGCGGCCGGAATAGAAGATCAATCCGGTTTCGATGAACGCAACCAATGCGCCGACGACCCCCATCCAGATCATCAATCTGTAATAGGGGGCATAATGCGATTTTACATAGGCCCAGAGTCGCGCCGGAGGTGTTTCCTGCGCGAAATTCTGGAACGGGTCGATAAGGTTTTCAAAAAAGCGGAACATGACAAAGCCCTTTGCAGGCGAAAATTCGTGAGATTGGGGAAAGACTTGACGTCGGGCCGATCAGGCAGCCCAAACCGGACCGCGGGATCAACCGAGATAAATTGGGGTCCAGTTACGCATCAAGCACCTCTTTGTCATAAGTGTTCGATCTCTATACTCAAAAGTTTAGGGTGTGTCAGCCCGTCGCAGGCAAAAAAATGGATGACCTGAGGGAAATCTAAGTTTTGAAGTGGCATTTTCAGAGATATTTTCAAATGCCACACGGATTTTGTATTGTTGCGCCAAAACCTTTTGGGAGTGTTGAGGTGGAAAAATCAATCATCCACATGGTGCGGGGTCTGGTCGAAGTCTCGTGGCGGCCAGAGTATGAATCGGTCTATTTGAATTGGTTCAAAGAATTTGACGAAGGAAATGCTGTTAAACATGCGGTTTTAACGGCCCTAAAATGGGTAAAAGAAAACCGCGTTAAGCACTGGATCGCGGACGTTTCCCATTCTTCAGAAGGTCTCTCGGACGCTGATTTCGATTGGGTCAGCGGGCCAGAGTTTAGAACGGCTGTTCTTCAATCTGGTCTAAAAAAATTCGTGTTGATTCCGCCATTGCCCGAGACTGGGCAGGACACGAGCTGGGTTAGTGAGTGGGAATCTAACACCCTTTCGAAATTTGGAAGCCAAGTTTCAGCGAAAGTATGCACGACCGAAGACGAAGTAAGATCGTTTCTTTTCAGTTAGAGCGGTCGTCATTACTGCGCAGCGTGGCCAACATCTCTGCCGCCGCCTTCGATGCCGACAAGCCACCACCGGCCACCTGATCGCCCAGTTTTGCCAGTTGTTGTTTGGCGGCGCCCTGTTCCAGCCGCGCCAGAAGCGCCTGACGGACTTCTTCTTCGAACCAATAGCGTTGCTGTTCGGCGCGGCGGCTGTCGAAATGCCCCTGATCGCGCCGCCAGTTGGTCAGTTTGGTCATCTCGTCCCAGGCGTCTTTCAGGCCCTGTTCCTCAAGCGCGGAAACCGTGACCGCCTTGGGGAACCCCTCGGGGTCCTGCGGCCGTTTGCGTAACAAGCGCAACGCGCCCGAATAATCGGCACAGGTGCGGATTGCCGTGGATTTCAGATCGCCGTCGGCCTTGTTGACAAGGATCATATCGGCCATTTCCATGATGCCGCGCTTGACACCCTGAAGCTCGTCCCCCCCTGCCGGTGCCATCAGCAGGATGAACAGGTCCGACATCTCGGCCACCACGGTTTCGGACTGGCCGACGCCGACGGTTTCGATCAGCACCACGTCAAAACCGGCAGCTTCGCAAAGTTCGATCGCTTCGCGGGTGCGGCGGGCAACACCGCCCAGATGGGATTGCGACGGGCTGGGGCGGATAAAGGCGTTGGGGTCGCGCGACAGCCGGTCCATGCGGGTTTTATCGCCAAGGATCGAGCCGCCCGAACGGGCCGAGCTTGGGTCCACCGCCAGAACCGCCACCCGAAACCCCTGACCGGTCAGCATGGTTCCGAAGCTTTCGATAAAGGTTGATTTGCCAACCCCCGGCGTGCCGGACAGGCCAATGCGGATCGCTTGTTTTCCCTTGCCTTTCAGCTGGTCGAGAAGCTCGGAAGCCTGCGCCCGATGATCCGCGCGGCTGGATTCAACCAGCGTGATCGCGCGGCTTAGGGCGCGGCGGTCCTGTTTAACGATTTTCGCGGCGAGATCAGAGGTGTTCATACGGTCGGCCTTTCGTTGAGGCCGTTTTGCATTGGATAAGGGGGGAAGGGCAAGGGTCCAAGGGTTCGCATTTGCCTTTTTCGCACCATTGGAAAATCGCCGCCTTGATGGGGCGGGACGGCGATCGCGCGGCGACCTGCGGCCTTGTTCCGCGCGGGGTGTGGTTCAAAGGTTTGGGAAATGGCGGCAGAACGGTTCTGTCAAGGACTGACAGGTTCTGGCATCCTACTGGACCAAGCTGAAAATCCCCGATAACTCAATCTCATGACACCCGATCTGCCCATTTCCGAGGCCCTGCCCGATCTGCTTGCCGCCCTGCGCGATCACGGGCAAGCCGTATTGCAGGCGCCTCCGGGGGCAGGGAAAACCACGGTTGTGCCCTTGGCGATGCTGGATGCGGGTCTGACAAGCGGAAAAATCCTGATGCTTGAACCGCGCCGTCTGGCCGCCCGGGCCGCCGCCGAACGCATGGCCGAAACCTTGGGCGAACAGGCAGGGCAAACCGTCGGCTATCGCGTGCGCGGGGACAGCAAAATCGGCAAGGCGACAAGGATCGAGGTCGTCACCGAAGGCATTCTGACCCGTATGATCCAGTCCGATCCCGAACTGACCGGCATCGGTGCGGTGATCTTTGACGAATTTCACGAACGCAGCCTGAATGCCGATCTGGGTCTCGCATTATGTCTTGAGATCAAGGACGCCTTGCGGTCCGATCTGATCCTTCTGGCGATGTCCGCAACGCTGGACGCCGAACCGGTCGCCAAACTAATGGGCAACACGCCGATCATCACGTCGCAAGGCCGCAGCTATCCGGTTAAGATCAAGTGGCTTGCCAGACCCCTGCCGGCGAAGACCCGGATTGAAGACGCCACCAGCACCCTGATTCTGGACGCTTTGGAAGAAACCGATGGCGGCGTGCTGGTATTTCTGCCCGGCGAAGGGGAAATCCGGCGGACCGAAGGGATTCTGAAGGGCAAGCTGCCCACAAATGTGCATCTGCATACCCTCTACGGCGCCATGGATTTCAAAGCCCAACGCGCAGCGATCCGGCCTGCCGAAACCGGCCGCAAAATCGTGCTGGCAACCTCGATTGCCGAAACCTCGCTGACCATTCAGGATATCCGGGTGGTTGTCGATGCAGGACGGGCGCGGCGGTCGCGGTTTGATCCGGGTTCGGGTATGGCGCGGCTGGTAACTGAAAAAGTCACCCGCGCCGAGGCCACCCAAAGGGCGGGCCGCGCGGGGCGCGTGGCCAGCGGCACCTGCTATCGGCTTTGGACGAAGGGCGAGGAAGGGGCGCTGTTGGCCTTCCCTCCGGCCGAGATCGAGGCGGCCGATCTGGCGGGCATGGCGCTGGAACTGGCGCTTTGGGGGGCAAAGCCGGATGAGCTGAAGCTGCTGACCCCACCCAATGCGGGCAGCTATGCCGAGGCGATGGCCCTGCTGCATATGCTTGGTGCTGTCGATGCCGAACGGCGGATCACGGATCACGGAAAGACATTGGCGGGCTATCCTTTGCACCCGCGTCTGGCGCATATGATGGCCGTGGCGGGCAAACAGGCGGCCCCGCTGGCAGCGCTTCTGGCCGACCGCGATCCGCTGTCGCGTGGGGCACCTGCGGATCTGTCGCTGCGGCTTGAGGCGATCAGGGATGTCAGGCATTTCACCGCAACGCGCCCCTATCCGGTCAGCCACGGCGCGGTTCAGCACATCCGGCAAGAGGCCAAGCGCCTGTCGTCAAAGGCCGCGGCCAAGCCGCAAATGTCAGCGGCGGAAATGGCCGCTCTGGCCTATCCTGATCGGGTTGGACTGCGCCGGAATGGCGATGAACCACGCTTTATCCTGTCAGGGGGCAAAGGGGCCAGGCTGGATGACGGCGATCCGCTGGCCGGTCAGCGCCTGATCGTCGCCACCGATCTGGATGGCAACCCGCGCGAGGCGAAAATCCGGCAGGCGATTGCGATCTCGGAAAGCGAGCTGCGCAGTCTATTCGGCGGTCAGATCACCTGGATTGAAAGCTGCACATGGTCGAAACGCGACCGGCGGGTTTTGGCGCGGCGGCAGGAAATGTTCGGCGCCATCGCGCTGGATGACCGGATTTGGAAAGATGCCCCGCCCGAGGCGGTCGCGCAGGCCATGCTCGACGGGGTGCGCGATCTGGGGCTTTCACCTGGCGACGCGGCCCAGCGGTTCGTGGCACGGGTGATGCTGGTGCGCGACCGGCACGGCCTGCCGGACATGTCGCCGGATGCGCTAATGGACCGGCTTGAACAGTGGTTGCTGCCGCATCTGTCGGGTGTCTCAACCGCCGAGCATTGGAAAAAGTTCGATCTGCTGGTCCCGCTGCGCGCCATGCTGGACTGGAGCCAGATGCAAGCGCTGGATCACGATGCCCCTGCGCATTTCACCACGCCTCTGGGGCGCAAAATCCCGATTGACTATGCCGGTGAACACCCCGAAATCCGTCTGCGACTGCAAGAGATGTTCGGCCAGACCACCCACCCGATGGTCGGGCATGCCCGGCTTCGGGTAACGCTGTTGTCGCCCGCAGGGCGGCCGGTGCAAACAACGATGGATATTCCGAATTTCTGGGCAACCTCTTATGCCGATGTCCGAAAAGACATGCGCGGGCGCTATCCCAAGCACCCATGGCCCGAAGACCCGACCCGTGCCGATCCGACATTGCGGGCGAAACCAAGAAAATGAGTGTTGAAATTGCATCTTTGAGAAAATCCATATAAAATACCCGAAAAAGCAAGAATATGAGCAGCAAGACCAAGAAGTTGTCCAAGTTACGGATGAATATTGCCAAGTGGGGCAAGTCGCCCCGCTCGGACAGGCATCGCGCCGAACAGGTGGCCGCGATCTGCACCCGCAAGAAAGACGGGAAACGTCAGGTCTTGCTGATCACCAGCCGCGAAACCCGCCGGTGGGTAATCCCCAAGGGCTGGCCGATGACCGGATTGTCCGATGGCGAGGCCGCGATGCAGGAAGCCTGGGAAGAAGCCGGGGTTGCCAATGCCGATCTGGTGAAAAAGCCCATCGGCAAGTTCGGCTATCGCAAGACTTTGGAAAAAGGCCACCATGTGCCGGTCAAAGTTACGGTTTACCGCGTGAAGGTCCGCGAAACGGTCAAGAAATTCCCCGAACACCATCAGCGCAAGCGAAAATGGGTGTCTCCGAAACGCGCCGCCAGCCTGGTGCGTGAACCCGGTTTGAAGAAAATGCTGATCAGCCTGCAAAAATAGACGTCCCCCGCACAACAGGTCTGACAATTCGGCCCATGGGCTGAATTTACCAATTGAGGGAATCGCCCGTCTCGGATAGCCAGCGCACATATTTTCTTGCGGGGGCAATATGTCAGAACCAGACGATCCTAAACACTGGACAACCCTGGACCGGGATCTTGGCCGGATTTCACGATTTGATCAGGCCACAACCTATGTCGCCCGTCCGATGGTGGCCCCGAGCATCGCCCTGGCCTTTATCGCCGTCGCGGCGCTGGGTGCGGCGCTGTTCTTTGGGCAGACACCTGTCAATCTGATCGTTGTCGCCGCCGCCGGTTTCGGGGCCTATATGGCGATCAACATCGGCGCGAATGATGTTGCCAACAACATGGGGCCTGCGGTTGGCGCCAACGCGCTGACCATGGGCGGCGCGATTGCCATTGCCGCGATCTTTGAAAGCGCGGGCGCATTGCTGGCGGGGGGCGACGTGGTATCGACCATCTCGAAAGGGATCATCGACCCCAGCGGCATCTCCGAGACCCGCATCTTTATCTGGGCGATGATGGCGGCGCTTATCAGCTCGGCGCTATGGGTGAACCTTGCCACCTGGGTCGGTGCTCCAGTGTCGACCACACATTCGGTCGTGGGGGGCGTCATGGGGGCGGGCATCGCGGCGGCGGGTTTTGCTGCGGTGAACTGGCCAACCATGGGCAAGATCGCCGCCAGCTGGGTGATTTCGCCTGTCATGGGCGGCGCGATTGCTGCGGCGTTTCTGGCCTTTATCAAATGGCAGATCATCTATCGCGACGATAAAATCGCCGCAGCGCGTCGCTGGGTGCCGGTTCTGATTGGCATCATGGCCGCTGCCTTTGCCGCCTATCTGGCGCTGAAAGGTCTGAAACGGATTGTCAAAATCGACATCCAGCTGGCCTTGATGATCGGGCTTGGGGCCGGTGTACTGTCTTACCTGATTACCAAGCCGATGATCTATCGCCAGTCCGAAGGGCTGGAGAACCGCAACAAGTCGCTGAAGGTTCTGTTTGGCATACCGCTGGTATTTTCGGCGGCGCTGCTGTCGTTTGCGCATGGCGCCAACGACGTGGCCAACGCCGTCGGACCGCTGGCCGCGATTGTTCACGCGACCGAATTCGGGGATTTCGCAGCGAAAGTGGCGATCCCGACCTGGGTGATGGTGATCGGAGCCTTTGGCATTTCCTTCGGACTGGTTCTGTTCGGACCCAAGCTGATCCGAATGGTGGGCAGTCAGATCACCAAGCTGAACCCGATGCGGGCCTATTGCGTGGCCTTGTCGGCGGCGATCACGGTGATCGTCGCCTCGTGGCTTGGCCTGCCGGTCAGCTCAACCCATATCGCCGTGGGGGGCGTATTCGGGGTGGGGTTCTTCCGCGAATGGCACCATGCCCGCCGCGCCAAACGGTTTTCGCTCAGCCGCCCGGAAGAGCTGCGAATCCCCTCGGCTGAACGCCGCCGCCGCAAACTGGTGCGGCGGGCGCATTTCATGACGATCATCGCGGCCTGGGTCATCACCGTTCCGGCGGCAGCGCTGCTGTCGGGGGTCATTTTCCTGATCCTCAACGCGGTCGCCTGATCGGCGCGCAGCGGGTATCAACACAAAACGCCGCTCCGGTCCGGGGCGGCGTTTGGCGTTTGACGAAAGGGCGTTTCAGCCTTCGACACACCAGCGCATCACCGCTTTCTGGGCGTGCAGGCGGTTCTCGGCCTCGTCAAAGATCACCGAATGCGGGCCGTCCATCACAGCGGACGAGGCCTCTTCATCGCGATGCGCGGGCAGGCAATGCATGAACAAGGCATCGGGCCTGGCGTGGCGCATCAGCTCTTCATTGACCTGATAGGGGCGCAGCTGGTTGTGGCGGCGTTCGCGGGTGGACTGGGCGTCATGCATCGACACCCAGGTATCGGTGACCACCAGATCGGCGTCCTTGACGGCTGTTTTCGCGTCGCGTTCAATCGACACCTGAACGCCTTTTGAGCGGGCAAGGGCGACGAATTCATCCTCGGGGTCAAGCTGCTGCGGGCCGGTGAAGACCATGTCAAACCCGAATTGACCCGCGGCATGCAGGAAGCTGGCACAGACATTGTTGCCATCGCCGGACCAGACGACCTTTTTGCCCGCGATCGGACCGCGATGTTCTTCAAAGGTCAGGATATCGGCCATGATCTGGCAGGGATGCGTGCGGTCGGTCAGGCCATTGATCACCGGCACATCGGCATATTCCGCCAGCTCCAGAAGGACGCTTTCGTCAAATGTGCGGATCATGATCATATCGACATAGCGCGACAGCACGCGGGCCGTGTCGGCGATGGTTTCCCCATGGCCGAGCTGCATGTCCTGACCGGACAGAACCATGGTCTGCCCGCCCATCTGGCGCACGCCGACATCAAACGAGACCCGCGTGCGGGTCGAGGGCTTTTCGAAAATCAGCGCAACCATGCGGTTCTTCAGCGGTTGCTCGGCGTCCGGCGTGGCCTTGGGCTGACCGGCGCGGGCGTTCTTGGTGGCCCTGGCCTGATCGATCATGCCCCGCAAGGCGGCGGGATCGGTTTTGTGGATATCTAGAAAATGGTTCATTTCAGAGGTTCCCTTCGGGACCCGGGCGAGGGGCCGGCCCCTCGCGCTCCCCGGGATATTTTCGGACAAAAGAAATTAGGTGCTGATTTGAGACGCGGCCTTGTGAAGGCGGGCGACCGCTTCGTCAATGTCCGCGTCGCTCAGGTTGAGCGGCGGCAGGAAGCGGACCACGTTGTCGGCGGCGGGCACGGTCAGGATTTCGTTATCATAACCGGCATTGACCACATCGATATTCGACGCCTTGCATTTCAGGCCCATCATCAGGCCCGTGCCGCGCGCCTCTTCGAACACATCGGGATGGGCGGCGACGAGGCCTTCGAGCTTTTGACGCAGCAGGCCGGATTTTCGCCGCACCTCTTGCAGAAACTCAGGTTGCGAGACTTCGTTCAGCACGGCCAGCCCGACGGCGCAGGCCAGAGGGTTGCCGCCATAGGTCGATCCGTGGGTGCCCGCGACCATGCCTGCGGCGGCCGCTTGCGTGGCAACCACCACGCCTAGCGGGAAGCCGCCGCCTATGCCCTTGGCGATCATCATGATGTCAGGCGTGATGCCTGCCCATTCATGGGCGAAAAGCTTGCCGGTTCTGCCGACGCCACACTGGACCTCGTCAAGGATCAGCAGGATGCCGTTGCGGTTGCAGATGCCGCGCAATTCCTGAAGGTCTTCATCGGCCATCGGGCGGATGCCGCCTTCGCCCTGAACGGGTTCGACAATGACGGCGGCGGTGTGGTCGTCAATCGCGTCATTGACCGCCGCGATATCACCCCATGTCAGCTGAGTGAAGCCGGGCAGAAGCGGGCCAAACCCCCTGGTCAGTTTATCGCCGCCCGCCGCGGCGATGCCCGCCGACGAGCGGCCATGGAACGAGCCTTCGAAGGCGATGATCCCGGTGCGTTCGGGCTGGCCTTTCTCGTACCAGTATTTCCGCGCCATTTTCACCGCCAATTCGGCGCATTCGGTGCCCGAATTGGTGAAAAAGCAGGTGTCGGCAAAGGTCTCTTCCACCAGCCTGTCGGCCAGCGCCGTCTGGTTGGGAATATTATAAAGGTTTGACGTATGCCAAAGCAAAGCGGCCTGATTGGTAATCGCCTCGACCAGCTTGGGATGGGCATGGCCCAGCGCGTTGACTGCGATGCCCGCGCCCATGTCAAGAAAACGTCGGCCATCCGCCTCGATCAGCCAGCTGCCTTCGCCTTTGACGAAGCTCAGCGGGGCGCGGGCGTAGGTGGGCAAAACGGACGGGATCATGGCCGGTCTCCTGAGAATGAAAGAAGCCCGAATAGGCAATAGCCTTAGGGGCAAGTCAACATGGATTGGATGGGTTTATGTGCCGAAACGGCGGGTGATCAGTGCAAAAAGACGTCAGACGCTGCGGCGTCGGCGTCGGATGGCGGTGTATGAAGCCCTGGTGATCATGCGGCGGCTTTAGCGGATTCGTTTGTCCGCGCCAAGCCTTTTGTCGGAAATGGGCTTGCCACGACCGGGCAAGCCGCCGAAAAGCACATCATGAAACCCGCCACAAATCCCCTGCTTGCCGCGTTGTTGACGCTTTGCGCCTCGGCTTTCGCGGCGGGATCGACCTTTATGGCCAAGGTTGTCGGGTCGGGCACGTTAGGCCCGGCGCTGCATCCGCTTCAGGTCAGCCAGGGGCGGTTCCTGTTCGCGTTCATGGCAATTTCCACGCTGGCGGTGATCCTGCGGCCGCGACTGAGCAGACCCAATCTGAAAGTGCATGTGGGGCGGTCATTGCTGGGCTGGGGCGGCGTGACGCTGATGTTTGCGGCTGCCGTTTATATTCCGCTGTCGGATGCCACCGCGATTTCTTTTCTGAACCCGGTTTTCGCAATGATCTTTGCCATCCCGCTGTTGGGCGAGAAGGTCGGCAAGTGGCGCTGGCTGGCGGCGGCGGTTTCGATGACCGGCGCCGTGATCCTGCTGCGGCCGGGGGCCGAAGCCATTCAGGCCGGTGCCCTGTTCGCCCTTGGCGCCGCGGTTCTGCTGGGCGGCGAGGTGATCATGATCAAGTTTCTTACCAAGACCGACAGGCCGTTCCAGATCCTGCTGATCAACAATACGATCGGCCTGATCATCGCCACCGGCGCGGCGATCCCCGTCTGGATCTGGCCGTCGCCCGCGCAATGGGCGGGGCTTGCCGGTGTGGGGCTTTTGATGATCAGCGCGCAGGCGTTTTTCACCAATGCCATGCAACGGGCCGAGGCCAGCTTTGTCGCGCCGTTCTTTTATGCTTCGTTGGTCTTCGCGACGCTTTACGACGCGGTGATTTTCGATGTCGTCCCCGATCTGGTTTCGTTCCTCGGGGCGTTTGCGGTGCTTTCGGGGGCCGGGTTGTTGGCCTGGCGCGAAACAGTGCGTAAAGGCCGCTAGACATGCCTTGTATCTCGGGCCGTGATGCTTAGAATAGGCCCCTGACCGGAATAAAAGGGCGGCACATGCCAGTGTCGCCTTTCTCAGTAAGGAAAAACGCATGTCCTGGACCGATGAACGTGTCGAACTGCTGAAAAAAATGTGGGGCGAAGGCCAGTCGGCCAGCCAGATCGCCAAGGAACTGGGCGGCGTGACCCGTAACGCGGTGATCGGCAAGGTGCACCGTCTGGGCCTGTCGAACCGCAATACCGGCGGGGCTTCGGAACCGGCGGCCAAGGCGAAACCCGCCGAGAAATCCGCCAAGCCAAAACCGGCAGCCAAGGCGAAACCCGCAGAAAAGCCTGAGCCAAAGACCGAGGCCGCCGCCCCGGCCGAGGCGACCCCGATCCGCCGCCAGATCATTCCGGCGGGCCAGCCGCTGCCGCCACAGCCCTCGGCCAATGAAATCAGCGCCGAGGCGCTTGCCAAGGTCAACGAGGTGGAAAAGAAGGCCAAGAAGCTGTCGCTGATGGAACTGACCGAGCGGACATGCAAATGGCCGGTTGGCGACCCTGCGACCGAAGAATTCTGGTTCTGCGGCCTGCCCGTGCAACAGGGGAAACCCTATTGCGAGGCACATGTGGGCGTGGCCTTTCAACCCATGAGCAGCCGCCGCGACCGACGCCGCTAAAGCGTTTCAAGACTGACCAAAGCCCCGATGCCGATGCGCCGGGGCTTTTTTTGTTTGTGCGGAACGGTTTAATTCCCGCCGCCGAGCAGGTTCAGGATGCCCTCAACGGCCTTTTCCTCGATTACCTGTTCAAGCGTGCCACCTGCATTGCCGCCCAGACCGATGGCGTCTTTCACCCTGTCTTCGACTTGTTGCCCGATGGCGCCGGCTTCGGCCTCTAGCCGTTGCTGGATCAGCGCCTCCATATCGGGCCAGATTTTCGGGCTGGACCACGGGCCTTGGATGCGCACCGGAACGGCCAATATCTGCGCATCGCCGGTTTTGACCTGCGGGGTAAAGGTATAGTCGATTGTCCGCTCTCCCAACCCGATGCGCCCCTTGCCGGTGCCGACAAAGGCGGGCAGTTCCAATTTCAGGTCCTGATTATTCAGATCGCCGTCGGACATGGTATAGCTGGCCTTAAGCGTATCAAACACCGTTGAGCCGCCCGTAACCTCGCCCCGGAACAGTTGGTCCAGATCAATGCCCGCGATGATGCCGCGGCCGATCGTCAGGTCTCCGTCACCGTTCAGCGAATTCATGATGGCATGCACCGAATTGCCGGACGCAAGAAACTTGATCCGCGCCGCACCCTTACCCGAAAGCCGATCCGTGCCGGTAGTTGCCTGCAACAGGCTTTTCAACTCGATCCCGCTGGCCTGAACCGTGCCGCCGACCGACAGGCCGTTGCGGTTGTTGGCAACCAGTTCGCCTGTGATCGAACCGTCAAAGCCCTGCACGTCACGCAAGCTTAGCACGGCGCGGGAATTGTCATTGGTGATCAACAGGTCCGAGCGGCCAAGGCTGATCCCGCCCAGATCAATCCGGCCCGCATCAATGCCAATCACCCCGTCAAACAGGCCCAGCGCGTCGGCGTTGATCGGGTCTTGCGACCAGGTATTTGATGTCGACCCTTCAGAGTCAACAAATGCCGACAGGTCCAATACTGGCGCGGTGATCGACGCCTTGACGACCGGACGCGCGGCGTTTGTCGCGATATCGGCGCTGAAGCCGAGGTCATTGCCCAAGGCCGTGACCTTACCGTTGCGCAAGGTCAGAATTCCGTCCGGCGTCATCTCAAGATCAACCGAGGCGTCTGCGGCACCGCCCGGCCAGCCGGACAGACCGAAAGCGGCAAGCATCCGGGCGGGATCGGACAGGTCCGCCGCGATCCGCCCACTGCCCTGCCGGTTCAGGCCGAACGCGCCGTTCAGAGTGATCGTTCCGCCATCCGAAGAAAGCGTGGCGCTCAGCGGGGATGTGGCCCCGCCATAAAGTTTGGCCGGGTCGGTGATTTGCGCGGTCAAGGTCAGGGCGACGGTGTTGGACAGGCCCGTAACCGTGATATCCGCCGGGGCGGACGCTTCCGGCCAGCGCAGAGAAAGGTCGATGCCGGTATAATCCTGTTCGCCGGATTTGGGATCGACAAGGCGCAGACGTGCATCGCGAATGGACAGGTGTTCAATCGTGATGCCACCCAAACCACCGCCGCCATCGCTGTCAGAGCTGCCGAAATCCCAATTGGCCTGACCGCCTGCGGATTTTTCAAGCAGGATGTCCGGGCGCACCAGTTCTATCCGTTTGATCCGGATGTCCCCCCTAAGCGCGGGCAGAAGCTGAACCCCGATTGACGCACTTTCCGCCGCAAACATCGGGCCGTTTTCCGACCAGCCTGCATTGCCCAATGTCACGGCACCCGTGGTTACGCCAAAGACCGGAAACCAGCTGAACCCGACATCGCCCGCGATATCCAGAGTCCGGCCTGTTTGCGCCTCGATCCGGTCGGCAGCGAGACGAGCGATCCGTTCGCCGGGCAACAGCACCGGTACTGCAACAGCGGCAAGACCCACCAAGGCTATAATCGTCAGGATTATTTTGACTGCGCGCATCTTATCCCCATCAAGCTGCTTACGCGCAGGTTAACACGCCCGCCCGAAGCCGCAATATCAGTCCTTGCGAAAACGCCGGTAGAAACGGGCGTTGCGCTGAACAAAAAGGGATATCGCGCTTCCGACCAGACCGCCCCGGCCGCCTTTCAGATAAAGAAAGCCCGAACCGCTGGCAAAAATCGCCCCGGCAAAGTTGATCATCAGATCGCCCATCGTATCGTCCAGGCCGGATTTCTGCATGTTCAGGCCGAACAGTTGATCCATGCCATATTCAAAGATTTCCCAGCTGGCCCCCATCATCATCGAAACGCAGAAGCTGATATAGGCAATGGCCAGCGGTGGCGCGGCAAAGCGGTCGCCCTCGAACAGCATGAAGACAAACAGAAAGCCAAACAGCCCGAAGCCGATCGCGGCAAACCCATGCAGGAACAGATCCCACCACCAGAGACGCTCGTAAAAATCGAACGCCTCGCCCAGAAAGATCGACCCGACGATAAACAGGGTCGTTGCCAGAAGAAACGGACGGGGCAGGGTCAGGGACCAGCGGTTTGCCAAAAGCGGCGGGGTAAACGACAAAACCAGGGTCGCCAGACTGACGAAGGCAAGCGACCACCGCCCCAGCGCCAGCGAAATCAGCACCGACAACGACAAAGCCAGCCAGATCAGGCGGGTCAGAAAGTTCGCATTGCCCAGGTCGCTCATTCAGGGCCTACCCATCTTAATTTTGACGCCGAGATCCCCTATATAAGCATTATGCACAAATCTACCATGCGCGTCGCCAGCTATAACATCCGCAAAGCCCGCGGATTGGATCAGAAATACGCGCCCGAGCGTATTATCGAGGTGTTGAACGGGCTGGATGCCGATGTCATCGCCCTGCAAGAGGCCGACCTTCGGCTGGGCGACCGCCCTGCCGCGCTGCCGCGCGACCTGATCGAGGCCGAGACCGATTTCAAAGTGGTGGATGTGGCCACAAACGATGTCAGCCTCGGGTTTCACGGCAATGCGGTGCTGGCCCGCCCTGAAATGGGCAAACCCCGTGCAACCAAGGTTGCGCTGACCGGATTTGAACCGCGTGGCGCAGTTCGCGTTGATTTCCCCGAACGAAGCGTTTCGGTCATGGCTGTTCATCTGGGGCTGCTGCGGTCCAACCGGCGGGTGCAGCTTTCCGAGATACGCGCGGCCTGTGATGACGGATCGCACACGGTGATTGCCGGCGACTTTAACGAGTGGCGCAAAACCACGGGGCTTGAGCCGCTGTCGGAGGCTTTCAAGGTTCATGCCCCGGGTCAAAGCTTTCATGCCCGCCGCCCCGTCGCCGCACTGGACCGGATCGCGCTGTCCCGCGATCTTGGCCTGCGCGATGCGGGGGTTGAGCAGGGGGCGCTTGCGTCACGGGCCTCGGACCATCTGCCGATCTGGGCGGATGTGCGCGCCAAACGGCATATGCGCCCTCAGCGGTTTCCGACATGAGCGGCCGGCCCACAGGTCCCGCCGTCGCGGATTGGTCAAAGCCACCCCGGCCTGCCGATATCCACCTGCCCGGCCGGTTTTGCCGCATCGAGCCGTTGGGGCTGTCCCATGCGCCTGCCCTGTTTGAAGCGATCAAGGGGCAGGATTGGGTGTTCGACTATATGTACGAAGAGCCGTTTCAATCGCTTGCCGATTATCAGGCTTGGGTCGAAATGGTGAGCGCACGGCCGGACCCTTATTTCGTCGCCCTTTGCCGCCCTGATGGCACGCCGTTTGGCACCGCGTCATTCATGCGGATCACGCAGGCCCACGGGGTGATCGAGGTCGGCAATATCAACATCACGCCGAATGCTCAGCGCAGCACGGCTGTGACCGAAGCCATGTTTCTGATGATGGGGTGGGCCTTTGACAGTGGCTACAGGCGGTACGAATGGAAATGCAATGCGCTGAACGCCCCGTCCCGACGGGCCGCGCAGCGGTTCGGCTTCAGTTTCGAAGGGATTTTCCGCCGCCACATGATCGTCAAGGACCGCAACCGCGATACGGCGTGGTTTGCGATGGTGGAAGATGAATGGCCCGATTTGCGCCATGCCTATCAGACATGGCTATCGCCGGAAAACTTCTCCGCCGACGGTACGCAGCGTCAGCGGCTGGGTGCGCTGACCGCCCCGTATCTGGTTTCAACCGACCCGACCCTTTGATCGGGGGTAATTTGGCGGGTCTTGAAACCCCGCGCGGGGCTTTTCAAATCGCCGGTGTTTCGGCAATCCGGTCGTCGATCAGCTGCGTCACCCACGACAGGTCAGGCGCGTCTGGGTTGGCCTTTTGCAAACGGGCAGCGGCCATTTCCAACCCGCTATCACCGGCCTGACGGGCGATGCCCGCCAGAAACAGCGAGGCGTATTTCAGGTTATGCCGATCCGGATCGCGGTGCAGGATTTCGGCGATATGGGCCAGATCATCCCGAAGCGATACCTGATCGGCATTAATCACCTCTTCGTTTACCATGCGCGGCCCGCCCGGCTGGCGATTGGGCGGCAGGTGGGCAAGGATGGCTTCCTGAAACACCGACAGGCTGTCATGCGGTTTGCCAAGAAACCCCTGCGCACCCGCCGCGATGGCCACGGGTTCGGCGAAATCATCGGCGCTGGTGGCCAGAATGACAGGCGGGTTCGGGGCATTCGCCACCTCGGCGATCAAGTCGCTGCCGTTTCCGTCAGGCAGGCCCAGATCAACCAGCATCACACACGGGCGATAGATCGCCAGATGCCGCCGCGCCGATGCAAGGCAATCCGCCCGCCGGATGCGGGCACCGCTGCGAAGGCACATCAGCCGCAGGGCTTCGCAGGCAAACCGGCTGTCTTCGACCACAAGAACCGTGACGCCCAAAAGCGGTCGCATGGCCGTCGGGGCCGGGTACAGGGTGCTGCGGGCAAAGTCGTCCATCTGATCCTCCGTCATGTCCGGTCTCGACTTTGAAGAGGTTTGCCTAACAGAAGGTTAAGCGATCAGCGCAAAAGCCCCCTGCGCTGCCCTGTCCACTTGCCGCGTCGCGGCAAAGCACGCATAAACGGCGCAAGCAAACAGGAGGACACATTATGATCGGTCGTTTGAACCACGTCGCCATCGCCGTGCCGGATCTTGAGGCCGCCGCCGCGCAGTACCGCAACGCGCTGGGCGCCAAAGTCGGAGACCCGCAGGACGAACCGGACCACGGCGTGACCGTGATTTTCATCGAGCTGCCCAACACCAAGATCGAGCTGCTTTATCCGCTGGGTGACAACAGCCCGATCAACGGCTTTCTTGAAAAGAACCCGTCAGGCGGCATCCACCATGTCTGCTATGAAGTTGACGATATCATCGCCGCCCGCGACCATCTGAAAGAAACCGGCGCCCGTGTTCTGGGCAGTGGCGAACCGAAGATCGGCGCCCATGGCAAGCCGGTTCTGTTCCTGCATCCGAAGGATTTCAACGGGTGCCTGGTAGAGCTTGAGCAAGTCTAAGACTTGGACTTTCCCCGGACGGGTGCTACATCCGTCCTGTCTGATGCTTGAAAGGGTTATTTATGGCAATCACCTCGGCCATCGTGCTTTACGCAGTTATCTGGTTCATGCTGTTCCTGATGATCCTGCCCATGCGCCTGAAAACTCAGGGCGAAAGCGGTGTTGTCGTGCCGGGCACTCCGTCTTCATCGCCGGAAAACCCCGAGATCAGGAAAAAGGCGATTGTCACAACGCTGATCGCCTTTGTCCTTTGGGCGATTATCGCGTCGCTGATCATTTTTGATATCGTCACCGCCAGAGATATCGACTGGCTGGGAATGATGAACTGATCCACCGGCTGCGCCCTACCGGCGGGATGTGACCGCGTGGTAGATATGGGTGAACGTCGCCGCCCCCAGAATCGGGATCACCAGATTGACGATCGGAATCGACAGCGGAATAGCCATCAGCGTTCCGGCAAACCAGATCGTCAGCCCGTGCTGTCTGCGCAGCTTTTTGGCCCCGTCCAGACCGACACGGCGCATGGCGGCCAGCTGGAAATATTCGCGCCCCAAAAGAAATCCGTTGAGCAGCCAGAATATGAGCGGTGCAAACGGCGGAAACAGGGCGTAAAAGAACAGCGCCAGCGTGTTGGCGGCAATCAGAACGCCCATGAAATTCACGCTGTCCTTCAATCCGGTCCAGAACGGGATCGGCGGCACTTTGGCCAGATGGGGATAGTGTGCGTCTTCAACCGCGCTGGCCACATCCTCGAGAAACAACGAGGTGATGGCCGAGGCGACGGGGATCATCAGGAAGGTGGACAAAATCACCATCAGCAGAAAAGACGACCAGCTTAGCAGATCGTTCAGCCAGCGGACCTCGCCGACGAACCAGAGCGAGACTTCGCCGTCAAAAAGCCAGCTGAGCAGCAAAAGGAAAGCGGCGTAGGCGGCGATCAGCAGGGCAAGGGTCAGCCCGACGCCAAGCATCAGGACACGGCGGAACCGTGGATCGCCCGTTTGGCCCAGCGCCTTGAAGAAGCTGGAAAAGATCATTCGCTCACCCAGGTTGTGATCGCGGAAATGTCCGGGCGCGGCCGGTCTTTAGGCTCAGCTTTCGGGGTGCCGATATGCACGATACCCGCCACACGCTCGTCCTTTTCCATGCCCAGCACGGTCTGGCAGAATGTCGGGTCATGGCTGAACCAGCCGGACAACCAGTTTGCCCCCCAGCCCGACGCAAGGGCAGCGTTCAGCAGCGACAGGCACACAGCACCCGCGGTATAGACCTGTTCCGCCACCGGCACGCTGGCCTCGGGGCTTGCGCGGTCCACGACCACCACGGCCAGTTGGGCGTTCTCATAATGCGGCATCGGCTTGGCGATTTTTTCTTCTCCCACACCCAGACGCGCACCGGTTTCCTTGATGCCTTCGATCACACGCTCGATACCGGCGCGTTCCAATACGATAAAGCGATAGGGAACCACCGCCCCGTGATCCGGCGTACGGGCGGCGGCGGTCAGCATGATCTCAAGCGCGTCTCGCGACGGCACCGGGCCGGTCATCACCTTGGCCGGCACCGACCGGCGGGAGAGTAGAAAATCAAGGGCGGCTTGGTTGCGTGCGGGCATTGGGGTCTCCGAAATCTGTTGGCTCTTTATGTGTTGGCTGCGTCAAGCCGGGTCAAGGCGTCAATGGCGAAACCGAAGGTCACAGGTGCCCGCAGGCTAAAGATCGGCGGCCAGATCCTCGATCCATTGGGTGACAAACGCATCAAAGGCCGGTCCCGGCTGGCGCTTGTTTGTGACCTCTTCCATCGGGTCAACCGCCCGAACCGGTGAACCGGCCATGGTTTCAATCACCGCATGACCGCAAAACGGGACGTGAACATCGGAATAGCCGCCTTCATGCACGACAACCAGACGTCCGTCACAAAGCCGGTCGGCGCTGTCCATCACCATTTGGGTCATTTGCCGGAAAGTGTCGGGCACGGCCATCATCCGGCCAAGCGGATCATAGATCGACGCATCATAGCCGCTGGCAACGACGATCACATCGGGCGCAAAATCATCCAGCGCAGGCAGCACCAGACGCTCCATCGCTTCAAGATAGCCCCGATGGCCGGTGCCCGGTGGAAGCGGAATGTTCAGGTTAAAGCCTTCGCCCGCCCCTGCCCCGCGTTCGGTCGCATCGCCGGTATCGACCGGATAGTTGCGTTCCTGATGCAGGCTGATCGTCAGCACATCGTCGCGATCATAGAATATCGCCTCGGTCCCGTTGCCGTGATGCACGTCCCAATCCACCACCGCCACGCGCGAAACCAGCCCTTCGGCAAAGGCAGCTTCGACGGCAATGGCGATATTTGCCAGCAGGCAAAACCCGTTCGGCCAGTCCGGCAGACAGTGATGACCGGGCGGGCGGGACAGGGCATAGGCATTGTCGGCCTCGCCCAGAAGCACCGCCATCAGCGCCCCGCGTGCCAGACCCGCCGATACGCAGGCGGTTTCGTACCCGCCTTTTCCGAAGGGAGTGCGCAAGCCCAGTTCGCCGCCGCCATCATCGGACATTGCCTTGAACCGGTTCAGAAAATCTGCCGGATGAACGCGCTCAAGCTCGACCCGTGTCGCGGGATCGGCCTGACGATATTCCAGCTCGGCGGCCAATCCGGTGACATCCAGCAAGGATTTCAAACGCCGTTTCGCCTCGGGCGATTCCGGCAGACCCCCGGCCGACAGGGGCTGCACATGGCCGCCCAGAGGATAGGTCCCCGCATAGCCTTCACCTGCGTGCCAGAAACACCGCTCATCCCAGAAAAACGCTGTGGTCATGCTGGCTCTCCTGCCGATTGGGGTTAGACCTGTTTGATCCGGTACACCCCTTCGGGCAGATCCAGCGCCGCTGTCAGATCATCCAGCATGGCGATCGACAGGGTGATCTTGTGCGTCCGGTCGGTGCGCGGATCATATTGCTCGACCGTGATACACTCGGCAAAAGCGTTGATCACAATGTCTTCCTGAAGCGGTGCCTCACCTTCATCAACCAAGGTGATAACCGACGAGTCAAATTCGTGTTCGATGCTAAACATGGGACCAGCTTATCCAAGCCCCATTCACAGGCAAGCCCTGTTCACAAGGGAAGGCCGATCATCCGGTTGATCTGAGTCATGGCGTTTTCGACCGTTCGCGCAGTACCTTTTCAGGCAAAAGCAGGGGATGTCACATGACCACAGATGACAGATACACAAAACACGCAAAGCTCGTTTCGAAGATGGCTGACAAGGTGGGGCTTGACCTGCTGGAAAAAATGCAACGCGGCGAGCTGGATTCCGAAGACCTGCGCATGATGGTGCATCGCTGCGAAGGCTGCACAGACCCTGAAGATTGCCGACACAAGCTGGAAAGCGGCCAGATCACGGAATCGCCGCCGGATTACTGCCGCAATGCGCCGATCTTCGAGGCGATGAAGGGCTGAAACGTTTCGGCAAATTGGCGGGACGGCGAATTTGGGGGTTTGTGCCCGGCGCATCAGGTGCTAGTCGGGGTGTCCTGTGCAATTGGGCCGCTGATGTATCAAATCGCTCATGTTCTGACCGACCGCGGGTCGAAATACGCGGTTTCCGGCGGGCCGGTAAAAGACCGCGCCGATGCGGATGCGTTTGTAAAAACCCTTAAAAGATCCAAGAAATTCGCCAAGGCCACGCATAACACATGGGCGGTTATTCTGTCGGACGGAACCGTGCTGAAAAGCGACGACGGCGAAGCCGGTGCAGGCATGGTGATCGTGAATATTCTCAAACACGAAATGCTGACCGATCACATCGTGGTAGTGACCCGCTGGTATGGCGGAACCAAGCTGGGCGGAGACCGGTTCAGGCGGGTGAAGGATTGCGTGCGGGCCTATCTGGCCGAGTTTCACCGCGCCGTTTGACCCCAGTCAAGGCCGGTCAGGACCGAATCGCCTAGGGTCGGCTGGTGAAAGGGGAAACCGATGAAGCCACTTGGCAATCAGATGAAGCGCTACTGGCGAGTCATTGGCATGGCCAATGCCGTGGGTGTCGATCTTGTGAAAGCGCATGAAACCGACCGTCTGACCGATCAGCAATGGGCCGGGATGGTTGAAAGTTGCCGCACCTGCCAGTGGGATGACGGATGCAAAGCCTTCCTTGCCCAAGCCGATGGCGACCAAAGCGTGCCCGCGGACTGCCTGAATGCCAAACGGTTCGAGGCTCTGCTGAAGACGACCTAAGCCCCCTTGCCCTTGCCATATATCCCCGCTTGACCGATCATCGGCCAAAAAGGGACGCAATGCTTTATTTCCTGAAACGTCTGAAATACCGCTGCATCTGGAGCTGGCAGGGCATCATCGTCACCTGGCGCGAAGAGCATTCCTTTCGCTCGTGGGTCTGGGCCAACCTGGTCTCGGTCATCGCCGCCTTTGCCCTGCCGCTGACCTATGGGGATCGGGCGTTGATCCTTGCACTGGGGGTGCTGGTTCTTGCGGCTGAACTGATCAATACCGGTATCGAGAACGCGGTGGATTTTGTCTCGGAAAAGCAACATCCGCTGGCCAGAAAAGCCAAGGATGCCGGCAGTGCGGGCGTGGCCGTGACCGCCATCGCGGCGGGGATCGCCTGGATCGTGATCCTGATCGGGATCTTTTGATGCTTGATCTGGTGCATTTTGTTCACATCGCCGGAGCAACCGTCTTTGTCGGTTCGGTGGTTTTTTTTGATTGGGCGGTCGGCGGTGCTCTGGCCCGGATGACACCCGAAGCCCGCAAATCCGCCGCCCACGCCATCCGGCCGTTCAGCGGCCCGATCATCATGGGATCGCTGGCCGTGACGTTGCTTGCGGGTATTGCGCGGCTTTTCCTGTCCGGCGCAGTGACCGGCTGGGCGGATCTGTTTTCCGGCTATGCCGGCCGCGCGATACTGGCGCTGGTGATCGTGATCGCATCCGAGGGGCTGGCCGCCCCTTTCCGCAAACACATGCGGGCGGGGATCGATACTCTGGACGACAGCGCCTTTTTGCTGTGGTGGAAACGGTATCGCAGCTTGAATGCGCTTGTTTTGGCAGCGGTGCTTTTGTTGATGGTGTCGATGCGGTTGGGGTGGTGACCCTTCACAGCAAGTGCGCATTTACGACGGAGTCAGCGGGCAGCCCATAAGAATGGCCTGTTTTTCCAATGCGACCATTTCGCCTCGTAATTGGGCAAGTTGGTCAGCGGTGTCTGCATTTCCACCCGTTAGGAAATAGACGGCTGGTCTGGACCAGACAGACGCGAGTGCTGCAACCGACAATACTGCATCATTGGTGGCCAGCTTATCCTGCACCTTTGCCACTTCCTGTGCATCTGCACTCACGCGAGCAGCTTCCTGTTTCAACTGCGTGCAAGAATACGTCTGATAATTGTAAGTTGGCACGTAAAAAGGAGAAATGGACTCGGACCGCTCGGCGCAGGCAGCTAGGGCTACCACCGCCAGAAGCGCAAACTTTGAAAAATTCATGAAGTATCACCTTTGGTTGTATTTTGGCGATATAAGGGCAGGCAAACAAGCGTGTCAATGTGAGAAACTATGATTTTCAGGGAGCAGCGAATTGGGGAAAATTCACTATTTATCAGATTGATACAATTACGATAACCAAATATCGAACTTATACCTAACGCCTGTTTGATTCGCTATAAGGTTGAATACAAAATGATAATACGAAAGCTTGAAACTTCGCGTGCCATTGAATTTTCGCCGACGTACCCGGCAATATCGGCTGCAATTGCATGGTCCTCGGCCGGCACTGGCCTTAGTGAGGGTGAATTTGAAACCTTCCGAAGTAGCAAGCATCAAATTTCACGTTTGAAAACTGAAACGTGCTGATTGAGCGGCAGGAATTTTGATTCAAATTTTTCGATTTTCGCTTTGGGTTTTCAGAACGCCCCAAAGGTCGTAATCCGAGGCCTCGTCCACCTCAACCTTCACCACATCCCCAACCGACAACCCTTCGGTTCCCTCATCAATAAACAGGTTCCCGTCGATCTCGGGTGCGTCGGCCCATGTGCGGCACGAGGCGATCCCGTCTTCGTCGATGTCGTCCACGATGACCTCTAACCGCTGACCAACCTTCGCCGCCAGTTTCGCCTCGGAAATCGCCTGCGCCTTCTCCATGAACCGTTCCCATCGGTCCTGTTTGACCTCTTCGGCCACGTGATCCGGCAGATCATTTGACCGTGCCCCATCGACGTTTTCGTATTTGAAACAGCCGACACGATCCAGCTGCGCCTCGTCCATCCAGTCCAGCAGGGTCTGAAACTCTTCCTCGGTCTCGCCGGGGTAGCCGACGATAAAGGTGCTGCGCAGCGTGATGTCAGGGCAATCGCTGCGCCATGCGGCGATTTCGTCCAGTGTTTTCGCCGCAGCCGCAGGGCGGGCCATGCGTTTGAGCGTATCGGGGTGGGCGTGCTGAAAGGGAATATCCAGATAGGGCAGGATCAGCCCTTCGGCCATCAGCGGGATCAGCTGGCGCACATGCGGATAGGGGTAGACATAATGCAGCCGCACCCAGGCCCCCAGCGACCCGAGATCGCGGGCAAGGTCGGTGATATGGGCGCGGTGCCCCCGCTCTTCGGCGTGTTTGATGTCAACGCCATATGCCGAGGTGTCCTGGCTGATCACCAGCAATTCCTTGACGCCATTGTCCACCAGCTTTTCCGCCTCGCGCAGCACCGCATGGGCGGGGCGGCTGGCAAGGCGGCCGCGCATGTCGGGGATGATGCAGAACTTGCACTTGTGGTTACAGCCCTCGGAGATTTTCAGATAGCTGTAATGGCGCGGCGTCAGGCTGACCCCGCTGGCGGGCAGCAGATCGACATAAGGGTCGGGGCTGGGCGGCACGGCCCCGTGCACGGCATCCAGCACCTGTTCGTATTGATGCGGGCCGGTGACGGCGAGCACACGTGGATGCACACCGGTGATATAGTCAGGCTCGGCCCCCATGCAGCCGGTGACAATCACCTTGCCGTTTTCCTGCAACGCCTCGCCAATCGCCTCGAGGCTTTCGGCCTTGGCGCTATCGAGAAACCCGCAGGTGTTGACGATCACCGCATCCGCGCCTTGGTAGTCGGGCGAGATGCCATAGCCCTCGGCCCGCAGCCTTGTGAGGATACGTTCGCTATCGACCAGGGCCTTCGGACAGCCAAGCGACACCATCCCGATGGTCGGCTGACCCGCACGGATGGATTCAGAGACACGGGCTCGTGCAAGGTCGGGGCGGAGGTCTGGCGGGTTCTGGCTCATGGGGTGGGCGTATAGAGGAAGGTGGTGGGGTGGGGAAGAGCCACTAAAAAATGTGGCTGCTTCCAATTCGCCATGTGTCGCAGTTGAATAGGTCTGGATGACGCCATTCCGAAAGGTCGGACAAATGAAGTTGGAATTTGGAACCCGCGCAAACGGAAATAAAAAGTGAAAGCCAAAAGGCACGCATTTTGACCGAGGCATGGGCATCTAACTGGTTGTTTTGTCCCGAGTGTGGGCACTTTGAGCTTTCCCAATTTAAGGCCAACAGACCAGTTGCTGATTTCTTCTGCCCGTCTTGCTTTTCTCAATACGAACTCAAGAGCCAGAAAAAGCCGTTTGGCGGTAAAATTGTGAATGGTGCATATGCAACGAAAATCGAGCGATTAAATTCGGATACGTCACCTAACCTAATTCTCATGCATTACGACGCAGATGCGTTGCGGGTGGTGAATCTTACAGCCATTCCAAAACGCTATTTTGTTATGGAAATCGTCGAAAGGAGAAAACCGTTGGCTGCAACTGCCCGTCGCGCAGGCTGGGTTGGTTCAAACATTTTAATCGGGCGTTTACCAGAATCTGCAAGAGTCCAAATTGTCAGCAACGGCGTCGTCAGACTTAAGAGCGATGTAATTAGGGAATGGGAAAGAAACAGGTTCGTGGCAGAACAACCTCAGAAATCACGTGGCTGGTTACTCGATGTTTTGCGTTGCGTTGAGAATATAGGACAATCTGAGTTCACAATTGCACAAGTTTACGAGTTCGAAGGGGAGCTTTCTGGGCTTTACCCAAACAATTCGAATATTCGTGCCAAGATTCGTCAGCAACTCCAAGTGCTACGAGACAAAGGACAAATAGAGTTTATCGGCGGTGGGGTATACCGCCGCATTTGATCCTAAAGTCCTGCCAAATCACTCCTGCGCCACCACCCGCAGTGACAGTTCCATCAGCTGGTCCGAGGTTGGATCGCTGGGGGCGTTCATCATCAGGTCTTCGGCGCGCTGGTTCATTGGGAACATCATCACTTCGCGGATGTTCGCCTCGTCCGCCAGCAGCATCACGATGCGGTCGATACCGGCCGCGCAGCCGCCGTGCGGGGGGGCGCCGTAGTGGAAGGCGTTGAACAGGGCGCCGAAGCGGGATTTCACCTCGTCTTCGCCATAGCCTGCCAGTTCAAACGCTTTCAGCATCAGGTCGGGCTTGTGGTTGCGGATCGCGCCGGACACCAGTTCGTAGCCGTTACAGGCAAGGTCGTACTGATAGCCCAGAACCTCTAACGGGTCGCCGTTCAGCGCGTCCAATCCGCCCTGAGGCATCGAAAACGGGTTGTGTTCAAAGTCGATCTTGCCGGTTTCGTCATCTTTCTCGTAGATCGGGAAATCAACGATCCAGGCAAAGGCGAACCGGTCTTTGTCGGTCAGGTTCAGCTGCTCGCCAATCTCGGTGCGGGCACGGCCTGCCACAGCCTCGAACGCTTTCGGCTTGCCGCCAAGGAAGAAAGCCGCGTCGCCTTTGCCAAGGCCCAATTGCTGGCGGATCGCCTCGGTGCGCTCAGGCCCGATGTTTTTGGCCAAGGGGCCGGCGGCCTCCATGCCATTTTCACCGTCGCGCCAGAAGATATAACCCATACCGGGCAGGCCCTCTTTCTGCGCGAATGCGTTCATGCGGTCGCAGAATTTGCGGCTGCCGCCGCCCGGCGCGGGGATGGCGCGGATTTCGGTGCCGTCCTGCTCCAACAGCTTGGCGAAGATCGCAAAGCCCGAGCCGCGGAAATGGTCGCTAACGATCTGCATCTTGATCGGATTGCGCAGGTCGGGTTTGTCGGTGCCGTACCACAGGGCTGCGTCTTTATACGAGATCTGCGGCCAGTGTTTATCCACCGGACGACCACCGCCGAATTCCTCGAACACGCCTTCGATGACCGGCTGGATGGTGTCGAACACGTCTTGCTGTTCGACAAAGCTCATCTCAAGGTCAAGTTGGTAGAAATCGGTGGGTGAACGATCAGCACGGGGGTCTTCGTCGCGGAAGCAGGGTGCGATCTGGAAATACTTGTCATAGCCCGAGACCATGATCAGCTGTTTGAATTGCTGCGGCGCCTGCGGCAGCGCGTAGAATTTACCCGGATGCAGGCGCGACGGGACAAGGAAGTCACGTGCCCCTTCCGGCGACGAGGCGGTGATGATCGGCGTCTGGTATTCGCGGAAGTCCAAATCCCACATGCGCTTGCGCATCGAGGCCACGACATCCGAGCGCAGCTTCATGTTGTCCTGCATCGCTTCGCGGCGCAGATCGAGATAGCGGTACTTGAGGCGGGTTTCCTCGGGGTATTCCTGATCACCAAAGACGATCAGCGGCAATTCTTCGGCAGCGCCCAGCACTTCCATGTCGCGGATGAACACCTCGATCTCGCCGGTGGGCAGCTTGGGGTTGATCAGCTCGGGGTCCCGCGCTTTGACGTTGCCGTCAATGCGGATGCACCATTCCGAGCGGACCTTTTCCACCTCGTTGAACACCGGGCTGTCGGGATCGCACAGAACTTGCGTCACGCCGAAATGGTCGCGCAGGTCGATGAACAGAACTCCGCCGTGGTCACGGATACGGTGAACCCAACCCGACAGGCGAACGGTGTCGCCGACATTGTCTTTGGTCAGAGCGGCGCAGGTGTGGCTGCGATAGGCGTGCATAAGCTAAATCCCTTTGGGAAATTCCAGAGTCGCGCCGATACACCTTTTCGCGCAGGTAAAGTCAAGGGAAGAGGCGGGATTTGCCTGCTTTCAACCTGGCCTCACCCGCTGTTGATCCCTTGGCGGATGCGAAACGTCCTGCATCCGCCAAACACCTGCGGACCGACGGGGCACAGACGGGCCGCAGCACTTGTTTGCCAGGCCAAAGCCTAAGCCAACACCCCCTGGCTGAGGATCATCAAAAGAAGCGATAAAAGCCAATAGGCCATCTGCACGGCCGTGGCCCCTTTGGAATTGCCGGCGAACATCGAATTCGCGCCATTCAGCAAGGCAAAAGCCAGGGTGGCCAATATCACGGTCAGCAGCGCATCGCTTTTTGCCGTCACGCCAACAAACCAGGACATTGTAAGAAGGCCCAGCGTGTTCATCGCCATGGGCAGAACCGGAAAACTTTCCGGCGGATCAAGAAGCATTCCGGTGCCTTCGGCCCAGATCCTGCCTGTGGCGCGTTTGGGATCAAACATCAAAAACCCCAGCATCATGGAAAGAACCGCACCAACGATGACGGCCAGCCAACTGATATCCGCAGTGATTTCTGCCATATTATTTCCCTCTTTTTCAGGCTGAATTACATATCCAGTGCTTCGGCGATCTCGATACTGGCACCGTCAGCCAGAAAGATCGGGCAGTCTTTGCCAAGCTCTACCGCATGGTCCATCGAATCCGCCTGAACCAGAGTGTAGCCTGAAACCGGGTTCGCGCCGCCACCTTGTTCAACGCCTTGCGCGGTCAGGGTCATCGACATGCCTGCCGGATTGCCGCCGTCAACAAGATTTGCGCCAAGGTTTTCCATCCAGGCACCCCAGGCAGCCATGACTTTTTCGCCTTCTTCGGGTGTCTCGGGTGCCGCACCACCGTGGTAGATAAACATAAATTTTGGCATTTTCTGTCTCCTGTTGGTTGGTTGGTATTTTATCAAGCGGCCATCCGCTCGAGTTTGTTAAGCGTCGAGTTCCAGCCCTGTTCGTGATTTTTGGATGACTCCTCGTCGGCCAGACCGGCGTGGGTCAGTCGGAACAAGGTGCCGCCGGATTGTTCGATCAACTCGATCGTCACCCGGCTTTCGTGGCCGCGCTGGTCGTTTTCGTCGTGCCATGCCCAGGTGAATGCCACCAAGGTCGGGGCGTTAATCGCGGTGACTGTGCCGCTGACTTTGTATTTCTGGCCTTCGGAATTCATCATGACCGAGTCCCACGGACCCAGGCGCGAGAAATCCAGATCGCCTTCGGGCACGGTCATCCCTTCGGGTCCCCACCATTGGGTCAGGTTTTCAGGCTGGGTCACAAACTGGAACACACGGTCGATTGGGGTGCCCAATTTCCGCTCGAGTATAAGATCGGCCATTACGTTTCCTTTTCCTGTTGGAGGGCATGCTCGAGCCGGTCGAGGCTGGCTTCCCAGAATTTCCGCGCTTCGTTGATCCAGTCTGAAATGGCTTGCAAACCCGCGGGATGGACGGAATAGATCCGCCGCTGCGCCTGTCGTCGGCGTTTCACCAAACCTGTCTGGTGTAAAAGGGCCAGATGCTGCGACACCGCTGGCCCCGAGATTTCAAAACCCGCGCCGATTTGGCCGGCTGAAAGCTCGCCCTCACGCAAAAGCCGGTCGACAATGGCAAACCGAACCGGATCGGCAAGGGCTGCGAAGCTGTTTGTCAGATGCGTCATGGCTGCCTTTCACTTGGTCAAATGGCGGGGTCATCCGGTTTTGAAATGACGCAAACCAGACTGAGGCAATCCCTTATTTAAGTCAATACTTAAATAAGTTGCCTACCCGGGAATGACCACGAGATTATGGCCGATGCCTCTTGCGCCTTGGCTTCGGATGTCTATAACCCACGACAATTTGCGCGGTCTTGCGACTCTGCGCACCAACACGTCTGCCATAGCCCCGAGGTCTGCCATGCCCAAGAGAACCGACATCAACTCGATCATGATCATCGGTGCGGGGCCTATCGTTATCGGACAGGCCTGCGAATTTGACTATTCCGGCGCTCAGGCGTGTAAAGCGCTGCGGGAAGAGGGGTATCGCGTCATCCTTGTCAACTCGAACCCCGCGACGATCATGACCGATCCCGAGCTGGCCGACGCAACCTATATCGAGCCGATCACCCCCGAAGTGGTCGCCCGCATTATCGAAAAAGAGCGCCCCGACGCGCTGTTGCCGACGATGGGGGGGCAGACGGGGCTGAACACCTCGCTCGCTTTGGAAGAAATGGGTGTGCTGGACAAGTTCGGTGTTGAGATGATCGGCGCGAAGCGTGACGCCATCGAGATGGCCGAGGACCGCAAGCTGTTCCGCGAGGCGATGGATCGTCTGGGCATCGAAAACCCCCGCGCGACTATTGTTACCGCGCCCTATGAGCAAGAGGTGCCGAACACGCCTTGGCCCCGCATTCAAGGGCTTGAACGGTCGCGTCTGCTGGACGCTGGTGAAAAACTGGCGCTGGAAGCGCTGGAAGAGATCGGCCTGCCCGCCGTGATCCGCCCGGCATTTACCCTTGGCGGCACCGGCGGTGGCGTGGCTTACAACCGCGAAGACTATATCCATTATTGCCGCTCGGGGATGGATGCCTCGCCCGTGGGTCAGATCCTTGTGGATGAAAGCCTTCTGGGCTGGAAAGAATACGAGATGGAGGTTGTCCGCGACCGTGCCGACAACGCCATTATCGTCTGTTCGATTGAAAACGTCGATCCGATGGGCGTGCATACGGGCGATTCAATCACCGTGGCCCCGGCGCTGACCCTGACCGACAAAGAATACCAGATCATGCGGACGCATTCGATCAATGTTCTGCGCGAGATCGGCGTTGAAACCGGCGGATCAAATGTTCAGTGGGCCGTGAACCCTGTGGATGGGCGCATGGTGGTGATCGAAATGAACCCGCGCGTGTCACGGTCTTCGGCGCTGGCGTCCAAGGCAACCGGTTTCCCGATTGCCAAGATCGCCGCGAAACTGGCCGTCGGCTACACGCTGGACGAGTTGGACAACGACATCACCAAAGTCACACCCGCCTCGTTCGAGCCGACCATTGACTATGTTGTCACCAAGATCCCGAAATTCGCGTTTGAAAAATTCCCGGGGTCAGAGCCTTACCTGACGACCGCGATGAAGTCGGTGGGCGAGGTCATGTCGATCGGTCGCACGATCCATGAATCGATGCAGAAAGCGCTGGCATCAATGGAAAGCGGTCTGACCGGCTTTGACGAGGTTGAAATCGAAGGCGCACCGGACAAGGCCGCGTTGATCAAGGCGATCAGCCAGCAAACGCCGGATCGCCTGCGCACCATCGCCCAAGCCATGCGCGAAGGTCTGACCAATGACGAGATTTTCCACACGACCAAGTTCGACCCGTGGTTCCTTGAACGCATCCGCGAGATCGTGGATGCCGAAGCCGAGGTGAAAGCCAATGGCCTGCCCGTAACCGAAGAGGGTCTGCGTAGCCTGAAGATGCTCGGCTTCACCGATGCCCGACTGGCCAAGCTGACCGGTCGTGACGAAGACAATGTGCGCCGCGCCCGTCACAATCTGGGCGTGACAGCTGTGTTCAAACGCATCGACACCTGTGCTGCAGAGTTTGAGGCGCAAACGCCCTATATGTATTCCACCTATGAAACGCCGGTAATGGGCGACGTGGAATGCGAAGCGCGGCCTTCGGACAAGAAAAAGGTCGTGATCCTTGGCGGCGGCCCCAACCGGATCGGTCAGGGGATCGAGTTTGACTATTGCTGCTGCCACGCCTGTTTCGCGCTGACCGATGCGGGCTATGAAACCATCATGGTCAACTGCAACCCCGAGACCGTGTCGACCGACTATGACACTTCGGACCGCCTGTATTTTGAACCGCTGACCTATGAACATGTGATGGAGATCCTGCGGGTCGAGCAGGAAAACGGCACATTGCACGGCGTGATCGTGCAATTCGGTGGCCAAACTCCGTTGAAGCTGGCCAACGCGCTGGAAGAGGCAGGAATCCCGATCCTCGGCACCACGCCTGACGCCATCGACCTAGCAGAAGACCGCGAGCGGTTCCAAGCCATGGTCAACAAGCTGGGCCTGAAGCAACCCAACAACGGCATCGCCTCGTCCGACGCGCAAGCCATGCGCATCGCGCAAGAGGTCGGCTACCCTCTGGTCATCCGCCCGTCCTATGTGTTGGGTGGCCGCGCGATGGAGATCGTTCGCGACGATGCCCATCTTGAGCGTTACATCAACGAAGCCGTCGTGGTCTCGGGCGACAGCCCCGTGTTGCTCGACAGCTATCTGGCGGGGGCGACCGAATTGGACGTGGACGCGCTTTGCGACGGCAAGGATGTGCATATCGCGGGGATCATGCAGCATATCGAAGAAGCTGGCGTGCACTCGGGTGACTCAGCCTGCTCTCTGCCGCCCTACTCATTGTCGCAAGACATCATCGACGAGCTGAAACGCCAATCGACCGCGCTTGCGCTGGAATTGGGCGTGGTTGGCCTGATGAACGTGCAATTCGCCGTCAAGGATAACGAGATTTACCTGATCGAGGTGAACCCCCGTGCCTCGCGCACCGTGCCTTTCGTGGCCAAGGCCGTGAACAGCCCGATCGCCAGCATCGCCGCGCGGGTCATGGCAGGCGAGCCGTTGTCGAACTTCGATCTGGTCGACCCGATGATCGACAGTTTCGCGGTGAAAGAGGCTGTCCTGCCCTTCGCCCGCTTCCCGGGCGTGGACACGATCCTCGGCCCCGAAATGCGCTCGACGGGCGAGGTCATGGGCTCGGACAAAAGCTTTGGCCGCGCGTTCCTGAAAGCCCAGCTTGGCGCGGGCACCGATTTGCCGACCAGCGGCAAGGTTTTCGTGTCGATCAAAGACAGCGACAAGACCGCGATGATGGTTGAGGCCGCGCAAATCCTTCAGGGCGAGGGCTTCACCTTCGTCGCCACCCGTGGCACGGCGATCTGGCTGAACGAGAACGGCATCAAGTCGGATACGGTGAACAAGGTCTATGAGGGCCGCCCGAACATCGTCGATATGCTGAAAAACGGCGAGATCGCGCTGCTGTTCAACACCACCGAAGGTCAGCAGGCGATTGAGGACAGCCGCGAAATCCGCTCGGTCGCGCTGTATGACAAGATCCCGTATTTCACCACGGCAGCGGGATCGCACGCGGCGGCGCTGGCGATCAAGTCGCGCAAAGAAGGCGAGATCGAGGTGATGTCGTTGCAGGAAGCGTCGTAAAAGCCGCGCATCGACGGGCCGGGGTGCGTCGATGCAACGACGCTGGCTGCCACTTTATCTTTGCGAAGTCCCTGAGCGCTTTCAATGTCGCGCTGTCTTCCAGTATCGACGTGCCGCGGGACGGCCCGTCGATGTGCGGCGGCCTTTCGGCCTTGATTCCGCACTTTGGGAATTCTGGTTCACCTATCTTTTCGAATCCCATCGCCCCTGCCATAACCCCCACATGGCCAAGCTTTATTTCAACTACTCCACCATGAACGCCGGTAAATCGACGGTGTTGTTACAGGCGTCGCATAACTATCGCGAGCGGGGGATGGAGACTTATTTGCTGACCGCCCAGTTCGACAATCGGGCGGGGGACGGGCGGATTGCCAGCCGGATCGGCATCGGGCAGGACGCCGATACCTTTGCGGCAGGCGAGGATCTTTTCGCCAAAATCGAGGCGCGTTTATCCCAAGGGCAAGTCGCTTGCGTCTTTATCGACGAGGCGCAGTTTTTGGACAAGGCGCAGGTCTGGCAATTGGCCCGCGCGGTGGATGATCTGGGCGTGCCAATCATGTGCTATGGCTTGCGGGTGGATTTTCAGGGCGAGTTGTTTCCCGGCTCGGCGGCACTCTTGGCCCTGGCTGACGAAATGCGCGAGGTGCGCACGATCTGTCATTGCGGGAAAAAAGCGACGATGGTGATCCGGCAGGGACCGGACGGCAAGGCACTGCTTGAGGGCGATCAGGTGCAGATCGGCGGAAACGAGACCTACGTCAGCCTCTGCCGCCGTCACTGGCGCGAGGCTGTCGGGGACCGGACGGCGTAGGGCGGACTTCAGACCGCCATGTGCCTAATCAATTCACCGGATTTGGCAAATCCTCGCCCGCGAAGAAGGCGCGTAGGTTTTCAACCGCCATCAGGCCCATCGCTGTGCGGACTTCCAGCGCAGCGGTGCCCAGATGCGGCAGCAGGGTGACGTTCTCTAACGCCATCAAAGCCTCGGGCACGTTGGGTTCGTTTTCGTAAACATCCAGACCCGCGCCTGCGATTTCGCCGGTTGTCAAAGCGGTGATCAGGGCATGCTCGTCCACCACATCCCCCCTTGCGATATTCACGAAATGGGCATGGGGCTGCATCGCCTTGAACACATCCGCATTGATCAGGTGGTTGGTTTCCGCACCGCCGGGGACCGCGACGACCAGCAGGTCCACCTGCCCCGCCAGCGCGATCAGAGAGCTGGCCTGAACCGCCGGGACATCCACCGCCTTTGGCGAGCGGTTGAAAAACGCGATCTTCATCCCAAAGCCGAAATGCGCCCGTTGTGCAATCGCCTGACCAATCCGGCCCATGCCAACGATGCCCAGCTTTTTGCCCGACAAATGCATCCCGAGCATTTGCGTCGGGTGCCAGCCCTGCCACTGGCCGGCGCGCACCAGACGTTCGCCTTCGCCGGCGCGGCGGCAGGTCATCAGCATCAGCATCAGCGCAATATCTGCGGTCGCGTCGGTCACGGCGCCGGGTGTGTTTGTTACGCGCACATCGTTTTTTGCTGCGGCTTGAACATCGATATGGTTATAACCGACCCCGAAATTGGCCAAAAGCTTGCAGCGATGTGGCCCGCCTGCCAGCACCTGTTCGTTGAAATTGTCGCCAAGTGTCGGAAGGATCGCATCATAAAGCGCCATGGCCGCGCGGCGTTCCGTGCGGCTGAGTGGTGTTGTTTTCTCGCGCACTTCCACGCGGAAATGCTTTTCAGCTTCGGCCAGAACCATGTCAGGCAGGGGGCGGGTGATGAAAATCCGTTTCAATGCATGCGCCCCCCCAGCGGAACGTTCTGATCCGGTGACAGAAGAACGATGCCGTCCGTATCATCCGAAACGCCCAGAACCAGCACTTCGGACATGAACTTGCCGATCTGGCGCGGCGGGAAATTGACGACGGCCATGACCTGTCGCCCCGTCAGGCTGTCCGGTGTGTAATATTTCGTCACCTGGGCCGAGGTCTTTTTTTCACCGATCTCTGGCCCGAAATCGATCCACATCTTTATGGCGGGCTTTCGGGCTTCGGGAAAACCTTCGGCGCGGACCACACGTCCGACACGAATATCGACTTTCAAAAAATCGTCAAAACTAATTTCAGCCATGGGACAATTCCTTCGAGCGTTCGGTAGCAGCCCGCACAGTGGCCGCGATCAGCGGCGTCAGGCCGTTTGTTTCGTCCATCAGCACCTCAAGCCCTGCCTGCGTGGTGCCATTCGGGCTGGTGACATTGACGCGAAGCTGCGAAGGCATCTCGTCTGCCTGCTCGGCCAAGGCCCCTGCCCCGGCGACCGTGGCCTTGGCCAGCCGCATCGCCAGATCCGGTGCCAGCCCCTGCGCTTCGCCTGCCGCTGCCAAAGCTTCAATCATGTGAAACACGTAAGCCGGTCCGGAACCGCTGACACCCGTGACCGCATCCATATCGCTTTCGGATTCCAGCCGGACGACCTGGCCGATGGCGGCAAGCAGGTTTTCAGCCTGATCCAGATGCGCGGCCGAAGCATAGGCATTGCCGATAATCGCCGTGATCCCCTTGCCCACCGCCGCTGGTGTGTTCGGCATCGCGCGGATGATCGGTGTTTTTGCGCCAAGAATGTCTTCGTAGTTCGCGATGGTGACACCGGCAGCAACCGAGACGAATAATGTATCGCCCCCACCCATGGCCGCCAGAACTGGCAATGCGTCGGACATCATCTGGGGTTTCACCGCGATCAGCACGATTGCAGGGGCTGCGGGCGAATCAGAATTTACATTTACGCCCTGCGCTTTCACCCAATCTGACGGGAACGGGTCCTGTATCCAGACCGATTTCGGCGACAATCCGCCGTCCAGCCAGCCAGCCAGCATGGCTGATCCCATCTTGCCACAGCCGATCAGAACCAGACCACGGTCATTGATTTCGTCAAAAGACATGAGACCTCCCCCAGTGTTCCGGGGAAGTGTTACGCGCGGCCGAAGGCCTCTGCAATGGCTACCTGCATCGCTTCCTGTGGCGTCTTGTTGCCCCAACCGACCAGCTGGAATGCCGGGTAGAACCGTTCAGACGCCAATACAGCGACATTGATCATCGTGTTGATCTGGTCTCCGGTGGCCGTACCGCCACCAGCCAGGAGCAAACCAAAGCGATAGACCATCAGTTTTTGTTCATCCCAATAGGTGAAAGCCCCGGCCCAGCATTGGTCATTTGCTTCGTTCAACGCCTCGTAAAGCTCGCCCATGCGGTCTTCTGGCGGGTCCATTTCATAGGTGCAGACCAGTTTCAGCGTTTCTTCATAGGCAGACCAAGCAAGCGTGATTGAGTAGGTTTTCCATTGCCCCTGAACGGCCATGGCGATCTGATCATCCGCGATACGGTCGAAATCCCATTCATAGTATTCGGCAATATGTTCAACAATATCAATAGGATGTAGGTCTTCCGAGTCCATGTAGGTTTCGGACATTGCCATGGCGCCACCTCTCTTATTCTAGTGTAGCGCCAGGGCGTGGCAGCGCCCCAAGCGCTAGGTGCCTGCTCTAGAAGCTGACGATTTCCTCGCCGCCTCTACAAGATATGGTGGGCGCTGATCTTCCGCATGTAAAGGAATATTTTCGTGACAGCTTGAATAAGTTGTGGAGAAGTTGCCGACGCCCATAAGAAAAGCGGCTGCCGGATGGGCAACCGCTGGCATTCTGAAATCTGCCTGATCGGGCTTACTTAGACGCCTGTTCCAGCGCCTCGATCCGTGCCTTCAGCGCCTCGTTTTCCTCGCGTGCTTTTCGGGCCATCGCACGAACCGCGTCAAATTCTTCTCGGGTGACGAAATCATGTTCGGCCAGCCACCGGTCCAGCATGGATTGAAAGGCTGTTTCGGCCTCGGTCCGGGCGCCCTGAGCAACACCCATCGCGTTGGTCATGAGTTGCGAAAGATCATCGAGGATTTTGTTGCGGGTCTGCATGTGGTCTCCGGCGTTTACTTCACCATATATATGGTGTGTATTCGCGGCAGGCTCAAGCTTGACTTTCCCCCCACCCACCAGAGGCACAGAGACGCAGATGATCACGTTTCCCGATATTTCCCCTGAACTATTTTCGTTCTCCGTTTTCGGGTTCGAATTTGCCCTGCGCTGGTACGCTCTGGCCTATATCGCCGGGCTGGCCATCGGCTGGCAGATGATCGTCTGGGCGGTCAAGCGCCCGCATCTGTGGCCAAATGACAAAGCCCCGATGGAGCCGGCCAAGGTCGAGGATTTGCTGGGCTGGGTTGTGGTCGGCGTGATCGTCGGCGGACGGCTTGGATTTGTGCTGTTTTACCATCCGGCCTATTACCTGTCCAATCCGGTCGAGATTCTGAAAATCTGGCAAGGCGGCATGTCCTTCCACGGCGGCCTTCTGGGCGTGATCGTCGCGGGCATTGCTTACTGCCGCCTGTACAAGATCCCGATGATGCAAATCTCGGATGCGATGGCCTTTGTTGTCCCTGTTGGTCTGTTTTTGGGCCGCTTGTCGAACTTCATCAATGGCGAGCTTTGGGGCCGTCCGACGGATGTTGCGTGGGGTGTTGTTTTCCCCGGTGCCGCCGCGCAGGATTGCCCCGGTATCGTCGGCCCGTGCGCAAGGCACCCGTCACAGCTTTACGAAGCCGCGCTGGAAGGCGTGTTGCTGGGCATTCTGGTCTGGATACTCGTCACCCGCTTTCAGGGGTTCAAACGCCCTGGCCTGATCACGGGGGTTTTCTTTTTTGGCTACGGCGTGTCGCGTTTCATCGTTGAGTTTTTCCGCCAGCCGGATCCGCAATTCGTGACCGTGGACAACCCTGTCGGACTTGCCTTCCAAATCGACGGAATCGGGCTGACCATGGGGCAGACGCTTTCACTGCCGATGATTGCCGTCGGCATCGGCTTTCTTCTTTACGCGCGGCGCGTCGGGTGAGCACCCCGCTGGCCGACCTGCTGATCCGCCGTATCCGGCAGGACGGGCCGATAAGTCTGGCGGATTATATGACCGAATGCCTGCTGCATCCGGAGCACGGCTATTACGCAACCCGTGATCCCTTTGGTGCGGCGGGTGATTTCATCACCGCCCCGGAAATCAGCCAGATGTTTGGCGAATTGATCGGGCTGGCGCTGGCGCAAAGCTGGATGGATCAGGGATGCCCCGACAGGTTTGTTCTGGCCGAGCTTGGTCCGGGGCGCGGGACGCTGATGGCGGATATCCTGCGGGCGACCAAGGCCGTTCCGGGATTTCATGCGGCTTGCTGCGTACATCTGGTCGAAGCCTCTGCCACGTTGCGCGTCATTCAGCGCGACAGCCTAAGCGGTTATGATGTGTCGTGGCACAGCGACCTTGGCGCGCTTCCCGACGCCCCGCTGTGGTTGGTTGCCAATGAATTTTTCGATGCCCTGCCAATCCGGCAGTTTGAACGCAGCGAAAACGGATGGCGGGAACGCCTGGTGCATGTCGGGGCAGATGGCCGGTTGGGGTTCGGACTGACCGCCGAAACACGGTTTGAGATGCTGGAACATCGAATGGACGACACCAAGCCCGGGGACATCGTCGAAACCTGCGCATCGGCGGCCAGCATCTCGGACTCGGTCAGCCAAAAGATCGCCCGCTATGGCGGGGCGGCGCTATTTGTGGATTATGGCGACTGGCGTTCGCTCGGGGACACGTTTCAGGCGGTGAAGGCCCAAGCCTTTCACGATCCGTTCGAATCGCCCGGGCAGGCCGATCTGACCGCCCATGTGGACTTTGAAACCATCGCCACCGCCTGCGCCTGCGCCCATTCCCGCGTAACCCCTCAGGGTGTGTTTCTTGAACGGCTGGGCATAACCCAACGGGCACAGGCACTTGCGCGGGGATTAAGCGGCGAGGCACTTGATGCGCATATCGCCGCGCATCGGCGCTTGACCCATCCCGAGGAAATGGGAAATCTGTTCAAGATCATGGCCCTTTATCCCGAGGGTCAGACACCTTTACCGGGATTGAACGGATGACGCTGGAAGCCTTGAAAAGCGATCTGCTGGACGGTGTTGCACACGGGTTCTTCACCCGCAGGGGCGGCGCTTCGTCCGGCTTGTTCCACGGTCTGAACTGCGGCTATGGTTCGAGCGATCAGGATCAGATGGTGCGTATCAACCGCCAACGGGTGGCCGAAGCGATGGAGGTTCCGTTCAGCCATCTGGTGACGATCACCCAAACCCACTCGCCCGACGTGATCGCGATCGACACCCCGCCAAAGACCCGGATGACCGGCGACGCGATGGTAACAAACCAACCGGGCGTCGCACTTGCCATTCTGACCGCCGATTGCCAACCGGTCCTGTTCCACGATCCCGAGGCAGCGGTGATCGGAGCGGCCCATGCAGGCTGGAAAGGCGCACGAGACGGTGTTTTAGAAAATACGCTGGGGGCGATGGAGCACCTCGGTGCCCGCCGCGAAAAAATCCGGGCCGTCATTGGACCGACCATCAGCCAGATGAATTACGAGGTGGGACCAGAGTTTGTAGAGACGTTCCTTCGCGACGATCAGACAAACGGGCGGTTCTTTTCCGATGGGGACGAAGATCGCTCCAAGTTCGATCTGCCGGCCTATGGGCTTGACCGGTTGAAACAAGCGGGTGTTTCCCAAGCCGAATGGACACGCCACTGTACCTATGCCGAACCGGATCGCTTTTTCTCGTTCCGCCGCGCGACCCATCGAAGTGAGGCAGATTACGGCCGCCTGATTTCGGTCATCCGGCTTTGATCCTTCCTCAATAATACTTCAAACTTTCCCTAGTCTCGTTCTCATTGGGTCACGAATTGGCCTGATTTGAGGGACAATCTGTTCGGGTTGAAGGAACAATCATGCGCAGCAGCGCCCATCGAAGGAACAGAGCAATGGCAAACAAGAAACGCTGGATGAAAGCCGTCATCGAAACCGCGGCCAAATCGGATGTCAAACTGCCCTGGACCCGCGGCGAGCAGCGCGACGCGATGATTGCAGCCCGTAAACAGGAACCGTCTTCCAGACGGTCCGCATAAGACCGCTCCTGTAGAGCGCTCCAAAATCAACTTCGCGTCTTAAAGTCATCTAAAGCATTCGCACTTCCCGCGACAGCCGGTTCCCTTACGGGGTCCGGCTGATTCGTTTGCGATTCGGGGCTAATGCCTTGATTTCGCCATATTTCAGGCCGCAATCGGGAACAATCCACGGGCATTCACGTGATTGATCCTGGTCCCTATATAATAAGTGCAGAAATTTGACAGCTGTTCACCGGTCGTTCAGAAATAGGTCATATCAAGAATTCAACGTTGTTGTGGGGACAACGTGCGTTGCACAAGGATGTTTCGCGCATGTATGAACCCCGCTTGGCCAAAACGGCCACATTACCGATCCCTCCGGCCGTCAAACGCGACGGCACCCAAAGGTCTGGCAGGCAGCCACATGAAAGCGCACCTCTCATGCGCAAATATGCGGCTGCCTGCATTACCAAGGACGGTAAAGAAGCCTGGGTTGAACGGTTGGCACCCGCCTCGCCCGATTTTGAACAGGCATTTTCCGCGGTCACACACTCAACCCTGATTTTCAGCCCGAACGGACCAATTCAGGCGTCTGACATTGGTCCCGGCGATGAAATCACCGGCGCATCCGGCAAGACACGGAAAGTGCTTTGGGTCGGCAGCATGACTGGGGTGCCAACATTTGATAATCCGCAACTGCCCGAATTCCGTCTGGTGCGGGTTGCGGCGGATGCTTTCGGTCTGGACCGCCCGATGGGCGATCTGACATTGGCCCCGCACGCGCTGCTTTACATGGGACGCGAAATTATTTCCGCCGCCGACCGCGTGGACGGTGATGCGATTTGCGCGATCATGCCGCAAAGTTCGGTCCGGATGTATCACATCATGCTCGATCAACCGGACCATCTGTTGGCCAACGGCTTGCCGGTGTCCAGCTATGCGCCCTCACCGCGGATGCTTGACCGCATGGGACCGAACCGCAAAGCGCTGTTCACGTCGTTTTTTCCGGGTTTGATCGAGACCGGTGAAAATACCACCCATAGCATCTCGAATTTTGCCTAAGACACAAGTTGAGTTTGAGCCGCGCACAACCCTAACAGGTTTCGCCGCTTTACCTGCGTTTCAACACAATGGTGAAACTTGGCTTCAGGCTTCGCGGCTTAGCCGTTCTTCCAATACATCGAACGGAACGCCCGGCTGGTCCTTGGCGTTGCGGATCACCAATGACGTTTTCACGCTGATGACGTTATCGGCCGCGGTCAGTTGTTCGGTCAGGAATGTCTGGAATGTAGACAGATCGGGGGCCACGCATTTCAGGATAAAATCCACCTCGCCGTTCAGCATGTGGCATTCGCGGACCAGCGGCCAATCCTCGCATCGTTGCTCAAACGCGGACAGGTCCGCTTCGGCCTGGCTTTGCAGTCCGACCATGGCGAATACCTGAACCTCAAAACCAAGCGCCCTGCTGTCCACGTCGGCATGGTAGCCGCGCACAAGGCCTGATTCTTCAAGGGTTCGTACACGGCGCAGACATGGCGGCGCAGAGATTCCCACCCGCTTTGCCAATTCAACATTGGTCATGCGGCCGTCAGCCTGCAGTTCGGCCAGGATTTTTCGGTCAATCGGGTCCAGCCTGTGTCCAGCCATTTCGAAGGTGCCTTTTTTATTGTTTTCAGCAGCTTTACCTGTGGCGCAACTTTATTGCGCCTATGCGCAATATCCTTAAACTATCATTCATATGATGGCCAGTACAATTCGTCAGGCCTGCCCCCCTTTCACCCGCTCCAAGTCATGGCTATATGCATTGGGAACTGCAAGAAATTCGGGGGCCAATCATGGGCGAGACTCGTCACACCAAAGTGCTAATCATCGGTTCAGGGCCGGCGGGATACACAGCCGGCGTATATGCCAGCCGCGCCATGCTGGAACCCATTCTGGTGCAGGGGCTGGAACCCGGTGGCCAGCTGACCACAACCACCGAGGTTGAAAATTGGCCGGGCCACACCGAAATCCAAGGCCCCGAGCTGATGGTCAATATGGAAGCCCATGCCCGCGCGATGGGTTGCGAAATGATTACGGATATCATTGTGGATCTTGACACCACCCAGCGCCCGTTTGTCGCCAAGGGTGACAGCGGCACGGTATATACAGCCGACGCGGTCATTCTGGCCACCGGTGCCCGGGCCAAATGGTTGGGGCTGGAAAGCGAAGAAGCTTTCAAAGGCTTTGGCGTGTCCGCATGCGCCACCTGTGACGGGTTCTTCTATCGCGGTCAGGAAATCGTCGTGATCGGCGGCGGTAACACTGCTGTGGAAGAGGCGTTGTTTCTGACCAACTTCGCCAGCAAGGTGACTTTGATCCATCGCCGTGATGAATTGCGTGCCGAGAAAATCCTTCAGGATCGGCTGCTCAAGCACGAGAAAATCGAACCGATGTGGTTCCACGAGTTGGTCGAGGTCGTTGGTGAAAACGATCCGAAGGGCGTGACCGGTGTTCGGGTCATGCACACCAAGACCGGCGAGATCACCGAAATCCCCTGTAAGGGTGTTTTCGTCGCCATCGGACACGCCCCCGCCAGCGAGTTGGTAAAGGACGTGTTAGAGCTGCACAACGGGGCCTATGTTTCGGTCAAGCCCGGAACCACCGAAACATCAATCCCCGGCATCTTCGCGGCGGGTGATTTGACGGATCACAAATACCGCCAAGCCGTAACCAGCGCTGGCATGGGCTGTATGGCGGCCCTGGACGCTGAGCGTTGGCTGGCTGAGCAGGAATGATCCGATCTGGTTCCAATAAAGAAGGCCGGAGGAAACCCTCCGGCCTTTTCTAATGCGTTAAGCCTTAGCTTGTTTATGCTGGGCTTGCGTAAGAGTTGACGACTTCGATCTCTTCGATCACGTCGACAATCGAACCACCTGCATTCAGCGTATCCGCAATATCCTGAACCGCGTCCTGCTGAGTTGAGTCAGTCGATGCGCCTGCCAAAGTGGTCAGAGCGCCCGCAATCGCGCTGACATCGCCAGTACCGGATACACCGCGGTCCTGAACCACTGTCAGAACAGCAACGGTAGTGCGCGAAACAGCCGAGTTAACTGCGCTTGCAGCTTCCGGGCTTGAGGACGCGATTGCGTTCAGCGAAGTGGTTGCGCTGCCGACGATCTGAGTAATCTCGGTCGCAACGGTCGAATTTGCGCCACCGCTGCGGCTAAGCGCCGAGGTTGCGGTCTCAACAACACGGGCGATCGCCGAAGCGCGCTGTGCCGGAGTAAGCGATCCGCTTGCTACAAGTGCGTTGATCTGCTGCTGAACCAACTGGTCACAGCTGGTCAGAGTTGCGGTCGATTCGCACTGCAGAGCGATCTGTGTCAGAATGGCATCCAGCGTCGTTTGCGCTGAAACGGGTGCCGAAAATGTAGTGGCTGCTGCGATGGCTGCGGTTAAAATATACTTTTTCATCATTAACTCCAAAAAATCGGCCAAAACACGACCATTTACCCCCCTCGGGGCCTGCCTGAGGCAAACTTACAGTGTATTGCTTGGCATTTCAACTGATGACTGTAAAGAATATCGGCAATTTTCAGGACAATTCTGAACCCGCTTTTCCGATCATACGCGATCTTCCGTTTCGTTACCGATCCTCTAGATACGGGACAGGTCCGCCATGTCCACTGCGACTTTGGTCTTGCGGCCAAGGACTTCCAGCAAAATCCAGGCCCTTTGGTCCGGCGCAACGGATAGGATTTTGCCCACCAGTTCCGCAAAGGGACCCTGTTGAAGCTTCACATCTTCACCAATTTCATAATCCATCTCTGGCTGAACCAAACCGTCCGGGTCGCAGCGTTTGCGAATTTCTTCCACCAGCGATTCGGGAACGGATGTCGGCCTTCCCGCCGTCGTGACGATGCGGGAAACGCCATAGGTGCTGTTGATGGCCCGCCATCCGCCCGCAGCCAGATTGATCCGGGTAAACAAATATCCGGGAAACAGCGGCTTTTGTGACGTCACGAATTTTGATGCCCCGCGCCACGTAACCTCAATCTTCGGCAAAAACACTTCAAAACCCTGTCGGGTCAGGTTTCGAACCGCCAGCGCATCTAAATTCGGCTTGAACTGCACAAGCGCCCAATCCCCGTTTTCGCTGCCAGCTTTCATGTCAAACCCTTTAACCGCTCAGGTTCAAGCCTGCGCCTGGACCGGCGGGGTCAAACCGGAATTCTTCACCTAGGCCCAGCCCCTATCACGCCTCGCCGGCAAAATAAATCCCGACAAAACCCTCCGGACATCCACAACTATTTCGCGAGCATGTCCTTAACCGCCAGATAGGAATCTTTTGGTGTTCGTTGCAATGTGTCGAAATCCACATGCACCAATCCGAACCGTTTTTCATACCCCAGCGCCCATTCGTAATTGTCCAGCAAGGACCAAAGAAAATAGCCTGCAACCGGTGCGCCCTCGGCAATCGCCTGCCGTACTGCGTCGAGATGCGTCTCGATATAGGCGATCCGTTCAGGGTCGGGCACGCGCCCGCCGCTGATCACATCTGCGTTAGCCATTCCGTTTTCGGTGATGAAAATCGGCAAATCGCCAGAGTATTCCCGCGCCGTGCGCATGATGAACTTGTAAAGCCCCTCCGGGTAAATCTCCCATCCCATTTGTGTCTTCGGCAAAGGCCCCTCAACCGCCTGATGATGCGGCCAGGGGCCTTGGCTGGCACGATGAACACTGCGGGTGTAATAATTCAGGCCGCACCAATCCAAAGGGGCGCCGATAATGTCGAAATCATCCTGCCAGTTTTGCGGCAAATGCGGCCCCAACCCTTCCATCAAGATCTCGGGATAGGCTTTTTTGAACACACCACCCAGAAAGAAGCGGTTGTAATAGCCGTCATACATCTCGGCCGCGTGGTGTGACGCTTCGCTGTCATCGGCCGGGTCGGACCATTCCAGATTAAACACGCCGCCAAGGTTATCCATCCCCAATCCGCGCATGACGCCGATTGCGGTGCCATGTGCCAAAAGCACATGATGCATCGCACGTGCGGCGGCGCGGATATCGCGAAGGCCGGGTGCATGGGCCCCAACGAAATGGCTTAGAAAGCTGACGCACCAAGGTTCGTTGATCGGCGCGACCGAATGCATACGGTCGCCGATACGCCCCATGATGATTTCCGTGAAATCACCGAACCATCCTGCGATATCCCTGTTGGTCCAGCCGCCAAGATCGGACAGGGCGGACGGCAATTCCCAATGATAAAGCGTCGCGCAGGGCTTGATGCCGCGTTCCAGCAGCGCATCGGTCAGCCGGTCATAGTAATCCAGACCCTGCTGGTTCACCGTGCCGCGCCCCTCGGGCAGGACCCGCGCCCAGCTGGTGGAAAACCGATAGCAATCGAACCCCGCAGCCTGAAGAAGATCAAAATCTTCCTCATAACGGTGATAATGATCGCAAGCCCGCTGGCCGTGTTCAGCCCGCACAACATTTCCGGGCGTTGCGGCGAACGTATCCCAATGGGTTTCGCCTGCACCGCCAAAGCCGTGCCCTTCGATTTGATAGGCCGAGGTTGCGGCCCCGAATTGGAAGCCCTCGGGGAAATCGCTACGTTTGTGTTTCAATGTTTCATCCTTGTGGTGCCGGACCCGTAGAGCGGCCGACAACCAATTCGGCCTCAAGCAATTCGAATTTCGCGTCGTCCGTCGGATTGTTGATTTGGTCGATCAGCATTGCCGCACAATGCCGCCCTGCGTCACGGACCGAAGAACGTGTCGCGGTGAATATCGGCACGTCCTGCCCGTTTTTCAGATAGGAAAGCTCGTCATCATGGGTGATCACCGATACGTCGCGGCCCATCACCAATCCGGCCTCGTCGATGGCGCGGCGTACACCAATGGCAGAAATCAGCGATGACGCCAAAATGGCCGTTGGCGGATCGTCGAGCTGAAGCATATCGCGGGTTTCGTGATGGCCATAAACCTCGGTCATTTCGGAACTGCGCATCAACTCGGGATCCGTTGCGATGCCGCGCTCGTGTAATGCGACAAGATAACCGTCGCGCCGCCGCTGGGCAAAGTCCATGCTTTCTAGTCCGTTGATCAGGGCAATGCGCCTGTGGCCAAGATCCAGCAGGAATTCGGTTGCCCTTTGAAAGGACCGTTTGTTGTTCACGTCAATCCAGCTATAGGGATCGGACACGCCGGACGATCGCCCATGCACGACAAACGGCATTCCCAATTCACGCAGAATGCCGATCCGGGCATCATTCACCTGCGGGCCTTGAAGAACCAAGCCGTCCACCGACCCTTTGCGCTGCATGTTGCGGTAGGTTTGCGCCTCGTCCTCGTCAGGCACGGCAGAAAACAACATGTCGTATCCGCGCTGGCTGTAAACCTCGAGCGATCCGGCCACGAAGTCACCGAAGACCGGGTTCACCATTTCATGCTGAGTCGAGGTCGGGATCACATGACCAATCGTCATCGACTTCCCCGTTGCCAAACCCATTGCCCGCTTGTTGGGGCTATAGTTGAACTGTCGTGCAGCCTCCATCACCCGAAGGCGTGTGGCTTCCTTCACTTCCGGATAGCCGTTCAAAGCACGACTGACCGTGGTTTGCGACAATCCAAGCTTTTCTGACAGTTCTTTCAGATTCATCGATTCGCCAAAGCGCTTTCAAATTCACAGGTTTTCCGCGGCAACTGGCCACAGGGTGCGGTACAACATGGTGAGTATCCGCATAAACAGGTCTTTTTCAAACAAATAATGGAAAAAATAATAGCCCTATTGACAGATCAAGGGAATTGCGGGCTATATTAGCGCCATCCAAAGCGCTTTGAATAATGCGCTTCGGGGGAGAACCTAGAGCACAATGCTCACCTGAGGAGGAAATTATGAAAATCTCGCTCTACGCCGGCGCCGCAGCGCTGGCTATTACTGCTGGTATGGCCAGCGCAGACGGCAACCTGGCGTTCGGCATGGACGGCGGGCCATTCGACTGGGACGGATATAATGCGTATAAAGCAAGCGCACCTGATCTGTCCGGTCAATCAGTAACCATTTCGGGGCCTTGGCTGACACCGGAAGACGGGTACTTTGACAACATGATCGCCTATTTCGAAGAAGCGACCGGTGCCGACGTTTCCTATGTTGGCTCGGACAGCTTTGAACAGCAGATCGTGATCGACGCCGAAGCCGGCGCCGCCCCGAATATCGCAGTGTTCCCGCAGCCGGGTCTGGCAGCCGACCTTGCCTCGCGCGGCCTGCTTTCCCCATTGCCGGCAAGCATGGGCGACTGGATCACCGAAAACTATGGCGCAGGATCGTCATGGGTTGATCTGGGCACCTATGCGGACGCCAATGGCGACGACCAGTTGTTCGGCTTCTTCTACAACGTCAACGTCAAGTCGCTTGTCTGGTATAACCCGGAAAACTTCGAAGACGCAGGTTACGAAGTTCCAACCACCATGGAAGGCCTTCGCGCCCTGACCGAGCAGATCGTGGCAGATGGCGAAACACCGTGGTGTATCGGTCTGGGTTCCGGCGCTGCGACCGGCTGGCCGGCGACCGACTGGGTTGAAGACATCATGCTGCGCACCCAGCCTGCTGATGTTTACGACGCATGGACCTCGAACGAGATGCCGTTCAACGACGCGCGCGTGGTTGCCGCTATTGAAGAGTTCGGCTGGTTCGCACGCGACGATGCGAAAGTATCGGGTGGCGCAGGCGCTGTTGCCTCGACCGACTTCCGCGACAGCCCGCAGGGTCTCTTCAGCTCGCCTCCGCAGTGTTACATGCACCGTCAGGCGTCGTTCGTACCGGCATTCTTCCCGGAAGATGTTGAGTTCGGCGTTGATGCAGACTTCTTCTACTTCCCGAGCTACGAGTCGAAAGACCTGGGTAATCCGGTTCTCGGCGGTGGTACTCTGATGGCGATCACCAATGCGTCTGACGCAGCATCGGCATTCATGGAGTTCCTGCAGCAGCCGATTGCGCACGAGATCATGATGGCTCAGACCGGCTTCCTGACACCGCATAAAGGGGTGAATCTGGATGCCTACCTGAACGACACGCTGCGCAAGCAGGGTCAGATCCTGATCGATGCAACCACCTTCCGCTTTGACGGTTCCGACCTGATGCCGGGCGGTGTGGGTGCAGGCACCTTCTGGACCGGAATGGTTGACTATACCGGCGGCAAGGATGCGCAGACCGTTGCGGATGAGATCCAGGCAAGCTGGGACGCGCTGAAGTAATCGCTTTGCGCTGACACAATAAAACCGGGGGCGACCTGATCAGACTTTTGGTCGCCCCCGGTTCACATTTCATACCTCATTCAAATCGTCAGGGAGGGCGCGATGAATCCGGCGCTGTTAGGGTTAATAACCATCGCAACAGGTGTGGTCGGCTGTGTTGGCTATTTCTACCTGTCCAACCTGATCCTCGATACGTTCATCTTTCCGGCACGCGATATCGGAGAATCCGAGGCACGAACCCGACGCACGATTATGATCGTTATTGCGATTGCCGTGTCACTGCCTCTTGCATTTCTAATAATGCAAAACTTCCTAAGTGGTTCGGTGCTTACTTTATCCGGGTTGTTCTACTCACTTGTGTGTCTGGTAGTTATTTGGGCTGCATTTTGGTGCGCCCGAAAAATAGGTCCCACAGAACCCTCTACGTCGGGACAAAACATCAACCGGGCCAATATGATCCGGCCTTGGCTGTTCATCTTTCCGGCCTTCTTTGCACTCAGCCTCTATCTGGCCTACCCGGTGTTTGAGACCCTGCGCCTGTCGCTGACTGACCGTCTGCCGGGGAACCGGTACGAGTTCGTGGGGCTGGACAATTACATCCAGATGTTCAACGAACCGAAATTCTGGGAATCCATGCGCAACAACATGCTCTGGCTGATTGTTGTGCCTGCCGCCTCAACCGGGTTTGGCCTGCTGGTGGCGCAACTGACCGACCGTATCAAATGGGGCAACATTGCCAAGTCTCTGGTGTTCATGCCCATGGCAATCTCGTTCGTTGGCGCATCCGTGATCTGGAAGCTGGTCTATGATGCCCGCCCCGAAGGCACCGAACAAATCGGCGTGCTGAACGCGCTTTACATCTGGTTCGGCGGGGTCGAGCCGCAGACATGGCTGACCATCCCGTTCTGGAACAACTTCTTCCTGATGATCGTGTTGATCTGGATTCAGACCGGTTTTGCCATGGTGATCCTGTCAGCGGCGCTGCGCGGCATTCCCGAGGAAACTGTCGAAGCGGCCATCGTAGACGGCGCAAACCCGTTTCAGATTTTCTTCAAGATCAAGGTGCCGCAGATAAAAACCACGATCCTCGTGGTCTGGACCACCATCACCATCGCCGTTCTCAAGGTTTTCGACATCGTGTTCGCGATGACCAACGGCCAGTGGGAAACGCAGGTTCTGGCGAATTACATGTTCGACAAACTGTTCCGGGCCAATGATTGGGGCATGGGCTCGGCCTCGGCCATGATCATCATGCTGCTGGTCACGCCGATTCTGGTCTGGAACGTGCGCAATGCGCGCAAAGAAATGCAGTAGGGGACACCAAAATGGACAATATCGCAGGTTCCAAATCCACCCTTACATGGGTTGTTCATATCTCGGTGGCCTTCTTGGTTATCCTCTGGCTGTTCCCGACAGTTGGTCTGTTCGTCTCATCCTTCCGGACCACGGACCAGATCGTGACCGGCGGATGGTGGAAAGCTTTGTTCCCTTCCGAGCAAAACTACACCATCCGCGCGGCGTCACCCGAGACCCAGTTCGCGGAAGGCGGGCTTTTCGTCATCGAAGGCAAACTGTTTGATGAAGGCAGAGATGTCGAGGTTCAGGTCTGGGGCATCAGTTCGCGTGCGATTGATGCATACAAAGTGGGTGAAACCGCCGAGCTGCGCAACGGCGGCACCATCACGGTTCAGGCCGACGGCGCATATCGCATGGAAAATTCCGTGGAATTTACCGGCACCCGTGGTCAGAGGGTCTTTGTCACCGCCTTGTCACCGCCGGAATTCACGCTGGACAATTACGACACGCTTTTGTTTTCCGGCAATGCATCGGAAAGCATGAGCACGGCCTTTATCTCGACCCTGACCGTGGTCATTCCGGCCACCATCATCCCGATCCTGATCGCAGCCTTCGCCGCCTATGCATTGGCATGGATGGATTTCCCGGGCCGAGCGCTGCTGATCGCCTTCGTGGTGGGTTTGCTGGTTGTGCCGCTGCAACTGGCGCTGATCCCGCTGCTGAAGCTGCATCTGGGGATTGGCATCGGCAAGGGCTATCTCGGGGTCTGGCTGGCGCATACGGGGTTCGGCTTGCCTTTGGCGATCTACCTGCTGCGAAACTATATGGTCGGACTGCCCAAGGATATTATCGAAAACGCCCGCGTTGACGGGGCCACCGATTTCCAGATCTTCGTCAAACTGATCCTGCCATTGTCATTCCCGGCGCTGGCCAGCTTTGCGATCTTCCAGTTCCTCTGGACATGGAACGACCTTCTGGTGGCCAAAGTGTTTCTGATCGATGCGACAGGCCAGACCACGGTGATGACCAACCGCATTGTTGAAATGCTGGGCACACGCGGCGGCAATTGGGAAATCCTTGCGACAGCGGCATTCGTTTCGATCGCTGTTCCGCTGGGCGTCTTCTTCGCCCTTCAGAAATATCTGGTCCGCGGCCTGCTGGCCGGGTCCGTGAAGTAGGTTAACTGACTATGAATGCACAAACAGCACTTCAGGCTGAAACGGGGCTTGTGCCCGATCCCGACTGGTGGCGGGGCGGGGTGATCTATCAGATCTATCCCCGCAGCTATCAAGACAGCAATGGCGACGGCATCGGCGACTTGAAAGGCATCGCCGAGCGCCTGCCCTATGTGGCGTCTCTGGGGGTTGATGCGATCTGGATTTCACCCTTCTTCAAGTCGCCGATGAAAGATTTCGGTTATGATGTCAGCGATTATTGCGACATCGATCCGATGTTCGGCACTCTGGCGGATTTTGACGACCTGCTGGCCAAGGCACATGCGCTGGGCGTGCGGGTGGTTATCGACCTTGTGCTGTCGCACAGCTCGGATCAGCACCCGTGGTTTGCCGAAAGCCGCACCAGTCGGGACAATGCGAAATCCGACTGGTATGTCTGGTCCGATCCAAAGCCGGACGGGACACCTCCGAATAACTGGTTGTCGATATTCGGCGGCTCTGCATGGCAGTGGGACGCGCGGCGCGAACAATACTACCTGCATAATTTCCTAAGCTCGCAGCCGGATCTGAATTTCCACTGCGCGGACGTTCAGGATGCCTTGCTGGACGTCACCCGCTTCTGGCTGGAACGCGGCGTCGATGGGTTCCGTCTGGACACGATCAACTTTTACATCCACGACAAGCAACTGCGCGACAACCCGCCCCTTCCGCCGGAAGAGCGTAACGCCACAATTGCGCCCAGCGTGAACCCTTATAACCACCAGCGGCATCTCTATTCCAAGAACCAGCCCGAGAACCTTGTCTTTCTGAAACGGTTCCGCGCCCTGCTGGACCAATACCAAGACCGCACCTGCGTGGGCGAGGTTGGCGATGCCCAGCGCGGGCTGGAAATTCTTGGCGAATACACGTCTGGCGGCGACAAGGCCCATATGTGCTATGCGTTCGAGCTGCTTGAGGGGGCACCGCTGACTGCCGCCCGTGTCCGCGAAGTGTTTGACCGCGTGGCCGAAGCCGCGCCCGATGGCTGGGCCTGCTGGGCCTATTCCAACCACGACGTCCAGCGCCATGTCAGCCGCTGGAATTTGGACGACACCGCAACCCGTACCCTGGCCAATCTGATCATCTGCCTGCGCGGTTCGGTCTGTTTTTATCAGGGGGAAGAGCTTGGCCTGCCCGAGGCCGATGTGCCCTTCGAGGCACTGCAAGACCCTTATGGCATCGAATTCTGGCCCGAGTTCAAAGGCCGCGATGGCTGCCGCACACCTATGGTTTGGGACTCTCAGGCCGAAAACTCGGGCTTTGGCGAAGGCGCCACCTGGCTTCCGGTCAGCCGCGATCACGCGCAACTGGCCGTGGATAAGCAACTGTCCGATCCCGCGTCGATGCTGAACCATTACCGCGCGGTGATCGCCCTGCGGCGCGCCCATCCAGTATTGGCCAAGGGCAGCATTTCCGCCATGACGGTCTCGGGCGATTTGTTGACCTTCCAACGCGAATTGGACGGCGAAACCGTATTTTGCGCGTTCAATATGGGCCAGGCGGTGGTTGGGATAACCCTGCCGTCCGGCAACTGGCAGACTATCGGGGCAGCGCTTGGCGGCATCGCCCCAAACAAGGGACAAACAGAATTGGCGGGATGGCAGTGCTGCATTGCCCGCAAGCTGGAGGACTGATCAATGGCTGATCTGAAGCTGACCAATGTGGACAAAACCTATGGCGGCAACGTCAATGTCCTGAAAGACATCAACCTTGAGATCGAAACAGGTGAGCTGATCGTGTTCGTCGGCCCTTCGGGCTGCGGCAAATCCACCCTGCTGCGGATGATCGCCGGTCTGGAAAGGATCACAGGCGGCGTGCTGGAAATCGACGGGATCGAGGTGAACGACGTGCCCCCTGCCCAGCGCGGCATCGCGATGGTGTTCCAGTCCTACGCGCTTTATCCGCACATGACCGTGCGCGAAAACATGCAATTCGCCCTGAAGATCGCCAAGAAGCCTCAGGCCGAGATTGACGCGGCTGTCGACAAGGCCGCCAAGACGCTGCAACTGGATGACTATCTTGACCGTCTGCCAAAGGCTCTGTCGGGCGGACAGCGCCAGCGTGTCGCCATCGGGCGTTCGATTGTCCGCGACCCGAAAGTGTATTTGTTTGACGAACCGCTTTCGAACCTCGACGCAGCCTTGCGTGTCGCCACCCGGATCGAAATCGCCCGCCTGAAAGAAGCGATGCCAGACAGCACCATGATCTATGTGACCCACGATCAGGTCGAAGCGATGACACTTGCCAGCCGCATCGTGGTTCTGGCCAATAAAGGCATCGCGCAGGTCGGCACCCCGCTTGAGCTTTACGAGACACCGGAAAACGAATTCGTCGCACAATTCATCGGCTCGCCTGCCATGAACCTGCTGCCCGGCAAAATCACCGGCACCGGTGCTCAAACCACCGTTGCGCTTGACAACGGGGGGACAGCGGTCACGTCGATCGCAACCACCGATGCGGATATGGGTAAGCAAGTGAATGTCGGGGTACGTCCGGAAGATTTCGAACCCACGGACGGCAGCTATATTTTCAAGGACACCGTGGATATCGTCGAAGCCCTTGGCGAAGTCACCTTGGCCTATTTCGAACGCGAAGGCGAAGACCATATCATCGCCAAGCTGCAAGGCATTCACCACGAATTGCGCGGCAAGGAACTGGCCCTGACCGCCGATCCGTCAAAGGTTCACATGTTCCACGACGGACAGTCGATGCGCTAAAAAGGTTAGGCTTCGATTGCGCCAAGGGCCTTTCAAGCTTTGTCGGGAACGACTGTTATAGGCCAAAACGACCGGGTTGCCCGCAATCGAGGGATAAGCCGCGCGAGCGTCGGCTCGCCGAGGTGGCGTGCCGACCTGTCGTTATGCCAGTTTATCCCTGCCAAGCACTCCCCTTAGTCCGTGTTTTTCGCGACTTTGGCAAATCGCCGCTCCGATGGGGCGGGACGGCGATCGCGCGGCGGCCTTCGGCCTTGATTCCGCGAAAGGTGTGGGAAATAGCGGATAAAGGTTTCCGAATAACCCAGAAAACCCTACTTACGCCTTAAAACGTCCGATCCTTACTCGGCCGAACACCAAATCTTTTCAAATACGCCCGCGACAGGCTTTCCGGCGCGGGAAAACCGCACATCATGGCGATGGTGCCCACCTTTTCATGCGAATTGCGCAGCAGATTCCGTGCCCGTTCAAGCCGAAGCTCCAGATAATAGGCCTGCGGAGACTGGCCCAGATGCCGCTGGAACAGCCGCTGAAGCTTGTATCCTGGCAGGTCAAGCCGCTGGCAGATGTCGCCAATCCGCAATGGCGTTTCAATATGCGCCATCATTATTTCGGTCGCCCGCGCCAGATTGCGGTCCAGCCGTTTTAACGAACTATCCGCCCCGATAGACGCATCGCGATCACTTTCGCGCGGCAGATAGTACAAAACCTCGGCCACCCGACGCGCCAGTCTTTGCGATCCGAAATGGGCGATCAGGGCCAGCGTCATGTCCATCGTCACCACACCACCCGCACTGGAAAACCGATCACCGCTGAAATTGTAGAGGCGGTCCACAAACAGGTCATCCCCTCGTGCTTCGCGGAAGGCGACGATGGATTCGCGATGAACCGCGGCGGGGCGTTTTTCCAGCAGCCCTGCCTCGGCAAACAACAACGCTCCGGTTTCGACACATCCCATCAGGCACCCCTGACGCGCCCGCCGCCGCAGCCAGTTCAGAAAGGCCGCTGACCGCAGCCGATCGGGCGAATAAGACGCCAGCAGGATCACCACATCCGCTTTGGCCTCAATCAGCGGTCCGCCAATATCAAACGCCAGACCCGACGAGGATCGGGGCCGCGTCCCGTCAACGCTTAGCAACCGCCATTGAAACAGCGGCTTGGGGCTTTCGCGATTGGCCACCCGCAAGGGTTCCGTCACCATCGACAGGGACACCAACGAAAACCCTTCGCCCAGTACAATATTGATCGTTTTCATGCCTTATTTGGTCAATTTTTTGTTCGCTCATGTCAATATTTTATCGACATCAACGGCTAATCTTTGCCCCGTCCCCATGACCCGAGATTGCCCGATGACCCACAAACTTGATCCGCTGTTCCGTCCCAAATCGGTTGCTTTCATCGGTGGCAGCAATCTGAAGCCGACGCTGCAATATCACGACGATCTCGGATTTGACGGACAAACCTATGTGGTGAACCACAAATACCCCGAACTGTTCGGCCATACCTGCCACGCCTCGATCGAAGACCTGCCAAAGGCCCCAGACCTCGCCTTTGTCGCCATTCGCCGCGAAGCAGCGGTCCAGGCAATCGAGGCATTGCGCGTCAGGGGGTGCAAAGCAGTGATCTGCAACGCCGCCGGTTTTGCCGAAATGGGTGCGGATGGTCAGGATATTCAGCGCCGACTTGAAGATGCGGCCGGTGATATGGTCATGCTCGGCCCAAACTCAATCGGGTTGGCGAATTTCCTTCAGCCGATGTCTGCAATGATGGATCAGTTCGGCGTACAGGCGCCCGACAAGGGCATCGCCATCGTTTCGCAAGGCGGAGGCTTCCTGTGCGACGCCGTCTTTTGCGACCGAAGCCTTGATCTGACCCATATCGTCGGCTGTGGCAATCAGGCGATCACGGGGATCGAAACATGCGCCGAGTATCTGCTGGATGACCCGCAAGTCACCTGCGTTGGTATCGCCTTCGAGGGCTTGAAAAACATCAGCGGGCTGCGACGGGCCGCCGTGAAGGCCTTGCGGCTGGGCAAACCCATTGTCGCCATCAAGTTTGGCAAATCCGAGGTTGGTGCCCAGGTTGCAGCCTCGCACACCGCGTCGATGACCGGGGCCGATGCCGCATGGCAGGCGATTTTCGACCGGCTGGGGATTATCTCGACCCAATCGGAATCCGAATTTTTCGAAACCCTGAAGCTGATCAATTCGGGCCAGATCCCCAAAGGGCGTCGTGTCATGGTCACAGCCGTTTCCGGCGTGATGAGCGTCATGCTGGCCGACCACCTGTCCGCCGCCGGGTTCGAGATGCCGCAACCGACCGGTGACCGCGTCGCCAAATTGAAATCGGTGTTGCCCCCCATCGCCACCCCCTGCAATCCACAGGACGTGACAATGGCCGCATGGAACAATCTTGATCAGCAAACGGCGATCTATAACGCCTTGCTCGACGAAGGCTTTGATACGGCCATATTGGTGCAGAATTACCCCCGCGAAGGCATGTGGGATATCGCTGAGTACGAAGCGCAACTGGACGCCATGGCCGCCGCCTGCGAAGGGCGCGATGTGGCGGGCATCCAGCTTGCCCCGATGGTTGACTGCTTCCCCGATCACGCCCGCGATCACACCGCGCGAAAAGGCATGGCCGCGATGCAGGGGCTTGAGGAATGCATCAGCGCCCTGTCCCATACCGTTTGGTGGAACGAACGGCGCAGCGCATTGCTGGCCGAAGGGCTGGGTAACTTGGAAACCGGATACGACGCCCCCGCAACAGGCACCCGGCGGGACGAGGCCGAAGCCAAATCGCTGATCACCGCCGCAGGCGTCTCTGTCCCCGAACTGCAAGTCTCCACGCCCGAGAACGCCCCTGCCGCAGCGACAGAACTCGGCTTTCCTGTCGCCCTGAAAGCGCTCGACCCCCGCTTGCTACATAAAACCGAGGTTGGCGCCGTCCGCATTGGCCTGCGCTCAGCCGATGAGGTCGCCGAGGCCGCCGCCAAGATGGCGTCTGACATGGCCGTCAACTGCCCCGACATCCCGCTGACACACGTCCTGATCGAAACCATGGCCCCCGATGTGGTGGCGGAAATCCTGGCCTCTGTCACCTTCGACCCTTCGGTCGGCCCAGTGATGATGATCGCCGGCGGCGGTATCGAGGCCGAGATGTGGAATGACAGCACCATGCTGGCCGCCCCCTTCACCCGCCCCGAGATTGCCCGCGCCTTGAACCGCCTGACAACCGCCAAGAAAATCGCCGGCTGGCGCGGCCGCCCCGCAGGGGACCGCGACGCCCTGCTGGACCAGTTGGAAGCCCTTGCCGCCTTCGCGCTGTCCTCAAAAGCCGAAGAAATCGAAATCAACCCAATCCTCGTTGGCCAATCCGGCGCGGTCGCTGTCGACGCCGTGCTGAAACTGGCCGAACAACCCGAAAGGACGACTTGAATGGATTTTGCCCTCAGCGAAGAACAGCAGATGCTTTATGACATGGCCAGGTCGTTCACCGAGAACGAGTTGATCCCCCATGAGGTGATGATCGAAAAACTGGGCGAATTGCCGCGCGAACTGGAAATGGAACTGCGCCACAAGGCGATTGAGGTCGGCCTGCACGCCTGCAACATGCCCGAGAAATTCGGCGGGGCCGAGCTGGACTGCGTGTCTTTCACCTTGGTGGAAAAGGCTCTCGGACGCGCGTCCCTCGCCCTTGCCGAATGCGTCCGCCGCCCAACCAACCTGCTGGCAGCCTGTGAGGGCGAGCAACTCAGCCATTTCCTTGAACCCGCCATGCGCGGCGAAAAACGCGACTGCGTGGCGATGACCGAACCCGATGCCGGATCGGACCTGAAGGGGATGAAAACCACCGCCCGGCGCGAAGGCGATGACTGGATCATCAACGGCACCAAACATTTCATCTCGAACGCGCAAATCAGCGACTTTGTGGTACTCTTCGCCGCCACCGGAGAAGAAGAAACATCACGCGGAAAACGCAAACGCATCTCCTGTTTTCTCGTCGATCTGGATGCGCCGGGGCTGGAAGTTGCGCCGGGCTACGACCACATGGGGATGCGCGGCTATTACAACAACATCCTGCGTTTTGACGATGTGCGCGTTGGCAACTGGCAGATGATCGGCGAAGAAGGCCAGGGTTTTGACGTCGTCAACCAATGGCTTGGGCCGGGTCGCCTGACCGTCGCCGCCACATGTCAGGCCCGCGCCGAACGCGCCTTTGAGGTCGCGCTTGATTTCGCTGCCACCCGCGAACAATTCGGCCAGAAAATCGGCAAGTTCCAGGGCATCAGCTTCCCGCTGGCCGACATGGCCACCGACATCCGCATCGGCAACCTTTTGTTGATGGACACCGCTTGGAAGGTCGACCAAGGCGCCCCGACCGAGGCCGAAGACTGCGCCATGGCAAAAGTCTGGTGTTCCGAGATGCTGGGCCGTGTGGCAGATCAGGCGATCCAGACTTGTGGCGGTATGGGGGTGATGGCAGACTTGCCGCTGGAACGAATATACCGCGACGCCCGCGTGGAACGCATCTGGGAAGGCACCAGCGAAATCCAGCGCCACATCATCAGCCGCGGCCTGCTGCGGCCATTGGGAGCATAGAATGTCAGACGTCAGAACCGAACGGCAGGGGCGTATCCTGATCGTTACCCTCGACCGCCCCAAGGCCAACGCAATCAACGCCGCCACCAGCATGGCGCTTGGCAACGCCTTCAAGGAACTGCAAGACGATGACAGCCTTTCGGTCGGCATCATCACCGGCGGGGGCGACCGTTTCTTTTCTGCCGGATGGGATCTGAAAGCCGCCGCCGAAGGCGAAGCCCCAGACGCTGATCAAGGCGTTGGCGGGTTTGCTGGCCTCACCGAATACTGGGACCTCAAGAAACCCGTCATCGCCGCCGTCAACGGCATGGCCTTGGGTGGCGGTTTTGAGCTGGCCTTAGCCGCCGACATGATCGTCTCGGCCGATACCGCCGAATACGCCATGCCCGAAGCCGCCATTGGCGTGGTCGGTGACAGCGGCGGCATTATCCGCCTGCCCCGCCGCATCCCCCGCGCCATCGCAATGGAAATGCTGATGACCGGCCGCCGCGCCTCGGCGCAAGAGTTAGAGCGCTGGGGCCTGATCAACCGCGTTGTGCCCACGGGCATGCTGATGGAAGCCGCGCTTGACCTCGCAAGCCAGATCGCCGCCAACGCGCCTTTGTCGCTGCAAGCCACGAAAGAGGTTGATCGCGCCACCGAAGGCATGAACGAACGCGACGCTTTCCACACCATGCGCAGCGCCGACCTGCCGATCTATCGCAAAGTCTATGACAGCGAAGACGCGGCCGAGGGCATCGCCTCGATCAACGAAAAACGCGAACCCGTCTGGAAAGGCCGCTAGATGCTGGAAACCGAAACCTTCCTGCACGACTGGACGGGCGAGATTGCCGCCCCCGCCTGCTTGGTCGAAAACACCGTCAAACCGGATTGGGTCGATGAATACGGCCACCTGAACATGTCGCACTACCTGACCATCTGCGATCAGGCGAACTGGGCCTTCTTCAACTGGATCAACCATCCCACCCAGACCATTAAGGATCGCGCGGGCCACGAATATGTCATCGTCGAAAACCATGTCTGTTATCTGGGTGAACTGGTCGAAGGCGACCGCTTCACCATCACCACCCAACTAACGGGACTGGACGACAAGCGCTACATCCTGTTCCACACCGTACTGGACTCGGGCGGCACTATCGCCGCCACCAACGAGGCCAAGGTGCTGGGCTTCAATCTCGACACCCGCCGCCCCGAAAGCTGGCAACCGCATGTCGCGGACCGCCTTGCGCAAATCTTTGACGCCCACAACGCCCTCGGCACCCCGGCCCAATCCGGCCAGGGCATCGCGCTGAAAAAGCGCTAAGCCTGCCGCATTCCGCCAACCATGTCGGAAACGGGCTTGCCAACACCTTTGGGCCTGCGTTTTCTCGGGTAAAACACGGAGGACACCATGAAAGTAGGCTTCATCGGTCTGGGCAATGTCGGCGGCAAACTGTCAGGATCACTTCTGCGCAACGGGGTTGACCTGACCGTCCACGATCTGAACAGCGATCTGGTCGATGCCTTCGTCGCCAAGGGCGCCAAACGCGGCGAAAATCCCGCGCAATTGATGCGTGATTGCGACGCGGTCATCACCTGCCTGCCCTCGCCCGCCGCCTCGGACGCGGTGATGCAGGACATGCTGCCCGAGGTCGGACCCGGCAAAATCTGGATGGAGATGTCCACCACGGACGAAGCCGAGGCCAAGCGCCTTGGTGCCATGGTCATCGAACGCGGCGGAGCGGCGGTGGATTGCCCCGTCTCGGGCGGCTGTCACCGCGCCGATACCGGCAATATCGCCATCTTCGCAGGCTGCGACCGCGCCACCTTTGACCGCATTCTGCCGTTTCTGAAAACCATGGGCCGCCGCATCCTGCACACAGGTGAGCTGGGCAGCGCCTCGGTTCTCAAGGTCGTCACCAACTTCCTTGCCACCGCAAACCTTGTCACCTGCGCCGAAGCGCTGACCACCTGCAAAGCCGCAGGCATGGACCTCAACACCGCGTTCGAGGCAATAAAAATCTCGTCCGGCACCAGTTTTGTGCATGAAACCGAAAGTCAGGTCATCCTCAACGGCAGCCGCGATATCAGCTTCACCATGGATCTGGTGAAAAAAGACATCGGCCTGTTTCAAGAGGTCGCCGACCGCGCCGGCGTACCGCTGGAGATTAACCCGATGCTGATCAAAATTTTTGAGGACGGCATCTCCCGCTACGGCGAACGCGAACTTTCCCCCAACATCATCCGCCGTCTGGAAGACGCCACCGGTCTTGATATCACCGCCCCCGGTTTCCCGCCGGAAATGGTCGATGACGAAGCCGAAGAACCGGGATACGAGGTCATTCCGAAGGGCAAGGAATAATCCACGTATAACAATTCTTTTGTCCCCAAATATCCCGGGGGGAAACCAGCCGCAGACTTGCGGCTGGTGGGGGCAGCGCCCCCTTTTACATCGACCGCGCCAGCGGGCGAAACCGTCAGCTTTTTGCCCGCACCGTCTGCAACAAAGGCATCACATCGCGCATATCCGGCCCGCGTTCCTGCCCCGTCAGCGCCTTGCGCAGCGGCATGAACAGCCCCTTGCCCTTGCGGCCCGTTGCGTCCTTCACCTGTTTGGTCCAGTGACCCCAGGTTTCCACCGTATAAGGCCCGTCAGGCAGCAGGGCCAAAGCCTGCGCCACAAATTCCGCATCCTCATCGTCTATCAGCGGCTCTGCCCCGTCACGATACAGCACCCACCAGCCCGCAAGGTCTTTCAGCGTGGTGATATTCTCGCGCGTTACATTCCAGAAGCTTTCGGCCAGATCCGCAGGCACGCCAATTTCAGCAATTGCGTCGGCCACAGCCTCGAATGGCTGATCGTGAAGATATCGCGCGGTCAGCGGATAGAGATCCTCGACATCAAACTTGGTCGGTGCCGCGCCGAAACGGGTGATGTCGAAGCCTTCAACCAGTTCCTCCATCGAGCTTCGCATCTCGAACGGATCGGACGACCCGAGCCGCGCCATATGGCTTAGCAAGGCCATCGGCTGCACACCATTTTCGCGCAAATCCCGCAGCGCCAACGTGCCCAACCGCTTTGACAATGCTTCCCCACCGGGACCGGTCAAAAGCGAATGGTGGGCAAAGTCAGGCGGCTCAAATCCAAGCGCCTTTATCATCTGGATCTGCGTCGCCGTATTGGTCACATGATCCGAGCCGCGCACGACATTGGTCACGCCCATATCGGTGTCATCGACGACCGAGGCCAGCGTATAAAGAAACTGCCCGTCGCCACGGATCAGCACCGGGTCTGACACGCTTGACGCATCAATTGAAATATCGCCCAGAATACCGTCGCGCCATTCGATCCGTTGATGATCCAGCTTGAACCGCCAAACCCCATCGCCCCGCTCGGCCCGCAATCTGGCCTTCTCTTCTTCCGACAAGCCCAGCGCCGCACGGTCATAGACCGGAGGTTTGCCCATATTCAGCTGTTTCTTGCGCTTCAGATCCAGTTCAACCGGCGTTTCAAACGCCTCGTAAAACCGGCCCATCTCGCGCAGTTTATCCGCCGCCGCATGATAGCGGTCCAGCCGGTCCGATTGACGTTCGATCTTGTCCCAGGTGATGCCCAGCCACTCGAGGTCCTGCTTGATCCCGTCTACATATTCTTCCTTCGAACGCTCGGGATCGGTGTCGTCGATGCGCAGAATGAAAGTGCCGCCCGCCTTGCGGGTGATCAGGTAATTGAACAGCGCCGTGCGCAGGTTGCCAACATGCAGGTATCCTGTCGGCGAAGGGGCAAAACGGGTGGTGGTCATCAAAGAGTCTCCTGTTGCGCGGAGCCTTCTCACAAGGGGGGTGAATTGTCTAGGGGTCAGCGCCTGCCCGTGGGATGGCGCTGACCCTAAACAAAACGCCCCGAACCAAGTCCGGGGCGCTGTCAAATCTCAACCTGTCACGCTACTGCTAAATCGGCAGCAAGAACAGCGTGATTGCCGGGAAGGCCACAAGCAGGCCCACACGCACCAGATCCGAGCCAACGAACAGGATCACCGCCTTATAGGTCTCGACCATCGGTGTTTTCCGGTCCATCGCGTTGATGATGAACAGGTTCATGCCCACCGGCGGTGTGATCAGGCCAACCTCGACCACGATCAGCACAAGGATACCGAACCAGATCGCAACCTGCTCAGACTCGATCCGGTTGGCCATGCCGCGCGTCATGCGGATATCGAGCGCCCGCATCTGTTCGCGGGTCAATTCCGCGCCATTGGCGATCGCCGTCTTGATATTGGCCAGCATCTCGCCGGTCACAGCCTCGGGTATGATGCCGCCATCAATCACCGCCATTGCCTTGATTGCCTGCAACTCGGCCAGCGAGGTGAAGTTGAAATCAAGAACCGAAATCACCGGAAAGAAAATCGGAATGGTCAGAAGGATCATTGAAAGGCTGTCCATCAGGCAGCCCAGAAGCAGGTAGAAGACCAGGATCAGCACCAGAACCAGCCACGGGCTGAACCCCTGACCAACCACCCATTCGGCAATTTCCTGAGGCACTTGTGTCAGGGCAAGAAAGCCGTTGTAAAAGCCTGCCCCCAAAACAATGAAAAAGATCATCGCCGTCGAACGCGCCGTCACGGTAAAGCTTTCCGCCAAAGTCTTGCGGGTCAGCCCGCCGTTGAAATAGGCGATGATACCGGTGCCCAACGCGCCGACCGCCGCGCCTTCGGTCGGGGTGAAAATGCCGCCATAAATGCCGCCGACCACCGCGATAAACACCAGCAAAACCGGCCAGACGGCAATCAGATCAATGAAGCGCTGCGCATAGGGCACCCGTTCGCGCACGCCTGCGCTTTCGGGGAATAGGCGCACATAGATCGAGATCACGATCACATAGCCCAGCGCCGCAAGAATACCCGGCACGAAGGCCGCCAGAAACAGCTTGGCGATGTTCTGCTCGGTCAGAATGGCATAGATCACCAGCACGACCGAGGGCGGGATCAGAATGCCCAATGTGCCACCGGCGGCCAGTGTCGCGGTCGAAAAGCCCCCCGCATAGCCATAGCGCTTCATCTCGGGCAGGGCGACGCGGCTCATCGTGGCGGCGGTGGCCAAAGACGATCCGCAAATCGCACCAAATCCGGCGCAGGCACCGACAGCCGCCATCGCAACACCACCCCTGCGATGCCCCAGCCACCCCTCGGCGGCTTTGAACAGCGCCTGGCTCATCCCGCCGAGCGTCGCGAAATGGCCCATCAGCAGGAACATCGGCACGATCGACAGTGAATAGCTTGAGAATGTGGTAAAGCTTTCGCTTTTCAGGCGGGCCAGCGGGATATCGGGATTTCCCTGGATGATCCACAAACCGACGAAACCGGCAAGAAACATCGCCAGCCCAATCGGGACCCGCAGGAAGATCAAACCGAGCAATGCGGGAAAAGACAGAATTCCAATTGTCAGGTCGGTCAATGCTCGGCCCCTTCTTCCCCAAGAATTTTTGCGCCGGTGATGATTTGGTACACGCGCACAAGCGCCACGTAGGTTCCGACAATCGCGGCCGAGACCGCCCCGATCAGGCTAAGCGCATAGGCCCACCAGATCGGAAACTGCAACAGAAAGGTGGTTGTGCCGCTTCTTTGTTTGCTCAGCATGCCTTCGTAAAGCTGCACGGCGATAACCGTCAAAGCGATCGCGAACAGCACCTCGGCAATGGCCATCAGCATCTTTTGGCCGCGCATCGGCAGCCAGTTGGTGAAAACGTCCACAACCGCATGGCCTGATGTGATCTGGGTCAGCGGAATGAACATGAATATCGCAAAGGCAATCCCCGCCTCAACCAGTTCGAAGTCGCCGTTGATGGGGCCGATCCCGGTGGCCAACATCATTTCCGAAAACCCCGGAAGGGCACCCTGCATTAGGTCGGAATGGAAAATACCGTTCAGCGTTCTTCCGACAATCGACAGGCATACCAAAAGGATCAATAGCGAAAGCACGATCCCCCCGATTATGGCCATCAGCCGGGACAGGTTTAGAAAGGTGCGATGCATACCGGACCACTTTCATTGCCAAAAAGCCAAGCTGCGGCACAGATGTGCCGCAGCCCTTGGTTTATCCAAACGGAATCTTAGTTCCCGTATGCGGCCATCAGGTCATTTGCCTGATCAATCAGCGCCTGACCATCGATGCCACGGGTTTCCATATCAACTTTCCAACCGTCGATGATCGGGTTCACGACTTCCGCCCACTTGGCGGCGTCCTCTTCCGAAACGGTGATGATATTGTTGCCCAGCTCAACGGCGACGGCCCGTGCGGGCGCGTCAGCATCTTCCTGAGTGCCGCCAGCGAAGATCGAGAACTGAAGACCCGATGCCGCTTCAACCGCCGCTTGCTGCTCGGCGCTGAGGCTGTTCCAGGTGTCCTTGTTCATCGCCATGACAAAGGTCAGAACATAAAGCGCCGGACCGTCAAACTCGGTATGGTTTGTCACCAGCTCAGGCACTTTCAGGGTGCCGGTCACTTCCCACGGAATGGTGGTTCCGTCGATCACTCCCTTGGACAGCGCCTCGGGTACGGCCGGAACCGGCATGCCAACCGGCGTTGCGCCCGTGGCTTCCAGAAGCTGGTTGACCATGCGCGAACCGCCGCGGATTTTCATACCCTCAAGATCGGAAGGCACTTCAACCGGATCGGCGGTGTGGAACATGCCGGGGCCGTGCACCCAGGTGCCAAGAACTTTCACGTCCTTGAATTCCGTGTCCATCAGCTGACCCTCGGTGATCTGCCACAATGCGGACGAAGCCGAACGCGCGTCGGACACCATGAAGGGCAGTTCCATGACCTCGGTCGAAGGGAAACGACCCGGAGTATAGCCGATCACCGTCCATGCGATATCCGTCACACCATCGACCACCTGATCAAACAACTCGGGCGGCGTGCCGCCCAGCGCCATTGCGCCAAAATGTTCGATCTGGATCGAACCGTTCGAATTTTCTTCAACCTGGTCGATCCAGGGCTGGATGATTTGCGCCGGAATGGTTGCGCCAAGTGGCAGAAAGCCGTGCATTTTCAGATTGACTTCCTGTGCGAAAGCCCCCCCCGCCGAGATCGCGGCCATGGCCGCACCGCCCAACAGGCCGATCATTGTTCTACGTGTGGTCATCATTGTCCTCCCTATGACCAGTTATCTTCGGACTTAAGCCCGAAATTATCTGACGATCATGCGCCAAGCCGGTCAACAATCAAGCATAATTAGCGCAAAACTAATAGTCTCTCCGAGATAAGTTATGCCCGATAATCAATCCGTCACGCCAATGAAACATCGAAAATCGCGCTGTGGCAATAGTAAATCCGACCGTTCGGTCAGACAATTCGTCTCAGGCCCTGCAAACGGGTTTTTAATACGTCACCCGCCTTTGAGCTGCTGCAAAAGGAAGATTTCACTGTCCGGCCTGATCGGAGTGTGATGGGCGTCGGTGATCACCTCACCATCCACCGCAACCGAAAGCCCAGCTTCAATCACGGGTGCAAGATCCGGATGCGCCGCAATCAGCGCATCCAGCATTTTTCCCACGGTGTCGGCCTCGACATGCACCACCAATTCACCATCGGTAAAGCGTCGCAGACCGGACCACAGGTTGACCTCAACCATTCTTGATCGCCTTCAATACCTTGGCTGGCGTCATCGGCAAATGGCGCAGACGCCGCCCCGTCGCATCGGCAATCGCGTTGGCAATCGCCGGCAATGGCGGGGTGATGCCGGTTTCGCCAACACCGCGCACCCCGTAGGGGTGGCCGGGGTTCGGCACCTCGATAATCACCGTGTCGATCATCGGCAGGTCCGAGGCCACAGGCACCCGGTAATCAAGGAAGATCGGGTTCTGAAGACGGCCCATATCGTCATAGACATATTCTTCGTTCAGCGCCCAGCCGATGCCTTGCGCGGCCCCGCCCTGGTACTGGCCCTCGACATATGACGGGTGAATGGCCCGCCCCGCATCCTGCACCACCAGATAGCGCAGAATAGTGGTTTTGCCGGTTTCGGGATCAACCTCGACATCGACGACATGGGCGCCAAAGCTTTCGCCGACCCCCCCCGCCGTGGTTTCATGATGCCCCGAGATCGGCCCGCCGGAACGGCCCATCGTCTGACCGATCTTCTTGATCGTCATCGGAGGAAATTCGCCCGCATTCGGGCCGGCCGGATGGACCGCGCCGTCTTTCCACTCAACCGCGTCCTCGTCGATGCCCCAGCGTTTGGCCGCGCGGCGGCACATCTCGCCGATGGCCTGATTGCACGCCTCAACCGCCGCCTTGCCGGTGGCGAAAGTGGCGCGGCTGCCATGGGACGGTTCGTTAAAGCCCAATGCGCCGGTTTCAACGATGTTGACCCGCACATGGTCATACGGGATGCCCAGCGTTTCGGCCACCATCAGCGCGACCGAGGCGCGGCTGCCGCCAATATCCGGCGTCCCCGCCGACACGGTCACTGTCCCGTCATTGCCCAGCGACATCGACACCGACGTTTCCCCGCCATGGTTGAACCAGAATCCCGCCGCCACGCCGCGCCCCTGATTGGGGCCAAGCTTTTCGGCCAGGTTCGGGTGGGCCTTGGCCGCTTCCAGACATTCCAGCAGACCGATTTTCTTGTAGGTCGGCCCATAGCTTGACTTGGTGCCTTCCTTGGCACCGTTCTTTATACGCACCTCGATCGGGTCCAACCCCAGCTTGCGCGTCATCTCGTCAACAAGGCTTTCCACCGCGAAGGCCGCCATGGGCGACCCGGGCGCACGATAGGCCGCCGCTTTCGGGCGGTTGGCCAATACGTCATAGCCTTCGTGGTACACCGCTGGCAGGTCATAGCTGGCAAAGGCACAATTCAGCGCCATGCCGGTCGGAGCCATATCCGGCCAGGCGCCACCCTGCATGCGGAACACAACCTTGCCCGCCGTCATGGTGCCGTCATTCTTCATGCCGATTTTGACATCCATCGAGGTCGAGGCCGTCGGGCCGGTCGCCCGCAGAACCTCAGACCGGGTCATCACCAGCTTGACCGGTCGGCCACCCGCCTTGCGCGACAAGGCCAACGAGATTGCTTCCGAGAAAATCGTGGTCTTGCCACCGAAACCACCGCCGATTTCCGACGGGGTAACACGCAGGTTTGACGCTTCAAGCCCCAGAACCGCCGCGCACATCTTGCGGATGAACCACTGGCCCTGGGTGCACACCCACATCTCGCCCTTGCCGTCGTCGCCCAACTGGCCGACGCAAGCATGCGGTTCGATATAGCCCTGATGGGTCGCTTCGGTCTTGTAGGTGTTTTCCATCACCAGATCGGCCGCGTCGAACCCTGCGTCCAGATCGCCATGGCCGAATTCGATATAGTTCACCACATTGGGATGCATGCCCTCGGGCACGGTCGGTCCCTGCTCGCCTTCGCGGATCACCGGAGCACCCTCGGCCATCGCCGCGTCCACGTCGATCACATGGGGCAGGAGCTCATATTCAACCTCGATCAGTTTGACCGCATCCTTTGCCGCCAAAGCCGAGGTCGCCGCAACCGCCGCAACCGCGTGACCGTCATAGTAAACCTTGTCGCGGGCCAGAGTGTTTTCCTGCAAATGCAGATCGCCCCCTGTCAGACCCTCGGGCAGATCGGTGCCGATCACCACAGCTTTCACGCCGTCCGCCGCTTCGGCCTTCGACGTATCAATACTGACGATCCGCGCATGGGCATGCGGCGCGCGAAGCACAGCCGCGTGCAGCATGTTTGCCACATAATGGTCCGCCCCGTATTTGGCCCGACCTGTTACCTTGTCCAGCCCGTCAGGACGGTCAGGGCGGGTGCCGACATATTTGAACTCTTTGTCGGTGTCGTAGTTTTCGCCGCTTTCGACGATTTCTTTCACTTCATCCAAAGCCATTATGCCGCCCCCCGCATTTCTTCAGCCGCGTCCAGCACGGCGCGAATGATTTTATCGTAGCCGGTACAACGGCACAGATTGCCCGCCAGCCAATAGCGCACCTGCTCTTCGGTCGGATCAGGGTTCTTTTCCAGCAGGTTCTTCGCCGCCACCAGAATACCCGGTGTGCAAACCCCGCATTGCAACGCGGCATGTTCGATGAACTTGCGCTGAAGCGGATGCAGCTCGCCGCCCTCGGCCACCCCTTCAATGGTGCCGATTTCCTTGCCCTCGGCCTCGGCCCCCAGCATCAGGCAGGAACAGATCAGACGCCCGTCAACAGTGACTGAACAGGCACCGCAATCGCCGGTGCCGCAGCCCTCTTTCGCGCCGGTCAGGTTCAGGCGGTCGCGCAGAACGTCCAGCAGGGTTTCGCGCGGATCACACAGGAACTCGACCGCGTCGCCGTTCACTTTGGTGGATACGTGGATCTTGTTGCTCATACCTTATTCCCCCTTCGCACGGGCATAGGCGATCTTGGCGGCGCGCCTGGCCAGCACACCCGCCACATCGGTGCGGAACTCGATGGTGCCGCGTTTGTCGTCAATCGGGTTGCAGGCGGCTTCGGCCGCCTTGGCCAAAGCATCCAGCGCCGCATCGTCCAGAGTTGTGCCGATGATCGCCTTTGCACAGTCTTCCACCAGCAAAACCGTCGGCGCCACCGCCCCTAGCGACACCCGCGCTTCGGTGATCGTGTCACCATCCAACCGCAGGCTGATACCGCAGCCGACCACCGCGATGTCCATCTCGGTGCGGGGGATAAAACGTAGGTAAGCGTCGCCGGCATTGTCGCCCCGGGCGGGGATATGCACGGCGGAAATCACCTCGCCTTTTTCGAGGTTCAACCGCCCCGGACCCGCAGGCAGGTCTTCGACGGCTGCGACACGATCCCCGTTCGGACCTGTGACAGTCATCGTGACCCCCGCCGCCACTTGCGCGGGCACAGAATCCGCCGCAGGTGATCCGTTACACAGATTGCCGACAAGCGTCGCACGGCCCTGCACCTGAGTTGATCCGATCAGGTCGGTCGCTTCCACCAAACCCGGCCAATCCTTGCCCAATGTCGGATGCTCGCTCATCTCGGCACCCGCGACAGCAACGCCCAGAGTCCAGCTGCCATCGGCATTTTGGGTGATGTCCTTCACACCGTCGATATGCTTGATATCAATCAGGTCATCCGGCATCACAATATCCGAGCGCATCTGGACAAGAACATCCGTGCCTCCGGCAAGAAAGCGGGTCACGCCCGAGGCCGATGCGGCAATCGCGGCGGCGTCAGCGAAACTGGCTGGTGTATGATATTTCATTAGGTCCCCTCAACCAATAAATCGGCTGTTTCACAACTCGTGCGGGCGACATTATTCGCCCGCACGGAAATGTCTATCCGATTCCGATCAGAAATTTGATCAAATTTCAAGCGCCAGGCTGTGCGGCCTTTCACTTTAGTCCTTCAAATACTTGTAGGCCGCCACATTGGCCATCGCCGCCCCGCGCAGCAAAGCCGCGTCAATGCCCGGCACGATGAACTTGGCCCCGGCCTCTTTCGCAAGCTCCAGAAGCTCTTTGTTTCCGGCCAGAAAACCGGCCGGCTTGCCCGCCGCAGTGACCCGACTGATCGCGTCGCGAATCGCCGCCCGCATGTGGTCCGAGGTCATCTGACCCGGATAGCCAAGGCTGGCGGACAGGTCCGACGGGCCAATGAAAATCGCATCAATGCCGTCCACCGCCGCGATGGCTTCAAGATTGTCCAGCCCGGTCTGGGTTTCAATCTGTACGATCAGACAAATCTCATCGCGGGCCTTGTGATAGTAATCCTCAACCGCGCCGAAACCGGTGGCCATTGTTGCCCCCGCGACACCGCGTATGCCCTTGGGCGGATAGGCCACCGACGCGGCGGCAAGCCTGGCCTCTTCCACGGTCTGCACGTAAGGCACAAAGACCGTCTGGACACCGGCATCCAGTATACGTTTCAGAACAACCGGATCAAGGCCGGGCACACGGGCCGCCATATGGGCCGCAGTTGACCGAAGCGCCTGCGCCGCCATAATCACATCCGGCAAATCATTGGCCGCATGTTCACAATCAATGGTCACGAAATCATACCCGCAATCGCCCAGCATTTCGACGATAATCGAATCGCGAATGCCACTCCAAAGGCCCAACTGCACCTCTCCGGCAAGAATGGCGGCTTTGAACGGATTTTTCGGCAGATCAGCCATGGTGCGAATTCCCCTCGCAAACTTCTATCCATCGGACGTTGCACCTGCGCCAACGGATTGTCAAATAGTTCACATATGAACCAATTGCCTTTGCTTGAATCCTTGTTTCCAATCCACTAAAGTGGAGCGCCAGTTGTTGAGACACAGGTATATTGGAAAAACGCGCGAAACCTATTGAAATTACGCGCGTTTCAAAATCAACTTCGCGTCTCGGGTTGATCCTGTAGCGCCTAAATTCAGCAAGGCCGGAAAATCGGGTTTGGACATGATCCAGTATTCTTTGAAATGCGACAATGATCACAGCTTTGACAGCTGGTTCCAGTCTGCCTCTGCGTTTGAAAAATTGCAGGGCGCGGGCATGGTTTCCTGTGCCATCTGCGGTTCAACCGATGTGAAAAAATCGGTCATGGCCCCACGTGTCGCGACATCGCGCAAAAAGGCCGATAAACCGGCGACCGAAACGCCAAAGCCTAAACTGTCCGAGCCATCGACCGCGGCGGAACAGGCGTTGAAGGAATTGAAAACCCAGATCGAGAAGAATTCGACCTATGTCGGCGACAATTTCGCGACCGAGGCGCGGGCGATGCATCTGGGCGACGCTCCAGAACGGCAGATCCACGGCGAGGCCAAGCCGGAAGAGGCAAAAAAGCTGATCGAGGACGGTGTTCCGGTCACGCCCCTGCCGTTCATGACCGGACGCAAATCCAACTAAACCGTTTGAAGTCTTTGCCTTGACCTCGTTACGGCCCGCGGCCAAGGTCGCGCCATGATTGATATTCTTATCCTCATCATCGCGGCCTTCGCGGCGGGCGTGCTGAACACCATCGCCGGAGGTGGCACTTTCCTGACCTTCCCCGCGCTGGTTTTTGCCGGCGTCCCGCCGGTCATGGCCAATGCCACGGCAACCTTTGTCGCCCTGCCCGGCTATCTTGCCGGAACGGCGGGTTTCAAGGGCGAGCTGCGCGCATATGGGCGCCCCAGCCTGATGCGCCTGACCCTTGTCGCAGCCCTTGGCGGAGCGGTCGGGGCTTTGCTGCTAAGCGTATCTTCGAACGAAGCCTTTTCGCTGCTCATCCCGTTCCTTTTACTGGCGGCAACGCTGATCTTCACCTTCGGCGACCCGATCCGAAACTGGGCCGCCAAACGCAGCCGCGATGTCACCCCCGAAGGGGCGATTGGTATCTTCATCGTCTCGCTTTACGGAGGCTATTTCAACGGCGGGCTTGGCATTGTGTTTCTGGCGCTGTTCACGATGTGGGGCATGAAAGATATCCACCTGATGAACGGGCTGAAGCTTTGGGCCAGCGCAATTATCGCCATCGTCTCATTCTTCATCTTCGCAGGCGGCGGACTTCTGGACTGGGGCAAAGCGCTGATGATGCTGGTGGCAATCACCGTCGGCGGCTATCTGGGCGCCCCCCTGTCCCGCGCCTTGCCGATCCATCGGGTGAAACAGTTCATCTCGTTGACAGGATTCGTGATGGCGGCCGTGTTCGCATTTCGGCTGATGATTTGATAAAGCGTTTCGGCCAAGCGTTATGTGCCGAAGGCTTGTCTAAACACCTTATTAATCAACTCAGGACTGACCCATGAAAATCTATGTCACCGGAATTTTCGTCGATGATCAGGACAAGGCCGAAAAGTTTTACCGCGACATTCTGGGCTTCGAGATCAAAAACAACGTCCCCGTGGGCGAGTTTCGCTGGCTGACCGTGGTGTCTCCGGATCAGCCCGACGGGCCGGAATTGCTGCTCGAACCCAGCAATCACCCAGCGGTCGGACCCTACAAGCAGGCGCTGGTGGCCGATGGAATTCCTGCGCATTCCTTTCAGGTCGAAGATCTCGATGCCGAGCGTCAGCGGCTGGGCGATCTGGGGGTGCGTTTCACCGTTGAACCGATGGAAGCCGGGCCGGTACGAATGGCCGTTTTCGACGACACCTGCGGCAACCTGATACAACTGATCCAAATGCTCTGACCTGCAATCCCCGTCTTGCCCTTCCCCAACGACAAGCGTAAACCCCGCGCAACTGAATGCACGGGAAGAATCCATGCCTACGCTGGTGATGAAATTCGGCGGCACTTCTGTCGCCACGCTGGACCGCATCCGCCGCGCTGCCAAGCGTGTCGGGGTCGAGGTATCCAAGGGCTATGACGTAATCGTCATCGTCTCGGCCATGTCGGGCGAGACCAACAAGCTGGTGGGGTATGTCAACGAAACCTCTCCGCTTTATGACGCACGGGAATATGATGCGATTGTGTCATCCGGCGAAAACGTCACCGCCGGTCTGATGGCGCTGACCTTGCAGGAAATGGACGTGCCCGCGCGCAGCTGGCAGGGCTGGCAGGTGCCGGTGAAAACCAACGACGCCCACGCCGCCGCGCGGATTGAAGAAATCCCGACCGACAATATCAACGCCAAGTTTGGCGAAGGCATGAAGGTCGCTGTCGTCGCCGGTTTCCAGGGCATCGGTCCGGATGGCCGCATCACGACGCTGGGCCGTGGGGGATCAGACACCACAGCCGTGGCCTTCGCCGCCGCTTTCGGGGCCGAGCGTTGCGATATCTATACGGACGTGGATGGTGTCTATACCACCGATCCGCGCATCACCGACAAGGCCCGCAAGCTTGACAAGATCAGCTTCGAGGAAATGCTGGAACTCGCGTCGCTTGGCGCCAAAGTCCTGCAAACCCGCTCGGTCGAGCTGGCCATGCGCTACAAGGTCAAACTGCGCGTGCTTTCAAGTTTTGAAGAACAATCCGACGAGGCCGGAACGCTCGTCTGCCCCGAGGAGGAAGTCATGGAAAACCGTCCAGTCTCAGGTGTCGCCTACAGCCGCGACGAAGCGAAAATGACCCTGGTTTCGGTCGCCGACCGTCCGGGCATTGCCGCCGCGATATTTGGTCCGCTCTCTGATGCGGGCGTCAATGTCGATATGATCATTCAGAACATCGCCGAAGAGGGCCGCACCGACATGACCTTTTCGTGCCCGACCGATCAGGTCAAGCGGGCCGAGAAAGCGCTGAACGACGCAAAGGACGCCGGCGAGATCAACTATCACGGGCTGGTGGCCGACACCGCCGTGGCCAAAATATCGGCCGTTGGCATCGGCATGCGGTCGCAATCCGGGGTTGCCGCCAAGATGTTCAAAACCCTGTCGGACGAGGGCATCAACATCAAGGTGATCGCAACCTCGGAAATCAAGATCAGCGTTCTGGTTGACCGCAAATACATGGAACTGGCCGTTCAGGCGCTGCATGATGCGTTTGAACTGGAAAAGGCCTAATCCCTGGGCAACCGCAGGTGCGCTTTCCGCCGGCAATGACCCGTTAACCACTTAGCTCTCCCCATCCCGTCAGAATCCCCTTATAGATGGGGCAAGGGAGAACGAGGGACAAATGGCAGACGGCTTTGAACCAGAAAGCCGCAAGCTGCTTGGGCGCTTGCGCGACACGATGGCCTCGGAAGCCGCCGGTCAGGAACGGCTGGACCATATCACCCATATCATCGCCGATTCAATGGGCACCGAGGTGTGCTCGATCTACCTGTTCCGCGATGAAGACACGCTCGAGCTTTGCGCCACCGAAGGCCTGAAAGCCGAAGCGGTGCACGAAACCCGGATGCGCATCGGCGAAGGTCTGGTCGGCCGCGTCGCCAGAACCGGGACCATCGTCAACACGGCGGACGCCCCGTCGGCCAAAGGCTTCCGCTATATGCCGGAAACCGGGGAAGAGATATACTCGTCCTTTCTGGGGATACCGATCCAGCGGCTGGGCGATAAGCTGGGCGTTCTGGTGGTGCAGTCCAAACAAGCCCGCGAATTTTCAGCCGACGAGGTATACGGCCTTGAAGTTGTCGCCATGGTCCTGGCGGAAATGACCGAGCTTGGCAAATTCGTCGGCGAAGGCGAAGCCATGGCCGCCCGCCACCAGCAACAGGTCGAAATCCACTGCACCACCGCGCAGGAAGGCGTGGCCGACGGCCATGTCTGGCTGCACGAACCCCGCGTGGTCGTGACCAACCCGATCGCCGAAGACCCCCATCGTGAACTCAAGCGCCTGAAGGAAGCCGTCGATACGCTGCGCGTTTCGGTGGACGAGATGCTGAACAGCGCGGCCACCGGTGGCGATACCGAACATCTTCAGGTGCTCGAAGCCTACCGGATGTTTGCAAACTCGAAGGGCTGGATGCGCCGGATGGAGGAAGATATCGGCCGCGGCCTGTCTGCCGAAGCCGCTGTCGAAAAAGAACAATCCGCCGCCCGCGCCCGCATGTCTCAGGTGACTGATCCCTATTTGCGCGAACGCCTGCATGATCTTGACGACCTGTCGAACCGGCTGCTGCGCATCCTGACCGGACAGGGCAAGGAAACCGGCGCGGAAATGCCCCATGACCCGATCCTGATCGCCCGCAATATCGGCCCGGCCGAATTGCTGGACTATGGAAACAAGCTGCGCGGTATCGTTCTGGAAGAAGGCTCGGTCGGCTCGCATGCCGCGATTGTCGCGCGGGCGCTGGCCATTCCGCTGGTCATCCATGCCAGCCAGATCACCACCGAGGCCCTGAACGGCGATCACATCCTGATCGACGGCGATACCGGCACGGTTCACCTGCGTCCCGATGAAACCGTCGTCGGCGCCTTCCGCGACAAGATGGCGATGCAGGCCAAGGCGCAGGAACGCTATGCCTCGATCCGCGATCTGCCCGCCACCTCGAAAGACGGCCAGACCGTATCGTTGCATATGAACGCCGGACTGCTTGCGGACCTTCCCAGCCTGCTGGGATCAGGGGCCGAAGGCGTCGGCCTGTTCCGCACCGAATTGCAGTTTCTGGTGCAAAGCAAAATGCCCCAGCGGGCCGAGCTTAGCGCCCAATACCAGCGCGTACTGAACGCCGCACAGGGACGCCGCGTGGTCTTCCGCACGCTGGATATCGGCTCGGACAAAGTGCTGCCCTATATGAAAACCATTGACGAGCCGAACCCGGCCCTTGGATGGCGGGCGATCCGCGTCGGCCTTGATAAGCCCGGCGTCTTGCGTATGCAGCTTCAGGCTCTGATCCGCGCCGCCAATGGCGGGCCGCTGACGGTGATGTTCCCGTTTATCGCCCAGCTCTCGGAATTCACCGCCGCCCGCGCCGAGGTGGACAAGGCGATGGAGCGCGAACGCCGCCTGGGTCATCCGCTGCCTTCGAAACTGGAAGTCGGGGCGATGCTGGAAACGCCGTCACTGGCCTTTGCCTCAAAGAAGTTTTTCAAGGATGTCCATTTCCTCTCGGTCGGCGGGAACGACCTGAAGCAGTTCTTCTTTGCCGCCGACCGCGAAAATGAGCTGGTCCGGCGCCGCTATGACACGCTGAATGTCTCGTTCCTGAGCTTCCTTGAAGGCATCGTCGAGCGCTGCGCCGACACCGACACCGCGCTCAGCTTCTGTGGCGAGGATGCGGGCCGCCCGATCGAGGCGCTCTGCCTTGCCGCAATCGGCTTCCGCTCGCTTTCCATGCGTCCGGCTTCCATCGGGCCGGTAAAAAGTCTGATCCGCCGCACCGACCTATCCGCCGTTCGCAAAGTGATCTGGGATGCCCGCCACCGGGGCGAACAATCCGCCCGAGCGGCGGTGATGGACTATTTGCGCACTCAATCCTGAAGCCGCGCCACCCGCGCATGCAGCTTCTCGGCCAGCCCGTCCACCGTCTGGTCGGTCTCGATCGCCAGGCGCCGCAGCCCGAAATGCACATGCGCCGTTTCGCGATAGTAATTGGCATAGATCGTATTGATCGACGCCCCCGCCGCGGCCCCCATCACCGGCAGCGCCTGTGCCGCGATTTTCTTGCCAAACACGATGGCCAGTTTCGGCGCGACCTGCGTTGCCAAAGCCTGAAGCGTCGGTCCGCCGATGGTCATGCGGGTCGCCATAAAGGCAAAATCGGTTTTACCGGTCACAAGCGGACCGCTCGAGGCGAATATCCGAACGGAATCAAACCTCACGGATTCTGATCGCGGGTCAAACCCTTCCTCTTGCGCGACCGACTGGATGGTGCGCAGGAACAGGGTCGTGGTCAGCGGCAACTCGGCCAACGCGGTGCCGATCCCGCCCACACCACCGGCAGCCCCCATCGCGGCGGCCACCACGCGGGTCAGCCGCGCGTCTTCCTTGGGCAACACCCGATGCGACAGGTCCGCGGCCCGAACCGCCACGCCCAGCGCCTTTTCGGTGGCCACGAACAATCCCTCTTTCACATGGTCGGGCAGCTGATCGGTCAGCCCGTCCGCCTTGGCCCCCACCGAATTCAGAAAACTGATCCCCGGCCCTACCGCCGATTGGTATCGAAGCGCCAGGCTGTCCAGAACCTCGGTTTCACTGATCTTGTCCTTTGTCGGCGGTGTGATGATCTCGACCATGCGCCCTCCCTTGCCAAAGCGCTTCGTCACTTTGCCGTGTCTCAACACTTTGGCGCATCGCTTAGACTATAAGATCGGAAGCGCCGGCGGAAAATTCAACTCTTGCCATCGGCAAGCCGTTCCACCGTGCCGGAAATCCCACGCCACGCATCCGGGGCAAGCGCATGCCCCAAAACCCGCTCGGGGTTGGTCGGGGGCGGCATCTCGACACCGTCGAGCTTTGCAAAGCCGAACCGCCCGTAATAGGGGGCATCCCCCACCAACAACACTCTTTGCCACCCGGCTTTGCGTGCCAGATCAAGGCTTTCACGCATCAGCAACCCGCCCAGCCCTTCCGCCTGCCGCGTCGGGTGCACCGCGATCGGCCCAAGCAACAGGGCCTTTTTCGCGGCAACACGCACCGGCCAGAAACGGATCGCACCGGCCAGAATACCGTCCGGGTCGCGCGCCACCAAAGACAGGTCGGCCACAGGGGCAATCCCGTCGCGCAGCCGGTAAGACGACAGCGCCTCGCGCCCCGGCGCGAAGCAAAGGTCGTAAAGCGCTTCGACCTCCCACCAGTCGTCCGGGGTTTCCTGTGTCAATTCAAACATCTGTGTGCGTTCGTCCCTGGGGGTGGTAACGCCCCTAACATGACGCTAAATCGTTTCGAAATAAACTCGAGACACATGTTGATTTTGAAACGCGCACAATATCAATAGGTTTCGCGCGTTTCGCCACATTGTCTGTGTCTGAACGATGTGGCCAATCGCATAAGGTCTGTCGCAAGCCAAAAAGGAATTCGCATGTTCTACCGCCCCGAGGATGGCCACGGTCTGCCACATAATCCGTTCAACGCCTTGATCGTCCCCCGCCCCATCGGCTGGATCTCGACACGCGACAGTGCCGGGCGCGACAACCTCGCGCCTTACAGCTTTTTCAACGGCGTCGCCTACACCCCGCCGCAGGTGATGTTCTCAACCACCGGCCCGAAACCGGATCGGGACGGGATGAAGGACAGCGCATCGGTCATCGTCGAAACCGGGGTTTTCTGCGTAAATGTGGTCAGTCAGGCGCTGACAGACGCCATGAACACCTCAAGCCAGGGGTTTGACGCAGGCGTGGACGAATTCGAAAAAGCCGGGCTTGCGAAAGCAGACTGCGAAACCATCGACTGCGCCCGCGTCGCGGCGGCGCCCGCGGCGATGGAATGCAAGCTTACTCAGGTGGTCAAATTGCCAGGCCAGGCCAACACGGTGATCTTCGGCGAAGTCACCGGCATCTATATAGACGAGACCTGCATGACCGACGGCAAGCTCGACATCACGAAATATCACCCGCTGGCGCGCCTCGGGTATCGCGATTATGCGGTGATAGAAAAGGGCTTCACCCTGTCGCGCCCGGATGATTGATTTGCCCCGAATTCAGCAAACATCATCGGCTAGTCCCGATTAAGCCGCTAAAGCCCAATCCCCCCATCCTGTTTCATCTTTTCACCAATACTTTGGGGAGCGCGAGGGGTGAAACCCCTCGCCCGGCGCGACGCACCGCAGGTGCGGCGCAATCGGATCAATGACCGCCCAGAATTCCCGTGCGCACATCATAATCCACAGCGATCTCGTAATCGGGATCATCATCGCTATCGACCATCAAATGCCCTGCCTTTGACAACAGCTTGTGGCAATCGCGGCTCAGATGGCGCAAACGCAAGGTCTTGCCCGCCGCCATGTATTTGCCCGCCACGGCCTCGATTGCCTGCAGGGCCGACTGGTCAACAACGCGACTGCCGGCGAAATCGGCGATCACCACCTCGGGGTCGTCCTCGATATGGAACAGCTCGATGAACCCGTCGCTCGAGCCAAAGAACAAAGGTCCCTGAATTTCATAGACCTTCGCGCCCTCTTCGGTATGCGACATGCGCTCAACCGCATGAATGCGCCGCGCGTTGTTCCACGCATAGGCCAGGGCCGAGACAATCACCCCCACAACCACCGCCACCGCGAGGTCCGAATAGACAGTGACGGCCGTGACCAGCAGGATCACAAACGCATCGGTCAGCGGCACTTTGGTCAGGATACGGATCGAGTTCCATGCGAATGTGCCGATCACCACCATGAACATCACCCCGACCAGTGCGGCCAGCGGGATCTGCTCGATCAGGGGCGAGGCAAACAGAATGAAGCTCAGCAAAAACAGCGCCGCCGCGATGCCGGCAATGCGCGTGCGCCCGCCGGATTTCACGTTGATCATCGACTGACCGATCATCGCGCAGCCGCCCATACCGCCGAAAAAGCCGGTGACGATATTGGCGCTGCCTTGTGCGATACATTCCTGCGAAGCCCCGCCGCGCTTGCCCGTCATCTCGCCGACAAGGTTCAGGGTCAGCAGGGATTCGATCAGCCCGATGGCCGCCAGAATGACCGCATAGGGCAGGATGATCTCAAAGGTTTCCCAGTTCAGCGGTACGCTGGGGATGGCAAACACAGGCAGCCCGCCCTTGATCGCCGCCATGTCGCCAACGCGCGGCACATCCAGACCAAAGCCGATCACCACCGCCGCAACGATCCCGATCCCCGCCAGAGGCGCCGGAATGATCCGGGTCACGCGCGGCATCAGCCAGATAATCGCCATGGTCAGCGCCACAAGCCCCAGCATGGTGATCAGCGGCGTGCCTTGCAGCCACTCGCCCCCGCCGACCCCGTGACCAGCGCTTTGAGCCGTTCCGGGCACCTTGAATTGCGTCAACTGGGCAAGGAAAATCACAATCGCCAATCCGTTCACGAAGCCCAACATCACCGGATGCGGCACCAGACGGATAAACTTGCCCCAATGCATGACACCGGCAAAGACCTGTAAAATCCCCATCAGAACGACGGTGGCAAACAGGTATTCAACCCCGTGTTCGGCTACCAGCGCCACCATCACCACCGCCAAGGCACCGGTCGCGCCCGAGATCATCCCCGGGCGGCCACCGAAGATGGCGGTGATCAGCCCGACCAGAAAAGCCGCGTAAAGCCCGACCAGCGGATGCACACCGGCAACAAAGGCAAAGGCCACCGCTTCGGGCACCAGCGCCAGGGCAACGGTCAGGCCGGACAAAAGCTCGATCCGCAGGCGGCCGGCCGAGAATCCCTCGTCGGTGGTCAACCCATGGTCGGCTGAGGCGATGCGGTGGGCAAACTTGCCCAAAGTCGTTTCTTTCACGGTATCCCGTCCTGTTCAGATGATGCGCCTGCGCCGTTTATCCGGCCTTGGATGGAATGGCCAGCCATGTGATGGAAAAGCCGGTTTTCATCGCATGGCGTTCACCGGACAGGATCAGCGGCGCTCTGCGCCCCCGCATTCCGAAAACGCCGATTGAAGCCCCCCGCCGCATGTGGCTTATTGCCTGTGACATTTTAAGAAAGGGCATCACATGGGCGTTCGCGTGAAATGGGATGAAGGCAAGACCTTCGTCGGTACAGCGTCTTCCGGTCACAAGATCGTATTCGGCACATCCGGAGCGGACGGCCAGCAACTCGGGCCAAGCGCAATGGAATTGCTGCTGATGGGCACCGGCGGATGTTCGGCCTATGACGTAGTTTCGATCCTCGAAAAAGGCCGCCAGCAGATTGACGATGTGATCGTTGAAATCGAAGCTGATCGCGCCGAGGACCACCCCAGGGTCTTCACCCGCATTCACATGCATTTCATCGTCAGGGGCCGCGACCTGAACCCCAAGCGGGTGGAACAGGCGCTTAGCCTGTCGATCGAGAAATACTGCTCGGCCTCGGCAATGATGGCCGCGGTGGCCAAGCTGACCCATGATCACGAAATCATCGAGACCAGCGCATAAAGGGGCACCCGGATGAGCAACACTATGATCGGCGCCATCGGCGGCTCGGGCGTTTATGATATTGACGGGTTGGAAGGGGCCGAATGGGTCAAGGTGGCAACCCCGTGGGGGGATCCCTCTGACAGTATCCTGACCGGCACGTTGGGCGGGGTGAAAATGGCCTTTCTGCCCCGTCACGGGCGCGGCCATGTGCATTCGCCCACCACCGTGCCCTACCGCGCCAATATCGACGCGCTGAAACGATTGGGCGTGACCGATGTTGTCAGCGTCTCGGCCTGCGGGTCGTTCCGTGAAAACATGGCGCCGGGCGATTTCGTCATCATCGACCAGTTCATCGACCGCACCTTCGCCCGCGAGAAATCGTTCTTCGGCACCGGTTGCGTCGCCCATGTCAGCGTCGCGCATCCCACCTGCGAGCGATTGTCCGACGCTTGCCATGCAGCCGCCGAAACCGCTGGCATCACCGTCCATAAAGGCGGCACCTATCTTGCGATGGAGGGGCCACAGTTCTCGACCATTGCGGAATCAAAAATGTATCGCGACAGCTGGGGCGCTGACGTGATCGGCATGACCAACATGCCAGAGGCCAAACTCGCCCGCGAGGCCGAGCTTTGCTATGCTTCTGTTGCGATGATCACCGATTATGACAGCTGGCACCCCGACCACGGCGCGGTTGACATCGCCCAGATCATCGCCACCCTGACCGGCAACGCCGACAAAGGCCGCGCGCTGGTCAGCCGGTTGCCCGCCCTTCTTGGCAGCGGGCGCAATCCCTGCCCCTGCGGCTGCGACCGCGCCCTGGAATACGCCGTCCTGACCGCGCCGGACAAGCGTGACCCGGCGATGATTGAGAAACTGAGTGTGGTTGCAGGAAGGATCCTTTCATGACCCCCCAAAAAACCGTCAAAGATTACATCCGCACCATCGTCGATTTCCCGCACGAAGGGATCATGTTCCGCGATGTGACCACGCTCTTTGCCGACCCGCGCGGGTTTCGGATGGCGGTGGATCAGATGCTGCATCCCTATGCCGGTCAGCGCATCGACAAGGTGATCGGGCTTGAGGCGCGCGGCTTTATTCTTGGCGGGGCGATTGCCCACCAGCTGGGCTGCGGCTTTGTGCCGATCCGCAAGAAGGGCAAGCTGCCCGGCACGACGATAAGCCAAGACTACAAGCTGGAATATGGCGAAGCGATTGTCGAAATCCACGACGACGCGATCGAACCGGGTGAAACCATCCTGCTGGTCGATGACCTGCTGGCCACCGGGGGCACCGCGCAGGCCGGGATCACCCTGATCGAACGGCTGGGCGGCAAGATCATCGGCTGCGCCTTTATCATCGACCTGCCTCAGCTCGGTGGCCGCAAGCTGATCGAGGATATGGGCATGGATGTGCATATCCTGTGCGAGTTTGAGGGGCTTTAAGCGATGCACCTCGCGCCCCGGACCTGATCCGGGGCCACTTGCCGCTGTTGATCCCACCGCGCGGTCCGGTCATCCCGCCTTAACCCCTGAATGAGAAAACCTTTCTTGCGCGCAAAACGGTGAAACGGTTCCACGACTAGCGAGAGCGAGGATGTACGGGAACCGGCCAGAGACCGAAGATCGACGGATCGGGGGCAGAAAAATCCCCGACTGGCAGCTACCGCTTGGCGGGCCCGCCTTTTCCTACCGCTGACAGATACATGATTTATTGAATAACCCTGCCGAGGATGATGCCTCGTGCGGGGCAAAGGCGCATGTCATCCCGAACGCTACCCCTGCGCCGCTTTGATAAACGCCCGCATCTTCGCGGCATCCTTGCGCCCGGGCGACGATTCCACCGCTGAAGCCAGATCAACCTGCTTCGCCCCGGTCAGACGGATCGCCTCGGCCACATTGTCGACCGTCAGGCCACCTGCCAGCATCCACGGCACCGTCCAGTATTTCTTGTCCGCCAGCAGACGCCAGTCAAACGGCACGCCGTTGCCACCGGGCAGTGCGGCGTCTTTCGGGGCTTTGGCATCGATCAGCAACTGATCCGCCACGCGGGCGTAAAGGTCGATTTTGGCCACGTCCTCTTTTTCGGCAATGCCAATGGCCTTGATCACCGGCAGGCCATAGCGGGCCTTCACCTCGGACACACGTTCGGGCGGTTCGGCCCCGTGAAGCTGGATCATATCGACCGGCACCTGCGCGGTGATGGCATCCAGCAGGTCATTGTCGGGGTCCACCACCAGCGCCACCTTGGCCACGCCCACAGGCACGTCCGCCGCAAGTTCCGAGGCCAGTGACGGGCTGACATAGCGTGGTGATCTGGGGAAGAAGTTAAACCCGATATAGCGCGCACCGGCCGCCACGGCGGCGGCAAGGTCGTCGCTATGGGTCAGACCGCAGATTTTGACGTGAATGTCGGGCATCGCCTTATTTCGCGTCTTCCAGCAGGGCCAATACCTCGTCCTGAGGTTCTGTCGGTTCGGTCTTCAGTTTGCGCACTTCACGCTTCAACTGCCCGACCTCGTGCCGGTGGCGGGCCGCTTCGCCCCGCAGGCCAGCTTCGCGGATCCATTCCCAGATGAAACCGATGACCAGCCCGAAAATGATCGACGCGAACACGACGATGAACAAAGGCAGCTCAACGCTCCAGGAAAATCCGACAACACCCGACAGTTCGTCCGGCAAAAGCCGCAGCATCACGCTGTCGCGGTTGCCGAAAGCGACAGCAACCAAAGCCACCCCAAGGATGGCCATGAACCCATACCGAATGTAGCGCATATTATTTTCCGTTCAGTCGATCACGCAGAAGCTTACCCGTCTTAAAGAACGGAACGTGCTTTTCTTCAACCTTGACAGATTCACCCGTGCGCGGATTTCGGCCAATGCGCGCGTCGCGCTTTTTGACGGAAAACGCACCGAACCCCCGCAGTTCAACCCGATCCCCGCGCGACAGCGCGTCGGTGATTTCTTCGAACACCGTGTTGACGATTCTTTCCACATCGCGTTGCGAAAGACGACGCTCCACCGGCAATTCCTGATTTTCGTCGAAAATCTTCTGAATCAATTCCGACCGGATCATCCTTCTCTCCCTCGCAGTCTGTGCAGCGTTATTGAGGGTCATCATGCGTAAGTTTGATATCAAAATCCAGCTATGTGATGTGAATTGCAGGGAAATTTTGACGATTTGCCAGAAAACTTGGGGGAAACCAGCGATCTGGCAAGGCCTGATCAACATTGTCGCCAGCAAACCGGCATTGGTGCCAGCACGAATCCTGCCCGATTCGAAAAAGCCCCGGCGTTTCCACCGGGGCTTTTCCTAAGTGTCAGATGATCGGAAAGATCAGTCGTCCTGCTTGAGCGCTGCGCCGAGGATATCGCCCAGCGATGCGCCCGAGTCCGACGAACCGTACTGTTCCACGGCTTCTTTCTCTTCCGCGATTTCGCGTGCCTTGATCGACAGACCCATGCGGCGGGTTTTGTTGTCGATGTTGGTGACGCGAACGTCGACCTTGTCGCCAATGCCGAAACGCTCGGGGCGCTGCTCGGCACGGTCACGCGACAGGTCCGAACGACGGATGAAGGATTTCGCGCCTTCATAGTCGACTTCGATGCCGCCATCTTCGATCGCGGTCACTTCAACGGTGATGATCGAGCCACGCTTCACGCCGCCGGTTGCTTCGGCGAACTTGTCGCCGCCCAGCGCTTTGATCGACAGCGAGATACGTTCTTTCTCGATATCCACTTCCGAGACAACCGCCTGCACGACGTCGCCCTTGGTGTAGTTGCCGATAACGTCTTCGCCACGCTCGTCCCAGGAAAGGTCCGAAAGGTGAACCATACCGTCGATATCGCCGTCCAGCCCGATGAACAGACCGAATTCGGTGATGTTCTTGACTTCGCCTTCGACCTGCGTGCCCTCGGGGTGGGTTTCCGCGAAAACTTCCCACGGGTTGCGCATGGTCTGCTTGAGGCCCAGCGAAACGCGACGCTTGGATTCGTCGATTTCCAGAACCATGACTTCGACTTCCTGCGACGTAGACACGATTTTGCCCGGATGGACGTTTTTCTTGGTCCACGACATCTCAGAGACGTGCACCAGACCTTCAACGCCCGGCTCCAGCTCAACAAAGGCACCGTAGTCGGTGATGTTGGTGACGCGGCCGGTATGGGTTGATTCCAGCGGGAAGCGCGATGCGACCGAATCCCACGGATCATCCTGCAACTGCTTCATGCCCAGCGAAATACGATGGGTTTCCTTGTTGATCTTGATGACCTGAACATTGACGGTCTGACCGATCGACAGGATTTCCGACGGGTGGTTCACGCGGCGCCAAGCCATGTCGGTGACGTGCAGCAGGCCGTCAACACCGCCCAGATCGACGAATGCGCCGTATTCGGTGATGTTCTTGACAACGCCTTCAACCGCCTGACCTTCTGCCAGGTTGCCGATGACTTCGGCACGCTGTTCAGCGCGGCTTTCTTCAAGGATGGCGCGGCGCGACACTACGATGTTGCCACGGCGACGGTCCATTTTCAGAATCTGGAATGGCTGCTTCAGACCCATCAGCGGGCCAGCGTCACGAACCGGACGAACGTCAACCTGTGAACCGGGAAGGAACGCAACCGCGCCGCCCAGATCGACGGTGAAGCCGCCTTTGACACGACCGAAGATCGCGCCTTCGACGCGGGCGTCGCCGGCATATGCTTTTTCCAGACGGTCCCATGCTTCTTCGCGACGGGCCATTTCACGGCTGATAACCGCTTCGCCACGGGCGTTTTCGGCAGCGCGAAGGTAAACTTCGACTTCGTCGCCAACAGCAATTTCAGGGGCTTCGCCGGGGTTTGCGAATTCTTTGACGTCAACGCGGCCTTCCATTTTATAGCCTACGTCGATGATGGCCTGACCCGCTTCGATTGCGATGATCTTGCCTTTGACAACCGAACCTTCGTTCGGAGTGTCCATTTCGAAGCTTTCATTCAGGAGGGCTTCGAAATCCTCCATAGATACGTTTTGAGCCATCTGGTCTCAGTTTCCTTTACTAACGTTTTTTCGGGCCGAGCGGTTGTCTCCGCCGGTCTTTATTGATGCCCTACCGCTGCGCTACTTGAGAGCGGGGCTTTTGATGCCCTACCGCTTCGCTACGTGAGGGCGATTATGCCCACCGAAGCGGGCGGTTTTGCCAACCGGCAAACCATAAAACAAAGAGGGCCGGTATGTTCCGACCCTGCTCGTCTTTTTGTTCTATGGCTTTTACGCCTTGTCGACGGGCGGCTTATAGGCGCGAATCCCCTTGGGAGCAAGGGGATATGCTTGCCCAATCGGCCAAAAACCCATTGGCAGGATTAACTGGCGCGATTCGCGGGGATTTGTTAATATAGCCCCTATAAAAACAGACCCAGAGGCAGAGCAGAGGTTTCATGGGCTATAATATCGGTGACGTAAGCGGCAACGCCATTGGCGGCGGGCCGGACGATTGGGTGTTTGAACTCGACCTGTCGGTGCCGGGCAACCTGACGGTTTCCGGTGACTTCGACATGACCAACATCTTTGGTGGTGCCAGTGCGGGCGAAGTGGATTCGCTGGTCGTTACCTCGATCACGGGGGGGCAATTCGGGTCCCTGTCTGTCGACAGCGACACAGGCCAATGGACCTTCACGGTGGATTATGACGCGGTCATGGCCACCGGCAGCGATCAGGTTTATTATTTCGAGGTTATCGGCACCTATGACGGCGGCTCGACCGATGATGACAATGTCACCATCAACATCCTGATCTGCTTTTGCGAAGGCACACATATCAAAACGCCCGAAGGAAGCCGGAAGATCGAGGATTTGAAAACCGGCGATCTGGTGATGACCAAGGATGCCGGTCCCCAGCCGGTATTGTGGATGGGAAGCCGAACGATCGGCCCTGCGGAACTGAAACTCAGCCCCGGATTGCGCCCGATACGGATCGCCAAGGGGGCGTTGACAAACGGCAAACCGAACCGGGATTTGCGCGTGTCCCCGAACCATCAGATCTTGCTGAACACCTGGCAATCGCAGCTGTTATTCGGCGAGGCCGAGGTGCTGGTGCCTGCAAAGGCGCTGATCGACGATCACGCAGTCGCGGTCGATGAACAGGCGCAGACAGTAACCTATTATCACCTGATGCTGGAACAGCACCACATCCTGATGTCCGAGGGCGCGGAAACCGAAAGCTTCTATCCCGGTCCTGTCAGCCTGAAATTGCTTGCGCCGGAATTCCGCCATCAGCTGCTGACCAAATTCCCCGAACTCGCGCAAGACGACGGCTATGGCCCGCCTGTCCGCCCCAGCCTAAGCCTCTGGGAAGGCGAAGTGCTTTGGGAAGTTACAGGGAAAGGCACAGACCGGCCGAAGGTCGAGGATGCGGCATGACACAGCTGACCGACAAGCTGGGCCAAAGCCTTCCCAAACACGAAACGCCGTCTGATGATCTGTTGCGCGTCTATGGCGATGCGTTTTTTCTGGCGATGCGCTGCCCGCGCCACCGGCAAATGTCGATGCAGGAAATGCGGCTTTATCTTGAACCGCCGATTGTTCAGGGCAGCTATCGCGTGTTCCGCATTCAGAACATTCCGCGCGGCATGTTCACCTGGGCGATGCTGTCCCCGGATGCCGAGCGCCGGTTGATCGAAGGCGAGGTTCTGCATCCCGGCGACTGGAATTCAGGCGACCGCCGGTGGATCATCGATATCATCGCCCCGTATCGCGGCATGATGCAGGGCATTGCCCGATGGATCATGCATAAGGGCAATTTCACGGATACCCAGTATTATTTCCGGCGCGTCAGTGAAATCAACGAAACCCGCCGGATCGTCGAGGTGGATTTCGAAGCCGAGCGGTTGTCAAAAATCTGGTCCGCCGAAGACTATCTGAAATCGCTCAAATCCTAATGCGCGTCCACCACCGCCTTGAATGAGGCGTGCAGAAGCGCCTCAAGCTCGTCCTTGCGTGTCTTGGTGCCGGTGGACATGCCCAACACGCCGTTCAGCATTTCGTACCCCAACACGGTCGACCACATGGCCACCGCTTTTTGCCGCCCGTCCTTGCCCATCCATTCGGCGAAGGGTTCGATCAGGTTCGCATCCAGCGCCTTGCGCAGTTTCTTTCCCACCACATCGCTGCTTGCCGATTTCAGCGCCGCCCGCAGCGGGTCAAATTCGTCCTTGTGCGATTTCTTCAGCATCATCGCCACGAACACCTCGGGCAGATCCTTCGGGTCGCCGATCATCGGGGATCCGTCCGGCGCGAAGGCGGGCATGACAGCCTGATCAAACAACCCCTCTTTCGAGCCGAAATAGCGGTTGATCAAGGCGATATTCACCCCCGCTTTCGCCGCGATATCGCGGGTCGAGGCCGCGTCATACCCGTGGCGGGTGAAAATGATCCGGGCTGCCTGGATTATGGCCTTCTTTGTATCATCGGAATTGCGTTTGCTTGACTGTGTCATGGCGCCGACTGCCCGTTTGTTTTGCCTGAAGGGATTCGAGAGTATCGTAAGGCACAAGTTACTATCGAAACGCGCACAGCCTTGGCGGGCTTCGCGCCTCACCATAAAAGTAAACGATTGATTACTAACTGGCAAGCGCAATCGCCTGTCAAGCTGAACGCCGCCCATGGCTTACGACAGGGCCAAAACCACCACGCCGGTCAGGATCACACAGGCCCAGAACAGGCGATAGCGCAGATGGCCTTCACCCAACAGCAGGCTTCCGGCCAGAACCGTCAGCAGCACCGACACCTCGCGCAAAGGGGCGACATAGGCGACCGGCGTGAACCGCAAGGCACTCAGCACCAGAATATAGGCCAGCGGCGTCAGCACCGCGATCCCGAGGATGTCGCGCCTGTGATTGCGCCAGTGCCGCGCAATTTGCACCCGCCGCCGAAGGGCTGTCGGTGTCAGCAATACCGCCCGCCCCAGATTGGCCCCGTAATCCATCAGCAATGGCGGCACCGCCAAAGCGGCCACGCCATAGGCATCCCAAGTGGTATAGCTGCCGATCAGCACGCCGACACCCAGCCCGAACGCCACCGAAACATGGGCATCCCCGCCCCGTTTCCGCCCGCCCGCCGTCAGGGCAAACACCCCGCCAATGATGATGAGCGCACCAATGCCGCCTTGCGTGCTGGGAAACTCGGACAGGAAGATCATCGCCATGATCATCGCCACCAGCGGTCCCATGGATCGGGCGGTGGGATAGATCAGCGACAGGTCTCCGTTCCGATAAGCGGCCTGAAGCAGAACGAAATAGACCAGATGCAACAGAGAGCTGCCGCCGATGAACAGCCATTGCATACCTGTAAGACCGGCTGGCAGGCTGGCAAATACCCAGATGGCAAGCGGCAGGTAAATCAGGGCCGAAAGCAGCGAGTAAAGCCACACCAGCTCGGCCCCGCCATGGACGCGCTTGGCCAGAAAGTTCCAACCGGCATGGCAAAATGCCGCCGTCAGAACCAGCGCCAGCGCGGCCGCGCTCATATCACGCCAGCCCTAGCAATAGCGTTCCGGCCCGACCCACTGGCCGGTACTGTAGCGGTCGCCATAGGCCCAACCGATCGGCAGGATTTCTTCGATCCGCGCCAGTTGTTCCGGCGTCAGTGTCAGGTTCCAGCCCTCGACCAACTGCGCGAAATGCGCGGTTGACCTTGTGCCCGGAATGGCGATCACATGCGGGCCTTGCGCCAGCACCCAGGCAATGGCCAGCGCGGCCGCCGAAACACCCTGTTCCGCCGCATAGGCGCGGAACGGATCGGTCGCGGCGATGTTGGCCGGATAGGTATCCGCCTGAAAACGCGGGTTCGCCCCCACCCAGCCGCCGATGTCCTGCACGGTCTCAAAGCTAAGCGGTGTGTCGGTCAGAAAGGACCGCCCGACAGGCGAGAAGGCGACGAGTGCGGTGCCAAGCTCGGCGCAGGTTTGCACAAGGCCCATTTCCGGCGACCGGACCGACAGCGAATATTCCGACTGCACCGCATCCACATGGCACTCGGTCGCCGCCCGCCGCAGCGAGGTCGGGGCGATCTCGGAAAAGCCGATGCCTTTGGTTTTGCCCTTCTCTACCAGCCGTCCGAGATGCCCGGCCACCTCTTCAATCGGCAGTTCGGCCTGACGGCGATGGACGTAAAACAGATCAACGCAATCGGTGCCCAGTTTGCCAAGGCTTTTGTCCAGCTCGGATTCCAGATGCTCGAGCGTATTGCGAAAACAGCGATTGCCGTCCTCGTCCCTGGTGATCGAGGCCTTGGTGGCAATGTGAAAGCGATCCCGCGTGCCCGGATTGTCCTTGAGGAACTGGCCAATCACCTTTTCGGACCGCCCCATGCCATAGACATTGGCACTGTCCAGATGGGTCACGCCCGCGTCCAGACAGGCGCGAAGTATGGCATAGGACTGCTGATCCGTGGTTGGTCCGTAGAAGTCAGAAAAGCTCATCGCGCCATAGCCCAGCGCCGAAATTTCAGGTCCGTTTTTTCCAAGTTTGCGCATCTTCATGACGTTCCCCGCTTTTTGTCTATTTCCAGGATTGCCAGGGCCACGGCCTCATCTATACCCAGATCCGATGTGTCGATGATCACCGCATCGCTTGCCGGTTTCATCGGCGCGTCCGCCCGGTTCATATCGCGGGCGTCGCGTTCTTTGACATCCGCCAGCACGGCCTGAAGCGCAACCGACGGATCGGTTTCCTGCAATTCTTTGAAACGCCGCATGGCCCGCACCTCGGCGCTGGCGGTGACGAACAGTTTCACATCCGCATCGGGACAAATCACCGTGCCGATATCGCGCCCGTCCAGAACCGCTCCGGCGGCCCGCATGGCAAAGGCCCGCTGGAAATCAACCAAGGCTTGCCGGACCTCGGGGATTGCCGCGACCTTCGATGCGGCCTGTGCCACTTCGGCGGTCCGCAGACCATCTGCCGACAGGTCTTGGGCTGTCAGCGCCCGCGCGGCCTCAGCTGGTTCGGCCCCCAGCAGCACCCTGGACCCGACGGCGCGGTAAAGAAGCCCTGTATCAAGATGGCCAAAGCCGAAATGCGCCGCCACCGCTTTCGAGATGGTGCCTTTCCCGGCCGCCGCCGGTCCGTCGATGGCAATGGTGAATGACATGCTTAGCCTCGTATGCGGCGATAGATAAACCAAAGCAGGATAATCGCCGACCCGCCGATCAGGATGAATTTGGTGATCGTCGCCGCGCTTGCAAGCGCGACCTGTTCGACCCCCGGAAGGGCGCTTGTCAGGATACCGGCGATCAGGTGGTTCTCGTACAGATCGACCAGCGCATAGGCCAGCGGGATCAGAGCCGCGACGACACGCACCAGCCCAAGCCCTTTGCCCGCTATCAGCGTCCAGCCGACCAAAGCCAGCCCCAGCAGGATCGGAAAGCTGGTGTCGATCAGCCGGACTTCGGTTGTCAGCTTCTGCGCCATGCCGGGTTCAAGCCCGGCGATAAAGGCCATGACCTGCGGGTGGGAATAGCCCAGCACATAAAGATCAAGCTGTTTCTGCCCGTCCAGCACACGCATCCCGTACCAGAAAAGCAGCGCATAATTCGCCGCTGCGGCAAAGGTTAATGCCCAGACGGCGCGTTTCACCGGTTCGTCCGGACGACCTGAGCGCCCAGCCCTGACATCAGGTCTTCAAAGATCGGGAACGAGGTGGCAATCGGACCGCCGTCATCGACGCTGACCGGTGATTGCGCGGCCATGCCCATGACCATAAAGCTCATCGCGATGCGGTGATCGAGTTCGCTTGCCGCGGTGCCGCCGCCCGGCACCTTGCCATGGCCGAGGCCCGTGACCGTCCACCAATCCTCGCCCTCGTTCACCTCGACCCCGTTTGCCCGCAGCCCCTTGGCCATCGCATCAATCCGGTCGCTTTCCTTGACACGCAGCTCTTTGACGCCCGCCATATAGGTGTCGCCCTGCGCGAACGCGGCGACCACCGACAGCACCGGATATTCGTCAATCATGCTGGCCGCACGGTCCGGCGGCACGGCGATGCCTTTCAGACCGGGCGAGAATTTCGCCCGCAGATCGGCGACAGGTTCGCCGCCTTCTTCGCGCATGTTCTCAAAGGTCAGGTCCGCGCCCATGTCTTGCAGGGTAAAGAACAGCCCCGCCCGCGTCGGGTTCAGGCCGATATTGGGCACCAGCACATCCGAGCCGGGCACGATCAGCGCCGCACAGACCGGAAACGCGGCCGAGCTGGGATCGCGCGGCACTACGATGGTTTGCGGTTTCAGCTCTGGCTGGCCCTTCAGGGTGATCACCCGACCCTCTTCAGTATCTTCGGTCGTGATATCCGCGCCAAAACCGGCCAGCATCCGTTCCGTATGGTCGCGGGTGGCCTCTTTTTCGATCACGACGCTTTCGCCCGGTGCGTTCAGCGCCGCCAGCAGAACGGCGGATTTCACCTGCGCCGAAGGCACCGGCACCGTGAAACGCACTGGCATCGGTTCGCGCGCGCCGACAACCGTCAGCGGCAGCCGCCCCCCGGATCGGCCAACGGTTTGGGCGCCGAACAGGGCAATCGGGTCGGTGACACGCGCCATCGGGCGTTTGTTCAGGCTGGCATCACCGGTAAAAGTGGCGGTGATCGGCGAGGTCGCCATCGACCCCATGATCAGCCGCACACCCGTGCCCGAGTTGCCGCAGTCGATCACCTGATCCGGCTCGGCAAATCCGCCGACCCCGACACCATGCACCGACCATTCGCCACCGCCGTGATTGGTCACTTCGGCCCCGAAAGCCTGCATCGCCCTGGCGGTGTCCAGAACATCCTCGCCTTCCAGAAGACCGGTTATCCGGGTCTCGCCCACGGCCATCGCCCCAAGGATCAGCGAGCGGTGGGAAATCGATTTGTCGCCGGGCACATTGGCGGTGCCTTTCAACGGCCCACAAGGGCGGGAAGTCATCGGAATGGGGGCGCCGTGGCCTGACATATTCTGTCCCTCTAATTCGCGTTCAAAGCCTGATAGCGCAAGCATCCGGCGGGGTCCATCGCCGCAACCCAGAATGGGCGCTTTTCTATCCCGAAGGTTTCAATATATAATGCGCATTACGAGGCATTAGGCAGAGGTAAGTCGTGGATATCGTCATTGTCATATCCGCAATGGTGGCCGTGGCCAGCGCCATATGGCTTATGACGCTTGTCTTGTCGACGGCGACCACAACGTCGGGCCGGCCTCCGATTACGCTGGTTTTGCTTTTGCTGATCGCGCTGGTACTGCTCTTCTGGGCGCTGGTGAACCGCTGATCCGGTCAGACCTTGCGGAAGGTCAGATAATGCGGCCTGCGCCCTTCGCGAAACGCTTTTTGTTCATAGCGGGTGGAAATCCAGTCGCCCCACGGGTCGCGCCAGTCCGAGGGCTTCCCGGCCAGCCACTCAAACCCCGCTTTCGGCACCTGCTCAAGCGTCTGACGCACATAGTCGGGAATGTCCGTCGCCACCCGGAAAATCGCGCCGGGTTTCAAAACCCGCGCCAAAGGGCCAAGATGTTCGGGCGTAACAAAGCGCCGACGGTGGTGACGCTTCTTCGGCCACGGGTCGGGATACAGCAGAAACGCCTTTGAGACCGACCCGTCCGGCAGAACGTCAAACATATCCCGCGCATCACCGGGATGAACGCGGATATTGTCGCAACCTGAATCACGGATCTTACCCAGCAGCATCGCCACGCCGTTGATATAGGGTTCGCAGCCAATGAAGCCGATATCGGGGTTTTGCGCGGCCTGATGCACCATATGCTCGCCCCCGCCAAAACCGATCTCCAGCCAGACATCCTTGCCGCCGAAAAGCGCGGTCAGGTCGATTTTGTCACGGTTCGGATTGGTCTCCCACGACACATCGCCGGGGGCCAGCGCCGCAAGATCAGCGTCAAGCCATTCTTCCTGAGACTTTCGCAAGCCCTTGCCTTTGAAGCGGCCATAAAAATTGCGCCAAGGTGCGCCGGAGGGGTGTTTGGTATCGGTCATGGGGGGCGTTTAATAGGTGTTCAAAGATCAATCAATGCGAACCCGCGCGACCGCCCCCAAGGGCGGACGATGACCTAAGAGTTTCGCAACCATGAATCCCGTCCGTTGAACACTCAGCGCCCGAATAGGCCCTTCAACACAAACATCCCCGGGATCGTGACGATATACATCGTGATCCCGTAAACAGCCGCCGGAAGCGCATACTCAGGGATACCTCCTGCCTGCGCCACAAGACCGGCGACCGCGATGCCCAGCGTGCCGTTTTGCACCCCCATCTCGATCGAGATGCTGAGGCCGTCATCGCCGGTCAGGCCGACCATACGCGAAATCAAAACGCCGAGGATCAGCAAAACCGCATTGAACACGATCAGGATCGGGCCGAGCGTTCCGATATTGGCAATGAACAAATCCCAATTGGTCGCCAAAGCTGCCGCGATGATCACCACGAACAACACGGTCGCAATGATGGACACCGCCCGCTCGGTCCGTTCGGCAAATGCGGTGGCCAGGACGCGCACCAGCATCCCGATGATCACCGGCACTGCGGTGATTGCAAACATCGTAACTGCGATGCCAGTCACGTTGATGGACGGTGCGGCCTCGCCCAGATATCGTGTCGCCGCCCAACTGACCAATATCGGCACGGTCAGAACCGAAAGCAGGCTTACCACGGCTGTCAGAGTGATCGACAGGGCAACATTGCCCCCCGCCAGTTTGGTCAGGATATTGGTCGTCACCCCGCCGGGGCAAAACGCCAAAAGCATCACGCCGAAGGCAAGCGCCGGGGGCAGGTTCACCAGCATCAGGGCGAAAAAGGCCAGAACGGGCAACAGAACCACCTGTCCCAGTATCCCGGTGATCACCGCGCGCGGCACGCTTAGTACGCGGCCAAAATCGGCGAATGTCAGCCCGTAGCCCAAAGAAAACATGATCACTACCAGCGACAGCGGCAGACCCACATCAATCAACATATCCGGTTCCCCCCTTATGTTTTTGGGCAACCGTTGCACAGAAACGAAAAAAGGCCAAAGCTTTCCGTTTCGAAAGCCTTGGCCCGATGTTGTGATTAACGCCTGATTTAGATCGCGTTCAGCAGATCATCCACCAGATCCGTCCGCTCCCACGAGAAGCCGCCATCGGCCTCGGGGTCGCGGCCGAAATGGCCGTAGGCGGCTGTGCGCGAATAGATCGGTTTGTTCATGCCCAGCTTGGTGCGGATGCCGCGCGGGGTCAGGCTTAGGATTTGCGGAATGGCGGCCTCGATGGCGGCCTCGTCAACCTGTCCCGTCCCGTGGGTATCGACGAAAACCGACTGCGGTTCGGCCACGCCAATGGCGTATGACAGCTGCAAGGTGCAGCGATCCGCCAGACCCGCCGCAACGATGTTTTTCGCCAGATATCGCGCAGCATAGGCCGCCGAGCGGTCCACCTTGGTCGGGTCTTTGCCCGAGAACGCGCCGCCGCCATGCGGAGCCGCGCCACCGTAGGTGTCCACGATGATCTTGCGACCGGTCAGGCCCGCGTCGCCGTCCGGGCCGCCGATCATGAAAGTGCCGGTCGGGTTGACGTGCCAGACGGTGTCGTCGGTCAGCCAACCGTCGGGTAGAACCTCTTCGATATAGGGCTTAACAATGGCGCGTATCTCGTCCGAGCTTTTTTCCACAAGGTGCTGTGTCGACAAAACAACCGAAGTCACATCCACCGGTTTGCCATCCACATAGCGCACCGACAGCTGAGACTTGGCGTCGGGTCCCAATACCTTTTGTTCACCTGATTTGCGCACCTCGGCCAAGCGGCGCAGGATCGCGTGGGCGTATTGGATCGGGGCGGGCATCAGCGCGGGGGTTTCGTTGGTCGCATAGCCGAACATGATCCCCTGATCGCCGGCACCTTCGTCCTTGTTCTCGGCCGCGTCCACGCCTTGCGCAATATGTGCCGATTGTTCGTGCAGCAGGTTGGTGACTTCCAAGGTCCGCCAATGAAACTCGTCCTGTTCGTATCCGATATCTTTGACGCAATCGCGAACAATGTGCGCAAGATTGTCTTTGAAATGCGTAAGCTTGTCCTTGTCCGACAGGCCGACCTCGCCTCCGATCACAACACGGTTGGTGGTGGCAAAGGTTTCGCAGGCAACCCGCGCTTCGGGTTCTTCCGAAAGAAAAGCGTCCAGCACCGCATCGGAAATCCGGTCGCATACCTTATCGGGGTGGCCCTCTGATACGGATTCAGAGGTAAATACGTAGTTCTGTCGTAACATGAGAAGTGCTCCATTAACAATTCGCCCGACACGCCAGGAAGCCGTTGTGAGGGGATGGATTTTCAGTAAATGCCCAAGACTCCGCCGTCAAATGGTATTTCGTCTGACGCGCAGCAGGACGGTGAACAACATGGCGATCAGAAGGACTCCGATCGGTAAATCTCCAGTTTTTGAATAAATCGTTGGGGGCAGCGTTGCGGGCAGATAGGTATCCAGCTTGCCCTGCACCCCAAGCGGAAGGCTGTCGACGATGCGCCCCCGCGCATCAATCACCGCCGACACACCGGTATTGGCCACACGGATCATCGGCAGGCCCTGCTCGATCGACCGCAGGCGCGCCTGGGCAAGATGTTGATAGGGACCCGAAAACTCACCAAACCAGGCGTCATTGGTGATCTGCAACAGCAGGTCGGGGCGCTGCTCGGTCCGCAGGTTCTGCGGGAACACGGCCTCGTAGCAGATCAGCGGCAGCACCGCGCCGATGCCCTCGAGTTCGATCAGCTGCGGTCCCGGTCCGGCGGCAAAGCCCGAACCGTCCTCGGCCGCCAGACCGCGCAGCCCCCAGCGGGCCAGAAATTCGCCCAGCGGCAGATATTCCCCGAACGGCACCAGATAGTGCTTGTCATAGGTCTGGGTTAATTGCCCCTGCGCGTCCAGCACTGCCAGAGAATTGTATAAAAGCGGCTCGTCCAGGCGCTGCACGCCCGTCACCACCGTTGCGCCACCCGCGGCGGCGGCCATCTGCTCAAACAGGGGGTCCGCATAGGGTATGGCGTAAGGAATGGCGGTTTCGGGCCAGATCACCACATCCGGTTCGCCGGGTTCCGAGGTCAGATCAATCTGTCGGTTGAAAAAGCCTTCGATCTTGTCGCGATCCCATTTTTCGTCCTGCGGCACATTCGGCTGGATCAACCGGACCTTCGCCCCGCCATCGGGAATGGTCGCGGCAGGCAGCGGGATCAGGCTGAGGATCACCAGCGCCGCCAAACCGGCGCGAAAGGCCCGTATCCGCGAAAAGCCGAACACCAAAAGCGCGGCACTCAGGAACAGCAGGGTATTCAGCCCATGCGCCCCGATAAAGGCGCTCAGCTGGGCCACGGGCGAATTGATCCAGGCATGGGCCGGCATGGCCCAGGGAAAACCGGTGAACAAATAGGCGCGCAGCAATTCCGCCAAAGCCATCGCCACCGCCCAGACCAAAGGCCCGCCGCGCAAGGCAAAGGCCAGACGGAAGCCTGCGGCCCAGAACAGCGCCAGCCCGCCCGCCATACCGGCAAGCGCGAAAGGGGCCATCCAGCCGGTGGCGGCGACATCAACAAGAAACGGTTCGACTATCCAGTGCAGGGCCACGGCGAAATAGCCGGTGCCAAAGAACCAGCCGGTCCAGAACACCTGCCGCCCTGTGCCCTGACGGGTGAACAGCCAATAGCCCGCCATCAGGCCGAGCAAGGTTGGCACGCCCCAATTCACCGGCGCCTGCCCCAGTGCCGCCAAGGCACCGGCACCAAGCATGGTCAGTCTGGAACCCGAGGTCAGCCAGCGCATCTTGTGAAGGTCAGTCCGAGGCGGGCGGGATCACCACCCGCATCCGTTTAAGCCGACGGGGATCGGCGTCGAGCACGTGGAATTCCGCGCCGCAGGGGTGTTCGATCACCTCGCCCCGCACGGGCACATGACCGGCCAGCATAAAGACAAGGCCGCCCAGCGTATCGATTTCCTCGGCGTCGATATCTTCATGCGCTGTCAGGTCAATACCAATCTCGGACTGGAATTCATCCAGAGGCGACCGCGCCAGCGCCACGTATTGGCCCGGCTTTTCGCGCGACCAGAACTTGCCCTCGTCCACGTCATGTTCGTCTTCGATTTCGCCCACGACCTGTTCAATCAGGTCCTCGATCGTCAACAGCCCGTCCACACCGCCATATTCGTCGATCACCAGCGCCATATGTCTGCGTTCCGCCTGCATCTTGGTCAGCAAAACCCCGATCTGCATCGAAGGCGGCACGAACAGCAACGGGCGCAGCAGTGATTTCAGATCGAACACCGCCTGATCGCCCTGAAACACATGCCGCAGCGAAAAATCCTTAAGATGGATCATCCCGACCGGCTGGTCCAGCGTTTCGTGATAGACCGGCAGGCGGGTCAGCCCGCTTTCGCTGAACACGCGGACCAGTTCCTCTTTTCCGATATCTTCGGCCACGGCGATGATTTCGGCCTTGGGAATGGCCACATCTTCAACCCGCATACGGCGCAGGTTGATCATGCCGTGGCTTTGCGATCGCGGGGGGGTGGCCACAACCGGGGCCTGCCCGTTCACGGCGGCCGGTTTTCGCCCGAAAAGATTTGCCAGAATGCCGCCTTTGCCAGCGGACTTATCCTTGTTTTGATCCTGTTGCGCGCCTTGCGCTGCGTTAGAGGATCCCTCGATGGTATCGCCCATTGTTCCTTTCCAAATCAGGCGTCGTCCGCCTCTGGGATGTAATATGGGTCACGAATGCCCATTTTGCAAAGTATCTCGGTCTCAATTCTTTCCATCAGCGTGGCGTCTGCGTCACGGATGTGATCGTAACCCAGCAAATGCAGGATGCCGTGGACCAGAAGATGGGTGACATGGTCGCCAAAAGGTTTGCCCTGTTCCCGCGCTTCACGCTGGCAGGTTTCATAGGCAATCGCAATGTCACCCAGCTCGGGGTCAGGGCCATCAGGCGGCCCGGGGGCGTCGCCATCCTGCGCTGCGCCGCGTTCGTCTGATGGCCATGACAAGACATTGGTCGCCTGCGGCTTGTCGCGGAAATCGCCGTTCAGTTCGGCGATACGGGCATCGTCGCAGCCCATGATGCAGATTTCCCAATCGTCGGGATCAAGGCTTAGATGTTCCAGCGTAGCCCGTTCCGCCCGTTCCGCCAGTGCCTCAAGGCCGGCATCCTGCCAGACCTTGGCTTCGATGATGACATCGACCGTCATCGGCTTGTGGGATCGTCAGCGTCATAAGCCTCGATTATCGCGGCCACCAGCGGGTGGCGGACCACATCTTTTGACGAGAAATAGTTGAAGCTGATCTCGGGGATCGACCCAAGCAGGCGCTCGGCATCGCGCAGGCCCGAGGCCACGCCGCGCGGCAGGTCCACCTGAGACCGGTCGCCGGTGATCACCATGCGCGACCCTTCGCCCAGACGGGTGAGGAACATCTTCATCTGCATCGTGGTGGCGTTCTGCGCTTCGTCCAGAACCACGAATGCATTCGACAATGTGCGCCCCCGCATAAAGGCCAGCGGGGCGATTTCGATGCGCTTTTCCTCGATCAGCTTGGCCACCTGCTTGCCGGGCAGGAAATCATTCAGCGCGTCGTAAAGCGGCTGCATGAAGGGATCGACCTTGTCTTTCATGTCGCCCGGCAGATAGCCCAGCTTTTCCCCTGCTTCGACCGCTGGGCGCGACAGGATGATGCGGTCCACCTCGCCGTTGATGAATTTGTTCACGCCGACCGCGACAGCCAGATAGGTTTTGCCCGTCCCGGCCGGGCCGATGCCAAAGGCCAGCTCATTGCTGAACAAGGACCGGACATAGGCCTTTTGGGCGTCGGTGCGCGGTTCAACCAGTTTCTTGCGGGTCTTGATTTCGACCGGACCTTTGCCGAACATTTCAAGCTGGTCGGTTTCGCGGCCGCCAACCTCGTCCCCGCCCATGCGGATTTCACGGTCGATATCGGCAAATTCCACATGTTTGCCGCCTTCAAGCCGCTCGTAAAGATTGGTCAGAACCAAAGCCGCCTCGGCCCTTGGTGTTTCGTCACCGAAAATCGCCAGCTGATTTCCACGCCGCACGATCTGAACCGAGAATTGCCGCTCAACTTCTGCAAGGTTCTTGTCAAATTCACCGCATAATTCGATCAACAAGCGGTTATCGGGGAATTCGAGAAGGGTTTCGCCTGCCGGGGCAGGGGATGCTTGCGGGGGCAAAGTGGTGACGTTCAACCAACGCTCCTGAAACTGAGTCTATAGGCCCATGCTGCCTAAATGTGGGCGTCCACGCAAGCGCACACACAAGATTTTCACGTAAATGAAACAAAAACCGCCCAACCGTAAGGCAGGGCGGTTCAGATTGTGGTTTCCGATCAGCTTACTGGGTGTCGCCGATGATGCGGGTCGCACCGATCTTGAAATTGCCATAGGCATAGCCCGGTTCGCCACCCTGGTTACAGACCGGACGGCCCGAGGCGTCCAGACGGGTGGTCAGGTACCCTTCGACACCGTCGTCGATAATCCAGTGCTGGCAGCCATTCGGGTCAATCCAGATACCCGCCTGCATATTGGTCAGCGGGCTGCGGTCGATCAGGCCGACATCCATGGTTTTATCGCCCCGGCGGCCGGTAAAGGTGTTCCGCACCCCGAAAATCGCTTCTTCGTTATAGGCAAGATATTCTTCGCCTTGGCGTGCAAGGCCGACGCCTGTGCACCCTGCCAGAACCGAAAGCACTCCGAAGGCAATCAGGAACTTAAGCATTCTCATGTCAGCCTCCTTTTAATTCACACAAATGATGTCAACGCGACGGTTCTGCGCCATGCCGATCACCGTGCTGTTGGTGGCAATCGGCTGGCGTTCGCCCATGCCGCGGACATCGACGATATTGGCCCCCACCGCGCGGGCAACCTGAGCCACCGCATTGGCGCGGTTTTGCGACAGGCGGATGTTATAGGCATCCGAGGCACGGCTGTCGGTGTGGCCGACAATGGCAAAGCGCTGGTCCGGGTTCTGCTGGAAGAACGCGGTCAGGTTGGCACGGCCTTCCGCCGAAATGTCATAGCGGTCGGTGGCGAAATACTGATTACCCAGACGTCCGCAGACCTTGCCGGTAAAGGTCGGCGCGGGCGCAGGCGCGGGCACCGGATCGACATGCACCGGTGTCGGCTCGACATAGACCGGGGCGGGCGCCACATAGGTAGGCGCGGGCGCCACATAGGTGGGCTGCGTGTAAGTTGTCTGCCCGTATCCGGCAGCGTTGACGCATTGGATGTCCACGCGGCGGTTCTGTGCACGGCCTTCCGCCGTTGCGTTCGACGCGATCGGCTGGTTTTCGCCCATGCCGCGCACTTCAACCACTCTGGCCCCGACAGATTGGGCCACCTGCGCCACGGATCTGGCCCGGTTCACCGATAATCGGTCGTTATAGGCATTGGACGCGCGGCTGTCGGTGTGACCGACAAGAATGAACGCTTGCCCACGGTTCTGGGTAAAGAACTGTTGCAGGCGGGCGACGCCGCTGGGGGAAATGCTATAGCTGTCGGTGCGGAAATACTGATCTGTCAGGCGGCCACAGGTCTGCATTGGCTGCGGCGCAACCGGCCCGCCGTTACATACCGGACGGCCATCGGGGGTTGTTTTCGGGGTGATAAAGCCTTCGGCACCGTCATCCATGACCCAATGCTCGCACCCGTCCGGATCAACCCAGGTTGTCGGGTAGTATTGCTCGGATCGTTGATTGGCAAAAGACTGCGCCATGACCATGCTTGCGCTGACGACAAGGGCCATGAAAATCGCGACGGAAAGCTTGAATAAGTTTGAGGCACGAACCGTCATCCCGAATTTGTCCCTCTGCTAAAAGAAAACGACATTAACCACACCAAGTTCAGGTGGCCTGTTTACAATTGAGGATATTCTGGAGCAAGAATATGGAAAAATAAAGGCATTTCCTACCACATATTGTGTTTCTACCCGAAACAAAGGGCGATAGCGTTAACGATTGTCGGCCACCGGTTAACAGTGGGCCGCAAATTAACCGAGAATTCAGAATCGCTAACCCTGCGTCAGCCGTCCGGCGAGCGAATTCGGCCCGGACTGAACGATCGTGACGGGGCGCACGTCACCCCGAAGAATGCCGTCTCCGGTCACGTGAACCGCGTGCAGATAATCGGACTTGCCGACCATCTGGCCGGGCAGACGCCCTTCCTTTTCAAACAGGACATTGACGGTCTTGCCGACCATGCTGTCCTGAATTTCGCGCTGCTGTTTGGTGATCAACGCCTGCAGGCGCTGCAACCGGTCGCTGGCTTCATCCGCATCGACCTGAGCGCGCTCTGCCGCCGGGGTGCCGGGGCGGGTCGAGTATTTGAACGAAAAGGCCTGCCCGTATTTGACCTGTTCGATCAGGTCCATCGTGTCGCGAAAATCCTGTTCGGTTTCTTCGGGGAAGCCGACGATAAAATCGCCCGAGATCAGGATATCAGGGCGTGCGGCCCGAATGCGTTCGATCAGCCGCAGATAGCTGTCGCGGTCATGGCTGCGGTTCATCCGTTTCAAAATCTTGTCGCTGCCGGATTGCACCGGCAGATGCAGATAGGGCATCAGCTTTTCGCATTCGCCATGCGCCGCGATCAGATCGTCGGTCATGTCATTGGGATGCGAGGTGGTAAAGCGGATCCGCTCAAGCCCGTCCACATCGTTCAGCGCCCAGATCAGGCGGGCCAGTGACCAGGCCCCCCCCGCGCCTTCGCCGTGATAGGCGTTGACGTTCTGACCCAGCAAAGTGATCTCGCGCACACCGCGATCCACCAGATCACGGGCTTCCTGCAGCACACGATCCACGGGGCGCGACACCTCGGCCCCGCGTGTGTAAGGCACCACGCAGAAAGCGCAGAACTTGTCGCAGCCTTCCTGCACCGTCAGAAACGCGGTCGGGCCGCGCTGCGCCCTTGGCCGGGCTTTCAGCTTTTCGAACTTGTCTTCCTCGGGGAAATCCGTGTCAAGCGCACGTTCGCCGCCGCGGGCCTTGGCCTCCATCTCGGGCAGGCGGTGATAGCTTTGCGGGCCGACGACGATATCCACCAGCGGCTGGCGGCGGATGATCTCTTCGCCTTCGGCCTGCGCCACACAGCCCGCCACGCCAATTTTCAACTCGGGGTTTTCGGCCTTGAGATGCTTGAAGCGCCCCAGCTCGGAATAGACCTTTTCGGCTGCCTTTTCGCGGATATGGCAGGTGTTCAGCAGGATCATGTCCGCGTCATCGGGGGTTTCGACCGTCTCGTAGCCCTGCCCGCCCATCGCCTCGACCATGCGTTCGCTGTCATAGACGTTCATCTGACAGCCATATGTCTTGATATAAAGCTTTTTGGGTTCAGCCATGGGTCAATCCTGCCGCGTGTTCGATTGCGGCTTCTAGCCATTTTACCCACCGCTTGCAATGGACCCCGAAATGGCTGAGTTTGACGGCACGGGCAGATAACTGGACCTCGGGCACAAATGCGCTTTTCCGATCTGAAAGACTTTTGCAAAAACGGCACTGATGCGGTGGCCGAAGGGCCTGTGGCGCTGATCCTGATCGAGGACGAGATCGAGGTTGCGGCCACCTTGCGCCATCATCTTCAGGCCGGTTTCAAATCGGTAATCGCCTTCATGCCAGCCGGAATGCTGCTGCATGAAGACCTGGAAAGCACCATCCACCGCGTTGATTTTTCAGTCAAACATACCCCCCTGGCCCATTGCGCCGTGGTGAATGCGGTGATCCCGATGACCCATGGGACATGGGTGTATTACTGCTATAACGCCGAGTTTCTGTTCTATCCGTTCTGCGAAACCCGCAATATCACGGAATTGCTGGCCTTTCACACCGAGGAGCGGCGCGACGCGATGTTGACTTACGTGATCGACATCTATGCGGGTGACGTGCAAAAGCACCCGTCCGGCGTGTCGATTGATGACGCCTGGCTGGACAAATCGGGCTATTATGCGCTGGCCCGCAATGATCCCGAGAACCACAACCACCCCAAGGAACGCCAGTTGGATTTCCATGGCGGTCTGCATTGGCGGTTTGAAGAGCATATCCCGGCAAACCGGCGTAAAATCGACCGTATTTCGCTGTTTCGCTCAAAAAAAGACCTCGAGCTGCGCGAGGATCACAGCTTTAACGACGAGGAATACAACACCTATGCCTGTCCGTGGCACAACAATCTGACGGCGGATATTGCATCCTTCCGCACGGCCAAGGCGTTGAAGCGCAATCCCGGATCAAGCTTTGATATCCGCACGTTCAGATGGCACAACTCGGTTCCGTTCGAGTGGAATTCGCGCCAGTTGATGGATCTGGGGCTGATGGAGCCGGGGCAGTGGTTTTGACCAAGCGGCTTTAGGGAAAGCGCGCTCTGGTCCGGTTCGCGAAAGCCACAAGTGACAGCATAACCGGCACCTCGACCAATACCCCGACAACGGTTGCCAATGCGGCGCCTGAGTTCAGACCGAACAAGCTGATGGCGACTGCGACGGCCAGCTCAAAGAAATTCGAGTTGCCGATCAGGGCACAAGGGGCGGCGATGCGATGCGGGACATTCAGCAAATAGGCCGCGCCGTAGCCAAAGGCGAAAATCGCGTAGCTTTGTATCAGGATCGGGATGGCGATCAAGCCGATCAGCATGGGGTTGGCCGTGACACTCGGGCCTTGCAATCCAAACAGGATCAGCACGGTTGCAATCAGTCCGACCACCGAAAACGGCTTGATACGGCTTTGAAATGCCTGGATTTTCGGTTCAGATTTCAAAACCCAACGTGTAATCAGGCCCGCTGCCAGCGGGATAACGATAAACAATATGACGGACAGGATCAGCGTGTCCCACGGCACCACGATATCCGAAACACCCAAGAGAAACGCGACAATCGGCGCGAAGGCGAAAACCATGACCACATCGTTCAGGGACACCTGAACCAAAGTGTAATTGGGATCGCCTTTTGTAAGCTGAGACCAGACAAACACCATGGCCGTGCAAGGGGCCGCGCCAAGCAGGATCAGACCGGCCAGATATTGCGAGGCGTCCTCGGCGGTGATCAGGTTAGCATAGATAATCTTGAAAAAGAGAATGCCCAGCAACGTCATGGTGAAGGGCTTGATCAACCAGTTGACTGTCAAAGTGATGATCAGGCCTTTCGGTTGCTGCGGGACATACTTGAGAGATTTCGGATCGACCCCGACCATCATCGGATACACCATGGCCCAGACCAGAACCGCTATGGCGAGATTCACGCTGGCGAATTCGGCTGTCGCGACAAGGGCAAACAGGCCGGGAAAGGCATTGCCCAGAACTATGCCGCCAAGTATCGCTAGGAAAATCCAGACCGATAGATAGCGCTCGAAAATCCCCATATTTCCAATCCAATTGATAATTCAGTGTTGATAGGCCGCTGATCTATGATCTTCCAAGGCCTGTCCAGACGGGTCGTTGCTCCGGCACGAGTTTTTCGACATTTGTAACTTTTGTACGGCGAAACGCTACAAATGCCGTTTCCCGCCGGATCGCGCTTGCAATATTCTGGTTTTCGCATATTTGAGGCGGTAAGAAATTCAGTCAGGAGCAAATTTGATGTCTTGGGATCTGGTCATTTACCTTCTTGCAGGGTTTTTCATCGCAAGAATGGCGCTCGGGCTTTATGCGAAATTGTTCCCGCCAAAAAATCTGACAGAGGAAGCGCCATCGGGCAAGGTGCTGGCCTCGGACCGGAACACAATGGTGGTTGATATCCGAACCGCCGGTGAATGGCAGGATACCGGCGTCATCAAGGGGGCGCAGCTGAAAACCTTCGTGACGGCGCGGGGGTTTCTGAACGACATCAAGCCGAAGATGAAAGACGGTCAGCGTCTGGCGCTGATCTGCCGCTCGGGCAACCGGTCGTCGAAAGCCGCGCACAAGGTTGCGCGGCTGGTGGACTTTCCGGTGGTGAACATCACAGGCGGCATGTCGCGGGTGGTAGGCGAAGGCTACAAACCGGTCAAACCGGACCCGCGTCAGGGGGCCTGACGGGGGCCGCCGCGCGAAATAGGGGCGTCTAACACTATCCCATCCGCACCAGCACCGCCCCTTCGCGGGTGTTCGTCTCAACCGCCTCGTGCGCCTTGGCCGTATCTGCCAGATCGAACACCGGATGGATGCGGGGTGTGATTTTACCGGTCTCAAGCAGGGCGGTCAGGTCGGCGATGGCCTTCTTGCGCTGCGTCGGGGGCAGGATATAGATCAGGGCCATGTCCAGCGTGATGGCCTTGAACATCATTTCAAGAAACGGGATTTCAGGATTGGGCAAGCGGGCCGAGCCGTAGGCCGCGATGTGGCTGTTGGGGGCCATGACATCGCACAGGGTTCGGGCGTTCAGGCCGAATTCCAGCTCGACCGCGTGGTCGATCAGCCGGCCATCATTGGCGGCGATGATACGGTCGGACAGGTCGGGATCGTCATAGGCCAGCACCGCGTCGGCCCCATAGCCCATGGGGATCGCCGATTTGGCCGGTGAACAGGTGGCAATGACCTTCGCGCCCGAGACCTTGGCGATCTGCACCGCCAAATGGCCGACCATGCCGGCGCCTCCGCTGACCAGAACGGTTTTGCCCTTGACCGGCCCGGCACCCAGCACCGTGTGAACCGCTGTCAGGCCGGGGATACCCATGACGGCGCCGGTCTCGTCCGAAGTTGCGTCGGGCAGGGCCACTGCCTGATCCGAAGGCAGGGCGATATAGTCGGCGCAGGTGCCAAAGGCGCGTTGCCATTGGCCGTTCCAGATCCAGACCCTTTCGCCAATGCGCGCGCGGTCAACCCCGTCGCCCACGGCTTCGATCACGCCGCTGCCGTCGGAATGCGGAACGATACGCGGGAAGGGTGGTTTGGTGACACCGGGGCGTGCCCCGGCGCGGGCCTTGACGTCTGACGGGTTCACCCCCGAGACGGCCACGCGCACCAGAACCTCGCCCGCCGCCGGATCGGGGGTGGGCAGGTCGCGAAATTCCAGCACGTCCGAAGCAGGCCCGAACGCCGTATAGCTGACAGCTTTCATAAGTTTCCCTTAACTTGTCGACTTGCGCAGCCGCATCACCACGCTGACCGAGCTAAGCCTGGCCCCTTTGGGCACTTCGGGCAGGCCGGAGATCCGGAACTGATCCGCAGGGGCGTCGGTCAGGCGTTGTTCGTCTTCCCAGTAGAAATGCGGATGGTCGTGGGTGTTGGTGTCAAAATAACTGCGCGACCCGTCCACGGTGACTTCGCGCATCAGGCCTGCGTCACAAAAGGCCCGCAAGGTGTTGTATACCGTGGCCAGCGACACCTGTTCGCCCTGCTGCTTGGCCAAGGCAAACAGGCTTTCGGCGGTGACGTGGCGATCCTGCCCGTCGCCGACCAGCAATGAGGCCAGCGCAACCCGCTGACGGGTCGGGCGCAATCCCCCCTTTGACAACCATTCCGATCCGCGATGCGTGGGTTGGTTTGGCATGATTTCCCTGCAACTTGCTGTGTCTTCCCGCCAATATAGGGCGTGTTGCGAGTTATTTTCAATTGCAAACTGACAGCGGGGGCGTTCGGGGCACAGGGCCGCCCTTGCCCTTGCAAGAAGCACAGTGCTACACGGTTCGCAGACATATTTGATGAAAGGGCAAGCCTTCATGGCCGAATATCCAAGCAGCTTCGACAAGGAAGACCTTCTGAAATGCGCCCGGGGCGAGTTGTTCGGCCCCGGCAATGCCCAGCTTCCTGCCCCGCCGATGCTGATGATGGACCGGATCACCGATGTGTCCGCCGATGGCGGGGCGCATGGCAAGGGCCATATCACTGCCGAGTTCGACATCACCCCCGATCTGTGGTTTTTCGATTGCCACTTCCCCGGCAACCCGATCATGCCCGGATGCCTCGGGCTGGACGGTCTGTGGCAGTTGACCGGCTTCAACCTCGGCTGGCGCGGCTGGCAGGGGCGCGGCTATGCGCTGGGTGTGGGCGAGGTCAAGCTGACCGGCATGGTCCGCCCCGACCGCAAGATGCTGACCTACAAGATCGACTTTACCAAGGCGATCCAAACCCGCCGCCTGACCATGGGTGTGGCCGACGGCATCGTCGAGGCGGATGGCGAGGTGATCTATCAGGTGAAGGATATGAAGGTCGCGCTGAGCGAGAGTTGATTGCGGCGCCAGGCGTTGATTTTCAAAAGAGGCCTGCGGGCCTCTTTTTTCGTTGGGGTCAGACCGCTTTGATCTTGTCCGCGATGGATTCCAGATGCCGCATGTCGGTGCCGCAGCAGCCGCCAAACACCCGCATGTCGGGGTTTTGCGCCGCGATCATCGCGATCTCATGCCCGAGCTGTTCGGGATCGCCTTCATCCAGCTCTTCGGCTTCATCCAGTTCCGCATGAGAACAGCGCGAGGCGTTGGCGACCACCCCCTGTATTCTCGGATGGGCGTTCAGCGCATGGTCGAAATGCGTTGGGTGGGCGCAGTTCACCATATAAAACAGCGCCGTCGCTTCTGTTTGCCGGTCAATCTGCGCAATCGCATCGGCAAGCGTCGTTCCGTCCGCAAGGCGGCCGTCTGTTTCAACCACCAAAGACATGATGATCGGCAGGCCCTTGTCGCTTGCCGCCAGAATACACCCCGCCGCTTCGCTGGGGCGGTTGAAGGTGTAGGCCGTGACCAGATCGACGCTGGTGTCCTTGAGCACCCCGATTTGCCGGGAATGATAGGTTCGGGCGTCGTCAACAGCGACAGCGGGAATATCGGCATAGGGATCGTATCGCGGCCCGATACAGGCCGAGACCAGCACATCCTTGCGCCCGGACTTGACGCGCAGCGCGTCCATCAGCGCGACCGCATCGCGGTTCACCTGCGCCAGACGATCCGCATCATAGCCCAAGGGCGTGGCCCGGTCGGGGTTTGCCATCCATGTCGGCGTGTCCAGAATACAGCCCATGCCCATCCTGCCGGACAGGTCCACAAGCGCCTGCATCTGACCTGCCAGAACGGCGCGGGTGTCCGGTTGTTCAAGCAGGGGAAAGGACGCAAAACCCGGCAGCTCCAGGCCGTGATTGAATATCAGGTCGGTGCCGGTGCCCGCGTAGACCAGAAAGCTCTTATCCCCCAAATCCAGATGCCGGTGCTGCATGGGACCCTCTTGTCAAACATTTCGGTGGCGCTCAGCTTACCCGATTTTGGTCTAAAACGGGATTCCATTTTCGGGGGCATAGGGCAGGTTTGTGTGCCCTCGGCTGTCAGACCATTGGTCGGTGATGCAAAATTTTCGCACATTGTTTACAATTTTGGCAATTTATTTGCATGATTATGGCCATTTTGCCCCGCATTTGCGCACAAAACGCAAAGAAACCACGCTATTCCTGCTCTACGCAGCAGGAGCCACCTCATGTCCAAGACCTATGTCCACCAATCCATCGCCCGCGCCGTCGCAGATCACGGGGTCACTACCCTGTTCGGGCTGATGGGAGATGCCAACCTGTTCCTTGTTGACAGCTATGTGCGCGAGTGCGGGGGGGCTTTCATCCCCGCCGCGCATGAGGGAAGCTCGGTTCTGGGGGCGCTGGCCTTTGCGCATGTCTCGGGCAAGGTTGGCGTGGCCACCGTCACCCATGGCCCGGCCCTGACCAATTGCACCACGGCCCTGACCGAAGGTGTGCGCGGGCTGACGCCGATGGTGCTGTTGGCCGGTGACACACCCGTGGGCAATCCGCGCCACATGCAAAGCATCGACCAGCGCGAACTGGTCAAAGCCACCGGCGCGGGGTTCGAGCAGCTGCGCGCCCCGCAAACAGCCTCGCGCGATGTGGCCCGCGCCTTTTACCGCGCCCAGGTCGAACGCCGCCCGATCGTGCTGAACATGCCCGCCGACTTCATGTGGCAGCAGGTGACGCACGAAAAACACGTGCTTGACGTGTTCACCGCCCCCGGAGGCGTGGCCGAGGGCGATACGCTGGATCAGGCCATCGGCATGATCGCCTCGGCCCGGCGTCCGATCATCCTTGCGGGGGGTGGCGCAGTCGATGCCAAGGCGCAGATCGTCAGGCTGGCCGACCGGCTTGAGGCGCCGCTGGCGACCACGCTAAAGGCTAAGGGGCTGTTCAACGATCACCCCTATAACATGGACATTTTCGGCACGCTTTCGACCCCGGCCGCCTATGATCTGATCGCCCAATCCGATTGCATTCTGTGTTTCGGCGCGGGTTTGCACAATTTCACCACCGATCAGGGCAAGCTGATGACGGGCAAGCGGATTATTCAGGTGGATGTCGCCCCCGACGCCATCGGCAATTCAGTTCACCCCGACGCCGCCCTGATCGCCGATGCGGGCCTGACCGCCGACACGATCCTGTGGTGGCTGAACGAGGCCGAGATTGCCCCGAGCGGCTTTACCCGCGAATTGGACGGGGTGGCGCTGACCGAACATCCTGTCGGCTCAACCAGAACCGCCGAGGGCTGCATCAACTTTGTCGCGGCGCTGGAGCGTCTTGAAAAGGTCTTTCCCGAAAACCGCATCCTTGTCACCGATGGCGGGCGTTTCATGACCGAGGTCTGGTGCCGCATCTCGGTGCCCGATCCGCGCAGCAATGTTGTGACGGCCAATTTCGGCGCCATCGGCCAGGGCCTGCAAGAGGCCATCGGCGCCTGCCTTGCTGCGCCCGACCGGCCGGTGGCGCTGTTCACCGGCGATGGCGGGTTCATGATGGGCGGGATCAACGAGTTCAACACGGCCGTGCGGATGGGGCTGAACCTGACTGTGATCGTGGCGAACGATTCCGCCTACGGGGCCGAGCATATCCAGTTTCTCGACCGCAAGATGGACCCGGGCCTGTCGATGTTCGAATGGCCCTCATTCGCGGAGACAGCCACCGCGCTGGGCGGGGTGGGTATCGAGGTGACGTCAATGGACGAGCTGGAGGCCGCGCTGCAGAAGCTGGACGGGGTGAAGGTGCCCGCGTTGATCGAGTTGAAGCTGGACCCGATGGATGTGCCGCGTATGCGGATATGATTGGGTAGGGTGCGTGATTTCACGCACCAATTGCTGTCATTGCTATTAACCGTAACCGTCCGGTCTGCCCGCTCTGCCGCAGTTTGAGGGAGAGTGATAATGTCCATTTTCGATAATGGACATCTTGAGGCGGTTTATGGCGGGGAAGAAGGGTCAGAAGAAGCGATTTTGGTCAGATGATGAGAAGC
>JASMHC010000018.1 GCA_030750975.1 Paracoccaceae bacterium
GCGCTTCTCATCATCTGACCAAAATCGCTTCTTCTGACCCTTCTTCCCCGCCATAAACCGCCTCAAGATGTCCATTATCGAAAATGGACATTATCACTCTCCCTCAAACTGCGGCAGAGCGGGCAGACCGGACGGTTACGACGCAACATCCGCGACCCTTTTTTAAGATTGCACGGAGAACAGGCCGCCACGACGTTTTCCCAAGATGTTATGCCCCCTCGGGCACGCGGAACAACGTGATCAAAGGTCAGATCCCCCCTGCCACCGCAATATTGGCATCGGAATTCATCCCTTAGAAATAAATTAAAGCGCGTGAAGGCCACGCGCTTTTGAGGTCTTACAAAGTCTTTCAGGACAACAACCGAAGGTATCCTGATCCGGGTACTGGGGCTGTGGACGTATTCGTCATATTCTGCAACGATATCAACACGATCCAGCCAGGCCGCTTTTACGGCATCCTGCCAGGCCCATAGCGAAAGCGGGTAATAGGACAATGGGCGGTAATCCGCATTCAGGACCAATGCCGGATGGTGTCTGAGCTTTCCCGGTTCCCGAACAAAATCGGCCCTGAAATCTCCGTCCATAACTGCCTGCCTCCTGGCTTTTCGGGGTCAGGCTTGGGCCTAACGTCCCTGCTATGCACCCACTATATATCGTGGCGCAGGCCTGACAACCCCCGTGATGTGGCCACTGGACCAAGACCAATTTTGGATGGCTTGACTATACTCAGGGTTCAAAGACCCAGCTTGTCGCGCATGAATGCCAATGCAACGCTCAAGCCATCCGGCGCGATGCCGTGGCCTGTACCTTTCATGATATGGGCGTAAACATCCTGCCATCCGGCACCTTGCAAAGCCTCTGCTGCCTGAGGAAGCGACTGGGCCGGGACAACATCATCGGCGTCGCCGTGAACCAACAAGACAGGCGGGCGCACGATCGCTTCGTCGGCAAGATTTTCAGGCTCCATCAACCGGCCCGAGAAGGCAACAATGCCCGCCACTTCATCTTCACGGCGCGGAGCCACATGCAGGGCCATCATCGTGCCTTGTGAGAAGCCGAACAGGACCACCTGTTCAGGCAGCACGTCCTCGTCCACCATAAGCGCGTCAAGAAAGGCGTTCAGGTCTTCCACTGCCGCATCCATACCGCGTTTGGATTCCTCTTCGCTTGATCCGTCAATCCACGGGATCGGGAACCATTGAAATCCGAACGGCGCACCTGCGCAGCCCTCGGGCGCATCGGGGGCTATGAACAATGTGTCTGGCAGATGCTCGCCCAATGGATCAGCCAGACCCAAAAGATCGGCCCCGTTTGCCCCATAGCCATGAAGAAACACAACGACCGAGCGTGTTTCACCCGAAAGCGGTTCTTTCCGGCCTGCCTGCAATACCCGTGTCATCTGATCCCTTCCCTGTCTTTCGCGATCCTGTAGTAGGCCCACAACAGCCGCGCTGCAACGCTTCTCCATGGGCTCCAGTCATCGGCCATTTGCCGCAGCTCTTTTTCCCTGGGGCGATTTGGCAAGTCAAAAAGGATGCGGGCACTTTCCTGAAGCGCCAGATCCCCCGGCGCAAAAACATCGGCCCGCCCCAGGCTGAACATGGCATAGATTTCAGCCGTCCAGACGCCTATTCCCTTCACTCCGACAAGGGTATTGATGACCTCACCGCTGGGTGCGGCCCGAAGATCGGCAAATCGAATGCCAGCCCCTGCCAGTTCTTTGGCGTAGGTGATTTTCTGGCGGCTAAGACCACAGGCGCGCAGGTCTTCCTCGGACGCCCGGGCCACTTTCCTTGGGCCGGTTAGCTTTGCCGCCTTTAATCGCTTCCAAATTGCATCGGCTGCGGCCACGCTGACCTGCTGGCTGACAATGGCCGACAGCAACGCCTCGTACCCATCCTTTCGCAATCTGAGCGGTAAATCCCCCGTCAGAGCAAGCGCATGGGCAAAGCGAGGCTCCTGTATGGCCAGCCATTCAGCCCCTTCGGCCAGGCATGCATCCGAGTGGATAATCCGTTCCTGCATGCCAGCACCATACGAGGCCGTGGGCGACGTGCAAGGCTTCGCTCTTGCTGTTAAGAGATTTCAACTCTAGGAAACTGAATATGACCCATATAGTTGATGACGCCCAAGCCAAACGAAACGTAACCATTCTGGTGCTTGCAGGCGCATTGCTTGGCGCCCAGATGCCACTGATCTTCACGATCGGCGGTCTGGCAGGCCAATCCTTGGCAAAAAACATCTGTTTCGCGACGCTACCCATTTCTCTGATCGTTTTGGGGTCAATGGTTGCGGCTACGCCAATTTCAGCGATTATGCAGAGATATGGCCGTCGCGTCGGATTTTTTATCGGAACGGCTGGGGGGGCACTTGGCAGCGCCGTGGCCGCATACGGGCTTTATATTCAAAGCTTCACGATCTTCCTGATCGGCAGTTTCCTGACGGGTATGTATATGTCAGCCCAAGGCTTCTATCGTTTCGCGGCAGCCGATACAGCCTCGGACGAATTTCGGCCAAAGGCCATTTCCTATGTCATGGCAGGGGGGCTGGTCGCGGCGATTATCGGCCCTCAACTGGTCAAACTGACATCTGACGCCTTCGTTATCCCGTTTCTCGGGGCCTATGTCGCTGTGATCATCATCAATATCGTCGGTTCGTCGCTGTTCTTCTTTCTTAAAATACCAACACCAGCACCCCCGTCCGAGCAAACCCCCGCAGGCCGCACCCGTTGGGAGCTGATCACGACGCCGCGTATTCTGGTCGCGGTTATCGTTGCAATGGTGTCCTATGCGCTGATGAACCTTGTCATGACATCTACGCCACTGGCGGTGGTCGGCTGCGGATATGCGCAGGACAATGCGGCGGATGTTGTTTCAAGCCACGTTTTGGCGATGTTTGCCCCGTCTTTCTTCACCGGTCATCTGATTGCGCGTTTCGGGGTTGAGCGGATCATGGCCACAGGTTTGCTTATCCTCGCCGGCGCTGGGGCTGTCGCACTTCAGGGGATTGAGCTTGAGAACTTCTTCATTGCTCTGATCCTTCTGGGCCTCGGCTGGAATTTCGGTTTCATCGGCGCCACGACGATGCTTGCAAGCGCCCACACCCCGGAAGAGCGTGGCCGGATGCAGGGCCTGAACGACCTGATCGTATTCGGTGGCGTAACAGTTGCGTCGCTCGCGTCCGGGGGATTGATGAACTGCTCGGGCGGTACGCCTCAGGCGGGCTGGACGGCCGTTAATCTGGCCATGGCCCCATTCCTGATGCTGGCCGGCGGTGCGCTGATCTGGCTGATGATGCGCCCCAAGGATCAGTTTTCCTAAGGCGTTTCGAAATCAATACCGACCCGTCATCGCCTTCCACAAGAGGCTTGATTTCTTATGAAACGCACTGATTTCAAGCGCCCCTTCGGCGACCCGCGCCGGGTCCACAGAGGCTTTCCGCAGGATCGCTTCTGTCTGCCAACCGCTTAGCATTGCGGGGCGCAAAGGGCGTGGCACGCCCAATTCACGGGATTTCTGCAAAGCGGACAACCCTTTTTCCGCCAGCTTTTTTACCGCCTCTTCGCGACCGTCAAGCAAGGGCACCCGACCCCGAGCCTCAAGTTCCGGAATGGCCCTTAGCCAATTGGCAATGGAAACAGCCAATCCAAATTCCCCCGCTGCCTTGTCGTCATGCCCGAATGAAAGTGCAATTGCGCGGAAAAATGCGGCTCCGGTTTGATCAAGATATTGGGCAAAATGCGCCTCGTCCTCGAACGGGTCTTTATAAATGTCCCAGCGGCGCATCTCGACAAAACCGTCAAGCATATTGGCCGTTTGCGGATCAAGAATGGCCGATAGTGGTGTCACGACCTCGTGCCGCCGAACCACGCCACCCTTTGCGATTTCAGTCAGGGCATCCCGCCACCATTGCAACCGCATTTCGGCAATCATCGATTCTTCGGTGATCCAGGGCGCCCGCGCCACTTCGATGGCAAAGGCATGCAGGGGAAAAAGCACATCGCGCATAGTCACCGGGGCCGCCATGACAGCGGAGAACCAGTCGGGGTCGGCCTTATGGACGATACCCGCGCAAGCCGCCAGATCGTCTGCGCCGCGGTCCACTAAATCGTATCCCGCACAAGTTTCCAGTTGATCGCCTCGAGCAACGCTTCGAACGAGGCGTCTACGATATTCGCAGACACGCCCACGGTTGCCCAGCGACGCCCCTGCCCGTCTTCGCTGTCGATGATAACGCGCGTCACCGCTTCGGTGCCGCCTTGCGTGATGCGGACTTTGAAATCGACCAGACGCATGTCATCGATCACTGCCTGATAGCGCCCCAAATCCTTGGCCAACGCTTTTGCCAATGCATTTACCGGGCCACGGTCGCTGCCGGTTTCGTCAAGGGATTCACTGACCGAAAGTTTTTTTTCGCCGTCGATTTTCACAACAACCACGGCTTCGGACAAGGACACCATCTTGTTGTATTTGTTCTTCCGGCGTTCGACCGTAACCTTATAGCGCTTCACTTCAAAATATTCGGGAAGCAGGCCCAATTCGCGCCGCGCCAAAAGCTCAAAACTGGCCTGGGCCGTGTCGTAGGAATAGCCTTCGGATTCGCGCTGTTTGATCACTTCGAGAATACGCGCCAGCGCAGGGTTTCCTTTTTCAACCGCGATACCGGCGTCGGACAAGCGGCGGATCAGGTTGGACTGACCCGCCTGATTGGACATTGGAATGATCCGTTCGTTCCCAACGCTTCCGGGTTCGACATGTTCATAGGTCGTTGGATCTTTCAGGATCGCGCTGGCATGAAGCCCGGCTTTGTGGGCAAAAGCCGAGGCCCCGACATACGCCGCCTGCTTCATCGGAACGCGGTTCAGGATGTCGTCCAGTTTGCGGCTGATACGGGTGAGACCCGACAAAGCCTTTGGGCTTGCGCCGATTTCATAAGCGCTCGCGTAAGGCTCTTTCAAAAGAAGCGTTGGAACAAGTGTGGTCAGATTGGCGTTGCCACAGCGTTCGCCCAGACCGTTCAGCGTACCTTGCACTTGGCGGGCACCCGCATCGATCGCAGCCAGCGAATTGGCAACTGCGTTTTCGGTGTCGTTGTGACAATGAATGCCCACTTGGGTGCCGGGAATACCCGCTTCGATGACTGCCCGCGTGATGTCGTGAATTTCGCCGGGCAAAGTTCCACCATTGGTGTCACACAGAACCACCCAGCGGGCACCGGCCTCGTAAGCGGCTTTTACTGTTAGAAGCGCATAGGGGGCGTTGGATTTGTATCCGTCGAAGAAATGCTCGGCGTCAAACAAGGCTTCACGGTCTCGGGCAACCAGATGCGATACCGAGGCCCGGATGTTTTCAATATTTTCCTCCAGCGTGATGCCCAAAGCCGTTTCGACGTGAAAGTCGTGGGCTTTGCCGACCAGACAGACGGCTTCGGTTCCGGCGTTCAGCACTCCGGCAAGAACATCGTCATTTTCGGCACTGCGCCCGGAGCGTTTTGTCATGCCGAATGCCGTCATGGTGGCCTTGGTCTTGGGGGCGGTGTCGAAGAATTCAGAATCCGTCGGGTTCGCCCCTGGCCAGCCGCCTTCGATGTAATCGACGCCAAGCTGGTCGAGCATCTCGGCGATCTGTTGCTTTTCGGCGGTCGAAAATTGCACGCCTTGGGTTTGTTGGCCATCGCGAAGGGTGGTGTCGTAGAGGTAAAGGCGGTCGGTCATGAATGCGCCCCTTTTGCGGAAAGGTCACGCGGACCGCAGGTCCGCTTCGCCCCCGACCCGCCCCCCAGGGCGGGGGCGAAATCGCCCCCACCCTCGGTTCGGGGGCTACGCTTTGTGACTGTGGAGATCATTTGAGAGCCTCCAGCTTGGAAGGGTCAAAGTTTGGACCAGCGATCAGTTCAACGCCTGCATTGCTCATGCGAACTTCGACACCAGCGTCGATCAGGGCCAACTTAAGGCGATCCACTTCGGAGAAGTCTTTGGTTTGCATGGCTGTTTTGCGAGCGGATAAAAGATCGCGCTCAAGCGCGGAAAGCTTGTCTTTATCAATCGCAAATGGTTTCGGAATGTTCCCAAAATGCTCGTTAGAGAGTCCCAAAAACTTAAGATCGTGCGCTAACTGTAAGGCGCTCGGTCCGCCCTGAACTCGTTTAGTATGCGTTGCTAGTGCGTCTAAATGTGCCAATGCTGCGTGTGTATTCAGATCATTTGAAAGAGCATCAATAACTTCGGTACTTACTTTTGATGAATCACTTTTAGTATGATCGGCATAAATGCCGATCAAATTGTGGAAAGCTATCAATTTCAATTCAGCATCCAATGCCTTTTTTGCAGTCCAATCCATTGGCTTCCGGTAATGTGTAGAGAGGAAAACGTAACGAATTACGCTTCCGTCAACACCAAGTTCTCCGTCATGACCGTCCAACAAATCCCGCACCGTGAAGAAATTGCCCAAAGACTTGGACATCTTCTTGCCCTCGACCTGCAACATCTCGTTATGCATCCAGAAATTCGCAAAGCTGTCCTCGCCCGCCTCGCAGCAGCTTTGCGCTTTCTCGTTCTCGTGATGGGGGAAAGCCAAATCCAAACCGCCGCCGTGGATGTCGAATTTCTCGCCAAACAGCGCCTTGGTCATGGCCGAGCATTCGATGTGCCACCCCGGACGCCCGCGCCCCCACGGGCTGTCCCATCCCGGCAAATCATCGGTTGAGGGTTTCCAAAGGACAAAATCCATCGGGTTACGCTTGTAAGGCGCCACTTCGACCCGTGCACCGGCGATCATGTCATTGACCGAACGACCGGACAGCGATCCATAATGTTCGTAGGACGTCACATCAAACAAGACATGGCCCTCGGCCTCATACGCATGACCGGTGTCGATCAGCTCTTGCGTCATGTCGATCATCTGCCGGATGTAATCGGTGGCACGTGGCGCAAAATCGGGTTCGAGATTTCCAAGCGCGCCCATATCTTCAAGATACCAACGAATGGTTTCATCCGTGCGTTCCTGGATAAGCTCTTCCAATGTCCCCGCAGCCCCCGCCTCTTTCCGCGAAAGGGCAGTCGCGTTTATCTTGTCATCCACATCCGTGAAGTTCCGCGCATAGGTAACGTGATCCGGCCCGTAGACGTGTCTCAGCAAGCGATAGAGCACGTCAAACACCACCACCGGCCGGGCATTTCCCAGATGCGCACGGTCATAGACCGTCGGTCCACAGACATACATGCGGACATTCTTGGGGTCGATCGGCGCGAAAACCTCTTTTTTGCGGGTCTTTGTATTATGCAGCTTGATCGTCGTCATAGGGTCCTCACACGCAGTTGGCGCGGGCTTAGCAACTTCACAAGGTTAAGGAAATAGAAGATCGGCCCGCGGGATATCTCAGCAGGCAATACAGTCGATAATGATGATCGAACGGCTCTTCATGGCAGGGACCCTAGTCTTTTGCAGCAATCACCGTCAAGCCACTGCATATGGGGCTGTTCCGACTGGGATGTAATTCACCACCCTCGGGATTGACAAGTTGGATGCAAAGTGGAGAGGTCGCCGAAATTACAGGAGGCTGGCATGAAAATCTCAAACCGGTTGCTGAACATTCTGGGTGACGGCTCGGACGGCTGGGATATTTTTCGCAAAGCCGCCGATATGGTTCGTGACGGGATTGATGTGACCCAGCTGACCATCGGCGAACATGACATCCGCACCGATCAGCGCATCCTTGATGCCATGCATCAAGCCACGCTTGAGGGGCACACCGGCTATGCCGCCATTCCCGGAATCTTCGAGCTGCGCCAAGCCGTAGCCGAACGTGTTCAGGCCCAAACCGGCGAAAAGACCACTTATGCAAATGTCTTGATCACACCCGGAGGCCAAAGTGCCCTGTTTGCCGCTCATATTGCGGCCTGTAACCCAGGCGATCGGGCCATGTATATTGATCCCTATTATGCCACCTATCCCGGCACTATTCGCGGTGCCTCGGCTGTGCCTGTGCCGGTCAAAGCCCGGGCCGAGGCCGGGTTTCAACCGGACGCGGCAGATCTTGCGGCGCAGGCAAAAAACGCGACATCGTTGCTGATCAACTCGCCCAACAACCCGACAGGTGTTGTTTACAGCCGCGACACATTGGAAGGGATTGCCACATTATGCCAAACCCACGATCTGTGGCTGATCTCGGACGAGGTTTATGACACCCAGATTTGGCAGGGCCGCCATATCACGCCGCGCAGCCTTGAAGGCATGCGCGAACGCACACTCGTCGTCGGTTCAATGTCCAAAAGCCACGCAATGACAGGCAGCCGGATCGGCTGGCTTATCGGGCCGGAAGAGGTTGTTGCCCATCTTATGAACCTGTCAACGCACACCACCTATGGCGTTGCCGGATTTGTCCAGCAGGCAGCCCTGAGCGCATTGAAGCTGGGGATCGGATTTGAGCAGGAAATTGCGCAGCCATTCCGCCGTCGGCGGGAAATTGCGATCAGGTGTATCGAGCAAAGCAATGTCGTTGGGATGATCCCGCCTCAGGGGGCGATGTATATGATGCTCGACATTCGCAACACGGGGATGAGCGGCGATGAATTCGCAAATGCCCTGCTTGAAAAACACCATATCGCGGTCATGCCCGGCGAAAGCTTTGGTGATGCGGCAGCGGGCCACCTGCGGGTCGCCTTAACCGTTGATGACCAGCGCTTAGAGCAGGCGCTAAAGACCCTGGTTCGCTTTGCCGAGGAAAACACGCGATAAAAAACGTCGCGTTTTGACAAGATGTCGCAATTGGAAAAGACTGTCTTCAGGTTCAAACGGCTACTGCTTCGCAGTCCAAGGAGCCGCGATGCAAAGCGATGTCAGCAAAATCGATCTGGTGGTTCGTACCATAGGTGCCGAACGTGGCCGCGCCGCGCGTGGTCGGCCTGCGCAGGGCTGACAAACCCTGATTGCTCCTTGTACTGAAAGACCGTGAAATGACTGCTGTTAAACCATCCCGCACCGGGCGTTCCGGTGGCCGTACTGCCCGTCGAACCGCCCGCGCGAGCGCCCTTCCCGATGATCAGAAACCTGTACGCCCCGGCATGCCCGGCGGGCGATACAAACCGCTTACCGAAATTGACGTTGCGAAAATTCACAACGCGGCTCTGGAAGCGCTTGAAACAATTGGCCTGGCCGACGCCCCCGAAAGCGGCGCGGCCTATTTGACGGCGGCAGGTGCCGTGCAGGGCGATGACGGGCGCATTCGTTTTCCACGCGCTCTGGTCGAAGACACACTTGCCAGCGCCAATAGATCGATCACCCTGCACGGGCGTGATCCGAAACATGATCTGAACCTTTCCGGCGCGAACGTGCATTACGGAACGGCTGGTGCGGCCGTTCACATGGTGGATGTTGAAGGCAAGAATTACCGGGACAGCACCGTTCAGGATCTATTCGACGCCGCCCGAATTGCGGATCGGCTGGACAATATCCACTTTGTCCAGCGCCCTATGGTGTGCCGCGACATCACCGACAATCTGGAGATGGACTATAATTCGGTTTACGCCACCTGCGCCGGAACGACCAAACATGTTGGCACGTCATTTTCCGAACCGCACCACGTCGCGCCCACGTTGGATATTCTGCATATGATCGCGGGCGGCGAAGAAAAATGGCGCGCGCGCCCCTTCGTTTCAAATTCGAATTGCTTTGTCGTTCCGCCAATGAAATTCGCAACTGAAAGCTGCGAAGTCATGGAGCGTTGCATCGAAGGCGGAATGCCGGTTCTTCTGCTTTCCGCGGGCATGGCCGGAGCGACCGCCCCCTCGACAATCGCCGGCGCAATCACGCAGGCCGTTGCCGAATGTCTGGCGGGACTGGTCTATGTAAACGCGGTAAAACCCGGTGCCCCGGCGATCTTTGGCACCTGGCCATTTGGTCTGGACCTGCGCACTGGTGCCATGACCATGGGATCAGGGGAACAGGCGCTGCTGACAGCCGGATGCGGCCAGATGCATGCCTATTATGACCTGCCCGGAGGCGCCGCTGCCGGGGCCTCGGACAGCAAGTTGCCCGATATGCAAGCAGGTTGGGAACAAATGTGTTCAAATGTCATGGCGGGCCTGTCCGGGGTCAACATGATCTACGAGGCGGCGGGCATGCATGCCTCATTGCTTGGGTTCTGCCACGAAAGTCTTATTCTCGGGGACGACATTATTGGTCAGGCACAACGCTGTGTGCGCGGGATCGAGGTGAACGACGAAACTCTGGCGCTGGATCAGATGCGCGAGGTCTGTCTGGGCGGACCGGGCCATTACCTTGGGACCAGTCAAACACTGGGTCGTATGCAGAAAGACCATGTCTATCCAGCCATGGGGGATCGCACCTCTCCGAAAGAATGGGCCGAGAACGGCAAGCCTGACCTTGTTGCCAAAGCAACGGCGCGAAAAGAGGCGATTTTGTCCGAACCCTCGAACGCGATGTTTGATGCTGCGACTGATCTGATGATCCGCGAGAAATTCAATATTCACCTTCCGCAGTAAAGCCCGTGCATTTTTGCCCCTAGCCTTTTGGCCGTCCGCAGTATAGGCGGGCGGCGAACAGGAAAAGGCGTCTGAAATGGACCTTCGCAATATCGCGATCATCGCGCACGTTGATCACGGCAAAACCACGCTGGTGGACGAGCTGCTTAAGCAATCGGGTGCTTTTCGCGCCAATCAGGCTGTGGCCGAACGGGCCATGGACAGCAACGATCTGGAACGCGAACGCGGGATCACGATCTTTGCCAAGCCAACCAGTGTTGAGTGGAAAAACACCCGCATCAACATCGTTGACACCCCCGGACACGCCGATTTCGGGGGCGAGGTTGAACGCATCCTGTCGATGGTGGACGGGGTTGTGTTGCTGGTGGACGCCGCCGAAGGGCCGATGCCGCAGACCAAGTTCGTAACGTCGAAAGCGCTTGCACTGGGGTTGCGGCCCATCGTGGTGCTGAACAAGGTGGACAAACCGGATGCAGAACCCGACCGCGCCTTGGACGAATGTTTCGATCTTTTTGCGTCGCTTGACGCCGATGATGACCAGCTGGATTTTCCGCATATGTACGCCTCGGGCCGGAATGGCTGGTGCGACGCCGAACTGGACGGGCCGCGCAAAAATCTGGACGCGCTTTTCAATCTGATCGTCAATCATGTTCCAAAGCCAAAACAGATTTCCCGTCAGAACGAAGATTTCCGCATGCTGGCCACCACGCTTGGCTCGGACCCGTTTGTTGGCCGTTTGCTGACCGGTCGTGTGGAAACCGGCAAGTTGAAGGTGGGGGCCACCGTTCAGGCGCTAAGCCGCGTGGGCCAGAAGATCGAACAATTCCGCGTAACCCGTATTCAGGCGTTCCGCGGTTTGGCCCAGCAGGATATCGACGAAGCCGTCGCAGGCGATATCGTGTCGATTGCCGGAATGTCCAAGGCCACCGTGGCCGACACGATCTGCGCCTTGGCCGTAGACGAACCCTTGGACGCGCAACCGATTGATCCGCCAACCATCACCGTAACTTTCGGCATCAACGACAGCCCGCTGGCCGGGCGGGACGGCAAGAAAGTCCAAAGCCGCGTTATCCGGGACCGTCTGATGAAAGAGGCGGAATCAAACGTGGCCATCAAGATTGCCGACACCCCCGGTGGCGAGGCCTTTGAGGTTTCGGGACGGGGCGAACTGCAAATGGGCGTTCTGATCGAGAACATGCGCCGCGAAGGGTTCGAGCTTTCTATCTCGCGCCCTCAGGTGATTATGCGCGAGGAGGACGGCCAGAAGATCGAACCGATTGAAGAGGTCACTATCGACGTCGATGATGACTATTCCGGTGCGGTGATTGAAAAGCTGACTGGCACCCGCAAAGGCGAAATGACCGATATGCGCCAGACAGGCGGCAAGACGCGGATCATCGCACTTGTCCCGTCGCGCGGGTTGATCGGATATCACGGTGAATTCCTGACCGATACACGCGGCACAGGGGTTTTGAACCGTGTGTTCCACGGTTGGGCACCCTATAAAGGCCCAATTCCGGGCCGTCGCGCGGGCGTGCTGATTTCCATGGAGAACGGCACATCGGTTGCCTATGCCCTGTGGAATCTGGAAGACCGGGGCAAAATGATGATCGGCGCTCAGGCGGCTGTTTATACTGGCATGATCATCGGCGAACACAGCCGCGAAAACGATCTTGAAGTGAACCCGCTGAAGGGTAAGAAACTGACCAACGTGCGCGCCTCGGGAACGGACGAAGCGGTTCGTCTGACCACTCCGATCACCCTGTCGCTGGAAGAGGCCATCGCCTATATCAACGACGATGAATTGGTTGAAGTCACCCCCAACGCAATCAGATTGCGCAAGCGCTACCTAGATCCGCACGAGCGTAAGCGGATGTCGAAGACTGCCAATTAAACGCCGTTCACATATTTCAATGACTCACCCGCCCCAAAGGCGGGTGATTTGCTTTTGTCTGGTTTGATTCGAGGCAATCTAACAGTATACTTTCATATTGATAATTATTGCGCGCGATAGTTTTCGATGCAGAAACAATGCACCCCCAGGCTGGCGTCTGTCGTCCAACCAAGCATAATCCTTGGCTCGCCCTCATTAATTCAATGATTCCAGTGTACAAGAGAATACCAACAGTAACGATCACACCTTGTCCGTACCGGAGTCCTGCTATGCACAGCCTGATTATCAAAGCCATTGCATCCACCAATATCGTCGTTTTGACAGCTTCGTCTGCGACCGCCCAATATTGGGGCGGAGGAGGCCGTGGCTGGGGATCCGGTGGCCGGGGTTCAGGCGGTTGGGGATCCGGTGGCTGGGGGTCTGGCAGCTGGGGTTCAGGCGGTTGGGGATCCGGTGGCTGGGGATCTGGCAGCTGGGGTTCTGGCAGTGGCGGCTCTGGCAGTGGCGGCGCACTTGTCGCCCCCGAAATTGATGCATCCTCAGGCATGCTTGCCATTGTTGCCCTAAGCGCGGTCCTGCTTTTCGTCTTTGAGCGTCGTCGTCAGGCCAAGGCAATTGCTGTTGAAGCCTCGGAATAATCAGATCAACGTATAGTCGCCCACCCAGACCGCTCCGGCGGCGACCACGGCATTGGCAACCAAATGGGCCTGAATGGGATCGCAAATGCGGTCCCTTCTTAGTTTCACCAACGCAAAGGCCACGCCGGCCAACCCGCCGGCGATTATGCGGTCATGCAACAGCCCGAACAACAGGCTTGGGATCGCAATGGCAAGAACACGCATCGGCCATCCGCCCAAATCAAGCTTGTCCAACAAATAGCCGCGGAAAAACAGCTCTTCGATCAGTGGGACCAACAAGATCGTTCCGACAAGGCGCGTAAACAGCCAAAACAGGGTCGGTGGTTCGCCCGCAACCGCGCCGCCCCAAACAGGGGCCAGCCAGAGCAAACCAACAACAAGACCAACCAAAATGGACAGCCCATCGACCGACCATTCAAGGGCCAGAATCGGACGGTGGAAATACGCAACCGCCAAGGCCATGAGACCAACCTGAAACGGATACCCGTCCGACGGAGTGCCCCAAAGCGTGTTCACAATCACACCCGAGATCAGAAAGACAACCAGGGGCAGGATCTGATAGGCCACCTGATCCTCGGTCAGGCGCGGCGGCTTGTGGCGAACTCCGTCGCGGTAAATCCATTGGCTCGAATTGGCGATGATAACGACGACGGATGCCAGCAGGGTAAATAGCATCCAGCCCGCATAGGAATGAAAGCCTTCTATCGCATGCTCGGGCGACACAAAGGCCCCAACCAGCAAAAGGGCGATGATCCGAACGATATTGAACAGCCAACTGACAAGCAGCGCGATCGGAAACAGGACACCCCAATATCGTTTGTTGTTCAGATCACCCCGCATCAGAAGGGCGTAAATTGTCATGAAGCCGGTCATCAATGCCAGCCCCTCGACCCCGGAACAGGCAGCGGCGATGATGACGGCAAAATCCTGCACGACGATCAAAAACTCAGACGGGCGCGCAAAAACCTCGACCCCAAGCAGGTCAATGCCCAGATAAACCAGAAGAAAGGTCAGTTTGTTCAGCGCCGCCGCTTCCCAAAGGGGTTGCACCGCCAGCGCGATATCGGGAAGGAAGAACGCCCCCAACAAAATACCCGGCAGCAACCAACCATCTGCCATTGTCCAGTCACGCCAGTCGCGCCAGCGCAGGCACCAGCTCATCAATCCGAAAACCATGAGAGCACCGCCAACCGCAATGATCAAAAGAACAAGGATCGCATTTTCTTCCATCCCGCTCGGTGAGAAAATGAGCAACGGAAGAAATACGGTCGCGAACCCGGCAAAATTGGCAAGCAGAAACAGTCGGTTGCCAATATGGACCCGAGCTGCGTCCAAAAGCGTTTCAAGCAATTCCCGACGTTTAAGTAAATAGAACACAAGCACAACAAGGATGACGCCCGCGCGAACGATCCCGCTTCGCAGCCCCCGGCAAGCGGCATAATAATCCGTTTTGGCGCAATCAAAATCGACCAAAAACTGGTAGATCACCGCGATCACCGCGATTTCGATCAAAAATAGCGTGGTGGCTGTGGCCAGACGAACCAATTGGGTATCCTGATTAACTGCTTTTTTTTTCAAGGACGATACCAAACCAAAGCCGGGCCGCCAAGAAATACAGGCGACATGCCAAGGCATTGTTTCAGGCACTACCCTAGCAGGACAAACTGGTGCATAACGCGGGAAAAGACTCGTTGCACAAAAAGGACCTGAACGATGCACGATATACGGGCGATCCGCGAAAACCCCGAGGCTTTTGACGCAGCTATGGCGCGGCGGGGGCTGAGCGGTGTGTCGTCTCAGGTTCTGCGGCTGGACGAAGAACGGCGCGCGGCAATCCTTGCGGCTGAAACAGCCCAGTCGGATCAGAAAAAAGCCGCCAAAGACGTTGGCGCCGCCAAGGCCAAGGGCGACGAGGCGGAATTTGAACGTCTCAGGTCCCTTGTCGCCGCGAAGAAGGATGAGGTTGCGGCAATGCAGTCCGAAGCGAAAGCAAAAGACGAAGCCGTTGCGAACCTGCTGATGGGTCTGCCCAACCTGCCCTTTAAGGATATTCCCGACGGCGATGATGAAGCGGACAATGTTCAAATCCGCACATGGGGCGAGCCACGGAAACTGAATTTCGAGGCCAGAGAACATTTTGAGATTTCCGGCGTTCAGACCGGCATGGATTTCGAAATGGCGGCGAAACTGTCGGGGTCGCGGTTTATGGTGCTGAACGGAGCCGTCGCCCGCATTCATCGCGCCCTCGCCCAGTTCATGATCGACACCCATGTTGATGAACACGAACTGGAAGAAACCTGGACACCGGTCCTTGTACGCGAGGATATGATGATCGGCACGGGTCAGTTGCCGAAATTTGGTGAAGACAGTTATCAAACCACCAATGGATGGTGGCTGGTTCCGACGGCGGAGGTGCCTTTGACAAACATGGTCAACGGTGAAACCTGGCCGGAAGAGGCCCTGCCCCGCCGCATGGTCGCCCATACCCAATGTTTCCGCTCTGAGGCCGGCAGTGCCGGACGCGACACCGCAGGGGTGCTGCGCCAGCACCAATTTGAAAAAGTCGAGATGGTTTCGATCACCCATCCTGACAAGTCCGAGGATGAGCATGCCCGCATGACCCGCTGTGCCGAGGCGATCCTTGAAAAGCTAGGCCTGCCTTATCGCACGGTCGTTCTTTGCACCGGCGACATGGGGTTCGGCGCCCGCCGCACCCATGATATCGAGGTCTGGCTGCCGGGACAAAACACATATCGTGAAATCAGCTCGGTCTCAACTTGCGGAGATTTCCAGGCACGCCGCATGAACGGTCGCTTCAAACCAACCGACGGCGGAAAACCACAATTTGTCCATACGCTTAACGGCTCTGGCCTTGCGGTCGGACGTGCCCTGATCGCTGTGCTGGAAAACGGCCAGCAAGAGGACGGGTCGGTTGAACTGCCCCAAGTCCTGCATAGTTATCTAGGGGGCAAAACCCGTCTATCCTCTGACGGGGTTTTGACCTGACCCACGGGGTTTCCGGACACTCGGACCGTTTCGCCGGATTGTCAGGACCCGGCCACGTCAAATCAAAGGCGCGTTGATGAACCAGAAAATCATTCCCAGCCCGGATCAAGAGCGCGCCTTTCGCAACGCCTTAGGCTCGTTTGCCACGGGTGTAACTGTCATCACGTCAAAAGCCGATATCGGCCATGTCGGAATTACCGCCAACAGCTTTTCCTCGGTATCGCTTGACCCTGCTTTGGTGCTTTGGTCCGTGGCCAAGGGATCGGTCCGCCATGCGTCTTTCACTACGGGCGCCCCTTTTGCCATTCACGTGATGGCACGCAGCCAGGACAGTATCGCGACGGGCTTTGCAGAAAACGGTTTGTCATTTGAAAACGTTGAGTTTCTTGAAAACCCCGAGGGTATTCGGGTTATTCCTGGCTGCCTTGCGGTGTTCGAATGTACGACCGAGGCTTTGCATGACGCGGGCGATCACACAATCGTCGTCGGGCGCGTTCAACGGTTTTCCCACCAGCCCGGTGAACCGTTATTGTTTGCACAAGGCAAATACGGCCGGTTCATTTGATCAAACCTGGCCCGTTCGGCAGACTTACCAACCGATGTAATCGGTAAAGTCGCTGACTGTATCCACCCAGTATTCAAATGTGATTTCAAAGCTTTCCCGCGACATGCCATCAACATTGACCAGATAGTGCTGGATGATCGGGTCTTTTTCATCATCAACAAATGCTTGCCCGATGCGCTTGTTCAAATTCCAGTCATTCATCGACACAAGCGACATCCCGTTGGGCATGTCGAAGGCAGCCGTCAATTGCAGGTCACGACAACTTCTGCCGTTGTCGCAACCGTAGAACTCGATAACCAGTGTCGCCCCACCGGCCGCGCTGAATATGATGGGGTCGCCATAATCATCAGTTCCAAGCTCGGCCCTGTATCCCATATCCTGCAAAGCGTTGACGATGCTGTCAGGATAGGTTGCCGAAACCGCGGTGCCCGCATTTGCCGGAGCGGTGGCGGCAAGCGCACCGGCTAGAGCCATGGATGTCAGGAATGTTTTCGAGATCATGAACCTCTCCTCAGATTGGGCGCGTTTCCAGACCATTCAAAACGATTTCCTGTCAGGAACCAAGGGGGGAGCTAAATTCGAATTATTCGGTGCATTATATCACAGGTGAACAGGCCAACATGGACAATGCATAGGTGGCGGATATATACGCGGGGCAATCAATCTCGGAGACGCAAATGGCCGATATCGAACAGCCACAAATCTATCTGATCACGCCACGTGAGTTTGAGCTTTCGACATTCCAGACAAGCTTGTCCCGGGTGTTGGACAGCACCGAGATTGCGTGTCTGCGTCTCAGCCTGTCCAGCCGCGATGAAGATCACATTCTGCGGGCCGCCGATATGTTGCGCGAACTGACCCATGCCCGCGATATCGCAATGGTGATCGACAGCCATATATTGATGGTCGAACGGCTTGGGCTTGACGGGGTGCATCTTGGCGATGGGGCGCGCTCGGTTCGAAAGGTTCGCGAGGAGTTGGGCCAAGACGCAATCGTAGGCGCATATTGCGGCCAATCGCGCCATGACGGCATGAACGCAGGCGAAAACGGAGCGGATTATATCAGCTTTGGCCCAATTGGCAGGTCTGCCCTTGGCGATGGCGAGCGTGCCGAACAAGAGCTGTTCCAATGGTGGACCGAGATGATCGAAGTGCCCGTCGTGGCAGAGGGCGATCTTGGTATTGATGACGTCCGGTCGCTTGCGTCGATCACGGATTTCTTCGGCATCGGGGACGAAATCTGGGGCAGCGACGATCCCGTTGCCCGCTTGGCCGATTATCGGACTGCGATTTCCGAAGGGCTTTAACGGCTTATTTTGCTGTCCAAACCTGCGCGAACATGGCGTTCAAGATCAGCTGCAAGGGATTTGCGGTCCGTAAACTCGTTGATGCGGTGCGGCTTGTGGCACACCAGATCCACCGTTCCGTTGCGCGGCGTTGCCAGAATCGCAAGAAGGCTGGGCGCAAAATCCATCCCCGCCCACCATCCGTAGTATCGTGGGTCCAGCCCCTCGGGCGCGTGATAAATCACGCTGACGGCCTGGATCGAGGCAATATTTCGTAACCCCTCGTCAAAAAACGGGGCGAAAAGCGTCGACTTGAATGGAAGAACACGACGACCGTCGGTCGAGGTGCCTTCGGGAAAGAACAGCAGGCGGTGTCCAACCTCAAGCCGTTGGCGCAACTGATCAATATGCGCCTTGGCCTCTCGTCGGTCACGACGGATAAACAGGGTTCCGGCCGTTCGGGCCAGCCAGCCTATGCCGACCCAGCCCCGAACCTCGGCCTTGGCGACAAAGAAAATGCGTTTATGGGCATTCAACACGAAAATATCCAACCACGAGGCATGGTTCGCCACCACCGCGCCGGGGGCTTTCATCACCTCTCCGTGAAGGCGGGTTTTCAGACCCAACAGGCGCAGGGCAAGGATGCAAACCCCTTGCACGATCCGCGCACTGACAGGCCGGGCGTGACCGGTAAAGGGCCGTTCGATCAATCGGACAATCCCGTGCAGGATCACCGCCATTGTCAGGGCCAGAATTAGCGGCACGCCACGCCGCACCGCCCGCACCCAACCGCCAAAGCCGAGGCTGGGATAAACCAGATCTTCACCGTCATCCCATGCCGGCTTCATGCCCGCCCCGCTTTTTCATAAATCGCTTTCTGCCGCTCGTTCATGCGGGCTGTATCAAGGATCAGACAGACATCAATCGTGTTGAATGCGTGGTCGATAAAGGCGCCATCGCCGATAAACCCGCCGAGCCGCAGATAGGCCTTGATCAAAGCAGGTGTCGCCAGCATGGCAGCCTTGGCGTCCAGATTTTCTGGTGCCAGTAAATTCATTGGCTGATAGGCCCCTTCAACGGCTTTGACACGAATATCTTCGGGTGCAAGATGCCGGTCGTTCAATAGGGTCAGCGCCTCGGCACAGTCACGCGGATCGGTCCCGTGAAAGCTGGCAACACCGAATAAAATATCGATATCGTTGGAAAATACGTAATCGGCCAAACCGTTCCAAAGCAGATACATTCCGACACCGCCACGGTATTCGGGCAACAGGCAAGAACGCCCAAGCTCTAACAAATTTCGGCCCGTGGCCTTCAAAGGCGAAAGATCAAATTCGTCTTCCGAGTAAAACTGACCGATCTCTTTTGCCTTTTCGCCCGTTAACAAGCGGTAAACCCCAACAACACCGTTTAGAACAGGCTCCGTGGCATCTGGGTCGATCAACAGCAAATGCTCAAAATGCGGGTCGAAATGATCTTTTTCCAGCCGTGCGTCATGATCGACACCGTCGCCATCCGAACCCAGCTCTTGCACGAAGACTTCATATCGCACGCGCTGTGCAGCGGCGACATCTTCGGGTGTTTCGGCAAGTCGCGTATAAAGGCGCGAAGGCTGTGGCTTCATGAAAAGGGTCCGGGGTTTTTGCTGGTATTAGAAAGCATGATCGGAATTTACAACAGGCGTCCAATGCCAATTACGCCTTAAGGTTGTGTTAACTATTCTGCATTAGTCATGATCGAAAACCGGCATCAGGGAAACGCGATCACCAGCAATGACAACTTTACCTTGTTCACGGAAATTCACGGTGACACGTCCGTTGATGTTGGATTGCACCTGTCCAAGCCCCCATTCCGGTTGGTCGGGGTGCTGGACGATCATTCCCGGTTCCAGCATTCTGTTAAGTCCGGTCACGAATTCAACCCTCGTGGAAATTTCGAATGCCTGACCATACAATCGATCTTCCCGGGCTTCTAGGGGCGCGTATCTGCCATGATCTGATCAGTCCGGTCGGGGCGATCGGTAACGGGATCGAATTGCTGGCCCTTTCGGGCAATCTGGACGGTCCCGAACGCGACCTTGTGTCAGACAGCACCGCCAATGCCAATGCAAGATTGCAGCTATTTCGATTGGTTTTTGGACGGATCGATGCCACTTCAGAATTGGCGTATACCGCACCCCAGATAGGCGCCTTATTGTCTGCCCACTTTAAGGACAGTGATTTGGAGATCGACTGGCGAAGCGAAACCATTCTGAACCGTGCGTTGGTCCAATCGATCTTGCTGACCATTTTGTGCCTTGAAACGGTGATCGGTCGCTCGGGCAAAATCGTGGTTCAAAACTCGCTGACAGGTTGGCAACTTTCCGCCAGTGCAATACGTGGTTTGCAATCAACGGAATTGTTGCACCTGTTGAAAGGCAATCAGGCATGGCCCAAAAACCTAACACCGGCGCAAGTCCAGTTTCCGCTGGCACGACGGGCCTATTGCCTGACAGGGCTATCACCGCAAGCTGAGGTTAGGGGTTCGCAGGTTTCGGTGACGCTGATGCCTACCAATACGAGGGCCGCTGCTAACTTCGAACCGTCCCGTCGCCTTCTACAAGATACTTGAAGCTTGTTAATTGCCGGGCACCCACCGGACCACGCGCGTGCATTTTGCCTGTCGCAATGCCGATTTCCGCCCCCATGCCAAACTCGCCCCCGTCGGCGAACTGGGTCGAAGCGTTGCGCATCAAAATGGCGCTATCCAGACGTTCAAAAAAACGATCTGCCGCCGCATGGTCTTCCGCAATGATGCAATCGGTGTGATTAGACCCGAATTGGCGGATATGGGCGATGGCATCGTCGATGCCGGAAACGGTCTTGGCAGCGATGATCATATCCAGAAATTCCTTGCCCCAGTCCGCATCGGTCGCTGGCACCGTGCCTTCAATTTCAGCCAGTTTATGATCGGCGCGCACCTCTACGCCAGCTGCCATCAAGGCCCGTATCACGCCTTGACCGATTGTGTTGACGATTTCTTCATGTATCAGCAGACACTCGGCCGCGCCGCAAATTCCGGTTCGGCGTGTTTTTGCGTTCAGAACAACAAACAAGGCCTTGTCCGGGTCAGCGGATTTGTCGATATAGATGTGAACAATCCCCTCGAGATGGGCAAAAACAGGCACACGCGCTTCGCGCTGTACCAGCCCAACCAAACCCTTGCCGCCACGCGGAACGATCACGTCCACATAATCAGTCATCGTCAGCAGCTTTTGCACCGCAGCGCGATCACGTGTGGGGATCAACTGGATTGCGTCGGCGGGCAAACCGGCCGAAGTTAGCCCTTCGACCAGACAAGCGTGAATTGCGCCGGAACTGTTGAAGCTTTCCGAACCGCCGCGAAGGATCACGGCATTGCCGGATTTCAGGCAAAGCGCCCCCGCATCCGCCGTCACATTCGGTCGGCTTTCATAGATCACGCCGATCACGCCCAACGGGGTGCGCACACGCTTGATATGCAAGCCGCTCGGGCGATCCCAATCTTCCATGACCTCGCCAACCGGATCGGCCTGTTCGGCGACTGCACGCAATCCATCGACGATCCCCTGAATGCGGGATTCGTCCAGCATCAGGCGATCCATCATGGACCCCGACAATCCCTTGTTTCGGCCATAATCCAGATCCAGCATATTGGCCGCGATTATCTTTTCCCGATTGTTCCAGACTGCGTCAGCCGCCGCGATCAGCGCGGCCTGCTTGCCTTCGGCACTGGCAAAGGCCAACTTGGCTGCCGCGGCTTTCGCGCGTTTACCCAGATCGTTCATGATCATGTCGATTTCACTTTGGTCGGTCATGCCAAGCCTTTCTGCCAAAAGCGGCCAAATTAAATTTAACTTGCCAGATCATCGCGATGAACCAGCGCGGCCCGGCCCGGATAGCCGAGGATAGATTCAATGGCATCGGATCGCCGCCCTTTGATGGCAATCGCCTCGTCCGCGGTATAGCGGCTTAGACCCTGGCCCAGATGAACCCCGTTCAGATCGCGTATCGTCACCGGATCGCCCCTGCCAAACGCGCCAGCGACTGCGGTTACACCGGCAGGCAACAGGCTTTTTCCGCGCGACAAAGCCTTAGCGGCGCCTGCGTCAACCGTAATGTCACCCTTCGGCTTCATCGAGCCGATCCAGCGTTTGCGCGCGGTTTTCGGATCGCCTTGCGCCTTGAACAGGGTTGCCGGGGCGCCCTTGCTAAGCGCTTGCAATGGCCGGTGGTTTGAGCCTTCGGTGATGATCATGGCACAGCCCGCATCCGTTGCGGCTTTCGCCGCCATGACTTTGGTTTTCATGCCGCCCTTGGACAAACCGGATCCGGCATCGCCGGCCATGGCTTCGATCTCGGGCGTGATTGTGCTAATCGTATCAAACCGCGTTGCAGCCGCATCCTCGGCGGGGTTTGCCGTGTAAAGCCCGTCCACATCGCTGAGCAGCACAAGAAGATCGGCACCGGTTGTCACGGCAATCTGAGCGGCCAGCCGATCATTATCGCCAAAGCGGATTTCGTCGGTGGCCACCGTGTCGTTTTCATTGACGATGGGAACAACCGACAGATCGATCAGGGTTGCAAGGGTGGACCTCGTGTTCAGATAGCGGCGTCGATCCGCGCTGTCTTCCAGTGTCACAAGGACCTGTGCGGTGGTAATGCCATGCGGGGCCAGGGCCTCTTCATAGGCGCGGGCCAGGCGGATTTGTCCGACCGAAGCCGCCGCCTGTGATTGCTCAAGGCGCAATTCCGCGTTCCCAAGACCCAATACGCCACGTCCCAAGGCAATGGAACCGGACGACACCAGGATCACATCGGCCCCGCCGTGTTTCAGTTCGGCAACATCTTCGGCCAGCCCGAGCAGCCAGTCCCGTTTAAGCGCACCGGTGCTCTTGTCGACAAGAAGCGCCGAACCGATTTTTACAACGACACGGCGTGCATCGGTCAGGGTTGCCACGGGGCCTGCTCCTCGAGTTCCTGTTTGCGCCGCAGAGTTTCGCCATCGATATGGCTGCGCAGGGCACGCAAAACATCGGTGACACCTTCGGTCGAGACGCCAGACATTTTCAGCACCGGCCCACCCGAAGCGGTTTCAAGTTCGCGCACATATTCGTCCTGAAATTCTTCCGGCAATGTGTCGATTTTGTTCAGCACCGTCACACGAGGCTTGTCGGCCAGGTGGCCGCCATAGGCTTCCAGTTCGCCGATGATGGTTTCGTAGTCGGCCACCACATCGTCCGAGGTGCCGTCGACCAGGTGCAGCAGAACCGAACAGCGCTCAACATGACCAAGGAACAAATCACCAAGCCCCCTGCCCTCGGACGCGCCCTCGATCAGGCCGGGAATATCGGCGACGACGAATTCAACGCCATCCACCCCAACAACACCCAGATTTGGGTGAAGCGTCGTGAACGGATAATCCGCCACTTTGGGCCGCGCGTTCGAAGTGACCGACAGAAACGTCGATTTACCAGCATTCGGCAGTCCCAGAAGACCCACATCGGCGATCAGTTTCAGACGCAGCCAGATGGTGCGGTCTATGCCCTCTTGCCCGGGATTGGCGCGGCGGGGGGCCTGATTGGTCGAGGATTTGAAATGCAGATTACCAAAGCCGCCATTGCCGCCTTTCGCCAGCAATACACGGTCGCCCACATTCACCAGATCAGCCAGTACCGTTTCCTGATCTTCATCCAGAATTTCAGTGCCAGCGGCAACGCGCAAAACGATATCGTCGCCGCTGGCGCCGGTGCGCTGGTTGCCCATGCCGGGGCGGCCATTATCGGCAAAGAAGTGCTGCTGGTAGCGAAAGTCGATCAGTGTGTTCAAACCCTCAACCGCCTCGGCCCAGACCGAACCGCCATTGCCGCCATCGCCCCCGTCTGGCCCGCCATATTCGATATATTTTTCGCGCCGGAAACTGACACAGCCAGACCCGCCGCTGCCCGAGCGGATATAGACTTTGGCAAGGTCGAGGAATTTCATGGTTTTGCTTTCCGATTGCTTGGCCCAGCGATTACGCTATTGAGCCGCGGTTCTCAAGCGAGAGCTGCCAGTCTTCGCGGGTCAGTTTGAAATGGATGGCCTCAACTTCGGCATCGCGGGCTTTGCAGTAATCACGGCACTGATGGGATTGCTTGAAGCCAAGTTTTTCCAGCACGCGGGCCGAGGCAGGATTATCGTGCCAGACACAGGCCTTGATCTCGGCCAAGGACCGATCCCCAAAACATTGCGCGAGTTTGAGCGCGACAGCGCGGGTCATGATGCCCTTGCCCCAAAAGGCTGGCACGAGCATATATCCAAGCCCACCGCCCACACCCCCAACCGTCCCGGCGAATTCACGGTCAACATCGATCACACTGACCTGACCGGTTCGTGCCTCGGGCGTGTTCATGCGCATACGGGTAAAATCCACATCCGCCGGAAAGGGCCAGGAGGATGTCATTTTCACCACATCAAATTCAGAATTCATCGCATGAAATGCATCAAAATCTTCCGGTCGGAAAAGTCTGAGTTTGATATCCATGATCTTCTCGCTCCGATACTCTGCGCCCGAGGGCACGAAAGCCAATGGGCACGAGATAGTTAGGCCTTAAGCCGTTTCGAATAGGTCCATGTCGGGACATTGGCGTTGCGTGCGACGCTAAAGGTTTCCGCATCACCTAGATACGCAAACCCGCTATTGGTCAGCACCCGGGCCGAGGCCGGATTGTCCTGAAATACTTCGGCAAAGATCGTGTCATTGTCCTTGGGGTTTGCCGTAAGAAAGGCTGGGATGATGGCCGTTGCCAGACCGGTATTCCAATAGGCCGGGGCGACCCAATAGCGTATTTCTGTTTGCTTGCGATCCATCCGCTGCAACGACAGAATGCCCATCAGCTCAGGCCCGCCGAAACGGGTGCCATCCATGACCCAGACATCTTCACTGCGGTCCTCGGCATGGGAACGGGCAATATAAGCATCCACCGCCCCGGGAGGCACGGGGTGAGGGATCGAACGGGTCATGCGGGCAACGCGCTTGTCGCCGCTGTAAAGCTCGATCATGCCTTTGTCCGACACAGCCAGAGGCCGCAAAACAGCACGCGGCGTTTCTATCGTCGGCAACGTCTCGATCATTTCCATTTTCATGCTCTTCCTCCTCCGAAAAGAACAAACAATACTGAACCAACCACCAAAAGGGCGAGGCCGCGCATCAGCCAGGGTTCGGCTGGCGTGCCCGCAACGGTTTTGGCAATCCGGTCTCCTCCAAAAGTCCAGATCGGGTGCAAAACCGCCTGTAGCCCCAAAAGGCAAATGGCTATGATCAGGGTGGCCTGCAAGGCAGGTGCCCCGGGATCAACAAAATTTGTAAAGCCGCCTGTAATCATCGCCCACGCTTTCGGATTAAGCGGGTGCACGATCAAACCTGCCAGAAAACCCGGCGGGGCATCAACCGACTTGGCCACATCCAGCCGCAGATTGGCGACTTTCCACGCAAGCCAACAGATATAGGCGGCAGAAGCCCATTTCAGCACCTCGAAGATCAAAGGTGCCCGCTGCGCAACCTCCATCAACCCGAACCCGACAGGCCAGATGATAAACTGCTTGCCAAGCAAAACCCCGAACACAAATGGCAACGCCCGCCGAAACCCGAAACGGGCACCGGTGGCCATCATGGCCATATTTGCAGGGCCAGGGGTTCCCACCTGGCTGGCTGCAAATACCAGAAAGCTTCCGATTGCGACGCTCATCTACATTTCCAAACGAAAACGGGGACCGGCTAATGCCGATCCCCTTTTTTCTTCACGAAACCTTTAGGTCGGCTTACTCAGCGGCCTCCGCCACCGGGAGAACCGAAATATAGGTGCGGCCTTTGAAGCCCTTGCGGAAAGTCACTGCGCCTTCGACGGTTGCGAAGATGGTGTGATCTTTGCCCTGGCCTACGCCTTCACCCGGCCACCATTTGTTGCCGCGCTGACGCGCGATGATGTTGCCCGGGATGGCATGCTGGCCACCATACAGTTTCACGCCAAGGCGGCGACCGGCTGAGTCGCGACCGTTACGGGATGAACCGCCTGCTTTTTTATGTGCCATTTGGTCTCTCCTTAACTCGGGTTACTTCGCAAGCTCTTTGGCTTGCTCGACCCAACCTTCACGTTCGATACGGCCTTTGAACGACAGTTTCTCGTCGAACTCGGCGATATCATCCGCACCCCATGCCGCAATCTGGGCAAATGTGGTGACGCCAGCGGCCAGCAGCTTTTTCTCAAGCGCCGGACCAACGCCAGACAATTGCTTGAGATCGTCAGCACCTGCTTCGGCCACGGGTGCAGCGTCTGCTTTCTTGGGGGCGGCTTTTTTGGCCTTCGAAACCGGAGCAGCCGCAACAGCGGCAACCGACGCCGCGCCAACGGCCGCTTTCACACCCGACTTATCTGCACCTTTCGACAGAATGTCGGTGATCTTGACCAGGGTCAGTTGCTGACGGTGGCCACGGGTCCGTTTTGAGCTGTGCTTACGGCGGCGCTTGACGAACTTGATGGTCTTTTCGCCTTTGATCTGGTCGATGACCTCGGCCTGAACAGCTGCGCCTTCGACAAACGGAGCGCCAACGGTCGCGGCTTCGCCACCAAGCATCAGAATGTCGTTGAATTGAACTTTTTCACCTGCGTCTGCAGCCAGTTTCTCAACCCGGAGCGTATCGCCCGATTGAACTTTGTACTGCTTGCCGCCGGTTTTCATAACCGCGAACATGCGATCTTCCTTCTCTTTCCGCGTCCTGTGGTCCCCCTGAGGGCGTTCGTCAGCCTATGGCCACCTCGGACAGCGCGTCGATTAAGACGATAGTTTCAATGCCCGAAACAGGGATTCCTGCCGGGTTCGCGGTATATCGCGGTGCAAACGGTATAAGTCAAGGCGTTTTGGGGCCTAAAGGGATTGTTGGTCATACATTTCCCCGATGGCTTCGCCGAGCTTGAATGAAATGACATTGAACATCTCATCAAACCCTTCGATCAGCGCACGGTTCAGGCGTTGGCCCTCGGCCGTTGCAAAGAATTCAATCTGGTCCCGCAGCATCTGGCGTTCCATCGGGGCATAGGCCAGCAACATGAATGTAAATACCCAGTCTGTCGCGTCCGCGCGGAAAAACTCTTCATCGGCCCAGATTTGGGTTAGAAGCTCATCCTCAGAATAACCGATTTCCAGACCGGCCGACATCAGGCCGAGGTTGAACTGAAGCATACTGTTCAACGCGCTGACCACATTGCTTTCGATCAGATCCGCCGTTTCCACCAATTCCTCCAAATCGCGCATGCGAATTGAATTTCGGCGGCGTTGGGTGTCGTATGTTTCAAATGCGGCCTCTTCGACATTCGGGTCCAACATGGCCATACGGGCGGCCAGTTCCAAATCCAAAGCCACTTGCCATGCAGGTGTTTCAAGATAGTCGATTATTATCGACAAATCCCCGCCATTCAGCGAACGCGCCATCGTCGCCTCAAGCACAGGAAGCAACGCATCGATCCGATAAATCCGGTCAAGCGCATCGTCCCATGCGGGACCATCGGTGCCAAGCATCATGGCCTCGGGCAATTGGGCGTTTTCCACCAATCCTTCTTCGCGGATGACCGCAACCATTTCCTCAAGGCGCAGCAACTGGAAAAACCGTTCGGTCGCATCCTGTTGTGCGAAAACCGGCAAGGGTAAGAAGACCAGAAGAACCGCCAGACGTTTGAACATGAAATCTCGCCTTAATAGGAAAATTGGGATCGTCTTCTCTATATAGTCTGGAAAATCAAAGAAAAGCGGTTGCGCACCGAAAAAAGTGCGATTAAACGCAGCGCACAGACCCCCGCGGAGAGGTGCCGGAGTGGTCGAACGGGGCGGTCTCGAAAACCGTTGTTCCTTCACGGGAACCCAGGGTTCGAATCCCTGTCTCTCCGCCATTTATTTCTGGCCAAAAGTTGAACGTGCTTTCCCGCCAATCCTTTGCATTCCGCGGGATTGTACTGCCACGGATCAAAGGTCTGAAGGTAAGATTTGACAGTCGCGACAAACAGGGCTGGCTTGGTCTGTACACGCGAGGCAAGATACCCCGATGCGTTTTTGAAAGCGTCAACTCACGCGCATTTTATAGAAGACTATTTGGCGAAATAAGCCAAATGACGGGCGTGCTTTTTCACCCCTCATGGTACGCTTGCTGATCGGCTTAAGTTCAGTGTTTTTCGCAGTTAGTGGAAATTTTAACTCTTTATTACAATAAGTTACAATCACATTAACGAAATCCTATGAATTAATATATATGAATGCTACGCTCTTTCGAAAACAATAGGGAGAGTAACTATGGATGCACTGGTTGAGGCCGCCATCGAAGGGGCACCACTCTATATCGGCTGGGGCGGATTGATCATCGGGATCGTGTTTGGTTTCATCGTGTATCGCACCAATTTCTGCACAATGGGGTCGATCTCGGACATTTTGTCGTTCGGAGACTACAACCGCTTTCGCGCCTGGCTGTTAGCCGCAGGGGTCGCGATCCTTGGTGTCGCCCTGCTCGAGGCGATGGGGATCGCTGATATGAACATGTCGATGTATCAGGCATCGACGCTGACCTGGGGCGCTCATATCGTTGGCGGCCTGTTATTCGGCTTCGGAATGGTCTTCGCCGGCGGATGCGTCAGCCGAAACCTGGTCCGCGCCGGTGGCGGAGACTTGCGATCAATCGTGGTGCTGGTGATCACCGGCATTTTTGCCTACATGACCATCGGAGGTCTGCTGGGTCCGCTGCGGGTTTTGATTTTCACGCCCCCCTCTGCCGACCTTACGGTGATCGGTATGGATGACCAACGCATCGGATCACTGATTTCTTCCGTAACCGGCATGGGCTGGGGAACCGCCAATCTGCTTGCGATCATTTTGATCGCAGGCGGCATATTGATCTATTGTTTCATGGACGGGCAATTCCGGTCGTCGGGCAAAAACGTTTTTGCAGGGGTCGGTATCGGCCTTTGCGTCGTCGCCGGTTGGTTTCTGACGGCGATCACCTATGACGAATTCGCCAATAATCCCCAGTTGATTTCGCTGACATATGTCCGTCCGACGGGTGACACATTGGATTATGCAATGCGGTTTACTGCGCTTGGCGCACCCGGTTTCGGGATCGTCACTCTGGCCGGTGCTTTGATCGGAGGGTTCCTCGGTGCGCTCAGCCGAGGTCGTTTGCAGCTGACCACCTTTGCCGACCAATCGGATTCGGTCCGTAACATGTTTGGCGCCGCCCTTATGGGGATCGGAGGCGTGTTGGCCCTGGGTTGCACGGTTGGTCAGGCATTGACCGGGTTTTCAACTCTGGCCATCGGGTCGCTGATCACATTCATCTTCATCGTGATCGGCGGGATCGTCGGCGTGAAGACGATGGAAAGCTTCGCCTGACATTTCCGACAAAAAAAGCGCCGTCGGATTGTCCGGCGGCGCTTAGACATTCGCTAAGTTCAGGTCAGTCCTCGTCTTCTTCCGGGAACAGCCTTGCGGCCACTTTCAAAGCGATATCTCTGAACGCTTTCGCGTGCGGACCTTCCGGATCGGCCACCACCACAGGCATACCGGCATCGGATGTTTCCCTGATCTGCATGTTCAGCGGTATAGCGCCCAGAAATGGCACACCCAGCCTGCGGGCGTCTTCTTCTGCGCCACCATGGCCGAAAATATGACTGCTTTCACCGCAATGCGGGCAAACGAAGGTGGACATGTTTTCGACGATACCAAAAATCGGCACATCGACGTTCTTGAACATCTTCAAACCTTTACGCGCATCAATTAACGCAAGATCCTGCGGGGTCGAGACGATCACAGCCCCTTGCAAAGGAATTTGCTGCGCCATTGTCAGCTGGGCGTCACCGGTGCCCGGCGGCATGTCGAGCACCAACACATCAAGCTCGCCCCAGTCGACTTCGCGGCTCATTTGCATCAGCGCGGTCACAACCATCGGTCCGCGCCAAATGACGGGGCTTTCTTCGTCCATCAGGAAACCCATGGACATGACCTTGATCCCGTATTTCTCGATCGGTTTGACAACGTCTTCGGTAATCTCCGGCCGCTCTTCAATCGCCAGCAGGCGGGGCACCGAAGGGCCATAGATATCGGCATCCATCAACCCGACCCGAAAACCCAACGAGCGCAGGCCCAAGGCTATATTTGCGGCGGTGGTTGACTTGCCAACCCCGCCCTTGCCCGAGGCGACGGCAATCACATTGCTGATACCGGGAATTGCGGCCGCATGGGGGCGCATGTCTCGCCCTTTGGCTTCGGTAGGGCGTTTTTTCAGCTTCGGCGGCTGGCGCGGAGCTTCGGCCGGCTGGGCCGCGCGTTCAGCCGTCAGAACAACCATAAGGTTTTCCAACTCTTCAATGCTTGCCAGATGCTCTTCGATAAGCTGCTTTAACCCTTCCGGATTGCCCGGATAATCAGACGGAACATGAACGGTGATCAGCGCCTTGCCATCTTCGGCCCTAAGCTCGGCTTCGCGAACCATGCCGCTGGTAACAAGGTCTGTAGGCATGCCGGGTGCGGTCAGCATACCCAAACGGGTCAGTATGACGGTTTTCATTTTCGCAACTTCCTAAGATTATCGGCCATAGTAATTGGCGACTGCATGGCGAGCTTCGGCAAAGAACAGCCAGCGCGACGCCAGCACGCCAAGCAAATGGAAAACAAGCGCCATCGGCGCCCCGAAAGACGGGGTGTCTGCGAACGCCATCAGCGCCAGGATCGGCAGCAGAAATGCCGCGACAAACGCGATCAGTCGCAGCTTCAGCACATGCTTGCGGGCCACCTGATAGGCCATTTCCTTCAAAAGATAGTTCTGGCCGGTATGCGGCGGCTCGTATTGGCGGACTTTGCCGATACGGCCCAGACCTGTCGCCGTGCCCATATCGGTCTTGTTGTTGACAGTGCGGTTGTCGCCGTCACGCCACGCCAAAACCTGAAGGATCCCAAGCGCGATCAGCAAATAAACGGCAATTCCGACGCGGTCGGTAAACAGTGCCCCGCCGCTGATCATGTAAAGAACAAACAAAAGTGGCGTAAACCCGTTGTTCCAGCGCGGCACCGTTTTCAGCTGGGCATAGATCATCGAGGTCGAAAGCACCGTCACAACACACAAAGCCGAGCCGATCAGACCCAGAGTTTCCAAAGTCGTGTCAAAGAAAATCCGCCCGATTGCGTATGGCGCGACGGTCAACAGCGTGATGACCGACAAAACCGCCTCGCGCGAAAGCCAGCTTGTGCGCCATTGCGAGAACGCCTTGATCGCGTTTTTCTTGTTGGCAAGGTGAAATACCGATGACAGCAAGCCCCCGACGGCAAAACCGTAGCCTAGAAAGTACATCACAAAGGCCGAAAGCCCGTTCACTGCGGGATTGCCGGTGCCAAGCCAGGCCAGCAGCCCAAAGCCGAGACCGGAAGAGACGGTGAAGAAAATAACAGAAGGTGCCGGATGCATCAGAGTTTCTCCAAAGCTTTGTCAAGCCAGCCGAGGAACCCTTTGGCCTCGGTCGCGACGGGTTCCAGGGATTGGCTGCAATCCAGCGTGTCTTTGGGACGCGGAGGCAGGTATTTGTTGACGGGTTTGGTGCCCAGTTCGGGCATCAGGTCCATGCCGCCGCGCTCGGCCACCAGCTTGCTGACATCCGAGTTCGGATCGCCCAGATCGCCGAAGTGGCGTGCCCCTGCCGGACAGGTGCGTACACAAGCCGGAATACGGTCTTCCTCGGGCAGGTTCTCGTTATAAATCCGGTCCACGCAAAGGGTGCATTTCTTCATCACCCCTGCAAGCGCATCCAGTTCACGCGCTCCGTAAGGACATGCCCAGGCACACAGCCCGCAGCCCATACAATCGTTTTCGTTAACCAGGACGATCCCGTCTTCCTCGCGCTTATAACTTGCGCCCGTTGGACAGACCGTAACGCAAGGTGCGTCTTCGCAATGCAGGCAGGATCGCGGGAAGTGGATGGTTTGCGCCGCACCACCAGTATCGGGTTGCACCTCGTAGCTGTGCACGCGGTTCAGAAAAGTACCGCTTGGATCGCCATAGGCGTCCTTATCAGAAAGCGGTACGCCGTAATTCTGGGTGTTCCAGCCTTTGCACGATGTCACACAGCCGTGACAGCCCACGCAGGTATCCAGATCAATCACCAGACCCAGTTTTTTATCGGTTTGGGTTGGAAGCGTCGTCATTTGCCTACCTCCCACGCAAGATCTTCGGGTCCCTGCCCGACCGGAGACTTGATGGGCGGGAAGGCCGGTTGGCTTTCATCCGGCGGCGCTTCGGATTTCTCAATTCGAACCTTGAGGTCAAACCACGAGGCCTGACCGGTGATCGGGTCGGAATTGGCCCATCGCATTCCATCGCCCCTGGAAGGCAGCAATTCATGGATCAGATGGTTCAGCAGGAACCCTTTGGTGGCTTCCGGCGCATCCTCTTTCAACGCCCAGGCGCCTTTGCGTTTGCCGATGGCGTTCCAGGTCCAGACCGTGTTGTCGTTAAGGGCTGCCATGTGGGCAACCGGCACCGTGATTTCACCATGATGCGACGTGACCTTGGCCCAATCACCGTCTTTGAAGCCGTTCGCCTCCCATATCTTGGTCGGCACATAAAGCGGATTTCGGCCGTGGATTTGGCGCAGCCAAGCATTCTGTGTGCCCCATGAATGGTACATCGCCATAGGGCGCTGTGTCAGGGCGTGGACGGGGAATTCTTCCTCGTCAACAAGGGTGCCCTCAAAGGGTGCATACCAGATCGGCAGCGGGTCCATCGTATCCTTTATGCGCTGTCGCAGATGATCGGGCGGCTGGCGGTCTCCGTGTCCCTCGGCAGCCAGCTGGAATTTGCGCATAGGCTCAACATAAAGCTGGAACAGATAGGGCATCGGAGTATCCAGAATCCCGATTTCAACCGCCCAATCCTGATAGGCCTTGTTCCAAGGCTTAAAATACTGCGCCTCTTCCTCGATATGGTTCACCCAGAAGCCGCCGTTTTCGATATAGGCGTCAAGCTGGTTCGGATTTGGCGCACCACGGCCGTTCTGATCCCCGTCCTCGCCACGGAAACCCGCCAATGGCCCAATGCCCGGCTTGCGCTGGTGGGTCTGGATGTAGTCGGCGTAATCGGCCCATTTCTGGCTTCCGTCTTCATTTACAAAGGCCGGAAGATCCAGACGGGCGCCTAGTTCGCACAACACTGACTGGAATCCACGCACATCGCGGTCGGGTTCGACAACCGGCCAGCGGATCGCATCGGCAGCCCCATCGGCTTCGCAAATCGGACGGTCAAGAAGGCTGATGCAATCGTGGCGCTCAAGATAAGTCGTGTCCGGCAGAACCAGATCAGCATAGGCCACGGTTTCCGAGGAATAGGCATCGGAATAAATGAAATGCGGGATCACGTAATCGCCATTCTCGTCCTTGTCCGTCAGCATCTCGATCGTGCCTTTGGTGTTCATGGTCGAGTTCCACGCCATGTTCGCCATGTACATGAACAAAGTATCAATCTTGTACGGATCGCCCGCATGGGCATTCGCAATCACCATATGCATCAGCCCATGGGCCGACATCGGATTTTCCCAGGTAAAGGCCTTGTCGATCCGTGCCGGGCTGCCATCTTCTTTCAGGGCCAGCCCTTCGGGACCGCGGACAAAACCCAGATGCGGACCGTCAAGCGGGCTCATTGGCTTGACACCGCAATGCGGGGCGGGATGGGCCTCAACCGGTTTGGGATAGGGCGGTTTGAAACGGAAACCGCCGGGAACCTCGACGCTGCCTAAAAGGATTTGCAGGACATGCAGCGCCCGGCAGGTCTGGAAGCCATTGGAATGCGCCGAAATCCCGCGCATTGAATGGAACGTGACCGGGCGACCGATCATCTTGTCATGGGTTTCACCACGAAAATCGGTCCACGGCTGGTCAAGTTCAATCGCTTCGTCAAAGGCCGTCTTGGCAATCAGCGCCGCAATCGCCTTGATCCGGTCGGCAGACACGCCACATTGATCTGCCACCGCCTCGGGCGCGTATTGCGGATCAAGATAGCGCGTGGCCATCGAATGAAAAACGGTCCGATGGGTCACGCCATCGCGTTCATGTGTAGCATTAAGATCGGGGCGTACCCCTTTGGTATCAAAGGGAACCAAATCTTTCGACTTGCGATCCATAACCAGAACCTTGCCGTCCTCGTCACGCAGTAACAGCCCTTTTTCAGGACCTTCGCTTTCGTTGATGAATGCGGGCGCATTGGTATAGCGCGACAGGTAATCCAGATCGATTTTACCCGCCTTCATCAATTCGTGGATCAGCGCGAGAATAAACAAACCGTCCGTGCCCGGGGTTATACCAACCCATTCATCCGCAACGGCGTTATAGCCCGACCGGATCGGGTTGACGCCGATGATCTTGCCGCCATTGGCTTTCAGTCGGCCAATGCCCATTTTGATCGGGTTGCTGTCGTGATCCTCGGCCACGCCGAAAATCATGAACAGTTTGGCGCGGTCCCAATCGGGCTGACCAAACTCCCAAAAGGCGCCGCCCATCGTATAGATGCCTGCCGCCGCCATATTCACCGAGCAGAACCCCCCATGGGCCGCATAGTTTGGCGTGCCGAAATTCTGCGCCCAGAAACTGGTAAAGCTTTGCGACTGGTCGCGGCCTGTAAAGAATGCCAGCTTTTCCGGGTTGGTTTCACGGATCGGTTTCAGCCAGCTTGTGGCAATCTCAAGCGCTTCGTCCCAGCTGATTTCCTCAAACTCGCCCGAGCCGCGTGGCCCGACCCGCTTTAGCGGTGCCCGCAGGCGCGACGGGGCGTTGTGCTGCATGATGCCAGAACTGCCCTTGGCACAAAGAACACCCTTGTTCACCGGATGGTCACGGTTGCCCTCGATATAGGCGACCTTTCCGTCTTTCATGTGCACATTGATCCCGCAACGGCAGGCACACATGTAACATGTCGTTTGGCGGACTTCATCCGATACGTCCGGCGAAGGACGCGCCCCAATGCGCGTTCCGGCTGTGGCACCCATTTTTGTCTCCCAGTGTATTCGTTTTCTTTTGTCTATTTGGCTCGTACAGTTCTACATAGGCCGATGATCATCTGGCCTTAACTAACTTGGTGACGTGGACTTATTGGCGGCAAGCGACATCTCGAACACGTCTTCCGCATCCGCAGCTTTCGCCGGGTCCAACTGGTCGCGCAAGCGAACGACGCTGCCGATCATGATGATAGCGGGGCCTTTTATCTGCGCGGCTGCTGCTTTTTCAGTGATGTCCCGCAGTGTTCCCGTAACAACGCGCTGCTCAGGCCGCGTGCCGTTTTCGATCAGCGCCACATCTGTCGATTGATCCACCCCGCGGGCGACGAAACCATCCACCAGCTTGTTCAGGTTTGAGGTTCCCATATAGATCGCGACCGTCTGGGCCGGCCGGATCAACACGTCCCAGTCCAGATCCAACACCCCGTCCTTGCCATGTGCGGTCACAAACAGGCAGGATTGGGCGTGATCGCGGTGTGTCAGCGGTATTCCGGCATAGGCGCTGCATCCCGCCGCAGCCGTAATGCCCGGCACGACACGAAACGGAATACCGGATGCGGCCAGCGCCTCGATCTCTTCCCCGCCGCGCCCGAATGTAAACGGATCACCGCCTTTTAGACGCAGCACGCGATTGCCCTCGCCCGCCAGCTTGACCATCAGTTGCGAGATATCCTGCTGATCCATGACATGCTGTTGCGGCAGCTTGCCGACAAAAATCCTTTCGGCATCGCGACGGACAAGCGACATGATGTCGTCGCTGATCAGGCGGTCGTAAAGCACGACATCCGCCCGCTGCATCAGGCGCAGAGCCTTGAAGGTCAGCAAGTCGGGATCACCCGGTCCGGCGCCGACCAGATAAACCTCGCCCATCGGAGCCTTTTTTCCCTGCGCCGTCGCCTCAAGGTCGCTTTCAATCTTCTGCGCCGCCTTTTCAGATTCTCCCGCGAGAAACAGATCCCCCGCTGGCCCGTCGATCATGCGCTCCCAGAAATGCCGCCGCTCGCGGCCATCTTCGATTTTTGCGGCAATGCGATCACGGAATCTGCCAACGAATTGGGACAATTGCCCAAATGACGGCAAAAGCATCGTCTCGATTCGTGCACGTAAAGTACGCGCGATCACCGGGGCAGACCCGCCAGTCGAAATCGCCACAACCACAGGAGAGCGGTCCACGATTGAAGGCGTGATGAAATCACACATCTCGGGCGCATCGGCGATGTTGCAGAGCACTTTGAATTCGTCGGCCCATTCGCGCAGGTTTTCGTCACGCTCTTCCATTTCAGAAGCGCCATAAACAACCACTGCCTCTTGAACATCGTCGCGGTCCGCCACGCGATAACGGAAAGTCAATCGCGGATCAGCCGCCGCAATCAATGCGCGCATTTCGTCGCCCGGTTGTGGGTCGCAGGCAATCACCTTCGCACCGGCGGACAATGCGCGTTCGACCCGTCGCGCGGCCACGGTTCCGCCGCCATCAACAACAATGACCCGGTCTTCTACGGTCAGGAAAACTGGCAAATGGTCCATTGTTATGACTGCCCTTTCCTTGCGCTTTGAACCAATTGTGTTCCAAGCTCTAACGCGGTCTCTTCATCCAGATCGACCTGTGTGATGCGCGTGCCCTCTTTGATCACCAAACGGGTCATGCGCATTCCACTGTCAAAGATCACCTCTTTCACAATCGCCCTTCGGCGGTAGGGCAATTCGATCCGCGCGATTTCGTTGAGTACTTCAGCCAAAATCCAACCCCCGGGTAAAAGCGGCTTCCAGTTGCCATTGCCAATTACGCGGCGTGTCCCGGAAATCGGGCTTCACATCAAATTCAAGAAACATCTCACCAGACGCACCGGCATGCTGTACCAGCTCTTCAAGCTGTTTGAATTTTGTGACTTCCGGATGCCCGATGATCAGATCGCTTAACTGCGCCATTTAATTTTCCCCAATTCTGTCGTGAAACCGCACACGCAACATCACGCGATGTTTGCTGCTGGCGGGATCGTCAAAGAATTCTGTCCTGTTGTGAAGCACATTGTTGTTCAGAATGCCCTGACCCGCGTTTAACTTGATGCGCAGCTTATAAGGTTCGTCCGATACCAGCCATTCGCGCATCCACTGCGACGCATTGCGCGTCGCCGGATCATCACGCCACTCGATCGAGCGGGTTCGCGCTGTATAGCGCATTTGCAGGCGTCCTGACGATTCGTCAAAAAAGAACACAGGCCCGACCGACGGCGGACGGACAGAACCGTCCTTTTCCACATTTTCCGGTATGACCATGGCTTGTGGATGGAAGAATGCCGCAACCATTGCCGGATCAGCCTCGTACATACGCATGAATGCGATTTCCGAATCGATCACCTCGTTCACGCCGCCGCTTTCCGCAGGCCTGTGGCAATGAAGCAAAAAGGACTTAATCGGCGACCCTGCCGGATTGTAATAGCCGTCCGTATGCCAGTTAATCGCACGCGGCGTATAAGGTATGTACCCTTTCTTGCTTTCCTCAGCCGAAGGCGTCAGGGCCACAACACCATTCTGCCCGCCCGAACGGTGGTCTTCCTGCAGCGAAAGTCCGAATAAAGACGTAAAAGAAACAAGGTCCGTGACCGTCTTTTCCAGGTCCTCGGATGGCTGCGTCATCTGATAGATGGCAAAGTTAACCTGCGAACACCGGCGTTTCAGTTCGACAATCGAATCTCTGGGGCATTGATTCAGCGAAGGAATCTCTATCTGCGGCGCAGCATTCAAGGCTTCGAATATATTTTTTTTGGCCGAACTCCAGCGCTCAAACGACCCGCCTTCAAATAGGTGAGTTTCAAGGACACTTTTTAAGTCGCCGTTTTTTATAGAGGTTTTCGCCGTCATCATTTTCCGAGTATTTCAGTCCGCTTTCTTTCGCTGCACCGCAACATTGTTACAAAACCAAAGGGATATGTTGCCAAATCTTTTAACATTCGATTATAAAGATGTATAGACACAGACGACGCTGTATTTGTTCCGAAACGGAAGGGACCCATCGGGACGAGAATACAAACAGACCATGAAAATTGAACCTGCGCGAAGGTTCATCGGGCCAGGGAGGTTGCCATGAAAGACGGCGAGACCGGAGACGACAACAAGGAACTTAATCCAACCCCGCTTTTGGACGAGCTGGAAGGCGGCAGTTGGCCAAGCTTTATCACGGGTCTTAAAAGGCTGCGTGACAATGCGGATGCGCAATATTCCCCGATGGTGAACGACCTTCTGGGTCAGCTGAACCATTCATACGAAAACCGGCTGGGTTATTGGAAAGGCGGCACCGTTTCCGTTCGCGGATATGGCGGCGGCGTTATCCCGCGCTTTTCGGAAGTTGCGGACAAATTTCCTGAATCCAAGGAATTCCACACCCTGCGCGTGATGCCGCCTGCGGGATATCACTATACCACGGACATTCTGCGTCAGATGTGCGACATCTGGGAGCGTCATGGCTCGGGTCTGATCGCCTTTCACGGCCAGTCCGGCGACATCATGTTCCAGGGCTGCACCACGGAAAACACCCAGAAAGCCTTTGACGAGCTGAACGAGATCGGTTTCGACCTGGGCGGCGCGGGTCCGGCCCTGCGCACAGCAATGTCATGTGTCGGTCATGCCCGCTGTGAACAGTCATGTTTTGACGAGGTGCGGGCGCACCGTTCGATCATCAATTCGCTCCTCGACGAGATGCACCGCCCGTCGCTGCCCTATAAGTTCAAGTTCAAGTTCTCGGGCTGCGCAAACGACTGCGTGAATGCTATCCACCGGGCGGACTTTGCCGTGATCGGCACTTGGCGCGATGACATCAAGATCGATCAGGAAAAGGTCAAGGAACACATCGCCGAGAAAGGCCGGAAATACACCATCGACACCGTCGTTTCGATGTGCCCGACCCGCGCGATCAGTCTGAACGACGATGATACGCTGGAAATCGACAACAAGTCCTGCGTCCGCTGCATGCATTGTATCAATGTGATGACCAAGGCGCTCAGCCCCGGCGATGATCGTGGCATTTCGATCATGATCGGCGGCAAGCGTTCGCTGAAAATCGGCGACCTGATGGGTATCATGGTTGTGCCGTTCATGAAGCTGGAAACCGACGAAGACTTTGAGAAGTTGGAAGAATTCTCGGAAAACGTCGTTGAGTTCTTCGCGGACAACGCGCTCGAGCACGAGCGGGTTGGCGAAACCATCGACCGTATCGGATTGCCAGCCTTCCTTGAGGCTTTGGACATCGACGTCGATCCGAACATGGTCAACCATCCTCGGACCTCAAGCTATGTCCGCACGGATGATTTCGACGAAGAAGCTGAAAAGTGGTTTGAGCGTCAAGCCGCTGAAACCGCAGCAGAATAACCGGCAGGCAGGGAGTTTATGACATGAAAGACGAAGCAAGCACCAAGCCGAGAATGCCGGATGAAGTCGGCGTACCGGATCCGTTCCAGTATATGCATCCGGTGATGAAATCGAACTATGGAAACTGGGATTGGCATGACCGCCCGCGCCCCGGCGTTTTGCGGCACGTGTCAAAATCGGGTGACACGATCTATACCATCCGCGCCGGAACCCAGCGTCAGATGGATGTGTTCACGATCCGCAAGCTTTGCGATATCGGCGACCGCTTTGCGGATGGCCATATCCGATTTACCACCCGTTCGAACATCGAATACATGGTATCAGAGCAAGGCAAAGTCGCCCCGCTGATTGACGAGCTTGAGCGCGAAGGCTTCCCCGTGGGTGGCACTGGGGCATCGGTTTCGATGATCAGCCACACCCAGGGCTGGCTGCACTGTGACATTCCCGGCACCGACGCTTCGGGCGTTGTGAAAGGGTTGATGGATATGCTGCATGATGAGTTCGTGCAGGAAAAAATGCCGAACCGCGTGCGGATCACCACATCCTGCTGTCAGATCAACTGTGGCGGACAAGGCGATATCGCGGTGAATGTGCAATACACCAAGCCTCCGAAAATCAATCACGATCTGGTGGCCAATGTCTGCGAACGCCCCGCCGTCGTGGCCCGCTGCCCCGTGGCGGCGATCCGCCCGGCGATGGTGAATGGCAAGCCAAGCCTTGAAGTGGACGAAAAGAAATGCGTCTGCTGTGGCGCTTGCTACCCGCCCTGCCCGCCGATGCAGATCAACGGCGACGACAGCACCAAGATTGCGGTCTGGGTTGGCGGCAAGCACTCGAATGCGCGTTCCAAACCGACATTCCACAAGCTGGCGGTTGCCAACCTGCCCAACAATGCCCCCCATTGGCCCGAAGTCAAAGACGTCGTGCGCCGCATCATCGAAGCCTACAAGGACGATGCAAAACACTGGGAACGCATGGGCGAATGGATCGACCGTATCGGTTGGAAGCGCTTCTTTGAAATGACTGATCTGGCCTTCACCAAACACCATCTGGATACCTGGACCGGTGCGCGGAAGACCATGAACACATCAGCCCACCTGCACTTCTAAGGAGACGATGCCTTGAAGATCGGAGTAGTCGTCAGTGAAGGCCCCTATACGCACCAGGCTGCGGATACGGCTTATCACTTCGTCAAAGCCGCGCTGGATGGCGGGCACGAGGTTCCGCGTGTGTTTTTCTATCACGACGGTGTGAATGTCTCGACCCGCCTGTCGGTGCCGCCACAGGATGAACGCCATATCCAGAACAACTGGACCAATCTTGCAAAAGAGCATGACATTGATCTGGTGGTGTGCATCGCGGCGGCCCAGCGTCGGGGGCTTCTGGATGAAAACGAAGCCAACCGGCAGGGCAAGGACGCCAACAATATCGCCGATGGCTTCCGGATTTCGGGCCTTGGGCAGTTGATTGAAATGGGTATCCAGACCGACCGTCTGGTGACGTTCGGGGATTGAGGACATGAGTGACGTTAAAAAATTCCTCTACGTGAACCGCAAGGCACCATACGGAACCATCTATGCGCTGGAATCACTCGAAGTGGTTCTGATCGGCGCGGCGTTCGAGCAGGATGTTTCCCTGGCCTTTCTTGACGACGGCGTGTTCCAGCTGACCAAAGGCCAGAACACAGACGGGATCGGGATCAAGAACTTCTCGCCGACGTTTCGGGCATTGGGCGACTTTGAAGTGACCAAGCTTTATGTCGAGAAAGATTCCCTGGAAGAGCGCGGCTTGTCGCCAGACGATTTGCAAGAGATCATGTACGAAGATGAAGACGATGATTGGGAAGAAAAGCCCTCGATCCGTTTGGTATCCCGCGCCGAAATGGCGGACGTGATGGCCGATCAAGACGTTGTTCTAAGCTTTTAGGGGAAAGATTATGTCGACATTGCATACAGTTAACAAATCCCCTTTCGCCACGCAGACTTTGATGAGCTGCCTTAATCACTGCAAGGACGGTGACGCGGTTCTGATGATCGAAGACGGCGTTTACGGCGCTTTGGCAAATTCCGGCATGGCGGATTTCGTCCGGGCCAAATCGGCAAGCCTAGCCATCTACGTCATGTCGCCGGACACCGCCGCGCGCGGATTGGCCGAAGATAAATTGCTGGGCGAAGTCTCAGGCGTCGATTACGCCGGCTTCGTCGATCTGGTGGCAAAACACGATCGCACCCAATCCTGGCTGTGAAACACTCATGACCCGCAAGCGGGCACAATTAAGGAAGACAAAATGGCATATGAAGTTAACGGAAGCACCGTCGAACACGACGAAGAAGGTTATATCACCAATCTTGCGGATTGGACGAAAGAACTGGCCGACGTGATCGCCGAAACCGAAGAAATCGACATGAATGAAGAACACTGGGCCGTCGTCAATTTCCTGCGTGAATATTATGACGAATACCAGATTGCGCCCGCGGTTCGCGTCCTGATCAAGGCCATCAAGAAAGAAATGGGTCCCGAGAAGGGCAACAACAAATACATGTACGAGTTGTTCCCCTATGGCCCGGCAAAACAAGCCTGTAAAATCGCTGGCCTGCCGAAACCGACCGGCTGCGTATAATTCGCACTAAGCCCTTGTAATTAAACAATAAGGGCAAAAACAACAGGAGGAGTCCGCGTGCTGGCCACGATATATGCACTGGTTTTTTACGCTGCGACGGCCATTTTGGTCGTTGGCATCGCGATGCGTGTTCGTCGATACGCGCGGATTCCTGCCCCCTTGAAAATCCCCACCACGCCAGCCCCGACAACATCAGGCGGCGTGGTGGTGCGGATGTTCATGGAGGTCGTCTTCTTCCAGAGCCTGTATAAATCCAACAAATGGATCTGGCTGTTTGGCTGGATGATGCACATGTCGCTTTGGCTGATCCTGGCCCGCCATGTGCGCTATTTTACCCTGCAAAACTGGTGGTGGGTTGAAGCGGTCCAGTTTCTTGGAACCTACGCGGCCTTCACATTTCTGATCGGTCTGGGTGGATTGCTGTTTCGCCGGTTCTTCGTGGAACGCATTCGCTATATCACCAGCCCTTCGGACATCCTGATGCTGCTGTTGCTGATCGGGATCGGTTCAAGCGGTGCGTTGATGCGCTTTGTCACGAAGACGGACATCATCGCGGTCAAATCCTACATTCTGGGACTGTTGCGCTTCAATATCGGCCACTTGCCATCGGACCCGATTTTGCTGACCCATCTGGCTATGGTCGCCTCGCTGATGATCATTTTCCCGATTTCCAAACTGATGCATGCACCGGGCGTTTTCTTCAGCCCGACCCGCAATCAGGTCGACAACCCGCGTGAAAAGCGCCACCTCGCCCCCTGGGCCGCCAAGTTGGAGCAGTAAACATGGCTGATGGTGCCGACGATCTTCGCAAAATGGACCACCCGCTGGACATTCCTTGTCTGAAACACGGTGCGATGGAGGGCCTGGCCCCGTTTATCGCTGCGCCCGAGCATCAGGACAAGGTTGGTTTCCCCGGAGAATTGCTGCCGGACTGGAAGGAAAAAGCGCTTGAGAAAATGGCCGAGCTGGCCGAGAAAAACCGCGCCTTTCAGGTCTATCTGGAAATATGCGTTAAATGCGGCGCCTGTACCGACAAGTGCCATTATTTCCTTGGCACGTCCGATCCGAAAAACATGCCGGTGGCACGTCAGGATTTGCTGCGCTCGGTCTATCGCCGCTATTTTACCTTTGCCGGCAAATATTTCCCATGGCTGGTCGGTGCGCGTGATCTGACCAAAGAGGTGCTGGACGAATGGTACAGCTATTATCACCAGTGTTCGGAATGCCGCCGCTGCTCGGTCTTTTGCCCCTACGGGATTGATACGGCCGAGGTCACAATGGCCGCTCGGGAAATTCTGGATAGCGTAGGTGTTGGTCAAAAATACTCGAACGAGATCATCGGCAAGGTCAAGGATGTCGGCAACAACCTTGGTCTGAACCCAAAAGCGCTTCGCGCGACGCTGGAAGACCTTGAAGAAGAGCTGGAAGAAGACACCGGCGTCTCGGTCCGTATCCCTCTGGACGAAAAAGGCGCGGATATCCTGTTGGTCACACCTTCGGCGGACTTCTTCGCCGAACCGCATATCGACGGTCTTTTGGGATACGCCAAGGTGTTCCACGAAGCCGGTGTCAGCTGGACGGTTAGTTCTTATGCTTCGGAAGCGGCGAATTTCGGGCTTTTCATCGGCTCGTATGAAAACATGCGCGAGATTTCTCAGCGCATAAGGAAAGCCGCGCAAGACCTTGGTGTCAAACGGATTATCTTTGGCGAATGCGGCCATGCATGGCGGGTGGCCTATAGCTATCTGAACACTCTGGCCGGACCGTGGGATTTTCTGGATCAGAATTACCCGATCCCCCAGCACATCATGGAATTCACATGGGGCGAGATCCAAAAGGGCACGCTGAAATTCGACAAATCCCAGAACGATCACATCCGACTGACCTATCACGACAGCTGCAACGTCGCCCGGGCCAGCCGGATGGGCGACACGCCGGGCGGTCAGTTTGAAATTCCGCGCAACGTCATCAAGACCGTCTGCAACAACTATTTTGACATGGCAGATGAAACCATTCGCGAAAGCACCCTGTGCTGTGGCGGCGGCGGGGGTCTTTTGACCGACGATCTGATGGATCTGCGCACCAAAGGATCGATCCCGCGCATGACCGCGCTTCAGGACGTCACCGAAGAACATGGTGTGACCCATATGGCCGCCATATGCGCGATCTGCAAAACTCAATTTTCAAAGGTCATGCCGAAATTCGGGTATGACATGGACAGCGTCGTTTCCGTTCACCAGCTGGTGTCAAACGCGATCATCCTGACCGGATCGGAAGACGATGAAGACGCCGGAAACGGCCCTGAAGAGGACACCTCGGATGAATGAAATGAGCGCCAAAAACCAGCCGACTTTCCGTCGTTTTGAGGAAGGGGAAACATCGGCCGATTGGGACCTTGAGGAAAAGATCTTCACTCAGGACAAATCCTACAAATGTCCGACCTATATCCACAAAACTCCACCCTGTCAGGGGTCCTGCCCTTCGGGCCACGAAATTCGTGGCTGGCTGGCAATTGCCCGCGGCATGGACAAACCGGCGGACGCCGAAACTCCGTGGCAGGAATACGCTTTCCAGCGCATGGTCAGCGCCAACCCTTTCCCGGCCACAATGGGACGTGTCTGCCCGGCCCCGTGTGAAGCAGGGTGCAACCGCAACGAAGTTGACGAATATGTCGGCATCAACGGGGTTGAGCAATATGTCGGCGATTGGGCCAACGCCAATGGCATCACAATGGCCGAACCCGGAGCCGACACCGGCAAGAAAATCGCCATCATCGGCGGAGGTCCGGCTGGCCTGTCGGCGGCCTATTTCCTGCGTCTGGACGGCCACTCCGTCACCCTGTTCGAGGCCCATGAACAACTGGGGGGCATGATGCGCTATGGCATCCCCGGCTACCGGACACCGCGTTCGATGTTGGACAGTGAAATCGGCCGGATCATCGACATGGGTGTGGACGTGCGCACCGGCGTGCGCGTCGGTTCTGATGTTACGGTTGACGAGTTGGACAAGGCCTTTGACGCCATCCTCTGGTCCGTCGGCGCCCAAAAGGGCCGCGACCTGCCCGTTCCCGGATGGGAAGGCACCGAAAACTGTATCAACGGCATCGAGTTTCTGGACGCCTTTAACCAGGGCTATGTGTTGGGCACCGCCCGTAAGGTCGTTGTGGTCGGCGGCGGCGATACCTCGATTGACGTCGCCTCGGTTGCGCGGCGTTTGGGGCATATCACGGCGGATTACCTGCCTGAACGCAATGACGGATCAATCGTGGATTTCACCAGCCACGACGTCGCCACCAGCCTGTCACGCGAAGGCATGTCGGCAACTTTGACGTCGCTGTTCCCGATCGAGCAGATGACAGCCGCCGAGCACGAGCGTGAAGACGCCAAACGCGAAGGTGTCGACATCAAAGGCGGCGTGATGCCGCTGGAAGTTCTGCTGGATGACAATGGCATGGCCCGCGGCCTTCGCATGTGCGAATGCACGATGAAGGGCAATGTGCCTGAACCTGTCGAGGGCACCGAGTTTGAGCTTGCGGCCGATATCATCATCTCGGCCATTGGTCAGATGGGTGATCTGGACGGTATGGATGATCTGGATAATGGCCGTGGCTTTATCGACATCAACGGCAGCTATCAAGTCAAGAACCGCGACAAGCATTTCGCCGGCGGCGACATCGTGCGGCCGCATCTTCTGACCACCGCCATCGGGCACGGCCGGATCGCCGCAGAATCCATCTCTGATTTTCTGGACGATGGTGAAATTCAGAAAAAACGCCCGAAAGTGGACGTGCATCACTTCAACCTTCTGGAAGAGCTGAACCAGCGCGGCAAGACGCCAAGTGAATACGACCACAGCCAAACCCGCGGCACCAATTCATCCAGTTTCGCAATCCACAATTACGAAGACCGCTCGACCGGCCAGATCATTCCGCATCACGAGCTGTTCAAGGGGCATTTCCAATTCGTGCCGCGCGAAACACGCGACGAAGTGCATATCGAAGGCGACGATGTTCTTGGCAACTTCGAAGAGCGCATCATCGGCTTCACCGAAGAACAGGCCCAGAAAGAGGGCGAACGCTGCATGTCTTGCGGCATGTGCTTTGAATGCGACAATTGCGTGATCTTTTGTCCGCAGGATGCCGTGCATCGCGTCAAGAAGGCAGACCGCACGGTCGGCCGGTATGTCGAGACGGATTACACCAAGTGCATCGGCTGCCACATCTGCGCGGATGTGTGCCCGACCGGATATATCAAAATGGGACTGGGGGAATAAATGCGCCTGATACTGGCCATACTACTTGTTGTGAATTTCGCGATTTCGGCCGTCGCCGAAGAGCATCCGGACTATGGTCCCGAAATTCCGTCAGCAACCGGTGAACCGCATCCTCAGGGCAATGAATTCATGCGCAAGTTCCATATGGATCTGCTGTCGCATGATCGCGACCTGACCATGTATGAGGGGATCCGCGACACGGATGCCAGTCTGAAATCCTGTTTTGACTGCCACGCGGTCACAGATCAGGCCACCGGCAATCCCGTAACCTATGAAGACGAACGCAACTTTTGCCGGGTCTGCCACGACTACGCCGCCGTCCGGGTGGATTGCTTTATGTGCCATCGCTCAACCCCCGAAGGCTTTAACGAACCGGCGCTGCTGAAAAGCCGTCTTCTCGGGCCGGATGACGGGCTTGACGATGCGTTATTTACCGAACTCGCGGCCTTTGTCGCTAACCTCGAATAAGGGGCGGCCAACATGCAAGACGAACGCCCACTCGACCCATCCCGCCGCAACTTTTTCAAAAGTGGTGCGGCGGCTGTCACCCTGACCCTTGCCCCCGGCGTAACCGTGATGGCCTTTGGCGGCACGGCGGCCAGTGCACAGGGCGCCGATGCCGGCAAACGCTGGGGATTGCTGATTGACGTCAACAAATGCAGCAAGGATTGCGAGGCTTGTGTCACGGCCTGCAAGGACGAAAACGGATGGGAAGGCAAAGGCAAGGCCGAACAAAACGCCCAGTGGATTCGCAAGGTCACGCTGAAAGACAAATCCACCGGTCGCGAATCCTCGCTTCCGGTGATGTGCCAGCATTGCGAACAACCGCCTTGTGTCGATGTTTGCCCCACCGGCGCGAGCTTCAAGCGCAAGGACGGTATTGTACTGGTCGATAAACACATCTGCATCGGCTGCCGCTACTGCATGATGGCCTGTCCGTTCAAGGCACGGTCATTTGTGCACGAACCTGTCAACAATCAAAAAACCTTCGCACCGCGCGGAAAAGGCACCGTCGAAAGCTGCACGCTTTGCGTTCACCGGATTGATGCGGGCCGCATCCCCGCCTGTGTCGAGGCCTGTGACGCAACAGGCAATGGCGCGATGACATTCGGTGATCTTAACGATCCCGAAAGCGAAATCTCCAAGGCACTCACGGCCTATCCGTCTGTCGCATTGCGCGATGATCTCGATCTTAACCCAGGCGTGCGCTACGCCAACCTGTAAGGAGCCAGATATGGAGCGAACGATCTATCGCGAAATCAAGGCCACTCAGGGGGTCTGGACCCTGGGGATCATTTTGCTGGGGCTGGTCGGTCTTGCCGGATTATCGGTTTTATATGTCGAACATTACGGCCATGCCGTAACCGGAATGAACAACCAGATCGTCTGGGGCCTGCCGCATGTTTTTGCGATTTTCCTGATCGTTGCGGCGTCGGGCGCATTGAACGTGGCGTCGATGGCGTCGGTCTTCAACAACAAGGCCTATAAACCCCTGTCGCGTCTTTCGGGTATTCTGGCAATATCCCTGCTGGTCGGCGGACTTTTGGTTCTTGTTCTCGATCTGGGCCGCCCGGATCGGTTGCTTATTGCGATGACAACCTTTAATTTCACGTCGATTTTTACGTGGAACGTACTGCTCTACACCGGATTCATTGGGGTTGTGGCGCTGTATCTCTGGGTTCAAATGGACCGCAGCGTGCATCCTAAATTCACCAAGCCCGCAGGTATCCTCGCATTCGTCTGGCGGCTTGTCCTGACAACAGGAACCGGCTCGATTTTCGGCTGGCTGGTGGCCCGGCCCGGCTATGACGCAGCTGTCATGGCTCCGTTGTTTATCTCGATGAGCTTTGCCCTTGGTCTTGCCGTCTTCATCCTTGTTCTGATGGCCCTGTTTGCCATGGACGGCCGGGAACTGGGCGAGGCGATATTGAAGCGTATGACCAACCTGCTGGCGATATTTATCGCCGTGGTGCTTTATTTCACAGCCGTTCAGCACCTTACCAATCTATACGCCGCAGAGCATGCCGGAATTGAGCGTTTCATCCTGTCCCAGGGCGGTATCTACACCACCCTGTTCTGGGGTGTACAAATCGTCATTGGCGCTCTTTTGCCCATGGCGCTAATCTTTGGCGGAACGCCGGGTTCGGTCTCGGCGCGCGCGGGTTTGGCCTCGGTCCTTGTAATCATCGGCGGCTTCGCGCAGCTTTACGTGATTGTCGTTGGCGGACAGGCCTATCCGCTTGACACCTTCCCGGGATACGAGGTGACATCCAGCTTTTTTGATGGAGAGATTGCCAGCTATACGCCTTCCGTCTACGAATTGGCCCTCGGCGTCGGCGGTGTTGCCGTCGCGTTGATTGCCACTGGTCTTGCCACGAAGGTTTTGCGTATTCTTCCAACGAATCTCGCAGATAAAAACTTAGAAGGTTAAATGGACGCTCACGCCCCGCACCCGTTCGCCAAGTTCGTGGCCATCCTTGGCCGCGGCAAGACCAAACAACGCCATCTGACTTTGGAAGAAAGCCGCGAGTCGATGGACATGATTCTGCGCAACGAAGTGCTGCCCGAACAGCTCGGGGCGTTTTTGATGCTTTTGCGCCTGAAAGAAGAAGCGCCCGAGGAAATCGCCGGTTTCGCACTTGCCACAAAAGCGCTTTACGACCTTCCTGCGGATATTCCGAAGGTGGATGTGGATTGGTCGTCCTATGCGGGCAAACGTATCCAGCTGCCCTATTTTATCCTTTCGGTCATGGCTTTGGTCAATTCCGGTGTATCCGTCACTATGCACGGAACCGAAGGCCACACCCCGGGGCGGGTCTATACCCGTGGGATTATCAAGCAATTGGGCTTTCCCGAAGCCGACAATTTCCAGCAAGCCGCGGATCAGGTTCGTGCTTCAGGCTTTACCTATCTTCCGCTCGAGGTGCTCAGCCCCCGCTTACGCGCGCTGATCGAACTGCGTCCGATCTTCGGACTGCGTTCACCGGTCCACACTTTCGCACGGATGTTGAACCCGTTTGACGCTGAAACCATGATGCAAGGCATTTTCCATCGCGGTTTCATGGATATCCATGCAGGTGCCGCACGTCTTATGGGCCAGCCGCGCATGGCTGTTTTCCGTGGTGAGGGCGGGGAAATCGAACGCCGTCCGAACAAACCCACCCCGGTTTGGAGCATCCTCGGAGACGGACAACCATTCGAGGAAACCTGGCCGCAAATCTCGGAAAGCGGTCATCAGCCGCCGGATGAGGAAATGAACACCGCGCGCCTGCTGGACATCTGGCAAGGCGCAGACACCAACACCTACGCGCTGGATTCCATCAAAGGGACGCTGGCCGTCACCTTGCGCACCATGGGCCGCGCACCAGACATGGAAAGCGCGGCACACATGGCGGATGAGCTGTGGAACAGCAGGGACAAAGGCTTCCTGCCAAGCGCATGACCCCGCTGCCGCGCCTGATGATTTCGGCGGCGCACAAGTCGTCGGGAAAAACCGTTGTTTCGGCGGGCCTGGCGCGGGCCATGTCAAAGGACGCACCAATTGGTACGTTCAAAAAAGGCCCGGATTACATTGATCCGCTTTGGCTGGCGACGGCTTCGGGCGGGACATGCTACAATCTCGACTTCAACACCATGGGCGGGGATGAACTGACAGCGCTGTTTGCGTCACGCGCCAGTGCCGAGATCAACTTGGTCGAGGCCAACAAGGGCCTGTTCGACGGCGTCGCCGAGGACGGATCAGACTCGAACGCGGCACTGGCCAAATTGCTGAAAATACCCGTCATCCTTGTGATTGACACAGTTGGCATGACCCGTGGCATTGCACCTTTGCTGCTTGGATATTCAACCTTTGACCCCAATGTCGAAATCGCTGGTGTCATCCTGAATCGGACCGGTGGCCCCCGTCACGAAGGCAAGATGCGGCGGGCGGTTGAAACCTATACCGACCTGCCCGTGCTGGGCGCGATCCGGCGATCCGCCGATATGAATATCGCCGAGCGGCATCTGGGCCTGATCACCCCGGCTGAAAATCCGGAAACACAAAGCTGGCTGGATCTGGTGGCTGAACTGGTGTCCGAACAGGTGGACCTTCCGGCGATCCGCGATGTGGCCCGATCGGCCGCGCCGCTTTCATCAGCTCCCCACCCTGCCCAACCTGACAAGCCGGTCAATTTGCGCATTGGCATCGCCCGTGACGCGGCTTTCGGATTTTATTACGCAGATGATCTTGAGGCGATGGAAAACGCAGGTGCAACCCTAGTCCCGATCGACATGACCCGTGATACAAGCCTGCCAAAGATTGACGGCCTGTTCATCGGCGGCGGCTTTCCCGAAACGCAGATGGCGGCGCTCGAGGCCAACACCGACATGCGCCACGCCCTGAAAGAAGCCCTGATCAATGGGCTGCCAACCTATGCCGAATGCGGTGGATTGATGTATCTGTGCCGCTCGATCACCTATCAGGGGCGACATGCCGCGATGGTGGGGTTTTTCGATGCGGACACAGAAATGCTGCCAAAGCCGTTTGGGCGTGGTTATGCGCGGTTCCATCGCAATCCGAATCATCCCTGGGGTCCATCGACAGACGAGATGCAAGCGCATGAATTCCACTACGCGCGGGTCATCAATTCAACGGAAACGTCGTTTTGCCGGTCGCTGTCGCGCGGATACGGAACCGATGGAAAACAGGACGGGATGCACAAGGCCAACACGCTTGCGGGCTTTATTCATCTGCGCAACAGCTCTGCGTCCCCCTGGGTCGGCGATTTCTTGAAATTTGTCCAAAGCAAAAAATAAACCCCGGCACAAAGGCCGGGGCTTCGAATGCAGATTTTGGCGCGATCAGCTCTTTTTGATCTCGAACTGATACACGTCACCTTCGCTGCCCGAGCTAATCAGCTCATTGCCGGTCTGGTTGCAGAATGCCGCGAAATCCGCGACCGAACCTGGATCGGTGGCCTTGATTTCCAGCACCTGGCCTGGCGACATGCCTTTCAGGGCCTTTTTTGCCTTCAGGATCGGCAAGGGGCAGTTCAGCCCTTTCGCGTCCAGCAATTGATCAGCCATATGGTATTTCCTCCGTTAAACTTTGATGTTTGTTAAAGCGTTTCGACATATTGTTGCTGCACAACCATGTGGCGAAACGCGCGATACTTAAAGGCGTTGTGGGCGTTTCGAAATCAACTTCGCGTCCCAAGTTAATCTCGAAACGCTTTAGATGAACAGGTTCACATCGGCCTTCAACGCTTGCTCCATATAGGTCGCAGCGCCGCCGATCTCCATCTCGTCGATCATGTCCGCACGATCATATTCGAACAAATCAAGCGTCATCTGACAGCCGATCATTTTCACATCCGATTCAATCGCCGCTTCGCGAAGCTCTGGAATCGACGCGACACCCTTTTTCTTGATCAGGTTTTTCATCATGCCACCGGCCATGGCACCAACACCGGGAAGCATACCGACCACATTCGGCATTGCCATATGGCCGCCCATCATCGGCATTTCCATCGCCGGATTGCCCAGCGGGGTAAACTTGAGGTTCAAATCTTTCTTCAAGAGCGGAAGACCGTAGAATGTGAAGAACATCGTCACATCCACATCCATCGCGGCCGCGGTCGTGCCAAGAATGAACGGCGGATACGCCCAGTCAAGCGACCCTTTGGTCACAATGATGGACATGCTTTTTGCGTTTTCCAGTTCTCTAGTATCGAGCATGCTGCCCTCCCTGTCGCTTTTCCTATTAAGATTTCCGAATATCATAGCATTCCAATTTACGAATTCATAGCAAAATCGCGATTTTTGGAATGTTTCAAAGGTAAATTCAACTTGTAATTGGAAAGCAAACCCACCCATACCGCTTGGTAAGGGTAAATTGGGGGGCAGACTTGCGACAGATTGGATTCCGGTGAAATGCCGGTTGAACAATTCTGTATACCAATGTATGCCGTTTGCCATGAAATGCAGAACCCTACACTTACCTCGCATTAGTAACGCTGAAAGGTCGTGACAAAGATGGCAGATAAAACAGCCGATATTCTCTACACAATTGTTGACGAAGCCCCTGAACTGGCCAGCGCCTCGCTGCTGCCAATCGTGCGCAAATTCGCTGCTGCTGCCGGGGTTTCGGTCGGCACCAAGGACATCTCGCTGGCGGGCCGCATCATCGCGACCTTTCCTGAAAACCTGACCGACGAGCAGCGTCAGTCGGACGATCTGGCGGAACTTGGCGTATTGGTAAAGACCCCCGACGCCAATGTGATCAAACTGCCTAATATTTCGGCATCGGTGCCTCAGCTGGTCGCAGCGATCACCGAATTGCAAAGCCAGGGCTACGACCTGCCAAACTATCCAGAGACCCCGGCAAATGACGAGGAAGCGGCAATCAAAGCGCGCTACGATGCGATCAAGGGATCGGCCGTGAACCCGGTTCTGCGCGAAGGCAACTCAGACCGGCGTTCAGCACGGGCTGTCAAAAACTACGCCCGGAACAATCCGCATTCAATGGGTGAATGGGTGTCCGACAGTAAAACAAAAGTCAGCTCAATGTCGGGCGATGACTTTTATGCCAATGAGGTTTCGGCCACGATTTCAGCCGCTCAGGCTGGTGACGCGAAGATCGAATTCGTCGGCAAGGACGGATCGGTCACGGTTCTGAAAGACGGCTGGACGCTGGAAGAAGGCACCGTTGCGGATGCGACCTATATGTCGGCAAAAACGCTGGCCTCGTTCCTGGCGGACGCGATCGAGGATACCAAGGCCGACGGCACCATGTTCTCGTTCCACATGAAAGCAACCATGATGAAGGTCTCGGACCCGATCATCTTCGGTCACTGTGTAAAGGCATGGCTGGGTTCGGTCTGGGACAACCACGGCGCGGCGATTGCGGCGGCTGGTGGCTCGCCCAACTCGGGTCTGGGACAGGTTCTGGCAACCATCGACGGTATGGACAACGCCGCTGAAATCAAAGCCGAGATCGACGCACTTGACCGCCCGTCAATGTATATGGTCGACAGCGACAAGGGCATCACCAACCTGCACGTGCCCTCGGACGTGATCATCGACGCCTCGATGCCAGCCGTGATCCGTGCGGGCGGCAAGGGCTGGGACGAAACCGGCGCGAAAGGTGACACCAACTGCGTGATCCCTGACCGCTGCTACGCCCCTGTTTACGACGAAGCGATCAACTTCTTCAAGGCCAACGGCGCGCTGGATGTGACAACCGCCGGTTCCGTCGCCAATGTCGGACTGATGGCCCAGAAGGCCGAGGAATATGGCTCGCACCCGACGACATTCGAAGCCCCTGCTGACGGTGCGATCCGCATCGTGTTGGCAAATGGTGAGACGCTGCACAGCCACGACGTTGAAGCGGGTGATATCTGGCGGTCCTGCACGGTGAAAAAGGCGCCGATCCTGAACTGGATCGAGTTGGCCGCCGACCGTCAGCGCCTGACCGGATCCGAGGCGATCTTCTGGCTGGACGCAAACCGCGCCCATGACGCGCAGTTGATCGACTACGTGAAGCCTGCGCTGGAAGCTGCGGGTATTGCTGATAAATTCCAGATCATGGCCCCGCGTGAGGCGACCGCTCAGTCGCTGAAAACCATCACCGCTGGTAATGACAGCATCGCGATTACCGGCAACGTCCTTCGTGACTATCTGACCGACCTCTTCCCGATCCTCGAACTGGGCACCTCGGCCAAGATGCTGTCGATTGTGAAACTGATGAACGGTGGCGGTCTGTTTGAAACCGGTGCTGGCGGCTCGGCCCCCAAGCACGTTCAGCAACTGGTTGAGGAAAGCCACCTGCGCTGGGACTCGATGGGTGAGTTCTGTGCCCTTGGTGAAAGCTTCAACTTCCTCGCCGACAGCAAAGGCAACGCCAAAGCGGGTGTTCTGGGACGCGCGGCGGAGGAAGCGACGCAAGGCATTCTGGACGACAACCGCTCGCCTTCGCGCAAGGTCGGCCAACCGGACAACCGCGACAGCCACTATTGGTTCGCCCGCTATTGGGCTGAAGCGCTGGCCGCGCAATCGGATGATGCGGACATTGCGGCCGAATTCGCAAGCGTGGCGAAGGCGCTGGCAGACGGCGAAGAGGCAATCCTTGCAGAGCTGGCAGCGGCACAAGGACCGGCGGCGGATCTGGGTGGCTATTACCACACCGACCCCGCAAAGGTTGCAAAGGTGATGCGCCCAAGCGCGACTTTGAATGCGATTATTGGCTAAGGTCTAGCCTGAAACAATTTGAAAGCGCCCGGGGGAAACCTCGGGCGTTTTTTGTTTGGTTGCGCGAGCGCCGACCCGCGGGGTGGCATTTGATTGCTCTCGTGGGGCAATTTATCTCGCAAAAACCTTGCTCGATTTGATCAGCGAAAGACGTCGAAAAAGCGCCGCCCCTGTGGGGCGGGTCGGCGCTCGCGCGGCGGCTTCGCCTTGATTCCGCGCGGGAGTGTCATCCCTGCGAAAGCAGGGATCTCATTTGAGCTGGCGCTTGGTTGTTAGTGGTCCCCGCTTTCGCGGGGATGACAGACGCGAGTTACCTCTTTCGATTCCTCAACCGCTCTTTCATCATCGCCTTCCCCGCCTCGGTCCCGTCGTGGAATGTGCCGAAGAACTTATCCCACGGCACTTCAAGCGTGCCGTAATTCACCTCGAAATACCGATGATGCATCTGGTGGTGAAAATTGCCAAGATGAAGCCGTTTGCGACCTGCGGACCAGAAACCTTCAAACCCTGTATGGGTGGTGATTGCATACAGCGCATAAAACATCAGGTGGAAGATCACATGAACGGGATGGGTAGGCACCACAAAGTGGATCAGGGCCGTGCCGAAGTAGAAAACATGCTCAACCGGATGCATCGACAGGCCCGACCACGGGCCGATATCAGTGTTGCGGTGATGTAGTGCGTGGAAGCGGTAAAACGGTCCCCAGTGTAGCAGGCGGTGAATCCAGTAGAAATAGAAACTCTCCCAAATCGGGATCAGTAAGAAAACGGCAAGAAACCAGACCCAGCCGTCAGACCAGAGCCAGACCGTCGCATATCCATTGGCCATCGCCCACCAGATAAGGCACTCATAGGCGGTCCAGATGGTGACGCCCGATACGAGCGCCCAGAAGACGTTGTCCCAATATTGGTTGCTGAAGGTGAAAACCCGGCCTTGGCGAGGGAAAGGCCTCGGGTCGTATTTGTGATCAAGGCCCTGCAATTGGTGGCGATGGAAGATCAGGTGGAGACCTTGGGCAAGGATCGTCAGGATCACGAGATTGCGGATCAGGATCGTCAGCATCCAAAGGCCGGGGGATTGGGCCTGGGCCAGCGTCGGGGCGGCGTAGCTATAGGCCAGAATGGCCAGCGCAACGATCCCGAGATTGATCGTCAGCGGGAACCAGCTGTTCCAATACCAGAGAAACGTGGCCTTGGGATTTGGCGGCCAGAGGAACAAGGGATTGGTGCCCAAAGGCAGATCGTTCGGCGTGTGGTTCCATTCGTTTGAGGCCATGGTGCGAAGGCTAAGGCGGCTGGTGGCGTTGGGTCAATGGGCTTGGTGGGTTGAAAACCCACTTTACGGGTGAGGCAGAGCGAGAGCGCCGACCCGAGGGGTGGCATCGGGGCGCTCTCGCATGGCAGTTTATTTCACAAAGTGCTTGATCGGATTAAACAGCGAATGACGTTGCAAAAGCGCCGCCCCATGGGGGCGGGTCGGCGCTCGCGCGGCGGGCTACGCCCTTTATTCCGCGCGGGGTGTCATTCCGGGCTTGACCCGGGATCTCTTATAGGCGTGCCTGGATTCAAGAAACGCTTTAGGTTAGCAGGAGATTCACCCGCCGGTTCATCCGGCCCTTTTTCTCGATCTTACCGATTGAAACCTCACCGATTTCGCTTGTGCGGGCGACATGGGTGCCTCCGCAGGGCTGCAAATCCACCTGGGCCTCCCCTGCCCCGATCCTGACAAGTCGCACCCGGCCTGACCCCATCGGCGGTTTGACGGACATGGTTTTGACCAACTGCGGATTGGCCGCCAGTTCATCGTCCGTGATCCAGTCTGTGGTGACATCCAGATCGCGGTCAATCAGGTCCTGAAGCTTGGCGGCCAGCGCTTCTTTCTCGCCGGGGTGGTCGGGCATGTCAAAATCCAAACGGCCTTTGGCGGCCGTGATCGCCCCGCCTGTCACCGGCAAAGGGATCACCACCGACAACAGATGAAGCGCTGTGTGGACACGCATCAGGCGATACCGCGTATCCCAGTCGATCTTTTGCGTCACTTGCGTGCCAACCGAAGGCAAATCCGCGCCCTCGGCAGGCACCAGAACGATATCGTCACCATCGCCTTTAACGGTGGTGGTAATCTCACACGATCCACCATCCCAGCACAATTGGCCCTTGTCGCCCGGCTGGCCTCCGCCTGTCGGGTAAAAGATCGAGCTGTCCAACACGATGCCACCAAGATCGTTGATCATGGTCACGGTGGCATTGGCTTCGCGCAGATAAGGGTCTTGCCTGAACAGCGGTTGGGTCATTCGGGTGTCTCCTTTTGCACGAGCGCCTCGATATTGCGAATGGTGACGTCGGTTTGGTTGAACGGAATCTCAATACCTTCCTCGGCAAAGCGTCGGGCAATTTCGTGGTTGATGTCGGATTTGACGTTGAGGATCCAGTTCACATCTTTCAGAACGGCGCGAATTTCGAAATCAAGGCTCGATGCGCCGAAACCCTGAAAATAGACCGAGGGGGACGGGTCGCCCGACACCATCGGATGCGCTTTGGCAATGTCCAGCAATATCTCTTCAACACGTTTCGTGTCGGTCCCATAGGCAACCCCGACGGCGACAATCACACGCCCCCGCACGTTGCCGCGTGTCCAGTTGATCACCTGCCCGCTGACGAGATCGGAATTGGGGATGATCAGATCGGTACGGTCAAATGTTTCAACTCGGGTAGATCGAACCGAAATTCCGCGCACATAGCCGTGCTTGCCCCCAACCTCGATCCAATCACCGATGGAAATCGGGCGTTCGATCAGCAGGATGATGCCCGAGACAAAATTCGACACGATGTTTTGCAGGCCGAAACCGATTCCGACCGACAGGGCACCGGCGACCAGAGCGACGGATGACAAATCGATACCGGCCGACGAGATTGCGACGACAGCCGCCAGAAATATCCCGACATACCCGACGCCCGAAACAATCGCGTTCTGGCCGCCTGCGTCGATGCGGGTTTTCGGCAGGACCGAGCTGCGCAAAGCGCCTTGCAAAATACGGGTCAGCATATAGCCGACAACGAAGACCAGAACGAAACTGAAGAATTCGGTCGGTGATATGCGGGTTTCGCCAACAAGCACCCCTTGTTGGATCGAAGCCCAGACTTCGGACAGATCGGCCAGCCGCGCGCCCCAGATCAGCGCAAGGCCCGGAATGGCCGCGAGAACCAGAAGATAGCCCATCAACATCGGCACAAGTGCGTCATGCCCGTCTTTATCGCCGGTGATCAGCACATATGCCTCGGCCACAAGGAATTGCAGAACAATCACCAGACCGACAGGTCCCAGTGACCGGATGGCCGGATAGATCAGCGCGTTGGCGGCGGCCTCATAGCCCACCGCGGCCAAAAGCGGTGCAAGGACAGCGGCAAGCTGGATAGCGCGCCCAAGATAGGGCAGCAGGCGATTGGTGTGATTGCCGTCCTCGTCATTGCTCCAATAGGCCGTCAACATTCGGGCCAGGCGGAACAGAAACAGGCTGGCCAGCAGTACCAGCGGCAGGCCCAGCACCACGCGGGCTTCGCTGGGATAGAAATCATGGCCGGCCATGGCGGCCAGTGCGCCGTTCAGGGCAAGCATCAGGGTAAGGCCAAAGATCAGCAGGCGGGCACGGCGGTTGCGGTCTTCGCCAAGGTCATAAATCGTGTCGGCTTTGTCTTCGGCAAAGATCAGACCGGCAAGCCACTGGCCGACGATCATGAAACCGGCCCAAAGCGGCAGACCTTCCAGAAGGATCAGGGTGCGCGGACCTCCGAAAGACGAATAGGTCACGGCCTCGGTCAGGGCGAAAAGACCTGCCATCGGCAACAGAACCTTGCCCAGTGAGATCAGGAAATGCCAAAGATAACCGTGGATACGGTAGGTCCCGCGCAACTGACGGCCCACCGAATTTGTCCAACGACGCCCCCGGATCAACAGAGCTAGGCCCAGAACGACCAGACCGATCACGGCTGGGGCGCGATCGCGCAAGGTGATGCGCTGCGACGGGTTTTGCCAGCTTTCCTGCCATTCCGAGGTGATGCCATTCCAGCTGCGGTTCAACTCGGCCCAGGCGCGTGGCCAGTTCGCAATGTTCAAAGGCGTCGGGCCGAGTTCAAACAATGCATTCGTCTGGCGTTCACGGATAATGCGATCAATCTCGCCGATCAAACCGTCGGCGCGGCTGAAGGCCTCTTCCGCTTTTACAATTGGGGCCTGCAGACGCGCCAGTTGAGCCGTAAGCTCGGCTCGGCGGGTGGCGATTTCTTCGGCTTCTTCCGTTTCACCCTCTGAAGGGGCAGGTCCCAGAGCCTTGATCTGCGACCTTAGTGTTTCAACCCGCTTGCCGTTGGTTTCCTGTGCCGTCAGAAATTGCAGCCGCCAGTCGGTGATCTGACTGCGCAGCTCTTCAAGGGCCGCATTGCTGGCGCGACTGGCCTCGATCGCGCTTTCGGCCCGTTCGGCGATGGTGGTCCAGACGTCGTAATCGGGACCGCTTGTTTCCTGTGCCAGAACAGTGACCGGCAGAAACAGCACCAGCAGAAACGCGGCAAAAAGGGATTTCAACGCCCTCATTCTTCCTCAAACACCGTAGGCACCGTGCTTTCGCGGTCTTCCAGCCATGCGGGAACCGGCAGGTCCTTGGATTTCAGGAAGTCCGGGTTGAACAGCTTCGACTGGTATCGGGTGCCATAATCGCACAGCATGGTGACGATGGTATGGCCCGGCCCCATGTCCCTGGCCATACGGATGGCACCGGCAACATTAACGCCGGACGACCCGCCAAGGCACAGACCCTCATGCTCGAGCAGATCAAAGACCACCGGTACGGATTCCTGATCGCTGATGGAATAGGACATACCCGGCGTGAAGCCTTCCAGATTGGCGGTGATGCGGCCCTGTGCAATGCCTTCGGTGATCGAGCCTCCTTCGGCCTTCAGCTCACCGTTGACATAAAAATTATGCAAGGCCGAGCCTGTCGGGTCAGACAAAGCCACTTTCACCCCCTTGGGCTGAAGGCACATGCCGACACCGGCCAAGGTGCCGCCCGAGCCGACCGCACATGTGAAGCCATCGACCTTACCACCGGTCTGTTCCCAGATTTCCGGGCCGGTGGTTTCGATATGGGCTTGCCGGTTGGCTACATTGTCAAACTGGTTGGCAAAAATCGCACCATTGGCTTCTGTCTTGGCCAGTTCCGCAGCCAAACGGCCGGCATACCGGATATAGTTGTTGGGGTTTTTGAACGGCGCTGCGGGAACCTGAACAAGCTCGGCCCCGGCCAGCCGGATCATGTCTTTCTTTTCCTGAGACTGGGTTTCCGGAATTACGATCACGGTTTTAAACCCCATCGAGGCCCCCACAAGCGCCAAACCGATACCGGTATTGCCTGCGGTGCCTTCCACGATGGTTCCCCCGGGTTTCAGTTTGCCCGAGGCGATGGCATCGCGAATGATAAACAACGCGGCGCGGTCCTTGACCGACTGGCCGGGGTTCATGAATTCGGCCTTGCCGTAAATGTCACACCCCGTCAATTCGCTGGCCCCGCGCAGCTTGATCAGTTGGGTGTTGCCGATGGCCTGTGCCAGATCGTTGGAAACGCGCATCGATTGGTCCTTTTTAGCTTGGTTACTCAAGCTGTAAGCCCGCGCCCTTCGAGTTTCAAGCGGCCCCGCGCAGACGCAAGCGATGACGCGCCAGCCATGTCAGGGTCAGGATGGTCGGGATCACGTTGATCTCACCTGTTTCAAGCAACTCCATCGCGCGTTCAAAACCAAGAATATGGGTGCGGATATCTTCGTTTTCCGAAGCCAGTCCGGCATGGCTTTCAACCTTGTCCGACAGATCGCATAACCCCACGTAAAGAAAGAAATATTCGGTGCTGGCACCGGGGCTGGAATAGCCTTGTGCGACTTTTTCCAGACGGGTCAGGGTGACTTCGGCCTCTTCCACCGCCTCGCGCATGGCGCAGCTTTCCGGGGTTTCGCCCGGATCAACCAGACCAGCGACGGGTTCAAGGCACCATGGGTTCGGATCATGGCGGCCCGTGGGACCGGTGCGCCATTGCTCGACCAGCAGCAATTGGTCGGTGACGGGATCGTAAGGCAGCACAATCGCCGCGTCCGTGCCGACAAAGACTTCGCGTGTCAGACGATCCGAAATCGTGCCGTCAAACTTGCGGTGGCGCAGCTGCAAAATGTCATATGCAAAAAAACCGGCATGGGCGCGGGCGGCGTTTTCGATGGTTACGTCCTGCAAGCTGCGCTCAGCCCGCTGATCAACAGGGGGGGCGTATTTTTTGGCCTGTATCCGCGTTTGCGCCCGCGCACGGATCATCGGGAACCGCTGCGCAAGTTCGGTTGCCGTCCATGACGGGAAATAACCCATTGCCTCATTTGCGGCGATACGGCTGAGGTCGCCCCACTTGTCCTGCCAATCACTTAGCAGCCATTCTTCACCTGCGATCAAAGCACTGTCCGAAGGCCAGTAAACCTGACAGGCCACGTTTTTCCCCATGGATGCCACCGTCATGTCGCGCAGGTCATAGGCAAATCCGCCCTCATAGAAATTCAGGCGGGCGATATGGGTGTCGGTCAGGTTTTCAACCAGCAACCCGTCCAAGCATCCATCGCTCTGGGCTATCATCGGAAAGGACTGGCCTTTGGCCCAGAACACCCCGTGCCCGTCCAGCTGCGCGGGCGAAATCCGCAGATCGCCGCCGGGCTTTCCCAGAACGATGTCCAGCAAAGCTTGGTCCCGCAACGTTCCGTAAAAGAACAAATTCATCAAAAACTCTTCAGCGATATACGCGGTTCACCAGTTCCGCGATCACCCCCGACAGGGCCGAGCCGATCACGAGTATTGCTATGACAGAAAAATCCTGAAGATACACGGCATATCCGGCGAATTCTTCAAACCAGCCGAGAATGGCCTCGGGCGGGTATTTGTAGGCTTGGCGCAATGACAATATCCACATCCGCCCCAAGGAATGAAAGAACAACGCCCAAAAGACCAGAAGAAACCCGGCTGTCAGACCCGCATTCAGCGAAGGCACCACCCCGTCGCCAACTCGTTTGCCGATGGTGGTCCAGCCCAGCAGAAAGGCCAGCACAAGATTGACGGGATAAAGATATCGCGCCGGTATCTGTTCGGGCAGGTTTTCTGCCACGAACAATGTTGCGAGCGCCCCCACCGCGACGAGACAAAGTGCAGCCACTAAGCGGGCGGATGTTGGCATGTGTCAGGCGGGCCTTTTGATCGTGATCTGGGTGACATCACAATTTCCGCTATGAAAGGTCGCCGCGCAAGAGCAGAGGTAGAAATTCCACATTCTGCGGAAACGATCATCGAATCCCATGGTCATTATCGCGCCCCAGCGATCATTGAACGCATCATGCCACCGCCGAAGCGTTTGCGAATAGCTTTCGCCAAACTCGATTGAACCAACCACACTCAGCCCGGCCTTTTGGACTTCCTGCCTTAAAACCGTCGGGCTGGGCAGCATGCCACCGGGGAAAATATACTTCTGAATGAAATCGACGCTTTTGCGATAAATCTCGTAGCGTTTGTCCTGAATGGTGATGATTTGCAGCGTCGCCTGACGGCCCGGTTTCAGCCGGTCGCGCACGGTGTTGAAGTAAACGGGCCAGTATTTCTCGCCCACGGCTTCGAACATTTCGATACTGGCAATACCGTCATAATGGCCGGTTTCGTCGCGATAATCCTGAAGTTTAAGTTCAACCCGGTCGGCCACCCCTGCGCGTTCCATGCGGTCCTGGGCATATTTCAACTGTTCCTTTGAAATGGTCAGACCGGTGACGCGCAACCCGCGCTCTTTGGCGGCGTATTCCGCAAATCCACCCCAGCCGCAGCCGATTTCCAACACATGGTCCCCAGGCTTGACCCCCATCTGATCCACCATACTGGCATATTTGGCGGTTTGCGCCTTCTCAAGGCTTTCCTGACCGGTAACAAACTTGGCCGAGGAATAGGTCATCGTGTCATCAAGCCATTCCGAATAGAATTTGTTTCCCAGATCGTAATGGTACGAGATGTTCTTTTTCGCCTGACGTTTGGTGTTGGATTGCAGCCAGAAACGCATCCGCTCGTAGGCGCGGACCAAAGACATGCCGGGAAAACCGTCGTAAAGCTCGTCATTGTCGGCATGCAGCAAATCCATGAATGCCATCAAATCCGGCGTGGACCACCAACCATCAAGATAAGCGTCGGAAAACCCCAGATCGCCTTCGCGGATCAGGCGGGCGAACACATCGCCGTTATGGATATCAAGCTGCGCAACCGGTCCCTGCCCTTTGGCCTTGGCGCGAAAGATGCGGCCGTCGGGCATTTTGAAATCCAGTATCCCGTTGCGCATTTGAGTTGCAGCTTCAAACACCTGCGGGAAATAGCGTGGCAGGTTATCCTGTCCCTGCACCGTTTCGTAAATCATACTCCGCCCCCCTTTGCGGTCGTGCCCGCGAGGCTAGGACAAGGTCCGCCGGTCGGGCAAGAATTTTCTTAACATTACGTTACATACGCTCAGGGGGCGGGAGCGGATCAGCATTCGGCTTTCCTACAAGACCGAATCCAGTGCCACGATCAGTTTGTCCACCTCTTGCCCTGACGTGTAATGGGTAAAGCTTAGGCGCAATACCCCCTGATCGGGATCGATCCCTTGGCTTTTAAGGGCGCGGACGGCGTAGAAATCGCCCCCACCTGCCATGATCCCGTGCGACGCAAGCTGTCGGGACACCTCAAAAGCGTTCTTGCCGCAATCCACCGCAACCGTAGGCGCCCGGCCAGCGGCAACGCGCGGCCCCAAAAGCCGCAGGGAATTGCGCTCGGACAGATAGTCCAGCAGCGGTTGAAGAAGACGGGTTTCATGGCCGCGCATCAAATCGTGAACCGCGGCCATTTTCGCAGCGGGCGTCGTGCCCGAAAGGCTGTGATGCGTATGGAGTTCTTCAAAATAATCCGCAATGCCCGCGCAAGCCGCCACCTGCGCATGATCCGGTCCGGCGGGGGTAAACCGTTTATAAAGAGTACCCGCGTTAAAATAATGCGCCTGATTGGGCAATTGTTCCCCCAACGCGCGGCGCATCACCATGATGCCCTGATGCGGACCGTAGGTTTTATAGCTGGAAAACAGATAAATATCCGGCCCAAGCTCGCCGACATTTGGCAGCCCATGGGGCGCATAGCTTACCCCATCAACACAAACAAACGCCCCTGCGGCATGTGCGGTGGCGGTGATTTCGGCAACCGGATTGATCTCGCCCACCACGTTTGAACAATGCGGAAAGCAGACCAAACGCACCTTGTCATCCAAAAGACCAACCAGATCAGCGGGATCGAGATGCCCGGTTTCCGGATCCATCTGCCATTCCCGCACCTCAAATCCGTCCTCGGCCAGCCTTCGCCATGAGCCTGTATTGGCTTCGTGATCCTGATTGGTCACGATCACCGTATCGCCGGGCCGCATGATGCGACGAAAGGCATTGGCCAGAACATAGGTGTTCTGTGTGGTCGAAGGACCAAAGCTAAGCTCGTCAGTATCCACCCCCATCAACGCGGCCAAGCGCTGGCGGGCCTCGTCCATCTCGTCTCCGGCAAGTTGAGACGCCTTATACGCGCCATAGGGCTGAACCTTGCGTTCACGATAAAAGCGGAACAGCCGATCAATCACCGGCTGGCAGGTATAGCTTCCGCCTGCGTTTTCAAAAAAGGCCTGTCCTTGCAGGCTAGGTTCGGAAAAAGCCGGAAAACGGCTGCGGACGAATGCGGTATCGAGTGTCATCTTGATCCTGTTTGACTGTTTTTTCGAAAGAGACATGAAAACCCGACCAGGATGCAAGCGCGATCCGTCAGCGCCCGCCCGGATGGCTCAGCACCGCCCCGCCGATCGCGGCCCTGACACCGGTGGTTGATGGCGCTGTAGTCGCAAGCCCGTAAAAGGCCCGAATGGCCAAAAATGCCGTCGCATGGGCATGAAACGATTTTTCGTCCAACCCCCAGTCATTCGCGCCAACTACCGGCACATCCAAACCGGATTTAATGATTTTCATCAGATAGTTATTCTGTGAGCCTAAACCAGAAACGATATATTTTGCGGGTGGTTTCGGATAGTGTTCGGATGCCAGCATAATGGATGTCGCGATCATGCCGCAAAGCGTTGCCTTCGCATCGGCCTCTGACAGTTCGAACACCAGCGAAAGCATGTTTTCAAAACTGTCCCCCCCAAGCCATTTCGGGGCGATCCGTCTGAAATATGGCTCTTGCAAAAACAACTCTAGCGCGCCGTCTTCGACTTTGCCGATTTGACCATCGGCATTCCGGGCAGATCCGCTGGCCCTGGTCAGCACCGAAAGCGCTGGGCCAGCCTCGAACGCAAGCAGCGCAGCCGGATCGTCTGGTGCGGCGACCGTGGGATCAACCCAAGTGACCTTGGCAATCGAACCCAAATCCAAAAACACAAGCGGCGCGGATTCCCCGGCGTATCGGGCAAGCGCATGCAGATAGAAAGGGCTAAGCGGTCCCCCCCGCCCGCCAAATGCCAGATCGGACTGGCGCAGATCGGTGATCACAGGGATCGCATGGGCATTCGCCAGATCGGTAGCCGCAAGAGGCTGCTCGATCCCCTGCCCCGCATTCAGGCCCAACAGCTGGCATTCAGGAACAAGCGGCGCGGTCGAGACCACCGCTTCGCCGATTTTACGCAATGTATGACCGTCGCTGACCAAAGTCGCGCTTTGCCAGTGACCGTCATCGCCCAGATACAGCCCGCCTGCCAGAATTGGCTTGTGTTCCTTCATTTACGACCTGTCCTCAAAACCGGTTTTCTTGGGCTGCATTGCGGTCTATAGACTGCCCCGCAATGTGAAAAGGGACAAGAGATGACCTACCACCCCAAATCAGACTTCATGGCTGTGATGATGCAACGCGGTTTTCTGGCGGATTGCACGGATTATCAGGGCCTTGACGAGGCGCTGACCAAGGGTGTGGTGCCGGGGTATATCGGCTTTGACGCGACCGCAAAGTCGCTGCATGTGGGCAGCCTGATCCAGATCATGATGCTGCGCTGGCTGCAAAAGACCGGCCACAAGCCGATCACCCTGATGGGCGGCGGAACGACCAAGGTGGGCGACCCGAGCTTTCGTGCCGACGAACGCCCCCTGCTGACGCCCGCTCAGATCGACGACAATATCAGCGGCATCAAGCAGGTCTTTGCCAAATACATCAGCTATGACGACAGCGCGACCGGTGCCTTGATGCTAAACAACGCCGAGTGGCTGGACAGCCTCAACTACCTCGATTTCCTGCGCGATATCGGACGGCATTTCAGCGTCAACCGGATGCTGTCATTCGAAAGCGTCAAATCGCGGCTGGATCGGGAACAGTCCCTCAGCTTCCTTGAATTCAACTACATGATCCTGCAAGCCTATGACTTTCTTGAGTTGAACCGCCGCTACGGCTGCCTTGTGCAGTTCGGCGGCTCGGATCAGTGGGGCAATATCGTCAACGGGATCGATCTGACCCGCCGCGTGCTGGACCACGAAATCTTCGGCCTGACCTCGCCGCTGCTGACCACCTCGGACGGCAAGAAGATGGGCAAATCACAGGACGGCGCGGTTTGGCTCAACGCCGACATGCGCAGCCCTTATGAGTTCTGGCAGTTCTGGCGCAACACCACCGACGCGGATGTGGGCAGGTTCCTGAAACTCTACACCGAGATGGACCTTGACGAATGCGACCGGCTTGGCGCTCTGGAAGGGTCCGAGATCAACGCCGCCAAGATCATTCTGGCTAATGAGATCACAACCCTCTGCCACGGGGCCGAGGCTGCCGCCGCCGCCGAAGCGACCGCCAAAGAGGTGTTTGAAAAAGGCGGCATCGGCGACGATCTTCCAACCGTTGAAATCGCACCCTCGGACCTGCCCGTGTCGATTGTGCAATTGATCCTGCGCAGTGGTTTGGCCAAATCCGGCAAGGACGCCAAACGCCTGATCGCCGAAAACGGAGCAAAGATCGACGACCAACCGCTGACCAATGCCGGCCTGATGATCGACGCGGCGGCGCTGGCCTCGCCGATCAAGCTGAGCGCGGGCAAGAAACGCCACGCGCTGGTCAAGCTGGCGGATTAATCCGATCCATTTTCACGTCAACCGACGATTTGGATAAAAGCAAGGCCAAACGGCCTTGCCCATGGCAAGCCTGCCTTCACTCGCCCAGCATCCATTCGCCCTCGGGCCAGAATGCGTGGAAGGCAAAGGCGAATAACACGTCATGGGGCACGTCATTGCCTTGGTCGTCCTGCACCCGGACCGATCCGACATCGCGGCTGATCGCGAAATCGGTCTGATCCAGCGCCGAGGCCTGACCTTTGCGCCAGCTCAGGGTCACGCCTGCTTCGGTGATCATTTCCGCTTCGGCCAGACGGGCCAGAGGCCAGGCCCGTTCGCCGACACGAACGACGCGGGAAATCGGCGATATCCCAAAGGGCGGATTTTCTCCGTTGTAGAAAAAGGGGCGTTCATTGCTGTCGTATTTGTAATAGGGGTTCTGGCCATAGCGGCGGTAAAACGGCGGTTGGGCCATGACGATCCCGTCGGGATTGGCCTCTTTGAACTGTTCCCAGCTTTCCATCCAAGAGGGCAGCATTTTCAGATCAACCCCGGTCATTTCCCCGACAATGCCGGTTCCAAGCGCCTGCTGCCACCAGCTTTCGGTCTGGCGGTCATACATGATCATGTCCGAGTTGCGCAGCTTGCCGGTCACACCAAAGGTCAGGACCTGCCCGTCAACCCGCCCGTCAAACGCGATGGCGGAATTGCACAATGGGCAAAAGGTGATCGACACAGGAATATCCCCGATCCTGTCATTCACGATCTCATGCCATGTCAGGTAACGGATCGGATAGGCGCGCGGGATTTCCCCTTCAAGGGCAACGGTGATGACCGGTTCCCGCCGGTCCATCTCGGTTTCATCTGCGATCGGGATGAACTGGGGGTCATCAACGGCCGGAATCCCGTCTTTCGGGGGGCCGCCCGACAAGACCTCGGCCCAGCTTTCGATGGTGGTTATCTCGAAATCCGTGTTTGGCCACTCAAATTTCCAAAACTCCGGATTGGCGCTGGCCGTGCCCGCAGACAGGGTCAGTGCCAGTGCGGCTGCTTTCAGACAAGACATTTCGGCATCCTCCTGTGAGAAAGGATGATCCCATTGTTCTGACTGCGATAGCCCCTCACACAGAGATGTGAGGTTCCGTGCATTAAACGAAAAGAAAAGCCCGCGCCAAAGGTGATCCAGCGCGGGCTTTGACCGGTTCGGGCCGCTTACTTAAGCGTTGTGACCACTTTCATCACATCCGGTTCCCCCAGCACGGCCCCGTTCGAGCCTTCGCCAAGCTTGATCGCGTCCACCACGTCCATCCCGTCCACAACCTTGCCGACGACGGTATATTCGCCGTCAAGGAACGGGCCGGGTTCGAACATGATGAAGAACTGGCTGTTGGCGCTGTCCGGGCTCTGGCTGCGGGCCATGCCCACAATGCCGCGGTCGAAGGAAATTTCCGAGAACTCGGCCGGCAGGTCGCCATATTGCGATCCGCCTCGGCCAGCCATCCGCATGTCCTGGCCCATTTTGCCAAATTCCACATCACCGGTCTGGGCCATGAAGCCTTCGATCACGCGATGGAAAACCACCCCGTCATAAGCCCCTTCATCCGCCAGCATCGAAATGCGCTTGGCATGCAACGGGGCGACATCTTCGAACAGGTCGATCAGAATGGTTCCGTTGGCTACGCCCTCAACCGTGATCGAGATATCGGCCAAACCGTCAGACAGGCTTTCGGAAACCACGGCGTCCCCGGCAGGTTCCGCAACCTCTGGTTCGGTGAATAGCAGGGTGTTGACCGCATAGGCGGCCAAAAGCCCAACACCGATCAGAAAGACGATCAGCGCGATCAGTCTGTCACGGCGCGGACGCTCGGGTTCGGGGGGCAAATCAGACATCTGCGGCAACCTTGACGCTGACCATGCGGTCGGGATTGGCAGGCGGTTCACCTCGGGTGATGGCATCCACATGCTCCATGCCCGAAATCACACGGCCATAGACGGTGTATTGACGGTTCAGGAAATGGTTGTCGCTGAAATTGATGAAGAACTGGCTATTGGCGCTGTCCGGGTTCTGCGACCGCGCCGCGCCCAAAGTGCCGCGATCATGCGGGATGCCGGAAAACTCGGCCTTGAGGTTCGGCAGATCAGACCCGCCAGTGCCCGCCATACGCAGGTTAAAGCCGTCTTCCATGTCGCCATGCTGGACATCACCCGTCTGCGCCATGAAGCCGTCAATCACGCGGTGGAATGCAACATTGTCATACTGACCCGAACGCGCCAGCTCTTTCATCCGGTCGCAATGACCGGGGGCGATATCGGTCAGCAGCTCGATGGTGACGGTGCCGTCTTTCAGTTCCAGCAGAATGGTGTTTTCGGGGTCTTTGATCTCGGCCATCAGGCGCTCTCCTTTGAATTCTTCGCTGTGTATGTAATTAGAATGCTCTGCGTTGCCAAGACACGTTGACGGGCGCCGTCTGATGATGTCTTAACCGGCCCAAAGCATTTCTTTAGGAGCATTGCAGCCATGGCCTGGAAAACCCTTGACGATATGGACCTGAACGCCAAGATCGTTGTGACCCGCGTGGACATCAACGTGCCGGTGGATGACGGCAAGGTCACGGATGCCACCCGCATCGAACGGATCAAACCAACGATCGACGATATTCTTGCGAAAGGCGGCAAGCCTGTGTTGCTGGCACATTTCGGGCGGCCCAAAGGTAAATACGTGCCCGAAATGTCGTTACGCATCACCGTTCCCACACTGGAAAGCGTTCTGGGGCGTCCGGTCGTGTTCATCGAAAAGCCCAACCGCGAAATGATCGACGCCGAAGCCGCGGATGCGGTCATTCTGATTGAAAACACCCGCTTCACCGATATGGAAGAAAAGAACGATCCGATGATGGCGAAATTCCTCGCCTCGCTGGGGGATGTTTACTGCAACGATGCCTTTTCGGCGGCCCACAGGGCGCATGCTTCGACCGAAGGAATTGCGCATCTGTTGCCCTCATGCGCCGGACGTTTGATGCAGGCCGAACTGACCGCGCTGGAAAAAGCCTTGGGCCATCCGCAACGCCCCGTGGTGGCCGTTGTCGGTGGGGCCAAGGTTTCAACCAAACTGGAACTGCTGGGCAATCTGGTTGCCAAGGTCGATCATCTGGTGATCGGCGGCGGAATGGCAAACACCTTCCTTGCCGCGCAAGGTATCGATGTTGGCAAGTCGCTGGCCGAACACGACATGACCGGCACGGCATCTGAAATCATGGACAAGGCCAAAAGCGCCGGATGCGAAATCATCCTGCCTTCGGATGTGGTGGTGGCCCGCGAATTTGCCGCAAATGCCGCGAATGAAACCGTGGCCGCCGATGCCTGCCCGGCGGATGCAATGATATTGGATGCAGGGCCAGTATCGGTTGCGAAAATCTCGTCAGTGCTGGACGGTGCGAAAACCCTGATCTGGAATGGCCCTCTGGGGGCGTTTGAAATCGAACCCTTCGACGCGGCCACCAATGCGGCCGCTGCCAAAGCCGCAGACCTAAGCAAGGCCGGATCACTGGTGTCCGTTGCCGGGGGCGGCGATACGGTTGCGGCCCTGAACAAAGCCGGCGCGGCGGATGATTTCACCTATATCTCGACCGCAGGCGGCGCTTTCCTTGAATGGATGGAAGGCAAAACCCTGCCCGGGGTTGCCGCTCTGGAAGGCTAAAAAACCAAGGTGGCGCCATCCTGAACATTATTGGCGCCATCGCCGTTGCCGTCGGGCGGCGCTTGGCTTAGAAAAAAAGTGAACCCATATTTTAAGGTGAGATCATTATGCCCAATGCCGAACAACATCAGAAAATGAAATCCGCCCCCGGCTTTGTCGCGGCGCTGGACCAAAGCGGCGGATCAACGCCGAAAGCGCTTCGCCTTTATGGGGTCGCCGAAGACGCCTATTCCGGCGATGACGAAATGTTCGACCTGATCCACCAGATGCGCGCCCGGATTGCCCTGGCCCCTGACTTTACCGGTGACAAGGTGATCGGCGCGATCCTGTTTGAAAAAACCATGGACCGCGAGATCGAGGGCAAACCGTCTGCCCAGTTCCTGTGGGAAGAGCGGGGCGTCGTTCCCTTCCTGAAATGCGACAAGGGCTTGGATGCGGAAGAAAACGGCGTGCAATTGATGAAACCAATGCCCGATCTGGATGCATTGCTGGAACGCGCGGTGGCCAAGGGGATTTACGGCACCAAAATGCGCTCGGTCATCAATGCGGCCAATGCCGAAGGCATCGCGGCGAACGTGGCCCAGCAGTTCGAGGTTGGCAAACAGATCATCGGCCACGGCCTTGTCCCGATCATCGAACCCGAGGTGACGATTTCCATCGCCGATAAAGCCGAGGCCGAAGACATGCTTCTGGCCGAAATCCTGAAACAGCTGGATGCTCTGAGCGAAGATCAGAATGTCATGCTCAAACTGACCCTTCCTGAAACCGCAAACCATTACGCCCCGGCGATTGCCCATCCGCGCGTTGTCCGCGTTGTGGCCCTGTCAGGCGGTTACAGCCGCGAGGAAGCCAATAATCGCCTGTCCCAAAACGCAGGCATGATCGCCAGTTTCAGCCGCGCCCTGACCGAAGGCCTGTCGGCGCAGCAAAGCGACGATGCGTTCAACACCGCCATCGGCGAAACCATCGACAGCATCTATGCGGCGTCCGTTGCGGGCTGATCAAAGCTGAAAACCAAGCGTATCGGGGGCGGCCGGTTCGGGCGCCCCTTTCCTTTGCAGGGGCAACTGGAAGACCCCTTTCCAAACCGGACGGTTTTTGCCATACTGCCCGAAAGCCCGTCAGAGGCATAAGGCAGGAAGTCAGGCATGGATCAGGCAGAGACCAGATCTCGTTATCGTTTGTTGGGATTGTTTTCGCTTGCGCTGGCCGCAAGTCTTTACTTCGCCTTTGCCGCCGTGCAGGGCGAATACGGTCTGTTCCGGCGGGCCGAGGTGAAGGCGGAAATCATGCAGCAGCGGTTGATCCTGGACGCGCTGACAGCCGAGCTTGAACAGATGGAAAATCTGACAACGCGGCTTTCCGACACCTTCCTTGATCTGGACCTTCTTGACCAGCAAGCCCGCGATATTCTGGGCTATGCCCGCCCCAACGAACTGGTTCTCGATTAAGGCGTTTCGGGTTTAACCTGAAACCCGGGTCGATATTGGAAACCACACCAGATCAACAGGTTTCGCGCGTTTCGCCGCTGGGTTGCACCTCAACCAAATATCGAAACTCAGCACCCCGAAATCACAGCCTTTCCCTGAGTGCATGGCGGTTATGCGCCCGACCGGGATTTTTTTATCGATTTTGCGGCAACCATCGTGTAGTAAATAGTTTAACGCTAAACTATTTTCTGAAGTGGAGGGAGAGGACACAATGGCCACCCGAAAAACCGCAAAGAAACCAAACGTTTCCGCCGAGGAACTGCTTGGTTACTACCGCGATATGCTGCTGATCCGTCGATTCGAGGAAAAAGCAGGTCAGCTTTACGGCATGGGTCTGATCGGGGGGTTCTGTCACCTCTATATCGGACAGGAAGCCGTTGTTGTCGGTCTTGAGGCCGCAACGAAAGAAGGCGACAAACGCATCACTTCCTACCGCGACCATGGCCATATGCTGGCCTGCGGCATGGACCCCAACGGAGTCATGGCCGAACTGACCGGCCGCGAAGGCGGCTATTCGAAGGGCAAGGGCGGCTCGATGCATATGTTCTCGAAAGAGAAGCATTTCTACGGCGGCCACGGTATTGTCGGCGCTCAGGTTCCGCTGGGCGCGGGTCTGGCATTCTCGGACAAATACAAGGGCAATGACAATGTGACCTTCGCCTATTTCGGTGATGGCGCAGCCAATCAGGGCCAGGTTTACGAAACCTTCAACATGGCCGCGATCTGGGAATTGCCGGTGATTTTCGTGATCGAAAACAACCAATATGCAATGGGCACCGCCCAGAAGCGATCAACCTCGACCCCTGATCTTTATACTCGCGGCGAAGCCTTCGGCATCCCCGGCGAAACCGTTGACGGGATGGATGTTCTGGCCGTCAAAGCCGCCAGCGAAAAGGCCGTGGCCCACTGCCGTGCGGGCAAAGGCCCCTATATCCTCGAAGTGAAAACCTATCGCTACCGTGGCCACTCGATGTCGGACCCGGCGAAATACCGCACCCGCGAGGAAGTGCAGAAAATGCGCGACGAGCGTGACGCCATCGAACATGTGCGTGATCTTCTGCTGACCGGCAAACACGCCACGGAAGATGACCTGAAGGCCATCGACAAAGAGATCAAGGCCGTCGTCAACGAAAGCGCCGAGTTCTCGAAAGCCAGCCCCGAACCGGCTCTCGATGAGCTTTGGACCGATATTTACGCCTAAGGGAGACGAAGACTATGGCTACCGAAATTTTAATGCCCGCCCTGTCTCCGACGATGGAGGAAGGCACCTTGGCCAAATGGCTGGTCAATGAAGGTGACGAAGTGACAAGCGGCATGATCATCGCCGAGATCGAAACCGACAAGGCGACGATGGAGTTTGAAGCGGTTGACGAAGGCACCATGGGCAAGATCCTGATCGCCGAAGGCACCGAGGGCGTCAAGGTCAACACCGCCATCGCAATTCTGCTTGAAGAAGGCGAAGACGCCAGCGCAGCCGTGGCCTCGGCCCCTGCTCCGGCTGCGGAAACTGCACCCGCTCAGGCGGCAACGCCCACCAGCGTTCCTGCGGCACCGGTTGAGGTCATCTCGAACGCCAGCCCCGATTGGCCCGAAGGCACCGAGATGAAAACCCAGACGGTCCGCGAAGCCCTGCGCGACGCAATGGCCGAAGAAATGCGCGCGAATGAAAACGTGTTCCTGATGGGCGAAGAAGTGGCCGAATATAACGGCGCTTACAAGGTCTCGCAGGGTCTGCTTGACGAATTCGGCGCGAAACGTGTGATTGACACGCCGATCACCGAACATGGGTTCACCGGCATCGGCGTCGGCGCTGCCTTCGGCGGTCTAAGCCCGATTGTCGAATTCATGACCTTCAACTTTGCGATGCAGGCGATTGACCAGATCATCAACTCGGCCGCCAAAACGCTTTACATGTCCGGCGGTCAAATGGGCGCGCCGATTGTATTCCGTGGCGCTAATGGCGCAGCGGCGCGTGTCGGTGCCCAGCACAGCCAGGATTACGCCGCATGGTACGCGCAGGTCCCCGGCCTGAAAGTGGCGATGCCCTATTCCGCATCGGACGCCAAGGGCCTGCTGAAATCAGCGATCCGCGATCCGAACCCGGTGATTTTCCTTGAAAATGAAATCCTCTACGGCCGTCAGTTCGACGTGCCGGTTATGGACGATTTCACCATTCCCTTCGGCAAGGCCCGCATCTGGCGCGAAGGCTCGGACGTGACCATCGTCAGCTTCGGCATCGGCATGCAATACGCTTTGGAAGCCGCCGACACGCTGGCGGAAGAGGGCATCTCGGCCGAGGTCATCGACCTGCGCACCCTGCGCCCGATTGACTATGACACCGTGCTGGCATCAGTCATGAAAACCAACCGATGCGTGACCGTGGAAGAGGGCTTCCCCGTGGCCTCAATCGGCAACCACCTGTCGGCCACGATCATGGAAAAGGCATTCGACTATCTTGATGCCCCCGTGATCAACTGCACAGGCAAGGACGTTCCGATGCCTTACGCCGCCAACCTTGAAAAGCTGGCGCTCGTGACCACCGACGAGGTGATCGCAGCCGTCAAGCAAGTCACCTACCGTTAAGGAGCCAAAGCGATGCCAATTGAACTTCTCATGCCCGCCCTGTCTCCGACGATGGAGGAAGGCACGCTGGCCAAATGGCTGGTCAAAGAAGGCGACACCGTAAATTCAGGTGACATCATCGCCGAGATCGAAACCGATAAGGCGACGATGGAATTCGAAGCCGTGGACGAAGGCGTGATCGGCAAGATCGTCGTTGCAGACGGAACCGAAGGGGTGAAGGTCAACAGCCTGATCGCGGTTCTGCTGGAAGAGGGCGAAAGCGTGGATGACATCGGCTCGGCCCCAGCGGCAGCACCTGCCCCGGCAGCGGAAGCGGCACCAGCCGAAGCTCCGGCAGCCGTTGCAACCCCTGCCCCGGCAGCACCTGCGAAAGCAGACGGAAGCCGCTTGTTCGCAACCCCTCTGGCCCGTCGGATCGCGGCGGACAAGGGGCTTGATCTGTCGTCAATCGCAGGCTCGGGTCCCCATGGCCGGATCATCAAGGCCGATGTGGAAGGTGCAAGCGCACAACCCGCAGCCGCTCCGCCAGCCGCAGCCCCTGCCCCTGCCCCGGCAGCCGCCCCCGCAGCCGCTGCACCTGCGGCAGGACCGTCAACCGATGTGGTTCTGAAAACCTACGCGGATCGCCCCTTTGAAGAGGTCTCGTTGGACGGCATGCGTAAAACCATCGCCGCCCGCCTGACCGAAGCCAAACAATCGGTGCCGCATTTCTATCTGCGCCGCGATATCCAACTGGACGAGCTTCTCAAGTTCCGCAGCCAGCTTAACAAACAACTCGAAGCCCGTGGCGTCAAACTGTCGGTCAACGATTTCATCATCAAAGCCTGCGCACTTGCGCTTCAGGCCGTACCGGATGCCAACGCCGTCTGGGCCGGTGATCGGGTTCTGAAATTTGAAAAATCGGATGTCGCCGTCGCCGTCGCCATCGAAGGCGGTCTGTTCACACCGGTCCTTCAAGACGCTGAAAGCAAGTCGCTTTCAACGCTGTCGGCCCAGATGAAAGACCTCGCAACCCGCGCCCGCGAACGCAAGCTCGCACCGCATGAATATCAGGGTGGCAGCTTCGCGATTTCGAACCTCGGCATGTTCGGCATCGACAATTTTGACGCCATCATCAACCCGCCCCACGCCGCGATCCTTGCCGTGGGGTCTGGGGTGAAAAAGCCGATTGTCGGCAAAGACGGAGAACTGGCCGTCGGCACCGTGATGTCCGTCACCCTGTCGGTCGACCACCGGGTGATCGACGGCGCACTTGGTGCCGAACTGCTTCAGGCGATCAAAGACAACATCGAAAGCCCGATGCTGATGCTCGCCTGACGCGGGGCCGCAAACCAATGACAAAGCGCCCTCGGGAAACCGGGGGCGTTTTTTTGCGAAGGCAAATCTGAAACTGCCTTTATCCGGCTCATTGCTGGGGCAACGACAACCAAAACAAATCTGGACTGACAGAACGTAAGGTCGGGCTTTACTTGGCGCCATCCGCGGCGGACACTTCTTTTCATCAATGCCAAGGGGGCTGGCCATGCTAAACGGTTATCGCGTTGTCGAATTCGAAGGCCTCGGCCCGGCCCCCTTCGCCGCCATGCATCTGGCCGATCTCGGGGCCGAGGTGATCGTCATTCACCGCAAAACCTCAACCAGTCCGGTGTCAGGCAGCAACAGTCTGCTGGACCGGGGGAAAAAATCCATCGCGCTGGACCTGAAAAACACCGATGATGCCGAAATCGCCCGCGCCCTTGTGCGTTCAGCGGATGTGCTGATCGAAGGGCTGCGCCCCGGTGTCATGGAAAAGCTCGGCTTCGGGCCTGAGGTCTGTCACGCCGACAACCCAAAGCTTGTCTACGGACGCATGACCGGTTGGGGTCAGACCGGTCCCCGCGCGATGCAGGCCGGTCATGACCTGAATTACATCGCCACATCCGGGGCGCTTTGGTATGCCTCTTCTCCGGGTCAACCGCCCATGACCCCGCCAACACTGGCCGGCGATATCGGCGGAGGCGCGAATTATCTGGTGATCGGTATTCTGACCGGTCTGTTAAACGCCGCCAGAACCGGCAAGGGCACCGTGGTGGATGCCGCCATCGTCGATGGCTCTGCCCATATGATGAACCTTTTGATGACCATAAGGCAAAACGGCCAGATGCAGGACAGGCGCGGCCAAAGCCTGCTTGACGGCCCGCATTGGAGCCACGTCTACCCGTGCAAGGACGGAGAATTTGTTTCCGTTCAATGCCTTGAACCGCAATTCTACGCCGAATTCCTGTCGCTCATGGGTCTGACCGACGACCCGGATTTCGCCCGGCAATACGACCGCGAAACATGGCCCCGGCTGACAAACCGCCTGGCCGAACTGTTTTTGAGCCAAGCCTCAACCCATTGGGCCAACCTGTTCGCCGGAAGCGACGCCTGCGTTGCCGTCGTCAATTCGCCTGAAAAGGCAGCCAATGATCCGCATAATTTTGCGCGAAATATCTGGCAAACCCAAGACAACACCCTTCAGGCGGCCCCGGCCCCGCGTTTTGACGGGGTGACACCAACCCTAAATCCCGCCCCGCATCGCGACGAGAACCGAGCCTCGATCCTTTCGGATTTACAGCAAAAAGGGCTGATTTAGAGCGTTTCGCCCCATCGCCAATGTCACAGCGAATTGGCGATGCCTTAGCTGATCCGCGGGTCGTTGACCATCTGATCCATTTCCAGCGCAGGCTGGTCGCAACCGGCCTTGCCGACAACTTTCGCAGGTACACCCGCCACGGTCGTCGCCGGCGGCACGTCCTTCAGCACCACAGAACCCGCCGCAATGCGCGAACAGCACCCGACCTTGATGTTGCCCAGCACCTTTGCGCCTGCACCGATCAAAACCCCGTCATCGATCTTCGGATGACGATCTTCCTCTTCCTTGCCGGTGCCACCCAGAGTGACCGAATGCAGCATCGACACATTGTCACCGACCACAGCCGTTTCACCGATCACGATGGAATGGGCGTGGTCGATCATGATGCCTTTTCCGATACGCGCAGCCGGGTGGATATCAATTCCGAACGCCTCGGATATGCGCATTTGCAGCATATAGGCCATGTCTTTCCGGCCCTGCCGCCACAACCAATGGCTAACCCGATAGGCCTGAATCGCCTGAAACCCTTTGAAATATAGGATCGGCTGCACAAACCGGTGACAGGCCGGATCGCGTTCAGTCACCGCAACGATATCGGCACGGGCCGCAACGACCAGTTCCTGATCTGTCACATAGGCCTCATCGACGATTTCACGGATGATCTGCTCGGAGATCTCGGACGACGCAAGCTTGGTCGCGGTCCGGTAGGCAAGCGCGTTTTCCAGACTGTCGTGATGCAGGATGCTTGAATGCAGCATACCGCCCAAAAGCGGCTCGGCACGGACAATCTCTTCCGCTTCACGGCGCACCCGATCCCAAACCGGGTCCAATTCCGCCATTTTAAGCTGTTTCTTGGCCATTGCGTTCATCCTCTTCTGGATTCTTAATACAGGACATAGAGATCAAACGCAAAAACACAATCGCGAAAAGCAACAATGGACAAATCCCAACGTGAACATTTTGGTGAGTTGATTCAAACACGTATCAAGGCACTGCGCACAGAAATTGCCGCGTCGCAATCCGCGACGGCCACGGTCCAGCTGGATCAGCAGATGGTCGGGCGCCTGTCGCGCATGGATGCGATCCAGCAACAGGCCATGGCCGTTGCCGCCAATCGCCGCCGTTTGGCTGAAATACAGCAATTGCAGGCCGCTCTGGCACGGATTGACGAAGGCGAATTTGGCTATTGTGAGGATTGCGGCGATGAAATCGCGCCCAAACGGCTTGAGATCAGCCCCACCACAACCCGCTGCATGTCCTGCGCATCAGGTTAGCCTGGTGCGATACCGAACCAGACAGTGAAATACCGTCTCATAGGCCGAATATCTGCACCGGCCTTCCGTCGTCATGCACCCCTCGCCAACCACATCCGCCAGGGACCCCCGCCCCCAAAACGGATGCGGCCGCCCGAAGTGTTTGAAATACCGATGGGCGATATCGGCTTTTCTGATCCAGGCGTTGCAAATGCCGTTCCATTCCGCTTCCGGATATCCCATCAACCCCTGAACGGCGCTGTCGATGTCAAAGGCCAGCACACGCCGCACGGTGCTATACCACCTCAAGCGTCGCGACTGCCCCAGCCCCGAAAGTCGCCGAAAGCTGGGCAATATCAACCCAATAGCCATCGCCAGCCCCGTCCTCGATCTGGTCGGATCGGGGATAGGTCCATTCCGGCGCAGACACAGTGACTTCGCGGACGATGCCGCCACCGGTTCTGATCCGCAGCAGATAGCTTTCGCTTTCTTCCCCAATCGGTATATCCGGCACGTCCCAATTGTCCCCGTCCACGCGGCTGCGCCTGATCCAACGAAGGCTATCCCCAGTCTCGGTCCGGTTCACATCCAGATGACACGGCGCATAGGGCCGCAGACCAACGGCTTCAAACGAAAGGTCCAGCTCGACAAAAAACGGATCATCCAGCGCACGGCTTGCAGGCCCCACCCGATAGGATCTGGCAAGGTTGCGCTGCGATGGCGGATGAGCGATTTGCTGCAATGCCTGATCCAGCAACACCACGTTCGACCCCGCGGGCCAGACATCGGGCAGGATCGCATCGGTCCCGAACTGCCCCCGCAGCCGGTTACGAATGGCATAGGTATCCGGGGCGATCAGCTCGGCCTGCTCAAACTGAAAGACTTCCCACTTGCCCGCGCTGCCATCCCCAATGGCCATCAGATTGGCACCGTTCAACAGCGCCGTGCGCACAACCGACTGCAACTCACCCGACGCCAGTTTGACCCGCAATTCCCCACCGCGATCAAAAATGCCCGAAGGCGACCAGCGCAAGTCGGTTTGCGTAACCCCGATCACCGCACGCTCTGAAATAGTCCGGTTCAACTCGAACGCCCCTGTTGCACCCGCGTTGAACACCGCGATATTCCCCGGCCAGGGCTTGGCCGTGACCGCCACATGGGGCGCGTGGGCAAGCTCGTCCCCCGTGATCAACGGCAGATCAAGAAACAGCGGGAACACCGGCACAGGTGCCACGAAAGAAGGCGTTTCCGCCAGTTCATTTTCAAACCGGGCGGGCTGATAGGCCTCGGCCTCGACCCGCACGGCCTCGATCGACCGGTGCTCTGCCACCTCAACGGATTCAACACGATAAAGCGTGCCATCACCAAACCCCACAACCGATCCCACCGAAACACCTGTTTTGGACATAGGCAGCGAAAACGAAATCCTGTCGCGCGATACCTTGGCTTCCGCCAGCCACCGTTCGGCAAGCAATCGCCCCTCGGATCGCGTAAGCACCAATGAAAGCTCGGTGCCCGAAACCGCATCCGTTTCCTTCTCAGGATCGGTCGCTTCTTCCCAGGCGGTTTCAAACCGTCCGCTGCCCGCGACAAATCCAAACCGAACGCGCGAAATCTGCTCGCCTTCCGATCCGCGCCGACGCTCGATCCCCTGTGCGGTCGGACCGGCCACCACCTCATCGGCCTTTAGCACCTCATCCTGCAAAGCCGAGCGTTGCCGGAAATTCAGCTCGCCGTTCCCTTCGACCGCATCCAGACCATAGGCCATCAAAAGCGCCTGCAACTCTGCCCGTGCGGTATCCGTGCTTTCGGTCAAATACCCGCGCACGATACCATGGGCCTTGTCGACATTTACCGCCTCAACGCCCGCATCTGCGCAAATCTCAACCAGCAAATCACCAAGCGCCTTTGCGCTTGTGCGCCCGTTCAACCAATGCCCTGCCGCATAATTCTCCGCATCCGTCCACAAGCCGCGATTGTTCGGAAACGCCGGATAGGGCCGCGCATCCCATGCCCAGGCATAGGCGTGGTCCATATCGATCATCCGCCCCTCATAAAGCTCGGCCATGGGGTTGTTGAACCCGTCCTTCCAATAGCTCAGCATCGCCTTGAAATACTGGCGTTGAATGGTCTCGTCCCGATGCCCGCGCGAATAATGCGGGATCGCGGATTCCGATGATTTCGGGTCAAGAAACTTGTTGGGCTGGTTCGTGCCCTTGTCGATGGCCGCGCAACCCAATTCCGTGAACCTGATCGGCTTTGATCCGGGCACCCAGCCCGTCGCCTCCGCAAGCCGGACCCCCGCGATCCGATTGTGGTGATAGGCCTCCCACCAGCCGCGAATGTCCTTGTAGCGCCAGACCCAATCCTCACCGTGATCCACATCTTCAATCCGGGTCCTGATCTGCGCATCGCGCGCTTCGTCCGAGTGATAAAACCAGTCGAACCCCTCGCCCCCTTCGATATTCGCCGCCAGATAATCGGCGTCATAGATCGACCCCCAATAGGCATCCAGATGATCCGTGCCATCGCGCCAGTCCGACAGGGGCATGTAATTGTCAATGCCGATGAAATCGATATTGTCGTCGGCCCAAAGCGGATCAAGGTGGAAATAAACATCCCCCGAACCGTCCTTCGGATGATAGCCGAAATACTCTGACCAATCAGCGGCATAGCCGATCTTGGCCCCGCTCCCCAAAACCTGCCGAACCTCTGCCGCAAGCGCCTGCAATCCTTCGACCGCGGGAAAGCTTCCACCCGCGCCTCGGATCTGGGTCATGCCCCGCATTTCCGACCCGATGCAAAAGCTTTCCACCCCGCCGGCGAGCGCACAAAGATGGGCATAATGCAGAATAAACCGCCGATACGACCATTCTTGCGGACCGGAATAAACCACCTGCCCATCAACAATCGCAAAATCGCTGGCCTTAGCTGCGCCAAAGAACGCCGCAACCTCGGCTTCGGCCGCAAGGGTGCCATCCGGGGATCCGTCCCGACCGGGCGCGACCGATGTGGTGATCCTGCCCCTCCACGGAAGCACCGGCTGATCCGCCCCGTCACTCCACGGATCAGACAAACCGTTGCCCTCGCCCTGCTCCATCAGAATGAAAGGATAGAACATCACGTCCTGTCCAAGCCCGTTCATATGCGCAATCGCCTCGACCACCGAGGCATCACAAGGCGTGCCCCCGTACACCGGCAGATCGTCAACCCGCGGCACCGCCTCGGCACTGCCTCTTGTCACGCCAGTGACCTGCCACGGCATCCCCTCACCATCCGTGCTGACCTGTTCGACCTTTGGCTTCAGCGCACATTCCCCGATCCGCAGATCATCGCCGAACCACGACACGATAAGCCCTACAGCCCCGCAATTGGGGGCTTCGCGCTGCAAGCTGGCCATCGAGACGACAAAATCCGTTTCACCGTTTGGCGTATTGACATTGACCGAACGGTTTCCCCCCAAACCGTCCGAGAAATGCACCGGGGTGGTTGCCAGCGCATATTCGCCGGTCCCCGGCATCAGCGCCACACCGGGCAATCCCCGCGCCATGTCGCCTTCCGAACCGCTTTGTTGCGCTTCCACCGGCCGGATCACCTCGAACGACAGCTGAGGCACCCTGTTGCCGAACCGCGTCAGCATCAGGTCTTCCAACACAACATAGGCGGTCCCGCGATAGGCCGGCACGCTGCCTGCCCCCTCGACCGCCTCGATCAGCGGATCGGGCATTTGATCTGCCCCGCCCTCATACACCCGCATCGTCAGGTCCTTGGCGGCGATTTCCTCGCCATCGGCCCAAATGCGGCCAACCCCCGCGATCTCGCCTTCGCACAGGGCAATCGCCAGACTGACCGAATAGGCGTATTGCCGCTGAACTGGCCCACCGCCCTTGCCGCCACCGGTTTCGGTGAAATGTTCCTTGAAACGGGTGGCCCAGATCACATGCCCGCCAACCCGAACGCGCCCGTGCACTTTCTGAAGAGGCCGCCCTTCCTGCGCCCCCATCAGCCTGAACCGGTCTACGCGGCCGGTCTCAACCGGCTCGCTGCCCTGGCCGAGCAGATGTTCGTCTATTCTCCGGCCAATCGTTGCGCCAATGGCCCGGCCAATCGCGACCGAAGACAGACCAAGAACCGAACCGCCCACCGCGCCGCCAAGTGCGGCTCCGGCTGCGGATAAAACCACAGTTGCCATGTGTTACTCCTGAGGAAAACGAAAACGCGCCACGATCCGGCGCTTCAAAGGCTTGTCGAGCATGGATTCCACCACACCCCGCCCGGAATAGGCATGAATGACCCGAGGCACCCGCCACGTGCCACCGACAATTCCCATATGACGCGCCGCAGCCCCGTCGCGCATACGAAACAGTGCGATGTCACCGGGCAAAAGCTGACGTCTGCCCGGCCTTAGCAGCCCTTCGGCCGCGGCCCACAGTTTTTCCGCCGGATCAACCACCTGCCAGGACGGGTTGTAGACCGGCAAATCAACCGGTCCGCATCCCAGTTCCTTCCAAACGCCGATGATCAGCCCCAGACAATCCGCCCCCACACCCTTGATGCAAGCCCGGTGCCGGTAAGGCGTCCCGATCCATTCACGCGCAATCCTGACCACGCGGGCACTCATCGACGGCTTGCCCCGTCATGTATCTGCCCATCCGTGGGCAGGCTCATCAGCCAGTCATCGCCCGGAATATCGGGAAATCCCTGAAAATTCCGGATATTGTCGAACTTCTCGCGGCAGGTCAGTGCATCGCGATCACATCCGGCGATCAACGCAAACGTCTTTCCGACCGCGACATCCTCGGGCAGCTTGCTCCAGAAGGTCAGCACCCGGTCCGGGCCGTCAATATCGTCCCGCTTGATCGTCGCAATGCCACCATCGGACAACACCAGCCGCCCGCGCTCGAACCATCGCTCGGCATAGCCCCCGTCAACGCGCACCCGGACCTGGCTTTCGCTGTCCACTGCCACGATCTCGGCCAAAGTCTGATAGGCATATTGCGCCGTATCAAGACGGCACCGCGCATCGCCCAGCACGGCCGAACACGGTTTTTGAAAAACCCGGCCCTTGGGCTGGTTCAGCCGGTCCACGAGGCTGCGCAATTCGACGCGAAATTGCCCCTCCTGACGTGTGATCTCGCCCGCATGTCCGCGAAACAGCACCTCGCGCGCGTCCGGGTTGTCCCAATTGACCAGCCAAACCACAACCTCGGCACCATCATACACCCCTCGCGCGATATCCTCTTCGCGCAGAAGCTCGCTGTCCAGCGCCCCAATCGCTTCGGTATTATCCACCGCCAGCCCGGTGCCCTGCACCAGAGCCGAGGCCGACAGCCCCGAATGCGCCTGAAACACCAAACCGCCGAATTCCAAATCCGTGTCATGGTCGGTGAAACCCATACGCACCCCGTCCTTGCGCCGCAATTCCCAACAGCGGCAAACAAAGGTCAGGCCGGATTGAAGATGTTCCTCAAGCAGCGCTTTCATTGGCGCACCTCGATCACCGGAATATTCGGCACTTCCCCGGCCTGAAAGCTGGCGACCGAGGTTTGGATCCTGTCGGTATTGAACCTTACCGGCACATCAAACTCATACCCGGCGGTGATGACCACCCCGGTATCCGGGGCTGTGACGAAGGAAACCTCCCCCGTGGCCGGATCAACGGTCCAATCCACACCTTCGGTCATTTTATCACCGGAAAACCCGATCGTGACCGTTCCCAACACCGGTTTGCTGATCGGACGCACATAGGCATGTTCACCCGAACGATAGGTCTTTGTCAGTTGAAACCCGGTGGTTTCCCCGTCACCCTCGCCGATCCGCTGATCCTCGAAATCCGGCGCAAGATCGGCCGGAGATGACTTATAGTCCGTCCAGTCCTTCCACCGAAAACCGAACATCTCCCCCCGGCGGGCCTCGAAGAAGGCCACGATCCGCTCGATATCCTTGAGCGACCGCAAACCCAGACCCGCATCATAGCGCCGTCTGGAATGCGCCCAGGGGGTGTTGCGCTCTTCAAAACCGTTTGCCAGCGTTACAATCTCGCTGCGGCGCTCTGGCCCGCCGATCGAGCCGAAACTCAGATTTGCCGGAAACTGTACCTCGTGAAAACTCATTGCTGCCTCCTACCTGTTGCGATTGCCGCGCATCAGCGCGCGCGAAAGCTGCGCCGCGATTTGGCCCTGACTGCGCTGGAACCCCTGCACATCCGGTGTCTGGATATTCATCACAACAGTCACCGGACGTCCGCCGTCCTGCATTCGCACGCCCAAACTGCCATCCGCCCCGCGCGACAAAGGCATGATCGCCTCGGGTCCGGCCTCGCCCATCAACCCCGTCGCACCACGCATCGGAAAAGCCGTCGCCCCCGACACGACGCCACCCTTGGCAAAGGGCATGACGCGGCCTTGCGCGAAACTGCCCCCCTTTTCAAAAGCGAACATGCCGCGCGTCACCGCACCGATCCCATCTGCCAAAACGCCGCCCAGCTGGTCGGTCACAGGTGTGATCGCCGCCGAATAGGTCGTTTCAATCATCGACCGCGCCACCATGCGCAAAGCGTCCGAGGCTTTCATCCCGTCAAGAAATACCCCGTCAAACGCCTTGCGCAGCCCCCGGCTCAGACCTTTCTCAAGCGTCTGCAAATCCTTGCCCGTGGCCTGTACCGCCGATTGCAGCCGCCCGACCTCGTTGCGGAACTCCGCCAGAATGACACCTGCCCCCGCAACGTCGTCATTCAGGGCGTCTATCGCTTCACTGATCTCGTCGAATTCGTCACTCATCCAATTCTCCGTCCAAATCTGGGAAATGCCGGATCAAGGCATCCAGCCCCTTGCGCCCCAAAGGGGCCGCCGCCTTTTCCGGTCCGACCAGCAGCAGCAACTCTGCCGGTGTCAGACCCCACACCTCTTGCGGGCGCAGCCCCCCGGCCCGAAACCCGGCCCGCAGCATGGCCGCCCAGTCCAGCCCGGCCATCAACCGGTTGCGTCCAGCGGTGAAAAAGCGCGCAACAGCAACAGCGCCGCCGCCCGGCTGGCCTCGGCCAATCCTCCATCGATCTCGACCCCTAGCAGATCGGCCTCAGTGCCCGACCAGCCGCCACCGCGCAATCCGGCCACGATCAGCGCCAAAACATCCCGCGCCGAATGCCCGCCGCTTTCAAACCGGCGCACCAGATCCACCAACGAGCCTTCGCCCAGCCTCCCCTCAAGCTCGGCCAACGCCCCAAGCGTCAGCTTCATCACATGACGGTCGCCATCCAGCGAAAGCCCCACTTCACCAGCCAGAGGGTTCACCATCAGATCGCCGTGAAGCTCAGCAAACCCGCCGAGGCCAAAGCCAGCTCATAGGTCGCCTCGCCATCATGGCTGCCCGCATATTCGATCGAGGTGATCTGGAACGGCCCCTCAACGCGGCCGAAATCCGGAATAATCACCTGAAAATCGGGCGTTTCCCCGTCAAAGAAAATCTGCCTGGCCCGCTCATCCGTGTCCGCATCGCGAAACACACCCGCGCCCGAGATTGACGCGGTTTTCACACCCGCACCGGCCAGCAACTCGCGCCAGCCGCCCTGGCTTTCCAGGCTCGTGACATCCACGCTTTCCGCATTAAAGCTGATCCGCGTCGCCCGCAGCCCCGCAACTGTCTGGAATTGCCCGCTTCCGGTCAAATCCACCTTGACCAAAAGGTCTTTACCATTCTGCGCACCCATATCGCGCCCCTTCCTTTTTTAGAAAAATCTCAGATCGCATCCACGCGGGCGCGAAATGTCAGGTCTATCCGCCGAACCCCCGACACACGCCGTGCTGCCGCCTTGACAAAGTGCAAACCCGTCAGTTCACCGCGCTCCAACGTCAGACCGGCCCCGTTCAGCAGATCGCTGACCAGCACAGCCACCGATTTTGCACCGCCGAACCCTCCGCTTTCGGACACGACCGATACGTCAAAGTCATGCCACGCGCCCCGGGCCGAACCATCCGACCTGTCGCGAACCTTTTCCGGCCCCAGGGTCACATATAACGCCGGCACCGCGCCTGTCGGCGGCTGGTCAAACACCGCACCATCCACCGCCGCCTGCAATTCGGCCGAAGCGGTCAAGGTGCCATACACGGCTTTTTGCAAAGCAAATGAAGCACCATAGCTCATGAGACCACCTCTTGGGTCGCATAGCACCGCACATAGCCCACATGATCCTTATCCTCGGCCACCGCCTCGATCAGAAAGGATTGCCCCTCGGCGCGGAACCGCTGCCCCGGCTTGGGCCGCGATGGTGCGCCTACCGGCGATGACCGCGTCGTGAACACGAATTTCGCCAATGACACACCGCCATCATCCATCCGGCCATAACGGATTTTCATCTCCACCCAAAGCTGCCCAAGCGGAATCCAGTCCTCGGTATATCCGCCCGCCCCGTCAGGATTGCGCACGATACTTTCCAGCACCATTTGCCGGTTCAGCAAGGGAAGCATCATGACCCACCTCCCCCCAAAAGACGCACGGTCTTGTAGCGCTCGATCAGGCTGGCCACGCCGAATGGCATGCATCCCTCGCCCAATTGGGTCTCGTGCCGGAATTCATAGTAATGCGCCGCCAGCAGCAGCACCGCCTGCGCCAAATCCTCGGGCAAGCCCGCCCAATCCGCCGCATAACCGGCCGTGAACGTCACCTCGACCGATCCCCCCAGCGGCACCGATGGCAGCACGAACCCCGTCGGCACCAGTTTGGGCCGCTGGATATCCTGCGCCAGGCGGTACAATGTGGGGTCAACCACTTCGACATCCCCCAGCCGGTCGGTCAACACAAGCTCGACCAGCCCCGTCACCGGCGCCACCGGCAATGCCTGCCCCCGCGCATCGCGCCACATGGTCAATGTCCAGGAAAAATCGCGTTGCAACAGCACCTTTCCGGTCCGCGCCTCGATCGCCGCAAGCGCCGCCCGCAAAAACCCTTCAAGCACCGCATCCTGCACCGCGTCATCGCTAAACCCGGATCCAAGCCGCAAATGGGCTTTGAAACCGGCCACGGGCAAAACATCCGCCGGTACGGAAGTCTCTTCAACTAACATCATGGAATTACTCCGCAAAAACGGTTGTCCCTCGCTTAGGTGACGCGCACCGGCCCGACGTCGCTCGGACGGAGGGAAACAGCTAGACAACACCGGCCAGCGCCGGTGCGCGTCAGGGGCAGCCCGTCAGAACCACCCCTGTCCCGAACCCTTAAACGGTGCCCGAGAAGCGAAGCAGCTTGATCGCGGCAAAGTCGCTCACATCACCGCCCACGCGCTTGGTTGCATAGAACAACACATGCGGCTTGGCGCTGAACGGATCGCGCAGCACGCGCAGATCAGGGCGTTCCGCAATGGTATAGCCCGCTGCAAAATCACCAAACGCCACAGCAAGGGCATTGACCGCGATATCCGGCATGTCCTCGGCAATCAGCACCGGATAGCCCAGCAGCCGCGCCGGTTCACCCGCCGACAGACCATCGGTCCACAGGAAACGGCCGTCATTGTCTTTCAGCTTGCGCAAGGTTCCTGCGGTTTTGGAATTCATCACGAAGGTTGCATTGGCGCGATACTGGGCACCCAGCGCATAGACGAGATCTATGATCGTGTCAGGGCCGCCAATGTCGCCCGGTGCACCCGTTTCAACATAGCCAAGGTTGCCCCAGCTCCAGACATCGTTTTTCACGGTTGTGTGCGACAGGAAACCGGTCGGCTTGTCTACCCCGTCACCGACGACAAAGGCCGCCGCTTCCGCCCGCGAAAACTTGTCCGCAATACGACCGGCCAGCCAGCCTTCGATATCAAACGCACTGTCATCCAACAGCCGCTGGCTTGCCTTGGGCAGGGCCGAAAGCTCGTTCAGCGGAATGGTGATCCGGTCAATGACCGGCGTATCGGTTTCGCCAACCGTACCGGCTTCGGTGGCCCAGCCATGGCCAAACTCGCCGTGATCCACCAGAACGTCAAACGACGTGGCTTCGACATTCACCACATTGGCAATCGCCCGGATCGAGGCGGTCGACGACAGCACCCCCTGAACGCGGCCCGCGGTTTCCGGATCCACCAGATAGCCGCCATCCCCCGCAACCGCCGTATTCAGTGCCTTACCCTCAAGGTCCAGCCCGCGCAGGCCCTCTTCATCGCCCGACCGCAAATAAGCGTCAAAGGCCTTCAGATGCGGCGCGGTCTCTTCCGCGGCCATCGACAATACCGGACGCCCGACAGGGGCGGTTTTCTGTTCAAACTTGTTCATGCGTTTTTCCTGCTCTTGAATGCGTTCATCCATATTTTCCTGGAAGTGTTTCAGCTCACGCGAAAAGCCCTCCACGGCCCGCGTGACCTCCTGAACCGAAGACACATCTTCCCCGGTCCGAGACAGCATCTCGGTCTTCTTCATCCATCTTTCCTTACTTGGTCAGTTGGTCTGGCTACCCGCCAGAGATCATGCGGCGCGCGCCTTCCAGCGCCCCCGCCAATTCGCGCATCGAAGCATCCAGCAGGCTTTCGCCCTTTGCCCCCACCCGCGCACTCGGAAGCATCGGGAATGTCACCAGCGACACCTCCCAAAGCTCCAGTTCCGACAAGAGCCGCTGGCCCTTCTCATTCTTGCTGGCCCGTTTTGTGCGATACCCGATCGACAAACCATCAATTGCTCCGGCCTCGATCAGCGCCGCTGCTTCGCGTGCTTTTTCCACGCTCTCCAGCAGCCTCCCCTTGACGTAAAGGCCTTTGGCATCTTCGCGCACCTCGTCCCACACACCAATTGGCTGGGCCGGATCATGCTGCCACAGCATTTTCACCTGCCGCCCCTCGCGTTCCAGCGCCCTCAGGGATCGCGCATAGGCCCCTTCCTGCACCACGTCGCCGCCCTGATCCACGGCCCCGAACAGCGACGCATAGCCGGAAATCTCAACCCCGTCCTTCACCGTCAAAGCCGCGTCAAACCGGCAGAATTTCCGCTCCAAATCCATCCTCATTCCCTTCATCCGTTGACCTGCAAAAGCGACTGCGCCGCCTGTGCCAAAACCACACCAACCACCCCGTAGACCGTCAGCCATAACCGCCGCTCCAGCCGTTCGATCATCAACTCGATCCGCTCAAGCCGTTTGTTCAAAGCCTCGAACTGCAATCCCGCCACCCGTTCATGCGCCTCAAGCCGCAGCGCGGGCGCACAGTCAAACGCCTCGAACCCATAGCGCGTCTCAGCCATCCGATTGGTCCTTGGGCGGCAATCCCAGCATCGCCCGCTTTTCCGCGTCGCTCAGAAACAGGGCCTCGCCGATCCGCTTCCACTGGCTTTCACGCTCGGTTGCCAGGGCAGGCACCTGATCCAGATCGGGCTTCAGCCAAACCTGACCTTCGCCAAACTCGGACAGCCAATTGCCCAGGGCCGCCGCCACCTTGCCAATCATCGGCAAAACAGTCAGCCGATAGAACGCCCTGTTGGCCTCCTGATAATTGGCATAGGTCGCATCCCCGGGGATCCCCAGCAACATCGGCGGCACCCCAAACGCCTGAGCAATCTCGCGCGCAGCCGCTTCCTTGGTCTTCTGAAATTCCATGTCCGAGGGCGAAAACCCCATCGGCTTCCAATCCAGCCCACCTTCCAGCAACATCGGACGGCCGGCATTCCGCGCCCCCTGATGATGGCTTTCCATTTCCGAAATCAGACGGTCATACTGATCCACACTCAGGCTGCCCTGACCATCCACCGATTTATAGACAATCGCCCCCGAAGGCCGTGCCGCATTATCCAAAAGCGCCTTTGACCAGGCCGAAGCCGCATTATGCACATCCACCGCTCCGGCTGCGGCCCGCATCGGCGACAACCCGTAATGATCGTCCAAAGGATGAAACGCCCGCACATGGCAGATCGGCTTGACGTCACCGCGCATGTCATAGCGGTGCCGCTTGCCACCCACGGCATAGTCATACCCCGCAGGCCAACCATCCGCACCGGGCACCACGCTCACCCGGTCCGAGCGCAAAACATGCAGCTCCCCCGGCCAGCCCTCAGCACCCACAGCCTCGACATAGCCATTGCCCGACAACAGCAGCTGCGACACCAGCGCCTCGATCAACTCGGCCTGCCTCTGTGACGGGTTCGGACGCTGCAACAAATCCAGCACCGGATGCCGCTCATATCGCTGGCCCACATCCTGCAACACCAAGGGCACCGCCCCGGCCGCCTCGGCAATCAGCCGGACCGCCCGAAAACCCACGGGATTGCCCACATAGCCTGAGCGCACCATCCCGACGCCGTCCCGCGCGCCCCAAACCGAACTTGCCCCGCGGCCAAAGGCAATCACCGGCGCCGCTGCACTGGCCTTTTGCTCAGGCACTTCCGCCTCGGCCGTTTTCCAAAACCCAAATTTCATCCAGTCACTCCTCAGCCACCGACCCGCATCAATGACGCGCCCGATCTCTATCGCTCGAATTTCCCTAAAATCTCTGAACCCACCGAACGGTGGTGTTGCGCCTTAGTAAAGCGCCCGTATCTGGGGCCGCTGCCACTGGGCAGGCTCCAGCATTGCGTCATGCAGCGCCCAGACCAGCGCATCCAGCCGGTCGGGGCTGCCCCGGCCCTGATATCCCGCCGGTCCCATCAGACACATCTGATCCTCAAGCGCCTCGAACACCCCGCAATGCACCACCTTGCCTTGCTCATAAAGCGCCTGAACCGGCTCGGCCCGCGCCCGTTTCCCGCGTGAGGCATGCACCGACCGATAGGCGATCAGAGGATCAACCTGCCGGACCACGCTTTCCACCAGATCACCGCCCTGATTGACCTCGGCCACCAGCTTGTCTGCCCGCCAGCGATGCGCGGCCTCAACCGCGGCACGCGCCCAACCCAAAGGTTTCATCCCCTGAACCGAGGCATCTTCCAGCACAACCGCCGTCCATTCATGCACAGCCCCGCGCATCCGAACCCCGACCACCACAATTCCGCACTCATCGGCGCCGCTGCCGCTCGACACCGGCGGATCCACCGCCACGACCACCCGGTCCAGCTCGCCGGGAACATCCACCCGGGCCGCATCCAACCCGTCATGCGACCAGAACGCCCCCTCAACGGCCTCCAGCAACACCCCGTCCAACTCCTGCCGCGCCAACCGTGTCCCGGCATAGCGCGCCCGCACATCCTCAAGGAAGCTCTGGGCCAGATAGGCCCGGTTTGCCTCGGTCGCGGCTTGCGTCACAACCGTGGTCCCGGCCTCAAGAATTTGCCGCAACACCGGAATATTGCGCGGCGTGGTGGTGATCACCTGCTGCGGATGATCGCCCACCCGCAATCCGAATTGCAGCATGTCCCAGGTCTCGGACGCCCGCCGCCATTTCGCCAATTCATCGCACCACGCCGCATCGAACTGAGGCCCCCTTAAACTCTCGGGATCATGGGCGGAAAACACCTGCGCCGTCGCCCCGTTATCCCAAATCAACCGCTTGCGCGTCGCCTCCCATCGCGGTTTCCGGTCAGGCGGAGAACAGGCCAATATCCCGCTTTCACCAAACACCATGACCTCGCGCACCTGATCAATGGTCTCGCCAACCAGCGCCACACGCCGCGCCCGTCCGGGATCGCGCGGCTTTGGCCCTTCCACCATCGCCCGCACCCATTCCGCGCCGGCACGGGTCTTTCCGGCCCCACGCCCCCCCATGATCACCCAGGACCGCCAATCGCCTTCGGGCGGCAATTGATGCTCCAAAGCCCAGAACTCGAATAAAAAAGGGAGAGCCAAAAGCTCTCCCTCAGTCAGGCTACGAAGAAACTTCTTCTGACTGGCAGCATCGCCTGAGACGAGCCAATTTGCACCGAATGTCAGATCGGGCCTGCTCCAGGTCGAGCCCATAGGCACCGGTGATTCCGGCTTCCTGTTTACGCTCTCGCTCATGGCGCGCCTCCAATTCGATGGCCAGTCTGACCAGTTTCCGCAGATCGTCCGCGGTTTTACCCGCAGCCTTCACCGCCTCCATATCGCCTGCCTTGATGTCCTCCAGCAGCGATGCTGCCAAAGCCGTCAAATCCCGCAATTGCCCGTCCGCGATTGCGATTGCCTCGTCCAGCGAGGACGTTTTCTTTTCCGGTTCGATCAAAGCCATGTCATTGCCTCATGCGAATGGGTTCCGCACGAGAGAAACAGAAAAGCGACCACGGGTTATCCACCCGAGCCGCTTGCCCACTTCTTCTAGCTTGTCACAAGTTGTATCCCGGAGCGCACGCAAAGTCAATCCTAAGCTGTTGTTATGGTTAAAGAAAAGTTAACATATGACGTCGCATATTCCATAAACCCACAACGATTTACCGCCAATTAACTCTTCCCTTGATACGCATAAAACACTGACCCGCCTTTACCCTTGTCCGACATTGTGCATACATATATATTATGAACAAAATAATCCGATGGAATTCCGAGAAGGCTGAAACGTTACGAAACGACAAAACGAGAGGCGGAATTTCGTTCGAGGACTGTGTGATCGCTTTGGACAAGGGGAATCTGATTGAAATTATTAGAGACCCAAGCGCAAACCATGCTGGTCAACGTATGTTTGTGTTAAATATCGAAGGCTATGCTTACGTGGTGCCATTCGCTGAAACTGAAGATGAGATCTTTCTTAAAACCGTGATACCAAGCAGAAAGTACACATCGCTCTATTTGGGTAGGACGAAAAAATGAAAAAAGTACCACATATCAGTACGTTTCTGGACGACGAAGAACGCGAACTCCACAAGCTGCTAGAGTCCGATGACCATGCCCCCGTAAGCGTGATGACCCCAGAACTGGTGGAGGCGTACCGCGCCGCCGCCCGCAACACCATTGACGAAGCGAGCACCAAAATCTCGCTTCGAATTTCGCAATCCGATCTGGCCCGTGTAAAAGCCCGCGCTTTACGCGAAGGCATCCCCTATCAAACCTTGATCAAGTCAATCATTCACCAAGCGGTCAGCTAAGCTTTCACCTCGTAACTCGGCTCTAAGCTGTTGTTATAGTTAACAAAACCCCCAACGACAGCCGTAGGGTGCGTGATCTCACGCACCTCCTCAGTCCCCCTGCGACGCCTCAATCTCGCGCCACTTGCGGACGTTGATATTATGCTCCCGCAAGGTGCTGGCAAAGGCATGGCCGCCGGTGCCATCCGCAACGAAATAAAGGAAATTCGTCTCTTCGGGGTTCAGGGCTGCCTCAATCGCATCACGTCCCGGATTGGCAATTGGCGTCTTTGGCAAACCGTCGATCTGATAGGTGTTCCACTCGGTCTTCCGCGCCAGTTCGCTTTGCCGCAATCCTCGGCCCAGACTGCCCTGCCCTCGGGTGATCCCGTAGATCACGCTCGGGTCCGTCTGCAAACGCATCGGCCTGTTCAGACGGTTGATAAACACGCTGGCAACGGTCCTGCGTTCCTCGGCAAGACCGGTTTCCTTTTCGATGATCGAGGCAAGGATCAACGCCTCGTCAGGCGAAGCCAGAGGCAAGCCATCTGCCCGGCTTTCCCATGCGCGGTTCAGGATCTCGGTCTGCGCTTCCACCATCCGGTCAATCACGCTGGCCCGCGTATCGCCCCGGCGCACCTCATAGCTGTCGGGCGCGACTGAGCCTTCGGAAGGCAGGCTTTCGATCTCACCGCTTAAAATGTCAATCGCATGCAATCCCTGCACCACCTGCCAGCTGGTGATACCTTCGGCAAAGGCAATCCGATACCGCGTCCCCGCCACATCGTGAACCTCGAAAAATTCTTCTGGAACATCACCTTGCGGATCGAAGTTCATGCTGGTTTCAAAGCGCCCCGTCTCGGGGTCAATCTCGCGTACCTGCACATCCACACTTGCGATGCCAACACGGTACACAACTTCTGTCCCACAGGTGCTCGGCCCGCCATCGGTGATGATATCCACGATCTCGACCATCGAAGATTGCGGCGGCACAAGAAAGCTTCCGGCCTTCAGATCGTTTTCCCTGTCCGCGTATTTCACCCCGATCCGAAACAGGGAACCGCTGTCAATTGCCTGTAATTCCAACAGATTTCGCGAAACCTCAACCATGTTCGAGCCACGCTCGACCTTAAGGCAAATCGCGGTCTCCAGCGGTCCGGCTTCGCGATATTGACGCTGCCCCCACAGGATCACCCCGGCCAAAAGAAAAATCGCGACGATCAGGAACGTAAAAACGTTCGAGGCGATGCTACGCCACATTTATTCAACCTTCTTGAAGATCACGCTTGCATTGGTGCCGCCAAACCCGAACGAGTTTGACAACGCCACGTTAATCTCGCGCTCGCGCTTGGCGTTCGGGGCCAAATCCACTTTACTTTCAACAGCTTGATTGTCGAGGTTAATGGTAGGCGGGGCCACCTGATCACGGATCGCCAGGATCGAGAATATGGCCTCGATTGCCCCGGCCGCCCCCAGAAGGTGGCCGGTCATCGACTTGGTTGACGACATGGTAACTTTTGCCGCCGCATCCCCCATCATCCGTTCAACCGCACCCAGTTCGATCACATCGGCCATGGTTGATGTGCCATGCGCGTTGATATAGTCGATATCCTTCGGCTCAAGACCCGCCTTTTTCAGCGCCGCCCGCATCGAGCGTTCACCGCCCTCACCGTCTTCGGAGGGTGCAGTGATATGATAGGCGTCGCCGGACAGGCCATAGCCCACAACCTCGGCATAAATCTTCGCGCCGCGTGCCTTGGCGTGTTCGTATTCCTCAAGCACCACAACGCCCGAGCCTTCGCCCATGACAAACCCGTCGCGGTCTGCGTCATAGGGGCGGCTGGCCGATTGCGGATCATCCGCGCGCTTGGTCGACAGCGCCTTGCAGGCGTTGAACCCCGCGATACCAATTTCGGAAATCGCCGCTTCGGCACCGCCGGCGATCATCACATCCGCATCGTCCGTCATGATCAGACGCGCCGCGTCACCGATCGCATGGGCGCCCGTCGAACAGGCGGTCACAACCGAATGGTTCGGGCCTTTGAACCCGTATTTGATCGAGATCTGGCCCGAAATCAGGTTGATCAGCGCACCGGGAATAAAGAACGGCGACACACGGCGCGGGCCCTTTTCCTTGATCAACACGGCCGTGTCGGCAATCGAATTCAGGCCACCAATGCCGGATCCGACCAGAACGCCCGTGCGCAGCAGGCTTTCTTCGTCCTCGGGCATCCAGCCCGAATCCTTCACCGCCATATCCGCGCCTGCGATACCGTAAAGGATAAAGTCATCCACCTTCCGGCGCTCTTTCGGGGCCATCCAGTCATCGGGATTAAAGGTGCCGTCAGAACCGTCGCCATGCGGCACTTCGCAGGCATATTTGGTCGTCACATTCGACGCATCAAAGCGTGTAATCGGGCCGGCACCGGACTGACCGTCCAGAATGCGGCTCCAGGATTCTTCGACCCCGCAGGCCAGCGGTGTGACCATTCCCAGACCTGTAACAACAACGCGACGCATATTGCTGCCTCTCCCTCAGTTTCGTTGTGGACCTGCATACCTTGCCTTCCCCACAAGGGGCAAGAGCACATGTGCCGCGCAAAGAAAAACGGCGCTCTGACACCAGAACGCCGTCGTTTTCCGGTTTGACCGGTGAAACTTAGGAAGCTTCCGAGATGAACTTCACCGCGTCGCCAAAAGTCTGGATGGTTTCGGCTGCGTCATCGGGAATTTCGATGCCGAACTCTTCTTCGAAAGCCATGACCAGCTCAACAGTGTCGAGGCTGTCCGCGCCCAGATCGTCGATGAACGAAGCGTTCTCAACAACTTTGTCTTCTTCAACACCCAGGTGCTCAACAACGATTTTCTTAACGCGATCTGCGACGTCGCTCATGTTCTTTTCCTCTTCATTGAACCCGAAGGTTCGTTTCTGCCCTTTCCCCTTAGGGACGGCGATTCATGATGCCCATATGGGCGGCTCGTATCCCCGCTTCAAGCGGATAACCGATACCATTTTATGGCCACCGGTCGAAAGCTGCGCCGCCTATAACACAAGTTTTCCCTGTGGCAAACGCTTTCAGACCATAGCGGCCCTGCATTTACAGCATGGCCATTCCGCCGTTCACGTGCAAGGTCGCGCCGGTGACGTATCCTGCCTCGGGGCTGGCCAGATAAAGCACCGCTGCCGCGATCTCTTCCGGAGTGCCCATGCGGGCGGCGGGGATCTTGGAATTGATCGCGCCCTTCTGGTCGTCCGTCAGCTTGTCGGTCATCGCCGTGGCGATGAAACCGGGCGCAACCGCGTTGGCGGTGATGCCACGGCTGGCAACTTCGTAGGCGATGGATTTTGTCAAACCGACCATACCGGCCTTTGAGGCGGCATAGTTCACCTGACCGGGGTTGCCAGTGGCGCCAACGATGGACGAGATGTTGATAATCCGTCCCCAGCGGGATTTCATCATCGGGCGCATCACACCACGGCACAGGCGCATGGTCGATGTCAGGTTCACGTCGATCACGCTTTGCCATTCTTCATCCGACATGCGCATGAAAATCTGATCACGGGTGATGCCGGCATTGTTCACAAGGATGTCCAGACCACCCATCGCTTCGATGGCCTGTTTGGGCAAGGCATCGACGGCATCGGGATCGCCGAGATTACAGGGCAGCACATGCGCACGGTCGCCCAGTTCGGCGGCCAGCGCCTTGAGCGGTTCAACGCGGGTGCCCGAAAGGCCCACGGTCGCGCCAGCTGCGTGAAGCGCCTTGGCAATCTCGCCGCCGATGCCGCCGGAGGCGCCTGTCACCAGTGCTTTCTTATCTGTCAGATCAAACATTATTCCTGCTCCTTAGCCTTCCAGGGCTTTTGCAATGTCTTCTGGGGTGCCAACTGCCTTGCAGGTGATCGAGCGGTCAATCCGGCGGATCATGCCGGACAGGGCTTTACCGGCGCCGATTTCCCAGATTTCCGTCACGCCATGTTCCGCCATCCACAACACCGATTCGCGCCAGCGAACCGACCCCGTGACCTGCTGAACCAGCAACGAACGCAACGTGGCGGCGTCTTTGATGGCTTCGGCTACCACATTGGCCACCACCGGCACCGCGGGGCGGTTGATATCCACATCCTCAAGCGCAATCGCCATTTCGCGTGCCGCCGGTTCCATCAATGCGCAGTGGAAAGGGGCGCTGACCGGCAGAAGGACCGCCCGTTTCGCCCCTTTTTCCTTTGCCAGATCGACCGCGCGGTTCACCGCATCCTTATGACCAGAGACCACGACCTGCCCCGGATCATTGTCATTTGCGGCCTGGCAAACTTCGCCCTGGGCGGCTTCTTTGGCGACCTCCATCGCGGCCTCAAAATCAAGACCCAGCAACGCGGCCATCGCGCCTACGCCCACAGGCACGGCTTTTTGCATCGCCGCGCCGCGCGTGCGCAGCAGACGGGCCGCATCGGCAACGCTTAGCGAACCGGCAGCGGCCAGGGCCGAGTATTCGCCGAGCGAATGGCCAGCCACGAAAACGGCGTCGGTGATCGCGACGCCTTCGGCCTCGAGCGCGCGCATCGCGGCAAGCGAGGTTGCCATCAGCGCAGGCTGGGCATTTTGTGTCAGGGTCAGGGTTTCGGCGTCGCCTTCCCAGATCAGGTCGGAAAGCTTTTCGCCCAATGCTTCGTCTACTTCGTCGAAAACCGCCCTTGCGGCCGGATATGCATCGGCAAGCGCCTTGCCCATTCCGATGCTTTGCGCCCCTTGTCCGGGGAAAACGAAGGCTTTGGTCATACGCCCCTCCTGTAAACTGGTATCCCCTTCGGATACCGCGCCATGGTCAGGGGCGCAACAGGAAGGCACTTATCGGATCAGGCAAAACTGCCGGCTTCACGGAAGAGATTGGCTTTCTTGCCAAGCGGCGGCAGCTCGATCAGGAAGTCGCGCAGCTCAAGTGCGGCGGTCTTGTCTTCCAGATCAAGATTGATCACCTCGTTCCCAACCGTGTCAGATGCCACGACGGTGGTTCCGATCACGGCGATGTCCGACAGTTCGTCCAGATGATAGCGCGCCATGGAAATCGCGGCTCCGCTTACATCCCGCACGCTGAGTTCAACCGAGCGGCGGACCAGATCGATGTGAAGCTCGGGACGGCGGGCCGGAGCGCTGCCGCGAAACAGGGCATAGCCGATCATCACAAAGAAGGCGGTGACGCCCATCTGCATGATCCGCACCTCGGGAATATCGGTCGAGCCGGGCAGCAGCCACAAACCAAGCCCGGTTGCGAAAAACATCATGCCAAGGACCGAGCGGAACAGCACAAAGATCGAGCTTGCCGACGCGCCGGACACGAAAAATTCCCGGTCCTGTCCGTGGCCAAGCCCTGTGCCGGCATCGCGGCGCATAGTGAAGATGTCAGTTGCGGCCATAGCGGTCTCCCTTGTGATCGCCGTCAGTCAATCAATGGTGCAAGACTTGCATCGAAATGGGGCCGAACTTTGACATGTTTCTGATAATTGATTGCCCTTGCGTCACCCTCTTGCATATTGCTGCCACAGGTGTAAAAGGGCGCTTCCTTCCACAGATATGCCAACTGCGCAGTCTCTCGTGGGCGGGGGTGGAAGGCTGAAAACCCCGCACTTTGAAATGCGCCATAGTATGAACTGGAGTACACATGGCTCTGTATGAGCATGTATTCATTTCGCGTCAGGACCTGTCCAACGCGCAAGCTGAAGGCCTTATCGAACATTTTGGCACCGTCCTTGCGGACAACGGCGGCAAAGTCGTTGAAAGCGAGTATTGGGGCGTCAAGACGATGGCCTATAAAATCAACAAGAACCGCAAAGGCCATTATGCCCTGATGCGCACCGATTCCCCGTCGGGTGCCGTGCAGGAAATGGAACGCCTGATGCGCCTGCATGACGATGTGATGCGTGTTATGACCATCAAGGTCGATCAGCACGAAGAAGGTCCGTCGGTCCAGATGCAGAAAAAAGACGAACGCGACAGCCGTCGTGAACGCCGCAACTAATCGCCTGAAGAAAGGACGCTAAACCATGGCTGCAAAACCATTTTTCCGCCGTCGTAAAGTGTGCCCGTTCTCGGGTGAGAACGCGCCGAAAATCGACTATAAAGACACGAAGCTTCTGCAACGCTACATTTCCGAGCGTGGCAAGATTGTGCCTTCGCGTATCACCGCAGTATCGGCAAAGAAACAGCGCGAGCTGGCCCGTGCAATCAAGCGCGCCCGCTTCCTGGCTTTGCTGCCATACGCTGTTAAGTAAGGGGGGCTGATCAATGCAAGTTATCCTTCTTGAGCGCGTCGCCAAGCTTGGCCAAATGGGCGACGTTGTCGACGTCAAAGCCGGTTACGCCCGCAACTTCCTGCTGCCCCAGGGCAAGGCCCTGACCGCATCGTCCGCCAATGTGGCGTCCTTCGAAGCGCAGAAAGCCCAGCTGGAAGCCCGCAACCTGGAAACCAAAAAAGAAGCCGAGGAATTCGCCGCCCGCATCGACGGTCAGCAATTCATCGTGATTCGTTCCGCATCGGATGCCGGTTCGCTTTACGGTTCGGTTTCGACCCGCGACGCGGCCGAAGCTGCCACAGCCGGTGGTTTCTCGGTTGATCGCAAACAGGTCGTTCTGGCCCGCCCGATCAAAGAGCTGGGTTTGCACGATGTGCACATCACCCTGCACCCCGAAGTTGACGCCACCATTCAGCTGAACGTCGCACGTTCGGAAGAAGAGGCCGCACTTCAGGCATCGGGCAAATCGATTCAGGAACTGGCCGCGGAAGAAGAAGCCGCTGCGGAATTCGAAATCGCCGAGTTGTTCGACGATATCGGCTCTGCCGCTTCGGACGACGACGATGCCCCTATCGACGACACACCTTCGGAAGACGAAGCATAAGCTTTCCGTCCTATTCGAAGCAAGCCGCGCAGCCCACCTGCGCGGCTTTTTCTTTTAGCAGGTTGGATATTGGCCGGGTTTCACAATCTCGGCGCAATGACCACGACGAAACCCACGGCCAATCAGGTTGACCTATTCCAAGCTTCATTGCCTAATCACCAGATGGACCATCAAATAGTTCTGGCGCGGCTTAGCGCGGAAGACAAAGCACGACTGATACAACGCTCAGATCGTCGGGGGCTTGGGCATCTGGCAATTTATCTTGTGGTTTTGCTGGTCAGCTCTGTGTGGATCGTCTGGGGATTACCGTTTTGGGGCGCGGGCCTGATCATTCAGGGGATCCTGATCGTCTTTTTGTTCACGCTATGCCATGAATGCACCCACCAGACACCGTTCCGGTCGGTCTGGGTGAATGAGCGGGTTGGCCGTGCCAGCGGTTTTTTTCTTTTGCTGCCCTTCCAGTGGTTCCGCTATTTCCATCTGGCGCATCACCGTTTCACCAACGACCCGAACAAAGACCCCGAGCTGGCCACGCCAAAGCCCGCCACATGGGCCGCGTATCTGTTGCATATCTCGGGCCTGCCCTATTGGCGGTCGATGATCGCGGTCTTGTTGCGCAATGCCTTCGGCCAGCCAGAGGGCGAGTATCTGCCTGATCGCGCCCTGCCCCGCATTCGGCGCGAAGCGCGGGCGATGCTGGCGCTCTATCTTCTGGTGCTGCTCACGCTGACGATCTCTCCGCTGGCGTTCTGGCTTTGGATATTGCCCGCGTTGCTGGGGCAGCCGGTCTTACGACTTTATCTGCTGGCAGAACATGGCCGCTGCCCGCCGGTGGCGAACATGCTGGAAAATACACGAACCACCTATACCAACCGGATCATCCGCTTTCTGGCATGGAACATGCCCTATCATATCGAGCATCACAGCTTCCCGAACGTGCCGTTTCACGCCCTGCCCGAACTGCACAAGCATATGAAGGATGAGTTGATCACCACGTCACCCGGCTACGCGGCTTTTACGCGGGAATATGTCGAAACTCTTTAAGGATTGATGATCGGAACCTGTGGGGCGGCGTCGCGTTCGATCAGCCCGTCCAGTCGGGGATCCGGCGCGATTTCGATCTGCTGCCGGACGGGGGTGAAGCCCGAGCGGATGTAGAAGCCAAGGGCCTGCGGGCTGTCGAGCGTACAGGTATGGACATGAAAGCGCTGAATGGGCTGCGCCCATGCCAGACGCATCGCCTCGTTCATCAAAAAACGGCCGGCCCCCTGTCCGATCAGCGCGCCGGCCAGGCCGAAATAGGCCAGCTCGCACGCGCCGGTTTCGCGGAAATCAAGCTCAAGCAGACCAAGATCACGGTCGCCACGCCGCAGGGAATATACGTGGACCTTCGGATCCTGAATAATGTCTTCAAGTGCGGCGTCCGACATGCGCAGGCGGGAAAACCACAGCCAGTCCGATGCGCCGACAATGCGAAACAGCTGCGTATACCAATCGGCCCCGGGCCTATCCACCTTGATCAGGCGGCACCCGGTCGGCACCGGACAATCCCGGTATTCGGCCCTGGACCGCATCTCCAGATGGGTCACGACGGCCGCAACCTTGCCAGGTGGAATATCGTGAAACCCGTCACTAAGCATGTTTTTCTTCCAGTCGCAAAACAGGCCCCGCAATGCAGGGCCTTGGGGTCGGGGTGATTTAACCCTTAACGCTTGAAAGTCTCAAGCGTCAGAACGGCGTCACAAAGCACTCCGTTATGGGTGCCGACCCAAATATCCATCCAGCCGTTTGACGGGCGGCTTAGCGTGATCATCGGGTCGTAATTGCCGTTGTCATCATCATCGTAATACCAGTTCACCGCGCCGGTGTTGATCAACAGGATTGCATCGCATTCGCTGACCACCGAGATTTTCAGCTTGTAATTCTCCATCCCGCTAAGTTTGAGCGAATAATCGGGTTCCTCGGTCACGTAACCTGTTCCGCGATCCGATCCGAATTTCAGATTGCAATCGCCGATCTGTCGATCCCCGCCTGCCACCAGAGACACCGATTGCGGATCATAAAGGTCCGAGGCATGCAATTCATAGGTATCGCCATATAGGTTGACATCAGGGCAGGCATTGGCGGCGGCCGCGAACAAAGACGCAAACAGAATGGATAGCAAAAACCGTATTTTCATGACTTTCCCCTTAACCGGATAAACGTAACCGCCCCCTGTTTATCACAACGACTGACTGCCTTGGAAAAAATCAACGCTTTTACGGAAGCGTTCAAAAAAAGGGGCTGGTTGCAGTAACCAGCCCCATATTCTTTACCGTTTTGAACGGGTTTATTCTTCGTCAAGCGCTTCCACAGCCGCTTGAAGATCATCTTTCGAAACTTCCCTATCCGAAATGTTGGCCAGTTCGAAAATATAGTCCACGACCTTGTCTTCAAATAGCGGTGCACGCAGTTGCTGCTGCATCTGTGCGTTTTGCTGGATGAATTCAAAGAACTGACGTTCCTGGCCGGGGTACTGACGCGCCTGGGTCATGATCGCCTGGGTCATCTCGGCATCGGTGACTTCAACTTCGGCACGCTGGCCCAGCTCGGCCAGAAGCAGGCCCAGACGCACGCGGCGCTCGGCCAGTTTGTTGTGCTCTTCCGTGGCCTCGATTTCACCATGGTCGTGATCATGCACATCCGGGTTTTCGTCATGCCAAAGCTGGTGGGCAATCTGCTTGGCCTCGGCCTCGACCAGCGACGGCGGCAGGTCAAACGACACCAGATCGTCCAGCTTGTCGAGCAGCGCGCGTTTAGTGACCGCGCGGGCGGCCCCGGTGTATTCCGCCTCGAGCCGTTCGGTGATCTGGGCTTTGAGGGCGTTCAGATCCTCTGCGCCGAATTTCGCGGCCAGATCATCATTCACCTCAGCCGCCTTCGGCTCTTTCACCGCGGTGATGGTGCAGGCAAAAACGGCTTCCTTACCGGCCAGATTCTCGGCCTGATAATCTTCGGGGAAGGTGACGGTGACATCTTTTTCCTCGCCCGCTTTCGCACCGACCAGCTGGTCTTCGAAACCCGGGATAAAGCTGTTCGATCCAAGCACCAGCGGATAGTCTTCGGCAGAACCGCCGTCAAAAGCTTCGCCATCGACCTTGCCGACAAAATTGATCACAACCTGATCGCCATCTTTGGCTTTCGATCCTTTGCGGCGGTCTTTGAAATCCTGAGCGGTTTCCGCAAGATTGTTCAGCGCTTCCTCGACTGCGGCGTCGTCGGCTTTGACGGCCAGACGCTCAAGCGAAATCGACTTCAGATCAACTTCGGGAATTTCCGGCAGCGCTTCATAGGTCATTTCGACATTGACGTCGTCGCCTTCTTTCCAGTCCTCATTGGTCATCTTGACCTCGGGCTGGAGCGCCGGACGGTCGCCCGAGCTTTCAAAGTGATCATTCATCGCGCCGTCAATGCTTTCCTGCATCGCTTCACCCAGCACACGAGGACCAAACTGCTTTTTCAGCAGCGCCATCGGCACCTTGCCTTTGCGGAAGCCCTTCATCTCGATGTCAGGTGCTGCTTCGGCCAGCTTTTCGTTGACTTTCGCGTCCAGCTCGGCGGCGGTAACAGTGATCGCATATCCGCGCTTGAGGCCTTCGTTCAGGGTCTCGGTGACTTGCATTTTCTTCCTCACATAGGCTGACAGGCCGCGCATTGGCGGCCTGAAATAAATCTGGGTCTTACTAGTTTGTGCGGCGATGGGGATCAAGCAGGAAATATTGGGGATTTCACCGTGAGCAACGTTCCGAAAGATACGCAGGATTCCCGGGGTGCTGATTTTGCAATCATCGCGTAGAAGCCAATCCGCTTTTCCTGCTTTCAGCAATCCTTTTTTAACCATCACATCGTATCACATCTTGATACGAACATCAGAACAGGATATGTATCAAGAAATGATACAGAGCACCAAGGGGAAGCTGATCAGGCAAATCATGATGGGCAAGCCAGGTAAGGGGTTTCCGGTGAATGTCTTCGACACGGCTGTTCGCAAAGTGAACATGGTGAATGCGGCCCTTGCATTGGAAGAATTAAGGTCCCCGCCGGGCAACCAGCTTGAAGCGCTTCGCGGCAACCGATCTGGCCAGCATTCCATACGGATCAACAGCCAATGGCGCATCTGTTTCATCTGGACCAAGGCTGGTCCGACTGACGTTGAAATTACCGACTATCACTAAGCCATGTGACCGTTGAAAGATGTAAGGACAGACAATGCTTCTAAACACAGTTCATCCGGGTGAAATTCTGGAACTAGAGTTTCTGAAACCATTGGGGATTTCAAAGTTGAAATTCGCCCGAGCAATTGGCGTTCCGCGAACCCGAGTTGAACGCCTGGTCGCTGGGACGACCGGGATTACACCCGACACAGCTTTGAGACTTGGGCGGGCATTGGGAACATCGGCACAGTTCTGGATGAATTTGCAGGTTCATCACGATCTGACAAAGACCGAGGCACAGATTGATTTGAGTGAGGTCGAATTCGTCAATCCGACCACCGAGGAAACAAAGGAATTGGCCGACGCCTAATCATGACAATATGATTTTGGTACCCAAGGCCGGACTCGAACCGGCACGCCATCGCTGGCGGGGGATTTTGAATCCCCTGCGTCTACCATTCCGCCACTTGGGCCAATAGGGACATCCTTGTCTGAGTCCCGAAAGGTAGCCGACAGTTAGTTGAGTTTTTCGGCAAGGACAAGCCAAGTCGATCACCCTGCCCCAGATTTCGTCTGTGCAAAGCACCTGCGATGGTTTAGGTGCGGGAAAACCTATTTTACAGGGCCGAATTTGATGCTGAAATCTCTTTACGACTGGACGATGGGCCTTGCGGCGCACAAGCATGCGATCTGGGCACTGGCCTTTATCGCCTTTATCGAAGCGTCGGTTTTCCCAATCCCGCCGGATGTTTTGATGATTCCCCTGATCCTCGCTCAGCCGAAACGGGCCTGGTGGATCGCCACGGTCAGTCTTGTCGCCTCGGTGTTGGGTGGACTTTTGGGCTATGCAATCGGCGCCTTCTTTTATGACAGCATCGGTGCCCCGATCCTTGAGACGCTGGGCAAAGGCGATGCGGTGGCCGAGTTCAACGACCGTTTCAACGATTACAGCTTCTGGGCTGTATTGATCGCGGGCATTACCCCTTTCCCGTTTAAGGTCATCACCATCCTGTCGGGCTGGACCTCGATGCCGCTGGCGATCTTTGTGACCACCGCCATCATCGCCCGGGCGTTTCGCTTTTTCATCGTTGCGGCGCTGTTGTGGAAATTCGGCGCGCCGATCCGCGACTTTATCGAAAAACGTCTTGGACTTGTTTTCACCGCGTTTATGATCTTACTTGTCGGGGGCTTCTTCGCGGTAAAATACCTATGACACGTAACGGCTGGATTCTGATTGCGACGCTTGGCTCGTTGGCCATGATCCTTGGCGCGTGGTTTTTCCAGTATGTCCTGGGGCTTGCCCCGTGCCAGATGTGCTTTTGGCAGCGCTGGCCGCATATGGCGGCGGTGGTTTTCGGGATTGCCGCCCTGGCCGGTGTGCCGTTTATGGCATGGTTCGGCGCATTGGCAGCGGCAACAACCAGCGTATTGGGTATTTACCACACCGGCGTCGAGCGTGACTGGTGGGACGGTCCGCAAAGCTGTACCGGCGACGGTCTTGCGGGGCTGTCAGGTGCTGATCTGCTATCAACCGACGGAACCGCAATCGCCCTGTGCGACGAGGTTGCCTGGGCCATGTTCGGCCTGTCCATGCCCAGTTGGAACGCAATCTTTTCCGCCTTGCTGGTGCTGATCTGGATCCGCGCCATCCGCAGCCCGTTTTAACGCGGATAGCTTGTAAATATCTGCCATTGCGCCCCATATCCGGCCTCTGATATAGTCGGGTCAACAAAATATAGTGGCCAATAACCAGCAAGGCAGAGCAGTTGAGCGACACCCCGGAAACGCCCGAAAACCAAGAAGAAAATCTTCCCGAGCGCCCTGAATACGATGGCCCTTCGATTTCGATCGAAGACGAGATGAAGGCATCCTATCTTGATTACGCCATGAGCGTGATCGTGAGCCGTGCGATCCCTGATCTGCGCGACGGGTTGAAGCCGGTGCATCGGCGCATCCTTTATGCGATGCACGAAACCAATAACGGCCATGACAAACCCTATCGCAAATCTGCCCGTCCGGTGGGCGATGTGATGGGTAAATATCACCCCCATGGCGACAGCGCGATCTATGATGCGCTTGTCCGGATGGCGCAGGATTTCTCGATGTCGCTGCCTTTGCTGGATGGTCAGGGCAATTTCGGATCAATGGACGGCGATAATCCGGCGGCCATGCGATACACCGAAGTGCGGATGGACAAGCCAGCGGCCTTTATGTTGGCGGATATCGAAAAAGATACCGTCGATTTTCAGGACAATTACGACGGCAAAGATCGCGAACCGACGGTTCTGCCGTCCCGTTTTCCCAATATGCTGGTCAATGGCGCTGGCGGGATTGCCGTTGGTATGGCGACCAATATTCCCCCCCATAATCTGGGCGAGGTCGTGGATGCGACGCTGGCCCTGATCGACAACCCGGATCTGTCGTCCGAAGACCTGATCCAATACGTCCCCGGCCCTGATTTTCCCACCGGTGGCATCATGCTGGGCCGTTCGGGTGCGCGCAAAGCCTATCTCGAAGGCCGTGGCAGCGTGATCATTCGCGCCAAGACCCATGTCGAGGAAATCCGCAAGGATCGCTATGCGATCATCGTCGACGAAATCCCCTATCAGGTGAACAAGGCCTCGATGATCGAAAAGATCGCCGAGGCCGCGCGGGACAAAAAAATCGAATCCGTCGCGCATGTGCAGGACGAAAGCGACCGAAACGGTGTGCGGGTCGTGGTTGAGCTGAAACGCGATGCGACGCCCGATGTGGTATTGAACCAATTGTTCCGCTTCACGCCGATGCAAACCTCGTTTGGCTGTAACATGCTGGCGTTGAACGGCGGCCGGCCGGAAACATTGACGCTTCACCGTTTCCTAAGCTGCTTCATTGATTTCCGCGAAGAGGTTGTCGCCCGCCGCACCGCGTTCGAGCTGCGCAAAGCCCGCGAACGCAGCCATATCCTGTGTGGTCTGGCCGTAGCGGTATCCAACGTTGATGAAGTGGTCGCCACGATCCGTTCGTCGGCAGATGCGTCCGAAGCCCGCGAAAAGCTGATGACCCGCCGCTGGCCGGCCATGGATATTGCCGAGTATATCCGGCTGATCGATGACCCCAGCCACACGATGAACGAGGATGGCACCTATAACCTGTCCGAAGCCCAGGCGCGGGCGATCCTTGATCTGCGTTTGCAGCGCCTGACCCAGATCGGCGTGAAGGAAGTTACCGACGAGCTTCAGGATCTGGCGGGCAAGATCAAGGAATTCCTTGCCATTCTGGCCAGCCGTGAACGGATCATGGAGATCATCGCCGCCGAGCTGCGCGATGTACGTGCGCAATTCGCCGTCGATCGCCGCACCGAGATTGTCGAGTGGTCGGGCGACATGGAAGACGAAGATCTGATCGAGCGTGAAGACATGGTCGTCACCGTCACGCAGTCGGGCTATATCAAGCGGACGGCCTTGGCTGATTTCCGCGCCCAGAAGCGTGGCGGCAAGGGCCTGTCGGGCATGTCGACCAAGGATGATGACGTTGTCACGACGCTGTTTGTCGCCAACACCCATACCCAGCTTTTGTTTTTCACCACCGATGGCATGGTTTACAAGCTGAAGACATGGCGTCTGCCGCTGGGCGGGCGCACCGCGAAGGGCAAGGCCATCGTCAACATCCTGCCGATCCCGTCGGGCGTTTCGATTGCCGCGATCATGCCGGTGGATGTGCCGGACGAGGAATGGGAAAACCTACAGATCGTCTTTGCCACCAGTGGCGGCGATGTGCGGCGCAACCGATTGTCGGATTTCACCAATGTGCGCCGCAACGGTAAAATCGCGATGAAACTGCCCGAGGACGGCTCGGTCAAACTGGTGAATGTGCGCATTTGCTCGGAAGACGATGATGTGATGCTGTTCACCAATTCCGGCCGCGCGATCCGTTTCCGGACCACGGATTTGCGGGTGTTTAATTCGCGCGAATCCACCGGGGTGCGCGGGGTCAAAGTGTCCGGCGACGATCAGGTGGTTTCAATGTCGGTGATCCGGCATTTTGAAGCCTCGCCGGAAGAACGCGCCGCCTATCTGAAAATGCGCCGCGCCGTTGCCGGCGTAACCGATGACGGGGCCGAAAGCGACGAGGATATTGCCGAAGATGCGGCAATCAGCCAGGAACGCTATGCCGAAATGTCGGCGGCTGAAAACCTGATCCTGACCATCACCGCACAGGGGGCGGGCAAGCTGTCGTCCAGCCACGACTATCCGGTGCGCGGCCGTGGCGGCATGGGTGTTGCCGCGATGGACAAGGCAATGCGCGGCGGCGAAATCGTTGCGTCTTTCCCTGTCGAGATGGATGATCAGATCATGCTGGCGACGTCCAAAGGCCAGTCGATCCGTGTGCCGGTTGACGGGATATCCTTCCGCTCGCGCAGTGCTGGCGGGGTGCGCGTGTTCAACACAGGCAAAGGCGAAGAGGTCGTCTCGGTTGCGTGGATTGCCGAACAGGGCGACGACGAGGAACAGGAATAAGACCGGAGCCGCGGATCAACCGCGGCCCTTCAATTTGAGGAGACGGGAAATGAAGCAGGCACTGGCATTGCTGCTTGCCCTGACGGCTGGGGCGGCCTTGGCCGACCAGTCGGGCGGGCTGACGCAGTATCGTATCAATCAGGATTTGGCGGGTGGTGACACCACGCTTCAGGCGCAGGGATCGTTCTTTTACGAATGGGACGGCACCTATCTGTTTCAGGCAGATGCCGGTATGACCCGCCTGCAAGGCGGCAGCGGCAGCGACACGTCCTTGGGTATTCATGGCGGCGTGAACCTTTCGCAGGAATTCACGGTTGGCGCCTTTGCCGGATGGGAGGGTTTTGCCGATCTGCCAAGCGATTATTTTTATCACGGTGTCGAATTTGCCTATCGGACCGGCAACACCAACATTCAGCTCTACACCCGCAGGCAAAGCTCGGATTTTCTGGGAATTGACAATGTCGCCTATGGCGGCAATGCCGAGATCTATGTGAACGATCAGCTTACCCTGGTCGGGCGCGGTATTTTGCAGGACAATGACGCAACTGACCGGTTCACGACGCTGATTGCCGCCGGGATCGACTATACCCTGCCCAATGGCGTGACGTTAAGCGGTGAGCTGGCAACCTGGGACAAAAAAGTCGCATGGGTGCCGGACGCAAGCGGGCAGTCGATATCGCTTGGGGCGAAATACTTTATCGGTGACCGTTCGCAGCTTTTCCCGGACCGCAGTACGGTTTCATCCCTGTTCGGTACGGATTTGCTGCCGATCAACTAAGCGGTTTGCGATTAGCCTTAGACAAACGGTGATTTTGAACCGCTTAAAGGAAGGGGGCCACGCGGCCCCTTTTTATAATGCGTATAAATCCGAGAATTTCCGCTCGGTATACTCCAGAAGCGGGGCTTCCGAGGGTTGAAACCCGCATGCATGGGCAATCGTATCCCGAGGAGTGCGCAAGCCGCCATGGGTTTGAAGATGATCCCGCAACCATGTCAGCGCCTGGGTCAGATCACCTTGGGCAAGCTGATCGTCCAGTGACGGCACTGCGTCACGCAAGGCCTGATAGAGACAGCCCGCATAGACATTACCAAGGCTGTAGGTCGGAAAATACCCGAACAATCCGACCGACCAATGCACATCCTGCAAACACCCGTTCGAAGGTTTATCCACCGCATAGCCGAAATCACTTTCGAACCGGTCGTTCCAGGCCGCCTCAAGATCGTCAACCGCCAGATCACCGGAGACCAGACCCCGTTCAAGATCAAAGCGCAGAAGGATGTGAAGGTTATACTGCACCTCATCGGATTCGGTGCGGATATACCCTTTGCGCACGGTGTTCACCGCTTTGAAGAACGCCTCTTCATCGGTCACACCGATATCGCCGAACCGGTCGCGCATTTGGCCAAACAGCCATCCGGTGAACGCCCGGGACCGCCCCAGTTGGTTTTCATAAATCCGGCTTTGGCTTTCATGCACACCCATCGAGCATCCCTCGCCCAATGCGGACAGCATATAGGCTTTGTCGATATTCTGCTCATAAGTCGCATGACCGACTTCGTGGATCGTCGAGTAGATGCAATTGAACGGATCGCTTTCATCGGTGCGCGTCGTGATCCGTACATCCAAACCAGACCCAGAGCTGAACGGATGAACGGCCTTGTCGATCCGACCATTGTTCAGATCATACCCAAACACCTGCGCCAGTTTTTGCGACAGCGCCATCTGGGCCGCTTCGTCAAACCGGCCTGAAACCTGAAGGGGCTGGGGTTTGTCACGGATCGCATCCCGAAGCGCCACGAGCCTTGGCCGCATCGCGTCAAACATCCGCGCCAGATCAGCGGCAGAGCTTCCCGGCTCGTAATCCTGAAGCAAAGTGTCATAGACATCCGCATCCCCGGCAATAGCCGCGCCTTCCTCTCGGCGCAGGTCAATCACCTGCTGCAAGACCGGCAAAAATGCCGCGACGTCTTCATTGCCCCGCGCCTCGGCCCAAACCATCTGGGCCTTGCTGACGGTCCGTGCGATTTCAGCAGCCAGATCACCGGGCACTTTGGTATTGCGGGCATAGTCGCGGCGGATATGACGCATTTGGGCTTGTCCCGCCTGATCCAAGGCCGCGTCGTCGATCGCGGCCAGCCATTCCCCCAATCGCGGATCGGTTTTGCGGGCATGCAGGACGCCTTCAAGCGCGGCCAATTCCTCGGCCCGTTGTTCGGCGGCCCCCTTTGGCATCATGGTTTCCTGATCCCAGCCCAATCGCCCCATCACCTCGCCCAGGGCAACGGTTTCGCGCTGAAAGCGCATCAGGTCTTCAAAAGCGGTCATCTACACCTCCCGCAGGTTTTGCCGGATCGGATAGCCCGACAGGAACCGCGCCCGCAGGATCAGCACCCACGCCACAATCGCCCCGATCTGATGCACGATCGCGAAATACCACGGGGCCGAATAAAGCACGGTGATAATACCCAGCACCATCTGGACCGAAATCATCGCCATCACCGCATTGAATGCGAAACGGGTTCGCGAATAGGCCGATTTTCCGCCCCGCCGCCACACGACTATGGCAAAGGCGAACAGGATATAGCCAGCCATCCGATGCATGAATTGCACCAGCCCGTCATCTTCGAAGAAGTTGCGCCACCACGGTTCAAGCGCGAACAAATCCGGCGGCAGAAAGCCACCGGCCATCAGCGGCCAGTCAGGATAATTCCGCCCCGCATCGATACCGGCAACCAAAGCGCCAAGCAAAATCTGCAAAAACGCTGCGTGCAAAAGCCCCGTCGACATGCGGAACAATTTCGGCTCTTTGCTGCGGCGCGCCTGTAGAAGATCGCTTTCCGAACGGCCGAGAAGCAGGATAAACCACGCAATAAACCCAAGAATGATGAAGGCCAGCCCCAGATGGGTCGCAAGACGATAGCTTGCGACATCCACCATCGCCCCTTCAAGACCCGAGGACACCATCCACCAGCCCACGGCCCCTTGCAGCCCGCCCAAAGCGCCGATGAAGATCAACCGTTTATGCCAGCCGGTGGGCACATTTCGCGTTGCGGCGAACCCCAGATAGCCCAAAAACCAGACCAGCCCGACAAACCGCCCCAGCTGTCGATGGCCCCATTCCCACCAATAGATGAATTTGAATTCACCCAGGCTCATCCCTTTGTTTTGCAACTGATATTCCGGGATGGCCTTGTATTTTTCGAATTCCTCAAGCCAAACCGCTTCGCTGGTCGGCGGCAGCGCACCCGATACCGGATTCCATTCGGTGATCGACAGGCCGCTATCGGTCAGGCGGGTCAATCCGCCAACGACAACCATCGTGGCCACAAGAACGAACAGCACCATCAGCCACATCCGAACACCGCGACGCGCCTCTTTCGTGCCGCGGTCGATCAGGCCGGTTTGCGGCGTTGGCGCGGTTTCAGCCGTTCCGCTGACTTCTTCGAAAATCGAGCGTTTCTCACTCATCGCATCACCCTTATCCGGTCAATTTGTCCCGTGAAGCTTAGTCTTTGCCACGCTCTTTCCAACGCACCATTTGACGCATCATCCCGTGCATCATCTGAACGTCTGCGCGTGTCAAAGGCAAGCGCGACCATAGGTTACGTAAATTCACTTTCATCCCTTCGGCCTTGGTTTCAGGGAAAAAGAAACCCGCATCATCCAGCCGCTCTTCGTAATGCGCGGCCAGTTTTTCCACCTCGATGGTGCTGGCCCATTCCGTGCCCCCCATCTCGACCGTTTCCGGGATACTGTCCAATGACTGCCGCCCCCATTCATAGGCGATCAGCAACACACATTGCGCCAGATTAAGCGAGGCGTATTGCGGATTAACTGGCACCGAGATGATAGCATTGGCCTTGGCGATGTCGTCATTCTCCATCCCGGATCGCTCTGGCCCGAACAGAATGGCAACTTTCTGGCCATCGGCGGTTTTCTCGCGGGCGATCTGCATGGCGCGTTCGGGGGTAAACACCGGCTTGGTCAATTCGCGCCGCCGCGCGGTGGTGGCAAAGACATAGGAACACTCACCCACCGCTTCTGCTACATCGTCGAACAATCCGGCCTCATCCAGCAGACGCCCCGCGCCGCTCGACATGGCGATGGCCTTTTGGTTGGGCCAACCGTCACGCGGGCTGACGATACGCATGCGATCCAGGCCGAAATTCCACATTGCGCGGGCCGCGCCGCCGATGTTTTCGCCCATCTGGGGGCGGATCAGGACAAAGGCCGGCTGGGACATGAATTCACCTTGGAAAAAATCGGTGCGCAGGTGATACGCGCCGTTCCGCGTCAAGGCAAGCCACGGCTTGTGCTTCTTTTGTCTTCAAATATCCTTGGGGGTCCGGGGGCAAAGCCCCCGGCCGGTCGGGCCGTCAGGCCCGAAGCCGCAAACCCTTCGGATCAAACGGCGGCTCGGCCAGAACAACTGCCCTGTGCGGCTTGCCGAGGATCATCACGTCAACCGCATCACCCGGCCCCGCGGATCCCGCTTTGACATAGCCAAGCGCCAGAGACATGCCGACCGTATATCCATACGCACCCGACGTAACGCGCCCAATCCCTTCTCCGTTCAGGAATATCGGTTCGCCCCCCGTTGCATCGGCGTTCGAGGCGCTCACGTCGTCCTCGTTCACATGGATCAACACCAGCTCTTCTCGCTTGGGCTTTTGCAAGACCTTTTCCAATGCCTCTTTGTGCAAAAACGCCTTGTCCATCTTGCACAACCGCTCGAACCCGACCTCATGCGGCCAGTATTCAGGGCTGTATTCGCGGCTCCAAGACCCATAGCCCTTTTCAAGGCGCAGCGACATCAGCGCCCGACTGCCGACAGGGCCGCCCCCAGCCTCTTTTGCGGCATCAATCAACGCCTCATAAACAACCGCCTGGTCGCGTTCGTGGCAATAAACCTCCCAGCCGAGATCACCGGTGAAACTGACCCGCAGGGCCGCGCAATCCACACCGGCAATGGTTAACGCGCCATTGCGCATGAAGGGCCACGCCTCGTTCGAAAGGTCGGCATTGGATAGCCGTTGCAACAGTTCGCGCGATTTGGGGCCAGCGACGTTGAACCCACAGGTCGCCTCGGTGCGCACCTGAAAGTCGACATCCTCGGGCTTTTCGACCATGTTGAAGAAACGCGAATGATACCGCTCGGCCATGCCCGAGCTGATGATCCAGAATTCCTCGTCCCCCATGCGGGTCACGGTGGCATCGCCCGCGATCCCCCCGCGCACCGAGATCAACGGCGTCAAACACGACCGCCCGACCGCCTTGGGCATCCGGTTGGCAAAGACAGAGTTCAGCCAATCCTCGGCCCCTGCCCCCGTCACCTTGTATTTCGCGAAGTTCGATATATCGATCACACCAACACTTTCGCGCAGCATCCGGCATTCACGCCCCACAGGCGCCCACCAGTTCTGGCGGGTAAAGCCGTTGGTATCCTCAACCCCTTTTTCATCGGCAAACCAAAGCGGGTGTTCCCAGCCGTAATTGAGGCCAAACACCGCACCCATATCCTTTTGCCGCTCGTAGATCGGGCGTGTCCGCATAGGCCGCCCCGCCGCGCGTTCCTCGTTCGGGAAATGAATCGCGAAACGGTGGGAATAGACGTCACGCACTTTGGCTTTCACGAATTCCCGGTTATTCGCCCAAAGCCCGAACCGCGCAATGTCCCAAGGGAACATGTCATATTGCATCTCGCCTTCGATGATCCATTGCGCCACCATCAACCCCATGCCTGCGCTTTGCGAAAATCCGGGGATGATGCCGCCGCACATGAAGTAGTTTTGCAATTCCGGCACCGGCCCCAGCACCACGTTGCTATCCGGAGACCAGATCATCGGCCCGTTGATAACCCGCTTGATCCCCGCCGTCGCGGCGACCGGCACGCGGTCCATCGCCCGCATCATGTTTTCTTCGATCCGCTCCAAATCGTCGGGGAAAAGGTCGTGGGCAAAATCGAGCGGCGTTCCCTCTTCCGCCCAGAACCGCATGTCGCGTTCATAGGCGCCGATCAACAGGCCTTTGCCTTCTTGCCGCAGATAATACTCGCCGTCGCGATCCGCGACCGAGGGCAAGCGGCGGTCCATCGCCGCAATCTCGGCTATGGTTTCGGTAACGAAATACTGGTGCTCGGTCGGCTGCAAGGGCACCTCGATGCCTGCAAGTTTCGCCACTTCACGCCCCCAAAGACCGGCGGCGTTGATCACCCATTCGGTCCTGATATCCCCTTTCGGCGTGCGCACGATCCACGTCCCGTCCGGCTGCTGCTCGGTGCCGGTGACGGGCGTAAAGCGGTGGATCTCGGCCCCGCGCTGGCGCGCGCCAACCGCATAGGCGTTTGTGACGCCCGAGGGATCGACATTGCCCCCGTCAGGTTCCCACATGATGGTGCGGATACCGTCGAAATTGACCAAGGGATGCAACCGCTCGGCCTCGTCCCGCGAAACCTCGTGGAAATTCATCCCGTAAAGCTTGGCCTTGGCCGCTTGCAACCGCAGCTGATGCTCTCGGTTCTCGGTTTGCGCCAGATAGAGCGATCCGGGCCGGAACACCCCGCAGCTTTGGCCAGTTTCAGCTTCAAGTTCGTCGTAAAGCCGCATCGTGTAGTGTTGCAACCGGCTGATATTGGCGCTGTCGTGAAGGCCGTGGATATTCGCCGCTGCGTGCCATGTAGACCCCGAGGTCAGCTCATCACGCTCGAGCAGCATCACGTCGGTCCAGCCCAGCTTGGTCAAATGGTAAAGGATCGAGCATCCGATAACGCCGCCGCCGATCACGACAGCCTGAGTGTGGGTTTTCATGGGTCTTTCCTAAGATAAAGCTTCGATCATATTGCGGTTCACCAAATCACCCAAATTGCCGAAACCCGACACTTACCGTCGCCAAAACACAAATATCGCCTTGGGCTTTAAGTGATGTTGCGAAAATACCCGTGCTTCGTCGTTTTTGGGCTGGCCAAAGACAAGGGTACGGGCAAGATTTCCGCACCATTGGCTAGGAGGCAGATATGAAAACCACGGCGCAGGTAGTTGTCATCGGCGGAGGGGTCGTCGGCGTTTCGGTGCTTTACCACCTGACCAAACTGGGGTGGTCAGACGTGATGCTGGTTGAGCGGTCCGAGTTGACCTCAGGGTCGACATGGCACGCGGCAGGCGGGTTTCATACGCTGAACGGCGATACGAATATGGCGGCGCTTCAGGGCTATACGATCCGGCTATACCGCGAGTTGGAAGAGCTGACCGGAATGTCCTGCGGATTGCACCATGTGGGCGGTGTGACCCTGGCCGATAATCAGGACCGGATGGACATGCTTTTGGCCGAGCGGGCCAAACACCGCTACATGGGTTTGGAGACCGAGATTGTCGGGCCGGACGAGATCAGGAAGATCGCGCCGGTGACGAATACCGACGGTATTATCGGGGCCCTTTACGACCCGCTCGATGGGCATCTTGACCCTTCGGGCACGACGCACGCCTATGCCAAGGCCGCCCGGATGGGGGGCGCAACGATTGAAACCCATTGCATGGTGCGCGAAACCAACCAGCGGGCCGATGGCACGTGGGATGTCGTGACCGACAAGGGCACGATCCACACCGAGCATTTGGTCAACGCCGGTGGCCTTTGGGCGCGGGAAGTGGGTGCGATGGCCGGTGTCTATCTGCCTTTGCACCCGATGGAACACCAATATCTGGTCACGGATGAGGTGCCGCTGATCAACGACATGATGGCAAGCGGCATTGAGCATCCGCATGTGATGGACCCGGCAGGCGAAAGCTATCTGCGGCAGGAAGGCAAGGGTTTGTGCATCGGGTTTTACGAACAGCCCTGTCGGCCTTGGGCGGTGGACGGCACGCCTTGGGATTTCGGGCACGAGTTGCTGCCGGACAATTTCGACAAGATCGAAGCCAGCATCGAATTTGCCTATAAGCGGTTCCCCGATCTTGAACGCTCGGGCGTGAAGTCGGTGATCCACGGGCCGTTTACCTTTGCGCCCGATGGCAACCCCTTGGTCGGGCCGGTGCCCGGACTGCGCAATTACTGGAGCGCTTGCGGGGTTATGGCGGGGTTCTCACAAGGTGGCGGTGTCGGCCTGATGCTGGCGCAATGGATGATCGAAGGCGAGACCGAGCGCGATACCTTCGCAATGGATGTCGCGCGTTTCGGAGATTGGATTTCACCCGGCTTCACCCGCCCGAAAGTCATCGAGAATTACCAAAAACGGTTTAGCGTGGCCTACCCGAACGAAGAACTGCCCGCCGCACGCCCCGTGCGCCAGACCCCGATGTTTGAAACCTTTGATGCAATGGGGGCCGTTTGGGGCTTCCAATACGGGTTGGAGGTGCCAAATTATTTTGCCGAGGGCGACGAACCGCGCCATGAGACCCCTACGTTCCGCCGTTCAAACGCATGGGAAGCGACAAAGCGCGAGGTTTTGGCCGTCCGCACCGCGGTTGGCATTAACGAGGTCCATAATTTCGGCAAATACAAAATCACCGGCCGCCGCGCCCGCGCCTGGCTGGACGAGATCATGGCCGGACGCATACCGAAGCCGGGGCGGATTGCCCTGACGCCGATGCTGTCGCCCAAAGGCCGTCTGATCGGTGATTTCACGATTTCCTGCCTTAGCGAAACGGAGTTCAACCTAACGGCCTCATACGGGTCGCAGAACTTTCACATGCGCTGGTTTGAACAAAACGCGATGCACGGGGTACGGGTTGAAAACCTGTCAGACAAGCTGAGCGGTTTTCAGATCGCCGGGCCAAAAGCCCGCGCGGTTCTGGCCGCGGTGACGCGGGATCAGGTCGACGACATAAGGTTCCTCGATACGCGCCCGATCACCGTGGGGCGAGTGAAATGCAGGGTCCAGCGGGTCAGCTATACCGGTGATCTGGGATATGAAATCTATTGCAATGTGCTGGATCAACGCGCCCTGTGGGATGCGCTTTGGACCGCCGGACAGCCCCACGGCATGCGGCCATTCGGAATGCGGGCGATGATGTCGCTGCGATTGGACCGTTTCTTTGGCTCATGGCAGCGCGAATTTTCGCCGGATTACACTGCGGGCGAAACCGGCATGGACCGGTTCATTGCATGGAAGAAAACGGCGGATTTCATTGGCCGGAAGGCAGCCGAAGATGAACGCGCCAAGGGCGCGGATCGCAAACTTTGTGTGTTTGAGGTCGATGCGGATGACGCGGATGTTCAAGCCTACGAGCCGATCTGGCTGGACGGCAGGGTTCAGGGGTTTTGCACCTCGGGCGGCTATTCTCATTTTGCCGAAAAATCCATTGCCATGGGGTTTGTCCCGACGGATCGGGCGGTGGACGGGCTGGCGGTCGAGATTGAGATTCTTGGCCAGATGCGCAAGGCCCGGCTGATCACCACGCCGCTATTTGATCCCGACGGGGACAGGCTTAGGGGATGACACGCGCGATCCTTCTTTTAGCGGCGGGTGCGTCTTTGCGAATGCGGGGGCGTGACAAGCTTATCGAAGACGTGGACGGCAAACCGCTGTTGCGCCTTATGGCCGAGCGGGCGCTGGAAGTTTGTGCGCAGGTTTTTGTCGCGCTGCCCGAGAATTCCCCGCTGCGTTCGAATGCGCTGGACGGGTTGAAGGTGACGCGCGTTGAGGTGCCAAATGCCAAAGACGGCATATCAGCTTCGATCAAAACCGGAATTTCGGCGATTGGCAGCCAAAGTGATCTGATGATCCTGCCCGCCGATTTGCCCGAGGTCACGGCAAATGATCTGGCAAAGGCTTGGCGGTGTTTTGATCAGAACGGGGGTGAAAAGGTCGTTCGCTGTGTTGATAAGGCTGGCCAGATCGGTCATCCGGTCGTGCTGCCAGGGTTTTTTCTTGCGCGGCTGAAGGCTTTGACCGGTGATCAGGGGGCGGCGCCCCTGATCCATAGCCACGGATTTGTCCCCTGCCCGCTGCCGGATGATCACGCGACAACCGATCTGGACACCCCCGAAGACTGGCAGGACTGGCGCCGCAAGCGCAAAAAAATTGGGGAGGACTAGGCCGTCCTCCCCCGGGATGCGCCGGTATCGGTACCAGCGCAGCTGCATAAACTTGTTAAACAGAAAAATCGTTAGATCAGAAGCTGCGCCTCGTATCGCTTAAGCGAACGGCGGGCGGCCTGATAGGCCTCAACACCGTCTGCATTTGCAAGTTCTGGGAACAGTTCAAGGATTTCCTCGCGCTGGGCGCTGTCGATGCCTTGCAGGGTATAGTCACCCGGCTGAAAGCTTTCGCTCCAGGCACCGTCGGACAGGACAACCTCGTGCTGGTCGAACATGAAGTGGATATAGGTCACTTCCTCGACGTCCACGAACGCGACACCCGGAAGATCGACAAGATGCTTGGCTGCCACCAGCACTTCCCGTTCTTCAAAGTAAATGGCCGCCTTGTCGCTTGCCACCAGCATACGGTGGTTCGGGCTGACCATCATGTCGCGCTCGGGAAGACCGTTGCCCAATGCACCTTTGCGGATCAGCACCGGGCGCAGTTTGCCCTTGGCCAAAAGGTCATTGGACGACAGATCGCGGGAGCCGATCCAGCGGATTTCCTGGATGCCATTGTCGCGCGTGATCACGCGATCTCCGACTTCCAGCTTTTCAACCGGCACTTCGCCTTTGGGGGTGGCGATTTTTGTGCCCGGTGTGAAACAGGGAATGACGATGTTCTCGATGTTGACAAAGTCGAATTGGCCGGTCGTCGCGCTTGATGCATCCAGATAGGTGACAACACCGTTTTCGCTGTTTGTCGGATCAAAATCGATGCGGATGGTGCCACCCGACCCATCGGGATTGGGGAAAGTCACGGGGCCGGTGCCGGTGACAATTTCGCCCGCGACACCGACAGGACGCAGATCAAGCGTGTCAAGGTCGTTGCCGGATTCGCCACCATCGACATTATCGCCGGCGGTCAGGTCGACAAACCAGTCTTCATCCTCGCCACCAAACATGACGTCGGCGCCTTCACCGCCCGAAAGGGTGTCGTTTTGGCTGCCGCCAAAAAGCGTATCGTCGCCCGCTCCGCCGCTCAGATAGTCAAGATCACCATCCAGCGGAAGCGTCGAAGACCCCTCGCCGCCATTCAGCGTGTCATCGATGTTGTACCCGTAAATAACGTCATCGCCGTCTTCACCGTAAAGCAAGTCACCGTGACGGCCGCCACTGATCGTGTCTTCGTCGATACCGCCATAGATTTGGTCAACGCCGGTTCCGCCATGAAGCAAGTCGTCATCATCGCCGCCGAAAATCGTATCGTCACCGGTGCCGCCATCAACCACGTCGCGGTCATTGTCTTCAAACGGATCCGTTGCGTCGGGTTCGTTCGGATAAAGCAGGCTGCTATCCGATGCGTCGATAAAATCCGCGCCGTCATTGCCGTCAATCGTATCCGACCCGTGGCCGCCAATCAGGGTGTCAGCCCCGGTGCCGCCATAGATTAGGTCATCGTCAATGCCACCATGCAAGGCGTCATTGCCGTCGCCGCCATCCAGCGTATCGGCGTCGTCACCGGTAAAGATGACATCATCGCCGCCACGGCCAAGTACCAGATCGCGGTCATCATCCGGGTTTGGATCGGTGAACCAGCCTTCAATACCGGACGGGTCGAATTTCGGGTCGTCATAGGCCGTGCCGCCGCCGGGCGTATCGCCATAATCGGAATAGTAATCATTGGGGTCGGTGCTGCTTGAAACGATCGAGTCGTTATCGCCCCCACCGTCAATCGTGTCGTTGCCCTTGCCGCCGATCAGAACATCGTCGCCGGAACCGCCGATGATGATATCGTCATCCCAACCGCCATCCAGCGTGTCATTACCGGTGACACCGTCAATGGTGTCCGCATCGTCTCCGGTCGCGATACTGTCGTCACTGGGTGTCCCCAGAACACTGTCAAGATCGTCAAGCGGGAACAGATCAATCGGTTCGCTGGGAAAGCGGAAATGATCCACTTCCGGTGCGGGGGGTTCGTACACGTCAAAATGGACATCGGTCATTGTGACGAAGGTCGGAATTTCGACCGTCGGCGATTTGACCACTTCCTGATCCATCGAATAGGTGACTTCGATCCGTGCAACCGGACCATCCACCGTGATCAAGGCCGACCCGTCAGGATCGCCAGAATAGCTGATTTCATCGGTTGAACCAACCTGAACCCCAAGGCCCAGATCGACCAGTTCAACTTCGGACCCGACGACGGCGTTGACTTCGATTTCATTGCCGTCTTCGTCAAACGCCCGAATGACGATATCGTCAATCGTGTTGACCTCATCACCTGAAATCGTGTTCAGGCGGAACGCAACATTCGATGCACGATCCCCATCCGACGAGGTCGTGTCGCCGAAGGTCAACTCAACCCGTTCGGCAAAAAAGTACGATCCCGTCGTATTGGTATCGACGTTACCGGAATAAATCTTAAGCGCTGAATCCGTGGCGAAATCAGCGCCACCTGGATTGACATTATACTGGTTCCAATCGCGAATCGCGACGAATGACCCGTCAGACAACGTTGTGCCTGTGACAGTTACATCCAATCCGCCGATTGTTTGACCAGTGACACCGTCGAGGGATCCGGTCCAGTCCTTCCAGCTTAGAATAGGCATCTAAGGTCCTTCCGCGCACAATTGGGCAACCAAGCCCGAAAACCATTCACTCGCCAAAACCGGAGTAGGAAATTGCGTCGATTAAGACCGATTTGGCAGCAACTGCCAGACGCTCATTCGAGGGATGGCAGGTCCGTCCGATCCGATCGCGTGTTTCGAAAGCACCCCCATGCTATCGACATTTCAATCATCCGTCGGGACACAACATTTATACTTTCGGACCTGCAACCATGAAAGGAAAATTGTCAAAAAATGGGCGTGAACGTGTTTCGGTCGGGTCGTGATCAGGGCCGAATTCGTTCCATTCAGACGGGTCTGCCACTTTTTTGGATCGGATTTGGAAACAGTGAAATTTCGCTAATTTGGCTTTGCGACGTTTGGTTTGGTAGTAAACGAGCTTGCCACAAAGGGCCGCTTGGCCGCCACGCCGCAAATTCCATTGTTTCCGTTTTCACAACAACAAGGCGATTTTGAATTGCGGCACCGGTTTGTCGCGCCACATTTCTGTCCAATTACCGCATGTTTCGCAACGCGAACCAATCTGGCCGAAAAGGCCGATCTATGCCGAGATTGCGCACAAAGCCCTTAACAAATTCGATTCGACGAATTTGGCAAAAGCCGGAAACGTCCGAAGTTCAGCCGCCGATCACCGCTTTCGCCGCAGCTATGGCTTCATCCGCGTTTTCGGCGCTTTTGGCGCCGCCTTGCGCCATGTCAGAGCGCCCCCCCCCACCTTTGCCGCCAAGCGTTGTCACCGCCGCTTTGACCAGATCAACCGCGCTGAGCGAAGATTTCAGGTCGTCTGTCACACCGGCGGCAACCGCTACTTTGCCGTCCGCATCCGCAATCAAAAGCACCGCGCCACTTTGAAGACGGGATTTGTGTTCATCAATGAGGCCGGGCAGTTCCTTGCCCGACACGCCGGTCAACACTTGCGCCAGAAAGCTCACGCCGTTGACGTCTTCCGTCTGAGGGCCTGTGCCGCTGCCTTGCCCGGCCATGGCCAGATCCTTGCGCAGTTTGGCGATCTCGGCATTCATGGCTTTTCGTTCTTCAAGCAGGGATTTCACCCGCTCGGGCACATCCGCTGGCTGGGCCTTCAGCATACCGGCGACGTCGCCCAAACGCGAAACCTGCTGGGCCAGATAGGTTTGTGCACCCGCCCCGGTCAGGGCTTCGATCCGGCGCACGCCAGCGCTGCTGGCGCTGTCGCCCAAAAGAACACATAATCCGATATCGCCGGTCTGCCGCACATGGGTGCCGCCGCACAGTTCGATCGAATAGGTGGATCCGTTTCCGCCTTTGCCCGATTGCGCATCAAAGCCCATCGAGACAACCCGCACCTCGTCGCCGTATTTTTCGCCAAACAGGGCTTGCGCGCCGATATCGCGCGCGTCGTCCGGCGTCATGATACGGGTTTCAACCGGCGTGTTCTGGCGGATAAAGTCGTTCACCTCGGCTTCGACCCGAGCCAATTCGTCTTCGCTAAGCGCCTTGGAATGGCTGAAGTCAAAACGCAAACGGTCATCGGCATTCAGCGAACCTTTTTGCGCCACGTGATCGCCCAGGTGGCGGCGCAAAGCCTCGTGCAGCAGGTGCGTGGCCGAATGGTTTGCCCGGATCGCGGTGCGGCGAGCGTGATCAACCTCAAGCACGGCCGGATCACCCTTGGCGATTTGCCCCTCAAGCACGCGGCCAATGTGGATAAACACATCCGAAGCCTTTTTCGTGTCACTGACTTCGATGATGCTGTCATCAATGCGGATCACACCGCTGTCGCCGATCTGGCCACCGGATTCGGCATAAAACGGCGTCTGGTTCAGAACAACCTGAACGTCTTCGCCCTCGTCTGCTTTTTCGATCAGTTCTCCATTCCGAACCAGAGCTACAACCTGCCCTTCGGCTTTCTCGGTGTCATACCCAAGGAAATCCGTCGCCCCGTTCTGATCGGCGATATCGAACCAGATGGTCGCGTCTGCGGCATCACCTGACCCGGCCCAGGCGGCCCGCGCCTTGGCCTTCTGTTCGGCCATGGCCGCATCGAAACCATCGGTATCAACCTCGCGGCCTTTTTCGCGCAAAGCATCTTGCGTCAAATCAAGCGGAAAGCCGTAAGTGTCATAAAGCTTGAACGCCGCCTGACCGGACAGCGGCGCATCCTGTTCAAGGCCTGCCAGCTCGTCATCCAGCAAGCGCAGACCGCGATCCAAAGTTTGCTTAAAGCGGGTTTCTTCCAGCTTCAGAGTTTCTTCGATCAAAGCCTGAGCCTGTCCCAGTTCAGGATAGGCCCCGCCCATCTGGCGCACCAAAGCGGGCACCAGCCTGTGCATCACCGGATCTTTTGCGCCCAGCAAATGCGCGTGACGCATGGCGCGGCGCATGATGCGGCGCAAGACATAACCCCGCCCGTCATTCGACGGCATCACACCGTCGGCAATCAGGAATGAGGTTGACCGAAGATGGTCTGCGATAACGCGGTGATGGACGTTTTGCGTGCCGTAGGGGTCGGTTGAGGTTTCGTTGGCCGAGGCTTCGATCAGCGATTTGAACAGGTCCGTGTCGTAATTGTCGTGGCTGCCCTGAAGCAACGCGCCAATCCGCTCAAGCCCCATGCCTGTGTCGATGGACTGCATATCCAGATCAACCATAGTGCCATCTTCGAACCGTTCGTTTTGCATGAAAACGATGTTCCAGATTTCAATGAAACGGTCACCATCTTCTTCCGGCGAACCCGGAGGGCCGCCCCAGATGTGATCGCCGTGATCATAGAATATCTCGGTGCACGGACCACAAGGGCCGGTTGGACCCATCTGCCAGAAGTTGTCGGATGTGGCGATCCGGATGATCCGGTCTTCGGGAACTCCGACTTTTTTCCAAATCTCGAAAGCTTCGTCATCGGTATGATACACGGTGGTATAAAGCTTGTCCTTCGGGATCGCGAAATCCTTGGTGATCAGCTCCCACGCAAAGGGGATGGCGTCGTGCTTGAAGTAGTCGCCGAAACTGAAATTTCCGAGCATTTCAAAAAACGTGTGGTGACGCGCCGTATAGCCGACATTATCAAGGTCATTATGTTTGCCACCGGCGCGAACGCATTTCTGCGACGTGGTCGCCCGCACATAGTCGCGCTTTTCAACGCCCGTGAAGCAGTTCTTGAACTGCACCATGCCGGAGTTGACGAACATCAGGGTCGGATCATTGCGCGGAACCAGAGGGCTGGAAGGCACGACCTCATGACCGTTCTTTTCGAAGTAATTCAAAAAGGTCGAGCGGATTTCATTCAAGCTTGGCATGGGCATAGATTCCGAGAAAAGTCTCTGTTCCAAGTGATGTACCGCCCTGTTCAATGACTGTCCACAGCACAAAAAAGACCGGCTGCGCAAACAGCCGGTCTTAGTGATGATATTCGCTTTGGATCAGGCTTCGACCACGTCGTCGTCTTGGCCACGCTCCATGTCGAAATCAAGCCCGTGGGCGGCACGGATTTTGTCTTCGATCTCGAGCGCAATACCAGAATTTTCTTTCAGGAAGGATTTGGCGTTCTCGCGCCCCTGCCCGATCCGTTCGTCGCCATAGCTGAACCAGCTGCCCGATTTTTCGACGACACCGGCCTTGACGCCAAGGTCCAGCAATTCGCCCATTTTCGAGATGCCTTCGCCATACATGATGTCAAACTCAACCTGCTTGAACGGCGGGGCCACCTTGTTCTTGACCACCTTCACACGGGTTGCGTTTCCGACCACTTCGTCGCGGTCTTTCAGCGCCCCGATACGGCGAATATCCAGACGGACCGAGCTATAGAATTTCAGTGCGTTCCCACCGGTCGTAGTTTCGGGCGAGCCAAACATGACACCGATTTTCATCCTGATCTGGTTGATGAAAATAACCATGCAATTCGAGCGGCTGATTGAACCGGTCAGTTTGCGCATGGCCTGGCTCATCAAACGGGCCTGAACACCGACATTGCTGTCGCCCATGTCACCTTCAAGCTCGGATTTCGGGGTCAGAGCCGCAACCGAGTCGACCACGACCATGTTGACGGCACCCGAACGAACCAGCGTATCGACAATCTCAAGCGCCTGTTCGCCGGTATCGGGCTGCGAAATCAGCAGCTCATCCAGATCAACCCCCAGCTTCTTGGCATAGACCGGATCCAGCGCGTGCTCGGCATCCACAAATGCACAAACGCCGCCTTTTTTCTGTTCCTCGGCAACACAATGCAGGGTCAACGTGGTTTTACCCGAACTTTCGGGACCGTAGATTTCGATAATCCGCCCCTTGGGCAAGCCGCCAATGCCCAGCGCAATATCAAGACCCAGAGAACCGGTCGATGTCGCCTCAATCTCGGGCAGTTGGTTTTCACCGCCCAGCTTCATGATCGAGCCTTTACCAAATTGCCGTTCGATCTGCGCCAATGCGCTGTCCAGCGCCTTTTGCTTGTCTGCGTTTTTCTTGCTGTTCATTGTCAAAAGATCTGCCGTTGCCATACTGCTGCACCCTTGTTTCACGTTTCTTGCCAAGCGGCAATTACCGCTTTGTTCTCTTCTTGTTCTACAGCTTATGAGATCAAAAAGAGAACATTTCAACTAAATTCTCACAAAATCCAATGTTGCGCTTGGTGGTTAAAGAATGGTTTATCTGTGCGAAACCAACAGGGATTACCGCAAAGTGCTTGTATTCTGGAAAGAAAAACTGGTTTTGCTGGCCGTGCCGAAAACGGGAACGACGGCGATTGAGACCGCACTGGCCCCTTCGGCGGATGTGGCGATTCTAAATCCGCCCGGTTTGAAACACACGACTTTGCACAAATACGACCGTTTCGTTCAACCCTATTTCATGTCTGCCGGAACGGACGATTTGGAAACCGCAGCGGTGGTTCGCAATCCGCTGGACTGGCTGGGCAGCTGGTACAGATACCGGTCGCGCCCCTATTTGGATGGCAAACCAAACTCAACCAGAGACGTTTCTTTTGATCAATTCGTGCTGGAGGTGCTGAAAGACGACAAAGCGCCCTATGCCCGGGTTGGCAGCCAGCTGCGCTTTCTGACCGGCAAAGACGGGTCTGTCGGCGCCACCCATATGTTCCAGTTCGAAGACTTGTCGCGCTATGTCAGTTTTCTGGAAAAGCGCCTGACCCGGCGCATAGATTTGCGCCGGCAAAATGTATCCCCCGAGATGGAGTTGCCTCTGTCGCCCGATGTCCGAAACAGGTTGGATACTGAATGGGCGGCAGAGTTCGATTTATGGCGGTCCGCGTCTCAGGCTTCCGAAACCTGAGCCTCGGCAAAAGTGGCCATACCGTTATGACAGGCCAATGCTGAACGCAAAACGCCCAGCGCAAGTGCCGCGCCCGAGCCTTCGCCAAGACGCATGTCGAAATCAAGAATGGCTTTCTTGCCGAATGCATCAAGTAGTTTGCGATGCCCCGGTTCCACGCTTTGATGCCCGACAAGACAGTGATCCAGCAATTCCGGCACGGCCTTTTGCAGGGGTGCTACGGATGCCGTGCAAATGAAACCATCAAGGATCACCGGAATGCCATATCCACGCGCAGCGATCACCGCACCGCAAATGGCGGCCTGTTCGCGTCCGCCCAATTGGGCCAGAATGTCCATCGCCTTCATGTCACCGGCACGGGCCAACCCCGCCGTGATGGCCGCGACTTTGCGCTGCACACCTTCGTCATCCGAGCCGGTGCCCCGACCAACCCAATCCGCCACGTCGCCACCAAACGAAGCCGCTGCGATAGCCGCGGCTACGGTTGAGTTGCCGATCCCCATTTCGCCGAGAATCAATACATCCGCGTCTTGATCGACGGCTTCGGCCCCTTGTTTCATCGCGGCCAGAGTATCCTCGGCGCTCATCGCCGGTTCTTGGGTGAAATCCGCCGTCGGGCGATCCAGTTCCAGCGCAATCACCGAAAGCTCGGCCCCGTTGGCCTGACAAAGCTGATTGATGGCCGCCCCGCCATGTTCAAAATTGGCCACCATCTGGGCGGTCACTTCCTGCGGGAACGGGTTCACACCTTGTGCGCAAATGCCGTGGTTCCCAGCAAAAACCAGCGCATGCGCCTTGTTGATCTGCGGCTTCGCGGCCTTTTGCCAACCGGCCATGAAAATCGCCAATTCCTCGAGACGCCCCAAAGCGCCCGGGGGTTTGGTCAAAGAATTCTGGCGCTCCGTGGCCGCATCCGCAGCGGCTTGGTCAAATTCGGGAAGTTGCTCGATCAGACCTGAAATCTGGTTCAGGTTTGTTATGTTAGAAATAATTGTCATTAGGTTTTACTTTCAGCGCTTGTCCTGAGACCGCCAGATAGACTTCCGCACAGGCGTCTGCAACACGCTGATTCAAAGCCCCGGCGGCGTCCCGGAACTCTCGCGCCAATCGGTTCTCGGGAACAATGCCAGAGCCGACCTCATTGGTCACAAACACGACCGGGGCAAGCTGTTTGGATAACGTTGCCAATAAGTCCGCGGTTTCGCCGGAAACATCCCGCTCGGCGAGCATCAGGTTGGTCAGCCAAAGCGTCAGACAATCCACCAGCCTCGGCTGGCTGCCGTCGCTTTCATTCAATGCCCCTACAAGGTCAAGCGGTGCGCTGATTGTGTGCCACTCTTCCCCTCGCCGCGCCTGATGGGCTGCAATGCGTTGTGTCATCTCGTCGTCAAAGGCTTGCGCTGTCGCAATATAAACAGGACGGTCGCCCAATTGCTTGACCAAGCGTTCAGCCAGGGCACTTTTGCCGGACCGAGCCCCTCCGGTGATGAGTATCGACTTTTTCATGGGCCTGTGACAAATCAGAATCTCTGCGCAAAGGGAAGGCATCGTTGGAAATTATTGCTCAAACGCCTGTTACAAACCGCGCGCGCATAAACGGCCATTTTGGCGAGTGGCTGCAAGGGCGCATGGGGCCGGAAGGCCCGGTCGTGCTGGTCAGCCTGCCCTGCCCGGAATTCTGGTGCGAGGTTCAGGCCCGCCCGCAACATGGGCTTGGCATTCCACCTGACCACCCAATTCTGACCAAGCGGCGTGTGTCTGAAATTCTGGATACACTCGGGGTTTCGCATGATCTGAGCATCTCGATCTCAGGCAACATTCCGTTCGGTGCCGGATTGGGTGCGTCGACCGCGTCACTGGTGGCTTTGGTAAAAGCGGTGGCTGACAATGCCCGGTCTGCGGATAGTATCAGCCAAATTTGCCTGACGACGGAAGGCGCCACAGACCCGTTGATGCACGAGGATTTTGATAGCTTTTTGTGGTCTTCACGCGAAGGGCGCGTGGTGCGGCACATGCATACCCCTCCGACATTCGAGGTGATCGGCGGCCTTTGGGGAGAAACCGAAAAAACCGACCCGAATGATACCTGTTTTCCAGACATTGGCGATCTTATCCAGCCATGGCACCGGGCCGTTCGGGCCGGTAGCCTTGTCGATGTCGCCCGTATCGCCAGCGTCTCGGCGCGGCGTACAACCGCGCTGCGAGGCCCTACGGATGACCCGACCGAGGCAATCGCGGGTGAATTCGGTGCCCTTGGCCATATCCGCGCCCATACCGGTTCGGCGCGTGGGCTGTTATTTGAACCCGGAACAGTGCCACCCCATGTGATCCCCCGGCTGGAAGCGCTGGGATACTGTCACATCACCCGCTTTGTAACCGAGGCGTGACATGACCACTGCCGCCATTCTTTTGCTTGCCCTGGGTCTGGATGCTTTGATCGGGTGGCCCAATGGGCTTTACAACCGCATCGGCCACCCGGTCACTTGGATCGGCGCATTGATCAGCCGATTGGAAAAAACCCTGAACCGACCCGAATGGCACAAGTCGACACGCCGTTTGATGGGCATTTTGACGGCTCTGTTCACGATCCTGCTAAGTTTCTTGCTTGGCCGCCTGATCGAAAACGCCATTGGTCAGGGCGTGGTGGGTTTTGCACTGTCGGTACTGATTGCATGGCCCCTTCTGGCTGCCCGATCCTTGTATGCGCATGTTCGGGACGTTGCCGTTCCACTTGAAGCACAAGACCTGCCGCAGGCGCGAACAGCTGTCGCCATGATCGTCGGGCGCAACCCGGAACAACTGGATGGCGCAGGCGTGGGACGTGCCGCGATCGAAAGCCTGGCCGAAAACGCCTCGGACGGGGTTGTGGCACCCGTATTTTGGGGGCTTCTTTTCGGTCTGCCCGGGTTGATGGCCTATAAAACAATCAACACGCTGGATTCGATGATCGGCTACAAGAACATGCGCTTTTCCGATTTTGGCTGGGCGGCTGCCCGAATAGATGATCTGGCAAACTGGGCACCCGCCCGTATCACCGGGGGACTGATTGCCTTGATGTCCGGCCAAAGAAAGGCGCTTGTTTCGATGCGCGAGGACGCAGGCAAACATCGCTCGCCCAACGCGGGCTGGCCGGAATCTGCGATGGCGGGCGCGTTGGATGTGCGCCTGTCCGGCCCGCGCGTTTACGATGGCGTTGCGACGCAGGACCCCTGGCTAAACACTTTTGGCCGCGAAGTAACCGGGGCCGATGTCGGCAAGGCCCTTGTGGTTTTCCGGCGAAGCATGTTTGGGTTGGCGGCGTTACTGGGCCTTTTGGCCCTGCTTTGAAAGACATTGCATGAGAGACCACGGCGGAAATCTCGACACGGCCATGGCGCGTTATGGCGGGTCGCGCGAGGACTGGATTGATTTATCGACCGGCATAAACCCAGCCCCCTATCCGGTTCCCGAAATTCCGCCGACCGCTTGGGGCGCCCTGCCCACGCGATCCGAGATGGACGATCTGGCCAAGCTGGCGCAGCGGGCCTTTGACACGACAGCCGCCTGTCTGCCCACTGCCGGTGCACAGGCCGCGATCCAGATGATCCCGCGCGTGTTGCCATCAGGTCGGGCGCGTGTCTTGGGCCCAACCTATAACGAACACGCCGCCAGTTTGACGTCTGCCGGCTGGACAGTTGACGCGGTTGATCAGCTTGACGCCCTGACCAGGGCCGATCTGGCCGTGGTGGTCAATCCGAATAATCCGGATGGCCGCTGTTATCACCCGGATCAGTTGATCACGCTGGCAAACACGGTCGGGCATTTGATTGTGGATGAAAGCTTTGCCGATCCCCAGCCCGCGCTTTCGCTCGGCCCCGCGCTTTCAAGCAACGGCAACATCACGGTTTTACGCTCGTTTGGAAAATTCTACGGTCTGGCAGGGATGCGATTGGGATTTGTCTTGGGCGCGGACCGGCTGATCGGTGATCTGAAAGACCTGTCCGGCCCATGGCCGGTGAATGGAGCGGCGATTTTCACCGGCGCTCAGGCGATGGCGGATGAGGATTGGAAGCGACAGACCATTGCCCGTCTTAACGACGATGCCGCCCACCTGGACCGCCTTGCCGGACAAGCGGGCTGGCGCGTAGTGGGGGGGACCCCGTTGTTTCGCTTGTACGACACGCCGGATGCAAACACCGCACAAGACCAGTTGGCGCGTCATCGGATCTGGAGCCGTGTGTTTCCCTACTCAAATTCATGGATTCGCTTGGGCCTGACCCACGGCAAAAACGACTGGCACCGTCTTGAAGTTGCGCTATCGGGCCAGTGACAGAAGCCCATCCACGTTCAAATGGGCTTCCATATGATCGGCAAGCGCATCCAGTACATTCTCGACCGTGGCTGAATAGCCCGCATGTGATGGCTGAGCGCCAAGGGACGTCAGAAACGCCAAGCGAAAACCGTCCTGACGGAACATGCCGTGGAAATAGCTGCCAATAACCAACCCATCCGCGCTGATCGCCCCTTCCGCTCGGCCCGCCACCATTGCAAAGGGCCGGTCCCGATCTGGCCCTTCGGTGCGTCCGATGTGGATTTCATACCCCAAAAACGCGGTCCCACTGGCCACGTGTCGGGCCGTGACCTCGTCCAATCGCTTGTCGGGCGTCATCTTCGTTTCAACGTCCAACAACCCCAGCCCAATGCTTTCACCGGCCGGGCCTTCGATACCGTCGGGATCATGGATGCGGTGACCGAGCATCTGATACCCGCCACAGATCCCCAGCACGCGCCCGCCACGCCGCACATGGGCTTGCAGATCAATATCCCAACCCTGATCGCGGACAAACTGAAGATCCCCTCGGGTGGATTTCGATCCGGGGATGATCACCAGATCGGCATCCGCAGGGATCGGCGCACCGGCGCGTAACATGGTCAGGCGAACCGATGTATCTTGCGCCAGTGGGTCAAGATCGTCGAAATTGGCAATCCGGGACAGCCCAAGGCAAACCACGTGATACCCTTCGCTTTTCGGCCCGGACCGAATGTCCAGCGCATCTTCGGCGGGCAGTTTCCACGCATCGGCGAACCACGGCAAAACACCGAACCCCTGCCAGCCCGTGTGGCATTCGATCAAACGGTAGCCATCGTCAAACAGGCTGGGGTCGCCACGAAAACGATTGATCAGAAAACCTTTGATCAAAGCCGCATCCGAGGCGTCAATCACCGCCTGAGTTCCCACCAATTGCGCGATCACGCCGCCACGGTCGATATCCCCGGCAAGAACAACAGGCACGTCGGCAGCGGCTGCGAAACCCATATTGGCAATGTCACCCTTGCGCAGGTTGACCTCGGCCGGGCTGCCCGCACCTTCGACCAGAACCAGATCATGATCCGCCTTCAGCCGGTTAAAGCTTTCCAATACCTTTTCAAGCAGTTGAGGCTTATAGCTCGCGTATTCCCGCGCCTTCACCGTCGTCAAACGCCTGCCCTGAACCACTACTTGTGCACCGACATCCGTCTCGGGTTTCAACAGCACCGGGTTCATATCCGTATGCGGCCGAAGCCCGCATGCCATCGCCTGTAGCGCCTGGGCGCGGCCGATCTCACCCCCGTCCGACGTAACCGCTGCGTTATTTGACATGTTCTGCGGCTTGAATGGCGCGACAGACAATCCACGGCGTTTGGCGGCACGGCAGAGGCCTGCAACCAGCATTGACTTGCCGACATTGCTGCCGGTGCCTTGGATCATCAGTGCCCTGGTCAAAACTCGACCCCGGCCTGCGCCTTGATGCCATCGCGGAACGGGTGCTTCACCAATTCCATCTCAGAAACCAAATCCGCCGCCTCGATCAGTTCCGGCTTGGCGTTGCGTCCGGTCAGACAGACATGGGTCATGTCCGGTTTTTCGGTCATCAGGAATTCGACCACCTCGTCGATATCAAGATAATCATTGCGCAGGGCGATGTTGATTTCATCCAACAAAACGAACCGGATTTCAGGGTCGCGAATGAACGCCTTCGCCTGCTCCCATCCGGCACGGGCCGCCGCGATATCCCGCGCACGGTCTTGCGTTTCCCAGGTGAAGCCCTCGCCTGACACCACGAACCGGCATTGATCTGCGAAATGCTCTTGCAGCAAGGATCGTTCCCCCGTCGCCCGACCGCCCTTGATGAATTGAACGACGGCGCATGGCATGCCATGGGCAATAGACCGAAAAACCATGCCGAAACCGGACGAGGATTTCCCCTTGCCCTTGCCCGTATGCACAATGATCAGGCCCTTTTCTTCCGTTTTGGTTGCCATCATCCGGTCGCGCGCGGCTTTGATCTTTTTCATTTTCGCCGCGTGGCGGGCATTCACATCATCTGTCACGGAGACACCTATCGCTTGACATTCCCTGATCTGATCGCACAAGTGCGACCTGCTGGTGCTTGTCATATGACAGGTGAAAAGGGAATGCGATACGGGATGCGACCATCCCTGAAACGCAGCCGCCCCCGCGACCGTGACCGGATAAGGTCGTCCGCAGCCACTGGTGCGTCGTCACCGGGAAGGCAGGGCAACCGCCAGAGGCCCACTCTGATATCCGCAAGCCGGGAGACCTGCCAGCGAATGAAACGTGAACCGGACGGGGGTTTCCGGGGCGGGCCTGTCATTGGTACCCGTTCTTTCCCCGCCCAAAGAAGGACCGATAAAACATGACCGAGCCACGGGAAACCGAACTGCTTGTCTGCACGACCTGCCGGATGGGAATGCCCACCGATATCGAAGGCCCGCGCCCCGGTGCGCAGCTTTATCAGGCGTTATCTGCGGCCGCGCTGCCGGAAGGCGTGGTTCTGAAACCGGTGGAGTGCCTGTCAAACTGCAATGAAGGTTGCTCGGTCGTGCTGCGCAGCCCCGGTAAGTGGACCTATGTCTATGGCCGCTTCGATCCTGCCAACGGGGCCGCCGATACGATTGTCGATGGCACTGCGAAATACCATAGCACCGAAGACGGTCTTGTCCCGTGGCGCGAGCGCCCTGAGCATTTCCGCAAAAACTGCATTGCCCGCATTCCCCCATTGGAGATCCCGAATGTCTGATCTGTCAAAGCTTCCCGTCACCGTCATCACCGGATTTCTCGGGTCGGGCAAAACAACGCTGATCTCTCAGCTGATGCAGAACCCGCAAGGAAAACGCCTTGCCGTGATCGTCAACGAATTCGGAGACGTGGGCGTGGACGGAGACATCCTCAAATCCTGCGCCATCCCCGATTGCCCCGCCGAAAACATAATGGAACTGGCCAATGGCTGCATTTGCTGTACGGTCGCCGACGATTTCATCCCGACAATCGAGGCGCTTATGGCGCTTGACCCGCGCCCCGAACATATCCTGATCGAAACCTCGGGCCTCGCGCTGCCCAAACCCCTTCTCAAGGCGTTCGACTGGCCCGATATCCGCTCGAAAATCACCGTGGACGGCGTGATCGCATTGGCCGATGCCGAGGCGGTTGCAGCGGGTCGTTTCGCCCCCAACGTCGAAGCCGTAGACGCCCAGCGTCTGGCCGATGACAGCATCGACCACGAAACCCCTCTGTCCGAAGTCTTCGAAGACCAGATTTCCTGCGCGGACATCATCTTGCTGACCAAACCCGATCTGGCCGGTCCTGAAGGTGTCGCCGAGGCCAAAAAAGTAATCGCATCCGAAGCCCCGCGCCCGCTGCCGGTGGTGGAAGTCGCGGAAGGGGTCGTAGACCCGCGTGTGATCCTCGGGCTGGAAGCGGCGGCCGAGGATGATATGGACGCCCGGCCCAGCCATCACGATGGCCACCACGATCACGAACATGACGATTTCGATAGCATCGTTGTCGATATCAGCGAAATGGCAGACGCCGCCGATCTGACTACGCGGATAGAAACCCTTGCCAATGATAACAATATCCTTCGGGTCAAAGGGTATGCCTCGGTTGCGGGCAAGCCCATGCGCCTGTTGGTACAGGCCGTTGGTGCCCGCGTTCGCGCCCAGTTTGACCGCCCTTGGCGACCTGATGAAACTCGCCAAGGGCGTCTGGTGGTGATTGCCGAACATGACGACATTGACCGCGCCGCCATCGAAGCGGTTCTGAAAGGCTGACACCCGATGCACGTCATCTTCCGCGAAAGTCATGGGCTGGAAGAATCCGAGACGCCCCGCGATCTTGGCCAAAGCCCGGCTGACCTGGTGGTTCTGTCCTTTTCCGACAGCGACCTGGGGGCGTTCGCGGAAGGATGGCATCGAGCGGATGGCGGGCTGCCATCGCTAAGGCTTGCCAATCTTGCCGATCTGAAACATCCGCTTTCGGTTGATACCTATATCGAGCAAACGCTGAATGGCGCCAAAGGCATCCTGATCCGGCTGATCGGTGGCGTGTCCTATTGGTCTTACGGGTTGGAACAGGTCTATCAATTGGCAAAGCAAAAGGGTCTGGCCCTTGCCGTCCTGCCTGCGGATGGTCGCTTGGATGAGCGCCTTGATGCATTCTCGACCCTGCCTGTATCGACATTGCGGCGTCTGGCGCATCTGTGCGACGCAGGCGGAGAGGTTGCGGCACAAGCCGCACTGGCCCAGCTGGCGCTTGCGGCCGGCCTTTATGCCGGGCCTGTCACCGGATCAAAATCCCTGCCGCCATTTGGGTGCTGGACACCTGAAACGGGGGTGACAAAGCCCGAAGATCTGGAGTCCTCTGACGCGCCTCTGATCGCAATTACCTTTTACCGCGCATATCTGGCGGCAGCGGATATTGCGCCGGTCAAAGCCCTGTTCAAGACCTTTCGCGCCAAGGGCTACCGCGTGGCCGCATTGTTTGCCCCGTCCCTGAAAGCACCGGATGCCAGCCGCTGGGTTGAACAGACGCTACAGCAGCTCAGGCCTGCGGTAATCGTCAACCTGACTGCGTTTTCCGCCAAGGGCGACAGCGGCCCATCCCCACTGGACGCGGTTGGCGTTCCTGTCTTTCAGGCGGCTCTGGCCACGTCGGACCGAACCAAATGGGCCGAAGCCGAACGCGGACTGTCCCCGGCTGATCTGGCGATGCATGTGGTTTTGCCAGAAGTTGACGGGCGGATATTTGCAGGCGTCACAAGCTTTAAGGAAGCTTTGGCGCTCGACCCTGCGTTGGAATTTTCACGAACCGTCCACAAAGCCGAAACCAGCCGCGCAACCGCCATCACGGATCGCGTGGATAGTTGGGTGCGAATGGGCAGAAAATCAGCGTCCGACCGCAAATTGGCGATTGTTTTGTCCACCTATCCCGGACGGGATTGGCAGATGGCACATGCGGTGGGACTGGATGCATTGGCATCGGCGTCGGCCATTTTGGAAGACCTGCATGACGAAGGCTATCAGACGGGGGATGCAAGCGGTCTGTCGCCAAACTTTCTGACGGAAGCATTGGACAAACAAACGGTCATCCTTCCGCTTGATGCGTATCTACGCGACATCGAAGCGCTTCCAAAGAGCCTGCGAAACGATCTTCTGGCTGCATGGGGCAAACCGGAAAGTGATTCAAATTTCAAAGACGGCGCATTCCATCTGCCCGCGCTTCGGATGGGCAATATGCTGGTCGCCCTTCAACCCGAACGCGGACAACCGGACGCGCGCGATGATGATTACCACGATCTCAACCGCACACCCCGTCACGCCTATGTGGCATTCTACCTTTATCTAAGGCGCAAGTTTGGCGCGGATGCCCTGATCCATGTCGGGGCGCATGGAACGCTGGAATGGCTTCCCGGCAAGTCGGTGGCGCTGTCGGATACCTGCTGGCCCGAAGCACTGATCAAAGACCTGCCGGTCATTTACCCGTTCATTGTCAATGATCCTGGCGAAGCTGCGCAGGCAAAACGCCGAATTGCCGCGGTCACGCTCGGCCATGTTCCACCGCCGCTGAAGCAAAGCGAAACACCGCAAAGGTTATCCGGCCTCGAGGCGCTTCTGGATGAGTTCTCAAATGCCGAAGGGCTTGACCCGAAACGCCGCGACCGTCTTCAACAGGAAATCCGTGATCAGGCCCGCGTCATAGGTGTGGAACAGGATCTCGGGATCACGGATGACATCAGTTCCGCCGAAGCACTGACGCGCATTGACCGAATGGTCTGCGACATCAAGGAAAGCCAATTCGGAGACGGGCTGCATGTTTGGGGTCGTGCCCCGCGCAATGCGGGCAGCTTTGACGTGACCCCTTCGGTCGCTGCGGAAAAACGGTCCTTGCTTGATGCGCTGAACGGCAAACGCATTGACGCCGGCCCAAGCGGATCGCCCTATCGCCGCCAATCGGATGTGCTGCCCACCGGGCGGAACCTGTTCACCACCGATCCACGGTCGGTGCCCACCCGTTCGGCCTATGCGCAAGGCGTGCGGTTGGCCGAGGAACTGGTCCGGCGGCACCTTCAGGAAGACGGCGACTATCCGAAAGGGTTGATCGTCGATCTGTGGGGATCGGCCACCATGCGCACGGCTGGCGAAGAATTTGCCATGGCGCTGCATTTGCTGGGCGTGAAACCCGTGTGGGACCAAGGGTCAGAACGTGTCAGCGGTATCGAAATCATCCCGATCGCCGAATTGGAGCGGCCGCGCATCGACGTGACTTTACGCATCTCCGGATTGTTCCGGGACGTATTTCCGTCGTTGTCCGGCGTGTTCTCACAAGCGGTCGAGGCGCTCAGACATCGCGATGAAGCGCCCGATTGGAACCCGTTTGCAGGCTCTGCCAAGGGCTTTCGCGTGTTCGGACCGGCACCGGCAAGTTACGGCGTGGGTATGGGCCATATGCTTGACACCTATACCGAGGCGGCGCGCCACGATGCAGGCGAGGCCTGGCTGACCGCCAGTTCCTGGGCGACAGACGGCGTGACGACCACTCGGGATCTTGATGGTATCCGCGACAGGGTTGCTCGGGCGAATGCGTTCGTGCATCTTCAGGACTTGCGCGAAACTGATATCCTCTTGGCCGAGGATTATGCCACTCACGAGGCTGGCTTTGCAGCGGCAAAGGCCAATTCCGGCGGTCAGGCAACGCTTTATCACCTCGACAATACCGATCCCGACGCTCCCCGTGCCCGCACCCTGCCCGAAGAAATCGCGCGGGTGGTGCGAGCACGGGCAACCAATCCTGGATGGCTGGATGGAATGAAACGCCACGGTTTCCGAGGTGCGGCTGAGATTGCCGCAACGCTTGAACATATGGCGGCATTTTCGCATCTGGCCGATGCTGTCGGGGGGCACCTGTTTGATGCCTATCACGAGGTCACGTTGGAAGACCCCGACATTGTTGCCTTCATGGAGGAAACAAATCCGAAGGCCTTGCAAGCCATGAAAGACCGTTTCTCGGCCCTTCTGGACGCGGGGCTTTGGCAGACACGCCGAAATTCGGTTCGGGCCAGCCAGGAGGCGTTGGAATGAGCACACCGATCGTTCAAGGCTGGTGCCCGGGGGCTTTCAAACCGATGATGTCCGGTGACGGGCTGGTTGTGCGCATCCGGCCCATAGCGGCGGAAATTTCGCCGATCCAGGCCGAAGGAATTGCCGCTGCCGCGCTTGAGTTCGGCAACGGTTTCATTGATCTGACCAACCGCGCCAATCTGCAAATTCGCGGTGTTTCCACCGACAATTATCCGCGTTTGATGGACCGCTTGGCCGGTCTGGATCTGCTGGATGAAGACCCAGATAATGAGCCGAAGCGCAATATCGTTCTGACGCCCTTTTATACGGAAAACGATCTTTCGCATCGGCTGTATCAAGCGCTGTTGGCGCGATTGCCGGACTTTCCACTTTTCCCCGGAAAATTTGGCTTTTCAATCGATTGCGGGCCGAAGCTTGTTTTGAAAGATGTGCCCGCAGACATTCGGTTTGAAACTTCGGCAGCCCAGGGAATTATTGTCCGGGCCGAAGGATGCGCAACAGGGGTTGAGGTCAGCGAAGCCCAATCGGTCGACATGGCGCTGGCGCTGGCAGACTGGTTTATGAAGACACGGCCCGACGATATCCGCCGCATGCCCAAACTGTTGCTTCAGCAAAAGCTTCCTGCCGAATTTCAAGGCAGCGGCCCTGCCGATACAAGCGAACAATCTTTGCCGGGCAACATCAATGGCGGGCTGTCACTGGCGGTTCCCTTTGGACCGCTTCAAGCCGAAGAACTGAGCAAACTTTCCAAGTTGGACACAGCGCTGCGTGTCACTCCGTGGCATGCGCTGTGGATGGAGGGTGTGGATGCAGTGCAAAACACCCGCTTGATCTCGGACGCAAGCGATCCGGTGTTGCGAGTTCATGCTTGCGCCGGACATCCCTTTTGCCCGCAGGCAACGGTCAAAACCCGCCAGTTGGCGGCTGATCTTGCCGGTCGTTGGGATGGGCAATTGCACGTCTCAGGATGTTCAAAGGGCTGCGCCTTTCCCAAATCCGCCGATGTCACATTGGTCGGTCGCGACGGTACATTTGATCTTGTGACAAACGGCGCACCGTGGGATGAGGCCCGCCAGACCGGCCTTGCCCCGGACACACTGAAAGAATTGGACCTGACCTGATGCCATACGAATACGAAAAAAACGGGGCGGCGATCTATCTTGAAAGCTTTGCGACAATCCGGCGCGAGGCAAAGTTGGATCGTTTCGACAAGAACGAAGAACAGGTTGTTGTCCGGATGATCCATGCATCAGGCATGGTCGGGCTGGAAGACCATGTAGAATTCTCGCCCGGTTTCGTAACTGCGGCGCGGGGGGCGTTGGAAAACGGTGCGCCGATATTCTGTGATGCACGGATGGTTAGCGAAGGCGTCACCCGCCCGCGCCTTCCTGCCGAAAACGACGTGATTTGCACTTTGCATGCGGATGGGATCCATGACTTGGCAGCTAAAATGGGCAATACCCGTTCGGCCGCCGCGCTGGAACACTGGCGTGACCGGTTGGGTGGCTCGGTCGTCGCGATAGGCAACGCGCCGACAGCGCTTTTTCATTTGCTGAATATGCTGGAAGACCCTGACTGCCCCCGGCCCGCCGCGATCATCGGCTGCCCCGTGGGATTTGTCGGCGCGGCCGAAAGCAAAGACGCGCTTTGGGCCGATCAACCGGTGCCTTGTTGTATTGTCAAAGGTCGTTTGGGTGGCAGTGCCATCACCGTCGCGGCCATCAACGCAATCGCGAGTCGCAAAGAATGAGCGGAACGATTTACGGCATCGGGCTTGGTCCCGGCAGTCCCGAGCTGATGAGCGTCAAGGCGGATCGCCTTGTGCGCAGTGCCAAACACGTCGCATATTTCCGCAAGGCAGGCCGCAAAGGTCAGGCCCGACAGATCGTTGAGGGCATGCTGGCGGATAATGCAGTGGAAATTCCAATGGAATACCCGGTGACGACCGAGATTCCGGTGGAAGATCCGCGTTATAACAAGGTTCTGTCCGAGTTTTACCGCGACTGCACCAAGCGTCTTGGCGCCCTGGCGGAAGAAGGCGAAGATGTTGCCGTGCTTTGTGAAGGCGACCCGTTCTTCTACGGTTCGTTCATGCACCTGTTCACACGGCTGAAAGACGCTCATCCGGTTGAGGTGATCCCCGCAATCACCGGCATGTCCGGCGCATGGACGGCGACCGGAATGCCGATCACATGGGGCGACGACGTGTTGACCGTTTTGGCCGGCACGTTGTCGGAATACGAGTTGACCAAGCATATGGCGGAAACTGACGCCTTGGTGGTTATGAAAATTGGACGCAATATCAACAAAATACGCCGCGCCCTTAAAGTTGCGGGCAAGTATGATGATGCCTGGCTGGTCGAATACGCGACGATGGCCAGGCAAACTGTTCAGAAATTAAGTGAAACGCCCGAAGGGATCGCCCCCTATTTTGCAATCATCGTCGTGCACGGCCACGGGCGTCGTCCATGACCGGCAAGCTGTATATCGTTGGACTTGGCCCGGGAAATGACGCTCTGGTCACGCCAGAAGTTTCGGCTGCATTGTCCCAAGCCACTGATATCGTTGGCTATATCCCCTATGTCGAACGCATCGCCGCCCGCGACGGGCTGCGCTTGCACCCCAGCGACAACCGCGTGGAAATAGACCGCTCGCGTCATGCGATTGACATGGCCAGCGAAGGCAAATGCGTAGTGGTGGTTTCATCCGGTGATCCGGGTGTTTTTGCCATGGCATCAGCGGTTTTTGAAGCGGTTGAGGCAGGACCGAAGGAATGGCGCGAACTTGATATTCAGGTTCTGCCGGGGATCACTGCAATGCTGGCCGCCTCTGCCCGCGCCGGGGCGCCTTTAGGGCATGATTTCTGCGCGATAAACCTAAGCGACAATCTGAAGCCCTGGTCGTTGATCGAAAAACGCCTTCGGTTTGCAGCCCAGGCAGATTTTGCCATGGCGTTCTATAATCCACGCTCGAAGTCCAGACCGGAAGGCTTTGAAAAAACACTGCAAATCCTGAAGGAAGAATGCCAGGACAGCCGACCCGTGATTTTTGCCAGAAATGTTTCACGCCCGGATGAAACGATCCGCGTGGTGCCGCTGGATCAAACAACTGCGGACATGGCAGACATGCGCACGATGGTGCTGGTCGGATCGTCGCAAACCCGTGTCATAGAACGCTGCAATGCTGCGCCGCTGGTTTACACCCCAAGGTCGGTCGGATGAGCAATCCACGCCATAATCGCGTTGACGTCGTGCATTTCCTGCCTATCGGGCAATTCCGGGCGGTCGATCATCAGAACGTCAATCCCCAACGCGCGGGCCGCATCAATTTTGGAACGCGCCCCGTCGCCGCCAGAGTTCTTGGAAACAACCAGATCAACCCCATGCGTCCTGAGAAGGGCAAGATCATCGTCAAAGGTGAACGGCCCACGGGCAATGACGATTTTTGCATTCGGAAAGGCCAATGGTTTTGCGGGTTCATCGACCAGCCGCATCAGATAAAAATGCTGGGGTGCACCAAGGAAAGCGCTAAGATGCATGCGACCGATGGCAAGAAACACCCGTCTGGGTTCGCCGACCATGGTTTTGGCGGCCTGCTCGATGCTGTCCACATGGGTCCAGCTATCCCCCGCCTGCGCGATCCATGGCGCCCGGGTCAAGGCCACAAGCGGGACGCCCGCCAAACGGCAGGCTTCGACCGCATTGCGGCTTATCTGGGCCGCAAAGGGATGTGTGGCGTCAATTACGCGGGTCACGGCATTGCTTCGAAGATAATCGGCAAACCCAGCGACACCGCCGAAACCACCCACACGCATAGTCAGGGGTTGCGGCTTCAAACTGTCCACGCGCCCCGCAAAAGACATCACGGCTGGCAACCCTGCATCGGCAACCTTGCGGGCCAAGGCGCTGGCCTCCACAGTACCTCCGAGAATAAGGAGGTTCTCCGCCATGTCTGAAACTCCGTGGCTAAGCATAATCGGGCTGGGCGAAGATGGACCGGAAGGGCTGTCGCCCGCAAGCCGGAATGCGCTTGAGGCGGCGGAAATCATCATGGGGCCGCAGCGACATCTGGATTTGCTGGGAAGAATCGAAGCAAAGGCAATCACATGGCCTGTGCCATTCTCGGACGGTGTTGAAAAACTTCTAAGCTTTCGCGGACGCAACGTGGCGATGCTTGTTTCAGGTGATCCGTTCTGGTTCGGCGCTGGCAGCACCATCGAAAAACACCTTGAGCCGTTTGAATGGACGGCCCACCCGAATGTCTCGACCTTTTCTCTTGCCGCTTCGCGTTTGGGGTGGAGCCTGCAAGATACAACCTGTCTGGGCCTTCACGCGGCCCCTGTTCAGGCGCTGCGCGCGAGCCTGGCAAACGGTCAGAAAGCCATTGTGCTTTTGCGTGACGGAGCAGCGGTAACAACGCTTGCCAACTATCTGAAAGAACAAGGCTTTGGGGAAACCCGCATTCATATTCTCGAGGCGTTGAACGGGACGCGGGAAAGAATGCGAAGTGTTTTGGCAAGCGACGTCATGCCGGATGATATCCAACACCCGGTTTGCTTGGGCGTCGAAATCAGCGGCACCGGCGACAGCTTGCCCCTGTCTTCAGGCCGACCGGACAGCTGGTTCGAACATGATGGCCAGATCACCAAGCAACCGGTCCGTGCCATCACCCTGTCAGCCCTCGCCCCGACCGCAGGAGAGTATCTTTGGGACATCGGCGGCGGTTCCGGGTCCATTTCAGTCGAATGGTGTCTGAGCCACCCGAAAAACCGCGCGACGGTGATCGAAACCCGCGCCGACCGCGCCGATCGTATTCAGCAAAACGCCCGCAAGTTCGGATTAAGTGGCATCCGTGTTGTGCAGACAAAGGCGCCCGAAGGTCTGGCCGATCTGGATCTACCCGACGCGGTCTTTATCGGTGGTGGGCTAAGTGACGATCTTCTGGAAACCCTGACACAGCACCTTCCGGCAAAGACCCGTATCGTGGCGAATTCGGTGACGCTTGAAAGCGACGCTTTGCTGACCCGCTGGCAGGAAAAGCTGGGCGGAGATTTGATCAGGCTCGAGCTGTCATCATTGTCCCGCATCGGACCACGGCGCGGCTGGAAAGCGGCCTATCCGCTTGTGCAATGGAGCGTCAAACTATGATCATCGCTGGCTTCGGTTTCAGGACTTCAGCTTCGATGGGCAGCCTTTTGAATGCGCTTGAAAAAGCCTGTTCAGACAGGTCGGTCACGAAAGCGGAAATTCGCGTGATCGCGGCCCCTGAAGACAAAATCGAAAGCCCTGAGTTTCGCAAATTCTGCGAATTTCTTTCCATCGTCGCAACACCCGTGTCGGCCGGTAATATGATCGCGGCGGACACGCTTACACATTCGCCCCGCGTACAAGACATGCGTGGGACCGGCAGCGTGGCCGAAGCCTGCACCCTATCTGTGGCAGGTCCCGCTGGTCAGCTGCTTGGCCCGCGCGTGGTCTCGGAGGATCGAATGGCAACTTGCGCCCTTGCAAAAGGAGACCCCTCGTGACTGTCCATTTCATCGGCGCCGGACCGGGCGCCCCTGATTTGCTGACCATAAGAGGGCGCGATCTGATCGCCTCGTGCCCGGTTTGCCTTTACGCAGGCTCTTTGGTTCCGAAGGCCATCCTGGATCATTGTCCGGACGGCGCGAAAATCATCAACACAGCGCCGCTTGATCTGGATGCGATTGTCGCCGAATGCCGGAAGGCGACAAAAGCGGGGCTTGATGTGGCGCGTCTGCATTCCGGCGACCTGTCGGTCTGGTCGGCTATGGGCGAACAACTTCGTCGCCTGAAGGCCGAAGGCATCCCTGTCAGCGTAACACCGGGTGTGCCGTCATTCGCCGCCGCAGCAGCTGCCTTGGGCAACGAGCTGACCTTGCCGGGCCTTGCCCAATCGGTCGTTCTGACCCGCACCCCCGGCCGCGCGTCTTCCATGCCGGAAAGTGAAAGCCTGCGAAATTTTGCCGCCACCGGCGCGACCTTGGCAATTCACTTGTCGATTGGCAATCTGGACAATGTCATTGCCGATCTGGCACCCGCTTACGGCCCTGATTGTCCGGTGGCCATTGTCTATCGCGCGTCATGGCCGGATCAGCAGATTATCCGCACGACGCTTGCCAAGCTGAAATCGGATGTGACGCCGAATATCACCCGAACGGCACTTATTCTGGTTGGCCCGGCACTGGGCGAAGAGGCGTTTGACGACAGCTGCCTATACGCCGCAGATTATGATCGCCGCTACAGACCGCAAACGGCTGACTCTCCCTGGAGCGAATGGAAAGAAGGCGATGACTAATCCCCCGGGCATCATGATTTCGGCCCCGTCTTCGGGGACCGGAAAAACGACCGTCATGCTTGGTCTTCTTCGCGCATTTGCCGAAGACGGCCTGACCGTACAGCCGTTCAAAAGCGGCCCTGACTATATCGATCCTGCGTTTCATCGTGCGGCGGCGGGCCGGGCCTCGTTCAACCTTGACAGTTGGGCCATGCCGGAAACCTTGCTGAACACCATCGCGGCCGAGGCCGCCGGAGCGGATATCGTCATCGGCGAAGGCTCGATGGGGCTGTTTGACGGGGTCGCCACCGAAGGGGAAAGCGGTCACGGTACAAGTGCGCAAACCGCGTTACGCATGGGGTGGCCGGTGGTTCTGGTCATAGATGTGGGCGGACAGGCCCAATCGGCTGCGGCGACCGCTTTGGGGTTCAAAAGCTACCTGACCGATTTGCCCTTCGCAGGTGTTATTCTGAACCGTGTCGCCAGTCCGCGCCACGAAAGACTGACACGGCTGGGAATGGAGCGGGCTGGTATAAAAGTGCTGGGCGCCCTGCCCCGGCGCGGTGATCTTAGCCTTCCGGAACGCCATCTTGGATTGATCCAGGCGGTCGAGCATCCGGACCTCGAGACGGCAATCTCAGGCTATGCCGCATTCCTGCGCGCGCATGTTGACCTTCACGCCATTCGCGACGCGGCCAAGGCTGTTGCCTTGCCCCCCGCCGGGGAATTGTCAAAGCCGCCCGCCCAACGAATTGCTCTCGCACAAGACGCGGCATTCAGCTTCACCTATCCGCATCTGCTGGAAGGCTGGCGCCGTGGCGGGGCCGAGATAATCCCGTTCTCACCCTTGGCAGACGAGGCACCCGATGGGTCTGCCGATCTGGTCTGGCTGCCCGGAGGATACCCCGAGCTTTACGCGGGCAAACTGGCCGCCGCAGAAACCTTTTTATCGGGTCTGCGCGCACATGCCGAAACCAGGCCGGTCCATGGCGAATGCGGGGGGTATATGGCCCTGGGGGAAGTCCTGATCGACAAACAGGGACAGCGCCACCAAATGGCGGGGCTTTTGGGGTTGGTTACAAGCTATGAGAAACGCAAATTCCATTTGGGATATCGTCGGGCCAGTTTGAACGAACCGGTTCTGGGTTACGCAAAAGGCAGCGCCCTGCGCGGTCACGAGTTTCACTATTCCACTATTCTAGAAGAAAACGACAGGCCACTGGCCAAGGTTGCGGATGCCGATGGCAATCCGGTGCCCGAAACAGGTTCGATCCGGGGTAATGTCAGTGGCACCTTCTTTCATTTGATTTCCGAGGCACAAACATGAGCGGATTCGTATCCTTTGTCGGGTCTGGCCCGGGTGATCCCGAGCTTTTGACGCTGAAAGCGGTGAACAGGCTGCAAAACGCCCAGGCCGTATTGTTTGACGATCTGTCATCCGGCGGCATTCTTGAGCATGCCGGACCCGAGGCCGATCTGATCGGCGTCGGTAAACGCGCAGGCCGACCGTCGCCCAAGCAGGATCACGTAAGCCAGCTTTTGGTGGATTATGCAAAAACGGGGATGAGGGTGGTTCGCCTGAAATCCGGCGACAGCGGATTGTTCGGACGGCTTGAAGAAGAAATCGTTGCGCTGGAAAAAGCGGGCATTCCGTATGAAATCATCCCGGGCGTGCCCTCGGCGGTGGCGGCGGCCGCGGCGGCGGGGATACCCCTGACGCGGCGTCTGACCGCCCGCAGGGTGCAATTTGTGACCGGCCATGATGTGACAGGCGAGCTGCCGGAAAAAATTAACGTTGGCGCATTGGCGGATCCCGAAACCACCACGGTTGTGTTTATGGGAAAACGAACCTTTCCCAAGCTTGCCTCGTTATTGATCAAAAACGGGCTGTCTGCAAAAACGCCGGCCATTCTGGCGGAAAACGTCTCGAAAAACGATCAGAAGATCACACGCTCGACGATTGAAGGGCTGGTCGACCAGCTTTCGGGGGATATTGGCCATAACCCGGCCTTGATCATGTATGGTCCATTGGCCGAGTTTGACGATGCTTGATCTTTGGTTGATCGGCATCGGAACGGGCAATCCGGATCATGTGACCTTTGAAGCGGCACAGGCGATCCGCGACGCGGATTTGATTCTGGTCCCACGCAAAGGCCGCAAAAAGGCCGATCTGGCGGATATCCGCCATCAGATCATTGCCAAGGTCGCAAGCGATGCCCTGCCCCGCGTGGTTGAGTTTGATCTGCCCGTCCGCGACGCATCAGGGGCCTATCTGGAAGGGGTGAACGACTGGCATGACGCAATTGCGCTGGTTTGGGCACAAACCATCCACGATAACTTAGGTGACGGCCAAAAGGTGGCCTTGCTTGTATGGGGTGATCCGTCGCTCTACGACAGCACGTTGCGGATTGCCGGCCGGCTGGACCCGAAACCCAATCTCAGGGTCGTGGCGGGGGTCACATCGCTGCAAATGCTGACCGCGGCCTTCGCAATTCCGATCAACCGAATCGGAGTGCCATTTACGGTCACAACCGGACGAAACCTGCGCGAAAACGGCTGGCCTTCTGATGCCGACACGATCGCCGTGATGCTGGATGGGGAATGTTCCTTTCAATGTCTTGACGGAGCAAATTATGACATTTGGTGGGGTGCCTATGTCGGAATGCCCGAGCAGTTGCTTATAAGCGGCAAACTTGGCGAAGTCTCCGACATGATTCTATCGACGCGGGCAAAGGCGCGGGATTCTCACGGATGGATCATGGATATCTATGTTTTGCGCAAACACCTTGCCTGACGACAGATTCCTGTTGCGCCAAGCCCCTTATCCCGATTATCTGGATGAACCTGGTCCGGCATTCCGCCGGTGAATAGGGAATTCGGTGAGATAGTCTCAAATCCGGAACCGCCCCCGCGACTGTAAGCGGCGAGGCTCTGATCATCCAGCCACTCGGAATATTTCGGGGAAGGCGATCAGACCCGCAGAGCCGCAAGTCAGGAGACCTGCCAGGCGCAACGAAAAACCGCCGTCGGGTGCGACGGATTGGAGGACAGAATGACAACAACTACCCAAACAGCGGCCCGCAGCCTGATGCTTCCCGCTTTGTTCGCAGGCCTTCTGGGCGTGTTCATCATCGCCGTGGCTGGTCACGTTCAGGCAAGCGCCCTGCATGACGCAGCCCATGATGTGCGTCACGCAACCGGCTTTCCTTGCCACTAAGCTGACCTAGCGACGAAAAAATGTTTTCCCGCATTCTGACCAGCGCGTTGATCGCTGGCGCTGCCGCAGGCCTGGTTTCCGGTCTGCTGCAGTTTTTTTTCGTTCAGCCCGTACTTCTGCATGTCGAGATGTTTGAAGGGGGCGATCTGGTGCATTTCGGCGCAGGGGGCGGTGCAAGCCCGGCCCGGGTCGATACCGGTGGTTTTGCCGGGATGCGCGATATTCTAAGTATCGCCTTCTCGATGCTGATCTATTCGGGCTATGGTCTGGTCCTGGTCGCCATCATGACGCTGGCGGAAGCCAACGGCGCGGTGATCAATGCCAGAAATGGCCTGATCTGGGGCGTGGCAGGCTTTGTCGCTGCCCTTCTGGCACCGGGGTTTTCGCTGCCACCGCAGGTTCCCGGGGCATCTGCTGCTGATATTATGGACCGGCAGATCTGGTGGTATGCCACATCTGCCGCCGCCGCCGTGGCGCTTTATCTGATCGCATTCGGCAAAAACCCGGTCTCTTGGGGCGTGGCCGTGATCCTGCTGCTGGCACCGCATGTGATCGGCGCCCCGCAACCGGACATATTGACCGGCCCTGCCCCGACCGAGCTTGGCAATATGTTCGCCTCTCGCGCAATCGGCGTCGGCATGGTCGCTTGGGTTGTTCTGGGGCTTTTGGCTGGGCACTTCTGGAAATCCAGTGAATAAATGAAATCTTGCGGGGCCACGGCCCCGCATATTATTTGCGAGACCTGTCGATATTCCGCCAAATCGGTATGACGTGAATTGGCCTTTCGTTTCAGAAATCCGGTCGGAATTCTGAAAACCGTCCTTGCAACCCGAGGGCTATCCGCGCAAAGGCTCCAATTGCTATCGAAATGCCTTAATCTTCAAGCGCCGGAATTCTGGCCCGCAATTTGTGGCGCAAACGTCCGCATGGACGTGCGTCCTTGATCCAGCCTTTATGCGCCTCAAGATAGAGTTTGCACGTTTTCGCCAAATCCTCGGCATCCCGGGCCATTTCGATCCCCGAGAACACATAGCTCGCCCTGCCCCGCCCTTGCAGTGACAATACCTGAGGCATTTCGCACGCGCCCAAACACGCCGCTTGAGTGATTTCAACCCGCCCCGCCAGCCCTGCTTGCTGTAACGCAACGGTGGCAAGCGCCTTGTCCCGGTCAAACGCGGCATTCTCACAGATACTGCATAACCGCAGCGTCATTTCGGGTATCATTTCGACCGGCATTTATCAGGTTCCAACCTACACGGGATCACCTCAGCTAATGGCAGCCGGTCAAGAATTTCAAGGCCGCAACAAAGTTTTCTGTTGCCCGCAATCATTCGCTTGCATGTTCCGAAGACCTGAGGATAAACAGGCGCCCAACGGAGCGGTGGCCGAGTGGTCGAAGGCGCACGCCTGGAAAGTGTGTAGGCGGGAAACCGTCTCCAGGGTTCGAATCCCTGTCGCTCCGCCATAAATCCTCGCGAAAGCGTTCTCCCCATCCGGATGCGGCCGGATTTTTCCGTTATATTTAAGGGTTATGCGGGAGGGGCTGAACACTGTCTCTGGTACCAAGAGGCCCGGCAGCGGTCTCTCCGGGCGAGTATTCTCTGGACCTGATGACTGTGGTGGTTTCGGTGAATAGTCTTAAGTGGTTGTAATTTAATATCTAATTCTCGTTTCGGCTTCGGTCCGTTTGGGTCGGTCACGCGGATGCAAAGCGGAACCGTCGTCAAACACCATTGTCTTGCAGTACAGGCGCATATGTGTTGGTTTGTCCAGCGCTGCCAAAACCCACGAATGAATGTCGGAGCAGTTCCTTACCCTTGCGCTAAAAGCCAAGAGAAAAACGGCATGACACCGGCCTCTGGTAGGTAGGTCACGCATTTCCAGATGCGAAATGAGCGGCAATTGCCTGATAGTCATCGTCAAATGCCGGCGTGCCCCCTGAGCCTTCATCAGCTGACGGCAACGCAATTTGGACCAGTCCGGGGTCGTCCATCAACAATGATAGTGCGCTTACTTTCTCCGCTAGTCTCCCGTCTACTGAGTCATCGATTGATCCTGCGCTTATTAGCAAAGTGAAGCGAGTGACTACGTCCTTGGCTATCCACGGGTTGCACGCACGATGAGGTCGCGCGATCTGAGCGGTCAGGCGCTCCGGCATTTCAATGATACTTCGGTAGCGTTCCGAGGCTCCTGGAAGTTGGGGGAACTGGTTTTCCGGATCTTCTTCAGGGCCGACGGGAAGCGGCAGCCGCAGGTAACGGTCAAGATCCGGCCGCCCGGCGTTGTTCAATTTCGGCGAACCCAACACGAAGAACGCGTCATGACCTTGATCGAACGCAATGGGCTGATGAATGGCGAGACCGCCCTTGTCGGCGGTGAAAGCGGCGACCCCGGAAGCCTGATCCTGCCGCCCAAGCCGCTGACGCGCCGCTTGGTGGCGGAAGCGCCATACTGGTTGCTGGTCCAGGAGCTGGGGCACGCGCAGGCAGACGCGTTTCTCGATGAGGATCCTGGCGTGAGTGCGATCGTGGCGGCCGGGGAACGTCCTTCGGCCGATGCGCTCTCGGCACAGGTCTGGAGCGACAGCGGGGCGGGCCACATCCTCGAAGAGGCGGTAGAGTTTGTTCCAACGGCGCTGCTCGTATCCGGCGTCAGCGACGATCCGACCGAGAGCGTGATGACCGTCGGGAACTGGACCGGACTCGGGGACGTGGCGATCGGGACGCTGGCAGCGATCGGCGATGAGCTGGTCCGGATCGACGGGGTGAGTGCCACGGCGCTGACCGTCGGGCGCGGCTGTCTCGACACTGTCCCGCAAGCCCATCCCGCAGGCACACCGGTTATCTGCTGGCAGCAGCTGGCGAATGCGTCCGAGGCGGGGTTCGCTGCCGGAGAAACGGTGACAATAAAGATGCTGCCCGAAACTGGCTTCGGCACGCTTCCACTCGCACAGGCGCCCGAGGACGAAGTGACACTGGCCAGCCGCGCCATACGTCCGCTGCCCCCCGGTGATCTGCGCGGCAACGGTGTGTCGGTCGTTAACCCGAACGTGTTGAATCTCGGGCCGGTCCTTCTGGCCTGGTCCCATCGAGACAGGCTCACCCAGACCAGCAGCGTATTCGATGCCTATTACGCGGGCGATATCGGGCCAGAGCCTGGAGTCACTTACTCGGTCGAAATCCGCTGGGTCGATCCCGACACGGACGCGACGCTGGAACCACCCGCTGCCGTGATCGACGTGGGTACAGCCAACAGCCTCACGCTGACCAAGGAGGATGTTCCGATCCTCGCCGCGCCGACGGGTACCAAGCATTTCGACGTCCGGGTGCAAGCGCGCCGCTCATCGGGGACGATCAGCTACGAAGCCTGGCAGGCCCGCTCGATCCGGCTCTTCATGCCCGATGGCATCAAGGTGGCCGAGGTCTCAACCTGGACCGAGATCGGGGCCGACGCGCGTCTGACTGTCGCCGAGACCGCGATCTTCCTCGATCGCGGTGGGGCCGTGCGGCTGACCATCGCAGAGGCGCAGCTCTGGATCGGCTTTGGCAGCGACGCGCGCCTCACGATCCCGGGTATCGACATCTTCAACGAATGGGGCGACCAGTCCCGTCTCACGGCCGCCGAGGCCGCTCTCTATATCGAGGTAATTCCATGAGCCACATCCTCCATCTCGGACACCAGGTCACGGACCTTGCGGGCGTCGAGGGTCGCATCAGCACCGACGCTGCGGGGTTTGATGCCGATCTTGACGTGAACTGCATCAAGATCACTACGACCGAAACGGCCTCTGTCCCGTTCTCGGCCTCCTGGGGAGCTCCGACCAAGGACGTCTGGTTGGGCTTCCGCTATCGATCGCCGGCCAATAGCGGCCATATCATTGGTACCGACGGCACCTTTCTCGAATTCTACGATGATGCGAATGCGCTGATTGCGCGTGTCCGAACCGAGCGCGACGATGAAAAGTACCACGCGATTTCAATGGGCGACACCAATGTGGACGGCGGGTCGTCTTTCATTGCGGCGTCGGGCCAGGCCTATTGGGTGGATGTGCGCGTGCAGGTCGGCGCGGACATCACCATCGAGTTCTACGTCGATGGCGTTCTTCAGAGCAGCGCCACAGCGCCGAACACCGGCGGCAAGGGAAAACCGGTCCGATGCATCTGGAAGAACCACGGTCTGCATGACTATTACACCAACACCACCTGCTACTACGCGCACATCGCAGTGCTCGATGGCGTCTCGACCATCGGGCGGCGGTTCGCGCGGCGCAAGCCCGATCTGGTCGCGACCTATGATGCCTTCTCAGGCGGGGTCGATGCCGTGAAGGACGGCGACATCACCACCCGCGCGGCGAGCGATATTGTCGGTCAGCGCGTGTCGTTTTCGCTGGCAGGACCAACGGGACCAGCCGGTGCATCGACCATCGCGGGTGTGCATGTAAAACAGTTGGCCCAGCTTGGAACGGCCGGACCAACCGGCATTGCAGGGTTCCTGAGGATCGGCGGCTTGGACTATGACGCATCTCCCGGTATGCCGTCTGCCGATATGCCGTCGCCGGTCTATTCGACATGGGACGTAAACCCCGCCGACAGCACGCCCTGGACCACGGCCGCGCTGCCGACAGAGGTTGGGATTATCTCGTCATGACTGCACCTCGTTCCGATCAGGGCGACGTGCGCATGTCCGAAATCGAATTCCAGGCCATGCTGACGCGCGCTGCCGAAGCGGGTGCAAAACGCGCGCTTGCCGACGTTGGCCTTGACGGCCCAGAAGCCGCCATCGACATCCACGATCTGCGCACGCTGCTGGAAAGCTTGCGCATGGCGCGCCGCACCGCCTGGCAGACCGTTGTCCGTCTGATCACCACCAGCCTGCTGCTCGCCCTGATCGCGGGCATTGCCGTGAAGTTGAAGTTCTTCGGCTGACACCCACCCCAATTCACCTCACCCACATGCCCGCCATCCGGCGGGTTTTTCATTTTGGAGGACCCTATGACGAAGACCTTCTACCGCCATTGGCGCAACGTGCCTGACGCGGTGTGGCGCTGGCCCGATTTCTCGCCCGCCGAGATCGCCTGTCGCGGGACCGGAAAACTCATGATGAATGAGCCCGCGCTCGACATGTTGCAGACGCTCCGCGACTGGCTGGGCAAGCCGCTGATCGTCCGCTCGGCGTATCGCAGCCCGGAACACAACCGCGCCGTTGGCGGCGCGACGCGGTCCAAGCATATGAACGGCGCGGCATTCGACATCGCCATGTCAAACCACGACCCTGTTGCAGACGAGGCGGCGGCGCGTGCTGTCGGCTTCCTGGGCTTCGGCTTCTATCCGCGCTCGGGCTTCATGCATGTCGATCTTCGCCCATCCCGCCAATGGGGCGAACGCTTTCCGGTAGGCGCGACTGCCTTTGTCGAGGAAGCGCCGCCCGCGCGGGAGGTGCTGGCACAGAGCCGCACCATGAAAGGTGGCGGAGCTGCAGGCGTGGCAACGTTGGGAGCGGCAGGGGTGGAGGTGGCACAGAACGTATTTTCCGAAACCCAATCAGCCGTCCTGCAGCTGGTGCCATACCTCGACTCGCTGCGCTGGGTGTTCATCGCCATAGCGCTCGTGGGCATCGCGTTTACCATCTATGCGCGCCTTGACGACTGGCGCTGGGGGCAGAGATGATCGCCAGCATTCTTGGCGGGATCGCCGCCACCCCATGGATGAAGGCCGCGCTGCGCTACGGTGCAATGGCGCTCGCCATCGTTCTGTTCCTGCTGTCGATCCGCCGCTCCGGCGAGCGCGTCGCTCGCCTGGCGGAACGCCTTGAAACCAGGAAGAAGGCCAATGAAACTCTACGCCGGATGCTGGAGGCGGCGGCTCGTCGTCCTCGCAATCGCGACAAGCTGGTTGACCGGCTGCGCGACGGCGGGTTTTGAACCTGGCGGAGCTGCTGCTGGTCCGCCAGTTGTTGAATACAGCCGGGAATTCCAGGTTCGGGCAGCAGCGGAATTGATGACACTGCAAGACGGATCGGCCATAGCCGTAATGCTGAGCGACTACGCAGTCATGCGTGATCAGGCGCGGGCCGATCGACTGTGAAGAATCGTAAGAACTCCAACAGCGCGCTATTGAACCTCTAGTTGCTGTAGCACCTATCTTCTGATCCGAAGATTGATTCGCTGCCGGAGAGACCGATGCCGCATGACGGAAACAAGCACGATCACGAACATGATCACGATCACGACCACACGCATTCCGTTGACCAGGGTGGCGGCGCCTGCTGCGGTTCGGGCAACGGCGCGATGTGCGGCGATATCGGGCCCATTGGCGATGTGGACGCCAAGGGCCGCAGTTTCCGCGTGAACGGGCTTGACTGCGCCGAAGAGGTGGCGATCCTCAACCGGGTGCTCGGCCCCGAGATCGGCGGCGAGGAACATCTGGCCTTTGATGTGATAAACGGGCGGATGACGGTGCTCGATACGGCCAAGGCGCTCTCTGACGACAAGATCATCAAGCTGATCGGCTCGACGGGCATGAGCGCCAGCCTCTGGGATGCCGAAGGTGCCGCTGAGGCGCAGGCCGCGCATCTGAAGCGGCAGAAATTCTTCACCGCGCTCTCGGGCGGATTCTGGGCCGCCGGCTTCGGCTTTCACATCGTGGAATCCGGGTTTCAGGGCGCTATCGGGCTGTTTGCCGGCCATGGCGAGGCGGCGATGCCGCTGGCCGAGAGCCTGCTGTTTCTGGCCGCCATCGTTTTCGGTGCCTGGCTGGTGGCACCCAAGGCCGTTTCGTCCGCACGCAGGCTGTCGCCCGACATGAACCTTTTGATGGTGGTCGCGGTGACGGGCGCGATATTCCTCGGCGAGTATTTCGAGGCGGCGACGGTGGCTTTCTTCTTCTCGCTCTCGCTCTATCTGGAAAGCTGGAGCGTGGGGCGGGCGCGCAACGCCGTGGCGGCTCTTCTCGACCTCGCCCCGCCCACGGCGCGGGTGATCCGCGAGGACGGGTCCGAGGCGGACGTGCTGGCCGCACAGGTGGCGGTGGGCGACCGCTTCGTGGTGCGCGGCGGCGACCGCATCCCGCTGGATGGCGAGGTGACCGACGGCATCGGCGGCGTCAACCAGGCTCCAATCACCGGCGAGAGCGCGCTGGTCACCAAGGAGCCGGGCGACGAGGTCTATGCCGGCACGATCAACGGCGACGGCACGTTGACGGTGCGGGCGACCAAACCGGCCTCGGACACCGTGCTGTCGCGGATCATCCGCATGGTGAGCGAGGCGCATTCGCGCCGCGCCAATGTCGAACAATGGGTGACCAAGTTCGCCCGCGTCTACACGCCCATCGTGATGGTGTTGGCCATCGTCATCGCGGTGCTGCCGCCGCTGGCCTTCGGCGGGGCCTGGGATTACTGGTTCTACAACGCGCTGGTGCTGCTGGTCATCGCCTGCCCCTGCGCGCTGGTCATCTCCACGCCGGTCTCCATCGTCGCCGCACTTGCCTCCTCGGCGCGCAACGGCGTGCTGATCAAGGGCGGCGCCTATGTCGAGGCGCCGGGGCGGATCACCGCACTGGCGATGGACAAGACCGGCACCATCACCGAGGGCGAACCCGAGGTCGCCTCGGTGCATCCGCTGGGCGGCACGTCCGAGCGCGATTTGCTGGAGGCAGCGGCGGCGCTGGAGGCGCGGTCCTCGCATCCGCTGGCCCGCGCGATCCTGGCGCGGGCACAAATCGCGGGTATCGGCGGCGACGCGGCCGAGGAGACCCGCACGGTGCCCGGCCGCGGTGTCGAGGGCACGTTCGGCGGCCGGGCGATCTGGCTGGGGTCGGACCGCTTCGCCGCCGAGAAGGGCGCGGGCGGCGCGCTGCCGGAAGAGTTGCGGGAGCGCATCGAGGGCGCGGGCAGCACGCTGGTCGCGGTGGGCGACGGTGAAAAGCTTCTGGGCGTTCTGGAACTGCGTGACCGTATCCGCGAGGATGCCAGAGGCATCGTGGCACGGCTGCACGCGCAAGGCGTCCGAACCATCGTCATGCTGACCGGCGACAATGAGCGCACCGCGCGCGCGGTCGCGGCCGAGGTCGGCATCGACGAGGTGCGCGCCGAACTTCTGCCGGAACAGAAGGTCGATGCCATCGAGGAACTGGTAGCCAGCCACACCATGGTGGCGATGATCGGCGACGGGGTGAACGACGCACCGGCCATGGCGCGGGCGCATTTCGGCATCGCCATGGGGGCCATCGGCTCGGATGCCGCGGTCGAGACCGCCGATATCGCGCTGATGACCGACGATATCGGCAAGGTGCCGTGGCTCATCGGCCATTCGCGACGGACCATGTGGATCATTCGCCAGAATATCGGCCTGTCGCTGGCCACCAAGGCGGTGTTCGTCGGGCTCACCGCCTTCGGCATGGCCTCGATGTGGGGCGCCATCGCGGCCGATGTCGGCGTGTCGCTCTTGGTGGTGATGAACGCGCTGCGCCTCCTGAACGGCAAGGCCGAAGGCGGCGCACCGAAAGGCGGTGCACGCATCGGAGAAGAGCGCGCGGCGGGGGCGCTGGCCCATGGTCATTGAATTGAAGGAACCCGGAAAGGAGCCGGAAAGAAAGATGAACGCAAAAGGCAGGATGATGTGCCCGGTCTGCGAGGTGCCGCTGAGCATGGCCGACCGGCAGGGCGTCGAAATCGACTTTTGCCCCGATTGCAGGGGCGTCTGGCTCGACCGGGGCGAACTGGACAAGATCATCGAGCGAAGCGCAGCCGAGATGGTGCCGCCGCCGCGCGAGCGCGACCGGCGCGACTTTTACGACGACGGCGGCTACCGCCACGGCAAACATGGTGGCTATGGCAAACATGGCTCTCGGCGCAAGTCGTGGCTGCATGAAATCTTCGACTGATACCGGCGCGGCCCGGATTGCATCGCGATCCACACCAACCAGGCAATCCGCAACACCACCGGACAGTTCACCCCACCGGATGGTGTTGCGGATTTTCATTGCGCCGCGGTATCCCTGATCCCTGTCCGCGGACCGAAGGAAAGACCCATGCCCCACGACGAAGACCATGCACATATCGACCCCGCCTCCGGCGACCGGCGGGTCGCGATCGCGATCTGGGCGAACGGCATCCTGACCGTTGCCCAGATCGTCGGCGGGATCATCGCCGGTTCGCTCGCGCTGATCGCTGATGCCATCCACAATTTTTCGGACATGGCCTCGCTGGTCATCGCCTTCGGTGCCCGCAAGATCTCGCGCAGGCCCGCCGACGGGAAGATGACTTTCGGCTATCAGCGCATCGAGATCGTTGCCGCGCTGATCAACTACACAACGCTGATCGTGATCGGGCTCTATCTGGTTTACGAGGGCGCGATGCGGATGATCGACCCGCCCGAGGTTCTGGGATGGTGGGTGGTGATCCTGGGCGGCGTGGCGCTGGTCGTCGATACGCTCACGGCGATGCTGACCTACTCGATGCAGAAGGGAAGCGTGAACATTCGCGCCCTGTTCCTGCACAACCTGTCGGATGCGCTGTCGTCGGTCGCGGTGATCGTCGGCGGAACGCTGATCCTGGCCTACGATATCCGCTGGGTCGATCCGGCGATCACCATCGGCATTGCCGTCTACATCCTCTATCTTGCCTTTACCGAGATTGGTGGCACCATCCGCCTGCTGATGCTGGCGAGTCCGCCGGAGATCGAAATCGAGACCTTGATCGCCGCCGTTACCGGTGTTCCGGGTGTCGAGGATATGCACCGGGTTCATTTCTGGCAGATCGACGAGAGGCAGGTATCCGTGGATGCCCATATCGTCGTCGCCCGTGACCACTGGGACCGGATGGAAGCGGTCAAGAGTGACATCAAGGACTTGCTGGCGCGGGAGTTCGGTATCAATCACTCGACGCTCGAATTCGAGCACCCCGATCACGCGCATCGGGATGCGGCAATCTTTGGTCACGAGTGAGAGCGACCTTCCGGGCGGCCCGATCAGCCCCGAAGGCGGCGGGACCTTCGTGATGCCAGAAACTCGGACAGAAGCAGAAGACCCACGCCGCTGACCACTGCGACATCGGCGAAATTGAACGCGGGCCAGTGCCAGCCGCGAACATAGACATCCAGGAAATCCGTCACAGCACCACAGCGCAGCCGGTCGGCCACGTTGCCGAGTGCGCCGCCAATCACCATCCCGTAGGCCAGTGCCTCGAGGCGGTCCGTTGCCCGCGCCATGAGCACCGCGAGCCAGACCACGATGGCGAGCGCGAGGGCCGCGAACGCCCACCACGGCACGCCACCCAAGAGGCCGAAGGTCACGCCGTCGTTGCGCAGAAAGACCAGATTGAAGCCCGGAAAGACCGGGACGCCGCAGGCGAGAGCCGCGCTGTTGGCGTTGACGACGGCCTTGGTGGCCTGGTCGCCGGCAAAGGCCAGAAGGGCGCCGGTGAGGCCGGCGAAACGGTGAGAGTTTGGCGGTAGCACGATAGAAGTTCCTCGATTCCTTGCGCGGGCGGCTCTGGAAAGTCAGTCGAGCGACACAACGAAAACGCCGGTTCCGATGATCAGGCCGAACATGGTAAGGGCGCCAAGGCCCAGAAGCAGACCAAGCCGCTCACTCGCCGCTGATTGCCCGCGGCCCGCCTGATCCGGCCCCGCAGTCACAGCCGCCGGTCCCGCCATGCCATGTCCGCGGCGAAGGCGTTTCTTTTCGGCGAGATTCCAGTCGTAGACCACGATGACAATCGCGACGATCGCCATCATGCTTGCCGGCACCCAGAGAATGAAGCCGCCCGCGGTCTCATCCGTCAGGGGTGAGATGCCGAAAAGGCGCCCCTCGATGTCGTAGGCGGTGTAGAGGACGGTGGTCTTGAAGACCGTGATCGCGCCAAGAAGGATGCTCGAAACGATCGTCGCGAACAGCAGGGCGATGCGCAGGAAATGCGGCGGTGCGGTGGGCACGTCGCGCCGGTCGAAGATCATCGCGAAGAACAGGAGACCGGCGGCAAGCATCGTCAGGTGCATCGCCCAATGGATCAACGGGTTAAGCAGGGCGCTGTTGTGAACCGACGGGACCTGCCAGACATAGAGCGACAGCACGAACAGCAGGAAGGCCGTGACCGGGCCAGTCATCCGGCGGTGGAGGCCGGAAACCGCGCCATTGGCCATGATTGGCGCGATTATGCTCCTGCGCAGCGCCTCCGGCAGGCCGGCGGTGAGCACACCCTGCGGGCGGGAAAGCACGACCAGCATCGGACCGACCATGCGCAGCAGCAGGTGCTGGATCTGATGCGCCAGGAACAGCCGCTCGCCCATAGGGTCGATGGGCGATTGCAGCGACAGAAAGAGCGCCAGCATGCCGCCCGCGAAGAGGGTGTGCCGGACTGCGGAAACCGGCTGTGACACCGACCGGCGCCGGACCGCGCCCCGGACATAGAGCGTCAGGATCACCAGGATCGGGCCGCTGATTTCGGGCGTCAGGCTCCAGGCCGACCATGCGGATGCCGCCGACAGGCCCGCGCCACCATGGGCCAGCGCGGCAGCCGGCAAAAGCACGGCCGCTGCAAGGATCATGCCGTTAGGCAATCGGCGGATCGGGCGGGTTTTGGCGGGCAAAAGCGCATCGGGTCGCATGTCGATCTCTGGCCTCTAAAACGCGTAGATGATCGTGGCACCGGTGATCATCACGGTCGCGAACATCGCGGCCGAGACCAGCGCCAGGGTGCGGCCCATGCGGCGGTTGGGTTCCGTCACCTTGAGGCGCAGCTCGTATGCGGTTTCCGGGAATTCGAGCGCGGCTGCATTCGATCCGGTCCAGCTGTGCCGCGCATTCCAGCGCCGGACCTCGACCGCGTTCCAGCCGTTGAAGACCAGGATGATTGCCGCGATTATGACGAAGGACGACGGCACCCAGATGGTGTAGCCGCCGGTGGTCTCGTCGGCCATCGGAGCGAAGTTCCAGAGCCGCCCGGAGACATCGTAGGCGGTGTACAGCACCTTCTCCTTCATCGTTGTAAGCGACCCGAGCAGGATGTTCGACACGATGACCCCGACCAGCGCCAGAAGCCGCAGGCTTTGGGTGGCGGCCTCGGGCGCATCGCGCCGGTCAAACACGACCGCAAAAAAGTTGAGACCTGCCAGCACCATGCCGGCATGCGCCACCAGGGCCAGCGGCGGCCTCGAAACGGCAGCGTTGTGCAGCGCTGGAACCTGCCAGAAGTAGAGCGCGGCGATGAGCAAGACGAAGCTGACATCGAGGCGGGTCAGGGCGCGAACTGCCACTCGCGTCGCGGGGCGGTCAACGAACCGCGCTAGCCCGTGCCGCACCACGCGCGGCAGCCCGGCCCGCAGGACCGGCCATGGATGTGCGAGAACGATCAGCATCGGCCCGAGCAGCCGGATCGCCAGGTGTTGAACCTGATGCGCAAAGAAGAGCCTTTGCCCCGCGCCCGCCAGCGGGCCCTCGAAGGCGAGGGCCAGCATCAGCGTCCCGGCGGCAAACAGACCGTGCCGGAGAGGGCCAACACGCTCACCCACCAGCCGCGGTCGGCCCGTTCCGCGGAGGTAAAGCCATGCCAGCCCGGCAATCGCCACGAGCGCAACCGGAGAGAGCGCCGGTCCGAACGGGTCGAAGAAAGCATTGCTCATGGTTCTTCCCGGACCGGGCAGATTGACCTTGCGGCAGACCGCAGGCAACTACAATCCGGAGATCGCTGGTGCCCAGGACGCGCCGCCTCGCCAACGATACCTGGCGTTTCGGCGGGATTGTCAACGATCATTGCGGAAGAGCAGCTTCAGTTGCCGGGGTAGGACGCATAGATCTGCTGGCCCCGGTCGAGGTTTACGAAGACCACGTCGAAGGCCTCGCGCTCGTTGCCGTATTCCATACCGGGCGACCCGGTGGGCATCCCGGGCGTAGCGATACCAAGCCCGGCGGGGCGTTCTTCCAGCAACCGGCTGATTTCGCGGGCGGGAACGTGGCCCTCGACTGTGTATCCCGCCACCGTCGCCGTGTGGCAGGCCCAGAGATCGTCGGAGAAACCGGAGGCCTCCTTTGCGGCATAGAGTTCCTCGCCTGAGACATTGCGCACGTTCAGCGTGAATCCGGCCTTCCGCATGGCTTCAACCCAGCCGCCGCAGCATCCGCAAGTTGCCTGCTTCAGCACATCGATGACCGGGGCATCCTGCGCCGCTGCCACGCCCGTCATCACGAGCAACAAACCGCCCGCCATCAGTGTTCTTTTCATGATCGTCTCCCGAAACTTGGGCTGAATCGGTCAGCCATGTTTTCCGGGCCTTTCTGCAACCTCAAGCAACTTTAGGTTCAAGTGCAGAAGCCCTCCTGCGCTGGAATGTCGCGCAATCTTTCGTGTCAGTTGCCCGGATAGGAGCTGAAAACCTCGATCGCCCCGTCCCGGCCGATCAGAAAGACGTCGAACGCCTCGCGGTCGTCGCCGAAATCCATGCCGGACGAGCCGATCGGCATTCCCGGCACCGCCAGACCGACGGCGTCGGGCCTTTCGTCGAGCAGGCGCCGAATGTCCGCGGCGGGCAGATGGCCCTCGATCACATACCCTTCCACCACGGCAGTGTGGCACGAGACCATTTTGGCGGCACGCCAATGTCCAGCTTGTACCGGACCAGAAGCCCGGCGAACATGTCGTCGCCCTCTGGCGCAAATCCGCTTTCTTCCATCCGCTCCATCCATGCCAGACAGCAGCCGCAGCCATTGGTTTTCTTAACATCCATCGGCGTGCCCTGGGCAAGTGACTGGCCGGCCGCCAGCATGGTCAGAATTGCTGCGAGAATGGTCCTTGCGGATGTCATGTCGGACCTCCTTTGGTCGAAAGAGTGAACCGCGCACCGGTATCGGCTTCGGCGTCACCTGAAAACCGCCGGCGCGCCTCGGTCAACCGGCGCAGCGCCTCTGTCGCGGTGCGGTCATCGACCAGACCGGCGAGGCGTTCATCACCCATAGGATCCACCGGCTGCCCTTCCAGCCGAACTTCGTAATGCAGGTTCGGGCCGGTCGCGAGGCCGGACGAACCGACCGCTCCGACCCGGTCGCCGGCCTCCACGAAGTCGCCAATGTCAAGGCCCTCTGAGAAAGCGGACAGGTGCGTATACATGGTCGTCATAGACGGTCCATGCGCGATTTCCACGACGCGGCCGTAGCCGTTTCGACGCCCCACGAAAGACACCCGCCCCGGCGCCGTGGCAAATACCGCGGTGCCGCGCGGCGCCGCGAAATCCACGCCCTTGTGCATGCGGATGTCGCCATAGACCGGATGTCTGCGGCGGCCGAAGACCGAGGTCAGCCGCGCGCCCACCACCGGCGGGGCGAATGTTCTCAGCCGCTCACCGTTGCGGAACACCGTTGCAGAACCGCCCGCATCCAGATCGCGGACGAATTCGAACAGCGCATCTCCGAGGGCCAGTTCGGCATAACTCAGCCGCGGCGCGCCGACGCGGGACCCGTCTGGCAAACGCGCCTCGCGCCAGAGCAACCGGAGCGTCTCGCCGCCACGCAGATCGCGCCGGAAATCCACGGTGCCGCCAAGCACCGCCGCGAGGTCGACCGCGAGGCTGGCCGGCGCCCCGGCCCGATCGAGAGAGGCGAAGATCGAGCCATCCACCGTGACAGTCGCAGTTCGCTCGAACGTTTCGAGGTCCGGGGCGACGGTCCGGACTACCGGCTCCTCTTCAAGCCGGACCAGCACCCGCTCGCCGCTGCGGACTGAAAGAACCACCTGATAGGGGCGGCCGTCCGGATGGCTTTGCACCGCCACTTCGTCGCCCGGGCGAAGGTTTGCCAGATCGTACTGGGTCTGCATTGCCCGGCTGAATACTTGCCGCTCTTCCGCTGGCAGGCCGGCGCGGCGCAACACACCGTCAAGGGTGTCACCCGGCCCAAGAACCGCCGTCCAAGGCGCCCGCAGCGGCGGCCTGGGTGTGACAAGGGTCGTATCCGGCACCGGCGGGGCGTGCAGGAGCACGGGTGATGGAAGTTCAGGGGGTGAGTCGCTCGAAGCCAGAACCACCGGACCTGCGTCTCCGACCAGGGGCACCCGAAGCGCCACAGCTGCGTCCGAATAGTCCGGCCCCGGCGGCAGCACGCGGTCGGACGTCAGCCAAAAAGCCGCCCCGGCAAGAACGCCTCCGGCCAGCAATGCGGCGAACCAGCGCAACCTCATGTCTGCCCTCCATCATCCGTCTCCAGAGTGCGGCGAATTTTTGGCAAGGCGAATTCCCTCGGCTCGTGATAGTCGATGGTGGATACGAAACGTCCCTCGGCGTTGAAGAGGAACACGCCTGCGGTGTGGTTCATCGTGTAGCCGCCCTCGACCGGTACCTTTTCATAAATCACTCGAAAACCCTCTGCCGCCCTGGAAATCTCGTCCGGCGCTCCGGTCCAGCCACGGAGCGCCGGGTGGAAATAGCCGACATATTCCTTCATCGCCGAGACTGTATCGCGTTCGGGGTCGACGGTGATGAAAACCACATTCATGCGTTCGGCTTCCGCGCCGAGGTCGTCCAGCCAGCCGGAAATGTCCCCAAGCGTCGTCGGGCAGACGTCCGGGCAGAAGGTGAAGCCAAAGAACACCATGCTCGCGCGGCCGACGAGCGTCTCGGGACCAACCGCATTGCCCTCGTGGTCGGTCAGGCGAAAGTCCATCGCCGTCAAATCAACGGGGCGCTGCTCAACGGCTACCGGCGCACCCGGCCCATCCACCCGCCACCAGCCGACAAAGAGCGTCAGGCCTAGTGCGCCGAGGCCGGCCGCGCCGTAGCTGAGTATTCGGCGCCGCCGCATCAACCCTCGGGCCCGCGGGCCGCAACGCCGAGGATCGGAACCTCGACCACCACCTCGCCGCCGCCGGAAAAGACGAGCGTCATTTTGTAGCTTTCGCCCTCGGCCATCGGACGTTGCAGACGCATCAGCATCGCGTGCAGCCCGCCGGGCTCCAATGCAACCGTCTCGCCGGGCTCGATCTTGATCTCGCCCGCCGGCGTCATGGAGCTTACGCCCTGCTCGTTTGTCGACGTCCGGTGGATTTCGGGCATCATTGCAATTTCGGTTCGAATCTCCGTCAGGGTTACTGGCTCGTCGCCCGTATTGCGGATCGTCATGTAGGCAACGCCCGGACGGCTGGTTCCGATCGAGGCGCGCGACCACGCGCCATCGACGATGATATCCTCAGCTCCGGCCAGAGCAGGGGCGGAGAGGCTGACATTCAGCATGAGCGCGGTCACCGCGCTTAAGAAAACGGGTTTCATTGCGGGCATTCCTTTCGTTTCCTGGCAGCGCCGTTCAGCTCGCTGCCGCAACTTCTGCCGTCACAAGGCGCCGCAGTTCGGCTTCACCGAACGGATCGAGTGGCTTGCCGTTAACGAAGAACGTCGGCGTCTGCCGCACTCCGATGGCCTCGACATCAGACCTGTCCTGGTTCAGTACCGCCACGATATCAGGCATCCTGATCTGCGATTTACCCGCCTCCACGTCCAGCCCGACCGACCCAGCGATTATCATGATCCTTTCGGCCGCAGGCGCTCCGTGAGATGCCCAGAGGTTCTGTCGCTCCAGCAAGGCCTCGAGAACGGGAACAAACACACCCTGCAGGCGGGCAGCCTCGAGGGTCTTGATCGCGACTTCCGAACCTTCGCCGTGGAAGGGCGTATAGCGGATCACCACCCGGACCTCGTCCGGGTATTGCGCCATGATGTCCTTGACGATCGGGTGGAAAGCACGGCAGGCCTCACAGGCCGGGTCGAAGAACTCGACGATCGTCACCGGCGTATCTTGCGGGCCGAGCACGGGCGAATAGGGACGCTCGAGCATTCGCATGATGTCGGGCGCGACGGTGCCGGTAGACTGCGAGGGCGCTGGTCGGGTTGCCCACCAGGTTGCACCGCCGAATGCACCTGCGGCGACAACGGCCGTCGATAGTACCAATGTTCTTCTGTTCATGTCTCGGTCTCCGGTTGCGCCGCCCTCAAAAGGAAGATGATGGCCAAGAAGGCGGCGAGGGCAAGTAGTGGAATGGGCACACCGAGGAACAACTGATTTTCGTCGGTGCACGAAGGGCCGTCCGCCGTGCAGGGCTGAATCGCTTCCGGTATGAGCCCGATGTAGAGCCCAAGGTGGTACAGCGCGATACCTGCACCTATCGCGGCAAGAGAAATAGCGTAGATGCGGATGCCGAAATCGGCGCGCCATGCGGCGATACCGAGGATGACGGCCAGCGGAAACATGAATGCCCGCTGATACCAGCAGAGAACGCAGGGAGTCTGTCCCAGAACTTCGCCGATGAAGAGAACGGACAGCGTCGCGATCAGCGCAACCGCCCAGACCGCAAATAACGCCGGTTCTCCGGAAATTCGTAAATTCATGTGTCGAGTCTCCCGTTCAGGTCGGCAATAATCTCCTCGGCAGGCGTGCCGTAGGCGTAGGCCGTGACATAGGCTCCGTCGGGACCGAACAGGAACAGCTGCGAGGAATGGCTCATCGAATAGCCACCCGGTGCGGCGGCCTCTTCGATCTTTTCATAGTAGATGTAGAAAGACCGCGCCGTCTCGGAAATCTGCTTCGGCGTCCCGGTCAGGCCGATAATTCCCGCATCGAAGCGCGGAACGAAATCAGCCAGCGCGGCGGGCGTGTCGCGCTCAGGGTCGATGGAGATGAACAGGGGCTGGACCTTGGGGGCGCTCACGCCCAGCCCGTCCATGACCGCGGCCACCTCGGCCAGCGTCGTCGGACAGACGTCAGGGCAATTCGCGAAGCCGAAGAAGACCAGAAGCCAGCGGCCAGCGAAGTCTTCGTCCGTGCGGACCATACCCTGGTGGTCGGTCAACTCGAAGTCGGCCCGAAACGCAGCTGTCTCGCGCGAGGGTTCCGTTCCGAACCGGTCATCGCGCCAAAGGATCGCAAAGGCCAGACTCAGGGATACGGCCCCGGTGATCCCCCACAGAATCCATCGAATGGTCTTCAGCCGCAATGATTCGCCCCGCCACGATTTCCTTGAGGGGTCTGCTACAACCTAAAGCCCGTTGAGGTTCAACCGAAATTCGGCCACGGAGCCGAATTGCCGCAGCGGTGCGAATTCGGGCTTGCGGCGCGAGGCGCGACACGCCATATTCTACAGTGACTGTAGATTTGGAGATTGCGATGCTGGCGATCGGAACTTTGGCACGCCGAACCGGAACCAAGGTGCAGACCATACGCTATTATGAGCAGATAGGGTTGATGCCCGAACCGGGGCGCACCGCGGGCGGACAGCGCCGCTACGGCGAGGCAGAGCTCGACCGGCTGGCCTTTATCCGCCACGCCCGTCAGCTTGGGTTCACGCTGGAGGCGATCCGGGAGCTTCTCGACCTTTCGGATCATCCCGAAAAATCCTGCCAAGAGGCCGACCAGATCGCTGGCCGGCAACTCCGGCAGGTCGAACTGCGAATGGCACGCCTTGAGGCGCTGCGCACCGAACTGGAACGCATGGTCCACGAGTGCAGCGGCGGCAACACTGCGGATTGCCGGGTGCTGGAGGTTCTGCGCGACCACTCAGAATGCCTGACCGCTCATGATGAGATCGGTGCGTAGAGGTTTGGCAGGCTTGCTCCGCGGGCCGGATCCCGGCCCCGCCCGATCCCGTTTTTGCCACTCGCCGGGGATCGCGTGCCGTGAATTCTGCGCGATATACGCGCGCGCGAGTGCTGGCTGGGAGGGAAAGGATGACGAATATTCAGGAATACCCAGAAAAAGTTCGACGCTAGTCCCGTTCCATCCGCCATTCGAACGCCACTGATAGCCAACCTTCTCTGACGGTCGCGCGGGGGAATGTAGTCGGCTCGCCAACTATCAACATGATCGTTCCTGCGACGAATGAAACGCTTCGCATTCGGGTGTCTGCGGGTTCATGAGTATCGGCCGAACGGAACCTGATATGCTGAACTTCGACCAAGTTCCGAGGCGACGCGGGCTTCGCTTTCCGCCTTAACCTGATCGACTCCGTCACGCGCCCAGCAGACCCTCAGGGCATTTCACTCGGGCAGGTCGTTGCGGTCGGGAGGCGTACCACCGGCCGCTTTCGGACCTGATATCGGTTATCCTGGGGTCTTGAGAAAGCAGGCACCGGGTACCCTTACTTGGCCCGGTCGTCTGGCGGGTCGCGGCCTGAAGCCAAACAGGGAGCCATATGGCGTGAGCCAGGAGCGCATACCAGCGGCGCAGAAGCTTGTATGGACCCACCCAAGGCGAACATCGTCCGGACAATTCGAGGCTAGGCATTCAGAGGTCCGGTGGGACGATGCTCCTGATGCCGTGCCTGTTTGCGATCGGCCTTTGCTGAAGTCTAGTGAGTTCAGGGGGGCATGCCCCCTGAACCGGCGGCTGGGTGTCAGATGAAGGACGCGTCAGAGCGTGATTCATGCCACTGCTGACACATGGTCTTGATAGGCTGCGGCCGACGCGGCACCGAGAGCGCTTGAGAGCGGCGCCACGATACCCGTCACCTTTTCGGTCATCTCGGGGCCGGCGCGCTCCGGGCTTCCGGTGCCGAACACCGGGCGCGGAAGGTATTCGAGCGTCAGCTCGATGCGCCTGGCGGCGTCCTCGCCGTACAGCATGGAAAGCGCCTGCAGCGCGGCCTCGAACGGTCCGGTCACCGGCCCGGCCGTCAGGAATTTGCCGTCACGCACCACGGCGCCGCCTGTCACCGGGTGCGCCCCGACGCCCGGCAGCGCGTCGATGATCGGGAAACTCGCCGTCGCCTTGCGCCCCTCGAGCAGCCCGGCCCCACCCAGCACGAGCGAATCCGCGCAGATGCCGATCACGGCCTTGGCGGTCTCGGCTTGCCTCCGGACAAAGGCGAGCATTTCCGGGTCGGCAATCGTGCCCGGCATCGTCGCGCCCACCGCCAGCACGTCGAGATCGGGGCAATCGGCGAAAGTCGTGGTGGGAACCGTTCGCCATGAAGGATAGGTGTTGACCGGCTCGGGGGTCTTCCAGATCAAGTGCAACTGGACATCGGGCAGGTCGGGAAACACATCGAGCAGGTCGAAGACGAAATGAACGCCGATCACGTCGGCGATGAAGCATCCGGGGGCAACGATCAATCCAACCTGGATCGGCGCGCGGCCGCTGGAGTCGTGGCTTTCGTGGTGGCAATCGCCGTGACCATGCATGTCATTCTCCATCTAGTTCGTCAGGCCGCAATGCGGTGGGAGGGTTGCAGTTGTCGGCTCCCGGGCTGGACATGACATCGTTCAGGGCGAGGCCGGCTGCCTTGCAAGATAGGTCCCCATCTGCGATCCCTTGAGTGGCCAAAGTGACAATATCCATGGCATTAGTGACAAATGACGAGAGCCGCCCAATTTCATGAAATCGGCATTCTCCTCTATCCCGGAGCACGGCCTGCCGCGGTGCATGGCCTGATGGAGCAGTTCGAGGTGGGCAATTTCGTGCTGGGAGAGAGATCCGGGCCCGATGCACGTCCCATTTCCCTCAGCCAGTGGGAGGTTGCAGCGGATGGCGGCCACATCGGCTGCACTTCCGAAACAATGCCAGCGTCAGGCCTACCCGACCTGCTGATCATCCCGCCCAATCGCCACGGTGACGCACCGGTCGCGCAGGAAGGCGTCATTGCTCCCTGGCTGATTGACCTTCACCGGCGCGGGGTGACGCTGGCGGCCGCCTGTGCGGGTATGTTTCTTCTCGCGCGCACGGGCCTGCTGGACGGGCGCAGGGTCGCGGCGCACAACTGCTATGGCGATGCGCTTGCGGCAGGGTTTCCGGCGATCCGGGTCGACAGCGACCGGGTGGTCGTGGACGAGGGCGACATCCTCACTTCCGGCGGCATCATGTCATGGCCCGATCTGGGCCTGCGCATTCTGGAGCGCCACGCCGGCACCGGCGTCATGGCCGAAACGGCGCGCCTCATGATGCTGGATCCGCCCGGGCGCGAACAGCGTTTCTACCGCACCTTCACACCGTCGATGTCCCATGGCGACGATGCGATCCTGCGGGTTCAAACCTGGCTTGCCGGCCTGCGAGAGGTGACAGTCTCGGGCGCCACCATGGCCGAACGCGCGGGAATGGAGCGCCGAACCTTTCTGCGCCGCTTCAAGAAGGCCACCGGCTACAAGCCGACGGAGTATTGCCAACAACTGCGTGTCGAACAGGCGCGCGATCTGCTCGAGCGCACGCTGCGCCCGGTCGAGCAGATCTCCTGGCAGTTCGGCTATTCCGACCCGAACGCGTTTCGAGGAGTGTTTCGCCGCGTGATCGGCCTGACACCGGCGGCCTATCGCACACGCTTCGGCGTAGCGCGTGGACAGGACGAAAGAGCGCGGACATCCGTCGATACTGCGGCAATCGAGCAAGACGTGCGATCGGCGACCGAGTAACGCAAACCTTGGCGATTCACTAGTCTCAGGATGTGGATTGGCGCGCGCAGAAGGCGAACGCTTCGAATCGTCAATCATCGCCAAGCCCACAGAGTGGCTGCACAAATCCTTGCTGGCTGGCGGATGGTAGACAGGAGAACGTCCGATCCCGGTCCCGCACTCACCGCCACAAACCATTCGCGAACCCGAGACGAGGCCCCAGCGTGGGCCTTTTTTCTTTTTGTCTCAAAGGGGTTTAGCGGAGCCATCCGACTTTCGGCGACTGTCCGGTGGCCCGAAATTGGTCTCCGAACGCCCCGCGTCTCTTTCCACCCGCCCTTCACCCAAATCGAGACGCATTCCAAAATGTTCGTCTTTTCATGTGCTTGCCGAAAACAGGTTGCGACGCAGTTGAAGCGGGCTCGACCGATATCAATGCGAACAGAGACACCCGAAGGCGGCGTGGTTCTTCGAAAATGCGCGAATAGCTGCGAGAAGTCGCTGATGACAAACTCACGTTCCTTTCGTAACTTTGGCGAGTGAACTCTTAGGGGGGAGATATGGGAAGACGTCGCCAAAGCGGAATATTTGAAACGCTATTCAAATCAGCCTTGTCTGACGTCAGCACCCATCGGACAGATTTAAGGGTTTGAGCAGCGGAGGATTTCTGGTTCATCGAAGCCAATATGGAGCGAAGATGAATAAGAAATCCGGAACATCGAAGGATGCCGCTGACAAGCTGGTCAGAGGCATTAAGCGCAAGACGCGTAAGCACTATTCAGCCGAGGAAAAGGTCAGGATCGTCCTGGCGGGATTGCGGGGCGAGGAGAGTATTGCTGCGCTATGCCGCCGCGAGGGTATCGCCGAGAGCCTGTATTACTCTTGGTCAAAGGAATTTCTTGAAGCTGGCAAGAACCGCCTGGCGGGTGACACGGCGCGACAAGCGACATCCCCTGAAGTTAAAGAGCTGCGGTCTGAATCTGCTGCCCTGAAGGAAGTGGTCGCCGAACTGACGCTGGAAAACCGGCTGCTCAAAAAAGCATGATCGGGGATGGGGAGTTCGAAGAATGAGATACCCAGCCTCTGAGAAGCTTGAGATCATTCGCACGGTCGAGGCCTCGCATCTGCCGACACGGCAAACCCTGAAAATGCTCGGCATCCCCAGCAGCACATATTACGACTGGTATGCCCGGTGGAGCGACGGTGGCATCGATGCGCTCGCTGATAGGTCTCCCCGGCCAAGGTCGGTCTGGAACCGCATCTCGGACTAGGTGCGCGAGGATGTTGTCGACTTTGCCCTAGAGCACGAGGACCTGACGCCCCCGGGAACTGGCGGTCAAATACACCGATGAGAAGCGCTACTTCGTCTCGGAATCGTCAGTTTATCGCATTCTGAGTGCTGAGGATCTGATCACGGCACCGGCTCATGTTGTGATCCGTGCAGCCGATGAGTTCCGGGACAAGACAACCAGGCCGAACGAGCTCTGGCAGACGGACTTCACCTATCTCAAGGTTATTGGCTGGGGCTGGTTCTATCTCAGCACCATCCTTGATGATTACAGCCGTTACATCATTGCCTGGAAGCTTTGCACCACGATGAAAGCCAAGGATGTCACCGACACGCTGGAAATGGCGTTGGTGGCCTCGGGCTGCGATCAGGCCATAGTCGTGCACAAGCCAAGGCTACTCAGCGATAACGGCTCGTCCTATGTCGCCGCCGACCTGGCTGACTATCTCGATGACAAGGGTATGGATCACGTTCGTGGTGCGCCACATCACCCGCAGACGCAGGGCAAGATCGAACGCTGGCATCAGACGATGAAGAACCGGGTTCTACTAGAGAATTACTTTTTACCCGGTGATCTTGAGAGGCAGATCGATGCCTTCGTCAATCACTACAACAGTCACCGTTACCACGAGAGCCTGGCCAACCTGACCCCCGCCGACGTCTATCATGGACGAGGCGCAAAAATCCTGGAAATGAGAGAGGAGTTCAAAAAACAGACAATCAGAAAACGCAGGTTGCAGCACCAATCCGCTGCCGCCTAAACTCGAACAGAAACTGAACCAGAGCCTCCGTTACGAAATCGCCTCAGCAATCCGAAAAACTCTGAAGACGGACACCCCTCATCGGCAATTGGTGTTGTGCCGGATTGAGAGACCTCATGCAGCTTGCGACGCGCATGTGCCCAGCAGTAAGCCAACCGCACATCTTGAGCTGGCCGTTTGAGCAGCCGGTTGTAGCCCGCATAGCCGTCGACTTGCAGGGTGCCGGAGAAGCCTTGCAGGATATTCTCGGCATATTGACCGGAGCGGCCCGGCGCGTAGGTAAAGACCACTCCGGGCGGGTCTTCGCCGCCCCATGGTCGGTCATCACGGGCGAGCGCCCAGAAATATCCGGTTTTGGTCTTTCTCCGTCCCGGATCGAGAACCGGGGCTGTGGTCTCGTCCATGAACAGCTTCGAGGACTTCTTCAAGTTAGACAGCAGCGCCTCGTAAACCGGGGTCAGCTCAAAGGCTGCCCTTCCGACCCAGGCCGCGAGTGTTGAGCGATCGAGATCAATGCGCTGACGGCTGTATATCTGGGCTTGCCTATAAAGAGGAAGATGGTCGGCATACTTCGATACAATCACATGCGCCACAGTGGCTTCCGTCGGCATGCCACCTGCGATCAGATGCGCAGGGGCTGGAGCCTGAGCGATCCCGCCCTCACAGGAGCGGCAGGCATACTTCGGGCGTCGGGTCACAATGACCGTGAACTGGGCAGGAACGATGTCGAGGCGTTCACTGACATCCTCACCAATCACATGGCGCTCACAGCCGCAGTCGCAGACGATGTTCTCCGGCTCGATGACTTCTTCAATGCGTGGCAGGTGCTTGGGGAAGGATCCCCGGTTGGCTTTGCGCGTGCGGGGCTTACCCTGAACCCGACGGTCATCCTCTTCATCTTCGGCATGCACCATTTCCTGTGCCGCTTCGATGTCTTCCAGGGCCAGTTCGAATTGCTCGGGACAGACCTTCTCGGACTTTGCGCCAAACAGAGCCCGCTTGAAGTCAGCGACCAGCTTTTCCAGCCGGACAATGCGATCTTCCTTGCGGGCGATAACGCCAGTATGCACGGCAGCCTGCTCTTGCTGAGCAAGGATAATGGCTTTCAGGGCATCAATATCATCGGGAAGATCAGCGGCAGCGTTCATGCCTGTCATCTACCAAATCCGGCACCCGGACACCCGCCAGAAAGACCTTGTGATTCACTCTGCCGCAGTCGGTGGACGCGCCGCCAAAGCCTTCACTTTCCGCCAGTCGAGACCCGCAAACAGCGCTTCAAATTGCGCATGATTGAGCGACATTAACCCGTCCTTGATGGCAGGCCAAGTGAATGTCGTTTCTTCCAGCCGCTTGTAGGTCATCACCAAACCGGTGCCGTCCCAATAGAGAAGCTTCAACCGATCCGCCCGCTTCGAGCGGAACACAAACACCGTTCCTGTGAACGGTTCCTTGCGCAATTCGTTCTTCACCAAGGCTGCCAGCCCGTTATGGCCTTTCCGAAAGTCCACAGGCTTGGTTGCCACCACAATCCGCACCCGGTTCGACGGGAAGATCATACAGCACCAATCGCCCGAACGATCTCCGCGATCCGTTTTGCAGGGACGGTCGCATCCAACCGGACAACAGCATCACCAACGGCAATCTCAATCGGACGGCCTGTCGCTTCGCTTGAAGGCTCCGCACTGCCCGTTAACGGTTCGATAACCACTGGTGCAAATGCAGGCTCCGGCTTCGGCAGAGCAGGCAATACCAGCTTGCCATCCCGAGCTTGACGCCGCCATTCCGACAAATGGTTTGGCTGCATATCATAGCGGCGGGCAACCTCGTTCACCGTCGCGCCTTCCACCAGCGTCTCGGCCACAATCCGGGCCTTTACCGCATCCGGCCATCGTCGGTTACCGCGAGGGCCGACAATCTCATCAATGTCTGTGAGAAACTCCGTTGAGTGCTCCATGGAGAAAATCCCTGCATAATTACAATACGCACGGATTCGCAGATCAAACGCTCACATGGAAGGTGGGGCCAGAACAACGGTTACAACTCATCTGTTTGCTGTGAACTGGTTGATGATCCCACTGACCCGAAGCGTAGATCACCTTGTGGTCCATATTTCAGGTGAAGACTCCGAACTTTGCGGGATCCTGCGCAAAATTAGCGATCGTCTCCCTGGCTCTATAGAATGGATGCACCCCGCCGGATCAACTTTGTGAGCCCGAGGTGGCAAGGCCATATGCAACAATTCTAACGGGCTCGTGGAAGTTTAAGGCGGGATGAGCCACATTGAAACGTCAACTCGAATTCAGAAACGAGGACCGTGACCTTGTCTTCCTTGTGCAAGTAGCTTGAAAGCACTTTGGCAATTGGGGCCATTCCTTTTGCCTCGAAGACAACCTCTGTCTCCAGCGTGCCGCTCTTGATGTTAACTAAGGTCGACCCACCGGGCATCTCGACTCGAAAGCCTGTCAGTTCGGGCACAAGCGCGCCCTCTTTAAGCCCTGTACTACGAGCTCCTGCCGGAGCGCGCTTCATTTTTGTTGTTCGGTTCAGCGCCTCAACGTGTTCCGAAAGAGCTACTTGCAAAACCTGATCTCCGTGCGGGGACTTGTCAACGGCCGAGAGTTTCGCAAAATCAATGCACGGTTTTGCTATCACTCTCAAATGTTTGAGGAAACTGCTGGCGCAGAGTATCGGCCAGCCCATTTGCAAAAGAAATAGCTTTGCGAAGACTGGTCTCTATTTCCCTCAGCTTTGCGATAGCATCAAAATTACCGTCTTCGCGCGCCGAACTCTCAACAGAATCCTTGAAGAAAGTGTGACAAAGATAGTTTCGAGAATCGAGCGCATCCTGAAGGACGTGCAGAAACGCAGATGGGCCGCCAGGCGTGACGTGAAGGCGTGACTCAAGTGCTTTTTTCAATTCTCCCATCGACCCGTTTTGTACCAACAGAGTAATCTGACCCACTTGGGCGCGAATATTTTGGCGAAATCGCTCGTTCACAGGTTGGGATTTTACTGCCGTTGAGCCAAGTGTTGATTCCTCTATCAATGTTTCAATTTCTTTGGAGGCGATGTCCTTCTGCCAGCCCGACTCAATCATGAAAAGCATCATGATTGGAATTGTCAGAGCCTGCTCCAACATTTGCGAAAGCTCTAGTGCTTCGCCCGCGATGCGATAGATTTCTTCCTGTTCACTCATTGGGGCTCCAACTCTACTTTTTAGCCTCTTTCCCAACCGAGTAACTCAAATCTCCCGCGCGAACCAGCGGATGCGGCCGATGATGTGGATTTCCTCGGCGCTGCGCTCATAAGGGCTGTAGAAGCCGTTGTCCGAGATCACGCGTACCGCTGGGGGATCGCTGTTGGGTACATGCTCAAGCCGCTTGGCCACCAAGCCCATGCCGTCATCCAGCACAAAGATCCCGGGCGGGTTCGGCGCGCGGCGAGTCATGTCGACTAGAATGGTGTCGCCGTCCAGAAGGGTCGGCGCCATGCTGTCGCCTTCCACATGCATGATGCGCAATTGCGACGGACTGGCCTTCAGGCTGCCCTTTATCCAGGAGCGGCGGAAGTGATAGGCACGGCCGGGCGTGTCGTGATCCTCGGTCACCACCGCGCCGCCGCCCATCGATGGGCGCGGACTGGCATGCGCAATCGCCACGAAGGTCTCATCGGGGTTCTCGATGAAGGGCGGCTCACCCTCAACCTCACCGATGCCGTGGATCAGCCATTCCCGCTCCACCGTCAGCACGCGGGCGACCTCTGCCAGCTTATCGATGCCGGGTCACGCAATGCGCGACACACGCGATACCGGTTGATTTTGGGCCGCTTCAATTGACGCGATGCGTTTCAGCGTGGTTGGTCTGTTTTTGCATGCGAAAAAAGGCAAATCGTCGTCATATGCGCGATACTGGGCTTTAGCGTCGTTTCCGCATTCTCTGCCATTTGGCCAACGTAAACATATGAAACAAATGACAGACCCAACATACGTTGTTATCAAAACCGCAACGAACAATCGAAAGAGTGTCACCACATGTGCCTATCACAAGAAGTCAGTTTTGCGGCCAGCGCGTTTTTGGTGGTTGGCGGAACCTATGCCGTATCCCGCGCCTGGAAGACCAATGCGCGTTACCTGCCTGTCGCGCTGATGCCGGTTTTTGCTGGCGCACAACAGTTCATGGAAGGCAACGTCTGGTGGGGCGTAAATTCCGGCGACCCTGCCACAACTCTGGTCAGTGCGCTTGGCTTTATTTTCTTCACCTGGTTCATGTGGCCGTTCTGGATTCCGCTTGCCTCGTATGTGTTGGAACCGCCTGACAGCCGACGCCGTCCGTGGATGGCGGCAATGTCCGTGATCGGATTGGCCTTTGGACTGGCGCTTTATGTGCCGCACCTTGCCAATCCCGATTGGGTGCAGGTGACGGTCAATCAGAACAGCCTTGCCTATGAAGGCACGATGATCCTTGATTACCTGATGCCGCGCTGGATGACCTATGTGATTTACCTTGCGCTGATCATCGTGCCGCCGCTTATTTCGACCTATTACCACATGCGCTGGTTCGCGCTGACCATCGTCGCGGTGGTCGTGGTCGATATTCTGTTCCTGCGCTACGCCTATATCTCGTTCTTCTGCCTGTTGGCCGGATTGGGGACGCTGCACTTGATTTATATCATTGCCCGCAACAAATGTTCGCGAGAATGTCCGGTTTTATTTGCCTGACAAGAAAGCTGGATACGGTCGAAAGGTGGCGTATGACCACACTCGGGAAAAACGACAATTCCGTACTGACCGGCAAGCCGGACCCGCTGGGGCTGGCTGTTTCGTCCGGTCGTGATCCTTTTCTCGGGTTTCTTGTAAAGCGTCTTGGAAATCGGGCTGATGCAGAGGATGTGCTGCAAGAATTTTGCATCCGTGTGCTGGCGCGCAAGGACCAATTGCGCGACGCTGAGCGGATGGATGCCTGGCTTTATGCGGTCTTGCGCTCGGCGCTGAACGATCACTATCGCAAAACCGGCCGGTCGCGGCGGCTTAAAGATGCCGTGGCGCTGGAAATGGAAACAAGTCCAACGACGGCCGAGTCTGCCGAGGCGATGAACACCGTGTGCCACTGCGTCAAGGGATTGGTAAGGGAATTGCGTCCGGCCGATGCCGACCTGATCCGGCGCATCGACATCGAAGAGCATGACCGCGCAATGGTCGCCCAGGAACTGAACCTCAAACCCGGTGCTCTGAACGTGCGCCTGCACCGCGCCCGCGCCGCGTTGCGCGACATCCTGCTCGATCATTGCGGCTGCTGTTGCGAACACGGGTTCGACGATTGCTCGTGCCCGCCGGCGGGCTGCGATCAGCCATCGGAACAGACTACCTGTGCGCATTGACCGACGGGCCGATCCCGCCCGTCCGTAACAATCGTCGAGTTGTGGCGTCTACGCATTTATGGGGGCCGACCCTGAAATGCAGGAGACATCACCGATGGCTGTTGGAAAGCAAACCTGTTCAGGTCTGGATATTGACGACACACGTTTCAGCGCTGAATTTCGCACCGTGATAAATGCGCTGTTTTGCACCTGTTTTGGTGCTTTGGAAAGCCGGACCGACCAATTGGCACGAGAGCTGTTTCGGCGTGTAGAATTGCAGGACATGCCCTTGGAGGAAGCTGCGGACGCGCTTGAAGTGACGTATTCGGAAGCCAAGGAAATCCTGGCCAAGGTCAGGCGTGAAATCGTGGTTGCTCTTGCACTTGGGCTTTGCGCATCACCCAGAACGCAATCGGGCGATGAAGACAGCCCTCGCGGGTGCGGCTGCGGATCGGATCAAACCCGATCATTCCTGCAAGCGTCGTGACCTTCGTTAATACGACAAGAAATCAGCGACGTATTGAAAAACCGGAGAAGAAAGAATGAAACAGCAACTCATTACACATGAAAGGCAAACCGGGCTGACCGCTCCGGTAACGCTATGGCTTTTCGACCGGGTTTTGCGATCGGTTATTCGTACCGGCACATTAACAATTCGCCTGCCGGATGGCGAAATTCGCTCGTATGGTCGGGGCGAACCCAGAAGCGGTGTTGCCATTCATGACTGGCGAACCCTGCGCCGGATCGCCCTTCACCCAGACCTTGCTGTGGGCGAAGCGTTCATGGATGGCGGCCTGACCGTGGATCACGGAGATCTCTACGGGTTTCTTTCCCTGTTGATCGGCAACGTCGGAGAAGGACAGACACACTGGCTTCGGCAGCTACACAGGTCATTGCGCGTCACCCTGCGACGGTTTCTGGTTTATAATCCGGTGGGTCAGGCCCAGAAGAATGTGGCGCATCACTATGATCTGAGTGACGATTTGTTTGAATTGTTTCTCGACCCGGAACGGCAATATTCCTGCGGGTATTTCGTAACGCCGGACGACAGCCTGGAACAAGCCCAAGAACAGAAACTGCGCCATATCGCAGCCAAATTGCGGCTGGCGCCCGGGCAAAAGGTTCTTGATATCGGATGCGGCTGGGGCGGGCTGGGGATGTTCCTTGCGCGTGTCAGCGGGGCCGATGTCACCGGTATCACGCTGTCTAAAGAGCAACAGCGCTACGCGGCCTCGCGTGCGGCACAACACTCCACCAATGGTCAAGCTAAATTCGAATTGCGGGACTATCGCCTTGAGGCAGAGAAATATGACCGGATCGTATCTGTCGGTATGTTCGAACACGTCGGAGCCGGGCATTACCACGAGTTCTTTAACAAGCTGTCCAGCCTTCTCAAAGATGATGGAATCGCGTTGGTACACACAATTGCAAACGTCTCGCCGCCCGACGGTCCGCAACCCTGGCTTCAAAAATACATCTTTCCTGGCGGCTATATTCCGTCGCTTTCAGAAATCGCTCCGGCCATTGAACAATCCGGTCTGATCCTTACCGATCTGGAAAACCTGCGACTGCACTATGCCGAGACGTTAAAAGCGTGGCGGATGAATTTCATGGCACAAAGGGCCAAAGCCGTCGATCTTTACGATGAACGGTTCTGCCGCATGTGGGAATTCTATCTTGCAGCTTGCGAGGCCGGATTCCGTCTGAACGGTTTGGTCGTTTTCCAGATCCAGCTTGCCAAACAGATCGACGCGGTGCCGATGACGCGCAGTTATATCGAGCAGGAAGAGCAGAACCTTGCGAAGGCTGCCAGTGACGAGCAAACTCGCAAATTCCGGTTCGGTTGGGCGTCAGGTGCGGAAGGACGGAATTGACTGCCCTTCAAAACCCGGTGGGAAGATTTAGGGCGGCCCCGGATTTTTTACCGAATGGCGTTTTGTAATGTGATCGCGTCGCGAGCGTCTACACATCAAACCCGTATGAACCAATCACGGTCGCTGCGGTCTAATGAAGGATGTTCGCCATGACACAGGTTACTCACGCAAGACCGGCGGCCCATGTCCCCATACGCGCACTCGGCTGGAGCCTTGGCCTGTTTCTGGCCATTCTCTATACGATTTGCGTTGTTTTCGACCTCGTCTTCCCGGGCCAAAGCATGACAGCCCTCTGGGCACCGCTTCTGCCATGGGTCGAGGGGATCAGCGTCGCAAGCTATGCGCTCGGCCTGATTGAAACGCTGCTCTACGGCTGGCTGGCGGCCCTGATTTTCGGTCCGCTTTTCAACTTTTTCTCCGAGAAGTACGCATGATGGTCGTCGCCAATAAATCCCCCAACTTGGCGGCGTCACACGTACAAAAGCCGAATTCCGCATCAGGCGTCAAACGGGTTGTTCCTGCCGAAGGCAAAACAACAAACAGGAAAGGAAACTGAAAATGTTTGCCAAGGATATCATGACAACCGCAGTCGTCACTGTAAGCGAAAAAGCCTCGGTCGATGAGGCAGTGAAGAAGATGCTCGATCATCACGTAAGCGCATTGCCGGTGGTGGGTGACGAGGACAAGCTTGTCGGCCTGATCAGTGAAGGGGACCTGTTGCGCCGCCTTCAGGACAGCGACCGGCCACGGCGCAGCTGGTGGCTTGAGTTGATCAACAGTCCCGAAACATCGGCGCAGGATTACATCAGGGCACGCAGCCAAAGGATCAGCGACGTGATGACCCGCGACGTGATCTCGGTTGGCGAAGACACACCGGTATCGGAAATCGCCGGCATGCTCGAGAAGCGCCGCATCAAGCGGGTGCCGGTGCTGCGTGACGGCAACGTCGTCGGGATCGTCTCGCGCGCAAACCTCGTGCACGCTCTGGCTGCCGCCAGCGACGGCAGGCTGCCGCAACCCTCGGCTTCGGATGCAGACCTTCGAAAAGCCGTCGCACTGGCGATTGAAGAGGTTCCCGGCGCTGCAGTCAACCTGATCAACTTCACCGTCGAAAACGGCAGCGTCGCGGTCTGGGGCATGGCCGACAGTGATTTTGTGGAAAACGCCGTGCGGGTGGCCGTGGAAAACGTGCCCGGGGTCAGGCATATTGATGTTCATATGGGGCGGTTGCCGTCCTGGGGATACGGTATCTGAGGACGAGTGATGCTTGGTCTGACCTTGCGCAATCTATGGCACCGGCCCGGCCGGGCCGTGCTGATCGTGCTGGCCATTGCGGGCATTCTGGCCGAAATCCTGATACTCGAGGCGTTCATGGCGGGCACCTATGTCCAATTGCGTCATGCCGTTCTAAGCCGTGGCGGCGACGTGGTGGTGGCACAGGAAGGTGTGCGCAACTTTGTCGCCGCCCGGTCGGTTCTGCGCCAGCAGGCCCGGGCCGAAATTGAGGCCGTGACCGGCGTGGCGGCGACCCATCCCATTGCTGTGCTGTCGCTGGTTTACGAACAGGGTGAAAAGCGGATGCCGATTATTGTCATCGTATATGACGATACCGGTGGACCGGTCCGGCTGACCGACGGTGCCCCGCCCCTTGGCGAGGGCGAAATCGCGCTCGATATTTCGATTGCGAAACGCTTTGGTATCCTGCCCGGCGATACCTTCACGGTCTCAGCTTACGATTTCGCCGTATCCGGCATCACCCAAGGCGAAGCGGCGATCATGACACCTTTCGCCTTCATGTCCTTCGACACTCTGATCGACTTTTACTTCTCTTCCGATGTCGCTGACGACATCGCCGCCTTCCCGCTTCTGAGCTTTCTTTTTGTCGATGCCGCGCCCGGGGTCGATCCCGCGGCGCTGGCGGCAGGGATCGAAGCCGCAGTGCCGGACAGCACTGCGCTTTTGCCCACGGATCTGGCGCGGAACGATGAAAACCTCGGGCGCGAGCTGTTCGCGCCGATCCTGAACGTGCTGTTGGGTCTCAGCTATGTCGCGGGCGCGCTGGCAATTGGGCTGTTCATGTATGCCGCCGTGCGGGGGCGCCTGCGGATGCTGGGCGTCATGCGTGCGCTTGGCTTTACCTTGCGCCATCTCGTCGGGGCGACCGTGGGCGAGGCCGTGCTGCTGACGGCCTTGGCAATCCCGCTGGGAACATTTTTGGCGCTCGGCCTGAGCAGTCTGATCGTTTGGCTGGACCCGGTCTACCTGTTGCCGGTGACTGAACCCGACGCGCTGATCAGGACCACAGGTGTGGCGATTGTTCTAAGCGTCATCGGTGCGCTGGTCCCGCTTCGGGCGTTAATGCGTCTCGATCCGGCCACGGCATTCAGAGGATAGGGCGATGTTGAACTGGGCCTTTCGTGAAATGCTTCTTGCCCCGCAGCAGCTGTTTGCCAGCGTCGCTGCGGTGGCCGGCGCCTTGCTGCTCGTGCTTTTTTTCGAGGGTGTGTTTGCCGGAGAATCCGATCAGATCGTGGCCTTGATCGACAAGACGGATGCGGATGTCTGGGTCATGCAAAAAGGTGTCGGCAACATGCATATGTCCACAAGTTTCGTGGCCGACTGGAAGGTCGATGCGGTGGCCGAGGTTGAAGGGGTCGCCCGCACAACGCCGATCCTTTACATGAACTCGGCGGTCGAGGCCAGCGGGCGCAGCTGGTTTTCCTATGTGGTCGGGATCGAGCTGGACAATCCGCGCGTTGGTCCATGGGAGATGGTTCAGGGTGCCAGGTTCCCCGCCCCGGGCGGGGCCGTGGTGCCCGAGATCTTCGCCTCAGATGCCGGACTAAAGCTCGGCGACACGATCCGCATCGCCGGAACATATTTCCGCGTCGATGGTTTTTCGGGTGACACATTTTCAATGGCCAATTCGATCAACTTTGTCGGCATGGACGATCTTGCCGACGTCATGGGGACGCTGGGCGTGGTCAGTTACATTCTCGTTGATGCGGAACCGGGTGTCTCTGCACAAGCGCTGGCCGAACGGATCATAGCCGAAGTAGAGGCCGTCAACGCCCTGCCCCGCGATATCTTCGTTGCCCGCGACTATTCGATTGCCGTGCAGATGGGGCTGAACATCGTCTGGATCATGACGCTGATCGGCGGTGCGCTGGCGGTGTTGCTGACCGGCTTTGTCGTCTATTCGCATGTCACCGAGCGCGAACGGGAGCTGGCGGTCATGAAGGCGCTCGGCGTGCGCGACCGTGCGATCTATGCCGCCGTGAGCGCCCAGGCGCTGACTATCGGAGGACTGGCCTTTGCCATGGCGCTGGCCCTTATGGCCATGGCCATTCCGCTGGCAGCAGAATTCGCGCCCAAGATCAGTCTTGCGATCACCACCGAAGCGGTGCTTCGCGCCGGAGTTACGGCGCTTGTCGTGTCGCTGATTTCCGCTGTCATCCCCGTCCGCCGAATTCTTTCGGTCGATCCGGTCAGCGCATTCCAACAGTGAGGCCCGCCATGTCCCAGCCAATCCTATCCGCCCGCGATCTGGTCAAAACCTTCGGAACCGGCCATACCCAAGTACGTGCCGTCGACGGTATTTCGCTTGATCTTGGCCCCGGCGAACTGGTGACGATCACCGGCCCTTCGGGGTCGGGCAAAACCACGCTGGTGTCGATCCTTGGTGCGCTTCTGCGGCCCGACGAAGGAAGTGTGACGATCGCTGGGCAAGATATCACGGCGATGGGCGAGGCGGCGCTTTCGGCGCTGCGTGCGCGCACCATCGGCTTTGTCTTCCAGTCGTTCAACCTGCTGGACGCGCTGAACGTCCGTGACAACGTGCTGTTTCCCGCCCATCTCGCCCCCGGAGGGACACGCGACGCCGCCGGACGCGCCGATGCGCTGCTGGACCGTCTTGGCCTTGGGGCACGTAAACAGGCACTGCCCGCCACGCTTTCTGGCGGCGAGAAACAGCGCACCGCCATCGCGCGTGCATTGGTCAACCAGCCGCGACTGATCATCGCCGACGAGCCAACGGGCAATCTCGACAGCCATTCGGGTCAGGAAGTGATGATGGTGCTGCACGATATTGCCCGCGATCAGGGCTGTTCGGTGCTGATTGTTACCCACGACCAGCGCATCGAAGAGGTCGCTGATCGCATATTGTGGCTTGAGGACGGAACCTTGCGCGACCGCAAGGCCGAGCCGCGCGCGCTGGCGCGCGATCCGGTCTGCAACATGCTGGTGGACAAAGAGCTATCCGCGAATTTCGCCGACCACGAGGGCCGGCGCTATCACTTCTGCTCTAAGCGTTGCCACCAACGCTTCGAGGCCGACCCGCAAGCCTATGCCGCCCAAGGCGCTCTTGCCGCAGAGACTGAAAGGAACCCGACATGACACTACTTAATCGACTGTTCCCGATCCTGCTGCTTGGTCTTTTGCCGCTGACCCAACCAGCCCTTGCCGCATCCGATGCCGAGACCCGTGGGCTGGCAATCGCGCAAGAGGCCGAACGCCGCGACGCCGGCTGGCGCGACAGTCAGGTAACGGCGACAATGCTTCTGACCGACCGCCGCGGCCAGACCCGCGAAAGAAGCCTGCGCATCTGGATGCTGGAAAAGCCAGGCGATGCAGGGGACAAGACACTGACGATCTTTGACACTCCGGCCGATATGAAGGGCACCATCTTCCTTGCCCATGCGGTGTCCGGAGGCGACGACAATCTGTGGCTCTACCTGCCGTCCTTGAAGCGGGTAAAGAGGATCTCGTCGTCAAACAAGACCGGCGCTTTTTTCGGCAGCGAGTTCGCATACGAGGACATCGCCGCGCAAGAGATCGGCAAGTTCACCTACCGCTATCTCGGCGACAGGCCCTGTGGCAGCCTGACCTGCTATGTCGTCGAACGCCGCCCGACCTATCCCAATTCCGGCTATTCTGCACTGGTGACGTTTTTCGACACCAAAGAGTATCGCGTGCAGCGGATCGAATATTTGGACAAAGGCGGCAAACCAATGAAGGTGCTGACCTTGTCAGGCTACAACGTCTATTCCGATCGGTTCTGGCGTCCGACCACCTTGCAGATGGAGAACCTCAAGACCGGCAAAAGCACCGTTCTGACCTATTCGGGCTACAGTTTCGGCAGCGGGCTTTCGGATGGCGATTTCGACTCGGGCCGGTTGAGGGATATCCAATGAGGATTGCCTCTTCTATAGCGCTGATGCTTGTCGCGGCCAGTCCACTGGCTGCACAGACCGATCTCAGCGGTTCTGCCGCGCTGGATTTGCGGGCCTTCACACAGGCGCCAGCTTTTCCCGGTCAGCCGGATGAGACCTACTATGGGTCTTTCAGCGCCAACTTGCGCTTAGCCTACGACTTGCCCAGCGGGCGCGACCGGCTGGTGGTTGCGCCGTTTATGCGCGTTGGTGGCACAGGCGACGGGCGCGACCATGTCGACCTGCGCGAAGCCTACTGGCTGCACCGGGGCGAAGGCTGGAGCCTGACGGCAGGGTTTGACAAGGCGTTCTGGGGGGTGACGGAATCGCGCCGCTTGGTGGACATCGTGAATCAGACCGACGGGCAAGAGGACATTGACGGCGAAGACAAGCTGGGCCAGCCAATGCTGGCGTTATCTGTCAGCGGCGAATACGGAACGGTCGATCTTTATGCGTTGCCGAGGTTCCGCCCGCTTGAGTTGCCCGCTTTTCCGGCTCGCCTCGGAGGTCCGGCGCCGCTTTTATCACCGACCTACGACCCTGGTGCCGGGCCAGAGCGTCCGGATTTTGCCGCCCGCTGGGCGCGCAGCTTCGGCGATGTCGATCTGGCGTTGTCATATTTTGACGGCAAAAGCCGCGAACCGCGTCTGGTCGCCTCGGCAGGTGGCTTCGTGCCGCATTACGACCTGATCGGGCAGACAGGACTTGAGGTGCAATACATCGGCGGTGATTGGCTCTGGAAGCTCGAGGCAATCCGCCGCACGGGGCAAGGCCCGACCTTTTGGGCAGCCACCGGCGGGTTCGAACGGACGCTTTACGGCTTCGGCGGCGGCGTCGCAGATCTTGGGCTGATCGCCGAATATAGCCAGGACGGCCGAGATCCGGCGCTGGCGCCCGCGACGATCTATGACAACGATATTTTCCTCGGTGCGCGGCTGGCGTTGAATGACCTGAACGGCACCAGCCTTTTGGCCGGGGCATTGATCGACACCAAAACCGACGCCCGAGTTTATATGACCGAGGCGCAGCGGCGGCTTGACGATAACTGGCGCCTTTCGCTTGAGGGGCGGTTCTTTACCGGAACATCGCCCAGCGACGCCGCCGCCCCGATCCGATCCGACGACTACCTTCAACTGTCGTTTGAAAGGTTTTTCTAAGCGTACTGGTCAAAAGACCGCCCCGCCTGGCCCGGATTTCACGCGCCCCATGCCCGTATTTTCCTGCCATAGGCAGCATCTGATCATTCAGGCTGTCGCGGTTTCACAAGATTCGGGATTGGTTGAAATTGCTGATCGAGCAGTTACCAGCGCGGATTCGGCAGACCAGAATCCTTTCGCTCAGCAATTTCACAGCGACTGTTGATGGGGAAGAAACCAAGTAAGGCTTTAAGATCAGAAGCACCCATAAGCGCATGAAAATACTTATAATTTCAAGAGAAAACATCTAAATCTTTACCACTTTGACAACATTGTTGACGCATTGGTATCTGGTTGTTAGCGTGACATATGGACACGCGCGCAATCCAGAACAGAAACTATGCTGCAACAGGAATACTGTTTACGGCCCTGCTTGTGATGGCTCTTTCGAGCATCCCGGTGACGAAGTTTGCGCAGTTTAGCGTTGAACGCGCGCAAAGTCAGACCCAGCTTACTGAAATGATGGCGGTTTCTATCGCCTCTGGCGTGACCGACCAGAAGATGACGGCTGGTACACCCGACATGGCGCAGTTCTGCCCAATGGCATTCGGGTGCACCATGATGTCTTCGGCAAGCCATTGCGCCCCAGTGCTGCTTGTCGGCTTTCTGCCCGTTTTCGATGTCATTGCGACAATAGCGGCGGCGCTTGGCGTCTCTGATGCGCCGATGCAACCGGCAACAATCGGGTTTTTCCACTTCCGACCTCCGATCCTCTGATCAAATCGAATTGTTCCGCCCGTAGCCAAAAACGGGTGGAGTCTTGCAGATTTTTTGGGAGGTATTTCTGTTATGGAAACCGCACTTGGCCTGAGCGGATATCAGGCAACAATGATGATATTGGTATTCTTCGTTCTCGGCTTTGGGATCGCTGCATTATTTGCCGCTTTGTTCCTGCCGGCACGTTGGAAACTGCCCTATTCACTTGAGTTTGTCTTTGTTGGACTGCTCTTCGTGATGGTCTGGTATGGCGACAAGCGCAGTACCGAGATCTTCACGGCTTATCAAGAACCACTGGCCGCCGCAGAAGGCGGTGTACTTGAACAAGGCATCCCTGAAGAAGGCGGTGACTTTGATCGCGAAATCAGGGTCCTGGCCTTTCAATGGGGCTTTGCCTTCTTGACCGACGAGGACGCAATCAGCCGCAACGCGGCCGTTGTGAAACCGGGCGAAAAGGTGCTGTTCCGCATCTTTGCCAATGACGTGATTCACGGCTTCAACATTCCCGCGGCCGGCATCACAGCCGAGTTTGAACCGGGACGCGAACGGGCGCTCTGGATCCGTGCACCGGAAAAACCGGGCAAGTATCTGATCCAGTGTCTGAACTATTGCGGTGTCGGACATGCACAGATGAAAGCATGGCTCGTTGTTGAGGGGGCCGAAGCATGATCGTCGCGAGCAAAAAATATAAGGGGGACGCATAATGGCTAGTCCACATGATGCAATACGAATGGGCGGAACGCCCCATTGGGAAAGCGAAGACGTCATCGGCAAGATGACGCTGTCGACGCTTCTGTTTTCGAACCACTACCGCCACATAGCTATCAAGGGCATGCTGACCTCGGTCGTCATGCTGGGGCTGGGCGGATTGATGGCCATTCTGTTCCGTACAGAATTGGCTGTACCGGATATCCAGTTCTTTGACGCACGGCCCTATATGTCGCTGATGACATTGCACGGCATGCTGATGGTTTTCGGGTTTGTCATCCCGCTTGTCATCTCGATCATGTACTACATGATGCCCAAGGTGCTGGGCACGGACGAGCTTCTTTGGGCACGTGGCGCACAGTGGAGCTATTGGCTGCTGATCATCGCAGCGGTGCTGCTGCTGATCTCGCGTCCCGATTTCACCTGGACATTCTATCCACCGATGTCGCTCAGAGTGGGCGGAGATTTGGTTTGGATGGGCTATCTGGCAGTGACGCTTGTGGCCATTTCCGAGTTTCTGGCCGGTGCGGTGCTGTTTCGTAACGGTTGGGCCGCCGCCAGAAAAACCGGTTTTAGCAAACTGCCCTTGATGGGTTGGGGTGCTATTTCGGAAGGTATCCTGCTGATGGGATCAACCCCGGTTCTCGGGCTGGTGGGCATTTACATGTTCACCGACTGGATGCAGCTCACGGCGATGTTCGATCCGTCCCGTGGCGGGGATGTGATGACCTTTATGTTCCTTTTCTGGTTCTACGGTCATCCGGCTGTTTATCTGCCGCTGATGCCTGCCATCGCGATCCTGTACACGTTGCTTCCACGCTTTCTCGGGCGTCCGATCTGGAGCTATTGGTCAGCGGTGACCGCATTTGCCATCCTGACGGTTTTGGCATTTATCGTCTATCCGCACCATTTCCAGCCAGCCGAGACGGTCAGCGGTCCGCTTGAAAGGGCCACGCAGATCCTGACCTTGCTGATCTTCGTGCCGTCGACACTGCACGTCTTCAACTGGATCGCAACGCTTTGGTATGATGTCATCCCGGCTTCGGCCAAACGCGCCATGCCGTTCAAGTTCATCGTCGCATCAATCTTCTTTCTGATGCTGGGCGGGGTTACGGCCTATGTGAATGCGCAAATCGCCACTGACAGTGATTTCGTGCATAACACCTATTTCGTACCGGCCCATTTCCACGCAATGTTCGTGGGCTTCATGGCGAATATGGCGATGGCTGGAGTGTATTATCTGTATCCCTATTTCACGGGGCGGATGTACAATCAGGCAATGGGCAACCTGCACTTCTGGTGCTGGCAGATCGGCATCTTCACCAAAGTGATGATGATGTACTATCTGGGTTACGTCTACTTCCCGCGTTGGGTCGTTGACTATCTGGATCTGCCTCAGTGGTCGACCCCACAGCTGATCCTGACCGGCGGAGCCTATCTGATCGGCATCGGGTTCATCATCTTTGTTTTCAACATCATGTTCAGCGCGAACAGAGGCCGCCAGACGACCGGCGATCCCTGGGAGATTGAGCAGGACTCATCCACCGGCGCCGCAACGGCACCGGCTGAGTAAGAGGAGAATACCAATGGTAATGAGATTTTTCTTGATTACGGGTCTGATCCTCCTCGGGGGGACAGCCTATTTCGTTGTGGGGCAGCAGCCCCCGACCTATCAGGCCGCGCCTATGATCGGTGAGGTGACAATCCTTCAACAAGAGGGTGTCCTGCCTACGGGCGATCTTGCCGAGGACGAAGAGGTCGAACATTCCATCTTTGGCGTCCCTGAAGAGGATGAGGTCCAGCTTGCCGCCGCCATGGCCAATATGGACATGGATATGGACATGGATATGTCGGATGGCGGTGACATGGACATGGGAACCGATGGTGACATGAATATGGAAACCGACGGCAACATGGACATGGGCACCGACGGCGACATGAATATGGAAACCGACGGCAACATGGACATGGGCACCGACGGTGACATGAATATGGAAACCGATGGCAACATGGACATGGGCACCGACGGCGACATGAATATGGAAACCGACGGCAACATGGACATGGCCGAAGAGGAAGATCCCGATCACGCTGCCGAAGCCGAAGCCGAGGCCGATCCGCACGGCGAGGCAGATGCCGAGGAAGAGGAAAGGCTGATGGCCGGACGTATGGCTGGCCTGATCATTCAAGACGATGGCGCATATGATCGCGAGATCACGCTTTCAATGTCGGAATGGTCGTTCTCGGATCTCGACATCGACGCAAAGGTCGGTGAACGCATCCAGTTCACGCTGCGCAATGACGGCACGATCCTGCACGAATTCATGTTCATGAGCATGGCCGCGATGCAGGCTGTCAATTACCGCGCCAAGCGGGCGGACTGGAACCTGCTTGAGCATGAAGCGCTTTATGAAAAGTCGCTGCTGCTGCCCGGCCAGGAAATCACCTTCGTCGCCGAAGTGACCAAGCCCGGGGCGTGGATGTTCATGTGCATGCTGCCCTATCACATGCAAATGGGCATGATGGGACAGATGGCCACGGAAGGCATGGCTATGGAAATGTGATGCGCAAACGCGCATGACGATCCCGGTCCGCCCTTAAAAGGCGGGCCGGGGTGACAAAAATCAGTTTTACGGAACCTGCCAATGACCGATACCAGGATACTCACAGCGCAACAGCGTATGCGGCCTCCGCTGCGGACCTATGTCACGCTTCTGAAACCAAGGGTGATGTCTCTTGTTGTATTCACGGCCGCGGCAGGCCTTTTCGCGGCTCCGGGCGATCCGGGGGTACTGACCGCGCTGGTGTCGATCCTGCTGATCGCGATTGGCGCAGGTGCGTCCGGTGCCCTGAATATGTGGTGGGATGCGGATATTGATGCGGTGATGCGCCGAACCCGCAACCGCCCGATCCCCGACGGCAGGATTTCACCGACCGGGGCACTGGTCTACGGACTGGCCTTGTCGGTCTTTTCGGTCGTGGCCCTGGCCATGGTCGCCAATGCCCTGGCCGCGGCAATTCTGGCCTTCACCATCTTTTTCTACGTGGTCATCTATTCGATGATCCTTAAACGACGGACGCCGCAGAATATCGTGATCGGCGGCGCAGCGGGCGCCTTTCCTCCGATGATCGGATGGGCCGTGGCAACCGGCGCTGTCAGCTTTGAAAGCATTGCACTGTTCACGCTGATCTTCCTATGGACACCACCCCATTTCTGGGCCTTGTCGCTGTATATGAACGATGACTTTACCCGTGCAGGCGTCCCCATGCTGACTGTCACGCATGGAAAACCCCGCACGCGGCGTCACATTCTGGCCTATACGTTTTGTCTGGCCCCTGTGGCCGTGGCATTGTCTTTCAGCGGGGTCGGCGGTCCGGTCTATCTGATCGCCTCTGTCGCAATGAACGCGCTGTTTCTCAGCGGTGCGCTGGCCATCGGCCGCCGCGACGAAGCAACGGCGGAAGCCGATCGTTACCGCCGCGAACGGTCGTATTTCCGCCTTTCGCTTTATTACCTGTTCTTCCATTTCATGGCGATATGGGTTGATGCCATCCTGCGCAAAGCCGGGTTCGGCATTTGGACCAACTGGCCTTCACTATTCTGACAGAACAACCCTGATCGGGCCGAATTCATTGGTGGGTAGACCCTGCCCAATCGCTTAATATTTCGACAACCACTCAACCACCTTATCGACCTTTGCGGAATCCTGATTGTGGCGCACCACATAAAAATCCAGTGGCGACGGCAAGGAAACCGGTAGCAGTCGCACCAGCCGGCCGGTTTCAATCAGCTCAGAGGTCAGACCCTCCCAGCCCAAAACAGCCCCCATACCGTCGCGGGCGGCCTGAAGGGCAATGACATAGTTGTTGACGAAATGGGACATCTGCAATGGCCCGTCATAGCCCAGCGCGCCCGCCCATTGTTCCCAGGTCGTCCAATGATTCTCGGCCATGTGCAACTGGATCAGCGGCACCGACGCCAGATCCGCGACCGTTCTGGCCGGATGTTTCTTGGCAAACTCGGGGCTGCCCAAAGCGGTAATCCTGTCGCGAAACAGCGGAATACAGTGATTGGGATCAAGCGCCATGTTCCCATAGTGTATGCTCAGATCGCAATTTGAGGCGTTGCGATCCGTATCGCTGACAACCTGCGAGACGGAAATCCCTTCGTGCAATTTCCAGAATTCGGCCAATCGGGGCGTCAGCCAAAGTGAACTGACTGCGGTAGTCGAATGAATGGTCACAGCGCTTTTGCTTTGGCGCAGTTTCAATTGATCCAGGGCCTGGCTGACCTGTTCGAACCCGCTTTGAATGGCCACCAGAAGATACGCGCCGCTTTCCGTCAACTCGACCCCGCGATGTTGACGGATGAACAAGGGTGTTCTCAGATCACGCTCAAGAAATTTGATTTGGTGACTGACCGCGGCCGGGGTCACGTTCAACGCGGTCGCGGCAGATTTGAAGCTTTCAAGCCGCGCGGCGGCCTCAAAGCTGATCAAGGCCCGCATGGGCAGATGGGCAAAGCTGTTTACAGGCAAGTTCGGCTCAATCGAGGTGGCTATGTGGTATCTGAAACAAGGACGTTTGCCTTGCATTTGCATTACCTCAGCTAATCCAAGATGATATTTTTTGCAATTGTCCGATATGATCTACACGGCATAATTGCGCGACTCGGCTAAGCCATTTTCACAGAATCAAAGGAGCACCCGATGAAATCACATGCAAAGGTTGTTGTTGTCGGCGGGGGCTGTGTCGGTGCCTCGATCCTTTATGGCCTGACCGAACACGGCTGTTCGGACGCCGTGATGCTTGAAAGGACAACGCTGACGTCAGGATCAACCTGGCACGCGGCGGGTTTGCTGGTGACATTTGTCCGTTCTCACAACGTGTCCAAGATGACGCTTGAAACGATCCGCATTTATTCCGAGGTCGAAGAAAAACTGGGCACCTCGGTCGGGCTGCGCAAGGTCGGCCAGCTACGGGTGGCCAATACTGATGAACGCTGGGACGAATTTCAAAGCTATCTTTCGGTTGCCGAGGCCGCAGGCGTGCCGTGCCGTTTGCTGACGCCAAAGGAAATCGCCGAAATTCACCCGTTGCTGAACCAAAGCGAAAACATCCGTGGCGGCATCCTGCACAGCGAAGACGGCTATGTGAACCCTGCTGATATCACAATGGGACTGGCCAGACTGGCCCGTGAAGCTGGCGCGAAAATCTATCAGAATACCGAAGCGCAAGCCTATGAGAAGCTTGAAAACGGCCATTGGAAGGTCACGACCAACCAAGGAGAGATCACCTGTGAGCATCTGATATTTGCTACCGGCAATTATGCGCGTGAAAATGCACGGCGCGTTGGGCTTGATCTGCCTTGTATTCCGATTGTCCATCAGTATTGGACCACCGAAACCGTCCCACTGCTGAAAGAGCGGAAGGCCGAAGGTCTGCCCGAATTTCCTATCCTGCGGGACGAGGATTATGGCGCATACCTGCGCGAAGATGTCGGCGGCATTCAGTTTGGCCCGTATGAATTTGAAAAAGACCTGAAATTGTTCGCAGAAGACCGCGTGCCCCCCGACTTTGGGGCCGATCTGCTGCCGGAAGATTTTGAAGCGGTGGAAACCCAATGGGAGCGCGCGATCGAGCGGGTTCCTGTGCTCGGCGAGGTTGGCATCAAGGCCAATACGCGCGGACCGTTTCAGATGACACCGGACGAGCTGCCTCTGGCTGGCCCTGCCCCCGGACATGACAACCTTTGGCTGGCCGAAGGGATGCCGGGTGGCATCCTTTGGGGCGGCACGGTTGGCAATCAGTTGTCGCAGTGGATCCTGAAAGGGGCACCCGCGATCGACATGTCCGAACTCGATCCGCGCCGGTTTGGCGATTACGCCTCGAAGCGCTGGACCATGGACAAGGTGCGCGAAACCTGGGGCACGCATATGAATGCACACATCCCGGGCGAAGACTTCCCCTCGGCCCGCCCCATGCGCACGGTGGGGTCTTACGACCTGCTGACGGCCCAAGGCGCTGTCTGGACCCTTTATAACGGCTACGAATTTCCGAAATGGTTCGCCCCCTCCCCGGACGAGGCCATACCGGTCCACAGTTTCCGCCGTACCCATGCCTGGGATTATGTGACGGAAGAAGTAACCGCCACACGCGAGGACGCGGGCTTTATCGACATGTCGCCGATGACAAAGTTTACGGTGCGTGGACCCGGCGCTGCCCGCTGGCTGGACGGGCTGATGGCCAACAAACTGCCAAAAATCGGTCGTATGACCCTGTCGCTGATGTTGAACGAACAAGGCGGCATGGATGGCGAATACACGATTGTGCGTTATGCCGAGGATGATTTCTATCTTGTCTCAACCCCGAACGGGCAGGTCTATAACTGGGACCAGCTTTCCAGGCTGCTGCCAAAGGACGGCTCGGTCGTGATGAGGGATGTCTCGGAACAATTGGGGGTCATTGCCGTTGCAGGTCCGAATTCACGGGAAATTCTGCAACAATTCACGGATAATGACCTGTCAAACGAAGCCTTCCCATGGCTTTCTGCCCAAATGGGCGAGTTCGGCTATGCCAAAGGCGTGCATTTGCTGCGCGTCAGCTACACCGGAGAGTTGGGCTGGGAAATCCACCATCCTGTGAACTACAACCGGCATATCGTTGATCAATTGCTGAAAGCAGGCGTTCGTCCGTTCGGGGCGCTGGCGCTTGAATCGATGCGTCTGGACAAATCCTACCGCGCCATCAACCGCGAAATTTGCAAGGACATGACCCCCTACGAGGCCGACCTGGGTCGATTTGTAGCCATGACCGAAAAAGTGAATGGCGTGACCCGCGAAAGGGATTTCATCGGCAAGACCGCTTTGCAAAAACAGAAGGAAGACGGCGGATATAACACACTTGTCACCCTGAAACTGCCATATTGTGACACATCGGTGATTGCGTATGAGGCCGTCTACAAGGACGGTGAAATCGTCGGCCGCGTAACCTCGGGCGGTTTCAGCTATTACCTGCAACACGATATCGCCATGGCATTGGTTCCGCAGGGGCTGACGGCTCCGGGCACACGGATGCAGGTGAAAATCCACAACGAGATGCGCGACGCCGAAGTGATCGATGTTTGCGCCTATGACCCAACCAGCGCCCGAGCGCGCGCCTGACAGGGAAACTGATTATGGTTGAAAGAAGAACCCGCCCTGCCCGAGGAGGCGGCCGTGCCGCCCGCGTTCAGGCCCGCACGAACCCGGCTCCGGTGTATCTGCCGACACTTAACCGCGCTGTTGGCCCAATTGACCTGCTGGGACCGGACGGCGTAGAGCGCATCCATAACGCGGCGATGACGATTCTGGAAACCACTGGGATCGAGTTTCGGGATCCGGTTGCCTTGGCCGATTGGAAAAAGGCCGGGGCGGATGTGACCGGCAACCGCGTTCGCATCGGGCGCGATATGTTGATGGACCTGATCGCCTGCGTCCCGAAAAGCTGGGATTATTACGCCCGCAACCCGGAACGAAACGCGCGTGTGGGTGGGCGGGACACGGTGTTTGCCAATGCCTATGGTGCTCCGTTCGTTTACGGGATGGACGGCGTGCGCCGACCATCGACACTGGAGGATGCGCATAACTTCTTCAAAATGGCGCAGATGAGCCAGGCCATGCACGTGCCGGGCATTCTTCCGGTCGAGCCGCAGGACGTTCCCGTGCCCCAGCGCCATCTTGAACTGGTTCACGCCGCTTTGACGCTGACGGACAAGCCGATCAAGGGATCAGTATTGTCCGAAACCGCCGCACGGGACACGATGGATATGTTGCGGATCGTTCACGGCGAAGAATTCGTCGATCAGAACGTGGTCGTGGCGGCGCTGCTGAATTGCAACACGCCGCTGGTCTGGGATGACACGATGCTGCAATCGCTGCGCGTTTACGCGGCTGCGAACCAGCCGTGCCTGTTAACTCCGTTTGTATTGGCCGGGGCCAGCGCCCCTGCAAGCCCACAGGCCGGTGTTGCCCTTCTGATCGCTGAATCGCTGGCCGGGATCGCATATGCCCAGCTGATCCGGCGGGGTGCCCCGATGGTTCTGGGGGTCGTTTTGATGGGGGTTTCCATGAAAACCGGCGCTCCGATGACGGGCACACCCGAACCGGGATTGATGAACCTGATCATTGGTCAGATGGCCCGTTACTATGGCGTGCCCTGGCGGTCCTGTACCCAGTGGACCTGTTCGAAAGCCACGGACATACAGGCCGGATTTGACAGTGCCAACACCATGTGGCCGGTCTTGTTGGGCGGCTGCAATTACGTTGTCCACTCAGCCGGCTTTCTTGAGGGCGCTTTGGCTGTCAGCTATTCGAAATGGGTTCAGGATTCCTACCAGCTTGAAACCTATCACCGTTTCTTCTCGGGCCTTCAGGATGAAAACCTTGATGCCCTGCTTGGAGATATCGCCGAAATCGGCCCCGGCGGGCATTTTCTTGGTACGGATCATACACGGGAACATCCCTTCCTGATGAACCCGATCCAGAACAATGACAGCTATGAACAATGGCTCGACGAAGGGGCGAAGACAGCCGATATTGTCGGCCAGGAAGAAGCCCGGCGGATCATCGATACCTACGTTCAACCGCCGATGCCGGTTGACCAGCGTGGTGCGCTGGACGAATTTGTTGCACGCAAAAAGCAGGAATATTCCCAGTAATTCGCCCAGATTAGGAGTGCCGCCATGTCCGGAATTGAAACAACCACCCTGTCTTTGGACGAGGTCCACGCCCTTGCCAAACAAATTCTGGGCAATGCCGGCATGGATGATCGTGGCCGCGATGTGCTGGCCGAAATCGTGCGGAAATCCGAACGCGACGGTCCGCGAAGCCACGGTCTGCGCATGCTGCCGGTTTATGCGCAAAGCTTTACATCCGGTTATGCCAACCCTTCGGCCAACCCCAGTGTAAAGCGCCTTGCGCCTGGGGTTCTTTCGGCGGACGGTGACAACGGATATTACCAGATCGCCGCGGAAATGGCGCGGGACCAGTTGATCTCGATGGCCCGCGAAAACGGCATCGCGGCATTCTCGTGCTATAATTGTCACCATCTTGCCGGGTTGCGCTTTGATACCGAACCTCTGGCCGAAGCGGGCCTGGTCGCACTTGCCGTAGTCAATTCCCTGTCGATGGTGGTGCCGCAGGGCGGCGTTCGGCCGGTATTCGGCACCAACCCGATGTCATTTGCTTGCCCGCGTGACGGTCAGGATCCAATCGTTTGGGATCAGGCGGCAGCACAAGTCGCGCTGATGGATGTGCGCATGGCCGCCGCTGAAGGACATGATCTGCCAAGACCTGGCGGGCTGGACAGCTCCGGCCAGCCTACGACGGATCCTAATGCCATACTTGAATCGAAAAGCCTTTTGCCATTCGGAGAACACAAAGGCAGCGCAATTGCCCTGCTGATCGAGATAATGGGCGCGGCGCTTGCGGGGGGAACCTTATCTGTCGATAACGCAGACCGCGAAGCCCATGGCGCCTTGAATATCAAGGGCGGCAACACCTTGATCGCGATTGATCCCAACCGCTTTCCCAACCCGAGCTTCGCTGGCTACGTGTCGCGCATCTGTGCCGAAATCGACGGCAATGGCGACGCGCGTATTCCCGGTGATGGTCGTTTGAAAAACAGGGCAGCCTCGACTGCCAATGGGGTTCAGGTTTCAACCGAGCTTCTGGCCCAGCTCAAACAATTGGCCTTGAGCGGATGAAACAGGTCGCAGTGATCGGCGGCGGTGTCGTTGGCCTTTCCTGTGCACTGGCGCTTCAGGACGACGGCCATCAGGTCACGATTGTCGATCCCGGCCCTGTTGGGTTTGGAGCGAGTGCAGCGTCGTGCGGGTGCATCGCGGTGGGCGAGATTGTTCCCCTGTCCCAACCCGGAATGCTGGCCAAAGTGCCGGGATGGTTGATCAACCCCGAAGCGCCTCTGGCCCTGCGCCCGTCTACAGCATTGTATATGTTGCCGTGGTTTGTGAAATTTGCTGTCAATGCACGTGCGAAAACCATGCGATCCATCGCCGCCGACCTTGCATCGCTGACCTTTCAGGCCACACAGGATTTCAAGGATCAGATGGCGCGGTATGGCATTCGCGATATGCTGATCGAGCGCCCGATCATCAAGCTTTTCGACAATGACGCAGACAAAGCTTTAATGGGGGCAGCTTTTGGTCTGGCCCGCGAACTTGGCTGCATAATCGATGAAATCTCGGGCGCCGAAGCGCATGAGATTGATCCCTCGATTGCAGCTGATTTCCAGCATGCCGCCGTGTTGCGGGATTGGAGCTTTGTTGCCGACTGCGTGCGCTTGGTCAAAGACCTGAACCTGGTCTTTTTGAAACGCGGTGGCAGCGTTATCAACTCGGCTGCCAGATCGTTTGAAATCAATGACCGGAAATGCACCGCGGCGATTTTGGAAAACGCAGACCGTCTGATCGCCGACGAATTCATTCTAGCTGCCGGAACCGCAAGCAAAGCGTTGTCGAAGGCCCTCGGTGTGCCTTTGCCCGTCGAAGGGCTGGCGGGTTATTGGACGGGTCTGGGCGACCCGGGCGTTGATCTCAAGCACACGGTTTTTTATCCCGCGGGCGGGTTTGGCATCACTCCACACGAAAACACACTGGCCGTGGCCGGAACGATTGAGTTTGCCGGTCTTAACGCCGCGCCGAACTGGCGGCGGGCGGATGTTTTGGTGGAGCGGGCAAAACGGGTTTTACCGGGTCTTCAGACGGCCACCTCGGAACGCCGCATCGGGCAGCGCCCTTTTGTTCCCGATACACGACCGGTGATCGGACGCTCGGACAAACTGTCGAACGTGGTTTTCGCAACCGGGCACGGGCAGCTGGGTCTGACGCTTGGATCAACGACCGGACGGTTGGTCTCTGACATCATCACAGGCCGCAATGGGGGCAATGACCTGCAAGCATTCAGTCCTGACCGGTTTTGAAAGCTTGGTGATTTACCTGCCCAATTCGCGTAATGCCGACAGCAGCTTTGAAACTTCCTGTTCGGTATTATAGTGACACAGCGAAATACGCACGCAATCGCTTAACCCCAGCGGGATCAACACGTTGCCGCTATAGTGGTCATCTTTACGCACATGGGTGCGGATCCCCTGCTGGTTCAATTGCTCAACAACGTCAGCCGACGCCATGCCATCCACCACGATGGAAACCAGATGACCTGCCCCCCGAAATGTCCCGCATTTTAATGTAGAGTTTGCTCAACCTTTTGAAGGAGCAAACAAATGCGAAAGAGCCGATTCACAGAAGCCCAGATTATTGGAATGATCAAAGAACAAGAAGCTGGGATGCCGA
>JASMHC010000019.1 GCA_030750975.1 Paracoccaceae bacterium
CTCTGTCCATTCCCGGTCCTCCACGGTTGGTTTTGCAACTCCATGGAATACCAGAATGGACCGCCCCTGCCGGGGCATGCCCCGGCAGGGGCGCACAGCGCAATCGCCAACGAAATTTCCAGACCTCAGGTTACAGTACCGCATGCGTCCTAAGTCAGCTTTCTTTGCTGCTTTGCCGTAGCCCCGCAGGATCGGCAACACGTCGGTCACGGCTACACAGACAAAACCCTCAAGACGCGGATCTCCACCTGCCTTCTTTGACGACATGACCGTCACAATGTCGAAATACCCCACCGATGCCCAGCCCGCGATATCTGCCAGCGAACATTCCCAACGTGCTGCAACCTCATTCACAGAATAAAATACCTTTTGTGGTAGCCCCATGGACACTGCCTCCTTCTATTACAGGCCGTCTCATTTTCCTCCGGACCGCCTTTGATTTCCCCAGAAACGCTTCCGACGCTGACACAAAACAGATTTGGGGCACGGCATGCAGAAATGACCGTGTCCAAAACAGAAAACCCGTCGGAAACGCCGACACTTTCCGGCACCCGAGATAGATTCGGCAAGAAAACTTTGCACAATTTGTTCTATTTTTGTTCTTGACTCGTGATTTGTCCGTTGATGCTCCGAGTCAGGTGTTTCCGCTCGCAACCGCAACCGACGAAAACCCCAATGTTTATTGGGGTGGCACGAAGTTTGGAATGACTGCCACCCTGCGCCTCCCTGCCACCCCTCCTCGTCTGCTCTGACGTTTGCACGTCGTTCACCGACGTCGCTGTAACTCACAACAGGAGCGAGAGCATGGACAGGTTAGAAACCTCCCCCGAACCCAGAACTGAAACCCCACATCCAGAGACCAGCACCAGCCTGCTTGACGGCTGGATGAGCCGCGCGGAACTGGCTGAAGCGCTTGGTGTCTGCGTGGACACGCTGATCCGCTGGGAGCGTCGGCGCTATGGCCCCAAATGCGTGAAAGCCGGCCGTAAGGCGCTCTACAAGCGCAGCACGGTTCTGGCCTGGCTGGACGCGCAAGAGAACACGGCACCAGAAATTGAGACATCCACTGGGAAACGCCGCACTCCCAAAACCGCCCGTCCCGCGCGGCCCCCTCGCATCGGAGGGCGCGCAGCATGAAGCAGATCAAATTGAATTCCGAGGGAAAGCGGCCACACCGCGGTACTCGCCACCTGTCCGAGCGCGACAAAGCACGGGCAGCCTGGGTTGCCGAGAAGTTGCGGGAGGCCCGCATGGTTATCGCCGATGTCGCCCATCACTCGGACCATCTGGTGAAACTCTCCTGCAAGGTGCTGCTTCAGCATGGTGAGAGCGAAGAAGAGCGCGAGGATGCCCGCATCCTGCTGACCATTGTGGAAGCCAAGTCTTTGTATGGCCGTGGACGAGGTGCGGGTTCATGAGAAGATTGAAACGCAATTCCTCGCTCCTTGGGCGGATCAAGGCCAGCAAGGCCCCTGCTAAAGCACAACGAGGAACACCCGAGGCGGATATCCAGCGCGCGATTGTCAGTACGCTTCGGTTTGTTTTGCCCGCCGGATCGATCGTCCACCACTGCGCCAACGAAGTAACGCAAGCCGGACAGGCTGGTGCCAAGCGTCAGGCTATTCTTGTCGGCATGGGCGTCACCCCCGGCTTTGCCGATCTCATCGTGCTGTCGCAGGGCAAGGTGCTGTTTCTGGAAGTGAAGAGCACCACGGGCTCTCTCAGCGATGCCCAGAAAGTCTTCCGAGACGCAGTGCAGGCTCAGGGCTTTGCCTGGGCACTGGTGCGATCCGTCGAGGATGCGCTGGGCGCCTTGACAGAGGCGGGGATGGTCACACGCATTGTTAGGGACGCGGGTGTTCGTGTCTCCACTGCGCCCAGCGCTGGGGAGGAGACATGAGTCACGCTGCGACAAACTGGGCCATCCAGCAACGCGGATTAAAGCCCACCACCAAGATTGTGCTCTGGCATCTCTGTGACAGGTACAATCCGGATTATGGATGTTTTCCGTCTCAGGAACAGCTTGCCCATGACTGCGAGATCAGCAGATCCACACTGAATGAACATCTGAAGGCGCTGGAAATGGCGTCACTAATCCGGCGCGTAAAGCGACGGACACCCGGCTCGAAACGTCAGCTGCCCACACGCTACATTCTGGGCTTCGAGACCGGTTTCAAATCGCAAAATGGTGGTGGAGAAACAACTGGCGGGGATGATCAAGAAACCTCGTTTGAATGCCCAGATGCGGGCAGTCTCACAGGTCCAAACCCGTGTCCGGATTTCAGACACGGCGATGGCGACGAAAATCTCAACAGCAGCAAAGGTTTGGGTCCGAAATCCGCTTCAAACCCGTGTCCGGAAACTGCACACGGAGCCGTGTCCGATTTAGACGCCGAGCTGTGTCCGGATTGGCGGCGATCCCGTGTCTCAAATCCGGACAGTAACCTTGTAAGAGAACCAGTAAAGGAGGAGGAGGGCGCGCGAGAGCGCGAGGACGAATTTGAAAATTTCTTTGAAGAGCTTCTGAGAGCGCTGGGCATTGATCCAAAATCCGATCTTCCCGGCTGGTGGCAGGGATGGCCGCCCAGAGAGCATGTCCGACGTTGGCGTGACGAACTGGGCTTAAGCGAGGACCAAATCCTTGATGTGGCCAGACGAAGCCGGGACGCGCATCCTACCCCACCCGACGGGCCGAAAGCCCTTGATCGCGTCATGGAGCGGGCGCAGAGGGCGCAAAAAACATCTGCCCCAGCACATCGCTCATCAAAGGCGAAAGGCCCCTCTGAGACACCTGTCAGCGAAGACGCCATGGTCGCCACCTACGCGAACTGGGTCAACGGCGAGAGCTTCCTGCCCAGCAGTGCCATCACCAACACCATGCGCGACCGGCTGATCGCTTCCGGCCTCGTCACCAGAGAACGACTGAACGAAAGGGGCATTCGATGAAACACGATCGTAGACTGCATCAGAGCAATGGCACATCAGCCGCGAAGTCACGCTCATTGCGCAGGGGTGCAAACACGAACAGAACTACCTCGGGGCGCCACAAACGCGAGATGACCATACAGCAAGCGCTGGAGTGGGCCTTCAGGATCGAGAAGGCGCAGCTGGAGCTGCCGCCACCACCGGATACCGAAGCCGCCGAGGCACAGGGCTATGGGTTTGAGTATGTTCTGATCCGGCAGGCGCAGCTAGGCACAAAGGTTGATGGCGGACGGTACAAGCGGGACAGCTACACGCACGAAGATGCCGATGTGATTGCGGCCACCGTAGTCATGCTGCCTGACGCGCTGGGCGGCAAGCGCATGGCCATTCGGATCGCAGAACTGGCACGCGCGGGGCTGACCCCGGACTGGATGCCTGGGGTGGTGCCGCGGTGTCTGCCACGCGAGACTCGCCAAAACCAGCACGGGGTGCGGGCGGTGACCGAAGTTGTCGGAACCGAGCGGGTGTTTTCACGCGGCAAGTGGCGGACAGTGGATGTCCTTATCTGTCCCGTTATCTGGGATCCCTACCCGGCACAGATTGAAACCGCGCACCGGGGGTATTCGGATTGGGTTAAGGCGCTAGGCTGGGTTAGCGATGCGCTCAGGGGGAGTAAACTGATGCGGGAGGTTGTTGTGGTTGAGGGGGTGCCGATGCGGGAGCCGTGGCGATGAGCCAACAAGATATGGTTATGTCACAACGCGGCATAGCCATATATAAACTCCAAAAGTTTTGCAGTCGAACCTAGTCTAGAGCTCTTCAAAACATGAGGTATTTTCAAACAACCGGAACCACCGGAGCGGGTGGCAGTATTGGTTCTGCATCAGTAAACAGATTTGGGAAAAGTCGTTCCCGATAGTCTAAAGGGAAAGCTATTCGTACTGGCCCTTTTGGCGTATCCGACTTCAAAAACCCTGCTTTTAGCAGTTCGCTTAAGTCATTTCTCGCAGCACGATCCTTTACTCCAGTTACGAAGCTTGCGTCGCCTCTCGGCATCTCACCCTGCGCCAATACACGCTTGATCAATTGAGGCAACCGATCTTTACCGGGATACAAATCCCCAATAAGCCGAGTGTAGCGATCTTGAAGTGATGTGAGATCAAACATGGCTTCGGTAAACCGGATCTGATCCAACATGACGGTCAGAAACCACGCGGAAAACGATGTCAGCGCGGCTAGACACAGATTTCCGCGACCGTCGCGATCACCACGGCGCTGATGATCGGCTGCATCCATACGCTCTTTGTATTCGGCAGGATCAGCCAGTCCGCGGGCCAACCCGCGGCTAATAGACCATAACCCATGACCGCCAATTCCCGCTGACTGGCACATAGCATGGGACATAAGTCGACTCACACGTCCATTTCCGTCAAGAAATGGGTGAATGTAGTTCAGGCGATGATGTGCTGCAGGGATCGACAGTATTTTGCCTGCCGCCCCCCTCGTAAGATCATGATAGCGTGAGGAAAAGTGGCCCATGAATGCCGGCAAACGCTCGGCCGAAGGGGGAAGGTGTCTTCCAACTTCAACCTCTTCGCCTTCTACCCTAAAAGTTCCCGGAACGATCTCCTTCCGAACACCATCATGTTCCGTGAATCGTAATTCCTCTGGCATCGCTTCATAAAATCGCAAGTGGAGTTCTTGGATGAATTCAACTGATGTTGGCTCAGGCAATTGACCTTCGGAGTATCTTTGATCAATCCAGGCCAGTACGCTTACGTGAGCAACTGCTTCCTCGGCCAATGGGCGGTTCTCAACGTGATCAAGCTGACCGGCCAATGCAGCCTCAATGTCGCGTGGGCGCGTGTTATGTCCTTCAATCAAGTTTGAGTAATAGGCATTCATTATCCTTGTCATGGAGCGCAGTTCGGCAGCACTATCCGGATGAAGCCGTCTGCCAAGCGCCTCCGCAGCCGACCTGATCTCAAGAACCAGATCCATCAACTCTTCGGGGACCATCTCTTCTATGCCACAGGGCTCAATGCGCGCCGGTGTTTCAAGGACCATTTTGCCGATCTCTTATTTAACAATAATTCTTTACTCATTAGAGGTTAAGTGAGATTTTTGCAAGCTTGTGCCGATCCTCTGTGCCGATCCTCTGTACCGTTTGATTGGCCGAGCAGACAGCACACCAGCTGGCCGCCCCCCTCCCATGGTTCCTCCCCGGGCACGTGTTTATACGGGGGGGCTTAGCGCACCACTTCGCTAGCGAAACTGGATTTCACCGGGGAATCCGCCTAGAATCCAAAACTGGCTATAATTCTATATTTCCTCAATAAAATTGGGGTTTTCTTTAACGGGAGTGGATTCTTGACAAAAATAGTAAAATCCACCTGATCGGGTTGCGAAGCCACTTCGAAATCCACCCTCTCCAAATTGACAATCAAAGTTCCGGCTTTGTTCACATTCCCTGTTGACAGATCTGCCCCCCTTGACTCATACAGGGATCATCGAAGAATTGCGCCCGGACCAGATGGTATCCGGGCGTTTCTTTTGGGGCGACAGCCCATCCCTTTTCCTGACATCGAGACCTTCCTCTATGGACCTTGCTTTCGCGCCACGCGAGATCGAGACGTGGCCGCTTGAGCGCCTGCGTCCCTATGCCAAGAATGCAAAGATGCACGGGGAGGATCAGGTCGCAAAAATCGCCTCGAGCATGGCGAAATTCGGCTGGACAGTGCCGTGTCTGGTGGCCGATGACGGCGAGCTGATCGCGGGTCATGGGCGGGTCATGGCCGCAACACTGCTTGGCCTTCGCGAAGCTCCAGTGATCCGGCTTGGGCATCTCGATGAAGCCGAACGCCGCGCCTATCGCATCGCCGACAATAAGCTTACGGAACTGGGTGATTGGGACGACGCTATTCTGCGCGAAGAGATTACCTCGTTGCTGGCGGAAGACTTCGATCTCGACCTTCTGGGATTTGCTGACGAGGATCTGGAGGCTTTGCTGGCGGATCCGGATGACCCGCGCGAGGACGGAAGCGTTGAAGGCGAAGACGACATTCCGGAGCCCCCGGTCAAACCGGTCTCCGTCGAGGGTGATCTGTGGCAGCTTGGCCCCCACCGTCTGATCTGCGGCGATAGCACTTTGGCTGATGTGGTTGGCAGGTTGCTGGGCGATGTCCGCCCATTACTGATGGTCACCGACCCGCCCTATGGGGTGGAGTATGATCCGGGCTGGCGCAATGAAACCGGTGCTGGCAAAACCAAGCGTACGGGCAAGGTGCTGAATGATGATCGCGCCGATTGGCGGGAGGCCTGGGCGCTTTTTCCCGGAGATGTGGCTTATGTCTGGCATGGCGCCCTGCATGCAGGCACTGTGGCCGAGAGCCTTGAAGTTTCCGGCTTCAAAATTCGCTCGCAAATCATCTGGGCCAAAGACCGGCTGGTGCTGAGCCGCGGGGATTACCACTGGCAACACGAACCCTGCTGGTATGCGGTTAAGAAGAAGGGCAAGGGTCACTGGGCGGGGGATCGGAAACAGACCACGCTTTGGCATATTCCGAACAAGGATCAGGACTCCGAGACCGTGCATGGCACGCAAAAGCCCGTGGAATGCATGCGCCGCCCGATCCTGAACAACTCAAGCCCGGGTCAGGCGATTTACGAGCCTTTTATGGGATCCGGCACAACCTTGATCGCCGCCGAGACGACTGGGCGCGTGTGCTATGGTATCGAGTTAAATCCGACCTACGCTGATGTCATTGTAGAACGCTGGCAGAAGTTTACCGGCGAAGAGGCCATTCTGGCGGAGAGCGGTGAAAGCTTTGACGCGTTGAAAGCCAGAATGCTGGCGACTTAAACCTTACATCTGGAAAGATCATCCGACGATCCGGTAAACCCTACCGCGTTCGGGTTCGTTTGAGGTTGCCACTTGAAGACCCAGCTTCTTTCCAATCGTTCCGGAAATAGCGCCTCGGACCGAATGCGGCTGCCAACCTGTGGCGTCGCAGATTTCCGCAAGGTTTGCGCCTTCGCCTCGCTGCAAGAACTCCAGAAGCGTCGCCTGCTTGGTGCCTGGTCGTATCGCGATAATTTTCACCGGCGAATCGAATATCTGAACCTTCGCCTTCGGGCGTGTTGGGCGAACTTTTCGTGTCACAGCTCGTGAAACCGACCGGCTGACAACCGGAACAATACCAACGGCATCCACCCCTGCGTTCGTTGCAACAAGCGTCAGCGCCCCTTGCTCTAGGGTCTCGCGCCAAAGTGGTTTCTTGACAGGGTCTGCTGGAACTTCCTTCAGATACCCGAGAGCGACGAGCTTACCCACCACAGTTCTGGCTGCAGCACCGTGAATACCGCTCGGCAACGGTATTGCCAGTAACCCCGAACGTCTGGACGCAGCGTCGAGAATTCGGATCTGAGCCTCGGTCGGGAATTGCTTGCGTTTGGTCATGGTGGATCTTCGATACAGTTCTGGTGATCCCACAGATGATCGGATCGCCGCCGCCATCAACGCAATTACAAGACCAGCGGTGATTTCTACTGCATCGGTGTCTAATAGGAGACAGCCATGAAAGGGATGAGCGAACGCGCCTATGCCGTGCATGCCGGGCTGTCCCGAGGTGCTGTGCAGAAAGCCAAGACCAGCGGGCGGTTGGTGCTTCACGCGGACGGCTCAATCAACGTAGAAGCCTCCGACAAACTCCGCACCCAGATGACCGATCTAGACCAACAACGCCGCTCGGTCGGATCGGGTGAAACAAGCGTCAGTGGCGCTGGCGACAGCACATCCTACCTCAAAGCCCGAACCGCACTCACGGTCTATCAGGCGCAGGAACGCCAATTAGCGATCCAGAAGAAGAAAGGCGTTCTGGTCGATCGAGCCAGAGCGGAGACCCTTGTGTTTCGCCTGGCCCGACAAGAGCGCGACGCTTGGATCACCTGGCCCAACCGGGTCGCCGCGATGATGGCGGCCGATCTGACGGCTGAATTGGAGAAGGCTGGTGCTGCCCCTGTGATGATCGAGACCGCGATCCTGCAGCGCGTATTGGAAACCCATGTCCGAGAGCAGCTCGCAGCATTGGCCGATCTCAAAGTCGGGCTTGGTGAGTGAAGATCAATCGGAGAATTTTGATCTCGCGTTCGACGGCGCGGGCGACATCCTGCGCGCCTGGCGACGTGGTCTTGAACCTGATCCGGATCTTACAGTCTCGGACTGGGCTGACAAGCACCGCTGGCTTTCGTCGCGAGGTGCCGCGGAACCCGGTCGCTATCGCACTGCCCGCACACCTTATCTGCGCGAGATTATGGATGCGCTAAGCCCCAAGCATCCAGCGCAAAAGATCAGCTTCATGAAAGCCGCTCAGGTCGGGGCGACAGAAGCTGGCAACAACTGGATCGGCTTTGTGATCCACCACGCCCCGGGTCCGATGCTGGCCGTCCTGCCCACGGTCGAGATGGCGAAACGCGCCTCTCGCGGCCGGATTGATCCGCTGATTGCGGAAAGTGCGGCTTTAAAAGAACGCGTGAACCCGGCCCGTTCGCGGGATGCGGGCAACTCGATGCTGTCGAAAGAGTTTCCGGGCGGCATTCTGGTGCTAACCGGCGCGAACTCGGCCACGGGCCTACGCTCGATGCCCGCGCGCTACGTGTTTCTCGATGAGGTCGATGCCTATCCGGCCTCGGCCGACGAGGAAGGCGATCCGGTCACTCTGGCCGAGGCGCGCACCACAACCTTCGCGCATCGCCGTAAACTCTTTCTAGTCTCGACCCCGACCATCAAAGGGCTCAGTCGGATCGAGCGGGAGTTCGAGGCTAGCGACCAGCGGCGGTATTTTGTGCCCTGCCCCCATTGTGGGGTTATGCAATGGCTGCAGTTTGGCCGTTTGCGCTGGGACAAGGGACAGCCCGAGACAGCTGTCTACCACTGCGAGGGCTGCGAGACCCCGATTGCCGAGCATCACAAAACACAGATGCTCGAGCGCGGTGAATGGCGGGCAACGGCGATCGCGACGGATCCGCATGCGATCGGGTTCCATCTCTCGGCGCTTTATTCACCGATCGGCTGGAAGAGCTGGGCGCAGTTTGCCCGTGACTGGGTGGCCGCCCAGGGCTCTGACGAGATGATGCGGGCCGCCCGCAACACGCTTCTGGGCGAAACCTGGGTGGAAAGCGGCGATGCGCCTGAATGGCAGCGCCTAGCCGACCGGCGGGAAAACTTCGAGGCGCAAATTCCGGAAGGCGGATTATTCCTCACCGCTGGTGTGGATATTCAGAAGGATCGCATCGAAGTGGACGTCTGGGCTTGGGGGCGCGGGCTCTCGAGCTGGCTTGTGGATCACATCGTCATTCAAGGGGGACCTGACAGCGAAGCGGCCTGGGATCAACTGACCGAGTTGCTGGGGCGCACATGGACCCACGCCTGCGGGGCGGTGATGCCGGTTGCAAAGCTCGCCATTGATACTGGGTATGAGTCCGCAGCCGTGCACGCCTGGGCACGACGGCAGGGCTATGAACAGGTGATCCCAATCAAGGGGATGGAGGGCTTTAACCGCGCCACGCCGGTGACCGGCCCGACCTATGTCGATGCCACCGTCGGCGGGCGGCGCTTGAAACGCGGGGCGCGGCTCTGGACCATTGCCACCGCCACCTTCAAAGCCGAGACCTACCGGTTCTTGCGACTCGAGCGGATCAGTGACGAAGAACGCGCGAACTGTGCCTGCGATCCTACGGGCTTTGTTCACCTGCCCGACTGGATCGACAGCGAATGGCTCAAACAGCTTGTGGCCGAGCAACTGGTGACCGTGAAGAACCGTCGCGGCTACGCCCGACAGGAATGGCAGAAGATACGCGCGCGCAACGAAGCGCTGGATACCCGCGTCTATGCCCGCGCGGCCGCCTGGATCCTCGGGGCGGATCGTTGGGATGAGCGTATGTGGCGACAGCTGGAAACACAGGTTGGTGTTGAAGCGCCACCTGAAGAGCCACTTGCAAGATCGGAACATCCTCCGGCCCCGTCCGAACCTCAAGCCGGTCAGGTGACCCGACAGCGCCGTCGTGGCTGGCGCAGCTACAGATCAAGTTACATGGATTGAGGTTAAAAGCCGGAAAACACCATATCCAGGGCACCACGGATCTCGTAATCTCGCGCGGTCAGATCTGCGAGAGGTGGATCTTTGAGAAGGCGCGACGGGATCGCGGCCATCTCTGCCGTGTGCAGAACATGATCCACCCCGTCGATGCTCAGGATGGGCTCAAGTCGTCCGAGAGGTCGAGGACCCTGATCTCGCGGGATGAGCGGTGCCACCACGCGTGTGCCCGTCTCGATCAGATCGGTCTGCAAATCGAGTACAAGCCGGGCGCCGGAGAGTTCGTAAACGTGGAACTGGGTCATCAGGTGGTCTTCAAAACCTGAACATCTGCCAGAGGTGTTCCATTGGTCTCAATCCATTCCCGACGCTCTTCAATGGCTTCAGCATTCTCTTCGGCCCACACCTTGGCGCGCGCAGCCCTGACCGCTTCGGCCAGCGCCCGGTCGCTGATGGCCGAGACATTAAGACCAAAATCCCGCGCCAAAGCCAGATTGGCGGCGTTGAGCGTCACATTGGTACGTTGTTTTTCTCCGGTGGCAACCGACATGAGAGGTCTCCTCTGAGTGCCCCGCAACATACACATCATGAGTGTGTAAATCAATCCATCCAACTCCATCCGCTTCTTTACCCAAGCGGCTATCACCCTCTAGATACAGACTGACAAAAACAATGACCCTGACAGAGCTCAAGGCCAAACACACCGCCCTGCTTACCGCGCGTTATGCCGGGCTGCGCAGTGTAAACTACGACGGGCGATCTGTGACCTATGGTAGTGATGCGGAACTGGCGACCGCCATTGCTGATATCGAGCGCCGAATCGCCGCACTGGGCAGCAAGGCTTCGCGGATCTCAAGGCCTCATGCGGTGAAGGATCTCTGATGCAGTCCTCCATGAACTGGCGACAGAGGCTCGGCGTCTTCATCGGCGGCTTTGATGCGGGCAGCAATCACAGGCGTCTGCGGGGCTTCCGGGCAACGCGCGCGCATGTGAACGCGCTCATTGCAGCGGCCGGTCCCGATATCACCGCCCGCGCACGCTGGCTTATCCGCAACAACGGCTATGCGGCCAATGCTGTGGAAAGCTGGGGTGCCAATACGGTGGGGGACGGGATCAAGCCCATCTCGCAGATCGAGGATGCCGGCACCAAAGAAGCCCTGCAGAAGCTTTGGCTCGACTGGACCGATGAGGTCGATAGTGAAGGGCTCACGGATTTCTACGGGGTGCAACGCCGGGCAGCCCGGGAAGTGTTTCTCGCCGGAGAAGTCTTCTTCCGGCTGCGCCCGAGACGGGTCTCCGATGGCCTGACCGTGCCTCTGCAGCTGCAAATGCTGCCCGCAGAAATGCTGCCGCTGGATGACAACCGCGTAGGAGCTCAGGGCAATGCCATCCGGCAGGGCATCGAGTTTGACCGGATCGGGCGCCGTGTGGCCTATCACTTTCTGCGACGCCATCCGGGGGATAGCACCGATCCGGGGCTGGCAGGCGAAACAACCCGCATTCCGGCTTCCGAGATCATCCATGTGATTGATCCGGTCGAAGCCGGCCAGTTGCGCGGGGTCTCGAAGCTGGCACCGGCGATCGTGAAGATGTTTCTGCTCGATCAATACGACGACGCCGAGCTTGATCGCAAAAAGGTGGCGGCGATGTATGCGATGTTTGTGACCTCACCCGCTCCGGAAAATCCGCTCATGCCGCCGGAAGACGAAGACATGATGGCTGGCTTTGAAATCAGCCCCGGTCAGGTGGTGCGGCTTGATCCCGGGGAAGATGTCACCGTGGGCCAACCGGCCGACAGTGGCGCGACCTACGAGCCCTTTCAGTACCGCACGCTTTTGCAGATCGCCTCGGCACTGGGCATCCCCTATCCGTATCTGACCAATGACATGGTGAAGGGCAACTTCTCGAACTCGCGACTGGCGCTTATCGAATTCCGCCGTCGGGTCTCTGCCTGGCAGCACTCAGTGATGGTCTACCAGCTCTGTCGTCCGATTTGGCAACGCTGGATGGATATGGCCGTGCTGTCGGGGGCGCTGGAGCTGCCGGGTTACGAGGGCAAGCGTCGCGCCTATCTCAGTGCAAACTGGTTGCCCACCAAATGGGACTGGGTGGATCCGCTAAAAGACGCCAACGCAGAAATCAACCAGATCGAAGCGGGGCTCAAATCCCGCACCCAGGCCATTGCCGAACGGGGCTATGACGCCGAGCAGGTCGATCGCGAGATTGCTGCCGAACGCGGGCGCGAACGGGCACTTGGTCTCGACTTCCGTCGTCCGGGCTCTCCTGCTCAAGGGATCGCCGCACGCCCCGATCCGGATGACAACGACAAGAGCCGTGATGACAGCCCTGCCCCCGCATCTGACGAGGAGAGGTCCTGAATGTTGCATCCCCAAATTGCCGCGCGGGCGTTTAACACGCCGCTGCTTGTCGAGCCCGCCAAAGCCCAGGCGTTTCTCTCGGGGCTAGGTCCGCGCATTCTGGGCCAGCCCGTCGGGCGCGATGGGAAGGAAGAGCTTGAGCAGACCAACAGCTTTGCCCCCGTGCCCCGCGCCAGCCTGCTCGCGGGCGATCTGGCGGAAAACTTTGAAGTCCGCGGAGACACTCCCTATCCGATCGTGGATGGCATTGCTGTCATCGAAATCACCGGCGTGCTCATCCATCGCGGCGCTTGGATTGGTAAAAGCTCCGGTCAAACCAGTTACGAGGGCATCTCGGCACAAATCGACGCGGCAGCAACAGACCCGAAAGTCCGCGGCGTGGCGCTTGAGATCGACAGCTTTGGCGGCGAGGTGGCCGGGGTTTTTGATCTGGCCGACCGGATCAGGGTGTTGCGACAGTCGAAACCCGTCTGGGCCTTTGTGGCCGAGCACGCCTTCTCGGCCGGTTATGTGCTGGCCTCGCAAGCAGACCGCATCCTGCTACCCCGTACCGGCGCGCTGGGTTCGATCGGCGTGGTGGTCATGCATACCGATCTCAGCGGCAAGCTTGCTGAAGACGGGGTGAGCGTGACTCTCATCCATTCCGGCAGTCACAAGGTGGATGGCAATCCCTATGCCCCGCTGCCTGTGGACGTGCGCGACGATATCCAACGCGAGATTGACGTACTGCGCTTTCTCTTTGCCGAGACCGTCGCAGCCGGGCGTGGAGCCAAGTGTAATGCTAAAGCCGCCCTTGCGACCGAGGCCGTCAGCTATCGCGGAGCAAATGCTGTTGACGCTGGACTGGCAGACGAGGTCACGGATCTCGCCGGTGGTTTTGAGCGCTTCCGCGCATTTGTCACCGCACGAACATCCCAGCCCTCATCCCCTGCCCTGACACGAAAAATCCAGAAGGAGGTTGCCATGAGCAACAAAATCCCCACCCAAGACCTGCACGCGACGGAGACCACAGAGCCCGCAGCAGTGGACACCCCGGCTGACGACACCGCCAGCGCATCCCAAGAAGCTGTCCCTCCGATCGCCGCGCCCTCTGAAGCCACCACCGCGGAGACAGCGGTACGCATTCGCGCAGAAGCGGCTGATATCACCGAGATTGCTGCGCAGGCCGCGCGTATCGGCGTGAGTGTCGATGCGGCCAAAGCCCTGCGAGAAGGCACCTCTCCCAATGCCTTACGCGCCGAGGTGCTGTCGCGTGCAGCGGCCGCCTCCGAGAGCCGCGATGTGATTGCCTCCGTGCCCACACCAGCAGAGACGTCCCCAGCCAAAGAAAGCCCGCTTGTAGCGGCTGCCAAACGGACTGCCTCGGGCGCGCCTGCCTGACTGGATTGCCTCCGGTTGCACCCCTTGCCTAAGGGCGCGCCCTTCCTCAGCCCCCGTTCTCACCCGAACGGGGGCTCTTTTAACTCTCTGACCTCGAAAGCCTGCCATGCCTCAACTGACCCAACCGCCCTCGATGGGCGATCTTCTCAAATACGAGCTCAATCCCAACTACACCCGCGAGAGCGTGACGCTTCTGGCCGGAACCGACTATCCCCTGGGCGCTGTCCTGGGTGTGGTCACCGCCAGCGGCAAATACACCCTCTCGCCCGCTACCGGCACGGACGGGTCCGAGACAGCGGCCGCGGTGCTCATTGAAGCCGTTGATGCCAGCGCCGCAGATGCCACCGGTCTCGTGATTATCCGGGGCCCCGCGCTCTTGTCGAAAGCCGCGCTTGTTGTCGATGCCACCATCGATGATGCTGCCAAGTTTGCCACCAAGCACGGTGAACTGATCGCGCTTGGTCTTATCCCGCGGGATGCGGCCTAAATCGCACCCTCTCCTCTATCCAGTCCAGTTTCCGGAGTTCGCCCATGACCCTCATCCGCAATCCCTTTGATGCGGGCGGCTATTCGCTAGCCGAGATGACGCAAGCCATCAATATCCTGCCCAACATCTATACGCGCCTCGCGCAAATCGGGCTTTTCCGCTTTGAAGGCGTCACCCAACGCTCGGTCGTCATCGAACAACGCAAAGGGGTCCTGAGCCTTCTCCCCTCCGTCCCCCTCGGGGCGCCCGCCACCGTGGGCTCGCGTGAAGAACGCTCCATGCGCAGCTTTGCCCTGCCGTGGATTCCGCATGACGATGTGATCCTGCCGGCAGACATTCAGGGCACTCCGGCATTAGGGGCCTCGGATGCCGCCGATCCGCTGGTCACGATAATGACCCGCAAGCTCGGTCTCATGCGGCGCAAACATGCCCAGACCAGGGAATATATGGAAATGAACGCCCTGCGCGGCATCGTGAAGGACGGGGCGGGCACCACGCTATATGACTACTTCACCGAGTTTGGCCTCGAAAAGATCTCCGTCGACTTTGTTCTGGGCACGGCCGGCACCTCCGTGCAAACCAAGGTGCGCACCGTGTTGCGGTCGATCGAGGACAACCTGCTGGGCGAGACCATGACCTCGGCACATGCGCTTGTAAGTTCCGAGTTCTTCGACAAGCTCATCAGCCATTCGAAAACCGAAGAGGCCTACAAGTTCTTCTCGGCCACCGGCGGTCAGCCTCTGCGCGAGGACATGCGCCGGTCCTTTCCCTTCGCGGGCATCCTTTTCGAGGAATATAACGGCTCGGTTACGCTTTCGAACGGCACCAGTGAACGTCTCATTCCGGCCGGCGAAGGCATTGCCTTCCCGCTTGGCACTTATGATACCTTCACCACCTACGGCGGTCCGGCAAACCTGCTGGAGACCGCCAATACGATCGGTCTGCCGCTTTATGCGCGCCAGCAGATGGACACCAAGGGGCGCTGGATTGATCTCATGACCGAGACCTCGATCCTGCCGGTGAACAAGCGCCCGCGTCTGGCCATCCGCCTGCACAGCTCGAACTAAGGTAAGGGAATGGACGCCTTTGCCACCGCCGTGGATTTGCTCTTCGCCGATCCGAACCTCGCGCGCGATGCCTGGCATCGCGACAGCGAGGGAATGTTCACTGGCATTCGCATCATTCCACGCACGGAAGATGCCACTCGCGGCTTTGGAGGGGCGCAGCTCTGGTCGGAGAGCTTCCGGTTCGATGTGCGGGTGAGCGAGCTTCCAAGCCCCCGGCCGGACGAGCAGATCCTTTATGGCGAAGAGACCTATCTCATTCAGGGTGAACCGGTTCGCGATCGCGACAGGCTCATCTGGACCATCGAGGCTGTGCCGGCATGAAGCTTGGGGTTGAGATTACGCCGGATCTGGTCGCTGCCATGACCAAAGAGATCAAGGCTGGCGAGCGTGCTGTTTCTCGTGCCATGCAAGCGGCCGGTCAGGAGCTCAAATCCGACTGGCGGGACCAGATCACGCGAGCGGGACTGGGGACACGGCTTGCACGAACTATTCGCGCTCAGTCCTATCCCAAGCGCGGAGACAGTCTGGAAGCCGCAGCACTCGTCTGGACGAAAGCCCCGCAGATCATCGGTGCCCATGATAACGGGCCGCTTATTCGCTCGAAATCCAGCTTCTGGCTGGCCATTCCGACCGATGCGGCCGGCAAAGGCCGCGGCGGAAAACGACTGACACCCGGAGAATGGGAGAAGCGGCGAGGCCTGCGGTTACGGTTCATCTACCGCAAACGCGGGCCAAGCCTGCTGGTCGCTGAAGGGCGGCTCAACAGCCGCGGCATCGGTTTGGCCTCGCGCTCGAAAACCGGCCGCGGACTTACCACCGTGCCGATATTCCTACTGGTGCCGCAAGTGAACCTGCGCAAACGGCTTGATCTGGCGCGCGATGCAGCACGGGTGCAGGCTCAGGTGCCCGGGATGATTGTGCGGGAATGGTTGGAGGTGCGGGGGTGAAAGCCTTTAGCTCAAACTCGCCCGGGCATCGGCCATCGGAATGTAAACCCGATTTGGATTACCTTCATCGTTCAGAAGTTGAAATCCAAGCTCCTCGTAGAATTTCCACCGACGCTCGAAATGCTCGTCTTTCAGAACATCTAGAACGATGGCTGCAGCGCCCATCTGGTCGGCTATTCCGATACAGCGCTTCATCGCATCCACAGCGAGAGCGGTGCCGTAGCCCTTTCCTTGCATGTCTTCATGCACGGCAACCGCACGGATGTAGATGACCGGGATATCGGGAATACCGACTCGGCCTTGGTCCCACTTTTTCGGCCCCAGCCCGGCACGAACCGCCATGGCACCGAGTGTGTAAAAGCCAAGGACGTCAGACTGACCTTCCTCCGTAGCAATCCACGCCTGCACAAATCCGTTATTGATCTGTTCGGACAGCGAGGACTTCAAAAAATTGTCGATTGGTCCGAAACCGCAAGAAAAGGCGCTACGGTCATGTAGCGCCTTGTCAAATGGTGCGATCGTAAGTGCGGTTTGTTTCGCAGCGTCGTCAACCGGCATCCTTCAAAAGACCTTTCGATGCCGCCGCAGCCTTCACCAATCCGGGTACAGCTTTACCCGGTACGTCAACGGCCGCACGAAATGCTTCGAAAGCTTCAACGGGCAGAATGGAAAGAGCCATACGTTGCTCCACTTCTTGTGCACGCAAAAGAGCCGCCTGACGAATGAAGTCGGCTTCCTGTAATCCTGTAGCTGCTGCTGCAGCCTTGATACGCTCCTCGTCCGCGCGGTGCATGCGCAATTCCTTGCGTGCTTCCATCTTGCCGGGCGTCGGTGTGGTTTGTTCGAGAGCAAACATACCGGTTTCTCCTCTACGTTACGTATGGGCTTCATATATGTACGGCATAACGCCGTACAGGTAAAGTTTTTCTATAACCGTCGTTCGAAACACCTTCCCCCTACGCGCCTGTATCCGCCTTCATACACGCATGCGCCCACGCGCGCCCGATAGAACCTTCATACTCAAACGGGAATGGGTGAAGGTGGCGGGGTAAAATAAGGCGACAGAAGTCGAATACAGACCTACAATGCCAATGGCACAATTTGGAGACCTGCCATGGCCAACAGCACAATCGTTCTCACCGACAGCCAGACTGAGCTCGTGGACCGGCTTGTCGCCACAGGCCGCTACAAGGATGCCTCAGAAGCAATTCTAAAAGCGCTGCATTTGCTGGAATGCGAAGAGGCAAAGTTGAGTGATTTGAAAACACGGCTGCAAACGGGTCTGAAGCAAGCTCGAAGCGGTGAGCTGGCTGATGGGAGTGGTCAGGAAGCTATTCGCTCCGCATTCACAAGTGCGTTTTTCCAAGCGCGGACCTGACGGAGAAAATCAGACGGATGTTCTTACATGCTTAAAGCGTCAAACCGTATTCGAGGTCTTCGTGCTCGAAAGCGGTTTCCATACGCCTGATCTCCGCACTTGGAGCTTGCCTGCGAGTGGCAAACTCTTTCCAGTTGCGCACGATTTCGGAGCATTCCCGAATGATCCTGTTGCCATCATCCGGTCGTAGGAAAAACTCGGCAACATCCTGCAATAATCTCAATGAGGCTGTCGCATCCTCGAAGTTGATCCGGGTCTTGAGGATTCTTGGTGCATCTGGAACCGGGTTCAAATCATAACACGGGCTCAGCTTCCAACCATGACGCCCCGTCCAAAGAAATCCGTGGTTGCGCAGATGATCGTCTGTATTGCTGATCAGAATGCTAAACGCCATCCGGCGGAAGAGCTCTGCACGATCACTTTCGGGATGCGCTCCCTGGCTTGTTATCGCATCGACGATTTCGAGATAGCTGCCATCATCATCTCCATCTTCATGCTCGGTGATCGCCATGGCACTGATAAAAGGAATGCGCACGCCATGCTCCCGATCAAACCGGCGCGTCAGAAAAACAGGTCCATGATCGCTAGCCTCAAGATCATAAGTGACAGTGGTAATCCCGCATGCCTGAGCCATATCAAGAGCAATGGCTTCCCATCGGGAAATTGAATAGCGATCTGTTTCCTTGGGAAACTTGGCGATCGACAAATGACCATGCTGATCAAAGACCGATATTTTGGGTCTTGCACCACCGAGTGACGAGCCTGGTGCAAAGATCAAAAGGAGATCCTCGTCCGTTTCGTCCCCCCGCAATATCCGTTGGGACGCCTGAAGCAGATCACCGAGAGCAACAGTTGTCGGAACGCCACGTCGCTGAGGCGCTTGGAACTCTTCCCCGCCTTCATACCGAAAACGCAGTGCACCAAGGCGTGTTTCATCAGAGACGCCCAGGAGATAGTCGGATTCGTGAAAAGTTCGCACGGCGCGGCCCTCGGAATCGGCCGCACGGCGCTCCCGCCGGCGCATCAGCTCGCGCCCCCAGGTATCAGGGGCACTGTCCCCTAGGGTTCCGAACATCTCCCTGTTGTTTGGTGGAGACATCACGCCCGGTCCCAACGGCAATGTCGGATCAAATTGAAATGAATCAGGATTCGCCAACCAGTCAAGATCATGTTCATAGGTCACACGCTCCCGCCCGGCCCCGGCATAACGTCTGAGCAAGCCAACCCGCCGGAGTTCCCCGAAGGCGTCCAGAAATACTTCAATGTCACTCACGATCACGCACCCGCTTTGGCAATTGTTCGGAGCTCAAGGCGTCTCCCAACGGATCTTCGAAACCTCCAAATCCCTTGAGCAGACCCAGAGCTTGTAGAACGAGCATATAGGCTCCGATACGCACATTGGGATCACCGCGCTCCATTCTATAGAGCGTAGCGCGGGTGGTTCCAGCCCGTTCCGCGACAAGTTCCATAGGCAAACGCCGACGCAAGCGCGCCTCCTTCAGACGCGTACCAAGTGTTCGCATCTCGCGCTTAACGGCGGGCGTGAGTGAAAGCGTTGGAGCTGGCATTTGTATAACCTGTAATACGTAAACGGTTATTATGTATCACAGGTTATACATTTTATCAAGAAATCTAGAGTGAAGCTGAAACCACCTGACAACAGTGCTTCAAACCCGTCATCGGGCGTATACACCGAAAGCAAACAAACGCACCCATGCCCTCACTCCGAGAAACCCTGCTCTCCACGCTGCACACGGCACTGTCGACCCTGCCCGCCACCGTGCTGCGCGGCGAGGTGCTGCCCGAACGTGTGCCGCCAGCTGGCCTATTGATCCTGCGCGACGGGGACCCGGGCGTGCCGGAGGTAACGCTTTCGCCACTGCGCTACCACTACCAGCATCGCGTCGAGATCGAGGCTGTGGTGCAAGGCGCCGGGCGGGATGGAAAGTACGACGCGCTTATCTCGTCTTTGGGCACAACGCTGGCCTCCGATCGCACCCTGGGCGGTCTTTGCGACTGGGTTGAAGCGCAGGCGCCCGAACCACTGGATCTGCCGGTCGAGGGTGGGGCAAGCCTCAAGGCGGCCGTGGTTGCCGTTGTCCTGCATTACACCACATCCGATCCGCTGATCTGACACTCTGAGAACAAAGGAACAGAACATGGCACGAGCCCAAGGGGCGCGGGCGCAGATGGCGCTTGCCTTTGAAACCACCTATGGCACTTCGCCCACTTCGGGCTATACCAAGATGCCCTTTGCCACAGCTTCGCTCGGCGCCGAGCAGCCGCTTTTAAGCAATGAGCTTTTGGGCTACGGTCGTGATCCCCTGGCCCCGATCAAGGATGCGGTGACGGCAGACGGCACTGTGGTGGTTCCCATTGATGCAGAGGCCTTCGGTCTTTGGCTAAAGGCTGCTTTCGGCGATCCCGTCACCACTGGCACCGGACCCTACACCCATGTATTCAGCAGCGGGAACTGGTCGCTACCGTCCTTCTCGATCGAAACCGGTCTGCCGGAAGTCCCAAGTTATGCCCTTTATGGCGGCTGCATGCTCGACAAGATCGGCTGGTCCATGGCGCGATCCGGCCTGTTGACGGCCTCGATGGACATCGTTGCTCAAGGCGAGACCTTGGCAACCACGTCAGGAGCCGGCACGCTTACGCCAGTGGATCTGATCCGCTTTGGCCACTTCAACGGGTCTGTCACCCGCAATGGCACAGATATCGGCAATATCGTCTCGGCTGAGCTCAACTACGCCAACAATCTAGATCGGGTGGAAACCATTCGGGCGGATGGCAAAATCGAAGGGGCGGATCCGTCGATTGCAGCCCTCACCGGCAAGATCGATGTGCGCTTTGCCGACACCACGCTGCTGACCCAAGCCATCAGCGGCACGTCTTGCGCGCTGGAGTTCGGCTATGCCCTGCCCTCAGGCGAAAGCCTGACCGTCTCGGTGCCTCGGGTCTTTCTGCCCCGCCCCCGTCGGGAGATCCAAGGGCCCCAGGGTGTCCAGATGAGCTTTGACTGGCAGGCCGCCCAGCAAGAAAGCGGTGATCCGATGGTGAGCGTCACGCTTGTTAATGCGCGGGAGAGCTACTGATGCTGAAACTTGATCTTTCCTCTGACCCGCGCTGGGTGGATCTTGCCGGCGGTGTCCGCATCAAGGCGCGCCCGTTGACCTCGGCGATGATGTTGGCCGCGCGCAACGACCCGCGTGTGACTGCGCTTGCGGGCCGCGAAACACAGAACGATGAGGATGCCGTGGCGCTGGAAGTGGCCAAGGTCATTGCCGGTCTGGTGATCGAAGATTGGGAAGGCGTCGGTGACGAGGCCGGGGAAGTTGTCGCTGTCTCGGAGCCCTGGATCAACGCGCTTCTCGATCTCTGGCCGATGTTTGAAGCCTTCCAGGAAAAGATCGTGGCAGGTGCGATGTTGGTGGATGCGGAAAAAAACGCCTGATCGCTCTTGCCGAATGGGAGTTCGGCGGGGGCGGTGCGTATTGCAGCGCATGTGGAACCGACTGCCCCGCTTGTCCGCGCAGGCTCAACCAGCCACTGAGTTTTGAAGGCTGGCAGGTTTGGGATCTGGTTCAGCGGCTTGGGGGTCAGATGCGTGTGAGCGCAGGTTTGGACGCCAGCACAGTTCTTGGCTGGGATATGTCTGCTGCTCTGGCGCTGGGGACAGCACTTGGTGTGCCCGCATTGGCCATCGCGGAGCTGCTGCCGGCGATGGAAGGCGCGATGGTGCGCAAGGCGAATGAGGGGCAGTCCTCAGGCGGCCGCGAGGGCTGTGATCGGTCGCCTTAGTTTAGGATTTTTTTGCAGCTTTTGCGACATACCTCACGCCTGGCAGCCCTTCAAAATGCGCGTCACAGGTGAGAAGTCGGGCATTATGCGCTCGGGCGGTCGCAAAAATCACGGCATCTGCAGTGGCCAGTTTGTGGGTTCGGCAAGCTTCTGCGGCTTCGAGGGCGATCTCGGTATCGAGCGGGACCGTTTGGCAAACTTGCGTAAACGCGATGACCTGGTCGGCTTTATCTTCCCCCAATTCACGCACGAGCCATTTGCTCAACTCCAGTTGGACCATTGAAGGCACGAGCCAGTCCGATTGATCAGGTAAATCTGCCTCTAGAGCATCGCCCGTGGGGGATCCGATCAGCCATTCAATCCAGGCAGAGGTGTCTACGAGAACCATCAATAGCGATCCTGTCGGTCACGGTATTCGCCGGCCTTCGCGCCTGCGGCAAACCCTTTGAGATCTTTTTTTGCAGGCACAGGAACAAGAAGCACCCCTTCCCCTTTGGGAATGAATGCAAAGGTTAGCCCGGCCTCCCAATGATGTGACGCCCGGATCGCTTTCGGGATTGAGATTTGAAACTTGGATGACAATGTTGCTGTCTGAGGCATTCTTACACCCTCCATAACGATCGCAAAAACGTAAGAACTTAATCCGCAAATATCAAGGATTTTTCCATGCCCAACAAACAGGTCTCGGTCCGTCTGACGGCCTCCGGGGGTGATCAGGTTCGCCGCGAGCTTAAAGGCGTTGGGTCCGATGGCGAGAAAGCCTTCCGCAAAACCTCACGCGAGGTGGAGCGCGCCAACGCCCGGCTCGCGGGCTTTGCCCGACGGGTCAAGGTGACGGCTGTTGCGGCGGCCTCAGCGGCCGCGGTGGGTGCAGTTGCTGCCACACGCTCGGCGATGGAGCGCGCCTTCGAGGTGCAGCGACAGGCGCAGCTCGCCAACGCGGATCCCGAGCAGTTTCAAGGCTGGGCCGCGGGTGCCGAGATGGTCGGGATAAAGGCTGACAAGCTCTCGGATATCTTAAAGGACATGAACGACCGCGTGGGGGATTTTCTGTCGACCGGTGGTGGGCCGATGAAGGACTTTTTCGAGCAGATCGCTCCCAAAGTCGGCGTGACTGCAGACCAGTTTGCAAAGCTCTCGGGTCCGGATGCGCTGCAGCTTTATGTCTCTTCGCTGGAAAAAGCCGGTGTGAACCAGCAGGAGATGACCTTCTTTCTTGAGGCCATGGCGTCTGATGCCACGGCTTTGCTGCCGCTCCTAAGAGAGGGCGGTGCAGAGATGTCGACCTTGGCACAGCGGGCCGCCGAGCTGGGTGTGGTGATGGATCAAAAAACGATCGCCGGGCTTGTGCGCTCCCGGACGGCCCTTGTGGCGATGGGACAAGCTATAACAGGTGTCGGCAACAGGATCGGGGCGGCCGTGGCGCCGATCCTAGAGAAGCTGGCAAATGCCTTTGTGGCTCTGGCCAGTGCCACCTCCCCGCTGAGCCGTGCGCTTGATGGGGCACTGGGTCATCTTGAGCGTCTTGTTACCTATGGGGTCACGGCGGCAGGGATCTTCGGCACAAAGTTGGTGGCCGCACTTGCCCTTTCGGCCGCCCGAACCATAGCCATGGCAGGCGCCCTCAAGGTTCTGCGCGGGGCGCTTGTCCGCACCGGGATCGGGGCTCTTATCGTTGGTGCTGGCGAGCTGGTCTTCTGGTTTGGCAAACTGGTGCGCGGGGCTGGCGGGTTTGGCGATGCGCTATCACTGCTCAATACCGTTGCAGGTCAGGTCTTCGAGCGCCTTCTGGCCAAAACTGCTGCCTGGGTTTGGGACATGCGCGCAGGCTGGCGCAGCTTTAAAGCCGAAGCGCTCTGGATGTTTCTTGGCGTTATCGATGGCGCAACGGATCTCGCCAACACACTCGTGAACACAATGCAAGGCACGGTGAAGAGCATTGCTGTGATCTGGCAAGACCTGCCCCGGCTCTTGGGCTCGGCCATCTATGCTGGCGTCAATGCCGTCCAGCAGGGGCTAGGCGCGATGCTCAATTGGTCCATCGACAAGCTCAACGGCTTTCTGGCCCGCGTGAATGGTGTCACCGACAAGCTACCGGATTGGGCACGCGCCGACTGGATGGTGTTGGATCCGCTCGAAAGCGTCGCGATCAAGGACATTGCCAATCCTTTTGAGGGAGTAGCAGCGGATACAGCCGCAGCGATACAGGCTGCCTTCGCTGAGGCTTTTTCCGAGGATGTGTTCTCACCCACAAATTCCGGCCTCATAGAGGACATTCTGAATGCCGAGGCCGGTGTTGAAGCCGCGCGCGAGATCGCGAATGCCTGGGCCGGTATCGGCAACCAACCGATCACCGCCTGGAAAGCTTTGAAAGACGCAGTCACCGACGCGGGTAAGACAGGTGAAGAGGCTTTGGCCGAAAGTGCTGCAGTCGGCGCACGGTTGACCGCGGCGCTGGGCAATGCAGGAGATGTTGCAGACAAGACACGTGAAAAGCTCGCCGGATGGGCTGCGGTGCGCGATGGGCTCAAAAGCTTTGTCGAGACGGCCAAAGACTGGGGCAACGGGCTCAAGCAAGCCCTGACCGGCGCATTCAGCTCGGCCGAAAGCGCCTTCCGCAGCTTCGTGAATACCGGCAAGTTCGACTTCAAAAGCCTGGTGCGCTCGATCCTTGCGGACCTTGCTGTGCTGTCGTTTCGCCGTGCGGTTCTGGCACCTATTGCCAATGCGCTCTTTGGCGGCTTTGGCGGGGGCAGCAACCTTCTCGCCGGTGTCGCCCACAGCGGAGCGATTGCCGGTCTGACCGGGTCAACGCGCTCTGTGCCGGCACTTGCCTTTGCCGGGGCCCCCCAGATGCATTCCGGCGGGGCCGTAGGGACGGCCGGCCAACATGTCGGGTTACGCCCCGACGAAGTGCCCGCCATTTTGCAACGGGGCGAGCGGGTGCTCTCGCGACGAGAGACCGCAGCTTATGGACAAGGGGCGGCCCAGGCCCAAGCTGTGACCATCCATGTCGATGCGCGCGGGGCTCAGGCCGGTGTGGCCGAAGAGATTGCCCACAAGCTCGAAGAGATGCTGCCTGCGGTACGCAGAATTGCCCGTGACGAGGTGAGCGTGCGGCTCGGGCGGGGATACAAGTTATGACGATCCCCGTCTTACCTCTCACACTGGTGTCTTCCCTCACCCGCACACTTGAGGCGGCCGTGGCCCCGGTGCCGTCCGCTTTTACCGGTACAAGCCAAGTGCAGGATTGGGGTGGGCGCTGGTGGCGCTACGAGATCGAGATGGGGATCACCAGGGGGCGTGACGCGCGCATTCTCTCGGCCTTCCTGGCCGCTCTTAGCGGTGCTGCTGGACGGTTCTTGTTGGCGGATCCGTCTGCCCGCGCGCAGGCCTCATTGCCTGGTGCGCCCTATGTTATTGGAGGTGCTCAGACGGGCACAGCGCTCGCAACAAGTGGCTGGGACGCGGGCGCGGCGCCTCAAAATGGGGACTTCTTCAGCCTTGGCGCCAGTGCCGCCACACGGCTTTACCAGCTGACGGCAGACGTGACACCGGATGCCTTTGGCGAAGCCACACTGAGCTTTGTGCCCGCCCTGCGTTCCGCGCCGCTGGAGGGCGCACCGCTCAACATTACAGCCCCACAGGTCTGCTTGCGGCTCAACAATTCGGTTCCGACACGGATCACGCGGGCCGACACGCATCGCTTTACACTCACCGCCCGGGAGGCTCTCTGATGACCAAAACCCTGACACCGGAGTTTGCCGCGGCTCTGGGAGCCCGAGATCTCAAACCGGTGATCTTTTATGAGGGCCAGTTTGCCTCTGGCACCCTCCGGCTTTGGTCAGGGTTGGGCGAGATCCCCTGGAACGGCGAGACCTGGTCGGGCGCCGGATATCTCCTGGGTCTCGGCGCGCTGGAAGAAAGCACCGAGGTGGCGGCCAGCGGTGTCACCATCAGCCTCTCCGGCGTCGATCCCGCGCTGGTCTCGGCGGCCATTGCCGACGCCCGTCAGGGTCTTCCGGGCAAGGTCTGGATCGGGCTGTTGGATGAGAACGGCGCCATCATTGCCGATCCTGTGCAGGCCTTTGCAGGGCGGCTCGATGTGCCCGAGATCACCGATGATGCCACGCGGTGTACCATCAGCATCTCTTATGAAAGCCGGCTTATCGACCTCACCACGCCGCGCAACTGGCGCTACACGCACGAAAGCCAGCAGGTGCTTTACCCAGGAGACAAAGGGCTCGAATATGTTGCCGCCATTCAGGATCAGGAGGTGACATGGGGGCGGGGGTGAAGTGGTCAGGCCTGGCCTTCGACCAAGCGCTGCAGGTTGATCCGGTATCCGAGTGCTTTGGCAACCTGCGAAAGCGTGGCCAATGTTGGATTGCCGCCATGACGGAAGGACTTGTACATCACTTCACGGCTCACCTCTGCCTGGGAGGCGATCTCGCTCATACCGCGGGCACGGGCGATGTCGCCAATCGCGGCCACAATAAGATCCGGATCGCCGTCTTCGAAAGCGGCTTCCAGATAGGCTTCTTGTGCCTCAAGGTTCTCCAGTCGCTCGACCGGATCCCATTCAGTCGTCTTAAGGGGCATCACCCACCTCCTTCACCATTTCCTTCGCCCGGGCGATGTCGGCATTCTGCCGCTTCTTGTCACCACCACAGAGCAATACCACAATCTGCTCACCTCGCCTCGTGAAATACAGCCGATAACCGGGGCCGTAATCTACGCGCAATTCGCTGACGCCGTCGCCCAGAGATTTGCTATCCCCGAAGTGCCCGAGACTGAGGCGCCTCAACCGGATATCGATCCGCGCCTGAGCACGACGGTCGCGCAATCCGTTCAGCCAATCGGCGAACACCTCAGTCTGACGTAACTCGAGCATCTGTGTAATTTAATACACAATTTGGGATCCGTCAATCCAGGAAGAAATATGCCCCGCATTCCCCATTGGGAGCGCCATCTGGCGTCTGCCCTCACCGCCGCGCGCACCTCGCCCTTTGCCTGGGGCACCCATGATTGCGCCACCTGGGTCTTCGATCTGCGCCAAATGCTGACAGACGGTAAGGATGTAGCCGCCCTCTGGCGTGGCACCTACACCACGGCATCAGGTGCTGCCCGCGTGATGCGCCGCCTCGGATGGTCCGATCTGGAAGCCATGGGCCGTGATCTGCTGAGTGAGCCCCTGCCCTCTACCCGGCTGGCACAACGCGGTGACATTCTTCTCGGCGGACGCCCGGACGCCTTCGGCATCTGTGCTGGCGCACGCGGCGCGTTCCTGACGCCGTCTGGACTTTGCTTTCTGCCACTTTCCACCTGCCGCCTGGCCTGGAGGCTCTGATGCCCTTTCTGGTTCCTGCCATCACCTCTGTCGCCACATGGATCAGCACCACCCTGGCGGCCGGTGGCATACAGGCGTTTTTGTTGCGCACTGCCGGCACGCTGGTGCTGACAGCGGCCGCGCAAAAGCTGATGCCGCAGCCTCAGGTGGGCTCTCTGTCCCGCTCTGTCTCGGTCCGAGCGCCTGTGGCCCAGCGCGAGATTGTCTACGGCTCTCGCCGAAAGGGCGGGGTGATTGTCTTTCTGCACAGCCGGGGCGATCGCGACCAGTATCTGCATCTGGTCATCGCGCTGGCCGGCCATCAGGTGCAGTCGATCGGCTCGGTGTATTTTAACGGTGAAGAAGCCGTGGATGCCGCCGGCACTGCCGTCGGGCGCTATGCGGGCAAGGTCACACTCGAGAAAGCTTTGGGGGCCGACGATCAAGCGGCCTTTGCGGGGCTGCGCGCTGCGGTCCCCGAGAAGTGGACCAGCGCGCATCGGTTGGCCGGCATTGCCGCGATCCATCTGCAGCTGACCTATGATCCGGACGTGTTTCCCTCTGGCATTCCGAACAACATCACCGTGGATCTCGACGGCAAAAACGATGTGTTTGACCCACGTCTGGGCACGCGGGGTTATACCAACAACGCCGCGCTGTGCCTCGCGGATTACATATCGCTCACGCGCTTCGGTCTCGGAGCCTCCTATGGGACCGAAGATGGCATTGATCCCGATGATCTCATCGAAGCTGCAAACATCAGTGACGAGGAGGTGCCGCGCGCCGATGACGGTTCAGAGCCGCGCTATACCTGCAATGGCGTGGTCTCGCTGGCCCAAGACCCCAAGACCAATATCGAAGCGATGCTCACAGCCATGGCTGGCATCTGCGTTATGCAAGCGGGGCGCTGGCGCATTCATACCGGTGCCTACCGGATGCCGGAAATCACCCTGGGTCCCGATGATATCCGCCCGGGCGGCATGACGCTCTCGACCCGCATCTCCATGGCAGAGAACTGCAACGGGGTGCGCGGCCAGTTCATCTCACCAGAGAACAACTGGCAGCCCGACGACTTTCCCGCCATCGCCTCGGATGTGTATCTCACTGAGGACCAGGGTGAGCAGCGTTGGCGGGATATCTCGTTGCCGTTCACCACCTCTGCGTCCTGTGCGCAGCGGCTCGCAAAGATCGAGCTTGAGCGCACCCGCCGGCAGATGTCGGTCCGGCTTGTAGGCAAGCTCACCGCCTGGGCGCCGGATGTGGGGGGCACGGCGGCGCTGGATTACGCCCGCTGGGGCTTTGTCGCCAAACCTTTCGAAGTGGTGCGGCAAAACCTCGAGCTTGTCCGCGAAGGAGAGGCTGTGGCGCTGCTGCCCGACCTGACCCTGCGCGAGACCTCGCCGCTCATCTATGATTGGGACGCCAGCGAGGAGCAGATCTATGCCGCCGCCCCGCGCACCGCCCTGCCCTCGGGCTTTGATCTGCCAGCCCCCGGCACGCCCGAGGTTACCGAAAGCCTCTATGTGACCCGTGATGGTGGCGCGCTGAAGATCAAGGCAGACATCACCTGGGCACCATCTGCCAGTGCTTTTGTAGAGCGTTATCAGATTGCTGCCCGGAATGAGGCAGAGGGTCCGGACGCCCCCTGGCAGGATCTGGGACAAACCACAGACACGCGGTTTAACCATCGCGACATTGCCGCTGGTCTCTGGACCTACCGCGTCAAAGCCATCTCGGCGCTGGGCGTGCGTTCAAACTGGCGGGAGCGGTCTGTGGAAATCCTGGGGCTTTCGGCGCCACCGCAAGCTCTGGACGGCCTGACCCTGCAAACCGCCGGCGGGCTGGCAATTCTCAAGTGGTCGAAATCCCCCGATCCGGATGTTCGGTTGGGTGGCGCCATTGTCATCCGCCATTCCACGGCCGGCACGCCTGCCTGGGCGAACTCTGTTTCGATGGACCGTGTGGCTGGCGCTGAAGCTCTTGCAGTCGTTCCAGCCAAGCCCGGCACCTATCTGCTGCGGGCCGAAGACAGCGGCGGGCGTTTGGGTCCGGTGGCGATGATCACAACCAAAGCTGCTCAGGCCGTCCGCTTTGCCCCGGTCGACAGTCTGATGGCCGATCCCGGTTTTGTAGGTAGCAAAACGGATTTGGGTGTGAGTGGGGCCGGGCTGCAGATTGCAGAAGACCTGGATGGAACCGGCGCCCGGATCACCGTGGCCTCCGAAGGCCTTTACGCCTTCAATCTCGGCCTCGACTTTGGCACCCTGCGCCGCATTCGCCTGCGCAGCGAGATCGATCTTTCGGTTTTGGCCCTGCAGGATCTGATCGACGATCGATTGAGCCCGATGGACAGCTGGGCGGACTTTGACGGGGCCGAAGGTGCCGAGGTCGATGTGGTGCTGGAAGCCCGCGAGACCGACGATGATCCGGCAGCAGCCCCCGTCTGGTCCGACTGGGGGCGTGTCGACAGTCATGAGATTGAAGCCCGGGCCATTGAAGCGCGCGCCTGGCTGCGCACCACAGATACCGGCTACTCGCCGCTGGTCACAAAACTCCGCCTGCATGCCGATGAGGTCAGCCCATGAGCCAGACACCCTCTTTTACCCTGCTAAATGAAGCCGGGGCCGCCGTGCGCGCCCGTCTTAACGAGATCATCGCCGCCCTGCAGACCGTGAACGCCGGTCCTTCTGAGCCAGTTGACACCAAAGCCGGCATGCTTTGGCTTGATACCAGCGTCACACCGCCCGCTCTGAAGCTGCGCAATGCGGCCGACACCGGATGGGAGGAGGTGTTGGATGGTGGTGAGTATTAATGGGCCCCGCAACAGAGCTTGTATTTGCGCCCCGACCCGCAGGGACAGGGATCGTTCCGGCCGATCTTCGTCTTACGCGCCGGGGCCGCATTGCCATTCGCAGGCTGAAACAACTCCGGGCGCGAGGATTTGAGGATGGTCGCGACACAGTTGGGAATGATATTCGGGGCGCTTTCATCGATCTCATCAACTGTCTTATCGTCAAACGTGGCGTTCCCCGTGTAGATGTCGTGAAGTGCCATAAAGAACTGCAAACTAGACTGCGTTTTCTTGTCGGATCGATCATACAGATCAGCCCAAGCCTGTGGGCGGAGCGCTTGGGCGGTCACAAACCCATCAAGCCAGGGTTCCCAAAGAGTCTCGTCACTGTTGGGATCAACTTCATAGATCGGTTCAAGCCATCTCCCCTGCGTAATGCCCTGAGCAACAGAATTGTAATGCGCCATAACGGCCGCGGTGGTCTCCTGAACCGCTTTGAGATCGGGGAACTGTGCATCGCCTGTTTCGCCCCAGACATCCGGAAGCCACTCCGAAGGCTGGATCATCTCGGGACAGGTCAAAAGCCCGGTGACATAGCCATCAAGCTCGCTCAGCGTCATCGGAGCGTTCTCTTGTGGCAAGGCAAACAATAGCGTTTCCAACCGGTTCATGTCTTTTTCTGATCGACTCATATCACATCCCCGCAAACTCCGACTTGTCCTATCCAGACAAGACGCGGGGATCAATCGCAACACAACGTTCGAGTGTTCACATGCGCACCACTTTTGAAGGTCCGGCGATCCTGCCGGGCTATGCCTATCGCTTGCGCCTTGTCGCAGAGCACGCGCTCTTTGCCGAAGGTGCGAGTTTTGTGGCACAGATCCGCGTGGTCCCATCTTCGGACACCGTGCTGGCCGAGATCAGCAGCGCCTCGGGCGGCTTTGTCAGGATCAGTGACACCGAGATGGATCTGGTTCTGTCACCAGAGCAAACCGCGCTTTGTACGCCCGGACGCGTGGTGCTCGATCTGGTGCGGTCCGATCTGACGCCCCCGCTGCATCTCGGGGTCTTTCTGGAACTGCCCGTCATGCAGCCCGTCACACGGGAGGTCAGCCCATGAGCGATCCTCTGACATCCGGTTCCTGGACCGGCCCTGTGAACAGCGGGACCGTCGCGGTCAAACCTGCGACAAGTCCCTTGCGCATTGACGTGGGCGGCACGCCCGGGCCCGCGGGACCTGCCGGACCCAAAGGACCCCAAGGGGCCGCCGGTGAACCCGGCATCACGCTTCTTCCAACCGACACGCCCATCAACGGAGGCTTTTTCTGATGGCCAATACAATCCAACTCAAACGCCGGGTCTCTGGCAATGCCGGCGCCCCTGCCGCACTGAAGTCCGGCGAGGTGGCCCATAACGAGGTCGACAATACGCTCTATGTCGGCAAGGGCGATGATGGATCCGGCAATGCCACCTCGGTCGTGCCCCTCGCAGGACGTGGGGCTTTTGCCGATCTGTCGAATACACAGACCATTGCCGGGGCAAAGACCTTCTCGGTCGTGCCAAAGTCCTCTCAGGATGCCAGCGGGTCCACCGATCTCATGCGCAAGTCGCAAGTGGACACGCTGCTTGCGGGCAAAGCCAACAGCGCCCACAGCCATGCGGTCTCGGACGTCACAGGGCTTCAGACCGCACTTAACGCGAAAGCCCCTCTGTCCTCCCCTGCCCTGACCGGTTCCCCGACAGCGCCCACAGCGACTGCGGGCGATAATACCACCAAGCTGGCGACCACGGCCTTTGTGCAAAACGCCGTCTCGAGCTCGGCCGTGGCGGCGCTCGATGACATTGGCAATGTGACGATCTCGGCGCCGTCTGACAATGAGGTGCTGGCCTACAATGCCGGTACCGGTACCTTCCTCAACCAGACCGCCACCGAAGCAGGGCTGGCGGCGGCGTCTCACAGCCACGCGATCTCGAACGTAACCGGGTTGCAGGGCGCGCTTGACGCCAAGGCCCCGCTGGCCTCGCCTGCCCTTTCGGGCACACCAACCGCACCAACTGCCGTCACGGCCACCAACACCACCCAGATTGCCACCACGGCCTTTGTACAAGCGACCTTAGCCGCTCTTGTGGACGGGGCTCCAGGAGCCATTGATACGCTCAACGAGCTGGCGGCCGCTTTGGGGGATGATCCGAACTTTGCCGCCACCGTGACCAACGATCTGGCAGGCAAGCTGGTGAAATCCTCCAACCTTGCCGATCTGACCAACGCCGCCACGGCGCGGAGCAATCTGGGGCTCGGCTCTCTTGCGACCCAGTCAGCAGGCGCTGTCGCAATCACCGGCGGCACGATCACCGGCATCGTCCTTGATGGCGGCACATTCTAATCGGGAGCATCACCCATGCAAATCACCCACAAACGCTCAGGCATCGCCGACAAGGTGCCCCAAACCACGGATCTGGCGCTGGGCGAGCTCGCAATCAACACCCATGACGGCAAGCTCTTCCTGAAGAAAGACGACGGGGTCGAAACCGTTGTCGAGATCGGTGGAACAGGCGGGGCCTCGGAGATGTTCCGGGAAAACGAGCAGACCCTGACCACGGATCACACCCTGACAGCGGATAGAAATGCAATCTCTGCCGGTCCAGTCACCATCAATGATAATGCCACGCTGGTCATTCCAACCTCCTCCAACTGGTCCGTCATCTGAACCCAAGGAGCTCCAAACCCATGACAGTCACAATCAACGGCGAGAAAGGCATTCTCGTCAACGGCGCCTATACCGAAACCGTCGTCACCAGCACCGCAACCAGCTATGCCGTCAACCCCGCCAACGGCACCATCCATTACATTGCCCCACCCTCGGGCGCACTCACGCTTACCTTTGACGCCATGGGGGACGGGCAAGGTGTCACCCTGATGATCATCGCCCCGTCGACCGTATCCTTCCCGGTAGGCACAAAGTTCATCGGCGGAGCCGCCCCTGTTGTCAGCGCCACCAACCCAACGGTGCTCAGTGCGATCAAGATCGCAGGCGTGCTTTACGTCATGCGTTCAGGGGAGATGTACTAATGTTCCGCCAAAAAGGGCTATTCCCAGCGAAGGAACGACGCTGCGAGTTCGTCACCTCCTATGGAACGACCACTTCTCAGATCAACGGCTATTCTCATTGGAGCTATCCTGCGAGCCTCATGGCTGGCGATCTGATGTTCGTCGCCTTTGGCAATACCGGTGACTATGCTTGCGCGGCCCCCGCCGGGTTTAAGAAGATCCACACAACTGAGATCTATAACGGCTATTGGGTGGCGCTTTACTACCGCCATATAGCGCCGGGTCAGCCCGGCACCAATATGGGCATCTGGCAGGGGGCAGCCTTCTTCTCTTACGCCGTTTACCGCCCGAACTTCACCGTCGGGAGCGTGACGGAAAACATCATCTACACTTACGGCGGAACGGGGAACCCGGCGCCCGCCACCTGTGATCTGACCGCATCGGGTAAGGTGCGTGCCGCGGTCTGTCAGGTCACATCGAACTACGGCAGTACGGTCAACGTCTCGGGCGTTACCCCCGACTTTATCCAGAATGTGAACTGGAACCCCACCGAGGGGTATTTTGCCATGAAGCTTTACATGGATTGGGAAGCGGGCGGATCGACGACGTTTGACCAGACCGACACCACCGGCGCTCGCAGCCATCACACCAGCATTCTCGAAATGGACGTCTTCTAAGGAACCAGCATCATGCATGTAAAACTCATCGACGGCACCCCCGTTCCCTATTCCTTGGCCGAGCTGCGCCGGGACAATCCGACCGTCAGCTTTCCTCTAGAGATCCCGGACGATCTGGCGGCTGAGTGGGGGTTATTGCCACTCACACCAACGCCAGCACCAGGCATCGATCGTTTAACCGAAGCGCTTGAGGAGACGACCCCGCAATTGAGTAACGGTGTCTGGACACAGGTTTGGACCGTCGTGGCCTTGTCTCAAGCCGAGGCCGAGCGACGGGTGCGCACCGAGCGGGACCGACGTCTGGCCGCCTGCGACTGGGTGGTCATCCGCGCCAAAGAGCTCGGGCAATCGGTGCCAGGTCCCTGGTTTACCTATCGCGGAGATCTGCGGCAGGTGCCCGAGCAGCCAGATTTTCCGTTTGGAGTGATTTGGCCGGTGCCGCCGGAATAACTCGCTCCTGAAACTAGACGTCTTCCCCCAATCCCGCGGTCGCCTTTGGCGGCCGTGTCTTTTTGACCTTCCAGCATACGAGACGCCCCAATGGAAAACGAAAGCCTGATCGAAGCCATGAACCGCCTCTTTGGCGGAACGGTCACAACGCTATTCGGCGCCTTCATCGGGCGGCTCATGTGGCATTCCGGCGAGGTCAAACTCGGTAATCGCCGCTTCTTTGGCAAAGAGCTTCTCTGGGAGTTCCCCATTGCCATTGGCATGGCCATCATCGGCGAGGCTGCCGCCAGTTATCTCGGCCTGGGCCAGCCGGTGAGCACCGGGCTTGTGGCGACCCTCGCCTATCTCGGGCCGCGTGGGGCCGAAGCCCTGCTCTCTGGCTGGATCGGTCGCAAGAAGTAGCGCCTGAGATTCCGGTCAGGCGGCAACGTCCCCCCCCAAGACAGTCCCAATTCTCAAAACCGCACAGGAGGGTCCCATGACCCCATATGACATCGCACGCCTGCACATCGGGCTGAAAGAAATCCCCGGTGACAAAGACCATCCCGATATTCTCGCCATGTACGCCCGTGTGGGCCACGGTTGGGTCGAGCACGACGAGGTGGCCTGGTGTGCGGCCTTTGTGGGCTCCTGCCTTGAGCAGGCGGGTGAGCGCTCAACACGATCGCTGACGGCGCGGTCATATCTCGACTGGGGTGTGCCGGTGGACATGGCCGATGCGCGAGAAGGTGACATCGTCGTGTTGTCGCGCGGCACGTCCTCCTGGCAGGGGCATGTGGGGTTCTATGTTGGCAGCACAGGTCGCGAGATCGAGGTGCTGGGTGGCAATCAGAGCAATGCTGTCAGTGTCGCCAGCTACGCGCGGGACAGGCTGTTGGGCATAAGGCGTGCGGGAGAAATTGCCCCGTCCGTCACTCTGCCGCTCACTAAGGTGCAAACCCTTTTGGGGCAACTTGGCTACCACGAGGTTGGGCGTGCCGATGGGATCATGGGACCGCGCACCAAGGGGGCCATTCTCGCGTTCAGGGCAGAACACGACCTGCCCCTGCATCCAATCATCGATCAGGACTTGGTCGCGGCCTTGATGACAGCGCGATCCCGCCCCGTCTCCGAAACCCGCGCGCGGGGCATGCCCGAACGCAGCCGTATCGTTGCCGCCTCTGATGCGCAAATCGGATTGGGCTCTTTAGGTCTGATGGGTACCATGAGCGGGCGTGTGGCCTCGGCGCTCTCAGAAGCAGAAGACGCGCAAGGGCTGGCCGCCAGCGTGTTGACTATACTGGGGCTGGACGGCGAGATGCTATCGGCGCTGCTACCCTGGATCGGCACCGCCGTCTTCGTAGGCGTTATACTTTACGCGCTCAAAGCCCGAAACGCCCGGATTGATGATCACCGCAATGGAAAGACGTCCTGATGCTGGCGCTTGTCCATCTGGCGCTGGGCGGGCTCGGGCGGCGGGTGCTGCTGTATGGCGCGGTTGTTTTGACCGGTCTCTCCGCCGTTGCACTGGTTTGGCGCAGCGGACGTAACGCCGGAGAGGCCGCTCTGATCACCAAAGCCAACGAAGCCCGCATCCGCACCCTGCAAACATCTCTGGAGGTTCGATCCCATGTCTCTCAAACCAGCCCTGCTGATCTGCGCCGCCGTCTTGGCCGCTGGATGCGCGATTGACGTTCCACCCAACGACGCCGGCTGCGATTGGGTGCAGCCGATCAGGCCGTCACACGAGGACCGGCTGACCGATGGGACCGTGGCGCAGATCGTAGCGTTGAATGAGGTTTGGGAAGAGGTCTGTGGGTCGGCATAAATGTAGAAACACAAGTTGACTTTTACGCAATATATGCCTCGACGCGTTATCGGGGGTTGGAGTCGGAGAGGGGAGGGTTAAGATTGGAAAGTATAATTCATGCCCATGTAAAGTAGATTTTCAATTTAAGCGTTGTCCCGATCACACGGTCTTTGCATAATTCCACGGCATCAGTTCATCGATGTATGATTGTTTGTGCCCGTTGACGATTGCTTGAAGCGTTGCGGTCAGCCATTTGTGTGGATCAACGGAGTTGAGCTTACATGTCCCGATGAGCGACGCCAGCATGGCCCAGTTTTGAGCTCCGGCATCGTGGCCGGCAAAGAGAGCATTCTTTCGATTGAGAGCAATCGGCCGGATTGTTCGTTCGACGGTGTTGGAATCCAGCTCTACTCGGCCGTCGTCGAGGAATTCTATGAGACCCGCCCAGTATTTGGCGATGTATTTGAGGGCTTCCCCGATGGGTGATTTCGCGGACACGCGGGAGCGGCTTTCCTGAAGCCATATTTCCATCTGTTTGATTATCGGTTTCGAACGTTCCTGCCTCGCTGCCACCCGATCCGCCGGGCTTTGACTGCGAATGTCCTTCTCGATCTGATACAGCTCTCGGATTTGGGCAATTCCCGGGTAATCCCCCCATTTCTGAGGGGATTACCCATCGACCGTCAAGCGTCGCCTTTACGCAATCCGAAAGGCGCATAGGCTAATTCAGCTTCCGGACCCTACATACGCAGAAGACATCAACATAACCTTCCGTCGCATCCGCAGGGCAAAGGCTGTGCGTCCGAAGCAGGCAAAAGGACTTACGCGTAAGTATCTGGATGCGTTTTTGGAAATTCAGCCGGATACGCCTACCGGGTTGCGAAACCGCGCGATGCTGTCTTTGGGATACGAATTGCTTACGCGTCGCGCAGAATTGGTTGCGCTGAAAACTGATGATATCGAGTTTCGAGATGACCTGCCCCCCGAAATGTCCCGCATTTTAATGTAGAGTTTGCTCAACCTTTTGAAGGAGCAAACAAATGCGAAAGAGCCGATTCACAGAAGCCCAGATTATTGGAATGATCAAAGAACAAGAAGCTGGGATGCCGA
>JASMHC010000020.1 GCA_030750975.1 Paracoccaceae bacterium
TCCAACGCAGACTTAACCTTTGGCCCGCATCTTTCTTCGCGTGCACAACGTGGAACCGAACGGGCCGAGGATAGCGAAAGCGAGGATTCCAACGCCCGGCCAGACCACCGATAGATCGACAGGTGCGTCGGGGCGAAGCCCCGATGTATTGGCAGGAAACCTACGACCAACCGGCGGGCCCGCCACCCTATACCAGATATAAAACGTCAACACCCTGCCTCAGATGTTCTGGGCAGGGCGCAGGCGCGTTGCCTTGGCGAATGGGTTTCGGATTTTCCTTGGACCACAGGTTGATTTTGAACCGCTTTAGCTGCGTTCAGGCACCACCTGCTGCACAATTCCGGCCAGCACCAGATAGACCGAACTGGCCACCAGCCCCCAATGTGCCCAGCTTTGCGGATCGAAATCCACCCAGGCCGCCCAACCGGCAAAGAACACCCAGCCAAGCGCCACCGGCAGTGTGACCGCCCGCCAGCGTTTGGTGCGCGTGGGGTGAACGAATTTCAGCGGCAGGAACATCGCCACCGCCAGAAAGGTGGTGACGCCAAGGATGAACCAATAACCCGGTTCGATGGCAAACAGCACGATCACCACCATGTTCCAGCAACCGGGGAAGCCAAGGAACGATTTGTCCTCGGTCTTCATGGTGGCGATGGCGAAGTATAGCGCCGAGGCGAAAGTGATGATGATAATCGCGATCCAGCCGGTCCAGCCGGGCAGCAGGCCCGATTTGAACAGCGCATAGGCGGGAACGAAAACATAGGTCAGATAGTCTATGATCAGGTCCAGCAGCTCGCCGTCAAACAGCGGGGCGTTTTTCTTGACGTGATATTTGCGCGCCAACGGTCCGTCGATACCGTCGACAGCGAAGGCGACGACCAGCCAGAGAAACATCATGCTCCATTTCTCTTCCACGGCGGCCAGCATCGCCAGCATGGCGAAAACGGCGCCGGTGGCTGTCAGGAAATGAACCAACAGGGCTTGGGTTTTGATATTCATGTACTCGTCATGCAGCAAAACCGCCGTTTTCGCAATGCGCGTTTAAGCGCGTGGATGGGCTTTGGCATAGACCTCCATCAGCCGCGAGGTATCGACCGCGGTATAGGTCTGGGTGGTGGAAAGCGAGGCATGGCCCAGCAATTCCTGAATGGCCCGCAGATCGCCGCCCGCACTTAGCAGATGGGTGGCAAAACTGTGCCGCATGGCATGTGGTGTCGCCGAGGCGGGCAGTCCCAGTTGCAGGCGCGTCCGCTCAAGCACTTTCTGGATGGCGCGGGGGTTCAATCGCCCACCGCGCACGCCGCGAAACACCGGGGCCTCCGGCGTGGCGTCATAGGGACAAAGCCGCATATATTCGGCAACGGCATCGCGTGCTGCGGGGATCACCGGAACGATCCGTTCCTTGTTGCCTTTCCCAAGAATGCGCAGCGTATCGCCAAGCGGCAGATCGGCGCCGGTGATGCCCAAAGCCTCGGATATCCGCAGACCGCAGCCGTAAAGCAGGGTTATCACCGCAGTGTCCCGCGCCGCGATCCACGGGGTTTCGGATTGCATCTCTATCGTGTCCAGCACCGATTTCGCCGCATCCACCGACAAGGCCCGGGGCAGCTTTTTGCGGAATTTCGGCGACCGCGTTGACAGCACCGCCGTTGGATCGAACCCTTCGCGCCGCGCCAGCCAGCGGTAGAAAGTCTTCACCGCCGACAGGCGTCGCGCCAGCGAACGCGGTGATCCGCCCTTGCCGCGCTCGGCTGCCATCCAGGCCCGCATGTCTGGTACGGTGATATTCGCAAGCGGCCCCAGCCCTTGCGGTTCTCCTCGGTGGAGGGTCATGAAACCGATGAAGTCGCGCAGGTCGCGCCCGTAAGCGGCCAGCGTGTTTTCCGAGGCCCCTTTCAGCCCCTTTTGCGCCGCAAGCCACTGCTTGAGCGCGTCACGGGCGGCGGGGGATATCAGGCTCATGACAGCCAGCGGCGCATCACTCTTTCGAAGATACCGGCGTAAAAACCCAGCAAATCGGTGCCCTGCTGCGGGGTGAAGAGATGCGGATCTTCCGCCCCCATAACCAGCATGCCGGGCAGGCGGCCGGTGCCGAGATCAAGTTTCAGGCAGGCTTCGGACCGGATATCCCCGGCCTTGTCGCCAAACAGGTTACGCGCACCGGCCTTGATCTGGCGCAGCGATACCTGACGCGGAGAAGCGTTGCGGCCAAGGGTAATATACTGGTCGATGAACCCAGGATCGGCAACAAACAGCACATCCCCCATCTGCTGGATCGACCGGCTGTCATCGGGCTGTTTGCTTTCCAGAACCAGCCGCACCGCATCAACCCGCAGGATATCGGCGATGTCGCCGCTTAAATCGGCGAGAAAGGTTTCAAAATCCAACGGGTCCAGCAACCGCAGCGCCGCGCGGTGAATCTGGTTGGTTCCGGCCAGATTTTCATAAGCCGCGGCGATCACGCTGCGATGGGTGGTCTCAAGCTTGCCCAGCCGCGATTCCAGCCGGTTCATGGCGATGCCGCGCAAATCGACGATGTTTTCGCCCATGACCTTTTCGTTTGCCGACACAAGGGCCCGCATCAGATCATGATCTTCAAGGATGGTGTTCGGCTCCGCGAGAATCTTCTCGCGCAGCTCATGCTCGAGCTGTGCGTTGCTTGTCATGCCTGCCTCTGGCTTTTTTTGTCTTCTTTTGACACGACTATAGCATAGCAAATGCCGGTTTTGGCAACGAATTTTGGCAGACCCGCCGATTTTGGCGATTACGCCGGGCGGTCAAACTCTTGCCGTATTGTTTTTTTAGCCTGTGCCAAACCGCCCGGCAGGCATGGATTGGGCGGGAATTGGAAACAATAAGCGGGGCAATAATGGATATGTCAGTTTTGGGAAATTTTCTGGCCGCAATGTCCGACCATATCGCCGGTCCTGACAGCCGATTGTGGCCGGCTTATCTGGCTGGCAGCGTGCTGATCGCCTATCTGATCTACCGCCGCCGGAATGAAGGCAAATCCTTTGTTGAATGGCTGGTGCCCAAAAGCGTCTATCTGCATGCCTCGCACATGGTTGATCTGAAGGTTTTCGTGGTGAACCGCGCCATGGCGGCGCTGGGCATCTTCAACCTTGTCTTTCTAAGCGCCTTTATCGCAACGCGCCTGCCCGATCTGACCGGCCAATCCGCCGGCCTTGCGGCGGGGCCGGTGCTGATCGGGTTTCTGCTTCTCGTGGTTGGTGATCTTGCGGTCTATATCGTTCACCGGTTCCATCACGAGAACCGGATTTTCTGGCCGTTTCATTCGCTGCATCACTCGGCCGAGGTGATGACCCCGATCACCGTTTACCGCAAGCATCCGGTCTATGATCTGGTGTCGGCCATCGTCAAGGGTGTGCTGATCGGCACGCTGCAAGGCGCCATGATCGCGCTGTTCGCCGGAGAGATTTCCTTTGTCTCGGTCGTCGGGGTGAATGCGTTCTACGTGGCCTTCAACATGGCGGCGTCAAACCTGCGCCACACGCATATCTGGCTAAGCTTCGGTCGCGTGCTTGAACATGTCTTCATTTCGCCCGCCCAGCATCAGGTGCATCATTCGATTGATCCCAGGCACCACAACAAGAACTACGGCGAGGTTCTGGCCATTTGGGACTGGATGTTCGGCACGCTTTACGTGCCCTCCGGCGAGGAAAAGCTGGAATTCGGCATCGGAGACGCCAAGGGCGCCCGCATCGCCCAGCCGCATGACAGCCTGACCAATGCCATGCTGGTGCCGCTGAAGGACAGCTGGAAGCAAATCGTCAAACAGGCGCGCCGCGCCGCAAAGCACAAAGAGGCGAGTGTTACAAAATGAGCCGTGGATTTTCGACATATCTTGATCTGCTGCGCTTTTCGGCGGCTGTTATCGTATTTCTGTCGCATTACGGCTATCAGCGGATGTCCGAGGGGCGCTGGTACTGGCTGCGGGAATGGAACCTTGGCAGCGACGCGGTGATCGTGTTCTTCGTACTGTCGGGTTTCGTGATCGCCCATGTGGCGGCCCGGCCCGGCGCGGCGCTGGGCGGCTTTGCCTTTGACCGGCTGTCGCGTCTGATCTCGGTTGCCCTTCCGGCGCTTGTCCTGGGCTATGCGCTGGATCGTCTGGGGGCCTCGATCGCGCCGCAGGTCTATGCCAACTGGTTCTATAATCCGCTGCCCCTGTCGGAGCAGTTGCTTCGGGGGCTGAGCTTTACCAATGAATGGGGCCAGCTTGAAACCCGATTGGGTACCAACGGACCCTTCTGGTCGATCAGCTACGAGGCCGCCTATTACGCGCTGTTTGCCGTGGCGTTCTTTCTGCGCGGCCAACAGCGTCTGGCGCTTTTGCTGCTGATCGGCTGGCTGGTGGGATTGAACATCCTGCTGCTATTGCCGGTCTGGCTGATGGGCGTCGCGCTGCACGCGATGAACCAGCGCGGGACGCTTCCGGCGAAGCTGGTGCCGTATTTCATCCTTGCCCCTGTGCCCGCCTATCTGCTGGCCCAATATGCCGGTTTGCCGCAATGGCTTTTGGCCGAAACCGCGCCGATCCACAGGGCGCTGAACCTGCGTTTCAGTGACGAGTTTCTGTGGAACACCTTTCTGGGTGTGCTGGTCGCCATGCATCTGCGCGGCATGTTCACGCTGTTCGCCTCGGGCCGGAAACTGCCGTTTGACCGGGCGATCAAATGGCTCGCCGGTGCGAGCTTTTCAATCTATCTGGTGCATTACCCGCTGCTGCAATTCCTGTCAGTGCTCGAGCTTGGCGGCCTGACGGGCTGGACCCGGGATGCGGTGGTTCTTGGCATCGCCTTAACGGTCAGCTTTGCCTTCGCGGCCCTGTTTGAACGCCCGCTGCATATGTGGCGCGCGCTGGCGCGGCGGATCATGCCGCGGGCCGCCGCGCGACAGGCATGAAAAAGGGGCCAGGCGGCCCCTTTCAAAATGGTGACGGATCGAAGGATCAAACGATCTTGATATTGGCCGCCTTGATATCTGCAAGAAAGGCGTCCAGCCCCTTGTCGGTCAGCGGGTGGTTGACCATCGCCTTGATCACAGCCGGCGGGGCGGTCATCACATCGGCGCCAATCAGGGCGCTTTGCAGAACATGGTTGACCGTGCGGATCGAGGCCGCAAGGATCTGGGTTTCATATCCGTAATTGTCATACACGGTGCGGATATCTTCGATCAGGTCCATACCATCGAGGTTCACATCGTCCAGACGGCCGATAAAGGGCGAAATAAAGGTCGCACCCGCCTTGGCGGCCAGCAGCGCCTGATTGGCCGAGAAGCACAAGGTGACATTGACCATATGCCCGTCATCGGTCAGCGCCTTGCAGGCTTTCAGCCCGTCCCAGGTCAGCGGGACCTTGACCGCGATATTGTCGGCAATCCCGACCAGCTTGCGGCCCTCGGCAATCATCGCTCCGGCTTCGGTGGCTGTTACCTCGGCGGAAACCGGACCGTCAACGATGGCACAGATTTCCTTGGTGACTTCAAGAATATCGCGGCCCGATTTCTTGATCAGTGACGGGTTGGTGGTCACACCGTCCACCATTCCTGTTTCGTTCAGTTCCCTGATGGCATCGACATCAGCGGTATCGACAAAGAATTTCATAACACGCATCCTTTAGGCAGCTTGGCTTTTGCTTGCGGGTTCCTTACCCCAGAAGGGCACGGGTCAAAACCCCTGAAATCGGGATGGGTATGGAGCAGGATTTCTTCCACGAAGGCGAATTGGTCGCGGTATTGACCACCCAGCCGCTGGACCGGACGCTGGATTACAAAGCGCCCGAGGGCGGGTGCTTTGCCGGTGCCTTTGTCGAAGTGCCGCTGGGGCCGCGCAAGGTGTTGGGCGTTGTCTGGGGTCCGGGCAAGGGCGATTTCGACCGCGCGAAAATACGCTTCGTCATCCGCGTGCTGGATGTGGCACCGATGCGCGAAGAGATGCGGCTGTTTCTCGAGCGGGGGGCCGCCTATACCTTGACGCCAATGCCGGCGATGCTGCGGCTGGCGACCCGCGCACCGGGGCTGGGCGATCCGCTTTCGATGCGCAAGGTCTACCGGATGGGCGACAGGCAACCCGACCGGATGACCGATGCCCGCACGCGGGTGCTTGCAGTGCTCGAGGAATTTGGCGGGCTGGCCTTTACCCTGAAGGAACTGGCCGAAATGGCGGGAACCTCTTCGTCGGTGATCAAGGGGCTGGTCAAGCTCGGGGCGGTGCGCGAAGAGACCAGCCCGCGCGATGTGCCATTTCCGCATTTGGACCCGGACTGGGGCGCGAAAGACCTGACCGAGGAACAGACCGAGGCTGCCAAAGACCTGCGCGCCAAGGTGGCCTCGGGCGATTACGGCACGACGCTGTTACGGGGTGTGACCGGATCGGGCAAGACCGAGGTCTATCTGGAAGCGGTGGCAGAATGCCTGCGCAAAGGGCGGCAGGCGTTGGTTCTGTTGCCCGAGATTGCCCTGACGGCAGAATTTCTGGCCCGCGTTCAGGCGCGTTTCGGGGCAAAGCCCGCCGAATGGCATTCGGGCGTCACCATGACCGAGCGCCGGCGGACGTGGAAGATGGTCGGCCAGGGCGGGGCGCAGATGGTGATCGGCGCCCGCTCGGCCTTGTTTTTACCGTTTCGCGATCTGGGGCTGGTGATCGTCGACGAGGAGCACGACACCTCGTACAAGCAAGAGGACGGCGTGCTTTACAACGCGCGGGACATGGCGGTGCTGCGGGCCTCGATCTGCGGGGCGCAGGTGGTGCTGGCCTCGGCCACACCCAGCCTTGAAAGCTGGGTCAATGCGGAGGCAGGCAAATACGCCAAAGTCGAACTGCATGCACGCTTTGGCGAGGCGGTGATGCCGCGCATGGGCACGATCGACATGCGGCAAGAAACGCTGCCTTCGACGCGGTGGATATCGGACAGCCTGGCGGGCAAGGTGACGGCACGGGTTGAGAAAGGTGAACAGGCCCTGTTGTTCATCAACCGCCGGGGCTATGCGCCGATCACGCTGTGCCGGGCCTGTGGCCATCAGATCGGCTGTGATCACTGCGACAGCCGGATGGTCGAACATCGGTTTCAAAAGCGTCTGGTTTGTCATCAATGTGGCGAGACGAAACCGATCCCGACGGCCTGCCCGTCCTGCGCGGCAGAGGATCGTCTGGCGCCGATTGGCCCGGGGGTTGAGCGTCTGGCCGAGGAAGCGGCATTGCTGTTCCCCGACGCGCGGGTGGCGATCCTGTCGTCGGACCGGTTTGGATCGGCCCGCGCGCTGAAGGCCGAGATCGAGACGATCGCGGCGGGGGGCTGCGACATCATCATCGGTACGCAGCTGGTGGCGAAGGGGCACAATTTTCCCCTGCTGACACTGGTCGGGGTGATTGACGCCGATCTCGGGCTGCACGGGTCGGACCTGCGGGCGGCGGAAAGGACGTTTCAGCTGATGCGTCAGGTTTCGGGCCGGGCGGGGCGGGCCGAAACCCCCGGCGCGGCGGTGATGCAGACCTATCAACCCGAACATCCGGTGATCCGCGCGATCCTGTCGGGGGATGAAGAGGGGTTCTGGAAAGCCGAGGCCGCCCAGCGCGAAGCGGCCGGAATGCCGCCTTTCGGGCGATTGGCGGGGATTGTGTTAAGCGGTTCGGACGCGCAGCAGGTGATGGAGCTTGGGCTGGCGCTGGCCCGCAATGACGCGGCGGTGCGGGCGGTGGGCGCTCAGGTGTTCGGACCAGCGCCCGCGCCGATTGCGCGGGTGCGCGGGCGGCATCGGGTACGGCTTCTGGTGAAGGCGGGCAAGGGCGTTGCCTTGCAGCGGGCGATTGCCGATTGGGTAGGCAGGTTTCCTTTGAAGGGTGATTTGCGGCTGGCCGTGGATATTGATCCGCAGAGTTTTTACTGACGGGGCGGTATGGCCGATCTCATATTGCGATCCTGACCCTTCATGGTGATTTGACCGGTGATCAAAGATGCTTAACCTGATCGGGTATCAGGTAAGGAGATTTCGGGAATGGGGACGAAACTTCAGTTCCCGATCCAGCCCTGAGTTCGAATTGGCTTGCGCCAATCCGACCGGGGCGAGGGGCCAGCCCCTCGCGCTCCCCGGGATATTTCAGGACAAAAGATAAGAAAAGGGGGGATCAGGCCAGGCGTGGTTGTCTTTGATCCACCAGAAAGTCTGTTGCCATTGCGCCGATCCACATCGATAACAGGGCCAGCCAGGCGGTGCCGGCAAAGATCGATCCGCCGGTGACGCCCGCGCCGATGGCGCAGCCTCCGGCCAGCATGCCGCCAAACCCCATCAGGGCGGCTCCGGTCATGGCGCGGCGCATGTTGGCTTCGTCCTCGAATCCCTGAAACTTGAATTCGCCCGACCCGATCGCGGCGGCGAATGCGCCGATCACCACGCCCGGGATCAGGCCGATGTCAAATTCCAGCACGGCCGACCGGTCGAGAAAGAACATCAGCGTATGGGCCGACGGGCCGGTGAAAGTGGCGCTTTCGATCTGCACCGGTTCAAAGGCCACCTGCGACAGGGCATAGGTGGCGACCCAGCCGACGGCGATGGCAAAGCCGACACCTGCCCCGAATATCAGGCGTTGCGGCGAGATGTGGTTGCGCTGCGCCAAAACCAGTGCGAGGGCGGCGAAGACCAGCCCCAGCGCAAACCCGCCCCATTCAGGCAGTCCGGCCGCCGTGAGCAGGTTCAGGTTGCGGCCGCCGCCGGTGATCCACAATGCGGCGAGCCTGTCGCGCAAGGGCGCGAGCCAGCCGCTGAGGCTCATTTGTGCGACCACGGCGAAAATCAGCCCCGACACGACCGAGCGCAGGTTGCCGGTTGAGGCCAGCACCAGCAAACGCCCCGAGCATCCTCGGGCAAGCACCATGCCGGCACCAAACAGAAGACCGCCAAGAATGGCGCCCGACCAGCTGCCGGGCACGGCCATCATGCGGGCATCCGCCGGGTGCATCAGCCCCAGAAGCGACGCCCCCTGCACCCAGACCAAAGCGGTCGAGAAGGTCAGGAACCACACTGCCACCTTGTCGCCCATCCGGGCGCGGGCGAATTCCACGGTCGCCGCGCGCAGGCAAAACCGCGAGCGTTGGGCCGAGACCCCGAAGATGATCCCGGTGATCAATCCCAAAATCGCTGCTGCCGGGGCTTCTCCGGCGAATTCAACCAGGAACAGGATGTTCATGTTGCGAAAATTCCTTTTGCTCGCGCTGTTGCAATCATATCGGCGCAGGCAATTCCTTGACTTGGATCATCCAATCATACGATTTTTTGAATATGTAACGGCGGATCGGCTTTATATGGTATCCAAGCCCGGAAAATGGGCTTAAAGGAGAGGGATGTTCAAACCTGTCCCGATCGATCAAGCCCATACGTTGCCGCTTTGGCGGCGTCCTTTGACTTTGCTGTTCATGATGGCTTTGGCGATGCCGATTGCCTTCAACACATGGTCGGCGCTGCTGAACAATTTCGTCATCGAGTTGGGCGGCTTTGACGGTTCTGATAATGGCTGGCTGCACACGGTTCGTGAAACGCCGGGGTTTTTGGCGGTGGGCGTGATTGCCATCATTATTTTCATCCGCGAGCAGGTCTTGGGGTTGGTGTCGCTGATACTTCTGGGGGCGGCGACGATGGTGACGGCGCAATTTCCGTCCATGGGCGGTATTCTGACCGTGACGATGCTCAGTTCGATCGGATTTCACTATTACGAGACGGTGAACCAGTCCTTGCAGCTGCAATGGCTGCCCAAGGATCGTGCGCCGCAGATACTGGGATGGTTGCTGGCCGCGGGATCGGTGACGACGTTCATCGCCTATGGCATTATCGTCGCATTATGGGAGCCGCTGGGGCTGACCTATAACATGGTCTATATGGCGGGCGGCGGATTGACCGCGGTGATCGCGCTGGTCTGCCTGCTGGCCTATCCGCAGTTTGAAGCATCGACGCCGCAGATCAAGAAGATGGTTCTGCGCAAGCGTTATTGGCTTTATTATGCGCTGACCTTCATGGCCGGTGCGCGCCGGCAGATATTCATCGTTTTCGCGGCCTTCATGATGGTCGAGAAATTCGGCTTTGCGGTTGACGAGATCACCTCGCTTTACCTGATCAATCTGGTGATCAATATCGTGATCGCGCCGCTGATCGGCAAGGCCGTGGGCACCTGGGGCGAAAAGCGGGCGCTGGTGTTTGAGTATACCGGGCTGGCCATCGTGTTCTTCCTTTATGGCGGGCTTTACTGGTTCGGCTGGGGGGTGGTGCTGGCCTCGGTTCTTTATGTGGTGGATCACATGCTGTTCTCGTTGGCGCTGGCGCTGAAGACCTATTTTCAGAAAATCGCCGACCCGCAGGATATCGCCCCCACAGCGGCGGTGGCCTTTACCATCAACCATATCGCGGCGGTGTTTCTGCCCGCTGCCCTTGGCTATTTGTGGCTGGCCTCACCCGGCGCGGTCTTTACTTTGGCCGCCAGCATGGCCCTGGTGTCCTTGCTGCTGGCGCTGCTGATCCCGCGCCATCCGGCCAAGGGGTATGAAACAATCTTCCCGCGCATGAACCACGTGGCCGCCGAGTAATGGCCGGGGCCGAGGGGCGCTTTCTGACCGGATCAACCATGGGGCATGTGGTGCGCATGACCATGACCGGTGCTGTGGGCATTACCTTTGTTTTCATCGTCGATGCGGCAAATCTGTTCTGGATTTCGTGGCTGGGCGACGAAAAGCTGGTGGCGGCCATCGGCTTTGCCTTCGCGATCCAGTTTCTCTCGGTCGCCGGAGGGGTCGGGTTGATGATCGCCTCGACCGCTCTGGTTTCGCGGCGCATGGGGCAGGGCGATCACGCCGGTGCGCGTGACATGGCAACCGCGACGATGATCATCACCACCGCGATACAAAGCTTCGTGGCGCTGATGCTGGTGCTGTTCCGTTGGCAGTTGCTGGATATGGCGGGGGCCGAGGGTGACACCAAGGCCTTCGCGGCAAGATACCTACTGCTGACCGTGCCGTCTTTGGCGCTGATGGCAATCGGGCTGGTCGGCTCGGCCACGCTGCGGGCCTTTGGCGACGGCAAGCGGGCGATGTTCGTGACGCTGACCTCGGGTTCCGTGTCGATGTTCGTTGATCCGGCGCTGATCCTCTGGGCCGGTCTTGGCCTTGACGGGGCGGCCTATGCGCTGATCATCAGCCGGATCGTGTTGACCGGAATGGCGCTTTACTATGCCTCGCGCGTGCATGACCTTCTGGCGCGGCCAAGCCTGTTGGCGGTGCGTGAAAACCTGAGACCCTTTCTGGTGATCGCCATGCCTGCGATGCTGGCACAGTTAAGCACGCCGTTCGGCGGCTATTTGCTGACCGGAGTGATGGCCCAGTTCGGCGATGTGGCGGTCGGCGCCTGGGCGGTGGTTAACCGGCTTTATGTGATGGCCTTCGGCGGTATCTTCGCGCTGGGCGGGGCCATTGGCGGGATTTTCGGGCAGAATTTCGGGGCGGGGCAGTTTGACCGGCTGCGCCTGACCTACCGCGATGCGATCCTGTTCTGTCTGGGGTATTCGCTGGTCGCCTGGGGGGTGCTGGTGCTGGCAACGCCTCTGGTGATCACCGGCTTCGGGCTGGATGCGGCCGGGGCCGAGGTGTTGCGGGCCTTCACCTATGTCGCGGGCGGGGTGCAGGGGGTCATGGGAATGGTCTATGTCACCAACTCGGCCTTCAACACGCTGGGGCGGCCGGGCCGGTCGATGGTGGTGAACTGGACACGCGACGGTTTGCTGATCCTGCCCGTGGCGTGGTGGGCATCCGGGATTTGGGGGGCGCCCGGGGTGGTTTACGGCCAGGCGATTGCCGGCACGCTTGTCGGGTTTCTGGCGGCGCTTTGGGCGGGCCGTTTCGTGGCCGGGCTTGACACCGCCACCGCGCCCACGCTTGACCTGAACACCCGGCGGGGATACCGCGATCTGAACAGATTCCGGAGACGATAGATGTCGACCTTCACCGCCCTGACCACCCTGAAAGGAAAAGACCATGCCGACGCCCTTGGCGCGGCGATGGAACGGCTGATCCCCGAACCCACCGGTGTTGGCGTGTTCGAGATCGAGGACAACAGCGGCATATGGGAAATCGGCGGCTATTTCACCGAAAAGCCGGACGCGGCCGGGCTGGCCCTGCTGGCGGCGATGCACGGGGCGAAACCGTTTGTCGTGTCGGAACTGCCGGAAACCGACTGGGTGGCCAAGGTGAAACGAGAGCTGGCGCCGGTCGAGGCCGGGCGCTTTTTCGTTTATGGCAGCCACGACGCCGACAAGGTGCCCGCCGAAAGCGAGCCATTGTTGATCGAGGCGGCGATGGCCTTTGGCACCGGCCATCACGGCACCACATTGGGCTGCCTTCGGGCGCTGGACCATCTGGCCAATGAGGGTTTTGTTGGACAGAGCGTTGCCGATATCGGATGTGGCACGGCGGTGCTGGCGATGGGGGCCGCGCGGATATGGCCGAACCGCGTGCTGGCCAGCGATATTGATCAGGTCGCGGTGGATGTGGCCGAGGCGAATGTCAAAGCCAACAAGCTGCAAGGCCGTGTGACCTGCGTCGAGGCTGCGGGGTTTGAGCATGATACGCTGAAGACAGCCGCCCCTTTCGATCTGGTCTTTGCCAATATCCTGAAAGGTCCGCTGATCGATCTGGCACCGGACATGGAGCGGCATCTTCAGCGGGGCGGCTATGCGATACTGTCTGGCATCCTCGTGCCGCAGGCGGATGACGTGGTTGCGGCCTATGCGGAAGCCGGAATCGCCTTGTATCGGCGCGAAGATATTGGCGATTGGACGACGTTGATCCTGAAAAAACCGGACTGAGCGATAGAATCGGGCGAATTGTGACCGAATTTGGCCGGATTTTGCGGGCCAGAATCGCCTTATCAGGGCGTTGACCAAAGACAATCGCGCGGTTGCTTGGCGACTGTTTACAGATCGAAATCAATAAAACGGCGATTGCCCCAATTCAGGCCCATTTTGCCCCATTTCGGCCATGTTGCCTTGTTTTTGCCGCAATTCAGCGCGATTAATGTCTCAGTTGGTGGGGGCCAACTGTGAGTAGGTTAAAACGATGGCTTATGTAACGAGTGCCCCTGTCCGTCCGGTGCGTAAAAGCGTGAACTTTTTCGATCCCTCCAAAGGTTACACTTTGGCGCAACGTGAACCGGGACGTGTTTCCTTCAAACCCAGATCGAACCGAGGCAATACCTCTCTCTTCGTCCTCTATACGGTTATCGGGTTTGTGTTCTTCAAGCTGATCGTGTTGTTCCACCTGGGTGCCGCATCCTATACCAAAGGTCTTGTGGCAATGTCGCAGGGCAATGCAGCCCAGCAGATGGGTGCCCGGTTCCTTCAGGTGGATCCCTTTACCGCGTATCTGAGGGACATGTTGTCCTGGTTGGTTTAACGAGTACCAGTAACGAGTAACATAGTTGGCCCAAGAAAAATGGCTGTGCCCGGGATGCCGGACACAGCCATTTTCTGTTCACGAATGTGATCCGATTTAGAACGAAACCTTTTCGGCGATGGCGTCGATATCGCCACGGACCAGGCCGATATCGTCCAGTTCGCGGTTCGACAGCTTCGACAGCGCGTTGCGGGTCATGCGCTGATCGTTCCAGGCCACAACCGAGGCGGCCGCCGAGGCGAAGAAATTTGAAACTAGGCCGCGGTTCGCGGCGACGGAGGGTGCGCGGGTAACTTCAAATGCAGCCATTTTGGTTTCCTTTCCGGGGTTAGCGTGAATTGCATTCAAGCCGCACCTAGTCCTGAATTTTTCCAAGTACAATTGCCAAGAATTCATGTCGCCTATGCAAGTTTTGCATAGGTTAAAAACGACGTCGAATTTGCCAAAAACGGTTTATTTGCAAGGGGTATCGGTCTGTTTTCGACATGGGCGCGTCGCTTTCTGCCCGTTGGATATTTGAAAATATTTGCGCGGTGATTTCTGTGACAGGGCGGACGTGGTTTGGCGATCTCGAAAAATGCCGAATCGTGCTGGCTGCGAATCCTGATGACACCCCGGTGTGGATCGGTTCTTGGCAAATGTTCTCGTTTCGTGCTACCCGTTGAAAAAACAGGCAGGCAGACAGATTATGCGGGTATTGGGCATCGACCCGGGGCTTCGGAACATGGGATGGGGGGTGATCGATATGGTCGGCTCGCGTTTGGGCCATGTGGCGAACGGGATTTGCCAGTCCAAGGGGCAGGATCTGGCCGAGCGTTTGTTGTCGCTGCACCAGCAGCTTTCGGATATTTTCCATACCTACCAGCCTGATCAGGCGGCGGTTGAGAACACCTTTGTCAACAAGGATGGCGCAGGCACGCTGAAACTGGGCCAGGCACGGGGGATCGCCATGCTGGTGCCGGCGCAATTTGGCGTTCCGGTCGGGGAATACGCGCCCAATCAGGTCAAGAAGACGATTGTCGGTGTGGGCCATGCGGACAAGGTGCAAATCCAGCATATGGTGAAAATGCAGCTGCCGGGGGTGGTGTTGAACGGGGCCGATGCGGCGGATGCCTTGGCGATTGCCATGTGTCATGCGCATTTCGCCCGTGGGAATGCGGCGGCGTTGAAAATAAAGGTGGGCGTATGATCGGAAAGATTTCGGGCCGGATCGATTTTCGCGGGGATGATCACGTGCTGATCGACGTGCGCGGGGTCGGCTATATCGTCTATTGTTCCGAGCGCACGATGATGGCCTTGCCCGGCGTGGGCGAAGCGGCGGCGCTATATACCGAGCTTTTGGTGCGCGAAGACCTGTTGCAGTTGTTCGGCTTCACCTCGCTGGTGGAAAAGGAATGGCACCGGTTGCTGATGTCTGTGCAGGGCGTCGGTGCCAAGGCGTCGATGGCGATCCTCGGGACGCTGGGGCCGGATGGGGTAAGCCGCGCGATTGCGCTGGGCGACTGGAACGCGGTGAAAGCGGCAAAAGGGATTGGTCCAAAGACCGCGCAACGGGTGGTGAACGAGTTGAAGGACAAAGCACCAGCCGTGATGGCGATGTCGGCAGGCCCTGCGCCTGAGGCGGTCGATGTGCCCGAGGGCGAGGTGATCGAACCGCCGGTCGCGAAAGCGCAGCCCGTCGCCGCACCGTCATCCTCGGCCCAGGCCGAGGCGCTGTCGGCGCTGGGCAACCTTGGCTACGCCCCGGGCGAGGCGGCCTCGGCGGTGGCGCAGGCTTTGGGCGACGACCCTTCGCTTGAGACCAGCGCCCTGATCCGCGCGGCGCTGAAATTGATGGCGCCGAAAGGGTGAGGGGGATGGTTAAAACAACGCAGGTTTGCCCCAGACCCGAGGGTGGGGGCAGAATTGCCCCCGCCCTGGGGGGCGGGTCGGGGGCAAACCGGAACGCTACGCGATCCGGTGGAGGAATGTCATGACCAACCCCGACCCAACCCTTCGCCCCGACCCGCTGCCCGAAGATGCCGACCGTGCCTTGCGGCCTCAGCAGCTTGACGATTTCATCGGGCAGGCCGAGGCACGAGCGAACCTCAAGGTGTTCATCCAATCCGCCCGCCAACGGGGCGAGGCGATGGATCACACGCTGTTCTACGGCCCCCCCGGTCTTGGCAAGACCACGCTGGCGCAGATCATGAGCCGCGAATTGGGGGTGAATTTCCGCATGACCTCGGGTCCGGTTCTGGCCAAGGCGGGCGATCTCGCGGCGATCCTGACCAATCTGGAAGCCCGCGATGTGCTGTTCATCGACGAGATTCACCGGCTTAATCCGGTGGTCGAGGAAATCCTCTATCCGGCGATGGAGGATTTTGAGCTTGATCTGGTGATCGGTGAAGGTCCGGCCGCGCGGACCGTGCGGATCGAACTCCAACCCTTCACGCTGGTCGGGGCGACAACTCGGCTGGGGCTGTTGACCACGCCTTTGCGGGATCGCTTCGGCATTCCGACGCGGTTGCAATTCTATACCGAGGATGAGTTGCACGAGATCGTCACCCGCAACGCCCGCAAGCTCGGTGCCCCCGCTGATCAGGGCGGCGCGCGCGAGATTGCGCGGCGTTCACGCGGGACACCCCGGATCGCGGGGCGGCTGTTGCGTCGCGTGGTGGATTTCGCCGTCGTTGAAGGTGACGGGCGGGTGACACAATCGCTGGCCGATAATGCGCTGACGCGGCTGGGGGTCGATGATCTGGGGCTGGACGGGGCGGACCGGCGCTATCTGCGGCTGATCGCCGAGAATTACGCAGGCGGTCCCGTGGGCATCGAAACCATAGCCGCCGCGCTTTCCGAAAGCCGCGACGCGCTGGAAGAGGTGATCGAGCCGTTTTTGCTGCAACAGGGGCTGATCCAAAGAACACCGCGCGGCCGGATGCTGGCCCAGAAGGGCTGGCGCCATCTGGGCATGGCCGCACCGCAAGCACCGGGTCAGACCGACCTGTTCAAGTGAAAGCCAAAAATGCGTTTCTTTCTAACTCTGATCGCAACCCTGTTTGCAGGCGCACTGGCCGCCGAACCGGTATCACTGGACAGCGTCACGCTGGATGACGGTCGTGTCCTGACGATTCAGCGGTTCCCCTTTGACGCTGAATTGCAGCTGGATGGGCAATCGATTTTAGAGGATGCCGGGGTCGAAATGTTCGACGCGGGCGAAGCAGGGATACTGGTGCAAACCTGGCATGGCGGAAATTCCTGCCCGTATTCTTTCAGGCTGATGGATAAAACCAATGGTGAATTCCGGCAGATCAATCTTAACAGCGACCGGCCCGAGGTTTTTGCCGAATGCGAAGGATTGATTTCGGTCATCCCGGAATTGGCGACGATCCTGACCGAACGGTATAGCACGCGGAACATGGCCAAGGGGTATATCTGGTACGGGTACGCACTCGAAGAGTTTGCGGTCCCAATCATGGGGGGCAACGCGCCCGAGCCTGAACCGGGCGACATGGTCACGCGCTGGAACGGGGAAGACCCCTATGACTTCCTGCGGGATCCGGTCGAACAAAAGCGTTTGCTGCGAGTGATCTCGGAAGTGCAATTTGACGATCTGTCCTGGCTGATGTCCTTTCGGTCGCCCGCCTATGTGGAAGGGGATTATCTGCTGATGGATGGATGCGTGAAATATCTGTGCGACGCCCAGAACGCGATTGTTGCGGTGCGCGTTTCGGATGGTCAGCCTTTCGTGCGCATCTATGACGACGGCGCGGTGACGCTGGGCGGGCCTGCGGACGAAGAATTGCCACCGGCGATCCAGGCCCATGCGGCGCGATATCCCTGAAACGGTGAATATGGCCGTGAGACTCGAGTTGTTTTCGAAACCCTTTGGGCGTTGATGCAGGATTGAGTTTTGCCGCCCTCTGGTCCAGACAGGCGCCCAACAAAACAGGAGCGCCCATGACACCGCAGGATATCGAAGCCCTTTTCACCCGGTCCGACGGCTCATATGGGTTTGCCCGCTGGGGGCGTCCGATTGCACCGATTGTGTTCGGGGTCAGGGATGAAACCCTGTCGATTGTCAAAGGCGCGCTCGAGGCCGTCGTGGCCCTGGCCGGCCACAAGATGGCCGAAACCGACCCCGAACTGGGGTCGAACCTGATGGTGTTCTTTTTCCGTGATTGGAAGGAATTGCCAGAGGTGCCTGATCTTGACAAGCTGATCCCCGAATTGGGACCATTGGTCGACCGGCTGAAAGCGGCGGGGGCCAACCAGTACCGGCTGTTCCGGTTTGACGACAGCGGCGCGATCAAGGCGGCGTTCGTGTTTTTGTGCATGGACAGGGACATGGCGAAACTGCCCGCCGAAACCCTGGCCTTGCAGCAGGTTGCCCAAACGATGCTGCTTTGGTCGGACAGGGCGTTCCGTACGTCGTCGCCTCTGGCCGTGACCGAAGGCGGCGCAACGATCCTGAAGCCCGAAATCGCGGGCGTGATCCGTGCCGCCTATGATCCGGTGATGCCGGTGGCGGCGGCGGACCCAAGCCATGCCTTGCGCCTGTCGGCCCGTATCGGGCTTTAGCCCGTTGCATTTCACCGTCGATTGCGCATTGTCAGGGCAGCAAGCAGGAGACGGCCTTGGTCCATAATTTTGAATTGCGCGTCTATTACGAAGACACCGATCTGGCGGGGATCGTCTATTACGCCAATTATCTGAAATTCATCGAACGGGCGCGCACCGAATGGGTGCGCGATATCGGCATTGACCAGACCGAGCTTAAGGCCAGTGACGGCATTGTGTTCGCGGTGCGGCGGGTCGAGGCCGACTATCTGTCTCCGGCGAAGTTTGATGATGAACTGGTGGTTCAGACCAGCCCCGTTCAGGTGACAGGTGCGCGGATCGTCCTTCAGCAGGATGTCAAGCGCGGGCAAGAGGTTCTGTTCTCGGCTGTGGTCACGATCGTGGCCCTGTCCGAGACCGGTCATCCGGTGCGATTGCCCGGCAATATCCGGCTGATGTTGCACTGATCTGCCGAAACAGGCCCTGTTATCCCATAGCCATTGGCCTCGTCTGTGTTTTCCGTTAGATTGCCGCCAAAAGTGCCGCAATGCGGCAGGTGGGAAAGAGCAGGCTAATGGAAACGGAAACCCTCGCCCTTGCGCAGGAGATTGATTTCTCCATGTGGGCGCTATTTGCACGAGCAACCCTGACCGTCAAACTGGTGGTCCTGTTGCTGATCCTTTCATCCTTCTGGTCGTGGTCGATCATCATTCAGAAATCGATGAATTTCGCATCGGCGCGGCGCGAGGCGTCAAAGTTTGATCGGGCCTTCTGGTCGGGTGAACCGCTTGAGGATCTGTTCGAGACAATCGGCAGCCAGCCACGCGGGCGGTCGGAAAAGATTTTTGCCGCTGGCATGATCGAATGGAAGCGGTCGCACAAAACCGACGGGGCCATGATCGCAGGGGCGCATGCGCGGATTGACCGGTCAATGGATGTGGCCATCGCGAAAGAGGCGGAAGGGCTGCAAAAGGGCCTGCCCATTCTGGCGACCATCGGCTCCACCGCCCCGTTTGTCGGGCTTTTTGGCACGGTCTGGGGCATCATGAACGCCTTTGTCGAGATTGCCGCCCAGCAAAATACCAATCTGGCGGTTGTCGCCCCCGGTATCGCCGAGGCGCTGATGGCGACGGCCTTGGGGTTGCTTGCCGCGATCCCGGCGGTGATTTTCTATAACAAGCTCAGCTCGGACAGTGATCGGATCGTCGGCGGTTATGAAGCCTTTGCCGATGAGTTTTCGACCCTGCTCAGCCGCCAGTTGGACAGTTGATCCATGGGGGCCGGAGTTATCAAGAATAACGGGGGTGGCGCGGGAAGCCGCAGGCGCAGACGCCGCCGCGCCCAGCCGATGTCAGAGATCAACGTCACACCCTTCGTCGACGTGATGCTGGTCTTGCTGATCATATTCATGGTGGCGGCCCCGCTGATGACCGTCGGCGTGCCTGTGGAACTGCCGAAAACGGCGGCCAAGGCGCTGGCCACGGATCAAGAGGAGCCGCTGACTGTAACCCTTACCGCCGATGGCGTGGTGATGATCCAGAAAACCGAAACCGCCCGGGACGAGCTGATTTCCAAGCTCAGGGCCGTGGCCGCCGAGCGGGCCAGCACCAAAGTGTATCTGCGGGCCGACGGGGCTGTGGCCTATGAACAGGTCGTGCAGGTGATGGGGGCGCTGAACGCCGGAGGTTTTGACGATATTGGTCTGGTGACGGATATCGGCGGGCCGGCGCTGGACGGCTCGGGTAATTAAGGGCAACCGGTGAAGACGGGCAGCTATATCTCGGGTGCGGCCCATATCGGGCTGATCGGCTGGGTGTTGATCGGGGATGTGTTTTCCAACGATCCGCCAGAGCCGACGGTGACGGATGTCTCGGTGATATCCGCAAACGAATTCGACGCCATGTTCGCCGATACCGCAGCGCCCGAGATTGCGGTTGATCTGGCCATGATGGCCCCGGCGCCGAACGAAGATTTGCTGGACGACCCAGTTGAACTGACCGAAGACGCCGCACCGCTATTTGAAGACCCCGCCGATACCGAGGCCCCGGCCGAAGAGACGCAGCCCGATGTTTCGGGTGTCCAGCCGATGCCGGATGCCGATGTGTCGCTGGAAGTGCCGACCATGGCCTTGCCCAGCTTCGAGACCGGACCGGATATCGAGATCGATAACAGCGACGAACCCAAAGCCCGCGAAGCCCCGCGCGTGGCGCCTATTCCGACATTGCGGCCGGAAACCGATGTTGCCGTGTCGAACGAGGTGACGCAAGCCGCTGCCGAAATCGAAGCGCCCGACGTGGCCGAGGACGCAGCCGAAGATGCCGCGCCCGAAGAGGCCACGACCGAGATCGTGACCGAAGCCGAGCAGCCCGCCGGTGCCCCGACCGCCGTGCCGATGCCGCGTATGCGGCCCCAGCCGACGCGCACCACCCAGGCCCCGCCGCAACCGGCGGCATCGTCGGATGCGCTGAATGACGCGCTGTCCGAGGCGCTGGGTGTCGCCTCTGAAGCTCCGGCGGCCCCGCCCGTTCCAACCGGACCGCCGCTGTCATTTGCCGAAACCGAGGCGCTGCGCGTGGCGGTGTCCAATTGCTGGAACACCGGGTCCCTGTCCTCGGCCGCCTTGCGCGTCACCGTGGTGGTTGGCGTGCAAATGGCCGAGACCGGCCAGCCCGTGGCATCGTCCATCCGGATGATTTCCAGCGATGGCGGCGCAGGCGACGCGGTTACACAAGCTTATGAGGCGGCAAGAAGGGCTATTCTCAGATGCGGCACAAAAGGGTATGACCTTCCCGTAGAGAAGTATGGCCAGTGGCGCGATATCGAAATGACATTCAACCCGGAAAAAATGCGGATCAAATGATGACACGTCTTATTGCGATCATACTGGCCTTGATGGCCCTGACCCTTCCCGCCCAGGCGCAGGCCCAGACACAAGGACCGCTGCGGATCGAGATCACCGAAGGCGTGATTGAACCCTTGCCCTTCGCAGTGCCAAGCTTTGTTGCGGCCAATGACAATGCCACGCAGATCGGCCAGAACATCGCCGAAGTCATCGCCGCCGATCTGGAAGGCACCGGGCTGTTCCGCACCATTCAGGCATCGGCCTATATCAGCCAGATCACCAGTTTTACGTCACCCGTACAGTTTTCCGACTGGAAAGCGATCAACGCGCAGGCGCTGGTGACGGGGCAGGTCAGCGCCGACAGCAGCGGGCGTCTGGTGGTTCAGTTCCGTGTCTATGACGTGTTCGCCGGACAAGAGCTTGGCAACGGGCTGCAATTCGCCGGCACGACCGATGGCTGGCGGCGGATGGCCCACAAGGTGGCGGATGCGGTTTATAGCCGGATCACCGGTGAAAGCGGCTATTTCGACAGCCGCGTGGTTTTCGTGTCCGAAACCGGCGGCAAGGGCAACCGCAAGAAATCGCTGGCGATCATGGATTATGACGGCGCGAATATGCAATTGCTGACTGATGACACGTCGCTGTTGCTTGCGCCGCGATTCTCGCCCAGCGGTGATCGGGTGCTTTACACCAGCTATGAAACCGGCTTTCCGCGGATTTACCTGCTGGATGTGGGCAGCGCGCGACGCCGCGTGCTTGAGGATCAGCCCGGCTCGATCAGCTTTGCGCCACGCTTCGGGCCGGACGGGAATACGGTGGTCTATTCGCTGGCAACGGGGGGCAACACCGATCTTTACCGCATGTCGCTGAACGGGACAGGGCGGGTGCGCCTGACCAGTTCTCCGGCGATCGACACCGCCCCCAGCTTTTCGCCCGATGGCAGCCAGATCGTGTTTGAAAGCGACCGGTCTGGCAGTCAGCAGCTTTATATCATGCCAGCCACTGGCGGGCAGGCCAAGCGGATCAGCTTTGGCCCGGGCCGCTATGGCACTCCGGTCTGGTCGCCGCGCGGAGACCTTGTTGCGTTCACCAAGCAATATCGCGGCCGGTTTCATATCGGGGTGATGCGCACCGACGGGTCCGAGGAACGTCTTCTGACCGCCAGCTTCCTTGACGAGGGGCCAAGCTGGTCGCCCAATGGCCGCGTGGTCCTGTTCACCCGCGAAACGCAAGGCACGCTTGGGGCGTCCTCGCTTTATTCGGTGGACATCACCGGCCGGAATTTGAAACGCATCCACACCCCGTTCGGGGCGTCTGATCCGGCATGGGGACCGCTGCAATAGGCAGGCGTTTCCAAGCCCCGCTGCCCGTGATAGGATAGAGACAACAAAGACAAGAGAGCAGAGCCATGAAGATTTTGACGAAAACCGTTTTGCTGGTGGTGGGACTGACCCTTGCCGCCTGCGAACAAACCGGCCGGTTCGACAACCCGTCCAATAACGAGGCTTCGGATTATTTCAATCAGGATAATCTGGCCCTCGCGGCATCCGACCCGCAATCGCCTGCCTATTTCCAGCAATTCGTCGGCGACCGCGTTTTGTATAACGTCAACGAATATACCCTCAGCGTCGAAGCGCGGGGCATTCTGGACGGGCAGGCCGAATGGCTGATCGCCAATCCGGGCTTTACCGCGATTGTGGAAGGCCACGCGGACGAACGCGGCACGCGCGAATACAACCTTGCCCTTGGCGACCGCCGGGCCAACTCGGCCCGCGATTATCTGCTCAGCCGTGGGGTATCCGCAAGCCGGGTGAAAACCGTCAGCTACGGCAAGGAACGTCCGGCCCAGCTGTGCAGCGAGGAAAGCTGTTACAGCGCGAACCGCCGTGCGGTGACCGTTTTGGTCGCCGGAGGCTGATCCGGCATTTGTAAGAGAGTATTCCGATGCGCCTGACCGTTTTATTCGCTGCGCTTTTGTCGATTGCGCCGCTTCTGCCTGCCTCTGCCCAGCAATCGTCTTTGGCGGATATACGTTCAGAGCTGTCGGCGCTTTACGGGGATATTCTGCAACTCAAGCAGCAACTGGACCCGACCGGATTGCGGTCGGGGGCCACTGATGGATCAACAACGCTGGACCGCGTGATTTCCATCGAGCGCAGTTTGCAGGTGCTGACCGCGCGAACCGAAGAGCTGGAATACCGCATTGAACGGATTGTCAGCGATGGCACCAACCGCATCGGCGATCTTGAATTCCGTCTGTGCGAGTTGGAAGCCGCATGCGATATCGGCACATTGGGTGAAACCCCAAGCCTTGGCGGCGGCACCGGCACCCCTGTCAGCCCGATCTTTGGCGGTTTGGGCAGCGTCGAGGGCGAAGAGCTGGCCATGTCCGAACGTGCCGATTTTGAAGCGGCACAGCTGGCGATGGAAGAACAGCGCTATCAGGATGCCGAACAATTGTTTGATGATTTCATCAAATCCTATCCAGGCGGGCCTTTGGGTGTTCAGGCCCAGATGGGCCGTGGACGGGCGCTTGAGCTTCTGGGCAATCCGCGCGAAGCCGGACGGGCCTATCTTGCGGCATTCAGCCTGAACCCTGAAGGCGACGACGCCCCGCGCGCCCTGTTGCAGCTTGGCCGCATGATGGCCGCGATCGGGCAGGTGGATGAAGCCTGCGTGATGCTGGGCGAGGTTGGCCGCCGCTTCCCCGCGTCCCAAGCGGCGTTGGATGCGTCCGCCAATCTGGCCAGTCTGAATTGCCAGTAAACGCGGACACCCGCATTTCTGAAAGCTTTGCCCGCGCGTTGCAGGGCTTTGACCAGCCTCGCCTTGGCGTGGCTGTGTCAGGCGGTGGCGACAGCGTGGCGATGCTGCGCCTTGCACAGATATGGGCGTCGGGCAGGGGTGTGGCGCTTTACGTCTATTGTGTCGATCACGGGCTTCGCGCGGAAGCGGCGGACGAGGCAGCGTTTGTCGCAGCGCTTTGTGAAAGCCTTGGCGTGAGGGTGCGTGTGCTGAAATGGCAGGGGTGGGACGGTAAGGGCAACCTGTCGGCCAGGGCGCGGGCCGCACGGTATGATCTGATCGCCTCGGCGGCGCGGGCCGATGATGTGCCAGCCGTGCTTTTGGCCCATACGCGCGATGATCAGGCGGAAACCGTGCTGATGTCTCTGGCGCGGCGTTCCGGCGTGGACGGGCTGTCGGGCATGCCGGTTTTCAGGCAGGATCGGGGCATCACCTGGCTGCGCCCCCTGCTGGGTACGGCCCGGGCCGAGCTTCGGGACTATCTGGGCGGGCTTGGGCAAAGCTGGTGTGACGATCCCGGCAACGAGGACACGACCCATGAGCGTATCCGCATGCGCAAGGCCCAGCCGATGCTGAACAGCCTGGGGCTGACCACCACTGCGCTGGCGGATGTGGCGGCCAATATGCAGGCGGTTCGGGATGCGCTGGAAGCGGCCAAGGCGGACGGTTTGAAACGCCATGCGCAATCTGTTCAGGGTGCGGTGAAACTTGCGGCGGGCTTTTTGACCGAACCGCGCGAATTGCAGCGGCGTATTCTGATCCATTGCCTAAGCTGGGTCGCCCCGTCTGCCAGCCCGTCACGCGGTGATGCGCAGCAGCGGGCGCTGGCGCACATGGCACAAGGCAATGACACGACCCTTCAGGGCTGCCTGATCCAGCGCAAGGGCGATGGGTTCTGGATCCTTCGCGAACCGGGGGCGGTTGCGGGGATCACGGCCTTGATCGGCGAAACATGGGATTCTCGCTGGATTGTGAGCGGACCGGCGAAATCTGGTCAGTTCCACATCGCCCCTTTGACCGAAGCCGGGCTTTCCGAGTGCCAAAACTGGCGCGATTCGGGCCTTCCGAGGGCTTTTTTCCTGTCCTCTCCGGCGATTTGGCAGGAACAGCGCCTCATTGCGGCCCCAAAAGCAGGCTATGGTCATGGCTGGTCGGCGGATTTGGTCCGAAGTGACGCAGATTTTCACAATGCGGCCATGAGGCGTTGAACCTTTCGTCTGCATGTCTATTTTAAGTCCATCACCGCGGGCTGCCCGTGGTACACAGTTTTAGGAGAAATTCCTTGGGTAACATGAGAAACGTCGCCTTCTGGGTGGTCCTGTTCCTCCTTGTTCTGGCGCTTTTCAACCTGTTCAGCGGCAACGGAGCCACTGTTTCAAGCCAGCAAGTCAGCTATTCCGAATTCGTCAGCTCGGTCGAATCCGGCGGCATCCAGAATGCCACGCTGGACGGCGAGAAGGTGCGCTTTACCACGTCCGACGGGCGCGAGTACCAGACAGTCAAACCATCCGATGCTGAGATCACCAACCTGCTGATCGGCAACAACGTGCCCTTCACGGCGGAAAGCCAGGAACAATCGGGGCTTCAAGCCTTTCTGATTTCGCTTCTGCCCTTCCTGCTGCTGGTCGGCGTTTGGATTTATTTCATGAACCGGATGCAGGGCGGTGGCCGTGGCGGCGCGATGGGCTTTGGCAAATCCAAGGCCAAGATGCTGACCGAAAAGCAGGGCCGCGTCACGTTTGACGATGTCGCCGGTATTGACGAGGCCAAGGAAGAGCTTGAAGAAATCGTCGAGTTCCTGCGCAACCCTCAGAAATTCAGCCGCCTTGGCGGTAAGATCCCCAAGGGGGCGCTGCTGGTCGGCCCTCCGGGCACTGGTAAGACGCTGCTGGCCCGCTCGGTGGCGGGTGAGGCAGGCGTGCCTTTCTTCACCATTTCAGGCTCGGACTTTGTCGAGATGTTTGTGGGTGTCGGTGCAAGCCGTGTTCGTGACATGTTCGAACAGGCCAAGAAAAACGCGCCCTGTATCGTGTTCATTGACGAGATTGACGCCGTGGGCCGCCATCGTGGTGCCGGTTACGGCGGTGGTAATGACGAGCGTGAACAGACACTCAACCAGTTGCTGGTCGAAATGGACGGGTTTGAAGCCAACGAGGGTGTGATCATCATCGCGGCGACCAACCGCAAGGATGTTCTGGACCCCGCGCTGCTGCGTCCGGGCCGGTTTGACCGTCAGGTCACGGTGGGCAACCCCGATATCAAGGGCCGCGAGAAAATCCTTGGGGTGCACGCCCGCAAGACACCGCTTGGCCCAGACGTGGATCTGCGCATCATCGCGCGGGGTACGCCGGGCTTTTCGGGTGCCGATCTGGCAAACCTTGTGAACGAAGCGGCCCTTGCCGCTGCCCGCGTGGGCCGTCGTTTCGTGACGATGGAGGATTTTGAGAACGCCAAGGACAAGGTGATGATGGGCGCCGAGCGTCGCAGCATGGTTCTAACGCCCGAGCAAAAGGAAAAGACCGCCTATCACGAGGCAGGCCATGCCGTAGTGGGAATGGAGTTGCCGCAATGTGATCCGGTCTATAAGGCCACGATCATTCCGCGGGGCGGGGCTTTGGGCATGGTTGTGTCTTTGCCTGAAATCGACCGCTTGAACTGGCACAAATCCGAGTGCGAGGAAAAGCTGGCCATGACCATGGCGGGCAAGGCGGCCGAGATCATCAAATACGGTGAAGAGAACGTCTCAAACGGTCCGGCAGGCGATATCATGCAGGCCAGCCAGCTGGCGCGCGCGATGGTGCTGCGCTGGGGCATGTCCGAAAAGGTCGGCAATATCGACTATTCCGAAGCGGCCGAGGGCTATTCGGGCAATACCGCAGGTTTCTCGGTTTCCGCCCATACCAAAGAGCTGATCGAGGACGAGGTACGCCGCTTTATTCAGGAAGCCTATGAACGTGCCCATAAAATCCTGACGGATCGGCATGATGATTGGGAACGCCTGGCGCAGGGTCTGCTTGAATACGAAACCCTGACCGGCGAAGAGATCGAGCGCGTCATCAAAGGCCAGCCGCCTCAGTCCGGTCCGGATGAGGATGGTGGGTCGGAAGTGGCCGACAAGCCAAGCGTGACGGCCATTCCGAAGACCCGTTCCAAGAAAGCGCCGGATGGCGGGATGGAGCCTGAGCCGAGCGCATAGGCTGATCCGACAAGATATAAGGGCTTCCGAAGGCGACTTCGGGGGCCTTTTTCTTTTTCAGGACTTTATTGAGCTAAAGCCCCCTTGCGTCAAAGCTTTGGCCGAGAATACGAACGATTTAGATTTACTTGAGAGCCAAGTTGGTTTTGTAACGCGCACCTGATCAACAGGATTCGCCACTTTGTTTTGCCTTAACAAAATGTCGAAACACTTTAGGCTCTGCCCGACACTATTTGTTATATTCATTTAGAGGACGATCATGACCATTTCTTCCCGTGCCCTGATGCCGGATTACCTTAGGCTATTTGCCCTGTTCGGTATCGTCGTTGTCAATGTTCTGGCCATCGCGTTCTCGTTTGAGAAAAGCCTTTTTGAACCAGCGGGCGAGACACTGGCGGATGCTGGCGCTGTCTGGATGGTTTACGGGATTGCCTTGATGAAATCCTACGGCTTGTTCTCGTTCATGTTCGGGGTCGGGCTGGGGTTCCTGATGCAAGCGTCCGAACGTAAAGGGCTGGTCTTTGGCAAGCTTTACCGAAACCGAATGATCGGGCTTTTGCTGCTCGGGCTTGCACATGGGTTTCTGTTTTTCCCCGGCGATATTCTTGTCACCTACGCGGTTTTTGGCGCGATCCTGTATTTTATGCGCAACTGGCCGGTGAAGCGGCTTGTCTGGGTGGGCGCAATAATTCTGGCCATCCAGATCGTGATTGTCGGGCCTGTAACGGGTTTGGGCATCGCATATTCCGAAAAATACGGCATCGAGGACGAATTTCTGATGCTGGCGCAAGAACGAGCGGTTTTGACCGGTGGCACGTTCTGGGATGCGGTGGCCTTTCGAACGACGCTTTACCTGACCTATTTGCCGCTGATCCTGCTTGGGCAGGGCTTTGTTGTGCTGGGCTGGTTCTGTCTTGGACTGGCGGCTGTGAAAGCTGAGGCCATTGACGATGCGGAACACAGGGTCTGGCGGCGGGCCAGACGATACTTTCTTGTGCCCGGTGTCCTGGCCAGCCTGTTCGGCGCCTGGGCGTGGCAGTTCGGCGATCTGGCGACAGGGATGGCGATCACAACCTCGGCCGCGCCGGTGGCGACCATCGCTTATCTGGGTGTGATCGCTGCGCTTTCGCGCCCGCCAGGGCCGTTCATGAAGAAGGCGCTGGCAGCCGGTGGCAATAGTCTGAGCATCTATCTGGGCCAGTCGATCATCCTATCGACCGTGTTTTCGGCCTATGGGCTTGGGTTATGGGACAGCCTTGGTCATGCCGAGGCAATCCTGCTGGCGATCCTTGTGACCGTTGCCCTGATGGGTGCCCTGTCGATCTGGCGGCGGTATTTCGCGGCCGGACCGTTTGAATGGGTCTTGCGGCGGCTCACCTATGCCGGGACAGGGCGCTAAAGCCTACCCCTCCATCTGCCCATAGGGAGTCGAAAGCGAAATCTCAACTTCCTCGTCCGTCATCCCCTCGGCGATGCCTTCAAACAGCGGCGTCGACAGATAGCGTTCACCGGTGTCGGGCAGCATGACGAGGATGTTCGCACCTTCCGGCGCGGTTTCCGCAACCTTCATCGCGGTGGCAAAGGTCGCCCCTGCCGAAATGCCGACAAAGATGCCCTCTTCTGCGGCCAGCCGTCGTGACCATGCGATGCCGTCGGGACCGGGGATCGGGATTAGGTCGTCGTAATAGCCGTTGTCGATGCTTTCCTGCAAAACATGGGGGATGAAGTCGGGCGTCCAGCCTTGGATGGGATGCGGGTTGAAATTTGGGTGGCCCTCGGTCGGCTGGTTCTGGGCGTTGCGGGTGTTGACATAGCCCGATCCCACAATCGCCGCGTTGGCGGGTTCGGTCAGGATGATCTTGGTTTCAGGGCTTTCGCGGCGCAGCACGCGGGCGACGCCCGTCACCGTGCCACCAGTGCCATAGCCGGTGACGAAATAGTCCAGCTTTTCCCCATCGAAATCGCCAAGAATTTCGCGGGCGGTGGTGGCCTCATGAATGTCGGCGTTGTCTGCCGTCTCGAATTGGCTGGCGAGGAACCAGCCGTTTTTCTCGGCCAGTTCCTTGGCTTTGGAATACATGCCGAAGCCTTTCAGCTCTTTCGGGGTCAGCACGACCTTAGCCCCGAAAATGCGCATCAGGCGGCGACGCTCGACCGAGAAGCTTTCGGCCATGGTCACAACCAGCGGATAGCCCTTGGCGGCGCAGACCATCGCCAGCCCGATACCGGTGTTGCCGGATGTCGCCTCGACAACCGTTTGGCCGGGTTTCAGGCGGCCATCGCGCTCAGCCGCTTCGATGATGTTCAGCGCCAGCCGGTCCTTGACCGAGCCGCCGGGGTTGAAGGCTTCGGATTTGACAAAGACGTTCACATGGGCGGGCGCGATCCGGTTGATGCGGATGGTGGGCGTGTCGCCGATCGTGTCTAGAATGCTGTCGTAGCGCTGGCCGCGGCCTTGGGTGGTTCTGATGGGCATGATGTCCTCGTTAGGGGTTGGGGCCAATCGGGGTGGCCGATTGTGATGTCTCGCTGAAAGATCGGTATGATTGTTCCGTTTTTTCAAGACGTTTCATAGGGAAAAAGGAAATCATTCCTGAATGCCAGCCCCGGACCCAACCGATTTCTGCGCAATCGGCACATGGCTGGGCAATATCCCGCCCAAAACCGCGCGGATCGCCGCCGAATGCGGGATGGCGTGTCGGTCCTCGGGGCCGCCCCAATGCTTGCTTCGTCGTTGAAAGGAGCGAAGAATTCCGCCATGTGCTGCCGGTTTCCCGCTTGCAGGCCGCGCAAGGTCAGCTTAGGGCGGCTGCGTGTACGTGACCGGCGACTATGGGCAATGGCAACCAATCAATAGGATATTCCTATCGTTTTATATGAGCTTTGATAGAAGATTTAGTTTCCTATTGGCGCGGGTTTGTCCCTTATACAGACGGTTCCGGCGCGGGAAATGTCGGATTCCGTCCTAACAAAATGCCGCAGTTTCCATATCAAGCATTAAGAGAGCCCCATTACCCGCGAACAGGATTTTCGCCATGAGCTATAAGACCGATATTGAAATTGCCCGCGAGGCGCAGAAGAAGCCGATTCAGGAAATTGGTGACAAGATTGGCATCCCTTACGAGCATCTGCTGCCCTTTGGGCATGACAAGGCCAAGGTCAGCCAGGAGTTCATCAACTCGGTTCAGGATCGCGAGGACGGCAAGCTGATCCTCGTGACCGCGATCAACCCGACCCCGGCGGGCGAAGGCAAGACCACCACCACGGTGGGCCTGGGCGACGGGCTGAACGCGATTGGCAAGAATGCGATGATTTGTATCCGCGAAGCCTCGCTCGGGCCGAACTTTGGCATGAAGGGCGGTGCCGCGGGGGGCGGGTACGCTCAGGTTGTTCCGATGGAAGAGATGAACCTTCACTTCACCGGCGATTTCCATGCGATCACCAGCGCCCATAACCTTCTGGCGGCGATGATCGACAACCATATCTATTGGGGCAACTCGCTTGAGATCGACGAGCGCCGCATCACCTGGCGCCGTGTCATGGACATGAACGACCGCGCCTTGCGCGATAATGTTGTGGGTCTGGGCGGCGTGTCGAACGGATTTGCCCGTCAGACCGGATTTGACATCACCGTGGCGTCCGAAGTCATGGCGATCCTCTGCCTTGCGAAAGACCTTGACGATCTGCGCAAGCGTCTGGGCGATATGATCGTCGCCTACCGGCGTGACCGCAGCCCGATCTATGCACGCGATATTCAGGCGGATGGGGCAATGACGGTGTTGCTGAAAGACGCGATGCAGCCGAACCTTGTGCAGACGCTCGAAAACAACCCGGCCTTTGTGCATGGTGGTCCGTTTGCCAATATCGCGCATGGCTGCAACTCGGTCACGGCAACCACCACCGCGCTGAAACTGGCGGATTACGTTGTCACCGAAGCCGGATTTGGCGCCGATCTGGGGGCCGAGAAATTCATGAACATCAAATGCCGCAAGGCCGGTCTGGCACCGGATTGCGTGGTTCTGGTGGCCACCGTGCGGGCGATGAAGATGAATGGCGGTGTGGCCAAGGCCGATCTGGGCGAAGAAAATATCGCCGCCGTGGCCGAGGGCTGCCCGAACCTTGCCCGCCATATTGGCAACCTCAAGCAGTTCGGCGTTCCGGTGGTCGTGGCGATCAACCATTTTGTCACCGATACCGATGCCGAAGTTCAGGTGATCAAGGACAGCGCCGCGGCCGAAGGCGCGGAAGCGATTGTCTGCAAGCACTGGGCGCATGGATCGGAAGGTACAATTGATCTGGCCACCCGCGTGGCCGAGATTGCCGATGCCGGCGTCAGCCAGTTCTCGCCGCTTTATCGCGACGATATGGGCCTGTTCGAGAAAATCTCGACCATCGCGACCCGCATCTATCGCGCGGACGAGGTGATTGCCGACAATAAAATCCGCGATCAGCTGCGCCAGTGGGAAGATGCGGGCTATGGCCATTTGCCGGTTTGTATGGCGAAGACCCAGTATTCCTTTTCGACCGATCCGACTTTGCGCGGGGCACCGACCGGCCATTCGGTGCCGATCCGCGAAGTGCGGCTAAGCGCCGGCGCCGGGTTTATCGTGGTGATCTGCGGCGAGATCATGACCATGCCCGGCCTGCCGCGCAAACCGGCGGCGGAATCGATCTTTATCAATGACGAAGGTGTGGTTGAAGGTCTGTTCTAAGTGAATGGCAGGGGGTGGGCATCAAGCCTGCCCCCCTTTGCTTTGCTCGTCCCGTTGCGGGCGGGCGTATATTGGGAAAGATGAAGGGGCGGTTGCGTCCCTTTTGCAGATGCAGCAATAGGGCTGTGATGGATCAAGGTGACAAAGGGCAGCGATATGGCGGCGGATATTATCGACGGTAAGGCTTTTGCAGCAAGCGTGCGCGAAAAGGTTGCGGGCCATGTGGCGCGTCTGAAGGAAGAAAACGGCATCACCCCCGGCTTGGCGGTTGTGCTGGTCGGCGAAGACCCGGCGTCGCAGGTATATGTGCGCTCGAAGGGCAAGCAGACGGTTGAGGTCGGCATGAACTCATACGAGCACAAGCTGGATGCAGAGACTTCGGAAGAGGATTTGCTGGCGCTGATCGACAAGCTGAACAATGATCCGGCGGTGCATGGCATTCTGGTGCAGCTTCCCTTGCCCGGTCATCTGAACGAGGATCTGGTGATCAACGCGATTGATCCGGCCAAGGACGTGGACGGCTTCCATATTTCCAATGTGGGTCTGCTGGGCACCGGTCAGAAGTCGATGGTGCCGTGTACGCCTCTGGGCTGTCTGATGATGCTGCGCGATTACCACGGCAGCCTGTCGGGGATGAGCGCGGTGGTCGTGGGCCGGTCGAATATCGTCGGCAAGCCGATGGCGAACCTGCTGCTGAAAGACAGCTGCACCGTGACCATCGCCCATAGCCGCACGAAGGACATTGAAAAAGTCGTCGGTGCTGCGGACATCGTTGTGGCGGCGGTTGGCCGGCCCGAGATGGTGACAGGTGACTGGATCAAACCCGGAGCAACCGTGATCGACGTGGGCATCAACCGCATCGACGCGCCTGAAAAGGGCGAGGGCAAGACCCGTCTGGTGGGCGACGTGCATTTCGAAAGCGCCGCCGCGGTGGCGGGGGCGATCACCCCGGTGCCGGGCGGGGTGGGTCCGATGACCATCGCCTGCCTGCTGGCCAACACGCTGACCGCCTGTTGCCGCGCCAACGGGCTGAGCGAGCCGGAAGGGCTGACGGCATAAGGCAATTGTGATTCAAAAGGGCTTGACCCTGCCTGTCCCCTTCCGTTGACTGACATGGCGCAACGGGAGGGTTTTTCATGGCCAGAAACAAACGCTACGAAGGTGAGAACATCACCGTAATTTTTGATCTGCAAAGATGCGTGCATGCGCGGAAATGCTGGCTGACCCTGCCCGAGGTTTTTGACCCGTCGCGCCGCCCGTGGGTGTTGCCTGATGCCGCGCCTGCCGAGGAAGTTGCCGCGATGGTGCGGACCTGCCCGTCGGGGGCGTTGCAGTTCGAACGCAAGGATGACGGTCTGGACGAGGTGCCGAGCGGCACCAATATCGCGCAGATCACCGAGAACGGGCCGATCGTGTTGAAAGGCGACATCAGGTTCGGGGATGAACGGATGCCGCGGGCCACCTTGTGCCGCTGCGGATTGTCGAAGAACAAACCGTTTTGTGACAACTCTCACGCCGAGGGCGGGTTTGCCTCGACCGGCGAATGTGCGGCGACGGATAAGGACACTGCCGAGGGCAATGGCGGTCCGGTGGAGATCACCGAAAATGCCAATGGCTCGGTCAAGCTGGCGGGCAATCTTGAGGTCATCAACGGCTCGGGCAAGCGGATCGCCCGCACCAATGCGGCGCGGCTTTGCCGCTGCGGTCACTCAAAGAAGAAGCCGTTTTGCGACGGATCGCACAAGGCGGCCGGTTTCACGACCGAATAGCCACCGGCACCATCGTGCCCTGCAACAGGGCGATCGGGGTGATCTTGTCGCCCTCAATCGCGTCAACCTCGGCCTGAACGACCATCAGGCGGCCGCCGGGTTTGATCACCTTGCCGGTCGCGCGCAGCAGATCGCCCTTGGCGGGCGCCAGTAGGTTGATCTTCATTTCGGCTGTCAGAACTTCGCTTTCTTCGGGCATCAGCGTAAGAGCGGCATATCCGGCGGCGCTGTCTCCGATTGCAAAGGTCAGGCCGGCATGGCCAAACCCGTGTTGCTGGGTGCTGCCGGGCAGGATGGGCGCGGTGATGACAACGCAACCGGGCGAGACCGAATAAAGCCTGGCCCCCAGGGTGTGCATCATGGTCTGAGCGTTGAAACTGCGTTCGATACGATCCGTCATGCGGCCAGCGTAATTGGCCCTCACGCGGCTGTGAACAGCGAATTCCAATTGTTGCGGGATACGTGGCGTAACGGCTATAACGGTGTGACGTGTGAAAATCCGGGGCAGGCATTGCAGGACGTTATTGCAAATTGGCGCAGAACCGTGACCGATCCGGTGACGTCGGTGATCCTGATAGCGTCGATTCTTCTGACTGGTATTTCCGGCCCGTTTGGCACCCATGGGGCACTAAGCCTGTCGATGCGCTTTGTCTTTTGGGGGGGCGCATTGGTGTCGGCGCTTGTGCTGGGGGCCTTCATCTTTTTCCTGTTCCATCTGAAAATCCTGAACGGCCGTAAGGTAGAGGCCGAGATTGCAAGCACATCGGCATTTATCATCCTGTTCGGTGGATTGATGCTGGGATGGATGCTGCTGTTTGCGAATTTCGCCCATGACACAGCCTATCAGGTCGTCTGGTGGCAGGTTCTATTCGAGGTGGCGGTAATCACGCTGACCCTGATGGCGATCCGCATATTCGTGGTCCGCACGGTCCTGGAAAAAGCCGGGGCGTCTGATGCTAAGCTCGAAGGCGGGGCCGTCGTGCCGCTGGCGACGGGCTTTGTGCCCCGGTTGATGCGGCGGTTGCCCGAGGGCGAGAAATCTCCGATCCTTTGGCTGACATCCGAGAATCATTTCGTGGAAATCCACACGAAAAAGGGAAGCGTTCGTGTCCGGATGCGTTTGACCGATGCAATTGGTGAAATGGAAGGGGTTGAAGGGTCCTGTGTGCACCGATCCCATTGGGTGGCCTATTCGGCCATTCAAAGCGGCCGCAAGGTTGGCGGCTATTGGCGGCTGACCCTGATCAACGGGGAAACCGTGCCGGTCAGCCGGAAATATCAGCCCTTGCTGGAAGAGGCCGGGATCCTTTCGCGCCTGGCCATCGCATGAGATTGCACCAGACGGGGTTTATCCCCAGTCAGGATGACAGACGGACGGTCAAACAACCCGTTCAGCGGCGACCGGCCTAGCGACATGCCGCCTGTATAGGTGCCGAACGCGGGCAGGATCAGGCGATTGTCATCAAACACAAGCGCAGGCCGGGTTATGCCCCGTCCCCGCCCCGATACGGTGATTTTCGGGTGATAATGGCCCGAGATTTCCCCGCTCGCGTCAGGTTCGGCGATATGGCGGAAGACCAGCGCATCGACGCGGTGTTCCGCCTTGTGCGCCCCGCCAAGATCCAGCGGTGCGGGATCGTGGTTGCCTTCGATCCAGATCCAGTGTCGGCCTGCCTGAAGGCGGGTGATCCATTCGGTCTCGGTATTTGTCAGGGATTGCCGGGCGTCCATGTCATCGAAACTGTCGCCCAGGCAGATGACGGTTCGCGGGGCCAGGGCGGCGATGTGGGCCTCCAACCTGGCCAATGTATCGGTGTTTTCATAAGGCGGGATGATCTGGCCACCTGTACGGGCGATACGCTCGGTGCGGCCCAGATGCAGGTCCGAGACACAAAGCAGCGACTGCGTGGGCCAGAACAGGGCACCGCTGCCAAGGGCAGTCAGGGTTTCGGACCGGAAGGTGAAAGACAGGCCGCTCATGTCAGGCCCGCATCGGTCAGTGCCATATCTTCGTGTCGGTCGAGCAAAGCCTCGTCGGCTGAACCGCGGATCGGGACTTTGCCGATTTCCAGAAACATCGGCGCGGACAGGGGGGACAGGCGGTCAAGTTGCATGTGGTCGATCCGTCCGTTGATACGGGTCAGCATTTCCTCGATCCGGTTGAAATCGACAAGCCCTTTCATCGCCTCGCGGTGGGTGATGTCGAGCATCAGGTGGCCGGGGTCGTATTTTTGCAGCGTGTCATAAAGGATATCCGACGAAAACGTCGCCTGTCGGCCGGTCTTGCGGTTCTGGGGCAGGTTGCGTTCGATCAGGCCCGCGATGGTGGCAGACGCTCGGAAGGTGCGCTTCATAACCGCATTGTCGGCCAGCCAGCCCTCAAGCCCGTCTTTCAGGCTGTTGGGGTCGAACAGCGCGGCGGGGTCGGTGACGGGATCAAGCCCCCAGATCAGGGTGGCATAATCGGTCGAGACAAAGCCCAAGGGGTAGAGGCCGGTTTCCTCCATCCGTTTGGTCAGCAACAGGCCAAGGGTTTGCTGGGCGTTCTTGCCTGCGAACCCATAGGCGCACAGGTGGTGATTGCCCTCGTATGGGAAGGTTTCAACCAACAGCCTGTCTGGTTGCGGCAGTTGCGACACCTCGCGTTGCAGATGCAGCCATGCGGCGGTGTGGGTGGGCAAGTCGGGCCATGTTTCCTGTTGGAACATGCGCAGGATGCGGTGCGAAAGCTTGGTCGAGGTGGCGAATTTGGTGCCACCAAAGACCGCGATTTTCGGTTTCTTGGCGGCGTTGCGGCTGACTTCGACGGTCATTTCGCGTAAGCCCTCATAGGCGACGATCTGGCCGCCGATCAGGAAAGTGTCGCCCTGGTTCAATCCGGCGGCGAAGGCCTCTTCCACCTCGCCCAGGGGGCGGCCACCCCGGCCACGCAGACGAACCTTCAGCAGATCGCTGTCCTGGATCGTGCCGACATTCATGCGGATGCGCTGGGCGCTGCGCGGGTCGCGCAAGTGCCATGCGCCATCGCGTTCGACCAGCCGGTTCCACCTGTCATAGGCGCGCAAGGCATAGCCGCCGGTGGCGCAAAAATCGAGGCAACGGTCAAAGTCTTCACGGGTGAGGCCCGGATAGGCACCGCAGGTCGAAACCTCTTGGTACAGGTCATCCGCCAGAAACGGGCCGGAACAGGCGCGGATCAGGATATGCTGGCATAAAACGTCCAAAGGGCCGGGGCCACGGGGATCGCCGTCCAGATCGTTTTCGCGGGCGGCATCCAATGCGGCGATGCATTCGACAACCTCGAACCGGTTGGCGGGCACCAAAAGCGCCTTTGAGGGGGCGTTATAGCGATGGTTGGCGCGGCCGATCCGCTGGATCAGGCGTTTGACGTTCTTGGGTGCGCCGATCTGGATCACCAGTTCGACATCGCCCCAGTCGATCCCCAGATCGAGCGAACCTGTGCAGACGATGGCCCGCAGATCGCCTGCGACCATGGCTTGCTCAACCCGTTCCCGCTGTTCGCGGGCCAGACTGCCATGGTGAATGCCAATGGGCAGGCCGTCGGTATTGGCCAGCCAGAGGTTGTGAAAGAAGATTTCGGCCTGAGCGCGGGTATTGTGGAAGATCAGCGTGGTTTTGTGGCGGCGCACCTGTTCCAGCACGGCTTCGATAGCGTAGGTCGCCCCGCCTCCTGCCCAGGGTGGGGCCGTATCGGTATCCAGCATGCGGATATCGGGCCGCGGGCCGGGATCGGCCATCAGGATCGGGCAGGGATCAGGGTGTTTTGCCAGCAGCGTGGCGATGGCCGGCGGGTCATCGACCGTGGCGGACAGTCCGACGCGGCGCAGATCGGGGCAAAGGGCCTGAAGGCGCGACAGCGCAAGAAACAGCTGGTCGCCGCGTTTGGATTCGGCCAGCGCATGGATTTCATCGACGATAACGCGCTGAAGGCCTTTGAAGATATGCGGTGCGTCTTCGTAACTGAGCAGCAGGGCCAGCGATTCCGGTGTGGTCAGAAGGATATGCGGCGGGTCGGCGCGTTGGCGTTTCTTGCGGGTGTTGGACGTATCGCCGCTGCGGTCATCGACCCGGATGGGCAGGCCAATATCGTCGATCGGATTTTGCAAGTTGCGTTTGATATCCGCTGCCAGCGCCTTGAGCGGCGAGATATAAAGCGTGTGCAGGCCTTGGTGCGGGGCAGACAGTTCCGCCAGCGTGGGCAGGAACCCCGCAAGGGTTTTACCGCCCCCCGTGGGCGCGATCAGCAGCTGGGCGGGCAGGTCTTTTTGCGCCAGCATGTCCAGCTGGTGCGGGTGCGGTGCCCATCCTTTTCGGGCAAACCAGTCGGAAATTCCGGGCGGCAGGTGAGTCATGCGCCGAGTTTAGGAGCACGAGAACAAAATGGAAACCTTTTGCGTGCCGCAGCGTGGACGAGGGGGCTGTCTGCCCCCTCGCGCTCCCCCGAGGATATTTCTGGACAAAAGATATAAAGAGAAGAAACAAGGCGGCCGAAGCCGCCCTGATCAAAGGTTACTTCGCGTATCCAATGGTTTGCAGCGCGAGCCTGATCTCGTTCAGAATGGCCGGATCGTCGATGGTGGCCGGCATCTTGAATTCCTCGCTGTCGGCGATTTTGACCATCGTCGCCCGCAGGATCTTGCCCGAGCGGGTTTTCGGCAGGCGATCCACGACGACCGCCAGTTTGAAGGCGGCAACCGGCCCGATCTCGTTGCGAACAAGCTTGACGCATTCGGCGACGATTTCGTCATGCGGACGGTTTACGCCAGAGGTCAGGCACAGGAAGCCCAGCGGCAACTGGCCTTTCAGCTGATCGGTGACGCCGATCACCGCGCATTCGGCAACGTCGGGGTGATTGGCAAGCACTTCCTCCATCGCGCCGGTGGACAGGCGGTGGCCGGCGACGTTGATCACGTCATCGGTGCGGGCCATGATGTAAAGATAGCCGTCTTTGTCTATGATGCCTGCGTCTCCGGTCTCGTAATAACCGGGGAAGGTGTTGAGATAGCTTTTCTTGAAGCGATCCTCGGCATTCCACAGGGTCGGAAAGGTGCCTGGTGGCAGGGGAAGCGGGGTGACAATGGCGCCCAATTCTCCGCGTGGCATTTCATTGCCTTCATCGTCGACGATCTTGAAGTCATAGCCCGGCATGGAAACCGAGGGCGAGCCGATTTTCACATCGAGCAGTTCGATGCCGACAGGGTTGCAGACGGCGGCATAGCCCAGTTCGGTCTGCCACCAATGGTCGATCACCGGCACGCCCAACTGATCCTGCGCCCAGATGATGGTGTCGGGGTCGGCACGTTCGCCCGCCAGATAAAGGGTGCGCAGGCCGGACAGATCGTATTTTTTGACAAATTCGCCCTTCGGGTCTTCGCGTTTGATGGCGCGGAAGGCGGTCGGGGCGGTGAAGAACGAGCGCACGTTATGTTCCTCGATCACCCGCCAGAAAGTGCCCGCATCGGGGGTGCCAACCGGCTTGCCTTCAAACACGATGGTGGTGTTGCCGTGGATCAGCGGGCCATAGCAGATATAGCTGTGGCCGACGACCCAGCCGACATCGGATGCCGCCCAGAAGACCTCGCCCGGGTTGACGTTGTAGATGTTCTTCATCGTCCAGTTCAGCGCAACCAGATGGCCGCCTGTCGGGCGCACGACGCCTTTGGGCTGGCCGGTGGTGCCGGATGTATAAAGGATATAGGCGGGGTGATTGCCTTCGACCGGCACGCAATCGGCGGGGGTGACGCCCTCTTGTACCTCGTTCCAGTCGAAATCGTTTTCACCCAATTCGCAAGGATGCTCTTCGCGTTGAAGGATGACGGTAAAGTCAGGCTTGTGGCTTGCGGCCTCAATCGCGCCGTCGATCAGCGGTTTGTACTGAACGATGCGCCCCGGTTCGAGACCGCACGAGGCGGCCAGGATCGCCTTGGGGGTTGCGTCGTCAATACGGACTGCCAGTTCGTGCGCCGCAAAACCGCCGAACACGACCGAGTGGACCGCCCCGATGCGCGAACAGGCCAGCATGGCAACCAGCGCTTCTGGCACCATCGGCATGTAGATAATGACACGGTCGCCCTTGGTGATGCCTTTGGACGCCAAAGCCCCCGCAAGCGCGGCCACCTTATCCTTCAGTTCCGCAAAGGTGATTGTCGCCTTTTTGCCGGTGATCGGGCTGTCATAGATGATCGCCGCCTGATCCGCGCGGCCGGTTTCGACATGGCGGTCCACGGCGTTGTAGCAGGTGTTGACCATGCCATCCGAATACCATTCGTAAATCGGGGCGTTGTCATCAAAGAGGGCTTTGGACGGTTTTTGATCCCAGTCGATGGCGTCGGCGGCCTTCATCCAGTGGGCTTCCGGGTCGGATTTCCAGCCTTCGTAAACGTCTTTGTATGCCATTGCACTCTCCTCGTATGCGATTGAGAGGAGTTACGCGCTGAGGGCAGGCTCGGGCAAGCCCCTTGGCCATGGGGGCGGCAGATTATCGCAAGAAGTTTGCAGAAATTTACCAAAATGAATTGCAAATATTTGCAAAACACGGGTTTCAGCGCTGAAACCTGCATACTGAATGGCAGTTTGCAAAGTTTCCTGATGTCTGCCAATGCCCCCAATTCACAGGTTCAAATTATCCTTGGGACCTGCGCCGCTGATTACGCTTTGGCCGAACTGCAAGGGTCAACCATACTCGGCCACGGGCGTTCCGGCGATAGCTGCCATGTTCAAAAGTCCGCGTGATGTGATCGAGGGCGTGACGATATGGGCGCGGTTGCCCATGCCCATCAGGATCGGACCAACCGCCAGACCTCCGCGTACTTTCAGGATGTTCCGAACCGCCGATGCCGCGTCGGCATGGCCGAAGATCAGCGCGTTCGCGGCGCCTTTCATCCGGTTTCCGGGCAGCAGACGCGCGCGCAGGTCGGAATCCAGCGCCGCATCGACATTCATCTCGCCCTCATAGCAAAAGCCGCGCGGTTCGGCATCAAGCAGGGCGATGGCCCCGCGTAAGCGCTTGCCCGAGCCTTCGGCGTGGTTGCCAAACTGCGATTGTGAACAGAAGGCGATATTCGGCTCGATCCCGAAGCGGCGGATATGGCGGGCGGCGCCGCAGGCGGTTTGGGCAAGCTGTTCGGATGTGGGCAATTCGTAAACATGGGTATCGGCAATGAACAGCGGCCCGTCTTCGAGGATCATCAGGGTCAATGCACCCTGTGCGGACAGTTTTTCGCCGCCCAGAACCTGATTGACATAGTTGAGATGCCAGCGGAATTCGCCAAATGTGCCACAGATCATGCTATCGGCTTCGCCTCGGTGCACCATGACCGCGGCAATCGCGGTGGTGTTCGTGCGCATGATGGTCTGGGCCAGATCAGGCGTGACCCCGCGGCGGCACATGATTTCGTGGTAGCTGCCCCAGTAATCGCGATAACGCGGGTCGTTTTCAGGGTTCACGATGCTGAAATCCTGATCCGGCCGGATATCCAGCCCCAGCCGTTCGCAGCGGCGGTTGATCACTTCGGGGCGGCCGATCAGGATCGGGGTTTCGGTGGTTTCTTCAAGGATCGCCTGCGCGGCGCGAAGCACGCGCTCGTCCTCGCCCTCGGCAAAGACGATGCGGCGGCTGGCCTTTGCCGCAGCTTCGAATACCGGGCGCATCAGCATGGCAGATTTATAGACCGAGGCGTCAAGGCTGGCCTTGTAGCTTTCGATATTCTGGACCGGCCGTTTGGCAACCCCGCTTTCGATAGCGGCTTTGGCGACGGCGGTGGATACCACGCCGGACAGGCGCGGATCGAAGGGTTTCGGGATCAGGTAGTCCTCGCCGAAGGTCAGACGCTCGCCGCGATAGGCCGCCGCGGCTTCGGCGCTGGTGGTGGCGCGGGCAAGCTCGGCTATGCCTTCGACACATGCGATTTGCATGGCGTCGTTAATCTCGGTTGCCCCCACATCCAGCGCACCGCGAAAGATGAAGGGAAAGCACAGGACGTTGTTGACCTGATTGGGAAAGTCCGAGCGCCCCGTGGCGATGATCGCATCGGGGGCCACTTTGCGGGCCGCGTCGGGCATGATCTCGGGCGTCGGATTGGCCAGGGCGAAAATGATCGGGCGGGCGGTCATTTTGGCCACCATGTCCGGGGTCAGCACATTCGGGCCGGACAGCCCGAGGAACATATCCGCGCCGTCGATAACCTCGTCGAGTTCGCGCAGGTCCGAGGCTTGGGCGAAGGCCGCCTTTTGCGGGTTCATATCCTCTTTCCGGCCTTCATAGACCAGCCCGTGAATATCGCAAAGCCAGACGTTTTCGCGTTTTACACCCAGTTTAAGCAACATGTTCAGGCAGGCGATGCCCGCCGCACCGCCGCCGGTCGAAACGATTTTGATGTCTTCAAGCTTTTTACCGGCCACATGCAGGGCGTTGGTGGCCGCCGCACCGACGACAATGGCGGTGCCGTGCTGGTCGTCATGGAAAACGGGGATATTCATCCGTTCGCGGCACAGTTTTTCGACGATGAAGCAATCCGGTGCCTTGATGTCTTCCAGGTTGATCGCGCCGAATGTCGGCTCAAGGGCGCAGACGATATCGGCCAGTTTTTCGGGATCGTTTTCGTTAACCTCGATGTCAAAGCAATCAATGTTGGCGAATTTCTTGAACAGGACGGCTTTGCCCTCCATCACGGGTTTCGAGGCCAGTGCCCCGATATTGCCCAACCCCAGAACAGCCGACCCGTTCGAGACCACCGCAACAAGGTTGCCGCGTGTCGTATAACGGGCAGCGTTGTCGGGATCGTTTCTGATTTCCAGACAGGCCTCGGCCACGCCCGGTGAATAGGCGCGGCTTAGATCGCGCCCGTTGGCCATTGGCTTGGTGGCGCGGATTTCAAGTTTACCGGGCTTCGGGTTTTCATGATAGAACAGCGCCGCCTGACGCAGGGTTTCGTGGGAATTGTCCGACATCAGAGACTCCTGCCAAATATTTAGTTTAGCGTTAAACTGGTTTTGTACCGAGGGGAATGCCCCTTCGGCGTTTGTCAGAGGAGTTTACGCTAACATCCGGCCCGCGCAACTTTGCTGACCGGTGAAGGCGTAAAACCCAGGTTTCCGCGCAGTCAGCTCAGCACCACTTGAATTGCCGGTCTGCCTACCGCAACATGAAAGTTACCAGATAGGAGTGTTGCCTCATGTCCCTAGAAGAAGCTGCAAGATCGGTGCGTGAAAACGCCTATGCGCCTTATTCCCATTTCAAGGTGGGGGCGGCGCTGCGGACCCCTTCGGGGCAGGTCTTTTTGGGGTGCAACGTGGAAAATGTCGCCTATCCCGAAGGCACCTGCGCCGAGGCGGGGGCAATCGCGGCCATGATTGCCGCCGGTGAAAGCCAGATCGCCGAAGTTTACGTTATCGCCGACAGCCCAGAGCCGGTGTCGCCCTGCGGCGGGTGCCGCCAAAAACTGGCCGAGTTTTCCACCGGCGACATGCCCGTCACCATGGCGACGTTGGATGGGGCCGAAACCACTGTGAATATGCGCGATCTGCTGCCCGGAGCATTTGCGACATCCCATATGAAAGCCAGCTGATGGACGCCCGGGCGATCATCTGCAAGGTTCGGGATCGCGAGATTCCGACATCAGAAGAACTGCGCTGGTTCGCAAATGGTCTTGCGGTTGGCGGCGTCAGCGACGCGCAGGCCGGCGCCTTTGCCATGGCGGTCTTGCTGAACGGGTTGCAGCGGGATGGCCGGGTCTGGCTGACCGAGGCGATGCGCGACAGCGGGCAGGTTCTGACGTGGGATCTGAACGGGCCGGTTGTGGACAAGCATTCAACCGGCGGCTTGGGCGATTGCCTGTCGCTGGTGCTGGCCCCGGCTTTGGCGGCCTGCGGGGCCTATGTGCCGATGATTTCGGGGCGCGGCTTGGGGCATACCGGCGGAACGCTGGACAAGCTCGAAGCGATAGCCGGTTATCAAACTGCCCAAAGCGAAGAGGATTTTCGCCGCATCGTCGGTCAGCATGGCTGCGCGATTGTCAGCGCCAGCGGCGATATGGCCCCGGCTGACAAACGGCTTTACGGGGTGCGCGATATCTCCGGCACGGTGGAAAGCATCGATCTGATCACCGCTTCGATCCTGTCAAAGAAACTGGCGGCGGGGCTGGAGCATTTGGTGCTGGACGTGAAATGCGGCACCGGCGCGTTCATGCACTCCGCCAGTGATGCGCACGATCTTGCCGCGGCTTTGGTGGAAACGGCCAATCAGGCAGGCTGCAAGACATCCGCGCTGATCACCGATATGGACCAGCCGCTGGCGCATGCGCTTGGCAATGCCCTTGAGGTGCGCGAGGTTCTCGAGGTGCTGTGCAACGGCCGCCAGGGGCGTTTGCTGGAACTGACGATTGAGCTGGGGGCCGTGGTGCTGGCGGCCTCGGGGCTGGCCGCGACCGAGGACCAGGCCGCCCAACATTTGCGCAAGGTCATCAGCAGCGGGGCCGCCGCAGAAAAATTCGCGCAGTTTTGCGCCGCGCAAGGGGCAGGGGATGCGCTTAGCATCAAGGCTTTGCCAAAGGCCCCGATCATGCGTCCGGTTGCCGCGCCTGTGGCCGGGCATATACGGTCGATTGCCGGGGTGCGGGTTGGATTGGCGGTGGTTTCGATGGGCGGTGGCCGTCAGGTTGAAACCGATCTGATCGACCCGTCTGTCGGGCTGAGCGATTTTTGCGCGCTGCGCCAGAAGGTGGAGCGCGGAGAGCCGCTATGCATCATTCACGCGGCTGACGAGGCTGATGCGGAAATGGCCGAAGCCGAGATATTGGCGTCGGTCGAGATTGGCGACGATCTGGTGGACGGCCAGCCTTTGGTTCTGGAAAGGGTCGGGTGATGGCGCGGGCGTTTCTTGTGGTGATGGATTCGGTCGGGATCGGCGGAGCGCCGGATGCGGCAGAGTTTTTTAACAATGGCAGGCCGGATACCGGTGCGAATACGGTGGGCCATATTGCCGAGGCTTGCGCCAAAGGGCTGGCCGAAGAGGGCCGAAACGGTCCGCTGCACCTGCCGAACCTTGGGGCTTTGGGGCTTGGCGCTGCGTTGGAACTGGCCAGCGGCATGACCCTGCCGGGGGCGGATGCAAAGCCAACGGGCATGTGGGGGGCCGCGACGGAAGTAAGCCGTGGCAAGGATACGCCTTCGGGCCATTGGGAATTGGCGGGTGTTCCGGTGCCCTGGGATTGGCACTATTTTCCCGACACGCAGCCTTCTTTTCCCGATCATCTGACAAAGGCATTATGTCAGGCCGCAGGGACGGACGGCATCTTGGGCAACAAGCACGCCCCGGGGACCGCGATCATCGAAGAGTTTGGCGCGGAACATCTGCGGACAGGTTGGCCGATTTGCTATACGTCGGCGGACTCGGTTCTGCAAATCGCGGCCCATGAAGATCATTTCGGGCTGGAGCGCCTGTTGGATATGTGTAAGGCGGTTGCGCCCATGGCCCACGAGATGCGGGTCGGGCGGGTGATAGCGCGACCCTTTGTGGGGGCACAAGGCGCATTCCAACGCACCCAGAACCGGCGGGATTTCGCCATTTCACCCCCCAAGCCAACCCTGTGCGACTGGGTGCAATCTGCTGGGCGGAAGGTTCATGCCATCGGCAAAATCCGCGATATTTTCTCGGGCCAGGGCATAGACGACGTGGCGAAAGGCGCGGATGCTGCGCTGATTGCGCATTTGCGCAGGGCTGTAATGACGGCGGAAGAGGGCAGTCTGACATTCGCCAATTTCGTTGAGTTTGACAGCCTTTATGGCCATCGCAGGGATATCAGCGGCTATGCGCGGGCGCTGGAATGGTTTGATACCGAGCTTGGCAAATTACTGGACATCCTGAAAGCGGGCGACATGCTATTGATCACGGCGGACCACGGCAATGACCCAAGCTGGTCCGGCACCGACCACACCCGGGAACGGGTGCCCGTTCTGGTGGCCGGGCTTGGGGAAAAACCCCTGGGGCACACGGGATTTGTTGACGTTGCCGCAACTGTGGCAGATCATCTTGGTGTTGCCTCGCAAGGCCCGGGGCGCAGCTTTCTTCAAAGCGTTTCAAGATGAACCTGAGACGCGAAGTTGATTTCGAAACACATTAACCGCCGTCAGGAAGGACGATCCGCATGAACGCATCTGTGACCGAAGTGAAACACCCGCTGGTGCAGCACAAGCTGAGCCTGATGCGCGACAAGGATACGCCGACACCGCTGTTCCGGCAGTTGCTGAAAGAAATCAGCACCCTGCTGGCCTATGAGATCACCCGTGAAATGCCAATGGAAAATCATTTGGTTGAAACGCCGCTGGGTGAAACCGATGCGCCGTTTCTGAAAGGGCGCAAGATGGCTCTGATCTCGATACTGCGGGCAGGCAACGGATTGATGGACGGCGTGCTGGATTTGATCCCGACCGCCCGTGTGGGATTTGTCGGGCTTTATCGCGACGAGGAAACGCTGAAACCGGTCGAGTATTATTTCAAGGTGCCTGATCATCTGGACGAACGGTTGGTTGTCGTCGTCGATCCGATGCTTGCAACGGGCAATTCCTCGGTTGCGGCCATAGACTTTCTGAAAAAGGCAGGCGCCAGAAATATCCGCTTCATGTGCCTGCTGGCCGCCCCCGAAGGGATCGCCAGAATGCAGGATGCGCATCCCGATGTGGCCATCGTTACGGGGTCGATTGATGAGTGCCTGAATGACGTTGGATATATCGTTCCCGGTCTGGGGGATGCGGGGGATAGGATTTACGGCACAACATAGCCCGAGTCCCTTTACAGAATCCGCAAATTAAGGCATTGTCACCCTACATATTGTGGGGACGAATAATGAGAACCAGAGCAGTCGTCGCCGGTGGATTGCTTGCATTGGCAGGCGTATGGGCGATCAGTGCCGTTGGGCAGGCGATGATTTCCGGACCGGCAGAAACACCCCCCCTGACCTATCAGGGGCGCGAATACGTCGACAGCAAGGGCTGCATGTTCATTCGTGCGGGGGTGGACGGCAATGTCGTCTGGGTTCCGCGCGTGGATTCAAACCGCGAACTGGTGTGTGGTTTCACCCCGACGTTTTCACCAACAGAACTTGCGGCGGCCAAGGCGGGCGGTTCGATGATATCCACGCAAGGCAATGCGGGCGCCATCGCGATTTCCGACACCACGGCAGTTTCTTCGGCGGCGTATGCGACCGGGCCGAGCCTGGTGAATGACATCTTTGTGCCCGGTGGCGGCGGCATGGCATCAGCGGGAACGACCCCCGCTGCGCCAAGCGTCGGCGGGTCTCGGGTTGTGAATGACATTTTCGTACCATCCGGCGGTGCAGCACCGGTAACATATATCTCAGAAGGCAGCACCTATACCGCGGGCGGCAACCGTGCCCCGGCTTCGTCGGGTGGCGGACGGGTGGTGAATGACGTTCATACCGGCGGCGGATCGGTTGTCGGCGACATTTACGTTGGCGGCTCGGCCGGAGTGGCCTATGGCGGCGGCTCGCCGCTGGCGATCGGTATCCCCAACCGCAGCACGGCACCGTTCGGATACCGGCAAGCCTGGGATGACGGACGTCTGAACCCGGACCGAGGGCCGCGTTCGTCCACCGGCGACCAGTCGATGTATTCTGTCTGGACTTCGGATGTGCCGATGCAACTGGCCAGCGATGCCGGGTCTCAGCGTCGGGGTTTGCAGGCGATCAACCCGTTCCGGTAAACCGGACCTGTTAGCCTTATTTCTAAAGCGTTACGCCCTGTTGTTGAGGCACAGCATTGTGGTGCAACGCACGAAGCCCATTGATGGCACCCGCGTTTTCAGATCGCCTGACCTTCAAATTTCTTTCAGCTTTCGCAGATACTCTGCAAACCGACCCACGCGCTGTCTGACAGGATGGCGGGCGGGTTTCTGCCTTGCATCGGATCGGATTCGATCAGCAAAAGCGTGGATTCCCCTGTGACATCAATGGAATAGGCATAGGGCCGGGTGGAAACCTGAACGGCTTCGAACGCCGGAATAAGCTCGGGGCCAGTCAGGGGCGCGCGCGTTTCCGACAGGATGAATTCCGCATAGCGGTCGGCAGCGGATTGCGGCAGATCCCCGGATGTCAGAAGCCGGAAGGTTTCGAAAATATTGGCCGTTTCCAGCACCGCATTGGTGGCGGCCTGCGTTCCGCCCGCGCGGATACGCTCGGCCAGAAGATAACCTGCCAGAACTTCGGGTGTTTCGAAATCCTCGACCAGAGACCTGCCGACGATGTAGTGGTTTCCGGGAAGAACCACCACGTCGCGCACCCCGTCCGGTACGACGAAGATAACGGATTGCTCATCAGGGAACAGGCGATCCGTGATGCCCTTCAAGCCGTGCGAGGTAATCGTCGAATAGCAGGCTGGGCCGGTGAAGCGCTCTGCGGCTTCGGTAATCTGGGCGCCGATCTCGCGCTGTTTGATGGCTGGAAGCGCGGTCAGTGTTTGGGTTCTTACCGCGCCGGGCAGCCAGAACAGGCCAAGGGCGGCGACACCGGCGATCATCGCAATCGCAGAGGTCAGACGCAGGCGGCCCGGATGCGGGCGGCGGCGCTCAACCGCTTTGCGCAGTTTCTCGATGGCTTCGACCATCAGGTCGGATTCATCAGGCAGTTCCAGCGTTTCCTCGGGGTTGCCGTCGGGGTGGAAGATCGCCGGCATTTCGCCGGGATTGGCCCGCGCGATAGCCGGGATCGACCAATGGGCCAGCACCCTTTCCTGCATGTCAAACATTGTCAGGGTCGCATCGCCCAGCGTAACGATCACATCGCGGCGTTGGGCATCCTGATCGGCCCGCCAAATGCCGGTGGCTTCGATTTTTTCGAATTCTTTTAGCGCGGTCATGTCTGGTTGCTGCTCAGGCGTTTCGCGCGCAGGGTATCACCTGTGACCATGCGCGGCAATTCGGCTTCGGGTCAAACTTCCTTGGCAATCTTGCGCAGTTCGAATTTCTGGATCTTGCCGGTCGAGGTTTTCGGAAGCTCTTGAAACACCACGGCTTTTGGGGTTTTGAACCCAGCCAGACGTTCGCGGGCAAAGGCGATCAGCGCTGCGGCGTCCTCGGCAGCGCCGGGTTTCAGCTCGACAAAGGCGCAAGGCACTTCGCCCCATTTGTCGTCGGGTTTGGCCACGACAGCGCACAGGTTCACGTCGGGATGTGCCATCAATGTGCCTTCAACCTCGACGGACGAGATGTTTTCGCCGCCTGAGATGATGATGTCTTTCGCGCGGTCGGCGATCTGCATATAGCTATTGGGATGCTGCACGGCGATATCGCCCGAGTGGAAATAGCCGCCCTTAAAGCTTTCCTGCGTGGCTTCGGGGTTTTTCAGATAGCCCTTCATCACCGTGTTGCCGCGCATGACAATTTCGCCTTGTGTGGTGGCGTCCATCGGCACTTGCTGCATGTTTTCATCTACAACGGTGGTGTGTTCCAGCATCGGCATGGCGATGCCCTGTTGTGCCTTGATTGCCGATTGCTGATCGCTTGGCAAATTGTCCCAAGCATCGTTCCACAGGCATTCGGTGACGTGGCCATAGGTTTCCGTCAGACCGTATACTTGCGTGACGTTGAAACCCAACGCGCCCATTTTTTCAAGCGTTGCAGGGGCCGGAGGCGCACCGGCGGTGAACACCTCGACCGTGTGCGAAAGGTCGCATTTTACGTCGTCTGGGGCATTGACCAGCATGTTCAGCACGATGGGGGCGCCGCCGAAATGGGACACGCCTTCATGCTTGATCGCGCCATAGATCGCCTCGGCGGTGATATCGCGGCAGCCGACCCAGGTGCCACCCAACATCGGCAGCATCCAGGTGTGGTTCCAGCCGTTGCAGTGAAACAGCGGAACGATGGCCATAAACACCGGATGCAGCACCATGCGCCAGCTGACAACGGTTCCCATGGTCATCAGATAGGCCCCGCGGTGGTGATAGACGACGCCCTTGGGGCGGCCTGTGGTGCCCGAAGTATAGTTCAGGGCCAGGCTTTCCCATTCGTCCTCGGGCATGATCCAGTCGAAATCCGCGTCACCAGAGGCCAGCAGATCCTCAAAACTCATGTGGTCGCCCGAGGCGGGGAAACCGGCGAAATCGTCGGCGGCTTCAATAATGATCGGGGCGGGGCCTTCCATCTGCGCAATCGCGGCTTTGGTCAGGTCCAGAAACTGCGGGTCAGCAATCACAACCTTGGCTTCGCCATGCTCAAAGATATAGCGGATCGTATCGACATCCAGACGGGTGTTGATCGTGTTCAGCACCGCGCCACAGGCGGGCACGCCGAAACTGGCTTCGGCCTGAGACGGAATGTTGGGGATCAGCGTGGCCACCACATCGCCCGGTTTGACACCCAGCTTGACCAGACCCGAGGCCAGACGTGTCACACGTTCATGATATTCCGCATAGGTCTTCCGGTGGTCGCCATAGACCATCGCCAGCCGGTCGGGAAATACGCTTGCGGCGCGGCGCAGATGCGATAGCGGCGTCAACGGCACATAGTTCGCGGCGTTTTTCTCAAGCCCGGTTTCGTCGGTCATCCACCCCATTTGCGTTCCTCCTGTAGCAAATCGTCGTTTCGCGCTTTTGGTGTCGCTTTGAGAACAGAACCATTAAGAGAAAATGCCGACATGAAAAGAAAAATGTCAGTGGAACGTATAAATAATCCCCGCGGTTCGGCACGCAGTATGGTGATCGCGATGGCGATGATCGGATTGATCGACAATTACGTTTCGATCATTGCCGAATATTCCAGCCTCTGGCAGTTCTTCGCGCTCCGCACGGTTATGGCCGTGCCGTTCATCGCCCTTTTGTCGCTTTTCGGGTTTGGCTCGATGAAGGTCAAAAGCCTTTGGCGCGTTGGCGTGCGGGGGGCGTTATTGGCGCTGGGGATGCTGTTTTACTTTGGCGCCTTGGGTTTCATGTCGATTTCGCTTGCTTTGGCCGGGCTGTTTACAGCGCCGCTTTTTGTGCTGCTGATATCGGTCTTTCTTCTCAAACAGCGGATTGGCCCCCGCAGGATCATGGCCGTAGCCTTGGGGTTTATCGGCATTCTGGTCGTCATCGGGCCGAATTTTCAGGACCTTGGCCTGTCGCTGATCATGCCGGTGATCGGCGGGTTTCTTTATGCCTGCGGATCGTTGGCGACACGCGAATTATGCGAGGGCGAGGAAAACTTTGCCATGCTTTGGGTGATGTTCACGATCCAGGCGATTATCGGCTTGATTGGTCTGGCCCTTGTCGCCCTGATCAACCCCGTTGCCCCTGTGGGCGGAGACGGTTTTTTGCTGCGCGGCTGGGTTTGGCCCATGGGACCGGCCACGCTTTGGATCATCGTGCAGGCCTTTGGCTCGGTGATCGCGGTATCTTTCCTGATCCGCGCTTATCAACTGGCCGAGGCCAGCCATGCCACGGTGTTTGAATACACGGTCTTCGTGTTCGGCCCGCTGTTTGCCTGGTTGTTGTTTGGCGAGACTTTGGGCCTGCAAGAGGCGCTGGGGATCGTTCTGATCGCAAGCGCCGGTCTGATCATCGCCTTCCGGTCGGGCAACGGATAGGCTAGCCTTGCCCCATGATCATTTCACCCGGTCGCAAGTTTATCTTTGTGCATATCCCCAAGACGGGCGGCACCTCAGTGTCGCTGGCGCTGGAACAGCGGGCGATGGCGGATGACATCCTGATCGGAGACACGCCCAAGGCCGTAAAACGGCGGGGACGGGTGAAGAAACTGCGCGGCGACCGGCGGCTTTGGAAGCATTCGCGGCTGGCGGACGTGGACGGGCTGGATGCGGTAGGCAATCCGGGCGATTATTTCGTCTTCACGCTGGTGCGCAATCCGTGGGACCGGATGGTCAGTTACTATCATTGGCTTCAGGCGCAAAGCTTCGACCATCGGGCGGTGGTTTTGGCCAAAGACCTCGGGTTTTCTGATTTCCTGAACCACCCCGAGACCCAGGCAATGCTTCGGGCCGAGCGGTATTCAGACTATGTGCGCCTGCGATCAGGCGCAGAAGTCTCGGCGCTGTACGTGCGGCTGGAAGAATTGGCCACCGATATCAAGCCGCTTGAAGACCACCTTGGGTTCGCGCTTGATATTCCTCATGTAAATCGCTCAAAGCGGAATGCCGATTGGCAGGGCTATTACTCGGCCGAGGATGCAGAACTGGTGGGCCGGGCCTATGCCGAGGATATTGAAAAATTCGGCTACAGGTTCGAACGCTAAAGCGTTGCATCTGGGTGTTGTGTCTCAGGGCAAAACGCCTTGGCCGGATTGATCCGGCCAAACTTTGGGCACAGGGCGGTTTCAACGCGAAAGCCGAAGGAAAGCGGCCCCCCGCTTTCGCGCGGGGTGCCATAATTTAAGCCGCCGTTTTTTCGGCGAACCGCAAATAGAATGACTGACCTTTTGCAGCCATTTCCCTAAGCAATTCGGGGCATTTGAAGCGTTCGCCAAATGCGGCTTCAAGCTGATCACAACGCTCAGCTGCGTATGGCGCACCCAGCATATCCAGCCAACTGAACGGCCCACCGGACCAAGGTGCGAAGCCCCAGCCGAGGATCGCGCCAACATCGCCTTCGCGGATGTCTTCCAATACACCTTCTTCCAATGCGCGGACGGCTTCCAGGGTTTGGCTGAACATCAGACGATGCTGCACATCTATGAACGCCGGCTGGACGTCTGATTGCGGGAACTCGTCGCTCAGACCGCTCCAAAGACCGGTGCGTTTGCCCTTGTCATCATAGTCATAGAAGCCAGCCGAGGCCTTGCGCCCCATGCGGCCCAGATCGGCCATGGCAAAGACAACGTCATCCACCGCATCATCGGGGTAAGCATCGCCCATCGCCGCCTTGGTGGCCTTGGCGATTTTCACGCCCAGCTCGATCGAGGTTTCGTCAACCAGTTGCAGCGGTCCCACGGGGAAGCCCAATTGACGCGCCGCGTTTTCGATCAAGGCGGGGTTCACGCCTTCGCCGATCATGCGGATGCCTTCGTTGATATAGGGAATGATGCAGCGGTTGGCATAGAAGAACCGCGCGTCGTTGACGACGATAGGCGTTTTGCGGATCTGGCGCACATAATCGAGCGCCTTGGCCACCGCACGGTCGCCGGTTTCTTTGCCTTTGATGATCTCGACCAGCATCATCTTTTCGACGGGCGAAAAGAAGTGAATGCCGATGAACTGCTCGGGACGTTTGGATGCTTTCGCCAGCTCTGAAATCGGCAGGGTCGAAGTGTTGGACGCAAAAATGCAGTCCGCAGGGATCACCGCTTCGACCTTTTGGGTCATTTCGGCCTTCACGGCGGGGTCTTCGAACACCGCTTCGATGATCAAATCACAGCCCGCCAGATCAGCCACATCGGTTGTGGGGGTGATCTGTGCCAACAACGCCTCTTTCTTGTCAGCCGTGGCTTTACCACGCTTGATGCCCTTGTCCATGAAGCTTTCCGAATAGGCCTTGCCACGCTCTGCGGCGTCCATATTCTGATCCAGCAGAACAACCTGCATGCCCGCCTTGGCCGAAACCAGCGCAATGCCCGCGCCCATCATGCCCGCGCCCAAAACACCGACCTTTTTCACGGTCTCGTCGGCCACATCGGGACGGTTCGCCCCTTTTTCGAGCGCTTGTTTGTTGATGAACAGCGAACGGATCATGTTCGAGGATACAGGATCCATCAGAACCTTGGTGAACCACCGCGCCTCGATTTTCAACGCGGTGTCAAACGGCACCAACGCGCCCTCATAAATCGCCGAAAGCATCGCCTTGGCGGCCGGATAAACACCTTGGGTATTGCCGCTGACCATCGCGGATGCGCCGACAAAGGTCATGAAGCCCGCCGGATGATAGGGCGCCCCACCGGGCATTTTATACCCCTTGGCGTCCCACGGCTTCACGATATCCGCATCGGTCGCGTTCAGCACCCATTCGCGGGCCGCTGTGACCGGATCGTCAACCATTTCGTCGATGATCTTCGCCATTTTCATCTTCTTGGGGTCCATCGCCTTGCCTTCCAGCAGGATCGGCGCCGCCGCCATTGCGCCAACTTTGCGCACGACGCGGGTGGTGCCACCTGCGCCGGGGAACAGCCCGACAAGGATTTCCGGCAGGCCGATCTTTGCTTTCGGGTTGTTGGCGGCAAAGATACGATGCGTCGCCAGCGGGATTTCCAGCCCGATCCCCATCGCCGTACCCGGCAGGGCCGCCGCAATCGGCTTGCCCCCCTTGTTGGTTTTCGGATCCATGCCCGCGCGTTCGATCTTGCGCAGGAAACGGTGCATATCCATGATGCCGTTGAACAGGTTCTCGGCCGGATTATCGCCGCCCTGTTCGCGCATGGTGGCAAGCACGTTCAGGTCCATCCCGCCTGCGAAATCCTTCTTGCCCGAGGTGATGACCGCGCCCTTGATCTCGTCATCAGAGATCACCTGATCAATGCAGGCTTCAAGCTCACGAAACGCCTCGAACGAAGCGACATTCATGGATTTATTCGGGCAGTCCCAAGTGATGATCGCAACGCCATCATCTTGTTTTTGAAGTGTAAAATCAGCCATTTGCCTTGCTCCTTACACACGTTCGATAATTGTTGCAGCACCCATGCCCGAGCCGATGCAAAGCGTGGCAAGGCCAATCTCTTTGTCGGTCCGCTCCAGCTCGTCCAGCAGCGTCCCGAGGATGATCGCACCGGTTGCGCCCAGCGGGTGCCCCATCGCGATCGAGCCTCCGTTGACGTTGACCTTGTCGTGATCGACGTTGAACGCCTGCTCAAACAGCATCACGACGCTGGCGAAGGCTTCGTTGACCTCAAACAGATCAATATCGCTGATCGCCATGCCGTTATCGGCAAGGATTTTCTTGGTGACAGGAACAGGGCCGGTCAGCATGATCGTCGGATCGGTGCCGATCTTGGCGGTCGCCTTGATGCGGGCACGGGGCGTCAGGCCGTGAGCCTCGCCAAACTCTTTGTTGCCAATCAGAACAGCGGCAGCGCCATCGACGATACCCGACGAGTTGCCTGCATGGTGGATGTGGTTCACCCGCTCAAGCTCGGGGTATTTCTGCAAGGCGACTTTGTCAAAACCGGGCATGACCTCGCCCTGATCCTTGAAGCTCGGTTTCAACGCGCCGAGCGATTGCATATCCGTGCCCGGGCGCATGAATTCGTCATAATCAAGGATCGTCAAACCGTTCACATCACGTACCGGCACGATGGTTTTGGCAAACCGGTTGTCGTTCCACGCCGCCTTAGCGCGGCGTTGGCTTTCCACGGCCATCGCATCGGCCATGTCACGGGTAAACCCATAACGGCTGGCGATAATATCCGCGCCGATGCCCTGCGGCACAAAGTAGTTGTCAATCGCAATCGACGGGTCCACCGCAATCGCACCACCATCCGACATCATCGGCACACGGCTCATGCTTTCCACACCACCGGCGATATAGGCATTGCCCGCGCCGCCCCGCACCTGATTGGCGGCCAGGTTGACGGCCTCCAGCCCGCTTGCGCAAAAGCGGTTGATCGACACGCCGGGGATGCTTTCATCCAGTTCCGAGGCCAGAACGGCTGTCCGCGCAAGACACGCGCCCTGTTCAGCAACCTGAGTGACATTGCCCCAGATCACATCCTCAACCGCGTGACCTTCCAGATCATTGCGGTCTTTGATCGCGTTCAGCGCGGTCACGCTAAGACCATTGGCGCTGACTTCGTGGAGCGAGCCGTCCTTCCGGCCCTTGCCGCGCGGGGTGCGCACGGCGTCATAGATATAGGCTTCGTTCATTTCAATTCTCCTCAGGCGCGGTCGGCAGGGCTGCCGGGCATCAAATCATAAGGGTGTTTCCAGCCGTCCAGACCTTCGATGTTGGACAGCCAGCGGTCGATATTCGGCCAGTCGGCGCGGACAAAGCCGAAAGGTTCGGGGTAAAACAGATAGCCGCAGCACGAAAAATCGGCGTTGGTGATGCTATCCCCAACGATCCAGTCGCGGCCCTCAAGATGGGTGTCGAGGATCGAGTAAACGGTTTTTAGACGGCCCTGATACCATGCGATAACTTCGGCCGGGCGCTTTTCCTCGGGCAGGAAATTCATCAGGAAACGGGTCATGCCGGCCTGACCGCACAGCTTGTTGTTGTCCCAAAGCACCCAGCGCATGATTTCGCGGGCTTCATCCGGGGTCGCACCGCCAAACTTGCCGGATTTATCCGAAACATACATCTGGATCGCGCCGGATTGGGTGAGTGTTCTGGCGCCATCGACAAGCACCGGAACCTCGCCCATCTCGTTGATCGCGCGATACGCGGGCGTGCGGGTCTCGCCGCCGAAGAAATCCACATAGACCGGCTCCCAATCAAGACCGGACAGTTCGAGCGGCAGCGCGGCCTTGTAGGCGTTTCCGCTTTCGCCGAAGCAATAAAGTTTCATCGTCATCGCGCGTCTCCTCTGTTGCGCAGCGGGGGCTTCGCGCCCCGTCGCCGTATTCCCTCGAACCAATGGCGGGTAAACGGCGACCCCCGCGGAGGTATTTATTCAAAGAAAAAGTGAAACGGGTTTAGAATTTGTTAGCCTTTCTCTTTCTATTCTGGATATGCGGTACAGGCTGGAGAGCCGATGACCGCCAAAGGAAAAGTCGCCCCGTCTGAGTCTGTGAACGGCCAAGGTGGGGCGCATCTTCCTGCTTTTTCTTTGTCCAAATACTCAAATTCCAAACCCTCAACTTTTGCTGTCAACAAGGCTGCGCGAGATCAGTTCCTTCATGATCTCGTTGGTGCCGCCATAGATCCGCTGCACGCGGGCGTCGGTCCACATTTCGGCCACCGCGTATTCCTGCATGAAGCCATACCCGCCATGCAGCTGGACGCAGTCGTCCAGCACCTCGCATTGGGTGTCGGTCAGCCAGTATTTCGCCATCGCCGCCTTTTCGACCGACAACTCGCCGCGCAGATGCTCGGCGATGCATTCATCCAGAAAGGCCCGCGACACGGCAAGCTTGGTGCTGATCTCGGCCAGTTTGAAACGGGTGTTCTGGAACTGGATGATCGGCCCGCCAAAGGCTTCTCGGGTGTTGCAATAGGCAATGGTGCGTTCCACCGCGCCCTGCATCGCACCAACTGCGCCACAGCCGATGATCAAACGCTCTTGTGGCAATTGCTGCATCATCTGGTAAAAGCCCCGGCCTTCTTCGCCACCGAGCAGGTTTTCGGGGGGCACCTCAACATTGTCGAAGAACAATTCGGACGTGTCGGCCGCTTTCAGACCAACTTTTTCGAGATTGCGCCCGCGCGTGAACCCTTGCGCGTCTTCGGTTTCCACCACCATCAACGAGGTGCCTTTGGCCCCCGCATCCGGATCGGTCTTGGCCGCGACCATGATCAGGTTCGCGTGCTGTCCGTTGGTGATAAAGGTCTTCTGACCGGTCATGCGATAGGCGTTGCCGTCCTTGACCGCGCGGGTTTTCAGGTTCTGAACATCCGACCCCCCCGAAGGCTCGGTCATGGCCAGGGCCGAAACCAGTTCGCCCGATACCATTTTGGGCAGCCAGCGTTGTTTCTGGTCTTCGGTCCCATAGGCCAGAATATAATGCGCCACGATGCCCGAATGGATCGGGTTGCCCCAACTGGCCAGATTGGCGCGGGCGGCTTCCATCATGATCACCGCCTCATGGCCGAAATCGCCGCCGGCCCCGCCATAGTCTTCGGGGATCGACGGGCAAAGCAGGCCCAGTTCGCCAGCCTGTTGCCACGTGTCGCGGTCCATTTCACCCTGTTTGCGCCAGCGGTCAAACCGGGGTGCCCATTCGTCATTGATGAACTTGGCCGTCATGTCTGACAGCATCTGGTGTTCATCGGTCATCCAGGTCGAAGTCATGGCAATCCTCCTATCGTTTCCGGTCTTCCAGTTCCGCATTGAACAACCGCAGACGGTGCGGCAGCGCCTCGTCATCGGTCACTGAACCGAAATTCTCGAACAGAAACGACAAGGCCTCGCCCTCGTCCAGACCGGCCTCGGCGGCAAAGCGTTTCAGCCGCCGCCAGGCATCTTCGGTCAGGGCCAGATTGACCCGTCGGGTCAGGCGCAGGCGTTTGGGCATATCCCCTCCGTCAGAATTGCTCGGCGGCCAGCGCCATCAGCGGATCGGCCCCGCTTTGGATACGGGCCAGATGCATGGTGGTGGCGGGCAGTTGTCGGGCCATATAATAGCGGCCTGTTGCGATTTTCGTCTCGTGGAACGCTGCGTCAGAGGCACCCTCTTCCAGCGCCGTCATCGAAACCTTCGCCATCTGCGCCCACATGTAGCCAAGGCCGACATGGCCGAACATCGTCATGAAATCCGTCGCCCCAGCAAGGGCGTTGTTGGGGTTTTTCATGCCGTTTTGCATAAAATACATCGCAGCGGCCTGAAGGTCTTTCGAGGCGGCCTTCAGCGGATCCAGAAAGCCCGATTTCAGGGCCTCATTGCCGTCATTGTCCTTGATGAAGCTTTTGATGGTTTCAAACAGCCCCATGACGGTTTTGCCGCCGTTCAAGCCCAGTTTCCGGCCCACAAGGTCCAGCGCCTGAACGCCGTTGGCGCCTTCGTAGATCATGGTGATACGGGCGTCGCGGGCGAATTGCGACATGCCCCATTCCTCGATATATCCGTGACCGCCATAGATTTGCTGCGCGTTGGTCGCGCATTCAAAGCCGCGGTCGGTCAGAAATCCTTTCAGGACCGGCGTCAGAAGCGACACCAGCGCTTCGGCCTGTTCGTCGCCTGCATGGGCGCGATCAATCATCACAGCCGCCCACATCACCAGCGCACGCGCCCCTTCGACAAAGCTTTTCTGGTCCATCAGCATGCGCCGGATATCAGGGTGCACGATCAGCGGATCGGCCGGGCCGTCCGGGTTTTTCGCACCGGTCACGTCGCGGCCCTGAAGACGGTCTTTCGCATAGGCCAGACCGTTCTGATAGGCAGCCTCGGCCTGGGACAGGCCCTGAACAGCCACACCCAATCGCGCTTCGTTCATCATCGTGAACATGGCACGCATGCCCTTATGTTCGGTTCCCAACAGATAACCGGTCGCCTCGTCATAATTCATCACGCAGGTCGCGTTGGCGTGGATGCCCATCTTTTCCTCGATCTTGCCGACCGAGACGCCATTGCGCGCACCCAGCGAACCGTCTTCGTTCACGATGAATTTCGGCACAATAAACAGCGAGATTCCCTTAACCCCCTCAGGCCCGCCGGGGATTTTCGCCAGCACCAGATGGATCACGTTGTCGGACAGATCGTGATCCCCGGCCGAGATAAAGATTTTCTGGCCGCTGATCTTAAAGCTGCCATCCGCCTGAGGCTCTGCCTTGGTGCGCATCAGGCCCAGATCGGTTCCGCAATGCGGTTCGGTCAGGTTCATGGTGCCGGTCCAGTCACAGCTGACCATCTTGGGCAGATAGGTCGCTTTCTGCTGCTCGGTGCCATGCGCGTGGATCGCCGAATAGGCGCCATGGGTCAGACCCTGATACATCGAAAACGCCATATTGGCCGAGCTGAACATCTCGTTCAGCACGGCACCCATCAGATGGGGCATGCCCTGGCCGCCATAGTCTGGGTCGCAATCCAGACCGGTCCAGCCGCCTTCGCGCACCTGGTCAAAGGCCTCTTTGAAGCCGGCCGGTGTTGTCACCAGACCGTTTTCAAACCGGCAGCCCGCTTCATCACCCGGACCATTCAGCGGCTCAAGCACGTCCGAGGCCAGCTTGCCGGCTTCCTCAAGGATGGCCGACGTGGTGTCGCGATCCAGATCATCATAGCCCGGAGTATCCATGGCCGAGACGTTCAGAACGTCGTGCAGCAAATACTGCATATCTTTGACAGGTGCCGTATAGGTCGTCATCTGGGTGCCTTTCAGTCAGGGTTCAGGCCGAGGCGCTCTCGGCTTCTTTCTTCAACCGTTCGATGGTGGTGCGCCCCCATTCCAGCTGATCGGTCAGATCAGCGATGGCGACATTCAGCTCGTCACGCTGTCGTTCCATATCGGCCAGCCGCTCAAGTGCGATCTCATAGGCGCTCTGGTACTGGGTCAGTTGCTGGTCTCCGATGTGGTAGAGGTCCAACAGCTGGCGGATTTGTTCAAGGCTGAAGCCAAAGCGCTTGCCGCGCAGGATCAGTTTCAAACGTGCCGCATCGCGTTTTGTGAAAAGGCGCTTCTGACCTTCGCGGATCGGGAAAAGCAATTCCTTGGCTTCATAAAAGCGCAGCGTGCGTGGGGTCACTTCGAAGACCTCGCACATTTCACGGATTGTTTTGGTTTCTTCGCTCATATCTTCACTTCATTGCCGTTTTCGTCAGGGACGATTCCGGCTTCTCCTGATTTTATTAGCTCATAACTTTACGTTGACGTAAGCTGCACGTTACGTCAAGAGCGGCAAAAAGAAAGAGTTACGTAACGTCCAAAGCGTTTCGGCTTGGTGTTAGGACACAGGCAACGTGGCGGAACCTACAAAGATTGCTCACGTCCCGAATTCACAGGTTGGTACAGAAACGTTTCAGGCGTCACCGCGCGAGATTACGCAACCTGCTGTCTGGAAATTCGGATTTGGGCTGATCAGGCATCCTGGCATTCCCATTTGATATAGGCCTTTGTGTCGACGGCCCATTTTTCGTCGATCTCGACCAGCACGGCGCTGACGAGGCGTTCCAGTGA
>JASMHC010000021.1 GCA_030750975.1 Paracoccaceae bacterium
CTCTGCCTGCGCGGTAGAGGTCGTTGAACCCCGCATAACCGTCCGCATGCATGAAGCCCGTGTAGTTTGCCAGATGTTCGCGGGGGTGTGCGCCCTTCCTGTCGGATGAGAACCGATACCACGCGGCGGGCGGCGCCTCGCCCGACCAGGGGCGTTCATCGCGGACATAGGCCCAAAGCCGTGCGGTTTTGGTTTTGCCAGAACCCGGCGCCAACATATTTACTGGCGTATCATCGGCGAAGATGGCCCGTCCCTTCAGAACATGCTGCCCCATGGCATTCGCCAAGGGCTCGAGCAGGGCGGTGGATTTACCAACCCAATCGGCCAAGGTGGAGCGCTCCAGATCGATCCCCTGGCGCTGGAATATCTGACTTTGCCGGTAGAGAGGCAAGTGATCCCCATATTTCGAGACCAGAACATGGGCCAGAAGCCCAGGGCCAGGACGTCCCCGCTCGATCGGGCGGGATGGCAGGGCCGCTTGGTGCATCGTCTCGCAACACGAACACGCCATGCGCGGGCGCACAATCCGGTTCACCACAAAACGCCCGGGGAGATATTCAAGTTCCTCGGTAACATCGTCGCCAAGTCTTTTCAGCTTGCCCCCGCAATGCCCACAGGCGCTGTCCGGCGACAGGACTTCCTCATTGCGTGGCAGGTGAGCCGGTAATGGTTTGCGCTTGGGCTGGCCTTTTGCCTCCGGATCGGAAGGCGGTTCGCGATCCGCCCCAGCCGCTGCCTCGGCGGCTTGGCCGACTTCTCCATCTTCAAGGGTCAACTGAAGCTGATCCAGGGTCTCGGAACTTGCCCCGAAGCGATGCCGCCGCATCCCCGCAAGCTGGTGCTTGAGCTTCTCGATCATGAGGTCGCGAACCCGGAGATCGGCGTCGCGCGCACTCACCATGGCCTGCAATTCAGCAATGTCGGTGGGAAGGTCTTGGGCGGCGGACTGCATGGCTATCGTATAGCAGAAAAGCCAATAGGAGGGAATCCCAAAACCGTGATTTATGCAGAAAATACAGACTCTTATGCTTCAGCCAACGGTCAAAGGCCGCCAGGTTCTCCGGGGCGCGCGCCAATCAATTCCTTCCAGCAGCATGGCCAGTTGCGCCGAAGACACAGTCACCTTCCCGGCTTGTGTCGCGGGCCAGACAAACCGGCCACGTTCCAGGCGTTTCGAGAACAAACACGCCCCTTGGCCATCCCACCAAATCACTTTGATCAGATCGCCGCGACGGCCCCGGAACACAAACAGATGACCGCAATAGGGATCGCCACGGAGCACCGTTTCGGTCAGAGCCGAAAGCCCCGCAAAGCCTTTGCGCATGTCCGTCACGCCGCAAGCCAGCCAGACCCTCGTTGACGCGGGAACCGGGATCATGAGCCCAACCCGCGCACCAGGCGGCACAGCACATCGGGATCATAGGCGCCGCTCACATTGACACGATGACCGCTGGGCAAGACGATTTCGATCTTCGCTTCCGATGCCGTCGGCTCGGCAACCGGTGGATCGATGATCGGTGGCGCCGCAACCACCTCAATCGGCAAGAAGGACGCGGCATGATCCTCGGTCGGCGTCGGAGCAAAACGCGGATCGCGCAGCCACTTAAACACCAGGTTCGCATTCACGTCGTAGCGCCGCGCAACCTGCGAGACCGATACGCCCGGAACCTGGGTCTGCCCGACAATCCGACGCTTCTCATCGTCATCCCAAGACCGCCGCTTACGCCGCTTCACCATCATCGATAAATCCACATGGTGTCCACCAACGATAGTGGACACCAGCGTCCGCTATCTGGCGAAAACACTCGCAGAAATCGACCCATTCAAAAAGGGCGGGTTCCCCGGACGCTTACGCATGTAGGAACGTCTCGCATTTCTTTACCGCAAAAGCCGGGTGCGGCGCCTTGAGATGGCATCTGATCTGACCATTGACCGCAAGGGGTGCTGGGCCGGCTCCAGGCCCCATAAGAAAAATTCAATCTGACGCTGATCAATACGAAGAAAAATTGAAAAAACACAAAAGCGGCAAACGCCCCGTCAGGCCGGAATTCGCCTTGCCTGACTTTCTCACCTTTGCCCGCACCCCCCATGTGACGGCCTTCGAAATCCCGGCCGCCGGCAGAACCGGTTCCATCACATTCATCGCCGTCAACGCCCATCTGATTTACGGGAAAATGAAGGAGCGCAGAGCAGAATTCCGCGCATTGGTCGATTGGATGTCCTTTCGGCTCAAGGCTGAGAGTAAAATGGCCGCGCCCAATTTCATTCTTCTGGGGGATCTCAACATGGATCTGGAGGACCCGGTGAAGGAT
>JASMHC010000022.1 GCA_030750975.1 Paracoccaceae bacterium
GTATAGAGGGATCGGCGGCGTCGATCCTTGCCGCAGAGCGTGTTGCCCTGAACTTTGCCGGGCGGTTGTCCGGGACGGCAACTTTGACAGCGTCCTATGTGCAGGAACTTGCGGGTACCAAGACACGTATCACCTGTACACGCAAAACCACACCGGGGCTGAAGCTTGTCGAGAAACTCGCGATTTTGCATGGCGGCGGCCACAATCACCGGTTTTCCCTGTCCGATGCAATCCTGATCAAGGACAACCATATCGCAGCGGCTGGTGGCATCAAACAGGTGTTGGAAGCCGTTCAGCGAAATGTGGGTCACATGGTCGTGGTCGAGATCGAGATCGACGGTTTGCATCAGTTGGACGAGGTGCTTCAGACCGGGGGCGCAGATGTCATCATGTTTGACAATATGTCGACCGAAGACATGGCCGAAGCCGTAAAGCGCATTGACGGGCGGGCGAAGACAGAAGCCAGCGGGAATGTGACCCTTGGCCGTTTGCGCGAAATCGCATCGGCAAATGTGGATTATATTTCCTCCGGTGCTTTGACCCATTCGGCGGGGACCGTCGATTTCGGTTTGGATTTCTGATCCTCTGAACCGCTCCAGACCGTCTGAAATGCAAAATGCCCGCCCTTTCGGCGGGCAATAAATACCTATTGCGTACGCCTTTCAAAATGGGGCGCTGCTGCATCAACACTTCATAAGGAAAGGCCAAAACACATGACAGAGCACAGGCTGTATCAGGTTGAGCGCCCAGTATCGTCGGATAGTTTGGGAGTTTGGGGTAGCGATGTATTTGCGGATATGTTGCGAGGTTTGGGGGTGAAGTATGTTGCGCTGAACCCTGGGTCGAGCTTTCGGGGTTTGCATGACAGCCTTGTGAACCACCTTGGTAATGAAGATCCGCAGATGCTGTTGTGTCTGCACGAAGAGCATGCGGTTGCGATTGCACATGGCTATGCGAAGGTGACGGGGGAGCCATTGGCGGTGATTCTGCACAGCAACGTGGGTCTGATGCATGGGACGATGGCGATCTTCAACGCATGGTGTGATCGGGTTCCTGTGCTGATCTATGGTGCGACGGGGCCGGTTGATGCGGCGCTGCGGCGTCCTTGGATTGACTGGCTCCATACCTGCCGTGACCAGGCGTCGATGATCCGGAATTATGTGAAATGGGACGATCAGCCTGGCTCGATGGAGGCGGCGCTGGAATCGATGTTGCGTGCGGATGTGATCGCGCGGAGCGAGCCGAAAGGGCCGACCTATGTGAACTTTGATGTGTCGATCCAGGAAAAGCAGCACGCGCAGGCCCCGGCGCTGCCGGATTTTGCGCGTTACCAGCCGCCTTTGCCTGCGGCTCCTTCGGCCGAAGGCGTGGCACGTGCGGCGGACCTGCTGAAGAACGCCAAGGCGCCTGTGGTGCTGGCGGGGCGGGTGTCGCGCGATCCGGCGGATTGGGCGCGGCGTGTGGCCTTTGTCGAGGGGCTGGGGGCGAAGGTTCTGACGGATATCCGGATCGGGGCGTCTTTCCCGACGGATCACCCGCGGCATCGGGGTAAACCAGCCTTCTTCATCGACGACGCGGCGGGCGCGGTGCTGCGCGAGGCCGATGTGATCCTGAGTCTGGACTGGCTGGATGTCGCGGGTACGCTGAAACTGGCGGGCGAAGTGACGGCGCAGGTGATCCAGGCGTCGCTGGATTATCAGCTGCACAATGGCTGGGGGATGGAGCATCAGGCGCTGCCTGCGCTGGATCTGCACCTGGCCTGTGGCCCGGATGTTGCGATGCATGCGATTGCCGATGCCCTGGGTGTAGGGGCGGGCGAGATGCCCGGTGATTTGCCGGTCAAACCCGCGCTGAACGCCCCCGATGCAGATGTTGAGCTTGATATCATGACGCTGGCCGGGGCGCTTGGCGAAGGTTTGGAAGGTGTCTGTGCCAGCTTTGTGCGTTGGCCGTTGGGTTGGGCGGGCGAGGCGTGGCACTTCCGTCATCCGCTGGACTTCCTGGGTTCGGATGGCGGCGCGGGGATCGGCTCGGGTCCTGGGATGCTGATCGGGGCGGCGCTGGCGCTGAAAGACAGCGACCGGCTGCCTGTTGCGGTTCTTGGGGACGGCGACTTCATGATGGCGGCCTCGGCATTTTGGACGGCGGCGCATTATGGCACTCCGTTCCTGGCGGTGGTGTCGAACAATCGCTCGTTCTACAATGACGAGGTGCACCAGGAACGCGTGGCAGTGGCCCGCAACCGCCCGGTCGAGAACAAGTGGATCGGCCAGCGTATCGGTGATCCGGATATCGACATTGCCGGAGTTGCGCGGGCGCAGGGCTGCGAAGGGATCGGCCCGGTCTTTACCGCGGGCGAGCTGGTCGAGGCGATCAAACAGGGCGTCGAGATGGTGCGCGCGGGCAAGAGCGTAGTGATCGATGCACGTGTCCAGCCGGGGTATAACCCCAACATGGTCGCTGGCCTGACGCGGAGCGACTGATGATGACCCCGAAGATCTATATTGCGCAGGATCCTGTGCTGGAAGAGGTGTTGGACACCGCAACGGATCGGCTGCGGGCCGAAGGCTGGGAGGTCGTTCGCGGCCCCCAGATCACCCCGGGTGTTCCGCTGCGGCTGACGGAAGAGCAACGGCAGGCGCTGCTGTCGGACGTTGATATCATCGTGGCCAGCTCGCGGTCGCGGCTGAGCGAGGCGGATCTGGATGCCTCACCACGGCTGCGGGCGCTGGTCTTTCCGACGATCGGGGTGGATGCGGTCGATCTGGAGGCCTGTGCCGCGCGTGGTCTGATCGTGGCCAATGGTGCAACGCCCGAGAACTTTCTGGCGATGTCAGAGGCGACAGTGATGCTGATGCTGGTGCTGCTGTACCGGCTGCATGAATCCGAACGCCTGCTACGCGAAAATGCGGGCCGGCCGCAGCAGATGTATGCGCGGATGGTGCGGGGCCGGACGATCGGCCTGATCGGGTCTGGCCGGATTGGGGCCGGGGTGATCGAGCGACTGCTGGCGTTCGAGCCGGCACAGATCCTGGTGCACGATCCGTTCCTGACACCTGACACCGCACCCGCGGGCGTACGGTTGGTGGAGCGCGACGCGCTGCTGACCACGTCCGATGTGGTCAGCCTGCATGTGCCGCTCAACGCGCAGACGCGAGGCATGATTGCCGAGGCGGAACTGCGCGCGATGAAGACAAATGCGGTTCTGATCAACACCTCGCGCGGGGGTCTCATTGACGAGGATGCGCTGGTGCGGGTGATGACAGCAGGACACCTGGCCGGTGCGGGGCTGGACGTGACGGAAACCGAACCGCTGCCCGCCGACCACCCGCTGCGCGGCCTCGACCGGGTGATCCTCACCCCGCATATCCTGGGCCACACCATTGATCTCTACACGGTCATGCCCGACGTCCTCGTCGAAAACGCAACACGCATCATGAAAGGTGATCTGCCGACATATGTCAGGAACCCCGATGTGGTGGAACGCTGGCGACAAAAGTTGAACGATCTGAACTGACCAACCCCTCCGCGCGAACGGTGTGCACAGCCGAACTGCAGAGCCTATGTTCCTTGCACCTATTGAATGGCCGTGAACCGCGCCGGGTTTGCCGGAGGCGTTACACAACGGTTGCCCGGCGCTGTGCGGCACAGTGGTGCAAGGCAGGTGTCGGCGCATGATGGTCGCGTACTGGAAAGCAACCGGCGCACAATCCCGACACAGGGGCAAAACCACCCCGGAAGAAAGTCCATACTCGGGCCCAACGATAGGCACCCCGGCTTCCATGTCTTGACTTTGTACCAAGGCTCGGCACCTATGTTGCGCGCGCCACAACTCTGGAGTTCTTAGCTATCAAGTCCGGGCGGGCGCGCTGTTTGGATAAAAACCATGTGTGGAGACAGGCCGTGAGCGATGCGATGAAAGAAAAGCAATCAAGCCACGTACCTGTCCAACCCGACGAGCGCATGGCCCGGCTGGTACGACTGGCGGCCCGCGGGTTCAACCGGGCGCTTCAACTTCGACTGCAAACGGAAAATGTTACGTTCGGTCAGTGGATCTTCTTGCGTATCCTCTGGCAGGAAGACGGCTTGTCGCAACGCGAACTGAGCGACCGGGCGCATCTCACCGAACCCACCGCTCACACTGCGCTCATCAAGATGGAAGAGCTGGGCTACATCGAAAGACGCAATGTTGAAGGCAACAAGCGGCGCCAGCACGCCTTTCTGACAAAGAGGGGCTGGGCGCTGCGCGACGTTCTCGAACCACTGGCGCTCGAAGTGAACGATGCGGCAATGGCGGGTCTTTCCAAGAAAGCTCAGGACGACTTGCGAAACGCCCTTTCCGTGATGATCCGGAACCTCGAAAATGACGAACAGGATGCGGCCGCCAGAGGGGTCCGTGTTCCCCCGACCAAGGGCAACACAGCAAACTGAATCGCGAGCCATGCGTGCCGAGTGTCCGGCGCGGGCCATTCAATGGCGGTTGCGGACATAGAGAGCCTATGGGGACGGGGGTTTGAGGCCTGCTGCTCCGGGGCTCCACGGGTTGATAGTGCGTCACGTCAAAGCACCTACGCCGGACACACGGCTTCGGCGTGTTCCGGGTCAGGAACTGTGTCCTGAATGGCTTTCGCTGCGCGATTGCCTCGACATCAATCAGGGTTGACGGGTGCGAGTGGATAGACTAGTAGCCTTAAAGATAGATATCTAATATTAGATGTCTACTGCAAAACAGGGAGGAAGATATGAAATTTCCAATCAAAGCCGTTGCCGCATCGATCGGCGTCGCGGTCCTTTCGAGCGCTGCTTCCGCAGAAAGCGTTAATGTGACCCTTTCAGGCGGCAGTCCCTCGGGGCTTTGGTCGCTTCTGGGCGCTGGTATTGACCGTGCCGTCAAGGCGGATGACCCGAGCGGCGTGGTGACTTATCAGGCCACCGGTGGTGGCTTTGCGAACATCGGCCTTCTGGGCCGTGAACGGACCGACCTGGGGATGGCACATGATGCCGAGATCAAGCTGGCCCTCGCAGGGGACGAACCGTTTGACGCGCCGATCGAGAACCTTCAAGCCATCGGCTACATGTACAACTGGGCGCCGATGCACTTCTTCATCAAGAAGTCTCTTGCCGAAGAATATGGCATCGACAGCATTGACGACCTCGCGACGTCCGGCGCGGCGATCCGTGTTGCGAACAACAATGCCGGGAACATCGTCGCCAACATCACGACCTTCATGCTCGAAGAGGCGGGCTACGACGAAGCCACGATCGAGTCCAATGGCGGCGTGCTTGTCCGCGGTGGTTCGTCACAGCAAGCAGATCTGATTGCAGACGGCCGCACCGATATGGTGATCAACGGCATTTTCATCGGACATTCGTCGTTCCGTAAAGTTGACGAGGGCAATGACGTCGTGTTGCTCAGCGTTCCCGAAAACATCATCGCTGCGACCAACGAGCGTTTCGGAACCGGCACGTTCACAATTCCAGCCGACAGCTACAAGAACCAGACCGAAGATGTCGTCACGGTCGCACTGGGTGCGATGGTAATCACTTCCGATGTACTGCCGGAAGAAACTGGCTACATGCTCGCAAAGAGCATCGCGTCCAATATCGACGAGATCCGCGGCGTGCATAAGGCGATGCAGGCGCTCACACCGGAACTTCTGACGTCGCAGACCACGCTGCCGTTCCATCCTGGTGCGGAGCGTGCCTACAAGGAACTGGGTCTGCTCAAGTAAGGTCGATCCCGCGATCCGGCCGGCGCGCGCTGCAACGACACGCGCCGGCCCACTCATGGACTGCACAGAGCAATGCCCCGCGGTGGCTACGTGAGATGTCACGTCATGTCATCGCGCGGCCCATACATCGCGGTTCTTTCTCTTCTCTGCCTTATACGGGGTCTACATGAATTTTCCTTCGCTTACAGAAACCGGTCGTCGTAGAAATTTAGGCTCGCCGATGAGAACCATCGTCATGGTTCTGGCGGCGGCATTCGCGGTTTGGGTAATCCACTCGAACCTCTTCATCATCTCCGATCCGCTCATTCAGGGCATTCTGTTCGTATCGGGCATTTTCACGATTCTCTTCCTCGCGATCGGCGCGACCTCGCGCGCGCCGGACAGCATTCCGATCTATGATTGGGTTCTCTCTGCGCTGAGCCTGGCCACAGGGGTGTATTTCTACGTGACCTCGGGAGCGATTGCGGACCGGATCAGTCTACTCGACGAATTCACAACCGATCAGTTTTTCTTTGGCTCAGCCTTGTTGTTTCTGACCATCGAAGCGACCCGCCGGACCACCGGCCTAGGCCTGACCGGCGTTGTCGCCCTCTTCCTGATTTATAATCTGTTTGGCTCTCTTCTGCCGCCGCCATTCGGGCATCGCGTCAGCGAGTTCAGCTATCTCTTGGATATTCTGGTTTTCACCACCGATGGACTTTTTGGCGTGCCGCTTCAGGTCGTTGCCAGCTATGTTTTCCTGTTCGTGATGTTTGGAACATTCCTGGCCAAGGCCGGGGGAGGGGACTTCTTTTTCAACCTTGCAGCGCTTGTGACCGGCAATGCGCGCGGCGGCCCCGCCAAAATCGCGATCATTTCGTCGGGCCTGTACGGCACGATGTCCGGGAGCCCAACATCCGATGTTGTTGCAACGGGGTCGATCACGATCCCTGTCATGAAGCGACTCGGCTATCGGGCACGGTTCGCGGGGGCGGTGGAAGTCGCGGCGTCGTCTGGCGGAAGCGCGATGCCTCCGATCATGGGGTCAGCAGCCTTCATCATGGCCGAGTATTCCGGCATTTCCTACAACGCCATCGTGCTCGCCGCTCTGGTGCCGGCGCTTCTATACTACACGGGTGTCTTCGCTCAGGTTCACTTCCGGTCAGTCAAGCACAACCTTCGACCCTCTGCAGACGAAATACCTTCAGCAAAGGAAACATTCAGGACCGGATGGGTTTTCCTGCTGCCGATCATCGGCATCATCGTCGCCCTCATTCTGGGGTATTCCCCGACCTTCACAGCCGGTGTCGGAGTTCTGGTAACCATCCTGTCCGCGATGATGCTGAAAGACACACGGCTGTCACTGTGGCAGTTGGTGGAAGGGCTGGGGGCGACTACGCTCCAGATTCTGCCAGTCGCCGGCGCTTGTGCCGCGGCCGGTCTTGTGATTGGCGGCTTGTCGATGACCGGCCTTGGAATGAAATCCGCGAACGTCATTTTGACTGTCAGCAACATGCAACCACTGCTGACACTCGTTATCGCCGCGGTCGTCACGATTGTTCTCGGTCTCGGGATGCCAACGCCCAGTGCGTATATCCTGGCAGCCGTGCTGGTCGGACCGGCGCTGGCAAAGCTCGGTTTCCCGACGTTGCCGAGCCAGATGTTTCTGCTCTACTACGCGATTCTCTCGGCACTGACGCCACCGATTGCTGTGGCTGCAATCGCGGCCTCAGCGATTGCCGACGAAGACCCCTTCAAGATCGCGTTCTCTGCAGTCCGGCTAGCCGTCGTCGGCTTCCTGCTGCCCTTCGCCTTCGTGTGGAACCCGGGTATCCTCCTAGAACTTGGCCCCCTGGCAAACACCTTGGCCGTCGTGGGTGCGTTTGCCGGAGCCCTCGCGGTCGCAGCCTCTCTGGAAGGCTTGGTCAAGACGCAACTCACTGCAATCGAAAGGGGCGTACTTCCCATCGCTGCGATTGGCGCCGTAAGCCCATATTTGGCGGTATCCGCGATCTGTATTTTGGTGATTGTCGCAATGCTAATCCGGCAGATCGCTTTCACGACAGAAAGCGCCCACGTCGACAGTGCCTAGCTGTGGCGCCTCAGCAGGTTGCCCCTATTGAAGTGCAGTCTGGTCATCGAGGGATTCAACCCAGAGGCGGCATTTGGTCTGGGCCAATTTTTAAGGTTGGTCCGGGCCGGTCGGCCTATGACACCGAACACAGGCGGCCACTTCCGTAGGTGGGAACTGATCATTTCGCAACCGGCGCAAAGTATGTCGAGGTTCAGAAAATGAATGAAACACGGGGGCCGGAAGAACTTGGGCCAAAACAGCTTAGTATTGGCGCCGACGCGATCTCCGAGCTGTCGGTTTCAATCAGAGCGCCCCTTGTACAGGCCGCGGTCGTCGCGAAGGCGATCAACGATTTCGTTCCCGATCACCTAGATTGCTGCCGACCTGACAGGCCAGTGTCGGTGCAGAACCAGACTAGCTCTGAGGAGTTCACCTTTTTGCTTACCCTGCGTGGGGAAGAAATATCCGAGTCGCTCCGAGACGAAATAGCCGCATTGGCCCGTGACCTCGAAGAGAGACTGAGCTTTGCTTTGGTGGCGGAAGGACACCAGGTGTCGGCCAACGATACGGACCCGAAACCGCCAGCCGCGCCGCGCTACTGGAAGGCCTGGGTCGCCAGCATGTTGGGTGTCTATCCCCTGCTGATCCTTATCTACTACGCGCTGCAACCGCTCACGCAAAACCTTCCAGGTCCCGTGTCTCTGTTTCTTGTTGCGCTGGTGCTCACCGGGGTGAACGGTGTCTACGTTGCGCCGTTTCTGGGTAAGAAATTGCGTCCATGGCTCACACGGTGAAGCGAGATGGTTCGCTTGCCGCGACTTATGCACAGGCTGGCTGCCATGACACCTCAGAGACGGGCCCGGCAAGCCGCTGTCGGGGAGGTGCCGGACCACTATTGCGCGAAAGTATCTCGGTTTTGCGATCTCGTCAGCTTGATCTAGTTCAGAGCCCGCTATTTCGGACAACAAGTTAGGTCGATACCTACAACGCGGGCAAAAAAAGTGGCAGGCTACGTTGACAGATAAAACTTAGAGAGCTAAGAATAATTGAGAGGTCGAAAACCACTCATTCACTGAAAGAGTCGGATGCCATTGGAGGAGCCCAGATGCTTACACCCGAAGAGAATGAACTGCTTACACGCGTAACGGGGGATGCCCCGATGGCGCGACTTATGCGTCAGCATTGGACGCCTGTATGCCTGATCGAAGAGGTTGAAGAGTCGGACGGCAAACCGCTTCGAGTCGAAGTTCTCGGCGAAAGCTATGTCGCGTTCCGGGATACCAAGGGTCGTCTGGGAATGCTGGATGAGCTTTGCCCGCACAGAAAGGCCTCTCTGGTCTATGGCCGTAACGAGGAATGTGGGCTGCGCTGCCTCTATCACGGCTGGAAGATGGATGTCGAAGGCAATGTCGTCGCCATGTCTTCAGAGCCGGAAGGCAGTCCATTGATGGACAAGGTCAAACATCGTTCCTACCCCGTGCGGGAGTGGGGCGGCTTCGTATGGGCCTGGCTCGGCGAGAAAGACGACATGCCTGAGTTCCAGCCGCCAGCATTCGCTCCTCGCGAGGATTCGGCGATTGCCATCCTGAAAATCCGTATTCCTGCAAACTGGGCACAGATCCACGAGGGGCAGATCGACAGTGCGCACTCGTCGTCGCTGCACTCCTCGGACATGGTTCCGGCCAAGGTGGAAGGGGCTGCTGCCGATGAAAAATCGTGGTATCGTCCTTCGACGGACAAGTCTCCTCGTATGCAGACAGAGACCACGAGCTATGGATTCCACTATGCTGCGATCCGCACGCCGATCAAGAATGCGGCGACCCATAACTACATCCGTGTGACCGAATTTGTTGCGCCCTACTATTCGTTGATCCCACCGAACAACAACTACCGTGTGGCGGCCGTCATCGTACCGATCAATGATGAAGAGACCGCTTTCCACTTCATTGCCTGGGATGGTCCGAATGTCCCGTCGACCGAAGAGTGGCGTAAATTCACCCACGCCGTAAAAGGTGTGGATGTTGATGACAAATGGCGCGTCCTGCGAACCATTGAAAATGACTTCAAGCAAGACCGCGAGGCCATGAAAGAAGGCAATTTCACCGGTATCAAGGGCATCCCGAACCAGGATATCGCCATGTGGGTGTCGATGGGCGCGCGCGTTCAGCGTCACACCGACATTCTGGGCGCTTCGGACTTGGCCATTGTTGAATTCCGCCGGTTGATGGCGGATGCCGCCAAGAAAGTGGCAGAAGGTGGCAAAGCAATTGGCACTGATTCTGATATCCCGCAATGCATGATCAACTCTCATGAAGGCGTTTATCCGAAAGATGTGGATTGGCGCACCTTGTTGAATACTTCGGGTAAAACAGCCGCGGCTGAATAACCCGCCCAATTGTTTCCTCCCTGACCCGCCCAAGGCCTCCACGGGGTTTTGAGCGGGTCTTTCTCGTGGTGACGTCGGAAATTCATGGTTTGCTTCGACGCAATCCGGTCGAAGGGCGACAGGCGCGATGACGACTGCGATCAGTATCGAAGATTTGCGAAAGCAGGCGCGGCGTCGCCTGCCGCGGGTGGTGTTTGACTATCTGGATGGGGGCGCGGAATCGGAGGTGACTCTACGGCGGAACCGCAGTTCCTTCACGGATATCGTTCTCACGCCGCGAGTCCTCAAAGGGGGGGGCGTCGATCTCACCCTGGAGCTGTTCGGGGAAACATACTCGAAGCCGTTTCTTATAGGGCCGACAGGGCTGAACGGCCTCTACTGGCCCCAGGGAGATCTGCACCTCGCCGCTGCGGCCGAACGAGCCGGGGTCGGGTTCACGGTTTCGACCGCCTCGAACACGACGCTGGAAGAGATCGCGCGGAGGAGCAAGGGTCCCCTCTGGTTCCAGCTTTATCCGTGGGGGAAGGGCGCATTCGCTGATGCGCTGATCGACCGGGCACAGGCGGCCGGTTACTCGGCTCTGGTACTGACTGTCGATTCACTCGTGGGCGGCAAGCGCGAACGTGATCTGCGGCACGGCTTCGCCCACGAAATCCGCATTGGCCCTCGGACTGTTCTCGATGGGCTTCTGCATCCTGCTTGGCTGACCTCCGTATGGCTCGGGCCGCACCGTCCCAGACTTGAGAACCTCTTGGACTTTGTCGGAAACAGCGCGAGCGACAGAGAACTGGCCGAGTTTACCCGATCTCAGCGGAACCCGGAGTTTTCTTGGGGAGATGTTCGCCGCATTCGGGAGAAATGGAAAGGCCCGCTGCTGATCAAGGGTATCATGTGCCCAGAAGATGCGATTGACGCGCAACGCGCCGGTGTGGATGGAATCGTCGTCTCGAACCATGGTGGCCGTCAGCTTGATGGCGCTCCTGCCACCATCGACGTACTCGCAGATATCATCGCGGCTCTTGATCGGAAGTTTCCGGTTCTGCTGGACGGCGGCATTCGTCGCGGCAGTGACATCGTGAAAGCCCTCGCCTTGGGTGCGAAGGGCATTCTGCTGGGTCGCGCGCCGCTCTATGGCTTGGCGGCGCAAGGCGAGGCGGGCGTGTCACGGGCGCTTTCGATCCTTGAAGAGGAGATGACGAGGACCATGACCTTTGTGGGCGCAAGATCCGTGTCTGCGGTCTCTGATTTCAACGTCGAAATTCGACGGTAATAAATGGTTCCTCCGCCAGTAGCGCTTGCACGATCAACGTTTTGGATGACTGCGTAGTTCAAGGTCGGTTGACACACATAACTTAGCTATCTAAACAAATTCACAATCACGACCATATGGGAGGACCTCATGGAGAATATCAAGATGCGCGTCGAGAAACGGCGTGACTTGACCCCGAGCATCGCCGAATTCACCCTGGTGCCGGTTGGGGCCGATGTGCTCCCTAGTTTCGATCCTGGTGCTCACATCACCTTGGAAACTCCGTCCGGAGCGATGCGTCGCTATTCACTGATCAACGATGGCAGCGACCCAAAGGAATTTGTTGTCGCGATCAAAAGAGAACCGAATTCGCGTGGGGGCTCCGCGTCGATGCACGAACAGGCGACCGTCGGGTCCGAGTTGACAGTCGAATTCCCGGAAAACGATTTCCCGCTAACCGATGTTCAGAAGTACCTGCTCATCGCCGGCGGTATCGGGATCACGCCGATTCTGTCGATGGCACGGTATCTCGACAAGAAGGGCAAGATGCTCAGAATCATCTACGTCAGCCGCAGTCCGGAGGAATCGGCCTATCTGGATGAACTGATGAGAGATTTCGATGGCCGGATCATTGTGCACCATGACGGCGGCGCTCCGGATGCAGTCTACGATTTCTGGGACGATCTCGTCACGCCCCGTGCCACTCACGTCTTCTGTTGTGGTCCGAAACCGCTGATGGATGAAATCAAGGCCGTTTCCGGGCACTGGCCGGAGGGGCGAGTTCACTTCGAGGATTTCAAGCCCGTCGATGTGGTGCGCCAAGACGATGTCTCTTTCGAAGTGGAGCTGAAAAAAAGTAGCGAAACCGTCACGGTGCCCGAAGATCGTTCGATCTTGGAGGCATTGCGTGACGCCGGATTCGCAACGTCCAGCTCCTGTGAAAGTGGCACATGCGGCACCTGCAAGATCCGCCTCCTCGAAGGGGAAGCTGACCATCGCGACATGGTGCTTATGGAAGAGGAAAAAAGCGACCATATAATGATTTGTGTATCGCGCGCGCTATCGGGGAGGCTGGTTCTTGACCTCTGATCCCGTCCGCCTCGGAGTTGCGGGATTGGGGCGGGCTTTCATGCTGATGGTCCCCACCTTTGATGCCGACGCACGCGTCAAGCTCACGGCCGCGGCCGCGCCGAGGGCGGAAAGCCGGGCCGCATTCGAAGAGCAATACGGCGGTGTCGCCTATCCGACTGTCGAGGAACTATGCGCCGATCCATCTGTGGAAGCGATCTACATCGCCACCCCGCACCAAATGCATGTAGATCACGTTCTGGCCGCGGCGCGCGCTGGAAAGCACATTCTCGTGGAAAAGCCGCTCGCGATCTCGATGGAAGACGCCGAGACCATGGTCGCCGCCGCGAACGAGGCGGGGGTTCACCTGATCGTTGGGCCCAGCCACAGTTTCGATCCGCCGGTCGAGCTGGCCGCGCAGTTGATCGCGAGCGGCAAGTTCGGCCAGCTGAGAATGATCCAGGCCCTTAACTACACTGACTTCCTGTATCGTCCCCGACGCCCGGAGGAGCTGCGCACCGAAGAAGGAGGAGGGGTGCTGTTCAGCCAGGCCATCCACCAGATCGACGTGGTCCGACGGCTTGCGGGCGGCATGGGAGAGAAGATTTATGCCATGACCGGGGCATGGGATCCAAAGCGTCCAACAGAAGGCGCCTTTACGGCGCTGATGAACTTTGAGGGTGGATGCGTCGCCAATCTCACCTATTCGGGCTATGCCCATTTCGATAGCGACATTTGGATGAACGACGTCGGAGAGCTGGGGCAGCGAAAACTCGCCGGCGCCTATGGCGATGCAAGGCGGGCGCTGATGGACCTCGATCCCGATGACGAGGCGCGCCTCAAGACGACGCGCACATTCGGCAGCGGTAAGACGGTCGACGCAAAGCACAACGAGCATTTTGGCCCAGTCATCGCGCTTTGCGACCGTGCCGACCTAAAGCTGACTCCGGACGGAGTTGAAGTATTTGGTGACACCGAGCGTGGCTTCATCGAAGTGACATTCGGGCCCGCGCCACGTAGAACCGTGAACGATGCACTGGTAGCCGCTGTCCGCCAGAACAAGGCCCCCGTCCAGACGGGCGCGTGGGGTCTGGCAAGCCTGGAGGTTTGCCATGCGATCCTGCAGTCCGCCTCGACCGGCCAACCTGTCGACCTGCGGCAACAATGCAAAACAAATGAGGAGGAACAAACTGGATGAGCAATCTCAAACTATCCCTTGCCATGGGAAATTATGACCGGACGCGTGCCATTGTGGATGGAAGAGTGCAGATAGACGGTGTCGATCCCGTGCCCATGCTACTGTCCCCAGAGGAAATGTTCTTCCGGGCGTTCCGCCACGAAGCTTTCGATATCAGCGAAATTTCGTTGTCCTCCTATTCGATCTCGGTCGCCCGCGGAAATCCGCACTATGTCGCGATCCCGGTCTTTCTGAGCCGGGCGTTCCGTCACACTTCTGTCTACATTCGAACCGACAAAGGAATCGAAACGCCTCAGGATCTGAGGGGCAAGCGCATTGGGATCGCCGAATACCAGCTGTCCGCCAATGTCTGGGTGCGCGGCATTCTCGAAGAGGAATACGGTGTCAAACCCTCCGACATCATCTGGGTGCGCGGCGGTATGGATACGCCGGGCCGGCCCGAAAAGATCAAGGTTCAGTTACCCGGCGATATCCGCATGGAAGAGGCGCCGGTCGGCAGCACGTTGAATGGCATGCTCGAAGCCGGTGAGATCGACGGCTTCGTCGGCCCGCGTTGGCCGCGTTGTTTCGCCGAGCGGCATCCGCACGTAGGTCGGCTTTTTGCAGACAGCATCGCTACGGCCGAAGCCTATTTCGAAAAGACCCGGATCTTTCCGATCATGCATGTTCTTGGGGTGCGCCGCAGCCTCGCCGAGGAATACCCGTTCCTACCCGCCGCCCTGCTCAAGGCGTTCACGCAATCGAAGCTAATAGCAGAAGAGGCCCTGTCGGACACCTCTGCAACGAAAGTAACGATGCCCTTCGTCGAGGATAATCTCAACCGCGTGCATGCGCTAATGGGTGACGACCCCTGGAGCTATGGCGTCGGCGGCAACGCCCATGTCCTGAACAAGTTTTTGGATTACCACGCGAGTCAGGGACTGTCGCCGCGCCGGGTGGAGATCGAAGAACTGTTCCATCCCTCGACCCTAGAAGCCTACAGCCTTTAAGAGGAGCGCCACAATGGAAAAGTACGCACCCGGAGATATCGTCGAGGTCGAAACAACGAAGGGGCTGGCTTACGTACAGCTCACACATACCCACCCGAGCTATCCTCCCGTGGTCAAGTTCCTCCCGGGGTCTTACGAACACCGGCCCGACAATGTGACTGTATTGGCCGAAAAACCCGCACCGATAGCCATGGTCCCCCTAACGGGGGTATTGAATCGGTTAGGGTTGAAGCACGCGCTTGCCGGAAGGTCGGACATTCCGCATTCGGAAAGAAGCTTCCCGATTTTCCGGATGCCGATTCGCGACAAGCAAGGTAAGATCATCTATTGGTGGTTCTGGGACGGCCAAGGGTTGACCTATTCTACCGAGCTGATGGAGCAGCAGGAGACGCTGCCAATGCGCGAGGTTATGTCTTCAGGCCACTTCCTGGATCAGTTGCTGGCCCATGACGAGTAGCAGGAACAATCCGCGCCGACAGGCGCGATGACCGCGGGGTTCGGTGGCCTCTTGGCCGCGTTCGGAGCGTTCTGCTACGCCTTGAGTTCGGTTTCCATTGCCAAGAGCTCCCAATCGGTTCAGGGCCGCGGCAACGACGTTCTTATCTCTGTGCTGATGACCGCCGTTGTCTCCGGGGCGCTTTGGCTGCTCCTGGGTCCAACGATGCCGGAACTTGGACGCGGTGTACTCATTGGTGTGGCCTATTTCGTTGCAGCCGGGGTGCTTGGCAACGTTGTCGGCCGTCTTACGCTGTTTCGCTCCGTAGAGCTTGCCGGAGCCATCGAGACCGGTTTCATCCGACGCCTGATACCGGTGTTTGCGGCGCTGTTGGCGTTCTTTCTGCTGGGTGAGGTCATCACCACACCTGTGGTCATCGCCTTCTTTCTGGTTACCAGCGGCGTGGTGGTCATGATGTCACGCGCTTCTGTCAAATCGGCTTCTGACTTAGCGGTCGGAGAGCCCGCCCCTCTAGAGAGGAACAAGGGCCGCGCGATGGCCGTAGCGTCGGCCGCCGGATATGGTGGCTCTTTCGTCTCCCGAAAACTCGCGATGCAGACTTTGCCAGACCCTCTGGCCGGCGTGTTCATCGGTGCGATGACGGGTCTAATGTGGTTCGCGGTCTCCTGGGTGTTCCGGTTCAAATCGCGCAACGCGCTGTCCTGGCGAATTCAGCGGCCGAGCGGGTGGCAACTTCTGGCTGGCGGTTCGATGACCGTTGGACAAGTGGCGCTGTTCTTTTCGCTTATATTTACTGATGTGACCGTCGTCGCGATCATGTCATCGATCGAGATGTTCTTTGCCGCCTGGCTCGCAGGCCATATCTTCAAAACCGAACGGCGCCCAGGTCCCAGATTCTACCTGGCGTCTGCACTGGCCGCGACCGGTGTGACACTTCTCGCCCTTGCGCCAAGGTTTGGTTAGCGGGACTGGCAACACACGCTTGCGAGATTATCCAGAAGCTTGTCCATCGCAGCGAAAAGGCGACCCAACTCGTCGGGTTCAAATCCCGCCGAGGCGTGATCTGCCGCGAGACGCGCAGATTTCATTGCGCCATCGATCCTTCGAAGGCCTGTGTCAGTCAGGTCGACATGAACCACGCGCCGGTCGGACTGGCTGCGGTTACGCGTGATAAGATCTCGCTTTTCGAGCTCGTCCAGTACGCGTGTAGATGACGCCTTTTCGATGCCCAGCAACCCGGAAAGCTCGGATTGTTTTAGTTTGCCTTCCTCTCTCAGGCACCGGAGATGAATGTACTGCGCCATGCTGAGCCCGGTTTCGCGCAACTGCTCCTGCAGCAGCTTACCATAAAGATGATGCGCCAGGCGGAGCGACGCCCCAAGACCACGTTTCCTAGAAGGTGATTGCGGCACGATTTGCGCCCCCCTAATTTAGATGTCTTATTTCTTGACAATTCTAAAGCCACTCTTATAGTAAGGCAATCTTACTAACTTGAAGCAAGACTGGGCAACAGACGGAGGAGCTAAGATGCCAGAAAGATTGCTATGTGCGGTGTCGGACTTGAGCGACAAGACGGCAAAGATTTGCGAGGTCGACGGGGTCGAGATCGGGGTCATTCGGCACAAAGGAGACATCGTTGCATATAAGAACGTGTGTCCGCACCAAGGTGGCCCGGTATGCGAAGGCCTAAAGATGCCGCAGGTCTGCGTCGAACTCGACGACCAGCAGCGCGCGCTCCGGCAGACCTTCAACGAAGACGAACTGCATTTCGTTTGCCCGTGGCATGGCTGGGAATTCAAGATTGCGACGGGCGAAGCCGTTGGCGATCCAAAGTACAAAATGAAACGTTACAACGTGGTGGAAAGAGGAGGTGAGGTCTATGTCGAAGTTTGACCAGATAGCCGCTGAAGCTCCTGCTCTGGAGGCATCGGTCGATGCTGTCCTGAATGCACTGCGCAACCCCGAAAGCAGTGGCCTGCGCGCCGAGCAACTTCAGGCGCTGCTTTCACACGCTGTGACCGCATATGCGAAACTTCGCGAAACCAATGACGGCTTGCCCGCATTCCCACGAGACAACGATGTCTCGGCGACAGCTGTCGCCATCGCCGCGACCGGCATTCTCGATGCCGCCGATATGGCGGTGTTCGAGTTGGGCATGTGGCAGACGCTGAATCCGTAACACGAGGGGAGAGAGATAAAATGTCTTTGACGGGCAACACGATGAACTACAGCTCGGATAACGATCCGGCGATACAGGAATTTAACACCAGCAAGCTGCTGAAGAACGCACGTAAGCAAGCGGAAGACCGTAATTACAAAGACTTCTTCATTTGCGATGTGGACAGCCACCACTATGAGACTGAGGCCTTGCCGGAAATCCTGCAATACATGGACGACCCGGTGATGCGCCATCTTGGCTTGTCAGCCGGTAACGTTGGCCGCGCCGGCCTTATTCCGCAGGCGATCGGTTCGCAGGACATGGCTGGGCGCGTGACGCGCTATGCGGGTCGGAACAAGGAAATTGTCCCCGAAGAACCACACCGCGACATCACTTTGGCACGGCGCTGGATGGACGCGATGGGTACGGATATGGCGTGCCTTTTCCCAACCCCAATGCTGTTGTTGGCAACGCACCCCCAAGTCGAGGTCGAGGTGGCAATGGCCCGCGCCTATAACCGTTGGCTGAGCGAGCGCATTCTTGAAGAAGACAATCGCCTCGTATCCATGGTCTATCTGCCCATGAACGAGCCGCACGAAGCCGAGAAGATGATTGACGAGTTCGCCGAAAAGAAAGGCGTCGTTGGGTTCCTTTCGACTGGGTATCTCAAGCGGCCAGTGCATGACAGCGCAAACATGCGTATTTATGCCAAACTGGAAGAGCATGGAATGCCTCTTGGCTTCCACGCGGCTTATCACTGGGCCGACACCTCGTTGGCACAGCTGAACAAGTTTATCTCAGTTCACGCGCTTGGTTTCAGCTTCTGTAACATCATCCACATGACCAACTGGGTTATGAACGGCATGCCCGAGCGTTTTCCAAAGCTGAAAACCATGTGGATCGAAAGTGGTCTGGCTTGGGTTCCTTTCCTGATGCAACGGCTGGACAACGAGTACATGATGCGTACGTCCGATGCTCCGCTCTTGAAGAAAAAACCCAGCGATTACATGCGTGAGATGTACTACTCTACGCAGCCGATGGAGCTGGTGGACAACCGCGAAGCCTTGGAAGTCACCTTCAAGATGATAAACGCAGAATCGCAGTTGCTCTATTCGTCCGACTATCCGCATTGGGATATGGATCTTCCGAGCACGATCTATGACCTTCCGTTCTTGGACGAGAAGGCCAAGCGGAGCATTCTAGGTGGAAACGCGCAGAAACTGTTCAATCTTGACCCAGTTATGTCCGAGTGGAAACTGGAGGCAAACGCCAAAGGTTGACGCCGTTCTCGTCGTCCGTCTTCAACAGGACACGCATATACGGATCACTGCGAGGCTGCCCGGAGAACATCCGGGTGGCCTCTTTCATGCTTGAACGGCACGCAGTATGTCTGGCGGTTATCGCGACCTAGCTATCTCTTGAAGCGCGGCAAAAAACATAGACATCTAAGTAGTCAAATGATAGCATGTCTTAGCGTTCGATCAGTGAGGCGAAGATGAGCATCAAGAATATCCTTATTACGCATTCCGGGAGTGCTGGATTCCCGAGTGGCGTAGGTCATGCGACAAAAATTGCGGCCAAGCACGATGCATGGCTGACGGCGGTTTATGGCAGCACTTCTTCCTACTTCGAACATGTTCTCGGCCTGACCGAGGAACTTCTCGACAAGCTCGGAAATGTGCGAAATGAGAAAATCGAAGCTGCTCGAGCCTTTTTTGAGGAGCAAGCTTCTTCGGCAGGAGTGGCCGAACGGTCGCGTTTTGTTATGCCAAGCGAGATCGGAAAGTTAAGTTTGCCCGAAATCGCACGTAATTTTGATTTTGTGGTGACAGGCTACCAATCGAACCTTCCTACCGATGAATTTCGCGCTGTGAACCCAGATCTTATGGCACTACAAAGCGGCCGCCCAGTCCTTGTTGTACCCAATGGATACTCTACTGACAAACTCGGTTCACATGCTCTCGTCGCCTGGGACGGAAAGCGCTCGGCAGCCCGAGCGCTCAACGACGCAATGACGATCTTGGAGGAGAGACCGCGCAAGGTCACGATCTTGAGCGTTGGCGCGAGCCTGCCGAAAATGCCCGAAGGAACAGACATTGTCACCCACCTCCAACGCCATGGTGTTGACGTGGAACAGGTCGAGCGCCCCAAAGGCAAGAACGGCATAGCCGACGTTATTCAACGGACCGCTGCCGAGTTGGGGGCAAAGTTGATCGTGATGGGGGCTTACGAACACAGCAAATTCTCACAAGACCTGTTCGGTGGCGTTACCCACGAAGTCATCAGGAACAGCCAAGTGCCGGTGTTCATGTCCCACTGACCGCATCGTCGCGCCTTTCGGAGGGCGTCCTTTGCGTGGCTAGCAGTGTCGTCCCCCGCGCGGAGCCTTCTGTCCATGATCATGCAGGCTCGGCGAAGGATTGACGGATTCGGTCCATGAGCTGAATTTGCGGCGCGGAGAACACCGTCTTCTTGTCGTAGACCAGGAACAGCGGCATCGCAATTTCCAGCTCTGGTGTATGCACAAGGCGAAGCCCTGACACCTCTGGGTCCCTCGGCAATGCGCTCTTGAAGACGAAACCGGCCCCGACATCGGCGCGGATCGCATTTAAGATCGGCTCGGGATGCCCGAAGGCCAGTACGCTGTTGGTTCTCACGACCCCAGCGGCGCGCAGCACCTCATCGATGAGTTCTCGAGCCATTTGCCCCTTCGGCGGGGTGATCAGCGGCAATGTCCCTAGCTCATCGATGTAAGCGACATCGCCGACCAGTCGGCTCTCTATCGCGGCCACCAGATAAAGCGGCTCGCGCCAGAGCAATTCGATTTCCAACCGTGAGGTGTCGCGATTGTGATCAACCAAAGTGATACCGAAGTCGCAATCCCCAAGCAGAACTGATTCCGTGGCCAGGTAGGGGCTGGCCATCGACACCGAAATCCTGGCCGATGGGAATTCCTTTTTGAACGCAATTATAGTTTCAGACAACTTGTAGGTGCCGGCCACCATCGACGAGGCGATCCGCGTTCGGCCAATCAGACCTTTCTTGATGTCTGCGAGGTCAAGAAACATATCTGAGCTGCGCTGAATAGTTTCCTTCGCCCAGGCAAGAGTGCGACGCCCGGCATGTGTCAGTTCGATGTTGCGCCCGGCCTTGCGCACCAACTTGACACCAAGGCTCTTCTCAAGACTGCGCAGGTGGGCGGTTACTGCGGGTTGCGCAATATTCAAATACTCCGCCGCGCGGGTTACACTGTTGAATTTGGCGATCGTGCAAAAGACGTGCAGCTTGTGCAGCGTGAGATTGCGCGACCGAAGCAAGTCTTTCGACGGCGTGTCGTTCGGTTCTTCTGGCCGATCTTTGCGCAATTCCTGTTCTCCCGTGTCAGGCATCCGGTTTGATGGCTCGGAAGCATACCAAAACCACAATAAATCAGTCGGGCAAGTTCAGGAATCAACTCTATTGATTGAGTGCCCGGCATTAAATCATAACCATAGCCATATATATTGTCGACGTTTGCGTATTGGACCCGAGACCGCTCGGCATCGCACAATCGGAACATTCCTGATCCTTGCGCGGCTATCGCAGCGGCTCGAGTGATACAGTCGGCTAGAAGCCTGTCGTCCAGAAGAGTCGAAGGTTCATACCATTTGAAGGGAGGAGGAAAGTTTGAAGGAATTTGCGTTCGGTACGGAGCCGCCCGGGTCCGGTAGGATTTGCGTCGTCGGGGCCGGATTCATGGGATGTGTCATCGCGACACTCTATGCGCATCACGGCTATGATGCGGTGATCTGCGACAGCAATCAGACCATGCTTGACACTTACGTAGAGCGGGCCCGCCCGATCGCGGCAGGACTGGTCGAGGATTCGGATGCATCGGAGGCCATGCTAGCCGGAGTGACACTTGAGCCGGATCTTGCGAGCGCGATCGAAGGGGTCTTCCTCGTGCATGAAGCAGTGCAGGAATCCCTGGAAGTCAAACAGGCCCTGTTCGCGGAACTCGAAAGGATCTGTCCGGAAAACGTGGTGCTGGCGACCAATACCTCGTCCTTCCTAATCTCCGACATCGCCGCTCAAATGACACGCAAAGAGCGGATGATGGGCATTCACTATGTTACTCCGGGTCATATCGTTCCCGTAATCGAGTTGATCCATGCGGCCGATACGCCAGCGGAGTTGGTGGCATGGAGCCGCATGCTGGTGCAGAACATCGAACATGTCGGTGTCGCGATCCTCGAACGTCCAGGCTTTCTTGTGAACCGGATCCAGTTCGCCATGCTGACCGAGATCTATCGTCTGATGGACGAAGGCCTGGTGTCGCGTAGCCCTTAATTGTGAGATGAGAAATCCAACGAAATCAACGGCCTTGCTTTGCCCTTAAATATGATATTTTGCCTTTAAATCCGATATTTTTGCCCTTAAACCTGAGACAGGGTTCGCAGCTTCGTGTGGCAAATATTGATGGATGATGATCGCGAAGACTTCGTTGCCGCTGGTGCTGAGGAGGCGCGCAGGGCGGCCGTTCTGCGTCCGCTTGTTCAGGCATATCTCAAAGGAACTGGCAGTCTGGAAAGTGGCATCAATGACGCCGTTTGGGAGCTTGGTGTCAGCAGGGCGACTGTCTGGCGCTGGATAAAGCGTCTGGCCGAAGAGGGTGGGCGCACCAGCGCGCTGGCTTCTCGGAAACGGGGCCGCCCGACTGGTACAACCTTGATATCCGGCAAGGTGGAAGCGGTGATCGAAGAACATCTTCGCCGTTATTTCTTACGGCGGGAACGCCCAAGCCTGTCGCGCATCGTGACAGAAATCCGAAGCGCGTGCTGGCAGCAGGGCTTGCAACCGCCGACACGTCGGACGGTTCAGCGCAGGCTGGATGCAATGGATGCCCGTGAAATTGCCAAGGCACGCGAAGGCGCAAAGGCGGCCCGCCAGAAATTTGCGCCGGTCGTAGGCGACAACAAGGCAAACCGGCCACTGGAGGTCGTGCAAATCGACCATACGCCTGCGGACATCATTCTCGTCGACAGTTTTGAACGCAAACCAATTGGGCGGCCTTGGGTCACGCTGGCGATCGACGTCGCAACGCGGATGGTGACCGGATATTACACCTCTCTCGAGGCACCTTCGCGTCTGTCGGTGGCGCTTTGCCTGACACAGGCTGTGGCCCCCAAGGCGGAACTTCTGGCGGAATTGGTGCGCAATGTTCCTTGGCCCGCGCAGGGTAAACCGCATAGCATCCACGTCGATAACGGGCGCGATTTCCGGTCGCATGCCTTTCGGTCGGCATGTGCAGAATGGGGGATCGATCTGGTCTATCGGCCGCCAGGCAGTCCTCATTTCGGAGGGCACATCGAACGATTGATCGGCACGATGATGGGGGCCGTGCACCTGTTGCCTGGAACAACGCAATCCTCGGTCGTGGCCAAGGGCGACTATGACGCCGAGGGCATGGCCACGATGACCTTAAGCGACTTCGATCGCTGGTTTGCTCTGGAAATCTGCCGCTACAACAACAGCATTCATTCAAGTCTTGGCTGCACGCCCGTTGCCAAATGGGAGGCGCTCTCAGAGCAAATGATGGGCGATATCCCCTTCGAGATTGAAGCCTTTCGGGTGAGCTTTCTGCCAAGTGAACTGCGCAAGGTCAGGCGTGACGGCATCCATCTGTTCCAGATACGGTACTGGTCCGATGCGCTTGCAGGCCACATCGGGCGCGGGGATGGAAAGGTGGTCGTCCGCTACGACCCTCGCGACCTCTCGGTGATCTGGGTCGAACTGGATAATGACCGATACGTCGAAGCTCGGTACCGAAACCTGGAAATTCCGCCTGTGTCGCTCTGGGAATATCGCGAAGCCATGAGGAATGCCCGTGCCCTTGGCAAGTCCGGGTCCAATGAGCTGGTCCTGGCTGAGCTGATCCGACAGCAACGCCAAATCGAGTCTGAAAGCCGGAGCCTGACGAGGGCCGAACGCCGATCCCGTGAAAGAAAAGGGACATTGGAGGGCGCCAACTCGGCCGTCTCAACAACCGAAGGGCTGCGCGCGATCGATACGGGTGATACATCGCGCCCATTGTTCAAGGTGGAGAGATGGTGAATTGAGGGCAGGAAAAACAGAGGAAGACGGTCGGATCACCCTCATTCAATCGGATATCTGGATTGGCTTTCCGCGGGCCGAACAAGTTCTGGACCGTTTGCAGTGTATGATCGAAGCGCCAAGGCAAACCCGTATGCCTGGCCTTCTTGTGCATGGCGCGTCCGGGATCGGAAAGACGATGATCGCCCGCAATCTTTCGCGCAGATATGCACCGGAATATGACCCAGCATCGGGAATTACGCGAACGCCGCTGTTACTGTTACAAGCACCACCAGCTCCCGACGAACGACGGTTCTATCTGCACATCCTGGCGACCGTCGGGGCACCGGCCACGGCACTGAGCGCGCGCGCTCAAAATGTGGCCTCCCTCGAAGTCCGTGTCGTCGCGCTCTTGCGCGACCTTGGCCTGCGGATGATCATGATCGACGAAGTCCACAACCTCTTGGCCGGGACCCACCGCGAACAGCGCCGCTTTCTCAATGTTCTGCGGTATCTCAGCAATGAACTCGAAGTGTCGCTGGTCTGCCTGGGGGTCAGCGAGGCCGTCGATGCCATCCGTGGTGATATCCAGCTTGCCAGGCGGCTGGACGAACATCACCTTCCAAACTGGCGCGACGACGCCGAGTTCTCGGACATGATCCAGACACTCATCGCGGCAATGCCCCTCGAGAAGAAATCCAATCTGAAGGTCAAGTCACTAAAGCAGATACTTGCGCTGACCGGCGGGGTGACCTCGCGCATCTTCGCCCTGATCAAGGATCTTTCCATCGACGCCATTGTCACAGGTGATGAATGCATCACCGATGACGCAATCGCAAAATGGACGCCGGTTTGGTCGCGCCATGCGAACCCCCATCGGCGGCTCGAGAAGTCCGGGGTGTGAAGCCGCACCCGCTGCCCAAGACTGTCGCGCCGCTGCCCGACGAGTTGTTGTCAGGTTGGTTGTCTAGGCTGGCGGCGGCCAACTACTGTGATGATGCGGAACTACTGGCTCATCTCAGAATCGATACCGCGCATGGCACCGCCTTGAACTTCAACGTCGACGCGGCTGCGGCGGCGAAGATTGCCAACGCCGCACGGATTGACCCAGATGTTGTGCGATCTTTGACCTTCCCAGCAATGACGACACGAGAAGCCTCGCTGACGGCCCAGATACCATTCCAGCATTGCCTGCAATGTTCCAGAGAGGGCCTTTCGCTCAAGCATTGGAGGCGAGCCTGGGCATTCGACTGCCAGGTTTGTGGGACGAGACTTGTGCCGACGCTCGGCAAGGCCAGTGGCGAACAGATGCCCGAAAAGCTGATAAATCGTGCGCGCAACGGCGCCGCGCGGCTTGAATACGCCGCGCGATTACGCAGCTCCAAGCAATTTCGGCGCGCAATGCGCGCGGTCACCTTTGCCATATCATTAAAGGCCTTCCGCGGAGATCCGTTATACGCTCTTCAGGGCCACAGGCTGGAAGTAAGGCTGTTTTGCCTTGCTGCAATTGATGCAGCCCAATCCCGTCCACTGGTCAAAGCGGCCATCTCAAGCTCCGGCATCGACGACTATGCAAGGGTTGCTCTATTGCGCGCCTTCGATAAGGAGCCACGTCTGCTTGCCGCGGTCGATTACATCGCCCGGCAGCGCGCGAAAAGCATAGGCGCGATGGCAGTGGAATCTCATAATTAAGGGCAAAAAATATCCCCGAACGCGTCGTGTCTCAGATTTAAGGGCAACGCGACAGCCGGGACCACTCGAAGAAGAACCAGATGATTTGCCTCCCGGGCCGCGAGCGGAACCGCCAGACACTGCCGTCATCGAAGACTGGGCAAAGGCAGAAGGCGTTCACGCTGCGCGACTGGCAAGAGTGGCTGGACGCCTGGGAGCTCTGGATGACCGACTGCTGCGTGGCCCGGAAGGCTGGCGGCATCGCCTCGCTCTTATCGAGGCAGCGGACCTTAGCTGGTTCGCAGGGGATCGGGTGAGTTCTGATCGTCTGGCGCTTTGGATATCGATGCGGCTGTCAGGTGCGCAGGATGACCCAAATGCCCTGGCAAGAGTTGGATGGGCCGTTCGGCGCCTGACAGGCGGTCCCGGACCTCAGGTTGACTTGGCCACCTTCCTGGATCGCCGCGATCCCGAGAACCTTGAAGACAACGCTGAGCGGCTCAAAGATCGCGCGGGTGGATGGCTGGAGGTAATGGCAGCCGCAGCCGATCTCCACCCAATCACCCGGGCTTGCATGGGTTTTCATCTCTGGAGTCTGGCGGGTCTCGGACAACACGGCGACCAGATCGAAGCCGCCGTCACCGCATCCAGGATCGCTGCCAGCGATGAAAAGGGTGCCATATTCGCACCACTCGCCATGGGCGGAGCAGGGGGGCTGCGTGTCTCGGGGTTGCCACCCGAACGGTTGGCCCGCTGGTTGGATGGAATGGACAGCGCGATTCTCACGGCAATGCGAACACTTGACGATATTGAAGCGTGGACGGGGCGGGCAGAGAACGTCATGGCGCATTTGTCTGGCCGCACGCCGGTCGCTTTGCGCAAGTTGTTGATGGAGTGGCCATTGGTCTCGGCCCCAATGGCCGAGGCTGTGACCGGCGCCAGTCGCGCCGCCGTTCAGCGCAATCTGGCGTGGATGGAGGCAAACGGTTTGATCCGCGAGGTGACGGGGCAGGGGCGGTTCAGGATGTGGAAAGTTGGCAGTTTGCAAGTCGTCCAGTGATGGTGGTGTTGATTTGTAAGTAATTACGGATTTACGGAAAATACTGTGCAATGAGTGCTTAATTTTCGTTCCTGCGTTGTGGCATTCTGCGGGGTTGACGAAGGTTCGACTTAAGTGCGGTCGATCTTTGTCTCATGAAGCAGGGCCATTGGCCAGCTTTCCTTTGACATGTGTTCTGTGGATGAGTTGGAAATAGTGATTCTATCACAGATGACCGCTGGGGCGTTGGGCTGGAATGAAGTCTAATCTTCTTTTTGCTTGTCGAAAGGCGGCGAAATTCCAAGTTCGAGTCTGCGTAGGCGAGGAATCGCAACTAACGTAGAACAAGAAAATGGGCTGCAATCGGCCATAAGCTGGCGCTTATTCGGCGTCTCCTAAGCTGCGCGTCACTGGTCTTGCCAGGTCAATCCCCCGAAATGACGGCAAGCGACAACATGGGTTGCCGCGTTTCGGCACTGTCCATTCGGTGCCTCAACCAAAGGAACTGACACATGCGCAAATTCGCTCTGATCGCCCTGATGGCATTTGCCACACCCGCCCTCGCCGAAGACGTGACGATGGACAGCACCCTCGGCACCACGATGCAAGAGGTCCAGGCCTCGCTGACTGCCATGGGCTACGAGGTCCGGAAGGCAGAGATGGAAGACGGTATGATCGAGGTCTACTTCGTTCGCGACGGCAAGATGGGAGAGGTCTACGTCAATCCCCAGACCGGTGCCGTGATGAAGCTCGAACTGAAGAGCTGATGCCATGGTTGCCATCGAGCAAAGAACAAGCGGGCGCGCGAGCGCCCGCGAGGTCGCCGTCTGGGACCCTCTGGTGCGGCTGATCCACTGGTCGCTTGCACTCACCATCCTGCTCAATGGCGCGATCGTAGAGGAAGAAAGCAAGGCCCATGAGTGGATCGGCTACATCGCTTTGGGTCTTGTCGCTCTGCGCTTGATCTGGGCTCTGATCGGGCCGAAACATGCGCGCTTTTCCGCCTTCCCGCCCAGTCCGGCACGCGCCTTCCGACACCTGCGCGCGATGGTCGGCGGGGAAAAGACAGTTCACCTGTCTCACAACCCCCTTGGTGCGCTGATGGTCTACAACATCTGGGCAAGCGTGATCGCCGTTGGTGTGACCGGCTACATGATGACGACGATCACCTTCTTTGGCGTGGAGTGGGTCGAGGAAGCGCATGAGGTCATTTTCGGTTGGCTCTTGATCTCGGTTGCGCTGCACGTTGCGGGCGTTGCTTTCGATACATGGTGGTCCGGTGTCAATCTGGTCCGCGCCATGATAAATGGCAGAAAGACAATTCCCGAAGGACGTGAGGTGCAATGAAGCTTGGGTTCTGGCCTGCGAAAACGAAGGAAAGGCGCGCAACGGTTCTTGCGGGCCTTATCCTTTTGCAAGGTCTGTCAGCCCTGTTCTTTGTCGGTGACGTGTTTTTCGATTTTCAGGACGACGGGCATTTGGACAATCCACACTTGCTCCTTGAGTCGATCGCCGCTGTTGCCCTGATTGCCGGCGTAATCTTCCTGATGATCGAATTGCGCAGACTGCTGTCCCGGATGTCGGACATGCAGACCGGCCTCGATATTGCTCATGGGCACATGGCGACGATCGTCGAGGAATTCTTCGACGAGTGGAACCTGACCAGAGCGGAAAAGGACGTTGCCATCATGATCTTGAAAGGGTTGGACAATGACGCGATTGCGCGGGTCCGAAACACCGCCTCGGGGACAGTGCGTGCCCAAGCAACCAGTATCTATGCGAAATCACAATCAGACGGGCGCGCGCAATTTATCAGCCTCTTCGTCGAAGAATTGATCGCCGGCAACGAACGCCTGCGCACCGGCGCCGAGTACGGCCCGGAAAACGAAGTCATCACGGATCATTCACCCGACCGCAATTTGTGCAAAGAGAAGACATGACCAACCCAAGCGCGCATCCTGACGATCCCCATTATATTACCCGCAGCGGCTGGTTGCGCGCTGCGGTTCTGGGCGCAAATGACGGGATTGTTTCCGTTTCGTCGCTCGTCGTCGGCGTTGCCGCCGCAGACCCCAGTCCGAGGGCAGTTCTGATCGCGGGTGTTGCCGGTCTGGCGGCCGGTGCGATGTCGATGGCGGCTGGCGAATACGTCTCGGTGTCGTCGCAGTCTGACACCGAACGCGCGGATATAGAACGCGAAAAGCGCGCACTTAAGGAAACCCCGGAAGCCGAACTCGAAGAACTCGCCGCGATCTATCAGGAGCGTGGCCTCAGCGAGAAAACGGCGCTGGCCGTCGCCCGGGAACTGACCGAGAACGATGCCCTGGACGCTCATATACGGGATGAATTGGGTCTCTCGGAGGTGCATGCAGCCAATCCGATGCAGGCCGCAATGGCATCGGGCGCGACTTTCAGCGTCGCCGCGGCCATTCCGGTACTTGCCGCATACCTTGCGCCGGCTACTGCGATTATCCCGACGGTATTATTTGTCACGGTGATTGCATTGGCGATCCTCGGCGCGCTCGGAGCCAAGGCCGGGGCCGCGCCGATGCCGCCCGCGATAATGCGCGTCGTCGGGTGGGGCGTTTTCGCGATGGCCGTGACGGCCGCAGTCGGCTGGTTGTTTGGCGTGAGTGTCTGACGGATGCACCTGCGGCTCGGTTCTTGGGTCTGGCCATTGAGTTGTTAGGGACGGGTCAAACGCCGTGTCTATGTTAAAGGGCGCGCGTCAAGCTCCGTGCCATAACGACCCGTCCGGCCCCGCCCCGCGCAATGCAATCGGTGTAGATCGACCAATGCCCCGTTTGGGGCCGATGAATTTTCATTGCTGAATTGATTTGGATCAATGGTGCAAATCCAAACTCAACCTGCGCAACTCCAAGGCTGGAATTTCCCAGATACGTGATTCCCGGATTTGGAGGGTATTGAATGATTTCCGTAAGCCAAGTCGATAATCGAAAAACCGACGGCAACAAAGAGCAACTTGAAGAGCAGCTATTGGCATGCCGATCGGCTTTCCTCGGCTTCCTGATCAAACGCTTGGGAAATCGCACCGATGCCGAGGACGTGCTTCAGGATTTCTGTGTTCGAGTTTTATGGCGAACCAACCAATTGCGAGACGCAGAGCGGATGGATGCCTGGCTCTACGCGGTGCTGCGTTCCGCATTGAACGATCATTTTCGCAAGGTTGGACGGAGGCGCCGTCTGAACGAAGCAGTTGCGCAGGAATTGACGACTGCAGAACAATACGATGAAAGCCCCGAGAATGAGCGGAGTGTTTGTCATTGCCTGCCACATCTGGTGACCGAACTTCGACCTTCGGATGCTGCTTTGATTCAACGCATTGATCTTGATGGAGAGGATCGGTTCGAGGTGACATCTTCCCTCAACGTCCGATCAGGTACGCTGAATGTGCGTCTGCACAGGGCACGCGCAGCACTTCGTGAAAGCCTTCTCAAGCACTGCGGTTGCTGCTGTGACAACGGCTTCGACGATTGCTCCTGCCCGCCGCATGGCTGTTCGTCCACTCCCAAAATCACAAATCTCGGTGATTGCTGCGGCGACGAACGTTCGATTCACCCAGTGTAATGGTCTTGGCCCTGCGAGCGTCACCTCCCTAAACGCCGTGCAACGGTTGTAGGCTGAGAGAGCAAGAAAATGGCCAACGAAAAAACAGGGTGTTCCCAATTGGTGGTCGACGCGACCAAGTATGTGGCAGAATTCCAAAGACTGGTCGACGCACTGTTCTGCGCCTGCTTGTCTGATCTGGACGCACCTGAAAAGACCTTACGCCTGGACTTGTTTCGCATGTTCGATCTGGAAGGACTTGAGCTCTCCAAAGCTGCCGAAGCGCTAGGGATTTCGAGTGCGGAGGCCAGAGACCTGCAAGAGAAGACCAGACGCGAAATCGCAATTCTGCTGGTCTTGGGGCTCGGTACATTCGAGCACGCGGACGTGAATGACCCTAACGCGGTGCCTGGCTGCCGCTGTGGCAATCAAGGCAAGGAGACAGACTGAAGGACTTGAACGTGGCGGGTAGTGTGCAAAACCAAGTAAGATGCTCGAGCACCTTACATTTCGGCCGGTTGGACTTTGACTTCAGGATCGAGCAGCTTCTTGATCTCATCATATGCGCGTCGGGTGGCCACGGCCCCTGCGGCGATGCAGTGACGCTTCAACCGGAATTCAAGGGTGCCGATTGTCTGGGTAAACGCGGGCCGGATGACGAGGTCTGCTTGCGCGAAACGCAGCCTTGCATGTTCGAACTGGCAAACTTCGATGGAGCGCATCATCGCCTGCACGCCGTTTCTTGGACCGACGGTGTTTTCACGCTGGCTGGGGTCGACGGCGATCACGGCTTCGACGCCTGCGGCACGTGCCACATCGACAGGCGCGATGTCCGCGTAAGCCCCATCCATGAGTATGTGATCCCCATGCACAAGGGGCGGCAAAATTCCGGCCAATGCAGCGCTCGAATAGACACAATCTGTCGCAAGCCCTTCGTCGAATACCACGCGTCGACCCGACAGCATGTCCGTCGCACAAACAAAAATCGGAATCCGACCGTCCTGCAGATTCTTGCCCTTGGTCAGATCGGTCAAGACATTGCGGCCCCAGGTTTTGGTGCGTGCTCCGACGCCCCAGCCGAAGTACATGTCTCTGGCGGCAAGAAGCGCAATCCGGAGGCCCCTTAGTCTTGCCGCGAGACCTGGCAGACGAAAATCGGGTGTTGCTGGAAATCCGCTGGTGTCCATCTCAACAAGTTCGTCGTACCAGTTGTCATTTAGGGCATATGTAGCAGCAACAACCGCCCCCATCGACACACCGACGATGGCACTCGGGATGTAGCCTCTGGCAATCAAGGCTTTGAGAACTCCCGCATGCGACAACCCCCGTGCACCGCCGCCACTGAGAACGAGGGCAAAGGATTTGTGGGGTTGTTCACTTGTGTCGGCCTGGTGTGTCATTGTTCGGCTCCGAATTCCGCACTTTAAGGTTAGCTTCGTCAATGGCTTGAGAGCCCTTACTGCATGGTATACCGTGAAGGACTGACACGCGCCAACAGCCGATGTTACCGGCTGTTGCGGCGCGCCAATCGCAAATATCCGCCGCTGTTTTCATCCTCGCATGTAACAGCCGTCGCCGAGTGGCGTCTATTATTTTGACGGTCTTTTGAGACTGTGCGGAATTTTCGACAGGAGCCAAGAATGAAAACTTTGACCCTTGAGGTCCGCGGGCTGTTCGAGGAACTCGATCATCTCGGGGTTGAACGCCATTTGATGGCGCTCAACGGTGTCCAGCGCGCCGAAGCGAACCCTGCCTCGGCCAGCGTAACGGTGCAATATGATGAAGCGGTGGTGGATGAGAAAACCTTACGCGGCACGATTGAGAAGTGCGGTTTTCACTGCGCCGGAGAGCAGCTTCCCGAGCACATCTGCAAAATGGACCACAAGGATCATACCGGTCATGAGGGCCATGCCGGTCACGCTGCGCATGGCGCAAAGGCGCCGACCTCTCACGAGGAGATGGCGCACGAGATGGGGCATGGCGCCGGTCACGACATGGCGGCGATGGTCAAGGACATGCGCAACCGCTTCTGGGTTGCGCTGCTCTTTACTGTCCCGATTTTCATTTATTCGCCGATGGGCGGAATGTTCACGCCTCCTGCGCCTCCATTCGGCTTGAGGCTGGACCTCTGGCTTTTCTTCCTTGGCAGTGCCGCAATCGTCTGGCCAAGCTGGCCGTTCTTCGTCGCCGCCTGGCGTGCATTAAAAAACGGTATTCTCAACATGGCCGTGCTGGTGGTTTTGTCTGTCGGCACCGGATACTTCTTCAGCGTCGGATCGACTTTCTTCTTCCCTGGCGTTCAGTTCTATGAAGCCGTTGCCGTCTTGCTGGTCTTCATCCTGCTTGGCCATTGGCTGGAAATGCGGGCCCGTGCAGGTGCCTCCGAGGCGATCCGCGCGTTGCTTGATCTGGCACCGCCCATGGCGGTGGTCCTGCGAAACGGGGAGGAAATCGAGGTCCCCACCGCCGAGGTTCTGGCCGGCGAGACCGTCATCATCCGACCCGGCAACAAGATCCCCGTCGATGGCGAGGTGATTGAGGGGGAGTCGGTCGTCGACGAATCCATGCTCACGGGTGAATCCATGCCGGTTTCCAAGAAGCCCGGCGACAAGGTCGTCGGCGCGACCATCAACAAGACTGGCAGCTTCCGCTTCAAGGCGACCAAGGTCGGCGCGGATTCCGCGCTGGCCCAGATCGTCAAGCTGGTGCAGGAAGCCCAGAACTCCAAGGCACCCTCGCAGCTTTTGGCCGATAGGGCATCGCAGTGGCTGGTGCTGATCGCGGTCATTATCGGGCTTGCGACCTTTTCGGTATGGTTCTGGTGGATCGGTTCGCCGCTTCTATTTGCTGTCACTCTGACGATCACGGTTTTCGTGATTGCCTGTCCCGACGCGCTTGGCCTTGCCACACCGATGGCCGTGATGGTCGGCACCGGGATCGGAGCGCGCAACGGCATCCTGTTCAAGAACGCCGGTGCACTTGAGGAGGCGACAAAGCTTGACGTGATCGTATTCGACAAGACCGGAACGCTAACGATGGGTCAACCGCGCGTCGTGGACGTGGTTCCTGCCGAAGGAACGGATGCAGATACTGTTTTGCGGATGGCGGCCGCTGTCGAGCGAGGGTCAGACCACCCTCTGGCATTGGCGATCATCGAACGCGCAGAGGGTCTGGACGTGCCCGCGACTGGTGCCTTCCTCAACATCGAAGGCAAGGGCGCACAGGCCGAGATCGAAGGTGAGCTGGTCTACCTTGGAAACCGCAGGCTCATGGACGAGCAGAAGATCGACCTTGCCGATCTTTCGGCGGCGGCGGACGACCTGAAGGGCGAGGGGCGCACTGTGGTACACGTCGCCCGTGGCGGACGGTTACTGGGACTTGTCGCCATTGCCGACGCGCCGCGCCCTTCTGCCAAGGTGACGGTCGCGAAACTGCGCGAACGGGGTGTCGAAGTGGCGATGCTGACCGGCGACAATGAGGGCACGGCCAAACGCATCGCAGCGGAACTGGGCATCGACATCATTTTGGCGGATGTGCTGCCAGGCCAGAAGGCCGACAAGGTCAAGGAATTGCAGGAGCAGGGCAAGCGTGTCGGCATGGTGGGCGATGGTGTCAACGACGCACCGGCGCTGACCCAGGCCGATGTCGGTTTTGCCATCGGTGCTGGCACGGACGTGGCCATGGAAAGTGCCGATGTAGTGCTGATGAAGAGCGACCCGCACGATGTTCTTGGAGCGATCGAGCTTTCGCGGGCCACGTTGCGCAAGATGCACCAGAACCTGTTCTGGGCGGTTGCCTACAACGTGGTGGCGTTTCCTGCGGCTGCCGGGGTTTTCTACCCGCTGGTGGTCAGTCCCGCCGTGGCGGCGATTGCGATGTCGGGCAGTTCGGCGCTTGTTGCGGTGAACGCACTGCTCCTGAAACGTACCCGGCTGGACGGGGTCAAACAGCCCGGACAGCCGGAGGCTTTGGTCTCCGGCGTCCAGGCGGCTGAGGCCTAGGACACCGAAACGCGCAACGCGACAAGAAAGAAGGCGAAGCAACAATGTCGATAAAGGGAAAGAAAACCAGGATTGCCGTGAATGGCTACGGCGTCATTGGCAAGCGAGTGGCAGACGCGGTCATGCTTCAGGACGACATGGAACTGGTGGGTGTCGCGGACATTGCCACGGATTGGCGTACCGGCGCGGCGGGGGCAAAGGGCATCACGCTCTTCGGTGCGACGCTCGATCACGCAGCGGCGATGCGTGAGGCCGGCCACGAGATCGCTGGTGTGCTTGATGACCTGCTTGCGGTGTCGGATATCGTGGTTGACTGCACGCCAAAGCGGATCGCGGCGCAGAACGTGCCGCGCTACCGCGAGCAGGGGATCAAGTTCATCGTCCACGGCGGCGAAAAGCACGAGGTCACCGGTCATTCCTTCGTCGCTGATGCCAATTATGCCAGTGCCGTCGGGCGGGACAGCACGCGGGTCGTGTCATGCAATACGACCTCGATCGTGCGCACGCTTAGCACTCTGAAGCGAGCAGGGCTTCTGAAAAAAGCTCGCGGCACGCTGCTGCGACGCGCGACAGACCCGTGGGAAAGCCATCAGGGCGGCATTATGAATACGCTCGTGCCTGAGGCTGACATTCCAAGCCATCAAGGACCGGATGCACAGAGCGTGGACCCGGATCTGGATGTCGTGACGATGGCCGTGAAAGTGCCGGAAACTCTCGCGCATCTGCATTACTGGACCGTGCAACTCAACCGCGCGGTCGACAAGGAGGAGGTTCTGCAAGCTTTTGCAGCATCTTCGCGGATCGTGATGATCGATGCGGGTGCGGGGCTGGGTGCACTCAACTCGGTGAAGGAACTCATGGCGGATATGGGCCGCCCGCATGACAACCTCTACGAAGTCGCTCTTTGGGCCGATATGCTCAAGGTCCAAGGAGATGAGCTGTTCTACGCCTACATGGTCGACAACCAGGCCATCGTGATCCCCGAAACCATCGACGCCATTCGCGCGCTTTCCGGCACGGTCCGGGATGGCGCTGCGTCCATAAAAAAGACCAACAAGGCACTTGGGGTCGGGGACCTACCCCGACAAATGACCCGTCAATGAGACGCATGCGTCTTTTGTCCACGCCCCGTACTGGCGGCGAACACAGAGCCGTCCTCACCAAATTACACAGGAGCAAGCCATGAGCGAACAATCCGAAGCCAAACCGGAGCATTCCCCCGAACTTTCCACAAGATTCCCGACCGCCTACTCGATCCTGTTCCTTTTGATCGTCTTCGTGGCCGCCCTGACCTGGATCGTTCCGGCCGGTAAATACGACCGTGCAATGAATGAAGAGGTTGGCCGTGAAATCGCGGTGGCTGGTACTTACGCCGAGGTCGACCCGAACCCGCAGGGGTTCTGGGACGTCTTGTTGGCGCCGGTTGCAGGGTTTTACGACCCCGAAAGTTACGCCGCCAACGCGATCGACGTCGCGCTTTTTGTGCTGTTTCTCGGCGGCTTTCTCGGGGTTGTGAACGCCACCGGGTCAATAGACACCGGCATCAAGACGGCCATGCTCCGGATGAAGGGACGCGAAATCTGGATGATTCCCATCCTGATGTCTCTGTTTGCCGTCGGCGGAACGACCTATGGCATGGCCGAGGAAACCCTGGCCTTCTACGCTATCCTGATTCCTGTGATCATCGCGGCTGGATATGACGCGATCACCGGTGTCGCGATCATATTGATCGGCGCGGGCATCGGCGTACTGGGCTCCACGATCAATCCTTTTGCTACCGTAATTGCAGCGAATGCTGCGGGTATTCCGTTTACCGATGGGCTTGTCCTACGCTTGGCGATCCTCGTAGGCGGGCTAGCGATCTGTGCAGCCTATGTCATGCGCTATGCCAGCAGGGTCAAAGCGAACCCGACACGCTCCGTCGTGGCAAAACAGGCCCAGGCTCACCGGCGCATCTTCCTGCAAGCGGGGGCCGGGGGCGATCAGACAGCCACACTGACAGGCACCCAAAAGATTGTGCTGGTCCTGTTCGCGATCACCTTTGCGGTCATGATCTGGGGCGTTTCCAGCCAGGATTGGTGGATGGCCCGCATGAGCGCGCTCTTCTTCGGATCAGCGATCATCATTGGGCTTGTTGCGCGCCTTGGAGAAAAGAAGCTGACCGGCAGCTTTGTCGATGGTGCGAAAGACCTTCTGGGCGTAGCCTTGGTTGTCGGGCTCGCCCGCGGCATCGTGGTCGTCATGGAACAAGGGCTGATTGCCGACACCATCCTGAACAGCGCAGAGCAGTCGCTCGGCGGGCTGGGCGAACTCGCCTTCATCAACCTCATGTTCTGGATCGAGATCGGTATGAGCTTCTTCGTGCCGTCTTCGTCTGGGCTTGCAGTGCTGTCGATGCCCATTCTCGCACCGCTGGCGGATTTTGCCGGTGTCGGGCGCGATCTGGTGGTCACGGCTTACCAGTCAGCCAACGGGCTGGTGAACCTGATCAACCCGACTTTTGCGGTTGTCATTGGCGGTCTGGCGATCGGCCGGATTTCTTATGACCGATGGCTCGTCTTCATCTGGCCGCTTCTACTGATCCTGCTGATCTTCGTCTCGGCCTTGCTCAGCCTTGCAGCTCTCGTTTGAAAAAGGAGTTTCTCCAAATGTCCGAAGAAAATCTTGGCGTCCACTCCGAAAGCGGACGTTTGCGGCAAGTCATCGTCAGCCGTCCGGGCCTCGCCCATCGCAGACTGACGCCAGATAACTGCGACGACCTGCTGTTCGACGATGTCTTCTGGGTCAAGCAGGCGCAGAAGGATCATGATGCATTTGCCAATGCGATGCGCGGTGAAGGGGTCGAGGTCTTGGACTCCGGCACCCTGCTGGCCGAGACACTCGATATCCCTGAGGCACGGCAATGGGTGCTGGATCATCGCATTTCGGCCGGACATGTCGGGGTTGGGATGAGGCGAGAATTGCGCGCATGGATGGACAGTCTGCCGGGGGCGGAACTATCCAAGTATCTGATCGGTGGGCTGACCGTGGCGGACTTGCCTTTTGAGGCGTCTGGCATGTTTGGCAGCTATCTGGGGCGGCACGGTTTCATTCTTCCGCCACTGCCGAACTTCCTCTTCACGCGCGACAACTCGTCCTGGCTCTATGGCGGCGTGACGCTGAACCCGATGTACTGGCCCGCTCGCCGACCCGAAACGCTGCTGACCGCCGCTATATACCGGTTCCATCCGAAGTTTTCTGGCAAGTTCGATGTGATCTGGGGTGACCCTCTGACCGATCACGGGCTGGCGACCGCTGAGGGCGGAGATCTGATGCCGGTGGGCGATGGGCTCGTTCTCGTCGGCATGGGAGAGCGCACCTCGCCGCAAGGCGTGGGGCTCCTGGCCGAAGCGCTTTTCGCCAAGAGCATCGCCAAACGAGTGATAGCCTGCCATTTGCCGCGGTCACGCTCTGCCATGCACCTCGATACGGTCTTCACCTTCTGTGGCGGTGATGTCGTAACAAGTTTCAAAGAGGTGGCAGATGAAGTGGTCTGCTATGACCTGAACCCGGGCAAGGATGACAAGCCGCTCGACATGCGACGCGATCCGCGGCCGATGTTCGATGTGGTGGCCGAGGCGATGGGCATCAAACGATTCAGGATTGTTCCCACAGGTGGTGGTGATCCATTCGAGAAGGCTCGGGAGCAGTGGAACGATGGCAACAACGTTTTGGCACTGAGACCCGGCCTGGTTATGGGCTACGACCGCAACGATGATACCAACGCTGCTCTGAGGGCGGAGGGTATCGAGATTATCGAACTGCCCGGTGCCGAACTCGGGCGCGGGCGTGGCGGCAGCCATTGCATGTCCTGTCCAACTATCCGCGATGCTGTCTGAGAGGAGAAGATCATGGCATTCAATCTGAATAATCGGCACTTCCTGACCCTGCGAGACTTCTCGTCGAAGGAAATCGCCTTCCTGCTGAAGCTGGCCGCAGACCTCAAGGCCGCAAAATACGCAGGAACGGAGGTGCCGACACTGACCGGCAAGGAGATCGCGCTGATCTTCGAAAAGGACAGCACGCGCACCCGCGTTGGGTTCGAGGTCGCGGCACACGACCAGGGCGCCCATGTGACGTATCTCGGCCCCTCTGGGTCGCATCTGGGGAAAAAGGAAACGGTGAAGGACACTGCCCGCGTTTTGGGGCGGGTCTATGATGCAATCGAGTATCGGGGTTTTGGGCAAGCGCTGGTGCAGGAACTGGCCGATTGGGCTGGTGTGCCGGTCTACAACGGTCTGACGGACGAGTTTCACCCGACCCAGATACTCGCCGACTTCCTGACCATGCAAGAGCACTCCGAAAAGCCCTTGCGCAAGGTGAGCTACTGCTTTCTGGGCGATGCCCGCAACAACATGGGCGACAGCCTGCTGATCGGCGGTGCCAAGATGGGGATGGACGTGCGGCTGTGTGCGCCCGAAAGCCTTTGGCCCGATACGCAGATCCGGGAGGAAGCTGAAGCGATCGCTTCGGAGACCGGTGCAAGGATCACGGTCACCGACGACGTGGCGAAGGGCGTGAAAGGGGCAGATTTCATCTACACCGATGTCTGGGTTTCCATGGGCGAACCCAAGGAGGTCTGGTCGGAACGCATCAATCTTCTGACGCCTTTCCGGGTCACGGCCGACATCATGCGCCAGACCGGCAACCCTCGCGCAAAGTTCATGCATTGCCTGCCTGCATTCCACAACACTGACACGGAAGTGGGCAAGCAGATCGCGGATGAGTTTGGTATCGATGCGATGGAAGTAACGGAGGAGGTGTTCGAAAGCCCGGCATCGATTGTCTTCGACCAGGCCGAGAACCGGCTTCATACGATCAAGGCGGTTCTCGTCGCCACGCTGGGAAGCTGACGATGCTGATCGTTGCGGCGCTTGGGGGAAATGCACTGCTAAAACGCGGCGAGCCAATGACCGCGGTGAACCAGCGCGCCAATGTCAAGCAGGCGGCGCGTGCGCTGGCCCAGTTGGTTAACGCCGGCCATCGGCTGGTGGTCACCCACGGCAACGGTCCTCAGGTCGGCCTGCTGGCGCTTCAGGGCGCAGCCTACAAGCCGGATGAGGCTTATCCACTGGATGTGCTGGGCGCCGAGACCGGAGGCATGATCGGCTACATGATGGAGCAGGAACTGGAGAATGCGCTCGACCATGCCCGTCCTGTCGCCACGCTGTTGACACAGGTTGTGGTCGACAGTCGCGATCCGGCGTTCGGCAATCCGACCAAGTTCATCGGACCCGTTTATGAAGAGGCCGAAGCCAAAGCCCGCGCCAGCGTGGCGGGCTGGACCATAGCCCAGGATGGCAAGAAATGGCGTCGCGTCGTTCCGTCGCCACGTCCGATTGATATCCCCGATGCGCGCGTTCTGCAGCTTCTGCTCGATCAGGACGTGATCGTGATCTGCACGGGCGGCGGCGGGATACCGGTGTTGCGACGGCCAGACGGCAGCATGGCTGGCGTTGAGGCCGTCATAGACAAGGATGCGGCCAGCGCCCTGTTGGCGCGCCAGCTTGGTGCCGACGCGCTGCTTTTGCTGACAGATGTCGAGGCCGTCTATCGGGATTTCGGTACGAAGGACGAACGGTCGATCCCGGAGTTGACACCCCGAGAAGCGGCATTGCTCGATCTTCCCGCAGGGTCGATGGGGCCGAAACTTACGGCCGCGGCAACGTTTGCGTCGGATGGAAAGCTCGCCGGCATCGGCCGACTGGATCAGGCGCTCGAAATCCTTGCTGGAAAAGCCGGGACAGTGGTCCGCCAGACATCAGAGGTGTGACCTTGGAAAGACTGCCCGGGACATCCAATGCGCGTGTATGCAAAGCCGTCCGAACTGAAATTCAGGTGACGAACGCCAATGAACCAACTACGATTTTGGCATTCTCACAATCACTCGCGTTGAGGTATTGTCGATGTGTCTTTCGCAGGAAGTAAGCTTTGCAGCCAGCGCCTTTCTGGTCGTAGGTGGCACCTACGCCGTCAAGCGGGCCTGGGCGATCAATCGCCGATATCTGCCGGTCGCGCTCATGCCGGTCTTCGCAGGCCTACAACAGTTCATGGAAGGCAACGTTTGGTGGGGTGTGAACACCGGAGATCCGGCGACAACCCTGGTTGGGGCTCTTGGTTTTATCTTCTTTACCTGGTTCATGTGGCCTTTCTGGATACCGCTCGCATCATATGTTCTGGAGCCCCCTGACAGCCGGCGCCGGCCCTGGATGGCGGCGATGTCCGTGGCCGGGTTGACTTTCGGTCTGGCGCTTTATGTGCCGCACCTGGCCAATCCGGACTGGGTCGAGGTCACGGTCAATCAGGATAGCCTCGCCTATGAGGGCACGATGATCCTGGATTACCTGATGCCGCGTTGGATGACTTACGTGATCTACCTGACATTAATCATCCTGCCCCCGGCGATTTCGACCTATTATCACATGCGCTGGTTCGCGCTGACCATCGTCGCCGTGGTCGTGGTCGATATCCTCTTCCTGCGCTACGCCTATATCTCTTTCTTTTGCCTTCTCGCCGGTCTTGGCACCCTGCACCTCATCTACATCATCGCCCGCAACAAATGCGCGCGGGAATGTCCGGTTCTGTTCGCTTGAATGCGGATAGGGTCGCAGGACTGGCCCGCCCATGTTCAAGGCCGCGCCGACGCTTGGGTTACGGCCCGGGCAGAAGTCCGGCGGCGAGGCCCATGAAAAGTGTGGCAACAAGGACGACCAAGACTACTGCCAATGTGAGCGGATTCCCTCGGCCTTGTGTGCCGCCCGGCCTAAGCTCCCGATACATCGGCACCACGAGCCGAAGGTAAACTCCAAGTGCCAGCACCGAGTTCAAGATACCGATTATCGCGAGCCACAGAAACCCGGCCTCGACCGCTGCCGAGAGCAGGTAGAACTTGCCCACGAAGCCGAAGAGCGGCGGGATACCGGTGAGCGACAGCAGGAACACCACCATCGCGGCCCCCAGCCACGGATGGGTGCGCCCGAAGCCTTCGAGATCGTCCAGATCGCGCCCGGCCAGCAGGACAACCGCAAAGGCGCCGAGGTTCATCGCCACGTAGGCGGCGGCAAAGACCAGAATGCCCGGAACGGCAAAGCCGCTGGCCCCGAGGGCCACGATGCCCATCAGGAAATATCCCGACTGTGCCACCGAGGAATAGGCGATCAGGCGCACAAGGTTGGTCTGCACCAGTGCGGCGAGATAGCCATAGGTCATTGTCGCCGCCGCGATCACGGCCAGCGCCAGCGGCCAGCCACCGTCACGGGGCAGGTCGCGCAGGACCTGCGCGAAGGCGAAAAAGGCGGCGGCCTTGGTGATGACGGACAGGTAGGCCGCGATCGACACGGGCGCCCCCTGATAAGCGTCCGGTGCCCAGAAATGAAACGGCACCAGCGATCCCTTGTAGCCCAGACCGACGATGATGGCGATCAACCCGGCGATGGTCACAAGTGTCTGGCCCTGCAACTGGCCCAGTCCCGAGAACAGGGTCGAGCCGGTGCCGCCGAACCAGAAGGTCAGCCCGTAGATCATCACCGATCCCGTGACCGCGCCGAAGACGAGGTATTTCATCGCCGCCTCGGTGGCGGCATCGTCGCGGGGCCAGGCCACAAGCGCGAAAGAGCCCAGACCGGTGAGCACGACACCGATCACCACCACCATCATGTCGCCCGCACCCGACAGCATCAGCGCGCCAAGGGTCACGAGCACGACGAGGGATTGAACGCTGCCTTCGCGCGGGCGACCAGCGATTTCGGCCCGGACGAGCAGCAGGGACAGCGCGGTGCCGGGCAGCAGGATCAGCTTGGCCCAGCCCGAGATCAGGTCGATCCGGTAGGTGCCACCGAATACGGTGGCGTCCACGCTTGGCATCGGCAGCGTCATCACAGTCGCCGCCGTGAGCCCGGCCAGACCGATGGCCAGCACCAGCCGCGCCGCGCGAAACATCTCCGCGACGATCATAAGCATCGCGGCGGCGGCCAGCGTCAGTTCCGGCGCCAGAAGGGCAAGATCGCGGCCCATCTCCATCAGTTGCCGAGGCCCGTCATAGTGGTATGGATCATGCCAATCAGCCAGCTGGGCGCGACACCGACCAGAACGGTCAGCACCAGAAGCGGCAGGATCACCAGCTTTTCTCGTCGATCCAGATCCGGCATGTCGGCCCATTTGTCGTTCATCTCGCCGAGGAAAACGCCCGCGATGGCCCTCAGGTACAACGCAGCCGTGATCACGATTGCCAGTATCGCGATCAGACCCCAGGGCATGCCGTTCAGCGTGGCGAGGAAGATCTGGAATTCGGCCGGGAAATGCGCGAGGCCCGGCAGGCCCAGCGAGGCGAAGGCCGACAGGATGAAGGCCCAGCCAAGCCACGGCACACGGCCCAGCAGCCCACCGAAATCGCCGATCCTACGGGTATGCGCGCGGTCCTGCAACATCCCCACAAGGAAGAAGAGTGCGCCCGTGACCAACCCGTGGCTGACCATTTGCAGGGTCGCGCCGTCCAATGCGATGGTCCGGATGCGCGGCTCGGCCGCCAGCGCGGCGATGGCGACGCCCATCACAACATATCCCATGTGGTTGACCGAGGTATAGGCAATCATCTTCTTCAGGTCGCTTTGCGCCAGTGCCGCAAAGGCCCCGTAAAGAGCGCTGACCACCCCGACGGCGAGGATCACCAGTCCGGCCTGCGCGAAGGCCTCGGGCGTCATCTGGTAGGCAAAGCGCACCAGCCCGTAGGTGCCGAATTTCAGCATCACGCCGGCCAGGATCACGCTGCCCGCCGTGGGCGCCTGCACATGCGCCGCCGGAAGCCAGGTGTGGACCGGGAAGGCCGGGATCTTGACCGCGAAGGTCACGAGCATTGCAATCAGCGCCAATGTGGCGGGAAGCCCGCCCAGTGTGGTGCCCTCGACCCAGACACGCATGTCGAAGGTGCCCGATCCGAGGTAAAGCCCGATGATCGCCAGCAGAAGCGGCAGCGAGCCCAGAAGCGTGTAGAGGAAGAACATGAGTGCGGCCCGCTGCCGCTCTTCATAGCCCCAGCCTGCGATCATGAAGTACATGCCGACCAGCGAGACCTCGAAAAAGACGTAGAAGAGCAGGCCGTCAAGCGCCATGAACGTGCCGAGCGAGGCGGTTTCCAGCATCAGCATCAGCACCACGTAGGAGGCCGCGCGTTCGCCGACCCGCGCCGAATACAAGGCCGACAGAAGAAACAGAAGCGAGGTCAGCAGCACCAGAGGCAGGCTCAACCCGTCCACGCCCAGCCGGTAGGCCGCGCCAATGGCCGGGATCCAGGCGATTTCCTCGACCTGGGCGAAGTCTCCGGCCACGATGCCGCGCGCCCAGATCACCAGTGTGATCAGGAACACGGCCCCCGTGGCCGCGATGGACACCGCATGTGCCGTTCGCGTGGACCGGTCGGGCAGCGCCATGAGCGCGAGACCGGCAAGGATGGGCAGGAAGGTGGCAATGGTCAGAAGCGGCATGAGCGCGATCCTCAGAAGTAAAGCGGGGCGGCGAGGAGTACGCCGGTGACAAGGGCGATTCCGGCGACGGTCAGCGCCATTTCGCGGTGAATGAAGCCGCTTTGCAGACGGCGGGCACGGCTGCCGAGGGCGATTGTGCGGTCGACAAGGCCAAAGATCGCGCGGTCGATGGTGTCACGGTCGGTGCGCAGGCTGATCTGTCCGAGTGACAGGTTCAGTTGGCCAACCGCATTGACCAGCGCCAGAAGCCCAGCCTCGGCGCGTTCAATCCGGCGTGACAGCGATTGCGCACCTGCGACGATGCCGCCCAGCACGACACGGCGGATGATCCACATATCCAGACGGTCGCAGCGCCGTGCCAGGGCCAACGCCGGGCGGACCACGAGGGCGTCCATGCCGCCTGCGAGTGGGAAGCCGTTTCGTGCAGGCGCAAGCAACGGACCCAGAAGGCGGGCCGGAGCCAACAGCCAGCCAAGCGCCAGCCCGGCCAGACCCACCGAAAGCCCCATCACCGGGACCACCCAGCCGGGCTCAGCCAGATGCGCGCCCAGCATCGCCTCCAGCGGTTTGAAAACAAGGCCGAGCGTGGCTGCGAGTGCCACGAGAACGCCCATGCCGACGGCCATGAGCGGTACCGGATCGCGGGGCGTCTCCGCCGCGCCGGTCCACAGCACTTTCAGCGCGCGGCCCATGTAGGCCCCGGTCAGCACCGATCCGGCAAGGGCCAGCGGCAGCAGCCATGCAGCGGAGATGCTGTTGAGTGCAGCGGCGAGGATCGCGTCCTTGGAGTAAAAGGCTGCGAGCGGTGGCAGCCCGGCCAGCGCCAGCGCAGCGAGTGCAAATCCCGCAAAAATGCCGGGCCGGGCGCGACCCGCGCCTGCAAGTGTGTCCAGATCGGTGCTCTCGCGGTCGTGCTGGAAAACGCCCGCCCCTAGGAACAGCGCGGATTTGATCGCCGCGTGCGCGATCAGGTGCAGAAGGGCGGCGATGGGAACCCCGGCCCCCACTGCGATCAGCATCAGCCCGTACTGGCTGGCGGTCGAGGCGGCGAGCAGGCGCTTGAGGTCCGTTGCTGCCAGTGCCATCAGCCCGGTGACGACGGCTGTTGCCCCGCCGACAATCCCGATGGCCAGAAGCGCCCCGCCCGGTAGCATTGGTGCGGTCCGGATCAGCAGGATCGCCCCCGCCGCCACCAGCGTAGCCGAATGGAGCAGGGCGGAGACCGGCGTTGGCCCCGCCATCGCCCGCATCAGCCAGTCCTGCATCGGCACCTGCGCCGACTTGCCCATCGCCGCGAACAAGAGCAGCAGCCCTGCGATCAGTGCCGGGGTGCCAGTGGTGGAAAGCGTGGCCGAAATCTCGGAGGTTCCGGCGATACCGATCAGCAGGAAGGCCGCGAGGTAGAGGCCCAGATCGGCCGTCCGCGTATAGAGGAACGCCCGCGTGGCCGCCCCGGGCACGCCCTCGCGTCCGTGCCAAAACCCGATCAGAAGGTAGGAGGCAAAGCCGATCATCTCCCACGCCGCCAGAAGGGTTATCCAGTCGCCCGACAGCACCAGAAGCTGCATTGCGGCCACGAACATCAGCATGGTGCCGAAAAAGCGGGGGCGTTCGGGATCGCGCGCCATGTAGCCCGCCGCATAGGTCAGGACCATCGCGGCCACGGCGGCCACGACCAGCGCCAGGGTCGCGGTGAGCGGGCTGCCCACCAACCGGATCGGCAGGTCCGGCAGGAAGGGCAGGGTAGCCGTCACCTCCGCGCCGCCCGCCACTCCGGCGAACAGCGCGATCGCCCCGGCAAGGCCCAAGGCCGCACCGGTCAGCGCAATCGCCTCGGGCACGCGCCGCAGGGCAAGCGCCGCAAGGCCCGCGCCGAAAGGCGCGAGGAGTGTCAGTGCAAGCCAGATCACCCCTTAAGCTCCCGCGCTTCTTCCATCTCGACCGAACCGCGCGAGCGGAACCGGGCGATGGCGATGCCGAAGCCCACGGCCATCTCGACCGCCATCACCGCCATGACGATCAGCACGAACATCTTCGCCGCTGTCACATCGGGGTGCAGATAGCGCCAGAAGGCCACGAGATTGAGCAGTGCCGCGGCGAGGATCAGCTCGACCCCCATGATGATCATGACAAGGTTGGTCTGGCTGAGCGCGCCATAGAGACCAACGCCGAAAAGCGCCGCACCGACGCTGAGCGCGATCATGAGCTCGGGGATCATTGGGTATCCTCCTCTTGCGGGGCGATGGCGACCATGGTCGCGGCGATCATCGCGGTCAGGATCATCAGCGCCGCGCTTTCAAAGATGAACATCGAGCGTCCAAGGATTTCGCGACCCAACAAGCGCGCCTGTTCGTCGGCCCCGGGCACGTCGGGCGCGGGGCCTTGCCATCCGGCGGTCCAGATCACCACGAGTGCGGCGACCAAGCCAATCCCGCCCGCCCAGAGCGACAGGCGTTTCTGGTGTGTCATGTCCATCTTGCCCATGCCGCCGGGGTCCATCATGAACATGACCATGAAGATCGCCATGACGCTCATCTCGGTGGCCATCATCATGATCTGGAGCACGCCCAGAAATTCGGCCTGCATGACAAGGAACATCGCCCCGATGGCGGTCTGACTGAAGAGGAGCGCAATGGCCGAACGCACCATCGAATGCGTGCGAAAGACGACGATCCCGAACCAGATCGCGGCAACACCGAAAAACGCGAGAAACAGGGCGGTGGCAAGGCTCATATCGGCACCACCAGGGCAATCACGCCCACAAGGAAGATGTTGGCCAGCGCCAGGGTGATGCCGAGCTTCCAGCTCAGTTCAAGATACTTCGCCTCGCGCAGGCGCGGCAGTCTGGATCCGAGCGCAAGCATCCCTGCTGCCACGGCGAGCGTCTTGAGCGCAGTCCAAACCCAGCCCGGCAGCCACGGGCCAAGCCAGCCTCCGAGGTAGAAAGTGACGGTTGCGCTGGCCAGTGCGACGATGATCACAAGCCGTGCCAGCCGCAGGACGGCCAACCGCGCGCCGGTATATTCAGCCTCGACCCCGCCTGCCAGATCGCCGCCGCCTGTGGGCAGGTCGATGGGCGGCAGCCATGCGACACCCATTGCCGCGATGACGAACAGGACGAAGCCGATGGGCTGGTAGGCGATGTTCCACAAGGCCGCCTGCGACAGGACGATCTGGGTGGTGGAGAGCGACTCCGCCCGCATCGCCACCGCCGTAATGGGCATGACGATCAGCATGGCATAGGCGATGAACTGGCCCAGAAACCGCCAGCCGCCGACCATCCCATAGGCCCCGTTCGGCCCCCAGCCGGCCATGATAAGCGCGACCAGCACGTAAGCCAGCGCGGCGTTCAGAAACAACGCGCCGATGGCCAGATCGGTGATGATCAGCCCCGGTGCCAGCGGGATAACGGCGACTGACAAGAGGCCCGCGACCAGCAAGAGGACCGGGCCAACCTCGAAAAACAGCCTGTCAGACGTGCGCGGCAGGATCTGTTCGCGGCCCAGCAGCGCCAGCGCCGAGGTCGCCGGCCGTGTGAGGCTGAGGCGTCCATGGACGGCCCAGCCTTCGAGGACGGCCACGGCGTAGCAGCCGATCGCGAGAGCGAGGATAATCACCGCGATGCTCATTGGGTCGCGCTCCAGGGATCGAGATCGAGCGAGCCGATCACGGTCAGCGCATCGGCAAGTTCCATCTGCTTTATCAGGTCGGGCACATGCGCAGCGAGTGCCGCGAAAGGTGTGGTCAGATGGGTCGAGGAAACCATGCCACCCTTCAATGTCAGGTGCAGCGTTGCCGGTCCGCGCGGTGTCTCCAGTGCGGCCATGCCATGGCCGTCGCCTTTTGCACGCGGCACCGCTGGCATCGCAATCGCGCCCGCCTCGGCTATCAGATCAAGGCTTTGCGCAATCTCCGCACAGCGTTGGCGTAGCCGCGCCATGGCGTCGCCTTGATCCTGCGTGATGGGTTCGAAACCTAATTCGTCGTAGACCACGTCGCCGTGTCTGGCATCGGACGGGTGCCCCGCCGCACGCGCCGCGGGACCTTCCAAAGCACCCTTCAGCGTTCCGATGCCGGACAGTTTTGACCTCAGAAACGAACCCTGACGGGCTGCGGTCAGCAGGCTATTGATGGCGCCCTCCTGTTCGGCCAGCCCGTCTGCTTGAGCAGTGCGAACGTCGCATTGCAGGTCCGCGGCCTTTCGAGACAGCGAAAACAGGCCAACCTGACGGGCCAACCCGGCAAGCCAGTTGAGGTGGCTTGCGATCCTTTCACGTTCAACCGCCGCGGCGCGCGCCGTCAGCACGTCTTTCGGCGCTGTCTGCCCTGTTGCAGCTTCGGCAGCGCGGCAGGCCAGTTCGCGCATCGCCACAGGTGACAGGGGCACCGCGTCTGCAAGACTTGCAGCAAAGTCTTCGAGAGCAACGCCTGATGGCAGCGCTGCCGCGTCCATCCCTTTAATCTCGGCGCCCGCGATGCTGTCTCCATCGAGGGTCAGTACCATTTGCAGACCGCCTGGCAGACCCGGGAAGAATGGGCCGAATGGAGCGTCTATCCATTCCATCACCAACCCGTCGGGGCTGACCGGTTTGCCTTCGGTCAGCTCGACCATGGACATGAAATGTGGCTCGATCCCCGGGATGTCTGGTGCCGCGCCGTGGCCTGCGTGGCCATGATGCGCGCCATGCGCATCCTGCTGTTCGTGCGCGCCATGCGCGGCGTGGTCTTCTTGGCCCTCTTGCGCTGGCATGTCCTTGTGGTGCTTGTGACCGCCATGTCCACCATGCCCATGCTTCCCGGGCTCGGTCTGAGGGACGAGGTCCATGCCGCATTTCGGGCAGGAGCCGGGCGCGTCGGAGGTGACCTCCGGGTGCATCGGGCAGGTGTAGGGGCCTGTCGGCTCCGAGGCCGGTTCGGCGTGATGGCCGTGGCCGTGATGCGCGTGATGACCGTGGTGCGCGTGCTCTCCGGCCTCGGCCTGCGGGACGAGGTTCATGCCGCATTTTGGACAGGAACCGGGCGTGTCGGAGGTCACTTCCGGGTGCATCGGGCAAACATAGGAGGCGGACGTCTCGGCGCTTGTCACAGCATCCGACTGATGATGGGCCTTTTCTGCTTGCGTGGAAACCGCGGACGATTTTTCATGGCCCTCATGGCCCTCATGGCCCTCATGGGCGTGAGGCGCAGCGCCCGAAACCCTGCGTTCCACAAGGAACATCCCGCATTTCGGGCATTTGCCGGGTTCGTCCGAAATGACTTCCGGGTGCATGGGGCAGGTGTATTCGATCCACTCCGAAAGGGCAGGCGCATCAAATTCCGCGATGTCTGGTGCAAAAGCCCCATTGCGGATCAGCTTGCGCAGATCTTCCAGTCCGGAGATCAGGCCCGCCTGCGACATCTCCGCCGTCACGTCCGCAGAGGGCAGAGGGCCAAGATCGACCTCACCAAGTGCCAGAATGCATCGGGGTCGTGGCATTTGGGCCCAGACGACGCTGGCCGCATCGGCCAGCGCAGTGGGCAAGGGCCCCGCGATCAGCAAGACGTTCGCGTGGCGCGGCGTCACCGCGCGGATCAGCCCTGCGGCATCCAGATCGAGACCAAGGGCATTTGCGACATCCTCACCGGGAACAACGAACGCGCGCAAGTCCCGCGCCATGGCCCCGGCGACCAACCCGCGGAAACCGCGCAACAGACCCTGACGTGCCCCAGACAAATCCATCATTGCCGCCTCAGCGCGCCCTGGCTCCATCCATAGAGCAGGCCGAGAAACAGGATCGCGAGGAAAACGCCCATGTCGAGCAGGGCGACCAGCCCCTTTTCGCGGTAAACGACCGCCCAGGGGTACATGAACGCCATTTCCATATCGAAGGCGAGAAACAATAGCGCGTAGCCGTAATATTTGGCGTGGTATCGGACCCAGACCGGATCTCGGGCCAGCGTTCCGGCGGTTGCAGGAACGTCCTTGGCGGGTTCGGCACGGGCCCGCCCGATCGCACGGGCGAGGGCATAGATGCTCAGGACCAGTCCGACCGTACCAAGCGTCAGGCCGAGCAGAATGGCGTATTGTGTCAATTCGCTCATGTCCGCTTTGGCTCCTTTCGTGCTTGGCCCGTTCTGCCAGATCTGGTACGTCGCACGAAAAATCTGTGCGTAGTCCTTTCCATCCACGTTAAGGCAAGGACGCTCAAAAAGAAATACGATTACAAAAAATTACTTACCCAACCTGATGACGCCACTCGACGCGATGAGACTGTGAATATCGCTGCGCCTTTGTCATCAGCAATGATGCGGATAGATTTCATCGGCACGATAGATTGCTGATTTCAAAATCACTGACATTGGCATTTCGCCTTGGAATGGATAGGTTCATGGTATCTGCCCATGGCGACATGTTTGATTAATCCGCCTGCCGGGCTGGAATCGGAACTTCGGTACAAGGGCGGCGTGCCACCATGTCGGAAACCAAAAACCATATCCCGAAGGGCAGCGACGCTGATCAGCGCGGCCTCGAAGCAACCCTGTCGGTGAACAGAAATGCGTTTTTGGGTTTCCTGGTCAAACGGCTGGGAAACCGGGCCGATGCCGAGGACGTGCTGCAGGAATTCTGCATCCGCGTTCTGGCACGTAAGGATCAGCTGCGCGAGGCGGACCGCATGGATGCCTGGCTTTACGCGGTGTTGCGGTCAGCGCTGAATGATCACTATCGCAAGTCGGGGCGGTCCAGGCGTCTGAAGGAGGCTGTCGCACTGGAGGCTCAGTCCGCTGTTTTCACCGATGACCCGGTCGAAGACATGGACGTGATCTGCAACTGCGTCAAAGGGTTGGTCACTGAACTGCGTCCGAGTGATGCCGAACTGATCCGCCGAATTGACATCGACGACGGTGATCGCGCGATGGTTGCGGCAGACCTGGGGCTGAAAGCCGGAACGCTGAATGTCCGTCTTCACCGCGCCCGCGCCGCGTTGGGTGACGCACTGGTGGCCCACTGCGGCCCTTGTTGCCGTCATGGCTTTGACGATTGCTCCTGTCCGCCGGTCGGCTGCGAGCATCCTGTTGAAGAGACCGATTGCGGAAACGAAGAAAGCGCCTTGTAATGCTGCGCTCCGAACGGCGTCTTCAAACCAAAGCCGTTTCAGGAGTATCGCATGGCTGGTGTGACGCAAGAGGATCGGGCAACCGAGAAGCTGTTTTCGGGCCTCTTGTGCAGATGCAAAAGCACCGTGCAGGCCGATATAGGGAAGCTTTCGGGCGAGTTGTTCCGCAGAGTTGATACCGAAGGCCAGAGCATCGAGGTCGCGGCGGAGGCTTTGGGGCTCGGCACGCGGGATGCCCGTACGCTCTTGTTCATGTTTCGAAAGCGCATGGCCAGTGCCCTTGTCGGTTCGATATCGGCTGCGCACCCAGCCCGCGGGCCCAGGCCAAATTAGGGTATTGATCCGGCGCATGATCCTGTCCTTGGCGCGCCGCGCGGGTTCCAGCGAGACTGCAAATTCCAGATCTCTGTAATGTTCGGCCACAGCCGGCGTCTTACCTTCAGATCGCCCGGACGGTTTCCCGCAGAAGGGATCTCGAACGGCTGGCCCGGGCGGCTCTCGCATCTGACAGGTGAAAGGAAGAGTCATGAAACGCCCAACCGAAAGATCGCAAACCGAACACTATAGCCCCGAAATTTCTGAGGACAGCGCCCCTGCGCGGATCGACCGTCGCAGTGTGCTCGTTGGCTCCGCTGGACTGGCTGTTGGCGGAGTTCTGGCTTCGACCGCCGCGCGCGCGGATGGCGATGGGACCACGCAGCTCGCGCAAAGCCGGGCGGCAACACCAGGTGGCGGGGCGGGAAACCGGCTCTACAGCGCCAATCCGACCCATTCGGACATGGCCGACATCAGCCAGAATCCGGCCAACGTGCCGCCGGCGATTACCCGCCGCGAGCCCGCAACAGTGCGGCTGGAGTTCGAGACAATCGAGATCGAGGCACATCTGGACGCCAACAGCACCTATCGCTTCTGGACCTTTAACGGCAAGATCCCCGGACCGTTCGCGCGGGTGCGCGTCGGTGATACGGTCGAGGTTTACCTCAAGAACCACGAGGACAACTGGTACGCCCACAACATCGACCTGCACGCCGTCACCGGACCTGGTGGTGGGGCCGCTTTGGCGCAGCCGGGGCCCGGCGAGGACTACAGCTTCAAGTTCAAGGCGCTGAACGCGGGTCTTTACGTCTACCACTGCGCAGTATCCCCCGTGGCGCAGCACATCTCGAACGGCATGTATGGGTTGATCCTGGTCGAGCCGGAAGAAGGCTTGCCGCCGGTCGATCGTGAATACTACGTCATGCAGGGCGAGCTTTATACCGAAGAACGCTTCGGCACCTCGGGCCTGTTGAATGAAAGTTACGACAAGCTCGTGGATGAACGCCCCGAGTTCTTCATCTTCAATGGCCATACCGGTGCCCTGACCGAACACTATCCGCTGAAGGCCAATGTCGGTGAGACCGTACGGATCTTCTTTGGCGTCGGTGGACCCAACTACATCTCGTCCTTCCACGTCATCGGCGAGATCTTCGACAGGGTCCATCTACAGGGCTCGCTCGAGACGCCACCACTGAGGGATGTCCAGACCGTGACCGTGCCAGCAGGCGGCTCGGCGATGGTAGAATTCAAATGCGAAGTGCCGGGGCGGTTTGTTCTGGTGGATCACGCGCTTTCGCGGGCCGAAAAGGGGCTTGCCGGATATCTTTTCGTCGAGGGCGACGAGGCGCCGGATGTCTTTTCTTCGCTTGATGGGTGAACGGACGGCGCGGAACCCCAACGCTAAAGGTGCATGCGAGGCGGACCAACTGCCTCGCATGCAGCCACCTTGAAGTGCCGTTTTGAAACTGAAAACTTGGGGCTTGAGCAATTTCATGTCGAAGTCTCTTCACCAATCGTCCGACAAGGCTCTGGTCCCAGACGGCTCAGCAAAATCGCTTGATCGGCAAGAATATCGCCAATCCTCATCGGCCTCGACGTCTGATGAAAACAAGAAAACCTGTTCAGCTGTAATGAACGCTCGCAGCGAGCGTCTTCCCCTATGTACAGCGGATACTGTATTTATCGAAAAGGAAGACAGAAATGTTTGGGATTCTCATTTTTGCGGGTTTTCTCGCCTCGGCACTGCTCTCAGCCAGGGTAGTCGACTTTCTGCGTCATCGTACCAGAGTTCAAGATGGTCGCGTCGCGATCCCGGTGGAAAGCCCGAAACGCCGACATTGGCATTGACGGCGTCGTCTGGAAAACTGCCCGAAGATCGTCGAACACTGCGATGGCGAACTCTACGAGGATAAGTATCGTCGGGGCCGGTCCAGCTGGCCTTGCCTGCGCGATCGTGCTGGCGCGTGGCGGTCGGAAGGTCGTTGTGCGCGAGTGGAAAGATCGGGTGGGCCACAGGTTCCACGACGATTTCCAGGGTCTCGAAAATTGGACGAGTGAAAAGGATGTTCTCGAAGAACTGGCCGCAGTCGGGATAGCTGCCGATTTCGACCATCATCCATTCAACCGCGGCACGGTTTTCGATCCGTCCGCGCGCAGCTATGTCGTCAAGGGGCGACGACCGCTCTTCTATCTGCTCCGCCGAGGTCCTGGCGAAGGCACACTCGACAGCGCCCTTCTGGCCCAAGCCCGCGCCGCAGGTGTCGAGGTCCGTTTCGGCGACCGGGTGAAGACGTTCGCCGATGCGGGCATCCTGGCCGCAGGGCCACGCGAGGCCGCCGTCATCGCGGCGGGGCATGTTTTCGAGACGGACATGCGCGACGGGGCATGGCTGGCCCTTGGGGACGAGATCGCGCCAGGTGGCTACGCCTATCTTTTGGTACGGGACGGGCGAGGCACCGTCGCAAGTTGCATGTTCACGGGATTCCGCGACCACGCACGTCATGTGAAGGCTTCCGAAGACTTCTTTCGTGATCATGCCGGGCTCGAAATGCGTAACGCTCGCGCCTTTGGCGGGTATGGCTCTTACCGTTTGCCGCGCAGCGCACACCAGGGCGGACATCTTGTGATCGGCGAACATGCGGGTTTTCAGGATGCGCTTGCCGGGTTCGGTATACGCCATGCGATCCGCTCTGGCGTTCTGGCGGCTGAATGTATTCTGACGGGCGCTGACTACACCGCCCGCTGGCAATCGGAACTGGGACCGTCGTTGAAAGCCGGCATTGTCAACCGTTGGATGTTTGGATTGGGCGGAGAAGTTGGCATGCGTATCGCATGCCGCAAACTCGCAAAGGATGACGCAGGGGACGTGCTCCGCCGCGCATACGATCTGACCGCCTTCAGGCGGCTGGCGCTGCCACTTGCCCGTCGCCGATACCGCACCGCGTTGGAAGACCCAAGTTGCAGTCACGTCGATTGCGATTGTGTCTGGTGTCGTCACGGCGACCACGGCTCAGCGGGGACAAATGACAAAGTGGGGGAAACTGTATGAAATACGAACCCAACATTCGCGCCTCAAAGCCGGGTCGCCGTGCGCCGCTTGCGTTCCGGCTTCTGGATAGCGCACTGCGAAAATTGGTCCGGACCGGCATGCTTGAAGTCTGTTTTCCCGATGGCGAGACCAGACGCTACGGCATGGGAACACCAACGATTGCGATTGCGATCCACGATTGGTCGACACTGCGCCGGATCGCGTTGAATCCGGACCTCGCAATGGGCGAGGCGTGGATGGAGGATGGACTGTCGGTCGAAAAAGGCGACTTGTACGGCCTGATCGCCCTTTGTCTGGAGAATTTCCAGAACACCCGCGTTCCATGGCTTTGGCGTTTGCGCGACCGGCTGCGGATGACACTCAGACGGGTCACGATGCACAATCCCGTTTCGCGTTCGCGCCGGAATGTCGCCCACCACTACGATCTGGGTGACGATCTTTATGATCTCTTTCTCGACTCTGAACGGCAGTATTCCTGCGCCTATTTCGAGACCCCGGAAGATAGTCTCGAGGACGCGCAAGTTCACAAGATGCGCCACATCGCGGCCAAACTGCGCGTGCTGCCGGGACAGAAAGTGCTCGACATCGGTTCAGGCTGGGGTGGTTTGGGGACGTATCTTGCTCAAACGTCCGACGCGCCGGTGACCGGGGTCACGCTGTCGGTGGACCAGCAGAAATATGCAACCGAAAAGGCGCGGCGCGACGGGTTGGATGACCGGGTCCGCTTTGATCTGCTCGACTATCGCCGTCAGACAGGCCGCTTCGACCGGATCGTGTCGGTCGGCATGTTCGAGCATGTCGGTGTCGGGCATTACGGCGCGTATTTCGCCAAGCTTGCGGATCTGCTCGATAAGGACGGCGTGGCGCTGGTGCATACGATCGGCAGTGCTCGCCCGCCGCGTGCGCCTGACCCGTGGATATCAAAGTATATTTTTCCGGGCGGCTATGTTCCGTCGCTGTCTGAAATCGTCCCGGAGGTTGAACGGGCGGGGCTCGTCATCGCGGATATCGAAGTGCTCCGCCTTCACTATGCCGAAACGCTGAAAGCCTGGCGGGACCGCTTCATGGCGCGGCGGGAAGAGGCGGCGGCGCTTTACGACGAACGCTTCTGCCGGATGTGGGAATTCTATCTGGCGTCCTGTGAAGCAGGGTTCCGCTACAACCATCTGGTTGTATTCCAGATCCAGCTTGCACACCGGTTGGATGCCGTTCCGGTGACGCGGGACTACATTGAAGCGTCGAAACAGCATCTCCCTGAATTGAGCGGCGATGTGGATGCAGATATTGTGAAGCGAGAAGCACGCAGAACACGCAAGGTCGCCGCCGAATGACCCTCCGAAAACCCTCGCTGATCGTTCTGGTCATGTTTCTCTGGGCGGCCTGCTTCCCGCTCATCGTCGCGGGTTTTGCGTATGCGCCACACTTGACCTTCGCAGCATTGCGCGCGTTTCTCGCCGGATCGGCGCTCGTGGCTCTCGGGATGATACTTGGCCGGTCCTGGCCGCGCGGCATGCGGGTATGGCTCGCGATCTTCGGTATTGGCCTAGGGGCTACCTCGCTTGGATTTCTCGGTATGTTCATGGCGTCCGAATTCATCTTGCCCGGGCTCGCCACGGTGCTGGCCAACGCACAGCCGCTGATGGCGGCTGCACTAGCGATCGTGGTGCTTGGTGAGCGGTTGGGCGGGCGCAGCAAGGCGGGGCTTGCTCTAGGATTTATCGGCATCCTGCTGATTGTAGCGCCACAGTATCAGGCGCCGGCGGGCAACACTTTCGTGCTTGGCTCCTCGTATATCCTCTTGGCCGCCGTGGGCATCACGATCAGCAATGTGCTGATCCGCGCGCTTGCAGAGCGTGCCGATACCTTGATGGCAATGGGAAGCCAAATGCTGATTGGTGGGATCCCACTCCTGGTTGGTGCGTTTCTGTACGAAGATCCGATGTCCATCACGTTCTCACCTCAGTTTCTTCTGATTCTGTTTACGATCAGTCTCTTTGGGACTTCGCTTGCCTATTGGTTGTGGAGTGAGATTCTTCGAACAACCGAGCTCAGCCGCGCCAACGCCTTTGCGTTTCTCGTACCTGGCTTCGGGCTCGCCATGGGCGTGGCCTTTTTTGGAGAATCCATCGGACTTCTGACGGGTCTGGGCATTCTTGTAACGCTCGTTGGCGTTGCCATGACCAATATGGATCGCCCCAAATCCACCCAAACGGCCGATGCCCCCGCGAATTGATCTGCTGCAGCCAAAAAGCCGAAAATGTGTAATGCCCCCGACTTTCGAGCGTCTTTCTCAGTAAGCGCCAGCAATCGCACTGCGTGAGACAAGGAGGCTCTGACATGACCAGCATTAGCGAAACACCCCGCAATGCGCGCATCCCGATCCAGGCCCTGGGCTGGAGCCTGGGTATTTTCTTCGTGATCACCTACACGATCTGCGTCGTCTTCGACTTGGTTTTCCCAGGGCAGAGCATGACCAACCTCTGGAACCCGCTTCTGCCATGGGTCGATGGCATCAGCCTCGGAGGTTACGTCCTCGGTGTTGCCGAAACTCTGCTTTACGGCTGGTTCGTCGCGCTGATCTTCGGCCCGTTGTTCAACTTCTTTGCCGAGCGGAGCGCGTGATGGCCAAGACCAAATCCCCCAATCGGACGCTGAAGTCGGTAGCGTCAGAACCCGTCGTCTCTCAGGCCAAGCAAAGTAGCCCTATGGCCGAAAAGCCGAAGATGGTTCAGATCGAACAGTCGACTGCCACCGCCGCGACATATCCTCAGGACCTGTTTGAACGGTGGGTCCTGTTCCTTGACACGCTGCGCGAGCGTGCCGACAACATGATCGAGCACGAGCGGCGAGGGATGCCGCCACTTCTGGATTTCAAATACGAAACCCTTCTCGACGCGCGAAACTTCGATCGTCCCGCCAACTACGCGCTCCTCAGGATCACAGAGATCGGTGACGATTGTTGGGACGATTGCGTCGACATGGCCAAGCCGCCGGTCATCGTTGTTGACCCGCGCGCCGGCCACGGCCCGGGCATCGGCGGCTTCAAGCGCGACAGCGAGGTGGGCATTGCGATGCACGAGGGCCACCCGGTCTATTTCGTTGTGTTCTTTCCCGAACCCGAGAAAGGGCAAACCCTCGCCGACGTGCACCATGCGTTACGCCGCTTCGTCGAGGAAATCGCCAAACGGCACCCGGACCATCCACCCATTCTTTATGGAAATTGCCAGGCTGGGTGGGCGATCACACTTCTGGCAGCTGACTGCCAGGGGCTTTCTGGCCCGATTGTCCTGAATGGCTCGCCGCTCTCCTACTGGGCCGGTGAGGCCGGAACCAACCCGATGCGGATGATGGGCGGGCTCGCCGGGGGCAACTGGGCTGCGCACATGACCGCGGACCTTGGCGACGGACGCTTCGACGGCGCGTGGCTCGCGCAGAACTTCGAGAACCTGCAGCCGGAAAAGGCGATCTGGGACAAATACGCCCATCTCCTCTCGCATATCGACGACGAGCGCGAGCGGTTCTTGGAATTCGAGCGCTGGTGGAACGGTTTCTACACGCTGAGCCGCGAGGAAATTCTCGCGATCACGGAGAATCTCTTCATCGGCAACAAGCTGGAAACCGGCGAGATGCGAGTCTGCGATGGCTGCACCGCCGATCTGCGGCGGATCCAGAATCCGATCGTGATCTTCGCCTCAGAAGGCGACAATATCACCCCACCGACGCAGGCACTGGGTTGGATCCCGAAGGTTTATGCCGATACGGATGCGCTGAAGGCCGCAGGACAGCGGATTGTCTATCTCATCAACCCCCATGTCGGGCATCTTGGAATTTTTGTCTCGGCATCGGTGGCGCGGCTGGAACACCGCGCGATCCTCGAAAGCCTCGACGAGATTGAGACGCTTGAGCCAGGCCTCTACGAGATGAAAATCGACAATCCGACCGGCGATCCCGACTGCGAGAAGCCTGCTTATGCGGTCAGCTTCGAGCCGCGCGAAGTGTCTGAAATCGGCGAGGTGCACCCCGAAGACGCACTCAGAAATGTGGCGCAAGTCTCTCGGACGGGCGAGGCGGCCTACGACCTATTCCTCGGCCCGTGGATAAGGGCAATCACCACACCGCAAACGGCGGAGGCTCTGCGCGCAATGCATCCGATGCGTTGGACCCGGCTGATGTTTTCGGCGCGCTACAACCCGTGGATGGGTGTCGTGCAGGCGATGGCCGACTCGATCCGCCCAGACCGCGCGCCTTTGCCGGACGATGATCCCCAACTGAAAGCGGAACGCGAGGTAATAGAGCGGATCGGGGCCAGTCTTGGCGCGATGCGTGTCGCCCGCGATCAGGCCATCGCGGTGCTCTTCAAGGCGCTCTACGCTCCCGGCGCCGGACTCGTAAATCAAGCGAAAGAATGAGCGATGCAATGGCTTGTAGATAACTGGCTGATCCTGTTACTCGGCGGAGGGATGGTGGCCATGCACCTCTTCGGTCATGGCCACGGAGGTCATGGCGGCGGTCACGGCGGACATGGCCCTGGCAGGCGAAACAAATCGAACGGTCATGCGGGGCACGAGCCCCACGATTCCAGTGCCGCCGAGAATGAAAACAAGTCCCCTGCGCCGGAACGTCCGACGGATGACGGGCGGGCATGAGATGCAACGGCCTGCAATCCTGGTCCTTAACGCGGGATCATCCAGCCTCAAGTTCGCCCTCTTCGAAGCGAGGCAAGGCGGCGCGCGAATGGCCAGCGGGGCGGTTACGGGAATAAGTACGGATACCGCCCGGTTCAATTTGACCGTGACCGGCAATTCAAAAGGCGTGCAACGAGACGGTGCATTTCCCGACCATCGCACCGCACTCGACGCCGTGATGTCCGAGGTCATCTCAAACCGCCTTGCGGCCCTGCCGGTCGCCGTTGGTCACCGTGTCGCCCATGGCGGACCTGATTGCGATTGCCCTGAAGAAGTCACTGCTGACCTTCTTGCGCGACTGCGCGGTCTGGTTCCGCTCGCTCCCCTGCATCTGCCCGCCAACATCGCGGGGATCGAGGCCATCGCGGCCCTGCGCCCTGACCTGCCGCAAATCGCCTGTTTTGATACCGCCTTTCACAATAGCCTTCCGCGGGTCGCGCAGATGACAGGTTTGCCGCGCGAGATCGAGACGCCTGAACTCAGACGCTACGGCTACCACGGGCTAAGCTACGAATACATTGTTGGAGCACTGACCCAGGATGGCGTCAACGTCGACAAAGAGCGCCTGATCGTTGCGCATCTCGGTAATGGGGCCTCTTTGGCCGCCATCCGGGGTGGCCGGTCAATCGAAACGACGATGGGGTTCTCTCCAATATCGGGCGTACCCATGGGCACCCGGTCCGGCGATATCGACCCCGGCCTGATCCTGCATCTGCTGCGGGAAGCGGCAATGTCGCCGGCGGATCTCGGGAACCTTTTGAGAACCCGATCGGGCCTTCTGGGCTTGTCGGGGGAAAGCCGCGACATGGGTGTTCTTATCGAGCGCCACGACGCCGCCGCCGCCGAGGCGATCAGGTACTTCTGCTATCACGTTCGACGCCATCTGGTCGCGCTGACCGCGCCGCTCGAAGGTCTCGACCGGCTGGTCTTCACGGGCGGCATCGGTGCCAATGCCGCACCGGTGCGCGAATTGATCTGTGCCGGGCTTGGCTATCTCGGAGTCCGTATCGACCACGAGGCCAATCTGGCAGGGAGTAAGGCCATCTCCGCAGCCGGCTCGCGAGTTATCGTCGAGATCCGCCAGACCGACGAAGAACAGGTCATCGCCGATCACGTCGCGCGGCTTTGCGTGGAATGCGCATCTGGGCGGAAGGAGGCATCATGATGGCAAAGCACGACACAGCTCAGACACTTGCCGCACTCGTTGACGGTGCACGTGCGCATGGACCCGTTCGGGTCGCGGTCGCCGATGCCGCGCAGGAGGTCCTGCTGGCGACCATGCGTAGGGCAATGGAAGAAGGGCTGGCTGAACCGCACCTGGTAGGGCCCCGGGCGGAGATCGAACCACTGTCTGCGGCCACAGGCTTGAAACTCGACGAGACGTGCCTGCACGACAGCGGAGGGGATGCCGACGCGGCGCGCCTGGCGGTCGGACTGGTGCGCGATGGCAAGGCCGACGTTGTGATGAAGGGCAACCTGCATACAGACGTCTTCATGCGGGTCCTTCTTGATGCCGAAACCGGGCTGCGCGTCCCTGACAAGCGGGTGAGTCACCTGTTCCTTCTCGAGGTGCCGGGGCATGACCGGTTGTTAGGTATTACAGACGCGGCGATCAATATCGCCCCGGATCTCGCCGCCAAAGCGCAGATCTGCCAGAATGCGATTGATGCCTTCCATGCGATCGGCGTGGCCGAGCCGCGGCTGGCGGTGCTGTCGGCGGTCGAAACGGTGACGGCGTCTATAGGCTCCACCCTCGACGCGGCCAGCTTGACCCTTATGGCACGGCGCGGGCAGATCATCGGTGCCCTTGTCGACGGGCCGCTTGCATTCGACAACGCGGTCTCGCCGCGTGCCATGGCGGAAAAGGGCATCACCTCGGAAGTTGCGGGCCGGGCTGACATCCTGCTGGTCCCCGATCTTGTCAGCGGCAACATGCTGGCCAAGGCGCTCGAATATCTCGGCGGAGCCAAAGCTGCCGCCCTGGCGCTCGGACTGGCCGCGCCGGTGGTCCTGACGTCACGTGCGGATACCGAGGAGACGCGAATCGCGTCGCTCGCCCTGGCGTCGCTTCTCCTGCGGAGCGGCGGCGCATCACGCGCTACTGGTATGGGCGAGGAATTGCACCGGACATTGCGGGCCGCGCCGATGCCCGAGGCCGATTGCCACCCACTTCCTCTGCAGGACCTAGCAAAATGACCACCCATGAAATGAAGAAACAGGATCATTCGAACGGGATCCCTTCCGAGGCGTCCGGCGGGTCTGCCAGGCCCAGCTTTGAAGACTGCTGCGATCCGCGCGAATTGCTCGAACTTACGGGTCGCAAAGGGTTGGTGATCGGTATCGCCAATGAGCGCAGCCTGGCATGGCCGGGCGCTTTGCATTTCCGTCAGGCTGGTGCGGACCTGGCCATCACCTATGTCGGCGAACGCGCCAGACCGCATGTCGCGCCGTTGGCGGAGCGTGTCGACGCGCCGATTTTCTTGCCCTGCGATGTCGGGCGTGCGGGCGAACTCGAAGCCGTTTTTGCTGCGATCCGCGATACCTGGGGGCGTCTGGATTTTGTGCTGCACGCAGTAGGAAAGGCCCGGCCCGAGGACCTGCGCGGCCGGTTGACCGATTGTTCCGCCGGGGGCTTTGCCGAGGCCATGACCGTCTCGGTCCATTCGCTCATCGCCATTGCCCGCCTGGCCGAACCCTTGATGACACACGGCGGCAGCCTGATCACGCTCAGCTATCTCGGCGCCGAGAAGGTGGTCGAGCACTACAACGTGATGGGCCCGGTCAAGGCTGCGCTCGAATCCACCGTCAGATATCTCGCCCACGAACTCGGGCCGAAGGGCATTCGCGTGAATGCAATCTCAGCCGGACCGGTGGCAACGCGTGCCGCGTCCGGGCTGGTCGGGTCCACCGATCTTCTGGCTGCCAGCGCGAAGATCGCGCCGCTTCGACGCAATATCGATACCGACGACGTCGGCCTGGCCGCCCTGCTTCTCGCAAGCGACTACACCGCCGCCATCACTGGCGAGACCCTGCATGTCGATGCCGGAGTGCACATCGAAGGACCGGTCGGCAGAGGTCAGATGCAGGGTGAGACCGAACCGCGGGAGCAAGAGACATGACAGACATCGACAATAGCATGCCTGAGCAGGGTAAAGACAATTCGGAAAGCAGACGTGATTTTCTGTATTACGCAACTGCCGGAGCGGGTGCTGTGGCCGCAGGTGCCGCCGTCTGGCCCCTCATTGACTCGATGAACCCGTCTGCCGACGTCCTCAGCCTGTCGACCGTACGCGTCGACTTGTCCGGTATGGAACGAGGTCAACGGATTACCGTCAGCTGGCAGGGCAAGCCTGTCTTTGTCTGGCGCCGGGCTCAGGAAGCCATCGATATGGCGCGGGCGACACCTCTTGATGCGTTGATCGACCAGGCGGACAACGCCAAGGAAAACCCGAACCACCCCCAGACGGAACCTGCGCTCGACCAGAACCGGACAGCGGACGAGGCCGGAGAATGACTGATCGTCATCGGGATCTGCACGCATCTTGGATGTGTCCCCGTTGGCCAGGGGTCGGGAGATGCTCTTGGGGAGTTCGGCGGATGGTTCTGCCCGTGTCACGGCTCTCACTACGACACGTCCGGACGGATCAGGAAGGGACCCGCCCCGCGCAACCTCGACATACCGCGCTACACGCTCGCCGACGATCTCATGTTGACCATTGGGGCGTGAAGGCAACCGACAAACAGAAAGGACGCAGAACCATGAAAGCTAAGGACATCATGAAGACCGCTGTTGTCTCCATACGTGACGACGGAACGGTTGAGCAGGCCGTCAATTTGATGCTGGAAAATCACATCAGCGCACTTCCGGTTCTCGACAGCGACAACAGGCTCGTAGGCCTCATCAGCGAGGGAGACCTCATCCGAAGACTGCGCGACGGCGGAGCAGAGCGTCGCTCGTGGTGGCTCGAGATGTTTTCCGGCGAAGGCGACGCGCGGGATTATGTGAAGGCACGCAGCCATCGCGTTGCTGACGTTATGACCCGCGATCTCGTCACGGTTGATGAAGGTACGCTGCTTAGCGAGATTGCCAGAACGCTCGAAACCCGCCGTATCAAACGCGTTCCGGTGTTACGGGATGGCAATATGGTCGGGATTGTATCCCGCGCCGACCTTGTCCGAGCGCTGGCGCAGTCAACCGCAGGAAAGCTGCCGTCGCCCGCGCCCGAGGACGAGCCGCTGCGCAGATCGGTCGAGGCCGCGATTGCCGAGGTTCCCGGCGCATCGGTCAACCTGATCAACCTCATTGTGGAGAATGGCAACGTCGCCATCTGGGGCATTGCCGACAGCGATTTCGTTGAAAACGCAATCCGGGTCGCCGCCGAAAATGTCGATGGCGTGCGTTCAGTTGACGTCCGCATGGGTCGACTACCAGCATGGGCCTATGGGATTTGAGGATGCCATGGATCGCGGCCTGAAAGGGCACATGAAAAGACGGGTGACCAATGCAAAGGCTGGGTATCCACGAATTCATCGTTCCTGAACTCATCTCTGGAGATGTCATTGAAGCGTCAGCACTTTTTGTGGCGAGCCACGACTGAGGAGGATGCTCCTTCAGAGTGACTGATGGGAGCAAAAAAACTGTGACTTGGGTTGTAATGCTTTGCGCCGCCAAGCGTCTACTCGGTGAACCTTGAAAACGGAGGCACCGATGAAGAACGACAAAGTGACCCAAGTGCAGCAAAGCACCGCAGGCTTGAACGCGGGATGTTGCTGCAGTGGTTCGAAACACGAGACGAAAGACACGGATCATCAATCCGTTGCGGCGGTCCAGCCATCTGGAAAGCCTGAAACGCCAGCAAAAAGCGGCGGCGGGTGTTGCGGGCATGACTGAGGTGCAAAGGCACGTCTCAACACTATGCTGATGAAAGCAGGTTGCGAAGCCGAGGCGACGCTTTCCCCTCATGTCCTCGGCTTCGATACCCATTTTGCGAAGGCCGCTCCGAATGTGGCCCACGCACATCGCACACGCTGTTTGGAGTTTTTTTGAAATGGAAGCACACGATCATCACGGCAAACCGGAAGAAGAGCCGGTGCCTGTTGTGCCCTTCTGGAAATCCCGCGCCGGTGTCTATCTGATCGTCGCGCTCGCTCTGGGCGGTCTGCTGCTTGGCTATGAACACCGCGTTCATATTTTTGCCAGCGACTGGATCCTTTGGCTGCCGCTCCTGATCTGCGTTGGTATGCATTTCTTCATGCATGGCGGGCACGGTGGCCACGGCGGGCATGGGTCCGACGGAAATGATAAGTCATGACCGAACCCTTACCCTCCTATGGACTTTGGCTGCTGGTATTCATCAACTCTGCAGTCTTCATCCTCTTCGCCTTCAGCTTCTTCAAGCCGAAGACATCGCGCGACTGGCGCAGCTTCGGAGCTTTCAGCGCCTTCATCGTGGCGCTCTTCGTCGAAATGTATGGGTTTCCCCTGACAATCTTCTTTCTGTCGGGGTGGCTTCAGTCCAATTGGCCCGGAATCGATTGGTTCGCACATGACAGCGGGCACCTGCCGGAAATGATCTTCGGCTGGCGGTCGAACCCGCATTTCGGGCCGTTCCATCTCCTGAGCTTCGCGCTGATTGGCGGCGGCTTCTGGCTGATCTCGGTGGCCTGGCATCATCTCTGGGCTGCACAGCGGGCCGGGCGACTTGCGGTTACGGGTCCCTACGCACGGATACGGCATCCGCAGTATGTGGGGTTCGTTCTCATTATGGCCGGGTTCCTGGTGCAATGGCCGACGATCCTCACGCTCGCCATGTTCCCGGTCCTCGTGTGGATGTATGCGCGACTTGCGAAAAGCGAGGAGGCCGACAGCCTTGCCCAGTTTGGGGAAGCCTGGGAGAGATATGCAGAGGATGTTCCGGCGTTTCTACCTCGATTCCGGGAAGTTGCCGCGCAATGAACGCAAGCGTTCTGGTCCGTTTTTGTAAGGCGCAAGCTGGCTATCGGGAAACCGGAGCGACGTCAGTTTTTTCCGATTATCGAGCGCGCGCCTGCGAATTGATCGATGATTGAGTTTGAGATCGGAAATGCAAGACAGATTTGCGATTTGAAAGCGCCGAGACCAAGAGAGCGAACGGAGTGAGCAATCTGGTGATCCTCGGAGGATCCGGTGATGTCGGGTCGCGGCTTATTCGCCTCCTTTCCGACCATCAGGAATGGAAGGTTTGGGCGGTTTCCAGGCGAAGCCGCGTCGTTGAAACGACGCTGGAGAACGTCGTCTATACGGCCCTCGACGTTGCGCGCCCCGGAGCGGCCAAGTCACTTCCCGACGACGCCATCGTCGTTAATCTTACTGAAGCGACGCTACCGGAACTGGTGGCCGAACGCCTCGCAAGAGGCGAAACGGTCCTCGATACATCGGCGACGCCGAGCTATGTCGATGCCCTGATCCGGGCAGCGGCCGGGACAAACGGATGTCTTGTTACGGGCGTTGGGACGGCTCCGGGTCTCAGCACATTGATGGCGGCAGATCTGGCAAGCGACGAACAGGTAGAGACGCTGCGTATCGGCCTCGAGCTTGGCATGGGCCGTCATTATGGGCAGGCAGCGGCTGAGTGGTTCTTTCGGACGCTTGGACAACCTTATGACGACCCGGTCACTGGCCGGTCCGTAGTTCCTGGCACGAAGCCGTGGAGATTTAATTTCGCGCGGAACGAGGCGCCGAGACTGGCACTCGATGTGGCGTTTCCCGATGAGGGCATACAAACAAATGGACGCGATGTCTTTGTTCGCCACTACCTGGCCGTCGATCCACCCTTTGTCACACGCCTATTTGCAGCGGCACAACGGCTTAGACTCGGACGCTGGATGTCAAAGCATTCCCTGCAAATGACAAAACTAACACAGTGGTTACCGCAATTCGGGCAAATAAGAACAAGGATTACGGCGGTTGCGTTCGATTGCGAGGGCAGGGAGATTGCCGCGAACCTGTTCGAAGGTGGCGATCAGGCTGATTTGACGGCTGCGATGATACTGGTGACACTTGAGGCAATGCGGTCCGGCGATGCGCGACAGGCAGGGGCGAATTCCATTGTTGACCACCTTGATCTGGAGCGGGCGCTGAGCGGTCTGCGTCGCCACTTTCCAGGCATAAAGCCTTTGTGCATGAACACTCGGCCCAAGCCGAACTAGGAAACAAGAATGACGGGACACGATATGAAACACGACCACGGCGGCGACGGCTACAAGAAGAACTCCATCACTTTGGGCGGCGCGGTTGCCATGGGCACGGGCGTGATGATCGGGGCGGGGATCTTTGCCCTGACGGGTCAGATCGCTGAACTTGCCGGGCCGCTCTTTCCCATTGCCTTCATCATCGGCGCGATCGTCACCGGGTTCAGTTCCTACAGCTATATCAAGATGTCCAACGCCTGGCCCTCGGCAGGGGGTATCGGGATGATCCTCCAGAAGTGTTACGGACCGGGGGCGGTTGCGGCAGGGGCGGCGCTTCTCATGGCGCTCAGCATGGTGATCGCGGAAAGCCTCGTCGCAAGGACCTTTGCCACCTATCTTTTGCGTCCGTTCGATATCGAGGGCGGGCCGCTTGTGCCCATCCTTGCCGTTGGGGTAATCCTATTCGCCTTCCTCGTAAACATCGCGGGCAACCGCTCAATTGGGCTGTTCTCGATGGTCATGGCCGCAATCAAGATCGGGGGCATCGCTCTCTTCGGGATCGCGGCCCTGTGGTCGAGCGGGTTTGAATTCGCTGCCGCGTCGCGGGACGCTGTGGATTTCGGCCCGATGGGTTTCGTCGCCTCGGTCGCGCTTGCCATTCTTGCGTTCAAGGGGTTCACGACGATCACCAACAGCGGCGCCGAGATCACCGATCCCAACCGCAACGTGGGGCGCGCGATCATGATTTCGATTGCGCTGTGCGTCGTCGTCTATCTGCTCGTGGCCTTCGGTGTCGGATCCAGCCTGACCATAGACGAGATCATTGCCGCCAAGGACTATTCGCTGGCCGAGGCGGCGGAACCGGCATTGGGTCAGGTCGGCTTCCTGCTGACGGTCCTGCTGGCCGTTGTGGCGACGGCCTCGGCGGTTCTGGCGAGTGTCTTTGCGGTCTCGCGGATGCTTGCGATGCTTACGAATATGAAGATGATCCCGCATAGTCACTTCGGCATGTCCGGTCCGATCCAGCGGCATACGCTGGTTTACACCGTGGTGATCGCATCCTTCCTTGCTGTGTTTTTCGATCTGAGCCGCATCGCGTCGCTGGGTGCGTTCTTCTATCTGACGATGGATATGGCCGTGCATTGGGGTGTCTGGCGCTACCGCAGGGCAGAGATCGGTGCCTCGGGTGTCATCATTCTTGCAGCACTCGGGTTTGACGCGATCATTCTGGTAGCGTTCACTGCCATGAAGCTACAAAGCGATCCCGCGATTGTCGCCTACGCGGCCCTTACGATCGCGGGAGTCTTTCTGTTCGAACGCGCCTACCTGTCGCGCTGGCTGGCACCGCAAGATGAGCCCGCCCACAGTTGACGGATATTGCCACGCAATCGGTCCGTGACGGGCGGCGCGCGGGGTTCGCCATGCTCGTCGGTCTTGCTCTGGGTATGGCGGCCGCGAACTCGCCGCTGGCGGACATTTATGCGATTGTGCATCACCTGCCTCTGCTGGTTGGGGCGGGCACCTGGGCAATCGAAGCCCCTCTGATCGAGTGGATAAATCAGGGCCTTCTGACGGTCTTCTTCTTTCTCATCGGTCTTCACACAAATCACGAGCTGACCAGTGGGGCGCTGTCCGAACCCGGTGCGGCCGTGCTTCCGGCAAGTGCGGCGCTTGGGGGCATGATTGTGCCGGCAGCGATCTACTTCGGGCTCAATGCCGGAGATACCGTCGCCCTGCGTGGCTGGGCAATCCCGATTGCGACAGACATCGTCTTGGTCCTTGGCGTCCTCTCGCTGTTTTCGGGCCGGGTTGACCCTGCGATCATCGCCTTTGCCACAGCCGCAGCGATTTTCGACGACCTTGGCGCGGTAATTGTCATCGCATTGTTCTACGGAGCGTTCGATCAGTTTTGGCCGCTTTGGGTGGTGGTTGGCGGCTTAGCAGGTCTATTTCTGCTCAATCGAACCCGAAGGGCATCTCTCTTGCCTTACCTTGCCTTCGGCTGCGTTCTCTGGGCAGGACTTATACTGACCGGTCTCGAAGGAGCCATTGCAGGGGCAATTGTCGGGTTTTCATTGCCGCTGTCGTCGTTTCCGCCAAGAGCGACAGCGCGCGCCGTGCGGCGCGTTTCGCCAGTTGCTCTGTTCTGTGTTGTGCCAATCTTCACATTCTTCAACGGCGGCGTCATGATGGATTTTGCTCCTGCTGACCCACAGGCATGGTCTGTCGCAATCGGCGTTGCGATTGCTTTGATTGTCGGTAAGCCTTTGGGAATTTTCGGCGGAACACTTCTGGCGCTTCGCCTCGGCATCGGAACACTCCCGCCCGGCACCTCGATGCGGGACGTCATTAGGGTCTCACTGCTGGCTGGCGTCGGTTTCACCATGAGCTTGTTCATCGTCGGTGCGGCATTCGATGCAACTCCGATCGCCGCAACGGCAAAACTCGCCGTTGTGAGCAGTTCAGCTTTCGCCGCATTGCTCGGCATCATTGCGTTCAAGATGCGCTGATTGTTTGAGCCCCTAGCAACGGATGCCTCACTCCTCGTCTTTGGGCTCGACACAAGGCTCCCAGTCCCACAGGCGGTTCATCGTCGCAAACAGGAAGGATGCGGACCAGGCAATCAGCAGGAGCCCGTTGAGGGCCTCGACACCGGCGATAAACCTCATATGACTAGTTGGGACGATATCGCCAATCCCGAGCGATGTGTACATGACAGCCGAGAAATATAGATAGTCGAGCGGGTGTGCCATGTCGGGTCCCTCAAAGCCACCGATCCCGAACCACGCCCCCGCAATCCAGAAGCCGCCTGCGAAGAGCCCGATCTGGAACAGATGGGTGACAAACAACAGACTCACGATAGACAGAACGCGCGTATGCGGCCACATCGGAATGGATGCCATGTGGCCCGAGCAGAAGCGCAGGGATACCAAATGCAGATAGGCTGTTGCGACAAAGAGTGCGACAGATATGGCTATCGAAACTAACAACTGTGATCTCTCTCTTGATCTTGTCGGCACGAGAATGGGTTATGACCCAATGCGTCAAGATAAACTAGGATCATCCATTTTTGGAGGCTCGGGCTACTGGTCGATGTGGGAGGCGATGTATTGCGCGTTATTGCAGCGCCTGTTGACCGATCCTGCTTCGCGGGAAAGCCAATGTCGAAATTGGTCGTTTTCTGGACGCCTCGGCAACAGAAACTCTCCAAAAATTAATAAAAGAACGACTCTCAGATATCTGGGCGTTCACAACCATAATTAACATAAACTTCATTATGCGATTCCGAACTTGGCTGCTCGCGGTCCGGGGAGTGGGCAAAACTTGGGGGTTTAAGCTGCCATCGTGGTGTCAAAGACTGTCAAGCGACCGTCGAGGGCAGCGGCTCGTGCGACTGCCACGTTGTGTGCACCTTCTGGTGACCACCGCATGCGTCTGCGCTTACCCATGCGCGCATTTCCAATGTCATCGACGCAGCCTTCGGCCCGAGACGTTGAAATCGGCAAGCCCCGGCGATATCGCCATCCATAATTTATGAGTGAACCCCTATTGTTTGCGAGATAGCTGTGCAGATACTGGCAACGAGAAAGAGCCCTTTGGGCTTGATCCCGAACCGCGAGGTCGTATTTTGCAAGCCTTGCGCAGTCGTCCATCAGCCATTGAAGATGCGTACCGACTGTCTGGGCTTTGCCGTGCCAAAGGTTCCATCTTAATGACTCGACCGGAGTCATTAGAATCGCGGTTGTTCCCGGGAAGTCTTTTCTCTGCACGAGGCCGCTGATTGCGTTCTCCACATGCTTAACCCGCATCGAGATGTGCCACCAGTCGAGGATGTGTCGTACTTTTCCACGGGCTGCGTTCCGGATTAAGTTAGGTAGTGCCGCCTTTCCGTCTGAAATAACTGTGATGGGGCGCCGCTCGTCCCACCCAAGTGCATCCAAATCGCGCCGAATCTGGGACACAGGCGAGGTCGCGGCTTGTGGCGAAAGACCAAGGCGGCGACACATTTCGTGGGTTTCTTTCTTGCCAACCACAACATCAAGATGACGTTTTTGGTATTCCGGCCGGCACCGAACATGAGCGCCGTCGATGAAGACGGTGAGCGGATGCGATTTTTGGCTTTCGCATATGGGTGGAGCCTCATCGGCGATGGCTTTGGCAACTTTGCCGAGACGATTTCGGACAGTGGTGTTGTGTTGCTTGGCACAGGGTAGAAAGGTTTCCAATATCCGAGCCGCCTCCCGAAATGAGTGGCGTGCTCCCATCTCGGCCTGAAGCAACTTCAATTCCGGTGTCACACGATCGCGAAAGACCTGTGAAAGTGGCGAAAGCGAGCCGCCTTTTCCGCGCCGGCAAAAACACTTTCGCCGCGGCACCCTAAGCGGAAACCGCCCAAAGAGAGTATCGAGCACCCGGGTTCGATAATCGTGAATGGGCATGGTACGACCGCAGCAAGGGCAGCTGCGGCTGGCATCAGATATTTCCTCAATCTGATGCTGTATAATGGCCAACTGAAGTTGCGCGAGAAGCACTTTGCTGTGCTCGAGTTTGAGCCCCAAGTCACCGTGACACTGGCCGGGAAGTTTGAAACGAATGATCTGCTGCTTTCTCTTCTCCCCAGCCTCAGTCGTAGTTTCCACATTAATTCGTACGTCCATGCCAGCCTCCAAGTGTTCAAAAACTCAAAGACAATAGCAGAACACCCCCAACTTTTGCCCACTCCCATGGTCGGGAAGTGGGTAGGCACCCCCGGAGGCTTATGCGTGTTCGCGGAAACCTGCGGTGATGGTCTGGCGCTGGAACATGACGGCAGCCTTTATTCATGCGATCACTATGTCTACCCCGAATACAAGCTGGGCCAAATTAACGAGACGCCGATGCGTGAAATGCTTTGGTCCGACCGCCAGATGCAGTTCGGCCAAGACAAATTGGAAAGCCTGACCGCCCAATGCCGCAATTGTTCGTTCAAGTTCGCCTGCAACGGCGGTTGTCCAAAACACCGCTTTGCGACATCAAAGAACGGCGAGGAGGGGCACAATTATTTCTGCGAAAGCTACACGATGTTCTTCCACCACACGGCGGATCGTCTACGCGACATGGCCCGCTTGGTTGCGGCTGGACGACCGGCTTCTGAAGTGGCCCGGAAATAGGGCTGTGCTACGTAATCGCTGGGTAAGCGCCGTTTCATTCTGTGCGTGTGAGCGATACTTGAACCGCGAATCTTGTTGGCCACAGGGTAGGGGTCTCAAGGATCCTCTTCCATCATCGTTTCCTTGAAGACTTCCGCAGGTTTTGCTCCAAAGGAGGCATTCTAACCTAGGTCAAAACCGTCGAGATCGTCAGGCAGAAGACGGTACCGGATTACATTACCTTCATGGGGGCCGCGAACTTGCTCGCCAATATAAGCGGCGACTTCGTCTTGATCAACTTCAGGAACCTCAGCTTCAGCGGCCATTTCAAGGACCGCAGCATGATTAAATGCTTTGTATTCCAGAATGGCTTGATCCGAAAGCACCATGAAACGCAAACCTCGCGATGTGAAACAATTATCACTCTGAAATAGAACGACTTTCATACTCACACAAGTTTACGTTTCACAATTTATGAAGCGATTTTGATACAGAAATAGCACATGTGGGACATTTCTACTTTGCGCTTACAAGGCGAAAGGCTCGTAATTTATCCTATGTGCACTTTTGTTTTGGACATCAAATCTGAGCTGAGTATCCGGTCATACTGAGCGATAAGGTTGACATCTATAAGTCAAAAATGGATCATGGTTGAGTTATAGAAAGGATTTCTATCGCTCATGGCATGGAACTGGCAACTACCTGACTGGCCGAATTTCCAGTATGAAGCTTCTGCGATCGCGCCGTATGAGGAGAGGTTTTTGCTGTCCTCGGGTGAGATCATCGGGGCTGTCCAGCATGTCAACCAGTCTGAACGGGATCAATTGCGTATTGAACTCCTGAGCGATGAAGCAATGCAAACCAGTGCCATCGAAGGAGAGATGCTGGACCGACAAAGTGTGCAGTCGTCGTTGCGTCGCCATCTTGGGTTGGCGCCGGATAGTTACCCGTCCAAGCCGCGCGAACAGGGTGTGGCGGAAATGATGGTTGATGTCTATTCGAGTTATGCTGAACCGCTAACCCATGAGACACTGTTCAGGTGGCACGAGATGCTAATGTCTCATGACAGGCGTCTGGAAACGATTGGGGCTTACCGGCAACACGCTGACGCCATGCAGATTGTCTCTGGGCGTTATGACCGTCCGACAGTTCATTTCGAGGCGCCTCCTTCAGATCGGGTTTCGGACGAGATGACTCGCTTTGTCGAGTGGTTCAACGGAACGGCCCCTGGTGCAGCTGTACCACTCACTGCTTTGACGCGCGCTGCACTCAGTCACCTTTACTTCGAGAGTATTCATCCTTTCGAGGACGGGAATGGTCGTTTGGGACGCGCGCTTGCCGAGAAGGCATTGGCACAAAACATCGGTCAACCGAGCATGATAGCACTTTCGTTTACGATCGAGCGGGAGCGGAAGGCTTATTATGCCCAATTGGAGCAGCACCAAACGACGTTGGATGTGACTTCGTGGTTGGAGTGGTTTGCAGCAACGGTTCTGGCGGCGCAAAAAGTGACCTTGGAGCGTGTAGGGTTTTATATCGCGAAGGCGCATTTCTACGATCAGCATCGCGACAGTCTTAATGAGCGGCAAGCCAAGGTGATTGCGCGCCTTTTCCGTGCAGGACCCGATGGCTTTGAGGGTGGGCTAAGTGCCGAGAACTACATTTCGATAACGGGTACGTCGCGGGCGACAGCAACCCGGGATCTACAGGATTTGGTCGGTTTAGGCGCTCTCACCCGCACCGGAGAGAGACGATACACGCGCTATTGGTTGGACTTGGTGGAATAAGTGCAGGTGCGAATTGAGAGGCGTGTCAGCCTCTCAATCGCCGAACAAATCCAACACCCGCGCACTTCTTCCATTCCTTGTTTGGTCAGGGGGGATTTGGTCAAGCCAAACGCCCCCTTCCGCTAGGGGTAAGGCGCAGCCTTCCCCCTCGGGCAATGCTATTAGCCAGGACCGGGTCCTCAGGCCTTCGGCCTTGCGGGCCGCACCACTCCTGTCGAATAGCATTGCCTCGCCCCCATCCGCGTTCGCCACGTGGCAGGTTTTAGAGACGACGCCCTTTTAGGGCTTTGCTCAAAACCAGCACCGATTTGGGGATGATCCTCAACGGGCAGACAGAAGGATAGGAAGAGATGGGTTTCAACAGATACATGCGCGGGATGTCAAACGGCGGTCTGGCAACAGGGGAGGCGCTGACAGATGGGGAATTGAAACGCGCCGTGCCGTCGATCTTTGCGACCGAAGCGCATGAGAGCCGTAGCGCGCGGTTTGTGCCGGTGCTAACAATAGAGGTATTGGACGGATTGCGGAAAGAGGGGTTTGACCCGTTCTTTGCCCAGCAGGCACGGACGCGGATTGCAGGCAAGGCAGAGTTCACCAAGCACATGATGCGTTTGCGCCACCGCTCAATCACCAATGGGGAAGGGGAAGCCTTCGAGGTTATTCTGGTCAACGCCAATGACGGCACCAGCAGCTATCAGATGATCCCCGGATATTTTCGTTTTGTCTGTGCCAACGGGCTGATGGTTGGCGATACATTCAATGAGGTCAAAGTTCGCCACTCGGGTAATGCGATCAGTGAAGTGATCGAAGGCGCCTACACAGTTCTGGAGGATGCCGAAGAGATCACCGAGCAGGTGCAGAGCTTCAAGGCCATCACCGTTAGCGATGCCGAGCGGGTGATCCTGGCAGAAGCCGCGCATGCACTGCGCTTTCCTGATGCGCATAAGGAAGACGGCAAGCCCGCACCAGTTACGGTTGACCAAATGCTGAGGGCACGGCGCAGAGATGACAGGGCTGGCGATCTTTGGACCGCGTTCAATGTGGTGCAGGAGAACACCATCAAGGGCGGGCTTTACGGACAGACGCGCACGGCAGAAGGGCGTATCCGCCGACAGCGCACCCGCGCGGTCGGTGGGATAGATCAGAACAAAGCGCTGAACCGCGCGCTTTGGACCCTGACCGAACGCATGGCCGAGCTGAAAGCCGCCTGATCAGCAGCGCGGCCCCAAGCGGGCCGCGCGCCACTTCCCAGACAGATAGAAAGATTTGAGATGTCAAAAGACACACACAAAGCCCTCAAAGAGCTTCCCCCACACCAGCGCTTCAACAACTTTTGCAAAGGCGGCACGCTTGCGCGTTTCGCATGGTTCGAGATCATGCCCTGCCGCATGGATGAGAGCGAGGGGGGCGTTGTACAGTGCGAAGCCGATTGGGCGGAGTTCTGGGGCCTCTATGGCCGTGCCAATGAGGGGACAGAAGACAAGCCGGAATATCTGGCGACTGCTATTCACGATGCCCCGACAGCCTTCGAGGCGGTTCGCATCGCGCGCCAGATCGCACTAGAAACCGGCAAGGGCTTTGTCGCCGGTGATGTTCAGTTCGGACAGTACCCAAGACGCCACGGACAAGTGACGCCAGTTGCCGAGTTTACCGAACTGGCCGAAGATCTGACCTTTGCCATTCACGAAGACAATGAGATGCGCATCGCCCCTGAGGATCAGAGAGACGATGATTTTGATAACCACCCGCTGGCAGACCTGCGCGAGGCCTTTGTCGAGTATTCGGATTATTCCGGCAGCGATCAGCGCAACCCCTACGAGGAGACCGCAGAATGAAGCTCACACTCTATACGCTGGCAACGGACGACGATAACGGAACCACGTGCCAAATCTTTGGAACAGAGGTCCAGCGCGACGACGCACTGCTCGCATGGGTGGGGTCAAATCGCGAAGACTGGGCCGTAAGTGACTTTGCAGACAATCTTCACGAGTTCATCCAAAGCCGGACTGATTATTTTGATACGTACTCGACCGATGAGCAAAGCCTAGACATTGACCCGTCAGCTTTACTGACGATCAACGCGGCGTGGAAGCTCTGTAAGGATACCCCGGGCGCCTTTGGCAATCTCTATGACCCCGAAGAGATCATGAGCATTCTGGATGGCTGGTCAGAGGAGGGCGACGGAACGGAGACATCCCATTGGTTTGACCCAAAGAGTGCAGAAGACCGTTTGGCCGTTCTGGCATGGTGTGAGCAGGAGAGACCGGACTTTGAGGATCGGATATCTGATTTGGTGTGTTCCAATCTACCAACCCGGGGCGAGGCGTTCGCGGCATTGACGGCAAAGCATCACAAGGAGCGTGCGGCATGACGAGTCTTACTTCAAGCGCGCGTCGCGTGTGGAAATCAGCGCAGCTCTTTGTCGGGTTTCACCGGGACCCAAAGGGACAGGCACGGGACATCCCGCATGTCTGGCCTCCTAAGGATGGCAGGGCCTCAATCCATCCCGACCCCAATCAGCAGGAAAGCTTTGTCGAGCTTCAGAGCGCCGACGGCGACAGCACACAGGATGTCCAGATCAGGCTGCGACCGGATAAGATCGTGCTCCGGCGCGATGCCAAAGATGCTTGGGAAGGGGTGATGATCGATGAACACGCAGTCACGGTTAAGGTTGGTGACGCTTCGATTTCTGTAAACCAAGACGGCTCGGTCACCCGTAGGCGATGGTGAGGCTCCCAGTGTGTTGAAGCCGACGGAAGCCTTCTCAAAACCACCGAAAGGGTCGAGGCGTCCATCTCGGGCGATGACTTGGAATTGACCCGTAGGACGTCCGATACCCTGTCAGTGATTGCCGAGCAGGGAGTTCTTCCAAGGCAGCGATAGGGACCGCTCAGCGATCCGCAACAAGGGCAAACGAAAAACAAAAGGGTCACCAACATGGTGGCCCTTTTTGCATGTCTGGAAGCCGCCTCAATTTGTGGACAAGAACCGCGCAGTTTTCCGGGTAGCACTCAGGAAAAACTGGGTAGCAAGATTATCCAGGTCACTCAAACGCCGCTTTGGCTGGGCGGAGAGCAGGAGTTCAAATGTTTCAGACGGTTATCGAAGCAAGCTTGCGGGACAGTATCGGCCCGAGGGCCTCATATTTTCTCACACGCAACGCAGCATGCTGCCGTTCTGCCTCACCCATATATACTTGGCTGAAACGGCTGTTTTTGGAAGAAGTGTACGGAACACGGAATTATGGCATTAAATTCAGTGTGTTAGAATTCGTGTCCCACCTTCGTGCCATGGTGGGACACGCTGTGCCACGGGCCGTGCCATACTGTGCCACGATTTGAAGGGGGTGTGGCACGCCGTGCCAGGGTTGATGCCACGGCGTGCCACAGGCAAGTATCCGGCCTCAGTTCACCGTTCGATCGCGTCTTTGGATGGTGTGTTGGCCAAGCCGGTGTCGATGCTGTCGCGCTGGAAAGCGGCCAGATTTTGGTTGTGCTCAACAAGTTCAGAGACGTTCAATTCGGAGGTTTTCGCCTCGGAGATCTGATGTTCGAACAGGCGTTCGCGAAGTTCGCCGAGGCTGATTTCGACCTCCTCACTGCGCTTGGCAGCGCTTGCTCGGATCACGTGGCCGAGGGTGATGAGGGCTTTGTTCAGCATCAACAACTGCCCTTGGTGACGCTCTTCAAACTCATCAATGATATCCTCGAGCGCGTCGAACCGGTCGTGCAGTGCTTTGGCAAAAGCATCTTCACCTGATGTGCTTTGACCCTTGGGAGTTTCCTGCAATCGGCGAATGGCTTCCTCCAAATGGTCTTGATTGACTCGGCCGCCATCAGCCACGGATGCGGCAATCGCGGTGGCCCGCTCCCCCAACAGAATGCGCGGCTTCTTGGCTTTGACCTCGGTCGGGTGTTCTAGTGTTTCTGTCATCTCTCATAGTCTCCTAGTTGCTTTTGGATGAGTTTTTCGAGGTCTCTGGTGGTCCGTTCCAGCTCCGTCATTCGCTTGTCTGGGGCCGTCTCTGGATCCTCACGCTCAGGGGATATGGCTGGTTGGTCCGGTTCCCTCTGAGGCGTTTCTTGCGTGCGCGTTTCGTCCCGACCCTGGGTCTCGCGCGCATTGATTTGGTCTCGGTGCTGCTCGCGCGCCTTGTCGCGTTCCGCCTCGAGCCAGGCTTCAAGCGCGGTGACTTTCTCACCGGTTTGCTCTTCCAACCGGCGCGCCAGATCGTCAGGTCGATCGGTGATCAGGGTGACCTCATCACGAGCACGGGAGACAGAGACGTAGAAGTTTTTCTGATCGGCCAGACGCTCGCTGGCCGACATAGCGACGATGATCTTGTCGACTGTGGCCCCCTGAAAGTCATGGGCAGTCAGAGCATAGGCGTGATCCATTCCGACTGCAGCAAGCGTATTGCGATCCAATTCTTTGGTATCGCCGTCTCGGGTTTTGATCGTGATCCGTTCCTCGCTGATCGCGCGGATCTTGCCAGTCTCACCGTTTTCAATACCGTGGCTCTTGTCGGTGATCCGGAACTTCACCTGATCGCCGAGCGCGAAGTCTTTCGTCGTTTTCTCGTAGGCATCGACGGCGGTGGCCGCCTTGCTGTTTTGCGCCGGCGCGAAGGGCAGGGTGGTGCCTGTTTCCCGGTCCTGAAGCAGGACGCGGCCTTCGCGTGGATCGACCTCGATCACGTCATATTGGCGCCCCTTGGTTAGACCGGCAGAGGCAACTGTTTGATGAGGGATCACCACATCACCCAGCTTGTAGGAATTTGGGTCGGCAGCCTCCACTCGGCTCAAGCGTTGCGGCGACAATGTCTGCAACCGGTGCTCAGAACCATGCAGTATCCCTTCGGCTCTCAATCCCTCTCTGACGGCTTCGTTGATGGCGATGCGTGTCTTGTTGGAGGGCGTGACGAGACCGAGCCCCGCGCGTTCCCGTCTCCTGATTGAAAGATACGTATCCGCCGCGCTCTTGGCGATGTCATTTGATACTTGCACATTGATGCCAATGCGCTCGAAGGCTTGCCGCACGTCACCGGCAATGGCGTGATTGACCACGGCCAGCAGGTCTTCGTTGCGCTGGCGCTGGATGTCATCCATCACGGCCGTGCGCATGCCGAGCTTTTGCATCAACGCGAACGGCGTGCCGGCCGCGACGGCGTCGAGCTGTTGCACATCGCCCACAAGAACCACGCGCGCAATCTTTTGGTCTCTTGCCTGATCGAGCAGCGCTTTCATCTGGGTGTTGGAGACCATTGAGGCTTCATCGACCACGAGTATGGTCTTGCGAGGATCGGCCGTTTGATCGGGCGATCTTTGTCTCAGCAGCCGTGCCTGTAATGTTTCCGAGACGGGCAGGGCTTCTTTGAGCTGTTGTGTCGCCTGCGCCGATGGCGCCAGACCTTCGATCTTGTAACCCGCCCGTTCAGCCTCTGCTGCCAGCTTTGCCAGCATGAAGGTTTTGCCAGTACCGGCATAGCCTTGGACACCGACGACTTGGCCCTTTCCGGTCAAGGCAGTAACAACGGCATCCTTCTGTCCATCTGACAGGGTAGTACGGTTTAGCCTCTTATTCAGGGAGGCTTCAGGTGTCCGATCCTTTGCCCCGGATTGAGTTCTGTATCGCTCTAACTTCACACCTTTCTGACGGGATCCGATGCGATAGAGCCGGGATATGTCCCGCTCGATGGCAAGCGATTGTTCGTCGGTCAGAAGGTCGGCTTTGCCACTTTGGTCCTTGGCGGGCAGCAATCGCCCGTCTTTCTTGGCGAGGGCGATTTCCTGCTCAACCGCGTTCAAGCCCGCTTTGCTGGCAAACGCCATTGCTGTCGTGAGCAGATCCGCTTCTGCGTAAACTGTGTTGCGCTCGGAGATATGGGCGATGGCTTTGTCGAGGCTGTTTCTGGCATCCGCCACATGCGGGGCAGGGGCGACGCCCTCGCGGGTAAAGCCGGGAAGGCGTGTTGCCGCCGCTCGTTTGACGTCATTGAGCATGCCTTGCATCCGGCTCTTATCCATGCCGGTGCGCTCGGCTTCTTTGACCCAGGCTGTATGCAACTCGTTGCGATTGAGATTGCGGTGCTTGGCAGCGCGCGTGGCCAGGGCTGCCAGCTCGGCGGACTTCGCGGTCTCGGATATTCCGCGGCTTTGCATCGCCTCTTCAATCTCGGCGCGGCGTTTGGAATAGAGCTCCACCAGATCGCGCGGGATCTCCCGCAGCTCGATCAAGCGATCCTTGCCGACACGATCGACCGTGTAGCCCAGCTCTCTGGCTGATTTAGCCAGCTCAGACCGATAAATCTCTGAACCAAGCTTCACCATCTGAAAAAGCTGGTCATTGTGCAAAGCTGTCACGCGCCCTTCGGAGTTCTCCACCATATTGGCGATGACGGCATGGGTATGAAGTTGCGGATCCAGCGCGCGAGACGTGTCATGGCGAAAGAGACCCGCGATGATCTTACCGCCGGTTTCCACTTCCAGCGATCCGTTCTTAAAAAAGCGCGTTTGAACAAGATTGGCTTCGGCATACTCCATGGCGGCGCGCACGGCTTGGTCGTGCGCTTCAATCAGACGGGTATCACCGTAAACCAGCGCGGCGATGGACACCGACTTCGGGGCCGAGAAGGTGAGATCCATGCCAGGGCGGTGTTGTCGTTCCCCGCCCACGTATTTGCCCATGAGGCGATCTTTGATTGGACCATCCTCGGACGCGACAAAGGTTTGGCCATCGAGCATTTGGGTGAACATCTCGTCATCCACCCGACCTTCCAGTCCGAGAGCTTCCGCGCCCTTGCCAAACCAGCTGGCAGCTGCATCGCCCTCTTCGCTTCCCGCCGCATAGTAACCTTCGGTCTTGTAATACCCCGATGAGGCCGCTCCGGCGCTCACCACCGTCGCTGACATCATCGACGCAAACCTTGCACAGTGCGAAGAATGTCAATGATCTGACCTTTACCGGTGGGCCAATCATCTGCCTGAGGGACAGGGACAGACGTATCTGGCGAGGACGGGGTCTTTGGTCCTAGGTCCAGTTCACCCTCGCAGTCACCCTCAGCAGGTGCGACACGCGCTGGTTCTCCGGTTTCTTTCGGCTGGGAACACCCATGCGCGTTGTTGGTGGGTTCAGAGTGGGTCTCGTTCGAGGGGGTCACCGAACGTACATCGCCTCTAGTTGCGCCCATCATATGATTTGAGACCGACGGCGGGCCGATATCGCTAACGCTTTCACCAGCGCTTCGACTGGAGGCAAAGTGGTCCCAGAGAGCGGCCTCGTCGACACCATTCCCCGCATAGATCTCAAGACCGCTCGCAACCAGCCGCGCCCGCCAGGTTTTAAATTCTGTGTGCTGATCTTCTGCGCTCAGACCAGAGAAAGACGAGGGGGAGTTGGGTTGACCTTCACGTGCGCTTCTGTCGGCAGCACCCGCATCCATACTGCCTTTGGCGAAGCTGCCACCGTGATAGGGAATAAACTTCTCGGCACGGCCAGCCCGTTCCACAGGTTTGAAGCGCACAAAAGCCGCCGGCGCATCATAGGCAAAGCGAATGTAGCCTTCGAATTGCGGCAGGGATTGGATTTGAGAGGCTGTCACAATCCTGCGCTCGGTGCGCTGAGACATGAAGCCGACGCCATCACGGGCCTCATGAGCGCCAACGGTGATAGTTTCCCGTCGCTCCTCGACATCTTCTGACCCCAGAGATTGCGAGAAGAGATCCGCCGTTCTTGCATCTGGCGTGTTGAACACAATCCGATTGTTGAGGTTGCCGACGATCGTCTGGGCGCCCTTGTCTCCATAGATGTCCTCAAGTTGCGAATAAACTTGGTAGCCAACAACGAAGGCCCCGCCGAACTGCCGGATCTCGGCAAGGCTTTTGGCAAGGAAAGGCATCTTATTCAGAGTGGGAACCTCATCCATCATGAACCAGACGCGCGGATCGTTTGCCTCGTCGCAGGTCATCAGCGCATTCGCGGCCACTTCAAAAAGGGTTGAGATGATGTTTCTGGTGGCTGCCGCGTGTTCCGCGTCCCCGGTCAAAAACACGAAGCCGGTCTCAGAGCTTTTAACCCACTTGCGGATGGAGAACGGCTCCGCATCGTCACGCAGGAACTCCAGAAAGCGCAGCTCGGCTATCAGGTTGGCGCGGATGGACCCTGCCGTCTTAGCGATCTCTTCATTCAGGAAGTGGCGACCCGGTGTGGCTTCGATCAACTCGGCCAATTGTTCGCCGGGAATATTGAGAATGGTCGACCGGAGCGCAGCGTTAGACGTGTGACCCTCCTTCAGCAATGTCTGTGCTGCATAGTCAAACACGATCCGGGCGGCTTGTGTCCAGAAAGGATCGCCGCTGGCACCGGGCCTGTCGGGGATTAACACTTCCGCCATCTGCGTGAAGAACTCAGGTCTTTCCGCCTCCTGAAACGGCGACCAGGCGCGTGAGCGGGCATCGAAGGGATTGATGATCACATCAGCCGCTGGATCGTAGAAGTCTCTGACAAGGCTGCCCATCCGGTCATAAATGATCGCGCGACCGCCTAGATCCCGAACGGTGCCAAGTAACTCCTTGATGCAGGTCGTCTTACCCGTTCCGACGGTGCCGCAAATGGCGGTTTGTGCTTCCACGGCATTTGGGGGGAAGCGGATATCCGCGACAGTATAGAAGGGACCAGACTTTCGGTCTTTCCCGAAGCGTTTGAAATACGCCTTCCATTTTCGATCCACCCAAGACTTCAGTTCCTTCTCAGAAACCAGGTACGTCCCGCGGACATGTTCGTCCCCATCAAGCTTGCGTCCCGACATATAGAAGACAAATCCGGCAAGGAGGGCGGCGACAATGGCCGGCACCAAGGCCCACCAGGCAAAACTAACTGCCATCTCCTGATAGGCCGCTCGAACTTCTAGGAAATCCAGGTTTTGATAAATAACCGCAGCTTCTTCATTCACCCATCCGTGAAGGGGATGCCTGTAGCGGATGATGTGTTCAGCTTCACCGCGGTTTTCCACAAAGAAGCTTGCCAGCCAATGCGCCCAGGTCACATGCAGCATCTCTACCTTGTAGGTGGCAAGACACAGGCCTGCGTAGACGACAGCAAACACCAGTGCTGCAAAAGCCACAGCGGATCGAAGCACCTGGGCCGCCATGCGGATCCAGTGTTGGGTCGTTTGTCCGCCGCGGATGAACTGGTCGGGTGAGTTTTTGGCCATGAAGCGAAGTTCCGTATTGCGCACGCTCCATTATTAAGTATTAAAACAACAATCAAACAGAATCTTAAAGTTGCAGAAAGTGCCGCATGTAGACGTAGCGATACTACATCCTCACTCGGTAAATATGAGATTTAACAAATACTTAGGCGGGGAGTGACACTTTAGCTTTGCGCACACACCCAAAGAACCGATAAGTATGATTATGTTAAATAAGACAGTGCTGCTGACCTAGATGGCGCACTTTTCCCGTGCAATGCAAATGAAAGCGAGATTATAACTTGTTGGGTTCAGCACGTGGCTTAAACTCAAATTGTGTTGACCAAAGAACTTCCCTCGTTGGTTTGCCAGCCGCTGGTGTTGGTCTGTTGTCAGCTCTGGCGATGCTCCTGGATTTCTCCCCCGTAGGCATCGCCGCTCTGGTTCTTCTGTCGCAATTGGTTCGTGAACACCCATCCAAGGCAATGGCGGTTTGGGGTGCCGTCTATGTGCCGGTTACGGCGCTTTGGACGGTTCCGGCGCTAAGCGGTCCCATTGCTATGTTGGGGGCTATTGCGGGTTACGCATTGTGTGGGGTCATATTCTATGGCGGATCTAGTGTTCTGGCATCGCGTGTGTTGTGCCGTTATCCCATTCTGATCCTCGGTTGCTCGCTAGGCCTTGCGGAAGCGACCTCTGCAGCTCTCGCTCTTGTCATGGCGCCCATTGGGCTTTTTGCGGTGCAAGGGTTCTTGGGCAGTCTAATTGCGGGTTTCAGCGTTGTCGGAGCGTCAGTGATCATTGGCGTTGTCGTTTCAATCGCGGGTGTGTTTTTGAGAAACCTCGCGCTTCCGATGACCATGGCGCTCGTTTACCTGCTTTGTCTTATACCCGGCCCTCATCTTCCCTCTTATGACGGACCTCCAGTGCATGGTATTTCCCACTCTCCAGACGCAGAATTGAAATGGACGTCTCACGCGCATGCAGCTGACAACTTTTCTCGTTTACAGAGCTTGTCAGAAGCAGTGGCTGGAAACGGCTTGATAGTCTGGCCGGAAGGCGCAGTTACCGAAACGTTTAGTCTCAAAAAGGCGGTTTCCAAGCTCGAACCGGATCACCTGCCCCTCCTGTTTGGCATGACGCGATATGCCAATACGCGCGCGCCAGACCTGCGTAATTCTGCGGTGCTGGTTACCAAGAACGGGGTGCAAGTTACTGATAAGAAGCGGCTTGTTCCGTTTTACGAAGGGGCCGTTCCATTCCTTTTTGAGACTGACTTGGAGCCAGGTACTCGCCGTGTTCTGGTCCTGCCCGATGGCACAAAAATACTGCCGTTGATTTGCTATGAAGTGTTCATGCCGCGCACATGGTTTTTGAAGAGATTGGACGCGGATCTTATCCTTGTTATGTCTGCTGAGACTGGGTTTCCGAGGGGGGTGAGCGCATCAATTATGAAAAGACATGTTAGAGCCCGCGAGTTGGAAACTGGTGTGCGGGTTGTTTGGGTTAGTGATCGATCAAGCGAAACAGATTAACCGCTGATTTGAAGGCACAGATTCATTAGCGTCCGTCGAGTCGGGTGAATTTTGTTGAAAAACTCTTCATTGATCGCTGCCCTATTCGCTGATTCACTTCCCGTACTGGTAGGGGGATTGAGCGATGATGGGGCCAAAGCAAGAAGCACAAGGCGCACTGTTTTATGAGTTCTCGCTGGAAGAGCATGTCCCGCAAGATCACCTGTTGCGTTCGATTGACCGTTTCGTCGATCTGAATGACATTCGCCAATACTTGGCCGAGTTTTATAGCCACACAGGCCGTCCATCCATCGATCCTGAACTGCTGATCCGCATGCTATTGGTCGGGTATTGCTTCGGCATCCGGTCTGAGCGGCGGCTGTGCGAAGAGGTGCATCTAAATCTTGCATACCGCTGGTTTTGTCGCCTCGATTTGTCCGACCCAGTTCCGAACCATTCGACATTTTCTAAGAACCGGCACGGGCGCTTTCGTGAGAGCAAACTGCTGCGTCATCTGTTTGAGAAAACTGTCGCACGATGCATCTCGGATGGCTTGGTGAGCGGCCAGCGCCTTGCGGCTGACGCCAGCTTGATCGAAGCTGATGCGAACAAGCAAAACGCCACGCCAAAAGAAGATTGGGACCGCAGTGCCATTGATCCAAACGATGCGCCACGTGCCGTAAGGGAGTATCTGGATGTTTTAGACGATACGGCCTTCGGCGCAGCATCTGAAGTCGAGCCCAAGTTCACGTCCCATTCGGATCCCGCCAGCCAATGGACCGCAGCACGCAAAGGGCCAGCGTTTTTTAGCTATTCCACCAATTATCTGATTGATACCGATCACAGCGTAATCGTCGATGTAGAAGGTACCAGATCAATCCGGCAGGCCGAAGTTGGTTCAGTGCGCACCATGTTGGACCGGATCAAAGAACGGCATGATATCGATCCAGAGCGGTTGATTGCGGACAGCGCTTACGGCTCTGGCCCGATGTTGGGATGGCTCGTCGATCGCGATATCAAACCTCACATTCCCGTGCTGGATAAAGCTGGCCGAACAGACGGCACATGGTCTCGAACCGACTTTGAATGGGACCCTGAGAACAACCAATATATCTGCCCGGAAGGTGAGCCGCTCAAACAGTTTCGCCGCAACTACTCCGATCCGAACCGTGGCCCCAGCGGTAAGGGTGTCGCCAAGTACCAAGCGCTAAAACACACCTGCCAAGCCTGCCCATCAAAAATGAAATGCTGCCCGAAAGCAGATGCGCGCAAGATCACCCGCGAAGAACATGAAGACGCCCGTCAGGTGGCACGCGACATTGCCAAGACCAAACAATATGCGATCTCAATGAGGTTACGAAAGAAGGTCGAGATGCTCTTCGCCCACCTCAAGCGAATTCTCGGGCTGGGGCGATTACGATTACGAGGCCCATGCGGCGCAAATGACGAATTCCTCCTCGCCGCAACCGCCCAAAACCTCAGAAAACTGGCCAAAACCTTTCCTGCACCGCAGCAAGTGCGCAAAGCCTGAAAAGAAAGGCGCTTGCGTTCTATTGAGATCGCAACTTTCTGCTCTAGCAACAAAGAGTTTTTCCACAGAATCGGTGGAAACCGGACGTTAGCTGCGTAAGCACAAGGCACATTTTCTGCCACGAAAAGCCGGCATTTGTGATTTGGGCTAACTACTTGGTGGATCTTCTCATTGTGATTAGCCCAGCGGCGTTCAAGCCGAGGTTCCAAGACCGGTTTTGCCAGTACTGCCCCTTCAGTTCGGTCGCATCCTCGTTCACATTGAGTACAGCAGACCCGTAAAACTTGGGTTGGTCGGTTACCGCAAGGGGACGAGAATTATCTTGCTTATTAGTCTGCTCGTAAACCCATGCAACCGATCTGTTCCCGTTCTCTGATTTGAAAAACTCCACGGAAATGGTTTCGGAACTCAGCAAAGGCGTTTTTTCGTTGGGTAGGAAGGCCACGTCGGTCCGAAACCACGTCTGTTTGATTTTCACATCAAATCTCGCCTCTAGGAGATTGGGCCGTTCGTCTTTAAAAGGATCAAATGTGATTTTGTCACTAGCGGCGGCGGTTTTCAGACGCTCCACAATCGGCCAGTTGGAGTGGATCGTCACAACCCACTCGCCGTTCAGGTCAGGAAAGTAGCGATTTGCTAACCATGGCCCGGCCAAAGGTAGCTTCCAAAGTAGGCGCCAGCCTGGAGCGACGATGAATAGCGCAATACTTCCCCAGATGATGCTCGCGACAACTCTAGAAGTCAGAAATTTCGCAAATGGCGATCCCAGAACAGGCACGTTGGCGGCAAGCCATGTTTCAATCCAGCCAACGGCAAGAGGCGAGGCCAGCGCCAAATAAACCGCCAAGGTGACCCAGAACGAAAGGGAAACAAATTTTGCCATTATACTCAACCTCTGGTATTGAAGACTCAGCTATATACCCCCAAGTATATGGAGAAGTAGCGTAGCCACCACAATATTAAGACGATTAGGGACAGATTTATGCCGATTAACGCACACAAAGCCTTCGTGTCCCGGCCCTCGGGTTACAAGTTCGCATTGAACCTTTCGGAGAAGCAGGAAGAGACACTGCGGAACGCTCGGGATGACATTCGCAGTGAAATTTCCTCGCAGTTTGGGTCATTTGCGAAGGCTCTGGGTGATCAGGTTCTTTTCGAAGATCAAGCGCCAGTACTTGTGCGTAGTTACCAGACGCCGAAGTTCAAGATGCAGGGCAGCTTCTCATACCACACATGCAACCAACCTGCGCATGTGCCGCCTCAGGAGATTGACTTGGACGATGGGCTATTCATGCCCGTTTCCTATTTTCAAAAGGGCGGAGACAGATACCCTGTGATCCAAGGCGCAGCCTACTTTTCCATTATCGAGCGCATCCTAGCGCCACTTTGCGACAAGAAGGGTTGGCAACTCGTAACGGACAAGCCTTCGTGCATCCGAGTCAAGATTGACAACACCATGCACACCGACCTCGCACTTTACTCGGTGCCGGATACTGATTTTCAGCGCATCGTGAAAGATGCCCAAAGTCGTGGTGTAGACTTCACAGGCGAACTGATGATGGAAGATACCGCGTATCGAATGTTGTCTCACGACGAGATGATGCTCGCGCACCGCAACGAGGGTTGGATGAAATCCGACCCGCGAAAACTCGAAGATTGGTTTGTCGATGCCGTGAAAAAATACGGCGAGCAGGTCCGAACCGTCAGCCGCTATCTAAAGGGCTGGAAAGACTTCCAATGGCCTGAAGGAAGGTTGGCATCGATTGCACTCATGGCCGCAGTCGTTTCGGTCTTTGAGAAGGCGTCGGCAGCAATTGCCAGCGATAGGGACGATCTGGCATTGTTGCGAGTCGCGGAAGACTTGCCCGACTTTCTCGCCAATGACATTCCAAACCCTGTCGTAGAAGGCGCGCGGTTGGATCAGGGTTGGTCACCTGAGGAACGCAGCGATTTCGTTGCGAAGGCCAGAGTGCTTGCTGAGCGTCTGAAAGACGCGCTGACACAGACGTCAGACCGCACGGCAGCTTTCGAAGCCCTACAAAACCAATTTGGCGGGCGTATCCCAGACGATCTTACCCTCTATGTGCCCGACGCTGATCTTGAGACAAAGGCAAGCGAGTTGGCTGCACCCGCTGCGCTTACTGTGGGGATGGTGGACAAGGTCGACGCAGAGCAAAGCAATGACCTCGCCGCTGTGAACAAGCAGGGCGGAGGCCGCTACGGGTAATCGGCATTGACTGGGCCGCCTGAACCTACCGACCTCATGATAGCTGAGTTATCCCGGTGGGTGCTCGCTAAATGTCCGAATACGCGAGACCTCACGCGGGATGAATTGTCTCGATACGAGGCCAAAGACCCACTCCATGGATGGGTTGTCCCGTTTGAGTGCAAAACTGACCGCTTTGATCTGCAAGTGGTGCTCTTGCAGGATTTCCCGTGGGCAAAGCCACGTGTGTACTGCACTGAAAAATTTCAATTTATGCAGTTTCCGCACGTCGAAAAAGATGGTGCATTTTGCCTTTATCCACCGGGGACAGAGCATAATCCTTTGAATCCCAAAGGGTTAATATGGGACGCTATCAAAGAAGCGACTCGATTGATCGTCGCTTCATACGACGACGCGTTTATCAATGATTTCGCGGACGAGTTTGATTCTTACTGGAGCAAAACAGAGGGGGGCAAAAACATCGTCAGCCTGCTGCCGCCCGGCGGTGCCTCTCGTAGAGTATCCCTGTGGCGCAGCACAGTGGACTACTATCTAGCGGATGACGACGCGGCTTTGGAGAATTGGCTTCGCAACCGATTTCCGGGGAACAAGAAGGACTACAGTTTTTCCACCGCAACGCATATCGTCCTCAAAAGGCCTATTCTGCCTTCGGAATACCCGAAATCGGGTGCGGCGATTCTACGCTTTTTGCGGGAGCTGGCACCTGACTCCATGGAACTGCTGGCAGATGCAGCCGAAACCGCCGATGACAGGTTTACTGTTTCCTTCGAGGGGCGCACGGACGATGGGCCGGTGTTTTTCGCCATCGAGGTTATGCCTCCCATAAAACAGGGCATGAAAGCCGGGCGACGCCCAGACATGGTGCAGAAGGGCTTTCGGCCTGGAAAGGTGCCGATCCCTATCCGAATGCAGCGGCTGTTCGGGGGGAACAAGGTCGAGCGCCACGAGAGTGTGCGCGCGGACCCATCGTGGATACACGGGCGTGATACCCCTACAGTTGCCTCATTGTTTGACAAGCATGTTCTGATGATCGGCGCGGGGTCATTGGGAAGCGAGGTTGCTCTTCTGCTGGCCAAGACGGGCGTTGGCTCGATCACACTGGTGGACCAAGAACGCTTGGACTATCCCAATGTCGGCCGTCACGTGCTTGGGGTCGCGGACGTCGGAAAATCCAAAGCGAAGTCGCTCGCAGAAAAACTGGCTGGTAGCTTCCCGCATATGCGCTCGATCAAGTACTTTGCCGAGGACTGGCAATCCCTCTTTGGCAAACGTCCTGAGGTTTTCCACAACACCGATTTGATCGTGTCTACAGTCGGCAGTTGGGTGGCTGAAGGCAGGCTCAACCAGGAGGCTAAGAAAGCAGCGGATTTTCCCCCTGTGATCTATGGGTGGGCAGAGCCTTTTTCAGTTGCAGGGCATGCCGTATTGATCGGCTCCAACGGCCCATGTTTTGCCTGCGGAATGGACCATCTCGGCAAAGCACTACAAACAGTCTGTGAGTGGGACACCGAGACGACGCGCAAACAGCCCCATTGTGGAGCCAGTTTTCAACCATATGGGCCGGTATCGTTGTCAGGCGTAGCGGCTTTGGTGGCGAAGACCACAACGAAAGCACTGCTTGGTGAGGTTCACCCAGGCACTGAGACGGTTTACTGGGCGTCGAAAGAAGAAATAGCCGAGCAAGGTGGGTGCTTCACCTCGGACTTCTTGAATTGCTTTTCCGACGTTCCTGAGTTCGGCGGAACGAGGAAATTTGAGTGGAGGCAAAAGGAGGATTGTGCTTTTTGCACAGGAGCATGAGTATACGCTACCCCATTGGAGAAAGCGGGCAAGTTCTGACTCTAGAACAAAATATTCTCGATCACTTTGCTAAATGGCGACAGTCGGATCCGAAAATGCCTGAAGCTGGAGGGCAGCTATTTGGTGTGGTTCAAGGTCAATCTGTAAAGCTTATGCGTGCGACCGGTCCAAGAAATTCTGATCGACGTGGAAGGTTCTTTTTTATCGCTGATCGTTTTGCGGAACGCCGAGAAATCAGCACGCTTCATAAGTCCGGGTTGCACTTCCTCGGGGATTGGCACACGCACCCTGAAGCAGTTCCAGCCCCGTCTGGCACCGACCTCTCATCAATGGCCGACCTTTTCGTTCGTTCAAAGCATGATTTGAATGCATTCTTAATGGTGATCGTCGGCACAGCAGAGTTTCCAAAGGGATTGCATGTGTCACTTCATGAGACCAATGCATGGTCTGCCTTGAACGCACAGCGCGAACCCTAGCACTCCACTCGACTTAGTGGGTGCAGCAAAAGTCCGGTTTGGCAGACCGCAACGCAGCATGTCGAGACCAGGTCGAGTGACCGCAACGGGCCGTTTCTTCGATTAAAGCTGAAGAGGCCTGCATAGACATGTCTATCAGTTCTGTTTGATGTCTAAGCCTTGGACATTTGGTCAAAGGGCTGGTGAGTTGGAAGATTACTGCGGCGCAGAACATTGAGTTTAAACAATTTTGTAAACTTTAGGGTTCCAAAAAGTAGAAATCCTAAAGTGATTTCTTGCCCACTCCTTGCGTTTGCGCTATTTTGTAAACCATGGAGTTACAAAAAGAGAAAAACCTAAGGAACTTGCTTGAAACCGTCCCGCACGGTTTCTTCGTCGATTCCAAATGGCTCAATTTACAAGGGATATCACGGCAGCTCGCAACAAAATACCTGAAGAGCGGCTGGCTGAACCGTAAAGCGCATGGGCTTTACCGGCGGCCTGTCAAGTCATTGACTGAGAGCGCTGTTGAAACACCCGACTGGGAAATTCTGGTTCTCTCAATGCAGGTCTTGATGCAGTACGAGATTCATGTTGGCGGCACTACGGCGCTCCGGCGTCGCGGCCATGGTCACTATGTTACAATGGGTGCAGATGAACGGGTCTTTCTTTACGGAGATAAGATGCCGGGATGGCTCAAGTCCGTTCAAACCAATGCGAAATTTGAACTGCGCAACCGCAAGCTCTTCTCCAAACTTGATGTCGGTCTAGATGCTGGGATGAAACCAAACGACGGTCCCCATGCCCAACCGCCGTGGCGCTGGTCACTTACCATGTCTTCACCTGAAAGGGCGTTACTGGAAGCACTGAACGAGCTACCGATCAAAGAGAGCTTTCACAACATCGACATGATGTTCCAGGGACTGGTGAATTTGCGCCCACGTTGCATGATAGCGGCTTTGGAAGCCTGCAACAGCATACAGGTCAAACGGTTGTTCTTCGTCTTTGCTGACAGACATGACCATGCGTGGCGAAAACATATCGACGAAACCTCGATCAATCTCGGCTCGGGGGATCGCTCATTTACAAAGGGTGGCAAACTGCACCCGAAATACCGGATCACTGTCCCTCCAGAGTTCCTTCCAGTGAGTAAAGAGGAACAAAATGGACAGTAATATTTATGCCGCGCAGGTGGAGTTGTTGGTTGGGGTACTGCCCTATGTCGCCAAGGAGGAAATGTTCGCGCTCAAAGGTGGTACTGCCATCAACCTGTTTTATCGCGATTTGCCGCGCCTTTCTGTAGATATTGATCTTACCTATCTGCCGGTCAAAGATCGGGCCGAAAGCCTGGCGGAAATCGACGCTGGTCTCGACCGGATCGCAGAGGATATTACCGTCAACGTCTCCGACGCAACGGCCACAAGGATCAGCGGTGGCGGTGGCGGTGACACACGCGTTCTGGTGCGGCGCGGCGGCGTTGAGGTGAAAATCGAAACATCCCCCGTCACACGTGGCGTGGTGAACGATCCAGAAATTCTCCCCGTCAGCGAGGCGGTGGAAGGTCAATTTGGATTCGCCGAAATCCAAGTCGTCTCATTTGAAGACCTGTTTGCAGGCAAGCTTCACGCTGCGCTCGACCGGCAGCATCCGCGCGATCTCTACGATGTGAAGCTGCTCTATGAAAACGAAGGATTAACAGATGCGCTGTTTCGCACATTTATGATCTATGTTGCCAGTTCTGGTCGGCCACCACACGAATTACTTTCCCCAAATCTGATCGAGCTTGATCAGTCCTATGCGCGCGAGTTCGAAGGCATGACCTCTGTACCTGTTCCGCTTGAGAGCCTGATCGAAACGCGCGCACGGTTGATTGACGATGTGCGCGCCAAACTCGACGGACGTGCGAAGTCATTCCTCCTTGGTCTTCATGATTGTGAACCGGATTTTGACGCTATCGGACATCCAGACGCGGCAAGCCTGCCTGCAGTGCGGTGGAAGCTCATCAATCTTGAAAAGCTAAAGTCGCGGAACGCTCCCAAGCACGCCGAACAACGAAACAAACTACTAGGATTGTTTGATGCGTAGCGACCCAGACCACCTGAAACGTGAAATAAGAGGGTTTGTATTGGCAATTGGTACGCTCGTTGAAGCTTCGTAAAACCGTTTAGGATATGATGTTTTTTAAACGTCATCGAACATCTCGATTTGTCAATCAGGCCCTCGGCTTGCTCCCTTATTCGAATTGCTGCTACTCCTGAACACCCACCCCGGAGGCCATCTATGTCGAAAACAACCCGATACCCACGCCTTGCGCGCGCGATCTTCGTCGCTGCTGCTCTATGCGGTATTTTCGGCTTTGTGCAGGCTGAGGGATTTTTCGTGCTGTCAGCGTTTTTGGGACTGGTTGGTATCATTCTTCGGCGAGGGGTTTCGCCACAAAGCAAGGGGCATCAATTCGAGTTCGACCCGAACCCCATTGGTTTTCAGGGCTTCATTCCATTGCGCCGAAAACGATAGGATTACTCTGAACTCTTCCCAGTGAACACGTGATTTCCAATTACAACTGGCGCTCCGCCGCGACGGTTGTTTTCTTCCTGCAACCAATTGGGTGCCTCGTGGGTCTGCGCCCCCTGCTCTACCAAGTCTTGCATCCCTTTCGGCGAATAGTAGTGCGTGGCCCCACCCGTTTGATCCGCGATTTGCCCACCGAAGACCAAATCTGCAATCTTTGCAGCACGATCATATTCCGGATCGCCTGGATGATAATTCGCTACGAGATCATTCCCACCAGATCCCGCGTTCCAAGCGGAGAACTGTTGGAGTTGAAGGGCAACGTCCGCCGGATCATCCCCCCATCGTGGATCGTCAACCCGGTTCTTGATGACCGATGCGACGGCCGCCATGCCCGCCTCAGATTCTCCAGCCGCCTCGCCAAGAATGGTGCGGGCGACCACATCCCGATCATAGGTGGTCAGCGTGTTGCGCCCGCCCAAGCCAAGAGACAGGGAGGTTCCAGAAGCTTGAGTTGAGGCCGTGGCAAGGGTTTGTGGCGTTGCGGGCTCGGTACCCTGCCCTTGCGCTGATAGCGCTCCTGCATCCGGCATCCAATCCGTCTCAAGGCCAAGGATACCTGCGCCGCGATCGGCAAGCGCTCGTCCAACACTTCGATCCACAGTGTCGCTTCCAGTGCCGAGCATTCCGTCAACGCCATCGGAAGTGATCCGAGTCTCAGACATCCCGCCATAGACGTGATCGACATTGACACCTGAAGCACGTTCTGCATCTGCGCTTCGCTCCCGATATTCCCCCATCTGCGGCTTAATCACGTCGGCCGATGAGTGATCGACTGGCGAATGTGCCATTTCCCGATAAAGACCAGCATCGTTTTGCATCATCGGTGGAGCGGACATTGCCCCCTTGTCCAAACCAAGGTCTCGCATGATATCGGGGAGGTAAGTGCTCAGGATTTCTTGTTGCTGGGCAAGACCCGCCGACGTTTTCGGATTGACCAGCATGGATATCCGCTCGTCACTGTAGCCCTCGTCTTGCAACTTCCCGATAACCGCATCGGTGATTTTGGCATTGTAGGCCATGTCTTGGGATTCAAGATAGGCCTCGGTTCGATCCAGGCTTTCGGCTGTCTCATAGGCTGACGACAAGCGCTGTGCAGACTGCATGACATTGTCCAGGTTGGAGCGGATCGAATTTGAGCCTGTGTCTACTTCGCTTGAATGGGTGCCGGAATACCCCCGCTGCGATGAGCTGGACAGCAGGCCGAGCGTTTCCGAGTAACTTCCATCGCGCGCCGCATCGACGGCAGTCGTGAAGGATTCTTGGGAAGAGGCTGAAAGTGATCCTCGTGCTTCTAAGTTTGCTCCAAGCCTTATAGCTTCTCCGCCCCCAACTCCGGCACTTCCTGCCAGCATCGCCTGCAGGGCAACATCGGTGGACAGATTATGCGTCGAGGCAAATCGCTCGACTTCACTCCAGGCGTTTCGCACGTCGCTGCGTTGCTCCTCGGAAGCTGCCCATCCGATTTCACCCCCGGCGGTTTGCGACTCGGTCACGGTTTTCCCGAAGTCCGAGAGCTGGCTGGCCGTCTTGCTGACGGATTGCGCAAAGTCTTCACTTTGGGTTTCAATGGCGCGCCAGGCTTGCGAACTCCGGTCGCTAATCTCCTCTCGTACAGACTGCCCGACGCTCGCAGTCATCCCGACGGTCGATTGCGCCGAGCCCGCGCTATAGGTTCGCGTGCCATCGGAGTTCGACGTAACCATACCGCCGTCGCCCATCACACGGGTTGCCCGGCCATTGTCCATGAGAGCAGAGGTATTCCACTTATTCGCACTCATACTGTTCATCGAGACATTGCCAAGCCCGAGGCTGCCAGTGGCGGCTTCCCTGCCCGTCTCGATCGCGGCGCCCTGGCTGACATTTAGCATCGAGGTGGCAAGGCCGGCCATTTTGCTGGCCCCAAACATCAGCGCGAAGCCGAGGAAGGGCACAGACATCATCAGATAGCCCGCGACTATGCCCACATCTTGTTCGACAGATTGAATGCCAAAGTGATTGGCCCAGTTCAGAACATCGATGGTGTTTGTGCCCGAAAGTGTCGTCGTGTGTTCGCGGTACCAACCGGTTGAGGCTTTCAGAAGCGTTGTGTGCAGGATCGCGCTCAGCGGTTCCCAGGAAGCGAGCCAGACATAGCCGCCAAAATACCCCCGCGCGACGGACGCCGCCATTGGGGTCATCATCAACAGCATCGCCAATGGAAACGCACCGTAATAGAGCGTCTCGAACGTAACCTTGAGCAGCGGCACCCATTTCGTGGCATTGGCTCCGACGATTTGATAGCTCGAGCGGGTTTGGGATTCCGCGCGAGCGGCCTGATAAAGCTCCATGGCCGCGGCATTTCCGGAATTGGCGATAAGCCGTCCTGCGGCATCATCAAGCGCTAGAACAAGCATGGATTGCTTAAGATAGCTCGTGGCGGAGTAGCCCGCGAGACCCATCATGTTCTGGAAATCTTCCAGCGTTCCGGTCAGCGCATTGACCTCAACGGTGCCCGCCGCATTGCCGGTTTGAGGCGCGCGAGAGGCGGCTCTGGCCTGCAGGATGCGAACAACCTCATCGCCCAACCCGGCCTCTAACCCTGTCCAACCTGCAGCGCATCCCGTCGTCGCCTGTGCTGCTTCGTCATAATAGGCCAGGGCGCCGGGCACATTGCTTCCAATGAAAGAGGCCAGATCACCGGAGGTGACCAAAGCATCGAGATCCACAAGCCCGATATTGGTCCCGTCCACGATGCAGTTTTCCATGAAGTTCACGAGGTTTTGGTGAACCGATGCCGTCACAGCCCGCCAGCGCGCCGCCTGTGCCATCAGGCTGGCGCCAAACAAGATGCCGTGCTCTTGATAGACAAGGTTGTCGGGTGTTGAGAGCAGCGCTTCCATGCGACGGGTCAGGTCATAGCTTGTTTTCGTGGTGAGATTGGCCACCAGGGCTACGGAGTAGGGCACATTATCGACGGTTCCGTAGATCTCGAGCGGATAGGTGCTGTCCATGACGATGACGCGCGCTTTTGGTCCGATCCCGAGAGCGCCGACCACGGCCACCGTCGCAATATAGGGCAGAACGCCTTCAATGCTGCCGGTAAATGTCATCTTGGTGACCATGTAGAACACCCCAAGGATGATCCCCACAACCAGCATATCCTGGAACGTACTGCCGCTGGTGAAGAGCGCCAGGAAGTTGAAGATGTCATAAAGATAAAAGCCGCCACCTGTCGTATAGACCTCAAACTCGGGCATCAGTTCGCCTCCAGCATGGCCGTAAAGCGCGAGGACGAATAGGCGGCAAGTTCGGTCTTTGCGAGGTTGAGCCGCTCGAGAGTACGCATGGCGGCTGAATAGCGTTCTGCCGCCAACATGCGTTCTTTGCCAAGGCTATTGAGCGTTGTCTGGATTTGCTTTTGGAATTCGAGCGGCAGGGCTCCAAAGGTGGCGACCCGGCTGGCCGACGCGCTCATTTCTTGCAGCGCACGGTCGATGTAAATCATCGCCAGATCCACCGCGACCACTTCGGCCATGGCATCAATCTCGCTTTCTACGAAAACATGCTGATAGGACATGCCGGTGACCAGCATGTCGAGAACCGGCACAGAGGTCATGCCGAGAAGAGCGACGGCGGCATCCGGGATTTGAGCGTCGCCGTCTTCAATCGCGTCTTTGATGCCCAAAATGGTCGCGCGGGTTTTTTCAATCAGCGAGCTCGAATCCGAAATCGTGACGTCTTGGGCCGTGGGTTCCAAACACTCGGTGTATTCATCGCAGCGCAGGATCTGGACTGTGCCGCCTTCCACCAGGGCTTCAATCATTTCCGAACTGGCCGCCCGCGGCGAGATAGGGTTTTGTTGGGGGCCTTCGTTCTCAGAGGCAGGTTCCAGCGTGATGATCGTGCCGGTCAGGGTCATGAAAAACTCAGCCAGTGCGGGATCGGAGGAAAGAAACGCGTTTTTTCGGATCGCCCGCCAGGCGTAGTTCACATTTACCGGCACCTGTTCTTGCAGTTCGGCATTGGCGGCCGAGAGCGTGGCGTTGCGCTGCCCTCCGGTGCCGCAGCCGTGTTTGGCGGCCAACCTGTCGGCAAACATGCCCTGATAGGAGCCGATGGTTTCACAAACATGTTGGCTGGCGCCATCCATTGCGGGCCAAAGCGATGAGGAGAGAAGCTGGCCCGCCTCACAGGAATTGACATTCATCGCATTGACCTGCTGCACGAGATCTCGCAGCTTCGCGACGGTTTCCTGAACGGCGGGGGACATGCTTTCAAGGGCCAGCTCAAACGCAAAACCGGCGGCGTTTTGCATGATGGCTTCCATCAGTGCGATCAGTTCTTCGGCGCTGATGAAGGAAAAGGATCCGCCAAAGATATCAATGCCACCACAGCCTGCGCGGACCGAAGGAAGTTGGATGTTATAAAGCTCAGAGCTGCGGGTTCGGGTGCGCACCTGCACAGACCCAAGCGTCGCGTACCCTGCACGTTGCCCGTCGTAGGTCATCGGCCGAGAGACATTCACACCGCCACCGGATTTGGACCAGAAGTCCGCAAGGTCTGAGCCTATGTCTGCCGTCGCGGGCGAAACTATGAGAGCGAGTGACGAGATGGAACTAAGTGCCAGTTTGCGCAGGTTTTTCATGGCCTAGTATCTTTCGCCAAAGGGGATTTTTGTGAGGATGTGGACGTTCTCAAGAATCTGATCAGCGGTTAGAATGCCCGAGCCAATCACTGCGATCTCTTGCGTGCCCGGTTTTGCGAGCGCGAGCGTCGGGGTGGGATAATCTTGCAGTCCAAGCTCGGCCAGTCTGCCATCGTCTACGAAGGCATTTGGATAGGCGGCATTCCCCCCGCCATCCTTTGAGACCGCGAGGATCGTGACACCGAACTGCTCTTCCATCTGCGCGAGGATTTGACCTTGCACCTTGCAGATCTCGCACGCCGCATCGCCGTCGAATATGAACAGGATGCCAGCCTCGGTCGCGACTTCGCGGAAGGTCTCTTCGCGCGCGGCCTTCATCTGGTCCTGCCAAACATTGGCGCCGACCGTGGCCAGCGGATAATCGACATTGGCATTGAGATGCGGGGTCGCAAATAAGACCCGCTGCCAGGTTTCCGTGAAATCCCCAGCCCTGTCCGCGATCTCTTTATTGATTGCCATATAGGCCAGCACATTTTCCGGCGTGGGATCGAGCACGGCGCGGTATTTCAGCTCATCGGCATGGGCGCGAAACGCCATCATCGCATCCGTTGCCGGAAACTCTGAGCTAGGCGCGTCTTCTGGCTCTGCGGGCACCACTTCAGATGCTGGGTCAGCCTGGTCCTGAGGGTCTTCAGGAACTGGATCCGTGCAGTAAAAAGACCAGCCTTTGGTTGAGGGGCTGTCGCACATATTAAGCGTGAACCCATCCGCACGGGCAGCCTCTGACAGAATCAGCCCTGACAGGGCGAGCATAGCCAATCCCCCTGCCCTGTTCATTCGAAGACCTCTTCTGACTGGCGGATGAAGGATCTCAGAGCTGCGAGATACCATGTGGGATTTCTGTAACCTTCAATGCTGCCAATCACGGCATCGCGCTTTGCGTTATAGATCAAGGTTGTCGGATAGGCCGTGACGGCGCTTGCGATCGGATGCCCGGACAAGGGCACAACACGCGTGAACGGCGCAATGGGGCGCTCGTCGCCGCTGGCGACAATCACCGGAAGCCCGAGACGTTCACTTAAAGTTGCCAGAATAGGCGCTGCTTTCTTGCAAACCGGACACCAAGAGGCGCCGGCGAAAATGATGCCGGTCGAAGTCACTTGGGCCGTTGCCGACCCCGCAAAGAGCAGGGCTGGAGGGCCAAGCATGACCTGCCGTCTATTCAAGGGTGTTTTGAACATCACTTTGATAGGATCCTAGTTCAGTTTCCAATTGATCGATGATGAAGGCCTCAACAGGCGTGCCGGTTTGGCTCAGCAGGTCACCGTAGACTTCAGAGAGATCCATCTGACTGATATCGAGCAATTTAAGTTCTGTGATCGACAGTGCCGGACAGGGACTGGTGCTTGGATAATTGAGCTGTGTTCCTGTCTGAACATGGGCTTCTTCCTGAAAAACCCGCGCGAATTTGGTGTCATAGGTGCACCAGAATTCATTGACCGTTAAACAGCCGCCCAGAACATAGTTGCACTCCCAGCCTAGGAAATGTGCAGCCCCGGCGCGTTTAATGGCTGCAAGTTCGTGTTCTTCTGGCTTGCAACTATTCGCGATATTTGTGCCGCAGCAATTATTGAATCCTTTAAGGCATGTCATATACGCGCCCCCAAAGATTTCAGGGGTGGTTTGACCGCCGTCGAGTTCGTCGCTTGTGCAGTCGTCCACGACGACGCCATCCTCCTCAACCAGTGCTGTTGCATCGGCGTCGCATTGATTTTTATCGGCCATGTCATCGAGGAAATTCAGCCAGGCAGATGCCTCGGCATAGTCACTTGAGGCCTCCTCTGGCGCCCCATCGCAGGCTCCATCGGCGCAGAGATCCACGCCATCGCAATCGGCGGTGAAGGAGGTGTCGCTCTCGCAGGTGTAGGAATAGGAGGCGTATGCGCATTTCCCGTCGTCACCGTAGCTCTGACACACGGGTTCAGCGGTCTGTCTGCAGACGGGATTGTTTTCATAAGGCGAGCAGGAGTTCACATAGCCGCTCTCATCGCAATTATAGGCGTGCGCGCGCTCCCACCAGCTGCGGGTGACATTTTTGCCGTTGAAATTGCGTGTGCTGCCGCCCTGGATAATATCTGTCGAAAAGTAGCTACAGCTTGCAGGGATGGTTTGCGCGCAATTGCTTTCCAGCCGCTCCTCGAATTCTGTAAATCGACGTTCCTTCAGGCTCGCAGGTGAGGCATCAAATGGCCCGTTGAGACAGGTGTAATCGCGCTCCACGCGATCACAGATCCCGGCCGTTTCTCGAGTGCAGGTCTCACCTGTCAGTTGGCATTGCCCGCTTATCAGAGGTTCGCTTTGCACGGTGACCTGTTCAAGAGCCCCGCATTCGCTGACGGTCTCTTCGCGCGCGCAGGTCTCGACGCGGGTGTAAGCAAGGCACACGTTCTCCAGTGTCACGCCGCCCAGGGTGACAGAACCGCTCTGCGTGCAAACGGCGGCGTCCAACTGGCATGTGTCTGCAGAAGCGGCGGTTGCTGCGAACAGGAGAAACGCGAAGAATGCTGACGTCAACATGCGTCACCTAAGCTGGCCGTAAACTCCGAGCAGCAGGAACCTCGCAGCGCGAAGCGAAGGGTTGGTCCTGTCTCTTGCGTGTTGGCTGTGATGAGGGTGACCTGCACCGGCAAGCTTTGTGATCCGGTCAGGGCACGCACCGGGGGGTTCTCGAGCGATGTATTTGGCCCCGGCGCGGCTTGGGCAAACTCCGGCTCCAGCTCAATACTGGGGGTGCGGGTATTGGGTGTTGCGCTGCAGTCTTCGATCCAAGTATTTCCAGCATAGACCGCGTCCACGGCGCAGTTTTTGCCGCAATCGCGGGATTTGACGGTGAGGTTTGATCCACCGCTCGCCCCTTGCGTCCAGATGTTTTGGCCGTTCACGCGCAGCTGGGCGACGCCTTGATAGGCAATGTCCTCTAGGCGCAGGCTCGTGATTTCTGCAAAGTCCTGAACCGAGATCTGAATTGTTTTCTCGCGCAGGCTGCAGGCTCCGGTGCCGCCGCCAGAAAACGTGGTCTCGACCCTGTCTCCGGACGCGTTCCAACTGACCGGTCTGGAGAAGAGAACCGCCTCTTTCAAGCATGCACCCCCTGTGGTGCCGGTGCAGCGCCATTCAATGTTTCTGGCGCATGTTTTGCGATACTCCGGGGTTTCCTCAGAGCAGCTCCACCTGTCGGTACGGTGTACTGTGACCTGACGCTCTTCGCGGCAATATCGAAAATCCTGGGTGAGGGGGGCCGAGCAATTATATGTGCCCGAGGCAATTGGCCCGTCAAAGTCACTGGTGCAGGATCCGCTATCTCCGCTAAACATCCCGGCCACAGAGTCAGCGCCTATTGAGACGGCCAGGTTCGCCAGACCAAGCGCGCCGTTTGAGGGGGCGACATCCGGCCGCCCCGTGGCGCTGTCCACCGTTGCCCGAAACGCTTGGCTTGCGGTGCTGTCCCCTGCCCTCGTGGCGATGATAGCGTCACCCAGATCTCCGTCTCCGAGGCTTGCTTCAAAGGGCGTGGCGGTCTCAAAAGGCAGCACGACCTCTTCGAGCGCCCCTTGGGTGAGGGTCTGCGGGATCGGTCCGAGGGCATCAATCTGCGCCGACGCCCGATCCTGCACGCTCTGCGCGGATAGCGGCGTGGCAATCAGAAGCAGAATGACAGCGAGACACCTCATAGGCCCCATTTCACCTTTTCCAAAGCAGCGATGGCGCTGTGGGCAGCCTCTCCATCCCCACCTGCGATAATCTCAAGCGCCGCTTGCAGAGGAATATTGCCGGCAATCCGGTCGTGAAGTGGGGCCAGATCGCCTTCGCAGCCCGAGGTCTCACAAACATCCAAAGGCTCGGAGGTGACAATGATCTGCGGTACGGTCTCCACCTGAAACCGTGTAAAAAGCGTCGGATCAATGCCAAATCCCACAGCATCTGCGTCTTCGCCAAAAGTCTCGGTGATGGCCGCTTGGGTCGCAAAGACCGAGTTGTCCAGAAACCCGCGAAACACGATGGGGACACCAAAGCTTTGCGCCTCGATCATCATCGCTTTCAGTGTTGGGCCCGGCATCGAAAAGCTTGCCAACACGAAGATCCTGTCCGATCCCCAGCGATCGTTTTCTTGCTCTGAGAGAAACGTGCCGTCCTCAACACCGAGCATTTCGCGCACCCGCGGATTGCTCAGGGCCTTTTCGCGGAACGCTTCGATATCAAAATCCCTCCCGAAGCCGTCAGCTTCTTGAATGTCGAGGCTTTCGGACCATTGGCCCCCAAGCTGTTGCGCGCCCTCCAGCATGTCCGGGATGGAAGGCTCAATGAAGCCTTGCGCACCGGGTGCGAACTGCAGCACCTCGTCGCCCGCCAGGGCCGGCAGTGCACCAAGGACCAGGAATGGTATTGTCATCAGAGTGCGCAGCAATTTCTTTTCCTCCACATGAGCCATCCAAAGCTTTCGCCGGTGAATGGAATTTCCCGCCCGCTATCGATATATTGCGTGCTGGACCCGATGGGGGCGCAGCCATAGCGCCCGCCGGTTTTTGCTCGGGGTCGGGTGATCTGCATCCGGTACTGGCTCTTGGGAATGATCGGCGCGATGCGCGGGCTGCAGGCGGTTGGATTGCTGGCGGTTTTTCGCGCCAGAAGCAGCCGGTGCATACGCGCAGTGAGACGCGCCGCCACAGACTGGCTCGCCATCACACCGCCATAGTGGCTGTTGACCTCTCCGGCGATCGGATAGAGCGATCCCTGACAGCCATTGCACCAAAAGAGCGCGTCCATGCTGAGAGTGCCGGAACTGGCGGCCACACATTCAGCCGCGCAGGCCGCTTGCGCGATCGGATTGGCAAAGAGAATGGCTTCGGGATTCAGCAGATTATTGAGCTCGACATTGTTCCAAAGCGGATCAATCTCGCTGATATAGGCCACGTCAAACACGGTGGTTTCCAGACACAGCCCGTCGATGATGGTGCCAAGCCAGCTGATGAGCGGATAGTAGTAATAATGCGCTTGCCAGGCCGAACCGGAATCCGACCCGTTTGAACCCGTGGCCGTTGACGTGCCATTGGCCAAGAGCTGGAAATCCATGTCAAAGCCCATGTTCACAAAACAGCCGGCTTCATTGGCCACATCCACGAGCCGCGCGGGTTCCCAAAGCCCGATGGACAAGCCAATCCTTGGCAAGAGACCTTCCCAGCAGGCACAGAGCGGAAAGCCTTGATTGCGCGTGTCCGGTCGGCTTGTGCCAAGGCTGATGGCGCCGATTGATATGGGAAAGATACAGTCCCAACAAACCTCGGTGATCGGGTTGAGGAACTTCGCATTGCACTTGGCTTGCGCACTACCTGAGACCAGGACGGCGGCAAAGAGGGCAAGTAACCACAGCCTCATCGCAGTGCTCCAACGGGCACTTCCTCTACCATCATCACCCGCTCGCCGCGCGTGATGACGCTGGGCAGCCGGGTGATCTGGAAGCGGGAGGTGATCTGACCGTCTTGATCAAAGTAGAACCGACGTCCATGGGCGCGCATCAACTCGAGCGGCGCGCCATTGGTCAGAACCAGGAGCGTGTCGAGCTCGTTGCCTTCAGAAAGCGCGAATGCCACCTGCTCTGGCACGTCCCCGTCAAAGATAACGATCCGTTGGTTGAAATGCGAATATTCCAGCGGATTGATCCGCGTGCCCGCACGGGCAAAGACGACGCCGCGATGATCCACCAGGTCCCGATCAAGGGTGATCGAGAGATCGACCTCATAGGACTGCGCCTCCTCTGCGGGCAGCAAGCCTAGCACTGGCCGTGGCCGGTTCACATAAGCGCGTGTGGTGTCCTGCATCTCTTGCCGCATCGCATCAAGCTCGCCGCTGTCTTCCATCGCAGAAAGACGTGCCTGGATGACCTCGAGCAGGTTGGGCTCGGCGATCTCCCAGACCGGCCCATGGGTGCCGAAATCTTTAGCTAAGGTGGCTTCTCCCGGTGCGAGCAGAGCGAGACAAAGCGCCAGTGTTTTCAATTTTACTGAAACCATGTGCTGAGCTCCGTCCAATGGGGGATGGGCACCGGAAAGCCGACCGCCAGAATATCGGACTTCGCGATGGTGCCGATGAGGGCATAGCGGCTGTCCAGGGAGTCAGGAGCGTCTCCGAAGACGGCAAACTGACCGTCGCCAATCTTGCCACTTGGCAATGGTCTCAGCCCTTTGTCTGTGAGGTCCCCAAGCAAGGATTTGCAGTCGCCTGCAACGCAAACCCGGGTATCGGTTGAGGTGATTTCGTCACCGGGACGTCCCGCGATCCTCTTCACGAAGGGGAAGTTTTGAAACCGGTCATCCACAGCCTCAGGCGTTCGGAAGGCCACATAGCTGCCCTTCAAGGGAACGATGGGCCAGCGCAGCATAAAGTATCCGGAATGGGGCAAAGAGCTTGTGCCGTTGATGACCAAAGTGCCCGCACTGAGGGTATAAAATCCCAGCAGGACAAAGCCGCCCAGGAGGCCAAGGCCTATGGATCTTTTAACCCTGCTCATTGGATCAGGTCCCAACGTGCAATCACCCGCGCAGCAAACTCGTGGCTAATATCCACCCCACCAGCCAGAACGTGATTGGCATTGATGAGAAGGGCGCCCGTCTGGGTGTGAAGGACCTGCGCTTCTTCCATCACCAAGCGGTCGAAGGTGCGGATGGCGTCACGCAGCGCGTCTTCGCTCAAATGCTGCCCGCGCTCCTCTATGAACACGCGCACGACCGACTTTGCATCAACGATCAGCACCTCTTCAGGCCTGTCCAAGTGACCAAGATACCTTAGCGTTCCAAGCTGGATCGCGATCACTGTGAGGATGGCCAATAGGCCCATCACCGCGCGCGTGGCCCAGGTCATGCAACATCTCCCTTGGCGACCATGTCTTTGAGCGCCTCGACCGTCGTGAGACCCGCGGCCCTACGTCGTTTCAGGTGCTCGACAGTCGCGCCCTTTGAGGAAAACACCGCCAGAGAAAACGGATCGAGCATCAGCCGCCCGAAAAACCATCCCCCCGGCCCCTTCACGGCCATTTCAGAAAACTGACCGGGTACGCTGGTGATGGATTTAAGTTTGGCTCCAAATCCCGCCGGGATCGATAGGCGCTTGTTTTGCTCCAACCGGTCAATTGTTTCGGGGTTTTGCGCGAGAAACACCGTCCAGTCGGAGTTTTGCAGACAAACCTCGGCCGCCTGGTTTTGAAAGTAGTCGTCGACAGACTGCGTGCCAGTGATCAACGCGCCGGTGTATTTGCGCGCGCGCCTGACCACGCCTTCGATGAACTTCGCCGTGCCAACCCCTTTCAAGAGATCCCAGGCCTCATCGATGAGGATGGCGACGGGCACAGAGCGATCCGTTTTAAACATCAGCTCGGTCCCGAGAAACATGATGATCTGCAAGACGACCTGCTCGAGATCAGGCTGACTTTTGAGGTTGGAGAGCTCGACGACGGTGAAGGGGGTTTCCACATCCACCGTGGCCTGGCCTTCGAAGTATTTGCCGTAGACCCCGTCATGGGTGAAGGATTTGAGCTTGGTGCAGACATCTTCCAGCCGGGGATCGGCCGCGACACGAGCTTTGAGCTTCAGATAGACATCGGTAATTTCGCCCGCCGGGCCCTTTTCGTTCCAGACCGCAAAGACCGCATCGGATATCGCCTTTTCCTCGATCCCTTCTACGCGCCCTTCGCGCTGCGCGCCAAGCGCAGCCATGGAGGCAACAACGCGCGTGATCAGATCCACAGCCTCGGCGGCGTAGTCCGTCGGTGACCCAGCTTCGCCACCCTGCATTTTGTCGGCTTGCAGCATTGAGAAGGGATTAAGACGCAGCTCTTGGTCCCCATCAAAAGCAATGTGGCGCCCGCCCAAGATCTCGCACGTGGTCTGAAAACTATAGCCATCATCAATCACCAGGGCACGGCCCCCGTTGGCGTAGATCGAGGTGATCAGCTCTTGCATGAACACCGATTTGCCAGCGCCGGATTTGCCGACGACGGCCACGTTGTAGTTTCCTTCGCTTTGAAAGTTCGACCAGGTGAAGATCTGTCCTTGTCGCCCGACAAGCAGCATGCCCGGCCCTGCGCTGTTGCCTTTCCATTCGCCCGAAACCGGAGCGACCGAGGTGAGCGCGCGGGCTTTGAGAAGGCGCATGCGTTGCAATCGGGTCAACGTATTCATGTATTTCTCGGACGAGCCAAGCGGTAGCGCATTGACGAGAAGAGGCAGCTGCAGGTATTTTTCCTGACGCAGGCCAAAGCCGACGCGGCGGTAGATCTTTGCCAGCTCCGAGCTGGCGATACGGGCCTCTTGGCCACTGCCCTTGGTGTAGCCGATCACAGTCATCACCGTTTGAAAGAGCCGCTCGCCGCTTTCCAGCTCTTCTGAGAGAGACTGGTACTCCTGCACTTTGCCCTCAAAGTCACTGACGAAGCGATTGAACCCTGTTTTGCGGCTATGCTCCAATTTTCCGCGACGTGAAAGCATGTCGCTTGCCGCCTTTTGGGCGGGGATCGAGACGGCGGTCAGCGCAGTGAGAACCGGCCCATGAGGTCGCTCGGAGATCTTTTCCGGCTCGCCAAGCAAGGTGGCCCCAAGGGCGGCGCTCCATTCTTTTGGAAACCTTGCAACGCTTGTCACGCTGGCAGCGACCGTTGGATCTCCACCAAACTGTATAAAACCCGGCGCCACCTGCAGGGATGCCCCGGGCAGTTGGGCATTAAGCGGAAGTTGGTCATCATAACTTGCCTGGGACAGCCCGCCCCACTGCTCGGCATGCAGGATTTCCTCAAGAAGCTGCAAGAAGGTCGTGGGCTCCATGCCACTTGGTTGTGGCAGACCCAAAGCCCCAAGAATGGCGCGGCGATATTCTTCCAGACCTGCAAGCTTGCTCATGCTCGCATCCCCTTCAATCCAGCCGGTCACGAAGGTTCTGCGGTTTGTGGGGATCGCTTTGATCGGATGTGCGCTGCCAAAGCGCAGATCGCTTAAATGCTCGACGCGCCCCTTGGCCATGGCCTCGGTCAGCTCGCCACCCGATGAACGCCGCGCGGCCCAAGCGTTTAGCGGCGCGCGTAGTTCCGGCGAAGACCAACTGATCACCTGAAACCCGGCTTGCGCTGGCATGCTGGTGAGTAGGGCCGAATGGAGATTGCCGACCACCTCTTCGCTGGCGATCTGGGGGGCGATCTCGAGAATGAAACCGGTGGTTTTATCGTTGTGATAAAGCCGCTTTTCTGGATCATAGACGCGCCAGGGCAAGAGATCCGCCAAAGCTGCATGCTCGAGGATCTGTGTTTGGGCTTGCCTTAAGCTGTCATCGCCAAAAAGCGTGCCCCAGAAGTCAGATAACTTGCCCATCAGCGCTGCACCCAGTGTGCGTCCTGCACGATGAAATGCACATAGCGCGATTCATGGAGCAATTCGTTTTGATCAAGATAGGGCGCAATCCAGAGGCGCCCGACGACCTCGGACTGGCGATAGCGATCGGAGTCGTAAGGGTAGCCACCGTCGGGCAGGCTTGCGTAAATGTCAGCCGTTTTGCCGATCCCAATGGGCTCTTGTGACAGGGTTTTCAGGGCAAGGTCTTCGCGTGTTTCTGTGACCGGTGTGAGCTCTTGTCCGTTTTGCCCATCGGCCTCGGCAATGGTCGCGCAAGGCGTGCCTGCTTGAGCGCGACACAGGAAGTCACTTTCCGTATTTGTCACACTGCATCCGGCAAGGGCGAGCCCTGCGATCATCATTGCATGCTTCATTGCAGGGATATTCCTTCCATAAACACCAGCTCGACCTTCGTTCCGCCATTCAGAGAAATCACCGGCTGATATTGTTCGGCGCGATTGATGTAATATTCCGAGAGCGTGTTGGCAGCCGACTGCACGCCGCCCGTGCCAGCCGCGATGCCGGCAGTGCGGGCGATATCCTCGATAGAGGTCGTCTCGCCACCTGAGGCAGACGCGGTGTCTGCCGCACTTGCCAAACCGTTGAGCGCTCCTGCAATGGCCGCGTTGGTGACAAGGGCACCTTCACGGCTCACCACCCTGCCCCGCACTCCGGCCTTGCCAGCACCAACCATATATCCGGCGATCCGCTCTTCGATCACCTCGCCGCCGCGTTTGAGGCAGGTAAGGGACAATAACCTAACCCGAACACGCTCGGAGCTCAGATCGCCAATGGCCGATCCCTGAACGGTGCAGCCTTCGATGTTGATTTTACCGCCGGTACTGCCTTTGCGCCCGGCGGTGATCGCGGGTCCTGTGACTCGAAACAGAACGGGCGTGGGGTTTTCCCGATCAACCACATTGGTGGCCGCATCCGCGCCCGAAAGCACCACGGCGGGCGCATAGGATCCGGCGGGAATGTAATTGCCGAGCCTATTGGGTGCGTCTTCGCTCTCAGACTGCGCGGGCTCGGCAAGTGAAAAGCTCTGACCAAAACTGCCCGGTTGCGGCGCTTGTCCTGCGAGTTGCTGGGAAGGGCTTGCACTGCTTGCGCCGCGTTGCGCCCCCTCGGATTGCCCAGTGTCCTCTCTGCGAACAGGCTCCCGGCTAATGAACTCACTGCCAAAGGAGGCGTAATCGGGTGTTGAGACACCGGCTGTGGATCCTTGCCCACCTGATGGTCGGACAACTGGTGCCGGGACCACTTCCAACTCCGCAATCCTATCGGCTTGTTGAAGGATCATGTCGTCGTATTCTTGTCGGATCGAGGCGATCTGCTCTGATGTTGCCTCTCTTTGCGCATCCATGCTTTTGGTCAGATCGTCGACAAGAACGGCGAGCCGGTCGATTTCTGCGCGGCTCGAGGTGACCCAGGACATCTCAGGTGCTGCTGCGGAGGTGCGATCGGCAACAATGCTGACATCGATGCCGTCGTTCGAGCTTCGCATCGGTAATGCTGCGGGGCTCTTCGGCGCAAGGACGCCAAAGATGACCGTGCCCAGTGCCAGAACCGCGCCCAGACCCAGTCCGAAGACGATATACTGCTGTTTTTTTCTATCCGGCGCGGCCATCAGTCGTCCTCGAGCACAATGACCCAGCTGCGTTCGCCGGCAGCCAGTTGGGTGTTTTGCACCCAGATCGCCAGAACCCCTGAGCGATAAAAGTCCTGTTCTCTCACAAGGCGGGCGGTGTCCCCGGCCACAGCGATTTGCAGGCTTGCGCTCCAACCCTCCCCTGGAATGTGCCGGATGGTTTTTCCGTCTCGTCCGCTTGGGACCTGCCGACCAAGAACATGTTTCTGGGCAATGTCGCGGATGATGTTTGTGGCAAATTCTGCGATGTCATCGGAATAGCCAAAGCTATCTGAGAAGTCGGGCGCCTCATCTTCATCCGCGTCAAGCTCGACACCAACAAGGGAGATGAGGACGGTTTCACCCGGTGCCTCGACCGGCGAAAGCGTATAGCCGATGGTCACGCCGCTCTCACTGACGATGAACCCCGTTTCCGGCTTTTCAAAATACCCCACACCAACGTAGCGCAGAAACAGGTCGCCGGTTTCCGGATCGTTTGTTGCTTCAAAATCAGACGCGGTATTGACCAGACGCCGAATGCGGTCTCGCTTGATGCTCAAGCGTGTGACGCCGCTTAACGAGGCCTCAAACCTGATGGTGCCATCGGGCTCCACGCTTAGGTTTTGTGCCGCATGTCCCGCGGTACCAAGAAGAAGGCCCAAAGCAATGAGGCCAGCGATCACGAGTGCCTTTGTCATCCCTCGGCCTCCAATTTGCTGATGCGCGACAGACGCGTGGATCCAGCCTCAATGACGAAGGCGAGCTTGATCCGACGCGGTTCTTGTTTAACAAGCACGGTGTTCAGAAAGGTCTGCATGTCGCCTTCGACAATCACTTCGAGCCGGTCGAAATTGTGCTCGATGCGGCGGGCAAAAAAGACGGTGGAGATGGAACGTTCGCGGATATCCGTCGCCACACTGTCGTAGTGGCGCAAAAGCGTGTTGCGCTCACCAACGGCTGCAAGACGCGCGATGACATTGCGACCGTAATCCAGGTTCTCCGGATTGGCGTTGTAAAGCCCGTAGACGGCATCAAGTGCTAAAGCTTCGAGATAGCGTTTATCAACTGACCCACGAGCAATCATACCATCGCTCACATTCGTCGGAACGAGGATCACCTGGTTGGTTTGGCTGAATATCTCATAGGCCAGCAGACCATTGATGCCAAAGAGCGCGGCACTGGTGCAGGCAAGGATGTTGCGTGCCATGCGGGCTTGGCGCACGGATTTCTGCATCGCTTGAAAGTTCATTTACGCTTCCCAGGTTTCCGGAGCTGAATCGGGAAATGGTGCGAAAAGGCCAAAGGCCTGCGGAGTATACCAGTAGGTGGCCGCGAGAAGCATCTCTAGACCCCCCTCCCCTTTCAACCGCTTCCAGGCGGCCCAGGTGAGGAGAGCCACGAGTAGCCCGACAATGAGCATGCGCCCCAAAAGCCCCATCAGGATCGGCAATCCAAGAATGGCCGCTTCATCCGCTGGCAGCATCAGAAACCGTGGGGGGTCTTGAAGCCTTTGTTCGATAACAACGAACATGAAGACGCACTCCTCGTGGAAAGAATGAGTGGGCACCTATACGAGCACCCGCTTCAAAAAATGGCTTAGAGTGAAGGCTCGGCTTCAAGCAGAAGCACATTCTCTGCCAGCAAATCTGCGGTGCCGGATACGCCCGAGATCCCTTGCAAAGCGTTGACGCCGTAGCCAAGGAAAAGCGCCACGGCAAAGGCGGTAACCGCTTGTCCCCAACCGCGCCCGATTGCCAGCATGATAGCGGCCAGAGCGATCGAGATAATAACGATCAGAAAGCCCCCTGCCCCGCCCATCAGCGTTTGCAGGTCGTCACCTACTTCAGTGAAGCCTGCCTGGATGCCAAGGCCGTCACCTGCGGCAAAAACTGGACCGGCCGTCACAAAAGCAGCCAGTGTCAGAGCAGGTTTGATTAAGTGTTTCATGGTGTTTTCCCTCATATGAGTCGCTGAGATCAATCATCCCGGCGCTCTATTAATAATTAAAACTACAATAAACAACGTATAAAAACACATCGAGGGTGAAAAAATCGCGCGTGGCGTGCATTGCGAGAACTGGGATTTGGGACTTGGGGTGATCGCAAAGGTCGGCAATGCGCAGATAGCGGAGTTTGCAAAGTCATAGTGCTGCACCGCGCTGATCAGTTGACTCGACCCTGAAAGGATCATTCTGATGCAGTCTATTGCTGCTGTGCAGATCACAAAACCGCGGCTGTAGTTGACCCATTTCGCGGTCGTATGCTCTAGTTCTTGAAGTTATGTATGTGGTCTCCGACTGGGATTGCGGATAGGGGATTCAAATGGACTGGAGCAGTCTAAAAACTGATCTTGAGGCAGCTCTTGACGGATTTGACGGCGAAACAGACTGGACAGGAAAGATCGTCGATCATCAACTGTTGACAGTACCTGACCTTTCTAACTGCGAGAAACTTGGTGAAGTTCACGCAGCTTTCATGACAGAAAACGCCTTCGCTTGTTTCGATGATGAGAATATGCATTTTGCCGCAAACCAAGGACGGCGTTTTCCTAGAGACGCAGTGTTCGCATGGCTGGTGAGGCGAAGTTTGGGTGCAGACGTTTCCACAGCGGTGGATAACCTTCGCAACTACATCGAAAACAGCTCAATCACCGCTTACCAGATCGTTTTCGTTGATGGGCTGTATTGCGAAAGCTCGGATGATGAGGCCGGTTTTTCTGAAGACTTTCGCATCTGCCACCTAATGCATGCGCCAGTTCAAATCCTTCGAAGCCAAGCATTTCGACAAGGGCTCCTAATCGAGGGGAATGACTACATTGTTTACAAAGAAATCAAGATAAAACGTCAGATTACGAAAGCTTCCGAAGAGAGAGGCGCACAACTGCTCAAACCGCTTCCCTCACTAGAACCTATCGAGGACCGAATTTCGCTTCTTTCACTTGTGGCGAAACGAGGTTTTCAAATCGCAAGCTCATCAATCATTGTTGGAGACGATGTGCCGCTTTCAAACACCGCCAGTTTTGTATCTGCAGGTCACTCGAGGCGTGCACCGGTACCAATGGGCCCAGGTGTAATTGCACTTCAAACACGTCATGCTGAAGACCTTCTCCAGAAGTTTTCGAGCCTAAAAACCAAAACGCAGAATAGACTCCGCGTGCCCTTACGCAAGCTGAACGATTATTTATCGACTAATGATCAAGTGCAGCGGATGGTTGACCTTAGAACTTGTCTCGAAGCGTTGTTTCTGGCCGGATTCGACGAAAAAAACGAGTTAACATTTCGATTAGCTTTGCACGCGTCGTTTTACACCGAAATTACAGCTCAGAAGCGGAGGGATGTGTTCAAGGCCGTGCGTCATTGCTACCGTCTAGGCTCAAAAGCGGTTCATGAAGGTACGGTCGAAATAACACCCGAGGATAATATCAGTGTTCAAATTACACTGAATGCTGTTCGGTCGGCGCTATTCAAGCAAATCAATGGCGACATCGTGACCGTTTGGT